>NC_016803.1:277500-3087500 GCF_000189295.2 Pseudodesulfovibrio mercurii | reverse complement strand
TCCCAAGTCAACACCTTTTTCCAACTTTTTAGTCGATCCGGGTGCGGACCCTGCCCGGAGGCAGGAGGGGCAACCTATGCTTTCGGCTTTCCCCCGTCAACACCTTTTTCAACTTTTTTTCGTCGATCCCGGTGTCGGTTCCCGCTGTTGGGCGGGAGGGGCAAGCTAAGCGTTTCGCTTGGCCTCGTCAACACCTTTCTGCAACTTTTTTCAGGTCGCTTTGGAAGGTGCCAACCGTTCAATATATTTGAGAAAGAACAGGCCGCCGAGGTCGTCTTCAGGGCGTTCCCCAGCGGCGAAGAGGAGTTCTAGGGGAAACCCTTCCAGGGGTCAAGGGCTTTTTTCAAAAAAATGTGCTTTTATAATCAACATGCTGAAATAATTACATAGTTTTTCACGGGTCGCACGACGCCTCCCGGAGGACCCTTTCATTATATATAGGTGCGGGCCGCAAACGCCCTCCCCGCCCCCGCCCGAACCCGCGGGTTCGCCTAGTAGAGACGGGGCAGGACCCAGGAGAGCCAGCCGGTCATGAGCAGGGCGCCGAGCACGTTGAGCACGAAGCCCAGGCCGAGCATGACCTTGAGGGACGCGCCCTTCATCTCGCCGAAGGCCAGGGCGTTGGAGGTGGTGGCGATGGGGGTCATGAAGGCACAGGTGGAGGCCACGCCAACCGCGATCATCAGCGGCAGCGGGTCCATCCCGTGCCCCTTGGCCGCGTAGAAGGCGATGGTGAAGAAGGCGGCCACCACGGCGGTGTTGGACAGGACCTCGGTCAGGAAGATGACCGCCAGGATGGTCACCAGGAAGAGCAGGCGCGGGTCCATGTCGCCCTTGAGCAGGCTGCCCGCCAGGGCCACGGTCCTGTGGTCCAGCCCGGTCCAGTGGACCACGCCCACCAGCGCGGCCAGCACCAGAATGAAGACCAGCCCCCGGCGCGGCACGGACTTAAGCAGGTCCCCGGCCCGGAGCAGCGGCCCGGACCGTCCGCCCCCGTCCGGGGCGCGTCGGACGAAGAGCAGCCAGAGGAAGAGCGCGGCGAACCCCAGGCTGACCACGGGCGAGACCGCCGCGAACCCGGCCATGTTCTCCCTGGCCACGGCCTCGAGCACGAAGTAGCCCATGTACAGCCAGAAGAGGCGCGCGCCGTAGCGCTGGCGGGCGTCGGCCCCGGTCCCGGCCGGGCCGGACAGGTCGAGGGTCACGCCGCGCGCCGCCCCGGGCAGCCCCAGGCCTGCGGCCACGAACCAGGCCGCCGCCACAAAGGCCGCCACCAGGGGCACGGACCACAGGAACCAGTTGAAGAAGGTCAGCTGGTCGCGACCGGCCACCTGGAACAGGTCCAGGGCCGCGAAGAGCACGGCGTTGGCGGGCGAGCCGATGGGCGACCCCATGCCGCCGATGGCCGCGCCGTAGATGGCCGAGCACATGAGCACCGTGGTCATGCCGGTCACCCCCCGGTCCGCGAAGTCGCGATCCAGGCGTTTCAGCACCGGGATCAGGGTGAGGACCGTGATGGTGTTGGGGATGAAGGACGAGAGCACGGCCGAGGCCGCGATGATGTAGAACAGGACCCGCCGGGGGTGCCCCCGGCTGCGCCGCAGGGCCCAGGCCACGAACCCGTCGGTGATCCGCGTGGCCGCCATGAGCTGGTACACCAGATACCCGCACACGAAGAGCAGGATCAGGGGCAGTCGGCCCCACAGGTAGGCGGTCACGTCGGTCAGCGGTTCCACAACGGCTCCGGGTCTGGGTTCGTCATGGCAATGGACCGTTTTCGCAGCCCGATGTCAATGGTCCCGGCTAGCAGGACATCTCCATGCAGGCCGTGTAGCGCAGGCCGCTCAGGCTGAAGAAGGGACGGCTGACCAGGCAGGCCCGCCCGCCGGTGTAGGGGGACAGGAACGGCGGGGTGACGAACCGGTCGTAGCCCATGTCCAGGTAGAGGACGTAGTCCTCGGCCGAAAGGTCCGCGCCCTTGCCCGTGCCGCCCGCCGCCCCGGCGCTCTTGCCCGTGTGGATCCGGCGGGTGACCTGCACCCCCCGGTCGTCCACCACGAACAGGGAGATGACCCCCTTCCGGCCCTGAACCAGGGACCGGCACCCTTCCTCGAAACGGTCCTCGGTCAGGTTAGCGAGCTTGTTGCAGATGGCGGTCGCGGTGCGGAAGATGTCGCCGTACAGCTCCTTCTTGCCGCGGACCTGCCGGTGCTTGAGGGCCTTGTATTTGTCGTGGGTGGCCGCCACCTTGTCGAAGAACAGCCTGGCCGGATCGTTGCTCCGGTCCTCGTCCTCCTTGGTGTAGTAGTAGCCCTGTTGCAGGTTGACCCCGGCCTCCAGGAGGCGCAGGGACTCCTCCTCGCTCTCCACGCACTGGGCCACGACCACGCAGCCCACCCGGCGGGCCAGGCTCATGAACGCCTCCAGGGTCCTGCCCGCGTTTTCGTCCCCGTCCTCCGGGGCGAAGAAGGACCGGTTGATCTTGACGTAACCGGGCCGAACGCGGTTCAGGCTGTAGCTGAAGGGGTGATCCACGGCGCAGTTGTCGAAACAGGTGGAGAACCCGGCCTCGCGCACCAGTCCGGAGTAGTGCTCGATGGCATCGAGGTACGGGGTGTTCATCGGGCACTCCAGGACCACGTTGGCCGGGTCGATCCCGGCCGCCCTGGCCTGGTCCGCCACGACCATGCTCCCCTTGCCCACCTGGGGGAATATCTTCGGGTTGATGTTCAGGAACAGGAGCAGCCGGTCGTGCGCGGCGTGAATGGGCTTGAACTGCTCCAGGGCCCTGGCCCGGCACAACCGGTCCACCTCCACGGTGATGTCCGGACTCAATCCCTCGTTGAAGAGGGCGTCCGAACCGACCCCGGAATCCCGCCCCGCCCGGGAAAAGACCTCGAAACCGATGATGGACTTGGTGGTGATGGAGACCACCGGCTGGAAAAACGCGGTCACGTCTCCGGAGTTGAGGATCTCCCGGATCGTCTGTTCGTCAACCTTGCGCTCGGCCTGTTCAGCCATGATGCTCCCGCATGCCGGACCGGGTCCGGGAAAAGGATTGTTTTTATTCCCCACACCTTACCGTTGCACCTATATGTGGTCAATAATGAATTGATTGCGAACGTCCGCAACCGGGGGCCGAGCCGGTGTTCGCCATGGCAAGCGACTGTTTTCACGGGAGAATGGGGATGGGCTTGTATTTCTTGCAATCTCAAGGCATCATACCCGGAAGAATATATAGTCATCGATCATACAGGCAGGTAACCATTCATGTCGGACCTCGGAATGGCATTGGTCAAATTCAGTCTGGGATCATTCACCCTCCTCAACTTCACGCTCGCCTCGCCCGGAACGAAAGAAGGGGCGACCCTGCCTCCGCTTCCCGTTCCTTTCCGAAAGGCCCAAAACAAACCTCGCATTTTCGATCTGCTGGATTGGCGGATCGCCATCGCCAGGATGGTCGGCCGGGACGAGGAGAAGAAGGCCCTCCGCGCATGGGTGGATGACGACAATCCCATTTCCCTGAAGATCCTCAGCGGACCCGGCGGCGCCGGAAAGTCGCGGCTTGCGGGCGAATTCGCCCTCGGTCTGCACAAGGAAGACTGGTCCGCCGGATTCGCCAAATTGGATGGCAAGGACCGAGCATACCGACAAGGGGGCGCAGGCACACTGCTTATCGTCGACAACCCGGAGGAACGGCGCGAACAGGTGGAGGACTTATTTGACGATCTGGCGGCCTTGGACGGCTCTCACAAAATCCGGATTCTATTTCTCACGAGAACGACCTTCAACGAATGGCGGGAGCGGATGGTGCAGCACAACATCAGCAGCCTGATCGATCACGACCCGATTCCGCTCTCCCCCATCGGCCCAGAAGACGCCCAGTATATCATGAACAAGGCGCAGGAGGCCGCCGCCGATGTGGGCGGTACGCTGCCGGAACCCTTCTCGGAAGAAATGGCACGAGCCTGGATGGAGGCGGATACAGCAAACAGCCTGCCTCTCTACCTGACGGCCACCGGCGTGTTCTCGGCGCTCTGGCCGGAACGGAAGATACTGTCGTATACGGCTCCCGAAATCATCCAAGCCCTCGTCGACAGGGAGCTGAAGAAAATCCGCAGCTTCTCGAAGACACTCCACGGAGCGGAGTACGTCTTGGAGCGGCTGTTGGCCATGGCCACCATGGCAGGGACCCTATCCTGGGACACCGTCCGGGCGCTTGATGAGCAAACCTGGAAATCATTGGGCATCGCGCCGCATTGGGAAGTCAAAAGGGAATTGATGGAAGCGGGCTGGCTGCGTACCGAAGACGAGACATTCCCCGCCATCCAGCCGCCTATCGTGGGCGCCGGTTTCGTGGGCCAGGTGCTGGCGGACAACAAACACCTGGCGCCGGAACTGGTCCGGCAGGCCATTCTCAACGCCCCTGACGGACAATGGCAGGACAATCTTTGCCGCATCGGTTCGGACATGAAGGTCGAGTTGGACCTCGAGCCGACCCCGGTCGAAATACTGGCCGCTCACCTCGGCCAACTGGACCGGCTGGATGACAAGCTGATTTTCCTGGCTGGAGTCGACCCTCCGCACGGCATGGCCGCATTATGTGCCGCCGCTTGTGAGAATGTATTGAGGTACGCGAAATTAGACATGTCCGACAGAGCGGGATTTCTCAACAACGCTTCGAATAACTACGCGCTAATTGGGAAAAGCGAGAAAGCGCTGGGTGCAATCAAAAAAGCCGCGGACACCTATGGGAAACTCGCCAAGGACAATCCGAACCGATTCTTACCGGATCTGGCCATGGCCCTAAACAACGCTTCAAACCGATACACGGACATCGGGAAATTTCAGAAAGCGCTGAACGCAGTCAAAAGGGCCGTGGACGCCTATGAGCAACTCGCCAAGAGCAATCCGGACCGTTTTTTGCCGAACTTAGCCTTGAGCCTCAACAACGCTTCAAACAGCTACACGGAGATCGGGAAAAGCAAGGAAGCCCTGGACGCGATCGAAAGGGCCGTCGAAATCAACGAAATGCTCGCCAAGGATAATCCGGACCGGTTCTTACCGGACTTGGCCATGAGCCTCAGCAACGCTTCAAACCGCTACGCGGAGATCGGGAAAAGCAAGGAAGCCCTGGACGCGATCGAAAGAGCCGTAAAAATCAGAGAAGTGCTCGCCAAGAATAATCCGGACCGGTTCTTACCGGACTTGGCCGCGAGCCTCAACAACGCTTCAAACTGCTACACGGAGATCGGGAAAAGCAAGGAAGCCCTGGACGCGATCGAAAGGGCCGTGAAAATCAGAGAAGTGCTCGCTAGAAGCAATCCGGACCGTTTTTTGCCGGACTTGGCCGCGAGCCTCAACAATGCTTCAACCTGCTACACGGAGATCGGAAAAAGCAAAGAAGCCCTGGACGCGATCGAAAGGGCCGTCGAAATCAACGAAATGCTCGCTAGAAGCAATCCGGACCGTTTTTTGTCGGACTTGGTCGCGAGCCTCAACAACGCTTCAAAACGCTACGCGGACATCGGGAAAAGCAAGGAAGCCCTGGACGCGATCGAAAGGGCCGTCGAAAACAACGAAATGCTCGCCAAGAATAATCCGGACCGGTTCTTACCGGACTTGGCCGCGAGCCTCAACAACGCTTCAAACCGCTACGCGGAGATCGGGAAAAGCAAAGAAGCCCTGGACGCGATCGAAAGGGCCGTCGAAATCTACGAAATGCTCGCTAGAAGCAATCCGGACCGTTTTTTGCCGGACTTGGCCATGAGCCTCAACAACGCTTCGGGACGTTACGCGGACATCGAGAAAAGCAAGGAAGCCCTGGACGCGATCGAAAGGGCCGTGAAAATTAGAGAAGTGCTCGCTAGAAGCAATCCGGACCGTTTTTTGCCAGGCTTGGCCGCGAGCCTCAACAACGCTTCGGGACGTTACGCGGACATCGAGAAAAGCAAGGAAGCCCTGGACGCGATCGAAAGGGCCGTCGAAATCTACGAAATGCTCGCTAGAAGCAATCCGGACCGTTTTTTGCCGGACTTGGCCATGAGCCTCAACAACGCTTCGGGACGTTACGCGGACATCGCGAAAAGCAAGGAAGCCCTGGACGCGATCGAAAGGGCCGTGAAAATTAGAGAAGTGCTCGCTAGAAGCAATCCGGACCGTTTTTTGCCAGGCTTGGCCGCGAGCCTCAACAACGCTTCGGGACGTTACGCGGACATCGAGAAAAGCAAGGAAGCCCTGGACGCGATCGAAAGGGCCGTGAAAATTAGAGAAGTGCTCGCTAGAAGCAATCCGGACCGTTTTTTGCCAGGCTTGGCCGCGAGCCTCAACAATGCTTCAAACCGCTACTCAGACATCGAGAAATATCAGAAGGCCCTGAATGCTATTGAAAGAGCTGTTACCGCCTATAAGCAACTCGCCAAGAGCAACCCGGATCGATTCTTGCCGAACTTAGCCTTGAGCCTCAACAATGCTTCTGGACGTTACGCGAACATAGGGAGAAGCAAGGAAGCCCTGGACGCGATCGAAATGGCAGTGGAAATCTACGAAATCCTCGCCAAGGACAATCCAGCAAGATTCACGCTCGATTTAGCCGCAAGCCTCGGCGCTCACGGCACCATTTTGAGACCAATGGGGGGCCCGGAGCAAGCTATGGATTGTTTCCGGAGGGGGCGGGACATCCTCCGGCCCCTTACCGAAGCATACCCCGGTTCGTCAGCGGACCGGATATTCAAGGCGCTGTCCCAAGATCTTGCCGCGCTCGAAGACCTCGAATAATCCCCGCTGGAACTCCCCCACGCTTTACGCTATCATCCGAAATCGCGCATAAGGAGTTTTATTAAGTGGCCGAATTCGTTCATCTTCACGTCCATACTGAATACAGCCTGCTGGACGGCGCCATCCGCATCAACGACCTGCTGACCAGGGCCAAGGACCTGGGCATGCCCGCCGTGGCCATCACCGACCACGGGTCCATGTTCGGGGCCGTGGTCTTCTACATGGCCGCCAAGGAGCTGGGCATCAAGCCGATCATCGGCTGCGAGGTGTACGTGGCCGAGGGCGACGTGGACGACGAGGAGGCCCACCTGCGCAAGGAGCACGGCGGCGGCTACCACCTGATCCTCCTGGCCAAGAACCAGCGCGGATACAAGAACCTGATCAAGCTGGTCTCCACCGGCTACCTGGACGGCTTCTACTACAAGCCGCGCGTCAGCAAGCACCTGCTCAAGAAGTACTCCGAGGGGCTCATCGCCCTGTCCGCCTGCCTGGCGGGCGAAATCCCGCGCAAGCTCATGAACGAGGGTCTCGAGGCGGGCGCGGACATGGCCCGGACCTACGAGTCCATCTTCCCTGGCAACTTCTACCTGGAACTCCAGGACAACGGCATCGGCAAGCAGACGCGGCTCAACGAGCTGCTCGTCAAGTGCGCCGAGAAGACCGGCCTGCCCCTGGTGGCCACCAACGACTGCCACTACCTGACCGCCGAGGACTTCGAGGCCCACGACACCCTGCTGTGCATCCAGACCCAGACCACGGTGGACGCGGAAAAGCGCTTCCGCATGGAGACGAAGGAGCTCTATTTCAAGACCCCGGAGGAGATGGAGAAGGCCTTTGCCCACGTGCCCGAGGCCATCCTGAACACCCAGCGCATCGCCGAGCAGTGCAACCTCGAGATCGAGCTGGGCAACTACTATTTCCCGGAATACAAGCTGCCCGAAGGCGTGTCCATGAACGAGGAGTTCGAGCGGCTGTGCCGCGAGGGCCTCCAGCGCCGCCTGAACACCATCACCTACGAGGTGGACGAGGGAAAATACTGGAAGCGGCTGGACTACGAGCTGGGGGTCATCAAGCAAATGGGCTTCCCGGCCTACTTCCTCATCGTCCAGGACTTCATCAACTGGGCCAAGGACCACCGCATCCCGGTGGGCCCCGGCCGAGGCTCGGCCGCCGGGTCCATCGTGGCCTGGTCGCTGAAGATCACCAACCTCGACCCCCTGCCCTACGACCTGCTCTTCGAGCGCTTCCTGAACGTGGAGCGCGTGTCCATGCCCGATATCGACGTGGACTTCTGCGAGCGCCGCCGGCTGGAGGTGGTCAAGTACTGCGCCGAGAAGTACGGCGTGGACCGGGTGGCCCAGATCACCACCTTCGGGACCATGAAGACCAAGGCGGTCATCAAGGACGTGGGCCGGGCGCTCGGCATGTCCTTCGGCGAGACCGACCGCATCGCCAAGCTCATCCCGGACGACCCGGCGGTCATGGCCAAGCTGCTCGGCGTGGAAAAGGCCAAGATCACCGTGCCCAACGCGGTCAAGGCCGTGACCGAGCTGGACGACATGGTCGCCACCGACCCCAAGGTGGCGAAACTCATAGATATTTCAACGCGCCTCGAAGGCCTGTGCCGCCACGCCTCGACCCACGCGGCGGGCGTGGTCATCTCGAACAAGCCCATGACCGAGTACCTTCCGCTGTACAAGGGGAAGAAGGGCGAAATCGTGACCCAGTTCGACATGAAGAAGGTCGAGAAGGTCGGGCTGATCAAGTTCGACTTCCTGGGGCTGCGCACCATGACGGTCATCGAGGACTGCCTGGACATCATCCGCGAGCAGGGCAAGAAGGCCCCGGACCTGGAGACCCTGCACCTGGACGACCCCGAGACCTTCGCCATCTTCGCCAAGGGCGACACGGACGGCATCTTCCAGGTGGAGTCGTCGGGCATGCGCAAGTACCTGCGCATGCTGGGCCCGGACTGCTTCGAGGACATCGTGGCCATGCTCGCCCTGTACAGGCCCGGCCCCTTGGGCATGATCGGCTCCCACGGCGTGTCCATGGTCGACGAGTTCATCATGCGCAAGCACGGCGAGATCGCGGTCACCTACCCGCACCCGTCGCTGGAGGAGACCCTCAAGCCCACCTACGGGGTCATGGTCTACCAGGAGCAGGTCATGGCCACGGCCATGGTCATCGCCAACTACTCCCTGGGTGAAGGCGACCTGCTGCGCCGGGCCATGGGCAAGAAGATCGCCGAGGAGATGGCCAAGCAGCGCTCCCGGTTCCTGGAGGGCTCGCGCGAGAACGGCATCGACGACGCCGTGGCCAACGACATCTTCGACACCATGGAGAAGTTCGCGGCCTACGGCTTCAACAAGTCCCACTCGGCCGCCTACGCGCTCATCTCCTACCACACCGCCTACCTCAAGGCCCATTTCCCGGTGGAGTTCATGGCCGCGCTGATGTCCACGGAAATGAACAACACCGACAAGATCATCATGTACGTCAACGCCTGCCGCGACATGGACATCACCGTCCGCCAGCCGGACATCAACGCGGGCCAGGCGCGCTTTTCGGTCAAGAACGGGGAGATTCTCTTCGCCATGGCGGCCATCAAGAACGTGGGCGAGGAGGCCATCAACGAGATCGTGGCCGAGCGCGCGGAGCAAGGCCCCTTCCTGAACATCTTCGACTTCTGCGAGCGGGTGAACCTGCGCCGCGTGACCAAGCGGGTCCTGGAGTCGCTCATCAAGGCGGGCGCCCTGGACTGCTTCTCCTGCTCGCGGGCCGCCCTGCTCGAGGACCTGGACAAGGCCGTGGCCCTGGGCCAGAAAAAGGCCAAGGAGAAGGAGTCGGGCATGCTCAACATGCTGGACCTGCTCGGCGGGGGCGGCAAATCCGACGCGACCGCGCAGCCCACCTGCTCCCTGTGCGAGGAGTTCGAGGACCGCGAAAAGCTCCAGCTGGAAAAGGAGGTCCTCGGCTTTTTCCTGTCCGGCCACCCGCTCCTGGCCTACCGCCACGACATGCAGCGGCTGCGCACCGTGACGCTGGAGGATTGCAAGACCATCCCCAACGGCACCGAGGTGCGCGTGGCCGTGATCATCCCGGATTTCAAACAGCACATCACCCGCAAGGGCGACCCCATGGCCTTCTGCAACGCCGAGGACCTGACCACCTACGGCGAGATCACCATGCTGCCCAACGTCTACGCCGAGGCGCGCGAGCTGCTCGACGCGGACCGCCCCCTGCTGGTCCAGGGCAAGATAGACCAGCGCGACGACCAGCCCGGCCCCGAGGACGCGCCCAAGTCCGCCAAGATCCTGGCCGACAAGGTCGTGTACCTGGCCGACGCGGTCCAGGGCTCGGACCAGCCGGTCTCCCTGTGGATCGGCGAAAAGCATGCGGAGGACGGGCATCTCAACGCCCTGAAGGCGATCCTCAAGCGCTACCCGGGCACCACCAGCGTGAACCTGGGCATCATCACCCGCGAGGCCGTGGTCAACCTGCGGTTGGGCAACGGCTGGAAGGTCTATCCCGGCCGCGACTTCTGGAAGGAGGTCGAGGCCTGGCAGAACGGCGACGCCAGGACCTATCGCGCCGAGGCCGAGGCCGAACTCCTTTAGCCCGCTCGCGGCCCATCCGGGGGGCGCCGGACCTGTCGAAATTTCTTACAGGGACATTTGCACGCCAACACGTCGGTTTCACTGGCCATCCCCGGCCCCGCGAGCTCTCACCCCTGCGGAATCCCATTCAGGCCGTCGCATCCATAGGTTCCGTCACCAATCACCCCAAATGTCTGACACCGATGGAACCGTATTTCGTCTATCAAACCGATAGACAACATATATTCAGGACAAAAAGTGTAAAATTTTATTGAATGTCGGAAAACTTCACAGACCGAACACGATCCTGACCCGCCAATCAATCAATAAAACCGACATGTTGTGGTTGGCGCGCTTCTTGCTAACGATTTATCTATAAGAAGTCCGACGCGCACTTGATGCCGGACGGTCACCTAGAAGCTACGAGGAAACATCATGAAGAGAACCATCATCACCCTTCTTTTCGTTATCGGCATATTCGTCACCGCCCAGCCCGAACGGGCCGAGGCGTTGTACCTGCCCGACCTGAGCACCGGATTGGCGCGGCAATACGGCGATTTCTATTCCTATTCGCTGCCCATCCTGAACTACGTCTACAACTCCGGCGACACGACCCTCAACTCGGGCGACCCGTACTACGTGGCATCCGGACCGGGCCAGCTCGCTGACGATATCGTCATCATGACGGGCTCCGAGGGGGACGCCGCTAATACGACCGGGTTCGAGGACGCCTACGCGGTGCCGAACAACTACAATCCCTATTCCACCATAACCTATGCCGACCCGACCTCGAACAACGGCATCTATGCCGACAATTCGACCACGTGGGACATGAACATCGACGCCCTGGTCGCCTACCTGGACGGCGATATCCCGATCTTCTACTTCAACAACAACGAGACCGGCGGCGATCAGGATCTCTACATCATCGCCACGCTCACCATCTGGAGCAGCTCGACTTCGGCTGTGTACGGAATCTACTATCTCACCGACCCGACGACGAGCTATGAGCTCCCCGCCGAAGACAACCCCGGCGACCTCCTGCCCACGACCGGTTATGTGCTCTCCGGCGGCGACGTCGAATACGACGGCGAGATCTTCTCGCACAACCTCGGCGCCAACAACGCGGCCTATGCCGCCATCCTGCCCGCGCTGAACGAATTCCTGGCCGCTTGGACCGACGACAGCATCTACGACATGATCTCCCTGGAGATCACCACCTCCCAGGTGGACAACGGCTACGAGCAGGCGTTCATCGGCCGGGGAACCTACGGCGACACCACCACCGTGCCCGAGCCGTCCACCTGGCTGCTCCTGGGCCTCGGCATGCTCTGCCTGCCCCTGGTCCGGCGCTTCCGCCGCAGCTAGGCAATCCGGTTTCCTTCATGATCCTCACGGCCCCGCCTCGGCGGGGCCGTTTTTTTGCCGGTTGACAAACCGGGCCGCGCTCGCCCACCATGCTCCATGCGCACCCCCCGGCGCGGTCCGGAAGCCGGACCCGGCGGCCGCGCAAGCAACCACACGCAACCACGCAATCTCCGGGAAGGACCCATGACCCGAATCAACGAACTGCTGCAAAAGATCGAGGAACTCGAGACCGAGCTGGAACAGGAGCTTCAGGCCCGGCGCGAGGGCCTCGAATACACCATCCAGCGACGCAAGGTCCGCTTCACCCGCGAGGTGCGGGCCAAGCAGCGCGCCTTCCTGAAGAAGTGGCTGGACTATGTCTACGACTCCGGGCCGCTGATCATCCTGACCATCCCGATCATCTGGGGGGCGCTCATCCCCTGCGTGATCCTGGACGTGGTGGTGACCATCTACCAGTTCCTCTGCTTCCCCATCTACGGCATCCCCTTCGCCCGGCGGCGCGACTACGTTGTCATCGACCGCCAGCACCTGGGCTACCTGAACTGGCTGGAGAAGGTGAACTGCATGTACTGCGGCTACTTCAACGGGGTCATCGCCTACGTCCGCGAGGTGGCCGCCCGCACCGAGCAGTACTGGTGCCCCGTGCGCCACGCCCGCCCGGTCAAGTCCGTGCACGGCCACTACCGGACCTTCTTCGAATACGGCGACGCCCAGGGCTACCGCGAGGGCTTGGAACCGGCCCGCAAGGAACTGGCCCGCAAGCTGCGGGAAAACCTGCTCGGGAAAAAGAAATAGCGGGCGACGCCGCCGGCGCATACGAGGAGCGATCATGGATTCACTGGCCGAGCTGAACGAGCGGCATCGCAAATTCGTCGAGGACCGCAACTGGCAACGGCACCAGTCGCCCAAGAACCTGGTCATGGCCCTGACCGGCGAGGTCGGGGAGCTGAACGAGCTGTTCCAGTGGCTGACCCCGGAGGAGAGCCGGACGGTCTCGGACGAGCGCAAGCGGGCCGTGGCCCTGGAGATGGCCGACGTGCTCATCTACCTGGTCCGGCTGGCCGACGAAATGGGCATCGACCTGGTTGCAGCGGCCCACGAAAAATGCGAAATCAACGAGAGAAAGTATCCGGCCGAGGCCTTCAAGGGGAACGGCATGCGGCCGCACGAATACAAGGAGTCCAAGTGATGCCCGGCAAATGGAAATTGACCATTACCCAGGAGTTTTCGGCTTCGCACCAGCTGCGCAACTACTGCGGCAAGTGCGAGAACATGCACGGCCACAACTTCGGCGTGGAGGTGGTGGTCGAAGGCGACACCCTGGACCCCAAGGTCCAGTACCTGGTGGACTTCAAGGAGCTGAAGCGGCTGACCCGGACCGTGCTGGACAAGCTCGACCACAAACACCTCAACGAGGTGGAGTGCTTCACCGAGATCAACCCCTCGTCCGAGAACCTGGCCATGTTCATCTACCGGAACCTCAAGTCGAACATGCCCGAGAACGTCTCCCTGGTGGAGGTCTCGGTCTCGGAGAAGAACACGTCCAAGGCCACCTACTGGGAAGAATGATGGCCCGGAAACGCGACGACGACCGGGGGACCATCGGGGGCATGTCCTACGGGAAGATCATGACCTCCCTGCTCATCCCCAAGGATTCCCGGACCAACCCCAGGCGCGTCCTGAGCGGCATCGCCTTCCTGGCCTTTGTCTGCTTCTTCCTCTTCGGGGCCATGTACCGGAGCTGCGTCCGGGACGAGTTCGGCTGCCGCCCGCCCGCCACGGAGCTGTCCGCCCCGGCAGCCCAGTCCGCCCCGGCGGCCCAGCCCCAGGGCGGCGGGGAGTAGCCCGTGCGCGTGGTCATCCAGCGGGTGTCGGACGCGCGCGTCCTGGTCCAGGGCACGGCGGTGGGCGAGATCGGCACCGGCCTGCTCGTGCTGGTCGGCTTCGGCGGGGCGGACAAGGCGGACTTTCCCGAGACCCCGGCCTGGCGCAAGATGCTCGACAAGCTGTTCAACCTGCGCATCTTTCCCGACGAGGACGGCAAGCTCAACCTGTCCCTGACGGACATCAGGGGCGACCTGCTGCTCGTCTCCCAGTTCACCCTCTACGCGGACTGCAAAAGGGGCCGCCGTCCCTCGTTCACCGACGCCTGCCACCCGTACATCGCCGAGTCCCTGTTCGAGCGGTTCGCGGAGGACGCCCGCGCCCTGGCCCCGGCCGGGTTCGCCACGGGCCGGTTCGGGGCCGAGATGCACCTGGATTTCACCAACTGGGGTCCGGTGACCATCATCCTGGATTCCGACGACCTCTAACCTTGCCTACCGGCCCGTCCTCGCCTACGTTCCCGCCATGTCCGCCAAATCCAAGCTCATCACCGCCCTGACCCTGATCCTGCTCGCGGCCTTCCTGGCCACCAGCCTGATCAACTACGCCTTCACCCGCGCCTCGATCCGGGCCGAGCTGCTCAACTCCGCCCTGCCCCTGACAGGCAAGAACATCTATTCCGAGGTCCACTCGGACATGCTCCGGCCCATCCTGGTCTCCACCTCCATGGCCAACGACGCCTTTCTCAAGAACTGGATCCAGTCCGGCGAAAAGGACCTCGGGGCCATCACCCGCTACCTCGCCGACCTGCGCGACAAGTACGGCTTCCTGACCACCTTCTTCGTCTCGGCCGCGAGCGACAACTACTACTATCAGGACGGCATCCTGAAGAAGATCGGGGCCCGCGACCCCCACGACGTGTGGTATTACGCCTTCGTGCGCAAGGACGTGGAGTTCGCCCTGGACGTGGACACCAACCAGGCCGAGAACAACCAGCTGACCATCTTCGTCAACTTCCGGGTGGAGGACGAACACGGCCGCCTCCTGGGCGTGGCCGGAGTTGGCCTGAACATCGACCGGGTCACGGACCTGCTGGAAAAGGCCCGGCGCGACTACCACCGCGAGGTCTACCTGGTGGACCAGGACGGCCTGGTCCAGGTCCACCGCGACAAGTCGCGCATCGAGCGCGACTACATCACCCGGGACGGGGGCATCCGCGACGTGGCTCCGGCCATCCTGGTGCCCCGCGACGACCCGCGCAGCTTCCAGTACGACTGGGACGGCGAGCACTACCTCCTGTCCACCCGGTACATCCCGGAGCTGAAGTGGTTCCTCATCGTGGAGCAGAGCGAGTCCTCGGCCCTGGCCGCGGCCCGCGACAACCTCGTCCGCACCGTGGCCATCGGCCTGCTGGCCTCCATCCTGATCATCGTGCTCTGCACCATCACCATCAACCACTACCAGGGCCGCCTGGAGCGGCTGGCCAAGACCGATCCCCTGACCGGGGCGGCCAACCGCCGCGCCCTGGACGAGGCCTTCGCCCAGTTCGAATACAAGGCGGGCCGCTACCACGCGCCCTTCTCGGCGGTCATCCTCGACCTGGACAAGTTCAAGGCCATCAACGACCGCTACGGCCACCTGGCCGGGGACAACGTGCTCAAGGAGGTGGCCGAGGCCACCCGGCGGATCATCCGCCCCTCGGACGTCCTGGCCCGCTGGGGCGGGGACGAGTTCCTCATCCTCCTGGACGGCGGCCCGGAGGAGGCCGAGGCCCTGGCCCGCCGCGTGGCCTGCGCCCTGACCGCCGAGGAGCGCGAGATTCCGGTGACCTTCAGCCACGGCCTGGCCCGGTTCGAGGAGGGCGACACCCTGGAGTCCATGACCCACCGGGCGGACCAGGCCATGTACCGGTCCAAGAACGGCGCCTGCCCGGACCTGTAGACAAAAGCGCACCCGGCCGGTAGAGAGGGAAATCATGCATGAATCCCCGACCGCCTGGCCCAGGTTCCGGGGCGCGACGCCGCGCATCCTCCTGCTGACCAGCCAATATTTCCTCATCGGCGAACTCGAAGCCGCCTGCAAACGGCTCGGCGTGGAACACCTGCTCCTGGACCTCGGGGCAAAAGAGATGGACCTCGACCAGTTCGTGTCCGCCATGACCGGGACCTTCGAGACCTTCCGGCCGGACTTCGTGCTCACGGTCAACCACCTGGGCGTGGACCGCGAGGGCATCCTGGCCGAGCTGCTCAACCGCTACGGCCTGCCCCTGGCCTCCTGGTTCGTGGACAACCCGCACCTCATCCTCGGGGTCTACAAGCACCTCCTCGAACCGCGCGCCGCCCTGTTTACCTGGGACCTGGACACCGTGGAGCCGCTGCGGGCCATGGGCTTCAAGCACGTCTTCCACCTGCCGCTCGGCGCGGACCCCGCCAGGCTCAGGCCCCATCGGACCGAGCCCGTGGACGCATGGCGCGCGCCCATCTCCTTTGTCGGCAACTCCATGCTGACCAAGACCCTGCTGCGCGCCCGTGCGGCCAACCCGTCGGAAGCCCTCTTCCGGGCGGGCATGGAGGCGGCCAAGGCCTTTGCCCGGTCCGACGCCCCGCTGGCCGGGCCGTTCATGGCCGAGCACTTCCCCGAGGTCCGGGCCGCGTACAAGGCGTTCCGCGACCCCGAGCGCGAGCTGGCCTTCGAGACCTTCGTCACCTGGCAGGCCACCCTGCTCTACCGGCTGGACTGCGTGTCGCGCATCCTGCCCTTCGAGCCGCTCATCGTCGGCGACACCGGCTGGCAGGAGCTGTTCTCGGCCCACTCCGGCTGGCGCTACCACCCGGAGCTCTCCTATTACGACGACCTGCCCGACTTCTATCCGGCGAGCGACGTCAACTTCAACTGCACCAGCCGCCAGATGACCGGCGCAGCCAACCAGCGGGTCTTCGACGTGCCCTGCTGCAACGGCTTCCTGCTCACGGACCGCCGCCACGGCATCGAGGACCTGTTCGAGCCCGGCAGCGAGATCGTCTGCTACGCCACCCCGGACGAGATTCCGACCCTGGCCGAGCGCTACATGAAGGACCCGGCGGCCCGCGAAAGAGTGGCCTCGGCAGCCCGCAGGCGGGTCCTGGCCGAACACACCTACGACCACCGCATGCGCTCCCTCATGGAGACCATGCGCGCGACCTTCGCCTGAGCCATGGCCGAAAAACCCATCCTCATATTGCAGATGCAGCGCATGGGGGACCTGATCCTGTCCTACCCGCTGATGCTCTGGCTGGCCCGCCGCCACCCCGGCCACCCCATCTTCGTAGCCGCGGAGAAGACCTTTTACGAGCCGCTCATGAAGCTCTCGCCCCCGGCCACCTATTTCCCGTGGTCCGGGGTCAAGCACCTGGAAAAGCACGACTACGAGCTGGTCCTGAACCTGTCCATCCAGGAGAAGGCCGCCGTGCTCGCGGGCCGGGTCAAGGCCGGGGCCAGGCTCGGGCCGGTCCAGGACGGGGACGGCACCCGGCGCGTGCTCGGCGACTGGCAGCTCTACCGCACCTCCCTGGTGCGCAACAATCTCTACAACCGCTTCCACTGGGGCGAGCTGAACGGCCTGGACGCCGTGCCCTTCACGGACATCGCGGCCACCCGGTTCTCCCGGCCGCGCACCCTGCCCGGCTCCAACAAGGTCGGCCTGTTCCTCGGGGCCAGCGACGCGGCCAAGCGCCCCTCGGCCGCGTTCTGGGCCGAACTGGTGGACGAGCTCCACGGGCGCGGACTGCGCACCGTGCTCTTCGGCGGCCCGGCCGAAAAGGACCTCGGGGCCGAGGTGGCCCGGCTGGCCAAGGGTCCGGCCCTGAACCTCTGCGGCACCCTGGGGCTCGACGAATTCGGGGCCGTGGGCCAGACGCTCGGGCTGTTCGTCACCCCGGACACCGGGCCCATGCACCTGGCCGCCTGGACCGGGCTCAAGTGCCTGAACCTGTCCATGGGCAACGTCAACCCGTGGGAGACCGGCCCGCTCCAGCCCGGCCACTTCGTGCTCCGCGCGGACCTCGACTGCGCCAAGGGGTGCTGGCGCTGCACCCGCGATTCCCTGGCCTGCCACGAGCCGTTCAGGCCGGGCCGGGTGGCGGGCCTCGTGAAGCGGCTGGTCATGTCCAACGACAGCGCCCTGCTGGCCCGCATGGACCTGCCCGGCCTGACCCTGTTCGAGACCGGCCGGGCTCACGGTCTGTATCACCTGAAGCGGCTCGACCAGACCGCGCCCGACGCCGAACGGCTGGCCTCCCGGTTCTGGCAGCGCTTCTTCGGCGCCCTCTTCGGCCTGTGGGACGACGGCCGCGCGGCCGCGCCCTGGGCCGACCTCGGCCGGGACGCCCCCCAGGCCGCCGAGACCCTGCTCGCCCACATCCCGGAGATGGGCCGCCGGTTCACGCACGGCCTGCGCACCGGGACCGCCCTGGACCCGTCCTTCTGGGCCGACAGCCCGACCATGGCCCGCCCCTTCACCGGGTTCGTGCACATGTACCTGGAAAACAGGGACTACTCCCGCGAGGCCTGGGCCCACGCCCTGACCCTGCTGGAGCGGCTGGCCGCAATCTGCGGTTAGCCCGCGCCCCCCGTGGGGCTGCCCGGACCGGTCATTTCTTCCCCCTCATAAACGCTGTCAACGTCGCGATATAAAGACTTTTTTCCATTGGCACGCCTTTTGATTGAAGACGTGCCGGAGGAGAAAAGTATGCAAAATATTCCCGGCATCGCCACCGAAACAGCTTCCGAGGCCGTTCAGCTGGTCAAGCTGGCCACCTCGACCAAGACCAGGACGGCCCAGACCGCCCTTGCCGACGCCAAGGACGACAAGCGCGCCCTTTTCGCCGAGCTGTTCAGCGAGCACACGGACATGGTCGAAGACGAACTGTCCATGGCTCCCATGGCGCACAAGGAAAAGATGCTCGACTCCGTCCCCGGCATCAAGGAAGAGGAAGACGAGGAAAAGCCCGCCAGCGCGGCCGGGACCAAGGCCCCCAAGGTGACCCCCGAGGTCGAGGAAAAGACCGAGGAAAAGAATCTCGAAAGCCGCATGACCGGCGAGGACCTGGACGCGGTCCGGGACGACCTCAAGGAATACGGCATGTCCGACGAGGAGATCGCGGCCATCGAAACCCAGGTCGACTCCGAGGAGGGCATGACCTGGGGCCAGTTCGTCTCCACCATCGCCAAGAAGATGGCCGAGGCGCGCAAGACCGAGATGAGCGACGACCAGAAGGCCTCCCTGGCCAGCTTCTTCACCAAGCTCGGCTTCACCGAGAAGGAATCCGACAAGCTCATCGGCCAGTTGCAGAACGGCCGGACGGACAAGGTCCTCCAGCAGGTGGAGGCCAAGATCGCGGCCATGCCCGAGGACCAGCAGACACTTTTCAGCAAGGACGAGGTCGAGGCCTTCGTCTCCGCCCTGGGGCTGTCCAAGGAATTCGTCACCCAGGCCCAGGAGCTCTTCGCCGGCAACACCCTGCCCAAGGACATGAAGCAGGCCTTCACCCAGATCCGCCAGGAACTGGCCGGCCTGGACAGGAAGGACCAGAAGCTGGTCAAGGCCGTGGGCAAGGCGTTCGCCGCGACCATGGGCGACACGCAGAAGCAGAGCTCGGCCGCCCTCCAGGTGGAGGAGGCCGTGGACCTGACCCCGCGCGTGGCCGAGGAACAGGCGGACACCGACGTCCGCGAGGAGCTGGCCCAGGCCTTCCGCGACCGCAAGGACGCCGCGTCCGACAACACGGTCCGCCGCCAGGCGAGCCGGTCCGCCGCCGACAAGGTGGAGATCAAGTCCGAGACCCCGGTTCAGGACCAGACCTTGAACAAGGACCTGGACCCCGAGGCCGAGCACGACCGCAAGTGGAACAACTTCGTGGACCGGGTGCGCGAGGATGGAACCGGCCGGACCGAGACCGCAACCTCCGCCAAGACCGCCGCCACCGAGGCCAAGGCGGGCGAGGCCAAGACCGCCCTGGCCCAGCAGACCGCCGCCTCCGCCAGCACCGCCAAGGGCAAGGCGTGGGAAAATGTTTCCGCCCCCAAGGTCCTCAAGCAGGTCGATCAGGCCGTGCTCAAGACCCTGCAAAACGGGGCCAAGCAGCTGACCCTGCAGCTCACTCCCGAGAACCTGGGCAAGCTGTCCGTGGTCCTCTCGGTCCAGGGCAAGGAGGTCAGCGCGACCATCCGGACCGAGAATTCCGACGCCCACAAGATCATCACGGACAACCTTCAGATCATTAAGAATTCTTTAGAATCTCAAGGCCTGAAAGTGGACAAGCTGGATGTCCAGGCCGGGCTCGCCGACAACCAGAATTACGGGAACTGGTTCGGCGAAAGCCAGCACAATCTGTCCCGCGAGCGGGAGGCCATGGTGGCCATGCGCAACCACATGCGCTCCATGCGGGCGCAGAACGGAGGCGGTGTGGCCCGGGACGTGCAATCCGTCGGAGAACGGGTAATTACTTCCGATCAGGGCTTGCACCTTATCGCATAAACGAGGTCTATCATGGGTTACGTAGACACGACAGGCATCTATCTGGGGCAGCAGGAGGAGCGACTTGCCGCCTCGAACACGCCGACCGAGCATGAAACCAGTCTGGACCAGGACGCCTTCCTGTCCATCCTGGTGGCCCAGCTCACGCACCAGGATCCCCTGAACCCCATGGAGGACACCGAGATGACCTCTCAGTTGGCGGAGTTCTCGAGCCTGGAGCAGCTGACCAACATCAACGACGGCATCTCCACCCTGAACGAGACCATGTCCCAGAGCGACATCCTCACCGCCGTGAGCTTCATCGGCAAGGAGGTCAAGGCCGAGGGCTACAAGGTCAGCCTGAGCGAGGGCAACGCCTCGACCATCTACTACGGCTTCGGCGAGACCGTCTCCAGCATCATCATGAACATCTACGATTCCGAAGGGGCCATCGTCCGCACCGTGGAGCTCGGCAGCAAGGAGTCCGGCACCTACCAGTACACCTGGGACGGCAAGGACGAGGACGGCGAGCTGCTGCCCGACGGCCAGTACGGCGTGGGCATCCTCGGCGTGGACACGGGCGGCGACTACGTCATGGTCCAGACCGAAATCTCCGGCAAGGTGGACGGCGTGGTCACCGAGGACGGCACCCAGTACTTGCGCCTGGAGGACGGCCGGTTCATCAACATGCTCAACGTCAAGGAGGTCGTCGATCCCGACGCCTCCGCCACGGTCGATGCCACCGACACCTCGGACGAGGGCAACGACACCGACACCGGCGCCTAGGCGACGAACGATCATTTCACTCCGGACCGAAGGCGGTCCGGGGCTCTTGGAGAAGAGATTAGGAGGTTATTATGGGTTTAGGAGCATCACTGTTCTCAGGCATTTCCGGCCTGACGGTCCACTCGGAGCGCATGACGGTCATCGGCAACAACCTGGCCAACGTGAACACCACGGGCTTCAAGGGCGCCATGATGCAGTTCGAGGACCTGGCCAGCGCCGACTTCGCCACGGTCAACGGCGTGGGCCAGGTGGGACGCGGCGTGCGCGTGTCCACCATCTATTCGGACTGGGGCCAGGGGGCCTTCGAGACGTCCACCGAAGCCACGGACATGGCCATCTCCGGCGACGGCCTCTTCGTGGTCTCGCCCCTGGGCGAGGATGAGAAATACTACACCAGGGCGGGCAACTTCCGCTTCGACAGCGACGGCTACCTGGTGGACCCCCACGGCTACGTCCTCCAGGGATGGGAGATCGAGCGCTCCACCACCACGGTGACCACGACCACGTCGAGCACCACGGAGACCGCCAACTCCGCGCGGATCATCGGCACGCCGACCAACATCCGCATGGAGAACTTCCAGTCCGAGCCGAACCCGACCACCAACGTGTCCATCGTCACCAACCTGGACCCCTCGGCCGCGGACGGCTCCACCAGCTCGACCAACCCCTATTTCGCCATGTTCAACAACTGGGACGGCTCGGCCGAGACCCCGCTGGCCTCGACCCTGTACGCCTACTCGACCACCCTCAAGGTCTACGACGACATCGGCACGGCCCACAACCTGACCGTGTACTACGACCCCGTGACCATGAGCAACGCGGGCGGCGACACGGTCTGGGAATTCATGGTCACCTGCGAGCCCTCGGCCGACCGGCGCATGCTCTCCGGGGCCAACGGCCTGATGACCTCCATCGGCGAGGCCCAGACCTCGGCGTCGGGCGTGCTCATGATCGGCACCCTGACCTTCACCACCGGCCAGCTCTCGGGCATGAGCGCCTACACGCTCAAGTCCAACGGCGGCACGAACATCAAGGACCTGTCCAACTGGTCCCTGGCGGACTTCTCCACCAGCGGCTTCCCGGTCTGCACGGCCAACTTCCTGGGCAAGTCCAACGCCAGCACGGCCGAGGCCGCCGAGGCCACGCCCCTGCAGATCGACTTCGGCATCTCCAACAAGGACCTGTCGAGCAACGGCTCCGGCGCCGTGACCATCGGCTGGGACGGCGGCCTGGGCAACGTGCCCACCAATGCCGCCATGGTCGGCAACAACATCAGCAACACCGGCTACCTGGCCAACTTCAAGGACCCGGCGGTCAGCGCCCTGGCCACCCAGAGCTTCGACACCGGCGGCTCGTCCACCCTGTACCAGAGCCAGAACGGCTACTCCGCGGGCATCCTGCAGAACATCTCGGTCTCGCGCGAAGGGGTCATCTCCGGCCACTACTCCAACGGCCAGGTCCTGGAGCTCTACGCCGTGACCCTGGCGACCTTCACCAACCAGCACGGCCTGCGCCGCGAGGGCGGCAACCTGTTCACCGAGACCCTGGAGTCCGGCCCGGCCCTGACCGGCCAGGCGGGTTCCACGGGCAAGGGAACCATCGACGGCAACGCCCTGGAGATGTCCAACGTGGACATGGCCACGGAGTTCGTCAACATGATCACCACCCAGCGCGGCTTCCAGGCCAACACCAAGGTGATCACCACCGTGGATTCGATGCTCGGCGAAGTCATCTCCATGAAGCGGTAACAACGGTCTCAAGTAACCCATACTGATAGACGTCCTTCTCCAAGCGCCCCCCGGCCACCCACCGGGGGCAAGAAAAAACCCGGCGGCCCCGCGATGTGAACTCATCGCGGGGCCGTTCGGGTTATGGTGCGGGCACGAAACCGGCTGGGGAGGGTTGCGCCCTGCTCTCGTGCTTTTTTGAGGAAAAGGCGGTTGCGAGAGCGGGGGAATGGCCGCGCATCCGCGTCGGGGCTTTGGATTGTTTTCGTTACATCGTATTTCGCCCTTACGGCGACTTCCTTTTTTGCCGGCGCAGAAAAAAGGAAGCAAAAACTGCGCTGCGGTGCTGCCGCGCGCCGACGGACCCAAGAGCCGGTAGGCGGCTTTCGCTGGTTGTGAGCGAATGTCTGCCGCGCAGACGCGCTCAAACCCGCGCTTTCGCCGCCGGACACGGGCTCTAGGGTCCGCCGCCGATTACCGCTCTTCGGCTGCGAGGAGTGGGCCGGTGCGGATGGCCGGGTACGAAGAGGCGGGGTGAGGGGAATTGGGCAGCGGTCGCGCGGTGGAGGTTGGGAATCTCATCTGTGGGCGGGCTTGGAAGGAACACAGTTGGTTTGACCGTACTCGCGCGACAGGGGTGTAGCGGATCGCCTTGGCGGCGGCCCACTGAGACTCAGGTAAAGCGCGTCGCGGAATGCCTAGGAAAGCTCACCGCATTCCCTCCCCCTTTCATGGCTCTTCCAACACAAACTCCCGCCTTCACCCCTCATCCCCCGCCCACACTCCCCCAACTCGCGCCCACTGGAGCGATTCGGGTGCCCCCGGCACCCGACAGCGGCTCTCCGCCCCGCCCTCCCGCGTCCCACCGCCACTCTTCAAGCACCCAACCAGCCCTGGAGGGGGCGCGTAGAAGCCGACCGCGAAGGGGGGGCGGCTCCTGTTCCACCGAAGCTCGGTCTCCTTCAAAAGGGGCCATCCCGCTCCAGGAGCCGCACTTTACTTTTGCTCAGATGGAGCCACCCCGAGCGGATCGGATTCTTGCGACCCCTCCCCGGGCGGCCGCCCACCCCGCAAGGCCCTTTTTTTCGTCTATTTTTTTGGGCCAGCAAAAAAATGGACCCCGCCGGGAGGGCATGGAGAAATGTGTGGGGCGCAGCCCCACACGACGGCTCTCGGAGGGAGGGGCGCAGCTCCCTCCCGGCTCTCCTCGCCGCAGGCGCGCTCTTCAGGCAGCGCCGCAGGCGCATTCACCACACAAAATCCAAGGCGAACCTTCGAACAAGCAAACCGCACCCGCTACCCATCCATCATTATGTTCTTAAGGCACCGTCGATGCCCATCGACGCCCCCCTCCCCACCCGGCAAATATTGACGAACCATTGACAGCCAACGGTTTCCACTCCTTTCCGCAAGCGGAAAAAATAGCCTTTCTAGACTTTTTTTAAACACTCAGTTTCTTAATATTCCTTGAGAAAATTAAGTTGGCACACATGATGCTTAATTTTGGCAAAATGGATTTGAGAATCGAACAAGGAGGGTTCTGATGTCTTTAGTCATTAACCACAACCTCATGGCGATGAACGCCCAGAGAAACCTGTCCGAGCACTACAGTCGGCTCGGCGTTTCCACCCGGCGTTTGTCCTCCGGCCTGCGAGTCGGCACCGCCGCGGACGATGCGGCCGGGTTGGCGATTCGCGAGCTCATGCGTTCGGAGATCAGCTCCCTGCACCAGGGCATCCGCAACGCTTCCGACGCGATTTCGCTGATCCAGACCGCCGACGGCGCGCTCCAGGTGGTCGATGAGAAGCTGATCCGCCTCAAGGAACTGGCCATGCAGGCGTCCACGGGTACCTACAACTCGGACCAGCGCATGATTATCGACTCCGAGTACCAGGCCATGTGCTCGGAGATCACCCGTATCGCCAACGCGACGGACTTCAACGGAATTTACCTGCTCAACGGCAACCTGTCCGGCGATCCGGGCGTGGACCACGACGGCACGGGCCTCCAGGCCACCGGCCCGCTGAAGATCCACTTCGGCACCGGCAACGACTCGGCCGAGGACTACTACTACGTGGCCATCCAGGGCTCCACCGCGTCCGCCTTCGGCCTCGGCCACCTGGCCGCCATGAAGAACGGCGACACCTGGGAGGCCATGAACGCGGGCAAGTCCATCTCCACCCAGGCTCTGGCCCAGGCCGCCATGGAGGCCATCAACCAGGCGATCATCTCCAAGGACAAGATCCGCGCCAACCTCGGTTCCATGCAGAACCGGTTGGAAAACACCATCACCAACCTGGAAATCCAGGCCGAGAACCTGCAGGCGGCCGAATCCCGCATTTCCGACGTCGATGTGGCCCAGGAAATGACCGAATTCGTGCGCAACCAGATTCTCACCCAGTCCGCCGTCGCCATGCTGGCCCAGGCCAACTCCCTGCCCAGGATGGCCATGCAGCTCATCGGCGGCTAGCCGCACCGGACTGCACGCGACTGAAGACCATCGGAAACCGGCCCTGCGGGTGCATCCCGCAGGGCATGGTCTCCGGTGGTTTTTCACGCCTGATGTCGGGGGAATCTATTCTTCTTCGAGAAATTCCAGGCCCATGCGCGCGGCCTCCTGCTCGGCCCGCTTGACGCTGGTGCCCAGGCCGCGAAACCGTTCGCCGTTGGGCAGGGTCACGTCCACCTCGAACAGCTTCTCGTGCTCGGGGCCGCTGGTTCCGGAGAGCACGTAGACCGGCCGGTCGCGGAACACATCCTGGGCCACTTCCTGCAACCGGCTCTTGTAGTCCTTGGTCTCGGGCAGCATGGCCCGGGCGGGCCACTGGTCCTCGAAGATGTCCAGGATGGTCCGGCGGGCGGCCTCGAAGCCGCCGTCCAGGAAGACCGCGCCGAGCAGGGCCTCGAAGGCGTCGGCCAGCAGCGCGTCGCGCTCCCGGCCGCCCTGGAGCTCCTCGCCCCGGCCCAGGCGGATGAACCGGTCCAGTTCGAGCTCGCGGGCGATGCCCGCCAGGGACTGTTCCTTGACCAGCTGGGAGCGGATGCGCGTGAGCTGGCCCTCGTGGGCCGTGGGGTAGCGCTTGAATCCCTCCTCGGAGATGCACAGTTCCAGCACGGCGTCGCCCAGAAATTCCAACCGCTCGTTGTCCTCGAACCCATCCTGCTCGTTGGCGAACGAGGAGTGCGTCAGGGCCGTCTCCAGGAACTTGACTTGGCCAAACCTATGGTGGATACAATCCTGTAGCGCAGCAGTATCCATTCAACCCCCTTGTTTATGCAGCCAGACGCCCAACTTCACGAACTTTTCAACCCCGAATCCATCGCCGTGGTCGGCGCTTCCCGAAGCCCTCTCAAGCTCGGGCATCTCATCCTTTCGAATTTAATCTCGGCAGGGTACAGGGGGACAATATTTCCCGTCAATCCCGCGGGCGGAGAAATTCTCGGTCTGACCGCCTACCCGTCCACGGCCGACCTGCCGCGCCCGCCGGACCTCGGCATCATCGCCCTGCCGCGCGAGCAGGTCCTTCAGGCCATGCGCGACCTGGCCGACGCCCGCGTGGACGCCATCTGCGTCATCACCGCCGGGTTCCGCGAGACCGGCCGCGACGGCTTCGAGCTGGAGATGGAGATGGCCGACCTGGCCCGGCGCCGGGACATCACCCTGCTCGGCCCCAACACTCTGGGGCTGTTCAACACGGCCATCAACCTGAACGCCTCCATCGCCCAGACCATGCCCGCCAAGGGGTCCATCTCCTTCTTCTCCCAGAGCGGAGCCCTGTGCTCGGCCATCCTGGACTGGGCCGAGGGCGAATCCATCGGCTTCTCCAAGTTCGTCTCGCTCGGCAACAAGGCGGGCGTGTCCGAGGCCGACGTGCTCGAGGCGCTGGGCGACGACCCGGACACCAAGGTCATCATCGGCTACCTGGAATCCGTGGACGACGGCCGCAGATTTCTGACCCGGGCCCGGGCCGTGACCGAAAAGAAGCCGGTCATCATGATCAAGGCGGGCACCACCGCCGCGGGCGCGCGGGCCACGTCCAGCCACACCGGCTCCCTGGCCGGGAGCGTGGAGGCGGGCCTGGCCGCGTTCAAGCAGGCGGGCATCATCCGGGTGGAGAGCCTGGAGACCCTGTTCGACCTGGCGCGCGCCTTTTCCGAGCAGCCCCTGCCCCAGGGCCCGAACTTGGCCGTGGTGACCAACTCCGGCGGACCGGGCATCCTGGCCGCAGACGCCTGCGAGGCGGCCGGGCTCAACCTGGCCCGGCCCTCCCTGGCCACCCTGGAACGGCTGGCCAAGGCGCTGCCGCCCTTCGCCTCGATCTACAACCCCATCGACATCATCGGGGACGCCAAGGCCGAGCGCTACCGGGCCACCCTGGAGGCCGTGGCCGAGGACGAGGTCACCCACGCCATCCTGGTCCTGCTCACGCCCACGGCCTCGGCCGAGATCATCGAGACCGCCCAGGTCATCATCGACGTGGCCAAGACCTGCGACAAGCCGATCTTCGCCTCGTTCATGGGCGAGGATCGCATCGGCCCCGGCCGCGACATGCTCCTCAACGCGGGCATCCCCTGCTACGCCTACCCGGAACCGGCGGTCACGGCCATCTCGGCCATGCTCGCCCACTACCGCTGGAAGAACCGCCCCTACCCGGTGGAGGTCTGCTTCCGCCGCGACAAGGGACGGGCCGAGCGGACCATCGAGGCCGCCCTGGCGGCGGGCGTGACCGAGCTGCCCTTCAACGACGCCATGGACATCGCCGCGGCCTACGAGCTGCCCGTGCCCGAGACGCGGCTGGTGCGCACCTCGGACCAGGCCGTGCGCGCGGCCAAGAAGATGGGCTACCCCGTGGCGCTGAAGATCGAATCGCCCCACCTGACCAGCCGGGGCGAGGTGGACGGCGTGGCCCTGGACCTGCACACCCCGCGCGAGGTGCGCGACGCCTGGCTGGACATCACCGCCCGCGCCCAGCGCAAGCGCCCGGACATCTACATCGCGGGCTGCCTGGTCCAGACCATGGGCCCCATCAGGGCCCGCGAGGTCGTGGTCCGCTTCGCCCAGGACCCGCAGTTCGGCCCGCTCATTTCCTTCTGCCTGGCCGGGCCCTCGGCCGAGGTCCTCGGCGACGTCAGCTACCGGCTGGCCCCGCTGGCCCTACAGGACGTCCAGGACATCGTCCGCGAAATCCGCTCGTTCCCCCTGCTGCGCGGAGTGCGCGGCGCGGAACCGGTCAACCTGACGGCCATCGAGGACATCCTGCTGTCCATGTCTCAGATGGCCACGGACTTCCCGGAGATCCGCGAGGCCGTGCTCAACCCCATCCTGGTGGACGCCGAGGGGGCCTTCGTGGCCGACCTGCGCGTGACCGTGGGGCCCATATGACGTTTGGACATTTTTTGCGGTCTCATATACTAACAAAAGACGGGGCGGAGCGGTTCCCGCCCCTTTCACCCTCAGGAGGACAATAGGCATGGCTGGACTCTACATCGGCTCGACAACCGGGTATTCAGGCAAGAACATGATCGTCATGGGCCTGGGCCTGCGCCTGCAGAAAGACGGGTACAACGTGGGCTACATGAAACCCGTGGGGGCCATGCCCATGGAGGTCGACGGCAAGCTCGGCGACGAGGACGCCGCCTTTGTCCAGGACGTGCTCGGCCTTTCCGAGGACCCGGCCATGGTCACCCCCGTGGTGGTCACCCAGGACTTCAAGGTCAAGGCCTTCACCGGCAAGATGGAGGGGCTGCTGGACAGCATCGTCGCGGGCTATGAAGCCGTGTCCAAGGACAAGGACATCACCCTGGTGGCCGGTTCCGGGTCCATGTACTCCGGCAAGTACTGCGACACCGACGCCATCTCCGTGGTCCGCCGCCTGGGCATCAAGACCATCGTCATCGACCGCTTCCAGAAGGAACTCAAGTACGACTACCTCATGGCCATGAAGGAGACGCTCGGCGACCTCATGGCCGGGGCCATCCTCAACGACGTGCCCCCGAATTTCATGGACGAGATCACCCAGCTCCTGGGCCCGGCCCTGGAGGCCAAGGGCGTCAAGATCCTCGGCGTCATCCCCCGCGACCCGCTCATGGGCGCCATCAAGGTCGGCGACCTGGCCGACCGGCTGGGCGGCAAGATCATCTCCGCCCACAACAAGAGCGAGCGCGTGGTCGAGTCCTTCCTCATCGGGACCATGCAGGTCGAGAACTTCATGACCCACTTCCGCAAGAAGAAGAACTCCGCCATCATCGTGGGCGGCGACCGGTCCGACGTGCAGCTGGTGGCGCTCGAAGGCGACTGCCCCTGCCTCATCCTGACCGGCAACCTCTACCCCAACGACATCATCCTGACTCGGTCCGAAGTCCTGGAGACCCCGATCATCATGGTCCGCGAGGACACCTTCACCGTGGCCAAGAAGATGGACGACATCCTCTCCCGGCACAAGCTGCGCGACGCCATCAAGATCAAGCAGGGCGCGGAGCTCGTGTCCAGCAACATCGACTTCGAATACCTGGTCAAGGAACTCGGCCTGAAATAGCGCACGCCCGCCACAGACGAAGACAAGGGTGGTCCGCCGACGCGGACCACCCTTTTTTTGTCGCCCGCCGCCGGGCGAAAGTCGTTGCTGGCCTCCGTCGAGCGAACGTCCGCCTCCGGTCACTCCGCCCCGGAGGCCATGGACCGGAACACGAAGCCGAGGTTGGCGGGGTTCTCGCCGACCCGGCGGATGGAGTAGGGCCACCAGTCGCGGCCGAAGGGCAGGTAGAGGCGCACGGACACACCCCGGTCGGCCAGCTCGCGCTGCCAGGCCGGGCGGACCCCGAGGAGCATCTCCACCTCCCACCGGTCGCGTTGCCAGCCGTTGACCTGGGCCACGTGTTCGGCAAAGGCGGCCATGCGGTGGTCGTGGGTCCCGAAGACCGGGTACACGCCGCGCTCGCGGGCCTCGGGCGAGAGCAGGGTGACGATGGCCCGACGATAGGCCTCGTCGCGCTCCGCCCTGCCGGTCACGGCCACCCGGCCGGGCTCGGCGAAGGCCCCCTTGACCAGGCGGACCCTGGCCCCGTCCGCCACCAGCCGGGCCAGGTCGCCTTCGGTCCGGTGCAGGTAGGCCTGGACGGTCACGGCCACGGGCAGCCCCTCGGCGCGCAGGGTGTGGTACAGGTCCAGGGTCGGTTCCGTGACCGAGGAGTCCTCCATGTCGAGCATGAGCACGTCGCGCCCGCCCCGGCCGTTTTCGGCCACGTCGCGGGCCAGGGCGGCCACATTCCCGCGGCAGGCATCCCAGGAGATCATGGCCCCCAGCTGGGTCGGGTCCACGGACAGGTGCACGTCCAGCCCGGCCTGGCCCAGCCCCTGGGCCACCCCGGACAGGGCCCGGCGGGTGGCCTCGATCTCGGCCGGGTCGGCCACGTATTCGCCGAGATAGAACAGGGAGGCGGACAGCCCCCGCTCGCGCAGGGCGCGGGCGCGCGCCAGCCCCTCGTCCCCGTCCCGGCCGCCCACGAACCGGCGGGCGAACCGGCCCATGTACCGGGATTCCTGCATCAGCCGGGTCACGGACGCGCTCCGGGCCAGGCCGATCATCATCTTCTGCCACAGCGGCATAGCTCCTCCTTGGTTTCGGGGGCACCATGCCGCAGGGCGCGGACCGGGTATTGTACGAAATTGCGGCCCGGATCAGGACCGGCCGCCCGCCAGGTACTGGCCGGGCGTGGCCCCGGTGAACTGGCGGAACACGCGGGTGAAGTGGGCCTGGTCCGCGAAGCCGGTCTCGGCGGCCACCCGGCTTACGGGCAGCCCCTGGGCCAGAAGGCGCTTGCCCAGGTCCACGCGCAGCTGGTTCTGGTAGGCATGGGGCGGCAGGCCCGTGGCGGCCTGGAACACGCGCAGCAGGTGGCAGCGGCTGAGGGAGGCGGCTTCGGCCAGTTCGTCCAGGGAGACCTTTTCCGCCAGGTGGGCGGCCAGATAGTCGCGCACCGCCCGCACCGCGTCCCGTCCGGCGGGCCGGGGGGCCGGGCCGCGTTCGGGGCCGGACACGGGGCCGGGCGCGCCGTGGCGGGACACGGCCTCGGCCAGCAACTGGACGAGCAGGGTCTCCTTTTCCAGCCGGTCCGCGTTGTCGGCGATGGCCGTCTGAAGGGCGCGCAGCCGCTCGGCCAGCGGGCCGTCATCGACCACGGGGTCGGGGAAGCGCGGGGGCTCGGCCTCCGGGCCGAAGAGCTCGCGGGCCGTGGCCGTGAGCCAGGCCGGGGCCACGTAGAACATGGTGTAGGCCATGTCCGAGTCCGGGTCGGGGTTGCAGGCGTGGGCCAGGCCCGGCCCGATGAACACGAGCTGGCCGGCGGTCGCGACGTGCCGCCCCCCTTCGAGCTCGAAGGTGGTCCGGCCGTGCTCGATGAAGCCCAGGGAATAGGCGTCGTGGACGTGCGGGCGGAAGGCCTCCTCCCGGTAGGAGGACCGGCGCACCTCCACGCCCGGCAGGTCCGGGTCGCGCCAGAAGCGCACTTGGCGGTTGGTCGGCGTCTTGCCCATGCCCCTTGGTACGGGCACGCCGCCCGCGCGTCAACCGCCCGGAGCGGTGGGAAAAGGCTGTATCCCCAAGGGGCAAACGGGTACACTCCGGCCATGAGCAATGCATGCATCGACAAGACCGACCTGACCACGCGGCCCATTTCCGAGGTCATCCGCCAGGTGGCGGTGCCCTCGAGCGTGGGCTTTTTCTTCCACACCATGTTCAACGTGGTGGACACATGGTGGGCCGGGCGCATCGACACCGAGGCCCAGGCCGCCCTGGCCCTGTCCCTGCCCGTATACTTCATCATCACCGCCCTGGCCGGGGGCATCGGCACCGGGTCCACCGCCCTGATGGGCGCGGCGCTCGGGGCGCGCGACCGGAACAAGGCCGCTCTGGTGGCCGTGCAGATGCTCGGCTTCGGCCTGCTCGCGTCCGTGCTCCTGGCCTGGTTCGGCCTGACGTGGTCCCCGGCCATCTTCGGCTGGCTCGGGGCGCACGGCTCCTACCTGGACACCTGCCTCGAATACATGATCCCGATCTTCGCCTGCAACGCGGTGAGCATGGCCCTGTTCCTGTTCAACGCCATCCTTCAATCCCAGGGCGACACGGCCAGCATGCGCAACGTGCTCATCCTCATGGCCTCGCTGAACGTGATCCTGGACCCGTGGTTCATCCACGGCGGGTTCGGCCTGCCCGCCATGGGCCTCCAGGGCGTGGCCTGGGCGACCATCCTCCTGCAATGCGTGGGCGCGGTCTACCTGCTGCGCAAGGCCCGGCGCACCGGGCTGCTCAAGACCGACAAGGGCCGCAACCTCATCCCCCGGCTCAAGATCTATGCGGAAATCGCCCACCAGGGATTCCCGGCGGCGCTCAACTCCATGACCGTGGCCCTGGGCTTCTTCGTCATCTTCCGCTACGTGTCCGGGTTCGGACCCGAGGCCTCGGCGGCCTACGGCGTGGCCACGCGCATCGACCAGGTGGTGCTCATGCCGACCATCGGCCTGTCCGTGTCCGCCCTGACCATCACGGCCCAGAACTACGGCGCGGGCAGGATCGACCGCATCCGCGAGAACTTCCGCAAGAACCTGCTCTACGGCGCGTACCTGCTCATCCCCCTGTCCGTGCCCATCCTGTTCTTCGCCGAGCCGCTCATGCGCATCTTCACCCAGGACCCGGCGGTCATCGCCGTGGGCGCGGGCTACCTGCGCATCGACGCCTTCACCCTGTACGGCTACGTGGCCATCTTCGTGCCCACCTCGGTCCTCCAGGGCATGAAGCGGCCCCTGTTCGCCATCTGGCTCGGCCTGTCCCGCCAGGTGGTCGCCCCGTTCCTGCTCTTCACCCTGTTCACCCAGCTCCTCGGCTACCCCATCACCGCCCTGTGGCTGTCCATCTTCGCCATCGTCTGGACCTCCGCCGCCGTGGCCCTGTGGTTCGCCAAACGAACCATCGACAAGGTCGAGTCCTGCCAGTCCCGCACCCCCTGACCCGACCCAACCGCCTTCGCACGCAAAGCGCAGCCCCCCCCCCCGGAGCATCTTCGAGCGCACCGCGCGCGAACAGCCCCCACCTGGAGCGATTCAGGTGCGGCACGCACCCGACAGCGGCTCTCTCTCCCCTCCCCTGGAGCGCCTTCGAGCGCACCGCGCGCGAACAGCGGCTCTCTCCCCCGCGCACGCACGCCGCGAGGCTTTCGAGAGTGGGTCAGCCGTGCATTTTTAGCGAGGGGCTTTCATCCTCACGTATGGGGCAATACGCTGCGGTGAAAGCCCCTCGCTAAAAATGTGCGGATGGCCCGCTATCGGAAGCCGCCGCCCCCCGCGCCACCGTGGAGTTGACACCATAGCCGCGCGCGGCTATGGTGTTCAACTCCACGGCGGGCCAGTAGCTCAGTTGGCAGAGCCACCGGCTCATAACCGGTCGGTCCCAGGTTCGAATCCTGGCTGGCCTACCAACGACCCACTTCCGGGAGACGTGATTGACGAAGACCCGAAAGCAGAAGATCGCATATATCCTGAAATCCCCCGTTAAGGCCGTTGGCCGGGTGATCGAAGAGGACAAGAGATGCTCCCGAGGGGGAAACCCTACGGGAGCATCCTCATTATGGTAGGTGGCCGTAAGCACATGAAAATTCAAGACATTTTAGCGATTTTCCGCAACCTCGCCCCGGAGGGCAACCAGAGTTCCTGGGACAATTCCGGGGTGCAGGTGGCCGGGAGCGCGGCCGAGACCGGCAAGGTGGCCGTGACCCTGGAGCCGACCCCGGCGGCCGTGGGGCGCTGCCTGGACTGGGGCGCGGGCGCGATCATCACGCACCACCCCCTGTACCTGAAGCCCAAGGCCCCCAACGCGGAGTCCATGTACCTGGACGTGCTGCGCGCGGTGGTCCGGTCCGGGAGCTGGCTGTACGCGGCCCACACCTCCCTGGACACCCGGCCGGGCGGCCCGGCCTTCTGGCTGGGCGAGGAGCTGGGCCTGACGGGCGGGCGGCTGCTCGAGGTGGAGCACGGCAGCGCGCCGGTGGAGGCGTCCTTCTACTGCGACGAGCCCATCTCCCGCGAGGCCGCCGACATCTGGGCGGACCACGACGGGGTGCACTCCGTGGCCCAGAGCCGCACGGGCGAGGTCCGGGTGGTCTGCGACGAGCCCCAATGGCGCGGGCTGGCGGACAAGATCGAATTTTCCCTGGGCCGACGCCCCCTGTTCTACCTGCGCTCCCTGACCGCGCCGGTCAGCGAGGTGGGCTTCGGCGAGGCGGGCGAGCTGCCCGAACCCCTGGCCTTCGAAGCCTTCATGGCGCGGCTGGCCGGGCTCATCGAACGCGAGGTGCTGATGATCGCCGGGCCCAGGCCGGAGACCGTGCGCACCGTGGCCTACTGCGGCGGGTCGGGCACGTCCCTGATCGAGCGGGCGGCCGGGGCCGGGGCGGACGTGTTCGTCACCGGGGACATGAAGTACCACCCGGCCGTGGAGACCCCGGTCTGCGTGGTGGACGTGGGCCACTTCTCCCTGGAAGAGGAGATGATGCGCCGCTTCGCCGTGGAATTGGGCGAGGCCCTGCCGGACGCGGAGGTCCGCTTCTTCCCGGGCGAGGACCCCTTTGCCCCCTATGTCAAATAGCGGAAGTATTTTTCGTGATTTCAAATAGACAGAGAGGTTAATCCATGTATCAGAAACAGATTGAACAGTTGATCGTCCTTCAGGAAGTGGACGACGAAATCCTCGAGCTGACCAAGGAAATCGACCAGGCGCCCCAGGAGCTGGCCGATCTCGAGGGCCAGCTCGGCGAGTTCGAGGAGCGCCGCGGCCAGATCGACGAGAAAATGGGCATCCTCAACGAACAGAAGAAGAAGCTGTCCGTGGAGATCGAGGAGGATGCGGGCAAGATCAAGAAGTCCAAGAACAAGCTGATGCTGGTGGGCAACACCAAGGAATATCACGCCATGATGCGCGAGATGGATTCCCTGGAAAAGCTCAACCGCATGCGCGACGACGAGCAGGCCGCCGTGCGCGAGGAGCTGGTCCGCCAGGATGAGGCCACCCAGGCCCTGAATGATGAAATGAGCGGCGTGCAGGAACAGTTCGAGGCCCTCAAGACCACCCTCGAAGAACGCCTGGAAAAGGCCAACAAGAAGCTGGAGGCCCTGAACCGCAAGCGCAAGAAGGCCTGCAAGGCCGTTCCGCCGCCGATCCTGGGCCGCTACGAATTCATCCGCGAGCGCATGGAGCACCCGGTCATCGTGCCGGTGTCCGAAGGCGTGTGCTCGGGCTGCAACATCATGATCCCGCCGCAGGCGTACAACGATCTCCAGAAGGGCCAGCAGATCCTGAGCTGCCCCAACTGCCAGCGGCTGATCTACTGGCAGGCCTTCGTGCAGGCCGAAAACATCTCCTTGGACGAAGAGGAGTAGCATCACAAGTCCGGAGTCGGGCAGGTCATCGCCGCGGTCCAACGACCGGGGAGGAAAGTCCGGGCTCCACAGGGCAGGACGCTGGGTAACGCCCAGGGGGAGCGATCCCCGTCAAGTGCAACAGAAAGCAGACCGCCTCCGGGATTTCCCGGCGGTAAGGGTGAAACGGTGGGGTAAGAGCCCACCGGCTGTCGCGGCGACGCGGCAGGCCAGGTGAACTCCGTCCGGAGCAAGACCGAATAGGACAGCGTTTGAGGCCGGCCCGGCCGAGCTGTCGGGTTGGTTGCTCGAGCCGTCCGGTAACGGCCGGCCTAGATGAATGATGACCACCCCGCAAGGGGAACAAAACCCGGCTTATGACCGGCTCCGACTTGTGTTACCGCGCGGGGGAGGCCACCCTCTCCCGCGCCCGATTTCGACAGGCAACCGCAGGGACCGCAATGAACGACATCTGGGGCATGATCCTGGCCGCAGGCTCGGGCACCCGCCTGGCCGAGGCCACGGGGGGCGAGCGCAAGCAGTACCTCGAGTACAAGGGCGCGCCGCTCTTCTGGCACTGCGCCCGGACCTTCGCCCGCGCGGCCGGGATGAGCGGTCTGGTCTTCGTCTTCCCGCCCGAGGATGCGGCGGACCAGGAAAAGAAGCTGCGCCAGTACTTCAAGACCGAGGACCTGGGCGTGCGCTGGGCCGTGGCCCAGGGCGGCGCCCGCCGTCAGGACTCGGTGCGCAATGGGCTGGCCGCCCTGCCCAAGGAATGCGGCCGGGTGCTGGTCCACGACTCGGCCCGCCCGTTCGTCTCGGCCCGGATCATCGCGGACCTGATCGAGGCTCTGGACCGGGGCGCGCGCGGCGTGATCCCGGCCATCCCCGTGACCGACACCGTGAAGCGGGTCGCGGACGGGACCGTGCGCGAGACCCTGAACCGGGCCGAACTGGCCGCGGTGCAGACCCCCCAGGGGTTCGAGACCGCGCTGCTCCGGGAGGCCCACGACCGTGCCCTGGCCGAGGGCTGGGAGGTCACGGACGACGCCTCCATGGTCGAGCGGCTGGCCGAGGTCCGGGTCATCCCCGGCGAGGCGGGCAACGTCAAGATCACCGTGCCCGAGGACCTGGAACGGCTGCGCGCGGCGCGGACCACCGTGCCCTGCATCGGCTGGGGCTACGACGTGCACCGCTACGGCGGCTTGGCCGACCGGCCCATGGTCCTGGGCGGCGTGCCCATCCCCGGCGGCCCGGCCGTGGTCGCCCACTCGGACGGCGACGTGCTCCTGCACGCCCTGGCCGACGCCATGCTCGGCACCTTCGGCGGCGGGGACATCGGCACCCACTTTCCGGACACGGACCCGAATTTCGACAACGCGGACAGCGGCATGCTCGTGCGCGAGGTCATGGCCATGGCCGAGCGGGCCGGGACCCGCGTGGTCCACGCGGACCTGACGGTCATCGCCCAGATTCCCCGCCTGGCCCCGCACGCGGCGCAGATCGCCCGCAACGTGGCCCGGCTCCTGGGGCTCGAACCGCACCAGGTCAACTTCAAGGCCACCACCGAGGAGAAGCTCGGCTTCACCGGCGAAAAGAAAGGCATCAAGGCCGTGGCCTGCGTCACCGGCCTGAGGGAGATGTGATCGTGTCCGGGCTGAAGAAGTTCCTGCTCTCCTTCGTCATCTTCGCGGCCATCTGTTTCTTCGGCCTGAAGTGGTACGTCAACGCCGAGGTGGACAAGGAGCTGACCCGGACCGTGGCCGAGACGCCCGGCCTGGCCCTGTCCTACGCCGACCTGACCGTGCACATCGTGGACCACACCGTGGTCCTGGACCGGGTGGACGCCCTGTTCCCCTCGGGCCAGCACATCCAGGCCGACTCCGTCAGCATCGCGGCCTTCGACCGGAACAACCCCATCCCCCACTACGCGACCATCGCGGCCAGGGGCCTGACCATCGAGGTGTCCCCGCAGAATTTCGGCGTATTGTCCGGATACATCCGGGGGCTCGGCATCGAGGTCCTGTCCGGCGACGGCACCCTGGACTACGCCTACGACCCGGAGACCAAAATCCTGGAGCTCAAGGGCCTCACCCTGGACGATCCCAAGCTCGGGGCCCTGCGGTTGACCGGCTCCCTGGACAACCTGAACCTGACCGGGTTCCGCCCGGAGCAAAGCTTCGCCCTGGGCATCCGCAAGGCGGTCCTGACCTTCGACAACCGCGAGTTCATGCGCCTGGTCAGCGCGGACTGGGCCCGGCGCATGGGGCTGTCAGAGACCACCACCCTGGGCAGGATCAGCGCCGAACTGGACGGCCTGGCCGCCTACGCCGAGACCCAGGCCAACGAACCGGCCCGCGAGACCATGCTCGGCCTGAAGACCTTCCTGAACGATCCCGGCACACTGACCGTGTCCGCCAACCCGGCGGAGTCCGTGCCCGTGCTGTACTTCTTCATGGGCCGGGACCTGTTCGAGAACCTGGACCTCCTGAACGTCCGCGTGGACAATGGCCCGGCGGGTAAAATTTAATCGAAGTTGAAGTATTTCAATACAATAAAAATGGAGTAATCCAATGAGACTCTACAATACCCTCAAACGGCGGAAAGAAGAATTCACCCCGGCCCACAACAACGACGTGAACATGTACGTCTGCGGCATCACGGCCTACGACCTCTGCCACATCGGCCACGCCCGCTCCAGCGTGGTCTTCGACGTGCTCTATCGCTACCTCAAGCACGAGGGGTATGACGTCAACTTCATCCGCAACTTCACGGACATCGACGACAAGATCATCAAGCGCGCCAACGAGGTGGGCAAGGAGGCCAGCGAGATCGCCGAGAAGTTCATCGGCGAGTTCTACGTGGACATGGACCGCCTGAACATCGAACGGCCCAGCGTGGAGCCCAAGTGCACCGAGCACATCCCGGAGATGATCGCCCTGACCCAGCGGCTCATCGACAAGGGCCACGCCTACGCCACCCCGTCCGGGGACGTCTATTTCAAGGTCCGCTCCTTCGAGGGGTACGGCAAGCTGTCCGGCCGGAACATCGACGAGCTGGAGTCCGGCGCGCGCATCGCCCCGGGCGAGGAGAAGGAGGACCCGCTGGACTTCGCCCTGTGGAAGGCGGCCAAGCCCGGCGAGCCGTTCTGGGAATCCCCGTGGGGCAAGGGCCGTCCCGGCTGGCACCTGGAGTGCTCGGCCATGTCCGAAAAATACGCGGACCTGCCGCTGGACATCCACGGCGGCGGCCAGGACCTGGCCTTCCCCCACCACGAGAACGAGGTGGCCCAGAGCGAGGCCGCCACGGGCAAGCCCTTCGCCAACTACTGGGTGCACAACGGCTTCGTCCAGATCAACTCCGAGAAGATGTCCAAGTCGCTCGGCAACTTCTTCACCATCCGCGACATCCTGGCCAAGTTCCTGCCCGAGACCCTGCGCTACTTCCTGCTGACCATGCACTATCGCAGCCCCCTGGACTTCTCCTTCGACGCCCTGGAAGAGGCCGAAAAGGGCCTCAAGCGCATCTATTCCGCCCTGAACCAGATCGACGAGGAACTGGCCAGGGACAAGTGGAAGAAATCCCCGTTCCCCGAGGAACTGGTCAAGGAACTGGACGACCTCGAAAAGCACTTCGCCGAGGCCATGGCCGACGACCTGAACACCGCCGGGGCGCTCGGCCACGTCTTCTCCGCCATCCGCCTGGCCGGGCGCGTGGCCGAGGACAAGAACCTGCGCAAGTCCGAAGGCGGCCGCGACCTCTTCGCCCGGATCAAGGCCGACATGGCCGACTGGGCCTCTGTCCTCGGCATTTTCGAGCGCAAGCCCGCCGAGTTCCTCCTGGAACTGCGCGACAGCCGCGCCGCGCGCGCGGGCATCGACCCGGCCAAGGTCCGGGAACTCCTGGACGCCCGCGCCCAGGCACGCAAGGACAAGGACTTCGCCCGGTCCGACGCCATCCGCGACGAACTCGCCGCCATGCAGGTCGAAGTCCACGACACCCCCCAAGGCGCCACCTGGGACGTGCTGTAGGGGAGAAGAATGCCTCCGGCGGCCGGGGGAAGGGGGAAGGAACCCTTTGAAAAGGGCTTCCCTTTCCCCCTTCCCCCGGACCCCCTTCCCCCTTTCCCTCCTAAACTTTTTAGCGCCGCTTCGCGGAGTGCGCCAAAGGAAAACCCCGGTTCGTTGAGCCGGGGTTTTCCTTTGGCGCGCGCACGGTCTCGCCGAAGGCGCGATAAAAAGCTTTGAAGGGGAGTCCAGAGGGGAAACTTTCTCGAAAGTTTCCCCTCTGGCCGCCGGAGGCATGCTTTTCTCTACTCGACCAGGAACGACCAGAAGTAGCGCTCCGTCCCGGCCGCCGGGTAGCTGGCCGCGTCGCCGAGGCGCCAGCCCGCGGGGATGTCGTTTTCGGCGGGCGGCGGGTCGTTGGAGAGGATCACGGCGACGCCGGTGCGTTCCGTGTCGCGGCGGAGCATGGGGTGAATGAAGTCGAGGAGTTTCTGCCAGGGCATGAAGGCGCGGCTGAGGATGAGGTCGGCGGTGGCCTGGTGCCCGGACCGGGACAGCCGGTCCAGGGCGTCTTCGGCCCGACCCAGGAAGACGTTGGTGGCGGGCAGGTCGAGGCGACCGAGCACGCTCTTCATGAAGGTGGCCCGCTTCTCGCGCACCTCCACCAGCCAGTAGTCGCCGTCCTGCCAGAGCACGCGCAGGGGGATGCCGGGCAGCCCGGCCCCGGCCCCGAAGTCGAGGCACAGCGGCCGCTCGGGCAGGCGCAACCCGGTCACGAAGTCGGCCAGGAACAGGGAATCCACCACCAGCCGGTCGAACACTGTCCGCCAGTCGGACGGGCCGACCAGGTTCATCTTGCGGTTCCACTTCATAAGCTGGTCCAGGTACGCGGCCAGCAGTTCGGCCCGGTCCGGGGCCAGGTCGCGGCCCAGGCTGCGCGCGGCGGCCAGCACGTCGTCACGGGAGGGGGTGGTATCGGGCATGGGCAGGAAATACGTTGTTTCCGGGAAACAATCCAGCCCTCCGCAAGCAGGAAGGCCGCCCGGGACAGGCGGCCTTCTTGGGGAGGATGTAGGGTGTGACGTTCGGGCGGAATGGCTGGACCGCCCATGGTAGAGAGTATGTCATGCGCGTCGGGGCCGGTCATGCCCCATCCGCACCTCCCTTCTACACCCCCCAGCCCAAAAAACATTGACCTGGATCAACGCCGGCAACATTTTTCAAAAAAACTTGCCGACACCCACCAACGCGCCTCGGGTGCCACAGGCACCCGACAGCCCACCAGCCAATGCGGTATACCCCCCCTCCCCCAACTGGAGCGATTCGGGCGGCGCAGCCACCCGAAAGCCCGCCATTCAAAGGGAATAAAAAACGTCCCAACTCCCCCAACTGGAGCGACTCGGGTGCGCAGCACCCGACAGCGGCTCTCTCCCCCGCGCTCGCACTAGGCTTTCGAGAGTGGGTCAGCCGTGCATTTTCTTCCGGCCGCGACAACCGCAGCGTGCCTCAGCTCTTAGGCCGAGCTTGCTCGGTCTTAGAGATGACGACAGCAGCGATAGCCGTCTACGTGAGGATTGGCGCGGCCGGAAAAAATGTGCGGATGGCCCGCTATCGGAAGCCGCCCCCCGCGCGCGCTACTCGTCCACAGGACGAGTATAATCGCAGCCCTTCTTAGGGCAGGCGATGTGGTCGCCCTTGTCCCTGGTGGTCTTGCGCACGAGGATGGGATGGTCGCACTTGGGGCAGTGCTCGTTGATGGGCCAGTTCCAGACCGCGTAGTCACACTTGGGGTATTCGGAGCAGGAGTAGAATATCTTGCCCCGGCGCGAGGATTTCTCCACCAGTTCGCCGGTGCACCCTTCGCGCGGGCAGGGCACGCCCGTGGAGTACGGGGCGGCGTAGGTGCAGTCCGGGTAGTTGGAGCAGGCGATGAAGCGCGAGCCGGTGCGCGCCTTCTTGAGCAGCAGTTCGCCGCCGCAGTCCGGGCAGACGCCGACCACCTCGGGCTTTTCCGACTCCACAACCTTGATGTTGCCTTCCTCGTCGCGGGTGAAGTTGACGATGGACTTGCAGTCCGGGTAGCCGGTGCAGCCCAGGAACTCGCCGCGCCGGGACTGCTTGATGGCCATGGGGCGGCCGCACTTTTCGCAGATGACCCCGGTGTCCTCGGGCTTTTCGCGCTCGACCACGTGGATGTGGCCTTCCTCGTCGCGGGTGAAGTTCTTGATGTTCCGGCAGGTCGGGAACCCGGTGCAGCCCAGGAATTCGCCGGTCTTGCCGAACTTGATGGCCATGGGCTTGCCGCACTGGTCGCAGTTGATGTCCGTGACCTGCTGGGACCGGGCCATCTCGGTGCGCGCCTTTTCCAGGGTGGGGTAGAAGTCGCCGCCGAAGTCACGGAGCAGTTCCCCCCAGTTCTTCTTGCCGTCGGCCACGTCGTCGAGCAGGGACTCCATCTGGGCGGTGAAGCCCACATCCATGAGGGCCTGGAAGTGCTCGGACAGCTGGTCGGACACGGTGAAGCCCAGCTCGGTGGGCACGAACCGCTTCTCCTCGAGCCGGGCGTACTCGCGGTCGATCAGGGTGGAGATAATGGCCGCGTAGGTGGACGGCCGGCCGATGCCCAGCTCCTCCAGGGTCTTGACCAGCGACGCTTCGGAGTAGCGCGGCGGCGGCTGGGTGAACTTCTGTTCCTTTTTCAGCTCGTTGAGTTGCAGGACCTCTCCCTCATGCAGCTTGGGCAGCTCCACGTCGTCCTCGGAACCGGCCTTGTCCATGGCCGCCAGGAAACCGGCGAAGAGCAGCCGCTCGCCCTTGGCGCGCCACACGGTCTGCGGGGCGTTGACCAGCACGGTGGTGTCCCAGAAGGTGGCCGAGGCCATCTGCGAGCCTACGAACCGCTGCCAGATGAGCCGGTAGAGCTTGTACTGCTCGGCCGGGAGGAAGCTCTTCACGCTTTCGGGCGTGATGGCCACGTCGACCGGCCGGATGGCTTCATGCGCGTCCTGGGCCCCGCCCTTGGTCTTGAAATTCCGGGTCTTGGACGGATAGTAGTCCGCCCCGAACATCTCCAGGATCAGCTCCTTGGCCGCTTCCTGGGCCTCCTTGGCGATGCGCACGGAGTCGGTACGCATGTAGGTGATCAGGGCGGTGGTGCCCCGGCTGCCGAGCTCGACGCCCTCGTAGAGTCGCTGGGCGATGGACATGGTCCGCTTGGCCGAATAGCCCATGCGCCGGTTGGCGTCCTGTTGCAGGGTAGAGGTGATGTACGGCGGCAGGGGCTGGCGCTTGCGCTGCTTTTCCTGCACCGAGTCCACGGTGAACGCGCCCTGTTCGAGCAGGGCCTGCAAGGCCTCGGCCTCGCTCGCGGTGGAGATGTGGTTGGCCCCCGGCTTGACCGCCTTGCCTTCGAGCTTGTGCAGGTCCATCCAGAACGGCGGCGGGTTTCCGCCCGCCAGGAGGACCTTGAACGGCCAGTATTCGTCCGCCTTGAAGGCGCGCCGCTCCTTTTCGCGCTCCACCAGGATCTTGAGCGCCACGGACTGCACGCGCCCGGCCGAGATACCGCGCTTCACGTTCTTCCACAGGATGGGCGAAATCTTGTAGCCCACCAGCCGGTCCAGGATGCGCCGGGCCTGCTGGGAGTCGAACAGGTTCTCGTTCAGGTCCTGGGCGTGGGCCAGGGCCTCCTTGACCGCCCGGGAGGTGATCTCGTTGAACTGGATGCGCCGGATGTTGTCGTTCACCGGCCGGAGCAGCTCGGCCACGTGCCAGGCGATGGCCTCTCCCTCGCGGTCCGGGTCGGGCGCGAGATAGACGGTGTCCGCCTTCTTGGCCGCGGCCTTGAGGCGCTTGACCACGTCCTCCTTGCCCTGGATGATCTCATAGTGCGGGGCGAAGTCGTTCTCCTCGTCCACGCCCAGGTCGCGGGTGGGCAGGTCGCGCACGTGGCCCACAGAGGCGTCCACCATGTAGTCCTTTCCCAGGAACTTGGAGATGGTCTTCACCTTGGCGGGGGACTCGACGATGATCAAATCTTTCGGCATGTTGCGGCTCTCTTCTCAGGCTGTTGAAGGACGCGCGATTGCGTCCTCGCACTCGCGCATCCTTCAACAACCGAAGGATTGTATCCGGCCTGTCTTGGTGGCGGCGGGGTCCCGGCACGTCCGAAACCCGTTCCCGACAGACTGAGGGGGGTCTATGCCCGCTTTTCCGCCGACTCGTCAAGCCTCTTTATATGGATAATGGGTGAAACGGTCATTTTCTCCTATTTTCCGTCCCGGTGCAATGCCCGGCCCGGCCCGGCTGTGACCCATTCTCCATGCGCGGGGCACATTCCGTCACCCGTTCGTCAGGCTGCCGACCAAAGGGCGGGGTATGGTCACGAGATCATACAACCTATCTGCATTCAAGGAGAAAACAATGTCTTCCGAAGCTCTTAATCGTCGTGATTTCCTGAAACTGGGGGCCCTGGCCGGGGCCGCCGCCGCGATCACCGCCCTGCCCGTGCGCGCCCAGGCCGCCCCGTCCGCCGTGACCCTGGACGAGTGTCTGGCCATGACTCCCGAGGCCATGGCCGACGCCTCGGGCCCGGTGTCCGCCTCCTGGGAGTCCATCCTCCAGGCCGCCGCGGCCATCCGCAACCCGGCCCTGCGCGCCCAGGTCCGGGAAATCCTGAACAACCCCGCGCCCACCGTCACCAAGGGTATCGGCGCGTCCGAGAAGCAGGCCATCCACAAGGAGCTGGCCGCCAAGGGGCTGATCAAGGACGTCTCCGAGGCCGACTTCCTGCCGCCCTCGGCCGACCCGGCCAACGCGCCCCAGCCCTTCCGCTCCGCGCCCGGCTCCGGCTATTCCAGCCACCACGCCTACCCCGGCGGGCTGTGCACCCACACCGGCCTGAACACCCGCGTGTCCATGGCCCTGTACGACGGCTACCGCGAGGTCTACGACTACATGCTCGACCGCGACGTGGTCATCGCCGCCCAGCTCCTGCACGACCTGCACAAGCCCTGGGTCTTCCAGTGGAACGCGGACGGCGAGTCCCGCACCGAGCGCTCCCTGGCCGGAACCGGCGAGCACCACCCCCTGGGCGTGGCCGAGTCCATCCACCGGGGCGTCCCGGCCGAGGTCGTCGTGGCCCAGGCCTGCGCCCACAACCACCCGCGCACCGAACAGGACGAGGCCCAAGTGGTCGGCTGGCTGACCGCCGCGTCCATCATCGCGGGCGTCGATCCCGTGGCCTACGGCCTGCTCGCCGCCGACGGCAGGACCCTGCCCCTGCCCCGCCGCCAGGAAGGGTTCGTCACCCACCTCGGCGACCACGACTGGGTCCTGACCGTGCCCGCCAACCAGTGGGTCCTGCCCGTCCTCGAAAAGGTGGCCGTGCGCGACTACAAAATCTCCCAGGCCGACCTCAAGGCCAAGCCGTTCAAGCAGTTCCGCAACTACGTCTACTCCCAGGCGACCATCATGTCCCTGTACGAAACCTACGCCGCCCAGGGCGAACCCGAACTCGTCCGCACCATCCACGCCATCGTCACCCCCGCCTAAGGGCGGTCACACTCCACGCCGGGCGCGGCTCGCCGCGCCCGGCATGTTCCGCCTCCGGCGGCCGGGGGAAGGGGGGAGAGGGAACCCTTTGAAAAGGGCTTCCCTCTCCTCCTTCCCCCGGACCCCCATCCCCCTCTCCTTCCTAAACTTTTTAGTGCCGCTTCGCGAGGTGCGGGGGCGTTTGTGGTGGTCTTCGGGCCGGGGGGGTGGCGTAGGCGAGGGGCCGGTATGGGGAGAAAGAAAATACTGTCAGGATTCTGTTGGCCGGGGTACTAGAGAAAATCTAGACTTAACATTCCGGCAATATTGGCCATTTTCATGCGGTTACAGTTCCGGTAAAATTTCGGGTGGTTAGGGGGCGCAAAGTCGTGGTATAAGCGGATACGCGGCGAACGGTTGCGAAAAATCATCAGTAACTCAGTAAACTAATTGAAAATCGGACCGATAAGAGCCATTGGGACCTAAGGGCCCGATTGGGCGGGTCGGCAGCGGTCCGGTGGGGCAGAGTCGAACATGAACGAGAGAAAACGGGAACTGGCCGAACGGGCGGCCGAGGTGCGCGAGGCCCTGGCCGTGGCCGCCGGACAGGCGGGCCGCGCGGCCGAGGACGTCACCCTGGTGGCCGTGTCCAAGCTGCACCCGGCCTCGGACATCCGGGACCTGGCCGAGACCGGCCAGACCGAATTCGGCGAGAACTACGTCCAGGAGGCCCTGGACAAGCAGAACGAGTTGGCCGGGCTGAACGTCAACTGGCATTTCATCGGCGGGTTGCAGTCCAACAAGGCCAAGTACGTGGCCGGGAAGTTCGCCCTGGTGCACAGCGTGGATTCCTCCAAGCTGGCCCAGGCGTTGCATAAAAAGGCGGTGAGCCTGGACGTCGTCCAGGACATCCTGATTCAGGTGAACATTGCGGGGGAAACGCAAAAGTCCGGAATCACGGTGGAAAGCCTGCCCGAGCTGGCCGAGGCGGTCCTCGGCATGGAGGGGCTGCGGCTCGTCGGATTGATGACGATGCCGCCGTTTTTCGACGAGCCCGAGCGGGCCAGGCCGGTGTTCGCCCGGCTGCGGGAGCTGCGCGACGGGCTGGAACCGAGGCTGGGCGTGTCCCTGCCGCACCTGTCCATGGGCATGACCGGCGACTTCGTCCCGGCCGTGCAGGAGGGGGCGACGCTGGTGCGCATCGGCACGCGGATTTTCGGGGCGAGGCCGCCGCGCGGCTAAGAACAAAGCGGAGACAGCATGGATCTGGGTACCATAATCGGCATCGTCCTCTCCTTCGGACTGGTCCTGTCGGCCATCATGACGGGCTCCAGCCTGATCATCTTCGTGTCCGTGCCCTCCCTGCTCATCGTGGTGGGCGGCACCATCGGGGCCGGATTGGTCAACTACCCCATGAACTACGTCATCGGCGTCATCGGGGTCATCAAGAACACCTTCTTTTCCAGTCTGGACTCCCCGGCCGAGGTCATCGACCGCTTCAAGGACTACGCCAACCGCGCCCGCCGCGAGGGCATCCTGTCGCTTGAGCCGCTCATCAAGGAGATCGACGACGACTACATGCGCAAGGGGCTGCAGCTGACCGTGGACGGCCTGGAGCCCCAGACAATCCAGGAGATCCTGGAGACCGAGATCTCCTACCTGGCCGAGCGGCACGCCACCGGCGCGGACGTGGTCTCGGCCCTGGGCACCCTGGCCCCGGCCATGGGCATGATCGGCACGGTCATCGGCCTGGTCCAGATGCTCCAGACCATGAGCGACCCGTCCTCCATCGGCCCGGCCATGGCCGTGGCCCTCCTGACCACCCTGTACGGGGCGATCATCGCCAACCTCGTGCTCATGCCCATGGCGGGCAAGCTCAAGGCGCGCAGCAAGGAGGAGGTCCTGCTGCGCGAGATGATCATGGAGGGCATCCTGTCCATCTCCAAGGGCGAGAACCCGCGCATCATCGAGGAGAAGCTGAACAGCTACCTGCCGCCCAAGGACAGGATCGTCTCCGACTAACCATCCCGCCCGAGGGGGCGCGCCATGGCCAAGAAGAAGCAAAAACGGAACTGCGAGGAGATGCCGCTGTGGATGGTCACGTTCGCGGACTGCATGACCCTCATGCTGACCTTCTTCATCCTGCTCGTGTCCATGGCCACCATCGACCAGCGGCGCAAGCTGGTGGCGCTCGGCTCCATCATCGGCACCTTCGGCTTCAACCAGGCCGGCTACGACACCTTCTCCCAGAAGGACACCAAAAAGACCGTGGAGCCCGGCCCCATCGACACCGGCGACCTGGAGCCGCTCCAGTCCCTGAAATGGGAGAACGTGAGCCAGGACATCAACTTTTCCTCCAGCCGCTTCGTCCAGATCCTGTCCATCAACGCGAGCCTGCTCTTCGGCCCGGACGGCTACACCCTGAGCCCCGAGGGGCGGGCCACCCTGGACCGCTTCCTGCCCCTGCTCGAACAGGTCAAGTACCCCCTGCTCCTGGCCGGGCACACCTCGGACCTGCGCGACGAGCTCGGCATGAACTACCAGCCCGGCGACGACAGCCGCAACCCGGACCTCTCCTGGAAGCTCTCCCTGAACCGGACCCTGGCCATCTACCGCTACCTGCTCGACAAGGGCATGAGCCCGGACATGCTCCGCGTGGAGGGGTTCGGCAAGTACCGGCCGCACTATCCGCCGGACACCCCGGAGAACCGGGCCCGCAACCGGCGGGTTGACATCGTCCTGGACAAGCGCTCCAGCCGCCTGAGCGACCGCATCGTCGAGACCATGCCCGTGGTGCCCGACCGCCGGGACGCCATGAGCGTGGACGGCTTCGAGTTCGACGTGTCCACGCCCAAGGAGCTGCAATAGCCATGGGCAAGAAAAAGAAGGAAGCGCCCTGCCCGCCCATCGCCCTGTGGCTGGTCACGTTCTCGGACCTGATGACCCTGCTGCTGACCTTTTTCGTCCTGCTCCTGACCATGGCCTCCATGGACAATTCCATCCTGACCAAGGTCACCCTGACCACCGCGGACCTCGGCCTGCTCGACAAGCGCGGCTCGGGCCGGGTCAACGCCAAGGAGCGGCTCATCGTCGAGCTCATGGAAAAGCCGTGGGAGGTCCTGGACAAACAGCAGCGCATCAAGGACCTGCTCTTCCCGGACGACATCCTGCCCGACGAGATCAGCAAGGCCGAACTGAACGACAACCTCGACGTCCTGGCCAAGCAGGACGGCGTTGCCCTGGTCTTCACCGACCGGATTTTATTCGCCCCGGGCGGGTCCGAGCTGTCCGACACGGGCAAATTCCTCATGGCCCGTCTGGTGCCGATGATGACCCAGACCGACGCGCCCATCAACGTGGCCGGGTACACCGACGCCTCGGACGCGACCCAGACCCCGCTCGAACTGTCCGGGGACCGCGCCCTGGCCGTGCTCGCCTTCCTGGTGGACAAGGGCGTGCACGACTCGCGATTCTCCCTGTCCGCCTACGGCGACGCCTTCCCGGTGATCAACGAACTGGGCCGGCCCGTGGCCTCGCCCAGGAACCGGCGGGTGGAGATACTGCTCAAGACCGCCCGGCCCATCGGCGGCTATTGACGGACCTGAAAAGGGCCTGGCAAACCGGGCCGATTGACGATAAGCAACGGATAACAACCCGCGAAAAAGGGAACTGCCATGGCTGAAGAAGCACTGCTCCAGGAAGAAGGAAAAAAGAAGAAGGGCGGCCTGCTCAAGTGGATCATCCTCGTCGTCCTGCTGGCGGCGCTGGGCGTGGGCGGCTGGTTCGGCTACAAGATGTTCTTTGCCGCGCCCGCCGAGGACACGGCCGCGCAGACCGACGCCGCGGGCGACCCCGGCAAGCCCGCCGAACAGCTGGAGGGCCAGATCGTGGCCCTGCCCACGTTCCTGGTCAACCTGGCCGACCCCCTGGGTCGACGCTACCTGAAGCTCGGGGTGGAGGTGGAGGTGCGCGACGCCGACGCCCAGGCCGCCCTGACCAAGTACGAGGCCAAGGTCAAGGACACCCTGCTCCTGCTCCTGTCCAGCAAGACCTACGAGGGGTTGTCCACCATGCAGGACAAGGTGGAGCTCAAGCAGGAGATCGCCGACCGCCTGAACCAGATCATCGGCAACGGCGGGGTGCTCCGGGTCTACATCACCGAGATGGTCATTCAATAGCACGCTTCTTGCTAGTTCGGTTTCGGGCCGTCCCGGTTTTTGACGGCCCGGACGATGAACAACGTTTTCAACGAGGTGAGCGACATGGCTGACGATCAGGATAAACTCGCGCAGGAATGGGCCGACGCCCTGCTCGAGAGCGGCGATTCGGACCCCCTGGGGAACCTGGACGACGTGACCGACCCCTCCGAGGCGGGCAGCGCCGACATGGGCAGCGACGACGAGGCCCTGGCCGACGAATGGGCCGCCGCCCTGGCCGAGACCGAGCAGGAGGAGGTCCGCCACGAAAAGGAGCAGGCCTTCCTGTCCACCCAGACCCACGACTACGAACTGCCCGACATGGGCCCGGACGCCAAGGCGGGCAGCTCCTCGGGCAAGCGCGACCTGGACTTCATCCTGGACATCCCGCTGGAGGTCTCGGCCGAGCTGGGCCGCACCAAGCTGCTGATCAACGAGCTGCTGCAACTGGGCCAGGGGTCCGTGGTCGAGCTGAACAAGCTGGCCGGCGAGCCGCTGGAAATCTACGTCAACGGCAAGCTGGTGGCGCGCGGCGAGGCCGTGGTCATCAACGAGAAGTTCGGCATCCGGCTGACGGACATCATCAGCCCCATCGAGCGGGTGAAGCAGCTTGGCTAGCCCCGTTTCGGTCGGCGCGGCCGCCCCGGTGCAGCTTCCGGCAGTGGATTCGGGAACCACCATCCTGACCACCGCCGGTTACCTGTTCCTGCTGCTCGGCGTCATTTTTCTGGCCTACTGGCTGCTCAAACGCTTCGGCGTGCCCGGCGCGCTGACCTCCTCCGGGCCCAACGGCCCCCGGCTGGTCAACCGGCTGATGCTCGGCAACCGCCAGTCCGTGGCGGTGGTCCGCTACCGCGACAAGGATTTGCTGCTGGGCGTGACCGAGCACAACGTCACCCTGCTGGCCGAGGAGGAGGCCGCCCCGGAGCCGGAACCGGCCGGGCGCAGGTCCTTCGCCTCGGTCCTCAAGCGGAGCGCGGGCCGTGACTAGCAAACGGTTCGTCGTCCTGCTGACGGTCCTGGCCGCCGTGCTCCTCCCGGCCCTGGCCTGGGCCCAGGCCCCGGTCATTCCCAAGCTGTCCATGGAGCTGGCCGCCGGACAGGCCGATCCCCAGGAGGTCTCGACCCTGCTCGAGATACTCTTCCTGCTGACCATCCTGTCCATCGCCCCGGCCATCCTGCTGACCATGACGTCCTTCACCCGGATCATCATCGTCTTCCACTTCATCCGCCAGGCCATGGGCACCCAGCAGATGCCGCCCAACCAGATCCTGGCCGCCCTGGCCATCTTCATGACCATGGTCATCATGTACCCGGTGGGCAAGACCATCAACGAGACCGCGCTCCAGCCGTACATGAACGAGACCATCAATTTCACCGAGGCCCTGACCAGGGCCCAGGTCCCCATCCGCCAGTTCATGTTCAAGCACACGCGCGAGAAGGACCTGTCGATCTTCTATTCCATCACCAAGGAGCCGCGCCCCGAGAACAAGGAGGAGGTCCCGACCATCATGCTGGTGGCCGCCTACACCATCTCCGAGCTCAAGACAGGCTTCACCATCGGCTTCCTGATCTACATCCCGTTCCTCATCCTGGACATGGTGGTCGCCTCCATCCTGCTGGCCATGGGCATGATGATGCTGCCGCCGGTCATGATCTCGCTGCCGTTCAAGATTCTGCTGTTCATCCTCATCGACGGCTGGAACCTGCTGGTGGGCTCCCTGGTCAACACCTTCCAGTGACCACGCGCACCGTGTTGCCCGGGGAGCGGTGCGTCCGAAGACCTCCCCGCAACCTCAACCGCCCCGGCAAGGAGGGCCTGAAATGACACCGGAATTCGTCGTCGGATTCGCCAGACAGGCCATCGAGATGACCCTGATCATCTCCCTGCCCATGCTCGGCATCGGCATGATTGTGGGCATCTTCATCTCCATCATCCAGGCCGCCACCCAGATCCAGGAGATGACCCTGACCATGGTGCCCAAGATCATCGCCATCTTCCTGGCCCTGCTCCTGGCCTTCCCCTGGATCATGGACAAGATGACCGCGTACACCACCAATCTCTTCCTGAACCTGCCCAACTACATCCGCTAGCCCGCGCCACGGGCCGGTTCGCGCCCCTCGGCGCCCTGCCGCGCCCCGCCTCCGGCCCCCGAACCGCCGTCCATACCCGAACGGGTATCGGACATTCGCTTATTCCTTGCCAAAATTCATTCAGGATATTAACGTTGCCCAACGTATCCTTTATTCAAGTAAATATTGATACAGGCAGGAGAAAGCATGTTGCCGCGCCGCTTAGCCCCCCGACGGACTCCCCCCCTTCTCCTCCTGCTCTGCCTCCTGCTCCTGCCGCCCGTCCGGGCCGGGGCCTATCCGCTCTTCCGCGCCGCCGAAATCGCCCTGCCGCAGGGCACCACCCTGGCCCAGGCCGTGGAACGGCTCGTCCCGGCGGACGCGCCGACCCCGGTCAAGGTCCTGGAACCCGCTCCGGGCACGCTCATCCCGGTGGACGCGGCCTCGCCCATCCTGCGCTGGGAGGACCCCGCCGCCGAAGCCTGGCTGATCACCCTGAGCGTGGACGGCGAGCCCCTGTGCAAGGGGCTCCTGGACGCCCCGTACTGGGTCCCCGAGCGCGGCCTGTGGGAGCGCATCCGGGCCGCAGCGGGCGAAAGGACCATCGAGGCCCGCATCGCGGGCATCGGCCCGGACGACCGTCTGGTCTCCTCCGGCGCGACCTCCTTCGCCGTGTGCGACGAGCCCGTGGCCGCGCTGCTCTCCTTCCTGCGCAAGCGGCTGCCCTTCCGCACTGCCCAGAAGAATCCCCACGACAGCCAGGTGGTCGTCGGCGACCTCACGGAGTACGGCAGGCCGCGCATCGTCATGCAGGACGTGCCCGTGTGCTTCAACTGCCACGCCTATTCCCTGGACGGGTCCACCTACGGCATGGACATGGACTACAAGGGGGACAAGGGCGGCTACGCCCTGGTGGACGTGACCGAGCGGGTCTCCCTGACCGACCGCGACGTGGTCTCCTGGAACGCCTACGTCCCGCCCAAGCCCGCCGCCTACAGCATGGGGCTGTTCACCAGCCTGTCCCCGGACGGTCGCTTCGCCGCCTCCACCGTGGGCGAGACCTCGGCCTTCATCATGCTCGACGACCTCTATTTCTCCCAGATGTTCTACCCGGCCACTGGCCAGATCGCCATCCTCGACCGCGGGACCGGCGCGGTGGCCCCCCTGCCCGGAGCGGACGACACCCGTTTTGTGCAGACCAACCCGTCCTTCACCCCGGACGGCACCCGGCTGGCCTTCGCCCGGGCCGACGTCCAGCCCGACCTCGTGGCCAGGATCGTGGCCGGCGACCTGCGCAAGGAGGACCCCGCCCAGGACATCCGCACCGCCAACGCCAAGTATCCCATCCAGTTCGACCTCTGGTCCGTGCCCTTCGACGGAGGCCGGGGCGGTGAGGCGCGGCCCATCGAGGGGGCTTCGAACAACGGCCTGAGCAACGTCTTTCCCAAGTACTCGCCGGACGGCCGCTGGCTGGCCTTCACCCAGTGCGCCACCGGCCTGGTCCTCCAGCCCGACGCCCGGCTGGCCATCGTCCCGGCCGAAGGCGGCGAGGCGCACGTGCTCGCGGCCAACACGAAGCTGATGAACTCCTGGCACACATGGTCGCCCAACTCGCGCTGGCTGGCCTTCGCCTCCAAGGGGAACTCCCCCTTCACCGAAATTTTCCTGACCCACATCGACGACGACGGGCGGTCCAGTCCGCCCCTGCGGCTCTTCCGCTTCAGCCATGCGGAACTGGCCGCCATGGTCCCGGAGTTCATCCCGGACCATGCCAGACACAGGCAACGATCCATGGAGCTCGCGGACCCGGAGGGGGCCTTGGGCGAGTCCATGGCCACGGACGGCAGATAGGGGAAATATTTCATTTTTATTCAAGGAGAACAACATGGTATGCAAAACTAGAGGACTGTGCGCATTACTGGCCTGCCTGCTCGGGCTCGGCCTGCTGCTGATCCCGGCCCTGGCCTCGGCCTACGGGGGCGGGGGCGACGTCGGAGGCCCGCCCTCCTCCTCCACCAACATCGAACCCTGGACCCAATCCGAGCTGCAGGAGATCTTCAGCTCCACCTCGGCCCAGCAGCGCGACACCCTGGTCCAGGCCTTCTCCGGCTCGACCATCACCAAGCGCGACCTGCTGACCATCCGCCAGGTCTTCCTGGAACACAACTCGGCCGCGGCCAACAACGAGGCCGCCATGCTCGACGCCTGCGTCAAGACCCTGGAGGTCCTGGACAAGATGGGCGAGATCACCCAGGAGGGTCTGTCCTTCGTACCCGGCGTGGGCTGGGTCACGGCAGCCACCCTGAGTGCCGCGCGCGGCGGGGCCAACGCCTACCGCGACGGTCTGGGGACCAAGGACATCGTCAAGGGCGTGGTCATCAGCGCCGGGGCCTCGACCCTGGTCGGCCGATTCTCGCCCCTGAACGCGGACCAGGCCTTCAACACGGCCAGGGCGGGCATCAACGTGGCCCGCAGCACGGTCAGCCAGCAGGTCAAGACCCGGGCGGTGGCCCTGGTCAAGCGGGCCTTTGCCCGGTTCGGCATCAAGAAAACTGCGGATTACGCCACGGAAAAGGGCATCGGCAAGGCCATGGAGACACTGGCGGACTACGTCGGCGCGCCGAACATGGCCCAGCAGCCCAACTACGTCCAGGACCCGTCGTTCGACCCCATGTCGTCCGCACCCGCCACGCCCATCGCGGGCGGCACGCCCCAGCTCTAGGCTCGAGGCCCGGAACCGAACCAGCAACCAAAGGCGATAATCCATGCGCAAATACAGCTTATTCCTGCTCGCGCTGCTGTGCAGCCTGGCCCTGGCCGGATGCGACACGCCCACGGGGACCGCGACCCTGACCCCGCCCCCGCCCAAGGACGTGCCCGCGCCCCAGGTCATCCCCCCGGCCCCGGAACAGAAACTCGACGACATTAAGCTCGTCTCCGCCGCCCTCATCGAACGGCTGCGCGGCGGACACATCAGCGTCGAGAACGTCACCCTGGACCCCGACGGGCAGCACTCCGTGGGCGAACTCGACTTCAACTACGACGGCTTCGACGTCAAGAACGTGGCCGTGACCGGCTACATCACCGCCGAACTCGCGCCCGGCAAGGTCCAGGCCATGCTCGAAGGGCTGATCCTTTTCAAGGACATGATCAACCGCCGCGCGGGCGTGTACTTCTGCGCCCAGTACGTGGTCAGCCAGCGGACCATCAACATCACCAAGTCCGTGGTCGCGGGCATCCCGCCCGACTTCCCCAGGGTGGAGACCTACTTCATCCCCGCGGAAAAGTTCAAGGCGGCCGCGTCCACCCTGCTCTCCTACACGGACTACTACCTCTTCGCCATCGAGAACGCCGAACCCATGACCTACGGCGAGGGCGAGAGCTCCGCAGGCCTGACCGGCGACTACTACATCCTGACCTTCTGCAAGGACCGCATCTACGAGGAGGCAACCCTGTCCATGAAGGTCACGGACCGGCCCTACGGCGCGGGCAAGCGGCTCGCCGAGGGCGTGTCCATCAACGACTCCGGCTGGCGCATCCTGGTGGCGGGCGGCAAGTTCGCCCCCGGCTCCCGGCGCTACAAGTTCTACGTGGGCGTGACCTACAAGCAGGAGACCGGTTCCTACCTGCCCGAGGTCGTGGTCGGCGAGTTCCACAACGTCAAGCGCCCCTATGAGGCCGAACCGGCCACGGCGGCCGCCGGACCCACGACCGCCGAACCCGCCGCGCAGGCCGCCGAAGGCCCCCTGGCCTCGGGTGCGCGCTTCCTCAATCCGGTCTTCCCGGAGGACGTGGAGGTCATCCAGATCCGGCTGCACGAACTCAAGCTGTACAACTACAAGATCGACCGCGACTTCGGCCCCCTGACCCGCAAGGCGCTGGACACCTTCAACGAGCAGCACGGCCTGCCCAAGGGGCAGTGGTCCCTGGGCGTGCAGAAGGAGCTGTTCAAGGGCACCGGCCAATAGCCGCCCGCACAGGAAAGGAGAACCCTCGTGTCACACGGCAATCCCCGCTCGAAACACCTGCGTCTCGGCCTTGCGGCCGCCCTGCTCTGCCTGTTCCTGCCCGCCCTGGCCTTCGCCTACGGCGGAGGCGGCGACGTCGGAAAGAGCACCACCGGCGGCCCCACGGGCCAGGACCTCCCCGACTGGATCGACTCCACACCCTACGAGACCGGCATCGAAGGCGAATACGTGGAGCCCGCCCCCGGTACCTGGGGCGGCTACTACACCCCGGAAGGCCGGCCGACCCAGAAACCCGGCAAGAACGACACCCCGTGGTACAACACCCCGGAATACGAGTTCGTCGAAAAGCTGGTCATCGACCAGACCCAGGACAAGATCATCGAGATGGTCCTGGCCAGCAACCCCCAGCTGCTGGCCACGGTCAAGGCCCTCCAGGCCGCCAACGGCGTGTACGAGTTCACCAGGGACGCCAAGGACAAGCTGGACAAGTCCAAGAAGGACTACCAGAAGGCGCTCATCGGCAACATGGGCTCCAACCTCAAGGGCCCGGACAGCGAAATCCCGGAAATGAGCTCCTACACCCCCGGAGGCGGCGGCCCCGCACCGCTCAACGAAAGCATCTTCATGCAATAAGGACCCCATCATGCGCATCAGACTCCTCATCCCGGCCCTGCTCCTGCTCCTGTGCCAGGTCGTCCCCGCGGCCGCGGCCGACCAGCAGTGGCCGTCCGACGCCCGCGACGTGGCCTACGCCGTCGCCTGCCGGGCAACGGGCCAGCCGGGCCTGGCGAACATCACCTTCGATCCCGGCACCCAGGCCACCATCGAAGGCGCGGGGAGCGGCTTCTACGCCGCCTTCCAGACGGGCCGGATCGTCCTGGTGGGCTACGCCAACCACGGCGTGGGCAACCGCTACGACGCCGACGTCTCCGGCGTGATAAACCTCACGGACAGCAGCGGCCGCCTCACGGCCCTGCAATTCGCGGCCACCTACACGGTCAACGGCGCGGCCATCCGGGTCAACCGGTGCGCGGCCGCCACGGCCTCGCCGCCCACGGCCCTGGTCGAGGTCTTCATCGTGCCCATGGAGACCTTCGCCACCATCCCCTACGAGGTCTTCTCGGACTGGAACGCCCTGTACAGGCTGGCCCGCGAGCACGCCTACACCCCGCCGCAGACGGACGCCCCGGCCGGGAACTACATGGTCATGTCCTTCCTGCGCAACCGGCTGCCCCTGAACGCCAAGTTCGAGGCCATCGTCTCCGACCGCAGGACCGCCAAGCGGGCCACGGACAACTCCGTCAAGAACCAGGAGCGGTACATGGACTTCCAGGGCTGGCGCGTGCACATGTTCGCGGCCAAGTTCTCGCCCACCAGTTCCCGCGACCGGTTCTACATCAACTACTACTACACGCCGGGCAACGGCATGCCCGAGAAGGACCGCGACCGCGTGCAGATCGCCCGCTGGGACTCCAAGCCCGCGGACAAGCCGCAGCCCGCCAGACGGCCCATGGTCGTTGAGGAGGCCCCGCGCACGGCCCAGGCCGGGTACTCGGACGACGTCATCGATCCCATGCGCACCGCCGAGCCCGCCTCCGCCCGGACCGCGCCCGCACCGCAGGCCCGGACCGCGCCCCAACCGGCCCCGCAGGCCGTTCCCCGCGCCCAGTCCGCGCCCCAGGCCATCCCGGCGGCGCAGCCCGCGCCCCGACCGGCCCCGGCCCCGGCCCCCGTGGCCAGCGCCCCGGCCCAGGGTCCTCTGGAACGCGGCCTGGCCTTCCTCAACCCGGTCTTCCCGGACGACGTGGAGCTGATCCAGAACCGCCTCAGGGAACTGGGCATCTACAAGGGCCCCATCGACAAGCGGTTCGGGCCACAGACCAAGCGCGCCCTGGACCACTACGCCGTGGGCCAGGGCTACCCCAAGGGCCAGTGGTCCCTGGGCCTGCAAAAGGTCCTGTTCCGGGGCACCGGCCTCTGATCGGACCTTCGACCGGCAAACCAGGGGCGGCCTCACGCGAGGCCGCCCTTTTTTTCGGGCACGGGGCCGGACGGCGGGACCAACGCGGGGACGCCGCCGCGCCGTCCGCCGGGGAAGGCGTCTCCACCCCGGTTCCACGCCCACGCGGGTGGTGACAAGCGGCGGGAAAGGGCTTAGATTCGGGGGTACGGTGAAAACGCCGCGCAAAATCAACCTGAACGAGAGCCCATGACCCAGAAGACCTTCCCCAAGGGGTTGCCCGGCAGCAAACTGCGGGCGGCCCTGGACCCGGCCACCATTCCCTACGCCACCAGCGCCGACGTTCCGGCCCGGAACGTATACTCCAGGCTCCAGCCCAGGGCGATCCACGCCCTGTCCCTGGCGCTTGAGATCAAGGGCAACGAGCACAACCTGTACGTGGCGGGCGAGCCGAACATGGGGCGCACCTATTTCGTGCAGTCCTTCCTGAAACCGGCCGCGGCCAAGGCCACGCCCCCGGCGGACTGGGTCTACCTGTACAACTTCGAGGACAGCGACAAGCCCATCGCCGTGTCCCTGCCCGCAGGCCGGGGCCGCAAGTTCAAGACGGCCCAGACCAAGGCCATCGCCCATATCCGCCAGGAGATTCCGGCCCGGTTCGAGAAGGACACCTTCCAGAAGAAGCACGAGCGCATCGTCAAGAAGTTCAACGCCAAGCGTGAGGAATTGTTCAACAAGATGGACGACACGGCGGAGAAGGAGAACTTTTCCCTGTCCCTGGACGACGAGGGCGTGCTGACCCTGTCGCCCATCGTGGACGGCGAGGTGGTCTCGGACAAGGACTTCGACAAGCTCAAGCCCGCCCAGCGCAAGAAACTCAAGGCCAAGGGCGAGGAGCTGCTGGCCGGGGTCAGCTCCATCCTTCGCCAGATCAACCAGAACGAGATGGACATGCGCGACTCCGAGACCGCGCTGCAACGGGAGACGGCCAAGGCGGTCATGGCCGACTGCTTCGCGCCCATGGCGGACAAGTTCAAGGACATCAAGGGGCTGGCCGACTACTTCGCGGCGGTCACGGACGAGGTGGTGGACAACGTGGACCAGTTCACCCCGCGCGACAACTCCCTGGCCGGGCTGCTGCCCGAGGGCATGCCCACGGGCGAGGACTTCTTCAACCGGTTCGAGGTCAACCTGTTCGTGGACAACGGCAAGACCAAGGGCGCGCCCGTGGTGGTGGAGGACCACCCCACGGCCTTCAACCTGCTCGGCTCCATCGAGCGCGAGGCCGAAATGGGCGCGCTGTACACGGACTTCACCCTGATCAAGGCGGGGTCCCTGCACCAGGCCAACGGCGGGTTCCTGATCCTCAACGTGGAGGACCTGCTGTCCAACCTCAGCTCCTGGGAGGGGCTCCTGCGCGCGCTCCGGTCCGGACAGTCGCGCATCGAGGACCCGGTGGACCCGGAACAGGTCCGCGCCCGGACCATCCAGCCCGAGCCCATCGACCTGGACCTCAAGGTGGTCCTCATCGGCACGGACGAGCACTACGAGGTTCTGCTCTACAGCGACGACCGGTTCGCCAAGTATTTCAAGCTCAAGGCGCATCTCCAGCACGCCACCTCGCGCACGGCGGCGAACATCCGCAACTACATCTCGGTCATCGGCCAGACCGCGCGGGAGGCCGGGGTCCTGCCCCTGACCCGCGAGGCCATGGCCGGGCTCATCGACTTCTCCTCCCGGCTGGCCGAGGACCAGAAGAAGATGTCCCTGTTCATCCCGCTCATCCGCGAACGCATGATCGAGGCCTCGGCCCTGGCGCGCATGGCCGGCAAGGAGGTCGTGGACGTCTCGGCCATGAGCGAGGCGGTCCGGGCCAAGGACTACCGGGCCAACCTCTACGAAGAGGAGTTCATGGCCGACTACGACCGCCAGGTCATCAAGGTGGACACCGACGGGTACGGCACCGGCCGGGCCAACGGGCTGTCCGTGACCCTGTTCGGGGACTACGAGTTCGGCCTGCCGCACCAGATATCCTGCACCGTGGGCGTGGGCCACGGCGGCATCCTGGACCTGGAGCGCGAGGCCCAGCTGGGCGGGCCCATCCACACCAAGGGCATGATGATCATCAAGTCCTACCTGGTCCGGCTGTTCGCCCAGAACAAGCCCATCGTGCTGACCGGGTCGCTGTGTTTCGAGCAGTCCTACGCGGGCATCGAGGGCGACTCGGCCTCGGGCGCGGAGCTGGCCTCCCTGCTCTCCGCCCTGTCCGACACGCCCATCAACCTGTCCTACGCCATGACGGGCGCGGTCTCGCAAAGCGGCGCGGTCATGGCCGTGGGCGGGGTCAACCGCAAGATCGAGGGGTTCTTCGAGGTCTGCCGCCGCCGCAAGCTGACCGGCCGCCAGGGCGTGATCCTGCCCGCGGACAACGTGGTCAACCTGATGCTCAAGGACGAGGTGGTCCGGGCCGTGGACGAGGGCAAGTTCCACATCTTTCCGGTCACGTCCATCGAGGAGGCCCTGTTCATCCTGACCGGACTCAAGTGCGGCACGCGCGGCAAGAACGGCCAGTTCCCGCTCGGCACCCTCTACCGCAAGGTGGACCAGCGCTTGGCCGAGCTGGCCGAGCTGGCCCTCAAGACGACCTCCGGCGGCTGCGGCAAGTAGATCAGAAGGTCCGCACCAGCCACTCGCGGAACACCGGATCGACCAGGACCAGCCCCTTGTCCGTCTCGACCACGTAATCCTGGTTGCGCAGGTGGCTGACCGCCTTCTGCACACCGCCCGCGCTCAGGCCGTAGGCGGACAGGAAGGCCCTGGATGTGGGCTTGGCGCCGGGCTCCCTGGCCAGGCCGATGAGCACGGCCTGCTGCACCGAGGTCAGCCCGTCGATGATCCCCTGGTAGGCGTAGCGCTCGTTGCCGAGCATGAGGTCGAAGGCCCGGTCCACATCCTCGAGACCGGGCGACGGCGGCCCGTCGAACAGGAAATACCCCAGCATCTGCGCATAGTACGGATACTGTTCCACCCGCTCCGAGACCCGCGCGGCCGACGGTTCCGGGATGTGTCCGCCCGCGTCGGCGAACCGGTCGCGGATGTACCGGGTCAGGGCCTCGTGGGGCAAGGGCGGCAGTTCCATGGGAAAGCTGCTGTTGTAGAACGGCCTGCCGTTGTCCGCGAACATGGCCCGCAGGATGCGGCGGCGGCTGCCCGCGTACAGGTAGGCCGCGTCGTGGGTCTGCATCTGTGCGCGCAGCAACGCCTCGGTCTTGCCCTTGTCGATGCCGACGATGTCCTGGAACTCGTCCAGGGCCACGTGCACGGGGTGGCCGCACTCGGCGGAAAACCGGCCGATCTCCCCCAGCAGGCTTTCGAGCAGGTCGTACCCGGACAGCCCGGCCACGGGCCGCACGTCGATCTGCACACCGCCGTCCGGCGTGGGCGAAAAGGTGGGGCGGTAGGTTTGAAAGAAGCGCAGGACCGCCCGCCTGCCCTTTTCCAGCAGGGGCTCGCGGCGGTTCAACCCCTCGTACACGGCCTTGGCCAGCCGCCCCGCCAGGTCGTCCACGGACATGACGCGGTACAGGTCCGCGTACACGGTGTACCCGCCCTGCCCGGCGATGCGGTCCTGAACGCGCAGGATCAGCGAGGTCTTCCCGTACCTGCGCGGCGAGAACAGGGTCACGCTCGCCCCGTTCAGGCCGTGCCGGACCAGTTCGTCCAATTCCCGTTCCCGGTCGCAGAACGGGTCCTCGGGACGAAGCGTTGTGATGCGGAACGGATTCTTCATGTTCATGGCTCCACTTGAATTATTCTCTGCGCATTATTCTATAAGAATTATTTTTCTGTCAAGCGGTATGCGCCATGCGTTGACGCGGGCCCGGCGCGCCGTTAGGGTCAGGCAATCTCTGCGAAGGAGCTCATCAATGTACTGGATAGCGTTCGGCGACATACACGAATCAACCGGCCTGCTGGGGTCCGTGCCCGGCCTGGCCGAAGCGGACGGGGTCATCGTCACCGGGGACCTGACCAACCGGGGCGACCGCGAGGCGGGCAAGCGCGTGCTCGACGACGTGGCCCGGTTCAACCCGCGCATCCTGGCCCAGCCCGGCAACATGGACACCGACGGGGTGACCGCCTACATCCGCGAGCGGGACATGGACATCCACCTGCGCGTGCGCGAACTGGCCCCCGGCCTCAAGCTCATGGGCGTGGGGCTGTCCACCCCCACCCCCTTCGGCACGCCGGGCGAGGTCCCGGAAGCCACCCTGGCCGAGTGGCTGGACCAGACCTACGCCCTGACCGACGGCTTCGAGCGGCTCATCTGCATCATCCACGAGCCGCCGCTCGACACCGAGGTGGACCGCCTGTCCAACGGCCAGCACGTGGGCAGCCCGGCGGTGCGCGCCTTCCTGGAACGGGTCCAGCCCGCCCTGGCCGTCACCGGCCACATCCACGAGGCCTCGGGCACGGACCGCATCGGCGAGACCCCGGTCATCAACCCCGGCATGCTCGCCCACGGCGGGTTCGTGCGCATCGACTACGACGGCGAAACCCTGTCCGCCGCGCTCATGAGGGTCCGGTGAACGGCATCGGCTTCATCTGGGTGGGCAAGCTCAAGGAGCGCTTCTCCCAGGACGGGTGCGCCCTGTACTGGAAGAAGCTGTCGCGCTTCTTCCCGCTGGAGGAGACGGTCATCAAGGACGCGCCCGGCAAGCTCCCCCCGGCGGACAAGAACCGGGTCGAGGGCGAGCGCATCCTGGCCAAGGTCAAATCCGGCGACGTGCTCATCCTCCTGGACGAGTTCGGCGAACGGCTGACCAGCCGCGCCCTGGCCGACAAGCTCCGCGCCTGGACCGACGCGCCCAACCAGCGGCCGGTCTTCGTCATCGGCGGCCCCTTCGGCCTGTCCGACGAGGTCAAGGCGGCCGCCCGGCACACCATCCGGCTGTCCGACATGACCCTGCCCCACGAACTGGCCCGGCTCCTGCTCCTGGAGCAGCTCTACCGCGCCGGGACCATCCACCGGAACATGCCCTACCACCACGATTAACGGAGATTTCCCATGCTCGACATCGACTACCTGGAACGCGTGGCCCACTATTTCGACTCCGGCGACTGCCAGTTCGAATTCGAAAACGGCGAGGAGGAACGCCGCCTGCTGATCATCGACTTCCTCGAACACCTCATGGAGCTGGGCGAAAAGGCGGACGAGCTGGCCACCAAGCTGATCTTCAAGGACGCCTACGCCTCCCTGACCACCGAGGAGGGCGCGGCCGCCGCCGAGGCCGCCGAGGCGGCGGAAAAAGGCACGAAGCAGTAGGCGCCCCGCGAGGGGCGCGCCGTGCCCGGCCGTAAACGCCGGGATTGATGGGATGGTCGGGGACGCGGTGCGTGCCCGGCCCGAGGAGAACGCCGTGCACGCGGCCCCGCTTGGGGCCGTTTTTTTTTGCGGCTAGACCACCAGGATGGGGATGTTCACCCGGTGGCGCACCGGCTCCACGGTCTCGCCCCAGAGCAGGTCGCCGAGCAGGCGGTGGCCGTGGGAGCCCATGACCAGCATGTCCACGTTGTGCCCGGCCGCGAACTTGATCAGCTCCGGGGAGGACTCGCCGAACAGGAGCACCGGTTCCACGGCCACGCCGGTGGTGGCGATCTCCTCGGCGATCTCCGTCAGGTACTGCTCGTCCTCGCGGGTGTGCTCGTCGTAAACGTGCTGCTCCCCGCCCGCGCCGCTGCCGAAGACCTGGGCCAGGGCCGTGTCGGTCACATGGACCAGGGACAGCATGGCCCCCTCCCGTTGCGCGATGGACAGGGCCTGGCTGATGATCGCCGGGTCGCCCGCGTCCCGGCCCAGGGCCGCGGCCACGTGCGAGACCTTGCGCGTCTCGATCTCCCGGATGACCGCCGGGGCCCCGCCGGGCGTCTCCTCTGCCCACCCCTTTTCACCGCGCACCAGCGGCAGGACGAGCAGGTAGAGCAGGAACCCTCCGGTGGCCAGGGCGGCCAGGACGATGAGGGCCGTGACGATGAACGGCGCGCCCCCGGCGCTCCAGTCGGCGATCTGGTCGTAGACCAGCTTGCCGTTCAGCCCGATGATCACGGCGGAGGTCAGCCAGGCCAGGACCTTGACCCACGACCGGCTGGCGAAGGAGCCCATCTTCAGCCTATCCCCGGTGAAGTGGACCAGGGGCACGATGGCGAAGGGCAGTTGCAGGCTGAGGATGACCTGGCTCAGGATGAGCAGCCGGTAGGTCCCGGCGTCGCCGAACAGGGCGATGACCACCACGGCGGGCAGCAGGGCGATGCAGCGGGTGATCAGCCGCCGGAGATAGGGGCGCAGCCGGACCTTGACGAACCCCTCCATAACGATCTGCCCGGCCAGGGTGCCGGTCAGGGTGGAGCTCTGCCCGGCGGCCAGCAGGGCCAGGCCGAAGGCGATGGGGGCCACCTGGGTGCCCAGCAGCTGGGCGAGCATCTGGTCCGCCTGCTGGATCTCGGTGACCACGATGCCGTTGCGGTGGAAGACCGCCGCCGCCAGGACCAGGATGGCGGCGTTGACGAAGAAGGCCGCGTTCAGGGCGATGGTCGAGTCCAGCAGGTTGAAGCGGCAGGCCTGGGCCTTGGCGTCCGCCAGGCGGGACACGTTGCGGGTCTGCACCAGGGAGGAGTGGAGATACAGGTTGTGGGGCATGACCGTGGCCCCGATGATGCCCAGGATGATGTAGACCGAGCCCTCGGGCACGGAGGGGACGAGCCCGGCGGCGGCCGCGCCCCAGTCGGGCTTGGCCAGGAAGAGGTTGACGATGAACCCGCCCGCTATGACGGTGATCAGGGAGAGGATGAAAGCCTCCATCTTGCGGATGCCCAGACGCTGGATGACCAGGAGCAGGAAGGTGTCGAAGAGCGTGACCGCCGCGCCCCAGAGGAGCGGGAGGCCGAAGAGCAGATTGAGGCCGAGGATGGTCCCGAGGACCTCGGCCAGGTCGCAGGCCGCGATGGCCACCTCGCAGAAGAGCCAGAGGACGAAGGACGCGGCCCTGGAATATTCGGCCCGGCAGGCCTGGGCCAGGTCCTTGCCGGTGACGATGCCCAGCCGGGCGGCCAGGGTCTGGAGCAGCACGGCCATCATGTTGGACATGAGCACGACCCAGATCAGGGCGTAGCCGAAGCGGGAGCCGCCCTCCAGGTCCGTGGCCCAGTTGCCGGGGTCCATGTAGCCCACGCTGACCAGGTAGGCGGGCCCGAGAAAGGCGAAGATGCGTTTCCACAACTTGGGGTCACGGGTCTGGACGCTGCCGTGCACCTCTCCCAGGGATTTCCCGTCGGGCTGAACCGTACTCATCTCCATCGACTCCATGTCCGCTTGATCAAACGCGCCGGGGAACGCGCCCCGAAGCCTCAACCGGTACACCCGACCCCGGCGGAAAGGCAAGCCGGGCCGCCCCCCTTTTCACCCGATAGTCACCATCGCCACAAAACAACCAACCACCACCCGCGAACGCGGCGGACGAAAAGAAGCCCCCCGCCACACCCGCGAAGCGCCACAAAAAGTTTAGGAAAGGAGAGGGGATGGGGGTCCGGGGGAAGGGGAGAGGGACAACCCTTTTCTCAAAGGGTTTCCCTCTCCCCTTCCCCCGGCCGATCGCTGCTGTCCTCATCCGTAAGGCTCGAAGACTCGCCAACGGCTGAGGCCCGGAGGCACCGCTTCCCTACTTCGCCAGGCGGGCGAGGTCGGCTTCGCGGATTTCCTTGCGTTTGATCTTGCCGGAGATGGTCTTGGGCAGTTCGTCCACGTATTCGATGACGCGCGGGTATTTGTACGGCGCGGTCAGTTCGCGGACAAAGGACTGGAGCTGCTTGGTCAGGTCTTCGGACGGCTCGTAGCCGGGGGCCAGGACCACGGTGGCCTTGACCAGCTGGCCGCGCACGTCGTCGGGCAGGCCGGTGACGGCGGCCTCGATGACCGCGTCGTGGGCCACCAGGGCGGACTCCACCTCGAAGGGTCCGATGCGGTACCCCGAGGATTTAATCAGGTCGTCGGTGCGGCCCATGAACCAGAGGTAGCCGTCCTCGTCGGCCCAGGCCTTGTCCCCGGTGTGGTACCAGCCGTGGCACTTGACGCAGGCGGTCTTTTCCGGCTCGTCCATGTAGGAGTCGAACAGGCCGAGCACGGGCGAGTCGATGTTGATGCAGATCTCGCCCTCCTCGCCCTGGGGCACGGGTTTGCCCTCCTCGTCCATGAGGGCGATGTTCCAGCCGGGCACGGGCTTGCCGATGGAGCCGGGCTTGGGCTCCATGAACTTGAAGGTGGCCACCTGCAGGGTGGTCTCGGTCTGGCCGTAGCCCTCGAAGATGGGCATGCCCACGGCCTTTTGCCAGGCGTGGAAGACCGAGTCGTTGAGCAGCTCGCCCGCCGTGGTGCAGTGGCGCAGGTTGGACAGGTCGTACTGGGACAGGTCCTCGCGCACCAGGAAGCGGTAGATGGTCGGCGGCGCGCAGAAGGTGGTCACCTTGTTGTCGGCCACGACCCTGAGCAGGTCGCCGGGATGGAACTTGCCCCGGAAATCCCAGACGAAGATGATCGCCCCGGCCATCCACTGGCCGTAGAACTTGCCCCAGACCGACTTGCCCCAGCCCGTGTCGGACACGGTCAGGTGGATGTCGCCCGGCTCCAGGTCGTGCCACAGCGCGCCGGTGGTGTAGTGGGACGCGGCGTACTTGTGGTTGTGCAGGACCATCTTGGGCAGGCCCGTGGTGCCGGAGGAGAAGAAGATGACCATGGGGTCGTTGCCGCCGGGGGAGTCCGGGGTGCGCGGGAAGCTCGGATCGCCCGAGGCGAGCAGCGCATCAAAGTCGAGCCAGCCGTTTTCGGCCTTGCCCTCCACCTGGACGAGCAGTTTCAGACCGGGGCAGTCGGGCCGGGCCCGGTCCACGCGCTCCACGATGGAGTCCTCGCAGATGAGGGTGGAGATGCCCGCGTAGTTGACGCGCTCGCGGATGTCCTTGCGGGTCAGCAGGGACGGGGACGGGATGGGCACCGCGCCGATGCGGTGCAGGGCGAGCATGGTCACCCAGTATTCCACCCGCCGGTAGAGAATGACCATGACCCGGTCGCCCTTTTTCACACCCTTGGCGACCAGCGCGTTGGCCAGCCGGGAGGAGGTCTCCTGGAAATAGCCGAAATCGAAATCGCGCCGGTTGTAGTGGTCGTCCACGTGGATGAGCGCCGGGGTTTTCGGGTCCTTGGCGTCCAGGACGTCGAAGGCGAAGTTGAAATCCTCGGGGCACTGGGGCGTGTATCGTTCGCAAAAATCCTTGTAATCGACGTATTCTTCTTTGGTGAACATGGGGGTTTTCTCCGTGATTCAGATCAGGTTTCGTGATTTTTTCCGCAACAAAAATCCATGAACTTGTTCCGGGCGGGTCGGGGGATTCCCGACCGACCCTATAGAATCACGTCGAGAAAACGGACGGGCTTGCCGTCCAGGCCGCGCAGGGCGTGGGGGGTTTCCGAATTGAAATAGAGCGAGTCGCCGGGCTCGACGATGATCGGTTCGCCGCCCAGGCGCACCTCGAGGCGGCCTTCGAGCACGTAGATGAACTCCTGGCCCCGGTGGGCGGTCTCGGTCATGTCCTCGCCGGACTTGGGCGGGACCTCGATGAGGAAGGGCTCCATCTCGCGCCCGGCGAACTTGTAGCCCAGGGACTTGTAGTCGTAGTCCTTGCGCCGGTCCACGGAGAATCCCTCGTTCCTGCGCACCAGGGAATAGGACTTCAGGTGCGGCTCGCGGCCGGAAATGAGCGTGGTCAGGTCCACCCGGCACAGCCGGGACACGTCGAGCAGGTAGCCCACCGGAATCTCCATGGTCCCGGACTCGAAGGCCAGGACCTTCTCCTCGGTCACGCCGAGCAGGTCGGCCATCTCCTTGGGCGTCCAGCCGATGCCCTCGCGCACGCCCACCAGACGGGGCGCGATCTCCTTGTACTGTTCCATTCCATACCTCCAAAAGGGGACTGTTCAAAAGGGTGCGCCCAAACGGCGCGGGCATGCGCGCGGCCGGGAAAGCCCCTTTCCCGAACGCCCGCCGCTCCGTTGCCCTACCCCCTGCCGATACGTGCGGCAAGGGATTCCGGGGGAGACCTCCGACAGCGGGTCCCCCCCGGCATTGTTCACGCGATCGCTAGGCGTCGGGCCACAGGTCGGCGGCCAGCTCGCGCAGCTTGTATTTCTGGATCTTGCCCGAGGCGGTCATGGGGTACGCGTCCACGAAGGTCACGTATTTCGGGATCTTGTACCGGGAAATCCGGCCACGGCAGTAGTCGATGATGTCCTCTTCCTCGATGTCCGCGTCGCCCTTCCGGATGACGAAGGCGCCGCATTCCTCGCCGAACTTGCTGCTCGGCACGCCGGCCACCTGCACGTCCAGGACGCCGTCCATCTTGTACAGGAACTCCTCGATCTCACGGGGGTAGATGTTCTCGCCGCCGCGGATGATCATGTCCTTGAGGCGGCCAGTGATGGTCAGGTAGCCGTCCTCGGCCATGACCCCGAGGTCGCCCGAGTGCAGCCAGCCGTCGTCGTCGATGGCGTCGCGGGTGGCCTTCTCGTTGTTGTAGTAGCCCTTCATGACGTTGTAGCCCCGGCAGCAGACCTCGCCGACCACGCCGGGGGGACACTCCTCGTTGGTCTCGGGATTGACCACCCGGACCTCGATCTCGGGCATGGCCCGGCCCACGGTCTCGGTCATGTGCTTGAGGGAGTCGCCGACCACGGTCTGGCTCATGACCGGGCTGCCTTCGGTCAACCCGTAGCAGATGGTGATCTCGCGCATGTTCATCTGCTCGATGACCCGCTTCATGACCTCCACCGGACAGGGCGAACCGGCCATGATCCCGGTGCGCAGGGACGAGTAGTCGAAGCGCGTGAAAAGCGGGTGGTCGAGGATGGCGATGTACATGGTCGGCACGCCGTACACGGCGGTGCAGCGCTCCTGGTCGATGGCGGCCATGACGTCCAGGGGCACGAAGTCCTCCAGCAGGACCATGGTCACGGCGTGGTTGACCGCGGCCATGACCCCGAGCACGCAGCCGAAGCAGTGGAACAGGGGCACGGGCAGGCAGAGCCGGTCGCCGGGCACGAACTTCTGGTTCGCGCCGATCCAGTAGCCGTTGTTGACGATGTTGTAGTGGGTCAGCTGCACGCCCTTGGGGAACCCGGTGGTGCCCGAGGTGTACTGCATGTTGACCACGTCGAACGGGTTCAGGGAGGCCTGGCGCTCGGCGTACTGCTCGTCCGTGACCATGGCGGCCATGGCCTGGAGCTCGGGGATGGAGTACATGCCCCGGTGCTTCTCATGGCCCAGGTAGAAGACCCGCTTCAGGTGCGGAAACTTCTCGCTCTTGAGCTGGCCGCGCTCCTGGACGCGCAGTTCCGGCACCTGCTCGTAGGTGGTCAGCACGTAGTCGTGGTCGCGGTACTGGCCGATGATGAACAGGTTCTCGGTCTCGGAGTGCTTGAGCAGGTATTCCAGCTCATGGGAGCGGTAGTGGGTGTTGACCGTGAGCAGGACCGCCCCGATCTTGGCCGTGGCGAATTGCAGGGCCACCCAGTAGGGCACGTTGTTGGCCCACACGGCCACCTTCTCGCCCTTTTGCACGCCGAGCCCCATCAGCCCCTTGGCGATGGTGTCGGTCAGTTCGTCGAACTCCTGGTAGGTCAGGCGGAAGTCGCGGTCCACGTAGACCACGGCCTCGATATCCGGGTACAGTTCCGCCTTCTCGTTCAGCAGCTTGCCGAGGGTGATTTCTCTCAGTGCGCTCATACACCCTCCTTATTCCGGGAAATAGAGGACGGCGTAGATCTCCGCCTTTTCCTCTCCGCCGCAGGCCACGTTGTGGGGCACGATGGAATTGAAATAGATGGAGTCGCCGGTTTCGAGGATGCGCTCCTCCTGGCCGTAGCGCACCCGCAGCTTGCCGGAGTGGACCACGATGAACTCCTCGCCCTCGTGGGAGGACAGGGACTCGTCCCTGGCCGACTCGGGCATGAGCTCGATGAAGAACGGCTCCATGTGGCGGTCGGTCTTGCCCTTGCCCAGGGAGTGGAAGATCAGCCCGGTCTCCTTGCCGTCCGGGTGCATGATCAGCTCCTCCTCGCGCTCGGCCAGGCGGATGATCAGCGGGTCGCTCGAAACGTGGTCGTCCATGAAGGTGCCCAGGCGGACGCCTAGGGCGCGGGCCAGCTTTACCAGGGGCCGCAGGGAGGGGTACATGTCCTCCTCTTCCACGGCACGGATGAAGTCCTCGGACAGGGTGGTTCTGTTGGACAGATCCTCGATGCTCAGATTCTGCTTCTCTCGGTAGGCGCGAATCCTCTTCCCGATAGTACTCATGTTGTTTCTCCGTTTTCGATGGCACAAATGCTGGCGCAGGGACTCTTACGATGCTGACGGGAGTGTCGGGGGACGACCGTCGCCCCTGCCTGTAGCGGATATAAGGACATTTGTCACCACTTGGCAAAACAACGCTGCTCAACCGTTAGACCGGTTGCCTTCCCCGGGGTCCGCGTGTACCGTTTTGCACTCGGACCCCTTTCGAGACCACGAGGCATTGTTGTGAACCCTGACGAACCCCTGACCCTCGGCCGCCCCGGCAAGGCAAAACCACACGCCACGGGCGCTCCCCGGCGTGCGGCGGTCCCGGCCGACGTCCGCGTGGCCAGGATTTCGGGCGCCTTCTCCAGCCAGGTCGTGGCCCTGGTGGGCACCGGCACCACCCGGCGCAAGGTCGTGCAGAAGGCCTTCTGGTTCGCCGAGGAGGCCGAGCCCGGTCCGGACGGCGCCCGCACGGTCCTGGTCCAGCCCCTGAACAACCAGAACGTCCCGTCCGGGGACAAGCAGCCGGTACCCCTGCCCGACTTCCTCCACGACTACAGCCCGGAACTCGAATACTACCAGGCCGAGGTCTACCCGCGCATGCGCGAGCTCAAGGAGACCCTGACCCGCGCCGAGAAGCAGCGCGGCCAGGGCGCCCTCTACTCCGCCCAGTTCGAATACGAATCCGCCCTGGGCCTGGACGAGCAGAACGTCCGGGCCAACTTCGGCCTTGGCCTGACCTACCTGGCCCGAGGCGACACGGACAAGGCGGGCGACATCTTCAAGCGGCTGGTCGCCCTGGACGCGGCCTTCGCCCCGGAGCACAAGCACCTCTTCAACGAGTTCGGCATCAGCCTGCGCAAGTCCGGGCTCACGGACCAGGCCGTGGCCTACTACGCCCGCGCCCTCGAGATCACCGAGGAAGACGAGAACCTGTTCTACAACATCGCCAGGGCCCACTTCGAGCGCGGCGACGAAGCCCGGTGCCGGGAAAATCTGGGCAGAGCCCTGGAGCTCGCCCCGCACATGGAGGTCGCCCTCCGGTTCCTCGAATTTCTCGACAAAAAGGCGGGCTAGGGTGTCCCTCTCCCTGGACCGGGTCTCCTTCGCCTATCCGGACGGCCCGGCCATCCTCGACAACGCCTCCCTGGCGCTGGAACCCGGCGGCTACCACCTGCTGCGCGGCCCGTCCGGCGCGGGCAAATCCACCCTGCTGCGCCTGCTCTGCCGCCTGGAGGAGGCCCAGACCGGGATTATTTCCTTCAAGGGCACGCCCATCCGCGACATGCCTCCGCCCGAGCTGCGCCGTTGCGTGGCCTACGTCCAGCAGCTGCCCACGCTCCTGCCCGGCACGGTCCGCGACAACCTGCGCCTGCCCTTCGCCTTCAAGGCCAACGCCGGACTGACCCCGCCCGAGGACGCCGCCATCTCGGCCCAGCTCGCTGCCTTCCTCCTGGACGGCGTGACCCCGGACTCGCGGGCCGACAAGCTGTCCGTGGGCCAGGCCCAGCGGGTCTGCCTGATCCGCTCCCTGCTCCTGTCGCCCGAGGTCATCCTCCTGGACGAGCCCACCGCCTCCCTGGACGCCCACTCCTCACGGGTGGTCCTGGACCGCACGCGGGAGCTGGCCGAGGGCGGCGTGACCGTGGTCATGATCTCCCACTCCGAGACCGTGCCCGACGGCGTGACCCGTTTCATCGCCCTCGAAGACCGCAGGCTGGTGCTCGCTTGACCCCGCACATCATCGAAATCGGCCCGTGGCAGCTCGCCCTGTGCCTCGGCTTCGTGCTCCTGGCGGGCGCGACCTCCTTCGTGCACAAGCTCGGCCTGGGCCGTGACCTGGCCGTGGGCACGGTGCGCACCTTCGCCCAGCTCTTCCTCATGGGCTACGTCCTCAAGTTCATCTTCGAGGTGCGCATCTCCTGGCTGGTCCTGCTCATGTTCGCCTTCATGGTGGCCGCCGCCGTGCACACCATCCGGGGGCGGGTCAAGGAGCGGTCCATCTCCTTCGCCGTCCCCACCTTCCTGTCCATGCTCGTGTCCTACGCCCTGGTCACCGTGGTGGTCACCGGGGTCATCGTCGGGGCCAGGCCGTGGTGGACGCCGCAGTACTTCATCCCCCTGGCGGGCATGATCGTGGGCAACTCCATGAACGCCATCTCCATCTGCCTGGACCGGCTCTTCTCGGACCTCCGGTCCCGGCGGGCCGAGGTGGAGATGAAGCTCGCCCTGGGCGCGGACTATCGCGAGGCCTCGCGGGAAATCCTGGCCGGGGCCGTGCGGGCGGGGATGATTCCGTCCATCAACTCGCTCATGGCGGTGGGGTTGGTATCCCTGCCGGGGATGATGACCGGGCAGATTTTGTCCGGCACGGACCCGTTGACGGCCATCCGCTACCAGATCGTGGTCATGTTGATGTTGGTGGCGTCCACCGCGGTGGGGGCGTTGATTGTCACCAATCTGGTGAGGAAACGGTGTTTTTCCAAGGGGCAGCAGTTGTTGCTCCGATAGCGAGTTCCTTCCCTTTCCTTTTTTTTCTTTTCCCTTTTCTTTGCCTTTTGCGGTCTGGGCTCGATACGACGGCGAGAGCCGCGTTGGAGCCTGCGGCTCCTCGCTCCGGGGACGCGCCCTCGGCGCGAAGAGCCAGCGAGGCGGCTGCGCCGCCTCGGCTTCCATGCCCTCCCGGCGGGGTCCATTTTTTTGCTGGCCCAAAAAAATGGACGAAAAAAAAGGCCCTGGAGGGGACGCGGCCGCCCGGGGAGCGGGCGCAAGAATCCGATCCGCTCGGGGCGGCTCCATCTGATCAAAAGTATCAACCGGCTCCCGGTGCGGGATGGCCCCTTTTGGGGAAGACCGAGCCTCGACGGAACAAGAGCCGCCACCCCTTCGCGGTCGGCTTCTACGCGACCGCTCCAGGGCTCGTTCGGTGCGGGGAAGAGGGGTGGCGGGACGCGGGGAGGCGTGCCGCTGTGCGGGGGGCGCTGTCGGGTGCCCGAGGGCACCCGAATCGCTCCGAGAGGGGGGGAAAGAAAGGCCGCCCGGTGGGCGGCCTGATAATTATCGGGTCAGGGGATATCTATCCAGGCGGTGCCCTGGCGGGAGCTTTGCAGGCAGGCCTCCATGAAGCGGACGCCGCGCAGGCCGTCCTCGCCGGTGGGGAAGTCCATGGCCGCGCCCGTGGCGATGGTGTCGCAGAAGGACTTGTAGATGTTGGCGAAGGCCAGGAGCCAGCCCTCGGGGTGGCCGGCCGGGGTGTGGGAATAGGCCATGGCGCCGGGCAGCAGCTCCGGGGTGCCTCGGGTGATGATCCGGGCGGGCTCGTTGATCGGCGTGTAGCGCAGGTGGTCCGGATCCTCCTGGAACCATTCCAGGCCGCCCCGGTCGCCAAAGACGCGCAGCCGCAGGCCGTTGACCGTGCCCGTGGCCGCCTGGGAGTACCAGTAGACCCCGCGCGCGCCGGTGTCGTACTCGGTCAGGATCACGCCGTTGTCGTCGAGCGTCCGCCCCTCCACCAGCGAGTCGAGGCGGGCGGCCAGCCGGGTCAGGGTCAGGCCGGTGACGTGGGGCACCAGGTATTCGACGTGGGTGCCCACGTCGCCCAGCGACAGGACGCCGCCGCTGCGCTCGGGGTCGGTCCGCCAGGAGGCCTGGACGTTGCCCGAGGTCTCCACCGGCTCGGCCAGCCATCCCTGGGGGTACTCGCAATTGACGAAGCGGACCTCGCCCACGTCACCGCGCGCGATCATCTCGCGCATCTGCCGGACCATGGGATAGCCCGCGTAGGTGTAGGTCACGGCCAGGACCAGCCGCCGCTCGCGGGCCAGCCGGACCAGCTCCTCGGCCTGGGCCGAGGTGTGGGTGAACGGCTTGTCGCACATGACGTTGATGCCGCTCAGGAGGCAGGCCTTGACGTTGGGGTAGTGGGCCTCGTTGGAGGTGACCACCACGGCGAAATCCACATCCCCGGCCTCAAGCCGGGCCAGCTCCTCGGGCGTGGCGTAGACCCGGTCCCCGTCCAGTTCGAGTTCCCGCCCCAGGACGCGGCTCTTTTCCAGGTCGCGGGAGAAACACCCGGCCACCAGCCGGGCCTGTCCGTTCAGGGCCAGCGCCCGCCGGTGCACGCCGCCGACAAAGGCGCCCGGTCCGCCGCCGATCATGGCATATTTGAGCATGTCTTCACCTCTTTTCGGGGCAGCATACACCATCCCCGGCCGCCGGGGAACCCCGTGGAACGGTTCCGCTGGCCTCGTGAAACGGGCTGTGCTATCCCCCGGGGCATGGGATTCTTCACGAAACTGCTGTCCGGGCCGGACCAAGGCCGGGGGACAGAGCGGACCAGGACCGCCGGGGACCTCGGCGAGGACGCGGCCGCGCGCTACCTCGAAGCCAGGGGATTCCGGGTGCTGGCGCGCAACTGGCGCTTTCACCAGTGGGAGCTGGACCTGATCTGCCGCGACCGGGACACGGTGGTCTTCGTGGAGGTCAAGACCCGGCGGGCCGGGTCCATGGGTGCGCCGGGCGAGGCCCTGACGCGTAAAAAGCAGGCCCGGCTGATCAAGGCGGCCAGCCACTACCTGACCGAGCACGACCTGTGGGACGAGCCGTGCCGGTTCGACCTGGCCTCGGTCACGGACACGGGCCGGGTCCTGACCGTGGAACTCGAGGAAAACGTCTTTCAACTGGATGGACAGAGAGCATGAGCGATACCGGCACCCTGTTTGTCGTGGCCACCCCGCTGGGCAATGCGGACGACCTGTCACCGAGGGCGCGGCAGGTCCTCATGGACGCGGACGTGGTCCTGGCCGAGGACACCCGGCGGGCCGGGCTGCTCTTCCAGCGGCTGGGGCTGCCGCGCCACGGCAGGCTGATCTCCTTTTTCGAGCACAACGAGGACAAGAAGCTGCCCAAGGTCCTGGACCTGCTGGCCGAGGGGCTCCGGGTGGCGCTCATCTCGGACGCGGGCACCCCGCTGCTGTCCGACCCCGGCTTCACCCTGGTGCGCGCCTGCCGCGAGCAGGGGTTCCGGGTCACGCCCGTGCCAGGCCCGTCCGCCCCGGTCACGGCCCTGTCGGCCTCGGGGCTGCCGCCCCTGCCCTACACCTTCCTGGGCTTTCCGCCGCGCAAGAAGAGCCAGACCGAGCGGCTGTTCACGGCCCACCGCGACACCGGGGCCACCCTGGTCCTGTTCGAGCGCAAGACCCGGCTCAAGGGCACCCTCCAGATCGCCCGCGAGATCCTGGGCCCACGCGACTTCTGCGTGGCCCGCGAGCTGACCAAGGAGTACGAGGAGTTCCTGCGCGGCAACCTCGACGCCCTGGACGGGTTCGACTTCGAGCTGCGCGGCGAGCTGACGGTCATCATCGCCCCCGGCGGGGACGACGGCGAGGCGGACGAGGCGGTCATCCTCAGGCGCATCGAGGAGGAGACCGAGATCGGCGGCAAGCCCAAGGAGATCGCCCGCCGCGTGGCCGAGCGCAGCGAAGGCTGGACCGCCAAGGAAGTCTACGCCCTCATGCGCGACTGATCGCAAAGACCGGGGAAAGGTGCCTCGCCAAGCGAAGCGGAAAGACCCCGCGCCGAAGGCGCCGTAGAGGGATGCAAGGGTGCGAACCCTTGCCCGCCGGAGGCGAAAATCACCCGACATCGCCGCGCAGCGGCATCCAAACCTGACTTTTCCTCATACCAAAAAAATCCGGAAGGCCGGAAGCGGGGCATCCCGCTTCCGGCCTTCCGGTTGCAGCAACAGGCTTGGGCCGGGGCTATAAGCCGTACAGGGCGTCCTTGTGGAAGAAACAATAGAAGTCGCCGGACTCGGCGAACAGCGCGGGATGACGCCGGGTGAAGCGGCGGGCGGAGCGCAACGCGGTCGGGCAGCATCCCTTGACGAACGCGCCGACGATGGGACCGAGACTCGCCAGAAACGCCATCACGGCGAAGACCAGCAGACCGTCCACGAACATGAGATCGATTTCCATACTTTTATCCTCCGAAATTGATTCAAACTAAAGTATAGCCTCTTTTCGCGGCGAAGCAACCCCCTTTGCAAATTCTTTTCTTCACATTCCCCCGTCATTCGGGCATTTCCGGGCGGCTTGACATCTCGGCCCGACTGCTTGACAAAGCCCCGTATGAACCTGTCGAGCATTGCCCGCAAAGGGCTTGACGGCGTCCTGCCCTCGGACGCCGAGATATTGTTCCTTATTGCACAAGCGCAGGAACGCCTCCCCGAGCTGCTCGGACACGCCCGGCGCATCCGTGAGGCCCGGTTCGGCAACCGGGTGGGGCTGTGCGCCATCGTCAACGCCAAGTCCGGGACCTGTTCCGAGGACTGCGCCTTCTGCGCCCAGTCCGGCCACCACGCGGCGCACAGCCCGGAATATCCCCTGCTGCCCACGGGCGAGATCGCGGCCGCCGCAGACCGGGCCAGGGCGTCCGGGGCGACGCGGTTCGGCATCGTGGCCTCGGGCAAGCTGGTGGGCGGGCGCGACCTGGACGGCTTCGAGCGGGCGGTCCGGGCCGTGGCCGGGGTCGGCCTGACCCCGGACCTGTCGCCGGGCCTGCTGGACCGGGCCCAGCTGGCGCGCCTGAAGCGGGCCGGGCTCGCGGGCTACCACCACAACCTGGAGACCTCGGCCACGCATTTCCCCCGCATGTGCACCACCCATGCGTACCAGGAGGACGTCGATGCGGTCCGGGCCGGGCTCGACGCCGGGCTGTACGTCTGTTCGGGCGGCATCTTCGGCATCGGCGAGACCTGGGACGACCGGGTGGAGCTGGCCCTGCTCCTGCGGGAGCTGGGCGTGCCGTCCGTGCCCATGAATTTCCTGACGCCCATTCCGGGCACGCCGCTGGAGCACCGCGCCCCCCTCGCCCCGGAGGAGGCCCTGGCCATCGTCGCCCTGTACCGCTTCCTGCTGCCGGACCGGCACCTGCGCATCTGCGGCGGGCGGCCAACGGTCTTCGGCGAGGCGCGGCTCGAGCCGCTGACCGCCGGGGCCGACGGCCTGATGATCGGCGACTACCTGACCACGCGGGGCAACGACGCGGCCTCGGACCTCGAAGACATGCGCCGGGCCGGACTGGCCCCGGCAAAGGAGTGATCCCCATGGCCGACAAGCGACATCCCGACCAACCCCGGTCCGGTTCCCCCCTGCCCGACTCCCCCCTGTCGGACCTGCACCGGCTGGTCTGGACCGCGCTCCTGGCCGCCCTCATCGGGGCCGGGGCGTACCTGATCGTGCCCATCGGCCCGGTGCCGGTGTCCATGCAGCCGTTCTTCATCTTCCTGGCCGGGTACCTGCTCGGACCCCGGCACGCGGTCATGGCCATGGGGCTGTACCTCCTGGCCGGGTGCATCGGCCTGCCCGTGTTCGCGGGCGGCAAGTCCGGGCTCGGCTACCTGTACGGGCCCACGGGCGGCTATCTGATCGGCTTCCTGGGCACGGCCTTCCTCTGCGGACTGGCCCGAACCCGCGAGGGCGGGCTGCCCTGGGCGCGCGGTCTGGTCGCCGGGCTGGCGGGCGTGTCCCTGGCCTACCTGACCGGCGCGGCCTGGCTCATGCACGCGCTGGACATTACCTGGATCAAGGCCGGTGCCGTGGGCGTGCTGCCCTTCATCCCCTGGGACATCCTCAAGGTGGTCGTGGCCCTGGCCTGCGCCCGGCACATGGTCCGGCTGGGCCTGACGCCCGGCCGGTAGCGAGGCGATTCCCCGCCCCCACTGGACAGCCGGGACCGTCTATGCTTTGATGCGCTCCCGTCCATAACCTGATAGGATGCGCCCAATGAAGACCACGCCGCTGACCGATATCCACCGCCTGACCTGGACCGCGCTCATGGCCGCCCTCATCGGGGCCGGGGCCTGGCTCAACCTGCCCATCGGCCCGGTGCCGGTGTCCCTCCAGACCTTTTTCGTGGCCCTGGCCGGGTTCGTGCTCGGCCCGGTGCGCGGCGGCCTGGCCGTGGGACTGTACCTCCTGGCCGGGGTCGCCGGACTGCCCGTGTTCGCGGGCGGCGGGTCCGGGCTCGGCCACCTGTTCGGGCCCACCGGCGGCTTCCTGATCGGCTTCGTCCCCTACGCCTGCATCGCCGGACTGGCCCGCGACGACGACGGGATCTCCTGGGCGCGCGGGTTCGTCTTCGGCATCCTCGGCATGGCCGTGCTCTTCGTCCTGGGCGTGGCCTGGCTCAAGTTCTCCCTCACCCTGACCTGGGCCCGGGCCTGGGCGCTGGGCGCGGCCCCGTTCCTGCTCTGGGGGCTGATCAAGACCTCCCTGGCCGTGATCACCGGCCGCCACCTGGTCCGCGCCCGCCTCCTGCCCGCCCGCACCTAGCACAGGGACGTCCATGGCGGCTCACGGCATCTCCCGACTCCAGGCCGACACCAAGACGGTGGCCTTCCTGCGCAGCTTCCTGCGCTGCTACCTGACCGGCGCGGGCTTCAACACGCGCGGCATGCAGAACATCGGGCTGATGTACGCCATGCTGCCGGGGCTCGGGGCCATCCACAAGGACCCCAAGGACTTCCGCGCGGCCCTCAAGCGGTACGCCCGCCACTACCAGTCGCACCCCTTCTGGACCCCGTGCATGGTCGGCATCCTGCTCAACGTGGAGACGACCATCAGCGCGGGCCACTTCCCGCCGCGCATGCTGGCCAAGGTCCGGGACACCACCAGCTACACCCTGTCGGCCATCGGCGACTCGGTCTTCGCGGGCAGCCTGCTCATCTTCTGGGCCCTGCTGACCATCTGCCTGCTCCTGACCGGCTTCCCGTACCTGGCCTTCGCCCTGGGGCTGGTCATGTTCGTCGGGCTCCAGGTCTTCCGGGCCTACACCTTCATCGGCGGGGTCAAGCAGGGGTTCCGCTTCCTGGAGCGGCTCCGGCACTGGGACCTGATCAACTGGGGGACCAAGGTCAAGTACGCCAACGCGGCCCTGCTCCTGTGGCTGTGGACGCTCATCTGGCCGCGCCCCTATGACTGGTGGGAGTTCGCGGTCGGCCTGGCCGCGCTCCTGCTCTTTGCCCGCTACGTGCGCACCGGCCTGCTCTCCAGGGTGCTGGCCGTGGCCGTGTTCGTGGGCCTGATTGAACTTTTCCCGTGGATCGAGACCGCGGCCAAAAACGCTTTTGGCTTGTGATTTCCCTCCCGATCGGACATAACCACGACGTGAAAAGCAGGTTTTGCTATGACGGATGAAAGCACCAAGACCGACGAGACACCGGGGTACCTATCCAGGAAGGTGGTCGTCTCCTCGGAGAACGGGCTGCACGCCCGGCCCGCGGGTCGGCTGGCCCAGGAGGCCCAGACCTTCGACTCGGAGATATCCCTGGTCGTGGACGGCCAGTCCGTGGACGCCAAGTCCATCCTGGACATCCTGACCCTGGCCGCCGGTCCGGGCAATTTGGTGGAACTGCGCGCCGAGGGCGCTGACGCCGCGGCCGCGCTGGATCGGCTGGAAGCGCTGTTCCTGAACAAATTCGAAGGGGCATAAATGGCTGACTCGACCCTCACGGGCATACCGGTCGCCACCGGCATTGCCATCGGCAAGGCCTTTTTCGTGAACCGGAATCACATGGCGAACCTGCCCCGGCAGATCGTCGCCGCTGAAGACATGCCCGCGGAGATCGAACGCCTCCACGCCGCCTTCAAGGCCGTGGAGGGCGAACTGGCCGCCATCCGCGAACAGGTGCCCGAGGAACTCAAGAGCCACGGCTCCCTCATCGACACCCACATGATGATGCTCAAGGACCCCAAGCTGTCCGGGTCCGCCAAAAAATACATCGAGACCCTGGGCCTGAACGCGGCCTGGGCGCTGGAAAAGGCCGTCTCCGACCAGGAGGCCGCCTTCGAGGCCATCAAGGACCAGTACATCCGCGAGCGCATGCAGGACGTGCGCGTGGTCGCGGAAAAGGTCCAGACCAAGCTCATGGGCGTGAAGACCGACCTGTCCTCCATCTCGGGGCGGGCCATCATCATGGCCCACGACCTGACCCCGGCGGACACGGTCGAACTCCAGGTGGACAAGATCATGGCCTTCGCCACCGTGCGCGGCGGCAAGACCTCGCACACGGGCATCATGGCCCGGTCGCTGGGCATCCCCGCCCTGGTGGGCGTGGGACGTCTGGAGGAGGTCCACGACGGCGACCTGGTGGTCATCGACGGCCTGACCGGCAAGATCGTGGTCAACCCCACCGAGTCCGAGCTGGCCGAATACAACGAACGCGCCGCCCTGTTCGAGGACTACACGCGCAAGATCCGCCGCCACTGCCACCTGCCCGCCGAGACCTTCGACGGCTCGCGGGTCATGGTCCAGGCCAACATCGAGCTGGTCGAGGAGGTCACGGCGGTCCTGGACAACGGCGGCGAGGGCGTGGGGCTGTATCGCACCGAGTACGCCTACCTCAACCGGACCAGCCTGCCCACCGAGGACGAACTGGCCGAGAAGTACATCGACCTGGCCGCGATCATGTCCCCGCGCAAGGTGGTCTTCCGCACCCTCGACCTGGGCAGCGACAAGTTCATCTCCGCCTTCGGCGAGCTCAACGAGACCAATCCGGCCATGGGGCTGCGGGCCATCCGCTTCTGCCTCAAGAACCCCCAGCTGTTCAAGACCCAGCTGCGGGCCATCCTGCGCGCCTCGGCCTACGGCAACGTCTCGCTCATGTTCCCCATGATCTCGGGCGTGAAGGAAGTCCGCCAGGCCAAGGCGTGGCTGGCCCAGGCCAAGGCCGAGCTTCGGCGCGAGGGCGTGGACTACGACCCGGACATGCCGCTCGGGACCATGATCGAGCTGCCCGCGGCGGTGATGATCGCCGAGTTCCTGGCCCAGGAGGTGGACTTCTTCTCCATCGGGACCAACGACCTGATCCAGTACTCCATCGGCGTGGACCGGACCAACCGGCACGTGTCCTACCTGTACCAGCCCCTGCACCCGGCCACCCTGCGGGCCATCAAGTTGGTGGTTGACGCCGCGCACCAGGCGGGCATAGAAGTGTCCCTCTGCGGCGAGGTGGCCTCGGACCCGTTCTGCGTGCCCATCCTGCTCGGCATGGGCATCGACTCCATCTCCATGACCCCCCAGGCCATTCCCGGCATCAAGCGCATCATCCGGCAGACCAACATGCACGACTGCCGCCTGCTGCTCAAGGACGTCCTGGAGTGCCGCACGGTCAGCCGCATCAACAACCTGGTGATGGACAACATCTTCAAGCATTTCCCGGAGGAAGTGACCTTTTTCTCCTCCCTGCTCGAAAACGACGAGCTGCCCAGCTAGCATCATGGCCAAGAAAAAAAACAAGACCCTTTCGCCCGACACCATCGCGGTCAACAAGCAGGCCCGCCGCCTCTACGAGATCCTCGAGACCTTCGAGGCGGGCATCTCCCTGGTGGGCTCCGAGGTCAAGTCCCTGCGCGGGGGCCAGGTCTCGTTCAAGGACGGCTACGTCTCCTTCCGCCAGGGCTCGGCCTTCCTGGTGGGCGTGCACATCGCGCCCTACGAGAAGACCGGAACCTACGACCAGCACGACCCGGAACGCGCCCGGCGGCTGCTCCTGCACAAGCACGAGATCAGCGTGCTCCAGGCCAAGACCGAACAGAAGGGCCTGACCGTGGTGCCCATGAAGATGTACTTCAGCCGGGGCAAGGTGAAGGTCCAGCTCGGCCTGGGACGCGGCAAGAACGTCCACTCCAAGAAGCAGGACCTGAAGGACCGCGACATCGCGCGCGACACCCAGCGGCAGCTGGCGTCCTACTAGCGGACGTCCTCCGGGCGGGGACGGGCGACCCCAATACGCAAGGAGCTGCCATGAGGCGATTGTCCGTGAAGTTGGCCTGTGCGGCCGTTGTCCTCGTCGTGCTCGCGGGCTGCGGCCCGGCGTCGGCGGCCGACGGTGCGCAGGCGATCCGGGCGCAATGGCGGGTCGAGGCGGTGCCGGGCGACGACTGGCCCGCATACTGGCTGGTCAACAAGGACCATTCCGCATTGCGCCAGGAGATGTTCCTGGCCGGCCCCATAGCCGGCGAGCGCCCCTGGATCAGCGACGTGGTCACGGTCGACGGGAAACGGGGGATTTACCTCATCGTCTATTATGCGGGACAGCCCGGCACCAGCGAGCTGGTGGACGTCTTCTACGCCCTGGTCTACGACGCCCGCGACAAGGCCATCCTCGGCCACTATCCCTATAGCCGCAAATCCTGCCGGAACGACTACGGCCCGGAGTGGATCTTCGGGAACAACCGCATACGAATCCGGGACGAGGGCGCGGAAATCGTCGTGATCGACTACTGAGCCTTCCGACCGGACCGGCCCGCACCGTCGATGAACGTCGCCCTTCCGCCGCCGCCCGGCGATCCTACAATTTCTCTATGATCAGCCGATACCGGCCATAGGGGTGGGCGTCCAGCTCGACGGAAAACAGGGTGTCCAGGGCCTCCACCTCCACCAGACGCTGAAACACCGTCGCATCCGGCCCCTTGCGTATGCGGATGCCGTCGCCCGAGATGACCGTTGACGTCTCCCCGTCCAGGTCGGCAACGGTGATGCGGAACCTGTCCCCCTGGAATGCCAGGACCTTGTAATAGGTCATGTGCTCGCCCCCGACGTCGGCGACGATGGTCAGGGGCGCGGCGTTTTGCGTGAAGTCGATGTAGCTGTAATCCCGGCTGACCAGCTCCTGACGGTGGCGCACCTGGGACGGGACGCACCCCGCGACCACGGACAGGAGGCACAACACCAACATCGGCAGGCCCGGGCGGACGGTCCGGGCCGGTTTGTCGGACAGCGTCCGCAAGAAAGCAACGGATATCATGGCAAGCCCTCCGCACGGCGGCTTCACGGTTCACGACTTCGGGTTCATGACAACGGGTTCACGACAACGATTCGCGGCCCGGAGGCAGGCAACGGCAACCGTCACGAGTCCGCCGGGAGCCAGTCCCATACAGGGGGGACGGACGGGAACGGATTATTTTTGTCCGCTCCAGCACCAGCTCGGCGCAAAGACCGTCGCCTCGTCCTTCGGCACCGGCCCGATTGCCGCATAGCCCCCGGCCGCACCGGCCCTTTGCCGCCAGGCCAGACGGACCGGCTTGGGCGGCGAGCAGGACAGGCAATCGTCGGTGAGGTGGTCGAAGATCACCAGGTCGCGCATGGTCGCCCCCGCCCCGTCGAGCACGCAGGGGATCGCCCAGCTTTCCACGGCCGCCGCCTCGCGCCATTCGCCGGAGGGTTCGTGCACCAGGAAATGGAAGGTGCAGGCGTGGTTGCTGCAAAACCCCTTTTGCACGGCCACCATGTCCTCGCTCCGGTCGCCGTTCAGGTCCACCGCCGCGACCAGGGTCTCGGCGGGGAACACCCCGACACCCCGCAGGAACGCATCGCCGAGGACACGGGCGATCACGTCCCGCTGCCCCGGCACGGGAGGCGCGAAGTCGAGCCGGGAGGCCGCGTCGGCGGCAGAAGCCGAACAGGCGAGCACCCACGCCAGGACACAGGACAGCCACAATTTCTTCATCGTTTCAGCCGAAAAAGGGGAGTGTTCACGCCGTCTCCGGAGAGTCTAGAACAGGCTGCCCTGGACCTGCGGCTTTTCCTCGGGCCGGACCTTCCGGAAGGTCAACCGGTGGAGGCGGCAGGGGCCGAGTTCGCGAATGGCCGCCACGTGGGCCTCGGTGCCGTAGCCCATGTGTTTGGCCAGGCCGTAGCCGGGATAGCGGCGGGCCAGCCGAACCATGAGCCGGTCGCGGAAGGTCTTGGCCAGGACCGAGGCGGCGGAGATGGCCGGGACCTTGCCGTCGCCCTGGACCACGCACTCCTGGGGGATGTCGCGTTGCAACGCGTGGCCGGGGATGAGCTTGTCGCCGTCTATGCGCAAGAAGCGCGGCTCGGCCTTCAGGGCCCACACGGCCCGGCTCATGGCCCGGAACGTGGCCTGCAGGATGTTGATCTCGTCGATCTCCCACGGCCAGGCCACGCCCAGCCCCCAGGCCACGGCCTGCTCGCGGATGCGCGGATAGAGCGCCTCGCGCTTCGCGGCGGTCAGCTTCTTGGAGTCGTCCAGCCCCGGCAGGTCGTACTCCGCCGGCAGGATGCACGCCCCGGCCACCACCGGCCCGGCCAGACACCCCCGCCCCGCCTCGTCCACGCCCGCGATCTCGGTCGCCGCAAAACTCCGTCCGCCGAACAACAACACCTGCGCCATCGCTTTTCCTCCGCCCCGTTTGTGCCCCAAACCCCGCCGAAAATCCACCGCCCCAAACCAGAAAAGCCCGGAGTGCCATTCAACACTCCGGGCATATATATCAATGTAACATCTGGAAAATTTTCGGAGAAGTGGGTGGCTGTGCCGACGGGAGGTAAAGCCGGGGGCCGAAGCGTATCGTAATACGCGAGGGTCCGGGTTTGCCGAGCGGCGGTGCAGACGCCCGCTTATCCTCCCTCCAAACCAGAAAAGCCCGGAGTGTCATTCAACACTCCGGGCATATATTTTATCTGATTTCTTGTAATTTTTTGGAGAGGTGGTGAGATGCGGCGACGCGAGGGGATTTCAGGGCCGCCGCGTATCTTAATACGCAAGGGTCTGAAATCGCCGAGCGGCGTCGCAGATCGCCGCCTATCCGAAAAATTATTCCCAGATCTGCTTGGACTTGATGCGGGCGGCCTTACCGCGCAGATTGCGCAGGTAGTAGATGCGGCTGCGGCGAACCTTGCCCTCGGAGACCACTTCCACGCGGTCGATGAAGGGGGAGTTCATGGGGAACACGCGCTCCACGCCGATGCCGTCGGAAATCTTGCGCACGGTGAAGGACGCGCCGGTGGTGCCGCGACGGCGACGCAGGACAGCGCCCTGGAAGACCTGGATGCGCTCCTTCTCGCCCTCGATGATCCGGTAGTGCACCTTGACGGTGTCGCCGGCCTTGAACTCGGGGATATCCAGACGGATGTGTTCGGCTTCGATTTTCTTGATGATGTCCATGGTATTCTCCTTAAAATTGCAGAGTGCTGGACCAACGGCCCGCAGCCGCCATCCGCCTCTAGTACTCATCCGCCACGAGCCGGTCGACGATGATGGCGACCGCGCTTCTGACCGACAGATGGTTGTAGTCATCCAAATACCGGAGCGGCCTGACAATGCCGTCGGTTTTGGAGAGGACTTCCTCCGCCAGACCGTGTCCAGTACCAAATATCAATAATACTGGAGAGTTGGCGAGCCAGCTTCGCACATCGCCGAAGGTCAGGGCGGGCTGGGCTTGTTTGCGGCGATCCAATCTTGCAGACGTGGCCGCGAAGCGGGGACGTTGCCCTGTTTGCGCCTCGATGTCAAGAACCGCGCCCTCGATATCGTCAAAAACCTTGACCTTGGCAAAGGCCTCGGCCCGGTCCGGATTGGCCTGCGCGCCCGCGCCCTCCCGCCAGTGGCCCAGGAGCCGTTCGGCCAGCGCCTTCTGGTCCTCGATGGGCGTGGTGGCGTAGAATCCGCCCAGCCCGTAGCTGCGGGCCACGCGGGCCATGTCGTGCAGGTCCAGGTTGGTCACGGACACGGCCACCTTTTCGCCGAACTTGTTGGTCACGGGGTAGTGACACAAGGCGATGTACAGGTTGCGCCCCAGCCGGGTGCGCGGCAAGCGGCGCAGAAAGTCGATGTCCTCCACGGTCAGGCGGGCCGTGGGCAGGACGTCCGGCCGGTCGCGCAGGGTGGCGGTCAGGGACTGCTCGCGCCGCCAGGCCGTGATCCTGCCGTGGTCTCCGGAGCGCAGGACCTCGGGCACAGTGAGCCCGTCGAACTCCTCGGGCCGGGTATAGTGCGGGTATTCGAGCAGTCCGGCGGAAAAGGACTCCTCGTCGCCGGATTCCTCGTGGCCCATGAAGCCGGGCAGGAGCCGGGCCACGGCCTCCACCAGGCAGACCGCCGCGGCCTCGCCGCCGTTGAGCACGAAATCGCCCACCGAGACCAGCTCGACGGGATAGAGGTCGAGCAACCGCTCGTCGATGCCCTCGTAGCGGCCGCAGATGAGGGTCACGTCGTCCTCCAGGGCCAGCTCCCGGGCCTGGGCCTGGGTGAACGGCTTGCCGCGCGGGGAGAGCATCAGGATGCGCCCCCTGGACGGAATGGAGTCCAGCGCCTTGACCATGGGGTCGAGCTTGAGGAGCATGCCCGGCCCGCCGCCGAAGGGGCGGTCGTCCACGGACTTGTACACCCCGCCCGCGAACTGCCGGACGTCCACGAAGTCCAGGCCCACCAGGCCGGTGTCCACGGCCTTGGACATGAGCCCGCTGCCCAGGGGGGACTCGAAGAAGTGCGGGAAGATGGAGACGAGGTGGAAATTCATGCGGTCGGCTTCTTCGGGCGCGGCGGGCGGCGCTTCTTCGGTTTGGGCGGCTCGGGGTGCAGGTAGAGGTCGAGCAGCCCCTCGGGCGGCTCGACGACGATGGTCTCGGTGTCCAGGTCCACGTCCAGGACGAACTCGGGCACGGCGGGCAGGAGGATCTCGGTGCCCTCGCCGTTCTCGATGACCCAGGTGTCCTGCTCGCCGGTCTCGTAGAACCCGACCAGCTCGCCCACCTCGGTGCCGTCGGTCAGGACCACCCGACAGCCGATCATCTGGTAGAGGTAGTGCTCGCCCTCGTCCGGTTCGGGCAGGTCGGCCTCGCGCACCAGCAGCTCCCGGCCGCGCAGGGCCTCGGCCTGATCGCGGTCGGTCACCTGGGGCGAAGTCATCAGGACCAGCCCCTTGTGCTCGCGCCAGGAGGTCACCTCGATGGGCCGGGGACGCCCCTTGCCGTCGGACAGGAACAGCGGCGTACGGTCGAAAAGGGCCGGGGAGTCCGCATAACTTTTTATGCCGAACTCCCCGCGAATGCCGTGCGCCTTGACCACCCCGCCCACGGGGATGAAACCGGGCTCTTTCTTCATGGGCTTTCCGCTCGTTTGCTCTGGGGGACCGGGCCGTCCAGCCGGACCGCCCGGAGCCGGACATGGCCGCCTGCCGCAAAAGACCGGGGCCGCCGCGCAGGCTTGCCCGCACGCCGGTCCATGGTCGTTCGCGTCCCGCCTCGGGCCGGAAAGGCCCTCGCGCGGACGTGCAGATGTCCAGCCGTTCCCGAAGGAGAAGCTACTCGAGAATCTCCAGCACGGAGCGTTTCCGCGCCTTGGTGGAGGCGGCTCCAAGCAGCGTGCGCATGGCCCTGGCCGTGCGACCCTGCTTGCCGATGACCTTGCCGAGGTCTTCCTTGGCCACCTTCAGCTCGATAACCGAGGTCTGCTCGCCTTCGACTTCGGAAACTTGCACTTCGTCCGGGTTGTCCACCAGGGACTTGGCAATGTACTCAATCATCTCTTTCAACATGACGTCACCTCCGGTGCCGACGCGTCGCCGCGCGCCGTGAATATGAGCTGCCAAACGTGGTCCGGACCCGCAGGTCGGGCCGGCGGGCCCGCCTGTCAAAAAAAGCGCGCGCTACTTGCCGGCTTTCTTGAGCAGAGAACGAACCGTGTTGCTGGGCTCCGCGCCCTTTTCCAGCCACTTCTCGATCTTCTCCATGTCCAGCGAGATCTCGTTCGGCTGGACCATGGGATTGTAGTGCCCGAGGAATTCGACGGGGCGTCCATCGCGGCGGACGGCGCTGTCGAGAGCCACCACGCGGTAGAAGGGACGCTTCTTGGAACCCATACGGGACAGTCTGATTTTCATTGCCATGGTTCTTATACTCCCAATAGTTGATTAATACGTTTTTGCCTACTTTATGGCAAGTTATATCGCTTGAAGGACCTGTGTCCCGGTCACTTACTTTTTGCGCTTCTTCTTATTCTTCTTTTTGTTCAGCTTTTTCTTCTGACGCTCTTTCAGCGTCTTCTTGGAGACGGTCCGCCTGGACTCCTCCTCCGCGCCGGGCATCCCCGGCATGCCGGGCATTCCGGGCATGCCGCCCAGCGCGCCCATGTCGGGCATGCCGCCGCCCAGGCCGGGCAGCTTGGGCAGTCCGCCGAACAATCCCTTTTTCTTCTTGCCGTCGCCGCCGCCCATCATGGACTGCATGACCTTGCTCATCTGCTTGAAATTCTTGATGAGCGCATTGACGTCGGCGATCTTCACGCCCGAGCCCCTGGCGATGCGGTCCTTGCGGCTCGCGTTCTTGAGCAGTTCGGGCTGGCGGCGCTCCTTCAGGGTCATGGAGGAGATGATCGCCTCGGTGCGCTTCATCTCGTCCTCGGGCAGGGCGTTGTCGCCCAGCTGCTTCATGATGTTGCCCATGCCGGGGATCATCTTGAGCAGCCCCTCCATGGAGCCGAGCTTCTTGAGCTTGCGCATGTGGCCCAGGAAGTCCTCGAAATCGAACTCGGCCTTGGCCATCTTCTCGGCCAGGGCCTTGGCCTCCTCCTCGTCGATCTCGCTCTGGGCCTTCTCGATGAGGGTCATCATGTCGCCCATGCCGAGGATGCGCGAGGCGATGCGGTCGGGGTGGAAGAGCTCCAGCTCGGAGAGCTTCTCGCCCACGCCCACGAACTTGACCGAGCGGCCGGTCACGGTCTTGATGGACAGGGCCGCGCCGCCTCGGGCGTCGCCGTCCATCTTGGTCAGGACCACGCCGGTGATGCCGAGCTTGTCGTTGAACGACTCGGCCACGGTGACCGCGTCCTGGCCGGTCATGGCGTCGGCCACGAACAGAATTTCCTGGGGCTGGCACTCGCGCTTGATGTTCGCCAGCTCGTCCATCAGCTTCTCGTCGATGTGCAGCCGGCCCGCGGTGTCGAAGAGGATCAGGTCGCAGCCCAGCTCCTCCGCCTTGACCAGGGCGTCCTTGCAGATGTCCACCGGGTTCATGTCCGTGGTGGACGGGTAGACCGGCACGTCAAGCTGCCGGGCCAGGGTGTTCAACTGGTCGATGGCCGCCGGGCGGTACACGTCGGCGGGCACCAGGTACGGCTTCTTGCCGTGCTGCTTGCGCAGGAAAAGCGCGATCTTGCCCGAGGAGGTGGTCTTGCCCGAGCCCTGGAGGCCGACCATCATCAGCTTCAGCGGCCTGGCCTTGAGGTCCAGGTCCTGCTGCTCGCCGCCGAGCAGCTCGATGAGCTCCTCGTTGACGATCTTGATGAAGTGCTGGCCGGGTTCGAGACCCTTGAGGACCTCGTCCCCCAGGGCGCGTTCCTTGACCTGATCGACGAACCGCTTGACCACCTTGAAGTTGACGTCGGCCTCGAGGAGCGCCAGACGCACCTCCCTCAGACCCTCCTTGATATTGTTCTCGTCAAGGGTCTTTTTGCCGCCCAACCTGGAGAAGGTGGCGCCGAGTCTTTCTTGCAGGCTCTCAAACAACGGATCAACTCCCCGGAATTACTAAATTTCTTCTTTTTGCCTGCGCGAAGACCACCGTCCAGCGCGGGCAAAGAGGACGTTTGTTAAGCCAGATTCCCCGGATAGTCAAGGGCGGCGGGGGATGCTCACAGGAGCCGCCCCTGCTCCGGAGGCGCGGGAGGTCCCTTGTCCGGGCCGGGGTCGGGCACGGCTTCGAGCAGTTCCGGACCGTCCGTGACCGGGCTGTTGACCCTCGGCGACACGGGCCAGACGCGCATGGCCCCGGCCGGGTACGGGACCAGCAGCCGGGCCAGGTCCCCGCGTTCGGCCGCCGGGTCGAGCCAGGCGGACCAGGCGGCGGGCGGCAGGATGACCGGCATGCGCTCGTGGATGTCCGCCATGACCGCGTTGGGCGGGCAGGTCAGCACGGACAGGCTGTCCAGGACCTGGCCGCTCCGCGGGTCGGTCCAGCTGGCCCCGATCCCGGCCATGGCGAAGCAGTCCGCGTCGCGCAGCCCGAAGGCGAAGGGCGTGCGCACGCGCCCCTCGCGCCGCCACTCGTAGAAGGCCTGGGCCGGGACCAGGAGCCGCCGGGCCCGCGCCCCCTCCCGGAAGGACGGCTTGTCGAACACGGTCTCGCTGCGGGCGTTGATCAGCCGCGCCCCGATCTGCGGCGAGTCGGCCCAGGCCGGGACCAGCCCCCAGCGGCGGCGCGCGAACCCCTGCCCGTCCAGGCAGAGCACGTCGCTGCCCGGCGCCGCGTTGTAGCAGGGCGCGTAGTCGTCCGGCATGGGGAGGCCGAAGACCTCTTCCAGCCGCTTCTTGGGGATGCCCAGGGCGAATCGTCCGCACATGGGGCCAAGCATACCCGGTTGCGCGCCCTTTCGCCACCCCGTGAACGGGTCGGGGCACACGTTGCGCGGGGGGCGAAAATGTGCCAATAATCCAAGGCAGATGTCATACCACCGGGAACAGCTCTTCGTCGGCGTCTGGCTGACCCACTTCGTGCCCTGCTTCTTTGCCGGGGCCGTGCTCCTGCTCACGGCCGGGCGGCTGCCCCTGCCCCTTGTTCCGGACGGCGCGGCCGCCGCCCCGATCCGGACCGTGCTCAACGGCACCGCCATGGCCCTGATCACCCTGCTCTACCATCGCTGGCGCAACCGGCGCATCCGGCGCTACTGGCCGGAGACCGAGGCCGTCTATGCAGGGCCCCGACTGCGCCGCGCCGCACTGGTCGGATTCCTGGCCGGCGCGGCGGACATCCTGCTGACCCTGAACGAATGGGGCGTTCTCTTCCTGGCGGTCCTGGTCCTGGCCGTCCTGGGCTGGAACCTGCGCGCCTTCGCCCTGCGCGCCCTGCTCCTCATGCGGCCCAACGGCGAGATCACCTGGGCCGACGTGAACGAACTGCTGCGCATCTACCTCGCCACCCTGATCGGCTTCACCCTGGTCAACGCGGCCGTGGACGGACTCCACGTCCTGGGCGGAAGCATGCCCCCGTTCGGATTCATGTCCGAAGGCGGCGAACTCTTCCTCAACGCCCTCTACTATACGGTGGTGACCATGACCACGCTCGGTTTCGGGGACATCGTGCCCCGCACCTGGGACGGCAAGATCCTGCTCATCATCCAGAGCCTGCTCAGCTATTTCATGTTCGCCTTCATGATCGGTATCATCACCCGCGGCGTGACCCAGGGCCGCCGACCGTAACCGGAGACCAGCCATGCCCCTCGATCCCCTCGTCATCCTCCTCGCCTTCGGCTGCGGCTACGTGGTCAGCCGGGCGGGGCTGCCCCCGCTGACGGGCTACCTTCTGGCCGGGTTCGTCCTGTCCACCCAGGGATACGTTTCCGGTCCGGCCATCCAGGCCGTGGCCGACATCGGCGTGACCGTCCTGCTCTTCACCATCGGGCTCAAGCTCCGCGTGAAGAGCCTGCTCCGACCCGAGGTCTGGGCCGGGGCGTCCGTGCACATGCTCCTGACCGTGGCCCTGTTCTCGGCCGGACTCATGGGGCTGTCCGCCGCCGGGTTCGCCTTCTTCTCCGGCCTCGGCTGGCCCACGGCCCTGCTCATCGCCTTCGCCCTGAGCTTTTCGTCCACGGTCTTCGCGGTGAAGATCCTGGACGAGAGCGGACGGGCGGGCTCCCTGAACGGACGGACGGCCATCGGCGTGCTCATCATCCAGGACATCTTCGCGGTCCTGTTCCTGGCCTTTTCCACGGGCAAGCTTCCCACGGCCTGGGCCCTGGCGGTGCTGGCCGGGCTGCCGCCCGCCCGCTGGGTGTTCATGCGCATGCTCGACCGCATCGGCCACGGCGAACTCCAGGTCCTGTTCGGTTTCTTCCTGGCCTTCGTGGCCGGGGCCTGGGCCTTTGACGTGGTCGGCCTCAAGGCCGACCTGGGCGCGCTGGTAATGGGCATGCTCCTGGCCCCCCACCCCAGGGCCAAGGACCTGGCCGGAGCCCTGTACTCCATCAAGGACTTCCTGCTGGTCGGCTTCTTCCTGGAAATCGGCCTGGCCGGGCTGCCGGACCTGGCGACCCTGAACGCCGCCCTGATCCTGATCCTCGCCCTGCCCATCAAGGTCATCCTCTTCTTCCTGATCTTCACCCGATTCCGCCTCCGGGCCCGGACCAGTCTGGTCACCGCCTTCAACCTGGCCGACTACAGCGAATTCGGCCTTATCGTCGGCGGCCTGGCCGCGGCCAACGGCTGGCTGTCCCGCGACTGGCTGCTGGCCCTGGCCATCGCCCTGTCCCTCTCCTTTGTCCTGGCCTCGCCCCTGAACCGCCGGGCCGACCGGCTGTTCGAGGCATGGCGGAAATTCCTGCAACGGTTCGAGACCCGGGAGCTCCACCCGGACGAGGAACCGTACCAGGCGGGCAACTGGCAGGTGGCCGTGATCGGCATGGGCCGGGTGGGTACCGGAGCCTACGACTACTTCACCGACAAATTCGGCCCCGTGGTCCTGGGCCTCGACCTCTCCCCGGAAACCGTGGACAACCATCTGGCGGAAGGCCGCCAGGTCCTGCTGGCGGACGTCACGGACCCGGACTTCTGGCGCAAGCTCCCCCGGACCCGCTCCCCGTTCAAGCTGATGGTCCTGGCCGCCCCCGCCCTGGAGACCCAGCTCCACGTCCTGGACAGGCTCAAGCAACGCGGGTTCGCAGGGACCGTCGCGGCCATGGCCCAGTATGACGACGAGGTGGACATCCTGCGCGAGGCGGGCGTGGACACCGCCTTCAACATCTTTGCCGAGGCCGGTGCCGGCCTGGGCTCCCACATCTGCCGCGAAACCGAGGATCTGGGCATCGAATCGCAGCTGCCCGACGAGGGCTGAGCGCAGGCCGTGTGCAGCCCCGTGCACCCGGTTGCCAGGGGCGCGCGATGGGTATAGGGGACCCGCCAGACAGGACAGGTTCCCCCATGAAGATCACTCCCGACCGTTTCCGGCTGGCCGTCCAGGCCGCCTTCACCCTCCTCTCCCTGTACGCGGGCTACCGCTTCCTCCTCTTCCTCGACTGGGTCGCGGGCCGCTCGGACGTCTTCACGCCCAAGCCCGGCGCGGTGGAGGGGTTCCTGCCCATCTCCGCCCTGCTCGGCTTCCGCAGGCTCGTGTCCTCGGGCTTCTGGGACCGCGCCCACCCGGCCGGGCTGGCCGTGTTCCTGGCCGCCCTGGTCATGGCCTTCCTGTTCCGCAAGGGGTTCTGCGGCTACATCTGCCCGGTGGGCTTCCTGTCCGGGCTCCTGGAACGGGCCGGACGCAGGCTCGGCCTGGCCAAAGTCCCGCCGCGCAAACTCGACCTGGCCCTGCACGCCTTCAAGTACCTGGCCATGGCCGCCTTCCTGTTCGCGGTCTTCGCCATGGACCCGCGCTCCCTGGAATCCTTCCTGCGCAGCCCGTTCAACCTGACCTCGGACGCGCGCATGCTCGACTTCTTCCTGCACCCGTCCGGCCTGGCCCTGAGCGTGCTCGCGGCCCTGGTCCTGCTCAGCCTGCTGGTGCGCAACTTCTGGTGCCGGTACCTCTGCCCCTACGGCGCGCTCCTCGGCCTGCTGGCCTGGTTCGGGCCGGTGCGCGTCACCCGCGACAAGGACGCCTGCGTGCACTGCGGCAAGTGTTCGGCAAGTTGCCCCTCGGGCATCGCGGTGGAAAAAAAGGACCGGGTCCTGACTCCGGAGTGCATCGGCTGCGGCCAGTGCATCGGGGCCTGTCCGGTCAAGGGATGCCTCGGATTCTCCGCCCTCGGACACCGCATCCCCTGGCAGACCGTGGCCGTGGGGGCCGTGCTCGTGCTCGTCATAGCCCGCCTCTGGGCCGGATACGCCGGGGCCTGGGACAACCCCCTCCCCCCCGACATGCTCAAACGCATCTACCAGGCCGGAGCCGGGCTGTAGGGGGGAAGAGAATGCCTCCGGCGGCCAGAGGGGGAAACTTTCGAGAAAGTTTCCCCCTCTGGACTCCCCCTTCCAAGCTTTTTGTGTGCCTTCGGCATGTCCGTGCGAACGCGGGAAGGTGCGTCTTTTTTCTTAAAGAGAACGCACACCATCAGGCTTTCGAGAGTGGTGCAGCCGTGCATTTTCTCGGGCGCAGCTCAACCGGAGGCGTAGCCGTCTACGGTGACGGATTGAGCGAAGCCCGAAATATGTGCGGATGCGCCGCTATCGGAAGCCGCGCACCGAGAACACCCCGCGAAGCGGCGATAAAAAGTTTAGGAAGGGAGAGGGGATGGGGGGTCCAGGGGAAGGGGAGAGGGAAACCCTTTTCTCAAAGGGTTTCCCTCTCCCCTTCCCCCGGCCGCCGGAGGCATCCCCCTCTATCCCAGCCGCCGCAGGCGCTGCATGGCGTCTTCGAGGACGTCCATTTCCTTGGCGAAGCAGAAGCGCGCCAGGGTTTCGCCCACCGGGCCGGAGTAGAAGGCCGAGCCCGGCACGCAGGCCACGCCGGTTTTTTCCAGCAGGTACAGGGCGCGTTCCTTGGCGGTTGCGCCGGGTAGCCGGGTCACGTCGGCCAGGGTGTAGTAGGCCCCGGCCGGGACGTGCGGGGTCAGGCCGATGGCCCGCAGGGTGTCGCAGAAACGGTCCCGCTTCATCTGATGCTCGTCGGACACGCCCCGGTAGTAGTCCGGCCCGAGTTCCTCCAGCCCCGTGGCCGCGCCGATCTGGAGCGGCGCGGGTGCGCAGACGTAGACCAGATCGCTGAAGTGGCCGATGGCCAGAGCCCACTCGGGGTCGCACAGGGCGTAGCCCAGCCGCCAGCCGGTGATGGCGAAGACCTTGGACAGTCCCGAGATGGTGATGGTCCGGCGGGCCATGCCCGGCAGGGTGGCCGGGGCGATGTGCTCACGGCCGTCGAAGACGAAGTGCTCGTAGATTTCGTCGGTGAAGACGAACAGGTCGTGGGCCTCGGCGAAGTCGGCGATGACGGAGAGCTCCTCGCGGTCGAAGACCTTGCCCGCCGGGTTGGACGGGGTGTTCAGGACGATGGCCCGCGTTTTCGCGGTCACGGCCCGCTCCAGGTCCTGCGCCGCGAAACCCCATTCCGGCGGTTCCAGGGTGACGTAGACCGGCTTGATGCCGAGCGAGACCATGGTCACGATGTGGTAGCCGTAGTAGGGCTCGAAGACCAGAACCTCGTCGCCCTCGTCGAGCAGGGCCAGGCAGGCGGCATAGAACGCGCCCGTGGCCCCGCAGGTGGCGACCACCTGGCCGTCCGGGTCCAGGTCCATGCCGGTGAAGCGGCGCTGCTTGGCCGCGATGGCCGCGCGCAGCCGGGGCAGGCCGTCGAAGCGGGTATAGATGTTGGTGCCCGCGCGCATGGCCTCCTCGGCCCCCCGGATGACCGGCTCGGGCACGGGCAGGTCGCACACGCCCTGGGCCAGGTTCACGCCCGACACGCGGGCGCATTCCAGGGTCATGTTGCGGATTTCGGACTGGGCCACCAGCGGCCTGCGTTTGCTCACGTTCAGCGACATGGGGATACTCTCCGGTTGAAACGGTGGGATGGCGACAGGCTCGAACCATAGCCGACTTCCCGGCGGAATAAAACCCCGGACGCGTTCCGGCCCGGCCCGTCGCCCCGAGGGTTTGACGCTTTTCTTGCCATTGTCTATAGGTAATGGGCTCTGTGCTGCCGACAAAGGAGAGACCGGTGCAACGTCCGGCGTACCCGACCCTTCCTGCGGCCCTTTTCGCGTGTCCCGTTGCGGACGCGCTCCCCGACAATGCCCACCGCCCGGCCCGGCCCTTGGCCGGAAACGCCGCCTCCGGCCTCGACCGGCTGCTCGGCCTGCTGCTCGGCCTGCTCCTCCTGCTCCTGGCGGCCCTGCCGCTGTGGGGTTGCGGCCCGGACAGGCAAGCCCCGCTCACGGCCGGGGAGGCCGACAGGTTCGTCCACGACAACCGGCTGGTCCAGGAACGGGGCCGGGAGGTCCGCGATTCCCTGGGCATCATGGACCTCAGGGAGAAGGAACGGCTCGTCGGCCGGGCCAAGAGGGAGAAGAGCGTCGAGCTGGGCTGGGACCCGGCCCGCTACGACCACGTCTTCCAGCTCTTCCTCGACGCCCTGCGCATGCGCGGCTACCGGGAGTCCCTGGCGCGCCTCGAACGGGAGATGGGCCAATCCCCCTCGCCCTCGAAGCTCGAACAACTCCGGAACACCCATGCCTACATGGAGAAGAACATGCGCGAACTGGACCGGCACAGGGCGGAAACCTCCACCGCCGCCGAGCGGACCTTCGTCCATGAGCGCCTGGCCTCCCTGTCCGAGCCCTTTGACGAGAGCGCCCCGGTCTTCCATTGGGTCGAGTGACCGCGCCGGGCCGAGCCGACGGCGGGCCCGGGTTGACGAAAAAGGCGCATCCCCCTATAGCCTGTAATACGAAACCTTTTTTTCAAGGAGCATCCCATGAGAGCCCTGACCTCCGCCTTGCTGTCCCTGCTGGTCCTGTGTTGCCTTGCCGCCTGCGGCAACGACGTGGCCGACGATCCCAAGCTGTCCGAGGAAGGCAAGGAGGTCGTCCAGGCCGTGGGCGGTCCCTTTGACGCGGCCGAATTCAAGAAATTCCTCAAGGTCCTGCCGGAGATTCCCGGCCTGACCGCGCAGAACGCCGGCGACGGCTCGGGCGTGGGCATGAGCGCGGCGGTCAAGAGCGCCATCGCCTCCCACGGCTGGGACGAGAACCGCTTCCTGTACATCTACGGCCACGCCATGGTCATGGCCAACTACGAGCAGATGCAGGGCATGACCGCGCAGTTGCAGGACCAGTTCAAGGACCTGCCCGAGGACCAGCGCAAGGCCATGGAGCAGATGATGTCCCAGCAGGTCGGCGGCCAGGTGGACGCCTTCAAGGCCGAGGTGGACAAGCAGGTCCCGGCCTCGGAACAGGCCGTCATCCGCGACAACATGGACGCGCTCATGACCGCCGTGGGCATGCGCTAGGCCCGGCATGACCAACCTGCTCTCCCTCTGGGGACTGCCTCCGGGCCGCCAGCGCACGGATATCGTCCTGCCCGGCAGCCCGGAGCGCTGCCTGTCGCGCCGCGCCCTGGAGGACGGCCGGGGCCGGATCTGGATGCTCGAGACCCTGCGGCCGGGCCAGTTCGAACGGCGTGAGCGCATCGGCCGCGCCCTGGACGGGCTGTCCCGCGCCGGGCTGCCCGTGCCAGCCTACCTGGCCGGACCGGACGGCCGGTTCGTGGTCGAGCACGACGGCCGGTATCTACAGCTCTCCCCTTACGTGCCCGGCGACCCCCTGCCCCAGCCCGAATTCATCGAGGACGGCGCGCGCGGCGAAAGCCTGGGCGCGTTCCTGTGCCGGTTGCGCGAGGTTTCGGGCACGGTCCGCGAGTTCGACGACGAGCCGCCCTTTGTCCTGGAGGCGTACGTCAACGAGCTCCTGACCCTCATGGCCGAACGCCGCCCGGACCTGCACAGGGACCTGATCCCGGTATTGCCCGCCCTGGCCCCGCTCTTCGAGGCCTGGCCCGGCCTGACCACCGCGTTGTGCCACGGCGATTTTCACCCCCTGAACGTCATCTGGCACGGCCGGGCCGCCGTGGCCGTCATCGACTGGGAGTTCGCGGGCATCCGGCCCTGCCTGTTCGACGCGGCCAACTGCCTGGGCTGCGTGGGCATCGAAGACCCCCACGCCCTGGTGCGCGGCCTGGCCCCGGCCCTGCTGCACACCCTGCGCCGGGGGCTGTGCCTGGACCGGGACGCCTTCGCCCTGCTGCCCGAACTGCTCCTCGGCCTGCGCTTCGCCTGGATGTCCGAATGGCTGCGCCGCAAGGACGAGGAGATGATCGGAATCGAGGTTCACTACATGCGCCTGCTGGCCAACTCCCTGGACACCCTGCTCCCGGCCTGGCAAAAACTGCTCGGAGAATGATGCGCTTCCTCAATACCTACGCCCACCTGCCCGCCCCCTTTTTCCAGCGCATCGACCCCGAGCCGGTGGCCGCGCCCACGCTCATCCGCCTGAACCGTCCCCTGGCCGAACGGATGGAACTCGACCTGCCCGGCGACGAGGCTGACCTGGCCGCCGTGTTCACCGGCAACCGCATCCTGCCGGGGGCCGAGCCCGTCGCCCAGGCCTACGCGGGCCACCAGTTCGGCCAGTTCGTGCCCCAGCTCGGCGACGGTCGGGCGCACCTCCTGGGCGAGGTGGTCAACGCGGCGGGCGAGCGGTTCGACATCCAGTTCAAGGGGTCGGGCCGAACCCGGTTCTCGCGCGGCGGCGACGGCCGCGCCCCGCTCGGCCCGGTCATCCGCGAGTACGTGGTCAGCGAGGCCATGCACGCCCTGGGCGTGCCCACCACCCGCGCCCTGGCCATGGCCGCCACGGGCCAGCCCGTGTTCCGCGAGGACGAACTGCCCGGCGCGGTCATCACCCGCGTGGCCTCGGGATTCGTGCGCGTGGGCACCTTCGAATACTTCGCGGCCCGGCGCATGGAGCCCGAGTTGCGCCTGCTGGCCGACCACGTCATCGAACGCAACCACCCCGAGGCGCGCCAGGCGGCCAACCCGTACCAAGCCCTCTTCGAGTCCGTGTGTGCGGCCCAGGCCGAACTCATGGCCCGGTGGCTCTGCCTCGGCTTCGTGCACGGGGTCATGAACACGGACAACACCGCCGTGAGCGGCGAGACCATCGACTACGGCCCGTGCGCCTTCCTGGACCGCTACGACCCCGACGCGGTGTTCAGCTCCATCGACCAGTTCGGGCGCTACGCCTTCAACCGGCAGCCGAACATCATAACCTGGAACCTGGCCTGCCTGGGCGGCTGCCTCCTGCCCCTGCTCGATCCGGACGAGACCCGCGCCCGCGAAATCGGCGAAACGGTCCTCGACGGCTTCATCCCGGCCTTCACCGGCCACTACCGCCGCGAGCTGTGCCGCAAGATCGGTCTGCCAGGCGACGACGAGTCCTTCGGGCTGGCCCGGCGGCTCCTCGAACTCATGCGCACCGGCCGGACCGACTTCACCAACACCTTCCGGTCGCTTGCCGATGCCCAGGCCGCCCCGGCCACGTTCACCGCCCCGTTCGCCACGCCCGACATCGCCGCCTGGCTCAACGACTGGCTCAGGCGCCTGACCGACACCGGCTCCGCCGACACCGCCCGCGCCGTCATGCGCGCCGCCAACCCGGCCTTCATCCCGCGCAACCACCGCATCGAGCAGGCCATCCGGGCGGCCGTGACCGGCGACTTCGCCCCCACCCACCGGCTCATCGACGTCCTGGCCCGCCCCTTCGACGATCAGCCCGAAAACAACGCATACGCCACCCCGCCCCGCCCCGAGGAGCGCGTCACCCAAACCTTCTGCGGCACCTGATGCCTCCGGCGGCCCATCGCCGAGCGGATGCCTCCGGCGGCCAGAGAACCCTTTGAAAAGGGTTCTCTGGACTCTCCCAAACTTTTTGTCGCCGCTTCGCGGGTTGCAAGCGCGATTACCCCGGCCAACAAGGGCCTCCCTCCCCCAAATGAAACGATCCGGGCGGCGCAGCCACCCGACAGCGGCTCTCCCCCCGCGCTCGAAACAGGCTTGGGAGAGTGGGTCAGCCGTGCATTTTTCGCTGCCCCATTGGGATCGAACGCATAAAAAAAGACCCTGCCGCACCCGGCAAGGCCTCATCTTCATTCTTCCCTCTTCTGGAGCGATTCGGGCGGCGCAGCCACCCGACAGCGGCTCTCCGCGCTCGGGATAGGCTTGGGAGAGTGGGTCAGCTGTGCATTTTTCGAGGGCCCGTTTGACCGCAGCGTAGCCTTCTACGTGAGGATCAAACGGGCCCTCGAAAAATGTGCAGATGGCCCGCTATCGCAAGCCGCTTTGGTCAGTCATCCAAATCAGCCGCCAAGGCGGCGATCTCTTCGCGGATAATCTTGGCCGCCTCGGCGGGCACGAGCTGGGCGATCTCCTCGCGCAGGCGGTGCTCCAGCTCCTCCACGCGGCCCTCAAGCTGGCGGACCTTGGCCTGGAGGCTCTCCAGGGTGGGCTCGTCCTCCCCGTGGGTCTCGGCCAGGAGCAGGGCCACGTCCTCTTCCACGTCCATTCCAGCGTCGGGCGGCATGGCCTCGGCGGCCAGGACCTCGTCCAGGGACCCTTCTTCCAGGTCCATGACCAGGTCGTCGTCCAGGTCGGCCTCCGCCTCCTCGGCGTCCACCACCCCGGACACGTCCACCTCGACGTTGTCCAGCAGGCTGTCCACGTCCTCGATGTCGTCGTCCTCAAGCTGGTCCAGGCCGGTCAGTTCGGCGTCCACCGGCGCTTCGACGGCCTCGGCGGCCAGGTCGGCGAAGACGTTGCCGTCCACGACCACGGGCCCCGCGGGCTCCTCGAACGGTTCGGGCTCCTCGCCTTCGGGCTCGTCCATGATCGCGTCCAGGGCGTCGGCGTCCATGGCCTCTTCCACGGAACTCTCGGGCTCGGCCACGGGCATCTCGGGCGCGGGCTCATCGTCCATGACCGAGGCCAGCAGATCCGGATCCAGGTCCTCGTCCAGGTCCGGGACCTCGACGTCGAGGGAAATTTCTTCTTCGGGTTCGGCCTGGACCTCTTCCTCGATCAGGTCGTCCAGGTCGATGAGCGGCTCTTCTTCGGCGGCTTCGTCGGCAGGTTCGGCAACGGGCTCGGCCTCGGGTTCCTCGATCAGGTCGTCCAGATCGATGATCTCCTCGTCCTCGGGCTCCTCCGCCTGATTGTCCTCGGCGATGTCCGCCACCAGGGCCTCGGCCTCCGCACCGTTGGGCGCGCTCTTTGCGGCGGCCTTTTCGGCGTCGGCCCGCTCGACCAGCTCGACCACCTCGTCGAGGACGATCAGGTCGTCGTCCCCGTCGGACTCTTCGGCCAGGTCGTCCAGGAGGAGCAGGTCGTCCTCCTCCCCGCCTTCATCCCCGCCGTTCGGGGCTTCCTCCACGACCTCGTCCAGGACCAGCAGGTCGTCGTCCCCGGCCTCGGGGGCGGCCTGCGGGGCCGGTTTCGGGGTTTCCACCTGGTCGTCCAGCACGATGGGACCGCCGCTCTCGTCCACGACGGGAGCGTCTTCGAGGTCGTCGGCGAAGAGGTCCTCGAGCTCCTGTTCGAAGTCCGCGTCCACGGTATCGGGGTCGAAGCCCTCGTCGGCAGCGGGTTCGTTCAGCACGTCGCGCACATCGGCGTCGTCATCTTTGGGAGCGGGCGGTGGAACCGGGGTCATGGTTGCCTCCAGACGGAGTTTAAAAAGGGGGGCCGTGTTGCACAGCCCCCCTTGGATTCACCCTAAAGGCTTATTTGGGGTGGCATTCCTTGCAGCTGACCGGAACGTTCTTGCCGGCCTTCTTTTCCTTCTTGTGGCAGGCCAGGCAGGAAGCGTCGGACTTCTTGCTGTGGAAGGCGGAGTAGAAGCTGGTCGGCTCCTTCTTGGCAGCCGCGCTCGCGTCGATGTGGCAGCCTTCGGAAGCACAGCCCTTGACGTCGTCCTTGCTGGTGGCCTTGTGATGGCAGACCAGGCAGTCGATGCCGCCGTCAACGTGTTTCTTGTGCGGGAAGACCACGGGCGTCTTGGTCGCTTTGGCGCCGGCCGGGACCTCGATGGTGATGCTGTCCGCAGGCGCGTTGGCCGCAATGACCACGGGCAGGCAGAAGACGCACACCAGGGCGGCCACCATCAGGCTGATGATGAGAGATTTCTTCATGTACCTAGTTCCTCCTGTTGCATAAAAGATAAACAGTCACACTCTCTACTATGCGGGATAAATAAGTATCCACCCCCTGTCAAGCGGAGGGCTGCCATCGTAGACCCTTGCTTTTACCCGATAAAGCCCCTTGAGCGCAAGGGGGGATTTGCACTTTGATCCGGCGGTTTTACAGGGCGTATTTGCGGTGATAGCCGCGCGGGGTGAGCATGCGCCCCCCCACCAGGCGGGTGGCCGAGTTGCCGACCAGGAGCACGGTCTGCATGTCCGCCTTTTCCACATCCACGTCCTTCAGCGGCACGGCCTCGACGAACTGGCCCACGCGGTACGCCTTGCGCACGATGCCCACGGGCGTGGTCGGCCTGCGGAACTGGCCGATGATGTCCAGTGCCTCGCGCAGGTGGTCGCTGCGCCGCTTGGAGCGGGGGTTGTACAGGGCGATGACGAAATCCGCGCTGGCCGCGGCCTGAAGGCGCTGTTCGATGCGCTCCCACGGGGTCAACAGGTCGCTCAGGGAGATGGACGCGAAGTCGTGCATGAGCGGCGCGCCGAGCAGGGCCGCCGCCGCGTTGAAGGCGGCCACGCCGGGGATGACCTCGAAGGGCACGGTCTCGAGCAGACCCTCGCTCTCCAGGACCTCCATAAGCAGCCCGGCCATGGCGTAGATGCCCGCGTCGCCGGAGCAGACCATGACGGTCCGGCGCCCGGACCGGGCGTGCTCCACGGCCTGCCGGGCGCGGTCCAGCTCGCCCATCATGCCCGTGGAGATGACGATCTTGCCCTCGAGCATGCCGTCCGGGACCAGCTCGATGTACGCCTTGTACCCGGCCACCACCTCGGCCTCCTCGATGGCCCAACGGGCCGCCGGGGTCAGCAGGGAGATGTCCCCGGGTCCGAGACTGACCGCCTTAAGCACGGTTGCTCCGGGCCACGGCCAGGGTCACGGTGGAGGTCTTTTCCTTGGTCACGATCAGCTCCCCGCCGTGGGAGGCGAGCATGGCCGAGGCCTCGGCCACGCTGGGCACGCCCATGTGCGCCTGGACGCGGTCCGAGGGCGTGGGCGTGTCCACGGCCGCGAGCTGGGCCGTGGAGTAGAAGACCGGGTCCACGCCGAACTCCTCGGCCGCCTCGAGCAGGCCGGGTTCGTTGCGCTTGGCCTCCACCGAGCCGACCGAGGCGATGGATTCCATGGAGAAACCGTATTTCTTGAAGACCGCGTAGACGTGGTCCAGAATCTCGTAGGTGGTGATGTCCCGGCGGCAGCCGATGCCCAGATGCAGGACCCTGGGGTGCAGGGCCAGGCTGCCCTCGGGGGCGTCGTTGTGCCAGGAGACCCAGATGCCCGGCATGGTGTCGTTCCAGTCCTCGTACCCGACCTTGCCCTCGAAGGAGGCGTTCCAGGCCAGCCCGAGCCAGTCCTCGGGGTCGTAGAGCTGGACGGTCCGGTCCTCAAGCAGGGCCATGTTCACGTCCTTGACCTTGTTGATGGTCCCGATGGCCAGCCCCTTGGCCATGGCCAGGCTGTCGATGGACAGGACCCCGGCCGAGTCCGTGGCCGTGGTGATGACCGACTGCCCGCCCATGATGCGCGCGCAGCGGTCGGCCAGTTCGTTGGCCCCGCCCAGGTGGCCCGAGAGCAGGCTGATGGCGAACAGCCCGGTCTGGTCCATGCAGACCACGGCCGGGTCGGTCTCCTTGGATTGCAGGTGCGGGGCGATGCAGCGGACCACGATGCCCGCGGCGGCCACGAAGATGTGCCCGTCGAAGGCGTTGAACGAGGCCGAGACCAGGTGTTTGAGGGACTCGAAGGAGATGGCGTCCTCGGCCTCCAGGTTCTTGGAGGCATAGAGCGTGCCCGGCAGCCTGGCGGCCAGCCGCTTGGCCACGGCCAACCCCTGGGAGGTCAGGGCGTAGATGGCGATTTTCTTTGCTGGCATTCCTTCTGTCTACCAGCAACCTCGGGTCGGGGGAAGAAAAAAACAGCATGACGTGGGGTGTTTTTTCCCGGTTCCCGCACGGTCGGCGAAAAAAGGGCCGGGAACCCGAAGGATTCCCGGCCCGATGGGTATACTGGTGGCGAAACGACCTAGAATTCCACCGCGCGGGCCGCGGCCAGGGTCTTCTCGAAATCCTCGTCCGAGTGGGCGAAGGAGGTGAAGGCGCACTCGAAGCCCGCCGGGGCCAGGTAGATGCCTTGGGCCATCATCTGCTTCCAGTAGATCCCGAAGGTGGTCTGGTCGCAGCGGCCCGACTCGGCCATGTTGGTCACGGGCGCGTCCGAGAAATACAGGGTGAAGGCGGAGCCCGCCTGGGCCACGTAGACCGGCTTGCCCTTGGCCCGCAGGATGGCGGCCAACTCGTCGGTCAGGGCCTTGGTCTTCGCCTCCAGGGCCGGATAGTCGCACTCCTGCAACCGCTTCAGGGTGGCCAGACCGGCGGCCATGGCCACGGGGTTGCCGGACAGGGTGCCCGCCTGGAACACGCCGCCCACCGGGGCCATGTGCTCCATGATCTCGCGCTTGCCGCCGTAGCAGCCCACCGGGAACCCGCCGCCGATGATCTTGCCGAGCGTGGTCAGGTCCGGGGTGATGCCGTAGCGCTCCTGGGCCCCGCCGGGGGCCAGGCGGAAGCCGGTGATGACCTCGTCGAAGATGAGCACCGCGCCGTATTGCGTGCACAGGTCGCGCAGCCCCTGGAGGAAGCCCTCCTTGGGCAGGACCAGACCCATGTTGCCCGCGCACGGCTCCACGATGACGCAGGCGATCTCGTCGCCCGAGGTCTCGAAGTGCTTCCGCACGGCGTCCAGGTCGTTGTACTGGGCCAGCAGGGTGTGGCTGATGACCTCCTCGGGCACGCCGGGGGTGCCGGGCACGGTGCCCGCCGCCGAGCCCGCCGCCGCCAGGAAGGCGTCGGCGTGGCCGTGGTAGTTGCCGATGAACTTCACGAACTTGTTGCGCCCGGTATAGCCGCGCGCCAGCCGCAGGGCGGACATGGTCGCCTCGGTGCCGGACGAGACCATGCGCATCATCTCCATGGACGGGATGATCCTGCTGATCTCCTCGGCCAGCAGGACCTCGCCCAGGCAGGGCGCGCCGTAGCTGGAGCCGTGGTCCACGGCCTCATGGGCGGCCGCGTTCACGGCCGGGTCCTGGTGCCCCAGGAGCAGCGGCCCCCAGGAAAAGACGTAGTCGATGTACTTGCGCCCCTCCACATCCCAGAGATACGCGCCCTTGGCGTTCTCGATGAAGACGGGTTCGGCATTGACGTACTTGCAGGCCCGAAGCGGCGAGTTGACCCCGCCGGGCATGAGGGCCAGCGCCCTGGCGTAAAGCGATTTCGAATCCATTGTGGTGCTTCCTATTTGAAATAGACCATGGAGGTCTTCTTGAGTTCCTTGAGGGACCTGAGGGTACAGTGGTCGTCGATGCCCACTGCCTGTTCCAGCTCGGCCACCACCTCGTCGGTCTGGCCGGGCCGCTCGCCGTGGATCATGGTGTAGACGTTGTAGGTCCACTCCGGGTAGGTCCGGCGCACGTAGCAGTGGGATATCTCGGGCCGATCGGCGAATATCTGGCCGACCTCCTCGATGCGCTCGTCCGGCACCCGCCAGGCGACCATGGCGTTGTGGCCGTAGCCCGCCTTCTGGTGGCGCAGGGTGGCCCCGAAGCGGCGGATGATCTTGCGCTTCTTGAGATCGGCCAAGAGGTCGATGACCTCCCGCTCGGTCGCGCCCGCGGCCTCGGCGATAGTCTTGAACGGCTGCTCGGTGTCCGGCAGGTCGCCACCCGCCAGGGCGAGAATCCTTTCCTCGGTTTCGCTGAATCGTATTGCCATGGGGGGTCTATACATTCCGCCGCCCCCGGATGCAACCGGCGCGGGCGGTTTTCGGCACGGTCCCGCCCTTGCCACGCACGGTCGGGCCACGTATGCTGGTGTACTCGACAACCGAGCCAAGGAGATCCTGAATGAAGATAGCTGTACTGGGCGCGGGCGCATGGGGCACCACCCTGGCCGACATGCTCGCCAAAAATGGCCGGAACACCACCCTGTGGGCGCGCGAGCCCGAGGTGGTGGCCGACATCCGCAACCATCGGGAAAACCGGGTGTTCCTGCCCGGCGTGACCCTGTCCGAAGCGCTTGAGGTCGAGTCCGACCCGGCGACCGCCTTTGACGGGGCCGACTACTTCCTGGTTGTCATCCCCAGCCAGTTCATCCGCCCGGCCCTCGTCGGGTTCCGCGACCTGCTCCCGGACCGCCCGGTCCTGGTCAACGCCTCCAAGGGCATCGAGCTCAGCACCCTGGCCCCGGTGTCCCGCGTGGTGGCCGAGGCGCTGGAGGGCAAGGGGCCCCGGTACGCGGCCCTGTCCGGCCCGTCCTTCGCGGCCGAGGTCTCGCGGAACATGCCCACCTCCGTGTCGCTGGGCTGCGAGGACCACGACCTGGGCCGCGAGCTGCAGGAGGCCTTCTCCACTCCGTATTTCCGCGTCTACTACACCCCGGACTACCGGGGGGTGGAACTGGGCGGCGCGGTCAAGAACGTCATCGCCATCGCGGCGGGCATCGCCGACGGCCTGGGCTTCGGCCACGACGCCCGGGCGGCCCTGATCACGCGCGGCCTGGCCGAGCTGAGTCGGCTGGGCGAGGCCATGGGCGGCCAGGAACGGACCTTCATGGGGCTGTCCGGCATGGGCGACCTGGTCCTGACCTGCACCGGCGACCTGTCGCGCAACCGCCAGGTGGGCCTCAAGCTCGGCCAGGGCAAGACCCTGGACGAGATCGTCGGCGAGATGAAGGCCGTGGCCGAGGGCGTCAAGACCACCCAGTCCCTGCACGACCTGGCGGCGAAGCTCGAAGTGGAGCTGCCCATCACCGAGCAGGTCTACAAGATTCTCTACGAAGGCAAGGACCCGGCCCAGGCCACCACGGACCTGATGAGCCGGGACCTCAAGGATGAGTAACAGGACGAATAACAGGACGAACAACCGAAGGAGCGCCATGCGCCGAATCATCGTCGCCACCCTTTCCGCCGCCCTGGTCGCGGCCGTCCTGCTGTCGGGCGGCTGCTCCAAGCCGTGGACCCACCCCGACTACTCGGGCAAGGAGCTGGACCGGAAGTTCCAGGAGGACTCCCTCAAGTGCGAGGTCGTCGCGGGCGAGGAGTTCCCCCTGGACAAGCACAAGCAGAACAAGCGGTTCCTGATGTGCATGGCCGACCTGGGCTGGAACTACCACCCGGACGGCGAGGGCTACCGCTTCCAGACCAAGCCGCGCTAGGCGGGGGACGCCATGGCTGACGGTCGGGTCCTGGTCCTCGGTTCCACGGGCTACGTGGGCGGGCGGCTGGTGCCGCTGCTCTTGTCGCGCGGCCACCCGGTGCGGGCCGCCGGGCGCAGCGTGGACAAGATCCGTGCCCGCTCCTGGGGCGACAAGGTCGAGGCCGTGCGGGCCGAGATGCACGACCTCGAGAGCCTGAAACAGGCGGCCGAGGGGTGCGACGCCGCCTTCTACCTGGTCCACTCCATGACCCGTCCGGGCCGCGACTTCGCCGAGCAGGAGCGCGACGCGGCCTACAACATGGTCCAGGCGGCCAAACACGCGGGCCTCAAGCGGATCATCTACCTCGGCGGGCTGGGCGAGGACCGCGAGGACCGGCCCCTGTCCACGCACCTGCGCTCGCGGGCCGAGGTGGGCCGCATCCTGGCGCTGGGCCCGGCCAAGGTGACCACCCTGCGCGCGGCCCAGATCATCGGCTCGGGCTCCTCGTCCTTCGAACTGGTCCGCTACCTGGCCGACCGGCTGCCGTTCATGATCACCCCGGCCTGGGTGCGCACCAGGACCCAGCCCATCTGCATCCGCAACGTGCTCGGCTACCTGGCCGGGTGCCTCGAAAACGAGGCCACGGCCGGGCTGACGCTCGACATTGGCGGGCCGGACGTCCTGTCCTACGAGGAACTTTTCCATCTCTACTCGGAGGTGGCGGGCATCCCCCGGCGGCGGCTGCTGCCCCTGCCCTTCGTCTCCCCGCGCCTGTCCTCCTTCTGGGTCTCCCTGATCACCCCGGTGCCCATGCCCCTGTCCCGCGCGCTCATCGAGGGGTTGCGCAACGAGGTCGTCTGCCGGGACCACCGCATCCGCGAGCTGGTCCCCCAGGAACTGCTCTCCTGCCGCGAGGCCATCCGCCGCGCCCTGGAAAAGACCGAACAGCAGGCCGTGGAGACCTGCCTGTTCGACGTGGGCTCCGCCTGCATGCCCGAGTGGGCCTCGGTGGACGACCCCCGGTACGCGGGCGGCACGCGCTTCGAGATGGGCTACCGGGCGCGGCTCCAGGGAGACCCGGACAAGGTCTGGGAGCAGGTGGCCCGCATCGGCGGGGAGCGGGGCTGGTATTTCGGCGATCCGTTGTGGCGGCTGCGCGGCCTGCTCGACCGGCTCCTGGCCGGGCCCGGCCGACGGGGCCGCCCGCGCGGCGACAGCGAACCGCGCGTGGGCGACGCCCTGGACTTCTGGCGGGTGGTCGCCTCGGACTGGGGGCGTCGGCTCCTGCTCAAGGCCGAGATGCGCCTGCCCGGCGAGGCCCTGCTGGAATTTCGGCTGGACACCAAGTGGGACAACGCCGTGGACCTGTCCATGACCGCCAAGTTCCTGCCGCGCGGCCTGACCGGCATCCTCTACTGGTATGCCATGTATCCCTTCCACGTGCTGCTCTTCGGGAACATGCTCGAAAACATCTCCGACCTGGCGGGCACCACCCTGTACGAACCCGCCCGGCGGGTGCGCTGACCGTGAGCCGGGGGCTGCGCACCGGCCGGACCACCGGCACCTGCGCCGCAGCCGCGGCCATGGCCGGGGTCCGCTTCCTGCTGACCGGCGAAACCGTGGCGTCCGTGGATGCCCCCCTGCCGCCCGGCGGCGCGCTGACCGTGCCCGTGGAGCGCATCGAGCCCGAGGACGGCGCGGTCCGCGTCACGGTCGTCAAGGACGGCGGCGACGACCCGGACGCCACCCACGGCCACGAGATCCAGGCCGTGGTCCGGGTGGAGCCGGGGGACGGCCCCTTGGGCGTGGTCCTCGCCGGCGGCCGGGGCGTGGGCCGGGCCACCCTGCCGGGCCTGCCCGTGGCCGTAGGCGAACCGGCCATCAACCCCGACCCGCGCCGCCAGATCGAGGCGGCGGTCCGGCTGGCCGCCCAGGGACTGACCTCCGGGCGCGTCACCGTGACCATCGAGGTCCCCGAGGGCGAGACCATCGCCAGGGCGACCATGAACCCGCGCCTGGGCATCGTCGGCGGCATCTCCATCCTGGGCACCCAGGGCATCGTCAAGCCCTACTCCCACGCCTCCTGGAAGGCGACCATCGAGGAGGGGCTGAGCGTGGCCCGGGCCCAGGGGCTCGACCGGGCGGTCATGACCACGGGCCGCCGCAGCGAGCGCCTTTACCTCGACGCCCGGCCCGACACCCCGGAAACGGCCCTGATCCAGGCCGCCGATTTCTTCGAGTTCGCCATGAACGCCGCCGCCGACCACGGCTTCACCCGGGCGGCCTGGTCCCTGTTCTTCGGCAAGCTGGTCAAGCAGGCTCAGGGGCTGCCCTACACCCACGCCGGGACCCACCCCGTGGACTTCGCCCTGCTGGCCGACCGCTGCCTCGAAGCGGGCTGCGACCCGGCCCACGCCCCGGCCGTCCGCGCGGCCAACACCGCCCGCCAGGTCCTCGACCTGCTGGCCGACGACCCGGGCCGCCCGGCCCTGATCGCCCTGCTGGCCGGACACGCCAAACGGGCCGCTGAAACCTTCTCCGGCAACCGGGTCGCGGTGGAATACCTGGTCTTCGACTTCGACGGCGCCCGCCTGTTCGGGGACTGACGGAGCTGCCCGCCCAGCGCGGATTCCTTTTTTAGAGTATGGCCCGGAGGAGCCAGAGGGTGGCCATGCCGCTGAGGATGGTCACCAGGATGCTGCGGGTCTTCCAGGCGGCCAGCACGGCCACGGCGGCCGCCGCCGGACGGGCCAGGCCCGTGGGGCCGCCGTCCGTGCCGTGCAGGAGCACGGCGGGCACGATGATGGCGGGCAGGACCGAGGCCGGGATGAACCGGAGCATGCGGACCACGGCCTCGGGAAAGGTCACGCGGTCCACGATGAGGATGAAGGAAAAGCGGATCAGGAAGGTGCCCAGCCCGATCAGGACGGCCACCAGCCACCAGGCGGACGCGTCACGCACGGGCGAGCCTCCGTTCGGCCAGGTAGCCGATCAGGATGCCGGTCACGGCCCCGGCCATGAGCCCGAGGTTATAGGGCAGTCCGTCGGCGAAATAGGCCACCGTTCCGGCGGCCAGGGCGGCCAGGGCCGTGGGCCGGTCCCTGATGGCGGGCACGACCACGGCGATAAAGGTCAGGGGCACGGCGAAACCCAGGTCCCAGGCGGGCGGAATGACCGCGCCCGCGGTCGCCCCGAGAACCGCGCCCACGGAATAGGAGCCCCACACGGCCAGGCCCGCGCCGAGGAAATAGTACGGCTTGTTCACGGGCTCCGCGTCCTGCCGGGCGTAGCGGGCGATGGACAGGGCATAGGCCTGGTCCGAGAGGATGAAGCCGAGCAGGGCCCGGCCGGGCAGGGGCATGGTCTTGAGGTGCGGGGCGATGGAGGCCGAGTACATGAAAAAGCGCAGGTTGATGATCAGCCCGGTGAGCACGACCACGACCAGGGAGGCGTGGTGGGTCATGAGCTGGACCGCGGCCAGCTGGCTGGCCCCCGCGTTGATGGCCCAGGTGAAGCCGAGCGCCCCCCACAGGGACATGCCCGCGCCCGCGCTGACCGCGCCGCAGATGAGCCCGAAGGGAAGCATGCCCAGGAGAATGGGGATGGAGTCGCGCGCCCCGGCCAGAAGGGATTGTCGTCTATCGTCCATGTCAGTCGATCCGCCGTCCGGTGGAGTTACAGTCCGGCCCGTCCGCCGTCAACGGATTAATTGCCCGCCGCGCCCTCCGGGGGACTGGACTTTTGGGCGCAAATGACGGGATACTCGCGACCATGAAAACCAAGGAAACCTACCGTTGCGCCGCCTGCGGCGCGCAGTCCCCCCGCTGGCAGGGCCAGTGCCCGTCGTGCAAGGAATGGAACACGCTCGAGGCCGTGACCGTGACCAGGCGGGACTCGCGTCCGGTGGGCGCGGCCGCGTCCCAGGCAACGCCCCAGGTCCTGGAGGACCTCGAAAGCGAGCACCTCGGGGCTCGGACCTCCGGGCTGCCCTCCCTGGACCACCTCCTCGGCGAGGGGCTGGTGCCGGGCGCGGCCATCCTGCTCGGCGGCGAACCCGGCATCGGCAAGTCCACCCTGCTCCTCCAGCTGGCGGGCAGCCAGGCGCGCCTGGGGCACACGGCGGTCTACCTGTCGGGCGAGGAATCCCTGCCCCAGCTCAAGGCCAGGGCGGACCGCCTCGGCCTGCTCGGGCCGGGGCTGCTGGCCATGGCCACCAACAAGGTCGAGGACGGCCTGGCCGTGCTCGAAGGGCCGAACCCGCCGGAACTGCTCATCGTGGACTCGGTCCAGACCCTGGCCTCGCCGCTGGCCGAGGGCATCCCCGGCTCGGTCAGCCAGGTGCGCGCCGTGTCGAGCGAGCTGGTGGAGAAGACCAAGAAGTGCGGGACCACCCTGATCCTGGTGGGCCACGTGACCAAGGACGGCCAGATCGCCGGGCCCAAGCTCCTCGAGCACATGGTCGACACGGTCCTGTACCTGGAGGGCGACCGCAAGCATTTCTCGCGCATCCTGCGCGTGCTCAAGAACCGTTTCGGGCCGAGCGACGAGCTCATCGTCTTCACCATGAAGGAGCAGGGGCTTGAGGTGGTCGAGGACCCGGCGACCTTCTTCCTGGGGGCGCGGGACCCGTCCCTGTCGGGCACGGCCATGGCACTGGCCGTGGATGGGCAGCGGCCCTTCGCCGTGGAGGTCCAGGCCCTGGTCTCCAAGTCCTTCCTGACCATCCCCAGGCGCACGGCGCTCGGCTTCGACACCAACCGCCTGAACCTGCTCCTGGCCGTGCTCGAAAAACGGCTGCGCCTGAACCTGAGCGGCCACGACATCTACGCCAAGATCACCGGCGGGCTGGCCTCGCGCGACCCCGGCCTGGACCTGGCCGTGGTGGCCGCGGTCATGTCCTCGTTCTACGACCAGCCGTTGCCCGAGGCCTCGGTCTACTGGGGCGAGATCGACCTGAACGGCCAGGTGCGCCCGGTGGCCGCCCACGACGTGCGCCTGAAGCAGGCCGCGCGGCTGGGCCACGGCCCGGTCTGCCACTCGGGCACGGCCCCGACCCTGGCCGACCTGCAACGGCTGCTCTTCGGCAAGCGGTAGCCGACCCCATGACATTTTCACCGAAATAGTGGTACCTTCGGCCAGACCGTGCCGTATGGATGCGGTCGGCGGACGCGCGACGGGGCGCGCCCGCGCATCGGCGAACAGCGACCTCAATGCGGAGGAAGACATGAGCGACATTCTCGACTGGACCAACGCGGACCTCGATACACTGGATATGGCGGCCTACGCGGCCCGGGCCGAAACCATGGCCGCGCGGCTGCGCGAGGAGACCGGCGCGGGCAGGCTGCCCTTCCTGACCATGCCCTACGAGGCGGCGCTGAAGAAGCAGCTGGCCGATCTTGAGGGGTACCTCGACCGGTTCGAGCACATGCTCCTGCTCGGCATCGGCGGCTCGGCCCTGGGCGCGCGGGCCCTGCAAAAGGCCTTCCACCCCTCCCAGGACCGGCCCGGCCACCGGGGCAAAAGCCTGTGGATCGCGGACAACGTGGACGCCTACGCCCTGACCGCCTACATGGACAGTCTGCCGCCCGAAAAGACCGTTGTGGTCACGGTGTCCAAATCAGGCGGGACCATCGAGACCGTGGGCCAGTATTTCATCATCAAGGAGTGGATGAAGGAGCGGCTGGGCGACGCCTGGGCCGACAACATGCTCCTGGTCACGGACGCGGAAAAGGGATTCCTGCGCGGCGAGGCCGACGCCTACGGCATCAAGGCCCTGCCCGTGCCCGACAACCTCGGCGGACGCTACTCCGTGCTCTCGGCCGTGGGCCTCATCCCGGCCCTGTTCCTAAGCATGGACATCGACGCGCTCCTGGCCGGGGCGCGCGAGGTGGCCGACGTCCTGGCCGACCCGGCATTGAGCGGCGAGACCCTGGCCGGGACACAGGCCTTCCGCCTGGCCGCCTGGGGCGCGGCCCTCATGGACAAAGGCTTTACGGAGATGATCTTTTTCGCCTATATCCCCTTGTGGGCCAGCTTCGGGGACTGGTTCGCCCAGCTCTGGGCCGAGTCCCTGGGCAAGGAGGGCAAGGGCAGCCAGCCCGTGCCCGCCGTGGGCGTGACCGACCAGCACTCGGTCAACCAGATGTTCATGGACGGCGTGCGCAACAAGGCGTGCCTCTTCCTGACCTGCCCGTCCCTGCCCGACGGGCCGGACTTCCCCGAGGACCTGCCCGACCAGTTCGCCTACGTCCGGGGCAAGCCCTTCGGCGAGCTGATCCGGGCCGAGGGACTGGGCACGCGCATGGCCCTGTCCAGGAGCGGCGTGCCCCTGGTGGAGATCCGCATGGGCGCGGACGGTCCCCGGCAGGCGGGCAAGCTCATCGGCCTGCTCGGCGCGGCCACCATCCTGACCGGCTGGCTCATGGGCATCAACCCCCTGGACCAGCCCGCCGTGGAGCTGGGCAAGCGGCTGGCCAAGGCGCGCATGGACGCGGACGGGCTCGCCGAGGAGAAGGCGCACCTGGCCGCCTTCCTGAACGCAAACAGAGACGAACGGGAGTTCTGAGTCGTTGCAAAACAATCATGAGGAAGGCAGCAGCCCGCTCCAGTTCGTCCGGGTCATTTCCTGGACCCTGCTGGTCATCATCCTGAGCTTCAGCCTGCTGTTGTCGCTCTTCATCTCCAAATATGCGGAGCAGACCCTGCTCGAGAAGCAGGAGGCCTTCGCCCTGCTCCTGGCCGAGAACGTCAGCCACCAGCTGTTCACCCGCTTCGTCATCCCCACGGTGCTGAAGTTCGGGGCCATCCGGCTGCGCAACGAGGACCAGGCGGGCGCCATGGACAAGGTGGTCCGCTCGACCATCCACAGCTTCCACGTGTCCACCCTGCGCATCTACGACCGCGAGGGCAACATCACCTATTCCCTGAACAAGGACGAGGTCGGCAGCGACGGCAACGCCGACTACATGGTCGGCAAGACCTGGGAGAGCGAGGCCTTCAGCGCGGAGATTCTGTCCAAGGTCTCCAAGGTCGCCTCCCTGTTCCGGGTCAGCCTCGACCCCGACTCCATGGTCCTGCGCGCCTACTACCCCCTGCGGGTCGAGCGCAGCCTGACCGACATCGAGTCCAACCCGATCATGGGCATCCTGGAGTTCCAGCAGGACATCACCGCCGACTACCTGGCCACCCTCAACTTCGAACGGCTGATCATCGCCTTTTCCCTGGTCACCTCCCTGGTCCTCTTCTTCCTGGTCCTGACCGTGCTGCGCCGGGCCGAGCGGCTCTCCAACCGGCAGCTGCGCGAGAAGGAGCGGCTCATCTTCGAGTTGCAGCAACAGGAGAAGCTGGCGGGCATGGGGCGCATGGTCGCGGGCGTGGCCCACGAGATCCGCAACCCGCTGGGGATCATCTGCTCCAGTTCCGAGCTGGTCCTCAAGAAGGCGCGCAAGGAGAACAGCTCCAACGTGCGTATCCTCGAGGCCCTGCACGAGGAGGCCAAGCGGCTGTCGCGCACGGTCACGGAGTTCCTGGACTACGCCCGGCCCAAGAAACCGGCCATGCACGACGTGGACATCCGGTCCATCCTCGATCAGGTGGCCGTCTTCATGGAGCCCGAGTGCGAGAAGCTCGGCGTGACCGTGGACCGCGACTTCGACGGCGACCTGACCACCAAGGGCGACAAGGACCTGCTCTACCGCGCCTTCTACAACCTGGTGGCCAACGCGCTCCAGGCCATGAACGGACCGGGCGAGCTGTCCATCAGCGCGGCCCGGGGCGAAAAGGGGCTGCACGTGACCATCATGGACAGCGGGCCGGGCTTCGCCCCGGAAAACCTGGACCGGGTGCGCGACCCGTTCTTCACCACCAAGGACACCGGGACCGGCCTGGGGCTGGCCCTGGTCTCGACCATCTTCGAGAGCCACGGCGCGGAGATGGCCCTGAGCAACGCCGAAGAGGGCGGCGCGCGGGTGGACGTCATCTTCCCCGCCTAGGCCCGCAACCCACGGAGACAGACAGCATGTCGAAAGCATGGATACAGGCCAAGCACTCGGAATTCGTCCGGGACCTGTTCAAGTTCTTCTGCCAGGCGTGCGACCAGCTGGAGATGCAGTTCGTCCGCTTCGACGAGGACGGCACGGTCGAGTTCGACGTGCTCAAGGACCTGGTCGGCACCGAGATGAACAAGGGGCTCTTGTGGCGCATGAAGGACACGGCGCACCACGTCTTCCGCAACGACCCCCACGCCCAGCTGGGCGGGCAGTTCCTGGACTGGGCGCTGGGCTACATCTTCCACGAGACCCTGAAGCTCAAGGAGGACGCCTACCAGAAGCAGAACTACGCGCCCTGGTTCCACCGCCTCTACGAGGGCGACCTGAACACCTCGGAAAAGGACGTCACCCAGCAGCTCTTCCAGGTCCTGAACCAGACCGAGGAGTCCATGCGCCGCGAGATCGACCGCATCCGGTTCATCATCGCCAAGTGCCGCCAGCTGCTGCCCTACTACCTGCACCGCTACAGCGACAACGTGCTGCTGGCGCGCTACATCTTCTCCCAGAACGGACTGGTCCGGTCCGTGTTCACCGGCGAGTACGACGGCCTGATCTTCGCCATCTACGGGCACGAGCCCGAGCGCATGTACATCCTGGCCAGCCAATCCCTGCGCCTCGGCGGCTGGGTGGAGGAGGCGGCGCAGGCCGTGGAGGAGGCCGTCCGCGAGAATCCGACCAGCAAAATGGTGTTGCAAGAAAAGAAAATTATTGATAATTGGTCTGATACAACAAATACATGACCCGGCCTTTCGCCGGGGATTGTGAACCGTGATTCATATGAGGAGGCCTTCAATGAAAAAGCTGATTTTACTGGTAATCGCCCTGTGCGTCGTGTTCGCCTGGGGCTGTTCCAAGAAAGTCCAGACCGAACCCGAAGTGGTTGTGGTCGAAGAAAAGGAAGTCGTCGTCGAGGAGCAGCCCGCACCGGCTCCGGTGGTTGATCCCATGGCCGTGTACAAGGCCGAATACGACGCGCTGCCCGTCACCCATACCGTGACCAAGGGCGAATGCCTGTGGTGGATTTCCGAGTACAAGCACGTGTACAACGATCCCTTCATGTGGCCCCTGATCTACAAGGCCAACCGCGACAAGATCAAGAATCCCGATCTGATCTACCCCGGCCAGCAGTTCGACGTGCCCCGCTACGGCTTTGACCTCGAGGAAGTGAAGGCTTCCCGCAAGCAGGCCGGCGCGCCCTGGAAGGCCCTTGAGCCCGGTCAGGACGCCGTCATCCCCGCGGAGATGCGCGCCGCGCTCGGCTACAGCTTCTAAAGGCCAGCCTCACCAGCCATACAGACCCGCCCATCCGCGAGGATGGGCGGGTTTTTCCGTTGTCCGCCCTTCCGCTCCGATTGGACCGCAAGAAACGGGTGGTTTTGCCCGGCCCCTCCGGGTAGTCTGCCCTCATGACCGCTGAAGACACCCGCCACCAGGCCCGCCTCGCCGCCGTCCTGAATCGCGACCAGACCGGGGATTTCGTCTACGCCGTGCGCACCACCGGCATATACTGCCGTCCAGGCTGCCCGTCGCGCTCGCCCAACCCGGCAAACGTCGCGTTCTTCGACACCCCGGCCCAGGCCGAGCAGGCGGGCTTCCGGGCCTGCAAGCGCTGCCGCCCGGACGACCCGGCCCACCGCGACCTGGCCTCAAACCGCGTCATCAGGGCCTGTCGGGCCATGGAACAGGCCCTGGACGCGGGCGACGAAGCGCCGTCCCTGGACGACCTGGCGCGGGGCGCGGGGTTGAGCCCGACCCATTTCCAGCGGTTGTTCAAGAGCCGCGCGGGCGTCTCGCCCAAGGAGTACGCCCAGGCCCTGCGCGACGAGCGCGTCCGCTCCGCCCTGCGCAGCGGCTCGTCCGTGACCCGCGCCCTCCTCGACGCGGGCTTCGGCTCGGCCAGCCGGTTCTACGAGCGCGCGGGCCGGACCCTGGGCATGAACCCCGCCGCCTACCGCAAGGGCGGCCGGGGGATGACCATCCGCTACGCCGTGGCCGACTCCTTCCTCGGCCCGGTCCTGGCCGGGTTCACCGACCTCGGCGTGTGCGCCGTCGAGCTCGGCGACACCCCCGAGGATCTGGTCCGGGCCCTGCGCGACCGTTTTCCCGAGGCCGACCTATGCGACGCCCGGGCCGACCTCGCCCCGCTCCTGGCCGAAGTGGCCGCGTTCATCGCCCGCCCGGACCACGGGTTGGACCTGCCCCTGGACATCCGGGGCACGGCCTTCCAGATCCGCGTCTGGAAGGAGCTGGCCTGCATCCCCGTAGGCGAAACCCGGACCTACACGGACATCGCCGCGGCCCTGGACAACCCCGGCGCGGTTCGCGCCGTGGCTTCGGCCTGCGCCGCCAATCCCCTGGCCGTGGTTATTCCCTGCCACCGCGTGGTGGGGAAGTCGGGGCGGTTGGCGGGATACCGATGGGGTATCCCGCGCAAGCGGGCGTTGCTCGACAATGAGCAAAATGAGGAATGAGAGGCGGCCGGGAAGGCTGGCCCCATGCCTTGGGGAAGAGCCGCATCGGGGGCTGCGCCCCTCGCTCCGAAGAACGCGCCTGCGGCGCGAGAGCCGTCGTGCGGGCTGCGCCCGCACATTGCTCCATGCCCTCCCGGCGGGGTCCATTTTTTTTGCTGGCCCCAAAAAATAGATGAAAAAAAGGGCCGTGCGGGGTACGCGGCCGCCCGGGGAGGGGGCGCAAGAATCCGATCCGCTCGGAGCGGCTCCATCTGATTAAAAGTATAGACCCACTCCCGGAGCGGGATGGTCCCTTTTGAGGGAGACCGAGCTTCGGTGGAACAAGAGCCGCCACCCCTTCGCGGTCGGCTTCTACGCGCCCGCTCCAGGGCTGTGACGGTGCGGGGAAGAGGTGCGGCAGGAGGCGGGAAGGCGTGCGGGTTGGAGGGACAAAGAACCGTTGTCGGGTGCCGGGGGCACCCGAAGCGCTCCGGGTCTAGGGCTCACGGTAGGCGTCCAGGTCCGGGGCGGTCTTGCTCGGGTGGAACTCCACGATTTCGTATTCGGCGGCTCCCTCGATCAGGAAGGGGTCCTCGGCAATGATCGCCTTCACTTCGGCCCGCGATCCGGCACGGGCGATGATCACCCCACCCGTGCGCGGTTCCCGCCGCCCGGAAAACAGAAACGTCCCGGCGGCATAATTCTTTTCAAGATATTCGACATGCGGCGGAATGAGCCGGTCGATCTCGGAGAGGGGCTTCACGTAGGTGAGGAGCAGGATGAACATGCGGCAATTCCCTGTTTTCGGATGAAATAGCAAGCGGAAGTGTACTGTCGCCGACAAGAGAAGGCCAGCGCAAAAAGTCCCTGCCGAACCACCCCTGCCCTGCCCGAATCGCTCCATTGGTCGCAGGGGAGAAAGGGACACGAAGGTCCGTGAGAGGAAACGAAGTACGACCACGCAACCGCGACCATTTCTCTGCTCCCCTCCCTTCTTCGTACCCGGCCATCCACCCCGACCCACTCCCCAGCCCGATGTGGATGCGCGGCCAACCTTCCCGCAACCCGCTTCTTCGTACCCCGGCCATCCACCCCGGCCCACTCCCCACACCCGAAGAGCGGTAATCGGCGGCGGAAGCGCAGGTTTGAGCGCGTCTGGGCGGCAGACATTCGCTCACAACCAGCGAAAGCCGCCTACGGGTTCTTGGGTCCGTCGGGGCGCGGCAGCACCGCAGCGCAGTTTTTGCTTCCTTTTTTGTGCGCCGGCAAAAAAGGAAGTCGCCGTTAAGGCGAAACACAATGTAAGGATGACAACCCAAAGCCCCGACGCGGATGAGCGGCCATTCCCCCGTACACGCCCTCTTCCCAAAGACGAAAGGGCCGGGAAAGCACTCGCTCTCCCGGCCCATGTCGTCTCTAAAAACACCACGCCTGTTAAGGCGTAACCACCTCCAGCCCCCCCATGTAGGGCCGAAGCGCCTCGGGAATGACCAGGGAGCCGTCGGCCTGCTGGTAGTTCTCCAGCACGGCCACCAGACAGCGGCCCACGGCCAGGCCGGAGCCGTTCAGGGTGTGGGGATAGAGCTTCTTCTTGGAGTCCTTGGGCTGGAAGCGGATGTTGGCCCGCCGCGCCTGGAAGTCCTCGCAGTTGGAGCAGGACGAGATCTCGCGGTACTTGCCCTGGCCGGGCAGCCAGACCTCGATGTCGTAGGTCTTGGCCGCGCTGAAGCCCATGTCGCCCGTACACAGGACGATGGTCCGGTAGTGCAGGCCGAGGATTTCCAGGATGCGCTCCGCCGAATGGGTCATCTCCTCAAGCGCCTCGTAGGAGTGGTCGGGATGGGCGAAGTTGACCATCTCCACCTTGTAGAACTGGTGCTGGCGGATGAGGCCCTTGGTATCCTTGCCGTAGGAGCCGGCCTCGGACCGGAAGCACGGGGTCTGGGCGCAGAACTTGACCGGCAGCTTCTCCTCGGGGATGACCTCGTCCGCGTAGATATTGGTCAGGGGCACCTCGGCCGTGGGGATGAGGTAGAATTCGCGCTCGTCGGTCAGCTTGAACAGGTCCTCCTCGAACTTGGGCAGCTGGCCCGTGCCGGTCATGGTCTTGCGGTTGACCATGAACGGGGGCAGGACCTCGGTGTAGCCGTGCCGCTCGGTCTGGGTGTCGAGCATGAGCTGGGCCAGGGCGCGCTCCAGCCGGGCGCACCAGCCGAAGCTGATGGAGAACCGGGCCCCGGCCAGCTTGGCCGCGCACTCGAAGTCCAGGCCGCCCAGGGCGGTGCCGATCTCCCAGTGTTCCTTGGGCTCGAAATCCATGACCGGCTTCTCGCCCCAGTAGCGCAGGACCGGGTTGTCCTCCTCGCCCGCACCCAGCGGCACGGACTCGTGGGGGATGTTCGGCACGGACATCATCCAGTCCTGTTCGGCCTTTTCCACCTCGGCCAGCTCGCGGTCGAGCTCCTTGGTGCGCTCGGCCACCCTGCCCATCTTTTCGAGCAGGTCCGAGGCGTCCTCGCCCGCCTTCTTGCGCTTGGCGATCTCCGGGCCCACCGCGTTCTTCTCGGCCTTGAGCGACTCCACCTCGCCGATGAGCTGCTTGCGCCGCTCGTCCAGGTCGGTGAACTCGCGCACGTCGATTTTCGAATGGCGCTTTTCCAGGCTCGCGCGGACCAGGTCCGGATTCTTCTGCATCAATTTGAGATCAAGCATGACGAAATATCTCCTGATTGTGGCTTCGATACCGGGTGTATCCTAGGCCACGGCTTCTTTCAAGGCGGCCAGGACCTGTTCGCGGTCCATGGCCGTGGTGTCGATGACCACCGCGTCGTCGGCCGCCTTCAGCGGGGCCACGGCCCGGTTGCGGTCCTGGGCGTCGCGCCGGGCGATCTGCGCTTCGAGCGCTGCGCGGTCGGCGGGTTTGCCCATGTCCCGCAGTTGCAGGAAACGCCGCCGGGCGCGCTCCTCCACGGAGGCGTCCAGGAAAAACTTGTGCGGGGCGTCCGGGAAGACCACGGTGCCCATGTCGCGGCCCTCGGCCACCAGGGAGAACCGCTCGCCCAACCGCTGCTGGGCCCGCTTCAGAAAGGTGCGGATGACCGGCAGGGTGGCCACGTTCGAGGCCCACATGCCGACCTCCTCGGTGCGGATCTCGTCCCCGATGGGCGCGCCGTTCAGGGACAGGACCGAGTCCTCGCCCTCCCCGGACAGGCCGTATTCGAACCCCGCCAGGGCCTGCTCCAGCTTCGGTTCGGGCCAGTCCCAGGCCCCCTGCCCGAGCTTCCAGGCCACGGACCGGAACATGGCCCCGGTGTCCAGGTAGGGGATGCCGAGCAGCCGGGCCAGCCGCTTGGCCATGGTCGATTTGCCCACCCCGGCCGGGCCGTCGATGGTCACGATCAGGGGTTTACCCATTGAGGATGTCCCCCAGGGCCTGGATGAACAACCGGTTCTCCTTGTCCGTGCCCACGTTCACGCGGATGCAGTCGGCCAGGCCGAAGCTGCCCAGGTGGCGGACGATGATACCGCCTTCGAGCAGGGTCTGGAAGACCGTCTTGGCGTCCATGGGCGGCCGGAACATGACAAAGTTGGACTGGCTCGGCCAGACCTTGCAGCCGAGCCGGGTCAGCTCGTTGGTGAAATACTCGCGCCCGCGCATGACCGTGGCCAGGGTCTCGTTGAAGAAGACCTCGTCCTCGATGGCGGCCAGCCCGGCCTCCTCGGCCAGCAGGTTGACCGTGAACGGGATGCGCGCGTTGCGCATGAGCGCGGCCAGGGGCGCGGGCATGATCCCGTAGCCCAGGCGCATGCCCGCCAGGCCGTAGGCCTTGGAAAAAGTGCGCAGGCAGACCAGGTTCTCGAACTTGTCGAAGGCCTGGACCGGGGAATAGGACTCCGGCGGCCAGGCGAACTCGATGTACGCCTCGTCCACCACCAGCAGGCAGTCCCTGGGCAGCACGCCCGCCAGCACGGTCAGGTCCTCCACCCCGGCGGCCAGCCCCGTGGGGTTGTCCGGGCTGGTGACCACGACCATGGCCGTGTTCTCGTCCGCGGCCTCGGCCAGGGCGTCCAGGGGCAGGGCGCAGTCCTCGCCGCGCGGCACCACCCGGCACTCCAGGCCGCACAGCTTGGCGCACATGCCGTACATGGCGAAGCTGTGCTCGTAGAAGACCACGTTGGAGATGCCCGGCACCGCCTTCATACGGAAGAGCATGTCGATGATCTCGTCCGACCCGTTGCCCACCAGCACGCACTCCTCGGGCACGCCCGCAACCTCGGCCACGGCCCGGGTCAGCCTCGGGGTGTGGTTCTCCGGATAGCGGAAGGCCCGCGCCGCGTTGCGCTCGATGGCCTTGACCACCAGCGGCGACGTGCCCAGCGGGTTCTCGTTGCTGGCCAGCTTGATGACCGAGGTCAGCCCGTACCGCTCCTGAATCTGCTCGATGGTCAGACCCGGCACGTACGGCGCGAAATCCAAAATCTCCGGACGAACGGTAAACTCTCTCATCACTCTCTCCTCGAAAAATCGCCTCGCGGACGCGGATGGCCGTGCCTTGCCGTCCCTGAAGCGTCTCCCCGCGTCCCTCCCCGCGAAGCGCCCAAAAAGTTTCGGAGGGTGAGAGGGGTTGGGGGTCCGGGGGAAGGGGGAGAGAGGGAAGCCCTTTGCAAAGGGTTCCCTCTCTCCCCTTCCCCCGGGCGCCGCAGGCGCAAATAAAAAGGAACGGCCGAGACCGTTCCTTATATGGTTTATCCTGGTCCGTAAAGGAACTAGCTGGGTCGGACGGTGAGAACCGGGGCCTTGGAGCTCTTGACCACCTTTTCGGCCACCGAGCCGAAGAGGATGCGGTCGATGCCCTTGCGGCCGTGGGTGCCCATGACGATCATGTCGCACTTCTCGGCCTCGCAGATGGCCAGGATCTCCTCGGCGGGATAGCCGGTGACGACCTTGCCTTCCACGTTGAGATCGCTGAAGTTCTCCTTGACGAACGCATTCATGGTGTCCTCGGCGCCGGTGACGATCTCGCCCACGAAGCTCTCGATGGAACTGGGCGGCACGTGGAAGCCCACGTACTGGCTCAGGGACGGCGCCACGTAGAGTACCAGAATCTTCGCCCCGGAACTCTTGGCCATCATACTGGCGTAGTCGGCGACCATGGGGCTGTAATCCGAGAAATCAACCGCGCACAAAACCTTCTTGATTTCGGCCATGTCCTTCTTCCTCCTTGCTGTATGGTCCACCCCCCGAAAAACGGAGGGGAATGACTCCTGCCTACTTTTTCTATGCCTTTCCCGCTGCGGATAGACAACCTTTTTCTTCTGCATTAGAGTTGCCGTGTGCACGGGCGGCACCGCCCCGGCGGCAGAAATTGCCGGGCCTTTCATTGTATAAGAATATGATTTTCCAGCAAGTTGTCAATAGGTAGGCGTTGGCAGGGTCCTTGCAACATTCCAGGCAAACCACAGGATAGGAGTTGAACCATGGAGATCCGTCCTGATCAGATCGAGGGCGTCCAGCCGGAACAATCACAGCGCCGCAACAAGGCGACGCAGTCCGACGCGGCCTTCGGGGATCTTCTCAATCAGGAAGTGGCGCGGGGAGAAACGGCTGTCTCGCCGTCCGTTGCGCCGCCCTTAATCGTGAATCCCCTGTTCGCCGCCGGGTCGGTCGCCGAAGTGCAGGCCGTGTCCGACGACGGCGCGGAAATCGCGGGCCAGGTGGAATCCATCCTCGACAAGTGGGACGACTACGCCGCCACCCTCGCCGACCCCGAGGCCGGACTCAAGTCCGCCTACGGCACCCTCGACGAGATCGCCGACGACGTGGCCAGCCTCAAGGCCGGACAACCCGACCTCGAGACCACCCACCCCGGACTCAAGTCCATCGTCGATGAACTGGAAACCCTCGCCGCCACCGAACAGTTCAAGTTCAACCGCGGCGACTACGCCTAACAAACAAAACCCCCATTTCGCCCGGCCCGGCCCACTCCCGTGGACCGGGCCGCCCTCTTTTTCAAGGCATGCCTCCGGCGGCCGGAGCGCTGCCCCGGACCCCGCCAGAGAACCTTTTGAAAAAGGTTCTCTGGACTCTCCAAAACTTTTTTCGCCGCTTCGCGGGGTGCGAGCCCAAACAAAACGGCCTTCAACCCTCCACCGGGTCAACGGCCTTTGGTCTTCACTCTTCATGGAGCGATTCGGGTGCGCAGCACCCGACAGCGGCTCTCTCCCCCGCGCTCGGAATAGGCTTTCGAGAGTGGGTCAGCTGTGCATTTTCTTCCGGCCGCGACAACCGCAGCGTAGCCGTCTACGTGAGGATTGTCGCGGCCGGAAAAAATGTGCAGATGGCCCGCTATCGGAAGCCGCCTCCCGCAAAGCCGGACATACGCAAAGCCCCCCGGAAGCGCACGGCTTCCGGGGGACCTCCAATCTCTATAACTATGGCGGCTATTCGCCCAAGTACGCTTTGCGTATATCCGGATTCGCCAGCAACGCCCCAGCTTCGTCTTCCATGACGACCTTGCCCGTCTCAAGGACATAGCCCCGGGAGGCGGCCTGGAGGGCGAGGTTGGCGTTCTGCTCGACCAGGACCACGGTGACGCCCTGCTCGTTGATCATCTTGATGATGTCGAAGATCTGCTTGACCAGGAGCGGGGCCAGACCCATGGACGGCTCGTCCAGGAGCAGGACCTTGGGGCGGCTCATGAGCGCGCGGGCCATGGCCAGCATCTGCTGTTCGCCGCCGGACAGGGTGCCGCCGAGCTGCTTGCGCCGTTCGCGCAGCTTGGGAAACAGGTCGAAGACGCGGTTCACGTCGTCCTTGACCCCAGCGGCGTCTCGTCGGAAGAACGCGCCCATGTCCAGGTTTTCGAGTACGGTCAGGCGCGGGAAGATGCGCCGCCCCTCGGGCACCTGGCACAGCCCCATGGTCGGCAGGATGTCCGAATGCACGGCGTTGATACGCTCGCCGCGATACAGAATGTCGCCGGACACGGCCCTGACGATGTTGCAGATGGTCATCAGCGTGGTGGACTTGCCCGCGCCGTTGGCCCCGATGATGGAGACCACCTCGCCCTCATAGACCTTGAGCGAGATGCCCTTGAGGGCCTGGATGCGGCCGTAGGCCGAGACCACGTTGTTCAGTTCGAGAATGGGCGTTGTATCTGTCATGGGTTACTCCGCCTCCTCGGACCGGCGACCGACGCGCTTGGCGGGCCAGATGCCCGCCGGGCGGATGAGCATCATCAGGGTCATGGCGCCGCCGAACACGAGCATGCGGTAGAGTTCGAATTCGCGGAAGACCTCGGGCAGGGCCACCAGGGCGAGCACGCCGAGGATGACGCCGGGGATGGAGCCCATGCCGCCGAGGATGACCATGGCCAGGACCATGGCGGATTCCAGAAAGGTGAAGGATTCGGGCCCGACGAACTTCATGCGCGCGGCGAAGAAGGCCCCGGCGAACCCGGCGAAGGTCGCGCCCATGGCGTAGGCCAGGAGCTTGAGCAGGAAGGTGTTCACGCCCATGAGCTCGGCGGCGGTCTCGTCCTCGCGGATGGCCTCCCAGGCGCGTCCCACGCGCGAATAGTTGAGCCGGTAGACCGCCAGGATGGTCACCACGGCCAGGCCGAGGATGACGTAATACATGCTCGACAGGGAACGGAACTCGTAGCCGAAGAGCTCGGGCCGGGGGATGGACAGGATGCCGTTGGGGCCGTTGGTCAGGGACATCCAGTTGTTCAGGACGAGCCGGACGATCTCGCCGAAGCCGAGGGTGACGATGGCCAGGTAGTCGCCGCGCATGCGCAGGGTCGGGTAGCCGATGATGCAGCCCGCGATGGCCGCGATGAACGCGGCGATGGGCAGGCAGAGCCAGAAGGACAGGCCGTAGTTGATGCTCAGGATGGCGTAGGTGTAGGCGCCCACGCCGTAGAAGGCGATGTAGCCGAGATCGAGGAGCCCGGCCAGGCCGACCACCACGTTCAGGCCCAGGCCCAGGCAGACGTAGATGAGCACGCTGATGGCCACGTCGTGGGCATAGCGCTCGGTGACCAGGGGATAGACGATGGCCCCGGCCATGACGATGCCCAGGAGCAGCCAGGTGGGGGCCTTTTCATAGGCCGCGGCGAGGGCTCCGGCCGCGCCCTTGACGGGCTTGCCCACGGAGTCGAGGTAGCCCGCCTCCTTGACCTGGTAGAAGAACATGATGAAGACCGCGGCCACGGCCACATAGCCGAAGACCTTGAAGGTCGTGGCGAACTCCAGCCCGTCCGGCTTGATGCCGAGCATGGGCCACAGGAGCAGGAGGAACCAGAGCAGCCCGACGCCGCAGGCCATCCACAGTCGTTTAGACTCGCGTATCGTCAACGTTCTCTCCCATGATGCCGGTGGGTTTGAAGTACAGCACGCCGATCAGGATGATGAAGGCGAACACGTCCTTGTACTCGCCGGAGATGTATCCGGCGGCGAAGATTTCGACCATGCCGATGATCAGCCCGCCGATGAGCGCGCCGGTGATGTTCCCGATGCCGCCGAGCACGGCCGCGGCAAAGGCCTTGATGCCGGGCACGAAGCCCATGGTGTAGTTGACCGAGCCGTAGTACAGCCCGACCATGATGCCGGCGGCGGCGGCCAGTCCGGCGCCCACGGCGAAGGTCAGGGCGATGATCCGGTTGGAGTTGATGCCGACCAGGGCGGACATGACCTTGTCCTGGGCCGTGGCCCGCATGGCCCGGCCGATGCGCGTCTTGAAGACCAGGATGTTCAGGCCCACCAGGAGCAGCGCGGTCACGACCACGATGAGGATCTGCATGTAGGAGATGGACAGCGCGCCCACCTCGAAGCCGCCGGAGGTGATCTCCGTGGGATAGGGCCGGTCGTAGACGCCCTGGGTGAGCATCAGGCCGTTCTGCAGGAAGATGGACATGCCCAGCGCGGACAGCAGCGCGGCCAGGCGCGAGGCCTGCCTGAGCGGCTTGTAGGCCAGCTGTTCCACGGCCATGGCCAGCAGGGCGCAGTAGCCCATGGCCAGGACCAGGGAGATGGCCAGGCAGGCGTAGGGATGCAGCCCCTGCGAGGAAAGATAGGAGATCAGGATCACGCCCATGTACCCGCCCGCGGCGAAGAACTCGCCGTGGGCGAAGTTGATGAGCTGGATGATGCCGTACACCATGGTGTAGCCCAGGGCGATGAGGGCGTAGACGCCGCCGAGCGTGATGCCGTTGATCAGCTGTTGCAGAAAAAAGTCCATGTTGTTCCAGTGTCCGGGACCCCGCCGCAACGGGGCCCCGGTTGGTTAGACGGGTTGAGGCCTAGTACTTCTCGCCGGTCAGGGAGTTCCAGTAGGGCACGAACTGGCCGTCCTGGACCTTGTACACGGTGTAGTTGGAGCCGGAGTCGCCGTTCTCCTGGTAGTTGATCTGCTTGGACGCGCCGGTGAAGTCGAGCTTGAGCAGCTCGTCGCGGACCTTGGCGGGATCGGTGGTGCCCGCGGCCTTGACGGCCATCAGGTACGCGGTGGCGGAGTCGAAGGCGTAGGCGGAGTACGCGCCGGGCTCGTTGCCGGTCTTGGCCTTGTACTTGGCCAGGAACTCCTTGAACTTGGGCGCGTTCTTGTCGATGGCGCCGAAGGTGCAGTACATGCCCTCGGCGTCGCCCTTGGCGATCTCGATGAGTTTCGGATGGTAGACGGCGTCCTGGCCCATGAGGATGGCGTTGATGCCCATGCGCTTGGCCTGGAGGACCATGAGCGCGCCCGTGGCGGAGTTCTGCAGGGAGATGTAGAACAGGTCGGGGTTGGCGGCCTTGACCTTGGTCAGCACGGCGGAATAGTCCTTGTCGCCCTGGTTGACGTGGTCGTGTTCGAGGACCTTGATGCCCGCGGCCTCGGCGGCGGCGGCCACGCCCTCGGCCAGGCCCTGGGAGTAGGTGGTCTTGTCGTCGACGATGAAGACGGTCTTCACGCCTTCGACGCTCTGCATGAACTTGACGGCGGCCGGGGCCTGGTGGTCGTCACGCCCGCAGGTGCGGAACATGTACTTCAGGCCGCGCTCGGTGACCTTGGGATTGGTGGATGCCGGGGTCAGCATGATGATGTTTTCCTCGGCCAGGGTCTCGGAGGCCGGGATGGTCGAACTGGAGCAGTACGCGCCGACCACGGCGGTGACCTTCTCGTTGATCAGCTTGTTGGCTGCGGCAACGGCCTGCTTCGGGTCGCAGGCGGTGTCTTCGGGGAAGACTTCGATCTTGGAAAATCCGGGGATGCCGCCGGCCTCGGTGAAGACCTCCACGGCGATCTCCGCGCCCTGGCGGATGTCGGTGCCGTCGGCGGCGTAGGGGCCGGTCAGGGGGGACATGGTGCCGATCTTGAGGACCTGTTCGGCCTTTTTCTCTTCGCCGCCTCCGCAGCCCGCGAGGAGCAGGCCCAGAGCGAGCAGAGCCACTGCGAGTACCAGTAAACGTTTCATAAACACTCTCTCCATTCGTTGCGGTTCAGCCAGCCTCTCTTTTACTGGCCCAAATATGCCTCGATCACGTCGGGGTTGCGCTGAATCTCCTCAGGCCGCCCCTCGGCGATCATCACACCGTGGTCGAGTACGACGATGCGGTTGCAGATGCCCATGACGACCTTCATGTCGTGTTCCACCATGAGCACGTTGATGCCCAGGCCGGTGATCCGGCCGATGGACTCCATGAGTTCCTTGGACTCGGCCGGGTTCAGCCCGGCGGCGGGCTCGTCCAGGAGGATGGTGTGTGGCTCCGAGGCCAGGGCGCGGGCGATCTCGAGCCTGCGCTGGTGGCCGTAGGGCAGGTTGCAGGCCACCTCGTCGGCCCGGCGGCCCAAGCCCATGAAATCGAGCGCCTTCTGCGACCTCTCGACGATCCGCTCCTCCTCGCGCCGCTGGCCCGGGCTGCGCAGGATCGCGCCGACCACGCCGGACTTGGAGCGGCTGTGCTGGGCGACCATGCAGTTCTCCAGCGCGGTCATGTTCTGGAACAGGCGGATGTTCTGGAAGGTTCGGGCGATGCCCATGGACAGCACCTGGTAGGGCCGCAGTCCCGTGATCCTCGTGCCGTCGTAGGAGACCGAGCCGCTGGAGGCCTTGTACACGCCGGTGATGACGTTGAAGACCGTGGTCTTGCCCGCCCCGTTGGGACCGATCAGACCCACGACCTCGCCCTCGGACACGGAAAAGGCCACATCGGTCAAGGCCTGTAATCCGCCGAAACGGACACAGATGTCGTCAAGAGTGAGATTTGCCATATTTACCTAATTAAATAGTAGAAATCGTCTTCCAGGACAAGGGGGGAGACGCCCCTTTTGTCATTTCAATAGGTTGAAATGACGGTCCTTTTTTGATTGGACCCCACTTCTTACCTTATTTGGCAAAAAAAGTCTAATACTCGCCGGATTTATGGTTCGTCAGGGGAAAATTTGGCAAATTTGGAAAAGTGATGAATTTTATTCTTGATGACCCCTTGTTTTCGCAGGCAAAAATGGGTTTTATTGTGAATTCGTGACTTCCGACCGCGTTCGTGCCAGAATCATGGTTCAAATGGCGGCGCGCCGCAGGGCGCCCCCGTGTTCAGACATTCAAAGGAGTTCGACAATGGCAAAAACCATACTCATCACCGGCGCCACCGCCGGATTCGGCCAGGCCATGGCCCGCCGGTTCGCGGCCGAGGGCTGGAATCTCGTCATCACCGGCCGCCGCGCCCAGCGCCTCGAGGAACTCAAGGCCGCCCTTTCCCCGGCCAAGGTGCACACCGTGAACTTCGACGTGCGCGACCGCGAGGCGTGCGCCAAGGCCATCGAGGACCTGCCCGCCGAGTTCGCGGCCATCGACGTGCTGGTCAACAACGCGGGCCTGGCGCTGGGCCTGGAGCCCGCCCAGGCGTGCGACCTGGACGACTGGGAGACCATGATCGACACGAACATCAAGGGGCTGACCTTCATGACCCGCGCCGTGCTGCCCGGCATGGTCGAGCGCAACGCGGGCCACGTGGTCAACCTGGGCTCCGTGGCGGGCAACTACCCCTACCCCGGCGGCAACTGCTACGGCGGCACCAAGGCGTTCGTGAACCACTTCTCCAAGAACCTGCGCGCCGACCTGCTCGGCACCGGGGTCCGCGTGACCAACATCGAGCCCGGCCTGTGCGAGACCGAGTTCTCGGTGGTCCGCTTCAAGGGCGACAAGGCGGCCGCGGACAAGGTCTACGAGGGCACCCGGCCGATCACCGCCGACGACATCGCCGAGTGCGTCTTCTGGACCACCAACCTGCCCGCCCACGTGAACATCAACTCCCTGGAGGTCATGCCCGTGCAGCAGGCCTTCGCCCCCTTCGCCATCGCGCGCGACAAATAGCGCCCCCGGCAACGACCAATGCAGACGGGCCATTCCCTTCAAGGGGATGGCCCGTCTTGCTTCGGGCTCGACGCTTACCATTTCCCCGATATTCCAGGTTGTTCAGTGAGGCGACCTAATGAATGGTTACGCCGATGTCGGCGACTGGCGTTTTAAAATATTTATCTTTCTTTATTTATATTTATATTATATATTGCTTTCATGAAATACCCGCATTACATCCAAAACCTCCAGGCAGGACGACTTATGCGAGACCGTGAACCGACAACTTCGGAAATAATTTACTATCATGTCGAACATGCCCTCGGACATTTTCAAATTTTAATCCAATCGATTATCGGTTTTGCCTCGGGTGCAATCCGAGGTGCGACGCTGCTGAACGGCGGTGCCGCCGTCGCCCTGCTCGGCTTCCTAGCCTCGAACTTCCAGCTGCGGAATAACGAATTATTGCCGGCACTCCAATTCTTCGTCGCCGGGGCGCTGTTTGCGTCCGTCACGTGGGTGTTCAGCTATTTGAGCCAGATTTGCTACGCGTTCGATCTCAAGTATCGCTGGAACTATTCGAACAGCGTCGAAGAATGCCTCACCAAAAAATCGACATTCCGTAAAGCGGCGGGATGTCTTCTTCAGCTCATAGGGATGGCTTTCATGATCACCTCATACGGCCTCTTCGCCTGGGGCTGCTTTACCGCCTATGACGCGATCCAAAAAACAACCCTCACGTCCGGCCTATAGTTCTGGTCGCCGGGATTCCCCCGGTCTCCTCCCTCTACCATCCTCCCCATCGCCCCCTGGGTGCGCAGCACCCAGGCAGCCCTTTCCCTACAAATACTATCGCCCCCCTTGGAGCGCCTTTGGGGGCGCAGCCCCCAAACAGCGGCTCTCGACACACCGAGGCTTGGGAGAGTGGGTCAGATGTGGATTTTCCGAGGGGCGATTTGACCGCAGCGTACCCCAAGTACGTGAGGATCAAATCGCCCCTCGGGAAATTCGCAGATGGCCCGCTATCGCAAGCCGGCACCCCCGGACCGACGGCGCAAAAAAAGGCCCCGCGCATGAGCGCGGGGCCTTGTTTTTGCGTCGGATGGTCCGGGGCTACCAGTCGCCGCCGAACGCGTCGCTGCCCAGACCGAAATCGGCCTCGGGCTCGCCGCCGACGGCCGGGCCGTCGACGGGGGCGGCAGCGGCACCGGCATCACCGGCTGCGCCGGCCACACCGGCCACAACCACGCCCTGGCTCTTGACCTTTTCCACTTCGGCCATGAGGTCGTTGAGCTTCTTGGTCATCTCGTCGAGCTTGGTGGAGGCCACGGTGACCTTCTGCTCGCCGGCGGCGTTCTGCGCGTCGACGGTCTTGATCTTGGCTTCCATGGGGCCGATCTTGGCGGCCAGTTCCTTTTTCTCGGCCTCAAGCTTCTCGACCTGGGCCTTGAGGGCGGCGTTGTCGGCCTTGAGACCGGCCAGGATGTCCAGGACGCCCTTGGCGCGGGCGGCCTCGGCCGCGGGCAGGGCCTCAATCTTGACCTGGTTGCCGAGCTTGGAGATGTCGCCCTCGGCGTAGCCGGTCAGGCCGGGTTCCTGTTCGTAGATCCAGGCCTTGGACAGGGCCTGCGCCACGGGGGCGACGTCCGCGTCCAGAGTTTCAGCCTGGGTGATGTAAGCCAGCATATCGAGCTGAGTCTGGTCGGCGGCCTCGCCGCGCAGCACAGACACGAAAGCGTTCATGGGGAAAACCTTAGCTTCAGCCATTTGATGCCTCCTTAACTAAGTAAGCTTCGTTTGTATGGTTCGCCCAGGCGACTAGCGGTCGGCGCCCATGGGGATGCGGCCAATCTTCTTGGCGTAGGACAGGGCCACGGTGCGGTAGACCAGGTGGCCCAGCTTGGACCACGGCAGGTATGCCAGCAACATGAACACGGCGATCAGGTGCACGTAGTAGATGGGGTAGGCCAGCAGGGCCACGCCCAGCACGCGGAACACCAGCGCGCCGAGACCGGTCAGGAAGATGGTCCAGATCAGGGTCAGCAGGTACCAGTCGTACCAGCTGGAGGACTGCTTGGACTGGTCCAGGTTCACCCGACGCTTGGTCAGGGCCATGAGGCCGTAGATGCCCAGGCCCGCGCCCACGTAGGCGAGCAGCTTGACCGGGGACCACAGGGGCATGGGGGTGTGCCCGATGGCGGACACGATGTTGCCCAGGCCCTCGACGCCGATCTTGCGCAGGAACCAGCCGCCCCAGTGACCTGCGGCGACCACGCCGGTGACGATCATGAGCGCGATGAAGGCGAACATGAGCCAGCGGTGGCCGGAGGCGCGCTTGATGTCGAGTTCGTCGGATTCCTCGTCGCTGCACTCCAGGAACTGGGTGTGCTGGAGGACTTCGTACTTGATGGTGTCGATCAGGCAGGCGCAGAAGCACGGTTCGCTCTTGCGGCCCACGATGAAGGTCTTGGGCTGGTCGTCAAAGGCCTTGAGCATGTTCCGGACGCCCGCATAGAAGCCCCAGAGCATGAACAGGAAGACCAGTCCGAAGATCGGATCGATGAAGTAGTCGCCGACGAACAGGCCGCCGAAGGCGATGACGCCGTCCGACGCGACCTTCCACGCATGGGTGGCGTGGTCGAACTCGAAGGTGGGCAGGAAGGAGCCCAGGCGCGAGGCCTGGAAGATCCAGATCAGCGCGTAGATGATGGCCGGGATGGCGGCCAGGGGCAGCAGCCCGCTGGAGCTGGACATCCACTTGCCGATGATCGGCATGGGGGCCAGGTTGCGGTAGGCCATGTTGCGCAGGGCGGACAGGAGGTCGCCCGGCTTGGCGCCGCGCGGGCACAGGTCGGAGCAGGTGCCGCAGTTGTGGCACAGCCAGATGTCGATATCATTGACCAGACGGTCCTTGAGACCCCACTGGGCCCAGACCATCTCCTTGCGGGGATAGGGGCTGTCGGCGGGGGACAGGGGACAGACCACCGAGCAGGTGGCGCACTGGTAGCACTTCTTCAGGGAGTCGCCGCCTACGGCCTGCAACTCTTTCACGAACTTAAGGTCCGGTTGTACCTTGACGGTATTGGACATGCCGTACCTCCTAGTAACCCTTGAACGGGTTGGGGCCGAAGTTGGTGGTGATGTTGTTGACGAACTCGTCGATCATTTCCGGAACCTTGTCGTACATGTCGATGGAGATCTCGTACTGTTCGACGCGTTCCGGCTCGACACCGAGACGTCCCAGGGACTCGGCGATGTTCTCCTTGCGGCGGTTGCACAGCTCGGAGCCCTTGACGAAGTGGCACTGGTAGTCGTCACCGTACTTGCAGCCGAGCAACATCACGCCGTCGATGCCCTTACTCATGGCGTCGGCGACCCAGATGGCGTTGACCGAGCCGAGGCAGCGCACCGGCAGGAAGCGGACGTACGGGGACCAGGACTTGCCGCGCATGGCGGCCATGTCCAGCGCCGGGTAGGCGTCGTTCTCGCAGGCCAGCACGATGATGCGCGGGCCGCCGGCGTCCAGGGTGTCGGGGACCTTCACTTCCTTGATGGCCTGGCCGATCTGGCTGATGCCGTAGTTGGCGAAGGAGATGACGCGCTCCGGGCAGGCGCCCATGCAGGTACCGCAGCGGCGGCAGCGGGTCGGGTTGGGCAGCGGAGTGCCCTTCTCGTCGTCGTCCAGGGCGCCGAACGGGCATTCCTCGGTGCAGCGTTTGCACTGGGTGCAGCGCATGAAGTTGAACTCCGGGAAGCTCAGGTCGCCGGACCGGGGATGCACGGACACGCCGCGGTTGGCGGACTCGATGCACTGGATGGCCTTGAGGGCGGCACCGGCCGCGTCCTCGGCGGCGAGGCCCAACCCCATGGGCTGGCGCACGCAACCGGCTGCGTAGACGCCCGTGCGGCGGGTCTCGTAGGGGAAGCAGATGTAGTTGGAATCCGCGAATCCGTCGAACAGCTCGAGGTCCGGGAAGGCCGGGCCCTGGCGGTAGACGAAGTTCATGGTCGGGTCGGCCGCGGTGGTCGGGACGATGGCGGTGGGGACCACGACCATGTCGGCGACCAGCTCGACGTCGGCGCCGAGCAGGGTGTTCTTGGCCTTGACGACCACGGAGGAACCGGCCTCGGAGACTCCGGTGACCGTGCCCTTGGTCAGCATGACGCCCGGATCATCCTGGGCGGCCTGATAGTATTTCTCGTTGATGCCGGGGACCATCATGTGGTCGTAGACGATGTAGGCCACGGCGTCGGGGGCGAGCTCACGAACGTAGTTGGCCTGCTTCAGGGCGACCAGGGAGGTCAGCTCCGAGGAGTAGGCCAGGTGCTTGGCGGATTCCTTGTCCTTGTAGACGAAGCCCTCGCAGGCCTCCTCGTCGGAGTTCTCGTCGCAGGGCAGCTCTTCCTCGCAGGCCGCGCCGCAGGGATCGTAGGAGATGCCCTTGGTCAGCAGGGAGGTATCCACGATGAAGGCCACGGAGGACGGGGTCCGGCCGTCGGCGGTCTTGATGCCGCCGTTCTTGGCCATGGCCTCGAACTCGGCGGTGGTGACCACGTTCTTGATGGAGCCGTAGCCCAGCGGGGCCAGGAACTTGCCCTTGCCCGGGACCCAGCCGGTGGCCATGACCACCGCGCCGATCTCGTATTCGGTGCCCGCGATGGTGGCCTTGTACTGGGCCGGGGCGCCGGCCAGGGATTCCAGGACCGACCCGGTGAGGACCGAGATCTTGTCGCTGGCCTCGACCTTGGCGATCAGGTCGTTGATGTTGATCTCCTGCTCACGCTCGGAATAGGGCGCGCCCAGGGGGAAGGACTTGTACATGGTGGCGGCCTTGCCGCCCAGGGTCTCGGCCTTCTCGACCAGGACCACCTTGTAGCCCAGGCTGGCGGCGTTGAGGGCCGCATTCAGGCCGGTGAAGCCGCCGCCCACGACCAGCACGGTCTTGAAGGCGTCGGGCAGCTCCGGCTGGGGAATCCGGCTGTTGACCAGTTTGGTCATGCCCATGTTGCAGTAGTCTTTGGCGATGATTTCCATCTGGCCGGGGAACTGGGGGTCCTCCTGATAGGACCACACACACTGCTCGCGCAGGTTGACCCGCTCCACCTGGACCTTGTCGCCGAACTTGAACACGTCCCACTTGGCGCGGGGCGAGCAGGCGCAGACGACCACGCCGTCCAGGCCCTGTTCGGCGATGTCGGCCTCGATCATGGCCTTGCCTTCCGGGCTGCACAGCACCGGGTTGGACTTGGCCGAAGCGACAACGGAGGAGTGTTTGCCGTTGGCGCAGAACTGGGCCAGTCCTTCGACATCCAGGTTGGCCCCGATGTCGCAGCCTCCACAGATATATACTCCAAGCTTTTCAGCCATTGCTTACCTCCCTACCACGGTTTGAATCGCCTTCATCGCGGCTGCGGTGCCGGACTGGGCGGTCTTCATGACATCGAGCGGCTGCTTGGCGCAACCGGCGGCGATGATGCCCTCGCCGTCGATGACGAAACCGTCGGCGTCGATGGCCCCGGCCGGGACTTGCAGACCGGCGCAGCTGGCCTGCATGCCGGTGGCGAGCACGACCATGTCGAACTTCTCGTCGGTCTTGATGCCGGTCAGGGCATTTTCCACGGTGACGATGGGGTTGCCGGCGGCGTCCTCGACGATGGCGGCCACCTTGCCCTTGACCAGGCTGAGCTTGTCATCGGCCTCGGTCAGGGTCTTGAACTTGTCGTACCGGCCCGGCGTGCGCAGATCGATGTAGAAGATCGTCGCGGCCGCGTCGGAGCGCTCGCGCACGTAGCGGACGTGCTTCAGCGAGGCCATGCAGCAGATGTACGAACAGTAGTTCAGGTGGTTCTGGTCGCGGGAACCGGCGCACTGCACGAAGGCGATCTTCTTGGGCTCGGCGCCGTCGGAAGGCCGCTTGATCTTGCCGTTCGTCGGGCCGTTGGGCGCGCACAGCCGCTCGAACTGCATGTTGGTGACCACGTTCTTGAGCTTGCCCCCGCCCAAGTTGGTCAGGTTGGCCACGTCGTAGGGCTTCCAGCCCGTGGCCACGACGATGGCGCCGACGGCCAGGTCGATGGTCTTGGACGCGTCGTCCAGGTCCACCGCGTCGTACGGGCAGGCGTTCTTGATGGCGGCCAGCTCGGTCTCGGAGGCGTTCTTAGCGTCCACCACGTAGCGCATGGGGAACATGAAGGGATGGGTCTTGTAGGCCAGGCCGCGGGTACCGGTACCGAAGTCGAATTCGGAGCTGACACGGGTCTTGGTGGCCTTCTCGCAGTCGCCGCAGGCGGTGCATTTTTCATTCACGTAGCGCGGGCGCTGCGTGATCTTCACGTCGTAGTTGCCGGCGGAACCGGAAACCGACGTGACGTCGGCCATGGTGATGACCTTGACGTTGGGGTTGTTTTTGATGCGCTGAAACTGAATCTCCAGACCGCAGGAGGGGGGGCACAGCTTGGGGAAATACTGATTCAGCTGCGCAACCCGTCCACCGAGGTAGGGATTGGTTTCAACGATGTACACCTCGTAGCCGACTTCGGCGGCTTCGAGGGCGGCGGTGATTCCTGCGAACCCTCCGCCTACTACGAGAATACTGTTATTCGACATTCTCTTAACTCCTCCCGAATAAAGTTGAGGCTCAAGCCAAAAAATGGCCTAAACCCGGACCGGGAGCGGTTTTCCCGGCCCGGATTCAGACCATTTTAGCCCCGGTATTTTTAAGAGAGCGCGGGTCCGGGGACCCGCGCTCTCGGGGTGATCATTACCTAAGCTTAGGCGTCGGGGATGATCTTGACGTAGGGCTTCTTGAAGACGGTGGTCACGCCGGTGGCGGGATCGTAGGTGGAGTTACAGAAGCACTTCCACTTGGAGTCGTCCAGGCCCATGAAGTCGCCGCGGTAGTAGAAGCCCGGGTAACGGGATTCCTCGCGGAACTCGATGTGCTGCATGTGCAGGCGGACGGTCCACAGGCGGTGGAACTGCTCCCAGCAGCGCATCAGCTCGTGCAGGTCACGGGCGGCGAGCTTCTTGGAGTCTTCTTCCATCATGCCGAGCAGCCAGAAGCCGGTGTTCAGCAGAGCCTTGGAGGTCATGTACAGGGTGCCGACGCCTCCGCCGTATTCATCGGTGCACTTGATGAGGCGCATCATGAAGTTGTGCGGGGTGATGTAGGCCGGGTTCACGACGGGATCGGTGGAACCGCCCTTGTTCTCCAGGTAGGTGTACATCGGCTGGTAGATTTCCTTAGCCATGTCGGCCGGGGTTTCCTTCAGCGCGGGCTTGAAGTCCTTGTGGTCCACGCACCAGCGCACCATCTGCTTGCCGACGATACGGCCTTCAGCGTGGGAACCGGAGGAGAACTTGTGGCCGGAAGCGCCGACGCCGTCAGCGCAGGTGAACAGACCGTTGACGGTGGTCATACGGTTGTAGACCTTGCCATTGTCGGCCTTGACTTTGTAGATCTCGGGGACCCAGGCTTCGTCCGGACCGGAAACCCAGATGCCGCAGCAACCGGAGTGGGAACCCAGGAGGTAAGGCTCGGTGGGCATGATCTCGGAACCGCGATCCTCGGGAGCGCAGTTGGTGGCGGCCCACAGGTTGGCCTGGCCGACGCACATGTCGAGGAAGTCTTCCCAAGCTTCGGACTCGAGGTGCTTCCACTCGGGGCCGGACAGGTCGCCGTTGACGGTCTGCAGCAGAGCGGTTTTGGTGTCCATGAAGATCGGGCCGCGGCCTTCACGCATTTCACGGAGCATCATGTGGTTGCGCAGGCAGGTGGGGATGATGTGACCCTTGGCGTAGCCGCGATCCTCGTAAGGCTTCAGCATGGCGCGGTTGGTCTCGCAGTAGTCCTCACCCTTGTAGTTGGTCGCCTTGGCCTTGAAGAGCAGGAACCAGGCGCCGACCGGGCCGTAACCGTCCTTGAAGCGGGCGGGGACGAAGCGGTTTTCCATCATGGTCATCTCGGCGCCGACCTGAGCACACATGGTGTAGGTGGAACCGGCGTTCCAGACGGGGTACCAGGCGCGGCCCATGCCCTCACCGGTGGAGCGGGGGCGGTACACGTTGACGGCGCCACCGCAAGCCACGACAGCGGCGTTGCAGGTGAAGACGTACACTTTGTTTTCACGGGTGGAGAAGCCGACGGCACCGGCGATGCGGTTGGGCTCGTTGGCGTCCAGCAGCATCTTGACGATGAAGACGCGCTCCACGTAGCGGTCCTCGCCCAGGGCGTTCTTCGCGGCCTCGGCGACGATGCACTTGTAGGACTCACCGTTGATCATGATCTGCCAGCGGCCGGAACGGACGGGATCGGAACCGGTGCGGATGGCCAGGCCCTCGGCCTTGGCTTTGGCGCCGTCGAGGTTCTTGCCGTCTTTCTTGACCCAGACGGGGAGGCCCCACTCTTCGAAGAGGTGGACGGAATCGTCAACGTGGCGGCCCAGGTCGAAGATCAGGTCTTCGCGGACGATGCCCATGAGGTCGGTGCGGACCATGCGGACGTAGTCGTCGACATCGTTCTGACCCATGTAGGTGTTGATGGCGGACAGGCCCTGGGCAACGGCGCCGGAACGCTCGAGGGCGGCCTTGTCGCAGAGCATGATTTTCAGGGACGGATCGACCTTGTCGGCCCAGCGCACGGCCTCGAAGGCGACGCCGCAGCAGCCCATGCCGCCGCCGACCATGAGGATATCAGCGTGCTGTTCGATGATTTCCGGCTCGGCGAGAGCAACACCCTTGGAGGCTTCTTTGATGGGAAGCAGAGGCATAATATTTCTCCTAGTATTTGAAGTGATTCAAGTTGTCTTGGATAAGATTGCGCGAACCGGTCTTAGACCAGGCTGGCGTAGTCTTCCAGCTTCCACTCTTTCTTCAGGTCGGCATCAGTCACGGAAGCCTGCTCCATGATGGCGGCCTTGGGGGCGGCCAGGGCGGTCTCGGTGAAGAGGAGCTCGGAGTCCAGATCGCCGGGTTCGGGCTTGCCGTCGAAAGGCTTGATGGAACCTTCAGCGGTGGTGCGGATGGGGAACTTGAAGCGCTTCACGCTGCCATTACGGAATTTGATGGTCCACATGATGTCTTCAGCGGAACGCATCGGGATGGAGGTACCACCCATAGGGGCGAAGTCGGCGTACGGACGGGCTTCAATAGCGCCCTGGGGGCAAATTTTCACGCAGGAGTAACATTCCCAGCAGGCGGACGGTTCCTGGTTGTAAGCCTTCATTTCGGCGGGATCCAGGATCATCAGATCGTTGGGGCAAATGTACATGCAAGCGGTCTTTTCGCCACCCTTGCAGCCGTCACATTTTTCCGGGTTAACAAAGGTCGGCATAACTTCTCCTCCTAAATAGGGTTTTATTATTCACAATAACCGACATCCTCTACCTAAAAACAAAAATCGACACCCGTTGCAAACCGGGCGGAATTTGGGATTAGCAAGACGAAACACCCTTGTCAACGTGAAAGTGAATTTTTGAACAAGCGTACATCGTCAACCGTGTCTCGGGGATCGGCCCCATGGCCGGGAAAAGCCCGGCCAATAGGCCTTCCGACCCGGCGCGGACCGGCGCCAGGCAACGAAAAAACACCTGTTGAAACCTTTACCGTTTTTAGTTTAAACGAACAATCAATTGCAAGCCTTTTTTCATTTTATACGGTAATATTCTAGTGACAACACAATGTCCTGAAAAGACTGACCAAAAATATTCCCAGTACCCCCTAATTCTCTAGACTTTCTCCCGAAAAGGTCTACCCGGCCCCCGAAGGGACCGACCGGGTCCAAAATGTTGCGGGACGGGCGGAAAAAAGCGCTTGACACGACTTTCACAAACAGCCAATAAAGGCGGACCCTATAATTGGGAATTACTCATGGTTTTGCAAGCGGCCGAGGCGGCTCGCCATGAATTAAGGCAATGGAATCACTGACAAACTATTTAGGAGGCTTACATGTCCAACCTCGTAGCACCTCACGGTGGTAAAGGTCTCGTTTGCTGTCTGCTCGAAGGCGCAGCGCTGGAAGCTGAAGTCAAAAAGGCTGCTGGCCTGAAGACCATCGACATTTCCGACCGCGCCAAGGGCGACCTGATCATGATGGGTATCGGCGGCTTCTCTCCGCTGAACGGCTTCATGAAGAAGGCCGACTGGGCCGGCGTCTGCGAAAAGTTCCTCATGGCCGACGGCACCTTCTGGCCCGTCCCCATCACCCTCGACACCAATGACGATGACGTCAAGGTTGGTGACGAGGTGGCCCTGAAGGCCAAGGACGGCATCGTCTACGCGACCATGAAGATCGAAGAAAAGTACGAGATGACCGAAGCCGACAAGAAGTGGGAATGCGAACTGGTCTACAAGGGCCAGGGCGAAGATTCCGCCGACGACAAGTTCTGGGAAGTCGCCATGGAAGATCACCCCGGCGTCCAGATGGTCATGGCTCAGGGCAAGTACAACCTGGCCGGTCCCGTCAAGGTCCTGTCCGAGGGCGACTACGCCAAGCGTTTCCCGGGCGTCTACCTGACCCCCGCCCAGATCCGCGCCGAGATGGAAAAACGCGGCTGGTCCAAGGTCGCCGCTCTCCAGCTGCGCAACCCCATGCACCGCTCCCACGAGTTCCTGGCCAAGATCGCCATCGAAGTGTGTGACGGCTGCGTCATCCACTCCCTGATCGGCAACCTGAAGCCGGGCGACATTCCGGGCAGCGTGCGCATCAAGTGCATCCAGACCCTGATCGACGGCTACTTCGTGGCCGACAACGTCATCAACGCCGGTTACCCCCTCGACATGCGTTACGCCGGTCCCCGCGAAGGTCTGCTGCACGCCACCTTCCGCCAGAACTACGGCATCAACAACATGCTGATCGGCCGTGACCACGCCGGCGTCGGCGACTTCTACGGCCTGTTCGAGGCCCAGGAGATCTTCGATCGCATCCCCTACGCCAAGGAAGCCTGCCCCGAGCCCGGCAAGGCCCTGCTCTGCCAGCCGATGAAGATCGACTGGACCTTCTACTGCTACAAGTGCGACGGCATGGCCTCCATGCGCACCTGCCCGCACACCAAGGAAGACCGCGTCATCCTGTCCGGCACCAAGCTGCGCAAGGCCCTGTCCGAAGGCGCCGAGGTTCCGGATCACTTCGGGCGTGACGAAGTCCTGGTCATCCTGCGCGAATACTACGAAGGCCTGACCGAAAAGGTCGAGGTCAAAATGCAGAAGGCCGCTTCCGGTCAGGACATGAAGTAAGTCCGCCGGTCGGTTTTCGACTGACCATTCAAGGGGAGGTTGCGCGAGCAGCCTCCCCTTTTCGTTGGTCGGCGGAAAGCCGACCGGGCGGCGGCGCGGAATGCGGGCTCCCGATGCGTCGAGGGCCGCTGTCGCGCGCCAGCGGCGGCCGAATCGCTCAAGGGAGTGGCGACGGGAAGGCCTGGGGTGTTGCCGGGAGGGCCTGCGGGATGGTATCCCCTTGGGAAAACGGGTCATCACAACTCGACGTGGTCGCCATGAAGCTATTGATCCTGTGCCTGACATTGCTGTTGCCGTCCTGGGCCGTTGCTCAGGACATCCCCCGGGTATGTCGGGAGGCCGAGGCCCTGTCCACCGCGCCCGACGGCGACCCGGCCGAGGAATTGCGGCTGTACGAGCAATGCCTGGACCAAAACCCGGCCCCCAGAGTGCGCGCCTCGGCCCTGTTCAACATGGGCGTCACGTACCAGGACCTGGGACAGTGGCGTCAGGCCCTGGACCGCTACGCCTCGGCCGTGCGCGTAAATCCCGGGGACTATCAATCCTACAGCAACATGGCCTGGATTCTCGCCACCTGCGTCGACGACTCCGTCCGGGACGGCAAGCGGGCCCTGGAGTTCTCCCGCAAGGCCTGTTCCCTGTCGGCCGACCTGGGGACGCTGGACACCCACGCCGCCGCCCTTGCCCGCAACGGCCGGTTCGACGAGGCCGCCTCCCTGGAGCGACAACTCATCGAACAGGCGCGCAAGATCGAGGGATTCCCGGCGGAGCTCACAGCAGAGATGGAGCACCGCCTGGCCCTGTACGCCTCGGGCGCGCCCTACACCGAGGCGACGCGCTCCACGACCTACTGACCGAGTCCAACCGAGCCGACGCTTCAAAAAGGATTTCGGTCGGTTCCCTGCATTTCCCGCTTGTCGCGCACGGGTTTTTCCTGCACCAAGGAACGACCATGACCGACAAGACCAGGGCCATACTGCTTATGGCGGCCACGGCGCTCATCTGGAGCTCCGGGGGGCTGGCCATCAAGCTGGTGCAGTGGCATCCCATGGCCATCACCGGGGTGCGCAGCGGCCTGGCCGCAGCCACGCTGGCCGTGCTGTTCCGGGGGCGGCTGACCTTCCGTTTCTCGGCCGTGCAGTGGGGGGCGGCCCTGGGCTATGCCGGGCTGCTGATCACCAACGTGGCGGCCACCAAGCTGACCACCTCGGCCAACGCCATCCTGCTGGCCTACACCGCGCCGGTCTACGTGGCCCTGTTCGCGCCCTGGCTGCTCGGGGAAAAAACGCGCCGGTCCGACTGGGTGTTCATCGCCGTGACCGTGGGCGGCATGGCCCTGTTCTTCATGGACCGGCTCTCGCCCACCGGGCTGTGGGGCAACCTCCTGGCCGTGGGCACCGGGCTGTCCTACGCCGCCTTCACCCTGTGCATGCGCGCCCAGAAGGACGCCTCGCCCGTGGAGTCGGTCATCCTCGGGCACGGCCTGACCGCCCTGGCCGGGCTGCCCTTCCTGTTCGGCGCGCCGCCCTCCCCCGGCGGCTGGCTCGGCCTGCTCTACCTCGGCGTGATCCAGCAGGGCGTGTCCCTGGCCCTGTACACCTGGGCCATCAAACGGCTCGGGGCCCTGGAGGCCATCCTGATCATGATGCTCGAACCCATCCTCAACCCCGTGTTCGTGGCCGTGGGCTACGGCGAATTGCCCGGCCCGTGGGCCGTGGCGGGCGGGGTTCTGGTCATCGGCGCGGTGACCCTGCGGGGGGCTTTGGCCGCCCTGCGTCAGCCTCGTCGTCCTTGAGCCCGCAGATCAGGGCCTTGACCAGCCGGGTGGGATCGATGACCACCAGCAAATCCTTCTGCTCGCTGTGCAGCTCGGGCTTGATGATGCAGTCCACGTACCCCTTCTGCGAATCCAGCACCGAACTGGCCCGGTCCACGCGGTCCATGCAAATCTCCGGAATCTCGCCAAGGGCGTCGACCACGATGCCGATGTTGGCGTTGTCGGCCCGGACCACCACGATGGGGGCCTTGGGGTCGAACCGGACCGAGGGCAGGCGCAGCTGGGTGCGGATGTCGATGACCGTGATCAGCTCGTCGTTGTGCACGAACTTGCCGATGACGTAGTCCGGCGTGCCCGGCATGGTGGTCAGCCCGCTCGGGGTGACCGCCTCGTCCACGTGGATCGCGTTGATGCCCAGCCACTTGTCGCCGATGTAGAAGGTGGCCAGCTCGATGCAGTCCGCGCCCGTGGCCCGCTTGTGGCTCACGCCCATGCCGATCTCGCGGCGGCGGACCACGGTCCGGCTCCGCTCCGAGACCTCGGCCAGGGGCTCGAAGACCATGGCGATGACGTCGTTCTTGTAGCCGTCGTCCACCTTGTACTCGCGGTAGCCCGCGCTGCACCGGGCCCCGACCGCGTAGTAGGAGCCGTCGAACTCGATGATCCGGGAGCCGCCCTCGCCCCGGGCTAGGCAGGAGAAGCCGGTGTCCACGCCCAGGGTCCCGCCCACCTCGAACCGTGGGCTGGTGCAGCTGATGACCTTGCCCTTGCGGTCGGCGAACACGCCGAAGCACCCCTCGAGCACGTCGCCCCGCTCGCTGCGCGGCAGGGAGTCCATAAGCATCTCCCGGAACTGCGGCTCGGAGTCGAAGACGATGCCGATGCCGCCGACCACCCGTTCGGGCCGCGCGATGTCCGTGATGGCCGCGCCGTAGATGTAGGTGTGCCGCCCGCCGTAGAGGCTGGTGGCCTCGAAGGGCGAGACCGCATAGTCCTGGGACCCCTTCAGGGACAGGGTCACGCGGCTCAGGTCGTCGGACAGGGCGTTGCCGACGATGCGCGACTCGCCCGGATCGGACACGGCCAGGATGCGGCCGCGCTCGTCGTAGACGAAGAGGTTGGCGTAAACCGTGTACAGCCCGTTGATGTAGCCGAGGATGGCCCCGATGGTCTCGGCGTCCAGGGTGGAGATGGAGGGCTGGGACAGAATCTTGCGGAAGGCCGAGGTCAGGGCCCACCATCGGCAGTCGTTGGCCCGCTCGTAGAGGTTGCGGTCCATGATGTCCACGGCCAGGGCGGCCTGGAACTCGACGTCGTTGAGGATGCCGGAGACCACGGTCTCGTGCAGGTTGCCGATGGACTGCTCGAAGACCATCTTGGTCCGCGCGCCCGCGTCCGAGATGTTCCACAGCAGGACCTTGCTCTGGGCGTCGCTCTCCCGGACGTTGCCGTTCCAGACCGTGCGCTCCAGCTCGCGCTGGATGTTCTCGGCCTGGACCGGGATGGAGCGGAGCTTTTCGGAAAAGAGCCGGGGGTCGTTCATGACCGCCTCGAGGATGGCCTGGTCCACCTGCTGGCGCAGCCCGGCCGACCCGGACTGGTTGAAGGCGTGCTCCAGCGGGATCATCACGTGGCCGTACCAGCCCAGGCCGAAGAAGCCCTGGTACCCCTTGGTGGCGCAGGTCTTGGCCAGGTACTGCCGCCCGGCGAAGCGGGTGATCGTGAACTTGGCCTCCACGTCGAAGTCCAGGACCGCGCCCAGGGGCACGTGGTAGGCGTCGCTGCTGGCGATGACCCGGCCGGTCCTGTCCAGCAGGGTCATGACCGACCAGTCGCCCTCGCTGCCCAGGTTGCGGAAGACCCCCTCCATCTCGTTCTGGAAGCGGAAACAGAGGCAGAGCACGCCGAGCGGGGCCGAATCGGCCTCGTTGGTCTCGGCCACGCGGTAGGCGTAGAGGAGCGAATCCCCCCGCCCGGCGAGCAGGTCGCTCTCGCGGAAGACCTCCACATACTCGGCGGCGGTGGTCAGGGACTCGGCCACCAGGGGGTCGGCGGAGTGGCGGATGTCGTTGTCCCGGTCCAGCTGGGCCAGCACGTTTCCCTCGGTGTCCATGAGGATGATATTAAAATAAACCGTATACTTGGCCACATACTCACGGAATCGGGCCACCAGCCGGTCCACGTGCCCGGCGAGCAGGTCCGCGAGTTCGCGCTCCGCCTCCGAACCGGGCGCGGCCTCGGCCAGTTGACCGTTCAGGTCTGCGGCGGTGCGCAGGAACTCGCGGATGTCGTCGTCCGTGGCCAGGAAGCCGATATCCGCCGTGCGTTCGAACAGGTTGCGGATGACGATGTCCACGGCCACCTGGGCCTTGCCCGCGAGCTCCTGGGTGGTCTTTTTCAGGGTCTCCAGGCCGAGCTGGCTGAGCAGTTCCGAGGTCAGCCGTAAAAATCCCTGCCGGGTGCCGGTCATGTCCGTGCCGGTCCCGCTCATTTGCCCAAGGATGGTCAACAAGTCCCACTGGTTGCCGAGGTTGTGGAGTTCCTCCCGATAGCCCTCCACGTCCGCCATGTGGTTGATCAGCCCGGCCAGAGTTGCCGGAATTTCAACATCCTTGTACTGCAATGTGTCCGATGTCCCCATACGGCCCTCACAGAATCACAAAAATGAAAATTAATTGCCGAATGCCAGCGATAACACCGCGTCATTTGTTCAAATTCGCAATTGTCAGGTAGCATCCTTCACATTCCCCGTCCATGAGTAAGATGGGGAAAAAATGAAAAGGAGCGGGCGCGGCGGCCGGAAGGACAAAAAAAGGGCCGCCAGCTGGCGGCCCTTCGGGGTCGGTCGGTTTCCGGTCGGACCGGCTACTGCTTCAGGTGCCAGACGCCCTTGTCGTCGCGCCAGGCCTTGGCCATGATCGTGTCGCCGTCCTTCTGGTCCTTGATGTACACGTCGCGGTAGACCTTGTTCTCGGACATGTACGGCGGGGTCGGGGTGGCGGCATAGCTGGCCCCGGTGTCCGGGTTGGTCCAGGTATGGGGTTCGTCGGACCTGCCGGTCTCCAGGGTCTTCTGGACCTCGGCCTCGTCGCGCTTGTCCCACTCGTTGCCCGCGATGTAGCCGACCAGCGTGCCCACGCCCGCGCCCACGGCCGCGCCGAGGAGCTTGTTCTTGAACGTCAGGGCGCCGATGGTCGCGCCCGCCAGGCCGCCCACGGTGGCCCCCTGCTGGGCCTTGTTGGCGGCGCAGCCGTAGCCCGCGGCCACGAAACACGTCAGCAGCGCGGCTATCAGTACTTTCCTCATGGCTATTACCTCCATGGAATTGAAGTGCAGTGCGAAACGACGCCGGGCCGGGCCCGATGGACCGGGAGCGTCTCATTGCAATGTGCCTCTTGCGGCCCGGCTTGTCCAGTGTGGAAACCTAAAGGCCGCTCGGGCGCGCCGGTCAACCGGGTCTTGCATATCGCGCGCTTTCGGGCTAGAGAAGCCTTTCCCGTCGAGGCGGGAACCATAATCTACATAAGGAAGACGGCAAGACATGATCAAGATCCGCAAAGAAGACGGTCCCCTGGAGGACCGCCCCCGCAGGGACGCCGAGGGCGTCTCCGACGAATCCCCCCGCAACGGCGCGGACCGCCCGCGACGCGACGACCGCCGCCCCCCGCGCAAGTTCGACAAGCGCGGCCCCGGACGCGGCCCCCGGCGCGACAACCGCGACTTCTTCGGCCGCAGGCCCGAACCCCCGGTCCAGGACGACGACGGTCCGTCCAAGGCCGAGATCGTCACCGGCCAGCGCTGCAACGACATCGCCGAAATCGACGACCAGATCCTGGGCCTGCTGGAAAAGCGCGCCTTCCTCATCCGCAAGGAAGGGGCCTGGCGCAAGTCCCGGCAGAAATCCCTGGTGGACCCCCAGCTCGAAAAGCTGCTGCGCGCGGCCTTCGACCGCTCGGCTGGCCGCCTGGGCCTGGACGCCAAGCTGACCAAACAGCTCTTCACCCTGCTCAACCAATTTTCCCTGGCCGACGCCCGCAAGAAGTTCGAGGGCGAGGGTTACAAGCTCGCCCCGCGCGTGGAGCCCATCTCGGCCGGACTCAAGGGCCCGCGCTCCTTCCGCTACACCCGGATGCTGCTGGCCATGGCCGCCTCCTCCGGCGCGTCCGCGACCCTGTCCCCGGTGACCATGAACGCCCCGAACAAGGACCTGGCCAAGGCCCTCAAGCAGGTCGACGCGCCCATCCACTGGGACGACGACTTCATCCGCAACGACGGCGGCCGGACCCTGGAATTCGAGGGCAAGATGGTCTTCGTGGGCGAGGACAAGTTCAATTTCTACATGCTGCTCTGCCTGGCCCTGGGCCACGCCGGGCGGTGCAAGTTCACGGGCAAGCCCTCCCTGCAGCTGCTCGACGCGGCCTCCCTGAACAAGGTCCTGCCGTCGCTCGGCGCGCGGTTGGTGCCCATGAACCCGAACAACCCCGGCCTGCCCGTGCGCCTGGAGTGCGGCGGAGCCATGGACGAGTCCGTGACCCTGCCCGGCAACGTGGACCCGGATTTCGCGGCCGCCCTGACCCTGGCCGCATGGTCCTTCCCCGGCGGGCTGACCATCAAGGGGCTGACCCGCGAGGCCCGCGACCGCGTGGCCGAATCCGTGGCCGTGCTCAAGGCCTGCTCCATCAAGGCCGACCTCGCCAAGGACTCGGTCTCCGTGTCCGACGGCGTCCCGGTCATCGAAGCCCAGCCGCAGTTGCCCCTGTCCGTGCCCCTGAACGCCATGCTCCTGGCCCTGCCCGCCCTGAGCGGCGGCCGGATCAACGTCGAGGGGGCCTGGCCCCGGAACGAGCAGGCCGACCGCGTGCTCGACCAGCTCAAGGCCCTGGGCCTGCGCATCGACGTGGCCACCGAGAACATCGTGGCCACCATGGAGGGCGAGCTGCCCGCCTCCGCCGACATCCCCCTGGGCGCGTCCCCGGACCTCATGCCCATGGCCCTGGCTCTGGCCCTCAAGGTGGGCGACGCCCGCCTTTCCGGCGCGGACAACGACGTGGCCGTGGAGCTCCTGGACCGCATGGGCGCGAGCTACGAGATCGACGGCGACGTCATCGCCCTCAAGCCCGGCCGTCCCGGCTGGGAGGGCACCTGGTTCAGCCCGGACCCGCTCTGGTCCATGGGCTGCGCCCTGGCCGCCTTCGCCGTGCCCGGCATCGTCCTCGAAAACCACGGCGAGGTGACCGCCACCTGGCCGGAATTCTGGAACTTCTACAACTCCCTGCCCACGGGCAAGATGAAACCCAAACCGGAACGCGAGCAGAAAGATGACACACGCAGACGAATCAAAATCCGGTGAGAAACGGCTGAGCGACGACATCGACGTCCTTGAGGCGGAGGTTGCCCAGCTGACCCTGGAACTGGAAAAGACCAAGCGGGCCGTGCGCGACCTCATGGCCGCGGAGGACCCCGTGGCGGGCATCTACCACCACGAGGAAATCTTCCGCGCCCAGCAGGACAAGCTGCGCCTGGACGTGGAGATCCAGTTCCGGACCAACAAGATTCACCGCATCAAACTCGGCATCACGGACATGGAACCCTCGGAAGGCGTCAAGAACGGCTTCCTGTTCTGAGCCCCGCGCCGATCGCAGCAGATGACCCCGTACCGGGGGCGTCCGGGAGGTGAGAGACCCGGCGACCGCGCGCCCGGACGGCTTGGAGAGAGACCCAACGTATTCTAGGAGAGAGCATGGGCAAGAACATCACCCGCAAGATCATCGAGCAGCACCTCGTCTCCGGGGAAATGGTCCCCGGACGGGAGGTCGGCCTGCGCATCGACCAGACCCTGACCCAGGACGCCACCGGGACCATGGCCTGGCTGCAGTACGAAGCCATCGGCATCGGCCGGGTCCGCACGGACCTGTCCGTCAGCTACGTGGACCACAACACCCTGCAGATGGGCTTCCGCAACCCCGACGACCACCGCTTCCTGCGCACCGTGGCCGCCAAATCGGGCGCGGTCTTCTCGCCCGCGGGCACCGGCATCTGCCACCAGCTGCACCTGGAGAACTTCGCCAAGCCCGGCGCCACGCTCATCGGCTCGGACTCCCACACCCCCACGGCCGGCGGCATCGGCGCCATGGCCATGGGCGCGGGCGGCCTGTCCGTGGCCCTGGCCATGGCGGGCGAGCCGTACTTCATCCCCATGCCCAAGGTCGTCAAGGTCGAACTGACCGGCGAGCTGACCGGCTGGACCCAGGGCAAGGACGTCATCCTCGAACTGCTCCGCCGCCTGACCGTCAAGGGCGGCGTGGGCAAGGTCTTCGAGTACGCCGGTCCCGGCGTGGCCTCCCTGTCCGTCCCGGACCGCGCGACCATCACCAACATGGGCGCGGAGCTGGGCGCGACCACCTCCATCTTCCCGTCCGACGAGACCACCCGCGACTTCCTGACCAAGATGGGCCGGGCCGACGACTGGACCGAACTGGTCGCCGACCCCGACGCCGAGTACGACGAGATCATCACCATCGACCTGTCCGCCCTGGAGCCCCTGGTGGCCCAGCCGCACATGCCGGACCAGGTCTGCAGGGTCAAGGACCTGGCAGGCAAGAAGATCGACCAGGTGGCCATCGGCTCCTGCACCAACTCCTCCTACTCCGACCTCAAGAACACCGCCCAGATCCTGGCCGGGCACGTCACCCCGCCCGAGACCGACCTGATGATCTCCCCCGGCTCCAAGCAGGTCCTCAAGATGCTCTCCCGCGAGGGGCTCATCGAACCCCTGCTGGACGCGGGCGCGCGCCTGCTCGAATGTTCCTGCGGCCCGTGCATCGGCATGGGCGGCTCGCCCATCTCGGCGGGCGTGTCCGTGCGCACCTTCAACCGCAACTTCGAGGGCCGCTCCGGCACCCAGGACGGCCAGATATTCCTGGTCTCGGCCCAGACCGCCGCGCGCCTGGCCCTGGACGGCGAGTTCACCGACCCGGCCGGTTGGGGTCCCGCGCCCGAGCGCGTCACCCTGCCCGAGGACGTGCCGTCCATCCGCGAACTGTTCGTCTTCCCGCCCGAGGACGGCTCCGCCGTCGAGGTCCTGCGCGGCCCCAACATCGTGGCCCTGGAGGACTTCGAGCCCCTGCCCGAGACCGTTGAGGCCAAGGTCCTGCTCAAGGTCGGCGACAACATCACCACCGACCACATCCTGCCCGCGGGCGCGCAGATCACCGCCCTGCGCTCCAACATCCCGGCCATCAGCCAGTACATCTTCTCCCGCGTGGACGAAGGGTTCGTCGCCCGCATGAAGGAGCACGGCAAGGGCGTCATCCTGGGCGGCGAGAACTACGGCCAGGGCTCCAGCCGCGAACATGCGGCGCTCGGCCCGCGCCACCTGGGCGTCAAGGCCGTGGTGGTCAAGTCTTTAGCCCGCATCCACCGGGCCAACCTGATCAACTTCGGCATCCTGCCCCTGCTCCTGGTCGATCCGGCCGACTACGACAAGCTCGAACAGGGCACGGACCTGACCATCCCCGCCTCGGAGATCACCCCCGGCGGGACCGTGAACATGGTCGCCGGAAACGGCGTAACCGTCCCGGTCACAAATGATTTGACCGAAAAGGAACTACAGATTATCCAGGCAGGTGGCCTCCTGAACGCCGTTCGGGAAGGCAAATCCTAAGCCCGGCACCATGGTGCCTCCCCCGACCGGGGAGGCACCCTGTTCATCATAGCTATCGGAGCGAAAATGTTAGAAGTAATGCGCGAAAATGCGTCCGGATGGATCGTCAAGATCCTCTTCGCCATCATCATCATCGTCTTTGTCTTCGCCTTCGGCATGTCCGGGCTGAACAGCTCCGGCGACCCGACCGTGGCCACGGTGAACGGCCAGGCCATCACCCGGGCCGAGTACGAGGCCATGTACCAGCGCGCGGCCGAAAACCTCCGCCGGACCAACCCCGACCTGCCCCCGGCGCAGACCCGGTCCCCCGAATTCAAGCAGATGGTCCTGGGTGAACTGATCAGCCAGAAACTCCTCCTGGGCGAGGCCGCCAAACTCGGCATCCGCGCCTCGGACAAGGAAGTGGCCGCAGGCATCGGCGCCGTGGACGCCTTCAAGGACGCCAACGGCAACTTCGACCAGCAGCGCTACCAGACCGCCCTGCGGGATATCCGCATGACCCCCGGCGACTTCGAGGAGAACTACCGCCGCGACCTGACCATGGAAAAGGTCAAGGATGCCGTGGGCGTCCCCGCCGACCTGTCCGAGAGCCAGGCCCGCCAGATCTTCGACTGGCTCGGCGAAACCGCCGCCATCGATTACATCGAGGTCCTGCCCACCGACTTCCGCAACGAGATCAAGATCGGCGAGACCGAAATCGAGGCCTACTACCAGGCCAACCAGGACCGCTTCCAGATCCCGGCCCAGGTGACCCTGCGCACCCTCGCCTTCACCCCGGCCAGCCTGGCCAAGTTCCAGACCGTCACCGACGACGAGATCAAGGCCTACTACGCGGCCAACAAGGACTCCCTCGAAGAGCCCGCGCAGGTCCACGCCCGCCACATCCTCGTGGCCGTCAAGGAGTCCGACTCCCAGGCCGACCAGGAAAAGGCCAAGGCGCGCATCGACAAACTCTACCAGGAAGCCAAGGCGGGCGCGGACTTCGCCGAACTCGCCAAGAAAAATTCCGACGGCCCCAGCGCCCCCAACGGCGGCGACCTGGGCTGGTTCGGCAAGGGCGCCATGATCCCGGACTTCGAAAAGGCCGCCTTCGCCCTGAACAAGGGCGGGGTTTCCGAACCCGTCCGGACCCAGTTCGGCTGGCACATCATCATGGTCGAGGACAAGAAGGAAGGCACCACCAAGACCTTTGACGAGGCCAAGGACGAGATCAAGGCCCGCCTGGCCGAGGAAAAGGCCTCCGACCAGGCCAACGACCTCCTGGACCAGGCCACCGACCGGCTCGTGTCCGGCATGTCGCTGACCGACATCGCCTCCGAACTCGGCCTCGAAACCGTGACCACCGACCCCATGCCCGCCCAGTTCCTGGGCCAGGCCTTCGGCATGAACGCCGACGCGGCCAAGGCCGTGTCCGGCCTCACCCCCGGCCAGGCCTACAAGAGCCCCGTGGCCGTCAACGGCGGCTACATGCTCGTCGAAAAGGTCGAGGACATCGCGCCCTCCATCATGGCCCTCAACCTCGTCCGCCAGACCATCGTCAACACCCTCGAAAACCAGAAGGGCGCCGAACTGGCCGGACAGGAAGCCGAAAAGATCCATGCGGCCCTGACCGGCCCCGACGCCGAGGCCGCCGCCAAGCAGTACGCCGCGCGCATCAAGACCTCCAGGCCGTTCAACCGCCAGGGCAATATCCCCGAACTCGGCCAGAGCGAACCGCTCACCAAGGCCGCCTTCAACGCCGAAGACAACGGCTGGTTCAAGCTCGTCTACACCATGCCCGGCGGCGGCGCCGTCGTGGCCCGGCTCAACAAGCGCATCCCGGCCCCGGAAAAGACCTGGGAGGAACAGAAACAGTTCTGGCTCACCCAGGCCGGTCAAAACTACCGCCGCGAAGCCGTGGCCGCCTTCATGGACGACCTGAGCAAAAACGCCCAGATCGACATCACCCGGCCCGACATCCTCAAATAACGCGGCCGGTCCATCCGACTCACCAAAGGGCTGCCCTCACAAGGGCAGCCCTTTTTTCGCGCTCGCCGGATGGGCCAAGGACGAACCAGCGGAGAATGCCTCCGGCGGGCCCTCGCCGGGCGGGCGCCTCCGGCGGCCAGAGAACCCTTTGGAAAGGGTTCTCTGGACTCTCCCAAACTTTTTGTGTGCCTGCGGCAGGAGCGTGCGGACGCGGGTGGATGTGCCGGGTTGGATGGGGTGGGAAGACCGTGCTGCTTCGCGGAGGGATTGGCGGGGAGCGGCCTGGCAGTGTTCCGAAGTGTTCGCGCCGCCCAACGCCGCTGGCGGGCTCAGGCGGAACCCATCAAGCCGGTTTTGCGGCGTTGGTAGAGGGCGGCAGAGCGGTCCTTTTTAACGAACGGTTCCCTTCTTAAACAAACCCCCGCGATTTTGGGCGGGGGAAACGGCGGAAATTGTTCCGCGAAGACACACGTTCGCCCACCCGTTTTCCCCGCCCGAAATCGCCCCCAGGCACGGCGGAAGGCGCCCTGAGCGGGGCTTCCGTCGTCGCACGCCCCTGAGCGCAGCGAACATGGGATTCTCAAGGCCCTCGGCCTTAAGCGGGGCCGCGTCGGGTCTTAGACCGAGCTTGCTCGGTCATAGAGCCGTCGACAGCAGCGATAGGGCAGCGCCCTGGTCGCCCCGTAGGGGCCGCCGGAGGCATCCCCCCAAGCCGCTACCCCGGCATTTTCACGACCGCATAAAACCCGTTCGACTGGTGGCCGTGCATGGTCTCGTAGACGACTTCCTCGAAGACGAGGGTTTCGAAGCCGGAAAAGAGGGCTTCCATGTGGTTGCGGTCGTGGTGCCGGAGGGTGCCGCCGTCGTCCACGTCGAAGACGCCGTAGAGGCCGTATTTCCGTTGCCCGAGCTGGTAGCGGTCGAGGTTGCGGCGGTCGCGGTTGAGCAGGAAGTCGTTGACGTGGAGCAGGCCGCCGGGCTTGAGGACGCGTTTGAGTTCGAGCAGGGCCTCGGCCTGGACGCGGGTCTCGGTCATGCAGGTGAACACGGCGAGCATGAGGGCGGCGTCGAAGGTGTCGTCTGCGTAGGGCAGAGGTCCGCCGGGGTAGGCGTGGAGGTTGAGTTCGGGGTGTTCGGCCAGGCCGCGCCGGATGAGCGGCTCGGAGAAATCGATGCCGGTCAGGTCGGCGTATCCGGCCTTGGCCAGTTCGGCCATGATCCGGCCGTAGCCGCAGCCGAAGTCCAGGATGCGGGCGTTGCGGTCGGGCACGTGTTCGGTGAACACGTCCAGGCGGAACGGGGTGGTGAAGGTCTTGGCCGCGCAGGCGTCGGTCCAATAGCGTCTAGGGTCCGGAATGGGAAGGCTCCTTGCTAGAGGGTCATTCGGACGGTGTAGAGGTTGCGCCCGCGCTGGACGCGCATCATGACCGTTTTCTGCATGCGGTTGCGCAGGAAGGCGTTGAGCAGGTCGATGCCCGAGGCCAGGCTGCGGTTGCCGATCTGGTGGATGATGTCGCCCTGCATGAGGCCGAGCTTGGCGGCGGCCGAGCCGGGGACCACGGTGGTCACTTCCGCGCCCGGTCCCTGGGGCCGGTCGGCCAGCTCGAAGCCCCAGCGGCTGCGCACGAGGTTCAGCGCCATGGCCTTGTCCAGGACCTGGGGCCGGAGGTGGAGCCGGATGGTGTGGCCTTCGCGCAGGGTGACGAGGTTGACGGATTCGGACTTGGTCACGCTGAACAACCGGGTCAGGTAGTCGCTCTTGTCGGCCAGGGTGCGGCCGTTGAAGGACAGGACCACGTCGCCCGGCTTGACCTGGGCGTCGGCTGCCGGGGTGCCGGGGTAGACCTCGGTGACGAGCATGCCGTCGAGGTTCTTGAGGTCGAAGTAGCGGGCCGCGGCCTGGTCCACGTCCTGGCCGAACAGGCCGAGCCAGATGGGCGCGACGTGGCCGGAGTCGAGGAGTTCGGCGATGACGTGCTTGGCCTTGTTGATGGGGATGGCGAAGCCGATGCCCTCGGCCCGGGCCTGGATCGCGGTGTTGATGCCGATGAGTTCGCCGTTGATGTTCAGGAGCGGACCGCCGGAGTTGCCGGGGTTGATGGCCGCGTCGGTCTGGATGAAGCTGCCGTAGGCCCCGCCGTTGGTCTTCATGGGCCGGTTCAGGGCCGAGACCACGCCGGTGGTCACGGTGTTGGAGTAGCCGAAGGGGTTGCCGATGGCGATGACGGTCTCGCCGATGAAGATGCCGTCCGAGTCGCCCATGGCCACCTGGGGCAGGTCCTCGGCCTTTTCGAGCTTGAGCACGGCCAGGTCGAAGTCGGCGTCCGAGCCGACCAGGTCGGCCTTGAACTCGCGGCCGTCCTTGAGGCGCACGGCGATGTCGCCGCCCGAGGCGATGACGTGGGCGTTGGTCAGGACCAGGGCTTTCTTGCCGTCGATGATCACGCCCGAACCGAGGCTCTGGGACTGGCGGGGGCGCTGATCGTAGAACCCCTTGAAGAACTGGTCGAGCAAGGGATCGCCGAAGGGCGAGCCGGTGCCGGGCCGGGCCTCGGAGGTGACGGTGATGTTGACCACCGAGGGGCTGACCGCCTCCACGGCCAGGACCACCGGGGTGCGGCGGTCGGCGGCGCGGGCCGGTGCGTAGGCGAGGCCCGCCGCGAGGAAGAGGAGGAGGAAGAGGGAGAGACGCAGGGGGGGAACGGGTCGCATGCTACCTGCCTTGGGCCATGGCCCGGAGGCGCGCGATGCGGTCCTCGATGGGCGGGTGGGTGGCGAACAGGGACGCGGCCCTGCGTCCGCTGAACGGGTTGACGATGAACAGGTTTTCGGTGACCGGGTTGCCCTGGAGCGGAATCCGCTGGGAGGCGGCGTCGAGCTTGGACAGGGCGTCGGCCAGGTCGTTCGGGTTGGACAGGCGCGCGCCGGTGGCGTCGGCCAGGTATTCGCGGGACCGGGAGATGGCCATCTGGATCAGGGTGGCGGCGATGGGTGCGAGCAGGGCCATGGCCAGCGCGGCCAGGGGGTTGCCGCCCTCGTCGTCGCGGGAGAAGCCGCCGAAGATGGCGGTAAACTGGAGCATGTTGGCGATGAACACGATGGCCCCGGCCAGCACGGCCGCGATGGTCTGGATGAGGATGTCGCGGTTGACGATGTGGCCGAGCTCGTGGGCGAGGACTCCGCGCAGTTCGTCGGGGTCCAGGATGTTGACGATGCCGCGCGTGACCGCGACCACGGCGTGCTGCGGGTTGCGGCCCGTGGCGAAGGCGTTGGGCGCGTCCTGGGGGATAAGCACGATGCGCGGCTTGGGGATGCCCGCGGCCTGGGCCATCTCGCCGACCACCCGGTGGATGTGCGGGGCGTCGCCCGGCGACAGGGGCTGGGCCTTGTACATGCGCAGGACGATCTTGTCCGAGTACCAGTAGCTGCCCACGTTCATGAGCATGGCGAACCCGAAGGCCAGGAACAGGCCCGCGCGTCCGCCCATGGCGCCGCCCAGGGACATGAGCAGGCCGGTGAGCAGGCCGAGGAGGAGCAGGGTTTTGAGCTGGCTGGTCATGGTGATGGCAATCCTCCGACATCCGTCGTTGTTTTCGATCCCAGTAGATAGGAATTCGGCGGCAAAGGTCAAGGCCCGACGGGAGCCCGGACCGGACCGGGTGCCGGTTGCGTGAGTTCGTGTTATCGTATTGAGAAAAAACGGAGATACCGTTTGCTCGCAGGAAAAAATCGTTATAATACGGTTAGGCAATGGACCATTGCTGAATTTTGGAGGTCGAGATCATGAAAGCATGCAATTCCGAGAGCCCCACGCCCAAATCCACGGAGATTTCCACGGTCGGTCCGGCCAAGATCGCCAATCCCATCGCGTTCGGCCGGTTCGTCGAAGAGGACGACGCCGTGCTGGTGAACATCTCCCGCCGGACCGTGGAAGGCAACCCCAAGAGCCGCAAGAAGCCCGAGCACATCTATTTCGAGCCCGCCGGTCCCCGTGACAAGATCTACTACGACCCGAGCAAGACCAAGTGCGCGGTGGTCACCTGCGGCGGGCTGTGCCCCGGCCTGAACGACGTCATCCGGGCCATCGTCATGGCCGCCTGCCACGAGTACAAGGTCCCGTCCGTGCTCGGCATCCAGTACGGCCTGGCCGGGTTCGTGCCCGAGCAGGGCTACGACGTCGTCGAGCTGACCCCGAGCTTCGTCTCGCGCATCCACGAGTTCGGCGGCACGGTGCTGGGCTCCTCGCGCGGGCCCCAGGACCCGGAGGTCATCGTGGACGCCCTGGAGCGCATGAACGTCTCCATCCTGTTCATGATCGGCGGCGACGGGACCATGCGCGCGGCCGCCACCGTGGTGGCCGAGATCGAGAAGCGCGGCCTGTCCATCTCCGTGGTCGGCCTGCCCAAGACCATCGACAACGACATCAATTACGTCTCGCCCTCCTTCGGCTTCGACACCTCGGTGGAGACCGCGGCCATGGCCATCAAGGGAGCCCACGTGGAGGCCACGGGCGCGCCCTGGGGCATCGGCATGGTCAAGGTCATGGGCCGGGACGCGGGCTTCATCGCGGCCCAGAGCGCCCTGTCCTGCCAGGAGGTCAACTTCTGCCTCATCCCCGAGGACCCCTTCGACATCCACGGCGAGAAGGGTTTCCTGGCCGCCCTGGACGAGCGCATGAAACGGCGCGGCAACGCGGTCATCGTGGTCGCCGAGGGCGCGGGCCAGGACCTGCTGGCCGCCTCGGGCAAGGCGGACGCCTCGGGCAACGTGCAGCTCAGCGACATCGCCGCCCTGCTCAAAAAGGAAATCCTCGAGCACTTCGGGAAACAGGGCATCGAGGCCACCCTGAAGTACATCGACCCGAGCTACATCATCCGCTCGGTCCCGGCCAACGCCAACGACCGCATCTACTGCTCGTTCCTGGGCATCCACGCGGTCCACGCGGGCATGTCCGGCCGCACCGGCCTGGTCATCTCCCGCTGGAACGGCCGCTACGTGCACATCCCCATGGCCGTGGTCACCAGGGGCAAGAAACGGATCAACACCTGCTCCAACTACTGGCGCGCCGTGCTCGAATCCACAGGCCAGCCCGTGACCATGAAAAACGATTAATTGGGAACAATAATTATTCTTGATTTGTTCAAAAGATGGATGTATGCAGCTTTGAACGTTGGGTATTTTTTAACGGTTTGAGGTATATCAGAGCAATATCCACAAGGGGGTTTGTATGGATGTGCTGATGCTTTCCCGGCTGCAATTCGCCGCAGCCACCATGTTTCACTTCATTTTCGTGCCGTTGACGCTGGGGTTGTCGATCCTCATCGCCTGCATGGAAACGGCCTATGTGCGCACCGGCAACGAGGTGTACAGGAAGATGGCCAAGTTCTGGGGGAAACTTTTTCTGGTGAACTTCGCCCTGGGCGTGGTCACCGGCATCACCCTGGAATTCCAGTTCGGCACCAACTGGTCCCGCTACTCCATGTACGTGGGCGACATCTTCGGCTCGCTCCTGGCCATCGAGGCCACAGCGGCCTTCTTCCTTGAATCCACCTTCATCGGCGTCTGGCACTTCGGTTGGGACAAGCTCTCGCCCAAGGCCCACGCCACCGTGGCCTGGATGGTGGCCGGCGCCTCCAACCTGTCGGCCATCTGGATTCTCATCGCCAACGGCTTCATGCAGAATCCCGTGGGCTACGTCCTGCGCAACGGCCGGGCCGAGCTGACCGACTTCTGGGCGGTCATCACCAACAAATACGCCTGGCTCGAATTCTTCCACGTGGTCCCGGCCTCCCTGCTCCTGGCCGGATTCTTCATCGTGGGCATCTCCGCGTGGCACCTGCTGCGCAAGAGCAACACGGAATTCTTCAAGAAATCCTTCAATCTGGGTATCTCCGTGGCCCTGGTCTTCGCCCTGTTCACCGCGGCCGAGGGCCACATCCACGGCAACAACCTGTCCGACACCCAGCCCGCCAAACTGGCGGCCATGGAGTCGCACTGGGAGACCCAGACCCAGGCGCCCATGTATCTCCTGGTCATCCCCGGCGATGACGGCAACCTGCTCCAGGCCCTGCCCCTGCCCGGCGTGCTGAGCTTCCTGGCCTACAACGACTTCAACGCCGAAGTGAAGGGCCTGAGCGACTTCCCCAAGGAGGACCGGCCGCCCGTGGTCCTCTCCTTCCTCTCCTTCCGGCTGATGGTCGGCCTGGGCACCCTGTTCATCCTGGTGGCCGCCTTCGGCTTCCTGATTCGCAAGAAGGTGGACAACTACCCGCTCTTCCTCAAGGCGCTGCCGTTCTGTATCCCCCTGCCCTACATCGCCATCTGGGCGGGCTGGACCCTCACCGAGGTGGGCCGCCAGCCGTGGATCGTGTATGGGCTGATGCGCACCTCGGACGCGGTCTCCCCGGTGGGCGGCGCCGAAGTGGGCTTCACCCTCGTGCTCATGACCCTGCTCTACGCCCTGCTCGGTGCCGTCGGCATCTGGCTGATGATCAAGCTGGCCAAGAAGGGTCCCGAGGACCACACGCCCATCCAGGTCTAATTCAGCGAATAAAGGAGAAAATCTATGACTACTTTGATGGAAACCGGTTCGCTGCACTATTACCTGGCGATGATCTGGTTCGTCCTCTGGGGCGTGCTCTGGGCCGTATACTTCATCCTCGACGGCTTTGACCTGGGCGTGGGCACACTGCTGCCCTTCCTGGCCCGGACCGAAACCGAAAAACGGGCCATGTTCAACGCCACCGGTCCCTTTTGGGACGGCAACGAGGTCTGGCTGATCGCGGCGGGCGGCGTGACCTTCGCCGCCTTCCCCTACGCCTACGCGCAGATGTTCAGCGGCCTGTACCTGGCGCTCATGCTGCTCCTGTTCACCCTGATCGTGCGCGGCGTGTCCTTCGAGTTCCGCTCCAAGGTCGAGAGCGATACCTGGAAGAAGATATGGGACGCGGCCCACGCGCTGTGCTCCTTCCTGCCCGCCCTGCTGCTCGGCGTGGCCTTCGGCAACATCTTCCAGGGCATCCCCCTGGACGAGACCGGCTTCTCCCAGGCCGGGCTGCTCGGCCTGCTCAACCCCTACGGCATCGCGGGCGGCATTCTGTTCGTGACCATCTTCATGATGCACGGTGCCCTGTGGCTGTGCATCCGGACCACCGGCGAACTCAAGCAGCGGGCCGAGACCATGGCCACCAAGCTGTGGCCCGGCGTGGTCGTCCTGACCGTGCTCTTCCTGGCATACACCGCCATGTCCACCCAGTTGTTCGCCAACTACATGGTCTACCCGTTCCTGTTCGTCATCCTGCTCCTGCCCGTGGCCGGACTGGTGCTCATGCGCACCTACCTCGGCGCGGGCAAGTACTGGATGGCCTGGGCCTCCTCCTGCCTGTACATCGGCGGCACCGCCCTGTTCGGCGTGGTCGGCATCTTCCCGGCCATCATCCCGTCCAACCCCAACCCGGCCAACAGCCTGACCATCATGAACTCCGCGTCGAGCCCCCTGACCCTGGAGATCATGCTCGTGGTGGCCCTCATCTTCGTGCCCCTGGTCATCGGCTACCAGTCCTGGGTCTACAAGCACTTCGCCACGGCCATGTCCGAGGACGACCTGCACTACTAGCGGCGACCCCGCCCACCGCAACGACCGCCCGGTCCGGCACCCGCCGGACCGGGCTTTTTGTCGGCCGTCCCCCCGTTCCGGGGGGGACAGGCACATGCGGAAGGGCATTTTTCATGATTTTCATGGAAAAACCGTTTCAAGACCGGTTTTTCCCGGTCCGCGGGCCTGATTTTACCGCTCCGGGACCGAAATCCCGCTCGCGAAGCCTGGCAGGGGCCGCCCGGACCGCCCGGCAAGCCCCGGCGGGCCTCACTTTGCGCCGCCGGGCTCCCCCGCATTGTTTTTACAACCCACGGCACTTCTGCTAGGTTGCACCATTCCCTGCACCGGGACCTTGGGCATGGAGGCCGAAACCTTCGGGCTTTGGCCTGGCAATGCTTTCATATAATTCGTTATCTGGCGAATCGTCGCCGCTTTTCAAGGAAGGATTCCGATGGCAATTCTGCTCGGCTTGGTGCGTTGCATCGACCGGCTCAACGAATGGGTCGGCAAACTGGCGGGGGTCATCTCCCTGCTCATGGTCGTGGTGGTGACCGGGGACGTGATCATGCGATACGCGTTCGATACCACCTTCGTGGCGGTCCAGGAACTGGAATGGCACCTGTTCGGGGTCATGTTCCTGCTCGGCGCGGGCTATACCCTGCTCAAGGACGAACACGTGCGTGTGGACGTCTTCTACCAGCGCCTCAACCGCAAGGCCAAGGCGTGGATCAATTTTCTCGGCGTGCTCTTCTTCCTGCTGCCCGGCTGCTACCTGGTGCTGGACACCTCCTGGAAGTTCTTCAGCATGTCCCTGGCCATCCACGAGGGATCGGGCGACCCCGGCGGGCTCCCGGCCCGCTACGTGCTCAAGGCCTTCATCCTCATCGGCTTCGCCCTGGTGGCCCTTCAGGGCGTGTCCATGGGCATCAAGGCCTTCATGGAGATCATCGGCAAGCCCATCCAGCCCGCTCCAGGCACCACGGAGAAACCGGTTTCGCCCGAAGGGGAGGGTGCCTAGATGATGGAAGCGCTTCCCCTGATCATGTTCGCGGTGCTGACCGTCCTGCTGATGATCGGCTTTCCCGTGGCCTTCACCCTGCTCGGCACCTCCCTGGTCTTCGGCCTCATCGGCTTCGAGAGCTGGGACTTCTTCAACCTCCTGCCCATGCGCATCTGGGGGACCATGACCAACCAGACCCTGCTGGCCGTGCCCCTGTTCATCTTCATGGGCGTCATGCTCGAACGATCAGGCCTGGCCGAGGATCTGCTCGAGACCATGGCCCTGCTCTTCGGGCGCATGTGCGGCGGCCTGGCCGTGTCCGTGGTCATCGTGGGCATGCTGCTCGGCGCGTCCACGGGCATCGTCGGGGCCACCGTGGTGACCATGGGCCTCATCTCCCTGCCGACCATGCTCCGGCGCGGCTACCAGACCGAGCTGGCCACGGGCGTGATCTCGGCCTCGGGCACGCTCGGGCAGATCATCCCGCCGTCCATCGTGCTCGTGCTGCTCGGCGACATCATCGGCGTGTCCGTGGGCGACCTGTTCATGGGCGCGGTCATCCCCGGCATGCTCCTGGTCGGCCTGTACTGCATCTACATCATCATCTACTCGCACTTCCACAAGACCTGCGCCCCGTCCATCCCGGACGAGGAATGGGCCGAAATCCTGGCCGCCGGGCTGGGCAAACGGGTGGTCAAAGCCCTGCTGCCGCCCCTGCTGCTCATGACCTGCGTGCTCGGCTCCATCTTCGCGGGCGTGGCTTCGCCCACCGAGGCGGCGGCCGTGGGCGCGACCGGCGCGGTTCTCCTGTCCATCGTCAACGGCCGGTTCACCTTCAAGCGGCTGCACGAGACCATGATGACCACCACGGTGCTGACCTCCATGGTCTTCATCATCCTGGTAGGCGCGGGCGCCTTCGGCCTGGTCTTCCGGGGCCTGGGCGGCGACCACGTCATCCGCCAGTACATCACCCACCTGGCCTTCGACAAATGGACGGTCATGTTCATCATCATGACGATCATCTTCGTCATCGGGTTCTTCCTGGACTTCATCGAGATCACCTTCATCCACATCCCGGTGCTGGCCCCGATCATGCATGACTTCGGCTTCAACCCACTGTGGTTCGCCATCCTGTTCGCCATCAACCTGCAGACATCGTTCATGACCCCGCCGTTCGGCTTCTCGCTCTTCTTCCTCAAGGGCGTGGCCCCGCCGTACGTGCGCACCAGCCACATCTACAAGGGCATCATCCCGTTCGTCCTGCTCCAGCTCTTCGGCATGGGGCTGGTCATCGCCTTCCCCTCGCTGGCCACCTGGCTACCGTCGGTGGTCTTTGGGGATTAGCGGCTTGCGTGAGCTGCCCGTCCGCACATTCTTTCCGGCGGTCTTTCGTCCTCACGCAGACGGCTACGCCGCGGCGAAAGCCCACCGGAAGAAAATGCACAGCCGCCCCACTCTCCCAAGCCTATTCCGAGGCCGGGAGAGCGGATCATAAAAAGACAAGAGCCCCCGCCGTACCCACGGCGGGGGCTCATTCATTTCTCCGGCCCTCGCCATCCCCACGGCGGGTGTTCATCTTTCCACCCTCCGTTGCGCAGCAACGGACCACCTCCCCCCGCCCCTGCGGCACCAACGCAGCGCCGTGCCGCCGCCCTCCCGCGCCCGCACGCCCCCCCCCACGCCGCATCAAGGCTTTGGAGAGTGGTGGAGATGTGCATTTTCCGAGGGGGGCGGCGACCGCAGCGTAGCCGTCTACGTGAGGATCGGCGCCCCCCCTCGGAAAATGTGCAGATCCGCCGCTATCCGAAGCCGCCACTCCGGCACGAGGCGCAAAAAAAGGCGCGGCCCCCGAATGGGGGACCGCGCCGTTTTTGCGCCGATGTGCCGGACTTACACGCCGATGGACATGGTGTCGAAGTAGGTGCGCGAGGAGACGTCGGCCCAGGAACCCCACTGCTCCTGGAACTTGTTGAAGCCGGCCGCGACCTTGGTGGCCATGGGCGACTTGGTGGCCTCCTCGGCGACCACTTCGCGGGCCAGGACGCGCAGGTCGGCCAGGGTCTGGGGGGACAGCTTGCGGACCTGGACGTGGTGCTTTTCCACGAGTTCCTTGAGGGCCGCGCCGTTCTGGGCCTCGAAGTCGCACAGGGCCTGCATGTTGGTCTGGGCCGCGGCGGCCTCGCAGATGGCCTTGAGGTCCGAGGGCAGGGCGTTGAACTTGTCCTTGTTGAACATGACGTCCAGGCAGCTGCCGCCCTCGTGCCAGCCCGGGGTGTAGTAGTACTTGGCGGCCTGGTAGAAGCCCATGCGCAGGTCGTGCAGGGGGCCGACCCACTCGGTGGCGTCGATGACGCCGCGTTCCAGCGAGGTGAAGATCTCGCCGCCGGGCAGAAGAACCACGGTGCCGCCCGCGCGGGCGATGACCTTGCCGCCCAGGCCGGGGATGCGCATCTTGAGGCCCTTGAAATCGTCGATGGAGTTGATCTCGCGGTTGAACCAGCCCGCCATCTGCACGCCGGTGTTGCCCATGGGGCGGCCGATCAGGTTGAACTGGCCGTAGACCTCGTCCCACAGGTCCATGCCGCCGCCGGAGTAGAACCAGGCGTTCAGACCCTGGGCGTTCAGGCCGAAGGGCACGGCGGAAAACCACTGGCACGCCGGGTCCTTGCCCGCCCAGTAGTAGGGGGAGCCGGAACCGCACTCGGCCGTGCCCTGGGACACGGCGTCGAACACGCCCAGGCCGGGCACCAACTCGTTGGCCGCGTAGACGTCGATCTTCATGCGGCCGTTGCTCATGGTCTCGACCCGCCGGGCCAGGTCGTCGGCGCCGGTCTGCAGGATCGGGAACTTGGGCGGCCAGGTGGTGACCATCTTCCAGTGCACGGTCTTGCCGACCTGGGCCGGGGCAGCGGCCTGGTTGGCCTCGCCCTGGGGCGCCGCGGCCTTCTTGGTGTCGTCGTTGCAGGCCGCCAGCAAGGCGGTGCCGCCGGCAAGTCCGGCAATGGCCGCCTTGCTCAGAAATTCACGTCGCTTCATCTTTCCTCCGATGTGGAAACGATTCTATCGGCCTTCCAGGGACCGCATGTAGTGGTATAGCGCCAGAAAACGTGCATGATTTCGGCGACAATTGCAAGCCGCCAACCCCCGGCCCGCCACGCTTTTCCCGCCCCAGCGCCCCCTGCCCGCACCACAATTTGTTTTGTCAAGATTGACATTTTCCCCATTTTCTCGGAAAATGTTTTATCAAAATTGACAACGAGGTGTTCCCGATGGCTTTTTGTCTGCACGGCGCGGTGGGCGCGGACGGCCGGGCGTGGGCCATATGCCGGCCCTGTTTCGGGACGCGGCTGGCCGTGCCCCTGGCCGGGGAGTCGGTCCCGGCGGGGTTTCCGTCGCCCGCCGAGGAGTATCTGGAGAAGCGGCTGGACCTGAACGAGCACCTGGTGACGCGGCCCGAGGCGACCTATTTCGTGCGCGTGTCCGGGGATTCCATGATCGGGGCGGGAATCCACCACGGCGACCTGCTGGTGGTGGACCGCTCCCTGGACCCGAGGCCCGGCAACGTGGTCATCGCCCTGGTGGAGGGGGAATTCACGGTCAAGCGGCTGAGGAAGTCCCCGCTCGGCCTGGAGCTGGCCCCGGAGAATCCCGAGTATGTGGCGATTTTGCTATCCGAGGAGACGGACTTCCTGATCTGGGGGGTCGTGTTGCATGTCATTCATACGATTTAGCGGGTTGCCGTCTCCGCAAGCATGGAGAAGGCCGCCGGGAGGCCCCGAAGCGATGCGCGGGCGCAACCCCGCACCCGGCTCGAAGGCAAGGGGCGCGGCTCTTCCCCAGCGCCTCGTGCCGCGGGCGCGGTCCAGCGCGGAGCCGCAGGCGCCCGGAACACGGGCCCGATCCGCAAGACGGCTCACGCCCGGCCCACGAGGAGGGGGCGCCTACAGCGCCCCCAAGGCATCGATCCGCGTGGGGTAAAGCGGAAAGATCTTGTCGTATCCCGAGACCTCGAACACTTCCTGGATGTAGTCCTTGACCCCGCAGATGGCCACGGTGCCGGAGTTCTTCTTCAGCCGCTGGTAGGCCAGGACCAGGACCCGCAATCCCGAGCTGTTGATGTAGTCCAGGCCGGTGAAGTCGAACAACAGCCTGGTGGTGCCGTTTTCCAGCAGGGCCAGGACCTTGTCCTCCAGGGCCTGGGTGCCCTCGCCGTCGAGGTTGCCGTCCACGGCGAGGATGACCACCCCGCCCTCTTCGATCTGATTCAATGCCATTCTCTCCCTCCGTATGGGACTAGCCCTGCACCGGGCAGTGGGTCTTGCCGATGTTCTTGTGCAGGGTCAGGACGTTCTTGCCGTTTTCTCGCTTGTAATGGATGCCGTGCACCATGTTCTTGATCAGGTGGATGCCCAGGCCGCCCACGGGCTTGGTGCGATCCTCCAGGGGCACGTCCAGTTCGGGCTCCGGGGCCTCCAGGATGTTGAAGGGCTCGGAGTCGTCCTCCACCCGTATGATCAGGTCCTCGCCCTGCAGGACGATGGTCGCGTCGATGGGATGCTCGTCGAAGTCGGCGTACCCGTAGGAGATGATGTTGGTGATCAACTCGTCCAGGACCAGGGTCAGGTGGAAAATGATCTTGGGGTGCAGGCCGTGTTCGATGCCGAATGCCTCCACCTTGGGTTGGAAGCACTTGAAGCAGTTCTGCTTGTTGGTCATGCGGAAGGATATGGAATGTCGCGCCATGGACTTGCCGTCCGCTTCCCTCTTGACCACGACGACGGCGATGTCGTCCTCCTGGCCGTTGCCCTGAAAGGCCTCCACCGCGGCCATCATGGCCAGGCGGATGCCCTCGGCACTTTTATGGGCGCTCTCCCGGATGATGGCAAGCATTCTCTGTTTGCCGAACATCTCGCCGTCCGCGTTGCGGGCCTCCCAGACCCCGTCCGTGGCCATGACCAGGACCTCGCCCCCTTCGAGGGTGGTCCCGCTGGTCGCGTAGGCGTAGTTCTCGATGACGCCGAGCGGGATGCCCTCGCCGTGCAGCTCGCCGAAGACGTCCGTGGCCGGATTGTAGCGGATGGCCGGATCGTGCCCGGCCCGGACCCACTGCACCTGGTTCGAGTCCGCCGTGAGCTGGAGATAGAACAGGGTCAGGAACCGTCCGGTGCCGTCCAGGTCGCGGCTGAGCACCCGGTTGATGGTCCCCACGCGCTCGTGCGGGGCCATCTCGATGTCGGACAGGGTGTGCAGCTGGCCCCTGGCCGTGGCCATGACCAGGGCCGACGGCACGCCGTGGCCGGACACGTCGCCGATGACCACGGCCAGGCAGGGGGCGTGGTCGGCCGGGCAGACCTTGAGAAAGTCGTAGTAGTCGCCGCCGGTCTTGTCGCAGTAGAGGATGCCGCCCGAGATGTCGTACCCGGCCAGTTCGGGCTCCGCGCCGGGCAGGAGCAGCCGCTGGACCTCCTGGGCCACCTCCATGACCCGGTTGAGGTGCATGAGCTCCTTGAGCTGCGGGCCCATTTCGTTGATGGAATTGATCAGGTCGTCGCGTTCGTCCCCGGTGTGGTGCTCGATGCGCGCGCCGAAGTCGCCCCGGGTCAGCTTCCTGGCCACCTCGACGATGGCGTAGATGGGCTTGGTGATGGCCCGCGAACCGAACCAGGCGATGAGCCCGGTGATGATCAGCATGGCCCCGGAGACCACCGAGGACATGGCGCGCACCTCGGCGAAGAGGCTCTGGAGGGAGGCCGCCACCTCGTCGGGCAGTTTGGCCGCCACGGTCTTGGGCGCGATGACCAGCAGCGAGACAACCTCGGTGGAGGCGAAGGCGCACAGGGACGGCTCGCCCTCGTAGGAGACGTCCACCACGCCGGAGTCGCGAGTGTCCATGGCGTGGAGCAGGACCTCGTAGCCCACGGGCTCGTCGAAGGTCAGCCACTCCTGCTCCACGGCGCTCATCCAGTGGTGACGGCCCTGCTCGTTGGGCTCCCGCTGGACCAGGATGGGCAGCCCCTTTTCCGTGGGGCTTCCCTCGGGGATGCGCTCCACCAGGAAGGTGCGCACCTCGCCGCCCCAGCGGGCCTCGAGCTGTTCGTCCGCCATCATGGAGTGGGTCGGGATGTCGATGGACACGGCCCCGAGAAAGCGCCCGGACGCGTCGCGCAGGGGGTAGACCACCTTGTTGACCACGTACCGGGTGGCCGGGTCCACGCTGTGGAACCACTGGAAGGCGTTCGCCTCCCGGACCTTGACGTACCAGTCCTGGGTCCTGGCGTCGTACATGGCGGGCAGCCTGCCGTGGCCGGGATAGGTCATCATCACGCCCGACTCCATGGCCACGTTGATCCAGAACGGGGCCTGGGGCAGGTTTCGGAAGATGGCCCGGATCTCGGGCATGGCCAGGAGCAGGCGGTGCATCTCGGGCTCCACGGCCCGCTCGTCGAGCATGTGCGGCAGGTGGAATGTCGGATGGTCGAAGCTGACCTGGATCAGCTGCTGGCGGTTGCCCATGGTCCGGCGGCTGTACCCCTGACGCCGGGCCGCGTCGGGCGGGGTCAGATCCGGATCGCCGAAGTCGTTGGCCAGGAAGGGCTCCGGCCCGTCCTCTGGCGAAGGCAGGGCCAGGACGCCGTCCACCACGCGGGCCACGCCCAGGGTGGCCAGGCGCATGACCTCGGAGCCGCGCTCGAGCAGATCGAGCAGGGAGGAGGCCGTATACCGGAACTCGTCGGACACGATGCCGAGCAGCTCGCGCCGGGTCTGGTCCCCGGTCTCCTTGATGACGTTGTTGGAGGCCCGGCTCATGAGTCCGCGCGAGACGAAGATGGGCCCCAGGCTGAAGGCCAGGAGGACCACGAAGAATTTGACTCGGATGGATATCTTCATACGTTTTCCGGACGCCCTGCCGCCGCGGCGCCGTACATGACGTTTGACCACAGATGGGGGGCAAATGTCCACCGCCCCGCACCCCATTTCCATTATAATGCTTGGAAAACCAGTCCGGACCGTTTATACCCGAACTGTCCCGAACCCGAAAAATGGATGGCTTATGCCGCACCCCAACGACCAGAAACGAATCACCAAAACCTCCCTGTATTCCTGGGTCCTGTACAAGAGCGTCCCGCTCCAACTGGCCGTGGTGGGCATCATCGTGGTCACCGTGGCCATGCGCGTGGTCCCGCTGGAAATGCAGAAACGGATCATCAACCAGGCCATCGGCATGAAGGACGTCTCGGCCCTGTGGCGGTACTGCGCCCTGTACATCGGGTCCGTGACCCTGGCCGCGATCCTCAAGTTCGCCATCAACCTGATGCAGGTCCAGATCGGCGAGCGCGCCCTGAAGACCATCCGCGAGCGGCTCTACGAACACCTCCTGTCCCTGCCAGTGCAGTTCTACCGCCGCACCTCGCCCGGCAACGTCATCTCCTACCTGATCACCGAGTTCATCCCGGTGGCCACCTTCATCGGCCAGGCCGTTGCCGTGCCCGCGGTGAACATCCTGACCTTCCTGGCCATGGCCGCATACATGATCAACCTCAACCCGACCATCGGGTTGATCTCCATCTCCATCTACCCGGTGGAGCTCTTCGTCCTGCCGCGCGTCCAGAAATACTTCCGCCGGGCCAACCGCCGCCGAATCAAGCACACCCAGGCCCTGTCCGGCCTGGTGGGCGAGGCCGTCTCCGGGGTGCACGAGGTCCACTCCAACGCCTCCATCCCACTGGAAAAGCAGCGCTTCAGCAAGGTCCTGAACAAGCTCTACAAGGCCACCGTACTGCAGAACGGGATCAAGTTCGCCATCAAGTTCGTGAACAATTTCTTCATGAGCCTGGGCCCGTTCGTGCTCTTCCTCATCGGCGGCTGGTACGCCATCCAGGGCCGCTTCGACGTGGGCGCCATCGTGGCCTTCCTGTCGGCCTACGAGAAGCTCTACGACCCGTGGAAGGAGCTGATGGAGTTCTGGCAGGTCTACCAGGACAGTTCGGTGCGCTACCAGCAGATCATGCGCGCCTTCGACCACGCGCCGGAGTTCAAGCAGGTCACCGAGGGACGCGCCCCCTACCTTCTGGACAACGACGTGGAGATCCGCAATCTGTCCTTCGTGGTCGGCGGCAACGTCCGGCTGCTGGACAACGTCTCCCTCAAGGTCAAGGGCGGCGAACACGTGGCCCTGGTCGGCTTCTCGGGCTCGGGCAAGTCCACCCTGGCCCTGTGCGTGGCCCTGCTCTACAAGTACACCAGCGGCTCGGTCCTGCTCGGCGGGCGCGAGGTCTCGGAGCTGACCAAGCAGGACATCTCCTACAACCTCGGCATGGTCGCCCAGCACCCGTTCATCTTCGACGGCACGGTCAAGGAGAACCTGCTCTACTCCTGCCGCTCCCTGGCCATGCAGGGCGGGCACTGTCCGGGCGGCGACGAGCCCAGCCTGGACGACCTGATCAAGATCACCCAGCAGGTGGGGCTGTTCACCGACGTCCTGGCCTTCGCCCTGCGCTCCCGCCTGGACCCCGAAGCGGACAACGCGGCCCTCAAGGAGGCCATCCTGGCCTCGCGCAAGGAGTTCCAGGAGGGTGAGGCGGGCATGTACGCGGACGTGGCCGAGCACATCGAGTTCTTCGACACGGACTCCTACTCGCGCTACATGACCGTGGCCGAGAACATCGCCTTCGGCGCGTCCAACGCCGAGCCCTTCGACCAGGAGCACCTGCACGCCCATCCGGAATTTCTGAAGTTTCTCGACGACCACGGGCTGATGGCCCACCTGACGGTCCTCGGCGAGACCCTGGCCAGGGTGGTCACGGACGAGCTCGGCCCGGAGCCCTCCCACGAGGACTTCGCGGGCAGCCCCATTACCGAGGCCGAGTACGGCGACTACCAGAAGGTGGCCAACCGGCTGGATTCGGGCGAACCGCTGTCCGAGCAGGAAAAGGCGCTGATCCTCAAGCTGGCCATGGGCTACACGCCGGGCATCCACAAGCAGGTGGTCCTGGACAAGGGGTTCGCCAACCGCGTGGTCCACTCCCGCCGGGACTTCATGGACCTGGCCACGGAGCGCTACCCCGGCGCGTTCACCTTCTTCGCCCAAGACAAATACATCGACGCCCTGAACATCCAGGACAACATCCTGTTCGGCCGCGTGCGCACCGACGCCCAGGGGGCCGAGGAGGAGATCAACCACCGGATCATGCAGGCCCTGATCATGCAGGGGGCCCTGGAGCCGGTGGTGGAGATGGGGTTGAATTTCCAGGTGGGCTCCATGGGCGACCGGCTGTCCGGCGGCCAGCGCCAGAAGGTGGCCCTGGCCCGGACCTTCCTCAAGGCCCCGCCCGTGCTCATCCTGGACGAGGCCACCGCCGCCCTGGACAACAAGTCCCAGGCCCGGGTGCAGAACATCCTGACCAACAACTGGAAGGGCAAGTCCACGGTCCTGGCGGTCATCCACCGGCTGGACATGCTGCCCTATTACGACAAGGTGGTGGTCCTCAAGGCGGGCCGCATCGTGGAACAGGGCGAATACCGGGCGCTCCTGGATCGAAAGGGCGCGCTCTACACCCTGATCCACGGCACGGAGGACTAGCCCCTTTCCGACGGGAAAGCCGAAACAACCGATTCCGCGCAACGAAGCGGAATCGGTTGTTTATTTGGCAAAAAACGTAACAAAATTCTTCAAAATAGAAATTTTTTCCTCTTTTTTCCACTTTACAGGTCGATTTTTTGAATGTACCCAATGGGCAACCCAATCGGGACTCTCTCCCTCTCATAGGCCCGGTCCAGGAGACGTTCTCCTGGACCGGACTCTACTCACCAAGGAGACCGCTATGCCGGAACCCGCTGAAAAAGCGACCGAACTCTTTCGCCAGATGAACAAGAACCGCCGCAACGTCTTCAAGGCGTACCAGGGGTTCACCGCCGCCATCAAGAAGGGCAGCGCCATCGAGGACAAGTACCAGTCCCTGATCCTGATCGCCTGTTCCATCCTATCCCAGTGCGACATGTGCATATCGCTCCACGTGCAGAACGCGGTGACCTGCGGGGCCACCAAGGACGAGATCATCGACGCCGGCCTCCTGGCCGTGGCCATGGGCGGTTCGCCCAAGATGATGTACATGCGCTACGTGTACGAGGAGCTCGACAAGCTCTACGAATAGGGATCGGTCCCCCCACACGCGAACAAACGGCGCGCCATGCACGGACATGGCGCGCCGTTTTTTTTCGCGAAGCCCCCCCCTCCTCCGCGCCCCAGGCGCATACGCGGGAGGCAAGGGGGCGAACCCCTGCCCGCCGGAGGCGACGTCACCCGGCAAACGCCGCTGAGCGGCCTTCAAAACCTGATTTTCCAGGACGTCCTACAGAGAGTCGAGGTATTCCAGCTTGCCGAGCAGGTCGCTTTCGAGCAGGGCCTGTTCGGCCTTGAGGGCGGCGGCGATGTCGGCGCGGGCGTGCATGACCTGCATCTTGTACTTGTTGCCCAGGGCGTTGCCCAGTTCCGGGGCGGAGATCAGGGAGGCCGCGCCGGTCCGCTTCTTGTGGCGCACGGCGAGGTGTCCCTGGCAGACCGGGAAGCGGCCCGCCTCGCACAGGCGCAGGTCGTGCTCCATGTCGTCGTACTGGGACGGGGAAAGGTGGATGGCGAAGTCGCCGGAGTCCAGGAGCACGTCCGTGCGGAAGAGGTGGCAACAGCCCGTGACCGAGGCGCAGGGGCGCAGGAAGTCGAAGTCGCCGGTGTCCAGGGTCTGGGCGTGCAGACCGGTCAGGCCGAAGGGGTTGGGGTCCAGGCGGGTCAGGTCGGCATGGGCCTCGGGGTCCATGGACAGGTGGCTGTCCGCGCTCTGGATGCACAGGGGGTTGGCGTGGTCCACCACCTTGCAGCCCCAGACGCCCGCTTCGGGGTAGCGCGAGACCGCCGCGCCGAGCCGTTGCAGCCAGTCGGCGGGCAGGTCCACGTCGTCGTCCAGGTAGCAGACGAAGTCGTGCGCACGGACCGCGTCCAGGTGGAGCAGCCAGTTGCGCGCGGCGGCCGCGCCGATGTTCACGGGCAGGGAGACCGTGGTCAGGCGGTCCGCGCCCAGCCGGTCGGCGAACTGCCCGGCCCGGCGGGCCAGTACCTCGGCGGTGCGGTCCGTGGAGCCGTTGTCCAGGACGAAGAGCGAGGCGTCCGCGAGATCGGCGGTGAGCAGGGTCCCCAGGGTGGCGTCCAGTTCGTCCGCCTTGTTCCAGGAGTAGAGCAGCACGGCCGTGCGGCCCGGCAGGGGCGCGCGCAGGGAGGACACCCCGGTCAGGGCGTCGTGGGCGCGCAGGGCCAGGCCGACGTTCCACGGGGCCGTGCGGGCCGCGTCCAGGAGCGCTTCGGGCGCGGGCGGCGCGGGCGGGGAAAAGAGGGTCCGGGCGCGGTTTTCGGCGGCGGCAAGGAGCGGACGGACCGTGTCGGGGGCGTCCATGTTCAGGATGTGGAAGACGAAGTCCGGCTCGTTCTCCACCGTGCCCGCGACGACCGCCTGTTCGCGCCAGAAGAGGTTGGCGGGCTCACGGGCCACGGCCCGGTCCAGGAAGGCACGGGTCCGGGCGAAGTCGCGGGCGGCCAGCAGGTCGCGGAGCGGCGCGGGGTCGGCCGGGGCGCGCCAGTGGTCGGCCAGGACGCGCAGCCGGGCCGCGTCGTCCGGGTCGAGGAGCGCGGCGGCCGGGGCGGCGTCGAGCACCTCGGCGGCCAGCCCGCCGTCCAGGGGATGGTTCGCGGCCAGGGTGCGCAGGGCGTCCCGGACCACGGGGGCGGCGGCCCGGCCCGAGCGCAGGCCGTGGGCGGCCACGTCGAGCAGGTGGCCCTTGCCCGTGAACCCGAGGCGCAGCAGCCCCTTGAGATCGTCGGGCAGGGCGCGCCAGGCGGCGCGGCCGTCAGCCTTGGGCGCGCCCATGGGTATGCTCCTCGATGTCGGCGGCAGGTTCGGCCGGGGGCTCGGCCACGGTCATGGCCTCGATGGGCAGGGGCTCGTACAGCCGCTCGCCCATGTACACGCGCATGAGGTTGCGCCCCTTGGCCTCGGGCGTGAACAGGGTGCGCACCACCCGGCGGCCCGCCAGCCCCAGGGCGTACCGCTTGAGCGGGTCCTCGGCCAGTCGGCGCATCCGCGCGGCCAGGCAGTCCGCGTCCTCGGAGGCGCAGAGGAAGCCGTCCACGCCGTCGCGGACCACCTCGGGGATGCCGCCCACGCTGGTGCACACGGCGGGCAGGCCGAAGTCGAACCCTTCGAGCAGGACGTTGGGCAGGCTCTCCAGACGCGAGGAGACCACCAGGACGTCGGCGAAACGCAGCTCGTCCAGGACCTCGGCGTGGGAGAGCTTGCCCGCGTTGCGGTAGCGTTCGCGGACCCGGGGGGTGAGGACGTCCTCGAACCGGCCGAGTTCGCCGTCGCCCACGCCCACGCCCACGAACTCCAGGTCGCGCGCCCCGTCCCGGCAGAGCCGGTCGGCGGCCTTCAGAAAGACGTCGAACCCCTTGATGTGCGCGCCGTTGCCCACGTAGATGAAGCGCGTGCCCCGCTTCTTGCGCGGCTTGGGCTCGCCGTGGTCCGGTTCCGCATAGGCGTTGTAGACCACGTTCAGGAGCCCCCCGCGCACCCAGTGCCTGCGCAGTATCTCGGCGCAGCGGACCGAGTTGGCGATGACCCCGTCGCTGAGCGCGGTCCACAGGAAGAACACGGCGTTGGGCCGGGAGATGACCCCCCGGTTGATGAACAGTTTGCACTTCGCGCCCAGGAGCCGGGCCAGCACGCCCATCTTGTAGGCCCGGTTGTGGAAGGTGTGGACCACGTCGATGGACCGGTCCCGGACCAGGGCCTTGAGAAACTTCCCGGCCCGCACGTAGTCCCGGAACCCGTCGAAACGGACCACTTCGACATTGGTTCCGTCCAGGCCGTCCAGGGCCTGGTTGAGGGCCGAGTCCGGGGCGACCAGGGCGTATACCTTCACGCCCATGTCGGCCATGGCCTTGACGTTGTTGATCATCTGGCGGCTGCCGCCGGACAGCTTGTCGGAGTCCGTGGCGTAGAGGACGGCGTTCACCTCCGGCTTCTTGCGGTATTTCTTGAAGAAGAAGCGGGAGGAGAGGGTGCCCGAGTACATGCGCAGCCGGTGCTGGATCCAGCGGCCGTCCTTGGGGGCGCCCACGCCGATCCGGTTGAGACGGAACGGGTCCGTGCCCCGGGCGTTGGCCCAGCGCTCCAGGGTGAAGGCCCCGACGTACCCGGCCTCCTTCAGCTCGGCCTCGGCCACCGGGTCGAACTGGCCCCACGGCCAGCAGAAGAGCTGCTCGTCCCAGCCGTTCAGGGCGCGGATGCGTTCCAGGCTCCGGCGGAAGTCCCGGCGGCAGAACGCCCGGCGCTCGGCCTCGGACCGCTTGACGAAGCGCGGCCCGCCCAACCCTTCGAGCACGGGCCAGAACCCGTCGTAGACGTAGGCGCTCCCGGCCTTGAACAGGGGCCAGCCGTCGTGGTGGCCGGGATAGATGGACCAGCCGCCCCAGTGCGCCCCGGCCGCCCCCATGGGCGGCTGCGGCACGAGGTTGATGAACGCGGCCTGGTGGTGGCAGCCGTGGGCGAAGACCTCCATGCCCTTGTCGAGCATGGCCCGGTACTCGGCCTCGTTGATGAACTGGGAAAAATCGCCGTCCAGGAGGGCGGCCCGGAAGGCCTGGGGCATGGGCAGCATGGCCGGCGCGGTGTCGGCCGTGCGCACCTCGCCGGGCACGGTGAAGTCCGTGAGCGCGAAGAAGGTCCCGGTCATGCCGCGCTTCTCCAGCTCCGGGACCACGGTGGTCCAGTTGGACAGGTGGCCGTCGTCGAAGGTCAGGACCAGGGATTTCTTCGGCGCGGCCATGTCTCCGCGCGTCACGGCCAGCAGCTCGCGGCCGGAGATGGTCCGCCAGCCCGCGTCGAGCATGGCGTCCAGGTGTTCGCGGAACCGCTCGGGCGTGTGGCCGTTCACGTCGGACACGTTGTGGTAGCAGAGGACGGGTATGGATGTGCTCATCGGTTATTTTCTCGCTTGCGCTCGGGCTTCCGAGAAGTAGCAGATGGGCCGGACCAGGGCAAGGCGGGAGGGGACGCGGCCGGGAAGGTCCGGCGGTTCGGCCAACCGCGCGAACCTCTTGTAAACTTTCCGACTTGCCGATAATAGGAGTGACCATGTCGGCAAAAACAGTTCTCTTCATCGCGGAGCCGCAGTCCGTGACCGCCATTTTCCCGACCTTGCAGAAGGCCGGGCTGCAGGCGGGGCTGGCCGACAACCTGAACGGGGCCCTGGGCTTCATCAAGAAGTCCCGGCCCTGCCTGATCTTCTGCCGCCCGCAGTTGCAGGGATTCGACGCCAAGGCGTTTCTGCGCAAGGCCTCCCAGATCGAGGGGTTCCCCCCGGTGGTCGTGTTCACGGCCTCGGGCAGCGCCGAGCAGGCCACGGAATTTCTCGAACTCGGGGCGCGCGACTACTGGATAGAGCCCCTGGTCTGGGAAAAGATCCGGCTCGTCCTGCCCGACGAGGAGCCCGAGCCGGAACCCGAACCCGCGCCCTGCCCGCCCAAGGCCGACCACCGGCCGTCCGGCAACGGCTCGCCCAAGGGGCGGTTCCAGATCATCGGCCGCCACACCGCGGTCCTGCGCGTGCTCGCCCTGGCCAAGCAGGTGGCCGGGTCCAAGGCCACGGTGCTCATCTCCGGCGAGTCCGGCACCGGCAAGGAGATGTTCGCCCGCTACCTGCACCACAACTCCGACCGCGCGGACAAGCCGTTCGTGGCCATCAACTGCGCGGCCCTGCCCGAGCACCTGCTGGAAAGCGAGCTGTTCGGCCACGAAAAGGGCGCGTTCACCGGGGCCATCCAGCGCAAGCTCGGCAAGTTCGAGCTGGCCGACGGCGGGACCATCCTCCTGGACGAGATCACCGAGATGGACCTGGGCCTCCAGGCCAAGCTGCTGCGCGTGCTCCAGGAATCGGAGTTCGACCGCGTGGGCGGCGTGGACACGGTCAAGGTGGACGTACGCGTCCTGGCCACCACCAACCGACGCATCGAGGACACGGTCCGGGAAGGCAAGTTCCGCCAGGACCTCTACTACCGGCTGAACGTCATCCCCCTGGCCCTGCCCGCCCTCAAGGACCGGGGCGAGGACGTGCTCCTGCTGGCCGAATACTTCACCAACAAGTTCACCGCGGCCTACGGCCTGGCCGGCCTCGCCTTCACCGACGAGGCCAGGAAATGGCTGATGAACTACGACTGGCCGGGCAACGTGCGCGAGCTGCAGAACCTCATGGAGCGGGCCGTGCTTCTGGCGGGCGCGGGACCCATCCGGCCGCGCCACTTCCTCATGGGTGACGAGCAGTGGACCCCGGACGACCTGTCGGCCATCGACGCGGACCAGCAGGCGGCCTGCGAGGCCGCGCCCCCGTCCACCCCGGACGAGGCCGTGTCGGTCATGCCCCTGCACGAGATGGAGAAGCGGCTCATCCTCAAGAGCCTCGAAGAGACCACCGGCAACCGCACCCGCGCGGCCGAACTGCTCGGCATCTCCGTGCGCACCCTGCGCAACAAGCTCAACGAATACAAGAAAGAGGGCCTGGACGTATAGGCCCGGGGCGCAGCCCCGCCTCCCCCCACACGAAAAAGGCCGCCCATGAGGACGGCCTTTCGATATCTTTCCGTAAGGAGGCTGGCTACTTGCGCAGCAGGACCGAGCCCACCTTGGCCAGGGCCGACTTCAGGACCTCGTCGGCCACGGCGTAGGAGAAGCGGATGCACTTGTCGTCGCCGAAGGCCGAGCCGGGCACCAGGGCCACGCCGGCCTCCTCGAGGATCTTGGTGCACATGGCCGCCGAGTCCGGGGCGTCCTCGGTGTAGAACTGGTCCAGCACCGGGAAGAGGTAGAAGGCGCCGTCGGGCTTGGGGCAGGGCGCGCCCCAGCCGGTGATGATCTCGTAAGCCAGGTCGCGGCGGCGGACAAAGGCCCGCTTCATCTCGTCCACCACGTCCCACGGCCCGGTCAGGGCGGCCACGGCCGCGCGCTGGGTGATGGAGTTGATGTTGGAGGTGGACTGTCCCTGAATCTTGGTCATGGCCTTGACCAGGTCCTCGTGGGCCAGGGCGTAGCCCACGCGCCAGCCGGTCATGCAGAACGACTTGGACAGCGCGCCCACGATGGCGATGGTCTCGGGGTGGGCCTCCCAGGTCTTGGACAGGGAGGCGGGCTCGAACGGGGCGTAGACCAGCCGGTCGTAGACCTCGTCCGAGATGACGAAGATGTTGTTCCTGCGGGCCCACTCGGCGATGGCCTCCAGCTGGACCTGGGTGTAGCAGCAGCCCGTGGGGTTGGACGGCGAGTTGAGGATGAGCACCGTGGTCTTGTCCGTGCGGGCGGCCTCAAGCCCCTCCAGGGTGACCAGGTAGCCGTCCTCGGCCGTGGTCGGCACGAACACGGACACGCCGTCGGCCAGCTGGACCATGGCCGGGTAGCTGACCCAGTACGGGGCCGGGATGAGCACCTCGTCGCCGGGGTTCACCAGGGCCATGATCAGGTTGTACAGGACCTGCTTGCCGCCGTTGCTGACGATGGCGTTGGCCGCCGCGGCCTTGGCCCCGTAGAACCGGCCGTAGTAGGCGGCCACGGCCTCGCGCAGCTCGGGGATGCCGGGCACGGCGGTGTACCGGGTGAAGCCCTCGTCCAGGGCGGCCTTGGCCGCCTCGCAGACGTTCAGCGGGGTGCAGAAGTCGGGCTGGCCCACGGCCAGGCTGACGATCTCGCGCCCCTGGGCCTGGAGCTCCTGGGCCTTGGTGTTCACCGCCAGGGTGGCGGACGGCTTGATCCTCGCCAGACGTTCGGAAATTCGCATGGAAAAGCTCACTTTACTGGATGATTGATGTACGGGACCGCTGGCTTGCCAATAGACTAAAAAAAATCGGAGGTAAATCGCGTTTTCCCCCTCCCGGCAAAAAAGTTGGCCGCCCCCGTTCCGGCCCCCTCGGCCACCCCGCCTCCACCCCTCTCCGCCGGACCGTTCCGCGCCCCCGGAAAGGGACCCGGAGCGGACCGGCAACCGACAAAATCGTCCCCTCTCTCAGGACATTTTTGAAACAGGAGTGGTTCTCACCTGACCCCTGCCGCCCGGAACTCCCGGACCATGCGGGTTACCGGTTTTTTGTCCGCCAAACGGAATTTTGGCTGGCGTTTTCAGGGCGCCTTCTGTAGTCTAGACATTCTCTAGCGCCAGAGGCTTTCGGCGGCGCATCTATCAATAATTTTTAAGTATTTTAATCAGTTACAAGGGTGTCCTCATGCCAGAACTCAAAATGCCAGCCAATCTTCCGGACCCGATCATCAATGAAAACGCAAAGATAGTTTTGCAGCGCCGGTACCAGCGCAAGGATACGGAAGGGGTGGTCTACGAGACCGTCAAGGAATTGTTCTGGCGGGTGGCCTCGGCCATCGCCGCCGAAGAGGCCAAGTACGAACGGTCCACTGTCAAACCCGCCAAACTGGCCCGGGATTTCTACGACCTGATGACCTCCTACCGCTTCCTGCCCAACTCCCCCACGCTGATGAACGCGGGCACGGACCTGGGCCAGCTGGCGGCCTGCTTCGTCCTGCCCGTGGCGGACGACATCGAGGGCATCTTCGACGCGGTCAAGCACGCGGCCATGATCCACAAGTCCGGCGGCGGCACGGGTTTCGCCTTTTCCCGGCTGCGGGCCAAGGATTCGGTGGTCGGCTCCACCGGCGGCGTGGCCTCCGGCCCCCTGTCCTTCCTCAAGATCTTCAACTGCGCCACCGAGCAGATCAAGCAGGGCGGCACCCGGCGCGGGGCCAACATGGGCATCCTGCGCATCGACCACCCGGACATCATGGAGTTCATCAAAGCCAAGGAGCGCGACGGCGAGCTGAACAACTTCAACCTCTCCGTGGGGCTGACCGAGGCCTTCATGCAGGCCGTCAACGAGAAGGCCGACTACAACCTGATCGCGCCCAACACCGGCGAGGCCGTGGGCACCCTGAACGCCCGCGACGTCTTCAACATCCTGGTCCAGAAGGCCTGGGAATCCGGTGATCCGGGCATCGTCTTCCTGGACCGCATCAACCGCGACAACCCCACCCCGGCGCTGGGCGAGATCGAGTCCACCAACCCGTGCGGCGAGCAGCCCCTGCTGCCCTACGAGGCCTGCAACCTCGGCTCCATCAACCTCGGCCTGTGCTTCGCCAAGGGCAGGAACGGCAAGGACTCGGAGATCGACTGGGACGAACTCAAGCGCATCATCCACCTGTCCGTGCGCTTCCTGGACAACGTCATCGACGCCTCGGTCTACCCCCTGGACCAGATCACCGAGATGGTCGGCAAGAACCGCAAGATCGGCCTGGGCGTCATGGGCTGGGCCGACCTGCTCTACCAGCTGCAGATCCCCTACAACTCCCAGACCGCCGTGGACATGGCCGAGCGGGTCATGAAGTTCGTCCAGGCCGAGTCGCGCAGCGCCTCCAAGCAGTTGGCGACCGAGCGCGGCCAGTTCCCGGCCTACCCCGAGTCCACCTTCGGCAAGGCCAACCTCGGCCCGTACCGCAACGCCACGACCACGACCATCGCGCCCACCGGCACCCTGTCCATCATCGCGGGCTGCTCGTCCGGCGTGGAGCCGCTCTTCGCCCTCAGCTTCGTGCGCAACGTCATGGACAACGACAAGCTGGTCGAGACCAACCCGTACTTCGAGGCCGCCCTCAATTCCGCCGACGCCTACTCCGGCAAGCTCATGGAGGAGATCGCCAAGGTCGGCTCCATCAAGAAGATGGACCACCTGCCCGAGCACCTGCGCCACGTCTACGTGACCTCCATGGACATCGAGCCCATCTGGCACCTCAAGATGCAGGCCGCCTTTCAGAAATACACGGACAACGCGGTCTCCAAGACCGTGAACCTGCCCAACTCCGCCACCAAGGAAGACATCTGGGACATCTACTGGAAGGCCTACGAGTACGGCTGCAAGGGCGTGACCGTGTACCGCGACGGCTCCAAGACCTCCCAGGTCCTGTGCACCGGCGACGGCGACAAGAAGAAGGAAGCCGCCAAGCAGGGCAAGTCCATCGTCAAGGACCGCCCGGACGTCATCTACGGCTTCACCCAGAAGATCCCCACCGGCCTGGGCATGCTCTTCCTGACCGTCAACGAGGTGGACAACAAGCCCTTCGAGGTCTTCGCCACCATCGGCAAGTCCGGCGGGTCCATCACCGCCAAGGCCGAGGCCATCGGCCGCCTGGTCTCCCTGGCCCTGCGCTCCGGCGTGGAGGTCCGCGAGATCGTCCAGCAGCTCAAGGGCATCGGCGGCGAGAACCCGAAATTCATGAAGAAGCACCTGGTCAAGTCCATCCCGGACGCCATCGCCTACGTGTTCGAGTCCCGCTACCTCAGCGGCGACCACGTGGACGGCCAGGTCGCCTCCCTCAACCGCGAGCTCTGCCCCGAATGCGGCGAGCCCCTGGTCTTCGAGGAAGGCTGCCACATCTGCAAATCCTGCGCATACACCAAGTGCGGCGGCTAAGGCCGCCGCGCCTCCGGCGGCCGGGGGAAGGGGAAGGAAAAGCCCTTTTCAAAGGGTTTTCCTTCCCCTTCCCCCGGACCCCCATCCCCTTCCTTTCCTAAACTTTTCGGTGCCGCTTCGCGGGTGGTGCGGGCGCGGTTGCGTGTCCGTTGCCGGTCCGTGTCCGGCGATTTCGCTTGGCGGGTACCGGTTGCGGTCCCGGCTTGTCGCTTGACTTCCTGTATCAAACTACTGATTGTCAGACAGTATACCGATACGGCAATGCCAGACGCAAGGAGTGAGGGATGAGAAGGAGTATCTTTGGGTTGGCGGCGTTCGTGCTCCTGGTTGCGCTTGCCTCGGCGGCTTTTGCCGAACAATACGACATCCCGGCGGAAGTGACGTTGTTCAAGAACGTCAACATCTTCGACGGGGAGCGGGAGAAACTCCTGGAGGATTACGACGTCCTTGTGGTCGGGAATCGTATCAAGAAGATAGCCGAGGAGATCGAGGTGGCCGACACCTATGAGATCGACGTCAAGACGGGCGGCCTGCGGCGGGCCGAGGCCGGAAAGACCCATTCCTGCGATTTCATGTCAAGCGGCGCCGTGGACGTCATGATCTACGATCCCGTGAAGATGGAGAGGCATGCGGTCAAGGTCAACGTCATCGACGGGAAGGGGCGCACCCTGATGCCCGGACTCATCGACGCCCACTGGCACACCATGTTCGCCGTCAGAACCATCAGTACCATGATGAATACCGACCTGGGCTATCTCGCCATCGCCGCCGCCGAGGGGTCGCGGGAGACGCTGCTGCGCGGCTTCACCACGGTACGCGACGCGGGCGGCAACGTCTTCGGCGTCAAGCGGGCCATCGACGAGGGGCTGGTCGACGGCCCGCGAATCTATCCTTCCGGTCCGTATATCGGCCAGACCTCCGGGCACGGCGATTTTCGCGGCCCGAACGCCGTGCCTGAAAAGCCGACCGCCTCATACAACTACTTGCAGCGGACGCATTCGTTCATCGCGGACGGCGTGCCGGAAGTGATCAAGCGCACCCGCGAAATCCTGCGCATGGGGGCCAGCCAGATCAAGGCGCATGCCGGTGGCGGCGTCAGCTCCGCATACGATCCGCTGGACGTCACGGAATATACCTTCGAGGAGGCCAAGGCGGTCTGCGACGTGGCCAGGACGTGGAACACCTACGTCATGATCCACGTCAACACCGATGCCGCCATCAGGCAGTGGGTCGAGGCCGGGGCCATGTCGGTGGAGCACGGGTTCTTCATCGAGAAGGACACCGCGAAGCTCATGGCCCGAAAGGGCGTATGGTGGAGCATGCAGCCGCTGATGAATGACGAGGACGCCTTCGTGTTCGACAATCCCCGCAGCCAGGCCAAATACGAACAGGCGGTCAAGGGACTGGACACCGCTGTCGAGTATACCAAGAAGTACAAGGTCAAGACGGCGTTCGGCACCGACATGCTGTTCGATCCCGCCCTGGCCGCCAAGCAGGGCAAGTTCCTGGCCAAGCTCAAGCGGTGGTACACGCCCTTTGAAGCCCTGAAGATGGCCACCCGTGACAACGCCGAACTGCTCAAGCTCTGCGGACCGCGCGACCCGTATCCGGGCGAACTGGGCGTGGTCAGGGAAGGCGCCCTTGCCGACCTGATACTGGTGGAGGGCAACCCGTTGGAAAATCTCGACCTGGTTGCGGATCCGGACAACAACTTCCTGGTCATCATGAAGGATGGGAAGATCTACAAGAACACGGTCCACTGATCCGCCCGCGGGCGAACCGGCGGCCGGGACGGCCGGATTATGGCCTGCACCCGCTGGTTCCGTCCCCGGCGCACGTGCTCCCGGTCCTTGGGGAGGGGGACCCTTCGGCGTGGTCCGCTTTACAGATGCCGGGGTTGTCCGTAATCTGCGAACGTGGAGGACCTGCTATGCGATCTCTTGAAACACGGATGAACCGGCGGCGCTGCGTCAAGGCCATCCTGGGCCTGGGCGCCGGGTTGCTGGCCGGGATCGGACCGGCCGGGGCGGCCGAGTCGCGGCCGCGCGCCAGGGTCGTGCTGGTCCGCACCGACAACCGGGTGGCGGGCATCGAGACGGCCCTGGCCGAGTTCGACCTGACCGGCTTCCGGGGCGCGTCCGTGGCGCTCAAGGCCAACTACAACAGCGCGGACCCGTTCCCGGCCTCCACCCACCCGGACACCCTGCGCACCCTGGCCCGGACCCTCAAGGACGCGGGCGCGGGACCCATGACCCTGGTCGAACGCAGCGGCATGGGCGACACCGCCTCGGTCCTGCGCCGCATGAACGTGAACCACACGGCCGAGACCGTGGGCTTCGACGTGGTGGTCATGGACGGGCTCGGCGCGGACGGCTTCGTGCGCCGCACCCCGCCGTGCACCCACTGGAAGCGCGGCTTCCTCCTGGAACGCCATTTCGCCGAGGCGGACAAGGTGGTCCAGACCTGCTGCCTCAAGACCCACCAGTTCGGCGGGCACTTCACCATGTCCCTCAAGAACGCCGTGGGCGCCATCGCCAAGCACGACCCCGAAAGCGGCTACAACTACATGGCCGAGCTGCACGGCTCCCGCCTGCAACGCACCCTCATCGCCGAGATCAGCCAGGCCTTCCGCCACGACCTGATCCTCATGGACGCCATGACCGCCTTCGTGGACGGCGGCCCCCATCGCGGCACCGAGGTGGCCTTCAACACCATCCTGGCGGGCACGGACCCCGTGGCCATGGACGCGGTGGGCGTGGCCATCCTCCGCCTTAGCGGCACCACCCCCGAGGTCCAACGGGGCCCGATCTTCGCCCAGGAGCAGATTCGCCGCGCCGTGGAGGCCCGCATCGGCGTGACCCGCCCCCAGGACATCGACCTCCTCCCCCTGGGCCCGGACGCCGACGGCTTCGCCGAACAGATCCGCCGACAACTGCTGGCTTGACCAAACAAAAAGGAGCCCAAGGCTCCTTTCAACGCCCCCGCCATGGAGCGACCCGGATGCCGCAGGCATCCGTAGCGGCTCTCTCTTCCCGTCGCACACCCGTCCCCGGAATAGATTTGGGAGAGCGGGCCAGCCGCTATTTCACGTACCCCCATTCGACGAGGCGGTTGTAGGCGTGCTGCGCCTGCTCCCCCTGGTTCACCTGCTTGAGGAAGGCGTAATACTCCTCGGCCGCCTCACGGCGGCGACCCATGCCCTCCTGGGCCATGCCCTTGTAGAAGCCCGCGTAGGGGTTGCCGGGCAGGGCCTTGTCGTAGGCCTCGAAGCTGGCGTAGGCCTTGTCGTACTCCTTGGCCTTGAGCTGGAGCACCCCGGCCACCTGGCCCGCCTGGGCCTCGCCGGGATAGACCTCCCTGGCGTGCTCGGCATAGGGCAGGGCCTTGTCATATTTTTCCTGGGCGATCAGGATCTTGGACATGAGCAACAGGCCGGTGTAATCGTTGGGGGCCAGGCCCAGGGCCGTGTCCATCTTCTCTTCCGCCGGGCCGTATTTCTTTTCGCCGCCGAGCTTTTCCGCGTCCTGCATGTCGCGGATGGCCGGGCCGAGCTTGCGCAGGTCCGCGGTGTTGTCCATGTACCGCTCGCGGTAGAAGGCGTACTTCCGCGCCCCGTAATACTGCTTGCTCACGGCCTGCTTGGCCGTGGCCAGCCGCTCGGAGCTCATGGGGTGGGTGGCGAACATGACCTCCAGGGCGCTGGGCTCGCGGGAGTGCTGCTCGTTGAGCATCTCCATGAGCCCGACCATGCCCTCGGGGTTGTAGTCGGCCTTGGTCATGTATTCCAGCCCCAGGGCGTCGGCCTGGCGCTCGTCGTCGCGGCTGTAGGAGGCCAGGAGCAGCCCGGCCCCGAGCCCGCCCAGGCCGCCCGCCAGGGTGCCCCAGGCCCCGCCGTACTTGGCCCCGACCACGGCCCCGCCGATGCCCGCCAGCCCGCCGATGACCATCTGCGAACTCATGCGCGAGGCCGTGTGCCGCGCGTTGACGTGGCCGATCTCGTGGCCGAGCAGCCCGGCCATCTCGGCCTCGTTGTCCACGTTCAGCAGGATGCCGCGCGTGCAGGCCACGGTCCCGCCGGGAAAGGCGTAGGCGTTGACGTAGTTGGCGTTGACCACGTGGAAGTTGTAGGGCATCTGCGGCCGGTGGGAGACGTCGGCCAGGGAGCGGCCCACGCCGGAGACGTAGTCGTTCAGGAAGGTGTCCTGGGTGGTGCCGTAGTCGTTGGACAGCTGCTGGGGCGCGGCCTGGCGGTCCATCCGGATCTCCTGCTCCTCGCTGACCAGCATGAACTGGCTCTGGCCCGTGACCGGGTTCTTGGCGCACCCGGCCACCCCGGCCCCGACCACGGTCATGGCCCCGGCCTTGAGAAAGTCCCGCCGCGACAGACGGGAACGGATCGTCATCGGTTTCATGGTCGTCTCCCTCCGGTTGTCCCTCTTGTACCGCAAACCCGCGTCCCGATTCAACCCCAAGGGGGTGATCCGGGATGCCCACCGGACGGTGTTGACACCCCCTGCGGCATGGGCCATCATCCCCTTAGCATCGCAATTTAACTACATTTTCGTGGGACAAAAATGGAAAAGATACTGATCGTGAAGGCGGGCGGCACCTTTGCCGACTACGCTGCCGAACGCGGCGATTTCGAGGACTGGGCCGCCGCCGGAATGGGGCTGGCCGAGCACGGCTGGACGAGCGTCAACGCGCAGGCCGGGGAACCCCTGCCCGATCCCACGGAGTTCGCGGGCGCGGTCATCACCGGGTCCCACGACATGGTCACGGACGCCCTGCCCTGGATCGCGGAGACCTCGGCCTGGGTACGCCGGGCCGTGGAGGCCGGGCTGCCCCTGTTCGGCATCTGCTTCGGCCACCAGCTCATGGCCGATGCCCTGGGCGGCCGGGCCGACTACCATCCGGCCGGGCTGGAGATCGGCACGGCGGACATCACCCGCACCCGCGCATCGAGCGAAGACCCGCTGTTCCGCGACCTGCCCGAGGTCTTTCCGGGCCACGTGACCCACGCCCAGACCGCGTTGCGCCTGCCCGAGGGGGCCGTGCTCCTGGCCACGGGCAGCCACGATCCGCACCAGGCCTTCCGCGTGGGCGAAAACGCCTGGGGCGTGCAGTTCCATCCTGAGTTCGACGCCCCGGCCATCCTTGAATACATCGCCCGGCGCGAGCCGGACCTGACGGCGTCGGGCCGGGACGCGGCCGCCATCCGGGCCACGGTGCGCGACACCCCGGACTCCGCCTCCCTGCTCAAGCGGTTCGCCGACTACTGCCTGGCCCGCTGACCGGCGTCCCCGGACAGGGCCGGGCCGTCCGGCGCAGCGCCGTCGTGCCAGTAGTCCCGGCCGCGCAGTTCCCGGAGGGCCTTTTCGAGAAGCGGCACGATGTCCGCGTTCTTCATGTTCACGTAATGGTAGAACGGCACCTGGTACACGACCGGGTCCAGGCGGCGGATGCGGGCGTAGCGCGCCCGATCGCCGTTGAAGACGACCTCGGCGCTGCTCCTGCTGGCCAGGGCCATGTCGATGCGCCCCTCCAGAAGCATGCCGAACAGGGTCTCGTAATTGTTGACCTGTTCCAGGCGACGCCCGGCCATGACCCTCTCGGCCCAGAGGACCCCGCGCACCGCGCCCACGCGCAGGACGTCGAGCAGCTCCGGCCGGTAGTCCCCGAGCCGCTGCCTCCCGACCACGTAGGCCGCCCCGTTCAGGTCCAGGAGCTTGACGTCCACCCGGATCAGGGAGGGATATTGCACATCCAGGTCCGGAATGCGCCCGGCGTCGCCGTCGATGACCCCGTCCACGGCCTGGACCAGGGAGCGCTTCTGGGGCAGGGGCACGAACTCCACAGGCAGCCCGGCCCGCCCGTAGACCGCCTTGAGCCGTTCCATGGCCTCCACGTGGATGTGCGCGCCCGGCGCGTAACCTATGCGGTAGGGCCCACGGGCCGGACCCGGCGTCGCCCAGAGCAGACACAGGCCGAGGCACGCGGCCAGGAGCGCGGCGAGCGGGATACGGCCGGTCGCGGCCCGGCGGAGGGTCCGGCTGTGGCGGTGGACGGGATTCATTGCTCGTGACCCTAACACAGGGATATCGGGGCGGGCAAAGGGAACCTTGACGGAACCGGAGGAATCGCGGCGGTCTGGCCCCGGCTTGCCCATTGGCGCGCGTCCGGTTACAAGGGTATGAATGAAGCGTGCCCTCATCCTCCTGCTCGCGGCCGCCCTGCTCGCCCTGCTGGGCTACGGCATGAGCCAGCCCAACCGGGTGTTATGGAACAGCCTGGAGGTCACGGTCACGGCCTACAACTCCACCCGCGCCCAGACCGACGGCGACCCGCACCGCGCCGCCTGGAACAACCGCCTCAAGCCCGGCATGAAGGCCGTGGCCGTCTCGCGCGACCTGATCCCGCTCGGCCTGGACAACCAGGCGGAGATCTGGATCGAGGGGTTTGAAGGCCCCTACCTGGTCATGGACAAGATGAACCGGCGGTACCGGCGGCGCATCGACGTCTACTTCGGCAAACGGGTCAAGGCGGCGCGCGAATTCGGCCGCCGCAAGGTGCGCATCTACTGGCGCTAGCGGCCGGATTCCGGCCCGCATTGCCGAAAAAGCGAATATGCTATACCATGCACCCCAAACCAAGGGGCTGCCATGCGTTCCAAAGTGATTCGAATGGCTGAGGCGCATCTGGCCGGGATGGCCGTGATCGACCGGGGTGAGGTCATGATCACGGAGACGCCGTCCACGGTCGAGGTCGGGTACATGGGCCGGTTCATCGAGCTGCCCATGTCGCGAACCGTTGCCGACGACGCCGCCCGCTACCTCATCGGGGCGGCGGTGTGCGCGGACTCGCAATGCAGCGGACGCTACCTGTACGCGGGACCGATCATCGACTGACCAGAGACAGTACAAGCTCCCCAACCCCCGGTGCGGCGGACATCCCCCAGGATGGACCGCCGCACCTTTTTGGGGGTGCGGCGGGCGGCCGCGACGCATAAGAGCGGCGCGTCTGCGGCGCTTGCTCCAAAGCATGCGCCTGCGGCGCGAGAGCCGGGAGGGAGTAACTCCTTGAATTTGTCCGCGCATCCGCGTCCAGACTTTGGGGTGTCATCCCTACATCGTGTTTCGCCTTTACGGCGACTTCCTTTTTTACTGGCGCAGAAAAAAGGAAGCAAAAACTGCGCTGCGGTGCTGCCGCGCGCCGACGGACCCAAGAGCCCGTAGGCGGCTCCCGCTGGTTTGATGGAAAGTCTGCTGCGCAGACGCAATAAAACCTGCGCTTCCGCCGCCGGACACGGGCTCTAGGGTCCGCCGCCGATTACCGCTCTTCGGCTGCGAGGAGTGGGCCAACGCCAATGGCCGGGTACGAAGAGGTGGGGTGCGGGAAGGTTGGCCGCGCTGGCGCGACAAGGGTGTGGCAATGCGGGAGAATGGCTGCGCTTGCACTGTGGGATTGTGGCGAATCACCTTGGCGGCGGTCCTGAAAAACCAACACTGGAACTCAGGTGAAACGCGTCGAGGGAGAAGTAGAAAAGCTCACCGCATCCCATCCCCCTTTCATGGCTCTTCCAACGCAAACTCCCACTTTCAACCCTCATCCCCGCCCACACTCCCCCAACTCGCACCCCCTGGAGCGATTCGGGTGCCCCCGGCACCCGACAGCGGCTCTCTGTCCCGCACCCCAGCACGCCCCGCCGCGTCCCCCCGCACCTCTTCCCCGCACCGTCACAGCCCTGGAGGGGGCGCGTAGAAGCCGACCGCGAAGGGGTGGCGGCTCCAGTCTCGCCGAAGCGCGGTCTCCCCCAAAAGGGACCATCCCGCTCCGGGAGACGCTCTATACCTTTGATCAGATGGAGCCGCCCCGAGCGGATCGGATTCTTGCGACCCCTCCCCGGGCGGCCGTGCTACCCCCCAAGGCCCTTTTTTTCGTCTATTTTTTTGGGCCAGCAAAAAAATGGACCCCGCCGGGAGGGCATGGAGCAATGTGTGGGGCGCAGCCCCGCACGACGGCTCTCGGAGGGAGGAGCGCAGCTCCCTCCCGGCTCTCGCGCCGCAGGCGCGTTCCTGGGCGCGACGCAAGGCGCGACCCGGAGCAAGCGGGCGCAGCCCGTAAAGCGGCTCTCTCCGCATTTTCCCCTTTCCATGAACGCATGGATGGATTGCCCCGCCCCAGGGGCAATCCACCCTTTGACTTCCCCCTATGGAGTGTGGGAAAATCCCCCCCATGTTCAACGTCACGGCCCTGATCGCCGAGGAACTCATCCGCAAGGCCGAAAAAGAGGGCAAATTCGAGGACCTCGAAGGCATGGGCCGCCCGCTCGCGCCGGACGAGGCCGCGAACCTGCCGCCGGACCTGCGCATGGCCTATAGAATCCTCAAGAGTTCCGGGCATCTGCCTGCGGACATCCTGGAGGAGAAGGAGATCAACTGCGCCATCGACCTGCTCGAACATATGGACGACGAGCAGGAGCGGTACCGCCAGGTGCAGAAGTTGAACGTCATGATTCTGCAGATGAACGAGCGGCGCCGCCGCCCGGTGACCCTGGACACCTCCGGCGACTACTACCGCCGCATCGTCGAGAAGGTGCGCATCGCCGAGGAGCGGTTCGGCAAGCCCGGCAAAGAACACCAGTAAAGGAACTGCATGCACAAATTCGGTATGATCGCCCTGATCGGGCCGCCCAACGCGGGCAAATCCACATTGATGAACACCTACATCGGCCAGAAGGTGGCCATCGTCTCGCCCAAGCCGCAGACCACGCGCAACCGCATCAGCGGCATCCTGACCACGGACGACGCGCAGCTGGTCTTCCTGGACACGCCGGGCGTGCACCGGCTGCGCGGCAAGATGAACCGCTTCCTGCTGGAATCGGCCTGGAACGCCCTGGCCTCGTCCGACGCCGTGGTGGTCCTGGTGGACGCGGCCCTGTACTGCGCCAAGCCGCAGCTCCTGGACAAGGAGATCGCCCCGCTGGTCAAGCCGGTCGGCGAGGCGGGCCGCCCGGTACTGGTGGCCGTGAACAAGATCGACCGCATCAAGGAAAAGGATCAGCTCCTGCCGTTCATGGCCCGGCTCGCCGAGCTGTGGCCCGAGGCCGAGTTCGTGCCGGTGTCGGCCCTGAAGGCCAAGGGCACGGACGAGCTGCTCGAACGCATCCTGGCGCACACCCCCGAGGGGCCGCAGATGTTCCCGGAGGACCAGATCTCCACGGTGCCCCTGCGCTTCATGGCCTCGGAGATCATCCGCGAAAAGCTGTTCTATTCCCTGCGCCAGGAACTGCCCTACTCCACGGCCGTGGAGATCGAGCAGTGGGACGAGGACTCCCGCGAGGACATGGTCGTCATCAACGCGGTCATCTATACCTCGCGCCCGAGCCACAAGGGCATGATCATCGGCAAGCAGGGCGCGAACCTCAAGGCCATCGGCTCCCAGGCCCGCCAGGAGATCGCCGAGCTCATCGGGCAGAAGGTCCACCTGGAGCTCTGGGTCAAGGTCCGCGAGGGCTGGACCGAGGACCCCGGCTTCCTGCGCGCCATGGGGCTGGGAGAATAGCCCGAACGCGGGACGCCGAAACGACGAAGGGGGCGCCGTCCTGATGGACGGCGCCCCCTTCGTCATTCCGGGCGGGTGCGGCTACTCGTGGTCCTCGAAGCCCTGGGCTTCCTTGTAGGCCTCCCACTCCTCGTGGGTCACCGAGCCGTCGTGGTTGGCGTCGGCCTGGTCGAAGACCGAGGTGTCGCCGTCGGAAAAGGCCACCAGAAACTCGCCCTTGGACATGCGGCCGTCCACGTCCGCGTCCAGGGAATGGAAGCAGACGTTGTAGTTGGTCTTCGCGGCCACGGGCTGGCAGAAAAGCAGGGCGAATGCCAGTGCTAGAAACAGTTTTTTCATTCAGTTGCTCCAGATTGTTCGATACGTCAGCCTTCGATGAAGCCGGTGACCACGGAGATGAACTTTTCCAGGGAATCCTTGGCGTCCTGGCCGCTCTCCACGGACTCGGCGTAACACCTGAGCAGGTAGCGCTTGAGGATCAGCTTGTTGGCCGACTGGAGGGCCGAGCGCACGGCCCGCACCTGGACCAGGATGTCCTGGCACTCCTTGCCGGATTCGATCATGCCCTGGATGCCGCGCACCTGTCCTTCGATGCGCTTCATGCGTGACAACACGTTCTTCTTCAGGGCCTGTTCCTCGGCGCTCAGGTGGTCGTCCATCTCGTTCTCCTTTGTCTCAGGCCATGTTCCCATTGCCCTGCCGTGTTCTTTACCGTACTGTCGTAGGGTATCGTTCGCAGTATATCCGGGGGTCCCAGTCATGTCCATTTCCCACTCGAAACTCTTTCTGCTCAATGTGATGGAGCTCTGCGTCTCCGTATTTCGGGGGCCGGACGAACATGCGTGGGCCGAACTGGCCACCCATGGAGTGCCCGAACTCCTCGACCGTGTCCAGGAAATTCCCGGCTTCCCGGCCGACCCCCTGTCGGCCCTCGACGAGGCGCTTGCCCCCTATGCCGAGGCCGAAAACTTCTCGCCGCTGGAGGCGGAGTACGTCCGCCTGTTCATCGCCGGACCGGGCGGCGTCCCGGCCCCGCTGTACGAGTCCTGCCACGGCCCCGAGGGGCGGACCATGGGCAGGAGCGCCCTGGCCATGCGCGACCGCCTGGCCGAGGCCGGGCTCGAAATCTCGCTGCCCTCCAACGAGCCGCCCGACCACCTGACTCTGGAGCTGGAATTTCTCTTCCACCTCTGCGCCGAGGGCTGGTCCGGGGACCCGGAGTTCGCCGACCAGGCGGCCCGGTTCGCGGGCGAGGTCATGCTCCCGTGGGTGGGCCGCTTCCGCGACGCCCTGGCCCAGGCCGATCCCGACCCGGTCTTTTCGGCCGGGGCGGACCTGATCCTGGCCCTGCTCCCGGTCGTGGCCGAGGGCTAGTCCCTGGGCGGCAGCCTGACCGCCGAGCGGAGCACGTCCAGGAACTGTTCGTCCGGCTCGAAGTATCCCCGCTTGATCAATTCGATGCGCCACGTGCCGTCGCCCCGCGCCCGGACCAGGTAGGCCAGGGGCAGCTCGGCCTGGCCCAGGCACTCGAAGATCTGCCCGCTCTTGTCCGAGAACAGCGGGTAGGCCACGTCGTAATGCTTGCGGAAGCGGACCACGGCCAGGTTGGAGTCGTACACCCCGATGCCGATGATCTTGAGCGTCCCGGCCAGCTCCGGGTCCGCCTCGACCTTCTTGAAGAAGCGCGTCAGCATCTTGGTCTCGGCCACGCAGTCGTTGCACAGGGTGTTGTACAGCTGGATGAGCACGAAGCTCGCCTTGAGCTCGGACAGTTGCAGGAACCTGGCCCCCTCGGGCAGTTCCAGGTAGTTCCGGTCCTCGTCGCCATTGAGCACCGCCACCCGGCAGGTGGGGAAGTCGTCGCCCACGGCCAGGACATGGACCGCGTCGGGCTTGCCCTCAATCCGGTCGGGGTGCCTCTCCCGCCAGCCGTGGAAGCCCGCCGGGTACCGGTAGATCCGGGTGTAGCCGAGACGCGCTGCCCAGCGCGCCGCAATGGAGCTGCGCAGTCACCTGAAGCTCCGGCAGTAGATGACCAGCAGCCGGTCCTTGTCCGGCCCGACGAGGGAGGCCAGGGTCCGGCGCTTTTCCGGGGAGAGATTCAGGTCGTCGCCCAGGTCGAACTCCAGATTGACCGCGCCGGGGATGTGCCCGGCCTCGAACTCGTAGTCCGCCCGGGCGTCGAGCAGGACCATGTCCGTCTTGTCGTCGAGCAGTTTCCGCAGACCGTCATCGTCGATCAGATGGTAGTCGTCGCGCGCGGCCTCGACCTGGGCCGACGCCCACCAGACCTCGTTCTCGTCGGCCAGGGCGGGCGCGGCGGCCAGGACGCACGAGGCGAGGAGCAGCCATGCCATACAGGTGATGTTTCTCGACATACGCGCTCCCCGCCCAGTGTTTACGCCGGGGCCGACCCCGGCCGTCCATGGCCGATCCCTACTTGTTGGGATGGACCTCGTAGCTGTTGTCGCCGCCAAACGAGTTGGTGGCCTCCAGGTAGTAGACCTTTTCCACGTCCGGACGCAGATCCTTGAACAGGTAGAAGGCCTCGCCCGCACGCGCGCCCGAGGCGCAGGAGAAGACGATGGGCTTGTCCGTGGGGATCTCCTTGGCCTGCTTCTCGACCATGTCCACGGGCATGTTGATGGCGGACGGGAAGTGACCGGCCGCATACTCCTCGGGATCGCGCACGTCGATGAGCAGGATGGCGGACGGGTTCTCCTTGATGGTCTTCAGGAACCACTCGGTGTCCACCGCGCCCTCGGCCTCGCCCGCGACCACGGCGCTGTCCGTGGCCCCGAACATCTCCTTCCAGCCGGGGTAGCCGGCCTCGGCCACGAGCACGTTCTTGTAGCCCAGCGAACGGGCCATGACCGCGGACTTGTGGGACAGGGCGCAGGCGTAGCCGCCGCAGTAGTAGATCAGCGTGGTGTTGACCTTGTCGGCGGGCAGCAGGCCGCGCTTGGCCGCGAAGTCGCGCTCGGGGATGCCGATGGCGGACGGGATGGCCCCTTCCAGGAACTTCTTGTAGGGCCGCGCGTCCACGAGCAGGTAGTTGCCGCCCTCATTGATCCGCGCGGCGAGGTTTTCCAGGCCGATGGAGGAATACGGGGCGTGCTTCTTCCAGTCCGGGAACCCGGCGGCGTAGACCTTGACGTTGGTGTAGCCCAGGGCCTCGGCCGCGAAGGCGGACTTGTGGGACAGGGGACAGTCCAGGCCGCCGCAGTAGAAGACGAGCAGCTCGCCCTTGTCCTTGGGCAGCTTGTCGGTCATCTTGTCGAACTGGCTGGCCGGGATGGACACGGCCGTGGGGATGTAGCCGTCCACGTACTTGGGCTTGTAGGGCCGCGAGTCGATGATCATGACGCCCTTGGGCTGCGGCATCTTCGCATACTGGGCCACGAACTTGTAGTCCACGATGGAGTGGAACTGCTTGAACTTCGGCTTCTCCTGGGCCATGGCCGGGACGGCCAGGGCCGTCACGACGAACGCCAGCAGCATGGCCGCGGCAATCAACTTCCTGTGCATGATAAACTCCCTTCCTGATGATTGGTTTCTTCCGCTCCCCAGCCGGGGCGGATGCCTCTATGTCGCTATTCCGAACCCTGCTCGGGCTCGGTTCTGACCTTTTCCCACCAAAGCCGGTGGTGATGCCGGGCGTAGTCGCCGGGGACCACGCCGGTGAACATGGACTTGAAGCCGGGGCGCTCCTCGGGCGACACCGCCGCCATGTAGACGTGCACCAGCAGCCCCGCGAAGACCAGCCCCACACTGATGAAGTGCAGGGCCACGGCCCAGCCGATCATGCCCGTGGACTCGGCCCCGAAGGTGCGGTCGGACAGGTACATGATCACGCCGGTCGCGGCAATGACGACGCCGCCGACCACCGAGGCCTGGGCAAAGGCCTTCTGGCCCATGTTGTAGTACCCCTGGTCCGGCAGGTCCGGGCTGACGCCCACGGCCTTCAGAGCCTTGGGCCCCAGGGTCATGAGGACCATCTTCTTGAGCATCCAGCCCATGTCACGGGCCGGGCTGACCGCGAAGACCTCGGCCAGGAAGAAGCGGGCCCCCCTGAAGTTGACCAGCAGGTAGAGGACGAAGCCCGCGATCCAGGCCAGGCCGATGAACTCGTGGATGGCCAGCAGGTTGCCCCCGCCGCCCACCACCGAGCGCAGCCAGGCCGGATAGCCCGAGCCGAACGGGTCCACGTCCGGGTTCTGGATCAGCCCCACGCCGGTCAGCAGGAGCAGCAGCCAGCAGGCCGCGTTGAACCAGTGGATGAAGATGTCGGAGCGGTCGTGCCGCTTGTAGGTCCGGCTAGGCATCGCTGTCCTCCTTGTGGCTGTCGTGCGGGTCGCCGGAACCGGCGAAGAGCTGGCGGCCGAGCATGGCCAGGACGCCCAGGCCGGACAGGGCCACGATGCCCTTGATGAACGGCGCGGACTCCTTCATGGCCACCATGGACGCGGGGACCACGGCCTCGCGCCCCCAGGCCTCGGGGCCGGGGTCGCCGATATAGTACATGTTCGGCTTGGTGTCGGTCCGGGCCGCCACGCGGGTCAGCCGCTCCTGGTTCTTGCGGTACAGGATGCCCGCCGCGCTGGTCGGATCGTTGATGTCGCCGAAGACCCGCGCCTTGGTCGGACAGGTGTCCACGCAGGCGGGGGGCAGCCCGGCGGCGCGCCGCTCGGGGCAGTAGTTGCACTTGTCCGCCTTGCGCGTGACCGGGTTGCGGAACCGGGCGTCGTAGGGACAGGCCGGAATGCAGTTGCCGCAGCCGATGCACAGGGTCTCGTCGATGACGACCACCCCGGTCTCCGGGTCCTTGTAGGTCGCGCCCGTGGGACAGGCGGTCACGCAGGTGGGGTTCTCGCAGTGCATGCACGCCCCCGGCTGGAACCGGGCCTTGGCCCCGGCGATGCCGGGCATGACCGGAACGTCGGCGTGCTTGATCCAATTGCGGAACTGGCCCTCGGGCACGTTGTTGGCCACCTTGCAGGCGGCCACGCACCCCTTGCAGTCGATGCACTTGGCCGCATCGATGACCATGGCGAGTTGCTGTGCCATTACGCCACCTTCCTTGTTACGGTGACAAAGGTCGTGTGCATGGACGCGTTGCCGGTGACGGCGTCGTAGTCGTCGTCCAGCAGATCGTTGATGGACGCCCCGTTGCCGTGGGACAGATGCTGCATGGTGGACAGGGTGTTGTACCCCGAGAGCATGTACACGGTGTCCGGGCGGATCTTGTCCGTGACCTCGGCCTTGAGCTCCTGGCTGCCCACGGGGCTTGAGACCTCGACCAGGTCGCCGTCGCCGATGCCCAGCTTCCCGGCGGCCTCGGTGTTCAGCCACAGGGTGTTGGTGGGCAGGAACTCGTGCAGCAGCGCGTTGTTGGCCGTGGAGGTCTGGGTGATCATGGCGTTGCGGCCGAGGACCATGCGGAAGCGGTTCTCGGGCGGCCCGGCCGGGGGCGTGTAGTTGGGCAGCGGGTCGATGCCCATCTGCTCGTAGCGCTGGTTGTACAGCTCGACCTTCTTGGACAGGGTCTTGTAGATGCGCCCGTCGTAGATGCCGTAGACCTTGGACGGGTTGTAGTACACGCCGTCGCGGTCCATGACGCCGAGCGCCTCGGGAATCTCGCGGGTCTGCTGCCGGCGGTACTCGTCGATGGTGAAGTCGAAGTACTCGCCCAGCTCCAGGCGGCCCGCGATGCCCTTCATGATGTCGAACAGGGACCGGGACTCGTACATGGGGGCGATGACCGGGTCGCGCTTGATGACGCAGGCGCAGGCCACTGAGCCCTGAAGGCCCGAACACGGGTCCTCGCGCTCCAGGTAGGACTGGGACGGCAGGACCAGGTCGGCCATCCAGGCCGTGTCGGACATGGCGATGTCCACCACGGTGACGAAGTCCATCTTGTTCATCATCTCGATGGTCTTCTTCCGGTTGGGGGCCGTGCCCATGGGGTTGGTCTTGTAGATGAACCAGCCCCGGATGGGATATGGATCGTCGGCCAGGACCGAGTCGCGGGTGACCAGGAAGGACCCCTCGTGCTCGAACATCATGGGCACCTTGCCCGCGTCGATGCGGTCCTCCTTGTTCTCGTCGTACCACGGGGCGTCATAGGACACGCCCTTGAGGCCCACCTGGCGCGCGGCCAGCAGTCCGCCGGGCCTGTCCCAGTTGCCGAGCAGCCCGTTGACGATGGCGAAGCTGCGCCGGATCTGGGTGGAGTCCTCGTAGTCCGAGGTGCGGCGGCCGGGGTAGACCATGGAGGCCGGGGCGGCCGCGGCCAGCTCGCGGGCCATGCGGGTGATGGCCTCGGCCGGGATGCCGCACTGCTCGGCCGCGAAGCCGGGCGTGTACTGCTGCACGTGGGCCGTGAGCTGCTCCATGCCGTAGGTCTTCTCCGCGATCCACGCGGGATCGTAGAGCTTCTCGTTGATGATCACGTGGGCCAGCGCGAGCATGAAGGCCATGTCCGTGCCCGGCCTGACCGGATACCACTCGTGGGACAGGGCCGCGGTCTTGGTGTAGCGCGGATCGAGCGTGACCAGCTTGCAGCCGTTCTCGCGAATGGCGGTCATCAGATCGATGGAGTCCGGGGTGACCAGCGCCTCGAAGCGGTTGGCCCCGACCATCAGGATGTACTTGGAATTGAGCACGTCCGCGAAGGGCACCTCGCCGAAGGTGTCGAGGAAGGCGCGGCTGCCCGAGACCAGGCACAGGGATTCGTGCGAGGTCACGTTGAACGAGCCGTAGACCTCGGCGAACCGGCCCACGAACTGCGAGTGCAGGTCCGTGCCCGCGGTGAACAGGTGGCCGCAGGGGGTATACTTGTCGCGGACCTCGGCCATCCTGGCCGCGGCCATGTCCAGGGCCTCGTCCCAGGGGATGCGCTGCCACTTGCCTTCGCCGCGCGCGCCCTTCCTGAGCAGGGGGTGCTTGAGGCGGTCCGGGTCGTAGACCTGGGCCAGGCCCGCGTTGCCACGCGCGCAGAGCATACCTCGGGACTTGAGGAACTTGGGGTTGGGATCGAGCTTCGTGACCACCCCGTCCTCGACGCGGGCGATGAGCCCGCACTTGTTGAAACACATGTCGCAAGCCGAAAACCTGGAATCCCAGGCGGGCTTGGCCGGCGATGCCGCATGGGCCTTCTTCAGGCCGCCGAGCAGGGCCGGGCCGCCCAAGGCCCCTGCCGCCACCAGGCCGGAGGCCCGGAAGAAATCGCGACGGGACATCGTCTGCTTTGCACTGGGCACTATGTACCTCCAACTGTCCGCACTGTCGTCGGATGGGGTTCCCCCCGCCCCGCTTCCCGGCTCGGGCGGGCGGAACCGTTTGTGTCGAGCTGCGCCCTGGTCTCCTCCCCGAGGGCGCATGGGCCGCGCCGGATACACCCGGCGCGGCCATGGCCGCACTGCCCTAGCTGCACTTGGCCGGGGACGGGGAGTCCTTGGCGTAGTCGTGCAGGTAGGTGAAGATGTCGTTCAGGTCCTTTTCGTTGACGGTCCAGTCCGGGCTGCACTTGATCTTGCCCGTGTCGGAGAACAGGGCCGTCCATTCGGCCTGGGTCTTGTCCGCCGGGCTCATGTCGCTGGCGGTGGTGCCGTGACAGGAACGGCAGTTCTTGCGGTACAGGAACTTGCCCTTGCGGGCGTTGCCACCGCCCATGGCAAAGGCCATGGACACGGCGAAGACGGTGATCAGGGCCGTTGCCACGGCCAGGACGAGCTTGCTTTTCATGCTCCCTCCAAAGTTGACGTGTTGCACATTCGACAAACGGTTTTCACACTCTTACAGACCATATGGTCTGTTTAAATCCTTGGACATTATAACCTGTACCCGGTAGGGGCCTTTGATTGCGATATACCCATACCGGGTATAGGTGTCAAGAGGCCGACATAGAAAATCATGATAAAATCGGTAGGAAATAAACGACGATTACAATAGATGTAGACATTCAAAAGAGATAGGGCTTATAGAAAAATAAGATCGTACTCTTTGCAGCACAATGCCCGGAGGTTTCGCCCATGCACACAGCCCGAACCTCAACGCCCGACGGCCGACCGCATCGCGGCGGACGTCCGTGGGCCGTCATCGCGGCCCTTGTTCTCCTGTTCTGCTGCTGCCCGGTCCGACCGGCCGGGGCCGTGGACCGCGCCCAGGTCGTGGGAACCATCAAGACCGCGACCGGCGAGGCCTTGGTGGAACGCATGACCGAGCAAAAACCCGCCGTGGTCGGCGACCCCCTGCTTGAGGGCGACACCCTGATCACCGGCAAGGACGCCACCCTGGGCGTGATCTTCCGCGACGACACGCTCCTCTCCCTGGGCCCCGGCTCCAGGGTGACCATCGACAGGTTCGTCTTCGACCCGGCCCATGAAAATCTCGACTTCCTGACCAGGGTGAACAAGGGCACGGTCCAGTTCATCTCCGGCCGGATCGCCAAGCTCTCGCCCGGGAGCATGGCCGTCGAGACCCCCCTGTCCACCATCGGAATCCGGGGCACCCGGTTCCTGATCAAGGTCGATTAGGAGCGCGCCATGAAGAAATTCGCCATGATCCTCGCCGCCTGCCTGTGGCTCGCCGGTTGCGGCGGCGGCCAGACCATCGTCCTGCTGCCCGACCTGGACGGCCACGTGGGCGAGGTCACGGTCACCTCCGAAGGCGGCAGGACCGCCACCCTGACCCAGGCCAACCAGGCCGTCACCGGGACCACCAGGGTGACCACCCTGAGCGAGGCCGAGGTCCAGTCCGAGTTCGGCGCGGCCATGGCCGCCCAGCCCCTGCCCACGGCCCGCTTCATCCTGCACTTCCACAGCGACTCCACCCGGCTCACGGACGAGTCCAAGGCCCTCCTCCCGGACATTCTCGAGAGCTGGCGCAGCCGCTCCTCCCGCGACGTGTCGGTCGTCGGCCACACCGACACCCTGGGCGAGAAGCAGTACAACTACGACCTGTCCGTGCGCCGCGCGGAAAAGGTCCGCGACCTGCTGGTCAAGGGCGGCATGCCCGAGGACATCATCGAGATGACCTCCCACGGCGAGGAAAACCCGCTCATCCCCACCCCGGACGGCAGGTCCGAGCCGCGCAACCGGCGGGTGGAGGTCCTGGTCCGCTGACCCCGGCCCCCGCGCCCGGCCCGAAAGCAAAAGCCCCCGCGCAGTCGTGCGCGGGGGCTTTCCATTTCACAAGAGGGGCCGGGCTACCACAGCCGGTCGGCGAAGCCCCGGTGGAAGCCCCTGGCCACGATCAGGTCGGCGGTCTTCTTGATGTCGTAGGGGATGAAACGCATGGTCAGGACCCGGGAGTCCAGGTCGAACAGGCCGTACTTGGCCCGGTTGTCGCCGTCGCGCGGCTGGCCCACGGACCCGATGTTGACCAGGTGGCGGCGGTCCGGGGCAAGCGGGGTGTAGCCCTCGGGCAGGGGAAACCGCCCGATGTCGCCCCGCCGCGAGGTGAAGCGCATCAGGTCGTGGGTGTGGCCCGCGAAACAGACGTCCTCGCCGTAGCGCGAAAAGACCCCGGCCATCTCGTCCCGGTACTTCCACAGGTATTCCGTGACCGAGTCCGGCGGCAGCCCGTGCACGAAACGGCAGCCGTGCTCCACGATGGCCTTGGGCCGGGTGATCAGCCACTGATAGGTGGCCTCGTCGATCATCTCGCGGGTGCGCCGCAACACGTCGGCGGCGGGCTGGTTGAAGCCGCGCAGGTAGATGATGTTGATCAATCCCTGTTCATGGTTGCCCATGGTGCACCGCACCCCGCGCTCGCGCAACAGGTCCGCGCACTCCTGGGGCTGCGGCCCGTACCCGATCATGTCGCCCAGGCAATAAACCGCGTCCACGGGGTGGGCGTCGAGGTCGGCCAGGACCTCCCTCAGGGCCTCGAAATTGCCGTGCACGTCGGACATGATGGCGATGCGGGTCATGGCTAAAAGCCTATCCTTTCCCCCGGTTCCGCGCAAGCCGACCCCGGACAAACGGCTTGCAATCCCCGCGTCCCTGGGCTGTACTGCCCGAACAACCACCCGGGAGGGGAACCATGCACGGCGACATACTCAGGGAGACCATGGAGGCGCTCCGGACCAACGGCTTCAAGGCCTATTCCGCGCCCGACGCGGCCGGGGCCAGGGAACTCATCCTCTGCGAGCTGCTGCCGGACATCGCCCCCAGGGTGGTGTCCTTCGGCGACTCCATGACCCTGGCCGCCACCGGCGTGCTCGACGCGCTGCGCACCGACCCGGCCATCGAGTTCATCGAGACCTTCGGAAAAGGCGTGGACCGGCCCGAGATCATCCGGCGGCGGAAACGGGCCCTGACAGCCGACCTGTTCCTGACCGGCACCAACGCGGTCACGCGCACCGGCAAGCTGGTCAACCTCGACATGGTCGGCAACCGCGTGGGCGGCATCGTCTTCGGCCCGGAACACGTCATCCTGACCGTGGGCGTGAACAAGATCGTGGATCACGAGGAAGCCGCCCGCCGCCGCGTCCGCGAGATCGCCGCCCCCCGGAACGCGGCCCGCCACCACGCCAAAACCCCCTGCGCCAAGACCGGCCGGTGCATGGACTGCAACTCCCCGGAGCGCATCTGCAACGTCTGGACGATCACCGAAAAGAGCTGGCCCAAAGGCCGGATCAAGGTGATCCTGATCAACCAGAATCTGGGCCTGTAGAAGCAAGAATGCCTCCGGCGGCCAGGGGGGAAACTTTTGAAAAAGTTTCCCCCCTGGACCCCCCTTCCAAACTTTTTATCGCCGCTTCGCGGGGCAATTCATAACAAAAGGCCTCCGACCCACCACCGAGTCAAAGGCCCTGTCTTCATCTTCCCTGGAGCGATTCGGGCGGCGCAGCCACCCGACAGCGGCTCTCACCCGACGCACTCTCGCCCTCGGAATAGGCTTTCGAGAGTGGGTCAGCTGTGCATTTTCTTCCTGGGGGCTTTCACCGCAGCGTATTGCGGCATACGTGAGGATGGAAGCCCCCGGGAAAAAATGTGCAGATGGCCCGCTATCGGAAGCCGCTTCACTTCCGAAGGCCACACCCTCGGAAAAAATGTGCAGATGAGCCGCTATCGGAAGCCGCCCTCCGTATCAATCCTCGTCCAATCCTGTCAGGTCGCCTAACTCAAAACCGTTTTCCTCGGCCTTGAGCACGCGGCGCATGAGCTTGCCGGACCGGGTCTTGGGCAGGGAGTCGCGGAACTCGATGGACTTGATGACGGCCACAGGGCCGAGTTCGTTGCGGATGGTCTTTTTCAGTTCCTTGATCAGTTCGTCGCCCGGCTGGAAACCGTCGTTGAGCAGGACGAAGGCCTTGGCGGCCTCGCCCTTGATCTGGTCGGGCACGCCGATGACCGCGCACTCGTTCACGGCCGGGTGCACGCCGAAGGCGGCCTCCAGCTCGGCCGAGCCGATGCGGTGGCCCGCGATGTTGATGACGTCGTCGGCGCGACCCTGAATCCAGATGTAGCCGTCCTCGTCCCTGCGGGCCACGTCGCCCGCGTAATAGACGCCGGGAATCCGGGTCCAGTATTCCTTGTAGCGGTCGTCGTCGTTCCACAGGCCGGTCATCATGGACGGCCAGGGCTGGGTGACCACGAGCAGCCCGCCCTTGCCGGGCGGCACGGGTTTGCCGTCCCTGTCCACCACGTCCACCTCCACGCCGGGCAGGGCCTTGGTCACGGAGCCGGGCTTGAGCACGGAGATGGGCAGGGGCGAGATCATGAACATGCCGGTCTCGGTCTGCCACCAGGTGTCGAGCACCGGGCATTCGGAGCGGCCGATGTTCTTGTACAGCCAGATCCACGCCTCGGGCGAGATGGGTTCGCCCACGGAGCCGAGCAGACGCAGGGACGAGAGGTCGTGCTGCTTGGGATACTGGGTGCCGAAGCGCATGAGCATGCGGATCATGGTCGGCGCGGAGTAGAAGATGGTCACCCCGTACTTGGCCACCACGGACCACAGGCGGTCGGCCTGGGGGTAGTTGGGGTGCCCCTCGTACATGACCGAGGTGGTCCCGGCCATGAGCGGGCCGTAGATGCCCGCCGAGTGGCCCGTGACCCAGCCGGGATCGGCCGTGCACCAGAAAATGTCCGTGGGCTTGATGTCGAAGACCGTGGTCAGGGTGCGGTGCACGCCGACCATGTAGCCCGCGTGGGAGTGGACCACGCCCTTGGGCGTGCCCGTGGTCCCGGAGGTGTAGAGCAGGAAGAGCGGGTCGTCCGCGTCCATGACCTCGGTGGGGGCCTCGTTGCGCTCCTGGCGGACCAGGTCCTCGTACTGGAAGTCGCGGCCGTCGACCATGTCCACGTGGATGTTGCAGCGCCGGACCACGACCATGGCCTCCACGCAGTCGGCGCAGGCCCCGACCAGGGCCTCGTCCGCGGTCTCCTTGAGGCTGATGATCCGGCCGTTGCGGTAGAAGCCGTCCGAGGTGATCAGCAGCTTGGCCTGGGCGTCGTTGATGCGTTTTCTGAGGGCCTTGGCCGAAAACCCGGCGAAGACCACGGAGTGCACCGCGCCGATCTTGGCCGAGGCGAGCATGGCGATGACCGTCTCGGGCAGGGGCGGCATGTAGATGATCACGCGGTCGCCCTTGCGCACGCCCAAGCTCCGCAGGGCGTTGGCGAAGCGGTTGACCTCGCGGTAGAGCTCGAAATAGGTGTACTTGCGCTGGTCGCCCGGCTCCCCTTCCCAGATGAGCGCGAGCTTGTTCTTGTTGGCGGTCTCGATGTGCCGGTCCAGGGCGTTGTAGACGATGTTGCAGCGCGCGCCGGGGAACCAGCGGTAGAAGGGCGCGTCCTTGTCGTCCAGGACCTGGTCCCACTTCTTGAACCAGTCCAGCTCGTCGGCGGCCTCCTCCCAGTACCCGGCCGGGTCCATGGCCGCGAACCTGCGCGCCCCCTCCAGCTCCTGGGGATTGACGTTGGCTTCGATGACCAATTGCGGGAGCGGGCGAAAGACCCGTTCCTCCTGCAGTAAATTGTCTATTGCGCCTGACTGGTCCATATGTCCTCCTCGCAGGATCAACCGGGAAACCCGATTTTGCGAGCCTCATTCATAGCACGTCCGTCCCGCAACTCCCGGCTTATTCGGCCAGCGGTCGCAGGGACGGGTTGAACGGTCGGACCGTCCGCCACGGCCCGGCCCGGATGTCGAACCCCTCTCCTCACAGCCCGATGATCTTCTTCAGCTCGGCGATGCGCCGCCGGCTGATGGGCAGCTCGATGCGCGTGCGTCCGGCCGTGCGCAACATGAAGTTGGAGCCGGGCATGGACGCGATCTCGGTGACCATGTCGAGGTTGACCAGGTACTTGCGGTGCACGCGGAAGAAGCGGTGCGGCCCGAGCCGGTCCTCCAGGTTCTTGAGCCGGTAGGAGGAGAGAAATTTCTGGTTGGCCGTGTGCACGTAGGAATAGTCCTCGAAGGCCTCGACGAAGATGATCTGGTCGTAGGGGATGAGGATGGTCCGGCCGTCCTGGTTCACGGCCAGCTTGTCGATCTCGGGCCTGCGCCCGGTGGTCTGGTCCCAGGCGGCCTGGAGCGCGGCCAGGAAGGAATCCTGCTCCTCCTCGGGCAGGGGCAGCTTCACGGTCTGCTCGCCGTCCTCGTCCGGCTCGTCGTCCGGGTCTTCGGGATAGGGCACCGGGGGCGGGACCTCGCGGAAGCGCGTCTTGAAGGTCTGGATGCGGTCCATGGTCCGGGCCATGCGTCCCGGCGCGGGCGGCCAGAGCAGGTAATCCGTGGCCCCCAGCTCGAAGGCGGCGTAGGCCTGGGTCTCGGACCCGGAGATGAACACCAGGGCGGGCTTGTTCCTGCGCCCGGCGAGCATCTGGGCCATCTCGATGCCGCTCGCCCCGCCCGGCAGCTCCACGCCCACGAAGAACACCCCGTAGGGGATGGCCTCGAGCAGTTCGAGCGCCTCGAAGGCCGAGACCGCCTCGCCCAGGACCTGGACAAAGGGGACCTCCTCGAGCACGTCGCGCAGGGCCGTGCGGACCTCGGGGTCGGGGTGGATGAGCAGCGTCTTGAGCCTGGGCATGGCCTTTCCGGTCCGGGTTGCGTGGCGGAAAACTCCAACACTCCTCCATCCCTACCCATATTTCCCGCACTTCGCAAGGAGGCCGCGCGTACCGGATCGGTGACGATGTGCCGAAAACTGCATTTGCCGTCTTGCCGCTGGAACGGCTTTTCTCTACATTCTATCCTCATGCGAAATCCATATCTGAACAGCCTCGTCAAATTCCTGCGCTCCCACGTGCTCATGTCGTTCCTTATTTACGGCGCGGCCCTGGGCGTGCTCGCCCTGGCACTGTGGGTGACCTTCCAGTTCGTCAAGCCCCTGCCCCCAGACAAGGTGGTCATGGTCACCGGCGGCGAGGGCGGGGCCTACTACGCCTTCGCCAAGCAGTACGCCGAGTTTTTCAAGGAACACGGCTTCGAGCTCGAGGTGCGCACCTCCAAGGGGTCCATGGACAACCTGGCCATCCTCGAAAACCCGGACGCCGGGGTCCAGGCCGCGTTCATGCAGGGCGGCATCACCACCCCCGAGGAACACCCGGACCTGGAGAGCCTCGGCTCCCTGTACTACGAGCCGGTCTGGCTGTTCACCTCCAAGCGCCTCCGGCTCAAGACCCTGGCCGACCTCAAGGGCCGCCGCGTCGCGGTCGGGGCCGAGGGCAGCGGCACCAGCCACCTGGTCCGCCAACTGCTCGACGAGAACGGCGTCACCCCGGAAACCGCCCTGCTCATGGCCGAAGGCACGGACTTGGCCGTGCCCGACCTGCTCGACCGCAAGATCGACGCCCTGTTCGTCATCGCCGGAGTCAACTCCCAGGCCGTGCGCACCCTGAGCGAGGCGCACAAACAGGTGAACCTGTACTCCTTCCACCGGGCCGAGACCTACGCGCGCACCCACCGCTACCTGGAGAAACTGACCCTGCCCCAGGGCGGCATCGACCTCATGCGCGACCTGCCCGCCCATGACGTGACCCTGCTCGCGCCCTCGGCCAACCTGGTCATCCGCGACGACCTGCACCCGGCCCTGCGCTACCTCTTCCTCCTGGCCGCGGCCAAGGTCCACGGCAAGGGCGACATGTTCGCCGCCGCGAACCAGTTCCCCAACGCCCAGGCCGTGCTCTTCCCCCTGAGCGACGAGGCCCGGAACTTCTACAAGTCCGGCCCGCCCTTCCTCATGCGCTACCTGCCCTTCCAGGCGGCCATCACCGTGGAACGGCTCAAGATCCTGCTCATCCCGCTGCTGACCCTGCTCTTCCCGCTGTTCAAGATCACCCCGCCCGCCTACCGCTGGCAGATCCGGCGGCGCATCTTCAAATGGTACAAGCAGCTCAAGAAACTGGACATGCACGCCTACGACCTGACCGACCCGGCCGAGGCCGTGGACATGCTCGCCCAACTCGAAAAAATGGACCGCCTCGTCCTCGAAACCTCCGTGCCCCTGTCCTACACCGACTACATCTACTCCCTGCGCCTGCACATCCGCATGATCCGGCAACGACTGGAAAAGCTGATCGGCGAGGAAAGTCCCTCGCCCCTGGAATAACCGGCATTCCGACAGGCTGAGAGGAATGCCTCCGGCGGCCAGAGGGGGAACCTCTTGAAAGAGGTTCCCCCTCTGGACTCCCCTTCCAGAACTTTTTATCGCCGCTTCGCGGAGGCCGTGCGGTGTGGCCATCTGTGTCTTTTTTCTAGAGCTTGCCTTTTTTCTTGAGGCTGACGCACGTCGCCAGGCTATCGAAAGCCGCGCACCGGGGACACCCCGCGAAGCGGCGCCAAAAAGTTTAGGAAAAGGAGGGGATGGGGGTCCGGGGGAAGGGGAGGAAAAACCCTTTTCAAAGGGTTTTTCCTCCCCTTCCCCCGGCCGCCGGAGGCATCAAAAAAGTCCCCCACGCACCGCGCGGGGGACTTTTTTTACATGCGGCCGGACCTGCTACAGCAGGCGGTCGGCGATGGCCTTGGCGGCGCGTCGGCCCGCGCCCATGGCGGAGATGACGGTGGCCGCGCCGGTGACGATGTCGCCGCCCGCGAAGACGTTGGGGATGGAGGTTTCGCCGGTTTCGGGGTCGGTTTCCACGTAGCCCCACTTGGACAGTTTGAGGTCCGGGGTGGCTTCGAGCAGGATGGGGTTGGGCCGGGTGCCCACGGCAATGATGGCCATGCCGCAGGGGATCTGTTCGGTCTCGCCTTCCAGGCAGACGGGCGCGCAGCGGCCCGAGGCGTCGGGTTCGCCGAGTTCCATCTTCTGCACGGTCATGGCCTTGAGGCGGCCCTGGTTGTCGCCGTGGAAGCTCAGGGGGCCGCACAGGCAGCGGATGCGGATGCCCTCCTCCACGGCGTGGTCGATCTCCTCGCGGCGGGCGGGCATTTCGTCCTCGCTGCGCCGGTAGACGATGGAGACCTCTTCCGCGCCCATGCGCAGGGCGGTGCGGGCGGCGTCCATGGCCACGTTGCCCGCGCCGATGACGGCCACGCGGCGGGCCTTGTAGGCCGGGGTGTCGTGGTTGGGGAAGTCGTAGGCCCGGCCGAGGTTGACGCGGGTCAGGTATTCGTTGGCTGAGAACACGCCGACGAGGTTCTCGCCCGGCACGTTCAGGAAGCGCGGCAAGCCCGCGCCCACGCCGATGAAGACGGCGTTGTACCCCTGGTCGAACAGGTCCTGGATGGTGATGGTCTTGCCGCCCACCCAGTTGGTGTGGAAGGTCACGCCGAGTTTGCGCAGGCCGTCCAGTTCGCGGGCGACCACGGACTTGGGCAGACGGAACTCGGGGATGCCGTAGATGAGCACGCCGCCGGGCTCGTGCAGGGCCTCGTACACGTCCACCTTGATGCCGCGTCCGGCCAGGTAGCCGGCCACGGTCAGGGAGGACGGGCCGGAGCCGATGCAGGCGACCTTGAGGTCGTCGCGCTCCAGGGCGCAGGTGGACAGGTCCGTGACCTCCTCGCAGGCGGACTCGGCGGCGTAGGCGTCGGCCACGTAGCGTTCCAGGCGGCCGATGGCCACGGGCTCGTGCTTTTTGCCCAGGATGCAGCTGCCCTCGCACTGATTCTCCTGGGGGCAGACCCGGCCGCAGACCGCGGGCAGGGAGTTGGTCTTGCGGATGGCGTCGTAGGCGCCCTTGAGGTCGTCGTCCACCAGGCAGGCGATGAACCCCTTGATGTCGATGCTCACCGGGCAACCGTCGGTGCAGGTGGGCTTTTTGCATTGCAGGCAGCGCTCGGCCTCCAGGATGGCCTGGGCGCGGGAGTAGCCCAGGGCGACCTCGCTGAAATTACCGGCCCGGACCTGGGGGTCCTGGTGGGGCATGGGGGTGCGGCCGCGAACTTTCTTCTGTTTCTTCTCAGCCATGGCAGTGGCACTCCTTGCTGAACAATTCCATGGATTCCTCCTCCTGCTTCTTGAACTGCCACAGCCGGGTGCGGAGCTCGGCGAAGTCCACCTGGTGGCCGTCGAACTCGGGCCCGTCCACGCAGGCGAACAGGGTCTTGCCGCCCACGGTGCAGCGGCACGCGCCGCACATGCCGATGCCGTCCACCATGATGGAGTTCAGCGACACGGTGGTCTTGACGTTGAAGGGCAGGGTCACGCGGCAGACGGCCTCCATCATGGGCACCGGGCCGATGGCGACCACCTCGGCCACCTCGTCCTCGGTCTCGAGGATATCCTTGAGAACCTCGGTGACGAACCCCTTGTGGCCCTCGGAGCCGTCGTCGGTGGCGATGCGCACCTCGGGACAGAACGAAGAAAGTTCGGAGCAGAACAGGAGCAGGTTCTTGGACCGCGCCCCGATGATGGCGATGACCCGGTTGCCCGCCTCCACGTGGCCCTTGGCGATGTGGTGCATGGCCGCGATGCCGGTGCCGCCGCCCACGCAGACCACGGTGCCGGACTTCTCGATGTGGGTGGGCCGCCCGAGGGGGCCGCACACGTCCACGAACTCGCCCCCTTCCTTGAGGGTGTTCATCTCGGCGGTGGTCTTGCCGACGACCAGGTAAACGATGGTGATGGTTCCCTTTTCCCGGTCGCAGTCCGCAATGGTCAGGGGGATGCGTTCGCCGTGCTCGCTGGCGCGGAGCATGACGAAGTTGCCGGGCTTGGCCTTCGTGGCGATCTGGGGCGCCTCAATGACCATCATGGTGGTCTGGCCCGGGATCAGTTCCTCTTTTTTCAGAATCGTGTAACCCATGTGCTCTCTCTTGCGGTTAAAAAAATGGCATCCCTCGGAGACCCCGACTAATATTCAGCGGCAGGGTCTATGCTAGTAGCGCCAAACCGCCAGGGTTGTCAAAATGGGACCGAATGCGTATACTATATTTTGCTGAAGATTCGGATTTGCCAACTCCCACGGACGGGAGACGGAAAACCACGGGTCCCTCTGGATAGAGCGTGACATGGGTCACAGGGACGGCCGGGCTGCCTGATGCAACGCCACGGTCTTTTTTTGTCGCAAAAAAAGGCCGGGCACGGGAGACGCGCATGAGGATATCCTCGCAGGCTGCCGAACAGTACCGCAAGACCGACTCCCTGGCCGAGCGCCGGGTGGAGCGCAAGACGGTGCAGCCCCAGGCACGGACGACGACCACGTCGTTCGGCTTCCGCCTGGGCAAGTTCGGCGTGGACTACCGCGAGGAGACCACGGTCCTCGACCCCTCCCTGTCCCGTTCGGTGCGCGAACAGGAGCGGCAGGCGCGGGCCTTCCGGGCCGAGGCCGAAGTGGAGGACCTGCGCGCCGAGGTCGGCGTGGACGGCGCGGCCTACCGCGACCGCGACACCTCCCTGACGGACGACGGGCCTTCCGCCGGCCGGGTCAAGACCGCCCTGGCCGCCTACGCCCGAGCCCAGGCCCAGATACTCCCCCCGCCCGGCAACATGCTGGCGGGCGTGGTCTAAAAGAAAAGAAAAAAGGCCGTCCCGATCGGGGCGGCCCTTGTTTTTTACGCATTGCGCGGCAGGCGGAACGCCGCGCGAACGACACTCCTTCCGATTTCCCTCTTCCCCGAACCCGCCTACCTGTCGGCGGTTCCCTTGCGCACCTCGAGGCGGCCCTTGGCGGACATGAGCACGCCCAGCGCGCTGAACACGGTCAGGGCTATAAAGGCCACGTTCATGGCCTTGAGGAAGACATCGGCATTGGCCGGGGTCAGGGCGGCGGGGCCGATGACCACCGCGAACACGCCGCTGATGAAGACCAGGGACACGGTCATGCCCGTGGTGCGCATGGCCGCGACCACGGCCGAGGCCACGCCGTAGTTCTCGCGGGTGACCGCGCCCATGATGACGGCCATGTTGGCGGTGGCGAACATGGCCGAGCCCGCGCCGCACAGGGCCAGGATCAGGGCCGTGAACCACAGGGCCGGGAACGCGCCCTGGAAGATGGCCGCGCCCAGGCCGAGGGTCGCCAACCCCATGCCCGCCGTGGCCACAAGGTGGGGCGACCAGCGCTCGCACCACTTGCCGCTGACCACCGAGAGGACGACCTGCATGACCGGCTGGATCATGAGGATGAACCCGGCGTCGCCGGCGGTCATGCCCCGGGCCACCTGGAGGTACAGGGAGAGCAGGAAGGTGATCCCGTAGATGGCCGCGTAGCTGATGAACTGGGCGGCCGAGCCCAGGGAGAAGGCGGGGTTGCCGCTGAACAGGGTCAGGCTGAGGAGCGGGGCCTTGGCCCTCCCCTCCCAGAAGACGAAGCAGAGCAGGAAGAACAGGCCGCCCACGACCATGTACGCGCCGAACCTGCCGTCCAGGTGGGAGCCGCCCTGGGAGAGCAGGATCATGCCCAGGGCGATGCACAGGGCCCCGCCCGGATCGAACCGCACGCCGCGCGCAAGGACCGGGCGCACGGGCAGGGTCTTGAGGGTCAGCAGGAAGCCCACGGCGCAGGGGATGGCCCCGCCGTAGAAGATCCAGCGCCAGCCGAAGTGGGTGACGATGAGCCCGCCGAGCCACGGCCCCGCGGACAGGCCGAGGTAGACCCCGGCCCCGGCTATGCCCATGGCCCTGGCCCTCCCCGCCCCGGGGTAGAGATCGGCGATGATGGCCAGGCCGGTGGAGACCATCATGGCCCCGCCGCCGCCCTGGAAGACGCGCAGGACGATGAACTGGTTGATGGTGTGGCAGATGGGCAGGATCATGCTCATGATCGTGAACAGGGCCATGCCGCAGGCAAAGGTGGTCCCGCGCCCGATCTTGTCGGACAGGCGCGTGACCGGGAAGAGGAGCATGGCCACGGCCGAGATGTATCCCGACTCCACCAGCCCGAGCTGGGAGGCGCTGGCCCCGAACTCGCGGCCCAGGGCGGGCACGGCCACGGCCACGGCCGAGAGCATGAAGACCAGGGCGAACTGGGAGACGGTGATGGTGTACAGACCGGCGGTCCGGTCGTCGTGGGCGAAAGCGAGCATATCCGCGAAAAATCCCGGTGTTGCAGGTGAAGCACGAAACCGGCGCGGTGCCCGCGGCCGGAGACAGTTGCGGTATCTGCAAGAATATACACGCCCCCGCAGTAAGGCAAGGGCCGGAATGGGGGCCGGGCCGGGCCGCCTCAAGCCCATTGCCTTCGCCGCCCCTTTCCCCTACCCTCGTCCCCCTATGACCTCCCCGCGCGACATCCTTTCCTCGGTCTTCGGCTTTCCCGAATTCATCGGGTTGCAGGAGGCGATCATCGACCACGTCATGGGCGGCAACGACGCGCTGGTGCTCATGCCCACGGGCGGGGGCAAGTCCCTGTGCTACCAGATCCCGGCCATGCTCCGGCCCGGCGTGGGCGTCTGCGTCTCGCCGCTCATCGCCCTCATGCAGGACCAGGTCCAGGGGCTGACCCAGATGGGCGTGCGCGCCGCCTGCCTCAATTCGGCCATGGACCCGCGCTCGGCCTGGGACATCGAACAGATGGCCCTGAACGGCCAGCTCGACCTGCTCTACGTGGCCCCGGAGCGGCTGTGCAAGCCCGGCTTCCTGGACTTCATCGCCCGCTGCGGCCCCTCCCTGTTCGCCATCGACGAGGCCCACTGCGTGTCCCAGTGGGGCCACGACTTCCGGCCGGAATACACCCAGCTGTCCATCCTCAAGGAGCGCTTCCCGGACGTGCCGCGCCTGGCCCTGACCGCCACGGCGGACGAACCCACCCAGGCGGACATCGTCCGCAACCTCCAGCTGGAGAACGCCCGCGTCTTCGCCACCGGCTTCGACCGGCCGAACATCACCTACACCGTGGTGCCCAAGAAGAACCCCACGCGCATGCTGAAGAGGTTCCTCGACGAGCACCACCCCGGCGACGCGGGCATCGTCTACCGGCTGAGCCGCAAGAAGGTCGAGCAGACCGCCGACTATCTCTGCAAGAACGGGTTCAAGGCCCTGCCCTACCACGCCGGGCTGTCGGCCCGGGAGCGGTTCGAGAACCAGGAACGGTTCATGCGCGAGGAGGGCGTGGTCATGGTCGCCACCGTGGCCTTCGGCATGGGCGTGGACAAGCCCAACGTGCGCTTCGTCTGCCACCTGGAGCCGCCCAAGTCCCTGGAGGCCTACCACCAGGAGACGGGCCGCGCCGGGCGCGACGGCCTGCCCGCCTCGGCCTGGATGTGCTACGGCATGCAGGACATCGCCATCCTGCGGGCCATGATCGACTCGGGCGAAGCCAATGAGACCCGCAAGCGCATCGAGCACGCCAAGCTCGGCTCGCTCTTCGCCTTCCTCGAAACCGCCTCCTGCCGCCGCCAGGCGCTGCTGGCCTATTTCGGCGAGCACATCGGGCCGTGCGGCAACTGCGACAACTGCCTGAGCCCGGTGGAGACCTTCGACGGCACGGTCATCGCCCAGAAGGCGTTGTCCAACATCTTCCGCACCGAGCAGCGCTTCGGGGTCAACCACCTGGCCCAGGTCCTGACCGGGGCCACCACGGACCAGATCGTCCGCTTCAACCACGACCGCGTGTCCACCTACGGCATCGGCAAGGACATGACCCCGGAGGAGTGGAAGTCGGTCTACCGCCAGCTCCTGGCCGCCGGGCTGTGCTCGGTGGATTTGGAGCGCTTCAACGCCCTGACCCTGAACGAGCGCTCCTGGCCCGTGCTCAAGGGCGAGCGCCCCGTGCGCCTGCGCAAGGACCCGGCCCTGCCCAAACGGGACAAGAAGAAGCAGCGCCGCGCCCCGGTCCTGGCCCAGGACGTCCTGACCGACCGGGAGGCCGAGGCCCTGTTCGAGCGGCTGCGCGACCTGCGCCTGTCCCTGGCCGAGACCCAGGCCGTGCCGCCCTACGCCATCTTCGCGGACAAGACCCTGCTCGAATTCGTGCGCTACCGGCCGCGCGACATGGAGGAGTTCGCCTGCATGAGCGGGGTGGGCGCGAGCAAGCTGGAGCGCTTCGGCGAGACCTTCCTCGAAAGCATCAGGGGGCACGAGGAGGAGCACGGCCGCCCGGACAACATCCCGGAGATCCCCGAAGCGGTGCGCGAGGCCAAGAAACGGGAGGCCGAGGCCAAGCCGGACTTCACGGCCACGGCCCAGGCCACCCTGGACCTCTACCTGGAGCTCGGCGACGTGGACGCCGTGGCCGAGGCGCGCGGGCTCAAGCCCTCGTCCATCTGGCGGCACCTCGTCCTGGCCGTAAACATGGGCAGGATAGACTACCGCCGCGTGGCCAACCTGCCGGACGGGGAGCGCGAGAGGATCGAGGCGGCCCTGCGCGCGTCCCGCTCCAAGGGCGTCACCGCCATGACCCCGGTCTTCGAGGCCCTGGGCGGGGCGCACCCCTACGACCTGATCCGCCTGGTGGCCGCCGGGCTGGACCGGGGCTGACGGGCCGGACAGACCGGCTCCAATTCCCGCTCGGTGACCACTGGGCCCCCACCGTAGCCCTCGGCCCCCCAATGCCGTGCGGGTCGTCAAAAACGCGCCGCCGGCCCGGATATACCCCCCACCCCCTTGCCAAAGCGGCCGTCAGTGCGCATATTTGACCTACATTGAAAAAGGTTATCAACATGAAGAAAGCAACGGCACAGGTAAAGGGCATGCACTGCGCGGCCTGCTCGGCGCGCATTGAAAAGGTGGTCGGCAACATGGACGGCGTGGACGACGTCGCCGTGAACCTGGCAGCCGAGAGCATGGCCCTGTCCTATGACCCGGACGTCGTCGGCCTCGAAACCGTGGGCAAGCGCATCAAGGACCTCGGCTTCGAGGCCGAGTTCAGCGACGCGCCAGAACTCGAGGCCCCCGGCCTGGCCTCCCTGGACCTGGACATCGGCGGCATGCACTGCGCCTCCTGCTCCTCGCGCATCGAGCGCGTGGTCGGCCGCATGGACGGGGTGGACGCGGCCTCGGTCAACCTGGCCGCCGAGACCGGCAAGTTCGTCTTCGACCCCTCCCTGGTCTCGCGCCGCGAGATCCGCGAGGCCATCGCGGGCGCGGGCTTCACCTCCGAGGTGCGCTCCGAGGAGGGCGACCTCTTCGCCAAACGCCGCCGGGAGGCCGAGGAACGGCTGAACGCCCAGAAAAGGGCCCTCATCCCGGCCTTCCTCTTCGCCCTGCCCCTGCTCGTCCTGTCCATGGGCCACATGTGGGGCATGCCCCTGCCCGCCTTCCTCGACCCCGCGCACTCGCCCGCGACCTTCGCCCTGGTCCAGCTCCTGCTGACCCTGCCCGTGGTCTGGTCCGGCCGCAACTTCTACCTCCACGGCGTCCCGGCCCTGCTGCGCGGCGGCCCGGACATGGACTCCCTGGTGGCCATGGGCACGGGCGCGGCCTTCCTCTACTCCCTGTGGAACACCCTGGCCCTGGTCCTGGGCCTGGGCGACCCGCACGTCCTGGCCATGGACCTCTACTACGAGTCCGCCGCCGTGCTCATCGCCATGATCTCGCTGGGCAAGTATTTCGAGGCCCGCAGCAAGCTCAAGACCTCGGACGCCATCCGGGCGCTCATGGAGCTCGCCCCGGACACCGCCACCCTGCTCCGGGACGGCCAGCAGGTGCCCATCGCCGTGGCCGAGGTCGAGCCCGGCGACCTGCTGCTCATCAAGCCCGGCGAACGCATCCCCGTGGACGGCACCGTGACCGACGGCCGCTCCTCGGTGGACGAGTCCATGCTCACCGGCGAACCCATGCCCGTGGGCAAGAAGGTCGGCGACACCGTGGCGGGCGGCACCCTGAACAGTTCCGGGGCCCTGACCATGCGCGCCGACCGCGTGGGCAACGACACCGTGCTCGCCCGGATCATCCGGCTCGTCCAGGAGGCCCAGGGGTCCAAGGCCCCCATCGCCAACCTGGCCGACCGCATCAGCTACTACTTCGTGCCCGCGGTCATGCTCACCGCGCTCATCGCCGGGCTGGCCTGGTACTTCCTCGGCCAGGCGGGCTTCCCCTTCAGCCTGCGCATCTTCGTGGCCGTCATGGTCATCGCCTGCCCCTGCGCCATGGGACTGGCCACGCCCATGTCCATCATGGTCTCGGCCGGACGCGGCGCGCAGCTCGGCGTGCTCGTCAAGTCGGGCCGCGCCCTGGAAGAGGCGGGGTCGCTGGACACCGTCGTCTTCGACAAGACCGGCACCCTGACGCACGGCCGCCCGGAAGTGGCCGCCATCACCATGATCCGGGGGACCATGGCCCAGACCGAGGCCGTCTACCTGGCCGCCTCGGCCGAGAGCCGCAGCGAACACCCCCTGGCCCAGGCCATCGTGCGCCACGCCCAGGCCAAGGACCTCGACATCCCCGCGCCCGACGAATTCGAGGCCGTCCTGGGCAAGGGCATCCGGGCCAAGGTCGGCTACCGCGAAATCCTCATCGGCAACTGGGCCTTCATGCAGGACCACGACATCGGCTTCGGCATGGACAACCTCGCCCCGGACGCCGTGGCCCACTATGAACGGCAGGGCGCGACCGTGGTCTACTTCGCCTCGGAGAACAAGCTCAACGCCCTGTTCGCCATCGCCGACGAGATGCGCGACGAGACCCCCGAGGTCGTCGAGGCCCTCAGGCGCGCCGGGCTGACCCCGGTCATGCTCACCGGCGACAACGCGGTCAACGCCCGGGTCATCGCCGAACGCGCGGGCATCGACGAGGTCATCGCCGGGGTCCTGCCCGACCGCAAGGCCGAGGAGATCACCCGCCTCCAGGAACAGGGCCGCAAGGTCGCCATGGTCGGCGACGGCATCAACGACGCCCCGGCCCTGGCCAAGGCGGACATCGGCATCGCCATGGGCTCGGGCATCGACGTGGCCGTGGAGTCCGGCGACGTGGTCCTCATGCACTCGGACCTGCACGCCATCCTGACCGCGCTGAACCTCTCCCGCGCCACCATGCGCAACATCCGGCAGAACCTCTTCTGGGCCTTCGCCTTCAACGTCGTCGGCATCCCCGTGGCCGCGGGCCTGCTCCACATCTTCGGCGGCCCGACCCTGAACCCCATGATCGCGGGCACGGCCATGGCCATGAGCTCCGTCACCGTGGTCACCAACGCGCTCCGGCTCAGATTTTTCAAGGGATAGAACCACAACGAAAGGAGTCCATCATGGCAACCGTCAAAGTCAAAGGCATGTCCTGCCAGCACTGCGTGAAATCCGTCACCGAGACCATGGAAAAACTGGGCGCACGGGACGTCAAGGTCGATCTCCTGACCGGCGACGTCGACTATGCCGAGCCCACCCCCATCGACAAGGGCGACATCAAGGCCGCCATCGACAAGATCGGCTTCGAATACGTGGGCTAGGGCTCACCCCGCAGCCAAAGGGGCCTGCGCGAGTCCGACCAGTTGACGGCCCAGGCCCCCAATGCCCCCACCGTCAGTGCGACAAGGAACATCCGGCCCGAGGCGAGGTTGCGGCCCAGGTACAGGCCGACGAGGAAAAAGCCGAAGGCCATGCGCTTCACCCGGCGCTTGACCGCGTATACGGCGCCGCAGCCCGTGCAGACGCTGGCCCCGGCAGGGACCTCGGTGGCGCAGAACGGGCACTCGGCATTCTCCGGCAATGGGCAATACAGGTAGCGCATAACGGTCTCCTGGCTGTCATTCCAAACCGGGCAACAGGCCCTGTTCCGCGCCTTCGAGCCGGAGCAGGGCCTTCTTCATAGCCATGCCGCCCGAGGCGGAAAAGCCGGTCATGGCGCCGTCCGCGCCGACCACGCGGTGGCAGGGGTAGAGGATGGGGAACGGGTTCGCGCCCATGGCCCGGCCCACGGCCTGCGCGCCTCGGGGGCGTCCGAGGAGGGCGGCCATTTCGCCGTAGGTCCGGGTGGTCCCGGAGGGGATGCGGCGCAGTTCGGCCAGGGCGGCCAGCTGAAATTCGCTCAGTCCCGAGAAATCCAAGGGCAGATCCGGCCAGTCCGGGTCCCGCCGGGCCTCGTAGCGCAGCAGGGCCGCCTTGAGCGCGGCCGCATGGGCGGACAGGGTGTCGGCCTCGCGCACGTCGTCGGCCCAGGCCACGTCCAGACGGCGCACCAGCCCGTCCCGCCAGTCCAGACGCAGGCCGAATCGGTTCCCGCGCACCCATTCGCCGAACGTCTCGGTCATGACTGTTCCCCGGTTTTGGCGGACCAGTCGGGCGGGCCGTCTTCGGCACCGTTCAGCTTGCCCTGCCAGATGTCTTCGCGCTCGAAATGGTCGCGGATCAGGTTGTGGACCCGGCGCATGTTGCCCGCCCAGGCCGGGGCGAGGAGTTCGCCCGAGGCGGGGTTGCCGTTGAGACGGTGGATGACAACGGACGGGTCCAGGCGCATGATGGCCTCGCCGAGCCAGTGGAGATATTCCTCCTGGGTGGGCGGAACGTAGCGCCCCTGTTCGAACCAGCGGGCCAGGCGGGTGTTCCGGCAGACGTAGACGTTGTGGAACTTGATGCCGCGCACGGGCAGATCGTTGACAAAGGCCACGGTGTCGAGCAGTTCGGGGAGGCCCTCGCGGCCGTGGGGCGCGGGCAGTCCGGCCATGACGTGGGCGACCACGGTCAGGCCCCGGTCGGCGGCTTCCCGGGCGGCCTCGGCAAAGGCGGCCGCGTCGTGGCCCCGGTTGATGTGTTTGAGCGTGGCGTCGCTTGCCGATTGCAGGCCGAGTTCGAGGAAGATTTCCTCCAGGCCGAGCCGGTCGCGGCTCTGGGCGAGCAGATCGAGTTTTTCCCGGTCCAGACAGTCGGGCCGGGTGCCGATGGCCAGGCAGGTCAGGCCGGGCAGACCGCGCAGGTCGTCCAGGGCGCGGGCCAGTTTTTCGGCCGGTCCGTGGGTGTTGGAGTAGGATTGCAGGTAGGCGGTGAAGAGCGACAGGCGGTGTTTCTTCACGTGAATGTCACGCCAGAAATTCCACTGTTCCCGTATGGATAGTCCCCGATCGCCCAGGCCGGAGCCCGACCCTTGGGGGTTGCAGAAGACGCACCCCTCCCGCGACCGGGTGCCGTCCCGGTTGGGGCAGGAGAAGCCGGCGTCCAAGGGGATCTTCTGAACCCGCTCGCCGAACCGGCTTCTGAGATGGTCGGACAACCGATGGAAGCGAACCATGATATTTTTTAGAAAATCTTGAGAAAAAAATGGCAAACCAGTGCTGGCATATTGCTAGACCCGATTTCATTTGGTACGAATCTTCAGTTGATATTGTACGCTAGCGCACTTCCCGCCCATTGGAAAGCGCGTTTCACGCATAGGTTTCTGACAAATTTCGAATTTCGAACGGGGGGTACATGGGTAACCTGCTCAACAGAATCATCGGCTCCTTCTCCAACGACCTGGCCATAGACCTGGGTACGGCCAACACCCTGGTCTATGTCAAGGGCAAGGGCGTCATGCTCTCGGAGCCGTCGGTGGTGGCGGTCAAGAAGGACTCGCGGGGCGGCAAGACCGTCCTGGCCGTGGGCGGCGAGGCCAAGAAGATGCTCGGCCGCACGCCCGGCAACATCGTGGCCATCAGGCCCATGAAGGACGGCGTCATCGCCGACTTCGAGGTCACCGAGGCCATGCTCCGCCACTTCATCTCCAAGGTCCACAACTCCCGCCGCCTGGTCCGGCCGCGGATCATGATCTGCGTGCCCACAGGCATCACCCAGGTGGAGAAGCGCGCGGTCAAGGAATCGGCGCAGTCGGCGGGCGCGCGCGAGGTCTACCTCATCGAGGAGCCCATGGCCGCGGCCATCGGCGCGAACCTGCCCATCACCGAACCGACCTCGAACATGATCGTGGACATCGGGGGCGGCACCACGGAGATCGCGGTCATCTCGCTGTCCGGCATCGTCTACGCCCGAAGCGTGCGCATCGGCGGCGACAAGATGGACGAGGCGATCATGCAGCACGTCAAACGCAAGTACAACATGCTCATCGGCGAATCCACGGCCGAGCAGATCAAGATCCACATCGGGTCCGCCTACCCCCTGGGGGACGAGGAGCCGATCATGGAGGTCAAGGGCCGCGACCTGGTCACCGGCATCCCGCAGAACCGCCCCATCACCGCCGAGGAGGTCCGCGAGGCCATCTCCGAGCAGGTGGAGGGCATCGTCCAGGGCGTGCGCATCGCGCTCGAACAGACCCCGCCCGAGTTGGCGGCGGACATCGTGGACCGGGGCATCGTCCTGACCGGCGGCGGCGCGCTCCTCAAGGGGCTCGACCAGCTGTTGCAGCACGAGACCCAGCTGCCCATCACGGTGGTGGAGGACCCGCTCACCGCGGTTGTCCTCGGTTCCGGCAAGGCGCTGGACAACATCGATCTGTACAAGGACATCACCACCGACTAACGGCATGGCCCGATACCGGTTATCCGAAAGCGCACGATTGCCCGAAGCCGCAATTGTGCGCTTTCATAAGTTTACGGGGAAGGACGCATGAGAGGACTCAAGAAGATCTCGATTCTCATCGTGGCCTGCCTGTTCGTCTACCTGTCCCTGTTCACCTGGAACCTGCGCACCGGCCACCTGGACGCCCTGTCCTCCCACACCGGGCTGGACATCTCCGGGATCATCCTCAAGCCGGGCATATGGGTGGCGGAGCAGGTCACCGGCTTCTGGCACCGCTACATCTATCTGGTGGGATTGAAGCAGGACAACGACCGCCTGCGGGCCGAGGACGCCGAACTGCGGCGGACGAACATGCTCATGAGCGCCCAGGCCCGGTCCGCCGCGCGCCTGGAGGCGTTGCTCGGCTTCCGCCCGCCCGAGAGCTGGGCCTTTTCCGGAGCCAGGGTCATCGGCCAGCGCATGGGCCCGGCGGCCGCCCTCGACACCCTGGTGGTGGACAAGGGCAAGGCCTCCGGCGTGACCGACGACATGCCCGTGGCCTCGCTCAAGGGCATGGTCGGACGCATCCTGCGTTCGGGCGCGGCCACCTCCACGGTCCTGCTCCTGACCGATCCCAACTCCCGCATCGCGGTCATCGGGGCCAACAACCGCTCGCCCGGCATGCTCTCGGGCCAGGGGTACGGCGAGCCGCTCCAGCTGCGCTTCGTCAACCAGAACGCGGCCGTGGACCCCGGCGAACTGCTCCTGTCCTCGGGCCTGGCGGGCATCTACCCCAAGGGGCTGCCCGTGGCCAGGGTGACCAGAATTCAGCGGTCCGACATCTCCCTGTTCCTGACGGTCCAGGCCGAACCCCTGGTGGACGTGGCCGGGCTGGAGGAGGTCCTGCTCCTCAGCCGGGAGCCGGACGCGGCCGGCATCGAGCCCGGGACCGGGGACGCGGCCGAACCCCCTGCCGCGGGCGCATCCGGCGACGCGGCCGGGAAGGAGGACGCGAGCGGTGCTGCCGACCAATAGCGCCCTGGCCGTGCTCTGGTGGGGCACGTACACCGTGCTCGGCGTATGGGCCCAGCGAACCGTGCCGGGCATCGACTTCTTCGCCCCGGCCCTGATCGTGTCCCTCCAGGAGGAGGACCCCCGGCACACGGTCCTGCTGGCCGTGGTCTGGATCCTGCTGGTGGAGGGCACGGGCAACCTGCCCTTCGGCTACGGCCTGGCCTGGTACGGGCTGCTGGCCGCCGCCTTCTTCGCCGGGCGCTGGCTCTTCGAGGCCCGCTCCTACCTGTTCATGGGGCTGCTCGGCCTGTGGCTCGGCCTGCTCCACCCGACCCTGATCTACGGGTTGTCCTCCCTGTCCAACCTGGAGGTCTCCATGCGCCCGATCCTGATCCAGGGCGGCATCCAGGCCGTGGTCTTCCCCGCGATCTGGTTCCTGGTGGACCGTTTCTTCCCCGCGAGGCTGCGGCACGATGTCAGACCTCTATAACGAATCCGAACAGCAGGCCCCGCGCTCGGGCCTGGTCCTGCTCCAGGCGCTCATCCTGGGGCTCTTCTGCCTGTTCGCCATCCGCCTGTGGTACCTCCAGATCCACCGCAGCGACGAATACCAGGCCAAGGCCCTGGAGAACCAGCTGCGCCAGGAGTCCATCCCCTCGCCGCGCGGGCTCATCCGCGACCGCAACGGCGACCTCCTGGCCGTGAACGAGCCCGCCTACGCGCTGGGCATCATCCGCGAGGACTGCCCGGACGTGGACCGTCTGGTGCACCAGATCGCGGTCTGGACCGGCAAGGACTACTTCGAGCTCAAGACCCTGTACAACAAGAACCGCAAGCGGGTGAAACCCTTCGAGCCGCTGATCATCGTCCCGGACCTGACCTTCGCCCAGCTGGCCGTGGTCGAGACCAACAAGCTGCGCTGGCCCGGCCTGGAGATTCAGTTCCGGCCCCGGCGGCTGTACCGCTACGGCACCCTGCTCGCGCACGTGCTCGGCTACGTGGCCGAGGCGGACGAGGAGGACCTGGGCGCCCGGCCCGACCTGGCGCTCGGCGACTACGTGGGCAAGCAGGGCATCGAGCTGATGCTCGAGGACCGCATGCGCGGCATCAAGGGGCTGACCCAGTACCAGGTGGACGTCAACGGCCGCCGCCTCAAGGAGCGGATCCTCAAGCACCCCCAGGCCGGACACGAAATCTCCCTGTCCATCGACCTGGAGCTGCAGAAGCTGTGCATGGACTGGCTGTCCGAGGAGGCGGGCGGCGTGGCCGTCATGGACGCCGACACCGGCCAGCTGTGGGCCCTGGCCACGGCCCCGTCCTACGACTCCAACGACTTTTCCTCGGGCCTGAGCCCCAAGCAGTGGGCCAAGCTCCGGGACGACCCCCTGCACCCCATGCAGAACCGGGTCATCCAGTCGGTCTACCCGCCGGGCTCCATCTTCAAGCACGTGGTCGCCGGGGCCGGGCTGCGCGACGGCGTGGACCCCAAGGAGACCACCTTCTGCGCCGGGTCCATGAAGCTCGGCCGCCGGGTCTTCCGCTGCTGGAAGCGGGGCGGCCACGGCAAGGTGGACATGAACCGCGCCCTGGTCGAGTCCTGCGACGTCTATTTCTACAAGCTCGGCAGGCGGCTGACCGTGGACCGCATGAGCGAGTTCGCCCGGGCCGTGGGCTTCGGCGAGAAGACCGGCATCCGCCTGCCCCACGAGAAGGCGGGCAACATCCCGGACCAGGATTGGAAGCTCAAGCGGTTCGGCGAGCCCTGGCAGGGCGGCGACAACCTGAACATGGCCATCGGCCAGGGGTTCACCCTGGTCACGCCGCTCCAGGTGGTCCGCTTCTTCGCGGGCATCGCCAACGGCGGCAGGCTGCTCAAGCCCCTGCTACTCAAGGACGAGAAGACCGTGGTCCAGGCGGACATCCCCCTGCGGCCCGACCAGATCGAGTTCCTGCACCAGGCCCTGGTGGACACCGTGGAGGACCCCCACGGCACCTGCCGCCGCATCCGCACCAAGGGCGTGGTCGTGGGCGGCAAGACCGGCACGGCCCAGGTGGTCCGGCTGACCGACGAGCTCAAGGAGCTCAAGGACGACCAGATCCCCTACCGCTTCCGGGACCACGCCTGGATGGCGGCCATCGCCGAGAAGGACGGGCGGCGCTTCGCCATCGCCTGCCTGGTGGAGCACGGCCTGCACGGCGGGTCCGGGGCCGGACCCATCATCAAGGCGGTCATCGACTACCTCTTCGAGGGCAAGATCACGCCCAACCCCGAGGACCGGAAGGCCAAGGCCCGGGCCGTGCGCGCCCTGTCCCTCAAGCACAAGGAGAAACGCAATGCCGATTGATCGCCGGCTGCTCTTGTACATCAACTGGCCGCTCTTCGGCCTAGCCGTGATCCTCTTCCTCATCGGCGTGCTCAACCTCTACTCGGCCAGCGGCACCCGGCTCGAGGAGGGCATGAACATGGCCCCCTACTACCACCGCCAGCTGCTCTGGGGGCTCATGGGGCTGTTCGGCATGCTCGTCTTCATGTTCTTCGACTACCGCCACCTCAAGACCCTGGCCTGGCCCCTGTTCTGGACCACGGTCATCCTGCTCGTGGCCGTGTTCTTCATGGGCAAGACCATCTACGGCGCGCGCCGCTGGCTCGACCTCGGGTTCATGAACTTCCAGCCCTCGGAGCTGGCCAAGATCGCCATCCTCATCGTGGGCGCGCGCATCCTGTCCAGGGAGCGCGAGCCGCTGAATTTTCTTCGGCTGGGCTACGTGCTCGGCGTGGGCCTGATCCTGGCCGCGCTGATCATCAAGCAGCCGGACCTGGGCTCGGGGTTGTCCGTGTTGATGATCCTGGGCGGCATGATCCTCTACCGGGGCGTGACCGCGAGGGTCTTCAAGACCTGCCTGGTGGCCATCCCCTGCCTGCTGCCCCTGTCCTGGTTCTTCCTGCACGACTACCAGAAGCAGCGGATCATGACCTTCCTGGACCCGACCACCGACCCGCTCGGCGCGGGCTACCACATCATCCAGTCCGAGATCGCCATCGGTTCCGGCGGGTTCTGGGGCAAGGGTTTCCTGGAGGGCACCCAGTCCCAGCTGCGCTTTTTGCCGGAACGTCACACGGACTTCGCCGTGGCCGTGTTCGGCGAGGAGTGGGGCTTTGTGGGAACCATGATTCTTCTGTCGTTATTCTGCATATTTCTGTACCAGATGGTGGTCATCGCCAGGGATGCGCGCGGACTGTTCGGCTCCTACCTCGCGGCCGGCGTGTTCTTCTATTTCTTCTGGCAAATCCTGATCAATACGGGTATGGTCCTCGGGCTGATGCCAGTGGTCGGCATCCCGCTTCCGTTCATCAGTTACGGGGGCAGCGCCACCCTGGTGAATTTTTGCCTCGTCGGGCTTGTGCTCAATGTGTCGATGCGCCGATTCCTGTTCAAGCAGGCCTGATCGGCACGAAACAAGCCCCTTTTTTCACAACCAGGTTTTTCAGGAGCAGGGTTTCATGGCCAGAGATGAGATCAACGCGTTTTTGGGGGCGGGAACCAACTATCACGGAAAGTTGCACTTTCAGGGTGCGGTGCGCATCGACGGCAACTTCCAGGGAGAGGTGGTTTCCGAAGGAACGCTGGTCATCGGTCAGGACGCCGTGGTGGACGGCCAGGTCAAGGTCGGCCAGCTGGTGCTCTCCGGAAGAATCAAGGGTGAAGTGGAGGCGAAGAACAAGGTCGTCCTGCACAAGACCGCGAATTTGCAGGGCAACATCAGGACTCCGGTCCTGGTGGTCGAGGAAGGCGCTGTCCTCGAGGGCGAACTCGTCATGGGCAGCCTGGACACCGTTGCAAGCGTAAAGCCGCAAAAGGATTCCGATCAGTCCTGACCGGTTTTGATGGTGCGCATTCGCGCGGGGTCAAGGGCAAAAAGCCTTTGACACAACGCGCGAAATTGGGTAATTCGCAGTGACTTTGCGCCAAAATTCACAACCTCATCGGGGGCATAGGTATGGTTTTACCTGACAAAACAATTTTCATCCAAGGTCTGAACTTCGTTGTCATGATCTTCTTGCTGAACATCGTGCTGATCCGTCCGGTCCGCGAAATCATCAAGAAGCGCAAGGGGTTGATGGCGGATCAGCTGGACAAGATCGAAGGGTTCAACGCCAGCGCGGCGGACAAGGTGGCCGACTATGAGGCCCAGCTCACCGCGGCGCGCAAGGAAGCCGGAGAGATCCGCAACGCCGCCAAGGATGAAGGCGTGGCCGAGGAACAGGCCATGCTGGCCGAAGCCGGCAAGGAGGCCTCGGGGCTGATCAAGGCCGCCCGCGCCGAGATCGAGTCCGAGGTCAAGGTCGCCATGGAGCAGCTGTCCAAGGATGTCTACGATTACGCTGAGCAGGCGACAGGCAAGATCCTGGGCCAGGCTTAGACGAGAGGAGGGTTCCAACTTGAAACGGACGTATGTGTTTTTTGCGGTTCTGCTGACCGCCCTGGCTGTCTCCTCCGTCGCTTTCGCCAACGAGGGGGGCGCGCACCACGCGCTCTTCACGGCCGCGAACCTGAAGGACTACGGCCTCCGTCTCCTGAACTTCGCCATCTTCGCCTGGCTGCTGTACAAGTTTGCGGGCGCCAAGGTGAAGGACTTCTTCGTCGGACGCCGCGACGGCATCAAGCATGATCTGGACGACCTGCAGGCCCGTCAGGTTGAGGCCGAGAAGAAGCTCAAGGAAGTCGAGACCAGCATCGCCAACATGGCCCAGGAAAAGAAACAGATTCTTGATGACGCCAAGGCCCAGGGCGAGGCCATCAAGGCCGCCATCATCGAAAAGGCGAAGCACGATGCCGCCGCGCTGACCGAACAGGCCCGGCGCACCGCTTCCAACGAGGCGCAGGCCGCAGTCAAGACCATCCGCGCCGAAATGGCCGACATGGTCATCGCCGCCGCCGAGAAGATCGTCGCCGAGAAGCTGAGCGCCCAGGACCACGACAAGCTCGTGGATGACTATTTAACAAAGGTGGTGCTCAATTGATCGGTAACGTAGTTTCCCGCCGTTACGCCAAGGCGCTCTTTGCCGTCGGCGCCGCCAAGGGCGAGGCCGAGCAGGTCAAATACGGCGAACAGCTTGCGGCCGTCAGCGCTTCCATCGAGGAAGCTCCCGAAGCCATGGCCTTCTTCAAGAACCCGGCCTTCAGCGCCGAGGAGAAGAAAGCCGTCGTCACCAAGCTGGTAGAGAAGATGTCGCTGGATCAGATGGTCAGGAACTTCTGCGACCTGCTGGCCGACCGCGGCCGGGTCGAGATGCTCCCCGCCATCGCCTCCGACTACAAGGCTATGATGGATGCCGTCTCCGGCGTCGTCACCGGTGAACTCGTCACGGTGAGCGAACTCAACCAGGAAAGAAAATCTGCAATCCAGGCCCAGTTGGAGAAACAGGCCGGCAAGAAGCTGGAGCTGTCCTTCTCCACCGACGAGTCCATTCTCGGCGGTATCGTCCTCAAGGTCGGTGACCGGGTCATGGATGCCAGCCTCAAGGCTCAGCTGCAGATTTTGAAAGAAAATATTAAAAGGGGTGAGTAGGGCAATGCAGATCAAAGCAGAAGAAATCAGCAAAATCATTCAGGACCAGATTCAGAATTACGAATCTCGTGTTGAAATGAGCGAGACCGGCACCGTCCTCTACGTCGGCGACGGTATCGCCCGCGTGCACGGCGTCGAAAACGTCATGGCCATGGAGCTGCTGGAGTTCCCCGGCGGCCTGATGGGCATGGTCCTGAACCTGGAAGAGGACAACGTCGGCGTGGCCCTGCTGGGCTCCGACACCGGCGTTAAGGAAGGCGACCCGGTCAAGCGTACCGGCCAGATCTACTCGGTGCCGGTCGGCGACGGCGTCATGGGCCGCGTCGTCAACCCCCTGGGCCAGCCCATCGACGGCCTGGGACCCATCGAGTCCACCGAAGTCCGTCCCGTGGAAATGAAGGCTCCCGGCATCATCGCCCGTAAGTCCGTCCACGAGCCCTGCTACACCGGCCTCAAGGCCATCGACGCCATGACCCCGGTCGGACGCGGTCAGCGCGAACTGGTCATCGGCGACCGTCAGACCGGCAAGACCGCCGTCTGCATCGACGCCATCCTGGCCCAGAAGACCACCGACGTGCACTGCTTCTACGTGGCCATCGGCCAGAAGAAGGCCTCCGTCGCCCTGGTCGCCGACGTGCTCCGCCAGCACGGCGCCATGGAATACACCACCATCGTTTCGGCCACCGCCTCCGAGCCTGCCCCGCTGCAGTACATCGCCGCCTACACCGGCGCGACCATGGCCGAGTTCTACCGCAACAACGGCAAGCACGCCCTGATCTGTTACGACGACCTTTCCAAGCAGGCCACGGCCTACCGCGAAATGTCGCTGCTGCTCCGCCGGCCTCCGGGACGTGAAGCCTTCCCCGGCGACGTCTTCTACCTGCACTCCCGCCTGCTCGAGCGCGCCTGCAAGGTCAACGACTCCCTGGGCGCCGGTTCCCTGACCGCCCTGCCGGTCATCGAAACCCAGGCCGGCGACGTGTCGGCGTTCATCCCGACCAACGTCATCTCCATCACCGACGGCCAGATCTACCTGGAGCCCAACCTGTTCCTGTCCGGCGTCCGCCCGGCCATCAACGTCGGCCTCTCGGTCTCCCGCGTCGGTGGTTCCGCCCAGATCAAGGCCATGAAGCAGGTGGCCGGTACCCTGCGCCTCGACCTCGCCCAGTACCGCGAGCTGGCGGCCTTCGCCTCCTTCGGTTCCGACCTGGACAAGGCCACCCTGGCCAAGCTCAACCGCGGCGCCCGCATGGTCGAGCTGCTCAAGCAGCCCCAGTACCAGCCCCTGACCGTTCAGGAGCAGGTCTCCGTGCTCTACGCCGGCACCCGCGGCTTCCTCGATGACGTTCCGGTCGACGCGGTCGTCCGCTTCGAAGCCGAGTTCCTGGAGTTCATGCGCAACGCCAAATCCGCCGTTCTCGACTCCATCGCCGAGAAGGAAAAGATCGACGACGCCGTCGAAGCCTCTCTCAAGGCTGCCATCGAAGAGTTCAAGAAAGGCTTCAGCGCTTAAACCAAGGGGTAGTTGAATGGCTTCGTTAAGAGACGTCCAGAACCAGATTGCTGGCGTCAAGAAAACCAAGCAGATCACCAAGGCCATGAACATGGTGGCCTCGGCAAAACTGCGCAACGCCCAGGAGCGTATCGAACGCTTCCGTCCGTATGCGAACAAGTTTTACGAGATGCTCGGGGACTTGGCGGCCGGTGCAGACGAATCGGTGCATCCGCTGCTGGAGGTCCGTGAAGAGGTGAAAACCGTGGGTATCATGGTGGCCACTTCCGACCGCGGCCTGTGCGGCGCCTTCAATATCAACATCATCAACACGGCCAAAAGGCTGGCTCGTGAAAAGGCCGCCGAGGGCAAGACCGTCAAGGTCTGGTGCATCGGCAAGAAGGCGCGCGACGCCTTCCGCAAGCTCGATTTCGAGATCGTGCGCGCCGAGGCCGATTCCATGACCACCTTCGACTTCACCCTGGCGGCCAGCGTCGGCAACGAGCTCATCGCCGGGTACATCTCGGGCGACCTGGACGAGGTCCACGTCTGCTTCGGCGAGTTCGTGAGCATGGCCAAACAGCCGCCCGTCGATCTCATGGTCCTGCCCATGGCGGCCCAGGAGAAAAACGAGGCGGAGTCCGCCGCCACCGGCGACTATCTGTACGAACCGTCCGTGGAGGGCCTGTTGGCCGAACTCCTGCCTCGGTTCATCAAAGTCCAGGTCTACCGCGGTCTGCTGGATACTTCGGCATCCGAGCACGCGGCCCGCATGGCGGCCATGGACAACGCCACCAAGGCGTGTGACGAGCTGACTAATACCCTGACCTTGCTTTACAACAAGACGAGGCAGGCCGCCATCACCAACGACCTTATGGACATTGTCGGCGGCGTGGAAGCGCTGAAAGGATAAAAGGGGGCTATGAAAAATGGCTAATACTGGTAAAATCGTACAGGTAATCGGCGCCGTTGTAGACGTCGAATTTGCCGAAGGGAATCTTCCCAACATTCTGTCCGCGTTGGAGATCAAAAATCCCAACAATACCGACGCGCCGGACCTGGTCTGCGAAGTCGCCCAGCACCTGGGCAACAACGTGGTCCGCACCATCGCCATGGACGCCACCGAGGGTCTGGTCCGCGGCATGGCCGCCGTGGACACCGAGTCGCCGATCACCGTTCCGGTCGGCACCGGTTCCCTGGGACGCATCATGAACGTCGTCGGCAAGCCCGTTGACGAACTGGGTGAGGTGCCCTGCGAAAAGCGGCTGCCCATCCACCGTGCGGCCCCCGCCTTCACCGAGCAGTCCACCAAGGTTGAACTGCTCGAGACCGGCATCAAGGTCGTCGACCTGCTCATCCCGTTCCCCAAGGGCGGCAAGATGGGCCTGTTCGGCGGCGCCGGCGTCGGCAAGACCGTTATCCTCATGGAGATGATCAACAACATCGCCAAGCAGCACGGCGGCATCTCCGTGTTCGCCGGTGTTGGTGAGCGCACCCGTGAGGGCAACGACCTCTACCACGAAATGAAGGAAGCCGGCGTTCTGGAGAAAGCCGCGTTGGTCTACGGTCAGATGAACGAGCCTCCGGGAGCCCGTGCCCGCGTCGCCCTGACCGCCCTGACCTGTGCGGAATACTTCCGTGACGAGGAAGGCCAGGACGTGCTGCTCTTCATCGACAACATCTTCCGGTTCACCCAGGCCGGTTCCGAGGTGTCCGCACTGCTCGGCCGCATGCCTTCGGCGGTTGGTTACCAGCCCACCCTGGGCACCGACCTCGGCGGCCTGCAGGAGCGCATCACCTCCACCAACAAGGGTTCGATCACCTCGGTCCAGGCCGTCTACGTGCCCGCCGATGACTTGACCGACCCCGCGCCGGCCACCACCTTCGCGCACCTTGACGGTACGCTGGTTCTGTCCCGTCAGATCGCCGAGCTGGGCATCTACCCCGCCGTTGATCCGCTCGACTCCACCTCGCGCATCCTGTCGCCCGACGTCCTGGGCGCGGAGCACTACAACACCGCCCGCGAAGTCCAGTCCGTGCTCCAGAAGTACAAGGACCTCCAGGACATCATCGCCATTCTCGGTATGGACGAACTGTCCGACGACGACAAGCTGACCGTCGCCCGCGCCCGCCGCGTGCAGCGCTTCCTGTCGCAGCCGTTCCACGTGGCCGAGGTCTTCACCGGCGTGCCCGGCGTGTACGTCAAGACCGAGGAAACCGTGAAGGCGTTCCGCGACATCCTGGACGGCAAGTACGACGACCTGCCCGAACAGGCCTTCTACATGTGCGGCCCCATCGAGGAAGCCATCGAAAAGGCCAAGCAGTAAGCGAGGTAGCTCATGGCCACATTGAAGCTTGATATTGTCACTCCCGACCGGAAAGTTCTTTCCGAGGACGTGGAATACGTGGGCGCGCCCGGCATCATGGGCGAATTCGGCGTACTGCCGAACCACGTGCCCTTCCTGTCCGCTCTCGGGATCGGCAATCTGCACTATAAACAGAACGGCAAGGCATTCTACGTCTTCGTCTCCGGCGGCTTCGCCGAAGTCAGCAACAACCAGGTGACCATCCTGGCCGAGGTTGCCGAAAAAGCCACCGAGATCGATGTGGAACGCGCCATGAAGGCCAAGGAACGCGCCGAACAGCGCAACCAGGCCGCCAAGGAGAAGGTCGAAGCCGCCCGCAACCAGGCCGCACTGAAACGCGCCATCTCGCGCATCAGCTGCAAGTCCAACGGCCAGAACGCAGGCACCTGCTAACCGCGACCATCCCCTCACCCGATAACAAAGGGGCGGCTCCGCAAGGAACCGCCCCTTTTGCTTGGCCTCCCCTTTCCCGGCCCATCGTCCACGTGCCCGCCTCATCGGGCCGGATGCGAGGCCGCCGTGGATTTTTCCCCCGGAAAGACGTATGCCATGACCATCCGTCAACCCCGTCCGACGCTCCGCCGCGTCCAGGAGATCCCATGCAACGCCTTTCGCCGACCGCGCTCCCAGTGGTCCTGATCCTTGCCTGCCTGCTCTTTGCCGCGTCCCCGGCCCCGGCCTTCGAAGTGAACGCCGCGGACGTCAGCGGGGAGCCGCCCTTCCAGGCGCTCACGCCCAAACCGGTCCAGCCCGACCTGGCCGGGTACTTCCAGTGCGCGGACGACGCCCCGGACCTCTTCGCCTACGCCCTGGTGCCCCGCAACGAACTCTACTACATGTACATCAAGGCCGGAAACGACATCCGGGGCTGGGTGCCCGCCGTGGTGGACGGCTACGTCATCCATTTCGGGGACAAGGTGAAGGGGACCGTCACCCTGGCCAAGGACGGCACCCTCACGGGCGGCCTGGACGGCAACCCGCCCACCAAGCTGACCCGGGCGAAATAACCGAAAAGGCGGCCTCGAAGCCGCCTTTTTCACGCCGCGCCCGCACCGCGCCGAAGGTCCCGCCCGGGCTACAGCCCGAGCTTGCCCGCGAGCACCGGCCAGACCCGGTCCGGGGTCAGTTCGCGCATGCACTTGAAGTGGCCTTCGGGACACTTCTTCGGGCCGTGCAGGCCACAGGGACGGCAGGCCAGCCCCTCGGTCTCCAGGACCGTGGAGCGGGCACCGCGCGGGAAAAATCCCAAGGATTCCACGGTGGGCCCGAACAGGGCCACCAGGGGGACGTCCTGGGTCCAGGCCAGGTGCATGGGCCCGGAGTCGTTGGTCAGGCAGGCGTCGAGCCGGCCGAAATAGGCGGCCAGTTCCGGCAGCGACAGCTGCCCGGCCAGGTTGGTCACCCGGTGGGGATCGGCCCCGGCCCCGGCGATGACCCGTGCGGCCGTGTCCTCCTCGCCCGGCCCGGCAAAGACCAGCACGTGCGCGCCCGCGTCCACGGCCCGCCGGACGATCTCGCTGAAATACTCCACGGGCCAGCACTTGGTCGGCCAGGTGGAGCCGGGATGGATGCCGAGCACCGGCCGGTCGAAGCCGAACGTCTCCCAGAACCCATCGGCCGCCAGCCGCGCCTTCTCGGGCAGGACCAGCCGGGCCTTGGGCGCGGGACCGGTGATGCCCAGCGGACGGGCCAGCTCCATGAGCCGCTCGATCTCGGCCAGTTCATCGAACCGCCGGGACACGGCGTCGGTGTAGGCCAGCCGGTTGTACCACGGCCGGTCGTAGCCGATGCGCCGCCCGATGCCCGTGGCCCCGGCCACCAGGGCCGAGCGCAGGCTGGTGTGGGCCGAAATCCACAGGTCGAACCCTTCGCGGCCGAGCGCCCAGCCCAGCCGCACCGCCGCGTTCAGCGACTTCTCCGCGCCGCGCTTGGCGAACGGCCGGACCTGCGCGATCTCGGGCTGGCCCGCGAACACGGACTCAACCCCGGCGCGCACGAAGAAATGGATGTCCGCGTCCGGAAAGCGGTCCTTCAAAGCCCGCAACAAAGGCAGGGTCAGGACCGCGTCGCCCAGGAAGGCGGTCTGCCAGACGCCTATTTTTTTGTATTCGCGCATGGAGTGTACGTGTATCCTGTCGGACAGGTTCAGGCAACATCTTGATCTGCGGACGGCCAGCGGCTATCCTCCATCGCACCAAAGGAGCCCACCATGAAATACATCATGTTCGAAGACTTTTCCGGCGCGGCCGTGCCCGTCATCTTCCCCAGCCGCATCAACTTCGACGAGATGCGCGAACAGATGCCCTACACCACCGCCCTGTCCGCCGGATACATCACCCTGACCGACGAGGGCGTACGCTGCCACGGCCAGTCCAAATCCCTGCAACTCGAAGCCGGACCCGACGACGCCGCCATCATCCGGACCAAATTCGAAGACGCCGAGAGCTAGCCGAACGGCATGCCTCCGGCGGCCGGGGGAAGGGGAGGAAAAACCCTTTGAAAAGGGTCCTTTCCTCCCCTTCCCCCGGACCCCCATCCCTTCATTTTCCCAAACTTTTTGTGCGCTTCGCCGGTGTGGCGGGGGCGTTGTCGCGTGCGCTCGGTGAGAGTGAGGGCGAAGGGCGATCGGGTGGCGGGAGGGGGGGGGGAATATCGGGGCCGGGCTCACAGGAACCAGGCGGGCACGTACCGGTTGCCCCGGGTGACCTCCTGTTCGAGGCGCCTGTAGTCCGGCTGGAATCCGGCCACGCAGGCCCAGTAGGCCGGTGAGTGGTTCATGTGCCGGGTGTGGCAGAGCTCGTGCAGGAGCAGGTGGTCCACCAGGGGGGCGGGCAGGAACAGGAGCTTGGCGTTGAGGGAGATGGTCCCGCGCGACGAGCAGCTGCCCCAGCGGGTGCGTTGCCGCCGCACGCGCAGGGCCTCGTAGGGCAGCCCGGTGGCGCGGCTGGCCCGGTCGAGCCAGGGCAGGAGCACCTCGCGCGCCTTTTTCACGGTGTGCCGGCGCAGGCCGTCGAGGATGGCCTCCCGGTCGGCGGCGGGTCCGGCCACCTGGAGCCGGGCCGCGTTCTCCAGCAGCCGGACCGTGCCCGGCCGGTCCAGGTAGTCCACCCGGACGGTCCGCTCGAAGGCGCGGTACTCGATGGTTTCGGGCAGGTCGGGCAACGCGCCCGAGAGGTCGGTCCCGGCGGCCAGCATGCGGTCGCGGGTCCGTTCGATCCACGGCCGCTTCTCCTCGAGGATGCCCGGCACCAGGGCGGGGTCGAACCGGCAGGGCGTGACCACCTCCAGGCCTCGGCCCGGCACCAGCTTGACCAGCACGCGGCGGGCGCGGGGGTTGGCCCTGACGGTCAGGGGCAGCCCGGCGAACCGGTCCGGTGCGCTCACCCGGCCAGGTCCTCCTCGGTCCGCACGGTGATGCCGTGCGCCTTGAGCAGCCGGGCGAAGCAGCCGTCGCCGGGCACGCGGGTGGCGGTGAAGGTCCCGTCGTAGACCTCGCCCGAGCCGCAGGACGGGGAGCGCGCCTTGAGCACGGCCTCGCGGCAGCCCAGGAGCCGGGCCAGCTTGAGCCCCTCATCGGCCCCGCGCAGGAACTCGGCGGTGCGGTCGGCGCCGTCGGCGTCGATCACGCGCTCGCCCAGGATTTCGCAGGGTCTGCGCGGGGTGGGCAGCCCCCCGAAGATTTCGGGACAGAACGGCACGGCCAGCCCCTGGCGGACCAGGTCCACCACGGGTTCAAAGGGCGCGACCTCGCCGTTGTAGCGGCAGTGCAGGCCCGCCAGGCAGGCGGACACGAGGATGGGCGTATCGGGCATGGCGCGATTCTACACTTGATCTTTGCCGGGTCCAAGCCCTATTGTCTGGCTCCCGCAACCAAGGACTCCATTCCCATGACGGACGCAGACAAGAAACGGCGCATGTACATCTTCCTGCTGGTGCTGGTCATCAGCTCCGGCGCGGCCTTCCAGGGCTGGCGCACCCTGCTCAACAACTTCGCCGTGGAGGTGGCCGGGCTGGACGGCATGGGCATGGGCGTGGTCCAGTCCGTGCGCGAGGTGCCCGGTTTCCTGGCCCTGCTGGCCATCTACATGATCGTGATCATCTCCGAGCACCGGCTGGCCGCCCTGTCCGTGGCCGTGCTCGGCCTGGGCGTGTCCCTGGTCGGGCTCATGCCCTCCCTGGGCGGCCTGGTCTTCACCACCCTGCTCATGAGTTTCGGCTTCCACTACTACGAAACCATGAACCAGTCCCTGACCCTGCAATACTTCGACAGGAACGAGGCCCCGGTGGTCATGGCCCGGCTGCGGTCCATCACCGCCCTGACCAACATCAGCGTGGGCGCGGCCATCTACTTCCTGGCCAAGGGGCTGGGCTACACCGAGATGTTCGCCATGCTCGGCGGGGTGGCCGTGGCCGCCGGACTGTGGGGACTGACCCGCGATCCGTCGCGCAGCGACCTGCCGCCCCAGCTCAAGAAGATGACCTTCCGCAGGCAGTACTGGCTCTACTACGCCCTGACCTTCCTGAGCGGCGCGAGACGGCAGATATTCACGGTCTTCGCCGTGTTCCTGCTGGTCACCAAGTTCGGCTACACCATCCAGCAGGTGACCATCCTGTTCGTCTGCAACAACGTCATCAACTACTTCGTCAACCCGATCATCGGCCGGTCCATCAACAAATTCGGCGAACGCCCGGTCCTGAGCGTGGAATACGCGGCCCTGACGATCATCTTCCTGGGCTACGCCCTGACCGAGAACCCGCTGGTGGCCGCCGCCCTCTACATCCTGGACAACATCGTCTTCAACTTCGCCATCGCCATCAAGACCTTCTACCAGAAGATCGCCGACCCCCAGGACATCGCCTCGGGCATGGCCGTGGGCTTCACCATCAACCACATCGCGGCCGTGGCCGTGCCGGTCACGGGCGGCCTCATCTGGATGGCCGACTACCGGCTGGTCTTCCTGGTGGCCGTGGGCCTCTCCCTGGCCTCCCTGGCCCTGGCCCAGCTGACCACGCGCCAGATCCGCGACCGCGCCCGGGGCTGATTCCGGGCGCCTTCGCCCCCGGCCGGGCCATCCGGCCGGACGGCCATCTTATAATACTCCCAGGGGTGGAGTTCGTTTACGGTGTATTGGAAAGTCGCTTTTCCGCACCGAAACAAGGAACACCGCCCCATGAACAAGATACGCCTGCTCTTCGTGGACGACGAGACCAACGTCCTCGCCGCCCTGCGCCGCATGCTGCGGAACAAGAGGGACCACTGGGACATGACCCTGGTCAACTCGAGCCAGGCCGCCCTCGAAGCCCTGGAAAAGGCCCCCTTCGACGTCATCATCTCGGACATCAAGATGCCGGGCATGGACGGGGCCGAGCTCCTGACCAGGGTCAGGGACGACTATCCCGGCACCATCCGCATCGCCCTGTCCGGCCAGGTGGACCTGAACGAGGTCATCCGCTCCATCCGCTCCGTGCACCAGTACATCTCCAAGCCGTGCACCGCCGAGGACCTGATCGCCCGCATCGAGGGCGCCCTGCGCTCCAAGGAGGTCCTGACCGACCCCAAGATGCTCCGGCTGGTCACCGAGATCGACGCCCTGCCGGTCATCCCCCGCATCTTCCAGGAAATCCGCGACGAGCTGGCCGGGCCCGAGCCGTCCATCGACCGCATCGCCGACTCCATCACCCAGGACGTGGGGCTCATGGCCAAGATCCTCAAGCTGGTCAACTCGCCCTTCTTCGGCCTGCCCACGCACATCGACTCCATGCACAAGGCCATCACCATGCTCGGGCTCGAGACCATCAAGGCCCTGATCCTGTCCACCCACCTGTTCACCTCCTACGACGGCCAGGCCCTGTCCGGGCTCAACCTGAACATGCTCTGGGAGCACTGCTTCCGGGTGGCCAACATCGCCCGGCTCATCGCCGAGTGCGACAGGCGGGACAAGCAGACCATCGTCAACTGCCGCATGGCCGGGCTGCTGCACGACGTGGGCAAGCTCATCCTGATCAACTACTTCCCCGAGATGTACGGCCGGGTCCTGAGCTCGGTCCGCGACCTGGGCGGCCCGGTCTGCCGCGTCGAGCGCCAGGTCTTCGGCACCAGCCACGCCGAGATGGGCGCCTATCTCATGGGGTTGTGGGGCATGTCCGACGAGGTGGTCCACGCCATCGGCTACCACCACGATCACCGCCCCTCGGACGGGTACATCCCCAACGTGATCACCGCGGCCAACGCCATCGACCACCACTGCGTGGTCTTCCACAAGGACTATTCCCGCATCCGCATCCGCAAGGACATGGCCCCGGAGCTGTTCGAGGAAAAGCGGCTGCACGAATGGCTGGACTACGTCGCCGACCACTGGCGGGACATCGAGGCCTTCGACTACGCGGACGAGAGCATCCTCAACGAAATCCTGGAAAGGGGGTAGCCATGAAGCCACGCATCCTGCTCGTGGACGACGAGCCCAACGTTCTCTCCGCCCTGCGCCGCCAGCTGCGGGAACAGTACGAGGTGGACGTCCAGTCCGACCCGGCCCAGGCCCTGAAGAGGATCGACAAGGCCAATCCCTATGCCGCGGCGGTCTCGGACTACCGCATGCCGGGCATGAACGGCATCGAGTTCCTCAACGAACTCAAGACCCTGAGCCCGGACACCACACGGCTCATGCTGACCGGATACGCGGACCTGGACAACGCCATCCGCGCGGTCAACGACGGCAACGTCTTCCGCTTCCTGACCAAGCCGTGCGAGCGCGACGACCTGCTCCGGAACGTGGCCGACGCGGTCCGCCAGTACGAGCTGGTCACGGCCAGGCGGGTCCTGCTCGAAAAGACCCTCAAGGGCAGCGTGGACCTCTTGAGCGAGCTCACCGCCATGGTCAACCCCCACGCGGGCGAGCGCATCAACCGCGTGCGCCGCTACGTGCGCTATTTCGCCGAGCGGAAGGGGGTCAAGGACATGTGGCGCTACGACATCGCGGCCATGCTCTGCCAGCTCGGCACGCTCATCCTGCCGCCCGGCACCCTGGAGACCCTGGAGGGCGGCGGCGAGCTTTCGCCCGAGCAGGTCCAGATGTGGGAGATGCACCCGGTCATCGCCCAGAGCCTGGTCACCCGGCTGCCCCGGTTGGGGGCCATAGCCGACATGATCGCCTACCAGCTCAAGGGGTTCGACGGCTCGGGCACACCCAGGGACAACGTCAGGGAGGACGCCATCCCCCTGGGCGGACGCATCCTCAGGGTCGCCCTGGACTACGACCTGGCCCGGCAGCGCGAGGACAATCCGCAGAAGGCCTTCCTGAGCATGGAGGACAACATCGAGGCCTACGATCCCGAGCTCATGTACTATCTCGAGGGCATGCTCGGGGTGGAGGCGCGCTACGCCATCCGCACCGTGACCCTCCGGGAGCTCCAGCCGGGCATGGTCCTGCACGAGGACGTGGTCTCCCGCCAGGGGGCCCTGCTGGTGCGCAAGAGCCTGGAGCTGACCAAGGACAAGATCGACCGCATGCACATGTTCGCGGACAAGGTCGGCATCCCCGAGACCTTCACCGTGCTCGTGCCGGAGACCGCACGCTGATGGCCGGGGCGCGAACCCACGAGAACGTCCCGGTGCTCCTGGTGGACGACGAGCCCAAGGTGCTTGAGGCCCACCGCCGGACCCTGCGCGGACGGTTCGACGTGCACACCGCCCCCGGCGGCGAGGCGGCCCTCGAGGCCATGGCGGCCCGCGGCCCGTTCACCGTGGTGGTCTCGGACTTCAAGATGCCGGACATGGACGGCATCACCCTGCTCGCCAGGGTGGCCGAGCTGTACCCGGACACCGTGCGCATGATCCTGACCGGCTACGCGGACATGGACACGGCCATCCGGGCCGTGAACACCGGGGCCATCTTCCGCTTCCTGACCAAGCCGTCCGAGCCGGACGACCTGGCCATGGCCATCGACGCGGGCATCGAGCACGCCGACATGGTCCGGGCCGCCAGGGAGCTGGAAATCGTGCGCAGGCTCAAGGACGGCTTCGAGCAGTCCCTGCGCGCCTTCACCCGGCTGGTGGAGTTCCGCGACCCGTACACCTCCGGGCACATGGACCGGACCGCCGACATCGCGGTCATGATCGCCGAGCGCATGGGCATGGCCGACGACGACGTGGCGGGGCTGCGCCTGGCCGCCATGGTCCACGACATCGGCAAGGTGGCCGTGCCCTCGCACCTGCTGAACAAGCTGGGGGAACTGAGCGACGCCGAGTTCACGATCATCAAGGCCCACGCCGAGGTGGGGGCCGAGATATTCAAGGGGCTGGGCGTGGTCTGGCCCATCGCCCGGATGATCCGGGAGCACCACGAACGGCTGGACGGGTCCGGCTATCCCGACGGGCTGACCGGGGACGGGCTGCTGCTCCAGTCCAGGATTCTGGCCGTGGCCGACGTCATCGACGCCATCATCACCCACCGGCCCTACCGCCACGGCCTGGGCCGGGGCGAGGCGGCCAGGTACCTCCTCGGGGGACGGGACACGCTGTTCGACGCGGAAGCGGTGGACATCGCCCTGACTCTCATGGAGGAGGACCACATCCGCGAGCCCGGCGATTAGAGGGTGTCGTCATGAGATTTTCGTTGTGAGTTTTGTGCATTATTTCAACGGGCAAGGCGGAAGGGAAAAATGGATTGCAGGCGTAGTTCAGGCTACGTCAGAATTCATCTTCCCCTGACAACGCAGCCAGTTGGGATACTTCACAAACGCAACGGAAAGGTCTCGTGACGACACCCTCTAGTCCGCCGGAAGCTCCTCGAAGGGCAGCCGGACCGTGAAGGTCGTGCCCTGGCCCTCAACAGTGTCGATCTCGATGCGGCCGCCGTGCATGCCGACGACCACGTTGTGGGCGATGGCCAGCCCCTGGCCCGTGCCCTTGCCCACCTCCTTGGTGGTGAAGAAGGGGTCGAACGCCTTGGCCGCCACCTCCGGGGACATGCCCGTGCCCGTGTCCGTGACCGAGAGCACCGCGTACTCCCCTTCGGCCCGGGTGCGGATGGTGATGATTCCCTGGCCGTCGCTCCCCTTGAGCCGGGACTCGATGGCATGGGCCGCGTTGACGATCAGGTTCAGGACCACCTGGCCCACCTCGCCCTTGAGGCAGAAGACCGGGGCCAGGGAATCGTCCGGCGCGAACTCCATGCCCGCCACGTACTTCCACTCGTTGGTGGACACGGTGATGGCGTTGCGGACGATCTCGTTCAGGTCGTGGAAGGCCTTGGCCAGCTCGCCGGGGTGGGCCAGCTGCTTGATGGAGCGGACGATCTCGGCAATGCGCTTGAGCCCGGCCGCGGACTCCTCCAGGGCGTTGGGCACGTCCTCGGCCAGGTAGGCCATCTCCTCCTCGTCCAGGGCGGACGCGGCCCGCTCGCGGAAGACCTCGTCCGGGAACAGGTCGGGGTGCTCCGCAACGAAGCGGACCAGCTCCCGGCAGCGCTCGACGGCCTTGGAATAGGTCCCGCAGGAGTCGCTCAGGAATTGCAGGTTGGAGGTCACGTACTGGGTCGGGGTGTTGATCTCGTGGGCGATGCCAGCGGCCAGCTCGCCGATGGATTCGAGCTTCTGCGACTGCCGGAGCTGCGACTCCACCACCAACTGGCGGGTGATGTCCCGGCCCACGCCGACGAAGCCGATGAGCTCGCCCGCGTGGTTGCGGATGGGGCCGATGCTCGACTCCAGTGTGTAGCGCTCGCCGTTCTTGCGCCGGTTGACGATGCGCCCCTTCCAGACCTCGCCGCCGGTGATGGTCTTCCACATGTCGGCGAAGAATTCCGGCCGGTGCTCGCCGCCCGCCAGGATACCGGGGGTCCGGCCCACGGCCTCGTGCCGGGAAAAGCCCGAGACCGCCTCGAAGGCCGGGTTGACGTAGGTCATGACCCCCTCCAGGTCGGTCATGACGATCATCTCGGCCGCCTGGTCGATGGCCGCGGTCAACCGGCTCATGGCCATCTGGGCCTCCTTGATCTCGGTGATGTCCGTGAAGGTGTGGATGTTCCCGGCGGCCTCGCCCCGGGCGTTGCCCATCTCGACCACCTGCCACAGGACCCAGACGAACTCCCCGTTGCCGGACATGAGCCGGAGCTCGACCTTGTCCGTGGCCGGGCCGACCCGCTCCAGCCAGTGCTTCCAGACCAGCTTGCGGTCCTCGCGGTGCACGCTGTTCAGCCATCCCTGGCCCGCCAGCTGGACCGCCGTGGCCCTGGTCAGTTCGTGCATCTTCTCGTTGGCGTAGAGCAGGTTCCCGGCGATGTCGGTGATGATGATGGCCACGGGCGAGGCCTTGGCCAGCCCCCGGAAGCGCTCCTCGGACTCCTTCTGGGCCTGGTTGGCCTTGTGGATGCGGGTGGCGTCGTTGCCGATGCACAACAGCTCGGCCGGACGGCCCTGGTCCATGATCAGCTTGACCGTCCAGGAGACGTAGCCCACCCGGCCCTCGGCCATGCGCACGGGAATCTCGTTGCGGCGGCCCTGGCCGCCGATGACCTCGACCACCGCGTCCAGGCCGCCGCCCTCGGCCGGGACGTCGAAATAGGACATGAGCATGTCCCCGAGCAGCTCCCCGTCCCGGCCCGCCAGGAAGTCCCGGGCAAAGGAGTTGGCGAAGGTGATCTCGCCCGCCCCGTTGATGCGCAGGATCAGGTTGTTGGCGCCCTCCACCAGGTCGCGGTAGTTCTTCTCGCTCAGCTGCAGGCCGCTGATGAGCGGTTCGCTGACCTTCAGGAACAGGTAGGTGCAGAGCAGGGTCAGGACCAGGCCCACGCCGAAGATCTGCAGGTTGGCCCGGATAAACGGGGCGCGGATCTGCTCCAGGTCGATCTTGGCCACCAGGCCGAACGCGCCGTCGCCCAGGGCCATGGGCGCAAAGGCGGCCAGGACCTCGATCCCCCGGCCGTCCGGACCCGTCAGGGTCCCGCTCTCCCCGGACAGGGCCCGCCGCATGGCCTCGTCGTCGGCCCGCTCCGAGGGCGTCCCGGCGTCGGCGGCGTCCACGGGCATTCCGTTGATCAGCAGGTAGCGGGGCTTCCCGTCGTCCAGCCGGGCCACCAGAAACTCGCCGGACCGGCTCTTCAGTTCGAACCGGCGCTGGGCCCGGCCGAGATGCCCGAGGAGCGCCTCCTTGGAGACCGTCGCGGCACCGCCCCCCTGGGCCATCCAGCCCATCTCCACGGCCAGGCCGGCCTGGCTCTCGACCAGTTCCCGCAGCCGGACCCGTTCCTCGGCGACGGCCGTGTCGAACAGCAGCCTGGTGGCGTACATGGACACCACGGCCACCAGGCCCACCATGATCAGCAAGAGGAAAAAGACTCTCCGATTCCGTCCCTGCATGGACACCTCCGCAATCTCCTGCATACATGAATACCGGCACCCTTGCCATATGCACCCTTTTATAAATTGGACACCCGGCTGATTTGGTGTACAAGGCGGCCCGGAAAGCCTCTGTTCGGTTGACTTCCCGCAACAAAATGTCGCATTTTATACCATGATGCATTGCCGGGGGCGCCGTTCCCCGAACCGGAGACGAACATGAATGCAGCGGGGCCGGGACTGGCCAAGATATTCCTGCAAACGGGCGACTGCTTCATCGGGGTGCAGCCCACCCTGGTGACCACCGTCCTCGGCTCGTGCCTGGCCGTGACCATCCACGCGCCCAAGATGGGCATCGGGACCATCTGCCACGCCTTCCTTCCGGACAGCTCCATCTCCCGACATGCCCAGGGCGCGGAGCCGCAGATCTGCCGCTTCGTGGACACGGCGCTCCAGAACATGCTCGAGACCATGGACAAGATCGGCGTGCCCCGCCGCGACCTGTGCATCAAGATGTTCGGCGGCGGCCAGGGCGTGGCCGTCAACAACGTGCCCTCGGGCTCCTACAACATAGGCAGGCGCAACATCGAGATGGCCAAGAAGCTGCTCAAGTTCGCCCGGCTGGACATCCAGGCCCAGGACGTGGGCGGCTCCGAGGGCCGCAAGCTCATGTTCAACACCCGGACCGGGGACGTCTGGGTCAAGAAGCTGAACAAGTTCCAGCACGCCCTTGTCGGCAACGGAAACGCTCGGGACACCCGGTTCTAGGTCCCGGATTTCCGGCGCCCCGGGCGGCGTCCACCTGGACGAAATGCGCCCGTTCACGCTAGACTCGTCCGAATCGCGCTCCCCGCACCGGCCCGAACCCGGCGGGACAGGGGCCGGAAACCGACGGACGCGGGGCGGGAGACGACGAAGACGGGACGGCCGAGCCGGAACCCCCGGCGCGCGCCGGGTCCGGGCATGAGCCGATCTAGGGCCGATTTCCCGCGCGGGGGGCGAGGGACTTCGCGCCGGGGCGAGGGGAGTCGTTGGACAACGTGGACAACAGCCATCAAGGAAGGAAGCCGACCATGCGCATCCTCATGCTTGCCGTGAACGATCCCGCCGGGACCGCCATCCAGTTCTGCAAGGCGCTCAACCGCCACACCGGGCACTCGGCGCGTCTGGCCACCCTGGAGACCCGCTACACCCACGGCTGGGAAAAGGACCTGCACGTCCCGGACCTCGGCCCGGACGGCGTGGAGGAACTGGCCATCCTCCTGCGCGAGGCGGACGTCCTCCACTTCCACATGACCTGCGACGAGCACCAGCCCTTCGGCCCGCTCAGGCCCGCCGACTATCTCAAGGGCAAGATCGTGGTCCACCACCACCACGGCCACCACGACTTCCGCGCCCACCCCGAAGCCTTCCGCGAGAAATACCGCCGCCTCAAGCGGACCAACCTGCTCGTGTCCACCCCGGACCTGCTCAGGCTCCTGCCCGAGGCCCGCTGGCAGCCCAACCTGGTGCCCATCGACGACCCCCTGCTCAAGCCCATGTGGGGCCGCTTCGACGATCCGGGCCAACTCAAGGTCTGCCACTCGCCCACCCGCAGGGACCTCAAGAACACCGAGGAGTTCCTGGCCGCGGTCAAGCACGTCAACCGGCGCACCGTGTACCTGTCCGTGGACCTCATCGACGACGTGCCCAACCAGGAGTGCCTGGCCCGCAAGCGGCGCTGCCACGCCCTGTTCGACCACATGCAGGGCTACTACGGGGTGTCCAGCCTGGAGGGGCTGTCCCAGGGGCTGGCCGTCATCGCCGGGCTGGACGACTGGAACCGGGCGCGCATCGCCGAGTTCGCCGGGACCGGCGAACTGCCCTGGCTCACGGCCCGCAACCAGGACGAACTGGCCGACCTCCTGTTCCGCCTGGCCAAGGACCGCGAGGCCTGCGAACAGGCCGGGGAGGCGGGTCGCCGGTTCATGGAGACGTGCTGGTCCGACCGGCGAGTGGCCCGCGAACTGGGCGCCTACTACGAGAGCCTCTGACCGCTTCGGGCTTTGCCTTTGGCCGACAAATCCAGTATATCCCCCTAGAGTTTTCCTTCAGCGAGGGGTTCGCATGTTCAAGACATTCCGGCACTGGTTCCTGTTCCTGGCCGTCTGCGCCGCTGTCGTGCCCGCCGTGGCGGCCCTGTCCTCCCGCCCGGCCGCGGCCCAGGACGAGGCGCGTCACGAGGTGCGCATGGGCGTGGACTTCACGGTCCTTCCCGTCGTCCTGCCCGACGGCACCGAGGCCCCGGCCACGCCCGCCGAGCCCCCCCTGGACCAGCCGGAAACCGTGCCCGCTCCCGAGGCCGCCGGGCCCGCTCCCGACGCCCCGCAGCCCGACCAGCAGGCAAAAGACGCGGCCGCCGGACAGGCGGAGATCCCGGCCCTGGCACCGGTCGGGGGCGAGGGCGTGATCCGCGCCGTGACCCTGGACGAGACCGCCCTCGGCTTCAGCATCACCGTGGTCGCGGACCGGCCCGTGGGCGAGGCCTCGATCATGCACCTGGACAACCCCATACGGCTGGTGGTGGATCTGCCCGGCGCGTGGCGCTACCGGGGCGGCAACGTCCTGCGCTCCGAGGGCGCGGTCAAGCACCTGGTCCTGGGCGAACACCCGGACCGCTTCCGCATGGTCGTGCACTTCCGCACCCCGCCGAAAAAGCGGCTGGAGCCGGACCTCCAGACCGCCGGGAACGAACTCCATGTCCTGGTGGCCGTGCCCTAGCTTCGAGGCTGTGACGCAATTGTCACAAACGAGTCATTGTCTCGTAACTCCACCGGGTTACTCGTGGTGCGTTGCGCCGCTGGCGGAACACACTTTTTCAATTGCCACGGAGCACGAACAATGACGACGACCATAAAGGTGTCCTCCACCAACCTTGATTTCCACTACGGAGACTTCAAGGCCCTGGAGGACATCAGCATCGACTTCGAGTCAAACCGGGTCACCGCACTCATCGGGCCGTCCGGCTGCGGCAAGTCCACCTATCTGCGCTGTATCAACCGCATGAACGACCTCATCCCCGGCACCCGGGTGAACGGGAAGATGACCCTGGACGGCCAGGACATCTACGCCCCGGGGCTGGATGTGGTCTCCCTGCGTCGGCGCATCGGCATGGTCTTCCAGAAGCCCAACCCCTTTCCCAAGACGATCTTCGAAAACGTGGCCTACGGGCTGCGGGTCAACGGGGTGAAGGACAAGCAGTTCATGGAGCAGAAGGTCGAGGAGAGCCTGCTGGGCGCGGCCCTGTGGGACGAGGTCAAGGACCGGCTGCACACCTCGGCGCTGGGCCTGTCCGGCGGCCAGCAGCAGCGGCTGTGCATCGCCCGCGCCCTGGCCGTGGAGCCCGAGGTCCTGCTCATGGACGAACCCGCCTCGGCGCTGGACCCCATCGCCACCCAGAAGATCGAGGACCTGATCCACGAGCTCAAGAAGGAGTTCACGATCATCATCGTCACCCATTCCATGCAGCAGGCGGCCCGCGTGTCCGACCGCACCGCCTTCTTCTACATGGGCAAGCTGATCGAGGTGGACGACACCAAGACCATGTTCACCAACCCAGCCAACAAGCAGACGGAAGATTACATCACGGGCCGTTTCGGTTAAGCTGAACAGCAAAGGACGCAACGCATCATGGAACAACGCGCACATTTTTCCAAAAAGCTCGAGGACCTCAAGGTCATGGTCCTGCGCATGGCGGCCCTGTCCGAGTCGGCCGTGCACAAGGCGGTCCGGGCCTACCTTGAGAACGACGCCGACCTGGCCGAAGCGGTCATCGTGGGCGACGAATCCATCAACGAGATGGAAGACGAGATCGACAACTTCAGCCTGGAGCTGCTCGCCCTGGACCAGCCCATGGCCGTGGACCTGCGAACCATCGTGGGCGCCCAGCGCATCACGGTGAACCTGGAGCGGCTCGGCGACGAGGCGGTCAACCTGGCCCACCGGGCCATCTTCCTGTCCACCCGGCCGCCCATGCCGCACAACCCCAAGATGGAAGACCTGGCCAACACGGTCAAGAAGATGCTCTCCGAGGCGCTCAAGGCCTACGTGGACGACGACGTCAACCTGGCCGGGCAGATCTGCCGCATGGACGACAAGGCCGACGACCTGACCATCTCCATCCTGCGCCAGATGGTCTCGGACATGGTGGCCGAGTCGCGCATCGTGGAGCGGGGCGTGCACGCCATCATCGGCTCGCGCCACCTGGAGCGCATCGGCGACCTGTCCACCAACGTGGCCGAGACCGTGGTCTTCATCGTGGAAGGCACCAGCATGAAACACAACTGCCGGGGCTGATCCACCACAGCACGAAACAAAAAGCCCGCCCCGTCCTGTCGGACGGGGCGGGCTTTCCCATGGCCTCCGCGCCGAAGGCGCATAAATGGGAAAGGGTTCGAGCCCCGGAGCTCCTGTCCATCGCCGCGAAGCGCCCTCAGGTCCTGATGTAAAAAACGCCTACGCCTTATCCAACGCGCCCAGCAATGCGGCGGCGTGTTCTTCCAGTTCGGCGAGGAGCCGGGGGCAACTCGCCCGGTCGCCGGATCGGGCGCAGAGTTCGAGGTCGAGGGCGGCCTGCCGGGTGGCCTCGGCCCCGAGGGTGGCGGCGATGCTCTTGGCGGTATGGCTGTTCAGGGTCACGGCGCGCAGGTCGTCGTCGGCCACGCCCTGCCGGACCGCGTCCAGGCGTAGGCGGATCTCCGTGGCCGCCTTGGGCAGCAGCGGCGCGAACTCCTCAAGGGTCAAGCCCATGTCCGCGCTGGCCGCCACCGGATCGAAAACGGCCCGCACCGGGCCGGACGCACTGTTCTTGCTGGATTTGCCCGTCATTCCCGTTTCCCCCTTTTTCCATCATAGCAAAGGGGCTGCCGGGTGGAAAGGAAAAGTGGGGAAAGTACCGGCCGCTAGACCGCCTCGGCCTGGTCCGGCAGCCGCCGGGCGTGCCACTGGGCATAGCTCTCGCCCCAGCGGCACAGGCTGCCGATGACCGGCATGATGCTCTCCCCGAGTTCGGTCAGGGAATATTCCACCTTGGGCGGCACCTGGGCATAGACCTCGCGCCGGACCATGCCGTCCGCCTCCAGCTCGCGCAGCTGCTGGGTGAGCATCTTCTGGGTGATGTTCGGAATGGACCGCCTGACCTCGCTGAAGCGCAGGACGCCCTCGGTGCCCAGCCGGTGGATGATGATCGGCTTCCACTTGCCGCCGATGACCTGGAGGGTCAGCTCCATGCTGCAATAGTATTTCTTGTCGCCGCAGACCTTCAGGGGACACGCCTCGTCCATGATCCTCGCTCCTCGCCCGCGCCGCTCCCGGCGTCGCGGGCCCGCTGGTATATTTTTGGTTACTATAGAACTTTGAAGTGCGTACTTGATATTTTCTCTCCATTAGCAGAGAACATGAAGAAGGTAAACAAACGCCACGCACCCCCAACCAGGAGGACGAAATGGATACCCTGGAAGCCCTGCGCACCCGGCGCAGCGTCCGAAAATTCGAAGACAGGCCCGTGCCCGAGGAGATGGTCCGCCAGATCCTGGAAGCGGCCATGATGGCCCCCAGCGCGGGCAACGGCCAGCCCTGGCAGTTCATCGTGGTCAACGAGCGGGCCCGGCTCGACGCCATGGTCAACCTGCACCCCTACGTCCAGATGGTCCTGCAGGCCCAGGTGGGCATCATCGTCTGCGGCGACCTGAGCAAGGAGAAATATCCGGGCTACTGGGTCCAGGATTGCGCCGCGGCCATGGAAAACCTGCTCCTGGCCGTGCACGCCCTGGGCCTGGGCGCGGTCTGGACCGGCATCTATCCCAAGGAAGACCGCATAACCGGGTACCGGGCCATGTTCAACATTCCGGACCACGTCATGCCGCTCGGCTTCGCCCCCATCGGGTGGCCCGCCCAGCGACCCAAATCCGAAAGCCGCTTCAACGCGGACCGCATCCACTACAACACCTACTAGGAGAAACCATGAAAGTCGTCGCATTCAACGGCTCCGCGCGCAAGGGCGGCAACACCGCCGACATGATCAAACGCGCCCTCGCCAAACTCGAGGCCCAAGGCATCGAGACCGAAATGATCGAACTGGCGGGCAAGAAGATGCACGGCTGCATCGCCTGCTACAAGTGCGCGGAAAACAAGGACCGCCGCTGCGCCGTCAAGAACGACTTCCTGAACGAGTGCATCGAGGCCATGGACGCGGCCGACGGCATCCTGCTCGCCTCGCCCACCTACTTCGCGACCATCACCACCGAAATGAGCGCGCTCATCGACCGCGCCGGCATGGTCGGCCTGGTCAACGGCTCCATGTTCGCCCGCAAGGTCGGCGCGGCCATCGTCGCCGCCCGCCGGGGCGGGGCCATGCAGACCTTCAACACCATCAACTCCTTCTTCTTCATCCAGCAGATGGTCGTGCCCGGCTCCCGCTACTGGAACATGGGCTTCGGCCGCGAAAAGGGCGATGTCCTCAAGGACGAGGAAGGCATGCTGACCATGGACATCCTCGGCGAGAACATGGCCTGGCTCATGCACAAGCTGAACGACTAACCCCCCCTGCCCAGTCACACGGCAAAGGCCCGCTCCGGTTCTCCGGGGCGGGCCTTCATGTTGGGAATGCCTCCGGCGGCCAGGGCGCCGCCCTGGGCCCGCTCAAGGCCGAGGGCCTTGAGAATCCCATCGCCTCGCTATGCTCGGGGTGCGGCGGCGGACGGCCGGTGCGGGATGCCTTCCGCCGTGCCGGTGTGCGATTTCGTCCGGGAAAAACGGGTGAGAATCTGTGCCGCTTCACGAAACGCCGTGCGCCGTTTCCCCCGCCCGAAATCGCGGAGTTGTTTTTGGGAAGACGCTTACGCCCTGAGACATACCCCTCTGCCGCCGCCCGCCAACCGGACCTGTCCCCCCTTGGAGCGATTCGGGTGGGCAGCACCCGACAGCGGCTCTCTCCCCCGCGCTCGCACGTCGTCAGGCTTTCGAGAGTGGGTCAGCCGTACATTTTCTTCCGAGGGGCTTTCACCGCAGCGTGCCTCAGCTCTTAGGCCGAGCTTGCTCGGTCTTAGAGATGACGACAGCAGCGATAGCCGTCTACGTGAGGATGAAAGCCCCCCGGAAAAAATGTGCGGATGGCCCGCTATCGGAAGCCGCGCCCCCCCCCAATACCAGCTACTGCGGCAGGGTGACGATGACGCTCGTCTCGCCGGGAGTGCCGGTTTCGACGGCGATGTCCCCGCCGTGGGTGCGGGCGATGAGCCGGGCGGAGTAGGTGCCGAGTCCGGAACCGCGGGCGGGGCTGGAGGTGGAGTATTTGTCGAAGAAGGTCTCGCGCACGGACAGGGGCACTTCGCCCTGATTGCGGATGGTGATGGTCAGGTGGTCGGTCCTTTCGAGGACGATGGACACGGAGCCGGATTCCGGGGAGGCCTCCAGGGCGTTGGTGGCGAGGTTGCAGAGCATGGAGCGGAAGAGCTCGGCGTCGGCGGACACGGGCAGGGTGCCGTCCGCCTCGCCGCCGCGCACCTCGATGCCCACGCTGATGCCCTTTTCGATGATGTGCGGCAGGCATTCGGCCTTGATCTGTTCGAGGACGTCGAGGACGTCCACGGTGGTGCGGTCGAGGACGTAGGTGCCGCATTCCATCTTGTAGAGGTCCAGGGAGCGGTTGATCAGCTCAAGCATGGTCGTGCCCGCGCTCTCGATGGTGGCCAGCATGGCCTCCTGGGAGGCGTCGAGGTTGCCGTGACGCCGGATCTCGTCGGGCAGGCCGATGACCGCGCCGAGCGGGGTCTTGAGGTCGTGGCGGGCCATGCGTTCCATGTCCTCGCGCAGGGCCTCGGCCCGCTTGCGGTCCGTGATGTCGCGGCTGACCCCCTGGAGACCGATGCGTTCGCCCTCTTCCGAGAAGAGGATGCCCAGGTGCGATTCGAGCCAGACCGAGGAGCCGTCCGCGCAGGTGAATTCGAGGTCTTCGGTGATGGAGGCGAGCTGGCCCTGGGTCTCGGCCAGGTCGTCGAGCACGCGGAGGGAGTCCTGAAAGCGGGTCTTGGCGGCCGGGGTGAGGAAGTCCCGGATGGGGCGGCCGAGGACGTCGGGCCGCTTGAAGCCGCGCACGGCCTCGTCCGAGGGGCTGACGTAGGTGAAGCGGTAGTCCGCGTCCAGCCCCCAGATGATGTCGGTCACGTTTTCGGCCAGCAGCCGGTACTGCTTTTCGCGCTGGCGCAGGGCCTCTTCCATGAGCTTGCGGTCGGTGATGTCGGTGCCCACGCAGAGCAGGCCGACGGTGGTCCCGTCCTTGGAGCGCACCGAGTCGTTGGCCCAGGCGACCCAGACGATCTCGCCGTTCTTGCGCACGTTCATGGTCTCGTTGAACGGGTGGGCCGAGGGGTTCATGAGCAGCCGGTCGAGGTAGCGGCGCATGGACCGCCCCTCGAGACTCTTGCGCGGGACCAGGGTGCCGACCAGGGGCCTGCCCAGGAGTTCGCCGGGCCCGTAGCCGTAGAAGTCCTCGGCGTACTCGTTGCAGAAGACGATGTCGCCGGCCATGTTGATGCGGATGATGATGGACTTGGCGCTGTGCACGAGCTGGTAATAGCGCTCGCGGTCCTTGAGGCGGCCCATGAGGATCACGCCCAGGGCCCAGAGGCTCATGGGCAGGACGACGATGGCCAGGAGGCCGAAGCCGAGGATGGCGTTGCGGTTGGGCGAGCCGCCCCAGCCGCCGCTCGGCGCCGCGGCCAGGAGCCATTCGCCCGAGGGCACGTGGATGATGCGGACGACCGGGTCCATGTCGAAGACCACGGGGTCGCCCGCGAGCATGGGTTCACGGTCCTCCTCGGAAATCTTCTCGCGCAGGGCCAGAAGCACGTCGCCGGGCACGCCGATACCCACGTTGCGGAACAGGGCCGGACCGTCGAGGTGGACGCTGATCATGCCCCAGTAGCTCGCCGGGAGCGCCTTGTCGGGCAGGAAGACCGGGGCCAGGATGACGATCTCGTCCATGTCCGGGGCGCGTTCGTCCAGGGCCAGGATCTGCCGCCGCCCTGTGGACTTGGCCCGCTTGAGCAGGCTGCGCACGGCCACGGGGCCGGTCTGGGCCAGGGAGCGGCCGAATCCCTTGCCCGCGCTCCAGGAGGGGTAGGCGTGGGAGATGACGTCGTTCCGGGCCAGCTGGAGGGAGCGCACGGCGGACATGTTCACCAGCAGGGCGTCCGCCAGGACCGCGAACTGGGCCTGGCTCGGGTCCGGGTTGACCTTGAGGAAGGCCTCCATGGCGCTGGCCAGGTGGATGCCCGAGCCGATGGCCGAATCCAGACCGGCCTTGGCCTCGTTGAGGGCCTGGACCACCTGGGCGCGGACCTTCTGGCCGTGATTGTCCTGATCCGCACGGTAGCCGACATAAACCATGACGGCGACCATGAGGCCGATGATGGGCGGGATCAGAAAGGTGATGCGTCTGAGCATGGAAACAGCCATCCGTTGTCACGGCCGGGGATCGGGCCGCGTGGCCCCCAGTATAGCAAAAGGGCGGCCGAAAGGAAACGAAGGAGCCGGTTCCGCGATGGGTCAGCCCCCGACACGGGCCAGGGCGTTGTTCCGGTCCACGGCGGGACGCGGGATGGACAGCAGGGATTCGTCCGGGAGGAACGGTCCGGCGGTCCGGCGTTGCAGGCGCAGGTCGCGCACACGGCGGAGGTTGCCGCTGCCGATGGGGTCGAAGGCCACGGCCGGGGAGCGATCCGGTCCGTTGAGAAAATCGAAGACCAGGTTTTCGGACAGGGAGAACATGTCGTCGAGCTGGCGGTTGACCCGTGCGGAGTGAAGCAGCCGTTCGGCCAGGCGCAGGGAGCCGGTCCAGGACTTGCGGCCGGTCACGGACAGGCTGCCCTTGAGCAGCTGCTTCTTGACCAGGAAGGGCAGGCGGCGGCGGTCCATGGCCAGGAGCAGGCTGTCGTCCTGGGCGCGGTTGGGCATGCGCAGCAGGTTGAGCGCGGTCTCCTGCTCGGTCCGGAAGCGGCGGTCGGCCTGGGCCTCCACGTAGACGTGGGACAGGTTGGAGCCGGACTTGATGGCGGCCAGGGCGTTGGGCACGAAATAGTTGTGGGCGACCACGTCGGCGGCCAGGTGGGTCAGGTAGCCGTAGGCGTAGGCCGTGACGCGCGGGGTCGGGGCGGAGCGGAGGAGCTTGAAGCCGGTCACCCAGTTGTGGCTGTGGCCGGGCTTGATCCGGGTGCCCTTGCCGATGAAGATGTCGGCGGACAGGGCGCCGTAGAGAAAGGCGTCGCGGTGGTGCGCGAGGAGCGCGCCCAGGAGCGGCGGCAGGCAGCCCAAGTTGGCCAGCACGGCGTTGCCGAGGGCCAGGTGCACGCCGGGACCCCAGGCAAGGGCCTGGTCGGGCATGAGGGCCACGAAAAGGCAGGCGAGGATCAGGGCAAGCTTCATCGGGTCGGGTCTCTCCGAGGGGAAACGTAAGGTTCTGGCCCGAAAAGTCAACGATAATCGTGCAACGATCCCCCGCCCTCCGGGCCGGGATGCGGGCAACTCCCCGTCCCGGCTGGACAAAGGGGAGGAGCGGATTTTCAGCCTTTTTTCGCGGCGGACACCCCGGCGGCGAAAACCCCGGGCGTCATGCCCATGACCTTGCGGAAACAGCGGGTCATGTGGCTCTGGTCCGAGAACCCCGCCTCGGCCGCGCTCTCGGCCAGCCCCATCCCCCCGCGGATGCACGCCTTGGCCAGGCCGACCCGCCTCAGGACCTGGTACTCGTGGGGAGGCATGCCAACGGTCCGGGCAAAGAGCCGGTTCAACCGGCAGGGGCTGCACCCGGCGAGCCCGGCCAGGTCCTCGAGCCGCACGTCCTCGGCGCAGGCCGCGTCCAGGTGGCGGCGGACCAGGGCGATGCGCTCCGGTTCAGCCGGGTCGACGTCGGACCGGTCGCCTTCACGGCACAGGGGCTCCATGACCGCGAGCAGGGCCGCCTGCCGCTCCAGGTGCGAAGCCGCGCCCCGGGCCAGATCGGCCAGCCGGAGCACGTCCCCGAACCGGGCGGGGTCGTCGATGACGCAGGGGGCGTCCGGGGCCAGGCAGGGGGCCAGCCCGGCGGTTTCGAAACAGGCCGGGGCCAGGCTGACCGTGACGGAGTCGCTCTCCCCGGCGTCCGGGCAGGCGTGGGCCAGCCCGGAGGGGATGACCAGGACCTGCCCGGCCGAGGCCTCGCGGCGGCCGTCAGGCGTCTCGATGGCCCGCACCCCGGACAGGACCGCGCCCACGCACACGGACCGGTGGGCGTGGCGCGCGGTGGTCGGCGGCGGGCCCGCGTGGCGGACCACGCCGACCCCTTTCAGGCCCGGTATCTCGCGGTATTCGGTGCTGCGGTCGGCCATGAACGTCCTCTGTCAGAGCAGGGCGGGTACGAATTTGGCCAGTAGGCAGAGCCCGTCCTCTCCGGCCCGGACACGGTGCGCGGCCTTCAGCGGCATGACCGCGATCCTCCCCGGCACATAGGGGATGGCGCGCCCTTCGAGCAGGCACTCCCCGCTGCCCGAGGCCACCTCGTGCAGCTCCCAGCTGGTCTCGTGGACATGGTCGCCGATTTCCGAACCGGGTTCAAGCCGGACCAGGTGGACGCTGAAGGCGCCGCCGGTCTCGGCCCCGGTGAGCAGGTGCTTGAGGGCCACCCCGGCAAAGGCCGGGTGTTGGTGCCACGGCAGGTCGGCCGCGGATTTGGCCGCGCCGTCCGCGATCACGGCCCCGGTATCGAACAGGGAAAAGAGTTGCATGATGCCTCCTTGGTTTTTCAGGAGGATAGGATACCGGGCGCGACCGGTCTTGCACGATCTTGCCGTCAGTTGCCCGCCGCCCGGGCCAGGGCCACGATCCGCTGCACGAATTCGGTCTTGCCCCCGGTGTAGGCCTCGCGGTCGTCGGGATAACGGGCCAGCAGGTCCCGCTTGAGCCGCTCGTAGTCCGCCGCCGCGTCCGGATGGGCACGGAGGTGGTCGCGGAAGAGCAGCCCCTCCCACAGGGTCGAGTCGGCCACGGTCATGTGGATGTGGTGGGTGCGCTCGCCGATCGGCCCGCGCCGGATGAACCAGGGATAGTGCGGCGGGGTCGCCCCCTCGGGCTGGGGCCGCCAGAACGCGTCGCAGCCCTGCCCCTCCAGGATGGGCATGGCTTCGCGCCGGGCCCGGTCCAGGTCCGCGACCTCCACGAGCACGTCCACCACGGGCTTGGCCCAGATGCCGGGGATGGCGGTGCTGCCGAAGTGCTCCACGCGCACGACCAGCCCCTCGGGCAGGCAGGCGAGCAACCGTGCCTTCTCCTCCTCGAACAGGCGCGGCCAGGCCGGGTCCGGGGGGACCAGCCTGATGCGGTCCCGCAGGACGCGGGCGACCTTCTCTTCCAGGGTCTCGGTCATGCCGCGCCCGCCGGGCCGCCCTCCTCCACCTCGAGGATGAAGGTCTCCACCAGGTCCGGGTCCAGGGCGGTCCCGGCCAACCGGCGCAGGGTCTCGAAGGCCGCCTCGGCGGACCGGCCCCGCTGGTAGGGGCGGTCCGTGGTCATGGCGTCGAAATAGTCGGCCACGCAGAGGATGCGCGCGCCCAGGGGAATGGCCTCGCCCGCAAGCCCGCGCGGGTAGCCCGAGCCGTCCATGAGTTCGTGGTGGGCGTAGACGTATTCCAGGGCCGGGCCCAGGAAGTCGAGGTTCTTGAGGATGTCGCGGCCCCACTCCGGGTGGCGGTGGATCTCGTCGACCATCTCCCGGGTCAGGGGCGTGTCCTCGCTGGAAAAGATGCGGTCGGAAAAGCCGATCTTGCCGATGTCGTGCAGGGTCCCGGCGACGCGGATGCGCTCCACCTCGTCCGCGGGCAGGCCGAGCCGCTGGGCCAGCCGCCGGGCGTAGACGCCGACCCGCTCGCCGTGGCCCTCGGTGTAGGCGTCGCGCGCGCCCAGCGCATGGGCCACGGCCGTGATGGTGTTCACGGTGTCGCGCCGGATCTTGGCCAGGAGCTGCTCCAGCCGGTCCTCCCTGGCCTCGATCTTGGCCAGCATGACGGCCACGGCCTCGGCCAGCTCCTGGATTTCGGGGTCGTACTCCGGACCGGTCAGGGCATGAATGCCGTCGGCGGGACCGCCCGCCGAGATGGTCCGGATGACCCGCAAAAGTTCCTCGCGGCCCTTGGGCACGGGCTACCTCCAGGCGTCCGCGTGTTCAAGCACGAAGCCCTCGAAGGTCCGCGCCGGGGTGCCGGTCAGGTACTCCACGGCCTGGGTCACGTTGCCCATCATGCCGAGCTTGATGACCCGGCTCAGGGACACCAGCATGTTGCGGTTCCACTCGGACACGCCCGCCGCGTCCAGGGCCGCGATGTACGCGTCCTCGTCCACCGGGGCGTACTCCAGCGCGATCCCGGCACCCTCGGCGATGATGGCGGCCACGTCCCCGAGGGTCAGCCCGCGCGGGCCGGTCAGGGCGTAAAAGGCGTTGGTGTACCCCTCGTTGTCGTTGAACAGCCGGGCAGCGCAGGCCGCGATGTCGCGCACGTCGATGTAGCTGACCTTGTACGCCTCCTCGGGCAGGATCAGGGCCCCGGACCGGACCATGGGGGCGAGCACGGTGCTGAAATTCTGCATGAAGGAGTTGGCCCGCAGCACGGTGAACGGGATCTTGGAATCCTCCACGAACTGGTCGATCATGCCCTGCTCGCGGCCCAGTCGCCAGTGGGCGTCCGACGACGCGCCGTACCCGCTCAGGCGGACGATGTAGCCGATGCCCGCCTCCTTGGCCGCATCCACGGCCAGCCGCCCGAACCGGGCCATCTTCTCGTCCATGGGCACGGACAGGAACAGCCGGTCGCACCCGGCCATGGCCGCGACCATGGACGCCTTGTCCGCGAAGTCGTAGACCCGCGCCTCCACGCCCGAGGCCGCCAGGCGTTCGGCCTTGTCCGGGCCGTGCACGCCGGCCACCACGGCCGCCTTGTCGGGAAGTGTATCGATCAGGGCCGAGCCCACGTTTCCGGCCGCGCCCGTGATGAAAATCTTGCTCATGAAACCGCTCCTTCCCCCGGCGGCCGCATCCGGCACGCGGGGATTTTCCTTGTGACGCCCGCACGCTACACGAAGATGGCAGGGAAAGGCAAACCCTCCCCGCCCGTTCCCGGAATCCTTCGGCGACCATTCCCCGAGCCGATTCGACCATTGACCGAATGGACACTTGCGCGGCGCGCCCAAGGGGGGTAACCCCGGAATGAAGCCAGACTAAACCATGGAGTGGAAATGCTACTAGGAATCGACGTGGGCGGCACCCACACCGACGCGGTCGCCATCGACATCGGGGACAGGCCCACGGTGGCCGCCTCCTGCAAGGTGCCCACCCGACACGACGACCTGCTCTCGTCCGTGACCGAGGCCCTGGCCACCATCCTCGAGCGGATCGACCGCAACGCCGTCACCCAGCTCAACCTGTCCACCACCCTGTCCACCAACGCCATCGTCCAGAACAAGACCGAGGACGTGGGCGTCATCGTCTCGTCCGGGCCGGGCATCGACCCGCACAACTTCATGCCCTGCAAGGACTTCCACGTCATCGACGGGTCCATAGACCACCGGGGCAACGAGGTCCGCGCCCTCAGCTCCCGCCAGCTTGCCGAGGCCGTGGACGCCTGCCGCGAGAACGGCGTGCGCGTCTTCGCCGCGGTCTCCAAGTTCTCCACCCGCAACCCGCGCCACGAGAACCTCATCCGGCGCACGGTCTGCAACTGCAAGTCCGTGGACGTCTGCGAACACGCCGACTTCGTCACCCTGGGCCACCAGCTCGGCGGGGCGCTCAACTTCCCGCGCCGGGTGGCCACCGCCTACTTCAACTGCGCGGTCTGGCGGCTGTACAACGCCTTCGCCACGGCCGTGGAAAAGGCCCTGGACGAGATGGGCCTCGGCCACGTCAAGGTCAACGTGCTCAAGGCCGACGGCGGGACCATGCCCCTGCCCCAGTCCCGGACCCTGCCCGTGCAGTCCATCTTTTCCGGCCCGGCCGCCTCGGTCATGGGCATCATCGCCCTGACCGACATCTTCCACGACTCGATCATCCTCGACATCGGCGGGACCACCACCGACATCGCGGTCTTCGCCGACGGCGCGCCGCTCATCGAGCGCGAGGGCATCGACATCGGCTCCCACCCCACCCTGGTCTCGGCGCTCAAGGTCCACTCCATCGGCATCGGCGGCGACTCGGCCATCTCCGTGGTCGGCCCCGAGGTCCGCGTGGGGCCCAACCGGCTCGGCCCGTCCGTGTGCCTGGGCGGCGACCGCATCACCCTGACCGACGCCCTGAACTGCACCGGGGCCTGCAAGGTGGGCGACGTCGAGGCCTCGCGCAAGGCCATGGAGGCCTATGCCTCGGCCCGCACCCTGACCGCCGACAAGCTGGCCGAGGGGGCCGTGACCTACGCGGCGAAGGCCATCCAGGACGCCACCCGCGCCCTGGTGGACGAGATCAACTCCAAGCCGGTCTACACCATCCACGAACTCCTGGAAGGCAAGAAGATCGTGCCCAAGAAGATCTACCTCATGGGCGGCCCGGCCGAGGCCATGAAGGACGAGCTGCGCGACCGCTTCCAGCTGTCCACCGAGGTGCCCGACAACTTCGACGTGGCCAACGCCATCGGCGCGGCCCTGACCCGGACCACCTGGGAACTCGAACTCTTCGCCGACACCCAGCGCCACGTCCTGTTCATCCCCTCCCTGTCCTACCGCGAGAACGTGCCCTCCAGCTACGACCTGGAGGACGCCAAGCGCGACGCCGCCAACCAGCTGACCATGCAGCTCGACTCCATGGGCGTGTTCCTCAAGGGCGAGGACGCCCAGATCACCCACGCCTCGAGCTTCAACATGGTCGAGGGGTACGACCAGGTGGGCCGGAACATCCGCGTCAAGTGCCAGGTCCGTCCCGGCGTAATCAAGACCTTCGGGGAGGGCCGCTAAACCATGCTCAAGTCCAAGAACAGCCTCGGCATCATCTTCTTCCCGGCCTTTGACTGGGCCATCTCGCCCACCCACCCCGAGCGCCAGGAACGGCTTCTCTACACCCAGGACCAGCTGCGCGAGGAGGGCCTCTTCGACATCGAGGGCATCACCGAATACAAGCCCGACGTGGCCGCCGTGGAGGACGTGGAGCGCGTCCACTTCTGCTTCCCGGACGTGCCCTCGGTGGCCACCCGCTCGCACCTCATCTCCGCGGGCGGGGCCATGAAGGCGGGCGACCTGGTCATGGAGGGCAAGACCGACCGGGCCTTCGCCATGGTCCGCCCCCCCGGACACCACGCCATGAAGGTGGTCCACGGCTCGCGCGGCTTCTGCACCATCAATATCGAAGCCATCATGATCGAGCACATCCGGGAGAAGTACGGGCACAAGCGCATCGCCATCGTGGACACCGACTGCCACCACGGCGACGGCACCCAGGACATCTACTGGCACGACCCGGACACCCTGTTCATCTCCCTGCACCAGGACGGCCGGACCCTGTACCCCGGCACCGGCTTCCCGCGCGACCTGGGCGGGCCCAACGCCATGGGCCGGACCCTGAACATCCCCCTGCCGCCCAACACCTCGGACGAGGGATTCCTCATGGCCGTCGAGCGCGTGGTCCTGCCCATCCTGGAAGACTTCAAGCCGGACCTGGTCATCAACTCCGCCGGACAGGACAACCACTTCTCCGACCCCATCACCAACATGAACTTCTCAGCGGGCGGCTACGCGGCCATGAACGACATGCTCAAGCCGGACATCGCCGTGCTCGAGGGCGGCTACTCCATCCAGGGAGCCCTGCCCTACGTCAACCTCGGCATCTGCCTGGCCATGGCCGGGGTGGACTACTCCTTTGTCCGCGAACCCAACTACAACGCCGAACGCATCCGCCAGGACGCCCGGACCACCGCCTACATCGAGGAACTGTGCAAGCAGCTCCCCGCCCTGTACTTCGACCCGCCCGAGTTCGTCTCCAAGGGCGACAGCCGCCAGGGCGTCATCACCGGCGACCGCTACGTCCGCCACAAGCAGATCTACTACGACACCGACGGCATCAACGAGGTCCAGCAGGAATCCGTGACCCTGTGCAAGGAGTGCCGGGGCCTCTACAAGGTCGAGACCCGCGCCGACTCCGGCCCGCTCTGCCTGGGTGTGGAAATCCCGGTCAACGCCTGCCCCGAATGCCGCGCCAAGGGCTACCAGACAGTGGAGGACGCCCAGATCAAGGGCACCTACCGCTACATCCAACTCATCAACCGGCTGGACAAGGAATACCTGCGCTACGGATTCTGACGAAGACATGCGTCGGGGAATGCGTCGGGGGAATGCCTCCGGCGGCCCCTTCGGGGAGACCAGGGCGCTGCCCTGGACCCGGCAGGGAGCAAGGCCCCCTGCACCCCCATCGCCTCGCTTGCGCTCGGGGGCCGTGCGGTGGCGGTGTGCGATTCCGGGCAGAAAAAACGGATGGAACGGCGTGCTTCTTCACCGAAAGAAGCACGCCGTTTTTTCTGCCCGAAATCGCGGGGGTTGTTCTTTTAATGAAGGGGATAGCGCCCCAAGAACCACGACTTTTCCCGGCTTTTACCAACGCCGCGAAACAAATTTAACGGGTTCCGCCGACCTCGTCGGCGGCGTTGGGCAACCGTCCCGAAGGGTTCGCGCCGGACGGCCCTGCGGGGCCCGTGGCCGTCCGGCCAATCCCCCCGCGAAGCAGCACCGGCCCTTCCCACCTCGCTCAACCCGCACGTCTCCCCGCGTCCGCACGCCCCCGCCGAAGGCACACAAAAAGTTTGGGAGCGTCCAGAGAACCCTTTTTAAAGGGTTCTTTGGCGGGGTCGGGGGCAGCGCCCCAGCGGGTCCAGGGCAGCGCCCTGGCGGGGTCCGGGGCGGAGCCCCGGCCGCCGGAGGCATTCCCCGGCTCTATTTGTAGTAGAAGGACCAGCCCTGTTTGAGGCTGGAGGAGAGGTCGATCTTGAGGGCGCCCATGAGTTCCTGGACAAAGGTCCGTTCCTCTACGGGTCCTTCGATGACGGCGGCGCGGCCCTCGATGCCGGTTTCCTTTTTGAGTTCCTCGACGGCGTCGGCTTGGGTGCCGAGGCGATCGATGAGCCCGAGGGCCAGGGCCTGTCGGCCGGTGACGGCGCGTCCGTCGGCGATGGCGGCGATGCGGGCGCGTTCCATGCCGCGCGCCTCGGCCACGTCGTCCACGAACTGGTCGTGGAGGTCCTGCATGAGTCCGAGCATCTGTTCGCGCTGGGCGTCGGTGAGGTTGCGCAGGGGGGTGCCCGCGGCCTTGAATTTGCCGGTGGTCAGGACTTCGGGCCGGATGCCGAATTTCTCCATTGCGTCGGCCACGGTGACGAACTCGGCCATGACGCCGATGGAGGCGGTGATGGAGCCGGAGTTGGCGAAGATGAGCCGGGCCGGGCAGGAGGCGTAGTAGCCGCCGGACGCGGCCACGGTGCCGTAGGAGGCGATGACGGGTTTGACCTGGTTGAGCCGCTTGACGGCGGCGTAAATTTCCTGGGACGGGGCGATGGAGCCGCCGGGGGAGTCCACGCGCAGAAGCACGCCCTTGACCGAGTCGTCCTCTTCGAGGCTACGGATGAAGCGGACCACGCGGGAGGAGTCGAGGATCATGCCCTCGACGTGGACGATGCCGATCTTGTCGCCGGACAGGGCGAGGGAGCCGGGGGTCCAGCCCAGGGCGCGGAAAAAGGCCATGACCCCCGTGATGAGGGCCATGGCCAGTATGATCATCAACACCCCGAACAGGAAGGGGTGGCGCTGGGAGAAACGGTCTTTGGTTCCTGCCATGCGCATGACGTTTTTTCCTTACTTGGACTCTTCTTCCTCGGCAGCGGCCTCTTCGGCCGGAGCTTCGGCAACGGTCTCTTCGACCTGGGCTTCGGCCTCGGCGGCCTCTTCCTCTTCGGCAGCGGCCAGGGCGTCGCCCGCGGCTTCCTCAAGCTTCTCGCGGAGCAGGTCGCCCAGGGTGGAGCCGGCGGACACGCTGTCGCCGCCGAAGGACTTGGACTTGCCGCCTCCGGAGGTGCGGGCGGGCTCTTCCTTGGTCTGCTTGATGGACAGGCCCAGGCGGCGCTCGTCGGCGGACACGTGGATGACCTTGGCTTCGATGGTGTCGCCTTCCTTGAACATCTCGGAGGGGGACTTGATCTTCTTGCGGCTGATCTCGGAGACGTGGACCAGGCCTTCGATGCCTTCCTCGACCTCGACGAAGAGGCCGAAGTCGGTGATGTTGGTGACCGTGCCGGTGACCTTCTGGCCCACGGGGTACTTGGCCGGGACCTGGGTCCACGGGTCTTCGGTCAGCTGCTTGACGCCCAGGGTGAACTTCTCGTTCTCCTTGTCCACGGTGAGGACCTTGGCCTGGACGGAGTCACCGACCTTGTAAACCTCGGAGGGGTGGCGGATCTTCTTGGTCCAGGAGATGTCGGACACGTGGATCAGGCCGTCGATGCCCTCCTCGATGCCGATGAACACGCCAAACTCGGTGATATTCTTGATGGCGCCTTCGAGGACGGTGCCCTCGGGGTACTTCTCGGCGACCACATCCCACGGGTTGGGGGAGATCTGCTTCATGCCCAGGGAGATGCGCTTCTTGTCCGGGTCCACGCCGAGGACGACCACATCGACCTCTTCGCCGACCTTGACCATCTGGGACGGGTGACGGAGCTTGCGGGTCCAGGACATCTCGGAGATGTGGACCAGACCTTCCACGCCGTTCTCCAGCTCGACGAACGCGCCGTAGTCGGCCAGGTTGGTGATGACGCCGGTGAAGCGGGAACCCTCGGGATACTTCTCGGCGATGTTCTCCCACGGATCGGGCACGAGCTGCTTGAGGCCCAGGGAGACCTTCTGGCCTTCGCGGTCGAAGTTCAGGATCTTCAGTTCGAGATCGTCGCCCAGGGAGACCATCTCCTTGGGATGCTTGATGCGCTTCCAGGACATGTCGGTGATGTGCAGCAGGCCGTCGAGACCGCCGAGGTCGATGAACACGCCGTACTCGGTGATGTTCTTGACCTTGCCCTGAACCACCTGGCCCTCTTCGAGGGTCTCGAGCAGCTTTCCGCGCTGTTCGGAACGCATTTCCTCGAGGAGCACGCGGCGGGAGACGATGACGTTGGAGCGGCGGCGGTTGATCTTCAGGATCTTGAAGTCGAACTCCTGGTTGACCAGGGCGTCCATGTCGGGAACGGGGCGCAGGTCCACGTGGGAACCGGGCAGGAAGGCCTCGACGCCGCCGAGATCGACGGTGTAGCCGCCCTTGATGCGGCGGACGATGCGGCCGATGACCTCGCCGTCCTTTTCCTGAAGCTCTTCCAGTTTATCAAAAAGCTGCATCCGCTTGGCCTTGTCGCGGGACAAGTAGATGGTGCCTTCGGCTTCGTTCTTGCGGGCGACGAACACATCGACCTTCTCACCGACGGACACGGACACGGTGCCGTCCGGCTCGGTGAATTCGGAGACCGGGATCTGGCCTTCGGACTTGAAGTTGACGTCGACGAGCACGTAGTCCTTGTCGACCTTGACCACTTCGCCGGAGACGATGGTCCCTTCGTCCAGATCGCCGAAATCGGAGTTCAGATACTCGTCGAGCGCGTCGGCGAAATTCATTTCCATTTCGGGCATTTCAACAGATTCTTTAGTTTTTTCCATGGGTTACCTCCACAACGGACCTCGGACAAAATAGTTTTAACGTATATTTTCAAGATGAGGGTTCCGTGCTGGCGGGTCATCGTTTCCGAGGCAGGCGAGCCCCGTTCGCTCGGTCGGCGCTTGCGGCCGAACCCGACATCTTTACGCTCCGTTAGGGGAAAATGAGCAATTCAAACAAGTTATGAATCAACTCTTCTCCCATACTAAGAAGAGTCATGTACGTAGCGGAAATAGCTCACCCTGTAAACCCTTTTCTGGCAAGGATTCGGCACCGGTTCCGAGCTGTTCCGGAGGCACGCACCCTTTGCCTATCCGGACCGAGTTGTGTAGGGTGCTGTCAGACTGTGACACGGAGGTTGGAATGGACGACACGCGCTTTGAACTCTACCTGACGGAGGCCCGGGCCGGATGGCTGGAGGCCCGTCTGGTGTCGGGCGATTCGCACTACGACCTGAGCGTCAATTCCAATTTTTCCGAGCCCATAAAGGACCTGTTTCGCTGCCTGTGCGACGTGCGCGGGCTGGACGCCCCCACGGACATGGAGGTGGACTACCGGCACACCGAGTTCGAGTGGGGCGGCGAGGGCTGGCTGTACTACTGGGTGGTCACCCCCAGGCCGGACGGCGTGCTCGGCATCAGCGTGGACTTCAAGGGCAAGCGCGAGGTGGACGGCGAGGAGTACCCGGTCTGGAAGATCGAGACCGAGACCACCTGGGAAAAGCTCGCCCGACAGGTCTTCACCCAGGCCTCGGAGATGCTCTGGATGTACGGCTTCACCGGCTACTACGCCCGCTGGCAGAAGGATTTCCCGGCGGGCGACATGATGCGGCTGGGCCACCTGCTCCACGGCCAGCCCGCCGACACCAACGACTTTTCCCGCGAACTGGGCTACCTGGCCGAGACGAGGTAGGCCGCCATGCGGCTGTGGACCGTCCACCCCCGGTTCCTGGACACCAAGGGGCTCACGGCCGTCTGGCGCGAAGGCCTGCTCGCCCGCAAGGTCCTGCGCGGCGAAACCAGGGGCTACACCCGCCACCCCCAGCTCGTCCGCTTCCGCAACCACCCCGATCCGCTCGCGGCCATCGACGCCTACCTGGCCGTCATCCTTGCCGAATCCCGCAACCGGGGCTACCATTTCGACGCCACCAAGATCGACGAACGTGCCCAGGCCGCGCCCATCCGCGAGACCACCGGCCAGCTCGACTACGAGTGGCGCCACCTGCTCAACAAGCTCAAGGAACGCGCCCCGGAACGTTTTGAGGACTCCCGTCTCCTGAAACCGGCCCCGCACCCTCTCTTCGTCCTCGTCCAGGGCGATGTCAGGGAGTGGGAGAAACGGTAGCTGCTTCCGAGAGCGGGCCATCTGCACATTTTTCCGGCCGCGCCAATCCTCACGTAGACGGCTACGCTGCGGTTGTCGCGGCCGGGAAAATGCACAGCTGCCCCACTCTCGACAAATCCGCAGGACAGCGGATTTGGACGTTGCGGTCTTTCCGCAACGCCCCGAAGGGGTGAGCCCCAGGACGGGGCGAATCAAAGCCTAGTTCTAGCGCGGAAAGCCGCTGTCGGGTGGCTGCGCTAGCCGAATCGCTCCAAGGGAAATAACCAAATTAACGGCCTCATGGTGGACTGAAGTTCATTCCATTGCGCCCCACCCCGCGAAGCGGCGATAAAAAGTTTAGGAAGGTGAGGGGGATGGGGGTCCGGGGGAAGGGGGAGAGGGAAACCCTTTTCAAAGGGTTCCCTCTCCCCCTTCCCCCGGCCGCCGGAGGCATCAAAAAAGTCGGGCCTGGCCGGTGCGTGCGCACCGGGCAGGCCCGACTTTTTGCATGTTGCCTTCGGGTCTACGACTTGACGCCGGTGCCGGTGTAGCGGGCGGGGTCGTGGAGGGTGGACAGAGAGTCGCCCTGGGCGACCTTGTCGCGCAGGTATTTGGGCGGGCTCATGAGTCCGCGCAGGGCGATGCCGTCGAAGAACTTGAGCGGGCCGTCCACGTTTTCGGCCAGGAGGGCGTCCACCTTGGCGGGTTCCGGGTCGGTGTCGAGGGGTTTGAGGGAACCCAGGGCGAAGCCGAGCGGGACCACGTAGGTGGGGGTGCAGGAGAAGAAGTGGGTGACGTGTTCGAACACGGTGCCCAGGGTGCGCACGATGCGGGCGTGGCCGTCGTCAAAGGGCGGCGTGACCGGTCCGGCCTGGATGACGAACACGCCGCCGGGGGCCAGGGCCTCGCGGCAGGTGGTGAAGAACTCGCGGGTGAAGAGGTTCATGGCCGGGCTGTCCTCGAGGGGATCGGACAGGTCGCAGATGATCACGTCCCAGGAGCCGCCCTCTTTTTCGAGCACCTCGAAGGCGTCGCCGAAGCGGATTTCGGCGCGGGGGTTCTGGAAGCAGCCCTGGTGGATGGCGGCCAGGTGTTCCTGGCAGGCGTCGTACACGACGCGGTCGATCTCCACCTGGACGGCCTTTTCCACGGACCGCCACTTGAGGACCTCGCGCACGGCCCCGCCGTCCGCACCGCCCAGGACCAGGACGCGCCGGGGCGCGCCGTGCTGGTACAGGGCGGTGTGGACGAGCGGCTCGTGGTAGAGGAACTCGTCGCGTTCGGAGACCTGCCACTTGCCGTCGAGGACCAGGCCGGTGCCGAAGGTCCGGGAACGGACGATGGACATCTCCTGGTATTCTGTGCGCTTGAAGTCGAGGATCTGCTCCACCCCGTGGAGGTGGACGTCGTCCTCGGTCATGTATTCGGTGATCCAGTAATCGCTACTCAGCTTCGAGCCTGCCACAGGGTCGCCTCCTCTTTCGGGGTCAGGGGATGGTGACAGCCGCAGCCGTTGCCTCGCGGCAGCACGGTCAGTGTGTGGTCCGAGGCCTGGAATTCGCGCACGAAGTAGTCGCAGGCGATACGGGGCCGGGCGGTCTGGCCGCAGGTGAAGATATCCACGGCCGCATAGCCCGATTCGGGCCAGGTGTGGATGGAAATGTGGGATTCCGCGAGCAGGGCCAGGGCCGTTACGCCCTGCGGCTCGAACTTGTGACTTGTTATGTCGAGCAGGGTGGACATGGCCCGCTGGGATGCGGAGACCATGGTCTCGAGAATGAATTGCTCGTCGTCGAGCAGATGGGAAGGACAGCCTTTGAGTTCAAGAATGCAATGCACACCGACAGTGTTCATTCATGACACCTCGTGAGTAAATGGTTAGTGACCGAAACACCTCCTAGCCGTACGGGCCGGGCCGTTTGCCCTGCCTTCAACTAAACACATAAAACCCCCTTGGTACGGTTGGCGCGCGCCGACATGGCGCGAACCCGGCGGAAGCCGCGTCCGGGGGGGTGCATACCCCAGGGGCGTTCCGCGCTCCCGCCGCCGCCCGGACAGGTCAATCCGTGCCGCGACAGGCCAATGGATGGAGCTTGTATACAATCATTTCGCGAATGCAAGCATTATTTTCTGCATTCGACGAATCGTGACACGACCCGCGCCGGGCCTGGGTTTGCGCCGCACGGACCACGGCAAGCGCGCCGGACCCAGGCCGCAATTTGCCGTGGTCCCGAAACCCGGATCGTGATAGGAAGGGGGCATGAAATCGTATCGCAAGGAACTCTTTTACGAAATTCCGACGCGGCGCGCCTTCGTGAACATCACCGAAGACGTGGAGGTGTGCCTGCGCGAGTCGGGCATCCGCGAGGGACTGTGCCTGGTCAACGCCATGCACATCACGGCCTCGGTGTTCATCAACGACGACGAGTCGGGCCTGCACCACGACTACGAGGTCTGGCTGGAGCGGCTGGCCCCGCACGAGCCGGTCTCGCAATACCGGCACAACGGGTTCGAGGACAACGCGGACGCGCACATGAAGCGCCAGGTCATGGGCCGCGAGGTGGTGGTGGCGGTGACCGAGGGGCGTCTGGACTTCGGCACGTGGGAGCGCATCTTCTACGGCGAGTTCGACGGCCGCCGCCGCAAGCGGGTCCTGGTCAAGATCATCGGCGAATGACGCATCCCCGGAGAATGAGCCCTCCCCTGCGCATGCCGCCCGGCCGAATATCCTTGACCTCTACGCCCAGCCTTTATTAAGGAGTCTTCCACGCGCGCCAGTAGCTCAGGTGGATAGAGCATCGGCCTTCTAAGCCGACGGCCGTGGGTTCGAATCCTACCTGGCGCGCCACTCAATATTGCGATGCGGCGCCGTCAGCCGCGTTGCCGCAAAGACCTCAGACCCTTGCGTATGATGATACGCGGCGGCCCTGAGGTTTTTTTTGCGCCTTGCTGCCGGCACCGGTTCCGGACCGTCGCGTGCGCCCGCGACCCGTGCCCTGCCCCCATCGTCGGTTTGGTGGCGATCCGGCCGTGGGCATGCGCCGCATCGGTCCGCACGCCGGGGAGGGATGCCCCGAAGGACGGAAAGGCAAGGGGGCGGAACCTTGCGGCCCCGCCCCCGGATGATTGGTTGAATCGGTCTGATTGGTCGGACCGGCCCCTTTGGCTAGAAGCGCTCGAAGTCGTCCCGGCCTTCCGGGTCCATGTCCAGGGCCAGGCCCTGGGGGCGGGCCGGGGCGGACTTGGACTGGGGGATGGCCGCGGGCCTGTTCCTGACCACCTTGGTGGCGGTGCGCGGCATGCCGCGTTCCTCCACGTGGAAGAAGGCCATGACCTCCTGAAGGTGCTTGCCCTGGCCGGCCAGCTCCGCGCTGGTGGAGGCCATCTGCTCGGCCGCCGAGGCGTTCTGCTGGATGACCGTGTCGAGCTGGGCGATGGCATGGTTGATCTGGCCCGCGCCCGCGTTCTGCTCGTTGCTGGCCGCGGTGATCTCCTGGACCAGGGTCGCGGTCTTCTCGATGTCGGGGACCAGGCGCTTGAGCATCTCGCCCGCCTTCTCGGCGACCTCCACGCTGCTGCCGGACAGCTCGCTGATCTCGGCGGCGGCAGCGCCGCTCCGCTCGGCCAGCTTGCGGACCTCGGCCGCCACCACCGCGAAGCCCTTGCCGTGTTCGCCCGCCCTGGCGGCCTCGATGGCCGCATTGAGCGCCAACAGGTTGGTCTGGCGGGCTATTTCCTCGACGATGGAGATCTTCTCGGCGATGCTGCGCATGGACGCCACGGTCTGTTCCACGGCCTCGCCGCTGACCCGCGCGTCGTCGGCCGCCTTGGTGGCCAGGGTGTCGGTCTCCTGGGCGTTCTGGGCGTTCTGGGCGATATTCGAGGTCATCTCCTCCATGGACGAGGTTATCTCCTCGATGGAGGCGGCCTGCGTGGTCGCGCCCTCGGACACGGACTGCGATGACGCCGACAGTTCCGTGCTCCCGGACGCCACGCTCTCGGAGGCGGACTTGACGTCCACGACCACGCCCTTGAGCTTGTCGGCCATGTCCTTCAGGGTCCTCGACAGGACGCCGATTTCATCCTTCTGCTTGACGTCGATGCGGTTGTCCACGAAGTCGCCGCCCGCGATCTTCTCGGCGAAGGCCACGGCCTTGCGCACCGGCGCAACCAGGCTGTTGGCCAGGAACCAGAGGACCAGGCAGGCCAGGAGCACGATGACCGCGCCCGCGCTCACGCCGATGACCACGTTGTTTTGCGAATTTTCGGCCATGACCTCGGCCAGGTGCCGGGCCTCGGCAAAGACCACGTTGCGGTCCACCTCGATCAGGATGCCCCAGGGGGTCCCGGTGCGGCCCAATTCGATGGGGGCGCTGACGTCGACGGTCTTCCTGCCCGGCGTCATGTCGGCATAGGACTTGCTGCCCTGAATGCTGTCCACGATCTTTTTCCAGTCGCCCTGGTAGACGTCCTTGAACGGCCTGCCCACCGAGTCCGGATTACGGCTGTCCGCGACCACGATGCCGAGATAGCTGACGACCTGCACGCGGGCCTCGCCGCCGTACAGGGACTTGGCCACCTCCTCGCTCAGCTGCTGGATGAACTTGAGCCGCAGGTCGGTGCCGGCCACGCCCAGGAACTTCCCGTCGGCCACGATGGGAGCGGACATGGTCGTCAGCCACTCCTGGCGGCCCTGAACGATGTACGGGAAGGGATCGAGAATGTTTTCCCTGCCCCGCTCGCGGGGGAACAGGTACCAGCCGCCCTTGGTCACCCCGTTGGGATGCTTGGAGGCGTCCTCGTACCCGACCAGGGCCTGGCGCGCGATGCGGCCGCTCTCGTCGCGGTTCCAATAGGGCACGAACCGCCCGGTGGCGTCGTGGCCCGACTCCTTGTCCCCGGCGTGGAGGGCGTCCTGCCCGTCCAGGGCCTCGGGCTCCCAGGCGCTGTAGGCCCCCAGAAATTCCGTGTTGTTCTCAAGCACCCTGAGCAGGATGTCGTTGAACGCGGTCCGCAGGTTGAACGAAGCCCCCGCGCCCGAGGCCTTCCTGACCGCATTGAAGGCGTCGGCGATGGTCCTCGCGGTATCCAGGTTGATGTTCAGTTTCCGGCTGATGGTCCCCGCCTCGCGCTGGGCCACGGCCATCAGGCTCTGACTCGTTTCCTTCTCGATCAGTTCGTTGACCTTTTCCCCCACGAACCGGTCCGACCGCGACTGGGAAAACATCTGGATGCCGACCAGCACCACCACGGTCGTCAGGAGACATCCTCCCGCCATGACGACGATCTTTGTCTTGATGGATTTGAACTGCATTTCCTCTCCTGCCGTTAAAACTTCATGTACACTGATCCCTTCCAGGCCAGTTCCCCTCACCGAAGCCATTTGTCCCGACAGTACCCGGACAAAATGTCTTCAGCTATTATTTTAACGCAACGGTAACATGCTATCCCCGCCCCGGCGGCCGCGACGCAAAAACGCCCCGGAGGCCGAGGCTTCCGGGGCGTTGTCCCGCGTGGTCGCGTGCGAACCGTCTACCGCTCGTCGCTGGCCCGGTAACGGTCCAGCCAGTGGGCATAGGACGGGGGGAGGGTCGTCCGGGCCGGGTTTTCGACGCCCAGGGCCCTGGCCAGCTCGTAGGGATAGTGGGGGTTGACCAGGTGCCGGTGGCCGAGCATGACCAGGTCCATCTGCTCGCGGGCCAGGACGTCGCGGACCAGCTCCGGGGTGTCGATGTTCCAGGCCGAGGACACCGGGATGCCCGCCTCGTTGCGGATGCGTTGGGCATAGGGCGCCAGCAGGGCCGGGCCCCAGGGTATGTTCGCGTCCGGGGTGGAAAAGCCCAGGCTGACGTCGAGCAGGTCCAGCCCCAGGGAGCGGAAGTCGCGGGTCAGGCTGACCGCGTCCGCCAGGGTCGCCTCGTCGCGGCCGTCGAATTCGATGACCCCCAGGCGCGCGGTCAGGGGCAGCCGCTCGGGCCAGACCTCGCGCACGGCGGCCACGGTCTCGCGCAGGAACCGGCCGCGCCCGGCCAGGTCGCCGCCGTACTCGTCGGTGCGCTTGTTGGCGTGCACGGACAGGAAGCTTTGTCCCAGGTAGCCGTGGGCGAAGTGCAGCTCCAGCCACTCGAACCCGGCACCCAGGGCGCGGCGCGCGGCCGCGACGAAGTCCGCCTGGACGCGCCGTATGTCCGCCGGAGTCATCGCCCTGGGCACGCGCGGCAGGTTGGCCCCGAAGGGAATGGCCGACGGAGAGATGGTCTCCCAGGCCTCGGGGTCGTCCTCGGCCATGTGGTCGTCGCCCTGCCACGGCACGTGGGCGCTCGCCTTGCGGCCCGCGTGGCCGATCTGGATGCCGGGCACGGCCCCGGACCGCCTGATGGACGCCGCGATCCCGGCCAGGGCCTCGGCCTGGGCGTCGTTCCACAGGCCCAGGCAGGCCGGGGTGATGCGCCCCTCGGGCGAGACCGCCGTGGCCTCGACGATGACCAGGCCCGCCCCGCCCCGGGCCAGGGACGGATAGTGGACCTCGTGCCACTGGTTGGGCATGCCGTCCACGGCCTGGTACTGGCACATGGGCGGCACCACGATGCGGTTTTTCAGGGTGATGTCCTTGAGCGTGAACGTGTCGAATGCATTGGCCATGATTGCCTCCACTCCTGGCAAGAGGGTTGTCGTCGCATGGTGGGGCGGGGTCCGAAAGCCGGGCCGCGAACGGTCCCGTCTTCCAGGATAAGCACGCGGCCGGGTTCTGTCACGGCCCGTGCGGAAAAACCGCGCGGCGGCGGGCGGGGGATCAGGCCTCGGGCAGGAGGATGGAGATGGTCGTCTTGTCGGCCTCGTCCGAGGTGTCGAGGTGCAGGCCGTAGCCCATGACGTCGGCCATGAGCTTGGAGGAGTAGGTGCCCAGGCCGGTGCCGTGCTTCTTGCCCCAGGTCTTGTACTTCTCGAAGAACCGGCCCCGGATCGCCGCCGGGACGGCCCCCCGGTTGCGGATGCGGATGACCCGGCAGGGGACCCCCTCCAGGCGCACGGACACGGTCCCGCCGTCGGGCGAGGCGTCCACGGCGTTGGCGATGAGGTTGGAGAGCATGTGGTAGAGCAGGTCCTTGTCCGAACGGATGCGGCACTCCGGCCCGTCCTCGGCCCGCTCCGTGGACATGTCCAGGGTCACGCCCCTGGCCCGGGCGAGCCCGGCGTGGTCGTTGAGCACCGTGCGCATCACCTTGGCCACGTCCACCTCGGCCGGGACGTATTCGTAGACCCCGGTCTCCATCTTGAACAGATCCAGGGAGTGATCGACCATGCGCAGGATGCGGTATCCCGTGCTCTCGACGAGCCGGACCAGCATCTCCTGTTGCTCGGTCAGGTTGCCGCCCTCCAGGAGCAGCTGTGGGATGCCGATGATCCCGTTGAGCGGGCTCTTGAGGTCGTGACGCATGATCTGCTCCACGTCCTCCTTGAGTTTTTCCAGGTCCTTGCGGTCGGTGATGTCCTCGAAGGTGGCCACGTGGTTGACCAGCGCGCCCCGCCGGTCGGTCACGGGCGCGACGGTGACGTGCTCCCACAGCCGGTCCCCCCTGCCGGTGCGCCGGGACACGTCCCCCTGCCAGACCCGCCCCTGGCCGAGGGCCTCGCGGGCCTCGCGCACGGCGGGGCCGTCCGGGTCGTCGCCCAGGAACAGACCGATGTCGCGGCCCAGGGCGTCCACCCCGATGATCCCCCGGCCCTGGTAGAAGGCCGTGTTGGCGTACTCGACGGCCCCCCCGGCGGAGGTCACGACGATACCGATGGGGCTACTCTCCACGGCCCGCTGGAGCTGTCTGAGCTCAAGCTCGTGCCGCTTGCGCGCGGTCACGTCCCGGTCCACGCCCCGGTAGCCCCCGGTCCGGCCGTCCGGGGCCGGAATGGGCACGCCGCGCGTCTCCATGACCACCTCCCGCCCCCGGCCGTCCAGGAAGACGCTCTCGCGCAGAAGCGGGGCCGCGCTCTCGGCGGCCCGGCGGAAGGCCTCGCCCGCGCCGGCGGCCTGGTCCTCGGGCATGAAGTCGAAGGGCCGCCTGCCGAGCATGTCCTCCGGCGCGTAGCCGAGGATGGCCCGGGCCCGCGGGCTGACGTAGGTGTAGCGCAGCTCCTCGTCCACCTCCCAGATGAGGTCCCGCGAGCTCTCCACCAGCCCCCGGAACTTGGTCTCGGAATCCTGCAGGGCCCGGAACAGGACCGCGTGGGGCGCGGTGATGCCCGTGGCCACCAGGGCACGGTAGATGAAATAGAAGGAGAAGAGCTTGAAGTAGTGGCCCACCAGGTTCGAGAAACCGTAGTTGCTGATGTACACGGTGAAGGCCAGCTCCGAGAGGATGGTGCACCCCAGGGACCAGACCAGCCAGCGGAAGACCACCGGGTCGAACCGGTCGCGCGTGCGGAAGAGCAGCCAGCCCGCCGCCGCGAGGATCAGGCAGATGACGTATTCGCTGATCTTCTTGAACGGGGTCAGGCCGACCCCGTCCACAAAGCAGACCGGGAAGACCTTCCACCAGAAGATTGCGGCCACGATCACGGCCGTGAACGCGAAATAGGCCGAGAACACCCGGACCGCGTTCACGGTCCGGCTCTCCCTCAGGAACCAGAACGCGGCCAGCAGGGAGAGGCTCTCCATGTAGCGCGTGGCGATCCACACCTGGTTGGCGTAGTAGTCGTAGTCCGTGAAGATGCCCATGCCCTTGTAGGACAGGGTGTGCAGGAGGTCGAGGAAGGCCACGAACAGGTAGGCGATGGCCAGGAAGAGCAGGTAGTTGCTCTTGATCACCTGGCGCGAGTTCCAGCCGATGGTGAAGATGCCGAAGGCCACCACGATGGAGAACATCTCGACCATGGTGTGGAAGAGCAGGTAGTTCTTCAGGCTGGCCAGATAGAGCCCGACCAGGACGACGGTGGCCATGGTCAGTTTGAAGAAGATGGATGTGGACGTCGTGCGCACGCGGCTCCCGTGGTCTCCCTGGCCGCCGCTCGGCGCGGTCGGTCTTTTTATTCCCATCGGTTGTACCCAATTGCCGCGTCCGAGACAATGATAACCGGATGGCGATTGCGCGACGTGCGGGGGTTTGGCTGCGGGCGCTTAGTGTGCTACAGGGGCTCATGGCCTGCTGCCGGAACAAACTGGACGCCAACGGTCTGACGGCCGTGCTCGCCTTCGGGCTGCTCGTGGGCTGGGTGGTCTCCCTGCTCTACGAGGGGCCGCTGCTCTATTCCCTGGCCCTGGGCAAGGGCGTGGACGGCGGGGTCATCGACGCGGCCAACCTGCTCCTGCTCGCCGTGGGGCTCCTGGCGGCCATCCCCGTGGCCGTGGCCTCGCCCGAGGCGTGCCGCAGGCTCCTTTTGGGCGCGGCGGCCGCCTGCTTCGCCGGGACCCTGCTGCTGCCGGTCCTGCCCGGCCCGTACCTGTACGGGCTCTTCCCCCTGCTCTCCCTGCTGGCCGGGGCGTCCATGGCGGCCTGGGGCCACCTGCTCAAGAGCGCGGTGCCCAGGCCGGGCCGGCCCCTCATCGCGCCCCTGGCCATGACCCTGGCCTGCCTGGTCCTGACCCCGGCCCACGCCCTGACCGCCCTGGTCGCCCCGCACTGGGGGTTCGCCCTGGCGATCTCGGCCCTGGCCGGATACTGCCTGCTCCTTTCCCGCCTGCGCGTGCCCGCACGCACGGCCTGCCCGCCCGAGCTGGACGCGCCGGGCTACGTCCTGCGCCACTTCCTGGTCCTGTACCTGTCCATCTTCCTGATCACCATGAACGCGGGCTTCATGTTCCAGGCGGTCTACCCCCTGTTCGCCCGGCACCTGGTCCTGTCCAGCCTGTACACCAACGCGCCCTACGTGGCCGCGGTCCTGGTCTGCGCCGCCTTCCCCGGCTTCAAGCGCCTCCAGACCCTGTACGCCGGGCTGGCCCTGTGGGGCCTGTCCCTCATCCTGCTGACCAACCTGGACCAGTCCGTGCCCTCCTTCCTGGCGGTCATCACCGGCATGCTCTTCGCGGCCGGACTGTTCGACTACTTCTGGTGGTCCATCTTCACCACGGACCTCGACTCGGTGAAGAACCCGGCCACCCTGGTGGGGTCCATCCTGGCGGCCACCATCCTCGGCTCCCTGACCGGCGGCCAGCTGACCAACCTGCTGGCCTCGGGCGGCATGCTCCCCTTCGACATGGCCCAGTGGGGGCTCATCGCCATCCTGGCGAACATGGTCCTCATCGGCGCGGTCAACAGGCGGCTGGCCCCCATCCTGGTCAACCAGCAATTCCTGGAGGAGGACCAGGGACCCTCGGCCGAGGAGCTGCGGCTGGGCATGATCCGCGAGAAGCTCTCCCCCCGCGAGATGGACGTCTTCCTGCTCCTGCGCGACGGCTGCGCCAACAAGGACATCTGCGACAGCCTGCACATCTCCATCAACACGGTGAAGACCCACAACCGCAGGATCTTCGCCAAGCTCGGCCTACGCGACCGGGCCGAGCTCCAGCAGCAGTTCCCGCCCACCCGGCTGCCCAATTGACCCCCGACAGCCAAAATATCCAGTAATCATCGTCAAATCACCCCAATTTCACCCTTGTTCCGCTCCGCCCCCTGTGGTTAGTTTCAGGGTGCGGCGGAGTGCCGCGCACACCATCAAGGGAGGTTTTCGATGAAAGACGACGGCTTGAACGGACACCTGCGGCAATGGGCCCCGGTCCTGGCCCTGTCGCTCCTGCTCCTGCTCCCGGCCCGGACCGCTTCCGGCTACGGCGGCGGGGGCGACGTCAAGGGTCTGACGGGCGGCGGCGCCAGCGAATCCTCGACTCCGCCCACGGGCTACACCCCGGCGTCCTTCGAGGGCGCCCTGACCGAGGGCACGCTCTCGGGGGTGACCATCTCCAGCGACTGGGCCGAGGTGGATGCGGAGCAGGCGGCGGCCGAACAGGAGGCCCTGGAGGAACAGGCCGCCCACGAACAGTTCATGGACCTGTACGACGAGGAGGGCATGGAGATCATGCGCCAGGAGGAGGCCGCCGCCTCCCAGACCATGACCGAACAGGAGATCGCCGCCGAGCGGGAGGCCCAGGACATACGCCAGCAGCACATCCTGGAGCAGCTGGCGGACCGCTCTCCCCAAAACATCGCGGCCTTCGTCCACGAATTCCCGACCATGGAGCTCCAGGAGCAATACATCGACATCCGGACCCAAATCCATCACCTGGACGACTTCCAGAGCCTGATCCCCGAGGAGGAATACCAGGAGATGCGCGACGAGCTCGTCGGCCAGATCCAGACGATCCGCCAGGAGGTGGCCCAGCAGCGCGGCGAGGAGGTCATGGGGCAGTTCACCCAGGACGTGGCGGTGAACGTGGGCACCATGGGCCTGGCGACCTACGGCACGCCCGGGGTCATCGCCGGGCACATCGCCAGCGTGGGATACAACTACGTCACCGGCGGCACGCGGGGCGTGGCCACAGGCGTGGGGGGCACGGTGGTCGGGTCCATGATACCCGGCGAACTCGGCCCCGTGGCCGGGGCCCTGATCCAGGGCGGCGTGGATGCGGCCTACGAGGAAGTCAAGGACGCCATGCAGGAGGACGACAGTGAAAGAAAGGAATAGCGGCGCTCTGCGTCACAACGCGGCAAGTCTCCTTCCGGCCGGAGCGCTCCTGCTGCTCTGTCTGGTCCTTCTCCCGGCCGTCCCGGCCTCGGCCGACGGCGCGGGCGACGAGCAGCTCGTCAGGACCGTGCTCATCTCCGAGGCCCTGGGCAAGAGCTTCTCGGGCGAGGAATACCGGTTCACCAACGCCTCGGTGCGTTTCGCCGGCCCGATCAAGCCCAGCGGGTTCCTGACCGCCAACAAGGCCCGCATGACCGGGGCGGCCGTCCGGACCGACGACGGCTCGCGCATGACCGGGTCCCTGTCCTACGCCGATCCGCTGGGCCGCAAGGCCGTCTACCTCTATACCATCGACTACGAGGACCTGGGCAACCACAACTACCGGGTGCGCAAGGTCGGCATCAAGACCTGCGAACCCGTCAGGCCCGTCCCGGAAGGGTACTTCGTCCCGGCGGACGGGATCACCCTGAAGAAGATGAAGGCCATGCCCACGGCCGACCTCCTGGCCTACGCCCGGGAGCACGGCGAACCCGTGGCCCGGGGCGCGCAGCCCTCGCCCGCCGGGGACTATCACGTCCTGGTCTTCTGCATGCACCGGCTCCGGGGCAACCCGGCCTGGACCGTGACCCACAACGGGCAAATGGGCCAATCCTGGTCGCGCGGCGACTGGCACGTGGCCGCCATCGACGCGACCCTGGCCCTGAACGCCGCGCCGGACGAGGTCTTCGCCGTCTACTACGGACCGGGCGAACGGTCGCCCTTCCACGGCAAGATATATCCCATCGGCGGCATCGTCAGCCGCCACGTCCCGTCTCCGGGCGGGCCCGTGGCCGAAGTCGAGGGAACCGAGCGGACGGCCAACCTGCTCCGGGAATACAGGGCCAGGACCCTGGCCAACATGACCCCGTAGGGTGTCGGGAACAAGGGAGAAAAGCACATGAACAAGATTCTGAGACTGCTGACCGTGATCGCCGTCGCCCTGCTGCTGGGCGGCTGCGTCTCCTCAATGCCCCGTTCCGGACTCTCCATGGAGCCCATGGCGCCGACCTACGCGGCCATGCCCGAAACCGACGCGGCCATCGCCACGGCCGTGGCCGTGCAGGGCGCCACTCCGGCGCTGGGCGCCTACGGCCAGGTGCGCTTCGACCCAGGGGCCGCCGGGCTGTCCGAACCGGACCTCGGCCTCCAGGGCTTCGAGTTCACCGAAGCCAAACTCTACGCGGCTAGACCCCCGCGAGGCGGCGCGCCCGGCCTGTCCATGGGCGAGGTCGAGCTGACCGATCCCCTGGGCCGCCGGACTGGCTATCTCTACCGGGCCGAATACGCGCCGGACGGGGCGGCCCTCCGGCTGACCTCCCTGCGCATGGAGCCGATCTACTGCGCCGATCCGCGCGTGGACGTCACCGTGCTCCGGGCCGGGGACCTGCCCAAGGGACCCATGACCTATGCGCAGCTGGTCCGCGTCCTGTCCCGGAAGGGGCTGACCCTGTCCCAGCTGACCGAGGCCGGACCGGGGGACTACGCCATCGTCGCCCTGGGCCGCGACCGGGTCGGTCCCGGCGCGGAGCTGACCATCGCGGTCTCGGCCAAGGCCACGGGTTCGGGCGGCCACAGCGTCGGGTCCGGGTCCTCCCTCCTGGAGGGACGCTGGCCCGTGGCCGTGCTGGTCGGCAACCTGGCCCCCAACGGCAGCAGAAAGCTCTACGCCAAGGTCTCCTTCAAGGCCGAACCGGGCCGTGCCAAGCCCCGCACCATCGGGGTCTACCAGATCGCGGCCTTCGGTAACTAGACACGCCCCCCCGGCGAAGGGGGGCCATCCCCCTTCCCCTCCGGGCGGAGGGACCCCGAACACTCCCGGGGCCCTCCGCCCTTTTTCGCGGCGAAGCGGTCGATTCACGCCTGTTTCCCCCTGTCACCTTCCACTCTCCCGAGCCGTGATGAACAGTGAGGCAATGCGTGTCCCAAGCGACAGGAGATGGATGGAGATGACCCTCGGCAGCACGCCTCGGGGATGGACGGGGATCGGTCCCGGTTTGGCGTTGTTCATCGCGGTCCTGTTTTCCGCCGCGCCGGGCCTGTCCTGCGACGGAGGCGGCGACGCGGGCGGCCATTCGGACAGCGGGTCCAGGACCTCCCCCATGGACGCGCAGATCATCGGCCATTTCTTCGCGGTGCCCATCCGCATGGTCCCGGTGGAGCAGCCGGGCAGGCCGCCCCGCGACATCCCGGTCATGTCCGCCATGTCCGGGAAGACCCGGCGGGCCTTCGACGTCTTCGCCGACCGCTGCCGCCTGCCCGGGGGGTTGTGGACCATCGAGATGCAGCGGTTGTTCTTCCGGGGGACCGGCAGATAGCCCGGTCCGGCCCGGAGGGACCGCGCGGTCCCTCCGGGTTCCCCGGCGGGGCGGGCCTACAGCCTGTCGAACTCTCCGCCCGGCTCCATGTTCAGGTCCACGCCGCCGGCCACGGACCGGCCCTGTCCGGGGCCAGCGGCCGGGAGGGAGCCGCGCGCGGCGCGGCGCACGGACACCGTGGTCCTGCCGCCGCCGGACGCGACCTTGAAGAAGGTCATGGCGTCGGCCAGCATCTGGGCCTGGGCCGACAGCTCCTCGGCCGTGGAGGCCATCTCCTCGGAGGCCGAGGCATTGCCCTGGACCACATCGTCCAGCTGGGTGATGGCCGCGCCGATCTCGGTCACGCCCTTGTCCTGTTCCAGGGAGCTGGCGGCGATCTCCCGGACCAGTTCGGCCGTGCGCCCGATCTGCGGGACCAGTTCGTCGAGCATGCGCCCCGCCCGGTCGGCCACGCCCATGGAGGCCGTGGACAGGCCGCCGATCTCCTCGGCCGCCTTGCCGCTGCGCTCGGCCAGCTTGCGCACCTCGGCGGCCACCACAGCGAACCCCTTGCCGTGTTCCCCGGCGCGGGCCGCCTCGATGGCCGCGTTGAGCGCCAGCAGGTTGGTCTGCCGGGCGATCTCCTGGATGATGGTGATCCGCTCGGCGATGGATTTGAGCGCGTCCAGGGCCTCTTCCACGGCCACCCCGCTCTCGCGGGCCCCCTCGGCGGCCTTGGAGGCGATGGTCTCGGTCTCCTGGGCCGAGCGGGCATTGGCCCGCACCCCGGCGCTCATCTCCTCCATGGACGCGGAAATCTGCTCGATGGACGAGGACTGCTCCACCACGGACTGGGACAGGGACTGGGCCGAGGCCGACAGCTCCTCGCTGCCCGACGACACGCTGTCCGTGGCCGAGTTGACGTCGGCCACCACCCGGTTCAGCTGGTCCGCCATGCCGCTCAGGGCATCGGCCAGCTGGCCCACCTCGTCCTTCTGGTCCAGGTCCACCGTGGCGGTCAGGTCGCCGGTGGACACGGTCTTCGCGAAGTCCATGCCCTTGCGCAGCGGGACCACGATGCCCCTGGCGATGATCCAGGCCAGGAGCACGCCCACCAGGACGGACACGAGGCCGAAGACCATCACGCCCATGCGGGTGGAGGCCGCCTTGGTCAGCATCTCCTGGTCGGTCATGATGTTCGCGGCGATGAGGTCCATGCTCTTGTTGAGCAGTTCCTGGACCTTATTCAGGGCCGGAACCGTGGTCCCGGTATAGACTGCCTTGGCCGCCTCGTAGCCCTCGATCCGGGCGTCGTTCAGGCCGAGCACCCCGTCGATGGCCGCCAGGGTCTCCTCGCCCAGCGGCCCGGTGATGTCCCGGTACCACTCACGGGCGCCGGCCCGGTTGTCCGAGGCCAGCTCCTTGTCGATCTCGGCGGCGGACTCGTGCAGGGAGCGGTGCGGCTCGAAAATCTTCTGGACCAGCGCCCCGAAGGCCGGGTCCTCCTTCATGCGCCGGACCGTGTCGTCGGAATACAGCCACTTGCCGAAGGCGCACTGGTGCGGGTCGGTCTGCACCCCCGTGCCCGTGGCCTGCGGATCGATGAGCGCGTCCTTGACCCGGCCCATCCAGCGCAGGTGGTCGAGCTTCTTGTCCCGCAGGAACGCCCCGAGCTCCACGTCCGCCGGGGCGTACAGCTTGGCGATCTCCACCGCGGATTCGTGCAGTTTGTTGTGGAACCCCTCGATCTCTGCCATGAGCGGCTTCAGCCCCGGCACCAGCTTTTCCGCCTCGGTCCGGGCGTCGCTGTAGAACCACTTGCCGAAGGCGCACTGGTGCGGGTCGGTCTGCACGTGCAGCTCGTGCACGTGGGAATCGGCCAGCAGCTCGTTGACCTTCTCCGACCACTTCAGGTGGTCCACCACCTTTTGCGTGAAATTGCCGCGCAGCTTGTTGCCGGTTATCACCTCGCGCGCGTTGTCCACGATGCCGCTGATGCCGAACAGCGACCAGCCGCCCAGCACCAGCAGCAACAGCAGCACCGAGCCGAAGCCGAAGCCGAATTTGTAGCAGAGTTTACAATCCTTCCATCCCATCGGACACCTCCCGAACACAGGTCATTACATGCCATTCCTCTACCCATGAGCCCGAAAATGTGCCGTGGGGCGAATATATGCAATTATAAATATCAGGGAAGACGCCGGGATTACAGTATGGCTTGCTCGTTACTCCTGTTCACGCGGCCGGCAAGCCGGTCCAGCAGGGTGCGCACCAGCCCGTCCAGGAGTCCGCTCTCGGGCAGCCCGAGCACGGATGCGTCCGTCATCTGGCGTCCGGCCAGCCCCTCGAAAGGCGGCACGGACAGCCGCCATTCGGGCAGGCCGTCCAGCCGGGGCGGCTCCCCGCCCGCGTGCCGGTTCAGGACCAGCACCTGGTTCTCCAGCCCCAGGTCCGCGGCCATGCGCCCGACCTCGGCCCCGGTCATGAGCGAACGCATGCTCGGCTCCGAGACCACCACCAGCCCGTCCACGTGGGCCGCGGTGCCGCGCCCCAGATGCTCCACGCCCGCCTCCAGGTCCACCAGGACCCACTCGTCGCGGTCCATGACGATATGCGCCAGCAGCGCCTTCAACAACGCGTTGGCGTCGCAGGCGCACCCGCCGCCCGCATTGGTCACCGCGCCCATGACGATCAGCCGCTTGCGTCCGGCCGTCACGCCCGGCAACGGCTCGCCGCCCAGGGGCACGTCCACGGCCAGCTCCTCGGGCAGGTCGCCCACCTCGGGATTGAGATTCAGAAAACCGCCCTCGTGGATGCGCTCGCGCACCAGGTCCCCGCGCCGGACCAGCGGCTCGGGCAGCGCGTCCGCGCCCAGCCCCGAGGCCTGGCCCAGCGACAACGCCGTGTCCGCATCCACCAGCCAGACGTTCCTGCCGCTACGGGCCAGCCAGTCCGCCACCCACGCACACAACGAGGTCTTGCCCACCCCACCCTTGCCCGCAAACGCTATTTTCATGAGATGCCTCCGGCGGCCGGGGGAAGGGGAGAGGGAAACTTTTGGAAAAGTTTCCCTCTCCCCTTCCCCCGGACCCCCATCCCCCCTCCTTTCCAAACTTTTTGTGTCGCTTCGCGAGGGGTGTACTGAAGCGGCAAAGTATCCTGACGTACCGACAAAGATAGACACGTTCGGAAACCCCGGCGCTCCCCTCCTTCAACCCGCCGCACACGCCGAAGGCGCGACACAAAGTTTTGAAGGGGAGTCCGGAGGGAAAACTTTTTCAAAAGTTTCCCCTCTGGCCGCCGGAGGCATTCCCTACTCGCCCAGGCCCAGGGCCTTGCGCTTGGTCTTGATGCGTTCGTCGAACATGTCGGCGGCCTTGACCATGTCGCCTTCGATGAAGAAGGTCGCGCCGACCAGGTCTTCGAGCCCGGACACGGCCAGGTTGGTGACCGTTTCCGAACCGAGGATGTTCGGCGGGTGGCCCAGGTGGGTGTAGATGCCCGAGGCCACGGCGTAGAGGCCGATGGCGGCGGCCTTTTCCGAGTACCATTCGGGCGAGGACGCGCCCACGGGCAGGTCCGAGATGTCCACGTTCAGGGCGTTGGCCAGGGCCGCGCAGAGCTGGAGGATGCGGGCGTTGTCCACGCAGGAGCCGTAGTGCAGGACCGGCGGGATGCCCAGCGCGCCGCAGACCTTTTTCAGGCCCGGCCCCGCCTTTTCGATGGCGTCGGGCACGAGCAGCCCGGCCTTGCCCGCGGCCGTGGTCACGCAGCCCGTGACGAGCACCAGGATGTCCTTCTTGATCAGCTCTTCGGCGAGCTTCACGTTCATGGAGTCCTGCTTGATCTTGGGGTTGTTGCAGCCCACGATGCCGACCGCGCCCCGGATGTCGCCCGAGGCGATGGCCTGGACCAGCGGGTCGAGGGAGCCGCCGAGGGCGGCCGTGACCGCCTCGTTGGAGAAGCCGGTCATGATCTCGACGGGCTCGCCGGGGATGTCCACCCGGCCCGGATCGCGCCGGGCGAAGGCCTCGACCGCGATGGACACGATCTCGCGGGCCTGCTTCATGGCCGTCCGGGGCTGGAAGTCGAAGTGGATCGCGCCGGTGAAGCGCGCCTTGTTGGCGGTGTCGATGAACTTGGTGTGGTAGCAGCCGGAGATCTGGACCAGCGAGGGCATGATGCACTGGTAGTCCACCACGATGGCCTCGACCGCGCCGGTGATGATGGCCAGTTCGGTCATCAGGTGGTTGCCCGCCATGGGGATGCCCTGACGCATGAGCAGTTCGTTGCCGGTGCAGCACAGTCCGGCCACGTTGATGCCGGTTGCGCCGAGCTCCCTGGCCCTGGCCAGCAGTTCGGGTTCGCGGGCGGCGGCCAGGATCATCTCGGAGACCACGGGGTTGTGCCCGTGGACCAGGAGGTTGACCTTGTCGGCCTTGATGACGCCCAGGTTGGCCGTGGACATCTTGGGCGTGGGCACGCCGAAGATGACGTCGGACAGTTCGGTGCCGATCATGGAGCCGCCCCAGCCGTCGGCCAGGGCCGTGCGGGCCGCGTGGATCAGGGTGTTGGGCGCGTCGTTGTCACAGCCCATGTGGGTGCGGTGCATCATCTCGGCGATCTCGCGGTCCACGCCGCGCGGGGTCATCTTGAGCCCGGCCCACTTGTCCTTGCGCACCTGCGGCACTCGGGCCAGGAAGGAGACCTCCTTCCTGCGCGAGCCGAAGTCCGCGAAAAAGCACTCCATGACGTCGCGGGCCACGTCCATGACCGGGCGGCCGTCGGTCTCGATGCCGATCTCAGCGGCGATGGCACGCAGCTTGTTCTCGTCGGTGATCCGGTAATCCTTGGTCTCGCCCTCGACGATGGCCTCCAGGACCTCGATCAGGTCTCGGCCGTGGTCGGAGTGTCCGGCCGCGCCGCCGGTCACGAACCGGCCGAAGTTGCGGGCCACGATGACGTCGGCGTCGGCCCCGCATACGCCCAGCGGGTTCTTCTCGCTGACCCGGCACGGGCCCATGGTGCAGTTGCGGCAGGTGGTCCCCAGTTCGCAGAATTTGCAGTGCGGGGTCTGCCGGTCCAGCCGGTCGTGCACGGTCTGGATGCCTTCGGCGCGGGCCTTCCTGAGCATGGCCTTCGCGTCGTCCCAAATGGTCAGTTCCTCGACAGGTCTCGGTTCCTTGGCCACGATGTACCTCCTATCCCTTTTCGCCGGGTCCGATCGAAGCAACCCCCCGGCCGTACGTTTGGTGGTGACGATAGTGGCCTTCAGCCTACCGGACCGGGACGATCCCGTATGTCGGCTGGCCGACAAAACGGGCAAAAAAATCGGGTTTGCCGAAAAAAACCAACGAATATTGGGGTTCCGAATGTGATTTTTTGTAAAATTGACGGAAATTGGCTCAGTTTCAGCCCTGGAAGCGTGAATACATGACAAATCGTTCACCCAAGGAGGGGAACCTCAAGGCTCATGCCGCCGACCGGGAGGGACAATCCGGGAAAAAATGCCGACTTCCATGGTGACACATTGTTCCAAGTGTCATAGGCTGGGCGTAATTCCATCGGCAGAGACACCAGCGAACGAATATCGGCATTGCACATCGAACCGGAGAGAGAGACATGGCGAAATACAATGACCTCAAGGCGGCTCTGAAGTACATTCGCGAAGGATACGGCGAAGGCAAGGAACCCTTCCGTTTCACCGCGTCCCAGCTGGCCGAGGCCCTCGGCCTCTCGGAGAAGAAGACCCGGGAAGTCCTCGGCAGGGTCAACGTCTACGCCCGGTTCTGGAAGGGCCGGTTCCCCGCGAGCGGCCACAACTTCATCGTCAGCTCCCAGGTGTTCGACCGGATCAGAACCAGCTTCGAATAATCAGTCGGCGCTCCCGGCCGCCCGCTCCAGGGCGTCGAGGTCGGGGATGAAATAGACGCCGCGTCCGCGCTTGAACATCAGGCCCGCGCGCTCCATGTCGTTGAGCAGGGTGGACACGGTCTGGCGGGTGGCTCCCATGAGTTGGGACAGCTGCTCGATGGTCAGGTTCAGTTCGACCAGCCGCCCGCCGTTCTCGGGGGTGCCCGAGGTGCGCGCCTCGTGCAGGATGTAGTCCATGAGCCGGTTGTAGATGTCCTTGAAGGCCAGCCCGCCGATGATGGAGAACGAGTTGCGCAGGATGTGGCCGAGGACGCGGACCATGGTCCGGGTGAACAGCGGGATCTCGGTCAGGCACCGCTTGACCGAGCGCACGTCCGTGAGCAGCAGTTCGGCGTCCTCCAGGGCCTGGATGTAGCACCCCGAGTGGGTGGAATAGGGGTCGCCGGGATTGAGGATGGCCAGGGTGAATTCCTTGTCCTCGTAAGCCAGGTAGACCCGCACCCTGCCCTTGCCCACCACGAAGACAAGGTCCTCGGGTCCGTCGGGCCGGAACACGACCTCGCCCTTGTTCACGGACCGCTTGCGAAAGACCGCCCGCAGATCGGCCAGCTCGGGCCGCGCCAATTCGTCGAGCAGATTGACCCCGGTGAATTTCATGCCTTCCCCCTTTGGTCCCGCAACCTAGCATGGCCACCGTTCGGACGTCCAATGGCCACGGCCGGTGCTTCAATCCGACACCGGGCAAGACAGGTGACTTGATTCCGGGGGAATGATAGCATCCCCGATCATGGCACTCCTGCGAACACTCTCCGGCGGTCTGGTCGCCCTGCTCCTGGCCGCGCACATGGCCCTGGCCGCGACCGACGCGCCCATCGCCCCCGAGGACGACTGGTCGCCCGTGCCCGCCTGCGTGTTCGGCATGCCCGAGTCCGGGGACGCGGTGCGCAACGACAACACCGGGTTCGTCACCGAGGTGCTCCGGGCCGCCCTGGCCTCGGCCGGGTACGACCTGATCCACAGGGACATCCCCTACCGCCGCGCCCGCGACGAGCTGGCCGAGGGGCGCATCCAGTGCACCCTGACCGCCAAGGGCGCGTCGGACGCGGAGGGCCAGGCCCGATCGGTCATCGCCGCCTGCGACCTGACCGTGGCCTACGTCCTGGCCAGGGGCTTTTCCGGGCTCCACGACCTGGCGGGCCAGAAGGTCGCCCACCTTTACGGCTACGACTTCCAGCAGATTCTGCCGGTCAAGATCCGGCCCCAGCCCACCTACGACCGGACCTCGGCCATCCACATGCTCGACCGGGGGCACGTCCGCTACGTCGTCGGCGAGGAGACCCTGCTCAAGGACGCCGTGCGCAAGACCGGCCTGCCCCTGACCGAATTCGGCTTCGCCCGGTTCATGAGCATGGATTTGGTCCCGGTCTTCGCGCCCACGGCCGAGGGGTTCCGCCTGCGGGACATCTTCGACCGGCGCATGCGCGAGATGGCCCGGTCCGGCGAGCTGGCGGCCATCTACCACCGCAACGGCCTGCCCGAGGAGCGCATCCGGCACATCCTCTCCCTGGACCGGAACTGAGCCCCATGGACGAATACGGCCGCATCGCCGCCCTGTACGACCCGCTGGTGGGCCCGCCCCTGCGCCCGGTGCACCGGGCCATGGCCGAGGCCCTGGCCCGGTCCGGCAACGCCGTCCTGGACCTGTGCTGCGGCACCGGCCTGCTGACCGGGCAGGCCCTGGCCCTGGGGCTGTCCGTGACCGGCGCGGACCTCTCCCCGCACATGCTCGCCGTGGCCCGCCGCAAGCGTCCCGGCGCGACCTACATCCTGGGCGACGCCGCATCCCTGCCCCTGCCGGACCACGCCTTCGACGCCGCCGCCGTCAGCTTCGCCCTGCACGAAAAGCCCCGGGACAAGGCCCTCGGCATCCTGGCCGAGGCGCGCCGCCTGGTCCACCCCGGCGGGACCGTGCTCGTGGCCGACTACATCCCGTCCGGGCAGGGCCAATCCCGATTCACGGGCCGGGCCATCCGCCTCATCGAGCGGTTGGCCGGGCGCGGCCACCATGCCCGCTTCCGCGAGTACATGGCGAACGGCGGCGCGCTCCCGCTCCTGGCCCGCGCAGGGCTGACCGCCCGCCTGGAGCGCACCTTCATGGGCGGCTGGGTGGGGCTGTACGCGGCCGTGGCCGCACCGGCCGATTGATTTAGCGCCGGGCTTTCTTCATAGTGTCCCCATCGAAAACCCAGACCAAGGGAGCGTCATGTTCGAAGGACTGTGGACCCTGGAAAACCTCATCGCCCTGATCACCCTGGCCGGGCTCGAGATCGTGCTCGGCATCGACAACATCGTCTTCGTGGTGGTGGTCACCAACAAGCTGCCCGAGGCATCGCGGGCCACGGCGCGGCGGCTGGGCATCGGCCTGGCCATGGTCACCCGCATAGCCCTGCTCCTGGCCATCTCGGCCATCATGGGGCTGACCGCACCGCTGTTCACCCTGTTCGGCCACGTGGTCTCGGGCCGGGACGTGGTCCTCCTGAGCGGCGGCCTGTTCCTCCTGGCCAAGGCCACCCACGAGATCCACGACAAGCTCGAGGGCCCGCCGCCCGGCGAGGGCGCGGCCAGGGCCGTGCACTCCTACGCCGGGGCCATCGTCCAGATCGTCCTCCTGGACATGGTCTTTTCGCTCGATTCGGTCATCACCGCCGTGGGCATGGCCCAGCATCTGACGGTCATGATCGCGGCCATCGTCGCGGCCGTGGGGGTCATGCTCCTGTTCGCCGGGCCGGTCTCCGCCTTCGTGTCGGCCCACCCAACGGTGCAGATGCTGGCCTTTTCCTTCCTCCTGCTGGTGGGCATCTTTCTCATGGCCGAGGGCATGCACCGGCACATCGACCGGGGGTACATCTACTTCGCCATGGCCTTCTCCCTGTTCGTGGAGTTCCTGAACCTCAAGGCCGGGAAGCGGCACAGGGCCGCCGCCTCCTAGCCGGGAGGGGCCGGGACGCCGGGAGCCCGCGCCTCGCGAAAGTTTCTTGACCTGCGGCCATGCAAGTGTTTTGAGAGGAGGCCTCTCGCTTCAATTTGGCATCCAACTCTGATAGAGTGTCCTAAATTCACTCCCGAGGTGCTTCATGAAAAAACTGTGGCTCATCACCGCCCTGTCCCTGGGACTGCTGGCCCTGACCGCCTGCTCCGGTGAATCCGGCAACGACGCCAAGACCGGCGGCGCGGCCATGGCCCCGGCCCACGAGACGGCCGCCGCCCCCTCTTCCGGGTCCTTCCCCTTCATGGGGGTGACCGAACTCGACCAATACCTTGAGACCAACGCGGGCAGGCCGACCATGCTCTTCTTCTGGGCCTCCTGGTGTCCGTCCTGCAAGCAGCAGATTCCGGAGCTGGAGGAATTGCGGAAGACCAAGGGCGACAAGATCAACATCGTGGCCCTGTCCGTGGACGAGAACCGGGACGCGCTCACGCGCTACATGGACAAACACCCCATGGACGTGCCCGTGTACTGGGGCGACCAGGCCGTGGCGCGCAAGTTCCGGGTGGAGGCCATCCCCACCCTGGTCATCTTCGACAAGACCGGCAAACAGATCTTCGCCCAGGCTGGCGTCTTCCCCGGCTCCATGCTCGGCGCCATGGCCGACAAGCTCAACCAGTAGGCGGCCATGATTCGCAAAGCACGCATCGGCGACGTCAAGGCCATCCACGGCCTGCTCATGCGCACGGACGAGCACGACGGCCTGGTCCTGCCCCGGTCCTTCAGCCAGCTCTACTCGCACCTGCGCGACTTCGTCATCGCCCTGGACGACGACGGCACGGTCATCGGCTGCTGCGCCCTGAACATCATCTGGGACAACCTGGCCGAGATCCGCTCCCTGGTGGTCAAGTCCTCCCACCGGGGCAAAAACCTCGGGCGCAAGCTGGTCGAGACCTGCCTGTCCGAGGCCGTTACCCTGGGCATCTACAAGGTCTACACCCTGACCGAGGTGCCCGGCTTCTTCGCCAAGGTCGGCTTCGTGCAGGAGGAGATGGACAACCTGAACCAGAAGATCTTCCTGGACTGCCTCAACTGCCCGAGGTTCCCGGACCTGTGCAACGAAGTGGCCATGATCATCAACCTGTAACCCCACACAAAGCGCAATGGCACACAAACTGACCCCGTTCATCACCGCCGCACAGATCGCCGAACGCAACGCGGAGCTGGGACGCGAGATATCCCGGTCCTACCAGGGCGAGAGCTCCCTCGTCTGCATCTGCGTCCTCAAGGGCGCGTTCCTCTTCTTCGCCGACATCATCCGGCGCATCGACCGCGAGATCGAGATCGATTTCGTGAGGTTGGCCAGCTACGGCTCGGCCACCTCCCGGTCCGAGGACATCGTCTTTTCCAAGGATCTGGAGATCGCCATCGAGGGCAAGGACGTGCTGGTCATCGAGGATATCGTGGACACCGGCCACTCCATGGACTTCCTGCTCCACGTGCTCAGGCGGCGGAACCCGAAGAGTTTGAAAATTTGTGCGCTTATTGATAAGCATGAGCGACGGGAAAAAGCCGTGACCGTCGATTTCGCCGGTTTCAAACTGAACGACGGGTTCATTGTCGGCTATGGCCTGGACTATGACGAGCGGTACAGGGAGCTGGACGGCATCTACGAGCTGTCCAACGAGTCTTAGAGCCAACTAACCGGATTTTCTGGAGATCGTGTTATGATCGTCACCTGCCCGAATTGCGAGACCAGCTACAATCTGCCCGATGAGAAGATTCCCGCGGGCGGGGCCAAGGTCAAGTGCTCCAAGTGCGCGCACGTGTTCAAGGTCGAACTGCCCCCGCCGTCTCCCGAAGAGGAGTTCGAGGCCCTGATCGAGGACGAAGGCGGCGACGCGGGCCAGGCCTTTGACAAGACCTTCGACGACGTGGCCGCGGGCGCGGCCGGTGCCGCCGAGACGGCGGCCGAAGCCGCGGCCGAATCGGCGATCGAGGACGTGCCCGAACCCCCGGCGTCCGACCGGGCCGACGAGGTCGTGGAGGACATGCCCGACACGGACGACCTGTTCGACGACGAGGAGCCCGAACCCGAGGCCGGGAAACCCGAGGAGGACGACCTCTTCGCCGACATGGGCGGGGAAGAGGGCGAGTCCGACGATCTCTTCGCCGACGAGGGCGCCGAGGAGGGCGAATCCGACGATCTCTTCGCCGACGAGGGCGAGGAGGACGACGGCGATTTGTTCGAGGACACGGACGAGGCCGAGCCCGACGACTCCAGGGCGCTGTTCGCGGAGGATGAGGAGAGCGAGTCCGAGGAGGACGCGGTCGAGGACGGCCTGGGCGGTAGCCTGGAGCTGGACGAGACCCCCGAGCCCGGCAGCCGCAAGTCCCTGGGCTGCCTGATCGTCCTGCTCGTCCTGGCGCTGGGCATCGGCGCGGCCATCTATTTCCGGGTCTGGACCCTGGCGGGCGTGGACCTGGGCGCCATGCTCAAGAACGTGCCCTTCGTGGGCCAGATGTTCACGGAGAAGCCCGGCGGCGAAGAGGCCGCTCCGGGCGAGTCCCCGGCCGAACGGGTGCGCAAGATCGAGCTCAAGAACGTCAAGCAGTACTACGTGGCCAACGAGAAGGTCGGCAACCTGTTCGTGGTCGAGGGCAAGGCGGTCAACAAGTTCTCCCAGCCCAAGGAGCGGATCAAGGTCGAGGTCATCCTCTACGACGCGGCCAACAACGTCCTGACCTCCCAGTCCTTCCTGTGCGGCAACGTGCTCTCCCAGTTCCAGCTCCAGGTCCAGACCGAGAAGGAAATCACCGACGGCCTGGCCTCGGACGTGGGCATTCTGTCCAACAACACCTTCATCCGGCCCGGCGCGTCCACGCCGTTCATGGCCGTGTTCTTCGCGCCGCCCGAGGGGGTCAAGGAGTTCATGGTCAAGGTGGTGGACGTGGGCGACCCGAAGTAGGCTCCGGGCGTGGAAAACGGAAAACACAGCGGGTGGATGTCGGCATCCACCCGCTTTTTTGCCGGGCGTCGGCAAAAAGCGGGATATTTTTCACATACAGGCCTCATTTGGGGTCTAACCACCTGGAAGACCGGTATTTATGGACAGTGTGAAAGACGTGGAAAAGAACAGTCGTTCCGGAAAAATACGTTGACGGGAATCGACGGCGTGTGCTACTCCTCCTCCACTTGTGAAGGATTGCACGAAATGCCGATACAGGATATTGGACAGCCGTCGGCGCGCGTGGGAAACAATCTTCACGAGGTGCGAACATGCTCTTTTCAAAAGACGACCGGGTAGTCCAGATTACCCAGTTGGGCGGCACCGCCGGAACGATGGGACTGCACATCGTCTCGGCCACCATCGTCGGCCTGACCATCGGGTATTTCCTGGACGACTATTTCGGGACAAAACCGTGGCTGATCATGATCTTCTTCTTTCTGGGGATCATCGCCGGCTTCAAGATGGTCTTCGAGGATTTCCGGCGTTTGCAACGGCGTGTTGAAGAAAAAAAAGCTAGTTCTTTGAAACAGGACGGAGAAAAGAGTGCTGGGCAGGATGAACCAAGGGCTTGAGCGGCTGCTCGTCAAAAGCGGCTTCACCAAGCCGGACGTGCGCATCGTTGTCCGCAATCAGATCTATGTGTCGCTGGGGACCTCTCTAGTGATCATGCTGGTAACACTGTTTTCCCGGTGGTCCTTCGCCTATCTGGCCGGGGCGGTCATCGCCCTCGTCAACTTCTGGACGCTCGCCCGCGTCACCCAGTCGTTGGCCTACGACCGGAAGCACGGACCATACCTCCTGTTTGTCATATTCATGGGAAAAATGACTCTGAGCGGGCTGGCCCTCTGGTGGCTGATCGGAGTCGAACGGGTTCCCCACTGGGGGTTGATAACAGGCCTGGGCACCGTGGTGGTCAACATCACCGCAACCGGCCTGAGTCAGTTGGGGAAGAAATAGCCGAGCTGCTGTAAGGAGGCTTCGACATGGGTTTTTCGGGCGGATTACCGCATCCTCTCTTGTACATGGACATGCTCAAAAGCATCGGCCACTGGGGCGCGCACGTTGAGCAGGCCCTGGGCGTGGACAGCATCAACCACGTGCTCTACATGTGGCTGGTCATGGCCATCATTCTCGGCCTCGGCCTGATGGTCCGCAGCCGTCTGCAGCTTGTTCCCGGCGGTCTCCAGAACGTCTTCGAGACCATCATCGGCGGGCTGGAGGACTTCGTCGTCGCCAACCTGGGCGAGGAAGGCCGTCAGTTCATGCCGCTCCTGATCACCATTTTCATCTTCATCCTGGGCATGAACTGGCTCGGGCTGGTTCCGGGCTGCGACGCGCCCACCGCGAACATCAACACGCCGGCCGCCATGGCCATCATCGTGTTCTGTTTCTACCAGTTCGTAGGCATCAAGAAATGGGGCTTCAAGTACATCAAGCACTTCATGGGCCCGGTCGGCTTCCTGGCCCCGCTCATGCTCATCCTTGAGCCCATCTCCCACCTCGCCCGCCCGCTCAGCCTGACACTCCGTCTCTTCGGCAACATCCGCGGCGAGGAAATCGTCCTGATCCTGATGTTCTTCCTGGCGCCGATCCTCGGCTCCCTGCCGATGTACTTCCTGTTCATCCTGGCGAAGACCATTCAGGCGTTCATCTTCTTCATGCTGACCATGCTCTACCTGCAGGGTGCCATCGAGCACGCCCACTAGGAGCGGTCCGCACAAACTTGGGGAAATGGTCCTTGGACCACAACAATATTACGTATCCATTTTGGAGGATTCACATGAAAATCGCGAAGATTCTGTTCACCACCCTGGCTATGGTTCTGGTCGCTTCCGTGGCCTTCGCCTCTGAAGGCGCCGACCCGGTCATGTCCGCCAAGGCCTACGCCACCGCCATCGGCATGGGCATCGCCGCCGGTCTGTGCGGCATCGGCCAGGGCATGGGCGTGAAGGGCGCCTGCGAAGGCATCGCCCGCAACCCCGAAGCCGGTGGCCAGCTGTCCACCACCCTGATCCTGGGCCTGGCCTTCATCGAGTCTCTGGCCATTTACGCCCTGGTCGTCAACCTGATCCTGCTCTTCGTCGTCTAGTTTCAGGTTTACGAAAGCTTTTGAAGGGGAGGCTTCGGCCTCCCTTTTTCAGCCTCTTTCATGTTAAGAATTTCACATGGCTGAGCCGATCTTGACCGGAAAGAGCCCTAAGATATGAAAAGCGAACACATCCCCAAAGCGACCATCGGACGGCTTGCCGTCTACATTCAGGTCCTCGAAAACCTCCTGCGCGACGGCAACGAGGTCATCTCCTCGGAACGCCTGGCCCGGGCCTGCTCCGTCAACTCCTCCCAGATCCGCAAGGATCTTGCGTATTTTGGAGAATTCGGCGTGCGCGGCGTGGGCTACTACGTCCAGGAGCTGATCACCTCAATCAAGCAGTCGCTCGGCATCGACCGGCAGTGGAAGTGCGCCTTGATCGGCGTGGGCAACATGGGCAGCGCCCTGCTCCGCCACCACGATTTCGAGAAGCGCGGCTTCAAGATCTGCGCGGCCTTCGACTGCGACCCGGACAAGATCGGGCTGGAGTTCGAGGGCATGGAGATCATCTGTCCCACGCACCTCAAGGAGCAGGCCCCGGAACTGGGGCTCGAGATCGGCATCATCGCCACGCCCCCGGATCGCGCCCAGCGCGCGGCCAACCACCTGGTGGAGGCCAACATCCGGGGCATCATCAACTTCGCCCCGTCGAGGATCAACGTGCCCAAACACATCCCCGTGGAATACGTTGATTTCTTCGATCACCTCTACTCCATCGCCTTCCAGATAACCCTGGGCAGCGATTAGGGCGTCCCCCTTTCACGCAGCGGCCGCCCCACGGCCGGACCGCACTCCTTGCGTGCGCCCCTCGGGTGCGCGAAACGGGGCGTATGGCCCCGAGCCGGCGGGTACCTTGCGGCACGCGTCTTCGAGTTCACGCCCCCCTTCCCCTTCCCTCCGCCCTCTGGTAGGAGACATCCAAGGAGATGCCATGGAAAAGTTGAAACTGGTCCAGATGGTCAAGGCCGCGGGCTGAGCGGCCAAGATCACTCCGGGGGACCTGGAGATAGCACTTTCGGGCCTGGGGGTCCGGCCTGACGACCGCGTGCTCGCCGGAGGTCCCGGCGACAACGAGGACGCGGCCATATTGTCCTTTCCCGCGGGCAAGGCCCTGGTCCAGACCGTGGACTTCTTCACGCCGGTGGTCAACGATCCCTACAAGTTCGGGCGCATCGCCGCGGCCAACGCCCTGTCCGACGTCTACGCCATGGGCGGCGAGCCGTGGGCGGCCATGAACATCGTCTGCTTCCCGGCCGACAAGCTGCCCATGTCCGTGCTGGCCGAGGTCCTGCGCGGCGGCAAGGACACCGTGGAGGAGGCCGGGGCCGTGCCCAGCGGCGGGCACAGCGTGGACGACCCGGAGATCAAGTACGGCCTGGCCGTGTCCGGCGTCGTGGACCCGGACCGCTTCGCCTCCAACCGGGGCGTCCGGCCCGGCGACGAGCTGATCCTGACCAAGCCCATCGGCACGGGCGTGCTGGCCACGGCGGTCAAGGGCGAGATGCCCGGCTGCGACGACATGGAGGAGCTGCTGTTCCAGACCTGCGGGCGGCTGAACAAGACCGGCGGCGCGATCATCCACGAACTCGGCCTGACCGGGGCCACGGACATCACCGGCTTCGGCCTGGGCGGGCACATGATCGAACTGGCCGAGGCCAGCCGCGTGACCCTGGAGCTGCGCATGCGCGACGTGCCGCTCCTGCCCGGCGCCCTTGACATGGCCTCCATGGGGCTGCTGCCCGCCGGGTCCATCTGCAACCGCCGCCACTACCTGCCGAGGGTCAAGGCCGCCGACGGGCTCGACCCCGTGCATTTCGACATGATGTTCGACGCCCAGACCTCGGGCGGCCTGCTCCTGGCCGTGCCGCCCGAGCTCGTGGACCGGGCCATGGCCATGCTCGAAGCGGCCGGTGAACCCGCCGCCCTGGTGGGCCGGGCCCTGCCGGCCGGTCCTGGGGACGCCCCCCTGGCCATCGTCTAGGATTCGGATTCGCCGAGCACCCGCTCGATCTCGCGTTGCAGGCTGTCGATCTCGAACGGCTTGGACACGTATCCGTTCATGCCCGCCGCGATAAAGCGGTCGCGGTCGCCCTGCATGGCGTGGGCGGTCAGGGCGATGACCGGAATATCCAGCTTGAGCTCGTTGCGGATGACCCTGGTGGTGGCCACACCGTCCAGGCCGGGCATCTGGATGTCCGTGAGAAAGAGGTCGAAGGACCGCTCCCGCAGGATGTTGAGGGCCTCCTCGCCGCTGCCCACGCACACGGTCCGATGGCCGAGCTTTTCCAGGATGCGCTGGACCACCACGCGGTTGACCCGCTCGTCCTCGGCCACCAGGATGGACAGCGCGCCGTTCTCCGGCCCTGCCGCCGGGCCACCGGCCGGATCGTCCGGCGACTCGATGATCCGGGTCCGGATGGTGAAATACAGGCTCGTGCCCTTCCCTTCCTCGGTGTCCACGGTGATGGAGCCGCCCATGAGCGCGACCAGCCGCCGGACGATGCCCAGCCCCAGCCCGGTGCCCTGGTACTTGCGCGTGGACGAGCCGTCCACCTGGGTGAAGGGGTCGAACACGGTGCTCACCTTGTCGCGGGGGATGCCGATGCCGGTGTCCGAGACCTCGAAGAGCAGGCGGATCGTACCGTCCTCCGCCCCGCTGTCCAGCGGACAGGCGCGGACCTCGATGGACCCGCTCTCGGTGAACTTGACCGCGTTGCCCACCAGGTTGAACAGGATCTGCCGCAGCCGCCCCTTGTCGGCCACGAAATGGCGGGGCAGGGTCTCGTCGATCTCCCAGCGCATGGACACGCCGCGCTCCTCCGCGCAGTGGCGGAAGGTGGAGACCACCTGGTCCAGGACCTCGCCCAGCTCGAAGGGAATCGGCTCCAGCTCCAGCTTGCCCGACTCCACCTTGGACAGGTCCAGGATGTCGTTGAGCACCTGGAGCAGGCTGCGGCCCGAATTCAGGGCCGTGTCCAGATAGTCCCGTTGCAGGGGCGCCAGCTCACTCATCTGCATGAGCTGGAGCATGCCGAGCAGCCCGTTGAGCGGGGTGCGTATCTCGTGGCTCATGTTGGCCAGGAACTCGTTCTTGGCCAGGCTGGCCGCTTCGGCCTTGGCCATGGCCTTTTCCAGCTCGGCGGCCATGGTCTTGATCTCGGTGATGTCCGCGGCCATGTGCATGTGCACCAGCCGCCCCTTGAGCCAGCGGATGGCCCGGTCGTGATTGAGATGCCAGCGCTGGAGCTTCTCGTAGTACCGCTCGGAGACCAGGGTGCCCACGGGCCGGCCGCGCTCGTCCACCAGCTCGGGCTTGGGGCATTGCGGGCAGCGGCTGTCCAGGTCGCGGATGACCTTGTGGCAGGCCATGCCCTCCTCCAGCAAGCCGTAGTGGTCGCGCATGTTGGCGTTCATGAACAGGATGTTGTTGGTCTCGAGATCCGACACGTAGACGTCCGCGCTGATGCCGTCCAGGATGTTCAGCAGCCGCTCGTGGGCCTGCTTGACCTCGGTGATGTCCGCGATCATGGCGAACGCCCCGAGCAGCCTGCCGTCCTCGGCCATGAGCGGGGTGGACGAGATCATGCCCCAGACCTCGGCACCGTCCCGGCGCACGAACCGGCGCTCGTACCGCTCGCGCCGACCCACCTTGCGCTGCTCCATGCGCCGCTCGTTGTCCTCGATCTCGGACGGGGCCATGAAGTCGAGAATGCTCCGGCCGATGACTTCCTCCACGCGGCAGCCGAAGAAGTCGGCCACGATCTTGTTGGCGTAGGTGATCACCTGGTTGGCGTCCAGGCCGAGGATACCCTCGTTGGCCGTCTCCACGATGAGCCGGTACTGCTCCTGGGTCTTCTTGCGCGCCTCCTCGGCGAACCGCGCCTCGGTCACGTCCCGGCCGTAGACCGCGATGGCCGTGGTCTCCTCCCCGTCCAGCACCGGATAGATGATGCCGTCGAGAATCCTCCCGGACCAGACCACCTGCCGGTTCATGGGCGTGTGCGTGTCCACCGCCCGCCGGAAGGTCTCGCGGATCATGGCGTGCTGGCTCCGCGGGATGAAGTCGAAAACGTTCTGCCCGACGGCGGCATCCCCCTGCATGCCCATGAACCGGGCCATGTTCCGGTTCATGGCCAGGACCGTGCCGTCCACCTGGAACAGCCCCACCGAGTCCCCGGTGGCGTTGATCAGGGCCTGAAGAAAATGTTCGCTGGTGCGCAGCCGCTCCTCGATGCGCTTGCGCTCGGTGATATCCCTGGTGGTCCCGATGAAGCCGATGGGATTGCCGTAGGCGTCCCGCAACCGCCGGGCCATGGACTCGCCCCAGATCATGGAGCCGTCCTTCTTGCGCAGACGCACCTCCACCCGCACGGTGGGCGAGGGCGACCGGTCCGATGCCGCCTCGGCCTCGGCCTCGATGCGCTCCCACGCCTTCCGGGTCTCCTCCATGGAATCCGGGCACACGGCGTCCTGGGCGTACATGCCGATCATCTCCTCGGGCGCGAACCCCCGGATGCGCTCCACGGACGGGCTGACGTAGGTGTACCGGCCCTTGTCGTCCATGGTCCAGATCACGTCGGTCGCGTTCTCGGCCAGAAACCGGTATTTCTCCTGATTGTCGCGGGCCCGGTTTTCGGCAGAACGCCGCTCGGTGATGTCGCGGAAAATGCCCCACAGGGCCACGGCCCGGCCCGACTCGTCGTGTTGCAGCCAGCAGCTGGCCTGGACCAACAGATCCCGGCCGTCGGCCGTGAGCAGCCCCTTTTCCATCTCGCGGGACGATTGGCCGGACTTGAGCAGCAGACGGATGGATTCGCGCTCCCGCGCCCGCTCGCTCCTGGGCGTGAAGTCGAGCACGGTTTTGCCGAGCACGTCCTCGCGGGCGTAGCCTATCAGGGTGCAGAAAGCGGCGTTGGCCTCAAGGATGACGCCCTTGACGTCGGTCTTGACCACGCCGTCGCCCAGGGCGTCGCACAATCCCTTGAAGCAGACGGGATCAATGAAGGATTCCCCCCGCTCTGACCGGGATGTTCCCTCTGGGGCCGACGCGCCCCGTTCGTTGGACTCGGATCGGGTCATACCTGTTCCCATATGGTATTACCTGGCATTTACTGGATTCCGCCAAGTATTTCCACTTAAAACACCTCCCCCCGTTTTCACCCCGGGTTGTACAACCCGCCAAGGCAGGGTACCCTGGTTCCGACCTCCCTTCCGGGAGGCCCCCATGACAACCGCAACCGCGAGGAACGCCATGCAATCGGACCGCTACATCCTGCTCGAAGACGAATACGGCGCCCACAACTACAAGCCGCTCGACGTGGTCATCGAACGCGGCCGGGGCATCTGGGTCTGGGACGTGGACGGCAACAGGTACCTGGACTGCCTGTCCGCCTACTCCGCCGTGAACCAGGGCCACTGCCACCCGAAAATCCGCCAGGCCCTCGTCGATCAGGCCGAAAGACTGACCCTGACCTCGCGCGCCTTCCGCAACGACCAGCTCGGTCCGCTCTACAAGGAACTGTGCGACCTGACCAATTCCCACAAGGTCCTGCCCATGAACTCCGGGGCCGAGGCCGTGGAGACCGCCATCAAGGCCGTGCGCAAATGGGGATACCAGGTCAAGGGCGTGCCCGAAAACCGGGCCGAGATCATCGTCTGCCGCAACAACTTCCACGGCCGGACCATCTCCATCATCTCCTTCTCCACCGACCCCGTGTCCACCACCGGCTTCGGCCCGTTCACCCCGGGCTTCAAGATCATCGACTTCGGCGACGCCCGGGCCCTCGAAGAGGCCATCACCCCCAATACCGTGGCCTTCCTCGTGGAACCCATCCAGGGCGAGGCGGGCGTCATCATCCCGCCGACCGGCTATCTCAAGGACGTCCGCCGCATCTGCACCGAAGCGGGCATCGTCCTCATCCTCGACGAAATCCAGACCGGCCTGGGCCGCACCGGCAAGCTCCTCGCCGAACAACACGAGGACATCGAGGCCGACCTGACCCTCATCGGCAAGGCCCTGTCCGGCGGCTTCTACCCGGTCTCCGCCGTGCTCTCCAATACCGAGGTCCTCGGCGTGCTCAAGCCCGGCGAACACGGCTCCACCTTCGGCGGCAACCCGCTGGCCTGCGCCGTGGCCCGCGCCGCCCTCAAGGTCCTGACCGAAGAACACCTCGTCGAAAACGCCCGCCTCATGGGCGACTACTTCCTCCACGGCCTGCAACAAATCCATAACCCCAAGATCAGAGAGGTCCGGGGACGCGGCCTGCTCATCGGCGTCGAATTCCACCCCGACGCGGGCGGCGCGCGGCACTACTGCGAACAACTCAAGGAGGCTGGCCTGCTCTGCAAGGAAACACACCAGACCATCATCCGCTTCGCCCCCCCGCTCGTCATCACCAGGGACGACATCGACTGGGCCCTGGAACGGATCGCGCCGGTGTTGAGCAGGTAGGACGGAGGGGCGGAGTGGGAATGCCTCCGGCGGCCCTCCGGGGGCCCCTTCGGGGGGAGCCCTCGCCGGGCGGGCGCCTCCGGCGGGCAGGGCACCGCCCTGCACCCGCTCAAGGCCGAGGGCCTTGAGAATCCCATGTTCGCTTCGCTCAGGGGCGTGCGGCGGCGGAAGGCTGGCGCGGGACGCCTTCCGCCGTGCCGGTGTGCGATTTTGAACAGAAAAAACGAACCGGACGGCGTGCCTCTTCACGGGAAAAAGCACGCCGTTTTTTCTGCCCAAAATCGCGGGGGTTGTTTTTAAGAGGGAAATAACACTGAAATTCCCCCCGCGTCCGCACGCCCCTGCCGCAGGCACACAGAAAGTTTAGGAGAGTCCAGAGAACCCTTTCCAAAGGGTTCTTTGGCGGGGTCCGGGGCAGCGCCCCGGCCGCCGGAGGCATTCCCCTCCCGCCCCGTAGCCCGGAGCTATTTGCCCTGTCCGAGCATGAAGATGCCGAAGGTGGCGAAGAGGTTGGGGAGGAAGGTGATGACCTTGCCCTGTTCGTCGTGGTGGTGTGTGGAGATGGCGACTTCCTTGACGATGGGCACGCCGAGGTGTTTGCAGAAGCGGCGGAAGTCGATGATGGGGATGACCCGGATGTTCGGGGTGTTGTACCACTCGTAGGGCAGTTCCTTGGACATGGGGGCGCGTCCGGTGAAGAGCATCTGGAGCCGGTTTCTGTAGTGGGTGAAGTTGGGGAAGGAGACGATGCCGAGCTTGCCGACGCGGAGCATTTCTCGGATGAGGGTTTCGGGGTCGAGGACCTGCATGAGGGCCTGGGAGAGGATGACGTAGTCGAAGGCGTTGTCCGGGTAGTCTTCGATCTCCTCGTAGATGTCGCCGTGGATGACGGACAACCCCTTGGCGATGGCGCGGCCCGCGGCCTCCTCGTCGATTTCGATGCCGGTGCCGAGGGTGGCCTTTTGTTCGGCGAGGTGGGCCAGCAGCGAGCCGGTGCGGCAGCCGAGGTCGAGGACGCGGCTGCCGGGTTCGATCCAGGAGGCGATGACTTGGAGGTCGAATCTCATGAGGCGTCTCCGATGCGGCAGTGCAGGCAGATCTTGTTCAGGAAGCCGGAGAGCAGGTCGCTGAGGCGGGTATTGGGGAGCAGGAAGGCGTCGTGTCCCCAGGGGGCTTCGATTTCGCAGAAGGAGACGTCGAGGCTGTTTTTCTTCATGGCCTTGACCATGGTCTTGGACTGGTAGGTGGGGTAGAGCCAGTCCGAGGTGAAGGAGACGACCAGGTAGCGGCAGGAGGCGCGGGAGAAGGCGGCCACCAGGGAGCCGTCGCCGTAGTGGTTTTCGAGGTTGAAGTAGTCGGCGGCCTTGGTCAGGTAGAGGAAGGAGTTGGCGTCGAAGCGGTCGACGAACTTGTTGCCCTGGTAGCGCAGGTAGGATTCCACCTGGAAGTCGGCTTCGAAGTCAAAGGAGAGCTCCACGCGGTCCTGGAGCCGGCGGTCGAACTTGTGGCGCATGGACTCGTCGGACAGGTAGGTGATGTGCCCGACCATGCGGGCCACGGCCAGGCCGTGTTCGGGTTTGGCGGATTCGTAGTAGTCGCCCCGGTTCCAGTTGGGGTCGGCCATGATGGCCTGGCGGGCGACCTCGTTGAAGGCGATGGCCTGGGCCGAGTGCTTGACGGTGGTGGCCAGGGGGATGGCGGCGTGGACGCGGTGGGGGTAGCGCACGGACCATTCCAGGACCTGCATGCCGCCCACGGACCCGCCGACCACGGCGAGCAGGGTGTCGATGCCGAGGGAATCGACGAGTCGGCGCTGGGCGCGAACCATGTCGCCGATGGTGACCACCGGGAAGGACGCGCCGTAGGGGCGGCCGGTGGCGGGATTTTCGGACATGGGTCCGGTGGAGCCCATGCAGCCGCCGATGACGTTGGAGCAGATGACGAAATACTTGTCGGTGTCGATGGGCTTGCCCGGCCCGACCATGAGGTCCCACCAGCCGGGCTTGGGGTCGTTTGCGTCGTAGAACCCGGCCACGTGCGAGTCGCCGGTCAGGGCGTGGCAGACCAGGATGGCGTTGGTCCTGTCGGCGTTGAGGGCGCCGCAGGTCTCATAGGCCAGGGTGACGGGCCCGAGGCTGCGCCCGGACTCGAGGACCATGGGCTCGTCCCCGCCGAAGGTGAAGTACCGTTTCTCGACCAGTCCCACGGACTCGCCGGTCTCGATCTGCTCGATATATTCGCTCATGCCCGAGAAGGTAAGGCAGGCGGCGGGTGCGGTCAATGGCGCACCCATCGCGATGCGTTATGGAAGGGATGGTTCCGGCCTAGAACTGCGCGTTCATGCTGGTCAGGCAGCGCAGGAGGGCCTCGCGGTCCTCGGGCGGGCAGGCGGCGACCAGTTCCTCGGTCAGGCGGTAGTGCAGGCGGTCGTGCTCCTCGAACAGGGCGCGGCCCGCGTCGGTCAGCTCCACGTTGATGGACCGGCGGTCCGTGTCGTGGGGCACGCGGCGGACGCAGTCCTTTTCCGCCAGGCGGTCCACCAGCACGGTCAGGGTGCCGGTGGTGATGCCCATGGCCTCGGCCAGCTCCTTCATGCGCATGGCCCCGTGGATGCCGAGCACCTCCAGGGTGTGCATCTGCGGCAGGGTCATGCCCTTTTCGCGGACCACGTCGTGCTCCCAGGACGAGAGCTTCTCGAAGAACTCCACGATGGCGTGGTTGATTTGGTCGACCATGTCCCCTCCCTCTAGATGGACGTGTACAGGCTGTAGGCCCCGAAGGCGATGGTCATGACCCCGGCGGCGCGCATGACCAGCGGCTCGATCCACGCCCCGGTCAGGGTGCGCATGAGCCCGGCGGCCTTGTAGATGGCGAAGATGATCGCCCCGAGCGTCAGCCCGGTGGCCACGGCGTAGACCCCGAACACGGCCGTGCCCTTGAACACGCTGCCCGAGTCCAGCGCGTAGGTGTACATCAGCGCCACTGTGGGGCAGGGCACGATCATGTTCACGAACCCGATGGTGAACAGCCCCCACACGGTCCTGGACCGGGCCGCGGGCAGGCACCCGTGGCCGGGGCAGGCCGGGCCGTGATGATCGTGGTCGTGGTGGTGATGATCGTGATCAGGGCCGTCGTGGTCGTGATCGTCGTGGTCATGGTCGTGGTCGTGATCGTGGCTGTGCAGCAGGTGCGGCCGGAAGATCAGGACCAGACCCAGGGCGAGCAGGACCGCGAAGGTGGCCACGTCCACGTACAGGGTGAAGGACTCGGGGATGGCCAGGGAGACCGAACCCAGCGTCAGGCCGATGAGCAGGCAGGCCAGGGTTGTCCCGGCGACGAAGGCCAGGGTCAGGGCCAGGACCCGCCCGCCCCGCTTCTCGCCGTAGACGAAGGGGGCCAGGACCAGCCAGGAATGGCCGCACGGGTTGACCCCGTGCACCAGGCCGAGCAGCACGCTCGATTGCAGGGCCACCCAGAATATGGAATCGAATTGCATTGTCCGTCCGTGTTGGTTCGCGTTGATAGTTTGACTATCAAGCTTTCTACTGGCTGGATAGTTTGATTGTCAAGCTAAAATAGTCGACCTCGACAACAGACTGAAATCAAAGGGAAAGCTCACTTGCCGGAGCGGGTCTCGCCGCCGGTGAGCTTCCAGGCGGACATGCCCCAGGTGAGGTTCTTGACGTCGCGGAAGCCGTCGCGCCGGAGGTGTTGCACGGCCGGGGGCGAGCGGTGGCCGGTCATGCAGACCACGACCACGAGGCGGGCCGGGTCGTCCAGGGTGGCGGCCAGGGCCTCGGAGGTGAACGGATACGGCAGGTTGACGGCGCCGGGGATGTGGAAGAGCGCGTATTCCGCCGGGGTGCGCACGTCCAGCACGGTGGGGGGCGAGGGTCTGCGCAGGGCCCGGCGCAGCCCCCAGGGGGACATGGGGCGCACGCCCCGGAGCAGCCACCAGACCGCGTCCCACAGGACCAGGACGGCCAGGACGACGAGGACGGCGGCCAGGACGCGCACGGGCTATGCTCCGGGCTCGCCGGGGTCTTTGTCGGGAACGGGGCCGGGGACGGCGCCCGGGATCATGTCGGACGCCTTGTCCGGGAGTTCGGGGTCCCTGCCCCGGTCCACGGTCACGGCCAGGGAGGAGCCGGGCTTGAGGAGCACGTCCCGCTGCGGGAACGGGAACTCGATGCCGTTTTCGTGAAAGGAGGTCCAGATGCGCCGGAGCACGTCGCTCTTGATGTTGGACACCCCGTCCCTGGCGTCCGCGATCCAGGCCCGCAGCTCCAGGTCCACCGAGCTGTCGCCGAAGCCCATGAGCAGGGCGCGCGGCTCGGGCGAGGTCAGGATGCGGGTCAGGCCCCTGGTGGATTCCTCCATGAGCCGCAGGGCCTTGTCCACATCCGAGCCGTAGGAGACGCCCACCGGGATGCGCAGCCGCACGTCCGCGTCCGAGTATGTCCAGTTGATGACCTCGTTGGTCACGAAGTGCTCGTTGGGGATGAGGTATTCCTTGCCGTCGCGGGTCTTGACCGAGGAGAACCGGCCGTTGACCCCGCTGACCACGCCGAACACCCCGCCCACCTCGATGGTGTCGCCCGGCTTGACGGACCGGTCCATGAGCAGGATGACCCCGGCCACGTAGTTGGAGATGATCGTCTGCAAGCCGAAGCCGATGCCCACGCCCAGCGCGCTGGAGAAGATGGCTAGGCTGGTCAGGTTGATGCCCACCCCGGACATGACCAGGAGGATGGCCACGGTGAACAGGGCGACCTTGATGGACTTGTCGAGCAGGACCTTCACCGAGGGCGAGACCTCGCGCATGGAGGCGATGCGCCCGGAGGCGAAGCGCGACAGGGTGGCCGCCGCATGGAGCAGGATGATGGCCAGGACCAGCCCCTTGAGCGCGCCCAGGGCGGTGAAGGTGGAGCCGCCCATGGTGAAGGAGAGCGTCTCCAGAAAGGCGGTGAACGGCGTGAGCAGGCCGAGGATCTGTAGGGAGACGAAGACCCAGACCACGGTGGCCGTGCTCCGCGCCAGGACCTTGTTGGGCATGGCGAAGGTCAAAAGCCGCAGGATGATTCCGGCCACGGTCAGCTGGCTGACGGCGTTCAGGACCCACGGCGAATAGCCCATGAACCGGGCCGCGGCCGCGCAGAGCTGGGCCAGGCCGATGAACAGGATAAGTTCGCCCGTGGCGCACAGGCCGGTGAGCAGGGCCCGGCCCCACACGGTCCGCGCGCTGGTGTCGCGCCAGTGCGCCAGCCGGGGCCGGACGAGCCGCCACACGGCCTTGGCCAGGAGCAGGGCCGCCAGGGCCGCCGCCCACTGGGCCGCCGTCCGCCAGGTCAGGACGTGGGATTGCAGCCACCCCTCCAGGAATTGGAAAATCTCCGTGACCTTGGCCAGTATCGGCGCGAGCTGTTCCTGCATAAGCCTTCCTGTTCCCGAACTATCAGCCCAGGACCGCCAGATCAACCACCGTGGCCGCGAACAGGAGCACGGAAATGATCCCGTTCATGGTGAAGAAGGCCACGTTCACCCGGCTCAGGTCGTCCGGCTTGACCAGCAGGTGCTCGGCCATGAGGGTCACGCCCATGAGGGCCGCCACCGTGAAGTAGATGCCGCCCAGGCTCGCGGCCCAGCCCGCCAGCAGGAAGAAGGCGGCGGCCACGGCGTGGCTCAGGCTCGACACGCCGAGCGCCGCCGCCACGCCCAGCCGGGCCGGGATGGAATAGAGGCCGTGCTCGCGGTCGAAGTCCGCGTCCTGGCAGGCGTAGAGCAGATCGAACCCGGCCACCCACAGGACCACGCCGCAGAAGAGCAGGACCGAGGGCAGGGAGATGGACGGGGTCACGCAGATCCAGCCCGCCACCGGGGCCAGCCCCAGGACCGAGCCGAGCACGAAGTGGCACCAGTACGTGAACCGCTTGCAGAAGCTGTAGGACGCGGCCATGAACAGGGCCACGGGCGAAAGCATCAGGCAGAGGGTGTTCATCATGGCGCAGGCGGCCACGAAGACCACGGCCGTGCCCGCGATGAAGACCAGGATGAACCGGGTGGACAGCTCGCCCGTGACCAGGGCGCGCCCCTGGGTGCGCGGGTTCTCGCGGTCGATGTCCAGGTCCGCATAACGGTTGAAGGCCATGGCGAAGGAGCGCACGGCCACCATGGCCACGGTCAGCACGACCATGTTGTACAGCCCCGGCCAGCCCCGGGCGGCCAGGAACGCCCCCATGTAGGCGAACGGCAGGGCGAAGACCGAGTGCTCGATCTTGATCATCCGGCACACCAGGCCCAGATCCTTGGCGATACTCATTGTTCTCTCTCGATTAGTATTTGTTGACCAGCACGGCCCCGGCCAGGAGCAGGCAGACCCCGACCACGCGGGGCCAGGACACCGTATGGACCTGATACCCGACCAGGCCGAAGTGGTCCAGCGCCAGGGCGGCCGTGAGCTGGCCAGCCAGGAGCCAGGCCATCATGGTCGTGGCCCCGATCTGCCCGGCCAGGACGATGGTCGCGAAGACGAAAAACGCCCCGAGCGCACCGCCGGTCCAGGCCCAGGCCGGGGCCGTCGCGGCCATGCTCAGGGAGGGCGCGGGCGTGCGCGTGGCCAGCAGGTAGCCGAGCAGGGCCAGGGTGCCCACGCCGAAGGAGACCGCCGCCGCCCAGACCGGATCGCCCAGGGACCCGCGCAGCCGCAGGTTGATGCCCGCCTGGACCGGCATCAGCGCACCGGCCACCAGGGCGAACAGCACGTATATCCACTTCATGGGAGCCTCCCCCCTATTTTTCTAGACTTTTTCAAGAGTCGGTCGCGAACGGTCCCGCATCCGTCGGAAATGGTACCGGGCTTTGCCTGCGGCGTCCACGATTTACGGGCCTCCGATTGCACGGAAATGTCGAAAGGCCGTCACCAAAGCGCCACCCATGGCCGGGGTTATGGGACTAGGAAGGATCAACCCATACTCCAACAGGACGGAGGAATCATGACCAGGAACCAGATCAGGGAAATCAGGTCCCACCTCATGCAGGGACTGCACGCCATGAGCGGCCAGCTGAACACCGGCATCACCGCCCTCGAAAACTGCCCCGACGACACCGACTTCGCCTCCCAGCTCGCCCAGCACGGCCTGTCCGTGGCCATGCAGCGACGCGGCGTGGCCCGCATCCGCGAGATGGAGGCCGCCCTCAAGCGGCTGTCCCAGGCCGACTACGGCGTCTGCGAGGAGTGCGGCGAGGAGATCGGCGTGGCTCGGCTCAAGGCCAACCCCTCGGCCCGCCTGTGCGTGCACTGCCAGTCCGCCATGGAAGACGGGCTCCTGGACCGCGCCCGCCGCTGCGCCTAGGCCGCCGAACGATTTACCACGCGGCCCCCGGCCGCAACGGAGAGAACCATGGCTGACCCCATGTTCAAAGTGGACATGCACGTCCACTCACGCTTTTCCACGCGCCCGTCGCAGTGGATCCTGCAAAAGATCGGCTGCCCCGAGAGCTTCACCGAACCACGCCGCCTCTACGACATCGCCCTGGCCAGGGGCATGGATATGGTCACAATCACCGACCACAACACCATCGCCGGGTCGCTCGAGATCGCCCACCTGCCGAACACCTTCGTCAGCGAGGAGATCACCACCTACTTCCCCGAGGACCGCTGCAAGCTCCACGTCCTGGCCTACGACATCACCGAAGCCCAGCACCAGGACATCCAGCGCTGCCGCGACAACGTCTTCGACCTGGTCCCCTACCTGCGTGAACAGCGCATCCACCACGTCCTGGCCCACCCCCTCTTCGCGGTCAACGACCGGCTCACCCCGGCCCACTTCGAACAGGCCCTGCTCCTGTTCAACACCCTGGAGGAAAACGGCACCCGCGACGCCCGCCAGAACCGGACCCTGCGCGACATCGTGAACCGCCTGACCCCGCTCGATATCGACCGCCTGGCCAATACCCACGGCATCGAACCCTACGGCGACGAGCCCTGGGAAAAGGGCATCACCGGCGGGTCCGACGACCACTCCTCCCTGAACATCGCGCGCATGCACACCCTCTTTCCCGGCCAGCCCACCCTGAAGAACGTCCTGACCGCGCTGACCGAACGCACCTCCCGGCCCGCCGGGACCGCGGCCACGCCCCGGACCATGGCCCACAACCTCTACGGCATCGCCTACCAGTTCTACCGCTCGCGCACCGGCTCCCTCGCGCCCGAGGTCTCCGAGCACCTCTGCTTCCGCTTCATCAAGTCCGCCCTCAACCCCGGCGCCGAACCCAAACCCGGAATCTCCTCGCTGCTGCAACGGATCATCGGCCGGGGCAAGGCCACCCTGCACCGCGAATACGGCCCGTCCGACTCGGTCCAGGACATGCTCCTCAAGGAGGCCGCCGACATCATCGCCCACGACGAGACCCTCATGCGCATCGCCCGGGGCAAGGTCGCCGACGTGGTCGTCCTCGAACGCGAATGGGCCCGCTTCGTCTCCCTGGCCGCCAACCGCGTCCTCGCCCAGTTCGCCGACCGGACCCTCAACTCCGTCATCGGGGCCAACCTCTTCGACGTCTTCCACTCCATCGGCTCGGCGGGCTCCCTCTACGCCCTGCTCGCCCCCTACTTCGTGGGCTACGACCTCTTCTCCACCGAACGGGCCTTCTCCAACGCCTGCCTCGACCGCTTCCGCAAAAAGAACGCCCGGACCAGCGACGACCTCAAGATCGCCCACTTCACCGACACCTTCGACGAGATCAACGGCGTGGCCAGGACCATCCGCCAGCAACTCGAAATGGTCGCCCGCCACGGCAAGGACATGACCGTCATCACCTGCGGGGCCAGGGCCGACGTGCCCGGCGCCGTCTCCTTCGAGCCCGTGGGCCGCTTCGACATCCCGGAATACCCCGAAATCTCCCTGGCCTACCCGCCCTTCCTCGACATGCTCACCCACTGCTTCGAGCAGGAATACGACTGCATCCTCGCCGCCACCCCCGGCCCCGTCGGCCTGGCCGGACTGGCCATCGCCAGGATCCTCAAGCTCCCCTTCCACGGCACCTACCACACCGCCTTCCCCGAATACGTCGGGGCCTTCACCGAAGACGCCGGCCTGGAAGACGGCTGCTGGCGCTACATGTCCTGGTTCTACAACCAGATGCAGGTCATCTACGCGCCCTCCGAAGCGACCAGGTACGAGCTCATCGACCGCGGCATCGACCCCGGCAAGATCGTCACCTACCCGCGCGGCGTGGACACCGAACGGTTCCACCCCGCCAAACGCAACGGCTTCTTCAACCAGTTCGACATCGGCGGCGGCACCAAGCTCCTCTACGTGGGCCGCGTGTCCAAGGAAAAAGGCCTCGACGTCCTGACCGAGGCCTTCCGCAAGGCCGCCCGTATGCGCGACGCCATCCAGCTCATCGTGGTCGGCGACGGCCCCTACCTGCCCGAAATGCGGCGCGCCCTGCGCTCCACCCCCGCCACCTTCACCGGCGTGCTCAAGGGCGAAGCCCTGGCCCAGGCCTACGCCAGCGCCGACCTCTTCGTCTTCCCCTCGGCCACCGACACCTTCGGCAACGTCGTCCTCGAAGCCCAGGCCTCGGGACTGCCCGTCATCGTCACCGACAAGGGCGGCCCCGCCGAAAACGTCCTGCCCAACGAGACCGGCATCATCGTCCCCGCCGGCGACCCCGACTCCCTGCTCCGCGCCATCCTGCACATGGTCGATACCCCCGAACGCATCCAGTACATGCGCCGCAAGGCCCGCTCCCACGTCGAAAACCGCACCTTCGACGCCACCTTCCTCAAAACCTGGGAAATCTTCGGCAACCACGTGGCCGCCTAGGCGCGGCCGCGCCGCACAGAGAGGGGAACGCCTCCGGCGGGCCCTCGCCGGGCGGGCGCCTCCGGCGGCTTAAGAACCTTTTGGAAAAGGTTCTTGAGAATCTCCAAAACTTTTTGGCGCCGCTTCGCGGGGCGGGTCGCGGGGGTGGTGGAGATCGTTGGCGGAAGGCGTCCCGCGCCGAAGCAGCGCCCTGGATTCCCCGAAAAAAAAGGGCGCACCGGCTGTGGTGCGCCCTTTGGGGGTTCGGGGGTGACGGATTATTCGAGTCCCATGCCCGGATGGTGGGCGGGGTATTCCATGGGATCCTTGTGGCAGACGGTGCAGTTGCCGCCCGCGCCCAGGGGCCGGGCCTCGTCCATGTATTGCAGGGGCAGGACGTTGTCGCGCGGCGTGGCCGGATAGATGGCGTGGGGCGAGCCGTGGCAGGCCCCGCAGTGCATGGCGTCCATCTCGTCGCGCCGGGCGGCGAAGAGGGAGTCGGCGTCCTTGGTCCAGGTGTTGAAGGCCGAGTCCACGTCGGGCGCGGCGAAGTCCTTGTGGCAGGTCAGGCAGTCGGGCTCGTTGATCCACGGCTTTCGGGGGTTGATGGCCTCCTTGTTGGGCAGGGTCCGGGGGGTGATTCGGGCCATGATCCGGCCCGCGCCGGGCACGCCGCGTGCCTGTTCGGCCTTGAGCAGGGACACGGCCAGGTCCTCGATCATGCCGTGGCAGTCGGTGCAGGTGAAGCCCACGGCCTCGTGCTGTCCGCGCAGGGTGGACTGGGGGTGGCACTTGAGGCAGGAGCTTTCGGCACCGCGCCCGGCCATGTAGATGGCGTGCACGCCGTGGATGGCGGCGGACAGGTTGGGCTTGTCCGCATTGCCTTCGGCGGACTGAATGGGGTCGTCGTGGCAGGTGATGCACCGGACCTCGCCCTTGGTTTCGGCCAGGCGGGTGGAGTTCATGCGGTCGTGGGTGGCCAGGATGTTCTCCACCGTGGCGGTGGTCACGCCCGAGCCGTCCTGCTTCCACTGGCCGCTGTGGCAGTTGAAGCAGCCCATCTGGTCCGAGGTGGGCGCGGCGAGCCTGGCCGTGGCCAGGACCGCGCCGGAGCCGTCCCTGGCCGTCAGGGTGACGAGGGGCAGGGGGTTGTACGCCCCGTCCTTGACGTAGGGCGGGATGGCCACCCGGGCCTCGAAGCGGCCCGCGTCGGCGTTGAGTTCGAGGGTGCCGGTCAGGGCCTGGTCGGCCTGATCGGGCTCGATGGCGTAGGTGATGGTCACGTCGTCCATGACCCGTTCGGGCGAGGGATCGCGGCGCACGAGCTGGGCGCGGATGACGTTCATGGGCGGCAGCAGGGTCCACTTGTCGTTCTGGGAGAAGAAGCCCATGCCGCGCGAGCACCAGCCCACCAGGGTGTATTCCGAGGTTTCGGGGTCAAAGGGCGCGGACGCGGGCTCGGCCATTTCCGGGGCCGGGGGCGCGGCCGCCGGGGCGTGGCCGTTGAGGTCCTCGGCGATGTACCGGGCCAGGGCCATGCGCTCCTCGGGGGTGCCGATGAACGGGGGCATGTACTTGTTCAGCTTGCCCATGCCGGTCAGGAAGGCGTCCATGCCGTTCACGTCGTACTGGACGGTGCGCTTGGTGATCTCGTTCATGGGGCCGTGCACGGAGTGGCAGGCCGAGCATTCGAGCTGGAAGAGGAACTCGCCCGCGACCTTGACGTTGGCCTCGGTGATGCCGTCGGCCAGTTCGGGCGGGGCCCACTTGGCCGAGGCGATGGCACCGTTCTGGTCGATGACCGGCACGTGGGCCTTGAGGATGGAGGAGGAATAGATCGTATCCCAGATGAGGTACGGCTTGCGGCCCGCCTCGCGGATGAACTCGAAGGAGCCGAACAGCCCCTGGCCGACCAGCAGGACCACCAGGGCCATGGTGAAAGACAGGGCCTTGGGGGTCTTCAGGGCCAGGAGCAGGCCGCCGATGAGGGTGGCCGTGCCGAAGATCCAGAAGTACTGCATGAAGTGGGCGACGCGGTTCGACTTGTAGACGATCATCTCGTACTGCTCGGGCGGCATGGCGGCCACGTACCACCAGCCGGACAGGAACACGGCCAGCACGCCGAGCACGGTCCAGGCCGAGCAGACCCGGACGGTATGCAGCCGGGTGGGTTCGTCCGGGATGCGCGTGGCCGTGACGAAGCCGAACAGCCCCGCGCACACGGCCGAGAAGAAGGAGCGGAAGACCAGGGACGGCCAGAAGGACGGGTTGAAGAAGCCGTCCCAGAAGCTCCTGGTCTCGAGCCACTGGCCCGGGGTGAGCATGAAGCCGATGATCCCGTTGATCAGGAAGAGGGACAGCCAGCCGAACAGGAAGTAGAGCCAGCCCACGATCATGTGGTCGCGGCGGTCCATGCGGTCCCAGGCGTAGTAGTAGATGATCAGGGCCAGAATCTCGCCCAGGAAGCAGACCCATTCTGCGGCCCAGCCGAAGACGAACTGGTGGATCAGGGTGATGGTCGCCTCGGGCGCGAGCAGGGCCACGGTCAGCCAGATGGCCACGCCGGACACGCCGCCGAAGGCCATGGTCAGGAGCAGGAAGAAGCGGGTGTGCTTCCGGGCGTATTCGAGCAGGTGGATGTTGTCGGATTTATAGGCCGCCCGCTCGGTCAGGACCAGGAACAGGCCGCCGCCCACGGCGAAGTGGGCCACGTAGACGTGCAGGGTGGCGATGACGGCGATCCAGAAGCCGCCGCCCAGGGTGGTCAGATGCCAGATGGGATATTCCATGAGCTACGCCCTCCCCTGTCCCGACTTGAAATAGAGCTTGAGCATGTAGGCCATGAGCGCCCCGCCCCCGACCAGGAAGCCGAGGAAGAGGTAGAAGGAGCCGTACTGGTTGGTCACGGGCACGGTGTCCATTGAGAACCACGGGTCCAGGTACAGGACCCGCGCCCAGTGGCGGACGCAGGCCATGAGGAACACGGTGATTGCGGCCCAGGCGGCCACGCGCATGGGCTCCATGCGGAAGCCCGCGTAGAGCAGCACGCCCGCCGAGGCCAGCCCGGCGACCAGGGTCAGGGTGGCGGGCAGGTTGTGGCCCATGAAGGCCAGCATGACCTTGTCCGGCAGGGCCATGAGGAACCACAGCCCCACGGCCAGGTTGACCATGGTGGCCCGGGTGAACCACCACATGCCGGTGCGGACGAAGTCCTCGCTTTGCTTGTGCCGCCCGAGCAGGGCCACGAACAGGCCGCCCACGGCCAGGGCCCCGATCATCATGTGCAGGAACCGGGGATACAGGGCCGGATCGCGCCAGTTGAGGAACCCGGCATAGCCGTCGAAATAGGGCGCCCAGCCCTCGGGCCGGAGCATCAGGGTCATGTTGTTGGAGAACATGAAGCCCACGTAGACGATGCCCAGCACGGACGAGCCGAACAGGGCCAGGCGCAGCCCCGCGCCCATGGTCTCGTATTTGAACTTGTACAGGTAGAAGCCGTAGTAGGAATAGAGGAGCACGAAGATCACGGCCAGCCACCAACCGCCCATGAGCACCGAGCTGACGTAGTCGAAGTTGCCGTAGTTGACCTGGAGGAAGAGCAGCGGGGCCACGCCCATGTTGATGGTCAGGGCGAGCAGCGGCGGCAGCTTCATGCCCACCTCGCGGATGAGCGTGTTCCGGCCGCGCACGGCCTGGACCAGGCCGATGGCCGCGGACCCGAGCATGGCGTTCATGAACAGCACATGGGCCGCGAAGGTGGCGATGAGCAGGACATCGAACCACGCCCAGTGGATGGGTATGGGTTCGGCCATGGGGATCAGGGAAGCGGGATTCACGACGGCACTCCTTGTGTCATGACGGATATATCATCCGTCTATAGGTGATTTCCCGGACGGGCACAACACAACCGGACATTTTGCGGCGGCGAACGGGCGTTCTTCCCGCCGGATTATAATTGTTCATTCCCTTGGAGTTGCTATGGTTGTCCTAAACGAAACCCGAGAACCAAGGGGACGTTTCATGCGCATAGGACCCAAGCTTACACTGCTCGGAACCGCCCTGGTCGGCACCACGGCGGCCTGCATCCTCGGCATCCTCCTGTGGCAGAGCTCCAAGGTCGCCGAGACCCTGACCACCCACTTCGACCTCCAGGCCCAGGCCGAGATGACCCTGGCCGTGGACGACGCCCGCAACCTGCTCGACACCCAGCACGCCACCCTGACCAAACAGCTCGAGAACGACATGCGCGTCGTCCTGGACCTGGAACGGCGCGGCGGCGGGCTGCGCCTGCTGCCCGGAACCGTGGAGTGGCGGGCGGTCAACCAGATCAGCAAGGCCGCCTCGGCCGTGTCCCTGCCCAGGCTGGCCCTGGGGGCCGACTGGCTCGGACAGAACAGCGACCCGGGCACGCCCACCCCCCTGGTGGACGAGATCATGCAGCTGACCGGGACCACCTGCACGGTCTTCCAGACCATGAACGAGTCGGGCGACCTGCTGCGCGTGGCCACCAACATCCTCAAGACCGACGGCAAGCGGGCCGTGGGCACCTTCATCCCCGGCTCGTCGGCCGTGGCCCGGACCGTCAGGGCGGGCGAGACCTACCGGGGCACGGCCTTCGTGGTCAACGCCTGGTACCTGACCCAGTACCGGCCCATCCGGGACGGCTCGGGCAAGGTCATCGGCTGCCTGTACGTGGGCATCCTCCAGGAGGGCGTGGAGCAGCTGCGCCGGGCCTTCAAGAACGTCAAGCTCGGCCGCACCGGCTTCCTGACCGTGTTCGGCGGGTCCGGCTCGTCCGAGGGCGTCATCAAGATGCATCCCGACGACAAGGCCGAGGGCGCCAACATCCTGTCCCAGACCGACGCCTCGGGCCGGGCCGTGTACAAGGACCTGGCCGTGAAGGCCAGGGAGGCGGGCGGCAAGGTGGTCACCCTGGAGACCGGCCTGGCCTCCCCGAGCGGCCCGCGCACGGCCATCCTCAGCGCGGTCTACTTCAAGCCCTGGGACTGGGTCATCCTCGGCACCGGCTATCTCGACGAATTCATGGAGGGCCAGCGGGCCACAGTGTCCGCCCTGGACTCCACCAACTGGTGGACCGTGGGCATCGGCGCGGCCATGCTCCTTCTGGGCGTCCTCGTCTTCATCCTCTTCGCCCGCAAGATGAGTTCGACCATCAACGCCACCGTGACCGTCATGACCGACATCAACCAGGGCGACCTGGACGTGCCGCGACTGCCCGCGCGGACGGGCCGCCTGCGGGACGAGCTGGACGAACTCGGCGAGGCGGTCAACGCCATGGGCCGCAAGCTCCGCGAGGTGGTCGCCCAGGTCCAGGGAGCGGCCGAGTCCGTGACCGCGGGCAGCGGCGAACTGACCGACACCTCCCAGGCCCTGGCCGAGGGCGCGTCCAACCAGGCCAGCGCCGTGGAGGAGGTCTCCGCCTCCATGGAGCAGATGACCGCCAACATCGAACAGAACACGGGCAACGCCCGCGAGACCGAGAAGATCGCCCGCCAGGCCGCGGGCGACGCCGGGGAAGGCGGCCGGTCCGTGACCCGGACCGTGGAGGCCATGCGCCAGATCGCGGACAAGATCGCCATCGTCGAGGACATCGCGCGCCAGACCAACCTCCTGGCCCTCAATGCGGCCATCGAGGCCGCCCGCGCGGGCGAGCACGGCAAGGGGTTCGCCGTGGTCGCGGCCGAGGTGCGCAAGCTGGCCGAACGCAGCGGCGTGGCCGCCGCCGAGATCAGCGGGCTGTCCGTCGACTCCGTGGCCATCGCCGAACAGGCCGGGGCCATGCTCGACAAGATGGTCCCGGACATCACCCGCACCGCCGAGCTCATCCGCGAAATCTCGGTCAGCTCCGACGAGCAGAGCGCGGGCGCCATCCAGATCAAGGACGCCGTCCTCGAACTGGACCGCGTGGTCCAGCAGAACGCGGCCGAGTCCGAACACGTGGCCGCCGCCTCCCACACCCTGACCGGCCACGCCATGCAGCTGCAACAGATCATCGGCTACTTCCGCCTGGGCTCGGCCCGGACCGCGCCCGCCGGGACCACGGTCTCGGTCGGGCCGCGCAAGGCCAGGTCCCTGCCCGCTCCCTCCAGCGGCATCATCGGACCGGATGCGGGCGGCCCGGACGACACCGGCGTGGACCTGGACATGACCGACGACAGCGACTTCGAAAAGTTCTGACGGCCCTTCCGGCCCAAGGCCCGCGTCTTTCCTCCTCGGCGCGGGCCTTGTCTTTTGCCCCGAAAAAGTAGAAACACTCCGAAAGGAGACACGCCATGGGCAAAACGCTGCTGTTCGACGCGGGCAACACCAATACCAAGCTCTGCCTGGCCGACGACCAGGGACTGAACGAGAGCTACACCCTCCCCACCCGCCCGGCCAACACCGACGACGACTGGGGACTCAAGATCGAATCCATCCTCCTGCGCGAAGGCGTGGCCCCCACCGACATCGAGGCCTGCGTCATCTCCTCCGTGGTCCCGCCGCTGGACCCGCTCATCACGAGCATGGCCGCCCGGTTCCTGGAATGCGACTGCCTGTTCGCGGGCCGCGACCTGCCCCTGGACATCGACAACGAATACGCCCACCCCGAACAGGTCGGCGCGGACGTCCTGGTGGGCTGCTACTCCGCCCGCATGACCTACGACGAGAAAAACCTCATCGTCGTGGACTTCGGCACCGCCACTACCTGCGCCTGCATCCAGGACAACGCCTTCAAGGGCGGCCTCATCTGCCCCGGCCTGCTCTCCTCGGCCTCGGCCCTGGCCTCGGGCACCGCTAAACTCCCCAAGGTGGACCTCACGGTCAAGAGCAACACCCTCCACTGGGGCCAGAGCACGGCCGAGTGCCTCAACCAGGGCTTCGTCTTTGGCTTCGCGTCCATGATCGACGGCCTGGTCCAAAAACTCTCCCAGCAACTCAAGGACCCCTTCGTCATCGCCACCGGCGGCCTCGCCCCCACCATCGCCCAACTCTCCGAAACCATAAACGAACTGCGCCCCGACCTGGTCATGGAAGGCCTCTGGATGGCCTACTACAACAGATAGGGGATCAAGGGACGGCCCAAGGCCGAAACCTGCCGAAAGGCACCCTCCACATATCCGCGCCCCCCCGCCATGTTTCCCATCATGGCGGGGGGTTTTTTTTGCGCATGCGGGGTATCCCCCGGATGGCAACACCCGCAAGGCCGGGCGGGCTCCGGCCCGAGGAGGCGGGCGGCACCGCCCCATCCGCCTGGCCGGAAAATCGCAACCTGCTCAATTTAATAGCTAAAAAATAAACATATTCTTTTTTCGAGTTTTTGCGGGTCCAAAGTCGGTTCACCGCCAAAAGGTCTGGTTGAAGCACGATCCGGTCAACCAAACCACAGGAGGTACGACATGACCGCCAATTATGCCTATTCGATGATGCGGAAGGGAGCGGAGGCACTCGGAGACAGGGCGCACAGGCTGACGAACCAGATGCTCGGCGGAAAGGCGCAGACCCGCCTGCTCTTCATGGGGCTGCTTCCCGTCCTGGACGGTTTCTACGTCTCCTCGCTGGGGAGCGGACTGTTCTCCTCGACCTCGGACAGCATCGCCTTCGGGCTGATGGCCTTCAGCGGTGCCGCCTGCATCGTCAGCGCCACGAACCTCGAGGGCTCCCTGCTGTCGCGGACGCTGTGCGCCGTGCGCACCTACCTCATCATCGGCATCGCGGCGGTGCTGGTCGCCGGCCTGGCCACCCCGCTGGCGGCGGTCATCCCGTCCAACATGCGGCTTTTGACCTCGCTCATGGTCATCCTGCTCGGCCTGGTCTTCACCGAAGCCCCCGTCCTGAGCCGCATCGCCCGCATCGCCGGCGGCGACACCATGCCCCGCGTGGTCATGCTCCTCATCGGGATCTGCGCCCTGGCCGCCGACAACGTGGATTGGGCCTGGAGCGCACGGAGCGCCGTCATGTCGAACGTGCTCGCCGCCGTGGGCGCGGGTTTCTGCCTGACCATGACCGGCGTGGTCATCGGCTGGCTCTGCCATTCGCAGGAGGGATTCCGCGAAAACGACTTCAAGCTTGCCGGTGGTCTGGCGCTGGCCATGGTCGGAGCGAACATGTCCGGCCTGATCCGAATTCCCAACTGGCTGATCTTTATGCTCATCATCGGCGGCCTGACCTGGGCGCTGAGCGGCGTGGCCAAGCATCGTCGCTGCCAGTCCGCCCACTGATCGACCGACAAACCCCCGACCGACAACCGACAACCGAAGGAGAGACCATGGTTAGCGCATACCTGACCCGCATCATGTACGAGCTGGTGGAAAACGGCCTCCCGGCCATCGACCCCGAAAAGCTGGAAGGCCACATCGCCGAACGCATCGGAGACACCCCCGACACCACCTACCTCGACGTCCTGGACGGCATGCGCCGACTCCTGGAGCAGACCGGCGAGGTCCTGGACGAAATCAAGGAAGTGGAGATGCGCAAGTCCCAGCGCAAGAACCGGAACCTCATGAAGAGCGCGGCCTGACCGCCGCCCCGAACCTGAACGCAAGACACATGGAGGAAGGAAAAATGCTGATGAACGAACTTGAATGGCGAGGCAACATCCAGGACATGACCGACGCCGAAGGCATCGCACGATTTCTGGGCACCCGGGGCAACGGTGTATACGCCGGATTCGATCCCACGGCCGAAAGCCTGCACGTGGGCAACCTGCTGGTCCTGACCACCCTGGTCCGCATGCAGCGCTGCGGCCTGCGCCCCATCTTCCTGCTCGGCGGGGCCACCGGCATGATCGGCGACCCCTCGGGCAAGGACGTGGAGCGCCAGTTGATCGACACGACCACCGTGGCCGCCCAGGCCGAGATGATCGGCGGCCAGATCGAGGCGTTCGTGCGGCGCAACACCGGAACCGCGCCGGTCCTGCGCAATAACTACCATTGGTTCAAGGACATCAACACCATGGAGTTTTTGCGCGACGTGGGCAAGCACTTCAGCGTCAACGCGATGCTGAACAAGGAATCGGTTCGCGGGCGCATCGACCGGGAAGGCGAGGGAATCTCCTACACCGAGTTCAGCTACATGCTGTTGCAGTCCTTCGATTTCCTGCACCTTTTCCGCGAAGAGGGATGCCGGATGCAGATAGGCGGCAGCGACCAGTGGGGCAACATCACGTCCGGGATCGATCTCATTCGCCGGGCGGCCGGCGGTCGGGCCTTCGGCATCACCCTGCCGCTGCTCACCACCGCCTCCGGCAGGAAGTTCGGCAAGTCCGAAGGCAACGCCGTCTTCCTCAACGCCGAAAAGACCCCGGTGTACCACTTCCACCAGTTCTGGCTGAACACCGAGGACCGGGACGCCATCCGCTTCCTCAAGCTCTTCACCTTCCTGGACCGGACGGTCATCGCCGAACTGGAGGCGGCGGTGGAGGAGCGGCCCCACCTGCGGGAGGCCCAGCGCCGCCTGGCCGATGAGGTCACCTGCATGGTCCACGGTCGCACGGCGCTGGACGCGGTGGTCGGCGCGGCGCAGGCCCTGTTCGGGGACGGCGACCTCCGCGCCGTGGACATGGCCGCTCTGAGAGGCGCGGTGTCCGCCGCGCCCAGCCTGGTGCTGGGACACGGCGTCCCGACCGACCTGTGTTCCCTGCTCGTGGGCCTGGGCATGGCCCAATCGCGCGGACAGGCGCGCCGCGACGCCCAGGGCGGCGGCGTGTACGTCAACAACCGCCGGGTGCGCGACGCCGCCTTTGTCCCGACCGACGCCGACTTCCTGGACGGGGAGATGCTCATCGTCCGCAAGGGGCGGAAAATCCATGGGGTGGTCTCCCGCGCCCGGGCGGCCTGACGCGCCCTTTCCTCCTCCCGCGCAGGGCCGGGCGGCTATGCCGTCCGGCCTTTTTTTACCCTCAAGGGGTTGAGCAATATGCGTTTATTGAATACACGTTGAAGACCGACCGCACTCGACCACTTCGGCCGCCTGACCGCACCACGAAGAGCACACCCAGAGGCACCGCCATGTTCGACCCGCACGCGCTCAAAACGATCTTCGACTCGACCAAACGGGCATTCATCGACACCGGCATCCGCAACGTGGACAGGCAGACCCGCCAGCTTGTCAGCGACATCATCGGTCTTTCCGGAAAGACCAGACGGGACGAACCGGCCCAACCGCTCCCGGAGCTCGCCGACGAGGCGCGGGCCGCCGCGCTGCGCCTCGAGGACTTCCGGAATCTCAAGGACAAGGAGTACCCCCGCCTGCTCGCGCTGCTCAGGATCATCGCCCGGCGCACGCTGGAGGGGAATCTCAACGCCCGGCAGAACCAGATCCAGGCGGCCATCGCCCTCCTCCGGGGGCGGATCATCCAGATGGAAAACGGTGAGGGGAAGACGCTGGCGGCCGCCATTGCGGCGTGCTGCGGCGCGCTCAAGGGCGAACAGGTCCACATCTCCACCTACAACGCCTACCTGGCCAAACGGGACTTCCTGGAGATGTCCCCGCTTTACATGGCCCTCGGGCTGAAAGCGGCCCTCCTCACGGAAAGGCGGATCGGCTGGCTCAAGGAGATGCCGCCGGAGCAGGATACGCCCGAAGACGGGATGTACGACGAATTCAGTTCATTCCTCGACTTCCTGAATGTGGACGAAACGGGGGAGAAGCCGGAGTCCTTCGAAACGGGTGAGACCCATTGCATCGGCGGACGGACGTATGCCTATTGCGAGGCCCCCCGGGACAAAGGGGCGGAAGAGATCCGCACCGCGGACATCGTGTACGGCCGGATCAGCGATTTCATCTTCGGCTACCTGGGCGATCAAACCACGCTCAATTCCGATGAGCTTCTCTTCGACGGCCGCCAGGACTGGCTCATCCTCGACGAAGCCGACGACACGCTGATCGAGGAAGCCAGAAGCGAACACAACATGCTGAACGCGGCGACTGCGGAAGCGGAAGGAACAAACCGGGACTTCATCCGGATGTTCGAGGTGGTCCGGCACTTCGACGAGCGGAGCGGCGACATCCGCCACCTCGGGAAGTGGAGCGCCACGGAGCGGGGACGGCAAAAGGCCTTCGCCGCCTTTGCCGTCGACGAATCCGAGGAGCACTGGGAATACGGCCCCCGGGGCATGGAGGTCCTCCGTCTGCTCGACACGATGGTCAATGCCTGCTTCGGCCTCCAGGACAAGAAGCACTATTACATCGCCGACGACGTCATCAGGCCGGTTTGCCTCAAGACGGGAGAAAACGCCGCCCCCTTCGGCTGGGAAACGGATATCGCCCTCCGCCTCAAGCACGGCCTCGATCTGCCGAAAGTACGCGAAACGATGCGTCGCGTCGGCTTGATCTCCATCCAGCACTATGTCCAACTCTACGGCCGCCTTTCGGGCATGACCGCCACCGCCAGGGAATACGCCGACGAATTCATGCAGTTCTACGGGCTCGTCACCGAGCTGATCCCCAGCGCCACCCCGTGTATCCGAAAAGACGAACCGGACAGGATATATCCCACCACCGCCGACGCCGTTCGCGGCGCCGGGGAGCTGACGCTCGAGGCCTGGCGAACCGGCGCCCCGGTTCTGATCGACTGCCCGTACATCGGCCTGGCTGAGGCGGTCCGGGACTATCTGCTCGCCCGGGGCGTCCGGTCCCGCCTTCTGGTCGCGGGCAACGCCCGGCAGGCGGCCTCCATCCTGGCCACGGCCGGAGAGCCCGGAGCGGTCACCATCGCGGCCAAGCTGGCGGGCAGGGGCACGGACATCAAGGTCAGCCCCGAGGCGCGCGACAAGGGCGGGCTGCTGGTCATCGGCCTGATGCGCAGCATGTCGCCGGCCATCGACGCGCAGGTCAGGGGGCGAACGGCCCGGCGGGGCGCTCCCGGCACGAGCCTCTTCATTCTCTCACTCGACAGCGAGTGGCTAATGCTCACCGCCTCGGCCACGCGGTTGCTCATGCGATCATTCGGCCTGGAGCCCGATGTGCCGATCAGCACCCAAATGGTCGCCAACGCCATCAACAGGGCGCAGGGGAAGCTGTTGGCGGCGGCCTATGAAAAACGAAGGTCGATATACCATATCGACTCGTTCCTGGACGGCCAGCGCACCTTTGTCTACGGCTTCCGGTGCAAATTGCTGCACTTGAACACCGCCATCGAAGGCGACATCGACAGCATGGTCCTCAATTGGGCCACCCAGGTCGTTACGGACCATTACCCCCGCAAGGCGACCCGGTTCTCCGACGCGTTCATCGAAGACGCCTGCGTCTTCGGCGTCTTCGATCCGGAAGACTTGCAGGACTGGGCCGGGTCTTCCCGCCAGACCGTGGCCACGCGGCTCGCCGAGGAATTGCTGTACAGGGTGCACCGCGCACTGCCGCGAATGGGAAACGTGCGGGCGCGCGTGTCGCTCCTCCTGCGACTGGACGCGATGTGGCAGAATCATCTCGCACGGTACCAGGCCCTGCAACAGACCATCCTCGGGAACGCCAGTTCGCCCGATGCGTATTCCCGCTTCCTGTTGGAGCTGGACCGCTGCTTCTGGCTGCAGCTCGGGGAACTGGAGCAATCCTTCATCCACGGGCTCCTGGAATTCCCGCTCGGCGACCCCGATGAAGAGGACGCGCGGCCTGCCGAACGCACCTTCGTGGCGGCCGAGCCCCGGTGGCGGGAGTTGCCGCCGATCAAGGGCGGCATGCTGGATGCGAGTCCGTTGAAACGGCTGGCCGGTCCCGCCAATGATCCCGCCCAGAACCTCAAGATCGGCCTGGTCCTCTTTGCCCTGTTCTTCGGCCTGCTCTACGTCCCGGGCTGGTGGGACGTCTCCGCGTGGCAAAAGGCGTTGTCGAACCCGATCCTCGCCTCCCTGGACGGGCTCCTGACCGGGCGAGCATTGAGCCGAGGCGCGCTCCTGCTGTTCGGCATCCTCCCCGGCCTGCTCCTGCAGCCCCGCAAGTTGTTCAAAGACGCCGACCCGCGTCCCCTGCGCTGGACCCTCGCGGTCCTCGCCGCGGCCGGGGTCCTCTCCTTTGCGGGTGTCGCCCAATGGCAATCCGCCTCGGCCTCCGCCCTGTTCCTCCCCCTCCTGATCTTCCTGCTTCCCTACATCATCCTGCGCAGGAGGGTATCCATCTTTTTCAATCTCAGCCTGCCGTTCTTCGCGGTTCCGCTCGGAACCCTCGCCGTCCTCTTTCTGGTGCGGGAGCTGACGGGTTCGTCCCTGCCCCTTGCCGAAGCTGCGGGAACCCTGATGATCCTTTGCGTGTTGTGGATCGGCATGGGAATGTACCAGTTATACCTGTTGCGGACGAAGCAGATCGTCCTGCCGGTAATCATACTGCTGACGTTGCTGGTTTCGACCTTCGACGCGACCTACGCCGCGTCCAAGCCCCTGATGGCCGTCTATGCCGGGTCGATCATCCTGTTCGCCATGACCGGCGCATGGCTCTTCAAGGCGAAATCCGCTCTGGCCGTCGAACGGTACAGCGGGAACGAACGGCAGGACACCGTCATCGAGATACCCTTCTCCAACGCGCTGTTCTTCTTCTGCCTCGTTCTGTTGACGGTCCCCGCCGGATTGGTCCTCTCGGGCGTGGCGGACATGGTCGCAGCGGCCGTTCCTCCAGCCTTTTCCTTCCTCGCCGGCCTCTGCGCATGGCCGCTGGCCGGGACCTTGACCCTGGGTCTGCTGACGGCCTCCTACACGACCTGGATATATCCCCTGATCACCAGATATGTCTCCACCCCCCTCGTGCTGAGCCTTTTCGAAAAGGGATATCTGCTCAAAAACGCCCGGTCGATCGAGCACGCCGCCCAGGCGATCACGGCCATGACTCTCCGCCGCATCCAGAAGATGAGCCTCTTCCTGATCCTCGGGCTCATCCTGCACGCCGCGCTCCGCGCCACGGCGCTGTTCCTGACCGGCCGGGCCGCGAGCTTCCCCCCGAACCCGCCCCTGTTCCTGTTGGCGGCGGGCTGCTGCGCCTACGTGTTGTCCCGCATCGTCGGCGAATTCACCCAGAGCGTGGATATCGAAACCGCTCGCCTTGGGCGTTTCCGCCACTTCGACGCCCCGGAGACCTCCTTCTCCAATGAGCTGGACAAGGACATCCTCCAGGAGGCCGAGGAGATGTTCCGCGCGGTCATGGCCGACGGCAGGGAGCATGCCGTTCGGAATACCATCGGAAAGTGCTTCTCCTGGGGGTGGAGGCCACGAGGCCCCGTCCCGTTCACGGATGTCCTCCAGGCGGCCCTGCCCGCAGCCATCCTCAGCGCCGTCACCGTCCTGCTCCCGCTGCACGTCGTGAACTCCCTTGTCCCGGCGCTGGGCCTGGGCGCTCCGGTCCAGCTCGGAGCCTCGGCCCTCCTCTTCGCCTATTTCATGGCCCGTGAAGTGAAGAACTGGCTGACGCCGCTTCCGGCGGAGGCCGGGGAACCGGCCCCGGTTCCGGTCGCCGCCGGGGCCGGGCCCGCCGGAGAGACCGAGGCCCCTCCGGTGCTCTACATCTCCTACGACAACAGGCTGGTCCACGTACCCCTGCTGACCAAGGAGGTCAGCCGGGGGTGGCCCAAGCCCCTGTACGCGACCTTCGGCAACCTGCAATGGTGCCCGTCCACGCCCTGGGGCGGCGTGAGCAACGAGGACATCGCCCGGCACGCCATGGAGGCGTTCGAGGCGCTGTTCAAATTCATCACCTTCACGCTCTGCGGGGCCTATCTGCGTTGCGGCCCGGAGAAAAAGAAGCGGGGCGTCATCCGGCAGATCCAGTCCATGGGCCGCCTCTCCCACGGCAGCCTGGGGGAAGCCATGCACTCCAGCCTGGCGGGCCTCGCCGACTGCGACTCCGAGGAATGGGGCTACCTCAAGGCCGTGCTCATCGCCCCACTGCTCGACAGCGAGCCGAGCGCGAACATGCGCCTGCTGCTCGATAAGCTGCCGGACATCCTGCCCGGAGGGGGACGGCCGGACGACAACCCGTACGCAACGGAGGCCGACCCGGCCGTCAGCACGCATGTGTTTCAGGCCATCGGCCAGCTGCGCAACAAAATGAGCCACTTCTCGCTGAACGGCCCCCCAGGCAGGCTGGCCTATCTGCTGACGGGCGCGGTCAACGACCTGTACGCCCTGCTTTCCGACGGCCTGACATCGCTCAGGCTCCTCCATGTGGATTCCGTCACGTATCTCGGAGAGGGGGCCCATTCCGCCCTGTTCCACGACTTCACGGGGCCGGAGCGACGTCCGCTCACCATCACGCTGTCTCCCGGCCAGGACCTGCCCACCCCCGACGATCTGTACCTCGGCAGGGCGGACGGAAGGCCCCTCTTCGACATGGCTCCCTTCATGCGGGTCATCGGCGACGCCTACGACAACCCGACGCCGAGCTTCTTCAACCGCTCCCTGGACAACCAGACGGAATATCACTGTTATGAATCGCCCATCAGCCTGTGTCGGCCGCTCGATTACAAGGAGTGCATCGACGAACTGGCGGCCTCGGGCGAAAGGCCCTTGGGCAGCGACGAGGCGGGGGCCTTGCGAAGCTAGCGGCGGCGGGCCGTTTCGGCCGTTACGCGCAGGCGGAGCCGCTCCAGCGTGAACTCGGCCAGGTGGAGCATGACGGCGTGGCCGGGAAACCGTTGCCGCTCCTCGATGGGAAGGGTCTGAAGGCGGTCGCGGATGGCCACGGCCCGCTTGATGGAATCCGTTCGCCATATCCGCTGCAACCCGGTGCGGACAGGTTCTCCGGCCAACAGCTGGCACACGAGATCGAATCCGAAATTGTTCTGCGTCGCGCCCCGCTCGACCACCCCGGCCCGGATGGTCGCGAGTTCCGTTCGATCCTTCCCCATGATGGCCTCCATGAGCTCGATCTCATCGATGCGCGGCGTCTCCGCAACAACGGCCAGATGCCGGAAGTCGAGCATCATGCGGGGAGCGAAACAGCGGCGTTCCACCCACGCCCACAGCTTTGCCTCCTCGAGGTTGGACAGGTCGGCGACCGCTTCCAGGACCTCGGACAGCCGGGCCTGAAGCGCGTTGAGAAAACCCAGCGCCGCCAGGCTTCGCGGACTGCTTTCGGCGTCCTCGCCCAAAAAACGCAGCACGTCCCCCACCGGCGTCACCTCCCGCGCATAGGCGTCCCGCAGCATTCGCTCGACCTGCGGAGCCAGATGCAGGACAACGGCCCCGGCCGCGCAGCGCTCCTCCAAGACCTCCCTGATTCCCGCCACGACCAATGGTAAATGATTGAACAGGGCCCTCTCCACTCGTTGTTGACGAAGCATTGCGTTCTCCTTTGGTTTGTTGCGGGCGTCGTCCGGCGTCGCGGATTTTCGCCGCGCGCCAACCTCCCTTATGGCGGCCAACGCGTACCGGGTGGAGAACAGGGCCGATAAAATGAAACATGTCGCCCTGATTGCGGGAAAAGGGAGAGGAAAGTCGCCCCGACAGGAGGGGCGCCCGGCAAGGCCGCGCGGCGCAAGACCGCAGACCATCCCGCAGGCGGGGCCTGTCGGGCCGATCAGCGATAGGTGAAGGGGAAAAGGCGGCTTCGCCGGGCCACGACCTCGGCGAGGGCGCGTTGCCAGTCCGGCGCCTCCAGGACGGGGCGGAAATGATCGAGGCACAGTTCGTCGAGTCCCCTGAGCCGGTCCAGGGTCGTCGCCGTCATGCCCTGAAGCGCGTCGTCCTTCATGCCGAGCTCCAGCCGCCAGGAGAGCGGGACCAGGGCCATGGCCTGGACCGTCGCCTCCCCGGCCAGGCTGATTTCCCAGGCCCTGTCGAGCAGGACGCCCGCCCGTTCCCTGTCCTCGCCACGGATGAGGCGCGCCAGCCCGCACAGGATGAGATTCCAGGGATAGCCCGCGAAGAAACCCTCGGGCTCGGAGGCCGAGGCCGCGCGGGCGAAATCGAGCACGCCGGGAAAGCCCCGTCCCGAGTCCACGGCGTAGCGGACAGCGGCGAACAGCTTGAAGACGCGCTGCGGATCGTCCTGGGCCACGGCGTCCAGCGACTCGCCGCCCAGGTATTCCACCAGGGCCTGGCGGGCGGCGGCGTCTTCCCCGGCGTCCAGGGCGGCGAACAGGAGATAGCTCCGGGAACGGTCCGCGGGCAGGAGGTCCGCCCCCTTGAAACAGCGGCGGCAGAGACCCGCGCATCTTTCGACCTGCCCGAAATACTCGGGCCCGCAAAAGGCGAAGTGCTGGGCCAGCGTTCCGTACAGGGCGGCCAGCTCCTCCATGTCCGGCGAGCCGTGCCCGTAGGTCCGCTCGTACAGGGAGCAGACGTTTTCGAGCTTTTCCAGTTCGCCGAGGAAATCCTCCGGCACTTCGGGGGTGAAGTCGTACCGGTTGTGATGCCGGTTGACCAGGCCGCCGTGCAACCGGATCAGCAGCCACTGCCGCCTGTCCCGGGCGCTCAGGTGGGCCGCGTAATCGGCCGACAGGCGGCTCCACCGGTCGCTCTTTGCCGCGTCTCCCCGCATGCTGAACCAGCGCGCTTTCAACTCGCAGAGCTGCGCGGGCGGCAACCCGCCGAGCGCGGCGGTCCCGGCAACGACCTCGCGCGTCAGCCCGTCCATGACCACATGCAGCATGTCGGCATGGTTGGCGTAGTCCAGCACGCCCCGCATCACGATGTCGATCAGGACCTTCAGTCCCATTTCCGAAAAGCCTGCGCTGAAGGACTCGGCCACGAGCCCCTCGTTCCGCTCGATCAGGGCCAGGGCCTCGCCCGGCACCTCGTCCAGCAACTGGGCCACCGCCGTCGCATTGCCCCGGGCGCGGTAGAGCCGATGCAGTTGATCGTCGCAACCGGCCCCGTGAAAGCGGCTGATGAACCGGGCCTCCCGCAGGGTCCCGACGGCATAGGCCCTTGCGCCCGCCCCGTCGCAATCCGGCAGGGCGGCGCCCACGGCCGGGGAATAGAGAAAGGCGTGGCCGGACGGTACGGCCCGGTATTTGCGCCGCAGCCGCTCCACCCCGCCCACGGTCTCGCCTCCGCCCACCACGCCCGTGGCCACCACGCGCGCGTCACCGGGCTCACCGATGAAGCCGAGGTAGGCGGCCAGCCCGAGGGACCCGCCGTCGCACGACTGACGCCGCCGCGAGAACCGCACTTGGGGCCAGAAGAAGAATCGCCGGTCAGCGTGGCCGGGTTGTCGGCGGGCCGCCCGCGCCGCCTCCTCCACCCCCCGAATGGACGATGGACCCAACTTGTCGGCCGCCCAGTACGGGAGCAACGGGCGCTCGTCGCCGTCACCACGCCCGGCCAGGGCGTGAATCAGCCGTCCCCGGCCCTCCGCGCCCACCACGAAGGGGGCCGCCGACCAACTCCAGCGGAACAGTTCCGCCCAGGAAAACGGCAAGCCCACGTCACCGGGCGAAAAGGACGCCGTCAGCCAGTCCGTTGCCCAGGCGGGCGCCCGTTCGGGATGCAGCAACCGGGAAGCCAGCGCCGCACTCCACAGCTGGGCCTGCACGCCGTCCGCCCCCGCCCCGGCCACGGCCTCGGCGCAACGGCGCAGGCCGTCCCCGGTCTCCGGCCACGGACAGGCGGCGACGGCCAGCAGGTCCGCCTCGAAACAGGCGAGCCGTTCCGGAAAGGCGGCCCAGTCGGCCAGCTCCTGAAAACTCCACGCCATCGGAAGCTACACCTCGGCCACGATCCTGAGACGGTCAATGCGCGCCTCGTCCGGCGGCAACTCCGTGAAGACGAGCATGAAGCGCTCTCCGTCCGGTGACAGATCGCTCTTTCCGGGCTCCAGCCCACCGGACGGCGTCGCGTGCCAGGCGGACAGGCGCCTGACAGCGCCCAGGCCGTGCCGGGCGCTGGCGAAGACCACGCCGCCCTGCGGATTCGGCAAGACGCGCAGGGCGACCGTTTTCAACTCGATCTCGATGTCCGGCTGGTCGAGACGGGCCACGACCACCACGGCCAGGTCACCTTCGGCGGCACGGGCCGCGGCCCATTCCGGCGGGAAGATCGCGGAGGCCAGGGCCTCTTCAGCGTTTCGCGCCCCGTCGGCCACCACGGCCCCGACGCCCCGGAGGTAGGCGACGACCCGTTCCAACAGGGACGGACCGGCCTCGACCGGGGCCAGGTCGGCGGCCCGGGCGCCCATTTCGGCTGCGACCGCCCGTTCCAGGCTGCGGAAGAAATACAGCGGCGAATCCTCGGGCGCGTCGTCGTCCGCGACGGCCGCGCGCAGGGTCGCGTCCACCAGCGACGCCGGGACGGAGCCCCAGCAGGCGTCCAGGGCCGCCACGGGGAGACTGAGGCGGTTCCAGCCCTGGGCCAGGCCGTAGTCCGGGCCCAGGTCGACGTCGGCGGGCCCGGCGAGCCCGGCATCCGGACAGAGCTGGGCCGCCTCCACGGCATCCTTCCCACGGCGGAGGATCAGGACCATGGGCGCGTTGTAGTGGCGCGACCGCGCGCCCCAGCCCTCCAGGCGAGGGCTCAGGGACCAGACCTGCCCGGGGGCCGCGTCCGGTCGCGACGGCGAAGCGGCCCGCGCAAGGCCCTCGGCCACAGCCCCCCAGGCGTCCCGCGTCTCCCGGTCCATGGCCCGCCGTTCGCGGCACACGCCGCAGGTCTCGACATGCCGCCGCAGGTCCTCGTTCCCGTCCGGGGCGAACAGAATCCGGTCCGGCGGGCAGAACCGCAATTGGTACATCGTCTCCAGCGCTTCGCGCAATTCGTCGTCATTGAGCATCTTGTCTCTCCATCGCCGCCGCCGGTTATCCGCGCGGGCGGCCACGCCGCCCATCCGCGCCGTTGTCGCCGTCGTCCCGGTCGCTCTCCTGCTGCCTTTCAACAAGGGAACGGAACAGTTGCCGGGCGAATTCGCAGGTCCCGTCCCTGTCTTCGCTCAAGTCGTTCCTGACAAGGAACTCCCGGACCCCCTGACGCACGCTCTTGCGCAAATCCAGATACCGCGTGCCGTTCAGGCCCATGTCCGCCATGATGTCCCTGCGCTGCGCGCCCCGCGAAAAAAGCAGCAGCAGCCTGGCCTCGTCCGGGTCCAGCATCCTGCACAACCGCTCCGCCAGGGCACCGAGCTCCAGGCCGTCCATTTCCGCTTCCAGGCCTTCGCCACCGGGCCGGTCCGGGAGCAACGCGGCGATGTCCCGCGAGCCGCCCTCCTCGTCTCGGGGGCTCCCGCTGTCGATGGTCGCGGTCAGGCCGTCCATGGCCTGCAACCCGTACTGGGCAAACATGTAGTCAACGAAATGCCACAGGGAGACGAGGTACTCTTCGGCCGTCGGCCCGTCGGCCCACAGCCGCTCCCGCGCCTCCTCCCAGAAGAAGAGGCTGCATCGCTTCATGGCCTGGATCGCCAGCTTGGGGGTCTCGGGACTGAACATCGAGAGCGAGACGTCCCGATCCGCCGGCCACTCGCCGTAATGGAGCCCCAGGTAGGCCTCCTCGGCGAGCGCCTTCTCGGCCCCCCGCCCCGCCGGGGCGTACCAGCGTCCGCCCACGACGCCCTTTCGCGCCATATACGTGAAGCGCTCCGCGTCGTTGTTCATGGCGTCGCCCCATTTCCGGTACAGGGCGTGCCTGGTCTGGTCCATGCGCCGCAACGACTTCACGCTGTAGAGGAATCCGCGCTTGATGTTCCGGGCCAGCATGATGCTGTTCCCGCTTCGGGCCAGATGCAGATTCTGCGCGGACCAGGGCACGCTCCGGCGCGGCTCGGACCCGGCCTTTCCGCCCTCTCCCGTTTCCTGCTGCCGTTCGTGCCACTCATCGAGCAACCGGTAGCTGCCGTGCATCAGGTAGTAGACGAGTTCGTTCCATATGTCGTGGAGAAGCTCGACCTTGCGGCGGGAGACGTCCGGGGCGTCCGGACGGGGCAGGTTGTCATGATTGCGGAACCAGTCCAGCTCTCCCCGGCCCAGGGCGACGCCCCCGTAGGGCCAGATTTCCCGATTGTAGCTCCCCTGGCGCATCTCGCAGCACACATCGAGCACGCACTGCTTGATCGGCTTCTTGGCCTCCGGCGAACGCAGCCAGTTGATCCATTCCTCAGACGGCATGCCACTTCCTCTCCAACAGGGGACGCCGGGCAAAAACGCAACGCCCCCGATATGATCCTTTGCAACAACCTCGCCACCGGGCCGTCCCCGCACCCCCGTCCGATGGCGCCTGACAGGCGGGCCGGAACGGAACACGCTGCCGTCCCCGAAAATACACTGTCTTGTGTTAACTCCCAACCAGCGAACATATCAAGCCATTTATGTAAATCACCTGATATCTCCCGCCTGTTTTCCCGACAAAACCGACGCGAGTTTCCGTTGGCCGCCAAAAGGCCCTGGTGTGAGGGGAGGTCCCTCACGCGATGGATCGGAAACAGACAAGGAGGGGGACATCATGATCAGGACCGGCACCAACGAGGCGAGGCTCTTCCGCAATCCGTCCCCGGTCAAGGCGATGATCGGCGAATGCGCCGCCATGGAGCGGGTCCGCGACTTCGCCAAGGTCGCGGCCCTGTCCGACCGTCCCGTCCTGATCCACGGGGAGTCGGGCACGGGCAAGGAGCTCCTGGCCGACCACATCCGGAGCCTGTCCCGATACGGCGGCCGCATCGTCCGCCTCAACTGCGCCGACTTCACCGACGCCCTGTTCTCCTCCGAATTGTTCGGGCACGACAAGGGGGCGTACACCGGCGCCGACAGGGCCACGGACGGCCTGGTCAAGGCGGCGGACGGCGGCTGCCTCTTCCTGGACGAAATCGGCGAAATGCCGCTTTCACAGCAACCCCGGCTGCTGCGGTTCCTCCAGGACGGCAGCTACCGCCGCGTCGGAGGGACCCAGACCTTTCAGGCGGATCTGAAAGTCATCCTGGCGACCAACAGGGATCTCCGGGCGCTCGTCGAGGAAGGACGGTTCCGCGAGGACCTGTTCTACCGGATCTCCGTTCACGAGATGTGCCTGCCGCCGTTGCGCGAACGCGGCGAGGGGGACATCCGCGCCCTGGCCCGGCATTTCCTGAAGTTCCAGTGCGAAAAAATGGACATCGACGGGATGGCCATCTCCGAGGATGCCTTGGAGGCGCTGGCCGGCCACGACTGGCCCGGCAACATCCGGGAACTCGAGAACGTCATGGCCGCGGCCTTCGACTGGGCCCTGCACGAGGGGGACGATCGCATCGGGACGCGGTATCTCAAGATCTGCCCCGATTTCCTCGGCCGCCCCTCCGCCACCGCGACCAAGCTCATCGACGCCCTGCTGCGCGACACCGAGCGCGCCCTGGCCGTCCTGCGGGAGCAGGCGACCCCGGCGGAGGTGGAAACCATGATCCAGGGCATCGAGCCCAGCAGGGCCGACGCCGATTCGAACGCCCTGTGGAAGCGGTACCTGTCCCTGCGCAAGATCACCGAGGAGGGGCTCCGGGGCGAGGACCGCCTCCGGCTCATCGCCTCGGCGCGCAGCCACCTCGCCCATCAGGGGAACCTCAGCTGGAGGCACGTGGGGCTGATCCTGGGCAACAACGCCCAGGCCCTGCGCCGCTGCTGGGCCAGCGGCAAGCGCAAGATCGGACGCTAGGCCGCCGACCCTGGGGAGCGGCTCCACCCGGCCACGTTCTCGGCCACCATGCGGGCGATGTCCCTGAGGATCCGGTTGCCGAAGAAATACACGGAGTAGTGGGCGGACGGGACCATCATCCTGTCCGGCCTGCCGATGGCCTCCCACATGGCCAGCTGATTCTCGGTCCCCACCACCTCGTCGTACATGGAGATGTACTGCTTGATGTACCGGGCCTTGCAGTGCCTGCCCAGAACGCACTCGTCGGTGACGCTCCAGACCCGGGCGAGCTGCTCACGGGTCACGCCCTTGGCCTCCAGGTCCTGCCGGACGTAGGTCGTTATCAGTCCGTCCCAGGTGATGTCCGCCAGGTTCCCGCCGGTGATCATCGGGAACAGGAAGTCCGCCGGTTCGCAATTGGCCGCCAGGGCGGTCTGGAACCCGCCGGAACTCATGCCGATGAACCCGACGTAGTCATACCGCCGCTTCATGTATTGGAACAGCAGCCGCAACTCCGCGGTGTAGAGCCGGAAGTTGGCGATGGTGAAAAAGAGGTTCGCGCTGATCCAGTACTCCCCGGAGAACGAGCCCTGTGGCGTGCGCGCCTGATGGTACGGCACGGTGGTCAGGCCGCAATCGACCCCCATCTCCTGCAATTTGCGGCACCAGACCTCCTCGAAGGACTGGCTGGTCCGTCCCCATCCCGGCGCGAAAAGCAACAGCGTCCGGGATGGTTTTTCCGGGTTGGTGAACCACTTGAACGGCACCAGGTTGTTCTCCTCCCACGGCGAAGGGACCGGCGAATCGAACACCATGTAGCGGAAAGGGGCCTGGGCTTCGGACGTGTCCCGGTGGTGCCGACCGTCCCGGAGGCATATGCCGTCCTCGGGGGCGTAATCGTTGTAGAAACCCAACGGATCGTCGAAATACTTCTTATATCCCTCGTAGAATTCGTCGATGGTGTATACCCGCCCGTCGAAGGGGTCGGGGTTCAGATGCAGGCTGCATGTCTTGTGCTTATTCTTGATGGAAAGATACGTCCTATCAAAACCCTGCATGAATTTTTTGCATAGAAAACTCATATTGGTTCCTGACTCACTGCTGTTTTTCAACCCTGTCCTCGACGTCGGTCCATGGCTCGCCGTCCATCCCGTAGCAGGCGCTCGCCAGACTTTCCGACAACGCTTCCTGTACGGTGAACGTCTTCCGGCGGTCAAGCCCCTCATCCGTAAGGTAGCCGCGGACCAACTCCACGACGAACCGTCGAAATTCCCGCGAGAACTCCGTGACGCTGTTCGACTGGACCAGACCGCCCAGCAACACGCGGCAGGCATAGTGCATCACCTTGGGATTGTCGGTCACCGCGGTGAGGAAGACCTTGTTCCAGGCGCTCTGATAGCTGACCTGGTCCTTGAGCCGAAGCACTTCACCGTCCACGAAGGTCAGCACCTCGGCCTCCAGGGCGCGGCCCTTGCCCGTGCACTCCAGGATGGCCGAGAGCATCTGCGGATCGCGCACCAGCATGGCCGCCAGCACCCGTTTGGCGAACTCGCGACGGTTGTCGGAGGCGTCCGAAAGATACGTCCGCGCCAGATGGGTGGCGATGGTCCGCCCCATTTGCGGCTCGGAATAGAAACACAGGCTGCGCAACGCCTTGGCGAAGGAGAACAGGGCCTCCGGCTTCATCTCCTCCAGCCGCTCGGTCAGTTCGTCCAGGATGACCTTCGCGTCCGGCCACAACTCCTTCATGTCCGCCGCGGCCATGAACAGGAAGCCCAGGTAGCTCTCGCCGTCCTGGTCCTCGCTGACCAGCGCGGGGATGAAGTCCTTCTTCATGATCGGCAACAGGAGGGCGCACCGCTCCACCTTGAGCTGACCCAGGGCCGTCAGCAGGTAGTTGCAGAAGAAAAAGGCCGCCTCGGACTTCCTGGCGAGCAGTTCGTTGACCACGCTCTCCATCTGGCGGTCATCCCGATGCAGGACCGCGGCGAGCACCACCGTGGCCACGTAGCCGATGACGCTGCGCGGCCGGTAGTCGATCAGGGACAGACACGCCTGCCGGAACTCCGAATCGGGCTCCAGGGAGAGCTCGTCGAACTCGCCGTTGCACAGCTGCACGCAGTAGGGATAGAAGTCGTGGAGCACGTCGCGCTGCCGCAGCCCGTCGAATTCCACGAAAAAGCAATTGTTCCCGTGCGGGCCGATGGCCTGGTCCCACTGGTTGAGCCCGACCCCATCCAGCAGGGAAAAGACCCAACTCCTGACTCCCCGCATGATCATCGTGGGAGACTCGTCGAGGCAGGCCCTGAACACGTAGCTGTATTTCCGCGTCAGCAACTCCTTGAGCATCCGCATCTTTTCCCAGTCCACACAGCAGTCCAAGGCGGCCTTGACCGCGAATTTCGTGATCACCTTGAAATAGATGTGCATCTTCGACTTGAGCGCATACAGCCGGGTCGAAGTGGCGACGTCCAGCTTTTCGAGGCTCGGCAGGATGCCGTCCAGAAACTCCAGGACCATCTCCGGCTCCGAGCCGAAACGGGTGGCCAGGAAGTCCCCGAGTTCCCGCAGCAGGACGTCGTCCTCCTCCCTGCCCAGGGACTCTATCAGCGCACGGAAATCGTCCGGCGCAATGTTGGGCCACAGGTAGACCACGTGCTCGGTCAGCAGCCTGCGCAGGGCGAAGCTCCCCTTCCGGCAAAGCCGGGAGTACCATTCGCGCGATGAGACCACCCCCTTTTCGGGCAGTCCGTGCAGGAACATGCCGGTCATGTACCGGACATGCGAGGATTTGGTGTCGGCTATGGCGTTGAACAGGTGGCACAGGTCGTCCTGAATGCGCGGCCGCCCGTCGGACATGATCGAATAGAGCCAGTGGCCCAGCGCGCCGCCCAGGACCATGGCGTCCTGGGAGCGGGCGATCAGGTCCTGGATGTTGGCCACCGTGGTCCGGCGCAGTTCCGGATCGCGGCGCAGCTTCCGAGGACTGGGGCGGCCCAGGATGTCGGACCGGTTGTAGACGGCGCTCAGCCAGTACTGCGTGTACTGGTCGTGGAAAAACTTGTAGGCCCTGCCGAACTTGACCTCGCCGTGGCGGTTGAGTTCGGGCAGGTACACGGACTCGATGAGGCCGACCTGGATCAACGCCTCGAAGATGCTGACGGACGCGCCTTCGACCGGGCCCTTCATGAACTCGCCGAACGCGGGGTTCCGGCTCAGCTCGTCGATCCGCACGGAGTCCCGGCGCTCCCCGGAAATGGCCAGGGGAGAGCTGTCGCCGCCGGCGATGAGCTGGCGATAGATCAGTTCGGCGAAGACGTACAGGCACTCGTCGAACCGCCGCTCCAGCAGGTCGTGCGAGACCTCCCTCTCGGGGAACAACCGTTCGGCATCCGCCATCTTGCGGGGCGTCAGGAGGGAAAACAGTTTAAAATAATTTATCTTCTTCGGTATCTTGCGGCGTTTTCTCCTGCGATGCGAGGCGCCATCCTCCGAGGTGTTGGCGTACACCTCCGCGATCATCCGCATCATGAACGGGGAACAGATCAGTTCCTTCAGCGGCTCTCCCTGCTCCTCGTAGGTGGCGGGAACCAGGTTGAAACAACTCGCATAGCGATCGAAGAGGGTGGCGCGCAGGGTTTCCGACTCGAACCCGTTGACCCGGACGGCCTCGCCCCCCTGGCCCACGAAGACGCTGTCCTCCAGAAGCACCTTGGGGTTGTTGACGGATTTCCGGTACTGCTCCCAGGTTTCCACGCGGCAGGAAAAGACGAACTTGACGTTGGCGAGCGCCGACTGGTCGCGGGCTGCGTCCATGATCTCCTGAATGAGCTTCAGCGGGCCGCCGGGGCCGCCGAACTCGTTGACGGCGTCGATGAAGACCACCAGCCGGACCCCGGCCTCGCCGAGCAACCGGTCCGCGTTCTCCATCCGCCAGTCCCTTCGGGCGCGGACGATGATGCTTTCCTCCAGGAACTCGTCCAGCCTGGCCGAACGGAAACGCCTGGCGTCGAGAAAGACCGCCGGTCGGCCCGCCCTGCGCTCATCCAGGAAAAGGTGGCACAGCAGGCTGGATTTACCGATGCCCGAGCCCCCGACAAAGGCGATGGCCCGCTTCCCGCTCTCATAGAACCCGTCGTAGAAACGGCCCTCCTCCGGGAAGACGAACAGGTCGGGATTGTATTTGTACTGGAACCCGAAACCGGGATTCTCGACGATGCGGTTGCCGTCTTCGTCGTAGTCCTGAACCTGGAGCAGCGCCGCCAGGTGGTTGCACGACACCTGCCAGGTCCGCTTGCGCAGCTGCGCCATGGCGGCGGCCGCTGAGTCGACGCCGGGCGTGGCCGCCTCTTGCGCCGGGGCATGGCCCACGTCGTCGAACAACCCCTCTATGTTCTTGAAGAACAGGCTGTACTTCTCAAAGAAATGCCGGAAACGGTCGTCGCGGGACAGGCAGAACTCCACCTGGCCCGTCAGGGCCAGGTAACGTAAGAACTGCTTGACCTCGTTGTACCGCTGGAGAACGCAGATATCCAGGGGGCGGTCGGCGGACGCTCCGCCGTCGAGGACCTCCTTGTCCAGGGATTCCATGGTGTAGATGACGAACGGCGAAAGACAGAGGTAATCCGTCGGCCCGATGGGCTCGACCGGCTGGGCCCCGCCCATGGTGATGACCTTCGAGTTGTCGATGAGATACAGATCGTTGAGGGCCAGGCGCTCCGAATCCGCGCACGGGGTCCTCGTCAGCTTGAACCGCTTTTCCTTGGGCGCGGCCCCGGCAAAGGAAAGGGCCGTCACGACCGGGTCCGAGGACGGGGCGTTGATCCCGGTCACCCAGTACAGCCCGTATCGTTCGAAAACGCCCAGCAGGCACTTCACCACGTATAAACAGACGCAGGCCATGATGGTATTGACCGGGGCGACCTCGTCCCGTCGCCGCTCGCTGATGAAGGCGTGAAAACTCTTGTTCCGGAACTGGTGGATCAATTGCAGCATCGGACCGAAGGGCTGGGGAAAGACCTCGTCGAACCCGCCCCGCGCCTGGAGCAGCGGATGCAGGATGAAGCTGTCCCCGAGCGCGCCGTGCCGGTCGAGTTTCCGGAAAAGCTTCAGAAGGAGCAGAACGAAGGCGACCTGCTCCCCCTCGTTGAGCGTGGCGTTCTCGTGGAACAACGTCCGGTAGGTCTGCAACACCTCCTGCAACTCGGCCTCGGCGGCCTCCGCCAGCGCCTTGCCGCCCATGCGCTGGATGGCCCCGACGAAAAGAAACGGCAGGAAGTTCAAGACCAGCTTCCACAGCAGGATCAACTTGTCGGCCGCGTCCTTCAGCGCGGCCGCATAGCTGAGGTCGTCCGAGTCCGCCAGGGCGGCCAGCATCTCCTCGGCTTCCTTGTAGGCATTGTACCGGGCCACGAACGGCCGGGGAAAGTACAGATCCACCGCCCGGCTGAGGACGTCCACCTCGTCGAGCAGGCGGCAGGGCAACACCTCCCGTTTGCCGAACACGTTCCGCATGCATTGGCCCAGGCCGCGCACCGTTGGATCGTCGCTCTTCACCAACTGGCCGACCAGGGCCAGGAACTCGTCTCTTTCCATACCCCCCTCTCCATGCCGCCTGCGCACCGGGCCGCGATAGCGAAAACCATGTGCAACATTATCGATTCGCGCAAGCAGGTTGGTCGAACATAGTCAAGAAAGCCAAGGCCGACAACCCCATGCGATGAACCGGAGCATCCGGACAAGGCTTCATCCCCGCAAGGCCATGGCCCCGGCCGCCGCGGCCTGAGGCGGCCCGCTCCCTCCGCACCGAACGCCCCCCCGGAAACGGGCACGCGGCCCACCCGTCCATCCTCACGCCCCGGAACCGTGTGAGCCCGTCCGCTCCCATTGCGCCGGATTCCGGGCTTCCCCCGGGGCTCCAGCGCGCTCGCCTCATGCAACACTACTCATAATTCCAGGCAATTAAATGGAACCTCCCCTTTCCACAGCAACCTGGCATGCTCCTTGATTATGGCGGGGTGGAACCCAACACAAGCACGCAACAAGGAGCCGAGATGCGCGACACGTTTTCCAGGGCTTCGCCCGACCGGACGGAAACCATACGGCTGGCGGCGGCGTATGCCGCGCTGGGCCTGCTGCTGGCCGTAAACGCCGTCTTCTGCCTCGGGCTGTTCACCTCGCCCACCCAGGCGGCGCGTCGGCCCGCGCTGGTGGGACCGGCGGACGGGGCCGCTCTCCTTGATGCTGCCCACGCGCGGATCGACTCCGTGATCGAAGGGCTGCTTTCCGGCAACGAATCGGCGCTCGGACGCATCGACGGCCTGATCACCGAAACGGAGCGGCTCGGAAAGGCCATCCGCGACAACGAGTCCAGGCTCGCCCGGACCGAAGCGGCCCGTGAGGACAACCGGAGGGAATTTCTCCGGCTCATGGACGATCTTCGGACGGGGTCGAACCGTGCTCTCAAGCACGCCGGACGTTACCGGCTCCTCGACCGGACGAACCGGAAGGTGATGGGGCAAGCCGAGGAGATGCGGCGCGAATACGGCCCCCGGCCGACCCCCCTTCCCGCAGGCGCGCGACGACGCATCCCCTTCGACGGAGCGGCTCTCCGCGACGGCCTCCTGCGCCTGCGCGTGTTGCTGCAACTGGAGAACATGCACCTCACCGCCAGCAGGGCCGTGTTCCTGGCCCGCGCCTCGCTCCGCGAATCCGCCCCGGCGGCTGGCGACGACACCCGGCAACCCGGCCCGCCCATGGGCCACAACACCTCATCCGGAGGCATTCCATGAAAAGACTCATTGGTTTCATCACCGGCGTCGCGCTGACCTTCGTGATCCTGATCAGCGCCGTGAACATCCTGGGCAACATGAACCTGCCCGGCTTCCTTTCGGGATGGCGGGGGAGCGCCCCGAACCCGGAACGGGAGGCCGCATCCGCCGCCATGGCCCCCATGCCCGACACCTGGCGGCAGGTCAGGGAAATGAACCGGCGGCTTGCCGAGCGGGACGCCCTGGAAAGCCCGTCCGCCTTCGCCCTGAAGGAACAGGACGGCAAGGGGGAAACCTCCCCGGACGGCGGCGAAACGGCCGAAGCGGGCACGAGCCCCGCCGACGCGGCGATCCGGGAACCCGTCGCCGTTTCCGCCGAGGCCGCCCCCCGCCCGCAAAAGCGGCCCATGGCCGAAGCGCTGGCCAGAAAGGACGCCCCCAGGGAACTGCGCGGCATCCTGCAAAAGAATCTCGAGGCCCTCGGCTACCTCGAATAGCCTCACCGGCCCCTAGGCGGTCTTTCCCCTCCCCCTCTCCTCAGGATGTGGCGCCGTGCCGATGCACGACGCCACATCCCCTTTGGCGGCGCGATCCCCGACACGGGCAGCGCACTGGACGGCCGCATGCGCCGGGCGGCCCCGCCGCCTCCCGATGCCCCATCCGCAGCTCCGCCCCACTCAAACCGCGCCACTCGAACCGCGCCGGGTAAGCGGAGGCGAAAGCACGCCAATCGCAGCCGGGCGGACATGTGTGAGGCCGTCGCCGGGCGTGTGAGAGTCCCGGGCCCTGCATCGTCACGGGACGCCTCGCCGTTCGGCCAATTTAAAAAAATAAGGCAATAAAATCAGTATGTACAATGTAGCCAAAACCTTGGCACGCCTCCTGCTCAACGAGGGGAAAACAGGAGGATTCCATGAGAAGTAAACGCATCGTTCGAATGATGGCCCTGACCGGCGTCATCCTGGCTGCGGGCATCATGCTCAGCGGCTGCACCGCCTTCAACAACTCCCTCGGACAACGCGCCCAGCCCCCGGTCGCGCCCATGGCGCCCGTGGTGGTCAAGGACCAGTCCGAACCCATCGAGGTAAGCAAGGACGTCGAGATCGACGAGGTCCTCCTCACCTCGGCGGAGCTGGGCGTCGATCCGGCCAGGCCGGAACAGATCATCGCCCGCGCCCTGAAGGTCTCGAGGGAAGGCCGCTACGACAACGCCGAACGCCTGTTCGACATGGCGCAGCGGCTGGCCAAGCCCGGCAGCCGGTTCGGCCGCAGCTGCCTCTTCGCAAGGGCGGACATGCTGCTCAGGCTCGGCCGGGGTCCCGAGGCGGCCAAGCTCCTGGAGGAGATCGACCGCTCCCTGGATCCCATCGCCCGGTCCGAGTTGAACCGTGAGGAGCGCGTGTTGCTGGCCATCGGCGACCTGGCGGCGGGCCGTCCCTACCAACCCAATGCTCATCCGGCGGAAACCCGAGAACTGTTCGACCGCTAGGCCGGCCAGAAGGAGTACACCATGGAAATTCGCACCCAACCGAAAACGCTGGTCTTGACGATGGTTCTGAGCCTCGGCGCGCTGCTCCTGTTCGGACAGATCGCCGTTGCCTCCGAAGTCAGCGGCCACGTCATCAAGAACCTCATGCAGCGCCTGGACCAGGGATTCGACGCCCTGGACGAAAAGATCAGCGCCATCGTCCAGGAACGCCACGCGGCCGAGGAGGATCTCAAGCGGCTGGCCGAGGAATACAAGAACGAGAACGACCCGCTGAGGGCCAAGGCCATCGGCGCGGACATCATCGCCCAGAGCGCCCACGTGAACAACGTGTCCATCCGCGAGGTGGACGCCTACATCGGCAGCCTCCAGACCTTTGTTCCCATCTTCGACCAGCTGGCCCGGGAGATCCGGCAGCACCAGGGGAACAATCAGGACAGCCGGGCCCTGGATGCGTACCGCAACCGGTTCCTGGACCGCATCCACTCCTCGGCGATGGTCCTGAGCCGCCTGGAAAAGTACGAAAACGTGAAGGGCATCGACCAGGCGCAGCTGGGGGCCATCAAGAAGACCATCGCCCTGATCTACCGCGCCAATCGGACCTACTCCAAGAGCGCGGGCCACATGAACGCCGACGAGATCGAGTCCACCCGCAAGAACTATGAGCTTATCTGCGCCCAGATGTTCAGCATCAAGCGGCTGCTCGGGCTCGAGAAGGTCTACCTGAAGATGGTCACCATCGAGGAACTGCTCAACGTCCTGGGCCTCAAGAATTCCGTGCTCGCCAAGAAGAGCGCCGGAATCCGCAAGGCGCCCCTGGCCTTCTACGACGGCGTCGAGGAACGCCGGAACACCCTGGAACTCGTCACCCAGGACAGGACCGCCCAGGATGACGGCGACGCCGACGCGGGCGCATACGACGCCACGTTCGACAAGATTCTGAAGAATGAACACCGGTACTAGAAGGAGGACGCCATGAAAAAGACTTGCATCACCATCATCCTGGCCCTGTTCGCCGCCCTGATCGCAACCTCGGCCCTGGCAGACGAAGGCTGGTGGAAGGACAAGTGGCGGCGGGAATACCACCAGGCCACCGTCACGGTCATCGTGGACGGCCTGCGCGACACCCCGGCGGCAACCCGGAACCGTCACACGCTGGAGATGATCCGCCTGGAAATGCAGCTCTCCGCAGTGGGCGAGGTGGGCGACACGTTCTACGGCGACGCCTCCACCAGCGGCGACCCGGACCTGTTCGCATCCGAAATCCTCATGGGATTTCTGAAGACCAAGGGGGTCGAGATATCGCCCGAGGCCTTCTTCGTGGGCAGAACCTTCCACATGGACGACTAGGAGGACGACATGAACAACGCAAACGATATCCGAAAGGAAGCAGCACCCGCCGGGGTGTACCGGGAGCGCGTCCCGGAACCGAGGAAAGCGCGGATCGCGGCCCAGGCGAGGACGAGCTGGAAGACCGACCTCGTCTCCCACTGGAGATACTACTCCGCGGCCATGCTCGTCGGGGCCCTGCTCACCGCGGGCTACATCCTGGCCGGTCCCCGGATCATGGAGGCCGCCAGACACGTGGACATCCTGGAGACCATGTTCCGCAGGGTCGGCGTGGTCGGGATCCTGCTCTACCCCCTGGCCCTCCTGCTGGCATACCTCGTCATCCGGGACATCCGGCACCTGCGGGGGGCCTGCGACACCCCGGCGTGGCCCGCCCTGTACACGGTGATCCTGTGCACGGCCCCCAACGCGGGGCTGCTCGGGACCTTCATCGCCATGCAGGACACCTTCACCTCCATCGACTTCAGCGCCGGGCTGGTCAAGGCATTCTCCGGCATGGCGCTGCAGATCGGCGTGGCGCTGGGCTCCACGATCTTCGGCATCATACTCTTCATCGTCGCCACCATCGCCAAGCTGCTGCTCAACTCCGCCTGCAACCCCAAGGAGCGCCAGTCATGACCGCCAGCGCGAGAACGGCAACGGCCAGGATACGGCAGAGCCTGCCCGACGACATCCCGGCCATGCCCGTATCCCTTTCGGAGATAGGATTCGTCCTTTCGCTGATCTTCATGTGCAGCTTCATCATGATCCTGGCCAACGGGGCCATGATGCAGGAAAAAACGCTGCCCCAGGTGGATCTGACCCAGATGCGGCGGCAGGGAGAAAGCGAGGCCGCGCAGCCTCCGGAAACCAGGATATCCATCACCATGACGGACGGCGCCGCCGACTGTTTCCTCGGCGAACGCAAGGTGCCCATGGACCGGCTTCCGGACGCGCTGCGCGAGGAAAAGGTCCGGGAGGTCGCCATCCGCGCCGACAACCTGGTCACCAACGGAACCATCATGAAGGTCATCCGGGCCTGCCGCCAGGGCGAGGTCCAGTCCTTCACCTTCGTTTACGAAGAAACGCAATAACCCCGAGGGACAAGGAGAGGCGCTATGAAAAACCTCAGGAAATGGCTGAAGGGGTTCGGCTTCATGCTCACCGGGGCGGTGGTCTTCGGCATCGTCGCCCTGCCGTTCGCTCCGCCTCATCCGGCCGGGGGGCCCCTTCCCGAAGACGCCCCGGTCAAAAGGGAGGAGCCGCGCACCGAGCCGTCCGAGACCCGGATAAAGGTCCGTTTCGTCACGGTCAAGGCGGACAAGCCCCGGACCGCGACCAAGTCCGAAGCCAAGGCCCCGGCCAAGGCGACGGCCCCCGCCGTGGCCACCGCCCGGACGCCGAAGACGCCGCCCCCGCCGAAGACGACGCGGCGCACGGAGCGCGAGCGGCACGAGGACGCGGCCAAGTCCGGAGCGCACACCTACGCCTTCCGGCAACAGCTGGCCGAAAAGGGCAAACGGGCGCTGGGCAGCCACGGCGAGCGCATCGGCACCTTCCCGAACATCGCCATCGACACCTCCATGCACCTCGCCTCCGGCGAATACATCGCCGCCATGCGGAGGATCGGCGGGCGCTTCGGCGTGGTCAACCTGAACACGGACAGCCTGGTGGCCCTGCTCGACATCCGGGCCGGACGTCTCGAGCCCCTGCGGAGTCTCTCGGGCATGAGCCCGAAGTCCCGCTTCCTGGAGGGCGAGGCATGGGTCGAGCCCTACCTCGAACAGGCCCGGCGGGAGCACGGTCCCGGCCGCTACAGGGTCGCCCTGCTGCTGCCCATGAACGTGGACCACTACATCGCCGGCGCCGTGGAGGACGCCCTCGGCCGGGACGGCATCGCCACCCGCGACGTGGACTCGATCTCCGGCTGGTACCGGCGGTCCGGCGCCTCCCTGGCCATGGAGCTCCGCGACCTCCGGTTCCGGAACGGGTCCCGCAGGCGGGTGAACATCACCATTCAACTCGGATAGGGAGGGCAACCGACATGCGCCTCATCCACTTCGTCATCATCCTGGCCCTGGGCATCCACCTGTTCGGCTTCCTCCGGACCAACGCCGACCGCTACCCGAACACCCTGCGCTTCGCCCGCGAATTCGCGCAGCGGGTGGACGCGGCATACAAGGAAGGGCTGGAGCGCGGACTGGAGGCGCTGGAGCGGCATCTGACCCCGCAGCGGACCGAAAAGGCCGTTGCGGCCGGCCCGGCCCCGGCGGTCGCCGACGAAGGCGGCCAAGCCGCGCCGCCGAAGGGCGAGTCGCGGGACATGGCCTCCCGGCCCTCCGTGGAGACGGCCCCCGACGGCGCAACCGGCAGCGGATTTGTCGGCGGGACCGGGGATGCCGAAACCGGCGGGGACGCCGAAGCCGTGGAGAGCCTGGCCGAAAAGCTGACGAACATCGTCGAGGCGCTCCAGGAGGAGCGGCCGGGAACCGCCCGCTGACAACCGGAACCGACGGGATGCGAGACGGCGTCGAAAACAACAGGAGCTTCCAATGACAGACAACACGCACCACAGGACAGGCTGGACGGCCTTCGCGCTGCTCGTCGCGCTGCTGATCGTCTTCCCGACGTCGGCCCGGGCGGACTGGTTGCTGGAGATCCGGGACTGCACGGCCTTCATCCGGAACATGACCGTGGGCAAGGAGGCCCGCAAGCCGCGCGCCATCAGGCCCGTCGCCGCGAAACCCGAACGGGACGCAGCGGCCCGGTATCGCCCGATCATCCGCGCGGCCGCCCGGAAATATCGCGTCCATCCCCGATTCATCGAGGCCGTGATCAAGGTGGAGTCCGACTTCAACCCGCGGGCCAAGTCCCCGGCCCCGGCCAACGCCATGGGGCTGATGCAGCTCACGCCCGCGACGGCCGAATACCTGGGCGTCGAGAACCCGTGGGATGCGAGCCAGAACATCTTCGGCGGAACCCGCTACCTTAAGGAACTGCTCGTGGAATTCAAGGACCCGGCCCTCGCCCTGGCGGGCTACAACTGGGGACCCACCCACGTCCGCAGGGGCGAACGCGACTACCCGCTTGAGACCCGGCGGCATATCCGGCGGGTGTTCCGGGAGTTCCACCGCCTGCTGCGGCAGGAGGACAGGCCATGAAGGCCCTGACCATCCTGGCCGTTTCCCTCTCCCTCCTCCTCGGCCTCGTGGTCGTTCACGAGGGACGGGAAGAGGACGCGGGCGTGCTCCGCTCGGCCCGTCTCCTGGACGCGCAGGCCCGGACCTCGGACGAGGTGGCCGAAGGCATCGAACGCCTCGACCTCCTGCGCAGGGAACTGGACGGCCGCATGACGGACCTGAAGCAAGGCCGGAAGGCCGTTTCGGACGTCGGCGAACTCCGCTGCCAACTCGTCGGCGAGGTCCGACACCTCATCGCGGCCCTGGACCCGCCCCGGCCGGAAGGGTCCCCGGGCGCGAAATGGCTGCCCTTCTGGATGGATGCGGCCAAACGGGAGCGGACGGCGAAGTATGCGGCCGCGGCCCGGCGGCGGCTGCGGATCAACGCCGAATTGCGGGAGCACCTCTCGGGCCTGCTCGACCGGCTGGCCGCGCGCGAAGGACGGGAGGACCGCGTTGCGGCCCGCCGGGGACGACAACCTTGAACCGCCGGGACTCCGACCCCGGCGTACCTGGAGATCATGCCATGCTGTTCATTACCCTCTGCTCCCGGCAAAAGGCCCTCGACTCGCCCGTGGAACCGGAGCGGGAGGCCGAACCCACGGCAACCCCGCCGGGGACCGCCCGGCTCCCTCTGACCGAAAACGGCGACGGCTTCCCCGGCCACGGCTTCGGGGGGCGCGAACGCCTCGCCATCCGATGCGGAGCGGCGGATGCGCCCGCCGACGCCGCGCCCATCCCCTCCTGCCCGTCTCCATCACACACCCGGTTTGCCGCGCCCTTCCGCCCGAGCCGGAACAACCCCGCACAAGGCGCCATGCACAAAGGAATCATCCGTCTCTTCCGCCACAGGCACCAACCGGAATATCTGCATCTCCGCTCCGAAACGGACGGCGTCGCCCGGATCACCTCCTGGGCCGACGGGCTGATGTTCGAACGCTGGGGGCGCCTGCACGGCTGGTCCCGGCGGCCGAATTCCGACGCCCCCGCGCCCCGGCGACAGGCGACGGCCCCGTTCTGGGGCTGGTGGCGCGACGAGCGGGACCCGGACCTGCCGCTGCTCGGCCTGCACGGGCTGCCGGTCCCACAGGCGCAATGGCTGGAGGACTTCCTGCGCCCCATTCCGGCCCACGTCAGGGAGGCGGCCGGGCAATTCACATGGCGGCAGTTCACCATCCTCCGGATGATGCGCCGGACCGACTACGCGGTGCAGCTGGCGACAAGCAATCCCACCCTGCTCTGGCTCGTCGCCGCCCGGCTGGTCCGCAATCGCCGCTTGACCGGGGACATACCCGATCTGCTGAAGATGAAGCAGACCGCGCTCATCCGCCTGCTCTTCGGCGACGGGACCGGGGTCACGCCCGCCCTGCTCAGGAAAACCCGCAGCCACAGCTACGACAGCGCCACGTTCCGGGACGCGGAACGGCTCCTGTGCAATGCCGAGGCGGTGGGGCAGCTGCGCCACTATCCGGTCATCGACCTGGACCGGCTCGGCGAGTTGGACGGGCGCTACGACATCCTGGCCGCAAAATTCCTCAAGCGGCGCTTCCTGGCTCCGGAACCCTCTCCCCGGCCCCTCAGCCTGGTCCGAGGGGAATACATGGACACGGTCGGCCTGGGCAAAAGCCTGGGCATCCAGGACGCCGGACAGGTCGTCCGGGCCTGCCCGACCGTGCAGGCCCTGCAACACCTGCACGCCCGCTGGGCGAACGCGGTCCGGCGGATGGCCTGGTTCCGGGAGAACCGGGGCCGGTGGGGAACCGTCTTTCCCCGGCCGCCCTACATGAGCGACGGCGTCATCATCCCCATACGGACGCCGGAGGAGCTCCTGGAGGAGGGCCGGTGGCAGGATCACTGCGTCTGGAACTACGCGGACCTGGTGGAGGCGGGACTGTGCACCATCTATCGCGTCCTCTACCCGCAACGGGCCACCCTGGAGCTGCGGGGAGGCAGGGGCAACGCCCACGTCGGCCAGCTCTTCCTGCGCCACAACGGCGAACCCAGCCCCCGCTGCTGGGCGTATGTCCTCAACTGGCTGGACGAACAGAACCGGCGGGCGAGAGCGGCGAAACCACCCGCCCGTCCCCCGGCGGGCTGAGCGCAAGGCGCGCCGGGGCCGGGACGAAAGGGAATCCGTTCGACGGTCCCTTTTCCCGACGCCCCGCCTTTTCAGTAGAGTCTATATCGTGTATCTTGATTTTTCGGATAACCGACCAGATTTTCGGCACGTAACATCCCGTATCACGAGGGGGAAAAATGGATAGACCGACCACCCCGGATCTGCACATCGCCTACGCTGAATGCGTCAACCACGCCTCCGCGCAAAACATGGTGCCCATCCTGCGCAGCATCACGATCCGCAACACCTCGGACGAGCCCCTTGACGACCTGACCCTGGAACTCGATCCCCATCCCCGATTCTGCCGAGACAAGACCTGGGTCATCGACAGGATCGGCGCCTATGACGAGGTCTCCCTTGCCGATCTGCGGCTGGAGAGCGACTTCGCCTTTTTCGACGGCCTCGACGAGGCGGAACAGGGGCAGCTCGACTTCCGGCTGAGGCGGGGGGACGCGGTCCTGGCGGAACGGACGCTGCCCCTGCGGCTGCTCGCCCGCGACGAATGGGGCGGCGTCGGGGAAATGGCGGGCATCCTCGCGGCCTTCGTCTCGCCCAACGATCCGGCCGTGGCGGGGATCTGCAAGCGGGCGAGCATGCTGCTGGAGGCAAGCGGCCGGAAGGGGGCGTTGGACGGCTATCAGAGCAGGGACCCCAAACGCGCCTACATGCTCGCGGCGGCGATCTGGTCGGCCGTCACGGGGATGACCCTGAGCTATGCGGAGCCTCCGGCCTCGTTCGAGCGAACCGGGCAGAAGATTCGCGGCCCGAAACGGATTCTGGACCAAGGGCTCGTCACCTGCCTGGACGGATCGCTGCTTTTCGCCGGCGCATTGGAGGCGGCGGGGCTCAACCCGGTCGTCATCTTCACCAAGGGACACGCCTTCGCCGGGGTATGGCTCACGGACAAGACCCTGCCTTCCATCGAGGAGCCCGACGTGGTCGAACTCCGGAAGGCCATTGCCGCGCGGGAATTCATCGCCTTCGAGACGACCCTCGTCACGACGCGCCCAGTCGCGGACTTCGCCCAGGCGGTCCGGAACGCCCAGGCCCAGCTCGGCGAGGGAAACGAGACCGACTTCGAACGGGCCGTTGACATCCGGCGGGCCCGCTTCGCGGGCATCACGCCCCTGGCCTCGCACCAGACGGAACGGGCGCAAGCCGGAACCATCGAGGAAACGGCTCCGGCGGCGCTGCCCCCCGAGCCGGACTTCGGGCTGCTGCCGGGCGAAATCGTGGACGAGGCCCCGCGGACGCCTCAGGGCAGGATCGACCGCTGGCAGCGGAAACTGCTCGACCTGACCCTGCGCAACCGGCTGCTCAATTTCAGGGACACCAGGCAGACCGTGCCGGTGCTCTGTCCGAATCTGCCCGAACTCGAGGACATGCTGGCGGAAGGAAAGGCCCTGCGGATCATTTCCCTGAAGGATGAAAATCCCATCGGCGCGCGGGACCCGGAGCTCTACCGCCGACAGCACGGGAAGGACATACACGAGGAGTTCGCCCAAAACGCCCTGGAGCGCAGACAGCTCTGCATCCCGCTCACCGGGAACGACATGCGCAACCGCCTGGTCACCCTGTACCGCAAGGCCAACAGCGAAATGATCGAGGGCGGCGCCAACACCCTCTATCTCGCGGTCGGCTTCCTCAGGTGGAAAAAGACGGAAACCGATCCGACGAGCTGCCGGGCCCCGATCCTGCTGCTCCCGGTCACGCTCAAACGCAGCTCGGCCCGATCCCATTTCTCGCTGACGCACCACGAGGACGACGTGCGCATCAACGCCACGCTCCTGCAATTCCTGCAACGGGACTTCGGGCTCAAGGTCCAGTCGCTCGAGGGGGAACTCCCCGTCGATGACGCGGGCATAGACGTTCCGGCGATCTTCGACCGCATGCGCCGGGCCGTGCGGGACGTCCCCGGCTTCGAAGTCGTGGAGGATGCGGCCCTCTCCACCTTCTCCTTCGCCAAGTACCTGATGTGGAAGGACCTGGTGGACCGGACCGACGACCTGAAAAACAACCGCCTGGTCAAGCACCTCATCGATTCGCCCGAAACGCCCTTCGAGCAGGCGTGCGGCGGGGCCTGCCTCCCCATCCCGGACGAGATCGACAAGAACGTCTCCCCCCGGGAACTCCTGACGCCCCTGCCCGCGGACAGTTCGCAGCTGGCCGCGGTCGTGGCCGCCATGAAGGGATACGACTTCATCGTCATCGGCCCTCCGGGAACCGGGAAGAGCCAGACCATCGCGAACGTGATCGCCCAATGCCTTTCCATCGGGAAACGCGTCCTCTTCGTCGCGGAGAAAGCCGCGGCCCTCGACGTCGTCTACCGCAGGCTGAAGGCCTACGGACTGGGCAGCGTCTGCCTCGAACTCCACTCCAACAAGGCGAACCGCAAACGGGTATTGGCGCAGCTGGGGGCCGCCTGGGAACGGAGCGAAGCCCATTCCGCGAACGCCTGGCATAGCGAGACGGAGCGGCTCCGGGAAACGCGCGACCGCCTCAACGAATACGTCGAGCAGCTGCACGCCCCGGGCAGCCACGGCTTCAGCATCTTCCAGGCCATCGGGATGGCGGTGGGCCGTCGCCGAGAATTCACGGTTACATTCGACAACCCCGGAGCGCACGATCCGGCCATGTTCGCCAGGCTGGAGGACACGGCCGTCCGGGCCGCCAGGGTCTACCCCATCGTCCGCGACTGCCGGGGATTCGACAGCGTCGGGGCTAGGGAATGGTCGTACCGATGGGAGAACGACCTGATGGAGCGCGCCGAGGGCGTCCTTTCCGCGATCCCCCCGCTCAAGGAGGCGGCGGACGCCCTGGCCGACTGCATCGGCCTGCCCGATGCCGGGGAAAACGATCCCGAACGCATCGACAGCCTGCGCCGCTTCCACGAAGTCTGCCGAATCTCCTCCGAGCAGGACTACGGCAACGTCGTTGACGCGGAACTGGGCCGCCTGGAAGAGGCCGCCGCGTCCCTGGACACGGCCATCGCCGCCATCCGCCAGGCGCGCTCCGGCTTGTCGGCCGATTACGAAAACTCCGCATTGCGGCGCCTCCCCATAGAGGACATCGACCGGCAATGGCGGGAGGCCAACGCCCGGATGTGGCCATTCTCCGCCTGGGCGCGCCGCCGGGTCACCCGTCTGCTCCAGGGCTACGCAACGGACGGCAGGGTCGACGTGGCCGGTGAGATAGAGCCCCTGAGGCGGCTCCGCGACAATCTCGAAACCGTCGATCGGAGCGAGTTGGCCAACCTCCCGGTCTTCCGGCACGAGGACACCGACGGAACCCAGGTCGCCGCCTATCTGAGAGAGACGGAAAAACTGCAGCGGGCGCTCGACGATGTGCGGCGGCACGCCTCGGATGCAAATCGTTTCGCGGACACGCTGGAGGCCCTGCTCCGGAGAGACAAACCCGAGGCGGCGCTCCTGGCCGAGAAGTTCCACTCCGCGCTGGCGAGATTCCAGGACGCCCGCGACGCCTACTCGGCCCACGCCGGGGGCGAACCGCACGCGACCTCCCTGGAGGCCCTGGCCGGGGACCTCCGCCTCCTCGTCGACCACAGGGCGCAACTGGCGGACTGGACCCGATGGGCGGCCGTCAGGGAAGAGGCCAGGACGCTGGGGCTCGGCGCCTTCCTGGACGCCCTCCGGGACGGAGAGATAGAGGATGCCCGCGCCGATTTCCGCGCGGCCTACTTCACATGGTGGCTGCCCCTGGCCCTGGACGCCAGCTCCGAACTCCGGGGTTTCCGCCACTGGTCCCACGAGGACCTGATCAAGGAATTCAGGCGGCGCGACAGAACGGTGCGGGCGCTGGCCGCCGACCAGGTCCTGAGGAATGTCTCCCATGACCTGCCCACCAGGAACGCCGTGCCCCGCCGGTCCGAGCTGGGATTGCTGCGCCACCAGCTCGGCCTGCAACGGCCGAGCCTCTCCATCCGCAAACTCATCGAAGGCATGCCGACCACGTTCACCAAGCTGACGCCGTGCATGTTGATGTCGCCGCTGTCCGTGGCGCAATATCTCCCTGCCGATCAAACGCAGTTCGACGTGGTCATCTTCGACGAGGCCTCGCAGATCACGACCTGGGATGCGGTCGGGGCCATCGCCAGGGCGCGGCAATCCATCATCGTGGGCGACCCGAAACAGCTGCCCCCCACCAACTTTTTCGGCCGCACCGACGACGAGGATGCGGAGGACCTGGCCGAATACGAAAAGGACCTGCCGAGCATTCTCGAGGAGGCCGATGCGGCGGGCCTGCCGCCGATCCGGTTGAACTGGCACTATCGCAGCCGCGACGAGTCGCTGATCGCCTTTTCCAACCACCATTATTACCACGGCGAACTCATCACCTTTCCATCGCCCGCGACCGAATCGAAGGCCCTGGTCCTCCACAGGAACGAAGGGACCTATGCGCGGGGAACGGGCCGCACCAACCTTGAGGAGGCGCGGGAGATCGTGCGCTTCGCCCAATCGCGCCTGGAAAGCTGGCTCCAACGGCCCGAGGGGGACCGTCCCACGCTCGGGGTCATCACCTTCAACATCCAGCAACAGGAACTGATCCTCAATCTCTTCGACGAGGCCAGGCGGTCCAACCCGGACCTGGAATGGTATTTCAGCGACGAGCGGGAAGAGCCGGTCATCGTCAAGAACCTGGAGAACATCCAGGGAGACGAGCGCGACATCATGTGCTTCTCCGTCACCTTCGGCCGCGACGGAGCCGGGAAGATGTCGATGAGCTTCGGCGCATTGAACCGCGACGGCGGCGAAAAACGCCTGAATGTCGCCGTGACCCGGGCCCGCCGCGAGATGCACGTTTTCTCTTCCATCGACGCCGACGACATGGATACTTCCAGGACCAACGCCCTCGGCGTGGCCCATCTCAAGAACTTCCTGGAGTACGCCGAGAACGGCCCGATCGCCCTGCCCGCCATGAACGCCGATTCGACGGAGGATGCCGAGAGCCCGTTCGAAGAGGCGGTGATGGCGGCCCTGGAGGCCAGGGGGTGGCAAGTGCGGCCCCGGATCGGGGTCTCCAGGTATCGGATCGATCTCGGAGTGGTCCACCCCGACCATGCCGGGGCCTATCTCGCGGGCGTCGAGTGCGACGGCGCGACCTACCATCATTCCGCAACAGCCCGGGACCGCGACGAAATCCGCGAGGCCGTGCTGCGCAATCTCGGATGGAACATCCTCCGCATCTGGTCCGCGGATTGGTTCATGAATCCGTCCGAAGCGCTGCAACGGGTGCATGAGGAACTGGAGGGACTGCTCAAGGCGTCCCGGCGGCGGGAGGAGGAGGAAGCGGCCCGGGCCGAGAGCCGTTCGGAGGCGCGGCGGGAATGGCCAGACCTTCCCCGTGGGCTCGCCGCCGGCATGGCCGGCCCGACGGTCGCCCCGCCCGCCCCGCAACGGCGGCTCCATGCCGGAATCGGGCGGACGGAGGACCTGTCCCCGAATCCGGTGGGCCCGGAAACGGTCGCCCCTGCGGAACCGGAGCAAACGCCTTCAGCGGACGCCCCGGAGGAAGAGGCCGCCGTCAACCGGCCGGTCCAGCCGGACGCGAACCGGTTTTTCGACCCCGACTACACCCCGATCCTGGCCCGGATGATCGACGTTCTCGTCGCAGCCGAAGGGCCCATCGAGGCCAACCGATTGGCCCGGACCATCTGCAAGGCCCATGGATGGAAACGGACCGGGGCCAGGATCAGGGAGCGGATCGATGCCTGCCTGGACGGAAAAGAACGCCGCCCGGAGGCCGGGACGACCTTCATCTGGGCTCCGGGGAGCTGCCGGGAAACCGTGCCGTTCCGCTCCATAGAGGGCCGAAGCGCCACCGAGATCTCCCGGCACGAGATATTCGGGCTCATCGCCGCCCATCCGGGACTCGCCGCCAGTGACGACAGGGTCCGAGACGTGGCGAACATATTGGGGATCAAACGATTGTCGCGAACCGTGAAAAATCACCTCAACGGCTGCCTGTCCGCATACTTCGGGCCTCGGGACTGAGCCCGAAGGGAGGGGGGAGGACCCGCTTCCTGCGGCTGTGAGGGCGTTGCACCCCCGGCATGACGTGCCGGGGGAAGGCGATCCGTCCGTATGGCGAGGGGAATGCCGGAGACAACCGCCCGGCAACGGGACGCCGCGGCGGCGCGGCCTGTGGGCCGCTTGCGGGACGGACGGCGGTCGAACGACCGGCCCCGGCCCCGCCGAGCGGCAGGGAGAACGCTACTTGCCCTTTTCGAAGACCATCCCGTCCACCAGGTATTCGTCCTCGGAGAGGAAATAGACGAAATCCTTGCCGGAAATGGTCAGCACAAGGAAATCACCGGTCACCAGATGCCCGCGCGCACTCTCAAGAATCTCCAGGGCACCCAGGCCCGTTTCCTCCTGGGCGGCCTTCAGGAACCGTTTGATCGGTTTGCCCAGGATGTTGACATCCTTCTCAAGGTCGACATCTGTGCTTATTTTCTCAAGTATTTCATCTACTTTCATAATTCCACCAGACCGGTTTGAGCGTTCTCTAGAAACAAACTAGACAATCCAGCTCCTGATAATCAAGAATTTTCTATCCCGCGGCGACGCAAAGACCGCCGAGCCGTTCCGGGACCCGCCGCCTAGAATCCGATACAGGGCCGTCTCCGCCGCTTGGCGGCGACCTCCTCTTCGAGCATTTGCAACAACCGTTCGCCGCTGTACGTCCCTCGGGGCTCCAGGACGATCTTGTCGCGAACCACCTTGAAATCGCCCGGCGCGGCGTCGGCCAGTCCGGCCAGGCGGGACCTGGCTGCGCCATTCAGCTTTCCCCGGAAATACGGACCGAGTATCTTGTCGAAGAACACCAGGTTCCCATGGCGGGTCAGGTAATCGACCCGTATCTTGTGGGTGAAGCGTCGCCGGGAAGCGGCGTCAAGCTCGTCGGCCCGGTTGGTCGAACAGATGAGGATGCCCCGGAAGGTTTCCATCTGGGTCAGGAATTCGTTGACGTGGCTGATCTCCCAACGATGCATGGCCTGGTCTCGCGAAGAGATGAAGCTGTCGGCCTCATCCACGAGCAGCACGTGCCCTTCCCGTTCGGCCTCTGCAAAGGCCCGGGCGAGATTCTCCTCGGTCCCGCCCACCCACTTGGAGAGCAGGTCGCTGGCGCGCCGGACGAGAAGCCGCCGTCCCAGACGGGAGGCGACGTACTTGGCGAACGCGGTCTTGCCCGTTCCGGGGGGACCGTACAGCAGGACGTTGCGATTGAGGATCAGGTCGTTGCGCCCGGACTTCAGGTACGCGTCGTACCGTTCGAGATCGCGCATGAGCGCCTTGATGTCGGTGTCGAAGTTGAGTCCGTCGAGGGAGTAGCCCTCTTCCATCTCGAACCGTTTTCCGCCGGGTGCGCGGTCCTCCGCAAGACTCTGCGCGGCGGCCAGCAGTCGGCGCAGCGTCCGGACGAAACGCCCCGCGTCCCGACCGCACATGGCCCGGGCCTGACGGACCGACAGGTCCACCACCCCGGCCGACACGGGGTATTCCCTCACCAGGCCCCGGATCTCCCGCGACGGCACCAGGCTCTTCACCTTGTGCTTCCGCAAAATCCGGTCGAAGAGCACCTCCCGCTGCGCCGCCGTCAGCGGGGTGAATTTCATGTTGTACGAGAAGCGCCGCAGGACCGAATCCTCCACGTCCTCGATGGAATTGGTTATCCAGACGATGCGCACCCCCGGCCGCTCGAGCAACTCATTGAGCCACCCCTTGTCCTGGCGCTCTCCGGACAGGAGATACCCGCGCAGGGTGTTCAGCAGGACGTCGGCCTCGTCCGCGATGACAAGGGCGTTCCTGCCGCCGTTGGTCATGTTCAGGCAGGCCTCGATTCCGGTGGCGCGGGGCATGTCGTCCTTGCCCCGGGAGATGGGCACGTTGTAGGCCGGAACGCCCAGGGCGTGCGCCAGCGAGTGGGCGAAACTCGTCTTGCCCGCGCCGGGCACGCCATGGAGCAGGATGTGGGTCGGGACGTCGCCGGCGTTCCGCAACAATTCCAGTATGCACTCCCGGTCCCCGGCATCCAGGATGTACTCGTCGAGGGGCACGGGATTGCCGGCGAGGGTCTCGAAAAGGGATTCTGCCACGCGCTCGGGTTCGCAGTCCTCGAAGAACCGGCTGTAGAGGGAGTTGAAGACGACCCGGCCGCTGATGTTCCTTTCCAGGATCGCCAGCCGGTCCAGTTTCCCATTCATGACCCGGCGCAGCTTGAAGAGGCTGGTGTCGAGCAGGATGGCCAGGACGGTATGGTTGGTCCTGCCGTTGCACTTCAACGTGTCCTCGAAATACTGTTCGCATTCGCTCCAGGTGGCGAGGACGTAGAGAAAGAGGCAGAGCCGCGTCTCCAGCTCGCTCAGATCGAAGACCTTCTGGAAATTGGTTATGGCGCGCACCAGGTGCATGTCCGGATCAGGATGGAAATCGACCCGGGACAGCATCTCCAATGCGGCCTTGCGCACGGCCAGACGCAGCTCGCCATGGGCGAGGGCCATGATCCTGTCGAAGACGAACAGTCTGGCGTCGCGGTCCTCGGCCTCGGCCAACTCTTCGCCGTTCTTCCGCAAGGCGGGCCGGACGGCGCACCGCTCGCAGGCGACCCGGCAGATGGCCTCTTCCGCGCCGTTGTGTATCCAGCCGAGCAGCCTCAGCATGGACGAATCGAGATTGACCCCCGAGCGCAGAAGGTTCTTCAACCAGCCGCAGGCCATTCCCATGGCGAACCGATCGTCTTCGGAAACCAGGCCGTACTCCTTCAGCGAGAAGGTCGAGTTGGAAAGCATGAATGACATGAACGCAGCTCCCACAGTGCTTCGATACCCGTGAATTGGCACTCCCGATGCATAAGGAGACCGGGAAACGACCCTGTTCTTTCAAGGGCCATGCCAGGCGAGACGACAGGGGCTTGCAAGATTAACTTTATGGTTTTATTGTTTAATTTTATTCGAGCATCGTTCGGGCGTGAGTAAAAACATCACACGGCCCGCCGTGCATCGGGTCCATGCTCACAAGGGCGGCCTCCAAGGCCTTGCCCGACCCGGCCGCCGCAGGGGACGACCCGGCCCGCGCAACGGAGAGACGGGCCGGAGTGGCCGTTCATTGCGAAACAGGATGAAGAAACAAGGCGATACCGTTGGGCCGCTCCGGCATGCGTTCTCTCCGGGTGGGCGGCGGTCCGATCCCTCACGAGCCGCAAGCGGGCGCATCGCCCAAGGAAACGCAAATGAAGACAACCATCCTCACACTGCTCATCACGTGTTTCATGTCGGTCCTCCCGGCCTTCGGGCAGGGATATTCGGATGAAGCCCTCAACCGGATGTCCATGGACGAAAAGATGTCGAGCATCGGGTTCGAGCTCTATGAAAACGCCAAGTCCACGGTGCGGTTCTCCAACATGGACCAAATGCGGCTGTGCGTCGTGGCCACCTCCGCCAAGGAGTTCGTCCGGTTGATGGACACGCTCCACATGCTGCGCACGATCTTCCGCAACACCACGCCCAAGGACCCCGCCTTTCTCAAGGAATGGCGGGTCATGTTCATGGACCTCAAGCTCGGCGGCGAATCCCTCAAGGACGTCATCGCGCAGGTGACGGCCGAAACACCCATCGACCCGTACACCCTCGCCATGCTCAACCAGGGCGCGGACGACTTCGGCCTGCTCATCGACGAGGTCGTCCTGGAGCTGCTCGGCCCGGCGGACGAATGACCCCACCGGGTCGCCCGCGCCGCTGATCCGGCGTCACACGCGTTGCTCCGGCATCACGCGCCGCCTCACACCCGCCAGGCTCCATTTTTTTGTGCAGACAATGAATAGCTCATAAATTCAATATGATATACTCGACATAAATCAATCAACTCCCCTGGCATGGCTATTGCTGCTCCCGACGAAAGACGACGACGCAAAAGGAGGAGCCATGCACCGTTGCACCGTGGTTCAAGGGAACATCGAGTGTCCGCCGGGCCGTGATCCCGGCGGCATCCCCCGGAGGGACCGGGACGCTCCGGCCCCCCGCAGGCGCACCGCAACGTCCGTTCGCGGAGGCAGCGGATTGCGGCGACGGGAGGGATCGAGATGAGGACCGTCCTGTTCACTCTGGCCGTCTGCCTTCTCGTGGCCGGGGCCGTCCTGGCGCGGGAATGGCGGGTTGAGGCCGCCACGGCGGCCGCATCGTCCTCCCTGCTCGACCGGCAACAGTCCATCCGGTCGGAGGTCCTCCGGTCCGGCATACGCATCGTCCTCCTGAAAGGGGAGATACGCCGGCGCATCGAACAGTTGTCCAGGCTCAGGACGCAACTCGAGGAAATCCAGGCCCTCAAGGCCCGGCTCACCGACGAAATGCGGCACATGTGCGTTGTCCTGGACAGCCCGGACAACGCGGAACGGCTTGACGGCAAGTGGCTCCCGTTCTGGCTGGACGGCGCCAAGCGGGAGCGGGTCGTGGAGGACCTGGCCACGGCGCTCCACGACATCCGGGCCAGGGAGCGCCTCAAGGAGGAGATCGAAGCCGCCCTCAGGGGACTCGATTCCTCGACCGGCGCCGGGGAGGAAGCGAAGCTGTGACCGCCCCCGAACTGCGCCTGGACCGCCTGCCCGACCTGAGCGAGCCACGGAGAAGCTATCTCGCCGATGAATGGGGCATCACGGACATCGCCATGCTCACGGTCGTCGCCAGCGACGACCGGTACGGCCGTTCCGGCCTCATCAAGGGCCTGGGCATGAGCGAACTCGACTTCGCGACCATGCTGGGCCGGGCCATCGGCATCCTGCGCGAGGAGTGCTGGTCCTGTCTCCTGCTGCTCGATGGCGGATGGCGTCCCTTCACCGATCATCCCGACGCCCCGCCGATCCCGGCGAACGGACAGGACGACGGCCCTCCGGCGACGCCGGGGGAGCGAAACCGGTGAGACGGACCCCTCCGGGCCGCCTCCATGGGCCCTCGGGACTCCGTCCCCCAGTCATCCGGCCGCCCGTCGTCATCGAGGCGGCCGGGAAATGCCGGAACGAACGCCGAACCCGCCGCCACCGCTATTCCAGACGGCGGAGGAACGCCGGAATCTCCAGCTCCTCCTCGGTCCAGGTGTGGTCGGGTATCCCGCCCCCGGGGACCGGCCCCGGACGTCCCACCTCCACGTGGACAAAGGCCTCGGCCGCCTCGTCCGCGATATCCACGGCCACGACCGACTCGGCAAGGGCGTACCCGAGGGACGGGACGGGCAGCGTGCTGAAAATCGTGTCCGGGCGGGGCTCGTCCGACTCCCACGACGCCGCCCAGATCATGCGTCCGGCCCGGTCCGGGTCGTACGCGTTCAGGTGCACCGCCAGCAGCCTCGCGCCCAACAACACGGCCCGGCCCGGCGCCTTGCCCGGCGTTCCGAAAAATTCGAACCCGTCATCCGCCGCCACGCGGCAATACACGCAGTACCGCCCATGGGACAGCCTCCGGGGCGATGCCGTGGATTCGCGCAGGAAGAACAAGCCGTCGGCCGAGGCCGAGAAGAGCAACTGATCGACGATGACGTCCGTCTCCGGCACGGAACAGGCCGCCGCGCCCGGCTGCGCCTCCACATGCCCCTCGGGGAAGAGGAACACCGAGCCGACGCGCATGGCGATCCTCCTGAGCGACCGGGGCATGGCGCGCTTCCGCTCTCCCCGCCGCCGGGGCAGGACGCAGCTCGCCAGGACGGGTATCCCCGCCCAGGTCATGCGATCCACCACCAGCCTTGAGCAATGACCGAAGGCCGAATCGCCGATGTTCCCGACGACCTGGACGAGCTTGAGCCCCTCCAGATCCACGGGCTGCCGTCCGCCGGGCGAGGCCAGGGAGACCGACAGGGACCGGGAAAACGCCGTATCCGGCCAGGCCTCGACATGCACCCCCTCCCCGTCCGCCGTCCCGACGATCCCGAGTCCGGGGATGCGGCCCGCTGACCGCTCCCAGGTTTGCCGGGCCAGGGCGAAGCCGCACCCCCCGCAACCGATGACGCAGGTGTCGAGGCGGGGAGCAAGTCCCTTTCCGGTCTGCATGGCGGTCATCCCTCGCGCCTATCCATCGCGGTCCGCCTCGCGCGCCCCCGGGTACTCCCGGCTGCGCACAAAGCCCTCGTGCCCGCATTCGGGACAGACCGCCGCCAGGACGCTGCGCTCGTGTTCGCCGTTGGCGGACTGGCAATCCCCGGCCCGAAAATCGTCCGAATCAGGGGCATAGAACAGCTCGGTCCGCCTGTATCCGCAATTGGGGCAGTAAAAATCCACTCGATCCCTGTCCATGTGCAACTCCTTTGCCTGTTGTTTCCTCCCCTTGAATCAAATTGCGCGCCATTTCTTCAACCCGCTGAAATCCCGGACCATCACAGGCCTCCGGTGACGGTGCCCCCGGGCATGCAAGGTTATTCTTTCATCCTCGGAGCCGGCGGCGTCCGTTCCGGGAAACCGTCCGGCGGCAAGCGAATAGATCAATTAAATACAGTATGTTGCGAATCATCGTTTCGCCGTCGCGGAAAAGGAATGCACTTTGCTCGGCGAGCCGTAAAACACGCACAACCAATCGGAGACGAGCATGACAAACGACAACGCCGGGCTGCCCGGCATATTCACCACGGTCTTCCACCTCAACCCGAAACAGGGCCCGTGGCGCTTCAGGGCGAAAAACATCGGCAACAGGCGCGCGCCGAAGGTGATACTCAGCAACGACCAGGCGATCGTTCCGGGCAGTCCGTGCCGGGTCCGGGTCACCCGGATCAAGGGCAGGCCCCGTTCCAGCCGGGGCTACATCGAGGTCCGCCACTTCAGCGAGGCCCGCTTCGGCGGCGACGACTTCTTCTTCCCGGAAGCACTCCTGCGCAAGCTGGAGGTCCTGCTCGAAAACCGCATGAGCATCCTGCTGGACGGCCCCCAGGGATCGGGCAAGACGGTCCTCGCCCGCAAGGTCGCGGAAAGCCTGGGCGTCCGCTTCATCTTCTTCAACTGCAGCGCGGTCTACGACCCCACGGATTTCCTGGCCAGCCTGCAACCGGCCGAGGACCAAAGCAAGCGGACCTTCACCTGGGTGGAGACGGACATTCTCAGGGCGCTCACCGAGGCGGCGGAAAGCAACGAACGCTTCCTGATCTTCCTGGACGAGTTCAACCGCTGCCGGGAAATGGCCCGCAACGGGGTCATGTCCGCACTGGACGCAACCCGCAAGATGTTCAACCCGGTCAACGGCGAGTTCATCCCCATTCCCGAGAACGTGCAGTGGATAGCGGCCATCAACAACGGCGCCCAGTTCACGGGGACCACGGCGGTCGATCCGGCCCAACTCGACCGTTTTGCGCCCCTCAAGGTGGACTACCCGCCGCCCGAAGCCGAGGCCCGGCTCCTCTCCCGGACCTATCCCGATGTCCCGCTCCGGGAAATCCGCCGGGTCGTCAAGGTCGCCGAGGCCATCCGCACCGACCGGGACCTCGACCTGGACCTGAGCATGCGCGCCACCCAGGAGGCGTGCCTGCTCCTGTCCCACCCGATCTACCGGCACGAGTTTCCGGGGGACCCGCTCCCCGAGATACTGAAGGATTCGTTCTGCGCGCGGTATCAGGGGCGCTGGGACGACCCGGGCAGCGATGCCGGCATGGTCTGGCTCAGGGCCAACAGGACGCTGGAGGGTTGACCATGGCCACGGTGAACCCCGAACGGATGGCCCGCCGCAAGGCGGAGGAACTGGTCGAGAGCCTGGGCGGGACGCTGTGTCCCGCCTCGGACTGGGAACGGGTGCGGACGGTCTTCGACTGGTCGCCCGCGGTCGGCGGGGAGATGATCGAACACCTTGCGGAACGCGGCCAGGTCTCCTTCGAGCTGGCCATGCGGGCGGCAAAGGACGACCCCGGAGCGGCGGGCGGCATGCTGCGGGCCATGGCCCGCTGGAATGAGGGATTGCCCCGCACCGGCGAAGCGGTCGACGACGAACTGGACCAGGAGGAACTCGTCGAGTTTCTCGGCGCGGCCTGGGAGTTCGGCGCGGCCAATCCCCGCATCTCGGCCGACGTGCGCCGGGAGATCGAACGAACCCCCTCCATGGCCCTGCACCTGCTCAGGAGAAGAGCGCCGGAGGACGCGGTGCGGCTTTCCCTCCGGCGGTTGGAGGCGATGCGCAACGCCGGAGGCCCCCCTCCCGACGGCGGCGCGTCCGAAGACCAATCCATAGACTACGCCAACGCCGTTCTCAACCTCGCCCTGCTTCCGGAATACGCGGGTCCGTTCGACACCGCCCTTTTCGACTCCCCCCTGTGGAAGCTGGACAAGGATGAGACGAAACTGTTCGCCGAGCTCGCCCGGTTCATGCGCGACTTTTCGGAAAGGAAGGTGGTGGAGCTGATCGTCCGGGCCGAGGAGCGGGCCATGGTCAACGAAGAGACCGGGTTTTTCCTCTGGGCGGTGCTGGAGGTGACGTGCCCCCATCTCCTGATAGACGTGGCCCTCCTGTTCTCGGAAAAGCTGACCATGGGGCTCGAAGACAGCATGGAGGAGACGCTGGAACTGCGCCTGCTCTATCACCTGGCCACGGATTACGCCGAGTTTGCCCCGCTTGTCACCCGCTACCTGATGCCCGGTTCGCACCTGCGGATGGCCGCCATCAGGCATATCGACAGCACCCTGATCGGTGAGCGGATCGCCCGGTTGAGCCCCCTGCCGGGCATGTGTCTCGCCGGGTGCGACACCCTGCGCTGCCTTTACGCCATCCTGGACGATCCCGAGGCCGTTCCCCACCTGATCGCGTTCGCCAGAAAGGACCGCGAAGAGGTCCGCGCCATGGCCCTGACCATGCTCTCGTTCGTGGACGACCCCCGGTGCGCCAACGAATTGCTCGACGCCCTCGGCGATCCGTCCCCGGAGGTGCGGGAGTACGCGGAACGCCTCCTGCTGACGGAACCCCGGCAGCCCGGCTTCATGGAGAACTGGACGCCCGTTCGGAGGGCGGTCTGGGTCGCCGACAGGCTGGCCGCCCTCTCCAGGGCCTACGCGTGGGCGGCCCGGACCGGCTATGAATTGACCGGCCGGGGAACGGAAATAACCCAGTACCGGACCGGCATCGGCCGGACCGTGGCTTCGGCCGACGGCCCCATGCGGATCGAGGTGAGCAGCCTTCCCATAGCCTCCGGGCACCCGCAGGGCGAGGCCGTCGTCAAAGGCATACTCCTCCACGAAATCGGACATCACGTCTTCGACATCGGCGCGAAAGGGGCCAGAAGCGCCAGGGGGCAGGCGCGGCGGCAGGGCGTGACAGAACTGTATGACATCCTCATGGACGAACGGATGGAGCGTCGCCTCCGGAGCAGACGAGACGCCTTCGGCGCGGTCCTCGACCGGACCCTGACCTACGTCTTTGCCGAGCTTCCCGGGAACGCCGTGCCCTTGGACGACCTGGCGCGGGCCCTGGACCGGACGCCGGACTCGTTGCGCCGGGACTTCGAGGACGGCAGGCTCGAAGGCCGCCTGGAGGGACGGATGGTCCGGCTGACCCACCGGGAGCAGGTTCAGCTCGGCGGAACCGTAAGCAGGATGCTCGCCTTCTTCTTCGCCCTGCGCGCGGGGTTCTCGGTCGAGGACCGGCCCGCGGACGCCGCGGTGCGCCGGGCCCTGGCCCAGATCCCGCCGACGTTCCGGAATCTCGGCCACCCACGGATGGTCCACCTGGCGATCAGGATACGGGAGATCCTGGAACTCGAACCATCAACGGACAACGAGATCGCCGAGATACTCAGGCGGCTCCGCCGCATCCTCCCGGCGCTGGACGCCACCCTGAAGCGGCTGAACGAGGTGGGCGGCCATCTCCCGGAGATACTGGAGGACGACGGCAGCGCGAAACGGGGCGACGTGTCCCGCTCCCTGCCCCGGCGCACCGCGCCGCCCGATTTCCGGAAGACCTCTCCGGCGAGGCCGCGTCCCCTGTCCGGCGGGCTCGGCTTCACCCCGCTGGACCGGGTGGTCCCCATGAACCGGAATCCCGCCGCCCAGAACAACGAGCTGCGCAGGGTGCGGCAGTACGTCCGGCCCCTCAGGGCATTCATGGAAAGGGCCGGGACCGGCGTCGTCGAGGACAGGCAGTCGCGCAGGGGCCAGCGGATCGATCCCCAGGGGCTGCGCCGGTCCATGCTCCATCCCGGCACCGGGTTGTTCATCAATCGCGAGGTCCGCATCTATCCCGACGCCTATGTGGGGCTGCTCATCGACCGGTCCGGCTCCATGTGCGGCAGGGGGATGGGACTCGCGCGCTCCTTCGGCGTGCTCCTCGCGGAAGCCCTGAAGGACCTGCCGGGGATCACCGGCCACATCCACGCCTTTGACGACGAAACCCTCTACGATCTCGGCGACTTCCGACGCCACGCCATCGCCATGCTCCAGGCGGGCGGCGGCAACAACGATTGCGGGGCCCTCCACTATGCGGCCCGCCTGGCCCAACAGAGCCGAAAAAGGAACCGGCTGCTCATCATGATCAGCGACGGCCAGCCGACCGACGGATGCTGCCCGGCCTCCCTCACCGGCCTGGTGGACGAGTTGGAGAGCCGTTGGGGCATCAACTGCGTCCAGGTGGCCGTGGAGCCCATCCAGGAGCCGAGCTTCAAGCAGTACTTCGACCTCAGCACCCTGCCCTACGGCGAGGCCGTGGCCCGGTTCGGGCGGCTTGTCGAGAAGTTCGCCCTGGCCTGGTGAGCCGTCCCGGCCGCCCGACGCACAAGGCCTCCCGCATCACGTCGATGCGGGAGGCCGTTTCACGAGGCCTTCCGGTGTAGGCGTCGGCCGCCACGGACAGTCCGATGGCGGCCATCTCCCACCGTTTTCACCATGCCTTCCTGGCCCGCCGCCGGTTCATATCGGCGGCTCGAACCCGAGCCGCGCATCCGGCGGGCCGGAAATCGCCACGTGTGGCCATGGAAATGGTGCGAGCTGTTTCGGGCGTCGGCCAGAGCCTTGACTCCTCCCGCGTTTCAGCGGCGACCTGTCCGGGGCTTCGCGAAGCCCCAAGGCCGATCCCGTCACGGGGCCGCCTCGGCGAACCCGTGGGCCATCCGGGATTGATGAAAACCGCACCGGCGGCTTCACGCCCATGGAGGTGATTCTCGGCAATAAAGCCTGGGGTTCCTCCGGCCCGATCCACCTCTTTCAAATGAAGTGCCAACATGCGCAGCCGCAGAAATTCTTTTGCAACATGCCGTATTAATTAATATTAAAGAGAGCGCCGACAACATCTCCGTTTTGCGGCGGAAAAGCGTGCAAGTTTTTTCTTGGTGAAGGCCGACCGGCGCGAGACACGGACCGCCTGTGAGGAGGGCGCGGCCCGTGTGAGCCCAGGCCCCACGCCCCCACAGTTCGTCGCCTCTGATATTGTTTTTATTTCAGCATATTGGAGCGGGCATGCGGCATCCTTCGCCTGGCACGCACCTTGTAAAAGGGGGGACAACCAGAGCGACCCCATGCACATTGCCATCATAAGCGACACATACGACTTTGCCGACACCTGGCGCGACGTGCTCGAACGCATTGAGCCGGGCCTGGGCGCGTCCGTCCCGGCGCACGGGCCGGACCAGGCCGCGCTTGCGCCTTCCGGTCCGGCAGGGCCGGTGCTGCTCATCATCGAGGTCGGCGGCGGCAACGGGCGGCAGGGACCGGACGACCGCACGCTGGCCCGGCTGTGCGCGCCCGGCGGCGGTCGCCGGATCATCCTTTCGGGCCCGTCCGGCTACAACCCGCCGCGCGCCGTCGTGAAGGCCCTCCGCCGGGGCCGGGCCGTCTTTGTCCCGAGCGACCTCCACCACGGCCTGGCCGAAGCCGCCCGGATCGGCCTGGTCCGGCGGGAGCTCGCCCTCCGCGGGGCCGAGCCCGCCCCCGCCGGGCGGCCGCCCGTCTACACGGCCATCAGCCAACCCCTGCGCCAGTGGGGCGGGCTGCGGTCGTCCGCACCGGTCATGCACCGGCTCTTCCGTTTCCTGGCCAACATCGCCCGGACGGACGACAGCCTCCTCCTCGTCGGCGAGCCGGGCGTGGGCAAGACCTTTCTCGCCCGGACCCTCCACGAGCAGAGTCCCCGCCAAAACGGCCCCTTTGTCGTGGTCAACGCCGGGGCCGTGCCGGACGGCATGGTAGAAAGCGAACTGTTCGGCTACATGCGGGGGGCCTTCACCGGAGCGGTCCGGGACTTTGCCGGGAAATTCATGCAGGCGGACACCGGAACCGTCTTCCTGGACGAGATCGGGGACACCACCCCCCTGTTCCAGGTCAAGCTCCTCTCCTTTCTCACGGACCGGGTCTTCTACCCGCTCGGATCGTCGCGCCTGGCCCGCCCCGACATCCGCATCATCTACGGCACCAACCAGGACATCGACGAGCTGGTCCGGACCGGCCGGTGGCGGGCCGACTTCAGGAGCCGCATCTGCCAGAACGTGGTCATGGTCCCCCCGCTGCGGGAACGGCGGGAGGACATCCCCGATTTCGCCCGGGACTTCCTCGACCAGCGGCCATTCGGCCGCTACCGGCTGACCGCCGACGCCCAGCGACGGCTCGTCTCGGCCGAATGGAAGGAGAACATCCGGGAGCTGGACAACACCCTGCGCCAGGCCGCCAACCTGGTGGCCCACGAGGCGGACGAACACGGCGTGTGCGTCATCGACACCCCGGCCCTGTTTCCGCACCTGGCCGGGAATCCGCGCCCGGCGCAGGACCGGCTCGGCCCGTCGTGCCCGCCCGGTGCGGACCGGGCGTCCCTGGCCGAGGGACTCTACGGGCGCATCCGGGCCGCCCGCGAAAGACAGCGGGAAACGCCGCACTACCGGGAGCTCGCCAAGCGGTACGGATTCGCGGTGGTGATCGAACTCGTCGGGCTGGCCATGCGCCGGACCCAGGGGCGCGCCAACGCCGCGGGCTCCCTCCTCGGGTTCTACGCCCCGGACGACAAGCGCGGGGCCATCGCCTTCACCCAGTGGCTGCGCGACAACGGCACTTCCGCCAGCGCCTTGCGGCGCACCCTGCCCCTGCCGCCGGACTACCGGGAATGACGGGCGGGCCATCCGGAGCGGAGAACCGACCTGCATGCGCATAGACAACAACTCGATCACCCGGCGCCCGGAATGGCCCGATCATCTCTTTTTCCGAAGGGGAGGCGGGGAATACCGAATCACGCCGTGGGAACAGGGCCTTGTCCTGGAACGGCGCGAACCCGTGGCCGTCGGCCCCGTCCAGCTCCGGCTGCCCGGCCTGCCCCCGGCCGGGGCGGCCGGGCCCGCAAACGCCGCCATGGCCTGGCGGCCGCCGGAGGCCGTCCCCGACCTCACGCTGGTGTCGCCGCGCCACTTCAGCGACTGCTACAAGTCGGACTATTTCCTGCGGGCCATACCCCGGCCGTACCGGGCCGCGGTGGAGCCGTTCACCTACATGCAGTATTCGGTGCTCCGGCTGCTCCGCCTCAGCCCCTACGGGTTGCAGGCGCTCCGGACGGCCCCGGTCCTCACCTGGCTGCTGGCGGTCCATATGGGGCGGGGAAACCTCGCGCCCGAAGCCGCTGCCGAGCTGCTGGGGCAAAGACAGAACCGGATCGTCGCGGCCGTTTTCGGCGAGGACTCGGGGGTGACGAAGAACCTGATCCGCAAGATCACGGGCTGCCGCTTCACGCCGCACGACCACGAGGTGCTCACCGTCTTCCTCGGCAGCGCCCGGCTCGCCAGGGCGCTGCGGCATTGCGCCGCCTGCCCCCTGCCCGGCCTCGGGCCGTTCCTCCGCCACCCCGAGGCCGTGGAGCTCAACGCCGTCCGCGCCCTGTTCGGCCGATCCCCCTTCCGCGTCGGCCTGGCGCAGAAAACGGCCGCAACCTACCGGGACGCCATGCGCTTCGGCGCGGCCCTCGGCCTTGCCGACCCGTACGCCAGGCTGAAGCGGGCCCCGGACCTCGAAACCCTGGGCGCACTGCACGACCGGTGGTCCCGCCGACTGGAGGAAAAACTGGAGAACGAACGCGTTCCCAACGTCCGCTTCCCGCCGCCGGTCATCCCCGGTGACGCCGCGATCCGGTACATCGACAATTACCGGGACCTGAAACGGGAGGGCGAGGAACTCAGCCACTGCGTGGTGCATTACGCCGAGGACGTCCTGGCCGGGACCAGCTGGATATACCGGGTCATGAAGCCGGAACGGGGCACGCTGGAACTGAAACGGACGGGCCGGACCGCCTACGTCAACCAGTTCTTCCTGGCCTGCAACGCCCTGCCCTCCCCGGAGTCGCAGCGCAAGATCGACGAATGGGTGCGAAAAGGAAACGGCCCGGCGAAGCGCGGATGAGACGCGACACCGTCCCGGACCGTGCCTTGTCGCCGTATCGTTTCAAAAATCACTGCCCATTTTCGCGCATCCGTAGTAAGGAATTGAGCATTGGGTGGAAATCCTCTAGAATCCCCCCGGTTTTATTGATCGAACGTGTACAACCCTGATTTCAAGGAGATCGATATGAGCATCATCACCGGCGTCTGGGCGCGAGAGATTCTGGACTCGCGCGGCAATCCCACCGTGGAGTGCGAAGTGGTTCTGGAATCCGGCGACATCGGCCGGGCGGCCGTGCCTTCGGGCGCATCCACGGGTTCGCGCGAGGCGTTGGAGCTGCGCGACAAGGAGGAGCGTTACGGCGGCAAGGGCGTGCTGCAGGCCGTGGAGAACGTGCGCGGCGAGATCGCGGGCGCGATCATCGGCATGGACGCGGTGCGCCAGGTGACGCTGGACAATACGCTGATCGACCTCGACGGCACCGAGAACAAGGACCGTCTGGGCGCCAACGCCATTCTGGGCGTGTCCATGGCGGCGGCCAGGGCGGCGGCCAGCTTCATGGGCATGCCGCTGTACCAGTATCTGGGCGGGATTAACGCCAAGCTGTTGCCGGTGCCCCTGATGAACATCATCAACGGCGGCCAGCACGCGCCGAACAACCTGGACATCCAGGAGTTCATGATCATGCCCGTGGGCGCGGACACCTTTGCCGAGGCGCTGCGCATGGGCGCGGAAATCTTCCATCACCTGAAGGCCATCCTGGCCAAGGACAAGCACGTCACCTCCGTGGGCGACGAGGGCGGCTTCGCGCCGAACCTGGCCTCCCATGCCGAGGCGTTCCAGTACATCATCCGCGCCTGCGAGGACGCGGGCTACGAGCCCGGCCGCGACGTGGGCCTGGCCATCGACGCGGCGGCGAGCGAGTTCTACAAGGACGGCAAGTACGTGCTGGCGGGCGAGGACAAGATCCTGACCGCCGCCGAGCTGATCGACTTCTACGACGACCTGGTCTCGCGCTTCCCGCTGATCTCCATCGAGGACGGCCTGGCCGAGAGCGACTGGGACGGCTGGGAGGTGCTGACGGACAAGCTCGGCGACCGCATCCAGCTGGTGGGCGACGACATCTTCGTGACCAACCCGGACATCCTGGCCGAGGGCATCGACCGGGGCATCTGCAACTCCATCCTGATCAAGCTGAACCAGATCGGCACGGTCACGGAGACCCTGGACACCATCGAGCTGGCCAAGACGGCCGGGTACACCAACGTGGTGTCCCACCGTTCGGGCGAGACCGGCGACACCTTCATCGCGGACTTGGCCGTGGCCGTGAACGCGGGGCAGATCAAGACCGGCTCCCTGTGCCGTTCCGACCGGCTGGAGAAGTACAACCAGCTCCTGCGCATCGAGGAGGAGCTGGACGAGGACGGCGTCTACTACGGCCCCATCCTGGCGGGCAGTTTCTTCGACGAATAGATACGTTTCAACGGGCCGTCCTCGGGGCGGCCCTTCTCTTTTCCAAGGAGGCCTTTCATGAAGAAAGCGACGTTCGGTCTGGCCCTGTTGTTCGTGCTCTGCGCCCTGCCCGCCCTGGCGGCGGGGGAGGTCCCGGACCTCAAGGGGTCCTGGGTGGCCAAGTCGGTCAACGTGGCCGGGGTCAAGGCCGGGCTGTACGAGAATCCGGACGCGGCCAGCACCCTGGTCATCGAGGACCAGCACGGCCGGGTCTTCACCGGGTACAAGAAGTGGACCCGCAAGGGCGAGACGTTCACGGAGAAGTTCGCGGGCGGCATCTCCTCCGACAACGAGATCTACATCGCCGAGGAGAAGGACGGCCAGCTCCACGGCGACTACGACGCCAAGGCCGGGGCGCTGCTGCTCTTCTACGTGGAGAGCGGCCCCGACGCCAAGGTGCTCGAAGGCGTCTACGTCCGGACCCCCTAGGGCCGAACTTGACGGGACGGGCCCCTTCGTGAGAAGGGGCCCTTTCTTCGGTGCTCAAAAACAGATACAGGAGAGGGCTTCATGATTCTTTTGGACGGCAAGGAGACGGCCGCGACCATTCGCGCCGAGATCAGGGAAGAGGTGGACAAGCTCGAGGCCCGCTACGGCCGCAGGCCCGGACTGGCCGTGGTGCTGGTGGGCGAGGACCCGGCCAGCCAGGTCTACGTGCGCAACAAGGAGCGCGCCTGCGAGGACTGCGGCATCCGCTCCATCCCCCACCGGCTCGAGACGGCCAGCCAGCTCGAACTGGAAGGGCTCATCCACGAACTCAACCGCGACGTGACCGTGGACGGCATCCTGGTCCAGCTGCCCCTGCCCAAGGGCCTCGACTCCCAGAAGATCCTCGACCTGATCGACCCGAACAAGGACGTGGACGGCTTCCACCCGGTCAACGTGGGCAAGATGTCGCTGGGCCTGCCCGGCTTCAAGCCGTGCACCCCGGCGGGCGTCATCAACCTGCTCAAGCGTTACGGCCTGGACCCGGCCTGCAAGAAGGCGGTGGTCATCGGCCGGTCCAACATCGTGGGCAAGCCCCTGGCCATGATGCTCTCCCAGAGCGGCCCCTGCGCCAACGCCACGGTGACCCTGTGCCACTCCCGCACCCCGGACCTCAAGGCCGAGTGCCTCGAGGCGGACTACATCTTCGCGGCCATCGGCAAGCCCAAGTTCGTCACCGCGGACATGGTCAAGGAAGGCGCGGTGGTGGTCGACGTGGGCATCAACCGCACGGACGAGGGGCTGGCAGGCGACTGCGACTTCGAGGGCCTCAAGGACAAGGTCCACGCCATCACCCCGGTTCCCGGCGGCGTCGGCCCCATGACCATCGCGCAGCTCATGGTCAACACGCTCCAAGCCTTCAAGATGCACGTGGGCGCGTAGCACGGCTTGCGATGGCGGCGCATCCGCACATTTTTCGGGCTTCGCGCAATCCGTCAACGTAGATCGGCTACGCCTCCGGTTGCGCTGCGCCCGAGAACATGCACGGCTGCACCACTCTCCCAAGCCTGACATTGGCGGGTAGCCTTATAAAGAAAAGGGTCGGAATATTCCGACCCTTTTTCATGTCCGGCGGACGGGCGTGGGGCGTGAAAAAGCCGACTCGTGGAGGGAGTCGGCTTGGGTAATGGTCCGGCCGGGTGGGGCCTAGACCGTTACGCTCGTCAGTTGGGGGGAGGAGTCGCCCGGCGCGGCCTGGTAGGCTTCGAGGGCCTGGCCCACGCTCGCCTTGGCCGGGTTGAACTGTTCCTCGAGCTGGCTGGTCAGGTCCTGGAGCTGGGCGATGTTGTCCAGCTCGTTCCGGAGCTGGTCAAGGATGTCGCCGAACTCGTCCAGGGGATCGGCGCCATCGGCATCGGCGGCCTGAGCCAGGAGCGCCGCGCTGTTGTCCTGGGTGGCCGAACTCTCGGCAGACCCGGCCACGTAGAAAATTTCGTTCTGGCCGTTGTCGAAGAAGGCGTTCAGGGCGGTGTTGATGCCCGCGTTGAACTCGGCGATGGCCGCGTCGCCCGCATTGGTGCCGAAGTTGCGGTCGATGAACTTGAGGACGTTGAGCAGCCCGTTGCCCAGGGTGTCCTCGTTCACGCCCGAGGAGGTGGCCTGGATGATCATGCCCGCGGCCGCGGCGGCCGTGTCGTTGCCGAACCGCTCGCGCAGCCAGTCCATGGTCGAGGCCAGCTCGTCGCGCAGCCCGTCGGTGTCCCTGGTCTCGCCGTTCTCGTCCGTGACCTCGCCCATGCGGCGGATGATCTCGTTGGCGAAGGTCTCGCCCAGGGACTGGTCGTCGGCCTGCTTCTTGACCTGGCCCGGCGCATTGGCCAGGGCCGTGACCGCCGGGGTCAGCCCGTCCTTGGCCGGGTTGATCACCGCCAGCTGCCCGAGCCGACGGCCCGGCATGTCGTCCAGCAGCGAGGACGCGGACCCTAGGTCGTCGCCCTGGTCCTGCCGCGTCTTGAGCTTGTGCATGAACCCGTAGTTCATCTGTGCGCCGGAGATAATCATGCCCTCTTTATCGGCACCCTTCTCTTTTTCTTTATACCTCTTAACAATCTCCCTCACCCCCGCTCAAAACACCCCTCATCCGCCCCCGCACGCCCCTGCCGAAGGCACCCAAAAAGTTTAGAAAGGGAGAGGGGATGGGGGGGCCGGACGCACCACACGAAAAACCCCGGTGCGGCGGGGCCGGACCGGGGTTTTCCTGTGTGTGCTGTCGCCTTTTAGTACAGGCGGTGTTCTTCGACGTAATCGAGAACGAAGTCTTCGGCCTCTTCGACGGTGGAGACGTCGTCGCGGACCTGGGCCTCAAGGAGCTGGTCGCGGATCTTGCCGATGGCCGGGCCGGGCTTGAGCTTGGCCAGCTCCATGATCCGGTTGCCGTCGAGCAGCGGTTCGAGCTCGAGGTCCGGGATGTCGGCCCGTTCGGCCATCTTGAGGTTGTGGTTGAACTCGCGCCAGGAGCCGTTGCGCGCCTTGATGTCGGCGCGGACCATCTCCATGATGCGCGGGTACTCGTCCAGGGAGCGCAGGCGGCGGATGCCCTTGTCCGTGAGCATGAAGTGCGGGCGCATGTGGTTCTGCACGAGATCGCAGATCAGGTCGATGTCCTGTTCCTCGAAACGCAGCCGTTTCAGGACCTTGCGGGTCACTTTCGCGCCCACGCGGTGGTGCTGGAGGAAGTTCCAGCGGCCGTCGTAGTACTCGGCGGTGTAGAGCTTGCCGATGTCGTGGAACAGGCAGGCCACGGCCCCGAACCAGTCGTAGGGCAGCTCCTCGGGGTAGGCCTTCATGACGTCCAGGGTGTGCGCCAGGACGGTCTCCTCCACGTTCTCCTCGGGGTTCCGGATCTGGGAGACGCGCGACAGGGCCGCGATCTCGGGGATCAGCCCGTGCAGGAGCATGGAGTCGAAGAGCAGGCTGAAAAACTTGTGCATGGCCTCGGCCTCGACCTTGCGCCACTCGTCCAGGAAGTCGGCCATGGGCACGTAGTCGAGCACGCGGCGGGAGCAGCGCACGATGGCTGCCCAGGAGTTGGCCTCGATCTCCTTGTCGAAGTTGGCGGCGAAGCGCATGGCCCGGTAGGCCAGGGAGTAGTCCTTTTTCAGGGCCTGGTCCGGGATGCCCTTGAAGCGGATCTGGCCCTCGGCGAAGTCCGCGAAGTCGGCGTAGGTCTCCTTGGCCCGGGGAATGAGCGGGCAGACGGCGGACAGCGGGATGTCGCCGCGCCGCTCCAGCCGCTTCATCAGGCGCGGGGTCATGGTCGAGACCACTTCGTCGGTGTAGGCGGCCTCGTCCGTGGCCGCGGGATAGAAGAAGTAGGTCACGCCCCCTTCGGCCAGGGTGCCGAGGGTGCCCTTGTCGCTGGACTCCTCCATGGTGGGGAAATATTTCTTCAACTCGTCGAACGGGGCCTCGGTGCAGATATCCAGTTCCTGCTCGCTGCCCGTCTCGTCCAGGGTGAGCGCCTGGAGCCGGACGTTGATGATGTAGGCGTCAAACCCGTTGCGCATGATGGTTTTGCAAAAGCCGACAGCATCTTTGAAAGGCTGGCTCATATCTCTCCTCTCTGGGCCGCCCGCACGGTTTCGGGACGGACGGCCTGGCATTGAATCGTTGCAAGGTCGCGCCGCGGGGACAGGCTGCGCCCCCGTCGCGGTTCCCGGACCATGGTCGGCCGGGAGGAATCCCTGCTATACAATCTTTTTCCCCGCAATGAAATGGGTTTTTACCCGCCCTTTCAGCGTGGAACCCATCAGCGGCGTGTTTTTTCCCTTGGAATGCAGGGTTTCGGGCGCGACCACCCATTCCTCGGCCTCGTCGAACAGGAAAAAGTCCGCCGGGTCGCCGGGCGCGAAGGTGTTCACCGGCAGGTGGAAGATGCCGCACGGGGCCGTGGTCCAGGCGCGCAGGAAGGTCTCGCGCGAGAGCACGCCGTCGCGCACCAGCCCCCAGGTCACGGACAGGGCCGTGTCCAGGCCGCTGATGCCGCACGGGGCCACGTCGAACTCGGTCTCCTTCTCGTGGCCCGCGTGGGGCGCGTGGTCCGTGGCCAGGCAGTCGATGGTCCCGTCGTTCAGGGCCTCGATCACGGCCAGCCGGTCGTCCTCGGGCCGCAGGGGCGGGTTGACCTTGGCCGCGGTGTCGTACTCCGTGCCCTCGGCCTCCAGCACGCCCTCGGTCATGGTCAGGTAGTGCGGCGCGGTCTCGGCCGTGATCTTGACCCCGCGCGCCTTGGCGAAGCGGATCAGGTCCACGGACTTGCGGCAGGAGATGTGCGCCAGGTGGATGGGCAGGTCCAGGTACTCGGACAGCAGGATGTCGCGGGCCACCTGCATGGCCTCGGCCACGTCCGGCTGGCCGGGCAGCCCGAGGCGGCTCGACACCTCGCCCTCGTTGATGCCCGCGCCCACGCCCAGGTACGGGTCCTCGCAGTGGTCGATGACCACGCGGTCCCAGTCCGAGGCGTACTCCACGGCCAGGCGGAAAATCTTGGTGGACTCCACGGGCACGCCGTCGTTGGAAAAGGCCGCGCAGCCCGCCTGGGCCAGCTCGGCCATGGGCGCCAGCTCCCGGCCCTCCAACCCCTTGGTCAGCGCGCCGATGGGGAACAGTCTCGGCCCCTTGGGCCAGGACCGGCGGGCCTTCTCCAGCATCAGCTCGGTGACCGGGCCGTTGTCGTTGACCGGCTTGGTGTTGGCCATGCACATGACGTTCGAGAACCCGCCCCAGGCCGCGGCCCGCAGCCCGGACTCCACGTCCTCCTTGTACTCGTACCCCGGCTCGCGCAGATGCACGTGCACGTCCGTCAGCGACGGCAGCAGCGTCAGCCCGTAGGCCTCCTCCACCTTGGCGTCGCCCGCGTCCAGCGACTTGGCCGAGGCAACCACCTCGGCAATTTTGCCGCGGGACACGAAGACGTCCACGTCCTTCCCGTCCAGCTTGGCGCGCCTGAGTATCAAATCGATCTTGGCCATGATATGCCTCCTGTATGCCTCCGGCACCCCTGCCGGGGGCCCCTCCGGGGGCTTAAGAACCTTTTGAAAAAGGTTCTTAAGAATCTCCAAAACTTTTTAGTGCCGCTTCGCGGGGGGTGTCGTCCGCGAGGGGGTGGCTTCCGAAAAAAACACTTCGCCGAAGGCGACAACGGGTTTGCAAAGGGCTCGCCCTTTGCCCGCCGGAGGCGAAGTCATCCGACATCGCCGCCGCAGGCGGCTTCCTTCCCGCCTTCCCTACTCCTCTCCCTTCCTGGTCATGTACAGGAACAGCAGGGCCATGCGCACGACCACGCCGCTGGCGACCTGGTCGAGGATGAGGGAGCCAGCCGAGTCGGCCAGTTCGGAGTTGATCTCCACGCCCCGGTTGAGCGGGCCGGGGTGGAGGATGCGCACGTCCGGGTTGGCCAGCTCCACCTGTTTCATGCCCATGCCGAAGGTCCGGGAGTATTCGCGCAGGTCGGGCAGCAGCCCGTCCTTCTGGCGTTCCAGCTGGAGGCGCAGGCACATGACCGCGTCCACGCCTTTGACCGCCTCGTTCAGGTCGGAGAAGACCGTGACCGGCCAGGTCTTGAGGGCCGGGGGCAGCAGGGTGCGCGGCCCGCACAGCCGGACCTTGGCCCCGAGCATGGTCAGCAGGATGACGTTGGACCGGGCCACGCGGCTGTGGGCGATGTCCCCGAGGATGAGGATGGTCTTGCCGGCCACGCCGCCCCACTCCTGGTACAGGGTGAAGGAGTCGAGCAACGCCTGGGTGGGGTGCGCGTGCCGCCCGTCGCCCGCGTTGATGACCGAGCAGTCCAGCCGGTCGGCCAGGAACCGGGCCGCGCCCGAGCACCAGTGCCGGATGACGATGGCGTCCGGGGCCATGGCCTGGAGGGTCAGGGCGGTGTCCTTGAGGGATTCGCCCTTGGTCAGGCTGCTTGAACTCTTGGCCAGGGAGAAGGTGTCGGCGGACAGCCGTTTCCCGGCCACGTCGAAGCTGGTCTTGGTGCGCGTGCTCGGCTCGGCGAAGAAGAGCACCACGCTGCGCCCTTTCAGGGTCGGCACCTTCTTGACCGGCCGTTCCTGCAACTCCTGGAACCGCCCCGCCGTCTCGAAGATCGCCATGACCTCCGGCTGGGAGAGCTGGGACACGTCCAGCAGGTCCTTGTGTAACCATTTCATAGTCGTTTCTGCCTCCGGCATCCTAGAATAGCGCGTGTAGGGACTCGGGGACCAGGGCGAAGGATGCGACCTTGCCCGGTTCCAGCGTGCCGAGGGTGTTGCCCGCGCCCAGGATGCGCGCCGGGTTGCGGGTCACCATGGCGAGCACGTCGTCAAGCGACAGCCCGCCGTTGAAATGTTCCTTGAGGTACCGGGCCTCGTTCCACAGGTCGAGGTCGGTGTTCGAGGCCAGGGAGTCCGTGCCCAGGCACAGCGGCGTGCCCGAGGCGAACCATTTCTCCCACGGGGCGCGGCCCACGCCGATGAACTCGTTGGAGCGCGGACACAGGCAGACCGTGGCCCCGAAGGCGCGCACCGTGGCGATGTCATCACTCGTGACCTTGACGCAGTGCACGGCCAGGGTGGTCTCGTCGAGCAGGCCGAGATCGGCGGCCTGCTGCACCGGGCGTTTTTTCGGGGGCTCGAAGTCGAGCAGCCGCCCGCGCGCCTGGAGCAGGTCCAGAAACGGGCTGGGCTCGCCCGCCATGATGGCCACCTCGTCGTCGTGCTCGGCCAGGTGCAGGGAGAAGGGCAGCCCCTTGGCGCGGGTCTCGGCCTTGGCGGCCCGGAGCACGTCCCGGTGGGTGGTGTACAGGGCATGCCCGGCCACGGAGATGAAGCCCGCGCCGAACTCGCCGGACGGGATGAAGGTCCGCTTGGGCACGGTCTCGCCGATGGCCTCGCAGAAGACCGCGAAAAAAAGGCCGGATGCTTCGAGCATTCCGGCCATCTCCTTGGCGAAACGGGTGGCGATGTCCCCGACCATGATGGTGCCGGTTCGCTTGAGCTCCTCCACGGCCCGGTCCAGGGCGTCCGGTTCGAGATCGAAGATGGGCTGCTTGAGCAGGGCCTCCACCCAGGTGACGAACCCCTGGTTCGCGGGGCATTTGCCGCGCAGGTGGGCCAGTTCCAGGTGGGAATGGGCGTTGATCAGGCCGGGGCAGAGGAACACGTCCCCGAGGTCGAGAACGTCGCCGGAATGGGTTCTGCCAAGGGTGGCGAAGGTGCCGACTTCCTTGATGATCCCCTGATCGACGAGGATGGCCGCGTCGTCGATGACGGGCGCGCCGGGTATCATGGTCGCGGCCTTGGCCGCGCGAACGAGTTCAACCATCCGGTTTTTCGAGCTCCCCTGCTTCGGTTTGGTGTTTCGGGTGAAGTGTCCGCGCACGGACTGAGAATATTTCGTAGTATGTTTTGCGGTGAAGGTCCACACATATCGGCCGGGTTCCGGCCCCGGGCGGGGCGTGCGGGCGGCCGGACCGCGCCGGGCGGGGGTTTGCGGCCCGGAAACCACGAAAAAATGTGTTTTGCTCTCGAAATCCATGGGTTATAGGGACAGGACCATGCACAGCGCAACGGGGCATCGATGAGGATACTGTCCGTCACCAACGACATAGACAGCGGCGGCGCGGCCAAGAGCCTGTTCTTCCTGGCGCAGGGCCTGGCCCGGCTGGGCCACGAGGTCCGCGTCATCAGCATTTCCGCGCCCGCGCGCACGGGCAGGCGCGTGGCCGAGCTGAACGAGACGGGCGTGGCCGTGGACTTCGTGCGCATCCCCTACTATCCCATGTCCCTGGCGGCCTGCCCCATCCCCTTCTGGAAGAACGTGGGCCGCGCCGTGTCCCGGCCCGGCGAGTTCCGGCGCATCCGGCGGCTGGTCCGCGAGTTCGCCCCGGACGTGATCCACTACAACAGCTACACCACCCTGCTGGCCGCCCTGCCCCTGGCGGGCCCGCCCGCCGTGCTGCACTGCCGCGAGATGCTCCTGGAAAACAACCCCCTGCTCCCCCTGACCCGGCCCCTGGTCCGCGCCAGGGTGCGCGAGCTGGTGGCCATCAGCCCGGCCGAGGCCGAACAGGCGCGCCGGGTCTTCGGCCTGGACGCGACCCTGGTCTTCAACCCGGCCCCGGTGCCGGACGCGCCCGCGCCCATGCCGGATGCGGGCGGCGAAGACGGCGGGCTGGTCTACGGCATGTTCTCCCACGTCTCGCCCACCAAGGGGCACCGCCTGTGCATCGAGGCCTGCGGCCTGGCCGCGCGCGAGCTGCGCCGGGCCGGTGTGCGCGTGCGCCTGTTCGGCGGACGCATCGGCATCCACGACGGGCTGTACCGCTCCCTGGAACGGATGATCGCGGACGCGGGACTGGAGGACGTGGTCAGTTTTCAGGGGTTCGCCGTGGACCCGGAGGCGGAGATGCGCGCCGTGCACCTGGTGCTCCGGCCGGACCTGACCGGCCACCCGTGGGGCAGGGACGTCATCGAGGCCATGAGCCAGGGGCGGCCCGTGCTGGCCGCCGGGACGAGCGAGGTCTTCATCCGGCCGGGCGAGACCGGGGAGCTGGTCCCGCCGGGCGACGCCGAGGCGCTGGCAACGGCCATGGTCGGCCTGGCCGACCGGGACCGGCTCGCGCGCATGGGCGCGAACGCCCACCGCTTCGCCGCCGCCCACTTCGACCCGGACGAGCACGCCCGGCGCGTCCTCGCGGTCCTCAAGCGGGCCGCTAACCGGGCGTCCTGACCGCGCCTTGGACCGCGCCTTGGACTGAGCCGACCGCGCGTCAGGCCAGCAGTTCCCGGTACAATCCTTCCAGCCTGCCGATCTGTTCGAGCATGTCCACCCGGCCGAAGTCGGTCAGGGGGGGCCGGGGCGTCTCGTGGAGGACGATGTCCACCACCTGGTCCGCGTCGGCCGCGTGGTAGCCCAGGCCGTGCTCCACGGCCCAGCGCCCGGAGGTCTCGCAGTTGACCACCACCGGGCAGACCCCGCCCAGGAGGTAGTCGAAGAGCTTGTTGGGCAGGGCGTTGTTCAGGAAAAGCAGAGTGTTCGGATCGGTGATGTCCATGAAGTTGAAGCCGGACAGCCCCCACTGGTAGCGGCTGATCTCGCGCAGCAGCTCCCCGTAGGGCAGCTTCGGGTGCAGATGGAAAAACGCGTTTTCCTTGTCCAGGGCCAGGTAGGTGGCCAGGTTCCTGGGGTTGAAGTCCGCCGGGTAGGCGTGGACGTGGACCCCGGCCGCAGTGAGCTTCTCGAAGAACGGCAGATAGTTGCGGTATTCGTAGTGGATCGAGCCCCGGTCGCGCAGCCCGCCCAGGTAGACCACGTGGTTGCCGTCGAGCTTGGGCAGGTGTTCGGCGGGCGCGGCCGTGAGCATGGGATAGCTCGGCAGGACCAGGACCCTGTTCGAGTCGTACCGTCCGGCGGCCACCTCGGCCATGCCCTGGCTGACGTGGACCACGGCGGCCGTGTCCTCGAAGCAGCGCCGCTCGGTCTCGGCCTCGGCCCCGGCCAGAGCCTGGCGCAGCCCCCGGAAGTCGTGGCAGTCGTAGACCACGGGCCGGTCCGTGTTGTCCAGGGCGGCCACGGTGGGCTCGTTGGGCTCGTTGTGGCAGTGGACCACGTCGAAGTCGTCCCGCGCCCGGATGCGCGCGCCCAGCTCGGCCAGGTCGGCGTAGTGCGTCACCGAGGCGCAGATGTCGCGCATGTTCGGCTGGAAGTTGAGGCCCTGGCAGAGCAGGTGCACGCGGTGGCCGCGATTGGCCAGGGCGAAGGCCTCCTTCTCGGCCCGGATGCACGGGTCGACGTGCACGAAGAGGATGTCGAGGGTGTCGGCGGTCATTGTCATGCCTCGGGCTGGTCGGGTTGGGGGACGTGCACGGTCACGCCCAGGGGGCGCATCTTGCCGGCCACGGTCTCCCAGTAGACCGGGCTGATGCCCAGGGCCAGATCGGTCACGCCCAGCTCCGCCATGCGCTCCGGCCCGACCACGGGCAGCCCGTCGATGTCGCGGCCCCAGGCGTTTTTGTTCTCGTCCACAAAGCAGGCCACCCGGTCGCGGCAGCCGAGCAGCAGGTGGGCCATGGAGCCGATGGGCGAGGTCCCGAAGACCGCCGCCCGGCCGCCCCGGCTCTCCGCCGCGTCCACGGCCGCGCGCACGGCCTCGATGGTCGCCCGGGCCACGGACTCGGCCCGGCGCGCGATGGCCAGGTTGTCGGCGAACCGGGAGGGAACGGGCCCCCCGGCCGGTTCCCCCTTGCGCAGGACCAGGTAGAACATGACCATGCCCGTGTCCGCCCCCGTCTCCTCGAACCCGGCGTACCGGGCGAGCATGCGGGTGTACGGCACGGTCATCTTGTTGATGTGGTCCGCGCAGACCAGGTCGCCGGGCAGCTTGTCGAAGTCGGGCAACTGCAAAAGAAGCAGCCCGCCCGGCCTGAGGCGCGCGTGCATCCAGCGCAGGGCGTGCAGCGGATTTTCGAGGTGTTCGAGCACGGACAGGGAGACCACGCAATCGAAGGTCCGGTCCAGGTCCAGGGTGTCGTAGGCCGCGTTGTGGGCCGAGGCCAGCGGCACGCGGCCGCACAGCTCGGCGAACCCGCCCCCTGGCTCGATGGCGTGCAGCTCCCAGCCGGGCCGGTCGCGGTGGACACATTCGAGGAAGGCCCCGGTGCCCCCGCCCACGTCCAGGACGGCCCCGGACTCCGGCAGATCGGCCAGGGACAGGAAGGTCTCCCACGCCTTCTGGTGCGACGTCTTCACTCCCTTGGAATAGTTCATGATCTGCGGCTTTGGTTTCCACACCTCGGTGTTGTAGACCGCCGCGCCCAGGCCTCGGGTCCCGGCCGCGTTGTACAGGAATCCGCAGTCCGTGCAGCAGCGGTTCTCCAGCCCCAGGCCGTCGATGAAGAACATCTGCGAGGTCACGCACCGGCCTTGGTAGTCCGGGAACAGGGTCTCGAAGCGGTCGGAGCCGCAGACCGGGCAGGCGGTGGTCGATCCGGTCATGGCTAGTCCTCGGTCCCGGTGGCCGGGAAGCTCTTCCAGCTGCCCTGCAGGTCCTCGATGTTGTTGTAGATGGACCAGCAGCGCATGCACCCGTAGTAGGCCCCGTACTGGCGCAGGAGCTTGCGCTGTTCGCGCATCTTCTCCCCGTTCCAGATGTCCAGGAAGGTGTTCTCGTGGACGTTGCCCACCGGGTCGAGGATGCACTGGGGCAGGGACTTGATCTCGCCGTCCGGATTGATGAACAGGGTGTGCCACTGGGTCTCGCACCGGCTGCCCGGGAACTCGCCCGCCGCGTCGGACACGCAGAAGCGCAGGTTGGACTCGGTGAAGTCCGGACGGAAGTGGATGCGCGTGCGGTGGGCGAAGCGCTCCTCGATCTCCCGGCGCTGCCTGAGCAGGCTGTCCACGTCGATCTTGGAGATGTCGATGTACTGGGCGCTGGTCTCCTCCACCGTGGCCCCGCAGACGGCCGCGTGGTGGGTGTTGTGGGCCTCGACCATGTTCTTGGAGATGTAGTTGAACATGAAGAAGCCGACGAACATCTCTTCGAGCAGCCCGGCCTCGTCCAGGGATTCGAGCATGGGCACCAGCTGGTCGCAGTTCTTGTCGTTGACCGTGAAGTAGCAGCCGATCTGGAGGTCGATTCCGCGCTTCTTGCGCTCCTCCACCAGGATCCCGAGCCCCTCGATGATCTTGGCGTAGGCCCCCTTGACCCCGCACAGCCCCTCGTGGACCGCCTCGGGCCCGTCCAGGGAGACGCGCAGGGCGTCGACGCCCGCGTCCACCAGTTGCCGGGCGTACTTGGGCAGGAGCAGCCCGTTGGTCAGCATGGAGAACTGCAGGTCCTTGCTCTTGGTGTACTCGATGAACGGGATCAGGTCCCGGTAGAGCAGCGGCTCCATCCACGGGATGCGGATGGTCGGCCGGAACCAGGCCACCTCGTCGATGATCCGCTTGCACAGGTCGAGCGGCAGCTCGTGGCGCACCTTGGGGTCGATGACGTTGTGCTTCATCTTGGTGTTCAGGTGGTCCCACTCCTGGCGGCCGTGGTTCAGGTCGCAGTAGGAGCACTTGAAGTTGCACACGTTGTTGACGCAGAAATTGATGGTGTGCGGCGGCAGGGCGAACCCGTCGGCCGAGGTGTCGTAGTAGTTGGACTGGAGCAGGTGCAGGACCCGGCTCACCCGGTAGGTGGACACCGGGAGGTCCATCAGCCCGTCCACGAATTTGGCGTAGGTCCGGCGGGCCTGCCTGCCCTGGTCGGTCAATCCGCCGTCGGTCAGCCATTCACCGGGTTGCGCATACTTGGGGATCATTGCCTCACTCCTTGGGTTGCGTTTGCCCCGGCGCTACCAGGCTCTCTTCCAGCCTGCGCATGATCACCCCGCTCTCGTAGGGGAAGCGCGGCTCGACGGCCTCGCCGAGGACGTGTTTCCGGATCAGGACGTCCGGTTCGTTGAATCCCGCCAGGGCCCGCAGGGACGTGGTCCCCGAGAACCTGGGGTTGATCTCGAAAAGATATATCTCGCCGTCCACCAGCCGGAGCTGGATGTTGCACGGCCCTCGGGAGCCCAGGGCGGCGGCGATCTTCTCGCACGGTCCGCAGACCTCGGGGAAGGGCCCGATGTCCCCCTGGGAGATGCCGCTGCTGATGACCAGGGTCTCGCCCAGCTCGGCCCGGCCCGTGCGGTTGGGCACGCGCATGCGGCAGCCGAGCGAGGTCCAGGTGTGGCGCCTCAGGGCGATGGAGTTGAGAAAATTGCCGTCCATGTCCGAGAGCACGCCCACGGTGTACTCCCGGTCGTACCGGCCCACGTACTCCTGGGCGATGAACTCCGGCCGGATGGCGCACAGGTATTCGGCGATGGTCCGCGCCTCCGCCGGGGTCTGGACGATGAAGGTGTCGGCCGAGCCGCCCGTGCCCGTGGAAGGCTTGAAGACCATGGGAAAGACCGGCAGGTCGCGCACGTCGTCCGGGCTGGTCACGCGCACGTAGCGCGGCCCCTTGACGCCCAGCTCGTCCAGGGCGCGGGACAGGGCCAGCTTGTCCATGCACCGCTCGATCACGGAGCTCGCGTTGACGGGCAGGAAGAGCCCGGCCGCCGCCACCTCCGCGCGCCGCGCGCTCAGGACCTTGAGCTCCGCCTCGGAGCCCGGCAGGACCACCTCGGCCCCGTGCCGGCGGCAGGCCGCGAGCAAGGCCTCCAGGTAGTCGTCCGCCCCGGCCGGGGGCAGGATGACGTGCTCGTCGCCGCGCGCCAGCCCCGTGCTCAGCGGGGTGATGTCGGCGGCCACGACGCGGTAGGGGGTCGCGGCCAGGCGCAACGCCTTGACCAGCTGTTCCCCCAGGCCGCCGCCGCCCGTGCCGGTGACCAGGACGCAGGGTCCCTTAGGGCTGCTGGGGCTGCTCATCGGGCCTCCATATCTTGCCGAAGACGTCCTCGGTGGTCCGCTCGAAGCACTGGGCCACTCGGGGGTGGACCCGCTCCAGCATGGCCGCGGGCGGGGTGAAGGGCAGCCGGTGAACCTGGGCGTCCATGGCCTCGGGGTCGAGGATGGCCAGGGAGAGCAGGTGCCCGTAGTCCCTGGGCACGCCGCAGGAGCCGGGGTTGATGATCAGCCGCCCCTGGTGGCGGACCACGTAGGGCCGGTGGGTGTGGCCCATGAGCATGACGTCCCCGTCGAAGTCGATATCCGAGGCCTGTTCCGCGTTCACGTAGCAAGTGAACGGTTTGCCGGGCACGCCGTGGGTGCAGAAGATTTTGCGCCCGCCGAGCTCCACGGTCTTGTCCAGGCCGTTGGCCCTGACCATGTCGCCCCACCCCTTGGGCAGGTCGCCCCAGCTTTTCGGCAGCCGGACGATGTCCACGGCCCACTCGGGCATGTGTTCCAGCCCCAGGAGCATGGCCTCGTGGTTGCCCATGAGGCAGTCCGCCCCGGACCGCTCCAGCTTCTCGCAGGTCTCCCGGTTGTAGGGGCCGTAGCCGATGGCGTCGCCCAGGAACAGGAGGCGGTCCACGCCCTGCCTCTTGAGAAAGGAAAGGGCCAGGGCCAGGCCCGGCTCGTTGCCGTGAGCGTCGCTGATGATTCCTATGCGCACCGCAATTCTCCCGCCGCGTCCCTAGCAGTGCACCCGGTTCGAGGCCGGGCCCGAGGGCCTGGCGCGAAAGGGCTCGTCCGAACGTTCGGGCTTGGGCGCGGCCAGCTTTTCGAGCAGGCGTTCCAGCCGGACCGCGTCCAGGGCCTGGTGCCTGCTCATTTGAAAGAGCGGCAGCCGCGCCAGCATGCCGTCCCCGGCTCCGGGGTCGGTCTGGCAGATGACGGCTTCCGTGGGAGTGGGGATTACCCCCTCGGCCGGGATCATGTCCATCCTGGCGGCGTAGAGCGCACCGTCGTCGTGATACAGGTTGTCCAGATACTGGGAGCCGTTGGCCGGACCCTTGGCCTGGGCCCTGGTCCACAGCTCCGGGCAGATCTGGGACAGGGGCGCCACGCGCACGGTGCCGCAGCGCGGCTGGCGGATGGCCCCCTCGCAGAGGAACCGCCGGTCCGCCACCTGGACGTTCCACAGGGGATGGGACAGGGAGGAAAAGCGGATGGCCGAGGCCACCAGGGGGGACGGCACGGGCGTCAGGCTCTCACGGAACCGGGTCAGCCGGTCCGCGAAGATCGCGCCCTGTCCGGGCCGGAGGACCAGGACCTCGTTGTCGCCGTCCGCCTCTGCCGGGACCCCGGCGATGGCCGTCAGCTCCGCGCGGGTGCGTTCCCCGCCGAGCATACGGAAATACGGCGCGCCCCGCGACGGCTCCACCGGCAGGGTGTGGGTGTGCACGACCCCGGCGAAGCGCACGTCGGGGCAGCGCCCAAGGCAGCGCAGGGTCTCGTCCAGGAGGTGGCGCAGGATCACGGGCGAGCCGACCAGCTGCTGCTCGCGGATGTCGTAATAGCCGAAGGAGATGAAGGCCCTCATGGAGTCACCCCGAAATCATAGAGGTTGTTGGCCACGATGTACTCGGCCAGGGCGAAGTCCTCGGGCGTGTCGATGTCCACCAGCTCCACGGGGTCGTCGATGAGCGCGTAGTGGAACCAGCGCTTGTCTTCGTTCAGGAGCCTGCGGCCGAGGAAGTTCGCCAGGAGCTTGAAATACACGTTGCCCCGCTCGCAGCGAATCTCCTCCTCCGAGAGCAGGACCCCGTTGCGGGTCCGCACGCGGGCCAGTTCCGTGTTCGGCAGAAAGGCCGTGGCGCAATACCCCGCGCGGGAAAGCGCGTCCACGTAGCGGGTCATCTTGGCGATGTTGCGGAAGGGCGAGGTCGGGTACATCTCGATGGTCGCGTCCAGGGGGTACCCCTCGTTCAGGAGGAACCGCTCGGCATAGAACAGGGCGAACCCCGGCGACACGTCGTCGGCGCTCAGTTCGGCGGGCCGCAGGAACGGGACCTCGGCCCCCAGCTTCTCGGCGATGTCCGCGATCTCGCGGCTGTCCGTGTTGACGATGACCCGGTCCACGGGCAGGGCGCGGGCCACGGCGATGGTGTAGGCGATGAGCGGCAGGCCGCAGAGGTCGCGGATGTTCTTGTTCTCGATGCGCGTGGACCCGGAGCGGGCCGGGATGTGCACCACGGTCCGGTCCCTGGGCCCCTCCACCCTGTCGGTGAAGTGCTCGATGTCGATGCCGGAATAGCCGAAATACGTCTGGGCGATCTCGCGCATCTGCCGATTGACCTGTTCGTTCATGATCGATTCCGCCTTTTCCCGCCGCGCATCAGCAGATGCACCAATGATCGGGGTGGATCAGCACCTGGAGGGTGTTCACGCCCCGGTCCGGCCGGGCGGCGGCGACCATCTCGCGGAAGGCGGCCAGGAACCGCTCTCCCGAAAGTTCGTTCAGTTCCGGATGCGGGGACGTGCGCGCCAGCTTGCCGCCCCACCGTCCGTTGGAATCGTTCAGCCCGATCCCGTAGGGCAGGGAATACGCCTCGTAGGCGAAGCCGAAATCCGCCTGCCTGAGGGCGTGCAGCCGCAATGCGTAGCCCTCGATGTGAATCGTCCGGCCGCGCTCCATGCCCGGCTTGACGCCCCCTTCGTCGAAGATCTCGAAGCTGACGAATTCGTTCCGGTGGAAGAACGACCCGCCGTGGGCCGAGGAACCGGCCAGCTCGACGCCGCCCTCCCGGAAAAAGGCCACCTGCTCGGCCAGGACCTCGGCCACATCGCGGCCGAAACAGACCGCCAGCTCCGCGATGTTGTTGTGCAGCCCGACCTCGTGCCCCCACTCCCGCAACTGCCGGGCGCGGTCCAGAAGGGCCGGGTCCGCGACCAGCCCGCCGTCCCTGATGACCCCGTAGTAATTGGCCGGACCGTCGGCCGGGCTCGGGGGCAGCAGGAAATAGCTCGCCCGGATGCCGTGCCCGTGTTCGAGCCGGGCCATCTCCATGGCCGCGTCCAGGTCCGCGTCCACGTCGTGGCGCAGGAAGAAGCACGGCCGGGTCTCCTCGGCCACCTCGCTCATGGTCACGCACGTGAGCTGCCTTTGCAGGGGCAGGACCAGGTCCGCCAGGTAACGGGTGCCGTCGTTGCGCTTCTTCATGTCGAAGCTGGGCGCTTCCGGGACGGAGGACACGGCGTACACGCGCCCGGACACGTCGTAGCCGAACCGTTCGAGCAGCGGCCTGTGGCGCTCCAGGGCGCGGGCCTGGAGCGGACCGGGCAGCTCCCGTTTCCAACGGCCCACGGAACTCGAAAAGATGTCCAGACCGAACTCCGGAGAGACGTGGAGAAAATCGGCGATGTCGGTCATGACCCTGTCCGGCTCCGTGACCAGGTCCTCGTAGCGCACGGTCAGGACCGAGCCTTCGGGCAGGGTGTCCAGGACCCGCACGGTCGCGGCCAGTTCGTCCGCCCACCAGTCCAGGGCCTTGGCCAGGTCCTTCTCGCCCCAGGACACCGTCTGCATGGACAGGGCCACGTCGCGCCCGTCGCGGACCACGTTGACCAGCTTCATGCCCGGCATGATCGAGTACAGGTAGTCGGCGAACCAGCTGTTCCGGGGGGTCTTCTCGACCCACAGCGGCTTGCCCCGGGCCAGGGCCCGGCGGTCGAACAGGGCCGCGTACAGCTCGCCCCAGACCGCCTCCGTCTCGCGCAGGGTCCGGGCCTGCGGCAGGGCGTCCAGGCGGCCGAGCTCGCGGTCCAGTTCCCGACGGTCCAGCCACAGGCAGAAGCCCCGCCTCCGGTCGTCCTTGAGGGAGGCCTTGACCGGATGGATGTAGCAGTAGAACCGCTCGCGCCACAGGGCCTTCAGGGTCTCGACCCCGGCGGTCCGGGCGCTCCCGGGCAATGCGTGGAACCAATGCGGCGCCAGGCGGAACCGTTCGTCCAGGATGCACTTGGTTTCGCCGGGGATCGAGGCCACGTCCGGGGTGGAGTCGAGCGCCCGCCGGAGCAGGCTGGTCCCGGACCGGCCCGTGCCGCCCACGAACACGCCGCGCGGCGCGCCCGCTGCCGGGGCCTCGGCGCACCGGGCGAGCAGCGCACGGGCGTCTTGGTCCGCCGGATCGGCCCGCAGCGCGTTGCGCAGGACCCAGGCCGCCTCGGACAGGTCGCCGCGGGCCAGGTACCGCCGGGCCGAGGCCGGGTCGGCATCGGTCAGGTAGGGCGCGTGGAACGGCAGGATGTCGCCGGTGCCGCTATTGGTCAGAGCTTCGTTATACATTTTGCCACCTTGCGGGCCGTATGCCCGCAAATAATCAAAGCAAGTTGCGTGCCACCCTTCCCGGCCCGGACCGGCCCGGCGGACGACTGTTCATGCACTGAATGATCGTCTGCAACTCCGGGGGGTTGCGCGTCCGGTCCAGGGCCATGTCCCCACGGCCCGCGCCGGACGATTTTTCCCGGTCCCCCGCCGTCCCGCCGTCGGAAATCCGGCGAAATCAGGCCCGTTCGAGTATCCAGCTCGACCCGTCCCGGTACGCGGTGGTGAAGCCGCGCTCCGCCGCCCGCGCTCTGAGGTCGGCCGGGATGCCGTCCGCGCCGGTGTGCCCGAGGAGCAGCCTGCCGCCCTCGGGGATGTGCGGGGCCAGCCGCTCGAACTCTCCGGCCACGAAGGGCTCGGTGCACGGGCGGTGCAGCAGGCAGGCGAAATGGATGTCGCCGATATCGTCCAGCCGCCGGTCCAGGAACTCCCCGCTGGTGCCGAGGAAATAGTCCACGTGCGGGTAGGCCCGGCACACGGACCGCGCGGCCCGAAGGGACCCCTCGTCCAGGTTGACCGTGGTGAAGGCGTCCTCGTCCGACAGGACCTCGGCCATGGCCAGGGTGGAGAAATTGCCGCCGCTCACCGTGAAGATGCTGCCGAACTCGACCACGGTCAGCGCGCCGAAGCGCTCTTTCAGCCCGAGCACGGTGTTGTGCAGCCGGGCCCGCAGCCCGGCGTTGCACAGGGGCACCCTGGCCAGCCGGGTGTCGTTGAAGAATTCCAGCACGTGCCCGTTACCGTATTCGGCCAGGTACGCGCCGTCGAAGTCCGCCGGGTCCAGGTCGGCGTGGTGGCGGATGCGCCCCTGATCGGCCAGGCCGCGCAGGTAGGGGTTCCACAGGGACAGGGTCCAGGCCGGGTCCAGGTGGGCCGCGGTGATCCGGGCCTCCCCGGCCAGGGGCAGGTTGAGGAAGTTCATCAGCGCGGCCTGGGACGCGCGGGTGGTGACCACGGCCAGACGGTCGCCTTTCAGCTCCCGCAGGTCCAGGGGCGGGGTCACGGGGTCGAAGCTCACGGTCCGGGGCAGGACCGCTTCGGGCAGGGCCGAGACGATCTTGTCCGCGTGGGCCGAGGCCACGACCAGCCGGTCGAGGTCGCCGCACAGCAATTCGGGCAGTTCCCCGGGCGCGTGGATGACGTGGCCCCCGAAGGACCCGCGCTTGAAGGTGTCGGCGTAGCCGAGCACGGTCACGTCGGGACGGCGCTCGCCCAGGGTGTATTCCAGCAGGCGGCCCCGGCCTCCGGCCCCGTAGATGACGATCCGCGCCCCCTGCGGCAGGCTGGCGACGAGCATGGCTTCCCCCTCCGGCCGGTTCCGGCCTAGCAGTCCGGGTTGGCCCGGTAGAAGTCGGCGGTCCGCCGGATGCCCTCCTCCAGGTCCACCTTGGCCTCGAAGCCGAGCAGCTCGCGGGCCTTGTCCACGCAGGGCACGCGCAGCTCGATGTCCGCGCTGCGCGCCTCGCCGTAGACCACCTCGGACTTGGAGCCCAGGACGCGGGTCACGGTGTTGGCCAGACCGTAGATGGTCTGCACGCTGCGGATGTTGCCGATGTTGAACGCCTCGCCCACGGCCTCCTTCTTCTCCAGGCAGAGCAGGGTGCCGTCGAGCATGTCGTCCACGAAGCACCAGGCCCGGATCTGGGTACCGTCGCCGAAGATGGTGATGGGCTCGTTTTTGAGCGCCTTGTTGATGAAGATCTTCATGGCCCCCTCGCCCACCTGGCCGGGGCCGTAGATGTTGAACGGCCGGACCACGGTGGCGGGCAGCCCCTGCTCGCGGTGGAAGGCCGAGGCCAGGTGCTCCTCGGCCAGCTTGCTGACCGCGTAGGTCCAGCGCGCCTGGCCCGCCGCGCCGATGACCGTGCGGTCGGTCTCGCGGGAGACGAAGGCCAGGGAGCCCATGACCTCGCTGGTGGAGAAGCAGACGATGCGCTTGCACCGGCCGCTCTCGGCCGCGGCGCGCAGGGTGTTGAGCGAACCGACCATGTTCACCTCAAGCGTCCTGACCGTGTTGCGGACCACGGTGAAGATGCCCGCGATGCCCGCGCAGTGGATGACGTAGTCCGCGGGCGCGATGGCCTTGGTCAATTCTTTGACGTCCAGTATGTCCCCCTGCACCAGGTTCAGGTTGGGGTGGTCCGCAAAGGCGCAGGACTTCAGCGAATTGCGCGACAGATTGTCGTAAATGGTGACCTTGTTGTCCGCCAGCAGCCGACCGGCCAGGCGGGAGCCGATGAAGCCCGCGCCGCCGGTGATGCAGATGTGTTGACCCTGGAGCATTGATTCACTTCCTTAATGAATGAACGTTGAAACGTGTCTGGACACCAAGCATGATCCATGCCAACAAACCGCAGGTCCGGCCCGAATCTTGCTTCGCTCCCGGGCGGGACAAGGGCGTGACGCACGCCCGCCCTGCCGGAGTCCGGCCCGTCGTGGACCCGCTCCCGCCCGAAAGGATCGAAAACCGGAGACACCGCCCGAACGCCATGCCAGAACAGGAACCCCTGATGCGGCTCATCCGCCCGTATATCGCCTTTGCCGACGTGGAGGCGGACATCCGCGCCGTGTTCGACTCCGGCATGTTCACCCGGGGCGCCAACGTGGCAGCTTTTGCCGGGGACCTGGCCCGCTACACCGGGGCCGGTCACGCCTTTCCCACCACATCGGCAACAACCGCCCTTTCCTTGACCCTGGCCGTGCTGAAAATCGGGCCGGGGGACGAGGTGGCGGTTTCGGACTATTCCTTCCCGGCCACGGCCAACGTGGTCGAGACCGCCGGGGCGCGGCCCGTGTTCTGCGACGTGGACCCGGACACCTGGAACATGGACCCGGATTGCCTGGTGAAGCGGCTGGGGCCGAAGACGCGGGCCGTCATCTTCGTGGACGGGCTGGGCAACCCCACCGGCCTGCACCGGGTGCGGGACCTCTGCCGGGAGCGCGGCCTGCCGCTCATCGAGGACGCGGCCTGCGCCCTGGGCAGCGCCGAACAGGGCGAGCGGTGCGGCCGGGTGGCCGACCTGACCTGCTTCAGCTTCCACCCGCGCAAGCTCCTGACCACGGGCGAGGGCGGGGCCGTGACCACGGACGATCCGGCCCTGGCCGAGCGGCTGGGGCTGCTCCTGAACCACGGCGGCGAGACCGTGGACGGCCGCCCGGACTTCACCGCGCCCGGCTTCAACTACCGCATGAGCGAGATCCAGGCCCTCATGGGCCGGGCCCAGCTGCCCCGGCTCGACGCCATCATAGGGCGGCGGCGGGCTCTGCTCGACCGCTGCGCCGAGGCCTTCGCGCCCCTGGGCCTGCGCGCCCAGGCCGTGGGGCCGGACGTGGTCCACAACGTCCAGTCCATGGCCTTCGCCGTGCCGCAGGGCATGGACCGGGACGGGCTCATCCGCCACCTGGCCGGGCGCGGCGTGGAGAGCACCATCGGCACCTACTGCCTGAGCGGGACCAAATTCTACCGGGAAAAATACCGGGACGTGCAGCCCAATGCCGAGAGGCTCCAGGCAACGACCATCACCCTGCCCTGCCACGACGAGGTGGACGCGGACCGGCTCATCGCCGCCGTGACCTCGTTCGCGGGCCGAGGCCGGGGAACCAAGGAAGAAAGATCATGATGATGGACACGGATATCGACGACGCCACCGCGCGCGGCGTGGCCCGCTGCCTGCGTGCGTTCGCGGACCAGCTCGGCCCGCGCGACAAGGCCCTGTTCGAGCGGGTCTACACCCCGCCCCTGTCCCGCTACGGCGACCGGCTTCAGGCCATCGGCTTCACCGGCATGGACCGGGTCCTGGACGCCTGCTGCGGCTTCGGCCAGTGGACCCTGCGCCTGGCCGGGCTGAACCGCCGGGTGGACGGCTGCGACATCGCCCAGGTCCGCGCGGACATCGTCAACGCCCTGGCCCGGGACCTGGGCGCGGACAACGTCGAGGCCGTGCGGTCGCGGCTCGAAACCCTGCCCTATGAGGACGACACCTTTGACGGCGTGTTCTGCTACGTGTCCCTGCCGTGCACCCCGTGGAAGGAGAGCCTGGCCGAGATATACCGGGTGCTCAAGCCCGGCGGGCGCGTCTACTTCACGGCCAACGGCCTGGGCTACTTCATCCAGCAGTGGATGGAGGAGCCGCACAAGACCGTGCACCGCTCGCCCCGCTTCTTCACCGCCCTGACCCTGCAGAACACCCTGGAATACGAAAAGAGCGGCAAGAGTCCGGACATGGGCCAGATCGTCATCGAGCGCGACGAGATGCGCGCCCACCTCGAGGCCCTGGGCTTCACGGTCGCGGCCATGGAGGACGAGGGGCGCATCGACCTGTCCGGGGGCGCGCACCCGCCGGTCAGCTTCTTTCCCGGCCAGTACCACGGCCTGACCTGCTGCTACGAGGTCGTGGCCGTCAAATAGGCCCGAACAGGAATCACAGATGAGCCAACGCATCCTCATCGGCACGGCGGAGATCGCCCGGTCCACCTACAACCTGACCCTGGGCTTCCGGGAGCTGGGCTACGAGGTGGACAGCCTGGTCTACCACAAGTCCCGCCTGTACGCGGACCTGGACTACACCCTGTCCGAGGTGGACTTCCTGGAGGAGACCACCTACCCGGTCAACGAGGCCGGCGAGGTGGAGGCCTGCCCGCCGCCCTCCTTTTACGAGTTCGTGGAACCCTACGACATCATCGTCTGCGTGTCCGGCACCTCCCTGCTCCCCCGAATGACCGACCTGCCCATCCTCAAGGGGCTGGGCAAGACCGTGCTCGCCCGGCACTGCGGCACCGAGGTGCGGGACTACGAGCTGGCCAAAATCTTCTGGACCGACTACGGGCGGTTCTATCCCTACTACCAGGGGGACGTGGACACCCCGAAGATCGAGTGCGCCACCGAGGCGGACCTGCTCTCCCTGAGCCGCTACCATCCGGCCCTGGCCAACAAGATGCACAACGTGCGCACCTCGGAGCGGTTCGCCGACGCGGTCTTCAGCGGCCCGCCCAGCCACACCCTGGGGCTGCGCCCCTATTTCCAGTCCGGCCCGCTCATCGACGTCTCGCACATCCGGTGCAGGATTCCCGGCCGCGAGGTCCCGGTCATCCTGCACGCCCCGTCCAGCGCCCTGTACAAGCAGACCGACGCCATCGTGGCCATGCTCGACGAGCTGGCCGGAGAGGGACTGCGCTTCGAACTGCGCATCCTCCAGGAGGTGCCCAACCATGAGGTCTGCCGGGCCATCACCGAGGCGGACATCGTCATCGACGAGCTGTCCTGCGGCTCGGGGCTGTTCGCCTTCGAGGGCATGGCCGGGGGGTGCGCCGTGCTCGGCGGCCACGACGGGGTGTCCTCGCCCCTGCCGCGCAACCGGCCGGTGCTGAACATCGACAAGGACAACTTCAAGAACGCGGTGCGCAAGGTGGTCCGGGACGTGCGCTTCCGCACGGACCTGGCCGAGATGGGCCGGGCCTACATCGACGCGGGCTACTCCGCGCCCCCGGCCATCGCCCAGTACATGCTCGACGCCGTGGACCGCGACCGGCAGGGGCGCTGCGACCTCTACCCCACCCTGTTCACGGACCGGGGGACCATCCCCGAGGGCGAGCCCATGCCCGGCTATCTGCGCAAGCGCAACCTGGAGATCCTGCTGCGCCACGGCGCGCACCCGGACACGGACCTGCGCCGCCTGCTGGCCGCCGGGCTTTTGCCCGCCGACGCCGGGGAGCGACTCGGCCAGGTGCCGCGCTGGGACGTGTCCCGTCTGAAGGAGGAGGGTCCGTGGGTGCTCATGCCCGAGGACGCCGACTTCGGTTCCCCGCGCAAGGTCCCGGTGGTGGACTGACGGCCCGCACGCGAAACGCCCGCCGACCGGCGCGGCGCGTCTTCCGGCCCGCAAAAATTCCGAAAAGCGGCTAGATGCCGAGCACTTCGCGCAGGGTGACGAAGCCGTCCTGGATCTCGGGAATGCTCGCCACGGCCCGTTCGAGCCAGGTGCCCACGCCCGGCCCCGGATGGCGCAGGGGCGCGACGTCCTCCTCGGTCAACTCCGGCAGGGGCGGCAGTCCGGCCATGGTCGCGCGGAACCAGGCCGGGTCCGGCGTGTTCAGGCAGACGTGGACCGGGTGGATGTCGAGAATCTTCAGGCCGGGTTCGGTCAGGCCGGGCGGATCGAAGACCGCCGGGTCGAGACCGTGGTGCAGGTGCAGGTTGTCGCTCCACCAGGTGGCCCCGCGCTTGAGCCCCAGGTGTTCGGCCAGCCCCAGGTGCGCCTGCCCCGGCATGATCTGGGAGCAGTCGTAGCGCAGGCCGTGGCGCAGGAGCACGGGCCGCAGGCCCACGTGCCAGAAATAGCGGTGGGAGCGCGTGCCCACGGCGTCCGGGTAGAGCGCCTTGAGCCCCGAGACCACGGCCTCGGGGTCCGCGCCCTGGGTGGAGCCGGGCAGGAAATTCGGGTGCAGGGCCGTCTCGATCCGGCCCGACCCCCTGAAATCATAGGGCCCGGTGCAGAAGAACGTGGCCTTGGCCCCGGCCCGGTCCAGGATGTCCAGGCAGCGATCGACCATGAACCGCGGGGCCCAGTCCGTGTCGAAGGTCAGGACCGCCAGGGGTCCGGCGGTCGCCCGCTCGGCGGGGGTGCTCATCGCCCCTCCCGCCACTGCCGGGCCTTGAGGCAGAGGGCCTTGGAGTGCTCCAGCAGGGCCTCGAACCGCGCGGAGCCGTGCAGCCCCACCTGGCGGTGGTCGTGGGTCCGGGCCGAGTACAGGGTCTTGGCCACGTGGCTGAAGCGCGCCCCGTTCATGGCGAAGCGCAGGTAGCACTCGTGGTCGTCGGCCATGGCCGTCTCGTCGTAGTACCCGAAGCGCTCGTGCAGGGAGCGGCGGTACAGGGTGGCCACCCCGCACAGGTACCAGTCGCAGAAGCATTTTTCGAAATCATAGTCCGGCAGCCGGAACTCGCGCAGGATGCGCATGGCGTCGTCCACGATGAACAGGTCCGCGTAGGTGAAGTCCGCCTCGTCGGCATCGAGCGGCCCGGCCAGGGTGGAGAACATCTGCGGATGGCAGATGTCGTCCGAGACCACGAAGGCGCAGTACTCGCCCGTGGCCGCCCGGAACCCCCGGTTGTAGGTCGCCGTGGAGCCCCTGTTCTCGGGGTTCTGCATGTACACGACCTTGCGGCCGCGCTCGTACCGCCTGTGCTCGCGGCGCAGGATCGCGTCGTTCGCCTCGTCGTAGCGCACGGCGTGGGAGGTCACGGCCCGGTCCAGGTTGTCCACCCAGTCGCGGATGATCGCGCCCGACCCGTCCGTGGAGCAGTCGTCCACGATGATCATCTCCAGGTCCGGGTAGTCCTGGAAATAGACCGAGTCCAGGCAGGCCTCGATGTACGGGGCATGGTTGTAGCTGGGGATGATAACCGAGATGCGCTTCATGAAATCCGCCTTTCCGCCCGTCTTCCTGTTCATCTTCCTGCGCCGGGATCAGCCCCGGCAAAAATGTTCGACCACGGCCTCGACCATGCGTTCGGCCGCCCGCCCGTCGCCGTAGGGGCGCGCGTCGCCGGGCAGGGTCCGCTCCCCCCGGAGCACGGCCGCGAGCCAGCCGGTCATGGCCGCGTTGTCCGTCCCGGCCAGGGTGTTGGCCCCGAGGTCCACGGTCTCGGTCCACTCGGTCTCCTCGCGCAGGGTCAGGCACGGCCTGCCCAGGAAGAAGGCCTCCTTCTGCATGCCGCCGCTGTCCGTGACCACGCCCAGGGCCTCGGCCTGAAGCCGGACCATGGCCAGGTACGGCAGGGGAGGCTCGGCGCGCACCCCCTCGGGCACGGCCAGCCCCAGGGACTCCATGGCCCGCCGGGTGCGCGGGTGCAGGACCAGGACCACGGGGGCGGTCCGGGCCATGGCCCCCAGGCCGGACAGGATGGCCTTGAGCCGCTCGCCGTCGTCGGTGTTGGCCGCGCGGTGCACCGTGGCCAGGAGATAGCCGCCCGGCGTCAGCCCGGCCAGGGGCGGCGCGGCGCGCAGGGCCTGCTCCCGGTGGTGCAGCAGGGAATCGTACATGACATCCCCGGCCAGGACCACGCCCCGGATCAGGGACTCGCGGCGCAGGTTGTCCACGGCGGCCCGCGTGGGGCAGAGGAGCAGGTTCGAGAGATGGTCGGTCAGGACGCGGTTCAGCTCCTCGGGCATGGCCTTGTCGAAGCTGCGCAGCCCGGCCTCCACGTGGACCACCGGCACGCCCAGCTTGGCCGCGGCCAGCCCCCCGGCCAGGGTGGAGTTGGTGTCGCCGTAGACCACCACCGCGTCCGGGCGGCGGGCGGCGAGGATGCGCTCCAGCCCCTCGAGCATGCGCGCGGTCTGGGTCCCGTGGGACCCGGAGCCCACGCCGAGGTTCACGTCGGGCTCGGCAATGCCCAGCTCGTCGAAAAAGGTCTGGCTCATGGCGTGGTCGTAGTGCTGACCCGTGTGCACCAGGTACTCGGCGATGGCCGGACCCCGGCCCGCCGCGTTGTGCGCGGCGAACGCCCTGGACAGGGCCGCCGCCTTGATGAACTGGGGCCGGGCCCCCACCACGGTCGTGAGTCGGATCGTCTCCATGAAGCCCGCCTACGCCCCCACGCCCCGGACCGCGTCCTTGAGGGCGTCGCAGATGACGTCCAGGGTCGGCGGCGTCACGTAGGGCGACATGGGCAGGGAGAAGACCTCGTTCGAGGCCGCCTCGGCCGCCGGGAAGTCGCCCGCCGAGTAGCCCAGGCCCGCGAAGGCGGTCTGGAGGTGCAGGGGACAGGGATAGTAGACCGCCGTGGGCACGCCCGCCTCCCTGAGCGCGGCCTGGATCGCCTCGCGCGCCGCGTGGCGAACGGTGTACTGGGCCCAGGCGCAGGTCCGGTCCGGGGGCACCGTGGGCAGGGTCAGGTCCGGCACGTCGCCGAGCCGCTCCGCGTAGCCGTCGGCCACGGCCCGGCGCTCGTCCAGTTCGTCCGGGAACACGGCCAGCTTGGCCAGGAGCACGGCGGCCTGGAGGGTGTCCAGCCGGGCGTTGAGCCCGGTGCGCACGTTGTCGTACTTGTGCCCGCCCTTGCCGTGCACGCGCAGGGAGCGGCAGGTCTCGGCCAGGGTCGCGTCGTCGGTGAAGACCGCCCCGCCGTCACCGAAGCAGCCCAGGGGCTTGGCCGGGAAAAAGCTGGTCGCCGCCGCCCTGGCGCAGGTCACGGCCCGCCTGCCGCCATACTCGGCCCCGAAGCTCTGGGCCGCGTCGGCCAGCACGGCCAGCCCGTGCTTGGCGGCCACGGCGTGGATCTCGTCGTAGTCGGCGGGCAGGCCGAACAGGTCCACCGGGATGACCATGGCCGGGCGCAGGGGCGCGCCGTCGAGCGCCGCCGAGGGCAGGGGGTGGGCCGAGGGGTCGCGCCCGACCAGGGCGGCCACGGCCTGGTCCAGCCGGTCCGGGTCCAGGTTGAAGGTCGCGGGGTCGATGTCCACGAAGATCGGGGTCGCCCCGAGCAGGGTGATGACCTCGGCCGTGGCGATGAAGGTGAACGGGGAGGTGAAGACCGCGTCGCCGGGTCCGATGCCCTGGGCCATGAGGGCCATGAGCAGGGCGTCGGTGCCGGACGAGCAGGTCACGCAGTGGCCGGACCCGGCGAACCGGGCCAGCCCCTCCTCCAGTTCGGCCACCTCCGGACCCATGATGAACCTGCCGTGGGCCAGGACCGCGTCCATGCGCGCCCGCACGTCGCCCTCGATGCGGGCGTACTGCGCCTTGAGATCGATGAAGGGTATCATGGCCGCCTCCGTTCCGGGTCACGCCTCGGGGGTTTCGGGAAAGTCGTACTGCCTGCCGCACTCGGGGCAGCGGTTGTCCTTGAGCTTCACGCCGCATTCGCAGACCCACCCGGCGAAGCGGGCCGGGTTGCCCCGGACCAGGGCGTGGGCCGGGACCGGCCTGGTGACCACCGAGCCCGCGCCCACCAGGGCGTAGGGACCGATGTCGTTGCCGCAGACGATGACGCAGTTGGCCCCCAGCGTGGCCCCCCTGCCCACGCGGGTGGGCCGGGCCTGGCTCATGCGGCTGATGTTGGCGCGCGGGTTGAAGACGTTGGTGAAGACCATGGACGGGCCGCAGAAGACGTTCTCCTCCAGGGTCACGCCCGAGTAGACCGAGACGTTGTTCTGGATCTTGCAGCCGTCGCCGATGGTCACCCTGGGCCCCACGCTGGCGTTCTGGCCGATGTTGACCTTCCGGCCGACGACCGAGCCGGGCATGATGTGCGAGAAGTGCCAGACACGGGTGCCCGCGCCCAGCGTCACGCCGTCGTCCACCACGGCGGTCTCGTGCACGAAGGGTTCGCCCTCCTCGGGCGCGTCGCCGCCGGTCTTCGGCCCCATGGAGACCATGCTGCCGTGGCGGTCCAGGGAGCGCTGGCTGGCGTTCAGGACCTTGAGCACGCGCAACCCCTCCTGGCCGTCGGTGTTCGGGGTCAGGCCGTGCTCCAGACACTCCAGGAAGTGCTCGCACTCGAGCTTGAGGGGCTCGGCGTCGGACAGCTTGACCGGGAAGCCGTTGGCCTTGTTCGGGATGGGTGTGTTGTTCTCCCAGCGCACCTCGTGGGGATAGAGGACCAGCTTCTCGGGCCACGGCTTGGTGTCGTCGAACACGGCCATCTTCTTCTCGCCGACCACGACCAGCTTCTGTTCCTTGAAGGGGTGCAGCCAGGAGACGAAGATGTGCGCCTTGAGCCCCGAGGGAAATTCCAGGTGGGTGGTGGTCACGTCCGCGATGTGCTCGTGCAGGTAGTTGGCCCCCACGGCCATGACCGACTCGGGCTCCTCGCCCGCTAAAGACAGGATCATGGAGATGTCGTGGGGCGCGAACGACCACAGGATGTTCTCCTCGCGGCGGATCTTGCCCAGGTTCAGGCGGTGGGAGCAGATGTAGTTGATCCGGCCCAGGTCGCCCGCCGCGGCCAGGACCTTGATGGCCAGGAAGGCCGGGTGGTATTGCAGCAGGTGGCCGACCATGAGCACCAGCCCCCGGCTCTCGGCCAGGAGGATCAGCTCCCGGGCGTGGTCCTCGTTCAGGACCAGCGGCTTCTCCACGTAGACGTGCTTGCCCGCCAGCAGCGCGGCCTTGGCCTGCTTGAAGTGCATCTCGGCCGGGGTGGCGATGACCACGCCGTCGATGTCGTCGCGGGCCAGGCCGTCGGCCAGGTCCGTGCAGGTGTCCACCCCCGGATACTGTTTGCGGAACGCGGCCAGGGTGGCCTCGTTGTTGTCGCAGATGCAGGCGAGCGCGCCCAGGGCATGGAAATTGCGGATGAGGTTCTTTCCCCAGTAACCGGCGCCGACGACCAGGACCTTCTGTGAATTTGACATCTGACTCCCCACTTCAGCGTGTGGCTGCATGCTTGCCCGACGGGCAAAATTTTCCTGTGTTCCCGATGGATTGGGCACTCCGTTTCGTCAGGAAACCGAGACGGCGGCAATCGATTGTTCACCGAGTAACCGATTCCCGGCGAAATCTGCAACACTCATGCCAGGGAAAAAACCGCCGTGTCGGCGAAGCGCACCCTTGTGCGGGGAAGGCCCAGGGCCGCATAGGCCGGGGCCAGCTCGTTGGCCTGGCCGAACAGCTCGCCCTGGTAGCGGCGCGGCGCGGTCAGGGAGACCGGTCCGCGGCCCAGTTCGGCCACTTTTCGGCGGATGATCGACAGAAGCGCCAGGGAGCGGGCCGTCTGACCCAGGGCCGGGTGCCACGGCCCGGCCAGGACCGCGTCCGTGAGGGTCCCCTCCGGGGCCAGCCCCAGGCGGATGACGCGCACGCCGTGCCCCCACAGGACCGGCAGGGCGCGGGCCAGCTCGTCCCTGGCCCGGTCCACGGCCCAGGGGACGTACTCCCCGCGCCGCCACGCCCGGGCCAGGTCCGTGCCCTCGATGACCAGGCAGGGATAGAGCCGGGCGGTCTCGGGATGGAGCGCGGCGGCTTCGCGCACGTCCGCCTGAAAGAGCCCCTCGCGGTCGCCGGGCAGGCCGGGCAGGAGCTGCACGCCCAGCGCCAGCCCGCTCTCGACCACCCGCGCGCACCCCCGCCGGGCGGCCCCCCCGCCGTAGCCGCGTCCGGAGGCGGCCAGGGCCGCGTCGTCAAAGGACTGGATGCCCAGCTCCACCAGGTCCAGGCCGAGCGCCCGGCAGCGGTCCAGGACGGCCGGTTCCGTGCGGTCGGGCCGGGTGGAGCAGCGCACGCGGGTGACCAGGCCGCGCTCTCGGAACCGGGCGGCCAGGGCCAGGAAGGCCTCGGGCCACGGCGCGGGCAGGGCCGTGAAGGTCCCGCCGTAGAAGGCCAGCTCGTAGGGGCCGCGCCCACCGGCCAGGGCCGCGTCCAGGTCGCGCTCGAGGTCGGCCAGGATCGGGGCCAGCACGGCGCGGTCCCGGCCGGTCTGGCGGTCCTGGGCGCAGAACAGGCAGCGGTGCGGACAACCCGCGAAGGGCAGGAACACGGGCCATATGCGGGTCGGCGCGGGCGCGGGTTCGGGGTGGGCGAAGACGAGGGGCTCGGGCATGGCCGCACGGTACACCACAACCGCCCGGCAGGCCACCGCTTCCCCGCGCGGCCCGCCGGGAAACGGTTGCCCGCGAACCCGCTTTGGCGTATCACGAGCCCATGAAAATCGGCCTCCTGCAACTCAATCCCATCGTCGGCGACCTGGACGGCAACGCGGCCAAGATTCTGGACGCGGCCCGCCGGGCGAGCGCATTGGGCGCGGACCTCTGCGTCACCTCGGAGATGGCCCTGACCGGCTACCCGCCGCGCGACCTGCTGCTCTACGGAAGCTTCGTGGACCGCGCCCGGCAGCGGGCCGAGGACCTGGCCCGCGAGCTTGCGGACGGCCCGCCCCTGCTGCTCGGCGCGGTGGAGCGCAACCTGTCGGGCCAGGGCAAGCCGGTCTTCAACTGCGCCCTGTTCTGCAAGGGCGGCGAGATCGTCCGCTCCGTGCGCAAGACCCTGCTGCCCACCTACGACGTGTTCGACGAGGCGCGCTATTTCGAGCCCGCCCCGCCCGGCGACCCCGAGGCCAACATCCTGCGCCTGGACGGCGCGACCGTGGCCGTGACCGTCTGCGAGGACGCCTGGAACGACAAGGACTACTGGGACGCCCGGACCTATGCGCGGGACCCGCTCGAAGAGGCCGCCGCCTTCCGCCCGGACGTCATCGTCAACCTCTCGGCCTCGCCGCTCTTCCTGGGCAAGCAGGTCCTGCGCGAGGACATGCTCGGGGCCGTGGCCCGCAAGTACGGGACGCCCATGGTCTACGCCAACCAGACGGGCGGCAACGACGACCTGGTCTTCGACGGCCGGTCCTGCGCCTTCGCTCCCGACGGCGCGCTCATGGCCAGGGCGCGGGGGTTCGAGGAGGACGTCCTCCTGGTGGACACGGACGCCCCCTCGGCCAACACCATCGCCGAGGACGACTTCTGCCGCGAGGCCGAGACCTGGCGCGCCCTGGTCACGGGCACCCGCGACTACGTGCGCAAGAGCGGCTTCGCCACGGCCCTGGTGGGCCTGTCCGGGGGCATCGACTCGGCCGTGACCGCCGCGGTGGCCGCCGAGGCGCTCGGCGCGGACAACGTCACCTGCGTGCTCATGCCCTCGCCCTACTCCAGCCGGGGGTCCATCGACGACTCCCTGGAGCTGGCCGAAAATCTCGGGGTCAAAACCCTGACCCTGCCCATCGAGCCGATCATGGCCGAGTTCGAGCGCACCCTGGCCGGGCCCTTCGCCGGGTACGGGCCGGACACCACCGAGGAGAACATCCAGTCGCGCATCCGGGGCAACCTGCTCATGGCCCTGTCCAACAAGTACGGCGCCCTGCTCCTGACCACGGGCAACAAGTCCGAGCTGGCCGTGGGCTACTGCACCATCTACGGGGACATGTCCGGCGGGTTCGCGGTCATCTCGGACGTGGACAAGACCGGGGTCTTCGCCCTGGCCAAATGGTACAACGCGCACGTCGGGCCGAACATCCCCGGGGCGATCATCACCAAGCCGCCGTCCGCCGAGCTCAGGCCGGATCAGAAGGACCAGGACTCCCTGCCCGAGTACGCGGTCCTGGACGCCATCCTGGCCCTGCACGTGGAGCACCAGCGCTCCCGGCGCGAGATCATCGAGGCGGGCTATGACGAGGCGGTGGTGAACAAGGTCCTCAACCTGGTGCGCGCGGCCGAGTTCAAGCGCCGCCAGGCCGCGCCCGGCATCAAGCTCACCCCGCGCTCCTTCGGCACGGGCTGGCGCATGCCCCTGGCCTGCCGCCGGGACCTCTAGACGGACTGCGCGGCCACGCGCAGCAGGGCGAGAAATTCCCCGGCCATGGCCAGGACCTCGCGGTAGTACAGGCGCAGCCCCTTGCGCCGGTCGTGCTCGTCCCCCTCGAAGACCAGCTTGACGAAATCCCAGTTGCTGAACCCCGGCCGCCGCTCCACCAGGTAGGTCACGTTGTTGCCGTCCAGCTGGTTCAGGACGGCCATGCCCTTGGCGGTCATGGCCGGGGTGTCGTCGGCCAGCAGGGTCCGGGCCGCCTCGCCCACGCTGGTCCACAGCTGTATCTCCCGGCGCAGCCAGCGGCCCGCCTCCCGACGGTCCACGCGCGGCGGCTCGGGCCGGAACAGGTCCTTCAGGTTCGGCACCCGGCCCGAAAGCGCCGGTTCCGCGTCGTACTCGATGCCCCGCCCGTACAGGATGCTCGCCTTGGACGTGTTCACGCAGGCCACGCCGGACACGCGGATCTCCTCGGCCAGCCACAGGGCCGCGTCCAGGAAGTTGAGTGTGGTGAAGAGCGGCTCGCCGAAGGGCGTGGCCACCGGGCAGAGCTGGGGGTGCTCGTTGATCAGGGGCCGGTCCGCGTTTCCGGGCGCGTCCTTGACCGTGCCCCGGGCGTAGCTCAGCCCCCACGGGTTGTCCGAGGCAAGCTGCGCCCCGACCAGCACGCAGCGCCCGCAGCCCAGGTGGCGGGCCAGGGAAAAGGCCGTGGAGATGACCGAGCCGTGGAGCCGGAGGTTGTCCCGCTCCCCGAAGATCTGCGGCAGGTACGAGCCGAACAGATACTTCTGCCGGAAGCGGTCCCCGCCCAGGTCGGACAGGCAGTGGGCCACCAGGATGGACTCGGGCAGCCTGGGGATGTGCCGGAAGACCAGCCCGGAGTCCACGGAGGTGTCGTTGATGACCACGAAGTGCGGCCGGATGCCCGCCTCGGCCAGGGGCTTGACCGCGTTGTTCACGCAGATGATCGCCGCGCGCTCGCGGTTGCGCCCGATCCAGTCGAGCTTGTCGGCCAGGTCCGGCCCGGCGGCCACCAGGATGGCGTCCGCCCCGCGCAGCCGATTGCGCAGCCCGTTGATGGACGGCGCGGTCAGGTACTCGGGCACGTTCTCGAAGGCGTGGACCTGCTGGTCGTAGAGCAGCCCCCGGTGGATGTTGCGCAGGGGCCGGGAACGGGTCAGGGCCTGGCCGGACAGCCCGTAGATGGCGTGGCGGTAGTGCAGGGTCTCCAGGTAGGAGACCACCTGGTCCGCCCAGCCGGGATACAGCCCGCGCACGCGGTCGGTGACGAAAAAGGCCGGGGTGCCCAGGCGGAACATGTCGCCGGGCAGCAGGTCCTGGAGGGGCGGGTTGAAGGAGCGCGGATCGCCGGTGAAGCAGAACAGGTTGGGCCGGTTCAGCCCGGCCAGCTTGAACCGTTCCAGGAAATGGACGAGCACCCGCTCGTCCGGCTCGAACAGGACCACCACCGTGGACCGTGAGGCCAGGGCCGCGCGCAGCTCCGGGGTGTCGGCCAGGCCGAGCAGGACCACCAGCCGGGTGCGGCGCAGCGCCGCGTCCATGGTCGTGTCCGGCGCGAAGGTGGCGTAGGCGGCCAGGGAGGCGTCCTCGAAGGGATGACGGAAGGCCGGGTTTTCGAAGCGGCACAGCTGGGTGTGCGCGGAAAAGCGGTGCGGGCCGGGGTCGGCCTCCCCGTCGCCCGCAGGGGGCACGGGCTCCCCGCGGCACAGGATGCCCAGCTCCACCAGGGCGGCTATCTTGCTGTTCTCCATACTTCCCCTCGGGCCGGTCATGGCTCCACCACTGTGCAACTTGGCCCCGGCACCCGTTTTTGTCAAGGTAACCGGGCCCCTCCGCACACCGTGCACAGCCAAGGCTTTTTTCTTGCCGGGTTTCATAGTATACGGTCCGGGCAAGGCGCGACATCCAGGGAGGACCCATGCAAGGACGGCAGAACAAATCGACGGAATGGACCAGGAACATCCTCCTGATCCTGGCGGCGGCGGCCGTCATCTACGTCTTCTTCAGCCTTGACCTGGTGCGCAAGGGCGAGTCCGTGTTCACCAACACCGCCTCCAAGAAGCTCAAGTTCTCCGGGGACCTCGGCCGGAAGGCCTACACCGAACGGGAGATCGAGCGCATCCTGAACTACCTCCGGGCGCGCAACGACCTCTTCGCGGAGGTCAAGGTGGACGCCTCGCCCCAGGACAGCTACGGCGCGGTCACGCCGGACACGGACATCGTCTACGAGCTCCACGTGGTCCTGGCCGACGGGTTCGCCTTCTCCACCCCGGCCCGGCGCATCCCCCGGCGCGACCTGGTGGTCTCCCTGCTGAACAAGCTGGACAAGGACCTGCGCGCCTACCAGCAACTGAAGAAGGAGGGGCGCAACCCCTCGTCCATGATCAACACCATGTGATCCGGGGGGGCGCGAACGACATGAACAAGACCTTCGACGCCATCGTCTGCGGCGGCTCCCTGGCGGGCAGCGCCGCGGCCGTGACCCTGGCCCGGCAGAACCGCTCCGTGCTCGTCCTGGACAAGGCCGAATTTCCGCGCTCCAAGCTCTGCGGCGGGCTGCTCACCTGGAAGTCCGTGCAGCTCCTGGGCCTGCTCTTCGGCGAGACGCCCGAGACCATGGCCGAGCACGGCATCATCCGCTACGTCTCGGACAGATACAGTATCCGCACCTTCACCTCGACCCTGGCCGAGGGCACGGTCTCCTACCCCTTCCACCTGACCGACCGGGCCGAGCTGGACAACCGGCTGCTCTACCACGTGCGCCGGGCCGGGGCCCTGGTCCGCGAGGGCGAGGAGGTGGCCGCTTGCGACCCGGCGTCCGGCGAGGTGGTCCTCAAGGACGGCCGGACCGCGCGGGGCCGGTACATCATCGGCGCGGACGGGGCCCACTCCACGGTGCGCGCCGGCTTCCCCGAGGTGAACCTGCGGGCCATGCGCCGCTTCACGGCCGCGACCATCGAGGTCAAGATTCCGGCGGCCGACATCCCCGAAACCGTGGACCGGCCCATCCTCTACGTGGGCTTCGTGGACGCGGGCTACGGCTGGGTCTTCCCCAACGGGGAAAACGTGCTCATCGGCATCTGCGGCCTGCGCCGCGAGGACACCCACTTCGCCAAGCTGTTCCGATCCTTCCTCGACGTGCTCGGCGTGGACCCGGCCGTGCTCACCTGCCAGCGCGGCCATCCCCTGCCCTACGGCAGCTTCCTGCACGACCCGGTGCACGCCAACGCCCTGCTCGCCGGGGACGCGGGCGGCTACGTGGAGCCGCTCTTCGGCGAGGGCATCTTCTACGCCCTGTGCACCGGCATGTACGCGGGCCGCGCCGTGGCCCACGCCCTGGAACACGACACCGAACCCGGGCCCGAGTACCTGCGCCTGCTGCACCGCACCATCCTGCCCGAGCTCAACGGCTCCAACACCCTGCGCTGGTTCCTGTTCCGGGCCATGAAGCTGTTCGGCCCCGGGGCCATCCGCCGGTTCGTCAGGTTCGGCGCGGGCCCGCTCGGCGACATGGTTCACGGCAAGCGCTCCTACCACTGGCTGCGGAAAAAGGACTGGCACTTCCCCGAGCCCGGCGCCTGAACCCGCCCCCCGGCTTGAATCATCGCGCCGGGTCATCTATAAGGGGAGTCGGCGCGACCGCGCCGGACGACCTTGCAAGGGAGCAGCCATGGCCGCAAAGATCCTGATCATCGACGACGAAGAGTCCATCCGCCTCTCCCTGCGCGGCATCCTCGAGGACGAGGGCTTGTCCGTGGTCGAGGCCGAGTCCGGCGAGGAGGGACTCGAGCTGCTCGGCACCGACATCCCGGACCTGATCTTCCTGGACATCTGGCTGCCCGGCATGGACGGCCTCGAGGCCCTCGAAATCCTGTCCCGCGACTACGAGGGGCTGCCCGTGATCATGATCTCGGGCCACGGGACCATCGAGACGGCGGTCAAGGCCCTCAAGAAGGGGGCCTTCGACTTCATCGAAAAGCCGCTGTCCCTGGAAAAAGTCGTGGTCTCGGCCCGCAACGGCCTGGAATTTTCCCGCCTGCGCCAGGAGAACCTGGCCCTCAAGACGCGCATCTCCTCGGAGCAGCCCGTGACCCTGACCGGCGTGTCCAAGGCCATCGGCGACCTGCGCGAGGTCATCGGCCGGGTCGCCCCCACCGAGTCCTGGGTGCTCATCACCGGCGAGAACGGCACGGGCAAGGAGATCGTGGCCCGGTCCATCCACAACCAGTCCACGCGCGCCGACCGCCCCCTGGTGGCCGTGAACTGCGCGGCCATCCCCGAGGAACTCATCGAATCCGAGCTGTTCGGCCACGAAAAGGGGGCCTTCACCGGCGCGGAAAAGGCCCAGGAGGGCAAATTCGAGCTGGCCGACGGCTCCACCCTGTTCCTGGACGAGATCGGGGACATGTCCCTCAAGACCCAGGCCAAGATCCTGCGCATCCTCCAGGAGCAGGCCTTCGAGCACGTGGGCGGGCGCAAGACCATCAAGGTGGACGTGCGCGTCATCGCCGCCACCAACAAGGACCTGGCCAGGGAGATCGAGGCGGGCAACTTCCGCGAGGACCTCTACTACCGGCTCAAGGTCTTCCCCCTGGAGCTGCCGCCCCTGCGCGACCGCGTTGAGGACATCCCCCTGCTGATCAACGACTTCATGGACACCCTGGTCCGCCAGCACGGGTTCAAGCCCATCGTCTTCTCGCCCGAGGCCCTCAGCGTGCTCACGCGCTACCCCTGGCCCGGCAACGTGCGCGAGCTCAAGAATTTCGTGGAGCGCATGTTCATCATGTTCGCCGGCGACACCGTCACCGCCGACCGCCTGCCGCCCGAGTTCAAGCCCGCGCCGCGCGCCGCCGAACCGGGTGCGGGCCACGCCGCCGAGGCCGCGCCCCTGGACGACCTCATCAACCAGGGCCCGGCCGACCTCAAGCAGGCCCGCGCCGACTTCGAGGCCCGCTTCCTCGAAGCCAAGCTGCGCGAATTCGACGGCAACATCTCCCAACTGGCCAAGGCCATCGGCCTGGAACGCAGCTCCCTGTACCGCAAACTCAAGGCCTACAACATCCAGACGGATTAGCGCCGCCTCCGGCGGCCAGGGGGGAAGGGGAGAGAGCGGGGACCCTTTGGAAAGGGTCCCCGCTCTCTCCCCTTCCCCCCTGGACCCCCCAACCCCTCTCTCACCCCCCGAAACTTTTTGATGCCGCTTCGCGAGGGGTGGGGGGTGGCCAACTACGTGCTTTTTTAGCGGTTATTTTGGGATGAATTGTGTTGAGCAAAGAAAAAGTAAATAGGAAGGTACCTTTTCATCTTGACAGCCGGGTTTGCGGTTGTATATTCCGGAAGAAAAGGAAGGTACCTTTGCAAATAGGTGCCGCAAGCATACAACCACAAGGAGTAACACTATGTTTGGTTGGAATAACGATTCATACGACGGCTGGGGATTCGGACGCGGCAACGGCGGCCGGGGTCGGCGCGGGTGCGCCGGGGCCGGATGCGGCAACGGCCGGGGGTTCGGCAACGGCTCCGGCAGAGGACGCGGACGGTCCGGCAAGGGACGCGGCCAGGGCAATGGGTTCGGCGGCGGCCAGGGTCAGGGCTATGGCTTCGGCAACGCTGCCGGACAGGGCTCTGGTCGAGGTTTCGGCCAGGGTCAGGGTTTCGGGCAGGGCCGGTTCGCCGACCAGGTCCCGGCCGGTGAACGGCTGGGGCGCGGGCCGTGCGGCCTGGGGCTGAACCGGTTCCGGCCGGGCCGGGGCGGCGCGTTCCAGGCGGCCGTGAGCGGTGCGCCCGCCGACAACTTCGGACCGGACGCCGGGGTCTGCCCGCTGTGCGAGCAGCACTGCCCCCTGAGCGCCCCCGCCTGCCCCAGGGGCCGGGCCTACGCCGCCAGGATGGGCCTGGCATGAGTCCGGCCCAACCCGCAACCAACGCCGAGCTGGCCGGGCTCTTCCGCCTGGCCTCCCGGCTCATGGCCCGCGCCGGGCACCGCCGCGACCTCGCGCACCACGCCCAGCACCAGGTCCTGTCCATCCTCCTCGAAAACGGCCCCATGCCCCAGGGCGAGCTGCTCGAAATCCTCGACGTGCGTTCCTCGTCCCTGAGCGAGCTGCTGCGCAAGCTCGAGGACCGGGGGCTCATCCTCCGGGAGCGCAACGAGGAGGACCGGCGCAGCTTCATCATCTCCCCCACGGACCAGGCCCGCGCCCTGGACACGGACGGCAACGGAACGGACGCGGACAACCAGTTCGACTGCCTGGACCAGGCCGAGCGCGACCAGCTGCGCACCATCCTGGGCAAGCTCGTCAACTCCCTGCGCGAGGACCCCGCCGCCTGTGGGCCCGGCAACGGACGCGGCTTCGGACCGGGCCGGGGCGGACGCGGCGGTCCCGGCGGACCCGGCAAGGGATTCGGTAAGGGCCGAGGCCGGGGCAACGGCTTCGGACGTGGCCGGGGAGGACGGTAGCCCATGCCCGAACACCGCTACCGCATCACCGTGGAACCCCTGTCCGACGAGGCCCCGCCACTGGCCTTCGAAACCGCCTGCCATGACGACCTTGCGGTCGTCATGGGCAGGATCGAAGCGCGCACCGGCCTGCCCCCGGACCGGGCCCGCGCCCTCGGCCTCGGTCTCAAGCTCTTCGGCGAAGCCCTGCTGCGCATGCGCGAGACGCCGCCCTTCGACGACCTGGCCCCCCACTTCGGCCGGTTCATGCAGGCCCTGAAAAAGCACCCCGCATAACCGCCTGTCCCGGCCTCCGCGTCCGGTTCCGTCCAACTTTTCCCGACCCCCTATTTACAGAGGGGGCCATGATGGTCATACTTTCTGGAGGAGACGCAACCGAGACGAGGACACCGACATGAGCTGGGACCCGGATATATACGAAGCATGGTTCGACACCCCCGAAGGGCGCTACGCCCTGGACAGGGAGGTGCTCCTGCTCCAGGAGGTCCTGGCGGGCTGGCCCCGGCGCAAGCGCAAGATCCTCGAAATCGGCTGCGGCACCGGCCTGTTTCTGGAGACCCTCTACCAGATGGGGTTGGACGTCACCGGCATGGACCGCTCGCCCGAGATGATCGCCGCCGCGCGCAAGCGGTTCGGCAACCGGGCCCAGCTGCACCTGGGCCACGGCGAGAACATGCCCTTCTCGGACAACGAGTTCGACTACGCCCTGCTCTGGTCCGTGCTCGAGTTCGCCGACAACCCCGAGGCCATGCTGGCCGAGGCCGCGCGCGTGGCCGAAAAGGGGCTGCTCGTCGGCTTCCTGAACAAGAACTCCCTCTACTATTACATGAATATACGCGGCACGGACTCCTCCATGGCCGGGGCGCACTGGTTCACCTGGTGCGAGATGCAGGACCTCGTCCGCAAGGCCACGGGCTTCGCGCCCACCCTGGCCCGCTCGGTCCTGGCCGGACCCATGAAGACCTGGAAGCCCACCGGCCTGGCCAACCAGCTCAACGCCCACCTCCTGCCCCCGGCCCTGGGCGCGTTCGTGGCCGTGCGCGTGGACTTCGCCAACATGAAGCCGCTGACCCCGCTCTTCGCCTGGAAACGCGAACCCGAAATGGGCTAGGCGACATGGCCGGGTCCCGCTTCAACCTGTCCATCGTCATCCCGGTCTGGAACGGCTGGAACCTGACCGAAGCCTGCCTGCGCTCCCTGGCCGCACACACCCCCGGCGATCGCTTCCAGGTGGTCCTGGCCGACAACGGCTCCACGGACCAGACCCCCACCGCAGCCCCGGCCCTGGGCCAAGCCCTGTTCCCCGGCCGGTTCGTCCACCACCGCCTGCCCGAAAACCTCGGCTTCGCCAAGGGGTGCAACGCGGGCGCGCACGCCTCCTCGGCCGCGCACCTCCTCTTCCTGAACAACGACACCACCGTGACCGAAAACTGGCTGCCGCCGCTCCTCGACGCCCTGCGCGCCGACCCGCGCCTGGCGGGCGTCACCCCCCTGCTCCTCTTCCCGGACGACCGCACCGTGCGCGCCGACCGCGTCCAGCACCTGGGCATCGCCTGCGCCGGAGACATGGATTTCCGCCACCTCTACGAATACTTCCCGCGCACCCACCCGGCCGTGGCCAGACGCCGCAGGCTCAACGTCGTCACCGCCGCCGCCCTGCTCCTGCCCGCTCCGCTCTTCCACGCCCACGGCGGCTTCTTCGAGGGCTTCGTCAACGGCATGGAGGACGTGGACCTGTGCCTGCGCATCGCCCGGCGCGGCGGCCACTTCTCCGTCATCCCCGAAAGCGTGGTCCGCCACCACACCCACGGCACCCAGGGCCGCTTCGACCACGAGTCCGCCAACCTCTCCCTCCTGCGCACCCGCTGCCGCGACGCCGCCGAAGACCTTCCCGACCTCGTCCTGGCCGACGGCTTCGAACCCGGCTTCACCCCCTGGCTCGACCTCATGGTCCGCCTCCCCCGACCCCGCACCGCCGAACTCGACGCCCGCCACCGCGACGCCGACGAGCCCGCCCTGCGCGACCTCATCGAGGCCGAACCCCTCTGGGACACCGGCTACCACGCCCTGGTCCGGCTCCTCGAAAACCAGAACCGCACGCAGGAAGCCGCGTCCGTGGCCTACCTCCGCTCCCTGCTCTGCCCCGGCCTCGACGCCTTCCGCGACTGCGAACGCATCCTGCGCCGAACCAACACCCTCCCCCTCGCCGACCACTACGCCCGGCTCCTGGAACACGCCCGCCGCCGCATGGCCGACCCCGCCGCCCTGGCCCGCAAGGCCCGCGCCCTGAGCCGGGACGCGCACCCCGCCGTGCGCCGAGCCCTGACGGCATTTCTGGACGGGACGGCGGAATAAGGGAAGACGGGGCTCCGCCCCGGCCCCCGCTGGGGCGCTGCCCCAGACCCCGCCAGAGAACCTTTTGAAAAAGGTCCTCTGGACTCTCCAAAACTTTTTGGGTGCCTTCGGCATGGGCGTGCGAATGCGGGATGTCGTGCGGGTGGGGAGGAGGCGAAAGGGCGGAGATTGTTGACGGAGGGCTTGGCTGTGCGCGGCAGGGCGGTGTCCCGAAGGGTTCGCACCGGGCGGCCACGGGCCCCGGAGGGCCGCCCGGCGCGAACCCTTCGGGACGGTTGCCCAACGCCGCAGGCAAGGTCGGGCGAAACCCGCCCAAACGCCACAGCGGCGTTTTCGAACCGAGGGAAAAAGGAGATGATTCGAGACTGCCCGCCCCGCGAAGCGGCAATAAAAAGTTTGGGAAAAGAGGGGGATGGGGGTCCGGGGGAAGGGGGAGAAAGAACCCTTTTCAAAGGGTTTTTCTCCCCCTTCCCCCGGCCGCCGGAGGCACTCTTCTTACAAAACCTGTTTGATCGCCAGATCGAGGCCGCTGTTTTCCATGGCGAGGGTATCGCCGAGGACGCAGATGTGGCCGTTTCGGGCATTGGTGCGCACGGCTTCGGCCATGGCGCGGAAGTCCGATTCCGAGGCGCCCAGGGCCTGTTCGCGCACGGTTTGCAGGTAGGCCTCGTCCTGGTTGGTCAGGTGCCGGGCCAGGGCGGTGAACCCCTTGGCGTCGGGCAGCTGGTAGGCGTCGATCTCGCCGATGGCCCCGATGATGGACTTTTCCAGCTCGTCGGCGTCGATGTGCACGGTGTCGAGGTAGGCGGCGAGGTCGTCGAAGGCCCGGATGGTCTCGGCCACGTTGGGGTCGCGGTAGGAGACGAAGGAGATGGCCCCGGCCAGCCGGTCGAGGATGCAGAACGCGCCGTAGGCTCCGCCCTGGACGCGGACCTTTTCCCAGAGATAGCCGGTGCGGATGAGCTTGTTGACCACCTGGGCCGCGCCGGTCAGGGTGATGCCGTGTTCGGCCAGGCCGCACCCCTTGCCCACGTAGTTGACCTGGGCCGGGATGGCGAGGCCTTCGCGGTCGGGCAGGTCCGGCAGGACGCGCGCGGCCGGGGCCGGGTCGCCCGTGGGCAGGGCGTCGATGACCGAGGCCATTGCGGGTTCGGTCCGGGCGAAGAGGTCGGCGTCCATGGTGGCGTTGAGGACCAGGGTGGACCGGTTGAGCAGGAGTTTGCGGAACTGTTCCAGGTCCTTGGCGACCTTGCGGAAGTCCTCTTCGACGCGCTTTTCCAGGTCGCGCAGGAAGAGCAGGTTGGTCAGGCCGGTCATGGCCTCGTCCATGGCGTGGGCCCGGTGGGTCCGGGCGCGCAGCCGGGTGGCCACGATCATGTGGCCCGAGGGCACGAGGCGCTGTTCGGCGCGGGCACGGGCCTCGGCCACGATGCGGCCGATGCGCTCCTTGTTGTCGAGCTTGGCCGAGGTCAGGATTTCGGTGACGATCTCCAGGGTGGGCGCGACCTTGTCGCCCGTGGCCTTGGTGCGCAGGAAGAGCCGGGCCGCGGCGTCCTGGGAGTCGCGCACGGGCGAGGCGAAGGGCTGGGCCCACATGCCGCCCGAGGTCCGGGCGATGCGCTGGGACAGGTCGATGTAGTCGCGCTTGGTGGTGCCGGACTCGGTCAGGGCGCGGCCGAAGACCCCGGCGTAGGGCAGCAGCTCGTCCGGGATGACCGACAGGTCGAAGCCGAAGTCCAGGTAGGCGATGCCGTTGGTGGGCAGGTCGTGGAAGAGCAGTTCCCGACCGGACAGGGTGCGCAGTTCCGTGGGAATGGGCCGGTTCTCGGCGGGCAGGTCGGCCACGGACAGGCGCGGGATGGTCTTGAGGGCCTCGGGCGCGTCGGGCGCGGCCTGGAGGCGCTTGAGCTCGGCCGCGTCGTCGATGACCGCCTGGATTTCGGCCGGGGTCATCCCCTCCTTGGCCGCCTTGAGCCGGTCGGACTCGGCCTTGGCCTGAGTCCGGGCCAGCTTGTGGTCCGGCTCCAGGAGCACGGTGGTCCGGTGCGGGTTGTGCAGGAAGAGCCGGGCCAGCAGCTCCTCGAAGATCTTGTCCCCGTTTTCGATCCACCCCTTGATGTTGGCCAGCGGCTGCTCGAAGGGCAGCAGGGCCAGGGGATCGCCCTCCGCGTCCTCGTCGTCGTAGAGCCAGGTGGACAGGGCCTGGAACATGAGCGACAGGCCGCGCGGGTAGGAGCCGGTGTTGTTCTCGCGCAGGGAGAACTCCACGGAGTTGACCGCGGCCTCGATGTCGCGGGCGTCGATGCCGTTCTCCACCAGGTCCTTGATGGTGTGGAAGATGATCGACTCCACCTTGATGGCGTTGGACGGGTGCATGCCCTTGAGGCCCACGGAGAAGAACATCTGGCGCATGTCGGCTTCGAGGCCCACGCCCGCCAGGTCGTCGCCCAGGCCGGAGTCGGTCAACGCCTTCTTCAGCGGCGAGCTGGGCAGGCCGATGAGGATGTGTTCCAGGATGTGCAGGGCCAGGTTCAGGTTGGCGTCGGCGGTCTCGGCCAGCAGCCAGTTGACCGTGAACATGCCCTTGGCCAGCCGGTCGGAGGCCGGGTAGCCCTTGCGCACGGTCCGGGCCTCGGCGAAGCGCGGCTGGAGCGGCACGCGGGTCCGGGCCACATCGATGGCCTCGTATTGCGAGAAGACCTTGTCCAGGATCTCCAAGCGCTTTTCCGGGTCGTCGTCGCCGTAGAAGAAGGCGTAGCCGTTGGACGGGTGGTAGTGGTCGCGGTGGAAGGCCATGAACCGGTCGAAGGTCAGGTCCGGGATGACCGCCGGGTCGCCGCCCGAATCCAGGCCGTAGGTGGTCTCCGGGAACAGGGAGTGCTGGGCGTGCTCGTAGAGCAGGGAGTCGGGCGAGGAGTACGCGCCCTTCATCTCGTTGAAGACCACGCCCTTGAAGGTCATGTCGTGGTCCGGGGACTCCAGCTCGTAGTGCCAGCCCTCCTGCTTAAGGGTGTTCTCGGTCAGCCGGGGATAAAAAACCGCGTCCAGGTAGACGTCGATGAGGTTGTAGAAGTCCTGCACATTGGCCGAGGCCACGGGATAGCAGGTCTTGTCCGGGAAGGTCAGGGCGTTGAGGAAGGTCTGCAGCGACCCCTTGAGCAGCTCCACGAACGGCTCCTTGACCGGGTACTTGTCCGAGCCGCAGAGCACCGAGTGCTCCAGGATGTGGGCCACGCCCGTGGAGTCCTCGGGCGGGGTGCGGAACGAGATGCCGAAGACCTTGTTCTCGTCGTCGTTGATCATGGACAGCAGGCGCGCCCCGGTCTTGTCGTGGCGGTAGACCACGGCCGTGGTGGCCAGCTCCGCGATTTCCATTTCCCGTATCTTGGTGAAGCCGAAAGTCATAAACGCTCTCTTTCTTGTTGGTATGGGTGCATCCGCCGGGCAAGCGCAATGGCCGCCCCTCGGGAAGCACCGGTATACACCACCACGCCCCGCTGGGCAAAGTGGAGAAAACCGCAAAAAACACTTGACGCCGGGCAGGGCCGCCCTTAGTGTCTTGAAAACGGTAATCATTCCTACAAAATTATCAACATCCGCAAAACAAAGGATAATAATATGAGCAACGAATTTGATAGCAACGATACCCTGCCCGATTTCGCCAAAGTGGGCCAGCCCGTACCCGAATTTACCCTGGACGCCTTCGATCCCACCGAGGGCGGGTTCGTCAATGTCGACCTGGGGGCGCTCCGCAAGGAGGGCAAGTGGGTCATCCTGTTCTTCTACCCGGCGGACTTCACCTTTGTCTGCCCCACCGAGCTGGCCGATTTGGCCACGCGGTACGAGGACCTGAAAAAGCTCGGGGCCGAGGTCGTCTCCGTGTCCACGGACACCCAGTATTCGCACATGGCCTGGAAGACCTCCGAACGGCTGCTGGAAAACGTCAGGTTCAAGATGGGCGCGGACCCGACCGGCGAGGTCTCCCGGTTCTTCGACGTCTGGGACTACGACACCGGCCTGGCCCTGCGCGGCACCTTCATCATCAACCCCGAGGGCGTGCTCGTCTCCTCCGAGATCAACTTCTACAACGTGGGCCGCAATGCCGACGAGCTGGTCCGCAAGGTGGAGGCCAACACCTACCTCATCCAGCATCCCGCCGAGGTCTGCCCCGCCAAGTGGACCCCCGGCCAGAAGACCCTGACCCCCACCGACCAGATGGTCGGCAAGGTCTACGAAGCCCTCATCGACGTCGATTAACGGCAGCGATCTCACACTCTCGCTGACCTGTTGCATAACCCCGCCCCCGCCGGATGGTCCGGCGGGGGCGCTGTTGTTGTTGCGGCCGCCACCCGGCCGGCTTATGTACGGCTCACCCGCAACCGCAACCACGGAGCCGACATGGACATCCTCCTGGCCACCGAAATCTGGGGGCGCACCCCCCATGTGGACGAACTGGCCGACCGGCTCCGGCCCCACGCCCGCCGCATCGCCGTGGCCGACCCCTACGACGGCCGCGACCCGCACTTCCCGGACGAGGACACGGCCTACGCCGCCTACCTCGACCGTGGCGGCCTCGAACCCTACGCCCGCCGGGTCCTCGACCTGGTGAACACGGCCGCCCGCCCGACCCTGCTGGTCGGCTTCAGCGCCGGGGCCGGGGCCGCCTGGGCCGCCGTCTGCACCCGGGGCACCCCCCTGCTCCACGCCTGCTGCTTCTACGGCTCGGCCATCCGGACCATGACCCACATGACCCCCCGCGCGCCCGTGGACCTGATCTTCCCGAACGCCGAACCCCACTTCGACGTCGCCGCCCTGGCCGCCACCCTGGCCGCCAACCCCCTGGTCACCTGCCACCGGGCCGAGGCGGGCCACGGCTTCATGAACCCCCTGTCCGCAAACCACGACCAACCCGCCCGCCGCCACTGGACCGACTGGCTCGTCCGCCTGGCCATCGACCTGCAAACCGACAGGGCCTGAGCCCCTGCCGCGCGGCGACAGGTGATGCCTCCGGCGGCCGGGGCGCTGCCCCGGACCCCGCCAAAGAACCCTTTGGAAAGGGTTCTCTGGACGCTCCCAAACTTTTTATGTGCCTTCGGCAGGGACGGGCGGGCGTGGGGAGACGTGCGGGGTGAGGGTGGCGGGACTCCTTTCAAAGAGCGGAATCCGCGCTGACAAGCACCGCTGCGCGGCATCCCGCCACGGTTCCGAAACGTCGCCATTCTGTCCGTCCTTTCAACCATTACAGGTTGTTGCGCCTTGGCGTCTCACGGCGGCCCTCAACGCCCTCCAGTCCGGGGAGTCACGGTTTTGCCCAAAGTGATGACTGTGTTGTCCGGAAAAACAAGCATGTATATGTATTCAATTTTAGGCAGGTTGCCGCAACGCCGGAGCGGCCCCGAACATCCATATTTGCCATTCAGGGGATGCGTACATCATGAATCCGGAATCCGAAGACAGAGAATTCTACACATACGACAAGCGTCATCGTTTCGCGGCGATGTATCCGCTGCTTGTCCGGCAGATGTTCGAAGACTACGGGGCAGGCCGGAAAAACGTACTGGATGTCGGCACCGGCAATGGCGCCCTGCTTATCGAGCTGAGCAAAATCACGGACATGGAATTGACGGGTCTGGACCTCAGGGAACAGGTGCTCGACCGCGTGCGGGAGAACATGCGGTCCCACGGCGTCGAGCCGCAACGCATCTCGCTCATTCAAGGCGATGTGGCCGACATGCCGCTGCCGGACGAATCCTTTGACCTGATCATCAGCCGGGGGTCGATCCCGTTTTGGGACGACATGGCGGCCGCCTTTTCCGAGATGTACCGGGTACTGGCTCCGGGCGGCTGCTTTTTCGTGGGCTGCGGTTTCAGCCGATACCAGCCGTTGGAAGAAGTCAGGGGCATGCGCCCGAAATGGGCGGGCAAGGGAAGCGACGACCCGCGAAACAACTGGAAAAAGGGGACCCGCATCCCTGACGCCCTGGAAAAGGCCGGTATCGGGAACTATCGCCTTGTCAGGGATGACTACGGCGTCTGGGTCGAGGTCTTCAAAAACGCGGCCTGAACCGGCGAAACACGACATGGAAGCCCTTGGCAAAGCCCTTCAGCCACCCCAGGACACCTCGCGGGGAATTGCGCCGAACGTGGTCCTGTTGCTGTTGTTCCTCCTGTTTTCCGGCGTCTTCCTCGCCTCTTTCTGCCTGGGGCAGTACGACATCTCCATTGGCCAGGTGGTCAAGATCTTCGCCTCCAAGCTGTTGCCCGTCCGCCAGGACTGGCCGCAAGCCATGGAGACCGTCGTTTTCAAGGTGCGCCTGCCCCGCATACTGGGCGCATCGCTGGTCGGGGCGGCCCTGGCGATGGCCGGGACGGCCTACCAGGGCATGTTCAAAAATCCGCTGGTTTCGCCCGATATCCTGGGGGCCTCCTCCGGAGCGGGACTGGGGGCGGCCCTGGCCATCTCCCTGTCGCTGAGCGTCTACGGGGTCCAGATCCTGTCTTTCGTCCTGGGACTGGTGGCGGTCTCGCTGGCCTATGCCGTCAGCCTGAAGGTCCCCAGGGACCGGACCCTGGCCCTGATCCTGACCGGCATCCTGGTCGGCACCCTCTTCTCTTCCGGGACGTCGCTCCTCAAATACCTGGCCGACCCCTACGACGAGCTGCCCACCATCACCTTCTGGCTGATGGGCAGCCTGGCCACGACCTCCACCCACGACGTGCTCGTGGCCGTGGTCCCCATCGTGGCCGGAGCGGCCATCCTGTACGTGTTCCGCTGGCGCATGAACGTCATGTCCCTGAGCGAGGACGAGGCGCTCTCCCTGGGCGTGGAGACCGGCAAGCTGCGGCTCGCGGCCATCATCGGTTCGACATTGATGACCTCGGCGTCGGTGTCCGTGGGCGGGCTGGTCGGCTGGGTCGGCCTGCTCATCCCCCACCTGGCCAGAATGCTGATCGGCCCGGACTTCCAGACCCTGCTCCCGGCTTCCGGCCTGCTCGGCGCGGCCTACCTCATCCTGGTGGACGACATGGCCCGCGGCTTCGCCTCCGTGGAAATACCGCTGGGGGTCCTGACCTCCATTCTCGGCGCCCCGTTTTTCCTGGTGTTGTTGAGTCGTCAAAAAGGAGGATCCGAATGATTTTCGAATTGTGCGACGTCCATGCCCGGTATGGAAAAAACACGACCCTGCACGGCGTGTCCCTGGCTCTGGAAAGCCGCGAGGTCGTCTGCCTCCTGGGCCCCAACGGCGCGGGCAAGTCAACGCTGTTCAAGGTCGCGTTGGGATTCCTCCCGACCACAAGCGGCCGGATATCGTGCGACGGAGAGGACATCTCCGGCTGGTCGCGCGCCAGGATCGCCCGGACCATCGGCTATATTCCGCAAAGCCACGCGCCCACCTTCCAGTACAGGTCCTTCGACATGGTGCTGATGGGACGCACGGCCCATCTCGGCCGGTACGCCACCCCTTCGGCAAAGGACAGGGACCTGGCCGAAGCGGCCATGGAACACATGAGCATCCTTCATCTGCGGAATGCCCTGTTCTCGGAACTGAGCGGAGGCGAGCGCCAGCTCATCCTGATCGCCAGGGCCCTGGCGCAGAACCCGCGATTCCTGATCATGGACGAGCCGACCAACAATCTGGATTTCGGCAATCAGGTGCTCGTCCTGCGGCACGTCCAGGCCCTGGCCCGGGACGGCCTGGGCATCATCATGGCCACGCATTACCCGGACCACGCGTTCCGGTATGCGGACAAGGCCGTTCTCATCAAGGGAGGCGTGATAGTCGGCTCCGGAACCCCGGAGACGACCGCGACGGAACAACGGTTGAACGATCTCTACGGCGTGGGGCTCAACATAGCCGACGCCTGCACCGAAAACGGCCACAACTCGATGAAGGTTTGCATCCCGGCGATATGCCCCTCCCCAGCACCCCAACAGCAGTACATGGAGTAATCTATGACCCTTTGCAAAAACACGCTCATCAAGCTCGTATGCGTCTGCGCGGTTATCGTCTTCTGTCACGCGCCCTGCCTTGCGGAACAGGCCACGGTGGTGGATGCGGCCAAGAGGACCGTCACCATCCCGCAACGCGTCGATAAAATACTGATCACCTGCTACGGCGGCGTGACCAACCAGATCGTCGTTTTGGGCGGCGAGGACAGGATCGTGGGCCAGCCCGCCATGGACCGGTTTCCGCAATTGCTGAAAATGCGCCCGAAACTCAAGGCCATTCCCTCCGCCGGTCAGTTCGACAACATCAACATCGAAAAGATCATTTCATTGAATCCCGACATGGTCTTCGCGGGCATCATCTCCAAAAAGGGCAACAAGAAGATCGAGGAGATCGGCCTGCCCCTGGTGACCATGTATATCGGCAAGGCGCGCATCGGCGTCATGAAGGACGAGTTCCTGCACACCGGCCTGATCCTGGGCAACGAGGACAAGGCCAAGGCCCTGGTCGCCTATTGGGACGAAAAACTCGACCTCATCCGGCAGCGGGTCAAGACCATCCCGCAGGACAAGCGGCTGCGGGTCTACTACACCAGCAACGACATCCTCCAGACCGAGGGCGATGCCTGGTGGACCCAGGACCTGCTGAACCTGGCCGGTGCGGTCAATGTGGCCGCCGACCTCGGGCAGGCCAGGGAAACGACGCTGGAAAAACTCGTGCAGTGGAATCCCGACGTCATCGTGGCCCAGCGGCTGAAGGGCAAGGACCGGGTCAAGGACATCCTGGCGGACACGAAGCTGGTGGATATCAAGGCCGTCAAGGACAAGCGGGTCTATGAATTCCCCATCGGCGCGTTCTGGTGGAACCGCCCCTCGCCGGAGGCCCCCCTGGGCTTTCTCTGGCTGACCAAGACCCTCTATCCGGAACTGATGGCCGACATCGATATGCGGCGGGAGACCGGATACTTCTTCAAGACCTTCTTCGGCTACGACCTGAGCGACGCCGAATACGAGGCCTTCATCCGCGGATACAAGGCCAACTAGCCGCATCTGTCCGCACAGCGACACGGAGGATTCGCCATGTCCATTCCCACTCGGAACCTGTCCGGCCTCGGCATGCCTGAAAACGCCGCCGGGCTGGAATCCATTCTCAACGGCTACCGGGCCTACCAGGTCTTCAACACGGCCCTGGAGCTGGGGCTCTTCGAACTGCTGCACGACGAACCGGGCCTCGACCGTGAGGTCATCGCCAAACGGCTCAAGGTGAACGGCATGTTCATCCGCAGCTTCCTGCTCTCGCTCAGGGAGTTGGGGCTGATCACCGAGGATACGGAGAAATTCGCCAACTCCCCGATGGCCGACGCCTTCCTCGTGCGGGAAAGTCCCCTGTTCCAGGGCGGCTGGATCAACGAGGACACCGGCGCCAACTCCCGTTGGAGCAACCTGACCGCGCAGCTGCAAAAGGACAAGCCCGAGGCCTACGCCTTTGACCAGGCCCCGCGGACCGATTTCATCCGCGCCCTGGGACAGCGCTCCCTGCGCGGAGAGTTGCAGGGCGTGGTCCGGGAAATCCTCGCCTGGGACCAGTTCCCCCGGGCGCGCACGGTCCTGGACCTGGGCGGCGGCCACGGCCTCTACGCCATCGCCCTGTGCCAGGCCAACGGCGGCCTGGGCGGCGTCGTCTTCGACAAGCCGCACGTCATGTCCGAAACCAGGGCCTTTCTCCGGGAATACGGCATGGCCGAACGGCTGACGGCCCAAGGCGGCGACATCGACACGGACGATATCGGCGAGGGGTTCGACATCGTCCTGATCTCGCACGTCCTGTACAAGTTCAGAAAAAACATGCCGGAATTCTTCAATAAAATCAGAAATGCCCTCCGGCCGGGCGGACTGCTGGTCTCCAACCACTGGTTCTGCGCGCCGGGGTGCGTTCCGCAAAACGGGCTGCTGGAAATGGACAAATCCTTCCTGAGCTTCGGCCACCCGCTGTGCCGCATCGAACAGTTCACCGGGCTGATCGAGGAGTGCGGCTTCAGCATCGTCGCCGCCAGGGAAATCCCCGGCCCCTTCGGCGCCGCGAACCTGCACCTCGCCGTGAAGACGGCGGCGGAAAGCGTGGCCCCGGAATGCGAAACGGCCGCCTGCTGCTCCTGCTGCTGACGGTCCAGTCGAATAATCCTCAACCTGTACAAGGGCATGTCATGCAACCTGAATCGAACAAGACCACCGGCATCCTGGCCGAAACCATAACGAGCATCAAGGCCGCACTCGGCCCGCGTTTGGACGACATCGCGGTGGAGCGGGTGGTAGTCGGCATCTTTTTCACGGGAGTGAAATTGACCAACGGCCAGGGCGGGCTCTGCTTCACGCCGATCAAGACCATACCCGAGGCCGTGTGCTGTCCCAGTTCGGCCCGGGCCATGCCCAACTCCGGCAACCTCGCCGGGACGCCCGCGGCCAAGATCATCGACCACATGTTCAGCGGCAACGCCATGAGACGGGCCATCGGCATCGCCGTCATGAACGCACTGTCCAACACCATCTGGGCGGACAGGGCTCCGGGCGACTACGTCATCCGGCACAATGCCGATCCCCTGGACAACTATGCGTACCCCGAGGGCGGCAAGGCCGTGGTGGTCGGCGCGCTGGTCCCCTATCTGAAGATGCTCAAACAAGGCAACCGGGACTTCTCCATTCTGGAAAAGGACATCCGGACCCTCAAGCCCGATGAGATGGACCACTTCGTCCCGGCGGAGCACGCAATGGAAAAGGTCGCCGAAGCGGACCTGCTCATCATCACCGGCACGACCCTGATCAACGACACGCTGGAGGACCTGCTGGCCACGGCCAAGCCCTCCGCCGACGTCATCGTGGTCGGACCGACCGCAAGCATGCTCCCCGAGGCATTCTTCTCCCGAGGGGTCAACGCCATCGGCGGCGTCATGGCCACCGATCCGGACCGGCTCCTGGAAGTCCTCGGGGAAGGCGGTTCCGGCTATCACTTTTTCGGCAAATCGGCGGACCGGGTGGTTATCAACAAACCCTAGGCGGTGCCTGGAGACCTTCCCCGGCGACAAGGCCGGGGAAGGGAACAGGGCGCTTCTGAGGGCCGTCCGGCGCGAACACTTCGGGATGGTGGGAAAAGTCCCACATCCTGGGGTGTTATTGCCTTTCTAAAAAGAAATCGCACACCGGCACGGCGGAAGGCGTCCCGAGCCAGCCTTCCGCCGCCGCACGCACCCCGAGCGCAGCGAGGCGATGGGATTCTCAAGGCCCTCGGCCTTGAGCGGGTGCAGGACAGCGCCCTGCCCGATCGCCGCTGTCCTCATCCGTAGGACTCGAAGACTCGCCAACGGCTGGGGGCTCGGAGACGCCGCCCGGCGAGGGCCCGCCGGAGGCATTCACCATGCGTCTTCCCGCTCCGCCTACCTTATTTGCTGATCCACAGGGCGGTCTCCTGGAGCTGGCGCAGGAGGTTGACGCAGACGGTGCTGGGGAAGAGGTTTTCCTTTCGGGTCTGGGCGCCTTCTCCGCGCCGGCCCACGGCCACGGCGGCGTAGTGCCCGGCGCGGGCCTCCTTGAGGATGGCCTTGAAGGCGTTGCGGCCGGTGACCATCTTGATCTCGATGCGTTCGTCGGGCACGCCGTGTTCGGCGAGGATGGCCAGGGCCTCGCCGAAGATGCGGTCCGAGGAGGAGGCGGCATACCCTTTCTGGGCCACGTGGAAGAGAATGAAGGAGTGGCGCGGTTCGTCGGCGAGCATGTAGCCGACGTGGTCGGCCATGCGCAGGGACGGTTCCGAGCCGTCGAGGCACAGGAGCACGTTCTGGCGCGGGGTGCGCGAGGGGCGTTTGCAGACCCAGATGGGGAAGTCGATGTCCTGCCACAGGAGTTCGTGGCACACGGAGTTTTCGAAGATCTCCTCGAACCAGGTGAACCCCTTGCGGCCGAGGATGAGGGCGTCGTAGAGGCCTTCGCGCGCCTCGCAGATGAGTTCCCGGGCGGTGCCCAGGCGGGATTGGACGACCTTGGTGCAGATGTTGCCGCCGTCGCACCCGGCGATGTCGGTGATCCAGCGCTTGGCGTCGTCCAGGGCCTTGCGGCCCTTGCCCTTCTTGTGGGCCACAAACTCGCTGACGGCGTCTTCCGAGGGCGGCAGTCCGGCGTCCTGGCGGTCCCACAGGGCGGAGCGCGGGGCGGCGTAGAACAGGGTCAGCTTGAGGTCGCAGAACGAGTCGAAGACGTCCTTGAGGAACCGGAGGTTGTAGGAGGCGGCGCGGTCGTCGCCGATGGCGAGGAGCAGTTCTTTCTGCACGGGGGAACTCCTGTTGAGGTGGACTCCTGTGCCCAGCCATACCCCGGCGGGCAGGGAAAAGACAAGGGTCCGCACTTGTCCTTTAAAACGGGTGCTGATACATCCTCAAGAACAATGCACATCCCTGACGACAAGCGGGCCGGCACGCATCCGGCCGTCCTCATTCCGGCCGTGCTCCTGGCGGTGCTCCTGGTGGCGGAAACAGCCCTGGGGCAGAGCCTGAGTCTGATGGCCCCGACCCTGGCCAACGTGCACGGGCGGCTGACCGCGCTGTTCGGCGTCGCGGTGGAGGAAAAGCCCATCCTGAAGGGCGAGCTGGAGGACGGGGCCGTGCTCGTGCTCAAGTGCGAGGTCAGCCTGCTGGAGCCGCGCGACTACTGGCTGGACCGCGAGATCACCGAGGTCCGTTTCCAGAGCCGCCTGAGCTTCGACCCGCTGACCAGGGAGTTCGTCATGACCCTGCCGGGCCGGGAGAATCCCCTGCGCGACGCGGACTTAAGCAAGGTCCTGGACGAGGGCTGGGGGACCATCGAGGCCACGCTGGGCTCGTGGGCCCTGCTCGACAAGGGCAGAAAGTACTCCCTGCGCCTGCACACCTCCATGAACGAGGAAGGCGCGCCCGAGGGGGTCATGCGCTTCTTCTATTTCTGGTCCTGGGACGCCGGGGCCGACAACGCCTTCCAGCTGGATTTCACCTTCTAGGGGGCTGTCGTGACGCCCGATCCGATCCGCATCAGTTCCACAAGCCGCAGGGACCAGCGACGGCATCGGCGCGAGTACATCATCGCCCTGATCTTCATCGTGCTCATCACCGGCCTGACCTGGGCCGAGCTGAAATATCTGAGCGGCGATTACTATCTCATCCTGAACCTGCTCATCCTGAACGTGGTCTTCCTGCTGGCCATGCTCTTCTACGTGGCCCGCAACGCGGTGCGCCTGGTCCTGGAGCGCCGCCGCAGGGTGCTCGGCTCCAAGCTGCGCACGCGCCTGGTCCTGGCCTTCATCTCGCTGTCGCTCATCCCCACGGTGCTCATCTACCTGGTCTCCGTGAAGTTCGTGCAGACCTCGGTGGACTACTGGTTCAAGGGCCAGGTGGAGGAGTCCATGGAGCAGGCCCTGGAGCTGGGGCGGGCCTTCTACGGCTCGGCCCAGGACCGTCTGGAGCGGCGCGGCGCGGTCATGATCAAGGAGATCATCGACTCCAAGTTCGCCTGGGGCGGCAAGGCCATGGACAAGTACCTGAACAAGAAGTTCGACGAGTACGACCTCAGCCTGGTGGGCGTCATCACCCCGGAGGGCAAGGAGCAGAACACCCACGCCACGGCCCAGTGGGGCCAGGCCTGGCCCGAGATCAAGGAGAAGATCGACTGGCAGTCCCTGCGCGCGGACCCGCGCTCCTGGACGACCATCATCCCCAAGCCCGGCTCGGACCTGGTCCTGGGCGTGACCCCGGTGGACGAGGGGCGCAGCGGCTACCTGGTGCTCGGCGAGACCGTGGGCCAGGGGCTCCTGCACCGGCTCGACCAGATCGTGCGCGGCCTGGACGAATACAAGAAGCTCAAGACCCGCAAGTACCCGTGGAAGATGAACCTGTACCTGACCCTCGGGGTCATGGCCCTGCTCATCATCCTGGGGGCCATCTGGTTCGGCTTCCGCCTGGCCAAGGAGCTGTCCGCCCCGGTCCAGGCCCTGGCCGCGGGCACCGAGCGCATCGGGCGCGGCGACCTGTCCGTGCGTCTGGAGGACCGATCAGACGACGAGCTCGGCTTCCTGGTCCAGTCCTTCAACCGCATGGCCGAGGACCTGGAGCAGAGCCAGAACTCCGTGCAGCAGGCCAACGAGCGGCTGGCCCAGCAGAACCAGGAGCTGGAGCGGCGCGGCCAGTACATCGAGGCCGTGCTCAACAACATCACCTCGGGAGTCATCTCCATGGACTCCGAAGGGCGCATCGGCACGGTCAACACCGCGGCCGAGAGCATCCTCGGCATCCCCGGCGAATTTCTCATCGGCAAGGTCCCCTACCGCTTCCTGTCCGGCGACTTCGCGGACATGGTCAAGGAGGCCCTGGCCCAGCTGTCCACCAAGCCCGGCGAGGTCTGGCAGCGCCAGATCGACCTGCCCGTGCGCGGCAAGCTCATCAAGGTCCTGGTCAACGTGGTCTCCCTCAAGAACGTGGGCGGCCGGGACGCGGGCCACGTGGCCGTGTTCGAGGACATCACCGAGCTGGAGAAGATCCAGCGGCTGGCCGCCTGGCGCGAGGTGGCCCGGCGCATCGCCCACGAGATCAAGAACCCGCTCACGCCCATCAAGCTGTCCGCCCAGCGGCTGCAGCGCAAGTACGGCGGCCGCATCGGCGAGGGCACCTTCGACGAGTGCACCGGCCTGATCGTCAACCAGGTGGAGCGGCTCCAGAACATGGTCACCGAGTTCTCGGCCTACGCCAAGCTGCCCGAGGTCCAGCCCAAGCCCGACCTGCTCGTCCCGCTCCTGGAGGAGGTCACGGCCATGTTCGCCAACACCCACCGCCGGATCAAATGGAACCTGTCCGCCTCGGACATCGGCGAGTTCCCCTTCGACCGCGAGGGCATCCGCAAGGTGCTCATCAACCTCTTCACCAACGCGGCCGAAGCCCTCAAGGACACCCGCGGCGGCGAGGTCCGGATCACCGCCGTCCACGACAGGGACGCGGGCACCGTGACCATCTCCGTGGCCGACAACGGGCCGGGCCTGCCCAAGGACTCCTCGCGCATGTTCGAGCCCTACTACACCGACAAGAAGGGCGGCACCGGCCTGGGCCTGACCATCGTCCGGTCCATCATCGCCGACCACGGCGGCATGGTCCGCGCCGCCTCCAACCACCCCAAGGGCACGGTCTTCATCATCGAGCTGCACGACGCCTGATCCCCGGCCCCGCCGGGCCGCCTCCGGCGCATTCGACCGTCCAACATGTCTTGATGTCTGGCATTGCCCGCCGACACGTGCTACCCTGTCTTCACAGCGGAATATCATTACCGACAAAGCGAGAGAAACGTGCGTGCTGTAATCGCCGGGGGAACCGGCTTCATCGGCCGGGAACTGGTCCGGGAACTGCGGGAACACGGCTGGGAGATTCTCATCCTGTCGCGCCATCCGGCCAAGGTCGCCGCCGCCTTCGAAAACGGGGGCGTCATCGGCATGCCCTGGGACAACGGGGACTGGCCCAACGTGCTCGGCCCGGACACCGCCATCGTCAACCTGGCCGGGGAAAACATCGCGGCCGGTCGCTGGACCCGCGCACGCCGGAAACGCATCCTGGAGAGCCGGGTCCAGGCCGGACAACGCATCCTCGAGGCCGTGGAACAGGCGGGCGTCGCGCCCGGCGTGCTCATCCAGGGCTCGGCCGTGGGCTACTACGGCCCGTGCGGGGCCACCCCGATCAACGAATACGCCGAGTCCGGCACCGGCTTCCTGGCCGACGTCGCCCGCAGGTGGGAGGCGTCCACCGCGCCCCTCGAAAAACAGGGCACCCGCCGCTGCATCATCCGCACCGGCCTGGTCCTCGGCCACGGCGGCGTGCTTTCGCGCATGCTCACGCCCTTCAAATACTACCTTGGCGGCTACCCCGGCACCGGCCTGCAGGGCGTCTCCTGGATCCACCTCAGGGACGAGGTCCGGGCCATCCGCTTCCTCATGGAAAACCCCGACGCCGACGGCCCCTACAACCTCTGCTCGCCCCACCCGGTCAACTTCCGCAAGTTCGCCCACGTCCTGGGCACCGTGCTCAAACGCCCCTACAAGACCCCGGTCCCGCCCTTCGCCCTGCGCCTGCTCTTCGGCCGCATGGCCGACGAGCTCCTCCTCTCCGGACAGATCGCCCTGCCCGAACGGCTGACCAAGGCGGGCTTCGCCTTCGAATTCCCGGACCTGACCGACGCCCTGCGCGACGTCCTGGCCTAGCCGCCCGGAAACGACACCCCCGGACCGGAAATTTCCCGCATCCGCCTGTTGAACTCTCCCCGGTTCGGGATCAAGATACCGTCATGTCACACGAACCCGCTCCAACCAAACGCACCTCGCTCCCCCACGCCATCATCACCCTGGGCTGGGTCAGCTTCTTCACCGATGTGGCCTCGGAAATGGTCTACCCCGTGGTCCCCCTCTTCCTGGTCGCCGTGCTCGGAGCCCCGGCCACCGTGCTCGGGGCCATGGAAGGGGCCGCCGAGGCCGTGGTCTGCCTGATGAAGGGGGCCTCGGGCTGGCACAGCGACCGCATCGGTCGGCGCACCCCCTTCGTCCGCGCCGGATACGGCCTGGGCGCACTGTCCAAGCCCCTGCTCGCCATGGCCTTCTCCTGGCCCATGGTCTTCATCGCGCGCATCATCGACCGCTCGGGCAAGGGACTGCGCACCACCGCCCGCGACGCCATGATCGCCGACGCCGCCCCGGCCGCCATCGCCGGACGGGCCTACGGCTTCCACCGCGCCATGGACACCACCGGGGCCATCGTCGGCGTGCTCCTGTCCATGGGCCTCCTCGCCCTGCTGCCCGGCCACTACCGGACCATCTTCCTCCTGGCCGCACTGCCCGGCATCGTCGCGGTCTGGCTCACCTTCCGGCTCAAGGAACCCGACGCCGCCCCGGCCGCAACCGCCGCCCCCCGCCTCCCCCTGCGCGAGGCCCTGCGCGGACTGCCCCCGGCCTACTGGCGCGCCCTGCTCCTGCTCTCCCTCTTCTCCCTGGCCAACAGCACCGACGCCCTGCTCCTCCTGCGCACCCGAGACCTCGGCTTCAGCGACACCCACGTCATCGGCGCCTACGTGCTCTTCAACCTCGTCTACGCCGCCTCCGCCTACCCCGCGGGCATCCTCAGCGACCGCATCGGCCGCTGGCGCCTCATGCTCGGCGGCTGGACCCTCTACGCCCTGACCTACTTCGGCTTCGCCCTGTCCGGACCCGCCGGCATCTGGGCCCTGTTCCCCATCTACGGCCTGTACATGGGCCTCACCGAAGGCGTGGGCAAGGCCATCATCGCCTCGGGACTGCCCGCCGACCGCCGAGGCACCGCCATGGGCTTCTTCCTCATGCTCACCGGCCTCCTCTCCCTGGCCGGGAACCTCGCCGCCGGTCTCGCCTGGGACCTCATCGGACCCCGCGCCCCCTTCATCCTGGGCGGCGCACTCGCCCTCCTCGCCGTCATCGTCGCCCTCGCCCTGCCCCGCAACCACCGTCACCCCGCCGCCTGACAGGGGCGGGGAAGGCCTCCGGTGGGCCCTCGCCGGGCCGGGGCCTCCGACGGCTTAAGAACCTTTCAAAAAGGTTCTTAAGCATCTCCCAAACTTTTTGTGTCGCCTGCGGCGAAGGTGCGGACGCAAGAGGACGGGGATTGTTCGCGGAGGGATTGGCGGGTGGCGGGCAGGCGGTGCCCCGAAGTGTTCGCGTCGGGGCGGCAGCCCAGTGGGTCCACAAACTGGACCCATTTCAGCCTTCTCTCAGCCCCGTATATCCGTTTGATATGAATTTATTTTGCAAATGATATTTTCATTTATTGCGCAATTCTGGTCTATGCTTGTGAATCTGGAAATGTGTCTATTCACAGTATACATGAGAGAGGGTAAGTCGTGTCCGATTCACAGGAAGTACAGGGAGTTGTTGTTGCGGAACAAGCTATTTCAGATAATGTTACGCTAAAACTGTTTACGCAGGGTATTGCAGACTTTGCCATTATATTGTGCATTGCGTTTGGGATACTGTATGTATTCGGCAATGAATTTCTTTCCACATGGGGATCATTTGTCTTCATGTGCGCCGTACCTGTCCAGTTAGTGGTGGCCATGCTGTGGCGCTGCAGCTATCCCCCGTTCATTGTTTCGCTGCCGCAGCCGACCAAGGGACTGGTGCTGACGCTGATCACCGTCGTGGGGACGGCCATTGTCGCCTATTCCACCTTTGTCCTGGTCGGCAAGAGCGTAGGACCGCCTACGCCGATGCTCATTCAGTATTCCATCCTGAGCATTGTTGTGACCTTCTGGATGGTGCCGCTCATGCAGGGGTGGCCGCTGAAGCTGTTCCTGAAAAATCCGTTGTTGCTGGGGGCAGGCACCCTGGTGGCCTGTTACGTCATCGCCTATGCGCTGTTCCGGTGGCTGTTCGATTTCTCCTTCCTGGCCGGTGCGCCCGTGTATGTGGAGACGCTTGACCCCAAGGGGCTTGTGAACGCCTGGTCCGCCATCTCGTTCTTCGTGACCTTAAGCTGCGCGATTCTCGTCCTGGCCCTGTCGGAGATGACCCTGGTCACCAAGCTCATCGGCAAGCGGAGCGAGGGCGTGGTCAAGATCGTCGCCACCCTGATCGTCCTGTGCCTGGGCCTGGCCTGCTGGAACCTGTTCGTCAAGGGATTCGGAATGGACACCGTGGTCTATCTGGTCAAGATTCCCGTCTGTTTCATCTTCGGAGTGTTCCTGGCCGACAGCCTGATGCAGCACCGCCTGTTCGCCTCAATGGGGCAGCCCCGGCGCGGCCTGTCACTCGCCTTGTTGTCGGCGGTCTATGCCTTTGTCATGTATTACGTCTATGCGGCGGTGGCTCCGTTCCTCGCGGGGGTTCCCCTCCCGTCGGGCTCGCCCACCTACGACCTGGAACTCTGGCTGGCCAATGCGTTGCTGTCCATCACCTTCCCGGTCATTGTCGCCATGACGGAGTATTTCGAATTCTGGCCGATCCGCCGCTGAGTTTGACGTTTCGCCTTCACCCCCTAAAATGCCCGCGTCCGCGTCCTTATGGATCGGATGCGGGCACGTTCGTATCGGAGGGGAAGAGCGTGCACTCCCCTGGCGTCTCGGCTCCGGGAACAACGTCCGGACGATGGGTGAAGGCGCACAACTCCTTCCAGACGGTCCTTGATGCCCGCGGCAGGTACCGGTTCTTGACCACGGCCAGACAGGGCATGATTTTCGGAAAGGAGTCGGGAAGGCGGCAGAAGACGAACGTATCCTTGAGTCGTTCGGGAATTTCACTACCCGGCACCAGGGCCATGGCTTCCAGTCCCTGTTCCAGCATGTCGAGCAGGATGCGACCGTCCGGGCTGTCCAGAATGATTTTCGGCTTCACCTTGTATTCGTGCAGGATGTCCATGGTCTTCATGTACGTGCCCCCGCCGTCGAACCGGCGGAATATCACCAACGGCTTTTCGTGCAATTCCCTAATGTCCAACTCCACACCGGACGCCGCAGCCCGGGTGAAGGACGGCGTGGCCAGGGATGGCGGCACCACGAGGACCGACTCGGTCGGTTGCAGGGGGATGATGTGCAGCCCCGTCTCCGTAAACGGCGTGATGGTCACGCAAAAGTCGATGGCGTGCTCCGCAAGCTTGTGTTTCAACACCGTGCTGTCGTCCACCAGCAGGCGGATGGCGATCCTGGGGTGCAGCCGGTTCATGGCCGGGATGAACTGGGCCAGCAGCGACAGGGAAAGGGTGGTGCAACCGAGGGTGACCAGCCCTTCGACCCCGAGCCGGGAAGCCTGGATTTCATCGGGGATGCCATTCACCAGGTCGAGGATGTCCAGGGCCCGCTGATACAGGGCCTTGCCCTCGCTGGTGACGGCCCAGTTGGTGCCGGCGCGTTCGATGAGCGTCACCCCCAGCTCATCTTCCAATTCCTTGAGACGCTGGCTGAGCGGGGGTTGGGACATGTGCAGGACCCGGGCCGCGCGGCTGATCTGTCCTTGTTCAACAATCGTTTTGAAATATAACAACTTAGTAAAATTCATTCCTTTCATACCGCCAGTGAAAATTCGGGATCGCGCCGGGCCTGCCGGAGGGGAAGCCACCCTATATCGTTTCGATATGAGCCTATACGACAAATGGTATTTTACCCAAGCGTTATTTAGTCCGTAGATTGAAGCCTCGGAATGAAGCAGTAAAGGAGTGCAAGAAATAATGCGTTGCGAAGAGATAACGGACCTGCGGTCGGCACTCGCCTTCCTGAAAACCCTGGAAGGGCAGTATCACGAAACCGATGTGGAGGTGTCTCCGGAGGCCGCGCTTGCAGGAGTGTACCGGTATATCGGCGGGGGCGGCACCGTCATGCGGCCCACCAAGACCGGCCCGGCCATGGTGTTCAACAACATCAAGGGCTTTCCCGACTCCCGGGTGGCCATCGGCATCGTGGGCAGCCGCGAACGCGTCGGGTGTCTGCTGGGGACGCCGCCCGACCGGCTCGGCTTCCGCATGAACGAGGCGCTGCGGCATCCTATCGACCCGGTGCCGGTCGAGAGCGGCCCCTGTCAGGAGGTCGTACACCGGGCCACGGACCCCGGGTTCGACATCCGCACCCTGCTTCCCGCGCCCACGAACACCCCGGACGACGCCGGGCCGTACATCACCATGGGCCTGGTCTACGCCGAGGACCCGGAAAACGGGGACCAGGACGTGACCATCCACCGCCAATGCCTGCAGTCCGCGGACGAGATATCCATGTATTTCGTGCCGGGGCGGCACATCGATCATTTCCGGCAAAAGGCCGAGGCGCGGGGCGAGGCCCTGCCCATCACGGTCAACATCGGCCTGGACCCCGCCGTGTACCTGGCTTCCTGTTTCGAGCCGCCGACAACGCCCCTGGGGTTCAACGAACTGCGCATCGCGGGCGGCCTGCGCGGCCGGGCCGTGGAGCTCTGTCCCGCGGTCAGCGTGTCGACCAAGGCCATCGCCCATGCCGAAATCGTCATCGAGGGCGAGCTCTTGCCCGGCAAGCGGGTGCAGGAGGACCAGCACACCCTCACCGGGCACGCCATGCCCGAGTTCCCCGGTTACAATGGCCCGGCCAACCCGGCCGTTCCCGTCTTCAAGGTCAAGGCCGTCACCCATCGGGTGCGGCCCATTATGCAGACCACCATCGGCCCTTCGGAGGAGCACGTCAGCCTGGCGGGCATTCCCACCGAGGCGAGCATCATCCAGATGGTGGAGCGGGCCATGCCCGGACGTCTGCAAAACGTCTATGCCCACTCCTGCGGCGGGGGCAAGCTCACCGCCGTCCTGCAGTTCAAAAAATTGGGGCCGTCGGACGAGGGACGCCAGCGCCAGGCCGCGCTGGTCGCCTTCGCCGCATTCCCGGAACTGAAGAACATCATCCTGGTGGACGAGGACGTGGACCCCTTCGACTCCAACGACGTGCTCTGGGCCATGACCACCCGCATGCAGGGGGATGTGGACATCGTCACCATCCCCGGCGTGCGCTGCCATCCCCTGGACCCGTCCCAGCGACCCGACATGAGCCCGTCCATCATCGCCGAAGGGATATCCTGCAAGACGCTCTTCGACTGCACGGTGCCCGTGGCCATGAGGGACCATTTCCGCCGGGCGCAGTTCCTGGAAATAGATCCGACCCCGTACCTGTAGTCAGGGAGACCAAGGCCAATGGATGCGAAGAAACGATTGGTGGTCGGCGTCAGCGGGGCCAGCGGCGCGGCGCTGGCCGTGGGGCTGTTGCGGGCGTTGGGCAGCCTGCCGGACTGGGAAGCCCACCTGGTGGTGAGCCGGAGCGGTGCCCGGACCCTCCTGCACGAAACCGGATTTCCGGAGGCGGGAGTCACGGCGCTTGCCGCGACGGCATACGACCGCGAGGACATCGGTGCGGCCATCGCCAGCGGCACCTTCCGCACCGAGGGCATGGTCATCGTGCCGTGCAGCATGAAGACCGCGGCCGGAGTCGCCTGCGGGTATTCGGACAACCTGCTGCTGCGGGCCGCCGACGTCACGCTCAAGGAACGACGCAAGCTCGTGGTGGTCGCACGGGAGACGCCGCTGAGCCGGATTCACCTGCGCAATCTGTCGATCCTGGCCGAGGTCGGGGCCGTCATCATGCCCCCCATGCTCACCTACTACACCCACCCCTGCACGGTTGCGGACATGACTGGCCACATGGTGGGCAAGATCCTTAACGAGTTCGGCATCGAATACAGCGGGTTGAAGCGGTGGAACGGCCAGGCCACCGTCCCGGACGGCGAGGAGGCGGCATGATTTCACTGGAGCGGGGCAACGGACGGTTTTTGCTGCGCATGACCATCGTGCGTATGGGCAACGATTATTGCGTGGCCCTGCACGGCGGTGACCGGTCGCATATCGGAGCTGTGGCTCTGGCTGTCCCCGGCGGGTTGGGCAGTGCCGATATCCGCGTATCGGTGCTGCCGCTCCCCGGTCATCAAGAAAGGGAGCTGGCCGTGGATACGGCCCGTTGCCTGGCCGGGGTCTGGGGAGGAACCGTGGCGGTGAGCTGCGGCATCCACCTGGACGACGCCACGCCCGAGGAGATCGCGTATGTGCTGGCCGTAGCGGACGAACTGGTCCGCGACGCCATGCAACGATGCGGGAAGGAGGCATGTCCATGCGTATCGTCATAGCCTCCTTTGCCACGGTCAAGGCCGTGCTCGGTGCCCGGAGTTTCGACCTGGACGTGCCGGACCACAGCACGGTGCGCGACGTCATGGCCATCCTGCTGGATCGGTTCGGCAAGCCGCTTGCCGATGAAATGTACGACAGCCCTGGCTGTCTGAAGGAAAACTACCTCCTCATGGTCAACGGCCAGACCGTCCGTTTTCTCAACGGCATGGAGACCGTCATGGGGGAGGGAGACGAACTGCTTATTTTTTCGCCCGTCTGTGGCGGGTAACATATCGAGTGCTTTTTTGGGTGCTTAAACATTTCAACCAAGGAGAATGGAAATGTTTAATGGTGGATATACTGGCAGAATTTTGCGGATCAATCTGACCGAGCAGACGTCGACGGTGGAACCGCTGCCGCAGGATCTGGCCCGCGAATACATCGGTGGTGCCGGATTTACAACCAAGATCGTGTACGACAGCGTCAAGGCCGGGACCGACCCCCTGGGCCCGGACAATGTGCTCGTCCTCGCCTCGGGACCTTTTTCCGGCACCAAGGTGCCGTGTGCCAGCCGCATGGCCGTGGGTGCGCTTTCGCCCTTGACCGGGGCCATGGCCCTGTCGCTTACCGGCGGCCATTTCCCGGTGGAGCTGAAGTTCGCCGGTTATGATGTCCTGATCATCGAGGGTCGCTCGGAAGAGCCCGTCTATCTGTGGATCGACAACGACAGCGTGAAGTTCCGCAAGGCCGGACAGTTGTGGGGCATGAGCACCTCGGACTGCCAGACCACCATCCGCAACCAGCTCCACGACAACAACGTCCGCGTGGCCTGCATCGGCCCCGCCGGGGAGAACCTCTCCCGTATGGCCTGCATCATCAACGAACTGCGCGCCGCGGGCCGCAAGGGCATGGGCGCGGTCATGGGGTCCAAGAACCTCAAGGCCATCGCCATCCGCGGCACCGGCAAGGTCCAGGTCGCGGACGAGGAAAAGTTCAAGGCGGCGCGGTCGCGAATGACCCAGGCCATGAAGCGGAGCGAACATCTCTACCCGCAGTTCTCCAAGGTGGGCACATCCATGGTCGTGGACGCCACCAGCGCCCTCGGCATCTTCCCGGCCAACAACTACATGACCACCGGCGAGGTCTCCCTGGCCGACGACCTGGGCGCCGAGGCATTCGGCAAACGGACCCGCGGGTCCCAGCCGTGCTACGGCTGTCCGGTAGGCTGCAGCCAGGTCCGCGTGGTTACCGACGGCAAGCACGCCGGGACCCTGTCCGAAGGCCCGGAGTTCGAGACCATGTACTCCCTGGGCAGCACGGTGGGCATCCACAGCGCGGACTTCGTCATCGCCGCCGACCGGTTGTGCGACGAGCTGGGCATCGACACCATGTCTTCGGGCGTCACCATCGGGTTCGCCATGGAGCTGTTCCAGAAGGGGATCATCACCCTTGAGGACACCGGCGGCCTGGACCTGACCTTCGGCAACGAGGAGACAGTGCTGGAGCTGCTGCACCTGATGTCCTACCGCCAGGGGTTCGGCAAGGTGCTGGCCGACGGCAGCCGCATTGCGGGCAAGCTCATTGGCAAGGACTCCGGCAAGTACGCCATGCACGTCAAGGGCCTCGAACTCCCTGCCTACGACGTTCGCGGCGCCAAGGCCCACGGCCTGAATTACGCCACCTCCTTCACCGGGGCGGACCACTGCCGCGGCTACGCCTTCCAGGAGCTCTTCGGCATTCCGGTACCCAAGGCCGTGGACCGCTTTGCCAGCGAAGGCAAGGGCGAGCTGACCGTCTGGAACCAGGACGTGCGGACCGCAACCACCGACCTGCCCACCATGTGCGGCTTCCTGCTGGACATGGCTCTGCCGGACATCGCCTTGCAAAATACCGCGGACCTCATGGAAGCGGTCACGGGTTTGGTCTATACGCCCGAAGAGGTGCAGAAGGCCGGAGAACGGGTGAACAACCTTGCCCGTCTCTTCAACATCCGGCAGGGATTTACCCGTGCTGACGACAATCTCCCCGACCGGCTCATCTCCGAGCCCCTGGCCCACGGTGGGTCCAAGGGACAATGCATCAGCCGGGAAGAACTCGATATGATGCTGGACGAATATTATGATGTCAGGGGTTGGGATCGCACCGGAATCCCCACTCCCGCCAAGCTGGCGGAGTTGGGACTGACCGTTGCGAAAGGGGCGTAGTCGCCGCTGACGACTTCATCTCGGTAACGGATGGTCTTCCCCCCTTAGTGGGGACTATTCTCCCCCCATTGCGGCCCTCCGGAGGGAGGGCCGCCGGAGGCATTCCAAAAAGCCGGGCCGACGCGTTTCCGCGTCGGCCCGGTTGGTTTACATGTTGACGAGTTCGTATTCTCGGGTGCCGAGGCCGATCTGTTCGGCGTAGTCGAGGCCGAAGTCCTGGGGGACGTGTTGGTGGATGGCGAGGAACTTGTTCTGGCCGGGGGTGACGCCGAAGGGGAGCTGGCTCGGGTAGAGGGGCTGGGCCTGGCTTACGAGGTCCATGGAGGCCTGGTCCACGGCCACGGGGTCGAGGCTGACGAGCACGCCGATGTCCGGGCAGATGGGGGCGTCGGTGAAGCCCACGCAGTCGCAGTCAGGGACCACGTCCATGACGAAGTTGACGTGCAGGGAGGGTTTGGTCTTGGTGGCCAGGACGCCCTTGGCGTATTCCATCATGCGTTCGAGGAAGTCCTGGACGCCGACCGCCCAGTTGACCTGGAGGCCGCCGTGTCGGCAGGCCACGAAGCAGCCGCCGCAGCCCACGCATTTTTCCGGGTTGAGGGCGATCTTGCCGGTGGTCTCGTCGATGTAGAGGGCGCCGGTCTTGCAGGCGCGCAGGCAGGCTTCGCAGGCCTGGCAGTTGTCCGGGTTGATGATCGGGCCGGTGGAGAAATGCTGTTGCATCTTGCCTTTCTTGGAGGCCGCGCCCATGCCGAGGTTCTTGAGCGCGCCGCCGTATCCGGCCAGTTCGTGGCCCTTGAAATGGTTGACCGAGACCAGGAAGTCGGCCTCGGCGATGGCCCCGGCGATGTAGACCTCTTCGAGGTGCTTGCCGCCCACGGGCACGGCGGTCTCGAATTCGCCGCGCAGGCCGTCGGCGATGACCACGGGCGCGCCGAGCACAAGCGGATCCCAGCCGTGGCGGGCGGCGCACAGGGAGTGGGACACGGCCTCGCCGCGCTGGCCCACGTACAGGGTGGAGGCGTCGGTCAGGAACGGTTTGCCCCCGGCCTTGGCGATGAAGTCGAGGATGGGCTTGACCCACAGGGGGCGGAGGAAGCCGGTCACGCCCTCTTCGCCGAAGTGCAGCTTGACGGCGGCCAGGTCGCCTTCGCCGATGAGTGTATCAGCCTTGGCGGCCTTGAGCAGGCTGCGCATCCTCTTGCCGAACGGGGCCTTGGACGAGGCCCGCAGATTCCAGAAATAGACCTTTGAAGCCATGGAGAGACATCCTTTGTTGCAGGTTCAACGAGGCGACTCTACCACGGGGGCGCGGGGTTTTGGAAGTGCGGATGTGGATCGGTCAGATCAGCCCGGAGTCCTTGAGTTCGGCCATGAGCGCGGCCACGTCGGTGGCGATGAAGTCCGGGCGGTGGGGGGCGAAGCCGTGGGCGTCGATGCGCCCGGTGGTCACGCCCGCGGACAGGGCTCCGGCGCGCTTGCCGGTCTCCACGTCCATGGGGTGGTCGCCGACCATGAGGGCGCGCTCGGGGGGCACGCCGAGGACGTCCAGGGCCTGGAGCAGGTGGGCGGGGTCCGGCTTGAGCCGGGGGGCGATCTCGCGGGGCAGGAAGACCCGGAGGTGGTCCTCGATGTCCGGGAAGACCTTCTTAATGGCGGCCGAGATGTTGCGCGAGATGACGCCGGGGGCCACGCCGCGCGCCTTGAGGTCGTCGAGCACGGGCCGGGTGAACTCGTACAGGCAGCCGTCGCGGGCCGCGTCCAGTTCCATGGCCGCGATGACCAGCCTGCCGCGCGACAGGAACTCCATGCCCTCGGCCCGGTCGCGTTCCATGACCAGGGCGGACAGCTTGTCCAGCCATTCCAGGGCGGGCGTGCCGTCCGGCACCGGGCGTTCGCCCAGGAAGACCTCGCCGAGGGCGGCGATCTTGGTCTTCATGAAGTCGAAATCCAGGGGCACGTCGGCCAGGGTGCCGTCGAAGTCGAAGATGATGGCGTCCAGTTTCAAGGGGGCCTCCGGCGGCCGGGGGAAGGGGAAGGAAAGCCCTTTTCAAAGGGTTTCCTTCCCCTTCCCCCGGACCCCCATCCCCTTCCTTTCCTGAACTTTTTGGGTGCGCTTCGCGCAAGGTGGGCGGGGATGGGTATGTTGTTCGGGTTCGGGTGGTCGGGATATGAAAGACTATTTCGCCAGTTCGCGCAAGAGGGTCAGGTTGCGCACGTCGTCCTGGAGGTCCTCCTTCTTGGGGGTCTCCAGGGTCTTGGGGACGTCCTTGAAGCGCGGGTCGCGCATGAGGTTGCGGAACCCTTCCACGCCGATGGTCCCCTGGCCGATGTGTTCGTGGCGGTCCTTGTGCGAGCCGAGTTCGTTCTTGGAGTCGTTCACGTGGAAGAACTTCAGGCGGGAGAGGCCGAGGACCCGGTCGAAGGCGGCGAAGGTGGCGGCGTAGGTTTCCGGGGTGCGGATGTCGTATCCGGCGGCAAAGGCGTGGCAGGTGTCGAAGCAGACCCCGAGGCGGTCCGGGTGGGCCGAGGCGGCGATGATGGCCGCCAGCTCCTCGAAGGTGGAGCCGAGGTTGGTGCCCTGGCCCGCCGTGGTTTCGAGGAGGATCAGGCCCCGCTCGGTGCGGGAGTGTTCGATGGCCCGGTCCAGGTTGGCCGCGTAGCGCTCGATGCCCGCCTCCACGCCCGCGCCCAGGTGGGAGCCGGGGTGGGTCACGAGAAAGGGGATGGCCAGGGTTTCGATGCGCCGGAGTTCCTCGGCGAAGGCCAGGGTGGAGCGCTTGAGCAGGTCGTCCTGGTCCGAGGCGAGGTTGATCAGGTAGGAGTCGTGGGCCGCCACCGGGTAGTCGCCCCACTGGGCCCAGGCCGTGGCGAACAGCTCCGCGTCGTACTCGGTCAGGGGCGGGACCTTCCACTGCCGCTGGTTGCGGGTGAATATCTGTAGGGCCGTGCCGTCCACCCGCATGATCCGCTCGAAGGCCATGTGCAGGCCCCCGGCGATGGACATGTGCGCGCCCAGAAACATGGGACGGTCCGGCCGCCTAGTCGATCCAGGCGCCCAGGGCGTCCACGATCTTCTTGGCCTGGGCCTGGGAGGAGATGTTGAACTTGGACTTGGGGCGGTAGGTGCCGTCCACCTTCTGGTAGCGGCGGATGGTGTACTTGTCCGGGCCGTATTCGCCCTTGGCGCGGTTGAGTTCCTGGTAGCGGAACACGATGGTGGTCCAGGCGCCCTTGGAAAGCACGACCTTGTCCAGCTCCTTGACGATGAGCTGGTTGTCTTCGGAATAGTTGATGGTGATCTCGTCCACGGTGGCTGCCATGCTGCACTCCTGATATATGATGTCCGCAGTGTTTCTGCGGCTGGCGCTACCCATACATATGTAGTTGAGGGATGGCAACCCCCGGATCTCGGGCCTTCCCGGCCGCCGATCCGGCGGGCGCCCGGCCCGGACCGCCCTCAAGGCGACCATTGTCGGATTCGGGAATATGCGCTATCCCCGTGCCGAGGCCCCGAGGCCCGATCCGAGGAATCACCGACGACCATGCCCCAGCAATCCGAACATCCCCGCCGTTGTCCCGTCTTCAGTCACGCCGCCGCGCGCCGCCGCCCGCTGGCCCGGTGTCTGCTGCTGGGGCTGCTCTGCCTGGCCTGCGTCGCGCTGCTGCGGCCCACACCGGCCCCGGCCGAGCCCATCCGGCTGACCGTGGGCGTGGAAAGCATCGACTATCCGCCCTACGGCTCCTTCCGCAACGGGGACTACGAGGGGTTCGCCAGGGATCTGCTGGATTCCTTCGCCATCGAGTACGGCTACGTCATGATCTACGTGGCCCTGCCCGTGAAGCGGCTCTACCAGGAGTTCCTGGAGACCCGCACCCTGGACCTGAAGTTCCCGGACTCCGAGTCATGGCACCGGTCCCGGCGCAAGGGGCTGAACGTCCGCTATTCCGAGCCGGTCTGCACCTACACGGACGGCATCCTGGTCCGGCCCGGGGACCTGGGCAAGGGCATGGGGGCCATCCACACCCTGGGCATCCTGGCCGGTTTCAAGCCGTGGCTGCTCGAACCGCCCATCGACCCGAAATCCATCAGGCTGTCCGAGAACCTGTCCATCTCAGGACTGCTGGGCAAGGGGCTCATGGGCCGGGTGGACGGGGTCTACGCCAATGTGGAGGTGGCCCGCCACCTGCTCGCGGCCATGGGGCTCGAGGACAAGCTGGTCTATGATCCCGATCTGCCGCACGCCTCGGGCTTCTACCGGCTGTCCACCATCAAGTTTCCGCTGGTCATGCGGGAGTTCGACGAGTTCATGCGGACCCGGCGCGAGCTGGTGCAGTCCCTGCGCCGCAAGCACGGCCTGGACCGCTAGTCCCGATTCTCTCCGACGCTGTCGGCCTTGAGCTGGCCGCAGGCCGCCTTGATGTCCGCGCCCATGGAGCGGCGGATGAAGGCGGTCAGGCCGTGGTCCCAGAGCCGCTTTTCGAAGGCCTCGACCCGGTCGCGGTCCGGCGCGCCGTAGGGCATGCCCTCGGTGGCGTTGTACGCGATGAGGTTGATCTTGCCCTTCCTGCGGTCGATGAGTTTGGCCAGCTGGTCCGCGTGCTCCATGGAGTCGTTGACGTCCTTGAGGAGCAGGTATTCGAAGGTGATCCGCTCGCGCGGACGCATGGGGTAGGCGCTGAGGGCGGCCATGAGGTCGTCCAGGTGGACCCTGGCGGCCTTGGGCATGATCCGCGCGCGCAGCTCCTGGGTGGGGGCGTGCAGGGAGATGGCGGGCAGGGCGATTTCCAGGTCGCCCAGGATCTTGAGCTTGTCCGGGAAGCCCACCGTGGAGACCATGGACCGCCGCCAGGACAGGGACAGGCCGCGCTCGCACGGCAGGTCGGTCAGGACCCTGACAAGGGTCTCCAGGTTGAGCAGCGGCTCGCCCATGCCCATGAACACGAGGTTCTTGAGCTCGTTCATGTTCCGGTCGGCCAGGTATTGGCGGCCCACCAGGATCTGGCCCATGATCTCGCCGTAGGTCAGGTTGCGCTCGAAGCCGAGCTTGCCGGTGTTGCAGAAGGTGCAGGCCATGGCGCAGCCCACCTGGGTGGACAGGCACTGGGAGTAGCGGTCCTGCATGGGGATGAGCACGGTCTCGATGAGCTTGCCGTCGACCAGCTTCAGCAGGAACTTGATGGTCCCGTCCCGGCTCTCGGCCACCCGGGCGATCTCCGGCCAGACGATGTTCGCCATCCCGGCCAGCTTTTCGCGCAGGGGCCGGGACAGGTTGGTCATGGCCTCCACGTCGCGCACGCGCTTCTGCCACAGCCACTGCCAGATCTGTTCGGCCCGGTAGCGGGGTTCCTTGAGGTCCTCGGCCACGAAGGCTTCGAGGTCGGTCTTGTTCAGCTCGATAAGGTTGTGCATGGGCGTTCCTTGCAGGACGGGACAGGGCGGTGTCAAGGGGCGCGAGCCGTCGGGCGGGGCCAATTTCAACAAAACCTTCATTTGCCAATTGCATCACCCTTGGGTATAACCATGCAAGTTGCTGATACGGTCAACGAGGAGGGTAAACCCGCATGTACAATAAGTTCAGCAAATTCGTCTGTCTTTTCGTTGTGTTGTCCCTGCTGACCCTGAACGTCTCCGTGGCTCGCGCGGGTCTGGTGTCCACAGAGGCCGCCCTGGCCGCCAGCCACAACGCGCAGAACCGCGCCATGGTCCTGGCTCAGCTCCAGCGCGACGACGTGCGTCAGGTCCTGGAGAGCAAGGGGCTGTCCGTGTCCGAGGTGGAACAGCGCGTCAGCGCCCTGTCCGACTCGGAGATCAACCAGATCGCCGACCACGTGGCCGACATGCCCGCGGGCGGCAGCTTCTTCGGCATCATCATCGGTGCCGCGCTCTTCGTCTTCATCGTCCTGCTCATCACGGACATGGCCGGAGCCACGGACGTCTTCCCGTTCGTGAAGAAGGCCAAGTAACGGAAGCGAAATGTCGCACATCCCTTCAGGCGGCGGCCGCATGGCCGTCGCCTGTCTCTTGTTGCTCTTCCTGACCACCGGCTGCTCCCTCTACGGCGGCGTCATGCCGCCCTCGCCCACGGGCGCTCCCCTGACCCGCGTGCTCGACGTGCCCTTCTATCCCCAGGAGGACTACCAGTGCGGCCCGGCCGCCCTGGCCATGGCCATGACCTGGAGCGGACTGCCGGTCACGCCCGACGACCTGACCGCGCAGGTCTACACCCCGTCGCAAAAGGGCAGCATCCAGCCCGACATGATCACCGCCGCCCGCCGTAACGGGCGCATGGCCTACGTCATCCACGGCGCGGACCGGCTGTCAGCCGAGATCGCCGGGGGCAATCCGGTGGTGGTCCTCCAGAACCTGGGGCTGTCCTGGTACCCGGTGTGGCACTACGCCGTGGTCGTGGGCCTGGACCGCGACGCCGACGAGATCCTGCTCAACTCGGGCCTGACCCGGAACCGGCGCACCCCCTGGCGGGTCTTCGAGAACACCTGGGGCCCGGACTTCTGGGGACTGCTCGTGCTGCCGCCGTCGCGCCTGCCCGTCACGGCGAAGGAGACGGAATGGCTGAACGGGGCCGTGGGCCTGGAGCGGGCCAGGCAGTGGGCCGCCGCCGAGGAGGCCTACGCCGCGGCCGCCGCCCGCTGGCCGCGGAGCCACGACGCCTGGATCGGCCTGGGCAACGCCCGCTACTCCCTGGGCAATGCCGAGGGCGCGGCCAAGGCTTTCCGCCGGGCCACCGAGGTCAAGCCGGACAGCGGCATCGCCTTCAACAACCTGGCCTTTGTCCTGGACGAGCTCGGCCGCCGCGACGAGGCCCTGCAGGCCGCGCAAAAGGCCGTGTCCCTGGGCGGCCCGCAGATCGAGACCTTCCGCCAGACCCTGTCCGACATCGAGAACTAGCCGGCCGCGCACGCATCCGGCCGACGCTCGGGCCGACGCTCGGGCCGACGCTCCGGTCGGGCCCGATGCGACCGCGCCGGGCCCCTCCGCAGCACTCCCCCGCCCCCGCTCGCCCACCGTTCCGCGCACATCGCGCCCACTCCCACCGGCGGCCGGGGATTGCCCCCCTCACATTGAGAATATCTATAGATCAAGCCTATACCAAATATAGAAAAAGATTGGTTCAACCTGCTGGATTCCTCTATGTTTCGTACCAGAATTGGGGGAAGTTTGGTTCTTTTTACACAAGGAGGAGGTATGACCAACTTTTTCGCCTCACGGAAAGGCATCATTTCCGTCGGGCTCGTCATCGGCTGCCTGGCGGCCCTGTTGCAGTACCTGGGCAACCCCGGGAACATGGGCATCTGCGTGGCCTGTTTCGAGCGCGACATCGCCGGTTCCGTGGGGCTGCATCGGGCGGGCGTGGTCCAGTACATGCGCCCGGAGATCATCGGCTTCGTGCTCGGCGCCCTGGGCGCGGCCTTCATGGGCAGCGACTTCCGGCCCAGGGCCGGGTCCGCGCCCATCGTCCGCTTCGTGCTCGGCGTGTTCGCCATGATCGGGGCCCTGGTCTTCCTGGGCTGCCCGTGGCGGGCCATCCTGCGGCTGGCCGGCGGCGACCTGAACGCCCTGTTCGGCATCGCCGGGCTGATCGTCGGCATCGGCATCGGCACCCTGTTCTTCCGCCAGGGGTACAACCTGGGCCGGGCTCAGAAGACCTACTCGTCCGTGGGGCTGATCATGCCCCTGATCATGGCCGGGTTCCTGGTGCTCATGTTCATCTACCCGCAGGTGGCCGACGCGGACAAATCCGGGGTGCTCTTCTACAGCCTCAAGGGCCCCGGCGCCATGCACGCGCCCCTGTTCATCTCCCTCGGCGTGGGCCTGGTGGTGGGCGTCATCGCCCAGCGCAGCCGGTTCTGCACCATGGGCGCCTTCCGCGACCTGATCCTGTTCAAGCAGGTCCACCTGCTCTCGGGCGTCATCGCCCTGCTGGTGGCCGCCTTCCTGATGAACCTGGTCCTCGGCCAGTTCCACATGGGCTTCGACGGCCAGCCCGTGGCCCACACCCAGGGTCTGTGGAACTTCATGGGCATGGTCCTGGCCGGGCTGTGCTTCGCCCTGGCCGGCGGCTGCCCCGGCAGGCAGCTGTTCATGGCGGGCGAGGGCGACGGCGACGCCGCCGTGTTCGTCCTCGGCATGATCGTGGGCGCGGGTTTCGCCCACAACTTCGGCCTGGCCAGCTCGCCCAAGGGCGTTGGCCCGCACGGCATCGCCGCCGTGTTCATCGGCCTAGCGGTCTGCCTGTTCATCGGCCTGACCATGCGCAAGAAAGCAGCCTAGGGGGATATGATGAGTGAATTAGTCGACGCGCGGGGCCTTTCCTGCCCCCAGCCGGTACTGGATACCCTGTCCAAGATCGCGGCCATGGGCTCGGGCGAGCTTGAGGTCCTGGTGGACACCGAGGCGTCCAAGGAAAACGTGGCCCGTGCCGCCCAGGGCAAGGGCTGGAAGGTGGAATCCATCACCGAGGAGGGCGGCGAGTACCGCCTGAAACTGCTCGGGGGCTAGACTTGGCCCTTGGCAACCTGTTCAAAAGAAAGGCTTCGGCTCCGCGCGCCCAGGTGCGCGCGGACCGGGGCCTGCTCGTGTTCGAGCACACCAGCGAGGTCATCCGGGCCGAGAAGCTCCTCAAGGCGTCCGGCCGGGAGATCCGGGTCATGGGCCCGCCCCCGGAGATCCAGAGGGGGTGCGACCTGGTGGTCGAATTTCCGCTCATGGAGAAGCTCGACATCCTGCGCGTCCTGGCCGAGGCCGGGATTCCGCCCATGGAGAGCGTGCCCGTGACCGGCCCCCTGCTCGCCCCGGTGGACCTCTTCCAGGTCAAGGATTTCGGGGACTATCTCATGGTTCGCGCGGCCAACATGAAGCTGACCGTGGACAAGCGGAACCGGGCCATCGTCAACGTCTCCGGCGGCGGCTGCCCGGACGTGCCGTACATCGCGGCCCGGCTCATCGGCCTGACCCTGGACGAGGCCCCCGCCCCCAGGGAGATCGGCCACACCCTGTGCGGCTACGCCCTGGAGCTGGCCTACGAGGAGATGGTGCGGTTATGCTCGTCGTAGTCGGCACCATCCCGGACCCGGCCGTGCCGGTCCTGGACGCGCCCGTGGAGATTGCGCGCGGCGCGCTCATGGTGGACGGCCGCGCCCTGCCCCCGGACCGGGGCACCCCTGCCCTGCTGGCCGCGGCCGATGCGGCCTGCGCCTTTCTCGGCGCGCCCCCGCCCCACGCCCTGCTGGTGGGCGACGAGGGGCTCGGCCGGGGCAGCCGCGAGCTGTACCGCCATCTGACCGAGGTCCTGCCCTCGCGGACCTGCTCGGTCCTGGCCTTCCACTACCTCCAGCCCGACGTGGACTGGCACAACCGCGTGCTCATGGCCGCCCAGGCCATGGCCGGGCCGCCCGCCCTGGTGGCGGACGCCGGGTTCATGTACGCGGCCAAGATGAGCGGCTTCGCCGGGGAATACGCCCTGTTCACGCCCGACGCCGGGGAGCTGGCCTTCCTGGCCGACGAGGCCGCGCCGCACCCCTTCTACACGCGCGGCTTCATCCTCCAGGACGAGGACCGGGGGCCCGAGCTCATCGAGCGCGCCTACCGCAACGACAACGCGGCCCGCTGCCTGCTGGTCAAGGGACGCGTGGACCGCATCGCGGACCGCACCGGGGTCCTGGCCGAGGTCTCAAGCCCCACCGTGGAGGCCATGGAGGCCATGGGCGGCACGGGCGACACGGTCACGGGCATGGCCTGCGCCCTGATGGCGGCCGGACTGTCAGCGCCCAGGGCCGCGCACGTGGCGGCCCAGGCCAACCGCTACGCGGGCGAGGCCGCCCGCCCAACCCCGGCCTCGCAGATCGGCGAGCTGGTCCCGCACATCCCGCAGGCCCTGGCCCGGGCCATGAAGGAGCTGCCGTGACCCGCCGCATCACCCCGGACATGACCCTCCTGGACGTGGTCCATCAGTACCGCGCCACCGAACCGGTCTTCCGCGCCCGCGACGAACAGGCGGGCGAATGCCTGCTCTGCAAGGCCCTGTTCGAGACCGTGGCCGACGCGGCCGCCCGCTACGGGCTGGACCTCGACGCCCTGCTGACCGACCTCGAGGCCGCCGCTTCGGACGGAAAATAAGCGAGTTAAAGAAAAGGAATCCGGCGTCCTACGGCCGTTCCCGGCCCGAAGCCAGGAACCGCTCCACCGCGCCCAGGTCCAGGACCCGGCGCAGTTCGGGATGCAGGCGGGCCAGTTCGAGCAGAAGCCTGGCGTCCCCGCGCGTGGTGGGATGCAGGGAATCCAGGAACTCGGCCGGGGCCAGGCCGAGCCGGGCCGGGTCCTGCATGTCCACGGCCCCGCGCCGAACGGCGTCCTCCAGGGTCTTGGCCACGTATCCGTACCCCTTGTTGGTCGCCAGTTCGTCCTCGAAGGCCGGGGAGATCGGAGGAAAGACCACGACCACCGTGTGGCCCAGGCGCTCCAGCTCCGCCACCTTGCCGAAGAAGGCGTCCAGGGCCCCGGTCTGGAGCCGGTCGCTGTAGCGGAATTCGGTCTTCCCGATGCGCGTCTTGACGTTGGCGACCATGTCCTCGTGGGTCCGCTGCGTGCCTCGCGGCCCGTGGTGCGCGCCGTCGGCCTCGAACCCCTCCCCCTGGCTGATGGCCCGCAGGCCGATCAGCCCGGACCGCGCATGGAACAGGGGGGCGTTGTCCAGCACCCCGGCGACGCCGATCTTGCCCCGGGTCACGTACCAGGCGGGCATGTAGAACATGTCCAGGCTGCGCTCGGTGCCATCGGGCAGGGTGAAGACGTGCTCCCCGGTCACCTCGTTCAGCGGCTCGCGGAACCACCAGAAATCGACCGTGACCAGGATCGTCTTGGGCGGCTGTTTCTCCATGTACTCGAAGAAGTTGAGCGCGGTGCGCACGCTGGACATGATCCGGCCGCAGTTGACCATGGGCGCGGCGAAGAAGGCCTGCCGGAATTGCAGGGCGCGGGACGACCCGGCCACCACCACCTCGTGGGGCCGCGCCTCCATGAGCGCATACTTGTAGGCGGCGTGCCCGTTGTTGAAGAGCGGGCCGTAGAGGATGTCCGGATGCTCCTGCTGGGCGCGGGCGATGTCCGCGTACGGGCGCGTCTCCCCGGCCAGGTGGACGAGCGAGAAGTTGAACGCCGCGAATCCGCCGTAGACCAGGACCACCAGGGCGAAGGTTATGAAGAATCGCCTGGTCATCAGAAGTCGAAATACAGGTACCGGACCTGTCCGTTGACGAACATGAAGACCGCGCCCGTGACCAGGGCCAGGGCGGAAAACGCCCCGGCGGCATAGGCGAACCCGTGGCCCTCGCGCAGGGCGGCGGGCACCAGCCGGGCAAAGGGATATTCATTGCGCTTGCCGAGCAGGATGGCCGGGTCGAACCGGCGCATGATCTGCACGGTGTTGGGCATGAGCCAGACCACGAGCATGAGCAGGCCGAGGTAGAGCTCGACGTACTGGTTGGGCAGGTTGTGGAGCCGGCCCGCGGACACCCCGACCATGGCCCGCATGATGACCGAGGCCGTATGGAAGGAATCGGCCCGGAAGACCACCCAGGCGAAGACCGCGAACACGAACGTGACCAGGATGGAGCAGACCGCGACCAGCCGGGTGTCCGGCAGCCGGACCCGCGAGGAGAAGATGCGCTGCACGACCATGGCCGCGCCGTGCATAACCCCCCAGACCACGAAGGTCCAGCCCGCGCCGTGCCACAGTCCGCACAGGAAGAAGACGATGAACAGGTTGACCAGGGTGCGGGTGGCCCCTTTGCGGTTGCCGCCGAGCGGGATGTACAGGTAGGTGCGCAGGAAGTAGCCGAGCGAGATGTGCCAGCGCTGCCAGAACTCGGCGATGTTCCTGGACCGGTAGGGCGAATAGAAGTTGGCCGGGACGCGGATGCCGAGCAGGCAGCCCAGGCCGATGGCCATGTCCGAATAGCCCGAAAAGTCGAAATAGAGCTGCATGGAATAGCCGAGCGCCGCCCGCCACGCCTGGCCGGGGTTCGGGATGCCGCCGCCCGCCACCTGGGCGAAGATCGGGTCGGAGATGTGCGCCACGTTGTCGGCCAGCCCGGTCTTCTTCAGCAGCCCCACGGAAAAGAAGAAGAGGAAGAGCATGACCCGCTCCGGGGTCAGGCGGATGCCGCCCGGCAGGCGCAGCTGCGGGATGGTGTCGTGATGGAAGAGAATCGGCCCGGCCACCAGATGGGGGAAGTAGGTGATGGTCGCCCCGTACTCGGGCCAGGTGAAGGTCTCGATGCGCCGGGTGTGGATGTCGGTCAGGAAGGCGATGGCCGTGAAGGTGTAGAAGGACAGGCCGATGGGTATCTCCCCGGCCCGACCGGCATAGTCGAACCCGAACAGGAGGCTCAGGTTCTCCATCAGGAAGTGGGTGTACTTGTAGAACCCGAGCACGGACAGGGCCACGGTCACGCCGAGGACGAGCCAGGTTTTGCGCATGGCGTCGGACCGGGCGCGGCCGATCAGGAAGGCGAACAGCCCGTTGGTCGCCAGGCTGAACAGGAGCACCGGCAGGTACTCGATGCGCCAGTAGCCGTAGAAGAAGAGCGACAGCCCGATGATGGAGACGACCTGGGCCGTGGGCGACACGCGCCGGGCGAAGTAGAAGATCAGGCAGGCCGCAGGCAGGAAAAGGAAAAGGAATTCCGGTGAATTGAAAAGCATAGGTGCGGCACTGGTTGAATTGACGGGACACGGCTCCGGCCTGTCCGCCCTTTTCTACGGCAACGGGCCAGGATGTCAAGAATACTTAAGTTCTGTTTAAAAAACGCAAGAACTGCATCGGAATCCTCAATTCACTCAACGGCCCGGGATAAACGGGCACGGCACGACCTCTGCCCCCTCTCCCGTCCCGGCCTTCCCTTGCCTCTCGCAATCGAATATTATATATTCGCTAGACAAAGGAAGCCGCCATGGCTTTGGAATACAAATTTCTGGGCCGCGACAAGCTGCTCAAGGGATACACCTACCCCATAAAGCGGGGAGACCTGGACGCGGCACTGGAACGGGCCGGGGTCCCGGAACTCCGTTTTATCGCTTTTTCCTGTAACCCCAAACATCGTAGCAAAGGCCCCTTCCTTTCCTCTCGAATGCTCGGCGAAGCCCAAACGAGCGGCGGATGGGCGGAGCGTTCCCCCTACATCATCATTTCGGCCGTCCCGGCCGACATCTCGCCGCGAGTCAAAGAACGCATCGCGGAGAAGGACCTCCTGAACAATTTTGCGGGCTGGCTCAAGGCGTTGGAAGACGCGGAAAACGTGCGCCGCATGAAGGATCAATTCTACACAGCCACTCTGATTGACGGTAAACTGGTCGTTGAAAATACGTAAAGCGAGGGGCGGCACGAAGGCCGCCCGTTCAGCTTACGTCTTGTCCGGAATGCGCGGATCGGTGAAGTGGTTGTCCAACAACCGCTCGAAAAGGGGGACATTGAACAAGATCAACGGCGCACTCGGACGGATCTTTCCGTCGGTGAGAATCTTCAACGCCCCCTGCCACTGCTGCGCCCGCTTGAGCAGTTTTTGCCGCTCTTTTCCCGTAGCTTGTTTGGCTTCTTCTTTTAATGCACCGATTTTCTCTTGAAAATCAGCTTTAACTCGTGACTTATTCTCAGGCTTTGCAGCTTCATAAGCTGTCTTAAATTGCTTAATCGCTTCATCACCCCCGGTAACTTTCCCCCTTCCATGCTGCCCCTTGGACTGCACCATGCCGCCGAGGGCTCCGGTGGTGCCGGCCGCGTCATTGGCCTCTTCGGCCTTGCCGCTCGGGGAGCCCGGCGTTTGGCCCGGCTCCGGCGACCCTCGCCACCATGTCCGGGCCTGGCGGGGACGGTTTGCCCGCCCGGCCTTGCCTGCGGTTTGGCCTCCCGCCCGTAGTCGTGGTTCAGGGAGACGTCCCTGCCCTCGTCCAGCGGGTTCCAGTCCACGGGCTTGTCTACGGTCCACCAGTCCAGGCTCCGCTTGTTGCCGTGGAATTTCCTGTTCAGGTTGCCTGCCTTGCGCACCGGCTCCACGACGCCGTCGGCGTACTCGATCCACTTGCGCCGGGGCTGGCCGGTGACCCTGTCCGTGTCGATGCAGGTCAATGCATCCGATTTCAACAAGTCGTTCATATTCAGTTACTTATATTGCGGGCCGGAGGCTCTCGCCTCCGGCCCTTCAGGAGGGTATGACAAGAGGGGTTGTGAGGCCCCTCACACCGTCTTGTGGACTGTTCAAAAGGGGGTGGATGCTAGGCGCGAGGATAATCCGCCCCGCAGCGTATTCTTCTCATACGTGAGGAGGCGGATTATCCGAAGCAACGACGCAGACGGCCCCTTTTCAACAGTCCGCCTAGATGCGGCTGCCGGGCACGTAGTCGCCGGGATAGAGCAGCTCGAAGCCCTGGTTGACCTTCTTGACGAACGAATCCTCGCGCTGGGTCGGGTCCTTGTAGCGCGGGTCCTGCATCATCTCGCGCAGCCGCTCGATGGTCAGGTCCTCGCCCCAGCCACGGGCCGAGCCGCGCAGGCCGCTCTCCAGGACCAGGGGCGCGATCCTGGCGAAGGCGCTGATGACCGCCGCCCGGTTGCCCGCGCCCGTGTCGTCCAGGGCGGCCAGCAGCTCGCGCCCGCCCACGGCCTCGGCCGCGCGCAGGGCCGAATCGAGCAGCGACGGGGTGTCGCCCCGGTGCACCGAGCGCAGGGAATCCAGCTCGGTCTCGCGCAGCCGGGCCGCCTTGGCCGTCATGTCGTGGTGGGTGTCCAGGACCAGGGGCAGGAACCACTCGTACAGTCCGACCACCTGCCGGGGGGTCAGCCCCAGCTCGAAGGACTTCTCGCGCAGGCCGCCGATCAGGTCCTCGCGGAGCTCGAAGCCGTCGGGCAGGTCCATGTCCGGCAGGCCGTAACCGTCCGGCTTCTCCGGTCTGCCCAGGGCGGCGTAGAAGGCGGCCTGGTCCTCGGGCGAATCCTGGTCGCCGGGCAGGCGCACGTACCCCTCCGGGGTCTTGCCGAGCATGCGCTGGGCATGGACCAGGGCCTTCACGGCCTCGTCCTTGGTGGCGTACTTGGCCAGCGCCGGATGGTCGCGCAGGGGGATCTCGGTCTCGGTCCCATCCTCGCCCGTCTGGCGCACGGTCCACTCCTCGGGCAGGGTCATCCGCCAATTCTTCTGCTTTTCATTCTTGTCGGTCATCATCGGTTGTTCTCCTTTTCGATGAAGTTGTCGGGTTCAAGCATCTGCTTCATGTGCAGGACCAGGGACCTGCGGCCTTCGTTGAATTCGGTCCTGCCCCGGTCCGTGGAATAGGTCGGCCGCATGAAGCAGCCGCGCCGCTCCAGATCGGCCATGACCACGCGCCCGTCGGCGGAGTCGAACAGCCGCCTGTAGGCCCGGTGCAGTTCAAGCGGGCTGGTCTCAGGCATGGGGCGCCTCCTCGTATGCGGCGGGGTCCGTTTGCGCGGAAGCGGGCTGCGCGGCCTCCGCCCCGGCCTTGGCCCCGAGCATGCCGGTCAGCATCCCCCACAGCTCGGTCAGGGCGCTGGGCCGGTCCGTGTAGGCCTCGGACAGGGTCTTGGCGATGGCCGCCGCGTTGGCCACGGTGGACGCGGTCTGCTGCGAGCTCGCGACCCGCTGTTTCTGCGTCCGCCCCTCGACCACGCGGTCCTCGGACTTGAGGTAGTCGGACGGGATGTTGAACAACTCGGCCACGTGCCGGGCCACCCGGTCCGTGTCGAAGTTGTCCATGATCCCGAAGGCGTCCCGGCCGCCCACCAGGGGCGACAGGTACTCCATGACCTGGGCCAGTCCCTGGGCCTCGTACTGCTTCTGGGCGCGGGTCACGGACGAGGTGTAGCGCACCTCCAGATCGTCCGGGGACAACCCCTCCGGGAACGGCGGCAGCGCCCCGCCGCGCAGCATGACCCGGAACACCCGCCGGATCAGCGGGCTGAGGAACTCGGTCTGCAACCGGCCCAGCACCGGGCCGAGCACGCGCATCTTCTCGGCCTGGCGGATGACCGCCTCCGTGGCCGTGACCGCCGGCCCCTCCGGGGCCAGCTGATCGGACAGGAATATCCGGCCGATGGACTCCCGGCGGCCGTTCATCATCTCCTCGGCCGCGCGCAGGTCCACGTTCACCGGCAAGGCCTCGATGCGGTCCGTGGACCCGGCCCGGTAATAGGACAGCCCGCCCGGACCGGAACGGACCGGCCCGAGAAAGCCGTCGTCCGGGACCATCAGCGGCGGATCGGACATCTTCTCCGCCGCCATGAGCGCGGTCCGGGCCATGGCGTTGAGCACGCGCACGTCCGACAACGCGGTCTGCCCCGGCCCCCGGCCGTAGGTCTCGCCCGCGGCCTTGGCCCAGCGCGGGACCATGTACGGCATCTCCAGATAGCCGCTCTCCTCCAGCACGTGGCTGTTCTTGACCTCCATGTACACGCTGGCAAAGGGGAAATGCGCCGAGCCGAATCCCGCCGGGTCGCGGTCCATGCGCGGAAAGACCGCGTGCAGGACCTCCACCGGCTCCTCGGGCCGGTCCTCGCCCTTGCGCCGGGTCTCGTCCGAACAGGCCGCGCCCCACTCCTGGATGGCCTGGCGGGCCGTGACCTCGTACCGGCGGTACACCGTGTCCACCTGGCCGCGCGCGGACTCGGCCACGAAGACCTCGCCCAGCGGCCGCGCCGAGAACCGGACCACCGAGGTCGGGTCCGCCTCCACGTACATCACCGCCGTGCCCAGCAGGGCCACGTCCAGATACAACTCGTGCACGTGCGCCTGGAACCCGGTGTCCTCGCTGTTGAAGACCGCGACCATGCGCTCCCGCGCCTCCTGCATGAATGCGCGCACCTCGTCCGCGTCGCCCTTGGCCCGGTCCTTCACCGAGATGTCGAACCACGGCAGCGAAGGATTGGTCAGCAGTCCGCCCAACGACGAGGCCAAAAGCTCCAGCGCATGCAGCGGCGTGGAATCGAAGATGCGCTCGTCCCCGGCCCGGCCGCGCCCGAGGGTGTGCCCGCCGGGCCCGGCAAAGCTGTTCTTGCGGGGCAACATGTATTCCGTAAGCTCCTGCCACGAAGACACCCACGGACGGCGGGCCTCCTCCAGTCCGGAAAAGCGCTTCAGCAGGGAACGGGCCAGTTCGGTTCTGTCCATGCTACTCCCCCAACTTGGTCTTCAACGCCCTGGCCGAGACCTCGGGGTCCTCCGTCAACGACGCCGCGCCCTGGGAAAGCAGACTCTCCGAACCGCGCTTGTCCTCCACCTCACGCGCCTCCAGCACCTTGTCCCGGTCCCGGCGACGCTCCTCTGTCTCCTTGCGGGCCTCCTCGCGCGCACGCGCCTCCCGCTCCTCCTTCAAGGCGTCGTCTTGCGATCCGCCGACGGCGACCCCCAACAGGTTGGTCAACCCGCCGAAAACGGTCCCCAGCAATTGTTCAGATCCACCCATGATGCAAATCCTCCGGTTAAAATGTTTGCCCGGAGTATAGGCCCGGTTTTTCCGCCACCCCCGAAATGTCGGCGAATGTATGAAAAAAACGCTTGAGAGGTATAAAAAATCAACTTGACAGGGTCCTGAATACGGCACGGGGAATGCCTCCGGCGGCCAGGGCGCTGCCCTGGACCCGGCAGGGAGCAAGGCCCCCTGCACCCCCATGTTCGCTGCGCTCAGATACGTGCGGCGGCGGAAGGCTTGGCAAGGGACGCCTTCAGCCGTGCCGGTGTGCGATTTCGAGCAGAAAAAACGGACAGCACGGCGTGCTTCTTCACAAGAAAATGCACGCCGTTTTTTCTGCCCGAAATCGCGGGGGTTTATTTTTTTGGTTTGGGAATAGCGCGAAAACACCTACCGCTCCGCCGCCTTTTACCAACGCCGCGAAACCGCGTTAGCGGGTTCCGCCCACCCGCCTGCGGCGTTGGGCAACCGTCCCGAAGGGTTCGCGCCGGGCGGCCCTCCGAGGCCCGTGGCCGTCCGGCGCGAACCCTTCGGGACACCGTCTCCCCGCGCACCGCCACCCCCCCCCGCAAACGATCTCCCCCCTCCCGCTCCCCTCCTCTTCTCTCCCCTCCCGCACACATCCCCGCGCCCCCCCGCCCCCGCCGAAGGCACACAAAAAGTTTGGGAGAGTCCAGAGAACCCTTTCCAAAGGGTTCTCTGGTCCCGCCGAAGGCGACCCCCGGTAGGGCCGCCGGAGGCCTCCCCCGCTCTCCCCGGCCCACGAAAAAGCCCCGCTCGGGCGGGTGGTCCGGGCGGGGCGTTCTGGTGAAGGGTCGGGGTGGTGTTATTGCACGGCGTTTTGGGCGCTGGTGGTTTTCTGGCCGGAGACGACGACCATGTTGCGGCCGTTGTTTTTGGCCTGGTAGAGGGCCTTGTCGGCCTTGAGCACGAGGTCGTCGTCGGAGGCGGACAGGGAGCCGCCTTCCACGGAGGCCACGCCGATGGAGGCGGTGACGGAGAAGTCGCGGCCGTCGAAGTGGAAGGCGCAGTTTTCGATGGCGGTGCGCACGCGTTCGGCGAGTTTCCAGGCGGCCTCCTCGCTGGTGTGGGGCAGGAGGACGACAAATTCCTCGCCGCCGTAGCGCGCGGCCAGGTCGGTGGTCCGGAACACGGTGGTCAGGATATCGCCGATCTTGCGCAGGACGAGATCACCGGCCTTGTGTCCGTAGGTATCGTTGACGGCCTTGAAATGGTCGAGGTCGAACATGAGCAGGGAGAGGTCGTGGTGGTAGCGGGCGCGGCGCTTGATCTCGTAGACCAACCGTTCGTCGAAGGAGCGGCGGTTGTAGAGCCGGGTCAGGCCGTCGCGGTCGGCGCGCAGTTTGACCTCCTTGAAGGCCAGGGCGTTGCGCAGGGCCAGGCCCACGTGGTTGACGGCGGAGCGCAGGGTTTCGACCTGGTCCTTGCCGAGGCGGTAGCCGGGTTCGCAGAGCAGGGCCAGGCAGCCGAAGGTCTGGTGTCCGGCGGTGAGCGGCATGACCACGAGTTTGCCCTGGTCCGGTGTCTGGGCGTATTCGGCGCGGCGCGCGGGGTCGGTGTAGGAGACCTGGAAGCCGTTGACCGAGCCCGAGCCCATGGAGCTGGCCGAGGTCATGATCTGTTCGATCCAGGCGGACTCCACGGCCGGGGGCATCTTGCCGTTGAGGAAGATTTCCACGTCGGCGGCGGCGTCGGGGCCGGTGTTCCAGAAGGCGGCGTGGAGCATCCTGACGGGCAGGATGAGGCCGAGGGAGTTCTTGGCGTTGGCCAGGATGGTGGCGGCGTCGAGGCTTTCGGTGGCCGAGGCGAGGAGCTTGTTGAGGAACAGGAGCTGGTCGGTCTTGCGGGCGAGCAGTTCGCGTTCGAGCATGATCTCCTCGGTCATGCGGTAGATGTCCGAGTAGAGGCTCTTGACCTCCCTGGCGCGGAACATGACGTCCTGGATCTTGGGCCGGGTCAGGGGCAGGTCCACCACGGTCAGGAACCCTTCGGCCAGGACCTTTTCCATTTCGAGTTCCGCGTCGTTGTCGCGGATGAGGATGCGGTGGGTCTCGTCCTGGTTGCGGTATTCCTGCCTGCGGGCCTCGGGGAAGCCGGACCAGACCGACCAGGGAATCCAGGCGGCCGAGGGCTTTTCGTCCTGTTCGAGTTCACGGGCCACGGGCAGTGCGTCCTCGGGGAAGTTGCGGACGTGGAAACCGGGTCCCACGCCCTCCTCGATCTGGCGCGCCACCGAGTCGGCGAGGCCGACGCCCCACATGAGTTCCGGCCGTCTGCCGCGTTTCATGGACTGTCTAGGCATGCTCCATCGTACTCCTTTACGACGTCAAAACATTGGCGGTTCCTTCCGCCTCATCCGGGATTGAGCAAAATCGGGGCCACGTCGGGTGACGGTCTGGTGAGGAACGGCCCGGCGGCGGACAGGGGGCTGATATGGCTGGCAAAAAATCAGGCGGTCGCGGACGGGACGCGGGACGGGTCGGCAAAGTCTGCCCAGGGGCCGGACGCCCGGCCATTGACAAACCGGGCCGGAACGGTCTTTACCTAGGCATGACCGGAACAAAACGCATCTGGGGCACCCTGGACCCTTTTTTCGAGGGCGGACCGGTCCTGGGCCGGACCGTGGCCAACACGGCCTTCCTGGACGGGCTGCTCGCGGCCGATCCCTTTGACGAATACCATTTCTTCCTGCCCGGCGAGCGCGCCCTGGCCCCGCTGCGAAAGCACCTGGAGAAGCGCGCGCCGGGGCTGGTCGAGGGCGGACGCGTCCGGCTCATGCTCCGCGAGGCGTTGCCCGGCATGGTCGGGAGCACGGATTACCACTGCTTCCACCTGTCGGACTGCATCACCAGCCAGCCGTACCTGGCCCGGCTGCGCAACGCCTTGAGCGCGCGCATCTTTCCGGTCACCGGGCTGATCCATTCCCTGAGCTACGCGGGCTATCCCAAGGCATTCCTGCAACACCTGTGGCCCGGCACCACCCGGCGCGACGCCATCGTCTGCACCTCCGAGGCGGGCCGGATCGCGGTGGAGGGCTTCTTCGGGCAGCTGCGCCGGGGCTTCGGCCTGGGCGAGGACACCCACCCCGCACCTGGCCTCAAGCGCATCCCCCTGGCCGTGGACACCGGGGCGTATGCGCCGGGCGCCAAGGGCGGAGGCGAGACGGACGGGCCGGTGCGCATCCTGGTCTTCGGGCGCATCTCCCACCATTCGAAGATGGACCTGGTCCCCCTGGTCCGGGCCGTGCACCGGCTGATCCGGGACGGGCTCGACCCGCGCTCCGTGGAGCTGGTCCTGGCGGGCTGGGCCGAGCGCGAGACCCATGTCCTGGACACCCTGACCCACCTGGCGGCCAACGCGGGCATCCCCATGAGCGTGGTCCTGCGGCCGGGCGAGGCGCGCAAGCGGGAGCTGTTCCGCATGGCGGACGTGTTCGTGTCCATCGCGGACAACCCGCAGGAGACCTTCGGCATCACCCTGGCGGAGGCCGGGGCCTTCGGACTGCCCGTGGTGGCCTCGGACTACGACGGTTACCGGGACATCGTGGTCCACGGCGAGACCGGCTTCCTGGTGCCGACCATGGGGCCGTCGGCCACCCCGGAGGTGGACCTGACCGCGCCGCTGAATTTCGACAACCACTACCACCTGTCCCTGGCCCAGGCCACGGCCGTGGACGTGCCCGCCCTGGCCGGGGCGCTCGGACGGCTGATCCGCGAGCCCGCGCTGCGCCGGGCCATGGGCGCGGCCGGACGCGAGCGGGTGGTCCGGGAATTTTCCTGGCCCGTGGTCATCGGGCGGTATCTGGATCTGTGGGAGGAGCTGTGGCGGGAACCGGCCGAGGCCGCCCCCCTGCGCGACCTGGCCCACCCCCTGGCCCCGGAGTACGGGCGCATCTTCGGCCACTACCCCTCGCGGGTCCTTGACGATACGGTGAAACTGTCCGTGGGCCGCACGGGCGAGGCGTTTTACCGGAACCGTGATTTTCCCAATCTGTACGCGGGGCTGAAGGACGCCATAGACCTCGACGTGGTCCGGCGGCTGGCCTTTTTCGCCCGCAACCCGGTTGACAGCGCAACCCTGATACGCAAGGTTGCCGACGTGGCGCCCATGGATGTCACCCGAATTGAAAATCATATCCTGTGGGCGCTCAAGCAGGATATCCTGCAGATCGTGGAGTGATTCCAACCCGGCGTTTTCGACCCGGAGGCATTTGATGAAAGCTCTCAGAGCGGCCCGCATGGAACGATGCATCGGCTGCCATTCCTGCTCGCTGGCCTGCGCCCGGCAGGTCCATAAGGTCCTTTCCTGGAACAAGGCGGGCATTCGCATCTCGTCGGCGGGCGGCCTGTCCACCGGCTTCGAGGCGCGGCTGTGCCTGGCCTGCCACCCGGCCCCCTGCGCCGAGGCCTGTCCCACGGGCTCCCTGTCCCAGCGCCGCGACGGCGGCGTGATCCAGAAGCGCAACCTGTGCATCCGCTGCGGCCGGTGCGCCGAGGCCTGCCCGGTGGACGCCATCTTCCTGGACCACCAGGTCAACCCCTACGTCTGCATCCACTGCGGCCAGTGCGTGGCCTACTGCCCCCACGACTGCCTGGAGATGGTCGATCTGCCGGCCAGGGAAGAGGAGGAAGGACGATGATCAGGGACTTCTTCCGCGTCATGGTGGTCAACCTGACCACGGGCAAGACCAGCCTCAAGGAGCTCCCCGGCCGGGGCGAATACCTGGGCGGAGCCGGGCTGGCCGCGTATCTTTTCCAGGAGTTCGGCCACATCGACCGCGACTGGGACGATCCCGAGCAGCCCCTGATCTTCGCCATCGGGCCGCTGACCGGGTATTTCCCGCTCATGAGCAAGACCTGCTGCGCCTTCCGCTCGCCCTACCACAACCAGTACACCGAGAGCTACGCGGGCGGGAAATCCGCCCTGTCCCTGCGCTTCGCCGACCTGGACGCGCTGGTCATCACCGGCAGGGCCAAGCGGCTGACCGCGGTCTGCGTGGGCTCGCGCCTGGTGGACATCCGCGACGTGGAGTACATGCGCGGCTTCGACGCCATCCAGACCGGCCGCGTGCTGCGCAAGATATTTCCGGGCTCGGGCCGCCGCTCGATCATGCGCATCGGCCCGGCGGGCGAGAACCTGTCGGCCTTCGCCTGCATCAACGTGGACACCTTCCGCCACTTCGGACGGCTGGGCGGCGGCACGGTCATGGGGGCCAAGAACCTGAAGGCCATCTGCGTGGTCGGCGACCGGGGCTTCGACCTGCCCGAGGGCAAGGTCTACCCCAAGCTGTACAAGCACATCTTCGACCAGCTGACCACCACCGAGATGATGGCCAAGTACCACGGCCTGGGCACGGCGGTGAACATCAACCCGCTCAACGCGCTCAAGTCCCTGCCGTGGAAGAACCTGCAGCAGACCTCGAGCCCCGAGGCCGAGAACATCTCGGGCGAGACCTTCGCGGACGACACCCTGCTGCGCAACGCGGCCTGCGCGGGCTGCCCGGTGGGCTGCATCCACGTGGGCTTCGTGCGCGAGCAGTTCCAGACCAACAATCAGTACCTCTACCGCCAGGTGGGCTACGACTACGAGCCCATCTTCGCCTGCGGCGGCATGCTTGAGGTGACCGACGCGCCCCAGGTCCTGCGCATCCTCGACGTCATCGAGAAGGAGGGCCTGGACTGCATGTCCACGGGCGTGGCCCTGGCCTGGGCCACCGAGGCTTTGGAAAAGGGCGTGCTCACCGAGGAGCAGACCCTGGTCCCGCTCAAGTGGGGCGACGCCGAGACCTACATGCAGGCCGTGGAACACCTGGGCCGCCCGGACAACGACTTCTACCGCCTGCTGGCCCAGGGGACCATGAAGTGCGCCAAGACCTACGGCGGCGAGGACTTCGCCTGCGTGCTCGGCCAGGAGATGGCCGGCTACGCCACGGGCGAGGTCTTCTTCGTGGCCGAGGGGCTGGGCTTCCGCCACTCCCACCTGGATTCCGGCGGCTACGCCTACGACCAGAAGCACGACGACAAGGACGTGGACAAGGCCCTGAATTTCCTGCTCACGGACGGCCGCGAACGGATCGTGCTCAACTGCATGGTCGGCTGCCTGTTCTCGCGCGGGGTGTACAAGGAGGAGCTCCTGGCCGAGGCGTTGGAGTCCGTGGGCTACGGCGACCTGAACGGGTCCGTGGGCGACATCGGCAAGCGGGTCCAGCGCATGCGCTGGCGGCTGCGCCTTCAGATGGGCTACCGCCCGGACGAGGTCGTCATCCCCAAGCGGTACACCGAGATCACCACCTGGAAGGGCCCGGTGGACCCGGACTACCTGGACGCCCTGCGCAAAGCCTACGCGGCCAGCATCCTCGAAATGGGCGCGGACCCGGAGGAAGCGGAAAAGCCCTAGGCTCCCGGCCCGCCCCCGGCCTATTGCCGACCCAGCGCCGACTCAGCGCCGACTTAGCGCCGACTTAGCGCCGATCCGGCTCGAGCACTCCGACGGCCAGGCGATACGCGCAGCAGGACGAACCGCAGCCCGCAAATCGCGCCCGCCCCGCACGGTCCGGCAACCGCGACCGCCCCGTCCTCGCCGGGAAAAAGGGCTCGTCTGAAAAAAAGGGGTTGCAAACGGCCCGCCATTTGGGTAAACCCCAACTTCTCGACGGGTTGCTCGGGTAGCTCAGTCGGTAGAGCAGGGGACTGAAAATCCCCGTGTCGGCAGTTCAATTCTGTCCCCGAGCACCACTTCGGAATCAAAGGCTTTCGTCAGTTTTGACGGAAGCCTTTTTCGTGGGTGGGTGAATTCTCGTCGATCTTCCTCACGCTTCAACGGCTTCTTGCCGTGCGGTGTCGGTCTCATCAACCCACAGGGCCTCGATCCTCGCAACCGCTTGGTACTTTCCGCTTTCCCTGTCTCGGTCGCCCCTGCGCCGAAGGCGGAACGCCTTGCCGCGGACGATGGCGTTGACCGCGCGGCCCGAGGTCACGCCCCGCCTTTCCCGGCAGAACGTCGCCTGACCTCTGCATGAAGGGCGTTGGTCCCGCGCCTGGCGACAAGGGACACGCGGGGAGCTTCCAGCGTCCGAAACCGGGAATGGTTGCCGTGGGCCTGGTCATACGGCGATGGACCCCTTGGGCCGCTTCAGCATCTCGGCCATCCCGGAATCGTGCAGCCGGGCCTTGGTCACCCGGACGAAGGCGGGCAGCCATCCGTTTTGGTCGAACAACGTGGAGCTTCATTCCGCCCCGCATGACGCCCAGGCGAAAGCGGACGGACGGAGCCCGGCGACCGGGGAATCCAGACCGAAGCGCTTCGCCTGGAACCGGAACCCATGGCCACAGGTCCGGGTGGCGCATCACCCATACATCTTGCCGAAAAACGCCTGGAGGAATCCGGTTGGGGATCGGGGATCGGCAGAGGCGACGGACGGACGTTTCGTCCCTTTTCGCCGCCTCCGTTCTTCCCTGTGGTTGCCAAGCGGCCGGCGCCCAGGAATAGGGGCAAGGCTCACGACAACACGCGCGGGAGCGAATGCTTCGGAGAGTAAAAAGCGCAAGGTTGCTCCGAAGATGTCCACGGGCTATACCCTTGCAAGAGGAGGGTTATTGTCCGATTCTCCTGTTGATATGGCCGGCTGGACATGTTGATTGTCTCCGGGGGATACGCAGCGTAAAGTCGGAGCGTGGAGGCGGGACTACAATGTGGATCGTCCTCTCTGTTCCTTGGGCAACCCGACGCCTGCGGAGTTTGCCATCCATCAGGCAAATTGCCTGGAATGGACGGCCGGAAAGAAGCCGGGAGCGGACGCAAGCCCGGATCTGAAACGAGGGCCTCGGCAAACGTTCATTTTGTGCCGCAGGCCCCACATGACGCATGCGGGTATCCATCTTCTTCGACAAGGATGAAACGTGACAATGAAAATCTTGCCTTGCAGCTTCATTTCCAAACAGCTCGACAGGATCTTGGCCGGGTCCGTTTTCAGTCAAGTCCGGATGCTGATCGTTACCTATTGCGTCATCCTCCTGGCGGGATGGCTGGTTGCCAAGAGCATGAACATCGACGTTCTCGGAACGAATTCCTGTGATCCGTTCTGGTGGGCGTTCGTACACACGATGGATCCGGGCTTTTTGGGAAATGAGGCGGGACATTCCGAATGGCGTCTTCTCAGTGTGGCTTTATCCCTGGCCGGGTTCCTCCTTTTGGGGGGCCTGTTCGTCTCGGTGCTGGTGAACACGTATGAGCGCCGCATGCGCCGGGCTCGTCAAGGGCTTGCCCGGTATACCTTCAAGAAGGACCACGGCATCATCTTGGGGTGGGACCGCATGGGTCCCGCAACGGTGCATCACCTGCTTTCCGAGGGATGCCGGGAGGTGGTCGTCCTGACCATGAGCGAGGCCGAGAAGGTGCGCAACGCCCTCACGACCTTCTCCGCTTTTGATGCAAAGGAACTCCGAAAGAAAACCCGGCATGTCTTCATTTTCCACGGGTCCTTCGATGCCGTTGAAGAATTACGGAATCTCCGCCCCTGGGCCGCACGGAAGGTGGTCATCTTGGGCGATCCCCAGGTAAGGGGCAGCAACAGCCGCAACCTGCAAACGGCCATGCGCATAGCGGAGATGGTTTCCAAGGCATCTCCCGGCACCCCATCCGGCCTGCTCGGCTGCCAGGTGGCCATTTCCCATCTGCGGACATACGATCTGCTCCAGGAGATCGATCTGTCGGAGGAAGACCGCCAATTCCTGGATTTCCGCCCCTTCAATTTTTACGAAGGCTGGGCCCGCAAGGTCTGGAGCCGCCTGCCGGACGCCCGCCATCCGCATCCCCCCTACCCTCCGCTACTGTACAGTAGGCGCGCCCCGGGCGCGAACGTGGTGGTCGCGATCCTCGGATTCGGGCAGATGGGGCAGGCCATGGCCTTGCAGGCGGCGCGGCTGGCCAACCATGCCAACAACCAGGATGCCGAAATCGTGGTTTTTGATCCCGACCTCGGCACAAGGAGGACCGCTTTCGAGATGCAGCACGGCCTGGTGGATGGCCGCCTGCCCGGCGTGCGCTTCGTCTTTCACGAGGCCGCGGCGGATGCTCCCGAGGCCAGGGAATTGCTGACCGGGCTGGCCTTGGACGAAAAGAAAATACTCACCGTGGTCATCTGTCTCTCCGATCCCGACCAGTCCATGTCCACGGCCCTGGGATTGCCCCCCGAGGTGCTGATCGGCGAGATTCCGATATTGGTCCGGCAGGAAGTGACCGCCGGTCTTTCCGAATTCGCCCGGCGGCTTCAGGAGCAAACCGCCGTTTCGGTCACGACCAGGGAAAAGGACCGGCAGGTGGAGGCCCCGGACACCCGGTGGGACAATATCCGTTTCTTCGGCTCGCTGGACGAGTACCTTCTTGACGACGCCCAGCAGGAACGGTTGGCGCGGTCCATTCATCAGGTATATCTGAACACGTTGCAGGCCAACGGCTGGATGGATCGGAACAAACCCGCGCAAAAGCCCTGGGAACGGCTGAGCGAGAAATACCGCTGGTCGAACCGCTACCAGGCGGACGCCTATCTCGAGCGCCTGAGGAGCAACGGATTCAGCCTGGCCGCCGCCGAGGCGGATACGGACAACGCCACGTTCACCGACGAACAAATCGAGACCATGGCCGAACAGGAGCACAACCGCTGGTGGGTCGAACGCGTCCTGGCGGGCTGGGAAAAAGGACCGCGCGACGATTTGCGCCTGACGCACCCGGACATGATCCCCTTTGACGAGCTGAGTGAAAAGACAAAGGAATTCGACAGGGACATGCAACGGACCCTGCCGAAGTTGCTGAAGGAGTCTTGCGGGTTGTCCATTACTTCATGACATTTCCCTTTGCGTCATAGTAGCGGACTTCGAGCAATGCATTCGTCTCGGGAGCATATTTCAGGGTGCATTTGGCATATCCCTTTGCACCCGATATGGGTCTTCCGTCTATTCCCCAAAAGGCGTGTTCCGTGACGTTCCCCCGGCCGTCATACTTGAGCGTCAGCACGGCACACCCCTCTCCGTTGAGGATCGGCCGTCCATCCACTCCCCAGTAGGCTTCCTCAATGATGTTGCCTCGGTCGTCATGTTTCGGGGTCAGCCTGGCATATCCATTTTGGTTGAGGATCGGCCGTCCATCCACTCCCCAGTAGGCTTCCTCGATGACGTTGCCCCGATCATCATACTCGTAGGTGACCTTGGCATAACCCTTTTTGTGGAGAATCGGCCTACCGTCCACTCCCCAGTACGCTTGCTCCGTGACATGCCCTCGACCATCATACCTTTCGGTGAGCTTGGCAAAACCGTCTTTCCGGAGGATGGGCGCTCCATCTACTCCCCAATAGGCCTGCTCGATCCGGTACCCTCGATCGTCATACCTTTCGGTGAGCTTGGCGTAGCCTTTTTGGATAAGAACGGGCTTTCCCGACGGACCGTAATAGGCTTCCTCAATATGATTTCCCCGGGCATCATGTCGCACGAGGAATTTGGAAAAGCCGCCGGGATGCAGGATGGGTTTCCCGTCAACGCCCCAGCACGCATATTCCGTTACATTCCCTTGGGCGTCATATTTCTTTGTGAGCCTGGAAAAACCGGTTCTTTTGCTCAGGACCGGCTGCCCGTCCATTCCCAGGTAGACTTCTTCGATGAGGTTCCCTCGACCATCATAGCGTAGGGCGACCTTGGCATACCCCTCCGTGCAGAGGATCGGCCGTCCATCGGTTCCCCAGTAGGCATGTTCCGTAACGTTGTCTCGATCATCATACTTTCGAGTGTCCCCGGCATAGCCCTCCCATTGAAGAATCGGCTGCCCGCTTACCCCCCAGTAGGCGTATCCCGTGACATTGCCCCGATCATCATATTGCTGAGTGACCCGGGCATACCCTTTTCTGCAAAGGATCGGCTGCCCATCGGGTCCCCAGTAGGCTTCCTCAATGACGTTGCCTCGATCATCATATTGCCGGGTCTGCATGCAATAGCCCGCTTTGAGAAACGTCGGCTTCCCGTCAACGCCCCAATAGGCTAGTCCAATGACGTTGCCCCGGCCATCATATTCGCTGGTGAACCCGGCATACCCGTTACTGCAAAGGATCGGCCGCCCATCAGGTCCCCAATAGGCCTGTTCAATGAGGTTGCCCCGCCCATCATAGCGTTGGGTCAACCTGGCGAAAGCGTTTTTGCAAAGGATCGGTTGCCCGTCGGTTCCCCAGTAGGCCTCCTCGACGAGATTGCCCCGACCATCGTATTTCTGGGTCAGCCTGGCGAAATAGTTTTTGCAGAGGATCGGCTGCCCGTCGGTTCCCCAGTAGGCATATTCCGTCACGTTGTCCCGGCCGTCGTATTTCCGGGTCAGCCTGGCGTAGCCATCCTTATTGAGAATCGGCTGACCGTCGGCGCCCCAATAGGCTTCCTCAAGAATGTTGCCGCGATCATCATAGCGTTGGGTCAGCCTGGCAAACCCCTTCTTGCGAAGAATCGGTTGACCGTCCACGCCCCAATAGGATTGTTCAATCAGGTTGCCCCGGTCATCGTATTGTTGGGCCAACCTGGCGTACCCATCCCTTTGGAGAATCGGTTGCCCGTCGACGCCCCAATAGGCTTCCTCGATGAGGCTGCCGCGATCATCATATTCGCAGGTGAGCCTGGCATACCCGTTCTTGTGGAGAATCGGCCGGTCGTCCACGCCCCAATAGGATTGTTCAATCAGGTTGCCCCGGTCATCGTATTGTTGGCTCAGCCGGGCGTACCCATCCTTGTGGAGAATCGGTTGCCCGCCGACTCCCCAATAGGCCTCCCCGATGAGGCTGCCGCGATCATCATATTCGCAGGTGAGCCTGGCATAGCCGTTATCGCGGAGGACCGGCCGACCATCCACCCCCCAATAGGATTGTTCGATGAGGTTGCCCCGGTCGTCATAGCGTTGGATCAGCCGGGCGTAACCCTCTTCGTGGAGAATCGGTTGGCCGCCGACCCCCCAATAGGATTGTTCGATCAGGTTGCCCCGATCATCATAGCGTCGGGTCAGCCGGGCATACCCGTTCTTGCGGAGGATCGGTTGACCGTCCACGCCCCAATAGTCTTGTTCGACCAGGTTGCCCCGGTCGTCATAGCGTTGGGTCAGCCGGGCAAAGCCGTTCTTGCGGAGAATCGGTCGACCGTCCACTCCCCAATAGGATTGTTCAATGAGGTTGCCCCGGTCATCCTGGCGTCGGGTCAGCCGGGCGTACCCTTCCTTGTGGAGAATCGGTTGCCCGTCCACGCCCCAATAGGCTTCCTCGATGAGGTTGCCGTGTTCATCGTATGTTTGGGTCACTCCGGCGTAACCATCCCTGTGGAGAATGGGCTGACCATCCACTCCCCGATAGGATTGTTCGATCAGGTTGCCCCGGTCATCATAGCGTTGGATCAGCCGGGCGTACCCGTTCTTTTGCAGGATCGGCCGACCATCCGCTCCCCAATAGTCTTGTTCGATCAGGTTGCCCCGGTCGTCGTAGCGTCGGGTCAGCCTGGCATAGCCGTTCTTGCGGAGAATCGGTTGACCGTCGGCGCCCTGGTAGGCGTATTCCGTTGCGTTGCCTCGGTCGTCATATGCGCAGGTGACCTTGGCATAGCCCTCATCGCAGAGGACGGGCCGACCATCCACTCCCCGGTAGGCTTCCTCGGTCGTCATATGCGCAGGTGACCTTGGCATAGCCATAACCGCAAAGGACCGGCCGCCCATCCACTCCCCGGTACGCTTCCTTGATGAAGTTGCCGCGATCATCGTACTCGCAGGAGACCTCGGCGTAACCATCCTTGTGGAGAATGGGCCGACCATCCACCCCCCAATAGGCTTGTTCGACCAGGTTGCCCCGGTCGTCATAGCGTCGGGTCAGCCGGGCATAGCCGTTCTTGCGGAGAATCGGTTGACCGTCGGCGCCCTGGTAGGCGTATTCCGTTGCGTTGCCTCGGTCGTCATATGCGCAGGTGACCTTGGCATAGCCCTCATCGCAGAGGACGGGCCGACCATCCACTCCCCGGTAGGCTTCCTCGATGAGGTTGCCCCGGTCGTCATAGCGTCGGATCAGCCGGGCGTACCCTTCCTTGTGGAGAATCGGCTGCCCGTCCGTCCCCAGAGCGCTTATCCCTGTTGCATTTCTCTGAGCGTCCAGTTCGACGACTATTTTCGCATACCCGAACTTAGTTAATAGCTGCTCGCCCTTTTCGTTCAGGAACGTCATCGTTTCGGCGATGCCGTCAATGGAGGGAGTACAGACGATCTCGGCGAGACCGGATTTGAGTATGAGTTCATGCTGTTGCGTGTCCAGGAAACGGACACGCACGCGTGAGCCGTGGCCGTCATACGCATACGCATACCCCGCGGCGCCGAGCTGGTCTTTGGCGGCCCCCCCGCTGATCGTGCGGAAAACCCTTCTGCTTTCGTAACCAAGCGCGTTGAAGTAAACAATGTGTTGAAAAATTTCACTCTTGCCGTTCTGCATGGAGTCGGCGAGCAGGGACGAGGTCGATTCAACCGTCGTGGGGATGCCCTCGCCTTCATAGGACATCTTGCGGAAATAGATGGTTGCCTTGTCCCCGTCGGTCGGGAATTCATAATTGTGGGCGACCTTGTATTTGCCTTGGGCATCATACAGGGAGACCTTATCCAGTCTCCCGTGAACTCCATACTGATACCGCCATTCGGCGATGCCAACCAGCCACGGGTCGACATTGTAGGACTGTTCGTAGGCTATGGCCCTCTGCGCCCCCTTCTGCCGCACCATGCGTATGAGCTTGCCCCGCTGATACGAAAGCGCATAGGCGACATTCCTCTTCTTCGCCTCTTCATCGCTTATTGGCCCTATCCCCTTGGGGACGCCGTACACATTGACGTAGTTATTAAAGTAGCTTGTCTTGATGCGATTATAGTCCCAATAATAAAGCCCGGCCGCGAGAAGCAGCAGGCACGTCACTGCGCCCCCCATAATGCGGTACTGGCGTTTTTTCCGCTCCCGCTCCTTGTCCCGCTGCTTCAGGTCATCGAAACCGCAGCCGATTATCCCGGCCACCAGCCGCAGCAGTTCGTCTTTCCTGATCTCCTTTTCGCTTTTGCCCTCCACCGGCCGGACATCCGCGCCTATGGGTTCGACATCCTTGACCGGCGGATCGGCCTCGGCCTCCTCGAAACCGACAAGCCGACTCGTGGTCAGCACCTTGGGGAAGGACTCGTCCGGCTCACCTTCGACCAGCAGGGGGAGGATCTTGTCTCCCCGCCCCAACTCTTTGAAAATTTCGATTTCCCGGGATACCCACTTGGACTGCGGGGTGTCCGGAGAGCAGATGACGATCAGGAATCTGGATTGCCTGAGCGCCGTCTCGATCTGATTGTTCAGGCTGCCGTCCGTCGGGAGTTCGTCTCGATCGCGGAAGACCCTGCCCACCCGGCCCGGAAAGCCCGCCTTTTGCAATGCCTTCGGAATACGGTACGTCTCCAGGGCCTCCAAAAGCCACTCGGCCCATTTCCGGTCTTTTGTGGTGTGCCGATAGCTGATGAACGCACTGTATCTATGGCTTTCCGTCTCACTCATGGCGTCTCCGAATATGGCAACATATTAAACCATAACAGTTTTTAAAATAGAGTACTTGTAATTTGCAAGCCCATATACTAGCTTTTTTATAAAGTTCACATTCACATTGTCCGGCCGTTGGGTGCGGCATCCGCATGAGACCTTTTCAAGAGATACACGCTACGGACGCGACCTCTCCCATACGCATCGGCGTGGCAGGCCATAGGCGTCTGGAGGCGGCGTTGCTGCCGGGCCTGCGGCAAAAGCTCGGACAAGTCTACCGGGACCTTTACCGCGCATCCGCCGACGGCGCCGGGGACTTCCCCGCCCGGGGACAGGCCGGTTTTCTGTTCGTCTCCTCCTTGGCGGAGGGAGCGGACAGGCTCTGCATTGAACCCGGCCTGATACCCTTCGAACACACCCTGACCGCCATCCTGCCCTTCGCCAGGGCTGAATATGAAAAGGATTTCCTGCCTGAAGCGAGCGTCGTGGACCCGGTTCACGGGACCGTTGCCGAATTTCGTCGATGGCTGACCCGCATCGGCGGCAAAACGGCGGGCCGGGCCGTCGGCCGGATCATCGAACTCGACGGCTCCCCCGCGCATCGGCCTGAGGCGTATGCCGCGTGTTCCGAAGTCCTGGCCGATCACAGCGATCTGTTGGTCGCGGTTTTCGACGGGGATATTTCAACGCCCCTCGGGACGGCGGCCACGGTCCATGCGGCCCTGAAACGCGACATGCCCATAATTCTCCTTTCAACGGCCCCTTCCGGCGAAGTGTCGATACTCGCTCCGGGCGGGGCGCGCCCCGTTCCGGCTCCGGTTGAATATACGAAGGAACAGTTGGCCCGTGCGTTGGGACGGCGTTTGAAAACCCGCAACAGATGAGGCGGAAGGACCTGCGGCCCATACGGAGACAGAGGCGGGACGCCCCGTCTCGGACGGCGCCACACGACGCCTGTCGCGCCGCGAGGGCGGCGGCGCACGCGGGACGGGCCGTGAACAGACCTGACCTTGACGTTCCGTTGAAGAATCAACGTGGATTTGATGATCCCGTTGGTGTACTGAAAATCCACCGTGCGTCGTCATGCCCGTTGCGATTTGACCGTATCCCCCCTCGACCCTCCAAGGACCCCATATGACAGGACTCAAGATCTCCATTCTCCAGGGCACGACGTCGGACCGGAAAACGGAATATTATTTCGACCATCGGCATCAAATGGTGGTCGTCGGCTGCGACGCCGAGAGCTGCGACATCTCGTTTCCGGAGCGATATCGGGACACGGGAATGGGCAATGAGCATATCGCCTTCAGGCGGAGCCTGGGGCGGTACCAGGTCGATCTCAACATGGACAACCATGTCCTGATCGATGGGGAGACGCCCTTCGAGGATCAGGAGATAGCGGGCACGGCGACCGTCCAACTCGGCGAAGACGTCATCATTGAAGTCGAGGTGATCGACGAACGGAGGCAGCCGAAGAACAACACGGGGAGGAACCTGCAGGCGGGGGAGCAGGTGCAGCGGACCAACAGGCATCTCCGAACCCTGCTCGTCTTCCTCGTGTTGCTGGGCGCCGCGATGCTCTATATCGGCGAGCACCAGTTCTGGCTGGAATCGGATATCCACGTCTCGGACGACAACGTGCAGCGCGTGGCCGCGCGCCTGGACGCAATATCCGCAACCCTGACCCAGGTGAAGGGACAGGCCGACGGCATTCCCCGCGAGGTTATCGAGGGGATCAGCCGCTCCGTATATCTGATCCTGGTCCGGAACAGCGGGGGAGGGGAACAGCCCGCAGGCACCGCCTGGGTCATCGAGGGGAACCGGCTTGTGACCAACGCCCATGTGGCCGGTCAGCTCGAACGGCTGAAGCCTCAAGAGGAAATGATCGCCCGCTCGCCCGTCGCCCCGTACAGGAGTTATGTCATCAAGGACGCGTTCATCCATCCGGGATACGCCGCCTTCGGCGACCTGTGGAGCGGGTATTGGCCCTGCCAAAAAGTCGGCGACAAGCTGTCGCTCTTCAAAACCACCACCCCTGCGGACGTCGCCATCCTCTACCCCGAGAACCCGGAAGACCTGGGGCGGCCCCTGCCCCTGGCAACCATGGAGGAGCTTTCCGCCATCGGTCCGGGCATGCCGGTGGCCTTTGTCGGCTACCCGATGGAGGCGCTGTTGCCGGGGAACAACAAGAAACCGGCCCCGGTGGCCCAACAGGACGAGATAATTCGCGTCACCGATTTCTTCCAGACCCGGCGAGACGACTTTCCCAACAGGCTGATCCATCACGGCCTGCCCGTCACCGGCGGCGCTAGCGGAAGCCCGATGTTCACCGCCGAGGGCAAGGTCATCGGGATCATCAGTTCAATGAACGTGTCCCCCGGCACATGGGCCAGGACTCCCAACGCCGCCGACGTGAATTTCGGACAGCGGATCGATTTCCTGTTCGACCTCCTCGGCCCGGATCCGGACGGCAGGGTCGCGGCCCTGAAGCAGCAGTGGAAGGAAAGCCTGCGTGAATATCTGCCGGGCTACACGACATCGAACCAGGAAGTCCTGGACGCAGCGAAAGACATCTTCGGCGTCGATACGGTGAAATCCGCCTGGTCGATATCCAGCGACGTTCTCATGAAAAACAGCCAGGGCGCGGGTGCGGGCGCGGAGAAAATCCATTTGGAGAGACCGGGGCTGTACCTGATACGCATCCAATCCGAAGATACCATCCAGGGCATGAAAATCGTGCTTTCCGGAAAGAAGAACATAAGCGCATACACCCCGAAAATCGACTTCGCCAACTATGCTCACTACGCCTTTGTCCTGGCCGGAGAACCCGGCAATATAGGGTTGACCTACACCACGTCCCCCAAAGGCGACGGGCAACCGGCCCGGTCGCGGATAGACATTGCCTATTGGGACGCCGCCCTGGGCAACGCGGCCGACGCACTCATAACCTACGTCCTTAAAAAGCAAAGTCCCGACATGAATGTCTCCGTGATAAAAAAGATCGACAAGCTGGCACTGGACGAGGAGAGAAACGGCGTCTTTTATTCCGGATTCGACATCGACCTGGAGGAGACAGGGCACTATCTGTTCATGAGCGTACCGCAACAGGACGGGGAGCTCGATGTTGCCGTCATGAACATGAACAACGACCTGCTGGTAAAGGACGAGACGAAGAACGGCATCGGCATCGCCATCATGGACAACAAGAAAGCGCAAAAGGTCAATTTCATCGCATTCAGCCGCAACAAGGGCGTCGTCCAGGGAATGACGGTGTATTTCTTCACGCCGCAACAATAAACCCGATTCCTCGACGCCCGGCGCGGGCTTCATGGAGCGCGCACCGTCCGGATGGGGACGGCGCTCGGCTCGCTCCCGTCAGCCGAGCGGACAATGCAGCCCCCCCTGCCGGGGCCGTCAGCCCGCAAAGCAGAAACGCAGGCCGGTTTCCAGACTCGGCAAGGCCGGTCGGCGAGTCAGCCCACAACCAGCCGACCTGGCCGTGATCCCTGGCGGATTCCCGGACCTCGCCGACGGTGCGGGAGGCGGTCAGCGGGAGCTGTCGAGCAGTTCCCGGATCTCCTTGCCGGAATTGCGACGGATCTCGTCCAGGCGGCGGTCCAGAAGGGTGTTGTAGGGGACCAGGCCGTCCTCGGTCAGGACCACGCCGTGGTTGAGCCAGACGTAGATGGTCACGGGCGTGCCGAGCTGTCGGCCGACCCGGTCGCGCAGGACGGCCAGGGTCTCCCGGCGGTACTCGCCGGTGCCCTCGGCCTCCACCAGGAAGGTGTGGCCGTTCGGTTCGATCACCCCGTTGACCCGGGTCACGAGCAGGCTGTCCCCGCCCTGGAACCACTCGGCGATCAGTCGGCACCCCTCCTCGTCGGCCCGGCGCTGCGCCTCGGTGGTCTCCATCCAGGTGGTCCAGGCCGAACGGATGGGCCCCCGGTCGTCGAACAGGTCCTGCCGCGTGTATCGGATGAGCAGCCGAAGGGCGTCGAACTGCGTGTCGTTCCGGATGCGCTCCTCCATGGCCCGGATCTCCTCCCCGCTCGGTCCGCGCAGCCCGGACAGGCTGACCGCCACGACCGCGCCGTTGGGCAGGTGCAGGTACTCCGCCTTCTCGAAATCGAGCCCCACCCGGTCGGCCAGGAACTCACGGACCACCTGCTCTGTGATGCGCAGCAGGTTCATCCTGAAGGACGGCGTGGTCCCCTCCAGGGCCTTGTTCAGCCCCGGCACGTCCGCGCCCCTGGCCGAGATGTCGGCGGTCCTGATGGCCCGGACCACCAGATGGACCGACCTGTCCAGACTCTGGCCCAGACGCGCCTCGATGCGTCCCACCTGGTTGGGGTCGAAATCCCCGGTGGAATAGATGCGGGCCAGGACGCTCATCCCGTCCCTGCCCTGGTGGATCTCCAACCCGTCGATGCCGGTGGCCGCGTAGTCGGAAAGTTCCTCGGACAGGATGGCGTAGGCCTCGTTGTAGACCTTGCGCTCCTCAAGGGTATCGAACAAGAAAAAGGCGAAGGTCACGGCGATGGCCACGAAGAGCACGAAGGTGGGCCCGAACCGCTTGACCACCACGCCCCGCGTCTCCTCGCCGTAGTCCCTGGCCATGCCCACCCGGAAGAACAGCAGCGCGCTGATCAGGTGGATGGACAGGAAGTTGGCCGTGAACAGGAGGAACGAGCCGAGCGCCCCGGCGTACAGCCCGTAGGCCAGGCAAAGCCCGCAGTTGGCCAGGGGCGGCACGATGGCCGTGGCGATGGCCACGCCGGGCAGGGCCGGGCTGATCTTCTCGTCCACGATGGCGTAGGCCCCGGCAAAGCCCGCCAGCAGGGCCACGATCAGGTCGAACAGGTTGGGCTTGGTCCGGGCCAGCATCTCCGGGGTGGACTCGATGGCCGGGTCGATGAGGACCAGCAGGCCGCCCACCAGCAGCCCCATGCCCACGGCGATGAGCACGCCCTGGACCTCGGACTTGAGCGCCTTGCGGATGAGCCGGGTGTTCCCCCGGACCAGGCCGAGGGAGATGCCGAAGATCGGCGTCATCAGCGGGGCCACGAGCATGGCCCCGATGACCACCGCCGTGCTGTTGGACAGCAGGCCGAACTCGGCGATCAGGGTCGAGACCACCACCATGATGTAGTACCTGGGCGCGGGCTCGGACCCGGTGACGATGTCCCGCCAGATCGTCCCGAACCGCTCCGGGGTCAGCTGCGCGATGAGCCGCCCGCCCGTGTAGTCGTTGACGATCCCGTACAGCCGCTCGAACATCGTACCGCGCCCCGCGCCCCGCGGGTTGTCCCGATCTTCCGTCGCCATGGGCTCTCCTCGCCGAAAAAGATGAACGCGTATGAGTTCCGCGCAGAATATCCGCTGTACGAAAATAACGCCAGCGGAATCCGGCCGGGGCGGGGATGGTGCGCCCGCCTCCGCTCCTCCCGCCGCCTTGCGCGGCCCATATACGCCCGCCGCGCGGGGCGGTCACAAGTTTGCCCGGAACATAAAGATTGGCTATGGGAATATAAGCGTCATCCCCAACCCGGAGGTAGGCATGCACCGCTTCGCGTTCCGCCTGGTCCTGATCCTGACCGTCCTGACCGCCTGTCCCGCAGCCTGGGCCCTGGACGAGGTCCCGTCCTTCGACCCCCTGGCCGGGTTCCGCGAGGTGGTCGACATCAACCCCGCGGCCAACGCCGAGATCGAGGTGGCCATCCCGCGCGGGGACGGCCTGGAGACCCGCGAGATCCAGGGGGACGCCTGGTACTACACCTATTCCGGCGACGAGCTGCCGACCATGATCGCGGCCCTCAAGGCGTTCGCCGAGGCGCAGGGCGCGGAACTCCTGCGCGACGACGAGTTCCACCTGCTCCTGCGCAAGGACGCGGGCAACGGCGTGGTCTGGTGGTGCAAGGGCCGCTTCGAAAACGGCCTGGACCTGGCCGTGGTCCGGACCCTGCGCCTGGACCCCGGCCGGACCGTGTCCTTTCCCCTGGCCGGGGAGGAGCGCGTGGAGGTCCGCTTCTTCACGGACAACCCCGGCGGCCGGTACCGCAGCCTGACCGTCACGCTGCCCTCGGGCGAATGCTACCTGGAGGCCGAGGAGATCCTGCGCGCCGGGGCGTACCGCCGCGAGATCGCGGGCAAGTGGTCCCTGAACGGCGGCCGGGCCCAGCGCTTCGCCATCGACGGCCTGCCCCAGGAGGCCGGGGTCTGCCACTTCATCCTGTCCACCAATCCGGGCTCGGACGCGACCGCCGTGTCCGTGACCCTGAACGAGCACCCCTACCCCGTGCCCAAGGTGCGCATGGGCGAGAAGCTCGGGGCCCTGCGCATCCGCAACGTGCCCTACGGCCTGGCCCGCATCCGCGCCGTGAACCGCTTCGGGGCGGTCCACGCCTTCCACCCGGAGTTCCCGGACGGCACCGGGTTCGAGAACGGCGACGTGACCCCCGAGGGGGACGCCTATTTCCTCATGCCCGCCGGTCTGTGGCAGGTGGAGGTCCTGCCCACCAGCCTCAAGACGGCCACGGCCGTGCGCGCCCAGTTCGTGCCCGTGCACTCGGGCCGTGAGACCGTCCTGGACTGGCCCCTGGCCATGACCTCGGTCTTCGCGGCCGAGGGCGGCAACGGGCTGGCGGTCAACGCCGTCGAGCGCAAGGGCAACCACGTGGACGCGACCTTCTCCCTCTACGGGCCCGACGCCGAGGGCATGGTCCCCCTGGCCGCCGACCTGACCGTCAGGGAGGGCGGCTCCCCGGCCCGGGTGGTCTCGGTGGAGCGCACCCGGCTGCCGCTGGACATCGTCCTGCTGGTGGACTCCTCGGGGTCCATGAAGGGGCAAATGCGCAACGCCCTCGACGCCACCCGGAAATTCATCGCCGCCCTGCCCGCGGACGCCCGGGTGCGCGTGGTGGACTTCGACACCAAGCCCAGGGCGCTGCCGGGCGAGACCCGCGACGCGGCCCTCAAGGGGCTGGCCGGGATCAAGGCCAACGGGGCCACCTGCCTGAACGACGCCGTGCTCCTCGGCCTGCACATGCTGGCCGGGGCCAAACGGCCCGCCCTGCTCGTCTTCACCGACGGGTTCGACGCCAACTTCAACGACACCGGGCCGGGCTCCAAGGCCACCAGGCGGGAGGTCCTGGACGCGGTCAAGACCGGCGGCGTGCCGGTCTTCACCATCGGCTTCGGCAAGGGGCACGACGTGTCCACCCTGGACCGCATCGCGTCCCTGTCCGGCGGGCGCTACTACCCGGCCTCGGACCCCGGAGCCCTGGACAAGGCCTTCGCCGTGGTCAACGCCAACCTGGCCAACACCTTCACCGCCCGGTACGAGCGGCCCACGCGCGGGCGGCCGTCCAACGTGCCGGTGGTCACCTGCATGGTGGACATCTCCGGGTCCATGGACAAGACCCCGGACTTCAGCGGCTGCAACTACCGCATGGACAAGGTCAAAGCCATCCTGCACGATTTCCTCGCGGCCCTGCCCGACGAGGTCCTGGCCCAGGGCATGACCTTCTCGGACCAGAACGTCATCGAACAGGTGACCACGGCCAACACGGGCGAAATGCTCGCGGCCATGAACGACCTGTACGCCGACGGCGGCACCGAGATCGCCGGGGCCGTGGCCGCCGTGCTCGAGACCCAGCGGGCCATCCCGTCCACCCGCCGCTACCTGCTGTTCATCACCGACGCGGCCCTAGACGTGGAGCCCGAGGACAAGCTGTTCTTCGAGACCACCCTGGCCAAGCTGCGCGACGAGGGCGTCTACTGCCTGTGGGTCGGCATCGGCGAACTCGACCCCGCGCCCTTCAAGCGCGCGGCCGAAATCTCCGGCGGCAGCTACGTCCTGACCGAGGACCCGGCCGAACTGGGCCGGGCCTTCGACGGGCTGGTGGCGGACATCCGCAAGCCCGTGCCGTCCGGCGACGCGGTCCGAACCATGGTCGAGCTGACCGTGCGCCACCGGCTGCAAAACGGCCGCAACCTGACCTTTGCCGGGGCGGACCAGACCGAGCTGCCGCCGCTCAAGACCGACGACACCGTGGAGATTCCGGCCGCCATCGGCTACGAGCTGGCCGAGCTCAGGGAGCGCTACGACCCGGCCGTGTCGGCCCTGCTCACCGGCGACGGGGTGCCCGTGCGCGACGCGCGCATCACCAAGCGCATCCCCATCGGGGTCACGGGCGGCAACAAGGCCGCCAAGTTCACCGTGGAGTCCGCCTGGTTCCTGGACCGGCTGCGCGGCCTGGACGCCCCGGACCACTACCGCTACCTGGCCCTGGCCGTGGACCTGCAAAACGTCCTGCCCAAGCAGCAGGTCCTGGTCTACCCCGACGGGTCCAACCACCCGGCGGCCTGGGTGGGCAACGACAAGGCCACCACGGGCAAGGTCGTGGAGATGGTCCCCACCTACGTCATCCCGGACCTCAAGCGGCACCTGTTCCTGCGCTGGAACGACGCGGTCATGACCCCGGTCTCCCCGGCCACCTGGCTGGCCGAGACCCCGCTGACCCTCCCGGACGAACCGGCCGTGGCCGTGCCGCCCAAGGAGACCGTCCGGGGCACCGTGGTCTTCCTGGTGCCCGACGGGAACATGCGCCAGCTCTCCCTGCATTTCTACGACGTCAACTACGGCCACGCCGAGATCCCCCTGGTCGGGGCCATGCCCACGGGCGCGGACCGGCTGAGCACGCTGCCCGCCAAGCCGCCGGTCAGACTGTCCGACGCCTTCTCCCTGGCCGTGCGCGAGGTCCGGGACGTGACCCGCATCGGCGCTGTCCAGGCCGAGGAGGGCGGCGTCTTCCGGGTGGTCGAGGCGGACTTCACGTCCAAGGTCCAGGCCCTGCTCGACGTCAACCCAGCCGAGCGCTTCTCCCTGCGCCTGAACACCGCCGAGGGCGCGCTGAACGTGCGCCTGCACGAGGCCACGGCCCTGCTGCCCATGGGCTTCTACGCCCCGACCCTGCTCTCGCCGGGCTCGAACAACCGCGTCCGCCTCGTCTTCCGCGTGCCGGGCGACGTGGCCGGGGAGGCGGGCAAGGGCGAGCTGGTGGTGGACGTCAAGGGCGGCGGCGTGGTCGTGCCCCTGGACGAGCGCGCGGCCAAGGCCGTCCCCCGGACCGCGCCGGACGACGCCCTCAAGGGCGACGGCGTGGCCCTGGTGGTCAACGGCTTAGCCCCCCTGCCCGACCGCGAGAACCTGTACGTGGCCGACCTGACCCTGTTCGACCAAAAGGACGGCAAGGCCACCCAGCTGGTGGACGCGTTCATCCTCAGAAACAGGAACTTCACGCCCGGACCGGGCTTCGAGCCCCCGCCCCTGGACTGGACCAAGAGCAAGGGGCTGGCCGGATTCGCCGCGGACAACGCGCTCATCCCGGTGGGCACCATGCCCCCGGCCCTGGACACGGCGGACCTGGTCTTCGGCGTGACCGACGAGACCATCGTCCCGGACGGCGGCAGCCTGCGCGGCCTGATCCTGTTCAGCCTGCCGCCCTCCGAGCCCGACCCGGCGGCCTGGGACCTGACCTCGCCCCTGTTCCCGGACCTGAAACAGCCCGTGGGCGACGAGCCCTACCCCGAGGGACGCCTCCTGGTCCGCCGCCAGGGTGCCGAACAGCCCTACGGCGAGGGGTCCATGGTCGCCTTCGAGGAGGCCGTGGCCGAGTTGGCCCGGCAGCGGGCCGCGCGCCGTTTCGAGAAGCCCGGCGCGTACCGGCCCAAGGCCACGGACCTGGACGGCGACGCTCCCCCGGTCCGGGCCGTGGCCGTGCCCGAGATCACCGACCCGGCCCAGGCCGAGTTCGCGGACATCAAGACCCTCAAGGCGCTCAAGGCGCGGCTCAAGACCGTGCGCTGCCTGCCCGCCGACCTGGGCGAATGGCGCCACCTGTTCGCGCCCCAGGCGGTCCTGGTCCAGAACTGGGGCGGCCCGGCCGACTTCGCGCGCATGGCCGAGCTGGTCCTGGCCCGGCAGGGCGTCAAGACCAGGCGGCTCTCCCTGGAGCTGACCGACCGGGGTCGGCAGGCCCTGGCCAGGCTGGCCGGGCTGGAACGTACCGACGCCTACGCCGTGCCCGCCCTGGAATACCGCGACGCGGACGGCAACAAACACGTCCTGGTGGCCCCGTTCCTGGAGACCGAGGCCAAGCTGCCCGGCCTGATCCGCAAGGTGGCCGACGACGACCCGTCCGCCGAGCCCATGACCGCGTCCGTCACGGTCAGCGTGCTGGCCCGGCCGGTCCAGACCGGCCAGGCCCGGGCCGGGCGCGAGCTGTCCGACGCCCTGTCCGGCGAGTCGGACGCGGGCGCCCCCGTGGAGCTCCACCTGCTCACGGCCTCCCCGTCCCTGCCCGCCCTGTCGCGCGGGGCCGTGGACCTCGGCTTCACCCTGGCCGGGTACGGCAACGGCCCGGTCATCAAGGCGATCTTCGACGGCAACGACGGCCGGGTCATCGGCGCGGACGCCGTGGACACCGGCGACTACGTGATCGTGGCCGAGCGGCTGTCCATCACCCTGAACCAGCGCCAGCTGGTCCTGGAACTCCCGGTGGATGAAAACGAATCCCTGACCGACCGCTACCACTGCCTGGGCCTGAACCTGCCCGACATGGACATGGACGCGGTCCGCAAGCTCGACAAGACCATGCGGGCCGTGCACAAGCTGGAGGACGCCCCGGACAACCTGTCCGCCCTCAGGTGGTACGCCCGCAACCGGCTGTACCGCTTCGTCTGCGCCCAGTCCGAATACGAACGCTCCCTGGCCGGGACCCTCAAGCTCACCGTGGGCCGGACCACGACCCCGCGCTGCCTCATCGCCACCGTGTCCCGCACCGGACCGGACCAGCCCGTGCGCACCGCCCTGGACCTGCGCCAGGCCGCCAACCAGGTCCAGCCCGCGCCCGGCACGAACCCGGAGGCCGTGCGCGCCTTCAACATCCTGTCCGGCCTGTTCGCCTCCCAGCTCGAGGCCAAGGTTCTGGGTCCGGACGGCGTGGGCTTCTACCAGCTGCTCCCGCGCTACCCGGCGGACACCCGCTTTCTGTGGCTGACCGCCGACGCCCGCGCCGCCATGGCCGAAGACCTGAAAAAGGCGGTCCCGGACCGCGTCTTCCGCCTCCTGAACCAGAGCCGGGCCACGGTCCTCTTCCCGGACCAGCCCGCCATCCTCGACGGCCGCCCGCGCTGGGCCTGGCTCGAAGTGGACCCGGACACCTACCGGACCATCGCGGTTCTCGACACCGGCGAGCGCGGCGGCATGGTCGAACGGGTCTTCAGCGACCTGTGGAAGCAGGGGCTGGACTACGTCACCGGCGGCCTGGTGGGCATCTCCTCGTCCATCTGGTCCGTGTCCGCCTTCTCCCTGGTCCTCGACGACTACAAGCAGATCATGACCGAAGCCAAAAAGTTCGCCCTGGGACTGGCCGACAACTTCTCGGCCTCGGTCAAGGTGGGCGACTTCCAGTTCAAGGGGGCCGTCGGCTCATCCCAGATCGAGACCACCTACACCGGCGCCGGGGCCGGGGCCGTGAACGCGGCCAAGACCGGCAAGGGCTGGTACGACAAGCTCAAGGAACCCAAGATCGACCTCGGCGGCTTCGAGGGCGGGTTCAAGGACGGGGTCAATTTCTATTTCTCCCAGGCCGGAGGATAGATACATATTCATGGATTGAAACAATTCTTTATTTATGATTAAGGTTTTCTCGAAAACGGCATCGTGCCGGGCGGGAACGTGAACAACCACGGGGAGAACCGTGAGGAGCTGACTCAATGCGCAGGATCATTCTTCTACTCTGTCTTGTCCTGGCCATGCCCATGGCCGCCCAGGCCGCGTCCGACATCATCGCCACCTACAAGTACACCGACGGGACCATGGTCACGTTGTGCACCCGCGACGCCGAACACGTCCGCATGGACACCTCGCCCACGGCCTACACCCTGCTCTCGGGCGGCAAGGTTTATTCCGTGAACTGCGACTCCGGCCAGTGCCAGGTCTACGACCTCAGCGCCATGTCCAAGGGCATGGCGTCCGGCATGACCTCCATGTTCGGCGGCGGGTCCGAGCCGGACTACGAGGTGCGCTACGAAAAGACCGGCAAGACCGAAACCGTGGCCGGCTACAAGGGCACCATCTACAACGCCGTGGTCCTCGAGGACGGCAAGGTCGTGCGCCGCGACCAGATGGTCCTGTCCACCCACGCCAACATCAAGAAGATCACCGACGCCTGGATGGCCATGGCCGACGCCCTGACCCAGTCCATGGGCCAGTCCTTCCAGGACTCCCTGGATGAGGCCAGGAAGATGGGCTACGGCGGCATCCTGCGCTACGGCGACGAGATGCGCCTGACCAAGCTGGCCGTGAAGAGCCTCGCCTCCAGCTACTACAAGCTCCCGTCCAACGCCCAGCAGGTCCAGGTGCAGCAGCCCTCCCAGAACCAGAGCAATGACATGGGCCTGGGCGACGACGCCAAGGAAATCGGCACCGACGCCAAGGAAGCCACCAAGGACGAAATCAAGGGCAGCATCCGCGACGCCATCAGCGACCTCTTCAACTAACCCGCCCCGGGCGGACGCCTCCGGCGGCCGGGGGAAGGGGAGAGGGAAACCCTTTGACGCAGGCCGTCCGTGGCCTGCGCCCCTTCGGGGTCGCGCCCGAAGCGGGCGCGGTCCAAATCTGCTGTCCTGCGGATTGGTGAAAAGGGTTGTCCCTCTCCCCTTCACCCGGACCCCCATCCCCTTTTCCTTCCTAAACTTTTTTGTGCCGCTGCGCGGATGGGGTAACGCGATAGCTTCCCTTCTCTTTCCACCGTCCCGACACGCCGCCTCCCCGCGCTCAACCCCGAGCGCGGCGAGGCGACGGGATTCTCAAGGCCCTCGGCCTTGAGCGGGGGCGCGTCGGGTCTTAGGCCGAGCTTGCTCGGTCTTAGAGCCGTCGACAGCAGCGATAGGGCGGCGCCCTGCCCGCCGGAGGCGCCCGCCCGGCGAGGGCATTTCCCCTCTACCCAAGTCCCGACCATGGGGCGGCATCTTCGGGTTGGCGTCCGGCCGGGGATAGCGTATGACTTACGGTGCCGCCGTGCGCGTGTGGGCGCGGGCGGTGCGGGCGCGAACCGGCCCGGTTGTGGTCATTGTTGCGGGAGAGGGGAATCCCGCGAAACCGTTTTGGAGGGATGCATGTTCCGCAAATTGTTGATGGCGGCCGTGGCTGCCTTGGTTCTGGCGTTTTCCGCCGGCAGCGCGTTGGCCCTGAATCCCGCCGTGATCTACGATCTGGGCGGCAAGTTCGACAAGTCGTTCAACCAGGCCGCGCACATGGGGGCCGAACATTTTTCCGAGGTCTCGGGCATCAAGTACCGGGACTTCGAGCCGACCAACGAGTCCCAGTACGAGCAGGCGTTGCGCCGGTTCGCGTCCAGGGGCAGCGACCTGATCGTGGTGGTGGGCTTCTCCTACGCCTCGGCCCTGGAGAAGATCGCGCCGGAGTTCCCGGACACCCGGTTCGTGATCATCGACATGGTCGTGGACCAGCCCAACGTGGAGTCCGTGGTCTTCAAGGAGCATGAGGGCTCGTTCCTGGTGGGCATGATCGCGGCCATGAAGTCCGAGACCGGCAAGGTCGGGTTCGTGGGCGGCATGGACGTGCCGCTGATACGCAAGTTCGCCCTGGGCTACAAGGAGGGCGCGCGGTACGTGAACAAGGACATCGTGGTCTTCGAGAACATGACCGGGACCACCCCGGCGGCCTGGGGCGATCCTATCAAGGCGGGCGAGCTGGCCCGCTCCCAGTTCGACCGGGGCGCGGACGTGGTCTTCACGGCGGCGGGCGGTTCGGGCATGGGCGTGCTCCAGGCAGCGGCCGACGCCAGGAAGTTCTCCATCGGCGTGGACTCCAACCAGAACTACATCCATCCCGGCAGCGTGCTGACCTCCATGGTCAAGCGCGTGGACCTGGCCGTGTTCGAGGCCATGCGCGACGCCGAGCAGGGCACCTGGAAGCCCGGCGTGAAGGTCCTGGGCCTGGCCGAGGGCGGGGTGGACTACGCCCTGGACAAGTACAACGAGTCGCTGATCACCCCGGCCATGCGGACGCGCGTTGACCAGGCCAAGGCGGACATCATCTCCGGCAAGATCAAGGTCACCAACTACTTCGACATCATGGACAAGTAGCCGGTCCGGCCGGACGGTTCTCCGGCGGCGGGCGAGGGTCCGCCGCCGTCCGTCCGCTTGGCGGGGCGCGCGGTATCGGGTATCGTCCGGAGACCGCGCCCCGGCCCTTTTCGACAACCCGGCGGAACCGGCGGGTTCCGCCCCTGGTGGAGGATGCATGTCCCGCTCGCCCATACTCCTGCTCGCGCTCCTGCTGCTGCTCTCCTGCCCCGGCACGGGCCTGGCCTTCAAGCCCGCCCTGCTCTACGACCAGGTGGGCAAGTCCGACAAGTCGTTCAACGAGGCCGCGTTCAAGGGCGCGGAGCGGTTCGCCGGGGAGTCCGGCCTGCCGTACCACGAGTTCACGCCGACCAACGAGTCCCAGTACGCCCAGGCCATGCAGCGCTTCGCGGCGCGCGGCTTCGACCCGATCATCGTGATCGGCTTCTCCTACGCCTCGGTCCTGGAGCAGATCGCGCCGCAGTTCCCGGACACCCGGTTCGTCATCGTGGACATGGTCGTGGACCGGCCCAACGTGGAATCCGTGGTCTTCCGCGAGCACGAGGGCTCGTTCCTGGTGGGCATGATCGCGGCCATGAAGTCCGGGACCGGCAAGGTCGGCTTCGTGGGCGGCATGGACATCCCCCTGATCCGCAAGTTCGCCCTGGGCTACAGGGAGGGCGCGGAGTACGTGAACAAAAGGATCGTGGTCTACGAGAACATGACCGGGACCACTCCGGCGGCCTGGGGCGACCCGATCAAGGCGGGCGAGCTGGCCCGCTCCCAGTTCGACCGGGGCGCGGACGTGGTCTACCAGGCCGCGGGCAGCTCCGGGCTGGGCGTGCTCCAGGCGGCGGCGGACCTGCACAAATTCTCCATCGGCACGGACGCCAACCAGAACTACCTGCATCCCGGCAGCGTGCTGACCTCCATGGTCAAGCGCGTGGACCTGGCCGTGTACGAGGCCCTGCGCGACGCGAGGAACGGCACGTGGCAGGCGGGCATCCGCTCGCTCGGCCTGGCCGAGGGCGGGGTGGACTACGCCCTGGACGAGTACAACGAGGCCCTGATCACCCCGGCCATGCGGGCGCGCGTGGACAAGGCCAAGGCGGACATCATCGCGGGCAAGATCAAGGTCACCAACTATTTCGACATCATGGACAAGTAGCATGGCGGCCCCCGGCGACCATAGACCTCCCGCGGTGGAGCTCATCGGGCTGAACAAGTCCTTCGGGCCGGTGCGGGCCAACCGGGACGTGTCCCTGCGCGTTGCGGCCGGGACCATCCACGGCATCGTGGGCGAGAACGGGGCGGGCAAGTCCACGCTCATGGGCATGCTCTACGGCTTCTACCAGGCGGACAGCGGGCGCATCCGCATAAACGGCCGGGAGGTGCGCATCACCAGCCCGGCCCACGCCATCAGCCAGGGCATCGGCATGGTCCACCAGCACTTCATGCTGGTCGAGCCGTTCACGGTGCTGGAGAACGTCATCCTCGGGGCCGAGGAGGGCGGGCTGCTGAAGCGATCCCTTGGCCACGCCCGGCGGGAGCTGGAGCGGCTCGGCCGGGAGTACGGCCTGGAGGTGGACCCGGACGCGGTGGTCGGCGACCTGCCCGTGGGCTTGCAGCAGCGCGTGGAGATCCTGAAGGCCCTCTACCGGGGGGCCGAGACCCTGATCCTGGACGAGCCCACAGGCGTGCTCACGCCCCAGGAGGCGGACCGGCTCTTCGCCATGCTCGACACCCTGCGCGACCAGGGGCGCACGGTCATCCTGATCACCCACAAGCTGCGCGAGATCATGGCCGCGACCGACGCCGTGTCCATCATGCGGCGCGGGACCATGGTCGCCGAACGGCGAACCGCCGAGACGAGCAAGGAGGAGCTGGCCGAGCTCATGGTCGGGCGCAAGGTCCTGCTCCGGGTGGAGAAGACCGAGGCCCGGCCCGGCGAGCCCATCCTGGAACTGGACGGGGTCGACTACGCGGACACGGCGGGCGTCAAGCGGCTGAAGGACGTCTCCTTCACCCTGCGCCGGGGCGAGATCCTCGGCGTGGCCGGGGTCTCGGGCAACGGCCAGTCCGAGCTGCTCGAAGTGCTCTGCGGGGTGGCCGCGCCGTCGGCCGGGACCATCCGGTTCAAGGGCGAGGTCATCGCGGGCCAGGGCAAACGCACCGACCCCCTGGCCATGCACCGGCTGGGCGTGGGCCACGTGGCCGAGGACCGCCACCGCACGGCCATGATCATGGATTTCACGGCGGCCGAGAACATGATCCTCGGCTACCACACGGGCCGGGACGTCAACGGTCCGGTGCTCATGGACCTGGGCCGGGTCCGGGGGCTGTGCCGCGACTACATGGCGGACTTCGACGTGCGCCCGCCCGACCCGGACCTCCCGGCCACGGGCTTTTCCGGGGGCAACCAGCAGAAGATCGTCCTGGCCCGCGAGATGGAGCGCGACCCGGACCTGCTCCTGGTGGGCCAGCCCACGCGCGGAGTGGACATCGGGGCCATCGAGTTCATCCACCAGCGGCTCATCGAACTGCGCGACCGGGGCCGGGGCGTGCTCCTGGTCTCGGTGGAGCTGGACGAGATTCTGGCCCTGGCCGACCGCATCCTGGTCATGTTCGACGGCAGGGTGGTCGGCGAGATGGCGGCGAAGGACGCGGACGAGCGCACCCTGGGGCTGCTCATGGCGGGCTGCGCCGGGACGCCGGACAGCGGGGAGGCGGCGTAGATGGCGCAATCCAAGCTCCCCGGCTGGGTCAACGCGGGGCTGATCCCGGCGCTCAACCTGCTGACCGCCTTCCTGGTCTCGGGCCTGGTCATCCTGGCCATGGGCCAGGACCCGGTCAAGGCCTTCGGCTACCTGGTCTACGGGGCCTTCGGCTACGGCGAGGCCATCGGCTACACCCTGTACTACGCCACCAATTTCATCTTCACGGGCCTGGCCGTGGCCGTGGCCTTCCACTGCTACCTGTTCAACATCGGCGGCGAGGGCCAGGCCTACCTCGGCGGGCTGGGCATCGGCCTGGTCTGCCTGTACCTGGGCGACCTGCCCTTCTGGGCCATCCTGCCCCTGAGCGTGCTCGGCGGGGCCCTGTTCGGCGCGGCCTGGGCGGCCATCCCCGCCTATCTGCAGGCCAGACGCGGCTCGCACATCGTCATCACGACCATCATGTTCAACTTCATCGGCTCGTCGGTCATGACCTTCCTGCTGGTGGACTGGCTCAAGCGGCCCGGCTCGCAGCTGCCCGAGACCGCCCATTTCCCCGAGGGGACGTGGATGCCCAAGCTGCACGAGCTGGCCGCGCACTTCGGCGTCAAGATGGCCCACTCGCCCGCCAACCTGGCCCTGTTCATCGCCCTCTTGTGCTGCGTCGGGGTCTGGCTGTTCATCGGCCGCACCCGCTGGGGTTACGAGATCCGGGCCGTGGGCCGCAACCCGGACGCGGCCGTGCACGGCGGCATCTCCCCGGCCAGGGCGATCATGGTCTCCATGCTCCTGTCCGGGGCGTTGGCCGGGCTCATGGGCCTGAACGAGCTCATGGGCGAACAGCACCGGGTGGTCATCAACTTCACCAACGGGTGCGGGTTCGTGGGCATCGCCATCGCGCTCATGGGCCGCAACCACCCGGCGGGCATCGTCCTGGCCTCCCTGCTCATGGGCGCGCTGTTCCAGGGCGGGGCCGAGCTGGCCTTCGAGATGCCCGACATCACCCGGGACATGATCTGGACCATCCAGGGGTTCGTCATCCTGTTCACCGGGGCCTTGGAGCACCTCTACCGCCCGCAGCTGGAACGGCTGTTCCTGCGCACGGGCAAGGAGGCCCCGGCATGACCGACCTGTGGATGCAGCTGCTGCTCACGGCGGACGCCACCCTGCGCATCAGCACCCCGCTGATCCTGGCCGCCCTGGCCGGGCTGTGCTCGGAGCGGGCCGCGGTCATCGACATCGGCCTGGAGGGCAAGATGCTCGGCGGGGCGTTCGTCGCGGCCACGGTCAGCTACCTGACGGGCTCGGCCTGGCTCGGGCTGGTCTGCGCCGTGGCCGCCTGCCTGCTGCTCGCCCTGCTGCACGGCTTCGCCTGCATCACCCACCGGGGCAACCAGGTGGTCTCGGGCATGGCCATCAACATCGTGGTCGCCGGGCTGGCCCCGACGCTGGGCCACGCCATTTTCCACATCAACGGCGACACCCCGCCCCTGCCCGAAGGCGCGCGGTTCATGGCCCTGACCCTGCCCGGCGCCGAGGCGTTGCGCGGGGTGCCGGTCCTGGGCCCGATCTACGCCGAGCTGATCAGCGGCCACACCCTGTTGACCTACGCGGCCTTCGCCCTGATCCCGTGCGTCTCCTTCATGCTCTACAAGACCCGGTTCGGGCTCCGGCTGCGGGCCGTGGGCGAGAACCCCGAGGCCGTGGACACGGCGGGCATCTCGGTGACCCGGCTGCGCTACCGGGCGGTGCTCATCGCGGGCGCGCTGTGCGGCGTGGCCGGGGCGGCCCTGTCCACCGCCCTGGGCGCGAGCTTCATCCGCGACATGACCGCGGGCAAGGGGTACCTGGCCCTGGCGGCCATGATCTTCGGCAAGTGGCGGCCCGGCCCGACCGCCTGCGCCTGTCTGCTCTTCGCCTTCACCGACGCGCTCCAGGCGCGGCTGCAGGGCGTGTCCCTGCCCTTCGTCGGCGAGATACCGGTCCAGTTCATCATCATGCTGCCCTACGTCATGACCGTGGTCCTGCTGGCCGGGTTCGTGGGCAAGGTGACGGCCCCCAAGGCCGACGGCATACCTTACGTCAAGGAGCGCTAGATGCCCGACATCGAGGAACTCATCCGGCTGGCGGTCCGGGCGCGCGACCGCGCCTACGCCCCCTACTCCAACCACCCGGTGGGCGCGGCCCTGGTCACGGACGCGGGCGAGGTCTTCACCGGCTGCAACGTGGAGAACGCGGCCTACCCGCTGGGCAACTGCGCCGAACAGTCGGCCATAGCCGCCATGGTCCTGGGCGGGGGCCGGACCATCCGCGAACTGGTGGTGGTCGGGCCGACCGACGCGCCGTGCACCCCGTGCGGCGGCTGCCGCCAGCGCATCCGCGAGTTCGCCGGGCCGGACGCGCTGGTCCACGCCTGCAACGAACGCGGCGTGCTGCTGACCATGACCCTGGACGACCTGCTGCCCGAGTCCTTCGGGCCGGAAAACCTCAACCCACGGAAATCATGAACGAAGATTTGATGAAGACATTGACGGCCGAGGCCGGACGGGTCCGGGCCGACGAGCGATACGCCCTGCGCGCCCTGGTCTCCATGGACCTGACCTCGCTGGGCGAGGACGACACGGACGAGAAGATCCGCGACCTGTGCTCGCACGCGGTCACGCCCAGGGGCCACGTGGCGGCGGTCTGCATATACGACAAATTCGTGCCCCTGGCCCTGAATGAGCTGAAGGGGACCGGGGTGCGCGTGGCCACGGTCTGCAACTTCCCCCACGGCGGGGCGGACGCGGCCAAGGCCGTGGCCGAGGCGCGGGCCCAGGTGGCGGCCGGGGCCCAGGAGGTGGACGTGGTCCTGCCCTACAAGCGATACAAGGCGGGGGGCCGGGACCAGGCCATCGCCCTGCTCCACCAGGTGCGCGAGGTCTGCGGCGAGACGGTCCTGCTCAAGGTCATCCTGGAGACGAGCCAGTTGCAGTCGCTGAAGATCATCGCCGAGGCCGGGCGGGACGCCATCGAGGCGGGCGCGGACTTCATCAAGACGTCCACGGGCAAGGTGCCGGGCGGGGCCACCCTGGAGGCGGCCGCGGTCATGCTCGAGACCATCCGCGAGATGACCCCCGAGGTCGGGCGTCCCCTGGGCTTCAAGCCGTCCGGCGGCCTCCGGACCGTGGCCGACGCGGCGGGCTACCTCTATCTCGCGGACAAGATCATGGGCGAAGGCTGGGCCACCCCCCAAACCCTGCGCTTCGGGGCATCCGGCCTGCTCAACGACGTAAAAAACCACCTCGGCCTCTAACCGAGCAAACCACAATCCCCCACCCACGCACCCCGCCAAGCGGCAATAAAAAGTTTGGAAAAAGGAGGGGATGGGGGTCCGGAGGAAGGGGAGGAACCAACCCTTTTCAAAGGGTTTTTCCTCCCCTTCCCCCGGCCGCCGGAGGCACCACACATGACGTTCATACCGCAGGAGATCATTCGCAGGAAGCGGGACGGCTTGGCGCTCGACCGGGCCGACATCCGGGCCATGGTCCGGGGCATCACGGACGGTTCGGCCAGCGAGGGCCAGGTGGCGGCGTTCGCCATGGCGGTCTTTTTTCGCGGCATGACCCTGCGCGAGCGCATCGACCTGACCGAGGCCATGCGCGACTCGGGCCGGGTCCTGGACTGGCCGGGCATGGGCCTTGAGCGCGGCGTGGTGGACAAGCATTCGACCGGCGGCGTGGGCGACAAGGTCAGCCTGATTCTCGGCCCCCTGGCGGCGGCCTGCGGCGCGTTCGTGCCCATGATCTCCGGACGCGGCCTGGGGCACACGGGCGGCACCCTGGACAAGTTCGACGCCATTCCGGGCTACGACACCGCCCCGGACCTGGAGACCTTCGCGCGCGTGGTCCGCGAGGCGGGCTGCGCCATCATCGGCCAGACAACGGACCTGGCCCCGGCCGACCGGCGGCTGTACGCCGTGCGCGACGTGACCGCCACGGTGGAGTCCGTGGACCTGATCACCGCCTCCATCCTGTCCAAGAAGCTGGCTGCCGGGCTCCAGGGGCTGGTCATGGACGTGAAATTCGGCTCCGGCGCGTTCATGGAAGATTTCGCGGACGCCTGCGCCCTGGCCGAGTCCATCGTCACCGTGGCCACGGGCGCTGGCGTGCCCACCACGGCCCTGCTCACGGACATGAACGAGGTCCTGGGCGACTGTGTGGGCAACGCCGTGGAGGTCCGCGAGGCCGTGGACTTCCTGACCGGCGTCCGGCGCGAACCCCGCCTGGCCGAGGTCACCCTGGCCCTGACCGGCGAGATGCTCGTCCTGGCGGGAGTCGTTGCGGACCCGGACGCGGCCGCGCGCAGGATGGAACAGGCCCTGGCCAGCGGCGCGGCCGCCGAGCGGTTCGGCCGCATGGTCGCCGGGCTGGGCGGGCCAAGGGATATCCTGGAGCGGACGGACGTTTACTTGCCGAAACCGCCCGTGGCGCGGCCCGTGTACCCGAACCGGACCGGCTTCGTCGCGGCCATGGACAGCCGCGCCGTGGGCATGACCCTGGTGGCCATGGGCGGCGGCCGCACCCGCGCGGACCAGGCCATCGACCACGGCGTGGGCATGACCGGCTTCGCCCGCATCGGCGATCCCGTTGCCCCGGACATCCCCCTGTGCGTGGTCCACGCCCGCGACACGGCACAGGCCGACATGGCCGCAGAACGCATTCGCCGGGCCGTGACCATCAGCGACGCGCCACCGGCCCCGCGCCCGGTCGTCCGCCGCCGGATCACCGCCCGCGAGGAACCCGCACAGGAGACCAACTGATGCCGCGCGCCTTCATCCTGGTCCTCGACTCCCTGGGCATCGGCTGGGCACCGGACGCCGACCAGTACGGCGACGCCGGGGCCGACACCCTGGGCCACATCGCCGAGGCCTGCGCGCGCGGCGAGGCCGACCGCGACGGCCTGCGCTCCGGCCCCCTCAACCTGCCCTGCATGGCCTCCCTGGGCCTGGGGCTGGCCGCCCAGCTTGTCACCGGCACCGTCCCGCCGGGCCTCAAATCCCCGGTCCTGCGCGGCCGGTTCGCCGCCGCCCGCGAGATCAGCCGGGGCAAGGACACGCCCAGCGGCCACTGGGAACTGGCCGGGGTGCCCGTGACCTTCGACTGGGGCTACTTCCCGCCCGACTTTCCGAGCTTCCCCAAGGCCCTCACCGACGCCATCATCGAACAGGCGCACCTCCCCGGCATCCTCGGCAACCGCGCCGCCTCGGGCACGGAAATCATCAAGGAACTCGGGGCCGAACACATGGCCACCGACATGCCCATCTGCTACACCTCCGTGGACTCGGTCTTCCAGATCGCGGCCCACGAGGAGACCTTCGGCCTGGACCGGTTGCTCGACCTCTGCAAACTCGTGCGCGAACTCCTTGACGGCTACAACATCGGCCGGGTCATCGCCCGCCCGTTCATCGGCCGGCCCGGCAACTTCACCCGCACCCCCAACCGCCACGACTACGCCCTGGAACCGCCCGCCCCCACCCTGCTCGACGTGCTCAAGAACGCCGGACGCCAGGTTATCTCCGTGGGCAAGATCAGCGACATCTTCGCCGGTCGCGGCGTCACCAGGGCCGTCAAGGGCCCGGACTCGGCCACCCTCTTCGATCTCGTCGAGACCGAGGCCGATCAAGCGCCCGACGGCTCCCTGGTCTTCGCCAACTTCGTGGAGTTCGATTCCGAATGGGGACACCGCCGCGACACCGCCGGGTACGCCGCCGCCCTCGAAGCCCTCGACGCCCGCCTGACCGGCTTCCTGCCCCGCCTGCGACCCGGCGACCTGGCCGTCATCACCGCCGACCACGGCTGCGACCCCACCTGGAAAGGCACCGACCACACCCGCGAATGCGTGCCCGTCCTGCTGTTCGGCCCCCCGGTCCTGCCCGGCTGCGCAGGCCTGCGCGACACCTTCGCCGATGTCGGCCAGACCGTGGCCCGACACCTCGACGTCGGCCCGCTGGAGACGGGTGAGGTGATTGACTTGGCGTAAGGGGTGGCGTGGGGAATGCCTCCGGCGGGCCCTCGCCGGGCGGCGTCTCCGACGGGCAGGGCGCTGCCCTGCACCAGCTCAAGGCCGAGGGCCTTGAGAATAGTCACGTTCTTCGTGTGTGACTATCCAGTCTTTCTTTTGGTTTTCAACGGGTTGCAGGTGGACACCCGCAAGCCGCCTTGTCAGCGTGTGTGAACCGCATGTGTGAAGTTGTCAGGCAACCTTGTCATCATCCTTGCGGCTTTCCCTTTCGTAAACGTCCATGGCGTCGCGTTCCACGTCACGGAGTTTTTCCAGATAGATTTCCGTGCTCCGCCGGTCCGCGTGGCCAAGGATGCGCTGGATGCCAGGGAGCAAGGCCCCGCTGTTGTCCATCACGGATGCGCCCGATGCCCGGAAGCGGTGGAAGGTGTAGTAATCCACTCCCGCATCCCGGCAGATCTTTTGGAGCATGGAATACCGGCCCCGCCTATAGGGACCTTCTTCCATCATGCCGGTCTTGGCGTTGTAGCTCCTAGTCCAGAACACCCATTCCTTTTTGGGGGCGTGGGTCGCGTACAGGTTTGAGAGGACTTCGTACAGCTTGTCCGTCATCGGCACCCGGCGCAGCACCGGTTCCCGGTTCTTGTTCTTGCGCGTTTCCAGCTCGACGTACCGTTCTTCAAAGTTGACCCGATTCCAGGTGAGCCGGTGGACCTCGATGCTCCGCGCCATGGTTTCCCGGAGCACCCACAAATAGGGGCGGTGCTTCGGCTGAGCCGCTTCGATCATCCGGTCCAGTTCGTCGATCCTGGGGGTCTTCTTCCGTTCGCTGGGCTTGTCGCTGGGGAACGTTTCCAACCCCGCGAAGGGGTTGTCCTGAATGAACCGCTGGCCCCGCTTCATGCCCCAGGAGAACGCCGCCCGGAGCACCTTGAGGTCGTTGTTGCCAGCGACCGGGGTACGTTCCCTGACCACGGCCATCAAGAATTCGTCGGCCTTCAGGCGGGTAATTACGGAACACGGCACCTTGCCGAAGTAGTCCAGCAGCCGCTGGGCCGCGAGCTTGGTCTTCTTGTAGTGGGACTCCGAGTACGCACGGTCCAGCAGGTAATCCAGCCGCAGGTTGAGCAGATCAAGCAAGGCCATGTCGCCCGTCGCTTCCAGTTCCTGTTTCTTTTCGACGTCCTCCCTTCTTTTGACTTCGGCCGTTTTCGCGGCCTGTTTCCCCTTGAACCACGCCTTGGTGTAGCGCTTGCCCTTTACCATGAAGTCGTACCGGTACCCTTTCCCGGCCTTGAAATAGACGGTCATAGATATCTTCCTCGTTCGGAAAGAACCATGACCCACCACGTTTGACGCCGCCGACGTCTTCGGCATGGTCGTAGACCCAGTCCACGCTTTTGCCCAGGAACGCGGCAACGTCCTGGGCGCATAATACGCGGGTCTTCAGTTTGGTGTCAAAAGCCATGTACCTTCCGGATTGTCTTCGGTCCCCCTCGGGCGGCCTCCGAACCGCCCGCCAACTCGGCCAACCCTTCAGTCTGATCACACCGGCACCTTTGAACTCAAGGAATCGGGATAGGGTATTTTCATTTTTTTCGACGAGTCGCTCATCAGGGAGCGAAAGTCCTCCCTGCCCATCGGCCACAAGCCGACGGGCGGGGAGGACGGTTGCCAGGAGATGAATCGCGTGAACGATTCATCTCCTGGCAACCTCATGCCCAAAAGGAAGCCCCACCGAAAAGGGCGGGGCTTCTTCTAACGGGAACGGCCAAGGTAGGCATCGGACACATCACGGCGGCCAGGGGAATGGCCGGCAGAGACTTCTATTTCATCCCGGGCTTCGGCGTCGAGCCGGGACCATTCGTCCCCAGCGGTGTCCCGCGCGGCCTTCTGGAAGGCCGCCAGGGATTCGTGCTGGTTGGGCGGCTGAAAGCCCGTGTGCGCGACATACATACGATGGAACCGTTCATGACGGTTGCTGTGCAGCGTCCACCCGCTTTCCTTCTTGGTGAAGCCGCAAAGCCTGGCCGCGTAGGACAGCTTTTCCTGCCATTTGCCGCCCATCCCGCTCGGCATGAGATTATGAATCCCCGGCCTGTCGGATTGACTTACGTATGGCAGAGCTCGCTCAAGAGCTTCCTGCTGCCGATCGGACAGATTGTGCAGCGTCCGGGGGCGCCCACCCTTCGGACCATACCGGATGTAAAGGGTGCTGCCTTCCTTGTCCCAATCGTTGATCAGATCGACTTTTGCCGACTCTTCGCGCCGGAGCCCCAGTTCGTACTGAAGCCGGATCTGGGCGGCGCAACGAGGACCGTGCTCGTATGACGATTCGGTTTCCAGTTTGGCGATTGCCCCCAAGACGAATTCAGGGGCAACCGCCTTGCTGTTGGCGTTGGCAATGCTGCCCCGCCGGACGTCGAACACGCCGTTGGTCGGGCTGATGCAGGTATTCCCGTAGGCTCGGCACAGGTGACGGGCTGCCGAAAAGATTTCGGCGATACGCCCGTCACCCACGCCTTGGCCTTTCATTTGCCGCGCTACCGCCGCAAAATGCTTGTTGGAAATGTTGGTCCATTTGCGGACCCCAAATCCGGCTTCGCGCAACCGGCCTGCGAAGGCCTTGGCGTTCTGCCGGATTCTGTGTTGCTTCGAGCGCGGGCCGGACAAAGTTGCCCTGTTCGCGCCCAGTACCAGACTGATGGATTTTGTCATGGAATTATCCTTCCTGAAGTTCGGGGCAGTGCCCCGGGACAAAGCAGGTCGGACCTTCCCCGTTTGCCGGGAAATGACCTGCCTATGGCACGAACGCGCCACACAACAACCGACACGGGACAAATCAATGTCCGTTTCCCACTGAAGGAAAATTCAGGAATCCATTTAATAAGGGGTGCCACCACGCAGGCTCATTCGTCCTGCGCATAAAGCGGTGGCCGTGGGGGAATTTCGACAACGGCAGATTTCTAGATACCTGTCGTTTGTCCGGCGGGGGTGCTGTGTTTCAGCCTGGCGTTTGGATGTGAAAGCGTGCCGTTTGGAAATGCACGGCAGCGAAATGTTAGGTGTTACGGCATGTTAGTGCCTGTTTAAGCGTTCATCAGTTTAGACTGTCGTCAAAACTTATGAACGCGCCTTGGGTGCGATTTACCTCCTTCTAGTTACTCAACCGGACTGGTTATGCCCTGTCGTATCACCCCGGGAAATCGCCGCGCAAGGTTCGGCGGAGGGGTTTTCCCCCTCCCGCCGAGTTTCCCGCGTTACCGCTGACTAACTCGCGGCCAAGCGAGGGATACCGTGAAAGGCGAACAGCTTGCCCCGGTTGCGGCGCGCAACCGTTTCAACCTCGGATCGTTCGGCTCCAACAGGTCGTTGATTCAACTTTCGGGGTGGGACCGGGAGTTGCCGGTAGGAAAGTATTGGGATATGCGGGACTATCCGGGCGGCAAACGGGATATTCACCGTCCCGGCCGGATGGCGACGATATGGGCGGGCTTCGCCGGCGGGAATCTCCGTCCGGGCGAGGGGGAGTTCGCCAGGGGTGGCGGTGGGCAACGCCCGTTGTGTCTTCAGGGGTGATTGCGCATCGAACCATTGAGGAAAGCCATTCAATGGAACGAGATTATTTCACAGGTTGATATCTTGCCCTGCGAGGGGAGAAGCATGGAAGCCGAAAACAATACATACCATGTGTTGATGATCGATGACGACGAGAACCTGTGCGGGGTCGTCAGCGATTTCATGGGGGCCTACGGTCTGGAGGTCCAGTATGCCCTGGACGGCAACGACGGGCTGCAGATGGCGCTGTCCAGCGCGTTCGACGCCATCCTCCTAGACATGATGCTGCCGGACATCGACGGCCTCACGATTCTCAAACAGCTCCGCGCCAAGGCTCCCAAGCTGCCGGTGATAATCATCTCGGCCCAGACGGACGTCAGCGACAAGATCGTGGGATTGGAGATGGGCGCCGACGATTATGTGCCCAAGACCTTCGCCCCACGGGAACTGTTGGCGCGCCTGCGCGCGGTGCTGCGCCGCAGCCGGACCAGCGCGGAAGACATGGTCGAGGAAGAATCCTGCGACGGCGAGACCGTTGTCATACACGGCCTGATGCTCGACAGCACCCGAATGCAGGCCGACCTGAACGGCAAGACGCTTGACCTGAGCACCATCGAATTCCAGCTCCTGTACAGGATGGCCTCGCACCCGGGGCGGGTCTTTTCCCGCGATCAGCTTATTTCCGATATCTTCGGCAGGGAATACTGCATCTTTGACCGCTCCGTGGACATGCACATTTCCTCCCTTCGGCGCAAGCTGGGGGACTCTCCACGCACGCCCTCCTACCTGCGCACCGTTCGAGGGAGCGGCTACATGTTCATGAAATAGCGACAGGATTCATTGGCTACAGGGAAACGGCATGCGCTTATACACAAAATTCATGATCTGGTCGGTGCTGAACCTCGTCTGGCTGGGGGTTGTCGTGCTCGGCGGCAGCTGGCTGCTGATCGGCAGCAACGGGGCCTACGCCCAAGTCCTGTTCCGCGGCGGCATCAACTCCGTCATGCAGGTTGTGGCCGCCAATCTCCAGTACAAGCCGATTTATGACTGGCAGAAGGTGCTCGACCGCTACAGCGAATCCTACGATATCCGCTTCCATGTGCAGGCCCTGGACGACATGGGGCACATTCCCACCCACGGCGCCATCCCGGACACGGTCATGGCCGAGGCGAGCAAGATGCCCAAGCCGCAGGTCTCCTTCTGCGCGGAGCCCGGAAGTTCGGAACGGCAGGACATCAACGCCGTGCTGGAAGCGGAAAGCGGATTCCTCCCCATGCAGAACGCGATCTATCTTCGTGCGGGCGACCCGACCCGCTACTGGTATGGCAGGCCGGTCTTCGTTCCCGACGAGAACCACAAGCTGCACTATGTCCTGTTGATCTCCTCCTCCACGTCCTTTTCCGGGCACGGGTTGTACTTCAACATGTACGGTGTACTGGTCACCATGGTGGTCGTGCTGGGCCTGTGCTTTCTCTGGTGGTGGCCGTTCGTGTGGCATCTGGCCAAACCCATCGGCCAGGTCACGGAAAAGGCGGAGCGCATAGCGGCCGGGGAGTACGTGCTGACCGAGAAGCGCAAGGACGACTATCTCCCGTCCCTGGGCCGCAAGGACGAAATCAGACGCCTGGCCGACGCCGTGGACAGCATGTCCAATCAGCTGATGCAGCAGATGTTCCGGCAGCGTCGCTTCATCCGTCAAATCGCCCACGAACTGGGCTCGCCCATTGCCAGGACGAAATTCGGCCTCGCCGTGCTGGAGGAACGCCTGGACGGCGATTTCGCGAACCGCGCACGCAAGATCAGCCGGGACGTCGAGGAGATCGCCGTCCTGGTGGAGGACGTCCTCGGGTATCTGCGCTCCGAGGGTCTCCCCGGCCAACCGCGCATCGAGATCGTTCCGTTGTATCATACGATCAATGAGATCATAGCGCTGGAAGGGCAAAGCGCGGACATCGAGTTTGAACGTCCGGAGCAGGAGTTTTACATCCGCACCGATCTGGAGTGCCTGCGCCGCATGGTGGGCAACGCCCTACGCAACGCCATCCGCTACGCCGCCGAACAGGGCGTCATCACGATCCGGGTGCAATGCCTGGTGGACGAGGTCCTCGTCAGTGTCGAGGATAACGGACCGGGCGTGCCCCCCACTGAACTGGCGCATCTCACGGAGCCTTTTTTCCGGGGAGAGGGCGCCGCCGATTATCCCGGCGGTTCCGGCCTGGGCCTGTCGATCGTCAAGCAGTGCATGGAAATCTGCGGAGGGCGCCTGGAATTCGCCAACCGGTCGCCGCACGGATTCGCCGTCTCCCTTTTCTTCCCCCTGTCCCATTAGGAGGGACCGCCCGGCATCCCCCCGCTGGGCTCGTCCGTCCATCCCCTTTCGCCGCTTTGTCCGGGCCTCGGCCCGGTCCCCATTTTACAATGAATTACAATTCAACACACCCGATTGAACGGCTTTTTACAATCGGGACGTAGAAGGTATTCGACGCTGCACAAGGGGCACGGGCCCCGCAGTGGGCGTCTGAGGACCAAGCAACTTGGAATAGAAGGGAAAAAAGACATGAAAAAGATGATGGCCATTCTCTCGTTGACATGGGCGCTTCTCATCCCGGCGTTCACCCTGGGTGTTTGCACGGACGTTCAGGCCGAGAGCGAACGGAAGGAAGTGAAACAGCGCCTGGAACTGAACAGCGTCACCGCCGAGGAGTTGGCGGCCACCGGCGTGGTGGACCTGGATCTGGCCAAGAAGATCATACAACTCCGCGAAGACCTGGGCGGCTTCCAGAATTACGACGATCTCGAGGAACTGAACATCCCCGCTGATCAGATGGAAAAGCTGCGTTGGAACACGACGATCAAAGGCATCGCCAGCGATTGTACCTGCTGATACTGGCAACCGACACCGACAGGGCGTCCAGTGAGAGAGGCGGTAATGAGCGAAAGTTATTCTAGGCGGCGATTTCTCCGGTTGAGTTCCGCGCTGTTGGCAGGAGGCGTGGCGGCGGCGGACGCCGCCCCCGCCCAGGCCCTGAACCTGCGTGGGGCGCGACCCAAGGGCGAGATCACCAAGGTCAAGGGATACTGTCCTTTTTGTCAGGTCAGGTGCACCTATACGGCGCTGGTCCGCAATGGCCGGATCGAGAGCCTGGTCGGCGAGCCGGACAATCCCTGGACCCATGGGACCATGTGTCCCAAGGGACTCTCCCTGGTGGAGCTGGTGCGCAGCCCGTCGAGGATCACCGAGCCCCTCCTGAAGCAACCGGACGGTACCTGGAAGCCCATTGCGTATACCGACGCCCTTGATCTCATTGTCCAGCGGGTCGAGGCCTGTCAACGCGAGCACGGCGAAACGGCCGGGGACCGCATCGCCCTCACGGGGCCCCTGTGGGATTGCCGGGAGAGCGAACTGGCCGCCGAAATGACCCTTTCCTTCATGGGCAGCAGGAACTTGATGCCTGCGGGCGAGGTGTGCATCAGCAGCGCCTCCAACATGCTCGGCCTCATGACCGGGGTGAACACCTCCACCACCACGGTCAACGAGATATGCAACTGCGAGACCCTCGTCCTCTGGGGCGCGAATATCGCCGAACTGTATCCGCCCTACAGCAATTGGCTGGACAAGGCGCGGAATGCGGGCGTGAACATCGTCTACCTCGATCCAAGGCGCACGCGCACCAGCCTGTGCTGTTCCAGCCAGCTCTCTCCCCGGCCCGGAACCGACGGCGCCATGGCCATGGGCGCGATCCGGCACATTCTGGCGACCGGCAGCTATGACGCCGACCGGGCCGGGCAGCTGATCTCCGATCTCGACATGCTGCGGGAGGACGTAGAGCCGTACACCCTGGAAAAGGTCGCCGGAATCACGGGCGTACCGAAAGAACTGGTGGAGGAATTCGCCGACACCCTGGGCAGGAGCCGAAGGACCATCATCTGGCTCGGCGGTTCCCTGTCGCGCTACACCAACGGCATCCAGAGCCTGCGGGCCGTCATGCTGCTCCAGGGGCTGCGCGACAACCTCATCGGCAGCGGCAAGGGCCTGCTGACCATGGAAGGGGGCAAGCCCGCCGGAGAGGACGAATTCATCGACCACATCTGCGGCCCCAACGACAAGCCCAGGATGAACTTCCGACGGTTGTTCAGGGCCATGAGCAAGGGCCAACTCGACATCCTGTTTCTCAACTCCTCCTACCGCCGCTACCCGGACAGCAAGAACGTCCGCGCGGCCATACAGAAGGTCCCCTTCGTGGTGCATCGCGGCTTCTTCCTGACCGAAGAGGCCGAGGTGGCGAATCTGTTCATGCCCGCGACGTTCTCCCCGGAAAGCCAAGGGTCGCACTACGGCGCGGAAAAGCAGGTGGTCTGGCGCGAAAAGGTCGTGGATGCGCCGGGGTCCTGCGTGCCCGACTGGCAGTTCTACCGGGACATCGGGCGGCGCATCGCCGGCGACAGGTATCCCCGGTTCGAGCGGCCCGAGGACCTGTACCGTCTGTTCGTCTCCCTGGTGCCCTCCTGGCGGGGGCTGACCCTGGAGCGCCTGCGCAAGGCCCAGGGCGGCATGGTCTGGCCGCGTTACCACGAGAACGATCCCGAACGGCTGGGGACGTCCTTCACCCAGGGCAAGCTCCTGACCCCGGACGGCAGGATGCCGGTAGATGACAGCGTGTTCGGCCGCATCAACTGGTCCTACCCCCGCGGCAATCCCCAGGGGCGTGACAACGACCCCAAGTACCCGCTGGTGCTGCTGCAAGGCAAGGTGTTGACCCAATGGCAGCAGACCTTGACGAACTATTCCGAGGCGCTGTCCAGGTTCTCCCACGGACGTTTCGTCAACATCCATCCGGATACCGCGGCGGAAATGGGGGTGAAGGACGGCGACATGGTGGCCCTCGAGACCGCCACCGGAAGCCTGGAGGCGAGAGTGGAACTGTGCGCCGAGATCGTGCCCGGCATCGTGTTCACCCCGTCGCATTTCAACAGGACCGCTCCATTCGCGCAAAACCGGAGCGATCACATCAACCTGATCGTGCCCAACTACTGGGATCGCATTTCCTCCCAGGTCAACGGCGTCGGCTGCACGATCCGCAAACTGCAGGGGGCATAAATGGCTCGGTATGTCATGGCGATCGACGCAACCCGGTGCGTGAACTGCAAGGCGTGCATCGTGGCCTGCCAACAACGGAACGGGGTGCCTTACTCCCTGACCCGGAACTGGGTTCGCGAGACCCCGGCCCCGGATTCTCCCACCGGGCTGCGCTACCAGCCCGGAGCGTGCATGCATTGCGACAAGCCGAGCTGCGTGGAGGCCTGTCCCACCGGCGCAACCTACAAGGCCGGGGACGGCAGCGTGGTCGTCGACCATGACCGCTGTATCGGCTGCGGCGGCTGCGTGGCCGCCTGTCCGTACAACGCCCGTTTCCTGAATCCGCATACGGGCACGGCGGACAAGTGCGACTACTGCCGCGACGCCGGGGTGCCGGGCCAGCCTCCGGCCTGCGTGCAGGTCTGCCCCATGAATTGCCGCATCTTCGGGAACGCCGACGATCCCCAAGATCCCGTCTCGGCGGTGCTGGCGGCCAACGTGAACGTCCATGTCGTCCCGTCGAGCCGGGACACCCGGCCCACGCTCACCTATCTGGGGGCCACAACCCCCACCGACTGGCCCGGTGAAGTCCGGATGCCCGAGGGGCTGGCTGCCATGGCCATCGTCTCCAAGGGCGTGAAATGGCTGGGAGGCCTGGCCTTGTTCGGAGTGGCGGGCGTGTTTGTCGAACATCTTTTCTGTCCCGGCCTTGCCGAGGACACACATGGGGACAAGGGGGAGCAGGCATGATCCGCCGACACGCGTTCAGCGCGATATTGATGCATTGGTTCAACGCCGCATGCTGGCTTCTGCTCACCTTTACCGGATTCGGAATGCTCGCGAATCCCGACATGCAGCCCATCGGCCAGTGGTGGTCGGATCTGTGGACCGGAATGCTCGGCTCCCTGGGCGTGCTGCGGCTGCACGTCGCCCTCGGCTGCCTGTGGATCGCGGCCTATCTGCTGTTCCTGCTCCTGCGGACCCCGTCGGTCGCGATCCCATTCCTGTATGAGATCACCCGGTTGCACCTGAAGGACGACCTGAAGTGGTGCCTGCGCAAGGGGCTCTCGCTGGTGCTGGGCGCACGCCTCATGGGCCGGCTCGGCCTGGACGCGACCCTTCCTCCCCAAGGCTTCTACAACGCGGGGCAGAAGATCGTGGCCGTCTTTGCGGTGTTGTGCGGCCTGGGCCTGGCGGCGACCGGCGTTCTCATGCTTCTTTTCTCGGGCGGGCCGGAAAGCGAGGCGTTGATGCGTTGGTACCTGCTCATTCACTTCGCCTGCGCGGGGCTGATGGCCATCTTCATCCCTGTCCACATCTACATGGCCGCACTCGCCCCGGGCGAGGGTCCGGCCATGCGCTCCATGCTTACCGGCCTGGTGCCGCTGAATTTCGTGCAAAGGCATAATCCGTTGTGGTTCGAAAAACTGTCCCGGGATAAGAGCACCGGTGTGAAGTGACGGGGCTCCGCCTTGGGCAAAAGGAGAAAATGATGAAGATACGAATCGGCCTTTTCCTGCTGGCTCTACTGGGCCTGCTGACCTCCCCCGCAATAGCCGCCGAGCAGGCGCAGGAATGGGAGGTCCTCAACCCAACCGGCGTCGTCAAACAGGCGAACATCAAGCCCGCGGCGCGTCCCGACACCCTCGAAGGGAAGACCATAGTGTTTCGCTGGAACGGCAAGCACAACGGCAACAATTTCCTGCAGCGGCTGACGGAATTGATGGCCGAAAAGTACCCCTCGGCCAAGATCGTCAAGGCCTGGGAAGTTGACCCCTCCCTGAACAAGATCTCGGGCAACAAGGTGGAATCCAAGCGCATCGCGAAGGCGCTCAAGGACATGGGAGCGGATCTGGTGATCGCCTCCCAATGCGATTGAGGCTCCTGCACTTCATGGCTGGTAGTTGACCAGTCCAACGTTGAGCAGCTTGGCATCCCCACCGTTACCGTCGCGACCAACTCCTTCCTCGGGCTCGCCCGAGGGACCATGGCCAGTATCGGCATCTCCGACATGTGCTTTGTCGAAGTGCCGCATCCCATCGGAATGATTCCCCTTGAAGAGGTCCGGGCCAAAGCCGACAAGGCCTTCCCGGCCATCATCGACGCTGCCTTGAACTGGAAGCCGCAGGCTGCCCAGGATACAAAGGCAATGCCCCCCTATCCCGCGCGGCGGGTGAAGATCACCGGAACCTACGCGGATCTGAACGCCATCTTCGCGAAGCGCAAGTGGTCCGGCGGCATGCCGATCATTCCGCCCACTCCCGAAGCCGTGGCGGCCATGCTCAAGGGCACCAGGCACGACCCCTCCGAAGTGCTCTGGAACGTGCCCCCGCGCATGGGCCAACTGACGGTTGAACTCGTTGCCGCCCTGGGCGTGATGTCCGGCTGCAAGCCCGAGCACATGCCTCTGCTTCTGTCCACGATCAAGGCCTTCAGCGACCCGCGGGTGGATTGGCAGGGCTGCAACACGACCACCGCCGCCACCGTGCCGGTGGTCATCATCAGCGGGCCGATCCTCGACAAGCTGGGCATCGGCTATTCGACCGGCGAACTGGGCAGTTTCATGCCCGTGAACAGTGCGCTCGGCTACTTCATCAACCTTGTCGGCGACCTTGTCGGCGGCTCCGTCCCGCCGGTCATCGACAAGAGCACGCAGGGAATGCCCAGCGACCATGTCGCGGCGGTCTTCGGTGAAAACGCCAAGGAAACGCCGTGGAAGCAGACCTACGCCGAGGAAATGGGCTTCAAGGCCACGGACAACGTCGTGACGGTGTTCGGCGCCTACCCCGGCAACGCCAACGTGGATCACAACAGCGCCTCGGGTTCCGCCCTGCTCGACACCCTTTCCAGCGGTGTGTCCGGAGCGGCCAGCGGCATCGGCGCGTGCTACGCGGAATACGGCAAGCCGAGCGGAAAGCGCTACAACCAGATCACCTTCGCCTTCATGATGCTCTGCCCGGAACACGCGGCGACCATCTACAAGGACTTCCCCAACAAGGCCGATGTGAAGGCGTTCATGCAGAAGCATACCGTCAAGCCGTTCAAGTACTACACGTCCGGACCTCTCGGCTGCATGCCGCCGGACTTCGTCAAGGACTACGACGGCGAGACGCTCATGCCGCGCTTCATGAACCCCGATTCATTCCACATCGTGGTTACCGGCGGTCCCGGCAAGCAGTCCCAGCTGTGGCTGCCGTTCGCAACCGTGACGCAACCGGTGTCCGTCCTGATTGAGGACTAACCGATACAAACAGGAGCCCGGCCCGAGTGGGCCGGGCTCCTTCCAAAAGGAGGGGACGGCATGGGCAGCAAAAGGTTGCAAGGCGGCGCGCTGATCGCCCTCATGGCCCTGTTGTGGAGCCTCGGAGCGGGGAGCGTCCCCGAATCCCTGGCCGGGCAGTCCCCGGTAACGGATCTCGGCGGCGACGACATCGTCTGGGTCTGCAACCCGGCCGGGGTTCGCGATGACGGCTCGTTCGTGGACATGGCGCTTCGCCGTGTGAGGGACTCCATGGGCCTCGAATATCCTCCCCTTGCGGGCGAATTCCCCGAAACGGACGTGGAAAGGATGCGCGTCCGGGGTGACGGAAGCGCCGCCATCAACGATCTTTTCTACAAGCGCGGCTGGACCGACGGGCTGCCCGTCGTCGTCCCGACCTTCGAACGTCTGAAGAGCATGCTCACGGGCACCGATCTCGAAAGAGCATATGAGGTGGCCACCCTCGCGCCCATGAACGGCGTGGCCACGGTGGAGAAAATCGCCGTGAACGCGATCATGGCGGGCTGCCGCCCGGTGCACATGCCCATCCTGATCGCGGCGGTCCGGGCCATCGCGGACCCGGACTTCGACCTGCGCGGCATGTCCACGACCACCAGCCCCGACGTTCCCTGCATCATCATCACCGGCCCGATCGCCAGGCAGATCGGCCTGAACACCGGGTTCAACGTCATGGGGCGCGGCAACCGGGGAAACGCCTCCATCGGCCGCGCCCTGCAACTGATCATCAACAACATCGGCGGCAGCTGGCCCGGCATCACGGACATGTCCTGCCTCGGTTCACCGGCGGAACACGGCATGGTCATCGTGGAGAATCCGGATGGCAACCCATGGCCTTCGTTCAACGAGGATATGGGCCTGCCGGCCGACGCCAACGCCGTCACCGTGCTCGGCGCGGAAGGCTGGCGCGTCGCCGTGGCCCACGGCTGGAGCGGCCCGGACGTGATGCGCCTCATGGGTCGCCACCTGGCCGGACTGGCCTACCAGCGTCCCCGGTGGCCCACCATCCTGGTGGTCATCCCGGGCGACACCGCCTATCAGCTCGCGCACGAAGGCTATACCAAGGAGAGAATCCGCAAGGAACTCCGCGAACAGAACCCCATCCCCAAAGGGGAATACGAAAAATGGTTCGCCAATGATTTCTGGAAGCAGGGGGTGACCAGGACGCTCGCCGAACACCCCGGGGAACCGGTCATTGCCGCGCCGGAGACGGACCACCTGCTGATCCTCTACGCGGGGGGCAACGGAATGAAGAACATCATCGTCCCCGGCTGGTTCGGGGCCAAGGGGCCCGTAACCCGCGAGGTCGAGCTGCCGCCGGACTGGGACGACGTGGTCGCCGCCGACAAAGGGGCGTTCTAGGCCGCCGATGCCGTCGGCACAGCCTTCCGCCTTCCCGCTTCACCTGTAAACCCGAGGGGCGTTTTCGTGCATCGAACCGCCCTTCCTCCCCAATAGGAACGTGTCATGCGACGTGGAAACATGGTGTTTTTCGTTTCGGTCCTGGCGCTGCTGTTGAACATCTGCCCGGCGGCGCAGGCCGGACCGGTGGACGTGACCGGGGCGCGAGACCTGAACGAACGGATTCAGGCGGAAGACGGCCGGCCGTTGCTGCTGGTCTATTGGGCGTCGTGGTGCCCGCATTGCCGGGTCTACCTTTCCCAGCTCGGGGCCCTGCGCGACAGCTACCCGGAAAAGGATCTCCGCATCCTCGGGGTCTCGCTGGACACGGACAGGGACCACGCGAGGGAGTTCTTGTCCGAACATCCGTTGCCCTTTCCGGTCCTCCTGTCCAACAGCGAGGTTGTCGATTCCCATCGCAACAAGCCGATTCCCCAGACGATCCTCTATGGAGCCGATGGTGTCGAAAAATGGCGGTTCATAGGCGAGGTCAGGGAAAAACGGCTCAATCACTACATCAAGCTGCTTATCAAGCAGGCTGAGCAATAAACCATCAACCCGGATGGGCCGACACGCAGGCCCGGCCAACGAGGAGAAAATCCATGCTGATTTCACGAACCGGACTGGCGATCGCCATCCTGTGCCTGGCCCTCTCCGCCACCCCCGGATACGCCGCGGAAAGGCCGTCCGAAGAAAAGAAGCAGACCGTGCTGGATCTCTATGTGACGCCTTCCGAGGCCTATGCCCAATGGGAGGCGGACAAGGACAACGTGCACATCGTCGACTGCCGCACCCCGGAGGAATACGCCCTGATAGGCCATGCGCCCATGGCGGTCAACATACCGGTCATGTTCATGACCTGCATCTTCAACCCCAAGACCAGAAGCTACGTCATGCAGCCGAACGCCGAATTCGAGGAGATGGTCAAGGCGCGCTTCGGCACCGGCGACATCATCATGATCATGTGCCGTTCGGGGAGCCGCAGCGCCCTGGCCGTGAACAGGCTGGCCAAGGCCGGATTCACCAGGGCCTACAGTATCCTCGACGGATTCGAGGGCATTCCGGACCACACCCCCGACAGCCCGAACAATGGTCGTCGCCTGGTCAACGGCTGGGCCAATTCGCGGCTCCCGGTCACCTTCGCCATGCGCAAATCCCTCATGTACAATCAGGAGAGCGGCCTCTGCTGTCCCCGATGAGGCCGATATGCATCCTTACCGGGGAGCGCCCTGTGCGTAGCGCCCCCTCATGCCCACGTCGCAACGGCGAAGGGAACAGGCACCGGGTTTATCCTGGCTTTCTCCCGACAAGTCCCTGACCTCGGACACGAGGCGGAAGGCCCGCGATCTACCGTGCAATTCATGCGGGGTCATTGGCGATGGTCTCGGGTTCCCGGACAGTTGTCACAGACGCTTCTCCCTAAATGCCGACAACGGCGGGCAGCCTTAGACCTGACGCCGAATGACAAGCCGGCGCGCCGCGCCACCCGCGGCCACAGACGGAACGTGCTGAAGTGGTGGAATTGGTAGACACGCATGGTTCAAGACCATGTAACCGTTCGGCCGTGGCACTTCGAGTCTTCTCTTCGACAGCATTGGAATTTTCTCCTTACCTCACTTAAGTTGACAATATTTTTTAATAGCACTATAATTATTTAAAATAATTAGCATATTTATATTCAACGTGTGTGAAGAAATGTGTGATTCCCATTCCGAAATCACCGCAAGACCTCGAAGAACACCATCTATCACCAAAAAGTAACCCCCTGCCATGTTTGAAAAACAAGGCAGGGGGCAGCTTTTCAGAAACGTGGTGGGTACTTTTGAGAATCCCATCGCCTCGCTGCGCTCGGAGTGCGTGCGGCGGCGAAAGGCTGGCGCGGGATGCCTTCCGCCGTGCCGGTGTGCGATTTCGGACGGGAAAAACGGATGGGCCGACGTGCGTCTTCACGAAACAGCACCCGCCGTTTTTCCCGCCCGAAATCGCGGTTTTTTATTTTTTAGGAGGGGAATAGCGCGGAAATAGCTTCTGTTTTGCCGCTTATTACCAACGCCGCAAAACCGGCTTAACGGATTCCGACCAACCGCCCGGCGGCGTTGGGCGGTGTCCCGAAGGGTTCGCGCCGGGCGGCCCTCCGGGGCCCGTGGCCGTCCGGCGCGAACCCTTCGGGACACCGCCTGCCCGCCCCTGGCCAAGCCCACCGCCAACGATCTCCGCCCTTCCGCGCCTCACCCCGCGAAGCGGCGCCAAAAAGTTTGGGAGAGTCCAGGGAACCCTTTCCAAAGGGTTCCCTGGTCCCGCCGACAAATCCGCAGGACAGCGGATTTGGACCGCGCCTGGAAAGGCGCGACCCCGCAGGGGTGAGCCCCAGGACGGGGCGAATCAAGGCGACCCCCGGTAGGGCCGCCGGAGGCCTTCCCCGCTCGTCCACCCGGCCTAGGCCAGGTGGCCGCCGGAGTCGATGATGGCCTGGATCTGGTCGTTGAGGGTGTCGGCGTCGGAGCCGGTATGGAGGATGGCGTTGATATCGGCGGCTTCGACGCCGAGGAGGGTGACCTGGATGGTCTCGTGTCCGTCGCCGATGAGCAGGTGGAGGTCGCCGTCCAGTTGGGAGGCGCTTTGCAGGGACAGGCCGTCGGCGAGGAAGAGCTGGTCGTAGTTAAGGGTCTCGCCGTCATCCACGGTGAAGTTTTCCACGATCAGGGTTTCGCCGTCCACCAGGGCGTCGCGGTTGAGGATGATGGAATCGCTGCCGTCGCCGAGGCGCACGTAGTCGTCGCCGGAGCCGGGCAGGATGAAGGTTTCGCCCACGGGTTCGGAAGTGTCGTGGGACTCCTCCGTGCCGAAGACGAGGGGTCGTCCGGCCACGATGAAGTCGTTGCCCGAGCCGCCGGAAATGACGGTCAGGAAGTTTTGTCCGCCGTACAGGGCGTCGTCGCCCGCGCCGCCGTCGATGACTTCGGCATAGGAGTAGGTGTTGTCCACGCCGTCGACCACGGTGTGGGCGGAGCCGAAGATGGCGTCGTCGCCGTCGGTGCCGGTCAGGTATTCGGCTTGGTCGACGGCATCGGATTCGCCGCCCGTGATGAGGGTGTCGAAGTCGCGGTAGGCGGTGACGTCGTCGATGAGGGTACCGTAGCCGTCGTTGTGGGCGGAAAATTCGGAGAAGGTCAGGTCGGCGTGGTCCTGGTCGGCGGTCAGGGTGAAGACGAGTTCGGTCCAGTCTGTGCTGCCGTCCGTGGTGTAGCCCAGGTTGGAGAAGTGGAAGGCGTCGGTGGTGCCGTCGGCGGCGGTCACGCCTTCACCCAGGGTGACGAGCCAGTCCCCGGCGTCGGCGTCCCAGGTGACTGTGGCCACCAGCTGGTCGCCGAGGGTGAGCTGGAAGTCGTTGGTATCCATGCCGAGGTCGCGGACCGACTCGTCCACGCGCGGGGCGAAGTGGAAGGCGATGGTCACGGCCTCGCCCGCCTTGGTGGCGATGGCCTGGGACAGGGTGTCGATGGTCCCGGACGTGGCGTCGAGTTCCATGAGCCGTTCGCCCTCGCTGGGAGTCTGGGGCATGTCCTGGCCCCAGGTCTTCATGTGGTTGTCCGAAGTTTCGGCGGCGGACCGCGCGGCCATGAACATCATGCGCCGGAACTGCGGGATGACCGGGGCGGCCGGGTCGCCGGTGTTGCGCCAGTGGTCCACGTCGTCGAGCCAGGTCCAGGTGTCGCCGGTATAGCCCGAGGCCTCGAAGCTCGGGTTGAGCACGATCTGCACGGATTCGGTTTCGGGGTAGATGGTCTGTCCGGACTGGCCGGCCAGGGGTGCGGTTTCCGCGGGCGGCAGGGGCGCGGAGGGCGCGCCCTGGGGCTGGGGCGATTCGCCGAACAGGGTGGACTGGCCGCTCATGGCGTCCAGGCCGTTGCCGAGCGCACCGGGGTCGTCGGCGTATGCGCCCGCGCCGGACCCGTCGGGCATGTCCCCGGCGGCGGTCTCGAACTCCCGGCCGAAGGCGAAGAGGTAGACCCCGCCCGCCACCAGCTGGCCGTCGAGCAGTTCGAAGACCGGCAGGGCGTGCTGCCCGGCCAGGTCCAGGTAACCCTGAAGGACCACGCTCCCGCCCCAGGGCAGGGAGATGACCAGATCGTTTCCCGAGGCCGCGAACTCGGCTTCCGAGAGGTCAAAGGCGAACTTCACCGGAACGCCCGCTTCCAGCCGATAGGTCTCCCTCTCGCCGGACTCGGGCGGCAGCACGTTGATCCGTTCGGCCATGACCGCGCTCCTTGAAAAAGGTTCCAGGGGATGCCGCCGCAATTGCTCCCCATCATAATTAGAATGAACGCTATTTTTTGTCAATACACGAATATTTCATAATTCCGTAGAGTTGTTATGTGCAAAAATAGTGAGTTTTCCCCCTGCCCCAGGCGCCGCCAAGGGTTCCCGCCCCTGGCCGCAGGGTCCGGCGCAACCGGACGGACCACTTTATCAACAGGGTCATGTGGAAAACTAGCCGCCTTGACACGGCGCGGACCATTCCCCCAAAACCGGCCCTTTCCAGGCCAATCCGCGCATATATCGGGACAATTTCTTTGTACGGAGGAAATGCGCCGGGCATTGGACGCGGCTCGGCGGCCCGGAGGCGGTGGCGGCCGACCGTGCGGAAGGTGCGATTTCCGCCATGGTCGGTATATAACCAGCTGACAGGATTGGACTTGAGGAAACGGCGCGTTCCGGCTTTACAGCCGGGGAAGGGTCCCGTAGACCGGAGGGTATGAAGAAGATCGACCTGCACGCCTGGCCGCGCAAGAGCCTGTACGACTATTTCCGGTCCCTGCCCTCGCCCCATTTTTCCCTGACCGCGGACGTGGACGTCACCGCGCTGATCACCCTGGCCAAGCCGCGCGGGGTGTCCGTGTTCAACGCGGTGCTCTTCGCGGTCATGCGGGCCGCCAACCGCATCCCCGAGCTGCGCCAGCGGCTCCTCGGGGAGGACGTGGTCGAGTTCGAGGCCGTGCACCCCGCGCCCACCGTGCCCATTGAGGGCGACCGCTTCGCCTTCTGCCAGTTCGACTACGTCCCGGACTGGAACGACTTCGACGCCATCTGCTCCGAAGCCATGGAGCGCGGCAAACGGCAGACCGAACTCGTGGACGGCTCCGGCGACCGCCTGGACCTGATCTTCACCACCTGCCTGCCCTGGGTCAGCTTCACCTCCATGCACCACCCGGTGCAGGGGCCGGACGACAGCTTCCCGCGCATCGCCTGGGGCCGGTTCACCGAGTGCGGCGGGGCCTGGCGCATGCCCGTGAACCTCCAGGTCCACCACGCCCTGGCCGACGGCCTGCACGCGGGAAAGTTCTATCAGTACGTCCAGGAGGCCCTGGACTCGTTCCGGTAGGCATGCGGCGGACGCGCCGAAAGCATCCGGCCGCGCCTCCCGAACAGAGGGGGGGCGGCGGGCTCTTGTCGCGCGTCCGGGGGACGGGCGGCTAGCTGACGGGGTCGGACATGGCCAGGCGGATGCCCAGGCCGATGAACAGGGTCCCGGCGGCGCGCTTGGCCCAGGTGCCGAAGGAGGTGTCCTTGCCGAGTTTGGCGGACACGCGGGCGGCGGACCAGGCGTAGGCCAGGTTGACCAGGGTGCCGTTGAGGGTGAAGACCACGCCGAGGATGAGGAAGGCGAGCGGCTTGTTGGGCGCGTCCACGGCCACGAACTGGGGCAGGAAGGCCATGAAGAAGAGGGCCACCTTGGGGTTGAGGGCGTTGGTCCAGAACCCCTGGGCGTAGATCTTGCGCGCCCTGACCTTGAAGAATTCGTCGTGCTCCCGGTCGTGGCCGTTGCCGTTCCTGCGCCACATGGTCAGGCCGACCCAGATGAGATAGGCCGCGCCCGCGAACTTGACCACGGTGAAGGCCATGGCCGAGGTGGCCAGGATGGCGGACAACCCCAGGGCCGCGGCGAAGACGTGCACGAAGCAGCCGGTGCCCACGCCCAGGGCGGCGATGGAGCCCATCTTCCAGCCGTGGGACGCGCCCCGGCTGACGATGTAGAAGACGTCCTGTCCCGGAGTGATGTTCAGGAGCAGGCCGGACATGACGAAGAGCAGGAAGTCGTGGACGCCGAACATGGTCAGTCTCCGGCCGGTTGGGTTGCGGGCCCGGCGGGCATGGGGAAGAGCGCGTCGTAGGCCCAGTTGTAGAGATAGGTGTAGGCCAGGAAGAAGACCGTGAACCCGAGGTCCGCGACCAGGGCGGACCACAGGGAGAGGTCCAGCCACCAGCTGATCAGCGGCACCGTGACCAGGGTCAGGGAGATTTCGAAGCTCAGGGCGTGCACCGCGCGCAGCCATGGCGGCCGGACGTTCAGCGGACGGCCCAGGCGCAGCAGCAGATGGTCGAAGGCCAGGTTGAATAGGTAGTTGCAGATCATGGCCGCAGCGGACATGGACACGGACAGCATGCCCACGCGCAACAGCTCGCGGTCCAGCGCCCAGGCCGCCAGGGGCGTGCAGGTCAGGAGCCCGAAGAACTCGTAGAGCAGGGTGTGGCGGAGCCGGTCCGCGTGGGTGCGCATGGCAGAAGGGAATACACCCGGCGGCCGCGCTTGTCCACGGGCCGGGGACGCGGCGGGCCCGGGGCCGGTCAATAGTCGTCGAAGTCGGGGTAGGTGTGCCCCCACTTCTCGTAGATGGGCCGGAGCCTGCCCTCCCCGTGCAGGCGGCGCATGCCCTCCTCGTACATCCTGATGACCTTGTCGCTGCGCGGGCCGGTGTTGAACATGGGGTGGTACGAGCGGCGGCCCGCCCTGCGGATGTCGAAATCGGCCGGGGTGAAGCACGGGCCCTGGCGCATGGAGTGCCGGATGAAGGCCATGTCGTCCACGTAGAAGTCCGACCGGCCGAGCAGGACCATCTCCAGGCACTTGACCCCGGAGGGCATCTCGCGGATGCGCACGGGCACCGGGAAATCCCAGTCGTGGTAGAACCCCTTCTGGGCCGCCACCTCGCGGCCGCGCAGGCTCTCGCCCCCCCGCCACGGGCCGATGCGGTCCTTGCGGAAGAAGACGTAGTAGTCGTTGACGTATAGGGGAAGGCGGGCCAGACGCAGGGGCGGTTCGGCCCGGTCGTCGCAGAGCATCATGTCGGCCCAGCCCAGGCGGACCAGCTCGTCGGCCCGGTCCGAGGGCACGTACTCGTGCCGCACCGCAATCCCGTACAGGGCGAAGACCGCGTCCAGGACCTCGTGATACAGCCCGGTGCCGTCCCGGTTGGTGAAGGTTTCCCAGGAGGGACCGGCGGTTATGACCTCGGTGACCCCCTCTGCGGGCTCCATGCACCAGGCGGATACGGAAAGCAGTACGGCCCCAAGGCCCGCGAGGATGAACAGGGTGGTTCGCATTCTATGGAATTGCCCCGTAACCGTCACGCGCGTCAATGATTTTCCCGGATCGGGAAATACCCCCGGAACCATTTTTTGGGCATATGCTCATTTTTACCCTTGACTCCGGGATTTCCGAGCGTATCTTCATATGCGCAACCGTTCATACCAGTGAGGACCGATGGGAAGGCGAAAGATCAGGCGGACCGTGCAGCGGGAACCCGGCGCGACATACTACAAGCCGCAGGGCATCCCCATGCTCGAATTGCAGAACGCAACCCTGACCCTGGAGGAGCTCGAGGCGCTTCGGCTGGCCGACGCGCAGGGGCTGACCCAGGAGGAGGGCGCGCAGGCCATGGGTGTTTCCCGGGCCACGTTCGGCAGGGTCCTCGGCGCGGCGCGGCACATAGTGGCCACGGCGCTGGCCGAGGGCATGGCCATCCGCATCGACGGCGGCCACTACACCCTGGCCGAGGACGCCTGGGAGTGCCCCAAACTGTTACCGGACGAGATGTCCGAAACCATTGGAGGCGACAATATGCCGGGAATGGACGGAACCGGACCGCGCGGAATGGGCGGCGGACGATGCATGGGCGGCAGAGGCCGAGGCATGGGCCGAGGCATGGGACAGGGCCGCGGCATGGGCGGCCAGGGCATGGGCCAGGGCCAGGGTCGCGGCATGAGCGGCCAGGGACAGGGCATGGGCCAGGGTCGCGGAGCCGCACAGGGCTCCGGAACGCAACAGCAAATCAAGGATACGACAATGAGCAAGATAGCAGTGACCACCGAGGGACCGACCATGGATGACCGCGTGGACCCGCGCTTCGGCCGGGCGGCGGGCTTCGCCATCGTGGACCCGGAAACCATGACCGTGGTCCAGTACGTGGACAACGGCGGCTCCCAGGCCATGGCCCAGGGCGCGGGCATCCAGGCCGCCGAGAACGTGGCCAACGCGGGCGCCTCGGTCCTGTTGACCGGCTACGTCGGGCCCAAGGCCTTTGCGGCCCTCCAGGCCGCGGGCATCGCCATCGGCCAGGACGTGGACAACCTGACCGTGCGCCAGGCGGTCGAAAAGTACGTGGCGGGCCAGGTCGACATGGCCGACACCGCCAACGCGCCCGCCGGAGGCAACAAGTGATCTACGCCGTCGCCAGCGGCAAGGGCGGCACGGGCAAGACCACGGTGTCTTCGTCCCTGGCCGCCCTTTGGGACGGGCCCGCGACCCTGGTGGACCTGGACGTGGAGGAGCCGAACCTGCACCTCTTCCTCAAGCCCGACCTGACCGACGTGCGCAAGGCGTACATCGAGGTCCCCGAGGCCGACGAGTCCAAGTGCACCCGCTGCCGCGCCTGCGCCGACATCTGCCAGTTCAAGGCCATCACGGTCATGGCCGACACCCTGCTCGTCTTCCCGGAGATGTGCCACGGGTGCGGCGGCTGCCTGGCCGTCTGCCCGGAGGGCGCGCTCTTTCCGGGCCGCCGCGAGCTGGGCGAGATCTGCCGGGGCACGGCCGGACGGCACGGCTTCGTCATGGGCAGGCTGCGCGTGGGCGAGGCCATGAGCCCGCCGCTCATGCGCCAGGTGCGCCGCCTCTTCCCGGAACTCTCGGCCAGGGGGGACATCCTCATCGACGCCCCTCCGGGCGTGAGTTGCCCGGCCATCGCGGCCGTGACCGACGCGGACTGCATCGTCCTCGTGACCGAGCCCACGCCCTTCGGCTTCCACGATTTCAAGCTCGCCTGGGAGGCCTTCAAGCCCCTGGGGAAACCCATGGGCGCGGTCATCAACCGGGCCGACCTGGGCGATACGGCGGTGCGCGATTTCTGCCGGGACAACCTCATCCCGGTCTGGGCCGAGATCCCCTATTCGCGGGACATCGCCGAGACCTACTCGCGCGGCGAGATCGTGGCCGGGGCCCTGAGCGGTCTGGAACAGACCTTCACCCGGCTGCGCGAACACATGCGCGCCGCGGCAGCAGGAGGTGACGCATGCGCGAAATAGTGGTCATCAGCGGCAAGGGCGGCGCGGGCAAGACATCCATGTGCGGGGCCTTCGCCCACCTGGCGGACAAGGCCATCCTCTGCGACCTGGACGTGGACGCCCCGGACCTGCACCTGCTGCTCGATCCGCAGGTCCAGTCCGAGGAATCCTTCTACTCCGGGCACGAGGCGGTCATCGACCCCGAGCGCTGCATCGGCTGCGGCCAGTGCGCCGAGCTGTGCAGGTTCGACGCCGTGCGCGAGGACGGCGACGTCTATCGCGTGAACTCCCTGGCCTGCGAGGGGTGCAAGGTCTGCGTGGCCCTGTGCCCGGAAAAGGCCATCGACTTCCCGGAAAAGCACTGCGGCCAGTGGTACGTGTCCGACACCCGGTTCGGGCCCATGGTCCACGCCCAGCTCTTCCCCGGCGAGGAGAACTCCGGCCGCCTGGTCACCCTGCTCAAGCAGAAGGGCCGGGCCATGGCCGAGGAACAGGGCCTGGACCTGGTCCTGTGCGACGGCACGCCCGGCATCGGCTGCCCGGTGATCAGCTCCATGGCCGGGACCGACGTGGCCGTGATCGTCACCGAGCCCACCCCGTCGGGCCTGCACGACCTCAAGCGCGTGGCCGAGCTCTGCGAGCGGTTCCGCACCAAGGTGGCCGTGCTGGTCAACAAGTGGGACATCAACCCGGCCATGACCGAGGAAATCGAGCGGTGGAGCACGGGCCGGGGCTACACCCTGGTCGGGCGCTTCCCCCACGACCGGGCCGTGGTCGACGCCATGCTCGAACGCAAGGTCGTGACCGAGACGGACAACGCGGAACTCTCGCGCATCATCAACGCATCCTGGGCCGGGGTCCTGGCCCTTCTGGATACATGCAATTAACCGCTTTACAAGGAGTTTTTGACGATGAATACACGTATTGCCATCCCCTCCGCCGCCCCCGGCGGCATGGATGCCTCCATTGACGCCCACTTCGGGCACTGCGCCATGTACACCCTGGTGGACGTGGAGGACGGGGCCGTGAAAGAGGTCTCAGTGGTCCCGAGCTGCCCGCACGTGCAGGGCGGCTGCATGGCCCCGGTGAACTACCTGGCCGACAACAAGGTCAAGGCCCTCATCTCCGGCGGCATGGGCATGCGCCCGCTCATGGGCTTCAACCAGGTCGGCATCCAGGTCTATCACGGCCAGGGCGCGCCCACCGTGAGCGTGGCCGTGGAGGCCTTCCTGCGCGACTCCCTGCCGGTCTTCACCGTGGACCAGACCTGCGGCGGCGGGCACTAATATGTCCATCGTGCTGGCAACCGCCCGCCCGGAAGCCCTGGCCGGGTTCACCAAGGCCCTGGCCGACGCCACCGGACAGGACGTGGCCGTGGCCCCCTCCGGGGCCGTGACCCTGGAATGGGTGGCCGCCAAGGCCCCGGCACTGGTGGTCGTCGACGAGGGACTGCCCGACCACAAGCCCCTCGACCTGGTGCGCGAGATCATGATGGTCTCGGCCATGACCCTGACCGCCGTGATCACCGCCATGGCCGAGGAGGAGTTCCACGAGGAGGCCGAGGGCTACGGCGTGCTCATGCCCCTGCCCCCGGACCCCACCCCGGCGGACGGCGTCGAGCTGGCCAGGAGGATGTCCGGCATCTGACCGGCGGATATATGCATTGAAAGGCCCTCCCGCGCACTGCGGGAGGGCCTTTTTTTGTGTCGCTCCCCTGCCCCGCAAACATGAAGCCCCGGTCTCGGGGGCGGAGACCGGGGACTTCACTAGGAGGAGGTAAGGTATGTGTGACTTTCGGTAATCTAGGCGGGTTCGTAGTAGCACCGCTTGGGCGAGACCACGCTCCCTTCTTCCTTGAGAATCTTGATGGCCTTCGAGACTTCCTTGCCGTCCACGCCGAGGACCTTGGCCAGGTCGCCGGGCCGCACCGGCCCGCCCGCTTCGCGCATCGCTTTCAACACCGTATCTTTCATCGAAATGCTCCCGTTTGCTTGAGTTGGTAATAGGAATCATTACTGAACAATCGACCTTTGTCAACACCCAATCTGCACGGTTGCCATAATTCGGCCGAAAAGGTAGAAAAACTGCATGGCTCCGGCCTTTGCCGGAAACGCGATCCCTTGCCCAGGAGTCCCATGGCCGAACCATCCGCCAAGTCGCCGCAGGAACTGATCGACGAGATCGGACGGTTGCGCGCGCAGCTGAAGCACTGCCGCGAGAACCGCGCGGACGAGGCGGCCTGCGGGTCGGCCATGGAGGTGGAGATCGAGCAGTTGCGCGAGGCCCGCGAGACCGTGGGCCTGGTCAACGTCATCGTCGAGAATTCCCCGGCCGTGGTCTTCCGGCGGCTGGCCGATCCCCCCAACACTCTGGTCTACATCTCCGAAAACATCCGCCAGTGGGGCTACTCCGCAACGGACTTCCTGTCCGGCGGCCGGACGTTCGAGGAGATCGTCCACCCGGCGGACAAGACGCGCATGGGCGACGAGATCGAGGAGTGCCGGGCCCGGAACGTGGAGGAGTACGCCCAGGAATACCGCATCGTCACGGCGGACGGCGAGACCCGCTGGGTCTCGGACAAGACCTCGGTGGTCCGCGACGCCGACGGACGGCGCATCTACAACCAGGGCGTGCTGGTGGACGTGACCGCCAACAAACGGGCCCAGGAGGCCCTTGAGGCCAGCGAGTTCAAGTTCCGCCGGACCATCGAGGGCGCGGCCGAGGGGTACCTGCTCATGGACCGGGACCTGGTCCTGCGCGAGGTCAACGACGCCTATTGCCGCATGCTCGGCTTCGACCGCGAGGAGCTGGTCGGCAAACGGCCCCACGACTTCGCCACCCTGGCCTACCAGCGGTTCCTGGAGTCCAACTCCGAACACCCGAGGGACGGGGTCCAGCAGCGCTTCGAAGGGGCCATGGTCCACCGCGACGGCCATGCCGTGCCGGTCCTGGTCAACGCCAACACCCTGCTCGACGCGGACGGCGGGTTCCTGGGACACGTGGCCTTCGTGGCCGACCTGACCGAGCAGAAAAAGGCCCTGAACCTGGCCGCCGAGGTCCAGAAGAGCCTCCTGCCGCGCACCGCCCCGCGCATCCCCGGCCTGGACGTGGCCGGACGGTCCGTGCCCAGCGAGCTGACGGGCGGCGACTATTTCGACTACTTCGAGGAGCCGGACCCGGACCGCCCGGTGCTGTCCGTGGCCGTGGGCGACATCTCGGGCCACGGCGTGGACGCGGCCCTGCTCATGACCACGGCCCGGGGATTCCTGCGCATGCGCGCGGGCCAGCCCGGCAGCCCCGACCAGATCGTCACCGAGATGAACCGCCACCTGGCCGAGGACCTGTACGGCTCGGGCCGGTTCATGACCCTCTTCTTCCTGCGCCTGGACGCGGCCGGGGCCAAGGCCCAGTGGGTCCGGGCGGGCCACGACCCGGCGCTCATCTACTGCCCGGTCCACGACGCCTTCACCGAACTGGGGGCCGAGGCCGGGCTGCCCCTGGGGGTCCTGCGCGAAACCCGCTACCGCGAGGAATCGGGCGAGCTGCTGCCCGGCCAGCTCATCGCCATCGGCACGGACGGCATATGGGAGGCACGCAACGCCCGTGGCGAGATGTTCGGCAAGGCGCGCTTCAAGGCGGTCCTGCGCAGGCGGGCCCGCGACCGGGCCCAGGCGATCCTGGACGCGGTCTTCGAGGCGGTCCGCGACTTCACCGGCAAGGCCGGGCTCGCGGACGACGTCACCCTGGTCATCATCAAGCACGGAGCGACGCCATGAACCGGTTATTCCGAACCTGTCTCCTGGCCTGCCTGGCCGTGATCGTGTCCATCTGTCCGGCGCGCGGCGCCGGACCGGACCGGGTGCGCCAGACCTGGAAGGGCGACCTGCCCCAGATCATCGAGAACCACCGGCCCATCCGCGTGCTGGTGGTCTACAACCGGACCAATTTCTTCATGAAGGAAGGGGCCATGCGCGGTCTTGAGGCGGACATGATGCGCGCCTACGAGGAGCACCTGGCCAAGACCTACAAGAAGGAGCTGGTCCGGCTGGTCTTCGTGCCCGTGCCCATGAAGGAGCTGTTCCCGGCCCTCCTGGACGGCCGTGGCGACATCGCGGCCGCGGCCCTGACCGTGACAGAGGAACGCAGCCGGGTGGCGGACTTCGCCACGCCCTACCGCACCGGGGTCAACGAGATCGTGGTCGGCGGCCCCAGGAGCGCGGCCGTGGCCGACGCCGACGCCCTGTCCGGCCGCAGGCTCACCGTGCTGGCGGGGTCGAGCTACGCCGAGCATCTGGCCGACCTGAACGCGGGCCTCAAGAAAAGGAAGCGCGCGCCCGCGCGCGTCACGGACGCGGACCCGTACCTGGCCACCGAGGACCTCCTGGAAATGGCCGCCCGGGGCATGATCCCCTACACCGTGGCCGACAACTTTCTGGCCGACCTGTGGCAAAAGGTCTACCCCAAGCTGCGTCTCTACCCCGACGCGGCCATCCACCGGGACGGCAGGCTGGCCTGGGCCGTGCGCAAGAACTGCCCCGAACTGCGCCGGAGCCTGTCCGAGTTCGCGGCCACCGTGCGCCAGGGCACCTTGCTCGGGAACATGCTCTTCAAGCGCTACTACGAGAACGACGACTTCGTCACCGACCCGACCACCCAGGTGGAGATCGGCAAGCTTCGGAGCATGGCCAAGCTCTTCCAGAAGTACGCCGAGATGTACGACTTCGACTGGCTCAAGATCGCGGCCCTGGCCTACCAGGAGTCGCGCTTCGACATGAACCGCAAGAGCGCGGCCGGCGCGGTGGGGGTCATGCAGATCAAGCCGTCCACGGCGGCCGGGCCCCAGGTGGGCATCAAGGATGTCTACACCCTGGAGAACAATATCCACGCCGGGGTCAAATACCTGCGCTTCCTGGTGGACAACTATTTTCTGGACGTGGCCCCGTCGGCCAGGATGGACTTCGCCCTGGCCGCCTACAACGCGGGTCCCGCCCGGATCATGCAGGTGCGCAAGCGGGCCGCCGAGATGGGCCTCGACCCCAAGCGCTGGTTCGGCAACTGCGAATGGGCCGCGTTCGACATGATCGGCCGGGAGACCACGGGCTACGTGGCCCACGTCCAGATGTACTACGCGGCCTACAAGGGCACCGAGGAGATCCTGGTCAAGCGGCGCGAAGCCATGTGACCGGGCGCACCCCAAGACGCCGGGCGGCCGGGCCGTCCGGGAGCGGGAAGGGTCGCCCGGGCCGGATCAATACCTGGGACGGGGGGCGCGCGGTTTGGCTTCGTTGACCTTCAGGGGCCGCCCGGACATCTCGTGGCCGTCCAGGGCCTCTATGGCCGAAGCCGCGTCCGCGTCCTCCATCTCCACGAAGCCGAAGCCGCGAAAACGGCCGGTCTCATGGTCCTGGATGAGTTTCACGGAGGAGACGTCGCCGTACTCGCCGAACAGGTTGCGCACGTCGTTCTCGGTTGCACCAAAGGGGATGTTGCCGACATAAATACTTTTCATGACTCTGAGGCTCCAACAAAAATGATCCTGGTAGCGGGGGAAGGATTTGAACCTCCGACCTTCGGGTTATGAGCCCGACGAGCTGCCAGACTGCTCCACCCCGCGCCATTTCCGACGCCCGGCCCGCCCGTTCCGCCGACACCACGAAGGCGGTCCCGCGAGCACGGGATTACTTTAGCCATTACGACGAGTTGCACTTTTCGTCAACCGGGGTTCGAAAATTGTTTCGCCGCCGGAGGCGGGTCGGCGCAAAGCCGGAAGGGGCGCGGCTCCCCGTCGCGGGACCTCGAGCCCATAGACCTTGAAAAAAGGCGTGAATTTCCTTACACCGTGTACATCCCGAAAACAGATTGGAGGGGAACAATGAAGATACTTGTTGTCGGTTCCGGAGGCCGGGAGCACGCCCTGTGCTGGAAGCTCGCCCAGAATCCGAAGGTGGAGACCATCCTGTGCGCGCCGGGCAACGGCGGCACCGCCCAGGTGGGAACGAATATTCCGGTCAAGGACGACGACATCCCGGGCCTGGTCAAATTGGCCAGGGACGAGGAAGTGGACCTGGTGGTGGCCGGACCCGAGCTGCCGCTGGTGCTCGGCCTGGAAAACGCGCTGCGCCAGGAGGGCATCCCCTGCTTCGGCCCCAACGCGTTCGCCGCCAACCTCGAAGGCTCCAAGGCCTTTTCCAAGAACGTCATGGCCGAGGCGGGCGTGCCCACCGCGCCCTTCCGCGTGTTCGAGGAATACGAGGACGCCGTGACCTTCATCAAGGAACGGGGCGCGCCCCTGGTGGTCAAGGCAGACGGCCTGGCCGCCGGCAAGGGCGTGGTCGTGGCCGCCACCGAGGAGGAGGCCCTGGAGGCCGTGGAGCACATGATGGTCAAGAAGGCCTTCGGCTCGGCCGGGGACCGCGTGGTCATCGAGGAGGCCCTCAAGGGCGAGGAGGCCTCGTTCCTGTGCTTCTGCGACGGCGTCCACTACGCCATGCTCCCGTCCAGCCAGGACCACAAGGCCGCCCATGAGGGCGACACCGGCCCCAACACCGGCGGCATGGGCGCCTATTCCCCGGCCCCGATCCTGCCCAAGGACAAGTACGCCGAGACCGCCGAGCTGTGCATCAAGCCCATCCTGCGCCACCTGGCCGCCAAGGGCGAGCCGTTCAAGGGCGTGCTCTACGCCGGGCTCATGTACACCGAAAACGGCCCCAGCGTGCTCGAATACAACGTCCGCTTCGGCGACCCCGAATGCCAGCCCCTGCTCATGCGCCTCGAAACCGACCTGCTCGAAATCATGTTCGCCTGCATCGACGGCAAGCTCGACCAGGTCGAGGTGACCTCCTCCCAGCAGACCGCCTGCGGCGTGGTCATGGCCGCCGAGGGCTACCCCGGCCCCTACCCCAAGGGCATGGAGATCACCGGCATCGACCAGGCCGACGCCATGGAAGGGGTCAAGGTCTTCCAGGCGGGCACCAAACTGGAGGACGGCAAAATCCTGACCACCGGCGGCCGCGTGCTCTGCGTCACCGCCCTGGGCGACGATCTGGCCGCCGCCCAGAAAAGGGCCTACGAGGCCGTGGCCAAGATCCACTTCGACCACAGCTACTACCGCCGCGACATCGCCGACAAGGGGTTGAAGCGCGCCAAATAGTTTGAAAATGCGAGAGGGAAACTTTTGAAAAAGTTTCCCTCTCGCGCTCTCCCTTCAAAACTTTTTGGGGCTGCGCCGCCGGGAAGGGAGACGAAGAGCGGATGTCCGGCCAGGCGGCGCAGGGGTGCGAGCCCCACAAATTTTACGAGTCAACACAAGGCCTTCCGGCCCCCCTTCGCGAAGCGACATACAAAGTTTACGAAAGGATGGGGGATGGGGGTCCGGGGGATGGGGGATGGGAAAGCCCTTTTCAAAGGGTTTCCCTTCCCCCTTCCCCCGGCCGCCGGAGGCATTCAAGGAGCGAACAATGCCGCAGGTTGTGATTTTCATGGGGTCCCTGTCGGACGAGGAGAAGATGCGTCCGTGTTCGGACCTGCTCAAGGAGTTGGGCGTGGACCACGTGTTCACGGTCACTTCGGCCCACCGCACGCCGGAGCGCACTGCCCGGCTGGTGGACGAGTACGAGGCGGACGGGGCGCAGGTCTTCATCTGCGCGGCCGGTCTGGCCGCGCACCTGGCCGGGGCCGTGGCCGCCCGGACCACCAAGCCGGTCCTGGGCGTGCCCCTGACAGCGTCGCCGCTGGGCGGCATGGACGCCCTGCTGGCCACGGTGCAGATGCCTCCGGGCTTCCCGGTGGCCACCCTGGCGCTGGACAAGGTCGGGGCCAAGAACGCGGCCTGGCTGGCCGCCCAGATCCTGGCCCTGCGCGACGACGCCCTGGCCGCGAAGATCCGGGCCGCGCGCGAAGGCTTCCGGGAATCCGTGGAAAAGGCCGCCGCCAGCCTGTAGCCGGGCCTCCGGCCGACGTCTTCGGCGGGCACGGGCCGGACCGCCCGTGGACGATTGTACGGCTCCTCCACACGGATTGTCCGGGCGATCCGGCAGCCGGTGTACCGGCCGTCTTGCCCGGCTTGCCGCTTTGGCGTAATCATTCGGGTCAGGTATGACGACGACACCCACCCCATCGACCCCGGCCGGAACGGCCCGGCCCGCAGCAGGCGGTCCGCCCGAGTTCCGGTCCGGCAAGGCCTCCAGGCGGTTCCTGCGGAACCTGTTCTGGCTGCTGCTCATCGGCGGCCTGTTCCTGGCCGGCCAGGGGGTCCGCTATTACCTGAATTACCGGCAGGTTGTGGCCATCCAGGCGGAGACCGACGCCCTCTACCGCTCGGTGCTGGGCCCGGACATCGGCGGTTCGCCCTTCGGCCGGTTGCAGTTCGAGCACGGCAAGCTGCTGGCGGCCAAACGCATCGGCCTGGCCCCGCTGGGCGTGCTCGCGGCCCTGAGTCGGCCCGCCGGGGAAAAGCTGCGCGTGGACGGGGTCAGCCTGACCGGGACCCGAGGCCGGGTGCGCGGCTATTTCAGCGGCGACGAGGCCGGGTTCATGCACTACATGGAGAAGCTGTCGGACGACGACCGCTACCTGTTTTCCGTCTACAAGATCGACGAGCTGGGCGGCGGCGTGTCCTTCAGCCTGAGCGTGGAGCCAAAATAGCATGGCCCGGAAGCACTGCACCTATCCCTGGACCTGCTGGCCGCCCGCCTCCCAGGAGCGGCTGTTCAAGTACGTCCTGTTCGGCGCGGCCGGGCTGCTCTTCGCGGTCTTCGTGGGCGCGTACCTGTTCACCGGCACCCTGGCCCAGCGCATCGAGGCGGGCAAGGAGCAGTACGGCCTGGTGGTGCCCCTGGTCCGGGACATCACCACCCTGCGGGCCGCCCAGGGGGACCTGGTCCGGGTCCCGCCCGAGGACGCGGTCCGGCGCATCCTGGACGACCGCTCCCTGAACGAGTACGTCCGGTCCCTGCGCCCCACGCGCGTGGCCGAAAACCAGGACGGCGTCCAGGTCACCCTGGGCGGGCTGACCCTGATCATGCTCACGGACTTCCTCCAGGACGTGCGCGACCGGGCGAGCCTCCAGGCCCCGGAGTTCATCCTGACCCGCAACCCCGAGGAGCCCCGCCTGGCGGACGTGCACCTCGTGCTGGCGAGGTAGGCCGTGGCCGTGCCCCGCTCCAGACCCTCGTCCCTGCCCGGCCGCATCCTGGCCCGGCTGGTGCTGATGACCCTCGGCGTGGCCCTGGGCGTGGTCCTGTTCACGCCGTGGGCCAAGATCTGGGCTTCGGCCCTGACCCGCCTGGACGCGGGCCTGCCCGCCGTGGGCCTGGCCTGGAGCGGCATCGACCGCGACGGCCCCTTCGGCTTCCGGCTGCGCGACTTCACCATCTCCGTGGCCCAGACCCCTGGCCGGCTCCATTTCCACCACGCCTACGTGAGCATGGGCCTCTCGCCCCTGGCCACGGTCCGCCTGGACACGGGCGGGCCCCAGTGCAGCCTGGAGGTCTTCTCCAACGGCGTCTTCGACTTCGAGGGCGACCTGGACCTGACCTATCTCCTCGGCGACAGCGACCTGAAGGGCGTGGTCCGGGCCTCGGGCAGCCTGTTCCTGCCCGCCGGGGCGCGCCTGCCCAGAAACGGCTGGGTGGACGTGCGCTCGGCCCAGCTGGTCCTGCCCGGCAACAAGGTCATCGAGGACCTCGCCTTCACCGCCGAGATCACCAATGAAAACATGGCGGTGCGCGACTTCTCCATGCGCTTGCCCCTGAACTACAAGTCCGCGGGCACGGCGGTTCTCGACCCGGACAACCTCTTCCGCACGCGCTTCGACCTCAAGGGCGACATGACCGTGGGCCGGGAGGTCTTCCCCTACGAGATGCACGGCACCCTGGCCGACGCGGTCTGGTAGGAACCGTTTTTCCGCAAGCCGAGGAACCGCCATGAAGATCGCCGTCATCCACGAAAACGCCGAGACCCTGCTGGCCGAACACGGCGCCCTGCTGTCGGGCCTGGCCTCCATGGGCCACGAGGTCAGCGCCCTGGCGCCGGGCAGCGGCCCGGAGACCTCGACAGGGTTCGAGGCCCTCGGCGTGGAGTACGCCATGTACCCGCTCTCGCCGCGCTCGCTGACCCCCATCGCCGACATGGGCACCCTGCTCCACCTCAAGCAGATTCTGTTCCGCGTGCGGCCCGGTCTGGTCCTGTCCGTGGGAGCCAAGCCCGTGGTCTACGGCTCCCTGGCCGCGCGCCTGATCTGGGTGGGCGAGGACAAGCGGGTCTTCGCCCTGGTGGACGGGCCGGGCTTCGCCTTTGCCGGGACCGGGTTCACCGGGCGGCTCCTGGCCAGGCTGGCCAAGCCCATGTACCGGGCCGGGTTCCGCTCCTGCGACGGGGTCTGCTTCCGCTCGGCCGGGGCCGAGGCCTTCTTCCGCAAGCTCGGCGTGCTCGACCCCCAGGCCCGGACCGGGGTGGCGGACCAGGCCGATCCCGAGACGCTGGACCGGGCCCTGCTCTCCTTCATGGGAATGATTCCGACCGATTGATTGTACAATCGGGTTGGCAGCACCGCGCTCCATGGTGTATGCTTCAGGTACGTTCCCGTTCCGGGACGCGCCGAGAACACGAAACATCAAGGAGTGGGCTCATGCACATCTCTCGAATTCTTCTCCCCGTGGACGGGTCCCGACTGTCCGACGCCGCCGCCGACATGGCCATCGACCTGGCCGGTAACGAGGCCACCGTCATCCTGCTGACCGTACGCCGGACCGTGCCCACCGGGCTGGGCCAGCCCAACGCGGGCGAGCTGCTCGAATACCTGAACAAGATCGCCGAGGAGGTCATGGTCCACTACCGGGCCAAGCTGACCAACGCCAAGGTGGACTTCCAGGAGCTGGTCATCGGCGGCGACGTGGCCGAGGTCATCAGCAACGTGGCCGACAACGAGAAGTGCGACGTCATCATCATGGGGTCCAAGGGCAAGTCCGACCTGGAGGGGCTGTTCCTCGGCTCGGTCACCCACAAGGTGCTCCAGACCACATCCAAGCCCGTGCTGGTGGTGAAGTAGTCCCTGCGGGGGCCCCTTGCCGGACCGGAACCGTTGTCGTCCATGAAAATCCGACCGTCGTCCGCGGCCCGCATCCGGGCCCGGTATCTGGCCTGCTGCCTGGCCGGCCTGTTGCTCCTGGCCGCCTGCCCGGCCCGCGCCCAGGAGCGCGTGGTCGTGGTCGCGGACTCCTGGATGCCCTACAACGGCACGCCGGGCTCGGCGCGCGAGGGGTACGCCGTGGAGATATTGCGCGCCGTGTTCGAGACGCGCGGATTCACCGTGGACTACCGCGAGCTGCCGTGGAAGCGGGCGGTGCGGGACGTGCGTTCGGGCCAGGCCGACATCCTCATCGGCGTGACCCCGGACGAGCTGCCGGACTTCATCTACCCCAAGACCTCCCTGGGGCGGAGCGAGCTCTGCTTCTTCACCATGGACTCCGGCTGGCGGTTCACCGGGCCGCAGTCCCTGACCGGCGTGGTCACCGGCTATGTCCAGGGTCACAACTATCCCGGATGGTTCATGGAGGCCATCGGACGGAGCCCCGAGCGGTTCCACGCCCTGCACGGCCAGGACGCCTTCGCGCGCATGCTGGCCATGCTCGCCGAGGGACGGGTCCAGGTCATCCCCGGCAACCGGGCCGTGGTGGACTACTACGTCCAGCAGGCGGGCCTTGAGGGCCAGGTTTTCGTGGCCGGGTGCAGCGAGACGGGCGCCCACGAACTCTTCTTCGGCCTGTCCCCGGCCAACATGCCCAAATCCCGGCTCCTGGCCGACATCCTGGACCAGGGCGTCTACACCCTGCGCAACACCGGCCAGCTCAACCACCTGCTCATCAAATACGGCCTCAAGGATTGGCTCAAGCCCCGCTAGGGGCCGACGCGGGCCGCAATCCGGTTCGCGGCCGGACACGCCGGACCGTCCGGCCGGGTGCGGCGGCACGGCCGACGGCGGCGATCCATGCGCCCCCTGGGGGCGGCACCGGCTCAAGCACCGATGATCATTCGCGAATACCGGCCCAGGACCTTCTTGCACCCCACGGAAAGCAGGATGGTCAGGGCAAGCGCCATTATGGCCAGCAACATGGCGGCGACGGGCCAATTCAATTGGCTACTATCCGGGACAATGGTCAACAGGACCCAACTGCAAAAACGAAACGCCACGGTATGTAGGAAATAGATGGCGAAACTATAGCTTGCGAGCAAATTGATGATGTAGAAATTTCTTTGTTTCAACATTTGTAGAATCTTGACCGTTACAAACAGGATCATCATTTTTTGCATAAAATACACGGATTCAATGTTGAAGTAGCCGCTGACCCGAATTTGCTTAAGTGTCATGACCGCCAATAGCCCGCTGAGCAGTACAGCGGACACGGCAAACCATTTGTAATAACGCTCACATATCGCTACGAATTCATCATAATGCCTGGAACAGGCGGCTCCAAAACAATAAATAGGGAAGAAGAACACATACTGTCCCCATGATATATTAGTACCTGTTCTTGTCCCCAGCAATGGCAACAGAATACAGATCAATGATAACGGAACAAATAAATTGTCTTTTATCTTCGATAAGAGAGGACTTACCAGGAAAACAAGGCTGATAAACGGTATATACCAATACTGCACTTCAACCTTTCCGTGCACTATCGCATACAGATAGGAAAGATCGTAATTGCCTATCACATATGAATTATATAAAAAAATCAGTGTGCTAATTATGACATACGGAGATAGTACGTTTAATATCTTTCCCTTGTAATACTTTTTCAAATCAAATCTATATGACAAGTAGTCGAAAAGGAACCCGGAAATAAAAATGAAATAAATTGTACTGTTATGAAATAGAATTTCCCGCAGCAGAATATACCTGTAGGGCAATGCCTCCGCAGGCACCCCCGTTGGCAGCCGAAGGGTATGGATCAAAGCCACGTTGAGTATTGCAAATGCACGAAAGTAGTGCATATCGATCAGAAAACCGCGCTTTTTAAGACCCACAGTCATTTCTTTTCATCCATTTTTAACAACCGCTGAGAATCCACAAGTACAGCCTCACCATACGATATTCATACTCCACAAGGTCCCGGCCTTTACGCGGAAAGCGACCAATTTTTCGGCCACGAGTTTTCTAATATGTATAAGTGCAAAACACCAGCTTCCCCTGAGTATTATACATATATGTAACGGAATACTGCCGAGACGAGCGACACAGGCGGTCCGGCGGGAATGGTCGCCGATTTTTCCATGCAGGAGTCCGCCCACGCCGCAACACCGACCAGCTCAACCACCTGCTCATCAAGTCCGACCTCAAGGACCCGCTCAAGCGCCGATGATCATCCTCGAATACCGGCCCAGGACCTTCTTGCATCCCACGGAAAGCAGGATGGTCAGGGCAAGCGCTGCCAACGTCAGCAACGTGCCGACCACGGGCCAATACAGTTGATCGGGATCGGGGAAAACGGTCATCAGCACCGAGCCGCAGCAACGGAACACCACGGTGTGCAGGAAATAGATGGCGAAACTATAGTTTGCGAGCAGGTTGAATACATATATATCCCGCTGCTTCAGCATCTGCAGCACCTTGACGGCGCAGAACAGGATCATCATTTTTTGCAGGTAATATATGGACTCCGTATTCAACAGAAAATACCTGCCGTGGACATTGTAATAGACCAGAAACACCAACAGGCCGCTGAGAAGTATCGCAAGCCCGCTGAAATATTTGAAGTACTTCTCGCAAACGGTGACAAATTCATCATACGACCTGGAACAGGCAGCCCCGAAGCAGTAAACGGGAAAGAAGTATACATATTGCCCGATCGAGACATCTATCGTCGTTCTCGTTCCCAGCAACGGAAAGACCATGCCGATCGCGACGAGAGGAATGAAATGCTGTTTTTTGATTTTCAACAATAGCGGACTGACCGCGAAGACCAGGCTGATGAACGGGATATACCAATACTGTATCTCAGCCCGTCCATACAGCATCGTCTGCAGGTACGAGAACTTGAGACCGCCGTTCATCCATACTTTATACAAATATATCAGCGTGCTGATGATAACGTATGGGCATATCACATTGAGTATTTTATTTTTATAGTACTTCTTCACATCGAATCGATAGGCCAGGTAGTCGAAAAGAAATCCCGAGATAAAGATGAAGTAAATGGTACTGTCATGAAACAAAACCTCTCTTAGCACCTTGAAGCTGTATGGCCAGGCTGCCGCGGGGACTCCCACGGGTTGCTTCCAGGTATGCACCAGGGCCACGTTCAATATGGCGAAGGCCCTGAAGTAGTGCATGTCGATAAGAAAACCGCGTTTTTTCAGACCAACTGTCATTCCCGTCCCTTGTATCCCTGTCCCGGCTGTCGTCCGACAGCCATCAATACGAAATCCCTCCGCAACGGATTGCGGCCTGCATGAATTCTGCCCTGATGGATGAAGCGACCGTCTATCGGCCACGCATTTACTAATATGCATTATCGCAAAACGCCAGCATTTCATGCCTGCGCCACGAATCGTTACACGGTGGAGACCCTAGGACGAGATGCGGGCGGACTGCACACCCCGCCGAACCGACGCCAGGCGCCGCGCGCACCGGCCGTGCGGCACGAACCGAGCCCGCACCCCGCCCCGTTTTCGTCATTTTTCGGCGAAAATCCGCCTTCTCGCGTGTCCGTAACAAATTTCGGGACATTTCTGTTGCTCCCGCCCCGCAAAAACGGGTAAACCTCTGGACATATCATCCCGCACAACACCGGCATGGCCGATCCGGCCCGGGGCCGCCCTGGAACGTGCGGCCCATTGCTCCAACATCCCAACCGGAGGAGTTTGCATGAGTATCCCTGTTTTCAACTGCAAGAACGCGGACGACGTGATGAAGGCCGTCAAGGACTATGACGTCAGCTTCATCCAGTACTGGTTCGTGGACATCCTCGGCACCCTGAAAAGCTTCCAGATCACGCCCAACGAACTCGAGGCCTCCTTCGAGGAGGGCATGGGCTTCGACGGCTCGTCCATCCTCGGTTTCTGCCGCATCGACGAGTCCGACATGGTCGCCATGCCCGATCCGACCACCTTCCAGATCTGCTCCTGGCGGCCCGCCGAGCGGCCCGTGGCCCGCATGTTCTGCGACGTGGTCAACCCTGACGGCTCCCCGTTCGAGGCCGACTCCCGCTACGTGCTCAAGAAGGTCATGGCCCAGGCCGCCGAGAAGGGCTACACCTTCTACGTGGGCCCGGAGCTCGAATTCTTCCTCTTCGCCGACGACCAGGACACCGAGACCCTGGACTCGGGCGGCTACTTCGACGCCCCGCCCCTGGACCTCGGCAACAACATCCGCCGCGACATCATCTTCGCCCTGGGCGCCATGGGCATCCAGGTGGAATACTCCCACCACGAGGTGGCCCCGTCCCAGCATGAGATCGACCTGCGCTACCAGGAAGGCATGAAGATGGCCGACACGGCCATGACCTACCGGGTGGTGGTCAAGGAGACCGCGCGCAAATTCGGCTGCTACGCCACCTTCATGCCCAAGCCCATCTTCGGCGAGAACGGCTCGGGCATGCACGTCCACCAGTCCCTGTTCAAGAACGGCCGCAACGTCTTCTACGACGCCAACGACGAATACCACCTGTCCGCCGAGGGCAAGGCCTATATCGCGGGCATCCTCAAGCACGCCCCGGAGTTCGTCTGCGTGACCAACCAGTGGGTCAACTCCTACAAGCGGCTGGTGCCCGGCTACGAGGCCCCGGTGTACATCGCCTGGGCGCGGCGCAACCGCTCGGCCCTGGTCCGCGTGCCCATGTACAAGCCCGGCAAGGAGAACGCCACCCGCATGGAGCTGCGCTGCCCGGACCCGGCGGCCAACCCGTACCTGGCCTTCGCCGTGCAGCTTGCCTCGGGCCTCAGGGGCATCGAGGAGAACTACGTCCTGGCCGACCCGGTGGAAGAGGACATCTTCGCCATGAACGACCGGCAGCTCAAGCGCAACCGGATCAAGGCGCTGCCCGGCTCCCTGTACGAGGCGGCCATGAACCTGCAGAAATCCACCTTCATGAAGGAGATTCTGGGCGAGCACCTGCACACCGCCCTGGTCGAGAACAAGATCGCCGAGTGGGACGAATACCGCACCCAGGTCACCGAATACGAATTGGACAAGTACCTCCCTGTTTTGTAGGGGCGCGCAAGCAACAATGAAAAAAAGGGGCCGCTGCTGACGCAGTGGCCCCTTTTTTTCATTGTTGCTTGCGCGCAGGGGGGCGGCTTCCGATAGCGGGGGAGAGAGCCGCTGCCCGGGGGAAAAGACCTGTGGACCGGAAAAAATTGCAAAAAATGCCCAAAGACGGGGTGCAGCTCAACCCCTATAATCCCGATAAATACTGGTTCGAATGATGAAGAAAATAAGTTTGCTGGTAATAGGATTTCTGGTTGCCTTATGACTTGGAGGGAAAATCAATGCAGCCTTCTTTTCCCCCGACCTGGGGCTTGCCTTGTTGAGCAACCGGAGTTCACAGGCGATCACTTCCGCCACGATATCCGTTTGCGGGCAATCCTACGTGCTCTCCGGTATCCCGAAAGGGGAGTTCGCCGCGATCCGCTACGTTGTGACCCGTGATTCGCATTACGACGTCCTTGTCACCCTTCAATCGGGGAAAACACTGAAGAGCGAGATCGGATATGTTACCAACGGGTCCAATTTCGTGGATGTCATTCAGGTCACGGATGCCAAGATCACTCATATGAGCCGGGAGGTTCCCGCCATCCAACGAACGGTCCAGGAGGCCCGTGAACGCACACGGGCCTCCTTTTTCCATGGCGCGGCGGTGATCCGGGCATGTTAACCGCACCGTACAACACGGCCCGTAAAAAAAGCCCCCCGCAACCGGCGTCGCGGGGGGCTTTGCGTTGCTGGGGCCGGGCTACTTCGAGAGCGCCCCGGTCACGGCCCGCATCACGGTCTGGATGTTTTCCGGGGTGGCCGGAGACTGGCCCTTGGCCAGGCCGAGGTCGGACAGCTGGATGTGTTCGAACTCCGTGAAGCCCGCCTCCTCCAGGGTCTTGCGGGCGCAGTTCAGGGGGCAGCCGTCGATGGCCACCACCTTGTCCGCCGCCTCGGTGGACTTGACGATGCCGGACACCTTGCCGCCGATGCCGGCCAGGCAGAACACCTTGGCCGTGCCCTCGCGCGACACGGCGCGGGCGGCCTGGTCCGCCACCTCGCCGACGTCCGCCGCGCCGGAGCAGGAAAACACGAATTTCGGGGCCGCCTGACAGGAACAAGCGCAATCGGACATGATGGATTTCCTCCTCGCTTCCGCCGTTACTTCAGCCAGCCGAGCACGTCTTTCTTGGACGGGGCCTTGCCCACGACCTTGACCTCGCCGTCGATGACCACGGCCGGGGTGGAGAAGATGCCGTACTTGGCGATTTCCTGGAAATCCTTGACCTTTTCGATGTCCGCTTCGACGCCCGCTTCGGCCACGGCCTCGCGCACGGTCTTTTCGGTCTGTTCACACTTGGGGCAGCCGGGGCCCATGACCAGAATCTTCATGATATACTCCTGTGATGTTGGTTGGATGATCGCTTGAATGATCGCCTGGGTGATCGCCTAAATGATCGCGTTGAAAAGATAGCCGACGATGAGGATGCCGCAGCCGACCACGCCGATGAAGGCGGCGATGAGCCTCGGCTTGAGGACCTTGCGCAGGATGACCATCTCCGGGAAGGACAGGGCGATGACGGACATCATGAAGGCCAGCGTGGTGCCCAGCGCCGCGCCCTTGCCGAGCAGGGCCTCGACCACCGGGATGACGCCCGCCGCGTTGGTGTACATGGGGATGCCGAGCAGCACGGACAGGGGCACGGACCACCAGGCCTGGCTACCCATGATCCCGGCCAGCTGCCCTTCGGGCACGTAGCCGTGGATGGCCGCGCCCACGGCGATGCCGAGGATCACGTACTTCCAGACCCGGCCCACGATGTCGCGCACGGAATCGAGGGCGTAGGCGAAGCGGTCCTTCCAGGTCATGTTCGGCTCGTCCGCGGCCGCGCCCGCGCGGATCTCGCGGACCCAGTCCTCCACGTAGGGTTCGAGCCGCATGCGGCCCATGACCCAGCCCGCCACGATGGCGATGGAGATGCCCGTGGCGAAATACAGGGCCGCCACCTTCCAGCCGAGCAGGCCGTAGAGCAGGACCAACGCGATCTCGTTGACCATGGGCGCGGCGATGAGGAAGGAGAAAGTCACGCCCAGGGGGATGCCCGCGGTCATGAACCCGATGAACAGGGGCACGGCCGAGCAGGAACAGAACGGCGTGACCACGCCGAGCAGCGCGGCCAGGACGTTGCCCGCGGACTCGCGCTTCCCGGCCAGGAAGGCCCGGGTCCAGTTGACGGTCACGAAGGAGCGCAGGATGCCCACGCCGTAGACCACCAGCAGCAGGAGCATGAGCACCTTGGGCGTGTCGTAGACGAAGAACTGCACGGCCGAGCCCAGGTGGCTGGCCGGGTCGAGCCCGAGCAGCCCGTAGGCGAACCAGTCGGCAAAGGGCAGCAGCTGTTTGTAGAGAAGATACCACGCGGCCACGGCCAGGACCTGCAACAGCAGGATGCGCCACACTCCGGTCTTGCCCTTGGCGTCATGGGCGTCGTTGGCGTCTTGGGCCGCCTTGGGCGCGCCGCTCTGGCAGGCGCAGGAAACGTTGTTCTGTTCGGACATGATTACCTCGTTTGGCTGTTTCGCCAAGTGTTGTTCCAAAAAAAATCGGCCCGTTTCACCCTACTTCCCCCCCGCCTCCAGCACGGACTCGATGCAGTGGAAGAAGTTGACCACGCAGGGCACGCGCAGCCGGTAGTAGATCTGCTTGCCGCGCCGCTCGTCCTCGACGATGCCCGCCTTCTTGAGCACGGACAGGTGCTTGGACACGGTGGACATGTCCGCCCCGACCAGCTCGCGCAGGTCGCAGACGCACCGCTCGCCGCGCGACAGCTCGTCGATCATCATCAGTCTCGACGAATGGGCCATGGCCTTGACCACCCTGGCCCGCGCCTCGAAGCGGTTGGCCGTCACGATTTCCTGCATCACCTGTTCCTCCGTGGTCTACGTTTGGCAATATAGCCAAATGTTCGGCCAAGTCAAGGGCGCGACCCGAGGTGCGGCAAAAAAAAACGCGGATTTGGTCGCGGAGGCCGGAACGCGGCGATCAGTCGCGCGGTTGGATGGACGCCTTGCCGTGGCTGTAGTTCAGCCGGTAGGGCTCGTTGCGGATGACGTGGTCCAGGGCGGCGTTCATGGGCGTGAGGCTGGTGATGGCCCCGCCGTTGGTGGTCACGGTGACGAAGACCTTCTGGCCGGGCTTGGGATTGAAGTAGACCATGCCCTCGGCCCGTTTCTGCCAGCCGCTCTCCAGGGTCTTGCACCCGCCGATGAAATTCTTGGGTACGTAGGGCGTGATGGCGTAGTCGGTCTTGAAGGTCACGTTCTTGAGGGTGCCGTCGGCGTTGTTGGCCATGATCTGGACCTTGACCACCGTGGCGATGGCCTTGATCTCGGACTCGTGGGCCATGATGGACAAATAGTCCGGGTCCTGGGCCCGCGCGGGCAGAACCAGGGCCAGGAGCAGGAGTATCGAAAGAAGGATGCGGATTTTCATGGGTATTCGGGGTTCCGTGAATCGGCGCCGGAAACGGATGCACCCTAGCCCAGATGGCCGACCGGCGCAACAATGTGCAAGCGGAACCGTGCAAAAATGCGGGCAAGGCGATCCGGGCTTGCCATTTCCGGACGTGGGAGTAAATCTATACCTCAACAGTCTGGAATACAACCACGGAGGCGACATGGGAACGGTACTGGCGGTCAACATCAGCGACCGCAAGGGCGAGAGGAAGCATGAAGTTCAGGCCATCACCCTGATCGAGGACCACGGCGTGGAGCACGACGCCCACGGCGGCAGCGAGCGGCAGGTCAGCCTGCTGGCCTTCGAACGCATTGAGGACATGCGCGCGGCCCTGGCCTCGCTCAAGGCGGGCGACTTCGCGGAGAACATCACCACCACGGGCCTGGCCGCGTCCGAGCTCGCGCCGGGCATGCGCCTGGCCGTGGGCGGGACCCTGCTCGAGATCACCCAGATCGGCAAGACCTGCCACAAGGGGTGCGCCATCCGCGAACAGGTGGGCCACTGCATCATGCCCCTGGAGGGCGTGTTCGGCCGGGTGATCCGGGGCGGGACCGTCAAAAGGGGCGACCGCATCGAGGTCCTGGCCCCGTAGTTCCAGGCCAAGGCCGGTCCGTATCGACAAGCCGCGCCGAATCCGCTACTTTTCATGGTGACCCGGGAGGTCCCATGGAATATTTCGCCTCGGCGCAAAACATACAGTGGCTCGTCTGGCTGGGCGTGGGCGTGTTCTTCGTCATCGCCGAACTGGTGGTGCCCGCCTTCATCGTCATCTTCTTCGGCCTGGGCGCGTTCATCGCCGGGGCCACGGCCTTTTTCGGGGCCTCGGTCCAGGTCCAGCTGGTGGTCTTCGGCCTCTCCTCCATCATCCTCATCCTCCTGCTGCGCAAGGTAATGGCCAAGACCTTTTCCGGCGAAAAGGCCGAGGACGAGCCGGAACCCAACGTGGTCGGCTCCCTGGCCGAGGTGGTCGAGGCCATCCGCCCGCCCCAGTCCGGCCGGATTAAGTTCCAGGGGTCCTTCTGGAACGCCCGGAGCGGCCGGGCCGTGGAGCCGGGCTCCGTGGTCCGCATCGTCAAGCGTGACGAAAACGACGTGAACACCTTCGTGGTGGAAAAGGAGCAATAGCTATGGATCCCGCAACCATGACCTCCCTGATCACGGCCCTGGTCTTCGTCCTGCTGGTGGTCGTCCTGATCATCAAGACCGCCGTGGTCGTGCCCCAGAAAAGCCAGTTCGTGGTCGAACGGCTCGGCAAGTACGCCAAGACCATCGGCGCGGGCCTGCACATCCTCATCCCGTTCATCGACCGCATCGCCTACAAGCGCTCCCTCAAGGAGGAGGTCATGGACGTCCCGGCCCAGACCTGCATCACCCGCGACAACGTGTCCGTGACCATCGACGGCGTGCTCTACATCCGGGTCATCGACGCCAAGATGTCCGCCTACGGCATCGAGAACTACTACATCGCCGCCTCCCAGCTGGCCCAGACCTCCCTGCGCTCGGCCATCGGCAAGATCGACCTGGACAAGACCTTCGAGGAGCGCGAGTCCATCAACGCCTCGGTGGTCCAGGCCGTGGACGAGGCCGCCCAGGAATGGGGCATCAAGGTCATGCGCTACGAGATCAAGGACATCACCCCTCCGGGCACGGTCATGGCCGCCATGGAGGCGCAGATGAAGGCCGAACGCGAGAAGCGCGCCGAGATCGCCATCTCCGAGGGCGACCGCCAGTCGCGCATCAACCGCGCCGAGGGCTTGCGCCAGGAGGCCATCCACGTGTCCGAGGGCGAAAAGCAGAAGCGCATCAACGAGGCCGAAGGCCAGGCCCAGGAAATCCTGCTCGTGGCCGAAGCCACCGCCGAAGGCATCCGCAAGGTCGCCGAGGCCGTCAACCTGCCCGGCGGACCCGAGGCCATGAACCTCAAGGTCGCCCAGCAGTACGTCGCCGAGTTCGGCAAGCTGGCCAAGACCAACAACACCATGATCATCCCGGCCGATCTGGCGGGCATGGGCGGCATGGTAGCCGCGGCCACTGAGATCATCGGCACGGCCATGGCCCGGAGCCGGGGCAAGTCCGTGGCCCCGTCCCCGGCGCCCAAGCCGGAATAGCGGCCCACCCTCCGCAGGAAAGCGGCCCCGCCCGGTCATCCGGGCGGGGCCGCTTCTCGTTCCGGGGAGTCCGGAAGCCCGGCTCAGGCCTTGTCCTTCACCTGGCGGAAAAATTCCTGGAGGAACTGGGGCGAGGTCCGGAGGTTGTTGACGTCGAGCCGCTCTAGGAGGACCACCAGGTTGCCGCGCGGGGTGGTGGTGGAAACGAAGTACAGGTCGTGGGTCTCGTTGTCCGGCGCGGTCATGGTGAATATCCAGGCGTCGTCCCGCCGGGTCCAGCGGACCGAGGTCCCGTCGGCCCCGCGCACCAGGATGGCGATGAACCCGGCCAGGGGGAGCCTGCCGGGCACGCCGAGGAATTCACCGTGCTCGTTGCGGATGACGATGGGGGTCGTCAGGAAGGCGTCCGACGGGTGCTCTCCCTCCGGGAAGTCCTCCGGCTCCGCCTCGGCCTCCTGCTCCAGGGCGTAGGAGGCCACGTCGCCCTCGGGGCCGCGCACGTTGACGATGCGGCGCGCCCGCAGGCGCGGTTCGGGCCGGGGCTCGGGCTCCGGCGCGAATTCGGACGCGGGTTCAAACTCGGGCGCGGGTTCGGCGGCCTGGGCGGCGCTTCCCTGCGGCGCGGGCCGGTCCAGGAACCGGGCGAACAGGGCCCTGTTCTCGGCCTCCACCTCCAGGAGCTTTTCCAGGGCGGACTCCACCCGGCGCAGCCGCTGTTCGGCCTTGGCCTGGGCCGTGGCCAGCCCGGCCATGCCCTGCATCATCTGCCCCGCCGTGGTGAAGAACCGCTCCAGGTATTCCTCGGAGACCCCGGCCGTCGTCCCGGTCGGCGCGGGCGCGGCGGACGCGGGGGCGGACGCGCGGCGCTGCCGGGCGGACGGCTCTTCCTTGAAGTGTTCCTTCAAGATCTTGTGAGTCTCGTTGACGGACAGCCCCTTGGCGAAGCAGTCGCGGATCTTCAGGCAGACCTCGCCCGCCTCGGGCCGGAAGCGGATGGGCTTGCCCCGGGTCAGGACCGGGATGAAACCGGGAAACTTGCGGCGGTAGCTCTTGATGGTCGTCTCGGAGACGCCGCAGAGCACGGCCAAATCCTTATGCGTATAAGTATCTGCCATGGTAGCTGTTCATCCTCGGGGTTGTGGAGGCGGTACCGCGGGTGGCCAGGGCCAGCCGCCGGGGCCGGGTCCGGAACCGGGCGTCCCAGACGCAGGACACCGCCTTCGGGCGTGTGATTTTCATGGGGGTGAGCGGGTTCGTTTTGCCAAGCCTGACAACCACTTTGCGGGGCGCGGAGCCAAACGCGAGTCGGATCACCTGTCCTCCTGGTGTGAGAATCGTCACCAATCGTCACCCTTGTAAAACAAGGAAAATCAAGGAACGGAACTTATCGATATATTATCTTGAGAATCTCTAGACGTCAAGAAGGGAAGGCGATTTTTCCACGCCTTCGCGGGTTCGGAGCGCCCGGCGCGCGAGCTATTTGACGAGGAAATCGATGTTGGCCACTTCGCCCTTGTCGACCTCGGTCAGGACCTGGTCCAGCCGGTCGTCCAGGACGTAGAAGGCATAGGTGCCGGGCTTGTCGCTGCCCAGATAGAAGTTGGCTTCCTCGAAGGCCCACTCCTTGCCCTGCCGGTTGGTGATGGTGAAGGTGTGCGGGTCCTGGAAGACGATGGACTGCCAGTTCATCAGGTCGCGGAAGCGGGTCAGGCTGACCACCGTGGAGGAGCGGCCGTTAAGCTTGCCGGTGACGTAGACCCAGTAATCGCCGCCCAGCTTCTGCAGGGCGTCGATCTTGAGGGTGCTCCCGTTCCTGAGCTGCACCTGGCCCAGCGGGCCTTCCGGGATGACCTCCTGGATGGCGCGAGTGGTGGATGCGGCGGCCTGGTCCCCGTCGGCGGGGGTCGCCTGGGCGGCGGCCTGGTCCGGGACGGGCTGTTGCGCGGCCTCGTCCTTGGCGGAGCAGGCGGTCAGGCATGTCGCGAACAGCAGGGCGAGCGTCAGGGCGAGCAATCGGATGCGCATGTGTCCTCCATGGGTGTCTTTGCCGCTTGGTTCTAGCAGGGAACGGGCCGGGAATCCAGGGTTGTCTTCGCCCCGGCCCGGCTCCCGCCGGGTCCGGCGGTGCCGCGTCGCAAGGCTGTTATACATGGCTGTCGCTTTATTTCGTGTTGTGCTACGGAGGGCGCATGATCGAAAAAAGGCACATAGGGGAAACGGCCGTCTATGCGGCGGTCCTGATGGCGGGTATCTGGCTGTTCGTGCGGCTGGACGCCTACGAGGCCTTTCACCGGTGGAGCCGGGCGCGGGAGGGCTGGGAGCTGGACGAGCTGGCCCTGATCCTGCCCGCGGTCCTGGTCTGCCTGGTGCTCTTCTCCTTCAACCGGACCCGCGAGCTACGCAAACGGGCCCGGCTGCTGGAGGAGTCCCGCCGGGAACTGGCCAAGGCCCACGAGAGCCTGCGCAGCCTGAACCAATCCAGGGAGGCCTTCCTGACCACCGCCTGCCACGAACTGAAGAGTCCCCTCATCGGCATCGTCAACGCCTTCGAGCTGTTGCGCATGACCGAGGACCAGGGCGAACGCGAAGAGCTCATCCAACTGGCCGGGGTGGCGGCCCGCAAGCTGGGCATCCTGGTGGACGGCGTGCTCGAATTTTCCCGCCAGGAATCCATGGCGCCGGCCCCGACCGTCTTTTCCCCGGCCGAGCTGCTCGCCTCGGTCCGGGACATGTCCCTGCTCCAGGTGCGCAGCCGGGGGCTCGCCCTGACCACCGAAACGGCCGACGGCACGCCCCCCCTGGTGCGCGGCGGCGAAAGCGTCCTGCGCCTGGTGGCCCTGAACCTGGTGGGCAACGCCGTGCGCTACACCGACCGGGGCGGCATCCGGGTGGAACTCGGCTCCCGGGACAATCCCGCCGAGGCGCTGGTCCTGACCGTGTCGGACACGGGCCGGGGCATCCGGGCCGAAGACCTCGCGACCATCTTCGACCCCTTCTCCACGACCGCGGGCGGACCGGGCCTGGGCATCGGCCTATCCATCGTCAAGCGGTTGATGGAACGCTGCCGAGGGACCATCGAGGTGGACAGCGCGCCGGGCCGGGGAGCCCGCTTCACGGTCCAACTCCCGGTGGAGGTCGTGGACGCCCCCTGACCGGCGGCCCGTCGAAAACGCGAAACGGCCCCCCGCGCATCCCTTTGCGCGGTGCGTCGCGGGCGGCATCAGTACCGTTTCAGGCCGTCCCCGCCGTCCTCGTCGCCCAGCTTGAAGTGGCCGATGGCCTCGTGCAGGCTCCGGGAGCTGTCGGACAGGGCGGCGGCCGTGGCCGCGACCTCCTCGGAGGTGGAGGCGTTCTGCTGGACCACGGTCTCGGAGTCCTGGATGGCCCGGGCCACCTGCTCGATGCCCTGGCTCTGCTCGGCGGCGGCCGCCGCGATCTCCTGGATCAGTTCGGCCGTGCTCTTGATGTCCGGGACCATGCGCTTGAGCAGTTCCCCGGCCTCCTCGGCCACGGCCACGCTGCTCGAGGAAAGCTCGCTGATGCCCGCCGCCGCCGTGCCGCTGCGCTCGGCCAGCTTGCGCACCTCGGCCGCAACCACGGCGAACCCCTTGCCCGCCTCCCCGGCCCTGGCCGCCTCGATGGCCGCGTTCAGGGCCAGCAGATTGGTCTGGCGGGCGATCTCCTCGATGATCCCGATCTCGTCCGCGATCTTCTTCATGGCCTCCACGGTGCGGGCCACGGCCTGGCCCCCGGTCTCGGCGTCGTTGGACGCCTTGGTCGCGGTGGTCTCGGTCTTGGCCGCGATGTCCGCGGTCTGGCGGATGGAGCCCGACATCTCCTCCAGGCTGGCCGCGATCTCCTCGATCCCGGCGGCCTGCCGGTTGGCCCCCTGGGACAGGCTGTCGCTGGCCTGGGAGAGCTCGCCGCACCCCTCGGCCACCTCGCGCGAGATGTCGCGGATGTTGCCGATGGTGTCGGCCAGGTGGGCGTTCATGTCGCACATGCCCTCCAGGATGATGCCCATCTCGTCCGAACGCATCTTGCACGTCCGGCTCTCCAGGTTGCCCTGGGCGATGTCCGAGGCCAGTTCCGCACACTGCTGGATGGGCCGCTTCACGGAATATTCCACCACCCAGAAGATGATCACCAGGGGCACGATTACGACGATGAGCAGCCCGATGCCGACCATCCAGGCCACGGCCGACATCATGGCCTGCTGGCCCGAGATGTCCATGGACAGGAGGATGGCGCCGATGGTGTCCCCCCGGTAGTCCTTGACCGGGAACACGGCCACGCCGTCATGCCCCACGACCTCCACCAGGGACGAGCGCATGCCGCCCTCCAGCAGGGCCGTTGTGGCCAATTCCCGCGCCGTCTCGTTCTTCTGGCCGTAGATGAGCACGAACCTGCCGTCCTTGACCGGGTTCTTGGCCGGGTCCTGCAACTGGGTGGTCACGGGCAGCAGCTTCGCGTCCATGTACAGCAGGGCCCTGATGGTCCCCGAACCCTCCATGGTCTTGAGGATGTTGTCGAACCCGAGCAGGACCTCCACGGACCCGAGATGCGCCCCGTCGGGCCCGGTCACAGGGGCCAGCCCCCGGATGGTGAACCCGCCTCGGCCCGGCTCGATGCCCTGGACCGGCTTGTGGGTCCTGTTCACGTCGATGACCGTGTTGCGGAATCCGGAAAGGTCGTCGGAGATGTCCACCCACTTGCCGTTCTTCCTGGCCTGCTTCTCGCGCCAGGTGCGCAGCAGGCTGCGGGCCGTGGGCAGGTGGAAATGGAGCTGGACGCTCTTGCCCACGCTCTCCTTGTACCCCTTGAGCGTGGGGGCCAGCGACGCGCGCAGCCGCTCCCTGGCCGCCTGAAGCGTGGGGTCGGCCTCGTCGTCCATGTTCCCCCGGTTGGCCTCGGCATAGGCCTCGACCACCTCGGGCATGCGGCTGAACAGCGCGGCCTGCTGCAGGGCGCTCTCGGAAATCTGGGTGATGGACTGCTGCACGTCCTCGATCTTGCCCCGCATGATCAGGGAGACGAAGGAGTTCTCCAGGTCCGCGAACTGGGACCGCAGCATCAGATAGCCGCCGACCAGCATGACCAGGGCCATGCCCAGCAGGGGCAAAAAGAGTTTGGAACGGATACCCATGGGGTGCTCCTTTGCGATGCGATGTTGAAAAGGGAATCACGCCCATCCTGGGTCGCCATGAAAAATCGGGCTATTATTTTTCGGACGCCGGGAAATCCCGGCGCCGCCCGCCCCGCGCAGGGCCGCTCCGTCTCCCCTGCCGCCCCAGCGGGACCGGTGGTTTACAGGCGGATGGATATGCGTGTACACATTTCCCAGGCATCCCGCCCCAACACCTTGTCCCCACGGATGAAATCGTGATCGCCACCATCTCCTGCGCCGCCCTCATGGGCATCGACGCCTTCAAGGTCCAGCTCGAAGTCGACTTCTCCCGGTCCGGCATGCCCGCCTTCACCATGGTCGGACTGGCCGAGGGCGCGGTGCGCGAATCCAAGGAGCGCGTCTTCTCCGCCCTCAAGAACTGCGGCTTCAAGGTCCCGCCCGCCCGGATCACCGTGAACCTCGCCCCGGCCGACGTGCGCAAGGAGGGCAGCGGCTACGACCTGCCGCTGGCCATCGGCATCCTCACCGCCATGGGCGTCATCGACCAGCGGGCCGTGGACGGCTGGTTCCTGGCCGGGGAACTGTCCTTAAGCGGCGACCTCAAGTCCGTGCCCGGCGTCCTGCCCCTTGCCCTGGCCGCGCGCAAGGAAGGCGGCCGGGGCATCATCGTGCCCGAACAGAACGGCCGCGAGGGCGCGGTGGCCGGAGACCTCGCCGTCATCGGGGCCGCCGACCTCGGCCGGGTCGTGCGCATGCTCCTGGGCGAAGACACCATCGCCCCGGCCAGCGTGGACATCGACACCCTCTGGAACGAACGGACCACCCATCTCGTCGACTTCGGCGAGGTCAAGGGCCAGGAACACGCCAAGCGGGCCATCGAGATCGCCGCCGCCGGAGGCCACAACCTGCTCTTCATCGGCCCGCCCGGCTCGGGCAAGACCATGCTCGCCAAACGCATCCCCACGGTCCTGCCGCCCCTGTCCTTCGAAGAGGCCCTGGAGGTGACCAAGATCTACTCCGTGGCCGGTCTGCTCCCGGCCGACCGCGCCCTCATGGTCACCCGACCCTTCCGCACCCCGCACCACACCATCTCCGACGTGGGCCTGGTCGGCGGCGGCCGCTACCCCCAGCCCGGCGAGACCTCCCTGGCCCACCGCGGCGTGCTCTTCCTCGACGAAATGCCCGAGTTCAAAAAATCCGTGCTCGAAGTCCTGCGCCAACCCCTCGAAGACGGCGAGGTCTCCATCTCCCGCTCGCTCATGACCCTCAAATACCCGGCCGACGTCATGCTCGTGGCCGCCATGAACCCCTGCCCCTGCGGCTACCTGTCCGACGAAAACCACCCCTGCACCTGCTCCCCGCTGGCCGTCCAACGCTACCGCTCGCGCATCTCCGGCCCCCTCCTCGACCGCATCGACCTGCACGTGGACGTGCCCGCCGTGCCCTACGAAAAACTCCGCCAGACCCGCTCGGAAATGGACTCCGCCACCATGCGCGCCCATATCCTCGCCGCCCGGCGCACCCAGGCCGAACGCTACCAGGGCCGTCACTTCTCCCTCAACGCCGAACTCGACGGCGCCGCCCTCGAAGAATTCTGCGCCCTCGGCGACAACGAGCACCGCTTCCTCCGCCAGGCCGTCGAAACCCTCGGCCTGTCCGCCCGGGCCTACACCCGCGTCCTGCGCATCTCCCGAACCATCGCCGACCTCGCCCAGGCCCGCACCATCGGCCCCGACCACCTCGCCGAAGCCATCAACTACCGCAGCATGGACCGCGAAGGCGCCGGCTAAACCGGGGCTCACGCGGACGAGGATGCGGGGGATGCCTCCGGCGGCCCTACCGGGGGTCGCCTTGATTCGCCCCGTCCTGGGGCTCACCCCTGCGGGGTCGCGCCTTTCCAGGCGCGGTCCAAATCCGCTGTCCTGCGGATTTGTCGGCGGGACCAAAGAACCCTTTGGAAAGGGTTCTCTGGACTCTCCCAACCTTTTTGGGTGCCTTCGGCAGGGGCGTGCGGACGCGCGATGACGTGCGGGGTGAGTGTGGGGAAGACTGTGCTGCTTCGCGGGAGGCCTGGCTGGGCGCGAACCCTTCGGGACGGTTGCCCAACGCCGCTGAGGGGATGGCGGAACGCATCCAAACGGTTTTGCGGCGTTGGTAGAAGGCGGCGAAGCAGTATTTTTAGTGAGCTATTCCCCTCTTAAAAAAGCAACCACGCGATTTCGGGCAGAAAAAACGGCGTGCCCATTCCGGTGAAGCAGCACGCCGTCCCATCCGTTTTTTCTGCCCGAAATCGCACACCGGCACGGCGGAAGGCGTCCCTTGCCGAGCCTTCCGCCGCCGCAGACCGAGCGCAGCGAGGCGATGGGGGTCCAGGGGGCTTTGCTCCCTGGCGGGTGCAGGGCAGCGCCCTGCCCTTCGGAGACGCCGCCCGGCGAGGGTCCTCCCCGAAGGGGCCGCCGGAGGCCTTCCCTGCTCGTCATCCCTCGCCCCCCCACGCCGTGTTGGACTTCGTTTGGCCGGGTGTGTATTCGTGGGTGGGAATGCTGCGAACGTGGGGTGCGCGATGATACATTACAAGGATGGCGGGTACGGTCTGGAGGGGGTCCGGCTGGACCCGGCGGGCGGTGCCTTCCGGTTTGGTGCCGGGTTGTGGGAGACGGTCTATTACAACGGCCGGGAGCTGTGTCATCTGGACCGTCATCTGGACCGGCTGCTGCATGGGCTGCGATCGTACGGCCTGGAGTATGCGACGGTGGATTTCCCGGCCGTGGCCGGGCAGGTGTTGAACCGCAACGGATTGGAGGGTCGGCCCGCGCGGGTGGACATCGTCTATCCGGTGGACGGACGGGCGGCCTCGCCGGTGCTCACGGCCGAGGCGGTGGAGCCCAAGCCGTACAAGGCGTTCCGGCTGTGCGTGTGCGAGGACCGGCATGTCTCGGCCCTGAACGCGGTCCGGACCACCAACGGAATGTTCCGGTTCCTGGCCTTGCGCCAGGCAACGGCCCGGGGGTTCGACGACGCGGCCCTGTTCGATCTGGGCGGCAACGTGCTCGAGGCGGCGGGCGGGGCCCTGGTCTTCGAGAAGCAGGGGCAGTTCGTGTGTGTGGACTCGCCCTATTGCGCGCCGTCCGTGGCCCTGGACCTGGCCCGCACCGTGCTGGATATTTTGCCCGTGCGCGTGCCGTCGGCGGACCTCGAATCCTTCCGGCACGCCTATCTGCTCAACTCGCTCATCGGCATGCGCCCGGTGGTGGCCGTGGGCGAGACCGCCTTCGTGCCCGACGACGCGGCCTGCGACAGGGTCTCGCCCCTGATCCTGGGCGAATCCGCCTAGCCCGCTTGCCTTTTCGGGCGCAATCGCTATTACTGTGGCGGTCCCCTGCGCAGCCTCTTGCCGCGCCTGGTAATTTTTGCTTGCGTTTCTAGCCAGGAATCATTACTACTTCATCCACGCACTCAATCGGCCCGCGAGCCGACAACCGAAACCATACAGGAGAAATTCGATGACCAAGACCATGGAGAACCTGAAGGCCGCTTTCGCCGGGGAATCCCAGGCCAACCGCAAATATCTGGCCTATGCCGAGAAGGCCGACGCCGAGGGCAAGCCGGGCGTGGCCAAGCTGTTCCGCGCCGCCGCGGCCGCCGAGACCATCCATGCCCATGCGCACCTGCGCCTGATGAAGGGCGTCGGCACCACCGAGGAGAACCTGAAGGACGCCATCGCGGGCGAGACCTACGAGTTCAAGTCCATGTATCCCGAGATGATGGAGGACGCCAAGGCCGAGGGCGAGAACGCCATCCTGCGCTATTTCGGCTTCGCCAACGAGGCGGAGAAGGTCCACGCCGAGCTGTACGCCGAGGCCCTGGAAGACCCGGACAAGTTCGCCGACGCCGAGTTCTACATCTGTTCCGTGTGCGGCCACACCATGAACGGCGAACCCACGGACAAGTGCCCCATCTGCGGCGCGGCCGTGAAGGCCTACCGGAAGGTCGAAGCCTAGTTCCTTCACCGACACAGCCCGTCTGCGCCGCCCCGTTCCCGCCTGGAACGGGGCGGCGTTTTCGTTGCGGTCCTGTACAAACGGAGGCGAGCCGGGTACATAAGGCGACATGATGGTCAATGTGGAACGACTGTCCTACAACTTCGGCTCCTACTGGGCCCTCAAGGACATCTCCTTCACCCTGGAAAAGGGCGAGTTCCTCTTTCTGACGGGCCACTCGGGCGCGGGCAAGACCACGCTCCTGCGCCTGCTGTACGGCGCGCTGCCCGTCACCCGGGGCCGCGCCTCGGTCGCCGGGTTCCAGCTCAACACCCTGAAAAAGCGCGATATCCCCAGGCTCCGCCGCAAGGTCGGCGTGGTCTTTCAGGACTTCAAGATCCTGCCCGAGCGCACGGTTTTCGACAACGTGGCCATGGCCCTGGAGGTGCGCGGCTTGCCCCGCACCCACCTGGAGCGCCGCGTGCGCGCCATCATCCGGGCCCTGGGCCTGGAGACCCGCAGCTATTCCCTGTGCGAACGCCTCTCCGGCGGCGAGCAGCAGCGCGTGGCCATCGCCCGGTCCATGGTCGCCAACCCCGAGTTGATCCTGGCCGACGAACCCACCGGCAACCTGGACGTGGACCTGACCCTGCACCTCATGGAGATCTTCAAGCAGTTCCACACCTACGGCACCTCGGTCATCATGGCCACCCACTCCACCGAGGTCCTGGAGTGCGTGCCGAGCGCGCGCATCCTGCACCTCCAGGACGGACGCATCGAGGAACCGGGCGACATGGGCGAACCCGACGACGAGCCGGACGAATCCCGGGACGACCCGTTCGACGATCCCTTTGCCGACGACGAGACCGGACTGGACGAGGTGGGCCTGTGATCGGGCCGTTCCTCCGCCTGACCCTGCGCGGCGTGGCCGACCTGCGCCTGCACCCCTTCGCCCAGCTGCTGACCCTGCTGGCCGTGGCCATGGTCACCCTGCTCACCGGACTGATCCTGCTCGGCATGCACAACGTGGACCGGGAGCTGCTCCGCTCCCGGGGCAAGGTGGAATTCCAGGTCTACTGGAAAATCAACGCTCTCCCGGCCCAGGTGGAAAAGGACTGGCAGGCCGTTCGGGCCATGGACCACCTGACCGGATTCAAGACCTTCACCCCCAGGACCGCCCTGTCCGAGCTGGCCGGGGCCCTGGGCGAGACCGGCGACTTTTCCTGGCTGACCGACAACAACCCCCTGCCCTACTCCGGCCTGGCCGCCTTTGCCGTGCCGCCCGAGGCGCAGCGGGCGGGCTGGGCCGCCGACCTGCTCACCCGGCTCAAGTCCCTGCCCGGCGTGGACAAGGTCAACTACACCCCGTTCCAGGCCGACCTGGCCCAGGGCTGGCAAACCCTGACCAAGCTGGTGGTCTGGCCGGTCCTCGGCTTCCTGGGCCTGATCGTCTCCCTGGTGGTCCACAACACCATCAAGCTCTCCCTGCTCACGCGCATGGACGAGGTCGAAATCCTCTCCCTGGTGGGCGCGAGCCCGGCCTATATCCGCTGGCCCCTGCTCATCGGCGGCCTGGCCCAGGGAATCCTCGGCGCGGGACTGGGCATCGGCCTGCTCGCCGCCACCCACTCGGCCGTGGCCGACGCCCTGAACTTCCCGCCGTTCCTCATCCACCTGCAATTCCTGCCGGCAACCCAGCTGCTCATCCTGGCCGGAGCCGTCACCCTCGTCTCCACCCTCTCCAGCTGGGTGGCCGTGAAATAGGCGGAGCCCCCGGACCCCCATCCCCTCTCCCTTCCTAATCTTTTTGGCGCCGCTTCACGGGGCGATTCACAATGAAAAGACCTCCGACTCAATATTGAGTCAAAGGCCTTTTTTCTTCATTTTTCTGGAGCGATTCGGGTGCGCGGCACCCGACAGCGGCTCTCCGCCCTCGGAATAGGCTTGGGAGAGTGGGTCAGCCGTGCATTTTCTCCCGGCCGGGCCGACCGCAGCGTGGCTTACCACGTGAGGATTGGGCCGGCCGGGAAAAATGTGCGGATGACCCGCTATCCCAAGCCGCCCCCCGGAAACCACCCCCTGACATAAAAGAAGCGCTCTTGTCCGGAGGGGAAAGGATGACAAATCCCCCGGACAAAAGCGCCTCCAACCCGCTGTGCAAGCGGGAGCGTCGCTCCCGGTAAATTCTTCTAGAAACCCCTGGTGAACAGCAGCAGCGTAAAGGCGGCCAGGGCCGAAGCGGCCGGGCGCACGCGGCTGTGGGTGCGGCTGTTCCTGCGGGGACGCGTATCGTCGTTGCGGTGCGCATCGTTGCGCATGTGCATCATGGCCAGTCTGGTGTCGTTTTCCATGCTCATGATTTCCTCCTATCCTTCTCCGCCATCCGGGCGGATTTCCATATCTGCACATCTACGGATCATGTCGAAATCAATCCAATTGTTTTGTTTGATGTACTTGTTCGGAATTTCTGATGACAATTTCGATCTCAATCGGATATGATTATGACGGACATCAAGGAGGCTGATCGGGTATGGAACTGTACCAACTCAAGACGTTCGTGGTGGTGGCCGAGGAAGGCCACCTGACCCGCGCTTCGGTGCGGCTGCACACCAGCCAGCCCTCGGTCAGCGCGCACATCAAGGCGCTGGAGGACGAGCTGGAGACCAAGCTGTTCATCCGCACGCCCAAGGGCATGCGGTTGACCGAGGCCGGGGAGCGCATCAAGCTCAAGGCCGAAGCCGTGCTCAAGTCGGCCCGCGAGCTGAAGCTGGAGGCGCGGAGCATGGGGGACGAGCTGGTCGGCGACCTGTCGCTCGGCCTGAACACGGACGCGGAATACCTGCGCATCGTGCCCCTGCTGACCTCCCTGGGCGAGGACCATCCGCGCATCGTGCTCCAGATCCAGCAGCGCGCCTCCACCTCGGTCCAGGGGGCCGTCCGCGACGGGCAGCTCGACTGCGGGTTCATCTTCGGCGAGCCGCGCTACCCGGAGATCTGCGCCATTCCGCTGGAAAAGACCCGCTTCTTCGTGGCCGTGCCGGACATCTGGAAGGATCGCATGGCCCAGGGGACGGCCGGGCTGTCCGACCTGCCGTGGATCATGGACCCGTCCGACAACCCGCTCCAGCAGCTCATCGACCCGTTCTTCAAGTCCCACGGGATCAAGCCCTCGGTCCAGCTCGAGGTGGACGGCGACGAGGTCATCCGCGTGCTGGTGGCCGCTGGCAAGGGCATCTCCTTTCTGCGGCGCAACGAGGTCGAGGCGGCCAACCGCATCGGCCGCCCCGTGCACGCCCTGTCCTTCGACGAGCTGTCCATCCAGGCCAACTTCGTCTACCTCAAGCGGCACGACGAGGACCCGGTCATGCGCGCGGTCATCGACCACGTCAAACGGTGTTGGGAAGTGAGCTAGGTCAGCAGGTCTCGCCGGGCCACAGCCCCCGGACCACCTCGGTCAGGGCGCGGATGGTCGGGTCGCCGGACCGGCTCTTGGGGTAGACGAAATTGATGTTCAGGGACAGGACCGGACCCACGTCGCAGATCACCGCCGTGCCGTCCCGGACCATGGCGTCCGCGTCGCTCTGCTTGAGCAGGGACACGCCCTTTCCGGCCGCCACCAGCTCACGGATGACATCCTCGGAGTCCGCCTCGATGTAGTCGGTGATGCGGATGCCCGAGCCCTCGAACACCCCGTCCAGGACCATCATGAACGGGCACTCCCGGTCCGGGCGAACCCAGGGCAGGGTCGCCAGCCCGTCCAGGGGCATGCCCTCCACCCGGGCCGACCAGGCCGCCGGGGCCACCACCCGCACCGGAATCTCCTTGAGCGGGATGTGCGCCACCTCGGCGTAGCGGTTGTCGAAAAAGGAAAAGCCCGCGTCCAGCCGCCGGTCGCGCACGTCCTTCAATATGGACCCGGAATTGCCCTGCTGGAACTTGAGCCGCAGCTTGGGGTGGGCGTCGGCCATGGCCGCCGACAGCTCGGCCACGCGCAGAAAGCTCGTGTCCGTGTTCAGGGCGATGGTCAGGGACCCGGTCAGCTCCTCCAGGTATCCGGCGGCCAGGTTGGCCATGTCCTCGGCGGCCAGGAGCACCGAGTCCGCCTTGAGCTTCAGTCCCTTGCCCGCCTCGGTCAAGCGCATGCCGCGCGGGGTGCGCACGAACAGCGGCAGCCCCAGCTCCTCCTCCAGCGCCTTGATGTGCCCGCTCACCGCGGGCTGGCTGGCGTAGATGCGCTCGGCCGCCTTGGTCAGGTTGCCCTCCTCGGCCACGGCCACGAAGGTCTTCAGCTGATACAGTTCCATCACACCTCCCAGGTGCGCCGCACCAGTTCGAGAATCGCGGCCAGGGACGGCAGGTCGTCCTCGTCCTTGCGGTACACGAAATTCACTTCCACCGGATGACGGCCCACCAGCGCGCACTCGGCCGCCAGCCCACTGCCGACCATGACCGCCACCTCGTCCTCGCGCACCAGGGCCAGCGCCTTGCCCTCCACCACCAGCGCCCGGATGACCTCCTCCGAATCCGCGCCGATGGTCCGCGCCGGGACGATCCCGAACTTGTTGAAGATGTCCAACTGCAACTCCCGGAACGGGCTGTGACTCGCGGGCATGACCCAGGTGAACCTCGACAGGGCCTCGGCATCGGCCACGGCCAGCTCGTCCCCCACGCTCGCCGCGCCCAGGATCGAATACTCCGGCTCGGCCAGCTTGACCGCCTCCAGGTCCCGGTACGGGTTGCCTGAAAACACGAACCCCGCGTCCAGGGTGCGCGCCCGGATGCCGTTCAGGATCACCCCGGACGGCGACTGGATCAGCTTCAGGTTGAGCTTGGGAAACCGCTCGCTCATCAGGTCGATCAGGCTGGTGGCCTTGAGAAAACCGGGGTCCGTGCACAGCCCGAGCGCCACCTGGCCCGCCACCTCGCCGCCCAGGGTCACGGCCCGCGCCTGCAACGTCTGTGCGGCGGCCAGCACCTCAATGGCGTCGTGCACCAGCTCGGCCCCGGCCTGGGTCAGCTCCACGCCGCGCGGTACCCGGTCGAACAGCCGCACCCCCAGCTCCTCCTCCAGCGCCTTGATGTGCGCGGAGACCGCGGGCTGGGTCGCGTGCACGCGCCTGCCCGCCCTGGTGAAATTGCCCTCCTCGGCCACGGCCACGAACGTCCTCAACTGGTACAGTTCCATGCCGCCTTCATACCCGCCCGCGACGGACTGGGCAATCGCTATTCCTTATGCCCGGTTTCACCCTTTGTAATTGGACCGAACCCCGTCCGCACAGGCAAAAATACCCCTTACAACCCGAAAAGGAGAAAAATCATGCCGGATTCCTCTGCCTGGAGCTACCTCTTCCTGCCCGAGGACAGTTCCGACGCCGAACCGCTTCAACCCCCACCCGCAGCCGCGCGGATCGGCAAAATCCTGCTCTGGACCGCTGTGGCCGTGCTTCTCGGCGTGCTCCTGGGGCATCCCACCTGATCGCGTCCCATCAGAAATCCTTATGCCTGCCGTCACGCATCATTATTGGACCGCCGCGCCATTCTGCGCCTACCAGGAGATCGAGGCTGCCTTCCGCTCAACGAATTTTGCAAGGAGGACGGAAAAATGAAGAAGTCCAACATCAATATGCTCGCCTACCTGTTCCAGCCCGAGGATTCCACGGGCGCACCCTGGAACAACGACCTGTGCCGCGCCGCCAACGGCCCGCTCGGTCTGCTCAAGCTGCTCTTCTGGACCGGCGTGTCCATGATCCTCAGCATCGGCATCAGCCAACTCGTCTAACCACACACTTTTCGCGGGACCGGCTCGGGTCCGGACCCGCCACATCCAGACCTCATAAGGTCCTCTCCGGCCAAGGCCGGGCAGCAAGCCACGGAAACGCTCTGCCCGGCCTTGGTTTTTTGGGATGAGCGACGGGAGGAAGATGCGGGTAATGCCTCCGGCGGGCGCTCGGGGCGTGCGGCGGCGGGAGGCTTGGCGCGGGACGCCTCCCGCCGTGCCGGTATGCGATTTAGGGCAGAAAAAACGGCGTGCTTCTTCACCAAAAGAAGCACGCCGTTTTTTCTGCCCGAAGTCGCGGGGGGTGTTTTTTTAATAAAAAAATAGCTCGCTCAAGACACCGCCCCGCCGCCTTTTACCAACGCCGCGAAACCGCTTTGGCGGGTTCCGCCGACATCGCCAGCGGCGTTGGGCAACCGTCCCGAAGGATTCGCGCCGGGCGGCCCTCCGGGCCCCGGAGGGCCGCTCGGCGCGAACCCTTCGGGACACCGCCGCCCGCCGCCAGCCGATCCCCCCGCAACGAGCTCCGACCTCTCGCATGCCTCACACCCCGCACGACCTCCCGCACCCGAACGCCCCTGCCGAAGGCACACAAAAAGTTTGGGAGAGTCCAGAGAACCCTTTCCAAAGGGTTCTCTGGCCGTCGGAGACGCCCGCCCGGCGAGGGCCCGCCGGAGGCATTCTTCCCACCGCTCGGCCGCTCGCTCGCCCCCTACGGGCTTACACGCCCATGATGTTGTAGCCCGAGTCCACGAAGACCACGTCGCCGGTGGTGCCGGAGGACAGGTCGGAGGCGAGGTACAGGGCGCATTTGCCCACGTCGTCGATGGTGATGTTGCGGTGCAGGGGGGCTTTTTCCTCGATGCGTCCGAGGATGGACTTGAAGCCGGAGATGCCGGAGGCGGCCATGGTCTTGACGGGTCCGGCGGAGATGGCGTTGATGCGCACGCCGTTTTGGCCCAGGTCCACGGCGAGGTAGCGCACGCAGGCTTCGAGGGCGGCCTTGGCCACGCCCATGGCGTTGTAGTTGGCCACGACCTTGCCCGAGCCGTAGTAGCTCATGGTCAGGACGGAACTGCCGGGCCCGAGCAGGGGTTCGAAGGCGCGGCACAGGGCGACCAGGGAGTAGGAGGACACGTCCAGGGCGACCTTGTAGCCTTCGCGGCTGGTGTCGATGAACCGGCCCTTGAGGTCCTCGCGGTTGGCGTAGGCGATGGAGTGGACGAGGATGTCCACGTCGCCCCAGCGGTCGCGCACGAGGTCCACGCCCGAGGCGATCTCGTCGTCCGAGGTGACGTCGCACTTGTACATGAACTCGCCGCCGAGCTCCTCGCAGATAGGGGCCAGGCGGTGCTCGATGGGGTCGGCGGCGTAGCTGAAGGCCAGGCGCGCGCCGTGTTCCCCGAGTTGCCGAGCGATGCCGTAGGCGATGGAGCGGTCGTTGACCACGCCGAAGATGAGGGCTTTCTTGTCCTTGAGCAGCATGTGCACTCCTTTGCTTTGCGGCAGTATACCCTGCCGGGCGGCGAGTGGCGATGGGAAAGTGTGGCCGGGCTACATGGCTGCGTGGATGTCCTCGAGGATGCGGGCGGAGTTGGCGGCCCCGTCCAGGTTGAGGTTGAGGGGCGCGGCCGTGCGGTCCAGGCCTTCGCGCATGAGCGGGACGAGGCGTTCCGGCCCGAGGTCGTCCTGGGTGATGACCTTGAGTCCGCCCTTTTCCTCGATGCGCCGGGCGCGCATGTTCTGTTCGCGGTTCTGGAGGAAGGGGTACATGAGCCCGAAGGTGTTGGTGGCCAGGAGGTTCATGGTGGTGTTGTACCCGCCGAGCGAGACGGACAGGCGGGCCAGGTCCAGGTAGGCCAGGAACCGCTTGGTGAAACGCTTGAGGGTGATGTGCGGGTATTGTTCGGCGATGGCCCGGAGGCGGGCGAACTCGTCCTCCTCGGCATAGGGGCCGGTGAACACGGCCAGCCGGTGGGGGTGGGTCTCGTTCAGGATGGGCGAGGCGGCCAGGGCCCCGCGCAGCAGGTCGCGGCCGATGTGGCCCCCGCCCACGGACACGACCACCAGCGGGGTGTCGCCGAGGTTCAGCTCGGCGGCCAGGCGCGCGGTCTCGGCCGGATCGGGCTTGCGGGCCACGTAGCCGGTGTAGTGGACCTCGGGGACGATGCCGTCCACGCCGGGAAAGGTTTCGTCCAACCGGACCAGGTTGGGGTCCGAGTGGACCAGGACGTGGTCGAAGTTGGGGTTCAGGTAGCCGTGGACCCGCTCCACCTGGCGCTTCATGTCGTTCTTTTCCACCAGGATGTCGCGCACGGAGCAGACCGCGCGGCAGGGGCCGTACTCGCCCTTGCGGACCTTCTTGAGGATGGGCAGGAGCTCGAAGCGGAACTTCTTGCGGCCGAAGGGGAAGAGCTCGACCATGAAGATGTCGGGCTGGTACCGGGCCATGATCTCCTTGAACAGGCGCAGCCGCCGGACCAGGACCTCGTCCACCTCGGCCCCCTCCTCCAGGGGGATGAACCGGGTGAACTTGGCGTCCATCATCAGGCCGGGCAGCTGGATGCGGGTCATGTTCGCGGGCGGGTCGAAGTCCACCTCGGCCCCGCCTGTGACCAGGATGACCTCGTGGTTTTTCAAGGCCTTGACGATTTCCAGGGACCGGAACATATGGCCCACGCCGAGGACGTGCTGGCAGTAGAAGACGATGCGCATTAGAGCTCCATGTTCAGCTCGCCCAGGGCGAGCTCGTTGTCGATGCATTCGATGCGGTGCAGCCGGTAGGGAAGGTATTCCACGGGGTCGCCGGGCAGGAAGTCCGAGCCGGACAGGGCGTGGGCCAGGCAGCGCAGCACCCCGTTGTGGGTGACCACCAGCACGGACTCGCCGGGGTGTTCGGCGGCGAAGTCGATGAGCGCGTCGCAGGCCCGGCAGAGCACCTCGTCGCGGCTCTCGCCGCCCAGGGGCCGGAACCCGAACCCCTTGTGCTCCTCGCGCCGGACTTCCTTGCGCTTTTCCTTGAGTTCAGTCTTGGTCAGGCCGGTCCAGTCGCCCCAGTCCTGCTCGCCGAGGCGTTCGTCCTCGTGCATGGGCAGTCCCAGGACCTCGTTGACCAGGGCGGCCGTCTCCCGGGCGCGGGAGAGCGTGCTGGTCAGGATGCGGTCGAACCCCTCCCCGGCCAGGGACTCGCCCCACTTGCGGGCCATGTCGCGGCCCTCGTCGCACAGGGGGATATCGGTGTTGCCCTGGATGCGGCAGGCGCGGTTCCATTCGGTCATGCCGTGGCGCATGCAGAAATAGGTGGTCATGATTGTCGGGCCCTCGCTTCGGCCAGATGGCGCAGGACGTCGGCCACGTGGCCGTAGTTGCGCTGCGCGTCGTGTTCGTTGGTGACGTATCCGGGCGCTTCGGCCGCCAGGGCCGCGCACCGTTCGGGGTCGCGGACCAGCTCGTCCACGCCCCGGGTGAAATCCTCGATGTTCGCCCCGGTGATCAGCCCGGTGCGGCCGTGGGCCACGACCATGGGCGCGCCCTCGTCGTCCGTGGCCACCACGGGCAGGCCGCAGCGCTGGGCCTCCAGGTAGACCATGCCCACGCTCTCCTTGAGACCGGGGAAGGCGAACAGGTCGCCCGCCGCGAAAAAGCCGCCCAGTTCCCGGCGCTCCACCAGGCCGAGGAAATGCACCCGCTCGCCGAGCAGGGCGCGGGCCTCGGCCTCCAGCTCCGGGCGGCACGGGCCGTCCCCGGCCACGGCCAGGACCACGTCCCTCCCCTGCCGGACCAGATCGGCGCAGGCCCGGAAGACCCAGCGCAGCCCCTCGGCCTTGACCCCGGCGCGCATCATGGCCGCGCTCAGGACCACGCGGGCGTGCTCCGCGCCCCAGGCCCGGCGCAGCCGGGTGCCGGCGGTGTCGTCGCGGGCGAACAGGCCTGCGGGCAGGCCGGGCCGGACCGGGGAAAAGCGCTCCGGGGGCAGCAGCCTGCCGCAGCCGCACAGGTCGTTGGCCCGGTTGCAGAAGATGTGATCCGCCCGGAGCATGGCCCGCCGGTTCAGGCGGAAGCCCGGCCAGGTGGCCAATTTCCGGCCCCGGTTCAGGGCGTAGCTCGCCTGGAAGATGGCGTAGGGAATGGCCAGCCGGGCCGTGCAGACCGGGCCGAAGATGTCCGGGGCCTTGTAGTAGGAGCCGTAGGTCAGCCAGGCGTCGCAGCCGCGCGCGGCCTCGGTCATGCGCCCCATGGCCCGGTACGCGGGCAGCCAGCGGGCGGGCCGCTTCCAGATCTCCTTGGCCGGGAAGAACGGCACCGGGACCACCTCGTGGCCCAGGCCAGCGAGCGCGTCGCGCAGGTCGCGGGCAATGGTCACGTCGCCGGACACGGACGGGTTGTCCAGCGCTTTGAACGGGGTGCACAGGGCGATCTTCACGGGTCACTCCGAAGGTTGCGTGGGGGCGCCGTCCTGGTCATACACCAAAAGAGCGGCCCCGCGAACCCGGCTCACTGCCTGGGCGGCACCAGGGGCAGGGGCTCGGGCACCACCTCGGGCAGGTTGGCCAGCCGGGTCTCCACCACCTTGGGGTTGGGATAGGTGTGCAGGATGGATTCGAGCAGCTCGCGGGTCTTGGCGTAGTCCCGGTCGTTCTCGGCGATGTCCGCCTGGAGGAAGATGGCCAGGGCCCTGGTCTCGTCCGAGATGTGCTTGAGCCTGAGCAGGGAATCCAGGGTCTTGGACGCCTGGGACCAGCTGGAGATGAAGGTGTAGCTCTGGGCCAGCTCATACAGGCATCTGGCCTTGGCCTCGTCGTCCGCGGCCGAGTCCGCGCAGTTTTCCAGGGTGCCGGCCACCAGGTCGTAGCTGCCCATGTTGCGGTAGAGCCGGGCCATGCGCAGCTGGGTTTTGTAGGTGTGCTCCGGGTTGCCCTGGGCATGGATCAGGCACTTCTCGAAGCACTCTATGGCCTTGGGATTGTTGCCCAGTTCGGAATAGACCTCGCCCAGCTGGAACATGATCTTCCAGGCCGTGTCCGGGTCGTCGCCCAGTTCGAGATACATGGCCTCGAGCAGGACCACGGCCCGATCCAGGTCGCCCTTGATGGACACCGCGATCTCGGCCAGACGGTCCCAAGCCTCCTTGCGGAACTTGCCCTGGGGCTCCACCTGAAGGTAGCGCTCGTAGTCCTTTTCCGCCTCGAGGTAGAACCCCTTGGAATAGGAGTCGCGCGCCCGTTCGATGTCCTCCCGGCCCGGCGAACCGGACGAAGAGCAGGCCGCGACGGCAAACACCGTCGCGGCCAGCAGTATCAGCACGAGTATGCGTCGCATGGTCCCTAGGCCTGGACCTCGCCCAGGTCTTCGTCGTCGTCCATGACCAGGTCGAAGCCGATGACCTTGTTGTCGTCGTCCATGCGCACCAGCCGCACGCCCTGGGTGGCCCGGCCGCGCGTCTGGCTGACCTCGGACACCGACATGCGGATGATCTTGTTCTGGGAGGTCAGCAGGATGACGTCGTCGGACTCGTTGACCATGCACGCGCCCACGACCATGCCGGTCTTGTTGGTCAGGCGCATGTTCAGGATGCCCTTGCCGCCGCGCGTCTGGACCCGGTACTGGTCGATGGTGGTGCGCTTGCCGTAGCCGCCCTCGCTGACGGTCAGCAGCTGGTCGCGCTCCTGGTCGCCGGTGACCACGCAGGCCACGACCTCGTCGTTGGGCCTGAGCGCCATGCCCTTGACGCCCGCCGTGGCGCGTCCCATGGGCCGGGCGTCGTTGATGTTGAAGCGGATGGCCGAGCCCTCGCGGCTGACCAGGATGCAGTCCACTTCCGGCTCGATCTCGCGCACGTCCATGAGCTCGTCGTGATCGCGCAGGTTCACGGCGCGGATGCCGGTGGTCCGGCAGTTGCCGTACAGGCCGATGGACGAACGCTTGATCATGCCCTTCTTGGTCACGAACAGGAAGAAGCGGTCGTCCGCGAACTCCCGCAGGGACAGGCAGGTGGCGATGTGCTCGTCCTTGTCCAGGGGCAGGAGGTTGTTGACGTGCCCGCCCTTGGCGTAGCGCGACCCCTCGGGCACCTGGTGGACCTTGATCTTGAACATCTTGCCGAAGTTGGTGAAGAGCACCAGATGCTGATGGTTGGTGGTCAGCATGAAGGTGTGGATGAAGTCCCCGTCACCGGTCTGCACGCCCGCGATGCCCTTGCCGCCGCGCTTCTGGGCGGTGTAGTTGGACAGCGGGGTGCGCTTGATGTAGCCCCGGCGGCTCAGGGTGATGACCGTCTCCTCGTCCGGGATGAGGTCCTCGATGTCGATGGAGTCCAGGTCCGCCCGGAGCAACTCGGACTTGCGCGGGGTGGCGTAGTTGGTCTTGATCTCGTTCAGTTCGTCGCGGATCACGCCCTTGAGCACCTCGTCGTTGGACAGGATGGCCTTGAAGTATTCGATCTTCTTCATCAGCTCGGCCAGTTCCTCCAGGAGCTTGTCGTGCTCCAGGCCGGTCAGCTTCTGCAAGCGCATGTCCAGAATGGCCTTGGCCTGGATGTCGGACAGGCTGAAGCGGCTCATGAGGCCGTCGCGGGCCTCCTCCGGAGTCTTGGACGCGCGGATGAGCTTGACCACTTCGTCGATGTTGTCCAGCGCGATGCGCAGGCCTTCCAGGATGTGGACGCGCTTCTCGCACTTGTCCAGGTCGAACTTGGTCCGGCGGATGATGACCTCGCGCCGGTGCTCCAGGAAGTGGCCCAGGACCTCCTTCAGGTTCAGGAGCATGGGCCGCTTGCCGACCACGGCCATCATGTTGATGCCGAAGCTGGTCTCCAGCGGGGTAAACTTATACAGCGAATTGATGATGATGTCCGCGATGGCCCCGCGCTTGAGCTCGAGCACGATGCGGATGCCCTTGCGGTCGGACTCGTCGCGCAGGTCGGCCACGCCGTCGATCTTCTTTTCGTGGACCAGGGCCGCAATCTTCTCCACCAGGGTGGACTTGTTCAGGGCGTAGGGAATCTCCTTGATGATGATGGATTCCTTGTGCCCCTTGCGCGCCTCCTCCAGCTCGACCACGCCGCGGATCTTGATGGAGCCGCGCCCGGTGGTGTAGGCGTCGATGAGCCCCTGGCCGCCGAAGATGGTCCCGCCCGTGGGGAAGTCCGGGCCCTTGATCCGCTTCATCAGCGATTCGATGGTGCATTCCGGATTGTCGAGCAGGTGCACGGAGCCGTCGATCAACTCGCCCAGGTTGTGGGGCGGGATGTTCGTGGCCATGCCCACCGCGATGCCCGTGGTGCCGTTCAGGAGCAGGTTCGGGACCTTGGTCGGCAGGACCGTCGGTTCCTGCAGGGTGTTGTCGTAGTTGGGCGCGAAATCGACCGTGTTCTTCTCGATGTCCCCGAGGAACTCCGAGCAGAGCCGGGCCATGCGCACCTCGGTGTATCGCATGGCGGCCGCGGAGTCGCCGTCGATGGAGCCGAAGTTGCCCTGCCCGTCCACCAGGGTGTCGCGCATGGAAAAGTCCTGGGCCAGCCGGACCAGGGCGTCATAGACCGCCGAGTCGCCGTGCGGATGGTATTTGCCGATGACGTCGCCGACCACGCGCGCGGACTTCTTGTAGGCGCGGTTGTAGTAGTTGCCCAGGTCGTGCATGGCGTAGAGAATGCGCCGGTGCACCGGTTTGAGCCCGTCGCGCACGTCCGGGATGGCGCGCCCGATGATGACGGACAGGGAGTACTCGAGATAGCTCTTCTTGAGTTCGCTCTCGATGGTGATCGTATCACTCATTCCTTGCTTGCCTCCTAGGATGCCGGGGTCCGTGTGAGGGGATGCCTCCGGCGGCCGGGGAACCCTTTTGAAAGGAATCCCCGGACCCTCCTAAACTTTTTGTGTCGCCGCCGGTTGATGGTGCGTTCGCCCCGTCACGTCCGGGCGGCGTTGGTTCCTGTTCGATTGAAAAACCGGGGGTCGGGGAAGCCTTCTCCCAAGAGGGTTCCCCCGCTCTTCCCCCAAAAACCTAGATGTCCAGCTCCTGGACGGCCAGGGCGTTCTTCTCGATGAATTCCCGGCGCGGTTCCACGTTGTCGCCCATGAGGTCCACGAAGATGTCGTTGGCCGCGGCCGCGTCCTCGATGGTCACCCGGAGCATGGTCCGGTTTTCCGGGTTCATGGTCGTCTCCCAGAGCTGTTCCGGGTTCATTTCGCCCAGGCCCTTGTAGCGCTGGATGGACCAGCCGCGATGGGCCTCCTCGATGACCGCGTCATACAGGCTGAAGAAGCCGGAAACGGGCCGCTGCTCCTCTTTCAGGTCCAGGACGAACTCGAACCCGCCGCAGACCTCCTTGAGCTCGCCGTAGGTGTTGTAGGCCGTCTTGTAGAGCTTGGAGTAGAAGAACTCCATGGCCAGCCGGGTGCGGTGGCCGTTCTCGTTCTCGAAATCCAGGTAGGTGCGGTCCTTGTCCATCTCGGCGTCGTGCTCGGTCTCGATCTGCACCTGGTAGCCGTTGGTCTCGAAGTCCCGCTTGAACTTCTCGGGGTCGTGCTCCTCGAAATAGGTGTACGAGATGCGCTCCGGGAAGTTCAGGAGCTTGCGGTACAGGATGGCGTCGATGCCCACGGTCTCGGCCTCGTGGAACCGGGTGCGCAGGAAGCGGATCTTGTCCATGACCCCGATGAGCTTCTGTCCCTCCAGGACCTTGCCATTGCCGGTCTTCACGGACAGGTCGCCGCCGACGCGCTCCAGCAGGAAGTTGTCCAGCTCCACGTCGTCCTTGATGAACCGCTCGAACTTGCCCTTGCTGGCCCGGTAGAGCGGCGGCTGGGCGATGTAGATGTGGCCGCGGTTGATCAGCTCCTCGTACTGCCGGAAGAAGAAGGTCAGCAGCAGGGTGCGGATGTGCGAGCCGTCCACGTCGGCATCGGTCATGATGACGATCTTGTGGTAGCGCAGCTTGCTGTAGTCCTTCTCGTCCTCTTCGTGGCCGATGCCGATGCCAAAGGCGGTGATCATGGCCCGGATTTCCTTGTTGCCGAGCATCTTGTCCAGCCGGGTCTTCTCCACGTTCAGGATCTTGCCGCGCAGGGGCAGGATGGCCTGGATCTTGGGGTCGCGGCCCTGCTTGGCCGAACCGCCTGCGGAGTCGCCCTCCACCAGGAATATCTCCGAGTCCTCGGGGGACTTGGACTGGCAGTCGGCCAGTTTGCCGGGCAGGGCATTGTCCGACAGGGCGCCCTTGCGCCGGACCAGGTCGCGGGCCTTGCGGGCCGCCTCGCGCGCCCGGGCCGCGTCCACGACCTTCTCAATGATGAAGCGCGCTTCCTTGGGGTTCTCCTCGAAGAAGGTGTTCAGCTTGTCGTAGATCACGCCGGCCACCAGGCCGGCGGCCTCGGAGTTGCCGAGCTTGGTCTTGGTCTGGCCCTCGAACTGCGGGTTGGGCAGCTTGACCGAGATGACCGAGGTCAGTCCCTCGCGCACGTCGTCGCCGGTCAGCTTCTGGATGAGCTTCTTGGGCAGATCCGCGCTCTGGATGTAGCTGTTGATGGCCCTGGTCAGGGCGGTCTTGTACCCGGCCAGGTGCGTGCCGCCCTCGATGGTCCGGATGTTGTTGGCGAAGGTGTAGGTGTTTTCCTTGTAGCTCGCCGTGTACTGCAGGGCGAACTCGACGAGCATGTTCTCGGACTCGCCCTCGCCGTAGACAATCTCGCCGATGGTCGTCAGGTTGGAGTTGATGTCCTTGACGTACTGCTTGATGCCGCCGGTGAACTTGAAGATCTCGGGCTTGGACTCGGGGTTGCGCTCGTCCTTGAATTCGATCTCCAGGCCGGAGTTGAGGTAGGCCAGCTCCTTGAACCGCTTGCGCAGCACGTCGTAATCGAACTGGTTGACCTCGAAGATGTCCTCGTCGGGCCGGAACCGCTGGCTGGTGCCGGTGGAATCGGCCGGGCCGACCTCCTCCAGTCCCTTGACCACGTGGCCGCGCTCGAACTTCATGCGCCAGGTCTTGCCGTCGCGCTTGACCGTGGTCTCCATAAACTCGGACAGGGCGTTGACGCAGGACACGCCCACGCCGTGCAGGCCGCCCGAAACCTTGTAGGAGTCGTTGTCGAACTTGCCGCCCGCGTGCAGCGTGGTCATGGCCACCTGGACAGCCGGGATCTTTTCCTTGGGGTGGATGTCCACCGGGATGCCGCGGCCGTTGTCGGTCACCGTGCAGGAGTTGTCCATGTGCAGGGTGACCTTGATCTTGTCGCAGTACCCGGCCATGGCCTCGTCAATGGAGTTGTCGATGACTTCGTAGACCAGATGATGCAGGCCACGGATGTCCGTGGACCCGATGTACATGGCCGGGCGTTTGCGGACGGCCTCGAGCCCCTCGAGTACGGTGATCGACTCGGCGTTGTACTGTTTCTCGCTCATTTATGCGTTTTCCTCGGTATAGTAGGTCTCTTCCTGGATCATCATCGGCATGACGATCACATTGTAATCCTTGTCGTCCGGACCGGTCAGGCCGCACGGCGCCTCGGTGCCGGTCAGGGTGAACTTCACGGTTGGCGAGGCGAAGTGGTTCAGGATCTCGATCAGGTTGCGGGTCGGGAAGGCGATGCGGGTCATGTCCCCGGTGAAGGTCGCGTCGATGGACTCGCGCGCCGTGCCGGTCTCCTGGCCCTGGGCCGAAACCGTGACCTCGTTGTCGTCGAACGAGAAGTAGGCGCAGCGGTTGGAGTCGGTGTTGAACAGGGCCACGCGGGACAGGGCGTCCACCAGGTCCAGCCGGTTCACTTCCAGGGTGGAGACGTTGTCGTCGTTCAGCCGGGCCAGGAAGTTGTTGTAGTTGGGATACTGGTAGTAGGACAGCGGCAGGGTGAAGGTCTCGCGCTTGTCCCCGGTGCGGAAGAAGAGCCGCTTATTGGAGATGGCCAGCTCGATCTCGTCCGCGGTCAGCCACTTCTTCAGCTCGGCCAGGTACTTCTTCTGGATGAGCACGCCCTCTTCCGGGAGCATGGCGTAGATGTCGTCGTTGACGAAGTTGAGCATGGCGAACTGGTGCCCGTTCAGGCCGCAGACCTCCACGGTCTTGTTACCGGCCTTGTCGCGCGGGACCATGTAGATGCAGGCGATGGCCTCCATGGAGTCCTCGTCCGAGATGCAGAAGGAAATCTTGTCGATGATCTCGTGCAGGAAGTCGCCGGACCAGTAGACCGTGTTGTCCTCGGGGAAGGTGGAGAACTTCTGGAACCACTCGGGGTCGTTCACCGGGAACTTGTACTTGCGGGCCTTCTGCTCCACCAGCACGTTCTGGTTGGCCTCATCCGTGTGGATGGTCAGCTCGCCCTGATCGGAGCGGAGCTGCTTGACCAGGTCGTAGAAGGCGCGCCCCTGCACGCCGGCCAGTCCCTCGCCCTCCAGGGCGGCGGGATAGGAACCCATGAACTCCAGGTTGGAGTCCGTGCTCATGATGTTCAGGTTCCCGTTCTCGCACTGGAGCCAGATGGTCCGCAGGAAGGCCGCTCCGGTTTTCGCCGGGATGATGTTCGCCGACTTCTGGAGTCCTTCGATGATTTCATCTCGGTTCACTTTCAGAAACATAAAAAATATCTCCTTGATTGAGATTTATTACCGCGGTTCCTTTGTTCCTTTCGGAACCAAGAACTTGTAATCGTTAATTTTTTTTAGCACACCCATTGTCATGATTTAGGAACCGGCGGTGCCTCAACAGGCCGTTTCCCGAAATGATCACGACATGCGACATTTATTCTTCAAGGTTTTCAACAGCTGTTTCAATTCGAAGTCATCTTCCTGTAATTGATCGATTTTTTTGACCGAGTACAGGACCGTGGAGTGGTCCTTGCCGCCGAACGCCCGCCCCAGAGCCGGGTACGAGGTGTTCAGCATCTGGCGGCAGAGATACATGGCCACCTGCCTGGCGTGGGCGATGTGCTGGTGTCGCTTGGTCCCGGTCAGGTCCTTGACGTGGACGCTGAAATGCTCGGCCACCACGCTCAGGATCTTCTTGGGCGTCAGGTCGTCGGTGGTCTTCTCCTCGGTGTTGGCCAGGATGTGTTCGAAGTCCTTCTGGGTCAGGTCCTGCTTGACCAGCTCCTTGAAGGCGAAGAGCTTGAGCAGGATGCCCTGCAGATAGCGGAAGTCCGTGAACCGCTGGGCCAGGGTCAGGACCTGCTCCTTGGTCAGGGAGAGCCGCTTGGCCCGGGCCTGGCGCTGGATGTAGCCCACGCGGATCTCCAGGTCCGGTTCCTTGAGGGTCACGATCAGCCCCCAGCCGAGCCGGGATTGCAGGTTGTCGTCCAGAAAATCGTAGCTGGTGACCTTCTCGCGGCAGGCCAGGACCATCTGCTTCTTGTTGTCGTAGAAGTGGTTGAAGATGTTGACCAGTTCCTGTTGGAAATGGGGATGTTCCTTGATCTTGTGGAAGTCGTCGATGAACAGGAAATTGTAGTCGAACAGGTGGTTGCGCGCCTTGAACGGGTCGCCCTTGAAGCGGATGGAATAGAGCGAGTTGAGCTCCTCCAGGGAGCCCATGAAGATGGTCGAATAGTCGTGCTTCTTGGCGATCTCGTTGCCCACGGACTTGAGCAGGTGGGTCTTGCCCGATCCGCCGGGCCCGCAGATGATGAACGGGTTGAACAGGGAGCCCGACTGCTTGGCCACTTCCTTGGCCGAGGCGATGGGGAAGTAGTTTTTCTTGTTGATCAGAAAGGTGTCGAAGGTGAATTCCTGGCCGAAGGGGAAGTCGATGCGCTTGACCACGTCGGACACCTGCACGCCGCGCGGCCGGTCCTGGGTCTCGCTGTCCTTGTAGCTGACCACGTACCCGTTGCCCAGGAACATGTTCAGCTGCGCCTCGAACCGGTCCTGGATGTCGGACTCGAACCACTTGGCGAAAAAGGCATGGGGAAAACCCACGGTCAGCCGCTTGTTTTCCTCGGAGTAATCGAAGGAAAGCGGATCGAACCAGCGCTTGAGTTCCTCGTCCGTGCAGGTCTGGAGGAGATGTTGCCGAAGTGCTTCTTTCACGATGGGATGTCGGTGCTTGTAACCAATTGAAATTACATGGTTTTAAAAAACAAAATTCGAGTCTAAAAAAACTCCTGAAATTTATGTGATTCTATACCCTAAAATGGGCCGAAAGCCAAGCTTTTCCGCCACTTTTTCCTGTGGTTGACGGTCGCTCGCCGCCCTTTCCCCACCGTTCGGCAAGGCCTGTTGAAAACACACGGGAAAACGGGAGTTTTCCTCCGCCGGACAGGTTATTCACAACGCCGGGAGGATCCGGTCAAGAAGCTGGTTTTCCTTCCGGCGAAATTGGATTACAAGGGGTGGACTTCACGCATGGAACAACACCTCGCGGACCCCGGTCCGGTGGGGCGAAGGCAGGATAACGATGGCTGAATACAAAGTGAACAAGACGGTCCAGGAGATCAACGAGCGCATCCGCCAGGGCAAGGCCGTGGTGGTCAATGCCGAGGAGATGATCGAGATCGTCAGGAAGGAAGGCAAGGTCAAGGCCGCCCAGGAAGTGGACGTGGTCACCACCGGCACCTTCTCGCCCATGTGCTCCTCGGGGCTGCTCTTCAACATCGGGCAGCAGCCGCCGGTCATGAAGGTCTCCAAGCTCTGGCTGAACAACGTGCCCTGCTACAGCGGCATCGCGGCCGTGGACGCCTATCTCGGGGCCACCGAGCCCGCCGAGGACGATCCCCTGAACAAGGTCCATCCCGGCCGCTTCGCCTACGGCGGGGCCCACGTCATGGAGGACCTGCTGCGCGGCAAGGCCGTGCACCTGCGGGCCGAGGCCTACGGCACGGATTGCTACCCCCGGCGCGAACTGGACAAGGACGTGACCCTGGCCGATCTGCCCAACGCGGTCATGCTCAACCCGCGCAACTGCTACCAGAACTACAACGCGGCCGTGAACCTGACCAACCGGACCATCTACACGTACATGGGTCCGCTCAAGGCCAACGCGTCCAACGTCAACTACGCCACCGCGGGCGCCCTGTCCCCGCTGTTCAACGACCCGTACTTCCGGACCATCGGCATGGGCACGCGCATATTCCTGGGCGGGGGCATCGGCTACGTCATCGGCGAGGGCACCCAGCATGTCCAGAAGCCCAAGCGCAACGAGCGCGGCATCCCCGAGGGCGGCTCGGGCACGCTCATGCTCAAGGGCGACTTCAAGAAGATGAACGCCCGCTACGTGCGCGCCCAGTCCATCATCGGCTACGGCGTTTCCCTGGCCCTCGGCGTGGGCATCCCCATCCCCATGCTCAACGAGGAGCTGGCCTGGTTCGCCGGCGTGGCCAACGAGGACATCTCCATGCCGGTCAAGGACTACGGCTACGACTACCCCAACGGCATTCCGCGCGAGGTCACCCGCGTGAGCTTCGCCGAGCTCAGGAGCGGCCGGATCATGGTCAACGGGAAGGAGACCGCCACCGTGCCCGTGACCTCCCACTCCATGTCCCTGGAAGTGGCCGACAAGCTCAAGGAATGGATCCTGGCCGGCAAATTCCTGCTGACCGAAAAACAGGACGACATCCCGAGCTTCTAGCCCGCCTCGATGCATGCAAAAAGCGGCCTGCCGGAGATTTCCGGCAGGCCGCCTTGTTTCGGCTCACTGGGCGGCATCAAGTATCCGCCGCGCCACCGCCATCTCCTCCGGTGTGGCCCGGCAGCAGCGTATCGGGTCGGACAACTCCCCGTAGATCGGCCCTCCACAAACCAGGTCACAGCCAGGGGGTGCCGCCCGCCGTTTCGATCCGCAAAGGCGTAGGCGACCTGGATGACCTCCGGCGTCCTGTCCATGCCGAAGACCCTTGTTGGCCCTCCGGCATACTACTCGTACTCATTCACGAAGCCGGGCTCCGGCCCCACGAACATCTCGGGCCGCTCCCCGGCTCCGGCCGGGCCCGACAGCAGCACGAGGAGGATGGGGCAGACGCAGGCTCGGGTTGGTGTCCTCGATGATCCCGCCGAAGGGGTCGTACAGTACATCCTTACGGATGAGGACAGCAGCAATCGGCCAGGGGGGAAACTTTTCCCAAAAGTTTCCCCCCCGGACCCCCCTTCCAAACTTTTTTGTCGCCGCTTCGCGGGTGCCGTGCGGGAGCTTCAAACCGAGCCATGGAGATACCTATTGTACGTAATAGATGATCATATTGTATGACTAACCCAGCCCCCTCCCCTCCCCCGCGAAGCGGCGCCAAAAAGTTTGGGAAAAGGAGGGGATGGGGGTCCGGGGGAAGGGGAGGAAAAAACCCTTTTCAAAGGGTTTTTCCTCCCCTTCCCCCGGCCGCCGGAGGCACAAAAAAACGCCCCTGCCGGAGCATCCGGCAGGGGCGTTTATTTACATGTGTCCCGCGCTGCTAGGCGACGTGTTTGGCGCCGGCTTGGATGGCCTTGGTGTTGGCCGGGATGAGCTTGTGGTAGTGCGGGGAGATGACGTTTTCCAGCGAGCCGATGACCGCGTCCAGCGGGATGATGCCCGAGGCCTGGACGAAGGCGCCGATGGCGACCATGTTGGCCATGCGGGTATTGCCCAGCTCGTCGGCGATCTCGTTGCAGGGTACGCCGTAGCATTTGAGGCGACCGGTGTCGGCCAGCTCCATGTCGATGAGCGAGGAGTTGATGATGTGGATGCCGTTGTCGACCACGCGCGGCTGGAACTTGTCCAGGGACGGGCGGTTCATGGCGATGAGGGACTTGGGCCGACGGATGATGGGCGAACCGATGTCCTCTTCGGAGAGGACGACCGTGCAGTTGGCGGTGCCGCCGCGCATCTCCGGGCCGTAGACCGGGATGTAGGTGACGTTGAGGCCGTCCTTCATGCCCGCGTAGGCGAGCAGGTTGCCGATGAGCATGACGCCCTGGCCGCCGAAGCCCGCGATGATGGTATCCATGTAGCGCATCAGCAGACACCTCCTTCCTCGGACACATCCTTGTAGATGCCGAGCGGGAAGTACGGGATCATTTCATTCTGGATGCGTTCATTGGCTTTGAGCGGGGTCATCTTCCAGTTGGTCGGGCAGCCGGAGAGCAGCTCCACGAACCCGAAGCCGGTGTTGTTCAGTTGGAACTCGAAGGCCTTTTTCAGGTATTTCTTGGCCTTCTTGATGTTGGCCACGGTGTTGAGCGCGGCGCGCGCGGCAAAGGCGGTGCCGCCCAGGGAGGCGATGATCTCGGTCATGCGGATGGGCGCGCCCTCGTGGGTCTGGCAGCGGCCCGCCGGGGTGGTCGTGGTGATCTGTCCGATCATGGTGGTCGGGGCCATCTGGCCGCCGGTCATGCCGTAGACCGTGTTGTTGACGAAGACCACGCACATTTTCTCGCCGCGGTTGGCGGCGTGCATGATCTCGGCCATGCCGATGGAGGCCAGGTCGCCATCGCCCTGGTAGGTGAAGACGAACTTGTCGGGCCGGGAGCGCTTGACGCCGGTGGCCACCGCCGGGGCGCGGCCGTGGGGGGCCTCCACCGCGTCGGCGTTGAGGTAGTTGTAGAGGAAGACCGAGCAGCCGATGGAGGTGACCATGAGGGTCTTTTCGGCCAGGTCCATTTCGTCGAGCAGTTCGCCGATGAGCCGGTGGGCGATGCCGTGGTGGCAGCCCGGGCAGTAGTGGGTCGGCCGGTCGATGACGGACTTGGGCTTGTCGAAGACCAGTTTTTCGTTCATTTCGGTCATTTATTTACCCTCCAGGCATTTGAGGATGGGCTCCTCCAGTTCGTCCGGGGTGGGCAGGTTGCCGGGATAGATGGGGTAGAAGTCGGAGTCGGCCACGGTCCGGATGGCCAGGCGCACGTCGTCGACCATCTGGCCGAGGTTGTGTTCGATGGTCAGGAACCGCTTGCCCTGTTCGGCCAGGGCCTTGAGCTCGTCCGACGGGAACGGGTACAGGGTGATGGGCCGGAACAGGCCGACCTTGCGGCCGTCCTTGCGGAACTTGCGCACCGCGGACTTGGCGATGCGGCCGATGGAGCCGTAGGCGCAGACGATGAGGTCCGCGTCCTCGGTCTCGAACTGCTCGGCCTCGGTCAGGCCCTTCCAGGAGTCGTATTTGGCCTGGAGGTGCCTGTTCTGTTCGGCCAGGGCCCCTTCCTCGAGGAAGAGGGACTTGATCAGACGCTTTTCGCGGCCGTCGGTTCGGCCGGTGATGGCCCAGTCGCGGCCCGCGTCCTCGTCGATGCCTTCGGGTTCCCAGGGGGTGATGGGTTCCTTCATCTGGCCGAGAATGGCGTCGCCCAGGATGAGCACCGGGGTGCGGTGGGTGAAGGCGATGTCAAAGGCCTTGATGGTCAGGTCGTAGGCCTCCTGGACCGTGCCGGGTCCGAGGGTGAAGTGGCGGTAGTCGCCGTGGCCGCCGCCCCGGGTGGACTGGTAGTAGTCGCCCTGGGCCGGGCCGATGTCGCCCAGGCCTGGCCCGCCACGGTTCATGTTGACGATGACCGCCGGGACCTCGCTGCCCGCCATGTAGGAGATGGCCTCCTGCTTGAGCGCGATGCCGGGGGAGGAGCTGGAGGTCATGGCCCGGACGCCGGTCGCGCCCGCGCCGAGCAGCATGTTGGCCGCGGCCACCTCGGATTCGGCCTGGACGAAGTCGCCGCCGGCCTTGATGATCTCCGAGGACATGAATTCGGGTATGTCGTTCTGCGGGGTGATGGGGTAGCCGAAGAAGCATCTGCACTTGGCGGCCAGTGCGCCGCGCGCGATGGCTTCGTTCCCCTTGACGAAGATGCGGTCGTTTTTCTTGCTCATGCTACTTCCCCTCTTTCTTCTTTGGGGTCCTGTACACTCTGATCGCCACGTCCGGGCAGATCTGGGCGCAGGATGCGCAGCCGGTACATTTGTCCTTGTCGGCCTCGGGCACCTCGGCGACCTTGTAGCCGCTGACGTTGAACCGGTCAGACTGGACGATGATGTCGACGGGGCAGACGGTGGTGCAGAGCAAACAGCCTTTGCACCTGTCTTCCCGGACCTCGATTCGAGACATGTACTACTCCAGTTCTGTAAGTGATGATGAATGGTTGCCGCGTCTACCTGATGAGCATCGCATCCCCGTAGGAGAAGAAGCGGAAGTCGTTTTCAAGGGCGAACGCATAGGCATCCAGGATCGTTTTTCTGCCAGCAAGAGCCGAGATCATAATGATGAGCGACGATTCTGGCAAATGGAAGTTCGTCAGAATACCGTCGATAACCTTGAAAGTATAGCCCGGGGATATGAATATGTCCGTTTCTCCACGGAATTGCCGTATGGAACCGGCCTCGCGGACCATGCCTTCCAGGGTCCGGGCGCTGGTGGTGCCCACGGCGATGACCGGCCGCCCTTCGGCCTTGGCCCCGCGCACGGCCTCGGCGGTTTCCTCGCTCACCTCGATGTATTCGGCGTGCATGCGGTGGTCGCGGATGTCCGGGCAGCGCACCGGGCTGAAGGTCCCGTAGCCCACGTAGAGCGTCACCTCGGCCCACTGGATGCCCTTGGCCCGGATGCGCTCGCGCAGCTCCGGGGTGAAGTGCAGCCCGGCCGTGGGCGCGGCCACGGACCCGGTCTTGGACCGGTCGGCGTAGGTGGTCTGGTAGCGCTCGCGGTCGGCTTCAACGTCCGGGCGCTTGATGTACGGCGGCAGGGGCAGGTGGCCCAGGCTGTTGAACAGCGCTGTCAGGTCCCCCTTCCAGCGCAGTTCCACCTGCCAGCGGCCGAACTCCCCGGCTTCCAGCGCGGTCAGGGAAAAGTCGTCGGCAAAGGTCACGGTCGCGCCGGGTTTGGGTCCCTTGGAGGCGCGCAGCAGCCCTTCGGCCCGGACGGTCAGCCAGCCGTCCCGCTCCTCGGGTGTGAGCAGCGGCAGGGGCGTGAGCAGCAGGAACTCCACCTGGCCGCCCGTGGGCTTGCGGCCGAAGACGCGCGCCGGGATGACGCGCGAGTTGTTGGCCACCAGCAGGCAGTCGTCCGGCAGGTAGTCCAGGAGATCGGTGAACCGGGCCGGGGTCAGGGAACGGGCCGCGCGGTCCAGGACCAGGAGCCTGGACCCGTCGCGGCGGGCGGCGGGTTCCTGGGCGATGCGGTCCTCGGGCAGGGGATAGTCGTAGCTCGACAGGCGGTAATCTTCGGGTATTTCCATAAATATAGGTTCCATCGTCTTGTTGGACCCGGTTGTACAACATCTCCAATTTCTACGTAATCTTTTTCTTTTCCAATAATATCGGTCGGATATGCCAAGTGGCCGCCAATGGGTCCGAAGGGCTTGATATTGGCCGGATTCATGGTATTTCATAGGCATGAATTGGCTTTCCGTGGCTGAGATAGCCAAACGCACCCGCATCCCCGCGCCGACGGCGCGTCGGTACGCCGCCCTTTTCAAGGACTTCCTCGGGGGCCGAAAGGTCGGCCGCGTGACGAAATACCCGGAGGACTCCGTGGTGGTCTTCGAACGCATTTCTCATCTTTACGGGGACGGGCTGGTCACCAACGAGATAGACGACCGGCTGCACAGCGAGTTCCCCCGGACCATCGAGGTGGACCACACCCCGGCCGCCGCCGGTCCGGTTCCGGCCATGGAGGGATTCGCCGACCTGGCCGCCACCTTCAACGACGTGCTCTCCCGCGTGACCGCCTGCATGGAGGTCATCGCGGACCAGAAGTCCATCATCGAACGGCAGCAGGACGACATCCACAAGCTCAAGACCGCCTTCGTGCTCCTGGCCCGCAGCCAGAAGCGCATCAAGCAGCTGCCCCCCGGCCCGGCCGCACTGCCCGAGGACCTGCTCGAACAAACCAGGGCGCTCGAGGCCAAGGACGCCGAGATCGAGGAGATGGCCCTGAAGCTGACCTTCGACACCTCGGACATCAAGGCCAAGCTCCAGATCCTGGAGAGCGAGCTGGTCCGGCTGCGCAAGGACCGCCGGGACATGGAACGATACCTTCAGGACAAGATCGACCGGCTCAAGGAAGCCGCGTCCTGAACCCAACCGCAACGACATCACCGCACATACCGAGGGAGGAAACCATGCGTTCATTCATCAAACTGCTCCTGCCGCTCCTGATCATCGGCCTGTTGGCCGCCTGCACCGCCAGGACCGGCTCGAACTCGTCCGGGGCCGAACCCCAGGCCTCGTCCCAGACGCAGGAACCGGACTACTACCTCGACTTCGACGACATCATGATCCCCAAGGAGATCAGCTACGTCAACGACGGCTCCTACAAGCTGGACAACGCCAAGTTCCGCGCCTCGATCATGAAGTTCAAGGGCCGCGTGGAGATTCCCGAACTGGTCCAGTATTTCCTGAACAACATGACCAAGGACAACTGGACCCTGGTGTCCAACAACAAGGCCAGCTCGGTCCAGTTCCTGACCTTCGAGAAGTACAACAAGAGCTGCGTCATCGAGATCGACGACACCTTCGCCTCGGCCACCACGACCATCTTCGCGGTGGAGGTCAAGGACGCCGACGCCAAGAGAAAGTAGCATGCAGCCCCATTACGGTTTTGCCGGATTCATGGGCAAGCGCGTCCACCTGGGCGTGACCGGGTCCATCGCCGCGTACAAGGCGCTGGACCTCGCCCGCGCCCTGCAACAGGCGGACTGCATGGTCTCGGCCACCCTGACCGACGCCGCCCGCCGGTTCGTGACCCCCCTCTCCTTCGAGGCGCTCGGCGCGTCGCCGGTCTACACGGGCATGTTCTCCGAGACCCCGGACGCGGACACCGCCTTCGGCCATCTGGAACCGGGCCAGGCCGCGGACGCGATGGTCGTGGCCCCGGCCTCGGCCAACACCCTGGCCAGGCTGGCCTTCGGTCTGGCCGACGACATGCTTTCCTGCCAGGCCCTGGCCTTCCCCGGCCCCAAGATCGTGGCCCCGGCCATGAACCCGCGCATGTGGGCGGCCCCGGCCACCCAGCGCAACTGGGCCACCCTCGGGGAGCTCGGCTACATCCGCGTGGCCCCGGAGTGCGGCTCCGTGGCCTGCGGCGAAACCGGCACCGGGCGGCTGGCCCCGGTGGACGAGATTTTCCTGGCCGTGCTCAAGGCCCTGACCCCCCAGGATCTGGCGGGCCGGAACGTCCTGGTCACCCTGGGCCCCACCCGCGAGCCGTGGGACGCGGTGCGCTTCTGGTCCAACCCGTCCAGCGGGACCATGGGCGCGTGCGTGGCCATGGCCGCCTGGCTGCGCGGCGCGGACGTGACCGTGGTGGCCGGGCCCACCGCCCTGACCTTCCCCTGCGACGTGGCCGTGGTCTCGGTGACCACCGCCCGGCAGATGTTCGCCGCCTGCACCGACCTGTGGCCGTCCATGGACATGGCCTGCCTGACCGCGGCCGTGGCCGACTACCGGCCCGTGCCCTTCGGCGAGACCAAGTTCAAGAAGTCCACCTCGGCGGGCGCGGGCATCACCGTGGAGTTCGAGACCAACCCGGACATCCTCAAGACCCTGGGCGAATCCAAGCGGCCGGACCAGAAGCTCATCGGCTTCGCGGCCGAGACCGGCAACCTGCGCGAGGAGGCCGCCCGCAAGCTCGAGAGCAAGCACCTGGACCTCATTGCGACCAACGACATCGGCAAGTCGGGCAGCGGCTTCGGCGTGGCCACCAACGAGATGTACGTGCTCGACGCCAAGGGCCGCCGCGAACAGTGGCCCCAACTGCCCAAGACCGAAGTGGCCTGGAGACTATGGGATCACCTTCTGCTCGACTGAACCTGCGCGAGAGCCTGCGCCCCTGGCTGGAGTCCGGCCTGGAGTTCGTCTACGCGCCGGGCGGCATGGCCGCCCAGGCGCAGCCCGAACCCGTGACGGCGCAGCCCGGCGTTGTGGACGCGCAACGCGAACCCATTGCCGCTCAGCCCAAACCCGAGGCGCAGCCCCGGACCCGTCCGTCGCAACAACCGGCCCGGCAGCCGCAGCAACAACCGGCTCGGCAGGCGGCCCGTCCGACCGTGGCCCGGCCGCAGGCGACACCGCCCTCCCCGGCTCCGTCCGCTCCCGCCTCCGCCCCGGCCCCGAATTTCCCGGACCCGTGGTCCGCGTTCCTGCGTTTCACCAAACCGGGCGCGCGCGTGGTCATGACCTACATGGAGCTCGGCCTGGACCTGTCCGGGCAGTCCGACCCCAGGCGGCGCGGCGTGCTCAAGAATCTCCAGGCGCACCTGAAGTGGCCCGCCGGGACCATCAACTTCTGGCCCGTGGCCGCCCTGACCGGCGGCGCGCTCCAGCCCGACACGGCCATGTTCTGGCGCGGCTGGGAGCTGTGGCGCACCCCGCACATCGTCTGCTTCGGCGACGAGGCCCTGCGGGTCGTCCTGCCCGATGCGGACCCGCAGGTGGTCACCCACCTGCTCGAGACCGTCATCGTCCACAAGCTGCCCCCCCTGGCCCGGCTGGTGGACATGCTCCCCCACGAACAACAGATGGCCGTGGATTCCATCGCCGGCATCCGTCTGTAGCCCGTTTTTTCGACCCATTGCCCCTTCGCCGCCAGCCCGTCCCGCCTTTTTCTCCGAATTTCGCCCGGAATCGCCCCTGGACGCACTTTGCGTGGTGCGGCAGGCCCGTGTCCGGATTTTATGCGAAAGGCGCTGTCCGGGCCGTTTCCGGCGATGCCCCGCAAACCCCCGGCCCCCAACGGTTTGCGGTCGTTTGGGACAAGATTGACACCCTCCGGCCCTCCGGGGGGCCCCTCGTCGGGAGGGGTCTTCGAAAACCAAATATTGCGCGCTTGCCCTGGGGGCACGAAATGGAGTATGAGCTTGTGGCGGCGCGCACCGCCCCATGATGGCGCGCCGCATACCTCGCCAAAAACACCTGAGCACAATCAGGCATAAGGACCATGCATATGAAGATACTTGTCACCGGAGCCGCGGGCTTCATCGGCTTTCATCTTTCCAAGCGGCTGACCGATGCGGGCCATGAAGTCATTGGCCTGGACAACCTGAACGACTACTACGACGTCAACCTGAAGAAGGACCGCCTCAAGATCCTTGAGCAGTCCCCCTTGTTCCGCCACGTGAACATCAATCTCGAGGACGCCCAGCCCATGAGCGAGCTGTTCCAGGCCGAACGGTTCACCCACGTGGTCAACCTGGCGGCCCAGGCGGGCGTCCGTTACTCCATCGAGAACCCCCGCTCCTACATCGACTCCAACGTGGTCGGATTTCTCAACATTCTTGAGGGTTGTCGCCACAACAAGGTCGAACACCTGGTCTACGCCTCCAGCTCCTCGGTCTACGGCATGAACACCAAGATGCCGCTCAACCCGCACGAGGGCGTGGATCATCCCATGAGCCTGTACGCGGCCACCAAAAAGTCCAACGAGATGATGGCCCACTCCTATTCGAGCCTCTACAACCTGCCCACCACCGGGCTGCGCTTCTTTACGGTATATGGGCCGTGGGGCCGCCCGGACATGGCGCTCTTCCTGTTCACCAAGAACATCATCGAGGACAAGCCCATCAACGTCTTCAACTACGGCAAGATGCGCCGCGACTTCACCTACATCGACGACATCGTCGAGGGCGTTGTCCGGGTCATGCAGCGCACCGCCACCCCGAACCCCGACTGGGACGGCGACCATCCGGACCCGTGCACCAGCTCGGTCCCCTACCAGATCTACAACATCGGCAACAACACCGTGGTCGAGCTGTCTCGGTACATCGAGGTCATCGAAGAGGTTGTCGGCAAGAAGGCCATCTACAACTACATGCCCATGCAGGCGGGCGACGTCCCGGCCACCGAGGCGGACGTCTCCGACCTTCAGGCCGACGTCGGGTTCAAGCCGGACACCACCATCGAGGAAGGCATCCGCAAGTTCATCGAGTGGTATCACGAATACTACGGCAAATAGGCGCTGATCATCACGATCATCAAGGGCGGCGTCAGCCGCCCTTTTTTGTGTCTTTTTCTCCCTATTCCACCCTCTCCCCTTGCCTTTGCCTTTTTTTCCGCCTACGACAATCGAAACGACAAGAGGACAATGTTTCACGTGAAACACCGCCTGTTCAGGGGTTAATTGTTTCACGTGAAACAAACGACGGAGTCTCGAACGCACCGAATGCAGCTCGAAAGCGAGGGTCATGTGGCGAGAAGAATCGTGATTGCGAATCAAAAGGGCGGCGTGGGCAAGACCACCACCGCCATCAACCTGGCGGCCTCCCTGGCCGTGATGGAAAAGCGCGTCCTGCTGGTTGACTGCGACCCCCAGGGAAACGCCTCCAGCGGGCTCGGCTTCTACCCCGGCGATAAGCGCGAAAACATCTACACCGTGCTCTTCGAGCCGAAGAACATCGGCAAGGCCATCCTCCCGACCGGCATACCCTACCTGGACATCCTGCCCGGAACGCAGGACTTGGTCGGCGCGGAGATCGAGCTGGTGGACAAGTTCGGACGTGAGTTCTACCTGCGCGAACTCATCGACCAGGCGGACCCCGAGTATGATTTCATCCTCATCGACTGCCCCCCCTCCCTCGGCCTGCTGACGGTCAACGCCCTGTGCGCGGCCGACGAGCTGCTCGTGCCGTTGCAGTGCGAGTATTACGCATTGGAGGGCATCGCGCAGTTGCTCATGACCTACGAGCTGGTCCGCAAGCGGCTCAATCCGGGGCTCGATATCCTCGGCGTGGTCCTGACCATGTACGATTCGAGAAACCGGCTGTCGTGGCAGGTGAAAAACGAGGTACGCAAGGCGTTCCCCCAGCACCTGTTCGAGACGATCATTCCGAGGAACGTGCGTCTGTCCGAGGCGCCGAGCTTCGGTAAACCGGTGATCAATTACGATATCAAGTCGCGGGGTGCGGAGGCGTACCTGGCGCTGGCCCAGGAAGTGGAGCGCAGCTCCACGGCCGGGGCCTGACGGGTTCTTTGACGGGAGCGCCGCATCGTGATGATCGAGCGGCGCGGGCGTGAGCGATGGGTGATCAGTACCGCCCTTCCTTGGAGGTGATCTTCTCCTCGCGGTAGGGCGTGCATTCGGTGACGATCTCGTCCTTGAAGTGCTTCTTGACCACCTTGGCCCGGCAGTCCATGCACTGGAAGGCCACCAGCCCGGCGAGGTTCGCGCTGGTCAGGCGGAACTTACGCGGCTCATCAGAGGACCAGTCCTCGGTGCGGTTGCCGCAGTTTTCGCAGGCCACGTCCATGTCCACGGCATACGGGAAATCCCAATATTGCGTGAGGGTTTCCCAGTCGGCCAGCGGCTCGGGCTTTACTTCGGGCGCGTCGGGCGCGTCGTTCTCGTTCACCCCGAGGGCATCCATGACCAGGGCGCGGACCGTGGTCCAGGCCTCGGCGGTCAGCAGGGCGCCGATGAGGTTGCCGTCCTTGTCGAAGAGTTCGTTGATCTGATCGGACATGTTCGCTCCGTATGGTTTTCTTCGGGGCGTTATAGGCACTCAAGCATTTTTGGGCAAGGATTGAATTACCAGCGAGACAGGAGTCATATATGACAGCGACGAACAGGGGACTTGGACGGGGATTGGATGCATTGCTGGGCGGCGTGCGCGAGGATGAAAAGGTCACGGCCGATGCCGCCGAGGTGCGCCTGATTCCGGTGGGGGCCATCACCCCCAACCCGCACCAGCCCCGGCGCGAATTCTCCGAGGAGGCCCTGAACGACCTGGCCGCCTCCATCGAGACGCGCGGCGTGCTCCAGCCCATCCTGGTCCGCCCCCTTGGCAAGGGCAAATACGAGCTGGTCGCCGGTGAGCGGCGGCTGCGCGCCTCCAGGAAGGCCGGGCTCACGGACATCCCCTCCCTGGTTCGGGAGATGACCGACCAGGAGAGCCTGGCCATCGCTCTGATCGAGAATTTGCAGCGCGAGGACCTGAACGCCGTGGAAGAGGCGCTCGGCTACCAGCGGTTGCAGCAGGAGTTCGGGCTGAGCCAGGAGGAACTGGCCCGTCAGGTGGGCAAGAGCCGTTCCGCCGTGGCCAACTCCCTGCGTCTGCTCAACCTGCCGGAAAGCGTGCAGACCGCCATCCAGCAGAACGTCCTGTCCGCCGGGCACGGTCGGGCGATCATGGCCGTGAGCGCTCCCGAGCCCCAGGCCGAACTGCACCGCCGCATCGCCGAGAACGGCCTGACTGTGCGCCAGGCCGAGGCCCAGGCCTCTTTCTTCAAGCAGCACGGACGGCTGCCCGGCGCGGACGAGATCGGGGCCGCGCCCTCCTCCCGCTCGGCCAAGTCCGAACCTCGGCCGTTGGACCCCCGCCTGGAGACCCTCCAGGGCGAACTTTCCGATTTGTTGGGCCTTACGGTCAAAATCTCCGGCTCCCCGGAAAAAGGTAAATTGACGGTTAGTTACGCGGCTGAAGATGACTTGCGGTCCGTTGCGGAAAGGTTCGGGGTCGAGTTCGCGTAGGTAGCCGGGTCCCTCCCCTGCCGCCGAATGCGGCCCTTCGTGAGCGGTGAGTGATACGCTGCGATCACGCAGCCTGGGATTCGAAGGCAGAGCCCCGGAGCGCGGCGTGACGGCGATCGTTTGTAAATTGACGACAACAACGGGAAAAAATTGGTTGTTTACAATATGTCACATGCAATGATTCTGGAAGCGGTCAAGGCCCTCAAGGGGCACAAGGTCATGATCATCGGCGATCTCATGCTGGATCACTACCTCATGGGCGGCGTGGAGCGCATCTCCCCCGAGGCGCCGGTGCCGGTGGTCCAGGTCAAGGAGGAATCCTTTCTTCTGGGCGGCGCGGGCAACGTGGCCCGGAACATCGCGGACCTGGGCGGCAAGCCCCTGCTCATCGGGGCCGTGGGCACGGACCGTAACGGGGAAATTCTCGAGAGTTTATGCGAACATGCGGGGTTGAGCACGCGGCTCATCCAGGACGGCGGCCGGCCCACAACGGTCAAGACCCGGATCATCGCCCACAACCAGCAGGTGGTCCGCGTGGACCAGGAACGCGTCGGCCCCCTCTCTCCGGCCGAGATGGACACCCTGTTCCTCATCCTTGAGGAGAACCTGCCTGATTTTCCGGTGATCATCCTGTCCGACTACGGCAAGGGATTCATCTCGAAGGCGTTCATGGACCGCTTCATGCCCCTGGTCCAGGCCCGTTCCACCCCGCCCCTGGTCCTGGTGGACCCCAAGACCGTGAATTACGACCTCTACCGGGACGTGGACCTGCTCACTCCCAACACCAAGGAGGCCAGCGAGGGCGCCAACCTGCCGGTCTCGGACCGCTCGTCCATCATCGCGGCGGGCCGGGCCATCTTCGACCGGCTTAATTGCCGCAACCTTTTGATCACCCTCGGGCCCGACGGCATGGCCCTGTTCGAGGGCCGGGATTCCATCCGGCACATCCCGACCTTTGCGCGCAAGGTCTTCGACGTCACCGGCGCGGGCGACACGGTCATCGCCACCGCCGCACTGGCCCTGGCGGCGGGCATGGACCTGCTGACCGCCTGCACCCTGGCCAACTACGCGGCGGGCGTGGTCGTGGGCCAGGTGGGCGCGGCCTCGGCAACCCCCGAGGATCTCGACGAAACCATTGCGGAACTGCCGGAACCCCAGGTGACCGCCTGGACGGAATGACCAGCTGTCATCCATGAGGGAATACGGAGCGTAATATTATGAAACGCCTGGATTTCGTTACGGAAATACCGAATCTCGGCAAGGCCAAGATCAAATCGCCGCTGAAGAACGCCCGGTTCGTGGACGAGTCGATTCCGGTGACGCTGATGCTTACCTCGGGCGAGCTGACCGAGTTGGACACCGACGTACTGCAAAAGGATTTCGAAAAGGCCGGACCGCGCGAGCAGGTCTATTTCGACACCTCCAAGGCGCGCTGCGCCGTCGTCACCTGCGGCGGCATCTGCCCGGGCATCAACGACGTCATCCGGGCCATCGTGCACGAGGCCCACTACCACTACGGCGTGCGCCACGTGCTCGGCATCACCAACGGGCTGCGCGGCTTCATTCCCAAGTACGGCTACGACATCAAGGAACTCACCCCGGAGACCGTCTCACACATCCACCAGTTCGGCGGGACCATCCTGGGTTCGTCGCGCGGGCTTCAGGACCCGGTGGAGATCGTCGATTCACTGGAGCGGCTGAACATCAACATCCTGTTCGTCATCGGCGGCGACGGCGCCATGCGCGCGGCCAGGTCCATCGTCAACGAGATATCCGAGCGCAAGCGGAACATCGCCGTCATCGGCATCCCCAAGACCATCGACAACGACATCAACTTCATCACCCGCTCCTTTGGTTTCGACACGGCCGTGGAAAAGGCCGCCGAGGTCATCCAGTGCGCCCACGTGGAGGCCACCGGCATCGACATGGGCGTGGGTCTGGTCAAGCTCATGGGCCGGGAAGCGGGCTTCATCGCGGCCCAGGCCACCCTGGCCATGCAGGAGGTCAACTTCCTCCTGGTCCCGGAACAGCCCTTCACCCTGGCCGGACCGGGCGGCTTGCTCGAGGCCGTGGAGACCCGGCTCAAGGAACGCAAGCATTCCATCATCGTCTGCGCCGAGGGCGCGGGCCAGGATCTGCTCGGCGGGGAACTCGAACGAGACCCCTCGGGCAACCCCAAACTGGGCGACATCTGCGGCCTCATCGTCTCCGAACTCGAGAAATACGCCCTGTCCAAGGATTTTGAGATCAACATAAAATTCATTGATCCCAGCTACCTGATTCGATCCGTCCCGGCCAATGCGGGCGATCGGGTCTACTGCGGATTCCTCGGGCAGAACGCCGTGCACGCGGCCATGGCCGGCAAGACCGCCATGGTCGTCTCCCGGCTCAAATCGAGCATGGTCCACCTGCCCCTGGACCTGGTGGCCACCGAACGCCGCCGCATCAACATCAACTCCGACTGGTGGGCCTCCGTCATGGAAGCCACCGGGCAACGCGAGTATCTCAAGTAGAGGAAGAATGATGCCCCCGGTCTCCCATTCCTTCTCCCTTCCAGAATTTTTCGTGCGCTACGCGAGTGCGACAAGCCCCGCCGGGACCTGCCGCTTGGCGGGAAATTCGAGAGAGGTATTGGGAAATAGGATAACCGAGTTTGCACGGAGCCCGCGTAGCGGCGATAAAATGTTTTGGAGAGTCCAGAGAACCTTTTACAAAAGGTTCTCTGGCGGGGTCCGAAGCAGCGCCCCGGCCGCCGTAGGCAGTAAAAAGGTAATAAAAAAGGGGCCATTGGCCCCTTTTTTATTACCTTTCCTATGCGAATTTATTCGTTCACGGCGAGTTTGCGGCGGACCTGTTCGCTGACCTGTGCGCCTGCGGCTTCCTTTTCGGATTCCAGGGCCACGGCCAGGAGTTCGAAGAGCTGGTCGTAGTTGAATTCGAGGCTCAGGCTGCCGTTGGTGACGATGCAGCTGTCCTCGCCCTCTTCCACGCGGTAGGCGCGGCGTTCGCGGGCGTGTCCGATGGCGGAGATGATGCCGTAGACGAGCTTGTCGTCCTGGGCACGGTACAGCTTTTCCATGGTCAGCATGCCGGTGCCGTCGTCGAAGTACATTTCCTCGCCGATGAGTTGGCCGGTGACCGCGATGTCCTCGCCGAAATCATTGGGCAGGGTAACGTTCAGGATCGGGTCGCCCCCGTCATAACCGCCAACCGTTCTTTTCGACATGCCGCTCTCCTTAGTCCAGAGGGAGTTTGAATTGGTCCGGCGCGGTCTTCCTCTTGCCCGAAGGGGCCGCCGCCTTCATTCCACTCTCTAAAAATTCCATCAAGGCCTGTTCGGGCACGCGCCACTGGCTGCCGATCTTGATGGCCTTGATGTCGCCGCTGGTGATCAACCGGTAGGCCGTTCTCTGGTGAACCCGCAAATAGTCCGCGACTTCCCGCACGGTAAGCAGGATCGGCGGCCTGGGTGCATTTGCGTTGTCCATAATGTCACAATCCGACCTATGATGTTCATTCTTTGACATAGGGTGTCAAAGATTGTCAACAAAGTACAACGTTGTCCCATATTGTCTAGAGTTATTCTAGAAAGAAACCTATAAAAAGGAATTACAGGACGTTGTTGTTAATTAGGGAAGCCATAGCAGATTCCGCCGGAAAAAATAATGGGAAAAAACCACGAATCGGACTTTCCCCGGTCACTTCCGGCCCCGCACGCGTAGCATGCGGCAAATCGCCGCGTCAATGGCCGCAGGTGGACATGTTATCGAAAAAGATTATGGTTTCAGTAGATTAAAAAAGAATATTCGCTGGGGACAATTAATGGGGTACGCGAAGAAGCGGTTTATGGGGAACCATGCGGTGGAGTGTGGAGCCGGGCGGTAAATGCGGTGCGCAAGGCTCGTCAGGCGGGGAAATATGGTCTGCAAGCGTATTTGTGGTTGGTTGCGGTTCGAATTTCCGCCTACTTTTTGATTTCGTCCACGAGCATGACCATGCCGTCGTCCTCGTTCACCTCGTCGAGCAGGACCAGAGTGGCGTCGTCCAGGTCCGAGACGAGCTGGTCGTTCATCTGGGTGAGGATGCGTCGGAAATAGCGGCGGTCGTTGATGCTCAACCGGTGGTTGACCACCTTTTGCAGGTCGTCGATGGCCGCCAGAACCAGTTTGCGCAACCCCGCGCCCGTGTCGGACAGGACGATGATGGACTGCCGCCGGTCCCTGGGGTTGCGTTCGCAGGTCAGAAAGCCGTCCCGCTCCATCCGCTTGAGGGTGTTGGACAGGGTGGCCTGTTCCACGTCCAGGCTTTCGTGCAGCGTCTTCTGGGTGATGCCATCCCCTTCCCAGAGGCGGAAGAACACCTCCAGGTAGCCGGGTTTCACGCCATGCGGGTCCAGCCGCTTGGACAACCCCTTGGTGTACAGGCGCTGGAATCGGGACATGGCCGGATAAAACAGGTATTCCGCTTTCTGGTCCACGTATTCGTCCAGGATTACAGGTTGGTACCGGATGTTCCATAGCATGCTGTATTTTAAATGACAAGATGTGAACGGGGCATGATTCCACTTTACCGGCGCGCCGCGCCGGTATAGGTTGCCAATGCCGGACCGATGCCCTGTCGCGGGCGGTCCGCAACAAACGAGGAAAAAAATGTATCTGGTGGAACGTTGGCGTGCGCAAGGCGGGTATCGGGAGGCCCTCAATATCGGGCTGCCCCTGGTCGTCAGCATGGTCTCCAACACGGTCATGACCTTCACGGACCGAATATTTCTGGGCAACTACTCCCTGGAGGCCCTGGGCGCCTCCCTGCCGGCCAACGTCATGGCCTTCCTGTTCCTGTCCTTTTTCATGGGCGTGTCCGAGTACGTCAACGTGTTCATCGCCCAGTACACGGGCGCGTGCCGTCCGGCGGACGTGGGCCGCGCCCTGTGGGTGGGCCTCTGGTTCTGCGTGCCGTCCGGGCTGCTGCTCGCGGCCCTGGCCTTTTTCGCGGAGCCGCTGTTCGGGCTGGTCGGCCACCCCGAGTCCATCCGGCGTCTCGAGATCGTCTATTTCCAGATCCTCACGGTGGGCAGCCTGCCCTGCCTGCTCGGCATGTGCCTGTCCAACTTCTTTGCCGGGCGCGGCCTGACCAAGCCGGTCATGCTCATCAGTCTGGGCTCTATCTTCATCAACATTCCGCTGGATTACTGTCTGATCAACGGTATCGGGCCCTTCCCGGAGATGGGCATCGCCGGTGCGGGCCTGGCCACGGTCATCGGCTTCATCGTGCCGCTGATCGTCTACATCCGGCTGATCTTCACCCGCAAGAACGAAGCCCTGTTCCGGGTCCGGTCCGCCTGGCGGTTCGACCACGCCCTGTTCGCCCGGTTCCTGCGTTTTGGCCTGCCCGGCGGGGTCCAGTTCTTCCTGGACATGTTCGCGGTTTCGTTCTTCGTCTTCATCATCGGCCGCTTCGGTCCCGTGGAACTGGCCTCCACAAGCGCGGTCTTCTCCATCTACAACCTGGCCTTCCTGCCGACCATCGGCCTGCACGTGGCGGCCAGCATCATGGTTGGCCAGGCCATGGGCGACGGCAACCCGGACCGTGCGGCCTTCTGCACCCACTCGGTCCTGCACATCGCCCTGGCCTACATGGGCGTCATGGCCGTTGTCTTCTGGGTCATGCCGGAATTCCTGCTCAACCTGTTCCGGCCCCGCGACGTGACCGGCATCGATTTCAACGCGGTCCTGGCCATGGGCGGGGTGCTCATGCGCTACTGCGCCGTGTTCACCCTGCTCGACGCCCTGGCCATCGTCTACATGGGCGGGCTCAAGGGCGCGGGCGACACCCGGTTCATCATGTTCGTCATGGGCACCGGCTCCATCGTCTGCCTGGTCATCCCCCTGCTGGTGCTCAACGGACTGGGCATCACCAGCATCCACGGGCCGTGGATGTTCCTGCTCCTCTACGTGGTCATCCTGGCCTCCACCTTCATGACCCGTTTCCGCAAGGGCCCCTGGCGGCGCATCGATCTCATAGGCCGCGAAAAGCCCGAAAGGGGTTGAACCGGGCTTTCGGGTGGGCTAGGCTTTATTCATGAGCCTCGATCATCTTGCCTCCCTCATCGCCGCGCGCGCGGGCGACGTCGGCTGCGCGGTCACGGCCCTGTCCGGCGGGGTGGACAGCAGCCTGGTGGCCGCCGCGGCGCACCTCGCCCTCGGCCCGCGCGCCATGGCCTGCACCGTGGTCAGCGAACTGACCCCGGACCGGGACCTGAAGCGCGCCGAACGCGTGGCCGCCCACATCGGCATCGAGCACCGGGTCATCCAGATTTCGGCCCTGGTCGTGCCCGAGGTGCGGCGCAACCTGGACGACCGCTGCTATCACTGCAAGTGCCTGATTCTCCGCACCATGCGGGACGCCTTCGGGGCGGGTTGCCTGCTCCTGGACGGGACCAACGCTGACGACGACCCCAACCGGCCGGGCCTGCGGGCCCTGCAGGAGTTCCACGTCTATTCGGTCCTGCTGGCGGCGGGGTTGGGCAAGGCCGAGATCCGGGGGCTGGCGCGCGAGGCGGGGCTGTCCAACTGGGAGGCCCCGTCCGAGAGCTGCCTGGCCACGCGCATCCCCACGGGCGTGCCCCTGAATGCCGACGACCTCGGCCGGGTGAACGCCCTGGAATCCTACCTGCACACCATCGGCGTGCACACGGTCCGCGTCCGGCCTGATAATCTGATGGCAACCGTGGAGTACCTTCCGCAGTACGCAGAAATCATACAGGAAAACCGTGATAAAATCGTGGCGCTGGCGAATCGGATCGGGCTGGAATCATGCACCTTCAGGGAGTGGGCCGGATGAGCCTGGACCGTCTGCTCGACGATTTCGAAGCCGGACAGATTTCGCGGGACAAGCTGAAGAAGGAATTGCTCCGGCAGTCCTTCATCGAAACCGGCTGCGCCAAGATCGACCAGCTGCGCGAGCTGCGCACCGGCGGGCCCGAGGTGGTCTACTGCGCTGGCAAGACGCCCGATCAGGTGGCCTCGATCTTTGATCACCTCAACCGCCACAACGGACGGGTCCTGGGGACCAGGGCCGATCACGCCCATTTCGAGGCCGTGCGGGCCGTTGCGGACGCCCGCTTCGACCCGGTGTCCGGGCTGCTGTCCATCGGGGAGCCGGTGGCGGACCCGGCGGGCAAGGTGGTGGTCGTCTCGGCGGGCACCTCGGACCTGGACGTGGCCGAGGAGGCCGCGGGCACGGCCGAGTTCCTGGGTAGCCGCGTGGATCGGCATTTCGACTGCGGGGTGGCGGGCATCCACCGCCTCTTTTCGGTCATGGACGATCTCAACGACGCCTCGGTGATCATCGCCGTGGCGGGCATGGAGGGGGCGCTGCCCTCGGTCATCGGCGGCCTGGCCCTACCGCCCATCCTGGCCGTGCCCACCAGCGTGGGCTACGGGGCCAGTTTTCAGGGGCTGGCCGCCCTGCTGACCATGATGAATTCCTGCGCGCCGGGCATCGGGGTCGTGAACATCGACAACGGCTTCGGCGCGGGCTACCTGGCCCACAAGATCAACATGCTGGCCGTCGGCGGGCGGGACGGATAGGAACCCATGCACACGGTATATCTCGATTGTTCCACGGGCGTGAGCGGGGACATGCTCCTCGCCGCCCTGAGCCACGCCCTGGAGGAGTGGCGCGGCCCCGGCCTGGGGTTCGCCTTCCTGGAGCGGGAGCTGGCCCGGCTCGGCCTGGACGGCTTCGGGCTCAAATGGACGGAAAAGCGCATCGCGGGCATCCGGACCACGCACGTGGACGTGCTCCAGACCCGGGAGCAGCCCCTGCGCCACTACACCGACCTCTGCCGGATTATCGAGGGAAGCGGCCTGTCCGGTCGGGCCGGGGAACGCTCTGTCCGGGCCCTGCGCCTTCTGGGCCAGGCCGAGGCCAAGGTCCACGGCGTGGACCTGGAGCAGGTCCACTTCCACGAGATCGGCGCTGTGGACACCCTTGCGGATATTTGCGGAACCATGCTCCTGCTGGACGCCCTGGAGGCCGAACGCGTGGTCTGCAGCCCGGTGGACCTGGGGTCCGGGTTCGTGCAGTGCGCCCACGGCAAAATGCCTGTCCCGGCACCGGCTTGCGCGGAACTGGCCAGGGGGCTGACCACCTTCGGCTCCGACTGCGCCATGGAGCGGGCCACCCCCACGGGCCTGGCCATCCTGCGGATTGTTGCGGACGACTTCGGTCCCCTGCCCCTGGGACGTCTTTTGGGGGTGGGCTACGGCTCGGGCGGGCGGTCCTCGGACGAGCAGCCCACCTATGTCCGGGCCATGGTCTTGGAGAAGGTTGCGGAACCCGAACCCCCGCGTGGAGCGTGAACGTGCGTGACGACATCCGGGTGATCATCGCCAGGTACCGCGAGGACGTGTCCTGGGCAAGCCGGCTGGGGTGCCCCCACACGGTCTACGACAAGGGCGGCGATCTCGGCCCGGATGCCCGCAAACTGCCGAACATCGGGCGCGAGGCCCACACCTATTTCACGCACATCGTCAACGAGTACGACGCCCTGGCCCCCCTGAACGTCTTTCTCCAGGGCGACCCCTTCGATCACCTGGATGATCGCGGCCGGACCACGGTGGAGACCTTGCGGAAGACCTTGGAGGACGTTGCGGATAGGGGCGTGCCCTTCCGGGGGCTGGCCTGGTTCAAGCTGAAGAGCGACCGCCTGGGCCGTCCGCACGACCTGCGCAAGCCCGAGAACGAGGGCCGCTGGGCCGGTTGGGGCCGGGACATCCCGGTGGGCGAGCTGTTCGAACGCCTCTTCGGCGTCGCCATGCCGGACGAGATCATCTGCCGCGCGCCCACGGGCAACTTCTGCGTGACCGGCGAGCGCATCCGCACCCGGCCGAAATCCTTCTACGAATTCTGCCTGCGCCTGATCGAGGACGACCCGCTGGACGCGGGCAATACCGGCCACGCCTTCGAGCGGCTGTGGCAGCACGTCTTCAACGGCAACACGGCCTGGAACCGGGCCCGGTACGAGTAGCGGAGGTCCCATGCTGCCCCTGAACCTGACCATCGCCGTGTCCTCCCTGTCGGCCCACAAGCTCCGCGCCGTGCTGGCCATGCTCGGGGTTTTCCTGGGCGCCCTGGCCTTCACCGGGGTGCAGCACGTGTCCAAGATCATGGTCCGACAGGCCGAGATGGAGACCGAAAAGCTCGGCCCGAACCTGTATGCGGTCCTGGCCGGATCGGTCCGCTTCACCCGGGGCGGGGGCGTGCGCATCAACGGCAACTCGCGCAACTTCGTCCTGGCCGACGCCCAGGCCCTGATCGACTCCGTGCCCTCGGTCCTGGACGGCACGCCCTTCGTCACCGCGACCATGGCCGTGCGCGGCAACGGCAACGCGGTCAACGCCCAGATTCTGGCCTGCTGGCCCAACTACCAGGAAATCCGCAGCTTCCGCCCGGACGTGGGCCGGTTCTTCACCTGGAGCGACGTGGACGACCGGGCCAAGGTCTGCGTGCTCGGGCGCAAGATCGCCCAGCGGCTGTTCGGCCGCCCCGAGCAGGCCGTGGGCCGTGACATCTACATGTTCCGGGCCAGCTTCCGGGTCCTCGGGGTCATGGAGGAGAAGGGCCGCGACGTGTCCGGCACGGACCAGGACGAGATCCTGCTCATGCCGCTGACCACCTACATGCGCCGGGCCAGCAACCAGCGCTGGGTTTCCGGTGTATACATGCGTCTGGCCAAGGACGCGGGCCTGACCCAGGTCAACGACTCGGTGAACGCGATCATGCGCGAACGGCACCGCATCGACCCCGGCGAAAAGGACGACTTCAGCTCCATGTCCGCGGCCGACGCCATCAAGCTGCAACGCCAGGCCCTGGACCTGATGACCACGCTGGGCGGGATCACCTCGACCATCTCCTTTGCCGTGGGCGGCCTGGGCATCCTGTCCATCATGATCCTGGTGGTTCGCTCCAGGCGGGTGGAGATCGGCGTGCGCCGGGCCGTGGGCGGCCGCAGGCGGGACATCGTCCGCCAGTTCCTGTTCGAGTCCGGGCTCATGGCCGCGGTGGGCGGCGGCCTGGGCGTGGCCGTGACCGTGGCCCTGGTCCTGGTGGGCTGCACCGTGGCCAAGCTGCCGATCATCATCGACCCGGTCAGCCTGGCCGTGACCCTGGCCGGGTCCTGCCTTCTGGGCGTGCTCGCCGGGGCCTACCCCGCCTGGCAGGCCGCCAATATCGAGATTCTGGACGTCCTCAGGTCCTGATTCATTTTATTCATTAATACGGTCGGTTATCAAATAAATAGCCGACTGTGCGTCGCCCCGGAGCGGGCCATTCGCCCCATCCCCCGCACGATTATCGAGACGCGCCGCCCTTGGCCGTCCCGCCCCCTTGACGGTTCGGCCAAAGGAGTTTAATGAACATGTTCAGTAAATGAACGTGTTCAGTTAAATCAAGGAGGAGCCATGGCCAAGGACGCATCCCTGCGCGAGGAGCGCAAGGCCGAGACCCGCCGTCGGATTCAGGCGGCGGCCCGGACCCTGATCGCGGAAAAGGGGTTCGAGGCCACGACCATGCGCGATTTGGCCCAGGCGGCCGGGGTGGGCGTGGGCACCATCGCCCTGCATTTCCGGGACAAGACCTCCCTGCTCTTCTCCTCGTTTTTCGACGACATCGGCGAGGTCTCGCGCCGGGCCATCGCGAGCGCGCCGCGGGACGTGCCCCTGCGCGAACAATTCCGGCACATGCTCCGCACAATGTACGGCTACTACGGCGAGCACACCCTGTTCCTGCGTTCGGTGGTCAAGGAGGCCCTGTTCGCCACCGGCGAGTGGAAGGCCCGTTTCGACGGGCAGTTGCGGGAGATCGTCGGCGAGGTGGCCGGTCTGATCGAGGCGCGCAAGGCGACCGGCGAGGTCCGGTCGGACGTGTCGGGTCTTCAACTGGCCATGGTGTGCTGGTCCCTGTACGCCGGCGGGCTCATCGACGGGCTCAACCGGGAACGGTTCGACGTGGAGGGCCAGGTGGCCTCGGTCATGGGCCTGCTGGACGTGGTCCTGGCCGGGGTGCTGGCCGACGTGACGGGAGGCGGACATGGACCGGCGTGATCTGGAGCGGCTGTCGGGCATGGCCGGGCTCCTGGACGGCGCGGACCACGTGGACGTGCACACCATGGACGGCCGGGGCACGGTCCTCGGTCTGGCCGCCGGTCTGCTCTCCTACCGCCCGGCGTGGATGGCCTGGCTGTGGCGCGTGCGCGTAGCCCTGCTCCGGACCCTGGGCCAGGGTGAACGCGCGGTGCCGGACCGGGCGGTCCTGACCGCCGAGACCCTGCCCCGCGCCCCGGGCGATCGGGCCGGGATCTTCACCGTGGTCCGGACGGACGGCGAGACCTACTGGATCGGCGAGGGCAAGGAGTCCCACCTGGACGCGGCCGTGGCGGTCTGCGGCGAATCGCTTTCGGAGGGGCCGGACGGGCGGAGCCGGTTCCGCGTGGTCACCGTGGTCCGCTACCGCAACCGGGCCGGGGCGGTCTATTTCAACCTCATCCGCCCCTTCCACCACCTGGTGGTCCACGCGGCCATGCGCTCGTTCCTGGGCCGGGAGCGCGGATAACACCGGTTCATACCGGTTAGGGCGACGCCTGGGCCACGACGGGCGTACGATTGTGTGAACAGCGTTTACAAAGTTAACGGCATTTGCTAGAGGCGGGCATGGACACCAGAAAACGACGGGAACGGGACAGGGAACGGATGCGGCGGCGCATCCTGGACGCGGCGCGCCAGCTCTTCGTCCGGGAGGGGTTCGACAACGTGTCGCTCCGGCGCATCGCCTCGCGCATCGAATACAGTCCGGCCGCGCTCTACCGCTATTTCCGGAACAAGCGGGAGATCCTCTCCGCCCTGCGCGAGGAGGGCTTCGCCGGGTTCGTGGAGCGCCAGGACAGGGGCCGGGAGCGGTTCCCGGACCCGGTGGAGCGGTTGCGGGCCGGGGCGCGGGAATACATCCGCTTCGCCCTGGAGGAGCCGGACAACTACCATCTCATGTTCAGCACCACCTGCGACCAGGTGGACCTGGACGGTGAATGGGCCGCCAGCTCCATCCGCTCGTTCCGGCTTTTCCGGGACACGGTGGCCGAGTGCGTGGCCACGGGCCGGTTCGGCGGCCTGGACGTCAACGCCCTGGTCTTCGCCCTGTGGGGGCAGCTCCACGGCCTGGTCCACCTCATCGCCACCGGGCAGGTGGCGGCCCTGAACGACGGCGAGGACCTGGACGACCTGGTGGGCCGGATCATCGAGTTCGGCCTGCGGCCGGTCCCCGGCGACAACGAATTTCCGAAGAACGCATAAAGGCGGTACCCATGAAACGGATAGGCCATTTCCTTCCGGCCTCGTTGCCGGTCCTGTTGACGGCCCTGCTGTCGGCCCTGCTGCTGACGGCCGGATGCGGCAACGACCGGCTCGGCGAGACGGATTCCGGCAAGACGGTGGTGCCGGGCAGCGCCCTGGCCGAGGCGGCCCAGGCCGAGGTCCCCACCCCCGCCCCCGCCGAGACCGGCTCCACCGAGACCTTCACGGTCCGGTCCGCGGACCGCAAGTCCTCCCTGACCGGCTTCACCCGTGCGCGCAACGCCATGAGCCTGGTGGCCGAGGAGTCCGGCCGGGTGGTCAAGGTCCTGGCCGACGTGGGCGACGCGCTCGGTCCGGACGGGCTGTTCGCCGAGCTGGACACCACCTTCATCGAGCTGGACCTGGCCGCCAACCGCGCGGACCAGGCGCGGCTCAAGAGCGACCTGGCCTACAACAAGAAGGAGCTGGACCGCTACCAGGCCCTGGTCAAGACCGACACCGCGCCCCAGTCCACCCTGGACGCCAACGTCCGCGCCCACCAGGCCGCCCTCCAGCAGCTGCGCGCCAAGCAGGTGGAGGAACAGGTCCTTCTGGAGCGTCTTGAGCGCTTCTCCCTGGTCGGCCCTCCGGGCTGGAAGGTCGTGGCCCGCGACATCGAGCCCGGCGAATGGGTGACCAAGGGCGAGACCGTGGCCCAGCTCGGGCGTTACGACGTCCTGCTCGTGCCCTTTGCCCTGACCAGCGAGGAGTACCGCGCCCTCAAGGCGCTGGGGGACGAGGTCGCCCTGCGGTTGACCGACCTGGGCGGCACGGTGGAGGCCCGCGTGGCCCGCGTCTCGCCCGGCTTCGACCCGGTCACGCGCAAGATCAACGTGGACCTGGAGATCGCCAGGGGGGACTTCGAGTTCCGGGGCGGCATCCGCACCGAGCTGGACCTGGCCCTGCCCGATCCCGGCGGGGCCGTGGTCGTGCCCGAGTCCGCCCTGGTCAAGGCCTACGAGGAGTATTTCCTGATGACCCCGGATCACCAGCGGGTCCGCGTGGTCCTGCTCGGCTCGGCTGGCGACGGTCTGCGCCGCGTGTCCGGCCCGGACGTGCGCCCCGGCGCCGTGTACCTGCTCCACCCCTAACCCCCGGCGAGACGAGCCATGCACAAGGATTCGCCCACCCAGGCCCTGATCCGGTTCACCCTGGGCCAGAAGGTCTTCGTCAACCTCATGTTCATCCTGCTCATGGTGGTCGGCGTGTTCTGCGTCTTCGACCTGCCGGTGGAGCGCTATCCGGACGTGCGCATGGGCAAGGTGGTCATCTCCGCCTTCCTGCCCGGCGCCAGCCCGGACGAGGTGGAGACCCTGGTCACGCGCAAGATCGAGGACGCGCTCGAGGACCTGGAGAACGTGGAGTTCATCCGCTCCCGCTCCTTCCGCCAGCGCTGCTCCATCATGGTCAAGTTCCTGGACGACACCGATTACGACAAACTGTATGACGAATTGCGCTTCAAGGTGTTGTCCATTCAGAATGACCTTCCCAGCGACATGGACCCGCCGGACTTCACGGTCATCCGCGTGTCCGAGTGGTTGCCGGTCCTGTCCGTGAACCTCCTCGGGGAGCGCTCCAACCGGGCGCTCAGCCTCATGGCCGACGAGCTCAAACTGCCCCTGCAATCCATCCCCGGGGTCAAGGAGGTCCAGATCAGCGGCGAGTACACCCGCGAGTTCCACGTCAACCTGGACCCGGAGAAGATGATGCGCCTGGGGGTCACCTTCGACCAGGTGGGCCAGGCCCTGGAGGGGGCCAACGTGTCGGTCCCGGCGGGCGATTTCATCAGTGATTCCGGGGAATACGTCATCGTGGCCGACCAGAAGTTCCGGTCCCGCGACGAGGTGGCCCGGACCATCGTCCGGCGCGACCTGGATGGCTCCTTCGTGACCGTGGGCGACGTGCTCAGCTCGGCGGGCATGGACTACCGCGACCCGTTCGTGGTCTCGTCCGTGGACGGCCGTGACGCGGTCTCGGTCAAGGTCCTCAAGTCGCCCGAGGGCAACTCCCTGGACATCGGGGCGGCCGTGGAAAAGGTGGTCGCCGAATACCGGCCCGTGCTCGACAAGGAGGGCGTCCAGGCGGTGGTCACCCAGGACCAGCGCATCCCCATCCGCGAGAACATCAACACGCTCGGCTCCAACCTGCTGGTCGGCATCGTCCTGGTCTGCGCCTGCATCTGGCTGTTCATGGGCTTCCGCAACGCCATGCTGACCACCGTTGGCGTGCCCTTCTCCTTCCTGGTGACCATGATAATCATGTGGATCACCGGCAATTCCATCAATGAAATCACCCTGTTCTCCTTCGTCCTGGTGAGCGGCATCATCGTGGACGACGCCATCGTGGTGGTCGAGAACATCTACCGCCACGTGCAGGACGGCAAGGGGCTGCGCGAGGCCGTGGTGGACGGGGCCAGCGAGGTCTTCCTGCCCGTGGTGGCGGCCACCTCCACCACCGTGGCCGCGTTCATGCCCATGCTGATCATGACCGGGTCCACCGGCGAGTTCTTCGCCCTGGTGCCCAAGGCCGTGTCCTTCGCCATCATCGCCTCCCTGGTGGAGTGCCTGGCCATCCTGCCCCTGCACTTCCTGGACTGGCCCGGCGCGACCAGGCTCGAGGAGCAGGCCGCCGAGCACCTCCAGGCCCGCGACCCTCGCTTCATGGGCTGGCTGAAGCGGGTGACCGACGCGCTCCTGCGGATCACCCTGCGCCACCGCTGGAAGACCCTGACCCTGGTCGTCACGGCCTTCGTCATGGCCATCGTCATGCTCGGGGTCTCGGTCTCCGGGGTCATGCCCCTGCTGCGCATCAAGTTCTTCCCGGACGAATACACCCTGTATTACGTGTCCATGGAAGGCCCGGTGGGCACGGACGTGTACACCGCGTCGGCCAAGGCCAAGGAGGTCTCCAGGACCCTCATGGCCCTGGGGCCCGGCACCACCAAGTCCTGCTCCGGCCTGGGCGGCATGGACATCAACGAGGACTACGAGAACATCTTCGGCCCCAACCGGGCCATCGTCATCGTGGAGCTGCCCCGCCAGGGCGAGCAGGCCTTCGTGGACAACCCGGACAACGACCCGCAACTGTTGCTGGACACCATCCGCAAGCGGCTCGAACCCCTGGCCGTGAACGGCTGGCGGCTGCGCGTCTGGCCCGAACAGGGCGGCCCGCCCGCGGGCAAGGACGTGAACATCCGCGTCCTCGGCCCGGACCAGGACGCGGTCATGGCCCTCAAGAACAACGTCTTCGACTGGATACGGGCCAACAAGCGGCTGGCCCCGCATCTCGAGGACCTGGCCACGGACACGGGCACGGACAACCGCGTCTTCCGGTTCATCCCGGTGCCGAGCCTGGTGGCCGAGTACGGGCTGACCCCGGCTCAGGTGGTCGCCCTGGCGGGCGGCATCCTGGACGGCCGGTTCGTGGGCAAGTTCCGCGCCGCGGACGAGGACGTGGACCTGCGCATGAAGATCGACAAGCGTTTCCTGTCCAGGCCCGAGGACGCGCTGGACATCCCCATCCTGCAGAACGACACCGGCCCGGTGCGCGTGGGCGACCTGGCCGAGGTCCGCGCCTACCGCGAGCCCGGCCAGCTCAACCGTTTCCAGGGCCAGCGGGCCGTGACCCTGACCGCCAACATCCGCGAGGGCGCGCCGGTCAGCGCCCCGAGCGTGGTCCACGACGTGCGGGCCTACTACCGGACCATCCAGGACGACTATCCCGGCGCGACCCTGAGCTTCGCCGGGGAGTACGAGTCCACGGGCCGGTCCTTCACCTCGCTCATGTACGCCTTCTGCATCGCCATCCTGGTCATGTACACCATCCTGGCCTGCCAGTTCCAATCCTACGTCCAGCCGGCCATCATCCTGTCCGCCGTGGCCTTCGCCCTCATCGGCGTGGTCTTCGGCACCTTCCTGACCCGCTCCCTGTTCACGGTGAACAGCTTCATCGCCACGGTGGGCGTGGCCGGGGTCGTGGTCAACGACTCCCTGGTCCTGCTTGACTTCATCAACCGCCTCTACGCCAAGGGCTACGAGCGCATGGACGCCATCCGCGAGGCCGTGCGCGTGCGGCTGCGGCCCATCCTCCTGACCACCCTGACCACCACCCTGGGGCTGCTGCCCATGGCCCTGGGCATCCCCTACTACTCCGTTGTCTGGGGGACCATGGCCACCACCTTCGTCACCGGCCTGTGCGTGGCCACGGGCATGACCCTGCTGGTCATGCCCCTGCTCTGGGACCTGGTCACGCGGCGCAGGGAGCGCAAGGAGCGCAGGCGCGAGGAGAGGCGCGCGGAACGGCAGCGGCAACGGGAGGCGGCCCTGGCGGCGGCCAGGTAGTCCAGGTTATTTAGAGAAAGTCTAGACTGATCGAAAAAAAGCGGCGCAGCCGGGGAGGACACATCGTCCCCGGCTGCGCCGTTTCCCGTGCCCGGCCGGTCTAGCGGCACAGGGCGTCGAGGAAGTCCCGCTCCCGATCCGGGTCCGCGCTGACCCACCAGACCAGGTCGCCCGCGTACCAGATGAGGTGCGCCCGGCCCATGCCGGTGAAGCGGTACACGGCCACGCCGTTGTGGTCCACCCTGGACGGGTGGCTGAAGGGCGACCGGGGGTTTTCGAACATCTTGTGGACCATGAGCCCGGTCTGGCGGCGCGCCTCGGCCTCGGACGCGACCCGCGAGACCCACGCCTCGGCGGGCCTGCCGCCCTGCTCCGCATAGTGGGCGATGGCGCTGGCCTCGGCCCGGAGCGCCTTGCCGTGCAGTTTGTCCACCTCGGTCTGGGCCTCGTCCCCGGTGACGAGCCCCACGCGCTCAAGCGGCCCAACGGAAGCGGGAAACAGTTCGGACAGGTCGTCGGTGGTGCCGGCGGCCAGGGGCGCGGCCAGCGCGAGCACCCACAGCAGGGTCAGGCAGGCGCGGCGCATCTATTTGCCCCCCGTTTTCGGCGTCTCGGCGGCCGCGGGTTCAGGCTGGGCCTGCGCCCCCGACTCTCCCTTGGATTCCGTCATGGGTTCGACCGCGACCTTGGGCGCGGCCTTGGCCTTGGGCCGGGTGGTGCCGAGCTTGCCCAGGTCCGCGTCAAAGATATCGCCGCCGCGCCGGACCGTGAAGATCAGCGGCTCGTCCGCGTCGTGCGCCGTGGTCCCGGCCACGTGCAGGCTGAACAGCCCCAGGAGCGGAACGCCCGAGGCCTCGATGAGCATGTCGCCAGGCCGCAGCCCGGCCCGGTCCGCGCGCGAGCCCCTGGACACGGATTCCACCAGGATGCCGTCCGCCTGGCCGGACAGGACCATGCCCATGCGTGAACGGTAGGTTTCCGGCGCATAGAAGAACACGTCCCCGGCCTCGGAGTCGAACGGACCGCCGCGCCACGGCACGATGGTCAGGATGCGCGCCGCCGGGTCGAACCAGCGGATGCGCTTGGCGATGCCCCAGCCGTATTCCACGTGCCCGGACCCGGCCACCACCAGCACGGGCCAGTCATACTGCTTGCGCAGCCGCACGGCCTCCTCGGCCATCTTGGAATCCCAGATGGACTGGACCAGGTAGAACCGCTCGCGCTCCTTCTCGTCCCCGGCGTCCTTGCCCTTGTGCATGGCCATAACCGCGTCCAGGAAGGCGCGCTGGTCCGTGGCGGGCGGCACGATCTCCCCGGGCAGCCACGCCTTCTCCTCGTCGCTCAGCCCGTCGAGTCCGTCCTTCATGATCTTGCGGACCACCCCGGACGGCACGTTCAGCCCGGCCACGGGCACGCCGTTGCGCTTGGCGATGGCGAAATGGTCGCGGAACAGCCCGAAATCATAGCCCCAGTTCTCCTTCCAATCCAGCTCGCCGGGCAGCTCCTCCAGGGTCACCCGGCCTTCGCAGAAGTCGTCCAGCTCCTGCCGCCTGTCCGCGCCGACCATCTCCAGGCCCAGGGACAGCCCGTCGCCGTTGTCCGAGAGGGCCTCCAGCAGCTCCTGCTGCACCCGGTGGTCCACCGGGTTGCGGTGCCCCTCGCCGATGAGGACGTAGTCGCACCCCTCGGCCATGGCCTTGACCGCGCCCAGGGAGAGCGGCGCGCCGTAGGCCGAGATGAACTCGCCCTTCTGCGGCAGGAAGGTCACGGACAGGTCCGGCGTCTCCACCGCGTCCGCCCGCATGCCGGGGCCGCTCTTCACGCACGCCCCCAGGGCCAGGACCAGACCGGCCAACAATAGCCATGCCGCCCCTCGGGCGGCGCGCAACATATGCTCGATCATGCAAACCTCATTGGTTGTCGAATTCCGCGTACCAGATGGCCATGGGCAGCCCGGCGGCGTCCCGCTCCACGGGATCGGGCAGGGACCGGAGCCGTCCGCCCGCGCCCCGCCGCCCGCTCACGGCCAGGATCAACGCGTCGAACACGTCGTCCCCGGCCACCTTCGATGCCGGATGCGTCCCGCGCACCCGGTCCAGCAATCCGCGCACGTCCGGCACGAACCGCCGCAGGATGTCGTACCGCTCCACCACCCCGGGCGTGTCCCGCTTGGCATACCCCATGGGCGCTCCCCCGGCCATGGCGAAGCACAGCTCCGGGTGCGATTCGAACACCTTTTCCACAGCCTCGGGATGGTCGACCAGAAATATATCCACTTCCGCAATCTTGTTCATAATGCCCAATGATTGTTCGGATAAGGACTTACCGGCGGCTTTTCGGTTGCTTGCCTTTGCCGCCGCTTTGGACCCGGCATGGAGGGCCGCCCTGGCGGGCGTATTGAACACGCTGTTCCTTCTCGGGCCGAGCCTCGCCCGGAGCAGCCCCTCGGCCCGCCGGTTCGCGTCGTCCGCCAGCCCGATGGGGATGTCCACCAGCACGCTCTCGGCATCCTCGTGCTCGCTCCACAGGTCCGCGAACAACGGATACACGCCCACGTCCCACCGGCCGTCCGCCACCCACGCCGCGCACCAACCGGCCCTGCATCCGTCCACGCCCACGAATTTCATACCAGCACCTATACGCGCCCCCGGCGGTGGTCGCAACCAACTGCAACAGGGCGCACATGGGGGGCGACGGAGAGGCAGAGCGGGGGGAAGCCTCCGGCGGCCCCTTGATTCGCCCCGTCCTGGGGCTCACCCCTGCGGGGTCGCGCCTTTCCAGGCGCGGTCCAAATCCGCTGTCCTGCGGATTTGTCGGGGGGACCAGAGCACCCTTTTCAAAGGGTTCTCTGGACTCTCCCAAACTTTTTGTGTGCCTTCGGCAGGGGCGTGCGGGCGCGGGACAGGCGGTGTCCCGGAGGGTTCGCGCCGCCGGGAGGGGCGAGGGAAAAGGAAGTGTGTCAGGGCGACGTGTCGGGACGGTGGGGAAATTGGTGATTTTACGCGCTACGACCCCGCGCAGCGGCGCCAAAAAGTTTAGGAAGGGAGAGGGGATGGGGGTCCGGGGGAAGGGGAGAGGGAAAACCCTTTTCAAAGGGTTTCCCTCTCCCCTTCCCCCGGCCGCCGGAGGCGTCTCCCTACACGAACCTTCGGCGCAGGATGCCGCAGAGGTAGTCGATGAGGGTGACGGAGATGATGACCATGATCATCATGGTGCAGACTTCGCGGTAGAGGTAGCCGTTGATCTTGTCGAACATGAGGAAGCCGATGCCGCCCGCGCCCACGAAGCCGAGGATGGTGGCGGAGCGGACGTTGGATTCGAAGCGCAGCAGGGTATAGCTGACGATGAGCGGCATGACCTGCGGGATGACGGAGAAGGCCATAATCTGGGCCGGGCCCGCGCCCGAGGCGGTGACGGCCTCCACCTGGCCGGGTTCGATCTGTTCGATGGCCTCGGAGAAGACCTTGCCCAGGATGCCGAAGGTGTGGATGGCCAGGGCCAGGACGCCCGCGTAGGGGCCGAGCCCGATGACGGCCACGAAGATGAGGGCCATGACGAATTCGTTGAAGCCGCGGCAGAAGTCGAGCACGCGCCGGGCCGCGAACTGGCCGAACCAGCGCAGTGCGCGCTGCCAGATTCCGTCGCCCTGGACCATCAGTTCCAGGGTGTTGCTGGCCGCGAACATGGCCATGGGGATGGCCGCGATGAAGGCGATGAGCGTGCCCCAGATGGCGATGGCCACGGTCTCGATGAGCGCCTTGGAGTATTCCAGGAGGTGCGGCCAGGCCGTTTCGGGCGGGAAGTAGCCACCGGACTTCTCGTCCGCGATGCGGTCGTATTCGCTCCGGACGATACGCTCGCGGTCCGCCGGGCTCATGGCCTTGATGTGGGCGTCGGCCCGTTTCTGGGCCTCGCGCTGCATGGCCACGGGGTCGAGCGTCTTGCCGGTGGCCGTGTATTCCGCCTTGACCGCCTGGTAGGACTCCTCGAAGGCGATGATGGCGGGCAGCCGTTTGGCCTGGTCCAGGGCCGCCTGTTTGTCGGCGTCGTTGAGTTGTCTGCCGAACAGGTATTCGAAGGCGTTCTGGCGCTTGGCGTACAGCTTGAACGGGTCGATGTCCGTGGAGATGTACGAGGCCACGAGCACGGCCAGGATGATGGTCACCAGGCCCCCCAGGGCGAGCTTCTGCGGGAAGCTCCGCCTGGGGGTGACCTGATCGAGTGTCAGATCGGTCATCGTTACTTCTTCTTGGCCAGTTCGGCCTTGAGGCGCTTGAGGTAGCGGACCATGTCGTAGTCCTTGTCCGAGGTGTGGCGGTAGCCGCCGTTCTGGAGGATTTCCAGGGCCTCGGGATCATCGTTGATCTTGAGCAGGGAACCGGCGATGGCGCACTTCAGGCTCTCGGGCAGGTCCTTGCGCACGGCGATGGGCGCGCCGGGGATCATGTCGGAACGCTTGATGATGTTGAAGTCGTCCAGGGAGGCGGCGCCCTTCTCGATCATGCGGTCCATGTCGATGTTGTTGGTGGCCGCCACCTGGATGGAGCCGTTCTTGACGGCCAGGATGGACGCGCCGTGGGAGCCGGAGAAGCGCACTTCGGCGAAGTACTTCTCGGGGTCGATCTTCATGTCGCGGGCGAAGATGACGTTGGGCACCAGGTAGCCGGAGGTGGAGTTGGGATCGGTGAAGGCGAAGGTCTTGCCCTTGGCCTTGTCCATGTCGGTGATGCCGGAATCCTTCCTGGTGATGATGATGCCGGTATAGCCGGGCTGGCCGTCCTTGTTCAGCTCCATGACGATGGCTTCGGCGTTGGCCTTCTCGGTGGCCTCCACGTAGCTCTTGGGGCCGTAGTAGGCCAGGTCGATGTGCTTGTTGGCCATGGCGGTCAGGATGCCGTTGTAGTCGGAGGCGGTGAAGATCTCGACCTTGACGCCGAGGTCCTTTTCCAGCTGGGCGGCGATGGGCTTGGCCCGTTTGGCGGAGTCGGCCGCGCCTTCGGTGGGGATGAAGCCGAGCTTCAGGGTGGTGGGCCATTCCGAGGGGCCGGCGTTGGCCAGGCCGGGCAGGGCCACGGTCAGGACCAGGGCCGCCATCATGAGCACTTTGGACAGTTTCGAGAGCATGGGGAAATCTCCTGTGAGTCGTTGAGGTTGATGCAGTACTTGCCGATCGGCGGCCGGTTCGCTGCCGTTATGGATCAGGCGGCCGAAAGCTCTTCCAGGGCCTCCTCCGCCTTGTCGCCGTAGATGCGGGACACGGTCTCGGCGTCCAGGTCGCGGGCCGTGCCGTCGAAGATCAGTTCGCCCTTGGACATGCCCAGGATGCGCTTGCCGTAGCGCTGGGCGAAGTCGATGTGGTGCAGGTTCACGAGCACCGGGATGCCCTTGTCCTCGTGGATCCTGGCCAGGATCCGCATGACCGTCTCGGAGCTGCGCGGGTCCAGGCTGGCGATGGGCTCGTCGGCCAGGAAGACCTCGGGCTCCTGGGCCAGGGCGCGTGCGATGGCCACGCGCTGCTGCTGGCCGCCGGACAGAGCGTCGGCCCGGCGGAAGGCCAGGTCCCCGATGCCCACCTGTTGCAGGCAGTCGAAGGCGAACTCCCGCTCGTCCTTCGGGAACTGGCGGAACATGGACAGGCAGCGCTTGACCGGGTGGGCGTTGAAGCGCAGGCGGCCGACCAGGACGTTGTCGAGCACGGTCAGGCGGCGCACCAGGTTGAACTGCTGGAAGATCATGCCCACGCGGCGGCGCACCTGGCGAAGCTGCCCGCCGTTGACTCGGGTGACGTCCTCGCCGAACAGGGCGATGGACCCCTGGGTGGGCCGGATGAGCCGGTTCATGCAGCGCAGCAGCGTGGATTTTCCGGCCCCGGACAGCCCGATGACGACGCAGAAGTCGCCCGCGTTGACGGTCACGGACACGTCCCTGAGGGCCACGGTGCCGTTGGGGTAGACCTTGCTCAGCCCCTTGGCCTGGATGGCCTCGCGCTGCTGCCGCTTGCGGATGTCGATGGATTTCATGGAAGCCTCCCGACTCGATCTTTTGGGTGTTTTCGGGGAAGGCCCGGTCCGGAGACGACGGCTTCCCTCACCGTGAAGGGTCTACACGGTCCCTGCAACGGGGGTATGGTGACCGGGTGACGGTTTGACGGAATCGTCGCTTGCCGCCGTAACAATCAGGCCGCGTTTTTTGTTGTGATTTCGAGCTTCCCCGAACATCCGACCGACCACGTCCGTAACACGGCGGGCACGCCCTCGATCTCGCGCACCCGGACCAGGTCCGCGCGCAGGCCGCAGGCGATGCGCCCCCGGTCGGTCAGACCCACGGCGTCGGCCGGGTTGGCGCTGATCCGGGCCACGGCGTCGGGCAGGGACAGGCCGGTCTGGCGGTGCAGGGCGAAGGCCCCGGCCACCAGGCTGCCGGGTACGTAGTCCGAGGAGATGATGTCCAGGAGCCCGGCCTCGGCCAGTTCGCGGGCCGAGACGTTGCCCGAGTGGGACGCGCCCCGGACCAGGTTGGGGCCGCCCATGACGATACGGATGCCGTGTTCGCGGGCCAGCCGGGCGGCCGTGCGCGTGGTCGGGAACTCGGCGATGGCCATGCCCTCGGCCACGGCCTGGGCCACGTGCTCGGGCAGGGTGTCGTCATGGCTGGCCATGGGGATGGTCCGCGCGCGGCACAGGTCCACGATGGCCTGTCGGTTGCTCGCGGCGCAGGCCGCCTGGGTGGCCCGCAGACGCCGGGCGATCTCGGCGAACTCCTCGTCGCTCCAGCCTTTCTTGTAGTATGTCCGGTACTTGTCCGTGTCCGTGAACTGGCGCTGGCCCGGCGTGTGGTCCATGAGCGAGACGAGCATGAGCACCGGGTCGTCTATGTGCGGCCGGAGCATGTCCAGGACCTTGGGGTCGGAAAATTCGCAGCGCAGGTGCAGCCGGTGGTCCGCCCGCAGGATGCCCGTGGCCCGGGCCCGCCGCAGGGCCTTGAGGGACAGGTCCATCATCTGCGCGCGCTTGGGTCCGTCGTGGTATTCGCCGAGCGACACCGCGTCGAGGACCGTGGTGATGCCCGCGCCCGCCATGGTGTTGTCGTGGGCCAGGACCGCGGCCAGGGGATCGGGCCAGAACACGCCCGGCCGGGGCTCCAACTCCTGCTCCAGGTTGTCGGTGTGCAGCTCCACGAAGCCGGGCAGGAGGTAGTCGTTGCCCATGTCCTCGGCGTTGGTCACGTTGCACGTGCCGGGGTCGATGGACGTGATGACCCCGTCCGCCAGCCGGACCGCGCCGGTCATGATCTCGTCGCGCAGGACGATGCGGGCGTTCTTGAGGATGCGTTCGCGGGTCATGCGGCCTCCTTGAAGCTGCGCATCTCGAACAGCCGGTCGGCCACCAGGTCGCGCACCTCCTCGTCGTGGAAGATGCCGACCACGGCCGTGCCCCGGGCCTTGGCCTCGTTGATGAGGGAGACCACCACGCGCCGGTTCTCGGCGTCCAGGGAGGCGGTGGGCTCGTCCAGGAGCAGGATCGGGTATTCCACGCTGAAGCCGCGCGCGATGTTGACCCGCTGCTGCTCGCCGCCGGAGAAGGTGGCCGGGGGCAGGGACCACAGGGCGGACGGGATGTTCAGCCGCCGCAGCAGGAAGGCGGCCCGGTCGCGGGCGGCCGTGAGGTCCCCGGTCGGGCCGACCAGGGGCTCGGCCACCACGTCCAGGGCCGGGACGCGCGGCACCACGCGCAGGAACTGGCTGACGTAGCCCATGGTCAGCCTGCGGATGTCCAGGACCTGGCGGGGCGTGGCGGTGACGATGTCGACCATCCCGCCCTCGTGGCGGACGGCCACCGAGCCCGCCTGGGGCCGGTAGTTGCCGTAGAGCGAGCAGATGAGCGAGGACTTGCCCGCGCCCGAGGGCCCGGCCAGGGCCACGCACTCGCCCGCGTTCACGTCGAGGTCGAGACGGGAGAAGACCGGGATGACCGTGCCGCCCTGGGTGTGCAGGGTGAAGGTCTTGTCCAGGCCGCGAACCGAAATCATGGTCGTCATGGAAGCTCCTAGGCTTGCAGGATCGAGGAGACCAGCAGCTGGCTGTAGGGGTGTTGGGGATCGTCCAGGACCTGGTCGGTCAGCCCGGTCTCGACCACCTCGCCGCCCTGCATGACCATCAGCCGGTGGGCCAGGAGCCGGGCCACGGCCAGGTCGTGGGTGACGATGATGACCGACAGCCCCAGGCGCGAGACCAGGTTGCGCAGGAGGTCCAGCAGCCGCGCCTGGACCGACACGTCCAGGCCGCCCGTGGGCTCGTCCATGAACACGATCCTGGGCTGGGTGATCAGGTTGCAGGCGATCTGCAGACGCTGCTGCATGCCGCCGGAAAAGGTCTTGGGAAAGTGGTCGATGCGCCCGGCCTCGATCTCCACCTCGGCCAGCCACCTGAGGGCCTCGGCCCGGATGTTCCCGTAGTGGCGCGCGCCCACGGCCATGAGCCGTTCGCCCAGGTTGGCCCCGGCCGTCACGCCCAGGCGCAGCCCGTCGCGCGGGTTCTGGTGGACCACGCCCAGCTCGGTGCGCAGCAGCTTGCGCCGGACGGGCTCGGCGCAGCCGTGCACGTCGATCTCGCCGAACTCGCGGGACGCGTAGCGGACCGACCCGGAGGTCGGTTCCATGCGCCCGGACAGGCAGCCGAGCAGGGTGGACTTGCCCGAGCCGGACTCGCCCACGATGCCCATGACCTCGCCGGGCCAGAGGTCGAAGGAGATGTTCCGGCAGCCGATCATCTCGCCGTATTTCTTGGTGATGCCGCGCACGCGGATCATGGGTTGCGGCACAGTGGTCATGCCTTGCTTCCCTCCTTGCCGGGCCGCTTGCCCGTGAGTTCGGCCAGCTCCTCGCGGTCGGCCATGGGGCCGGTGTGCCCCTGGGCGCGGCGGGTGGCGCAGTAGTCGGTGTCCGAGCAGACGAACATGCGCTCGCCCGCGTCGTTGAGGATGACCTCGTCCAGGTAGCTGTCCGTGGCCCCGCACAGGGCGCAGCACCCGTCCCAGGTCTCCACCGAGAAGGGGAAATCCTCGAAATCCAGGCTTCTGACCTCGGTGTAGGGCGGCACGGCGTAGATGCGCTTCTCGCGCCCCGCGCCGAAGACGTGCAGGGCCGGGGAGTTGTCCAGCTTGGGGTTGTCGAACTTGGGGATGGGCGACGGGCTCATGATGTACCGGCCGTTGACCCGGACCGGGTACATGAAGTTGGTGGCGATGCGCCCGTGGCGGGCGATGTCCTCGTAGAGCTGGACGTGCATGACCCCGTACTCCTCCAGGGCGTGCATCTTGCGCGTCTCGGTCTCGCGCGGCTCCACCCAGCGCAGGGGCTCGGGGATGGGCACCTGGTAGACCATGATCTGGCCCTCGGCCAGCGGGGTCTCGGGGATGCGGTGGCGGGTCTGGATGACCGTGGCATCCAAGGTCCGCTCCGTGGTCTCGACCCCGGTGACCTTGGCGAAGAACTTGCGGATGGAGACCGCGTTGGTGGTGTCGTCCGCGCCCTGGTCGATGACCTTGAAGACGTCGTCCGGCCCGAGGATGGAGGCGGACAGCTGGATGCCGCCCGTGCCCCAGCCGTAGGGCATGGGCATCTCGCGCCCGGCGAAGGGCACCTGGTAGCCGGGGATGGCCACGGCCTTGAGGATGGCCCGGCGGATCATGCGCTTGGTCTGCTCGTTCAGGTAGCCGTAGTTGTAGCCCGCCTCCACGGAGGCGGACGGCCGGGCGGCGGCTGTTGCGGCGGGAGTCTTGACGGCGGTCATGCGGCCTCCTCGGTTTCGGCCTTGGACCCGGCCCGTTTGCGGATTTCGGCGCGCATGCCGCGGACCATGACCAGGTCGGCCTGGAAGTCCACGTAGTGCGGCAGCTTGAGGTGCTGGACGAACCCCTGGGCCTCCACGTTGTCGCTGTGGGACAGGACGAACTCCTCGTCCCGCGAGGGCGCGTCGATGTCCTCGCCCAGCTCGCGGGCCTGGAGGGAGCGGTCCACCAGGGCCATGGCCATGACCTTGCGCTCGTTGTAGCCGAAGGACAGGCCGTAGCCGCGCGTGAACCGGGGCAACTCGTCCCTGGACCCCTTGAATTTGGTGACCATCTCGCACTCGGACACGGTGATGTCGCCGATCTCCACCTCGAAGCCGAGTTCGTCCGGGCGGATGGACACGGCCACCTCGCCCATGCGGATCTCGCCCGCAAAGGGGTGGTTGTCGCCGAAGCCGCGCTGGCTGGAGTAGCCGAGCGCCAGCAGGAACCCCTCGTCCCCGCGCGCCAGGTTCTGGAGGCGGATGTCACGGGCGGCCGGATAGGTCAGGGGATCGCGGGTGATGTCCCCGACCTCCCGGCGGTCCTCCGCGCCATGGCCGGGCCGTTCCACCAGCCCTTCCTCGGCCAGCAGGTCCATGACCCTTGAGAGGGGCGCGCCGTCCGGTCCGTTGTCCGGGGCCGTGGCCGCGGGTTCGGGGGACCCTCCGGCGGCCAGGCCGAAGTCCAGGAGCCGGTGGGTGTAGTCGAAGGTCGGTCCCAGGACCTGGCCTCCGGGGATGTCCTTGAATGTGGCCGAGACGCGGCGGCGGGTCTCCATGGCCGTGGTGTCCACGGGCAGGGAGTCGTACAGCCGGGGCAGGGTGGTCCGGTAGGCCCGCAGGAGGAAGACCGCCTCCACCAGGTCGCCGCGCGCCTGCTTCACGGCCAGGGCCGCCAGCCACGGGTCGTAGAGCGAGCCTTCGCTCATGACCCGGTCCACGGCCAGGCGCATCTGTTGAAGTATCTGTTCCACGGTCAGTTCCGGGACGGTCGGTTCGCCCCGGCGCTCCTCGGCCAGGAGCCGATGGGCGTTGTCGATGGCCTGTTCGCCACCCTTGACGGCTACGTACACGTTATATCCCCACCTGGATCGTCCTCGGGAGCGAGACGATCTCCGTTTGCGTTGCCAGGATCACGTCGAAGCCCAGCGGGAAGCGCCGGGAGTTGCGTTGCAGCGACCGCCAGAAGTTCGGGTTGAGCCCGTCCACGTGCAGCCGGGTCTCACCCTGGATGCCCGGCCCGGACAGGGGAATGCCCCGGCCCACGTTCATGGCCCGGACCTGGATGATCAGGGTGGCCGAGCGGTCCGGGTATTCGAGGTCGCCGGGGTGGAACTGGCCGAGGTCCGGCAGCTCCAGGCCGTCGAGGATCAGGCCGAAGGCCGCGCTCTCCGGCCTGCGGGAGACGGTGCAGCCGCAGTGGAAGCGCAGGTAGGTCTGGATGTCGAGCGGCGCGGCGGGCCCGATCCACAGGGGCGTGTCCATGTCCACCAGGGCCAGGCAGACCGCGGCCGCGGCCGGGTGCAGCCCCTTGGGCGGCTTGGGCCAGTTGCCGAGCACGGTGACCGTGCCCGGACGGGACATGGTCAGGAGTATGGCCCGGAAAATACGCTGGTTCTCAAGGGCCGGATCGCGCGGCTCGCGGGCCGCGTCCATGGCGTGTCCTTGCATGGGTTCCCCCTAGTCTTGGCCGCGCACCATGGTGAAGAAGTTCACCCTGGTGGCCGCGGTTTTGTCGGCCCGCGCCCTGCGGGCCTGGGCCAGCGAGGCGGCGAGCGGGTCGATGACGGTTTTGTGCAGGGCGGGACCCGAGTCCGGGTCCTGGAGCAGGGCGTCGAACAGGGCCGCCAATTCGGCGTGCCGCTTGTCGCGCCCGGCCACGAAGCCGTGGCCCACGCTGCCGTCCGCCAGGCGGACCGTGCAGCGGCACAGGGTCATCTCACCGAGGTTGAAGCGTTCGCCCCGGGCCTCTGCCCTGGCGCGGACCAGGGCCATGCCCACCTCGGGCGGTCGCAGATGTTCGAATCGGGGTTCCGGGTCGAGCCGGGCGTAGGCCGCCTCCAGGCTGTCCGTGCCGGTCCGGGCCAGAACCCCCATCCAGTTCTTTCTGGCCCGGTCGGCCGGGTCCATGGGGGCCTTCATGTCACTGTCGGGTTTCATTTCTGTGAAATCCTCACGAGTTGTCTAGACAAGCGGCGGCGTCCGTGTTGTCCCGTTGGAAAAACAGTCGAGGTGCAGCCATGCTCACGCGCGGAAACGGGGTCGCCCTGTGGCGGCAGATCCATGCCCTTCTGGGGGCGGCCATCTCGTCCGGACGGTTCGGTCCGGGCGACCGGCTGCCGTCCGAACACGGCCTGTCCCGCCAGTACGGGGTCAACCGCCACACCATCCGGCGCGCCCTGTCCGCCCTGGAGGAGGACGGGCTCATCCGCGTGGAACAGGGGCGCGGCTCCTTCGTGCGCGAGCAGGTGGTCCACTATCCGGTCGGCCGCCGCACGCGGTTCAGCGAGAACCTGTCCCGCCAGCGGCGCGCGCCGGGCAACATCCTGCTCACGGCCGTGGACGCCGAGGCCGATCCGCAGGTGGCCGAGGCCCTGGGCATCGCGCCGGGCGAGGTGGTCACGCGCATCACCAGCGCGGGCGAGGCGGACGGCCGCCGCATCAGCTATTCCACGGCCTTCTTTCCCAGGACCCTGTTCCCGGGCATGGTCCGCGTGTACCGCGAACTCAGGTCCGTGACCCGGACCCTGGCCCACTACGGGGTGGCCGACTACGCGCGCCGCCGGACCCGGATCATCGCCCGCATGCCCACGGCCGAGGAGGCCCGCGAGCTGCGCCAGCCCAGGACCCGTCCGGTACTGGTCACCGAGAGCGTCAACGTGGACCCCTCGGGCGTGCCCGTGGAGTTCGGCGTCTGCCTGTTCGCCAGCGACTGGGTGCAGATTCTGGTGGAGTCGTGATAGGGTCATGACACGTTCCGGGTTTGCCGGGTCCGGGGATCGGGCCGCGTTCGGGAACGTGGTAGGCCGGCATCGGGCGGAGCACACTAGACAAGTCCCCCACTTGTCCGCTTTGGACAGGGATTTCAAGTTGTTGTAACATAACCGTCAACTTCGTCGCGGAAATGATGCGCGTCCGTGCTTTTCCAAACCGGGCGCATTTGTCAGTCAGGAGCCATGCACATGCACCCACACCTCCACGGGGACGTCCGGCTCGGCCCGGACCCCACGGTCCACCCCACGGCGGACGTCCGCGACAGCCTGCTCGGCCCCTACACCGAGGTCCTGGAGCACTGCCTGATGCTCGAATCCACCCTGGGCGACTACGCCTACCTGAGCCCGTATTGCGACGTGGCCCACGCCGACATCGGCAAGTTCGCGTCCATCGCCTCCAACGTGCGCATCGGGCCCACCAACCACCCCATGTGGCGGCCCTCCCAGCACCACTTCACCTACCGCAGCGCGCGCTACGGCTTCGGCCCGGACGACGAGGCCATCTTCGAGTGGCGGCGCACCCGGCGCACGCGCATCGGCTGCGACGTCTGGATCGGCCACGGGGCCGTGATCCTGCCCGGCGTGACCGTGGGCCACGGCGCGGTGGTCGGGGCCGGGGCCGTGGTCTCGAAGGACGTGCCGCCCTACGCCGTGGTCGGCGGGGTCCCGGCCCGGCTCATCCGCGAGCGGTTCCCGGCCGAGGTGCGCGCACGGCTCCTGCGCCTGGCCTGGTGGGACTGGCCCCACGACTGCCTGAAGGGCGCCCTGGCCGACTTCCGCGCCCTGGACGTGGAGACCTTCCTGGACAGGTACGAGGGGAGCGTGAATCCGTGAGCATTTCGACGAGCGCGCGCTACGGCGTGTATTACGCCCCGGAGCGGGGCTCCGACCTGGAGCGCTTCGGCGCGGCCTGGCTCGGCCGGGACAACGAGACCGGCCTGGCCGTGGACCCGGTCCTGCCCGACGGCCTGTCCCCCGACGCCTGGCGCGAGGCCACCCGGTCGCCGCGCCACTACGGCTTCCACGGCACCCTCATGCCGCCCTTCGTCCCGGCGTCCGGCGTGGACGAGGCCGGGATCGTCGGGCGGCTGGACGGCCTGGCCAGGGATCTGGACCCGTTCACCCTGGCCCCCCTGTCCGTGCGCGGGGTCGGCGGCTTCCTGGCCCTGGTCCCGGCGGAGCAGGTCCGGCTGGCCCGGGACGCCGAGGCCTGCCTGCGGGCCATGACCCCCCTGCGCGAGCCCCCCTCGGCCGAGGAGAACCGGGCCCGCCGCGAAGGGGGTCGCCTGACCCCGGACCAGGACCGCCTCCTCACGGAGTGGGGCTATCCCTACGTCCTCGGGGAGTTCCGCTTCCACATCACCCTGACCGGCAGGCTGGAGGACCCGGCCGAACGCGGGCGGTTCGCGGCCCTCCTGCGCGACCTGGCCGCGCCCGTCACGGGGTGCCCCCATCCCGTCGGGGAACTCTGTCTGTTTCACCAGCCGGACCGGTCCGCGCCGTTCCGGCTGATCCACCGGGCCCGGCTCGGCAATCCCAAGGAGAACTCATGAACCGAGGCAAACTCATCTACGTCATCGGTCCTTCCGGCTGCGGCAAGGACTCCATCATGCTCCACGCCCGCAACCACTGCCCCGGCGCGGAGGCGGCCTTCGCCCACCGCTACATCACCCGCCCGGCCGACGCCGGGGGCGAGAACCACGTGGCCCTGCTGCCCGACGAATACCGGGCCCGCCTGGACCTGGGGCTGTTTGCCCTGGCCTGGGACAGCCACGGCAACCGCTACGGCGTGGGCGTCGAGATCGACGCCTGGATGGAGGCGGGGCTGAACGTGGTGGTCAACGGCTCCCGCGCCTACCTGCCCGAGGCCGCCCGCCGCTACCCGGAGCTGGTCCCGGTGCTGGTCGTCGTGGACCAGGACATCCTGCGCCAGCGCCTGATCCTGCGCGGCCGGGAGACCGCCGGGGAGATCGAGGACCGTCTGCGCCGGGCCGGGGACTACGCGGTCTGCCATCCGGCCCTGCGGACCATCGACAACAGCGGGGAGCTGGCCGAGGCCGGGCGCGCCCTGCTCGAACTGGCCCGGAAGCGGCCCGAGGGCCTGCGCCGGGCGGTCTAGCCCGGCCGGGGCGACCGGTGGCCCCCCTTGACAATCGCCGCACGGGACTTATGAGAGGGATGTCGAAAGGTAACCTTAACCCCTTCCAAGGAGGATGCTATGGCAACCACCAAGCTGAACCCCTGGAATTGGTTCAAGAGGGAACACGAGCAGACCCTCCCGGTCCGTCGCAACGACCAGGGAGCAGGCGTCCCCGCCGCACCGCTTGACCAGTTCCACGCCGAATTCGACCGCATGGTCGAGTCCATGTTTTCCGATTTCGGGCTGCGAACCCCCGGATTCATGCAATCCCGTCTGCGGGACGCGGCCATCCGGCCCAAGGTCGACGTCTACGGCACGGACAAGGAATACGTTGTCCAGGCCGACCTCCCCGGTGTCGAGGAAAAGGATCTGTCCGTCGAGATCGACGGCGACGTCCTGATCCTGACCGCCGAAAAGCACAGCGAGGAAAAGACCGAGGACAAGGGATATTACCGTGTGGAGCGCTCTTCGGGCGTCTTCCGCCGGGTCCTTGACCTGCCCGACGACGTGGACCGCGACAAGATTCAGGCCAGGCTCGAAAAGGGCGTCCTGTGCGTGACCATGCCCAGGACCGGCAAGCCCGAAGGCGTGTCGCGCAAGATCGCCATCGAAGGCTCGGCCGAGGCCTGATCCCGTCATCACCCAACTTCCGGACCCCGGTCTCCCGCCGGGGTCTCGTCACACGCACGGAGGAGACATGCACTATCAATGCGACAAATGCCGTTGGAGCGGCACCTGGGATGCCCTCATCCTCGAAACCCTCTGTCCGGTCTGCAGGTCGGGCGTCAGCCCCCGGGACCCGGAGGATGACGCGGACTCCCCGGACGAGTGCGGCGCCCGACCCGGCGTCGTGCCCGGTCCGCCGCCCCGCTGCTGATGCGTCCGGTCCCTCCCGGCCGGACATGTCCCCTAGGATAAGGCCCCCGTTCTCCCGAACGGGGGCCTGTCTTTTTTCCCCACCCGAAAATACCCCTTTACTTTGTCCGGGGGATGGCCCATAAGGGCCTCTGCTCAGCGTGACTGGACGAACGAATACTTCTTCGCCCCCATCGGGGCACCCAACGTTCCACACACCGTCGAACCAAGATTTACTCCCGTACCAGAGCACTTCCGATACACCGGGCAACCGGACCCCGACCGCTGTCGCGCGCCGTCGAAAACACCCCCCTTTTTACCAAAGGTTGATATGACTTTTTCCACTTTCTCCCTGGATCGGCGAATCCTCGCCGGCGTCCGGGATTGCGGCTATGAGACCCCCACTCCCATCCAGGAGCAGGCCATTCCCCTCGTGCTCAAGGGGCACGACGTCATGGGCCTGGCCCAGACCGGCACCGGCAAGACCGCTGCCTTCGCCCTGCCCATCCTGCAACGGCTGCTGACCGGCAACAAGTCCGGCCGGGCGCTGCCCAGCGTCCTGGTCCTGGCCCCCACCCGCGAGCTGGCCCTGCAGATCGACGAGAACTTCAACCAGCTGGGCCGGCACACCGGCATCCGCTGCGGCGCGGTCATCGGCGGCGTGGGCATGAACCCGCAGATCAAGGCCTTTTCCCACTGCCGCGTCATCGTGGCCTGCCCCGGCCGCCTGGTCCGGCTCCTGAACAACGGGTCGGTCTCCCTGACCCACATCGACACCCTGGTCCTGGACGAGGCCGACCGCATGCTCGACATGGGCTTCATGCCCGACATCAAGCGCATCCTGGCCAAGCTGCCCGCCCGGCGCCAGAACCTGCTCTTCTCGGCGACCATGCCCCAGGACATCCGCAAGCTCGCGGAGAACATCCTGAACGACCCGAAGACCGTGCAGGTGGCCAACACCCAGCCCGTGGAGTCCGTGGAGCACAGTTTTTACGCCACGGAGAACAACCGCAAGAGCGAGCTGCTGACCAAACTCCTGGACCGCGCCGAGCACCAGAGCGTGCTCGTCTTCACCAAGACCAAGCACAAGGCCAAGAACCTGGCCCGCAAGCTGGCCGGGTCCGGGTACAACGCCACCTTCCTCCAGGGGAACATGAGCCAGAACCAGCGCCAGCGCGCCCTGGACGGGTTCCGTGACGGCAGCTACGACATCATGGTCGCCACCGACATCGCGGCCAGGGGCATCGACTGCGAGCGCATCTCCCACGTCATCAACTTCGACATGCCCGACACTGTGGAGACCTACACCCACCGCATCGGCCGCACCGGCCGCGCGGGCCGCTCCGGGCACGCCGTCAGCCTGGTCACCGGCGAGGACAAGACCCAGGTCCGGGACATCGAGCGCGTCATGCGCGTCAAGCTGACCCGGCAGACCCTCTAGTCCGCCCCGCAACGACACAATGAAGGCCCGTCCGGCGACCGCCGGGCGGGTCTTTTTTCACGCCCCGCCTCCGGTCCCGGCGCACGCCCGGCCCCGCCCGGGGCGCTCCATGGACCCTATTTGCAAAATCTATCCATTCGGGAGTAAGCTGTACGGACAGGTACCGATGCAGGATACAGGGGGATGCATGGATCTGATCGTCATCGCTTCCATCGCCATTCAGCTCGCGGCAGCGGGTCTGGCCCTGTTCCTCATTCCCGAGACGGGCCGCCGCTGGTCCTGGATACTGATCGCGGCCGGGCTCATCGGCATGGTCCACCGCCGGGTGCACACCCTGTACATGTTCTGGCAGGGGCGCGGGATCCTGGACCTGAATTTCGAGCTCATCGGCCTGCTGGTCTCGGTCATCATCCTGCTCGGCATCGTTCAGATTCGGCCCATCTTCCGCCAGCTCAAGGCGGCCAACGAAAAGCTCGCCCGGAGCGAGGAGCGCTTCCGGACCGTGGCCGACTTCACCTACGACTGGGAGTACTGGCGCGGCCCGGACGGCGGGTTCCTGTACATGTCGCCGTCCTGCGAGCGGATCACCGGCTATCCCCGGTCCGCCTTCGTCAAGGACCCGGACCTGATGGTCCGGATCGTCCATCCCGAGGACCGCCCCATGGTCAAGGCCCACCTCTTCCGGGAGCACCGGGCCGAGGACACGGACACCCTGGATTTTCGCATCATCCGGCCCGACGGCGTGCAGCACTGGCTGTCCCACCGCTGCGTGCCCGTGACCAACGCCCAGGGCACCTTCCTGGGCGCACGGGCCAGCAACCGGATCATCGACCAGCGGGTGGAGGCCGAGAACCGCCTGCGCGAGAGCCGCAGGCTGTACCGCGACCTGGTCGAGCAGTCCCACTTCATCGTCCTGGAGGTGGACACCAGGGGCAGGATTTTCTTCATCAACCGCTGGGGGCTGCAGTTCTACGGATTCCTGGAGGGCGAGCTCATCGGCCGCGAGGCCGTGGGGCTGCTCCTGCCCGAGACCGACGAGGAGGGGGTGAACCTGCGCTCCCATTTTCGCGACCTGCTCGAACGCAATCCCGGCCACACCTTCACCGAGGTCCTGGTCTCCCGGCACAACGAGACCAAGGCCACCCTGTCCCTGGGCACCTCGGTCATCGTGGACGAGCTGGGCAAGGCCACCGGCATCCTGTGCATCGGCATCGACGTCACCGCGCGCCGGGCGGCGGAAAAGCTCAAGGAGGACGTGGAGCGCATCGTCCGCCACGACCTCAAGTCGCCGCTCATGGGCATCATCGGCCTGCCCCGGCTCATGCAGGAGGACGAGAACCTGACCGACCGGCAGAAGGAGATGCTCGTGGTGGTCGAGGAGGCGGGCATGCAGATGATGGACCTGATCAACCAGTCCCTGACCCTGTACAAGCTCGAATCCGGGACCTACGAGCACCAGCCCCGGCCCGTGGACTGGCTGGCCATCATCATGCGCGCCGTGCGCGACACGACCATGCACCGCGAGCCCGCCTGCCCGGTGGAGGCGACCATGGACGGCAAGCCCGTGGACAGGGACATGCACATGGTCATCCAGGGGGACAACACCCTGCTCTACGGCATGACCGCCAACCTGCTCAAGAACGCGGTGGAGGCCTCGGGCGGCCGGCCCGTGCGCGTGGCCGTGACCGGCGGCGACCCCTGCGTGCTCGAAATCCGCAACAGCCTCCCCGTGCCCGAGGAGGTCCGCCACTGCTTCTTCGACAAGTATTCCACCTCCGGCAAGCACAACGGCACCGGGCTGGGCACCTACTCCGCCCGCCTGGCCGCCGAGGCCCACGGCGGCAACATCGCCATGGACACCTCGTCCGAGGGCACGGTGGTCCGCGTGACCCTGCCCAGGGGCAAGGCCGCGTCCTGATTCCCGATGAAGGTGAGGGGTTCCGGGCCTAGCCCGTGACCACGAACAGGTGCATCTCGCGCGGCCCGTGGGCCCCGTGGACCAGCTGGGCCTCGATGTCCGCCGTCTTGGACGGTCCCGAGATGAAGGTGAAGGAGCCGGGCAGTTCCCCGCGGCCTTCGAGCAGGGCGTATCCCTCGGGCAGGTCGGCCACCAGCCGCTCCAGGGGCAGCACCGCCACGTGGATGGACGGCACCAGGGACACGGCCCGGCCGTGGCCCGGCCCGGTGAGCAGGGCGATGGCCGCGCAGTCCGCGGCGCACCAGTCCGCGCCGGTCACGCCGATGTAGGCGGACTCGGCCACGGCCCGCAGCCGCGCCTTGCCCGCAAGCTCGTCCTCGCCCGGTTCGAAGCGGGCCACATCCACCCGGATGGCGTCGTCGGCCAGGAGCTCCGGGAGGTTAAGGTCGCGCAGCAGGGGATCGTCGTGCATGAGCACGTGCTTGTCCCCGCCCCACTCGGTCTCGGCCTCGCGCGCCAGGGCCGCGATGCGCAGCCCGGCCTCGGCCAGGTCCTCGGCCTCGTGAACGTGGAGGTTCAGGGGCACGGCGTTGCGCTCCAGCTGTTCCAGGAGGGCCAGCCGCCCCTCGCGGTCGCGGTCGGCGCGCGTCAGGAGCGCGTCCAGCTCGCCCTCGGGGCGGCTCGAAAACAGGGTGGCCGCGTCCGGGGCCTGGTCCCGGCCCAGGGCCTTGCGGATGCGGTCGAGGAACTGCTGCTCGTTATTCATGGTCGGCTCCCTTGAGGCGCTTGGCGTGATCGGTCTTCCACCGCTCGGCAAAGGTCTTCCCGGCGATGGCCGGAAAATCGCGGGTGGCGGTCCACTTGGCCAGGGGGCCGACGCCCTTGCGCAGCACGCCGTCCCGGACGAACGGGGCCTGGGCCAGCCGTCCGGCCCGGACCAGGAGATTGTAGGCGGTCCGGCTGGACATGGCCGCGCCCCACGCCTTGAAGGCCAGCGCCTCGGCCCTGTCCACGGGCTCCACATTCCAGGCCGCGTCGCCGTAGGCGAGCATGTGCCGGAGTTCCGAGAGCATGCGCGGCAGGTCGTTGTTCACCGGGCAGATGTCCTTGCACGCCCCGCACAGGGACTCGCCCCGGCAGAGGTCGGCGTGCGCGTTGACCCCCCGGATGAGGGGCATGATCACCGCGCCGATGGGGCCGGGGTAGGGGCCGTTGTAGGCGTGCCCGCCGATGCGCCCGTAGACCGGGCAGACGTTCAGGCAGCCGCCGCAGCGGATGCAGGACAGGACCTCGCGGAAGCGCGGGTCGGCGAGCATCCTCATGCGCCCGTTGTCGATGACCACCAGGTGGAACTCCTCGGGGCCGTCGGTCTCGCCTGGCTGGCGGGGGCCGCCCAGGAAGGAGACGTAGGTGGAGACCTTCTGGGCCGCCGCGCCGCGCGTCAGCAGGCGCAGGAGCATGTCGTGCTCGGCCAGGGTGGCCGTGACCCGCTCCATGCCCATGAGGGCCACGTGGACCCTGGGCATGGTCGTGGCCATGCGGATGTTGCCCTCGTTGGACACCAGGCAGACGTGGCCGGTCTCGGCGCAGGCGATGTTGCAGCCGCTCATGCCCATGTCCGCGCCGAGGAGCTTCTCGCGCAGGGCCTTGCGCGCCGCCCTGGTCAGGGTCGGCGGGTCCTCGGAGTAAGGGATGGAAAGCTTTTCCTCGAACAGTTTGCCGATCTGGCGCTTGTTCATGTGGATGCACGGGGCGATGATGTGCGAGGGCGTGTCGCCCGCCAGCTGGATGATGTATTCGCCCAGGTCGGTCTCGACCACCTCGATGCCCTCGGACTCGAACAGGGGGTCCACGCCGATCTCTGCCGAGGTCATGGACTTGCCCTTGACCACGCTCCGGACGTTGTTCCTGCGGGCCACGTCCAGGCAGTAGTTGCGCGCGTCCTCGGCCGTGGCCGCGAAGTACACGTGCCCGCCGCGCGCCCGGATCTTGTCGGCCAGGGTGGCCAGGACCAGGTCCAGGTTGTCCAGGGTGCGCAGCCGCGCCTCCTTGGCCAACCGGCGGTGCTCCGGGGTGATCTCGTCCCGCCACAGGGTCTGGGTGGACTTGCCGATGCGCTCCTGGATCATGCGGATGGCCGCGTGCAGCTCCTCGTTGCCGATGGCGTCGTGGGCCAGCTCGGCATAGGTCTTGGTGCTCGGTTCGTGCATGCTAGTTCGTCTCCCCGGCCAGGATGCGGGCGATGTGCAGGGCGCGGACATTGGAGCCCAGGCGCGACAGCCTCCCCTGGATGTTCATCAGGCAGCTCACGTCGCAGCCGACCACGGTCCCGGCCCCGGTGTCCAGGATGGTTTTGACCTTGTCGTCCACCATGGCCGTGGAGATCTCCGGGTACTTGACGGAAAAGGTCCCGCCGAAGCCGCAGCAGCGGTCGGACTCGTCCATCTCCACCAGGGTCAGGCCCGGCGTGTTCTGGAGGAGCAGGCGCGGCTGCCGCCGGATGCCCAGCCCCCGCGAGAGGTGGCAGGAGTCGTGGTAGGTCACGGCCCCGTCGAAGCGGCAGCCGAGCTGCGCGCCGGGGTCGGTCACGCCCAGGACGTCCACCAGGTACTCGGTGAACTCGAAGGTCCTGGCCGCGACCATGCGCGCCCTGGCCAACTGGGCGGGCTCGTCGCGGAACAGGTCCAGGTAGTGGTGGCGGACCATGTGCACGCAGGAGCCGGACGGGCAGACGATGGCCTCGCTGTTTTCAAAAATGTCGAGGAACCGTCGGGCGGCCTTGGCCGCTTCCTCCCGGTACCCGGAATTGAAGGCGGGCTGGCCGCAGCAGGTCTGTTCCGGGGGGTAGTGCATGCGCACGCCGAGGCGTTCCAGCACGTGGACCATGGCGTCTCCGGTCTCGGGACTCAGGGAATCCACCAGGCACTGGATGAAAAGGGTCGCGGTGGGTCGGGTCATTGTACAAAATCCGGAATGGGGATGTGGGTTGGAGGGGCCGGATGTTGCACCCTTAGCCCAAAACTTGCAAGTCCTTTCATGTTGCTATAGAAAAACCGACACGTTAGCGGATTTTACGGGATTGTCCCACAAGCTGTTCCTCGGGAGGGAATTTCATGAAGCGTTTTCTTTGTCTTATGGCCGCGCTGCTCATCCTGGGCGCGGCCGGCCCGGCCTGCGCGGGCAAGGTCGTCATCGACATCAGCCAGTTCGTCGAACACCCGGCCCTGGACGGCATTCTCAAGGGTTTTCAGGATGAACTGAAGGACGCCGGCATCGACGCCGAGTACAATATCTACAACTCCCACGGGAACATCAGCGTTGTCTACCAGATCGCCACCCAGGTGGCGGCCGACAAGCCGGACATGATCGTGGCCATCGCCACGCCCAATGCCCAGGCCCTGGTCAAGCAGTACGACAAGACCCCGGCCCTCAAGGGCACGCCCATGCTCTTCACCGGCATCACCGACCCGCTGCTCGCCGGGCTGGTGACCAACTACGAGCGTCCGGGCGGCGACGTGACCGGCGTGTCCAACCAGATGCCCATGGGCAAGCACCTGGACATGCTGCGCAGGTTCCTGCCCGACCTGAAGCGGCTCGGCTTCCTGTACAACGCGGGCGAGGCCAACTCCGTGTCCAACCTGAACCGCATCAAGGTCGCGGCCAAGGAGCGGAACATCGAGATCGTGGAGGCCACCGTGACCAGCTCCGCCGACGTCCAGCAGGCCGCGGCCAGCCTGGTGGGCAACGTGGACGCCATCTACGTCCCCACGGACAACACCGTGGTCTCGGCCATGGAGGTGGTCGTCAAGGTGGGCCAGCGGAGCCGGACGCCGGTCTTCGTGGCCGACGCGGACTCCGTGTCGCGCGGGGCCATCGCCGCGCTGGCCTTCGACTACTACCTGCACGGCCGCCAGACCGGGGCCATGGCCATCCGCATCCTGAACGGGGCCAAGCCCGGCGACACCCCGGTGGAGTTCCAGAAGCAGCTCTCCCTGCACATCAACACGGCCGCGGCCGCGAAGATGGGCGTGACCGTCCCCGACGCCCTGCTCAAGGAAGCGGCCGTGGTCCACGAGTAGCCGCGCACCGGATCAAACGGCAAGGGCCGCCCCTCCATGCGGGAGGGGCGGCCCTTTTTTCATGCGTGCGTGGGGATCAGAACCGCTCGAAGTCGCCCTCGTCGCCCATGTCCAGGTCCATGCCGCCCTGGAATCCTCCGGGCGCGGCGTGTTCGGACACGGCGGGCCGGGACACGGACCTGGCGGGCCTGGGAGCGGGCAGGGCGGCCGTCGGCGCGGCCTGCGCCACGGCCTGCCTGCGCCCGGCGCGTCCGCTGTGACCCACGTTGAAGAAGGACATGGTCTCCTGGAGCTGTCGGCTCTGGCTGGACAGCTCCTCGCTGGTGGAGGCCATCTCCTCCGAGGCCGAGGCGTTCTGCTGGATGACCGTGTCGAGCTGGCCGATGGCCTGGTTGATCTGGGTGGCGCCCGCGTTCTGTTCGTTGCTGGCCGCGGTAATCTCCTGGATCAGGGCGGAGGTCCGCTCGATGTCCGGGACCAGCTGGCCGAGCATTTGGCCCGCCTTTTCGGCCACCGCCACGCTGGTCGAGGACAGCTCGCTGATCTCTGCGGCGGCCGTGCCCGAGCGTTCGGCCAGCTTGCGCACCTCGGCCGCGACCACGGCGAATCCCTTGCCGTGCTCCCCGGCCCGCGCGGCCTCGATGGCCGCGTTCAGGGCGAGCAGGTTGGTCTGGCGGGCGATCTCCTCGATGATCGAGATCTTTTCGGCGATCTCCTTCATGGCCTCCACGGTCTGGCCCACGGCCCCGCCGGACTCGCGGGCGTCCGAGGCGGCCTTGGCGGCCAGGGCCTCGGTCTCGCGGGCGTTCTCGGCGTTCTGGCCGATGTTCGCGGCCATCTGCTCCATGGACGAGGAGACCTCCTCGATGGACGCGGCCTGCTCCGTGGCCCCCTGGGACAGGGACTGGGAGGAGGCGGACAGCTCTGCGCTGCCTCCGGCCACGTTGCGGGTGGCGGTGTCCACGTCGGCCACCACGGCCTGGAGCCGGGAGACCATGTCGTTCAGGGCCTGGGCCAGGACGCCGATCTCGTCGCGCTGGTCGATGTCCAGGGTGCTGGTGAAGTCGCCCTCGCTCATGCGCCGGGCAAAGCCCACGCCCTTCAGGATGGGGCGCGTGATCATGCGCGTCAGCACCCAGGCCAGGAGGACCCCGACGAGGAAGGCCGCGGACAGCCCGATGGCCATGACGGTGGATGCGGTCTTCAGGGACGCCATGGCGGTGTTGGCCCGGACCTGGGTGGCCTCGACGCCCGCCCCGGCCGTGTTACGGGCCGCGGCGAGCACGGCCAGGCCGGCCGCGTTGCGCCGCTGGTTCAGGCCCTCCAGGGCCTGGAAATGCTCCATGTACCGCTTCATGGCCGTGCTGTAGGCCGTGCCCGCGCGATCGATCACCGCGAGCTGGCGGAGGTTTTCGGCCCGCCGGGTGATGGCCTTGAGGGCCTCGAACTTGTCGCGCATGAGCGTGAACGACTTCAGGGCCGACTCCACGATCTCGGGGGTCCGGGTGGCCTGGGACTTGAAATTGCCGACGCGGGTGGTGTTGCACAGGTCGATGATGTCGCGGAGCAGCATGATCTTGGCGTGGCGCTCCAGAATCCGGGCCTGGCTCTCACCCGCGTTGAACTCCTGGTCCAGGAGCTTGTTCTGGGTCTCCAGGAAGGCCCGGCAGTTCTCCATGAAGTCCCCGGCGGCGGCGTCCATGGCCTTGCGCTCCTGGGCCATGCCCCCCAGCAGCCGGTGGGTCTCGTCGGCCAGCCCCTGGTAGGCGGCCACGCCCTGCCCGGCGTTCTCCGCGTCCTGCTTCAGCTTGACCAGGTTGGGGTAGCGCTCGGCGTGGGCCTTGGCCTTGCTCAGGGTCTCCATGGTCGCTTCCAGCTGTTTGCGTCCGTCGGCCCAGTAGGTCTCGGATTCGCTCAAGGAATAGCCCCGCATGGCGAACATGGTCATCAGGGCGTCCCGTTCCAGGTCGTTGGCCAGGGCCACTTCGGGGACGTATTCCTCGGCGAGTTGCCGCGAATCCTCGCTTACGGTCAACATGTCGTAGATGGCCAGACTGCCCAGGGCGGCGGCGATAAGAATCAGACATCCGAAGCCCAGGGCGAGCTTCAGTCCGAGCTTGAGATTCTTGAACATATGTCCTCCAGGGTGGATTTGTCGTTCCGGGTGGATTATCCCGTTTTGTCCAAGGGCATATCGGAACTGAAGCAAAGTGGGCTATTATATTTGTGTTATAATTAGTTTTTTATGGATTCTGTGGGGCGAATCGCCCCGGTCCCCGCCCCTGAAAGGGGGGGAGCGCTCGGGGGGCGTGGGCGCGCGAGGCCCTGCGCCGGGGAGCGAACAGCCCGGTATCCTTTGATATTCCGGTCTGTTCCGACCCCTCAGATGCCCGGGAACAGCTTCTTGTCGAGCTCCACCAGGAGGTGGACGGCCAGGCCGCAGCCCGCGACGGCGGCCCATTGCCCGAGGTCCATGGACGCGGAGGCGAAGAGGCGGTGCATGACCGGGAGGTCGGAGTAGAGCAGTTGCAGGACCAGCATGGCCCCGACCCCGCCCAGGACCCATTTGTTGGTGGACAGCCCCAGGGCCAGGGGCGAGCGGGTGAAGGACCGGGCGCTCAACAGGTAGAAGGCCTCGACCATGACGAAGACGTTGACCGCCACGGTCCGGGCCGCCTCCATGGACGCCCCGCCGGCCAGCTCCCGGTGGAACAGGGCGAAGGCGCAGGCGGGCAGGAGCAGGCTGACCATGGCCATGCGGCGCAGCACGGCCCGGTCCAGCAGGGGCCGGTCCGGGCGCCGGGGCGGGCGGTCCATGATCCCCGGCTCGCGGGGCTCGAAGGCCAGGGTGATGCCCAGGCAGCCCGCCGTGGTCATGTTGATCCACAGGATCTGGACCGGCAGGATGGGCAGGGGGGTCCCAAACAGGACGGCCGCCAGGATGACCAGCCCCTCGCCCGCGTTGGTCGGCAGGGTCCAGGCCAGGAACTTGATCAGGTTGTCGAACACGCCGCGCCCCTCTTCCACGGCGGCCTCGATGGTCGCGAAATTGTCGTCGGTCAGGACCATGTCCGCGGCCTCCTTGGCCGCCTCGGTGCCGGTCACGCCCATGGCCACGCCGATGTCCGCCCGCTTCAGGGCCGGGGCGTCGTTGACCCCGTCCCCGGTCATGGCGCAGATCTCGCCGTTGCGTTGCAGGGCCGTGACCAGGCGCAGCTTCTGCTCGGGGGTGACCCGGGCGAAGACCGGGACGTCCCGGACGCGTTCGGCCAGCCCGGCGTCGTCCAGCCCGGCGATCTCGCGGCCGGTCATGACCGGGCAGGTCGCGCCGTCCCCGCACCTGTCGCCGCCCAGCCCGAGCCTGCGCCCGACGGCCTCGGCGGTCAGGGCGTGGTCCCCGGTGATCATCTTGACCTCGATCCCGGCCCGGCGGCAGGCGGCGATGGCCGCGCCCGCCTCGGCGCGCGGCGGGTCCATCATGCCCTGCAACCCGAGGAAGACCATGTCCGCGCACGTCCCGGCGGGGTCCAGCCGGGCGTCGCCGGGCAGCTCCCTGCGGGCGAAGGCCAGGACGCGCAGCCCGGCGGCGGCCATGGCCCGCTGGGCCTCGGCCACGGCCTCCCGGTCCAGGCCGCCGACCTCGCCCGAGGAGGTCAGCCCCTCGGCGCAGCACGTAAGGACCCGTTCCACCGCGCCCTTGAGCAGGAGGGTGCGGCCGTCCCGGCCGGGCGTCTCGTGCAGGGTGGCCATGGACTGCCGCTCGGACTCGAAGGGCAACTCGTCCAGCCTGGGGCGGGCCGCCAGCTCCCGGTCCCGGTCCAGGCCGAACTTCCCGGCCGAGACCAGCAGGGCGCCCTCGGTGGGGTCGCCCTCCACCAGATGGCGGCCGTCGCGGACGATGATCGTCGCGTCGTTGCACAGCAGCCCGGCGCGCAGGCAGGCCGTGAGGGCCGCGTCGGACCCCTCGTGAGCCTCCGGGCCGTGGGCGGGCGTGATGCTCCCCTCCGGGCCGTAGCCCGTGCCGGAGACCGCGTAGGACCGGCCCCCGGCAAAGACCGCCTGGACCGTCATCTGGTTCTCGGTCAGGGTGCCGGTCTTGTCCGAGCAGATGACCGTGGTTCCGCCCAGGGTCTCCACGGCCGGGAGCTTGCGGATGATCGCCTTGCGCCCGGCCATGCGCGACACGCCCATGGCCAGGATGATGGTCACGGCCGCGGGTAGCCCCTCGGGGATGGCCCCCACGGCCAGGGCCACGGCGGCCATGAAGGTCTCGCCCAGGGGCTGGCGGCGCAGCACCCCCAGGACGAAGGCGGCCGCGGCCAGCCCCAGGATGGCCAGGAGCAGCACGCGGCTGAACCGGGCGATCCGGCGGGTCAGGGGCGTCTCCAGCTCGCCGGCCGTGTCGATGAGGTTGGAGATGCGCCCGATCTCGGTGCGGTCGCCCGTGGCCACGGCCAGGCCGAGCCCCTGGCCCGAACCAACCAGGGTGCCCGCATAGGCCATGTTCCGGCGCTCGGCCAGGACCGTGTCCGGGGGCAGGGGGGCGGGGTTCTTGTCCACGGGCAGGGATTCGCCGGTGAGCATGGACTCGTCCAGGCGCAGCTCCCGGCCGGAGACCAGGCGCAGGTCCGCCGGGACCCTGTCCCCGGAGCGCAGCCGGACCAGGTCGCCGGGGACCACCAGGGGCGCGGGGATGCGCCGGGTCCTGCCGTCCCGCAGGACCTCGGCCTCGACGCTCAGGTCGGCGGCCAGGGAGTCCAGGGCGCGGACCGCCTTGGACTCCTGGAAATACCCGACGACCGCGTTGACCAGGACCACGCCGAAGATGACCCCGGCGTCCACCCACTGGCCGAGGATGGCGGTCACGATCCCGGCCGCGATGAGGATGTAGACCAGGGGCTGGTGGAACTGGGTCAGGAACCGTTCCAGGTCGGTCCGGCCCCGCTTGCCGGTCAGGACGTTCTCGCCGAACCGCCGGAGCCGCCGGGCCGCCCGGTCCTCGTCCAGCCCCCGCTCGGGGTCCGTGTCGAGGAGTCGGGCCGCTTCCGCGCCGTCCACGTGGTGCCAGTGCCTGTCCGGTATCGATTCCATGTCCGTCTCGCTTCGTGAAGAGGTGGCCGACGGGTCCGGGGGATTCGTCTCACCATAAAGCCTGAAGCAAAGGGGTGCCCGCGTCAAGGCCGGACGGCGGACGGCCGGAGCGCCGTCCGGCGGGGGGTTCCGGTTTCGCCGTCGTTCCGCGCGGGACGTCTTGACTTTCCTTAGTGAATGGTCATTAACTAATCGTATGAGGAAGCGTCTCGACAGCGACGTCCGCAGGGGACAGATCGCGGAAGCGGCCCTGAAGCTGGTGGTCTCCGAGGGGATCTCCGCCCTGACGGTCAAGAATATCGCCCGGCAGGTGGGGGTCACGCCCCCGGCCCTGTATCGCCACTACGCGGGCAAGACCGAGATCCTGGCCGCCGTGGTGGAGCACATCAGCGGCGTGTACGCCGAGAGCCGGAGACGGGTGTTCCGGGAGGCGGCCGGGCCGGTGGCCCGGTTGCGCGGCCTTTTTTTCTCCCAGGTGCGCCTGTTCGAGCGTCATCCGGCCGTGCCGGTCTTCTTCTATTCGGACCTGCTCTGGCGCGAGGAGCCTTCCCTGGGCGAACGGTTCAAGCGCCATCTGGAGGAGTTCGCGGACGAGGTGTCCGCGGTCATCCGCCGGGGCCAGGACGAAGGGGGCATCCGGGCCGACGAGCCGCCCGAGCGGCTGTTCGTCGCCTTTCTCGGGCTGTTCTCCACCCTCGGCATCCTGGCCGGGCGCGGGCTGTGCCATGTGGACATGGCCGCCCAGGCCGAGACCAACTGGAAGATTTTCGAGACTTACATCACCGCTGCGGATGCCCCCTCGGGACGGGCGGGCAGGGAACGCAACAACTGCGAGGTGGTCCCATGAAGCGCAAGTTCGGCCCGTGGCTGACGGGCATCGTCATACTGATCGTCCTGGGCGGCGGGGCCGGGGCCTGGTACTGGCTCAACCTGAACACCCTCGAGGAGGGATTCGCCGAGGGCAACGGCCGCATCGAGGCCACCGAGATCGACGTGGCCGCCAAGTGGGGCGGCAAGGTGGCCGAGGTCCTGGCGGACGAGGGCGACTACGTGCAGGCGGGCGACGTGGTCGCGCGCATGGACATGCAGACCGAAAAGGCCCAGGTGGCCGAGGCCGAGGCCGACCTGGCCAAGGCCGGAAGCGCCCTGGAAACGGCCAGGGCCCAGGTCTACCAGCGCCAGGCCGAGGTGGCCACGGCCCAGGCCGACCTGGCCCGCCAGAAGAGCCAGCTGGACGTGGCCCGCAAGAGCGACAAGCGCATCCAGACCCTGGTCAGGAGCGGGGTGGTCTCCCAGCAGGATGCGGACAACAGCCGCGGCGACCTGCAGACCGCCCAGGCCGCCTGGCGCGCGGCCCGGGCCCAGGTCAAGGCGGCCGAGGCGGCCGCCGAGGCGTCCAAGGCCCTGGTGGCCCAGGCCCAGGCCAATATCAAGGCGGCCCAGGCCGTGGTCGACCGGCTGAAGCAGGTCCTCGAGGACGGCGTGCTGCGCGCGCCCAAGCCGGGCCGGGTCCAGTACCGCGTGGTCGAGCCCGGCGAGGTGGTCGCGGCGGGCGGCAAGGTGGTCAGCCTGGTGGACCTGAGCGACGTGTACATGACCTTCTTCCTGCCCGAGGTCCAGGCGGGGCGGACCGCCATGGGCGGCGAGGCCCGCGTGGTCCTGGACGCCGCGCCGGAGTACGTCATCCCGGCCAATATCTCGTTCGTGGCCAGCGTGGCCCAGTTCACGCCCAAGAGCGTGGAGACCAGCGACGAGCGCCAGAAGCTCATGTTCCGCATCAAGGCGCGCATCGAGCCCGAGCTGCTCCGGCGCTACGCCCGGTACGTCAAGACCGGCCTGCCCGGCGTGGCCTACGTCCGCCTGGACCAGACCAAGGCCTGGCCCGACCGGCTGGCCGTGCATCTCCCGGAGGAGAAGAAGTGATCCCGGAACCGGAGACGCCCTCCCGGCCGGACCCCGTGGTCCGGCTGACCGGCGTGACCCACCGCTACGGCCGCACCCTGGCCGCGGCCGACGTCTCCCTGGAGCTGCCCGCCGGGAGGATGGTCGGCTTCATCGGCCCGGACGGGGTGGGCAAGTCCACCTGGCTCGGGCTCATGGCCGGGGCGCGCAGGATACAGGCCGGCGAGGTCATGGTCCTGGGCGGGGACATGCGCGACAAGCGCCACCGCGAACGCCTCTTCCCTCGCATCGCCTATATGCCCCAGGGGTTGGGCAAAAACCTGTACCCGACCCTGTCCGTACGCGAGAACATCGACTTTTTCGGCCGGTTGTTCGGCCAGTCCCGGTCCGAGCGCGACCGGCGCATCCGGGACCTGCTCCGCAGCACCGGCATGAGCGACTTCGCGGACCGGCCCGCGCGCAAGCTGTCCGGCGGCATGAAGCAGAAGCTCAGCCTGTGCTGCGCCCTGGTCCACGACCCGGACCTGCTCATCCTGGACGAGCCCACCACCGGCGTGGACCCGCTCTCGCGCCGCCAGTTCTGGGAGCTCATCGAGCGCATCCGGTCCGGGCGGCCGTCCATGAGCGTGCTCATCGCCACCGCCTACATGGAGGAGGCCGAGCGCTTCGACTGGCTGGTGGCCGTGGACGACGGCAAAAAGCTGGCCGAGGGCAGCCCGGCCGAGCTGCGCGAGCGCACCGGGGCGAGCTCCCTGGAGGGGGCCTTCCTGGCCCTGCTGCCCGAGGACCGCAGGCGCGGCCACCACGAACTGACCATCCCGCCCCTGCACAAGGGCGACACGGTCATCGAGGCCGAGGGGCTGACCATGCGCTTCGGCAGTTTCACCGCCGTGGACGACGTCAACCTGTCCGTGGACCGGGGCGAGATATTCGGCTTCATCGGCTCCAACGGGTGCGGCAAGTCCACGACCATGAAGATGCTCACCGGCCTGCTCGAACCGACACGGGGCGAGGCCCGACTCCTGGGCCGCAAACTGGACGCCCGGAACATGGCCACCCGGCGGCGCGTGGGGTACATGTCCCAGGCCTTTTCCCTGTACGGCGAGCTGACCGTGCGCCGCAACCTGGAGCTCCACGCCAAACTCTTCCACCTCACCCCGGACCTGGCCCGCGAACGCATCGAACGGCTCGAGGAGCGCTTCGGCCTCAAGCGCTTCGCCGACGACCGGCCCGACGACCTGCCGCTGGGCATCCGGCAGCGGCTGCAACTGGCCGTGGCCGTGATCCACCGGCCCGACGTGCTCATCCTGGACGAGCCCACCTCGGGCGTGGACCCCGTGGCCCGCGACCGCTTCTGGGAGCTGATCATCGACCTGTCGCGCCAGGACGGGGTGACCATCTTCATCTCCACCCATTTCATGAACGAGGCCCTGCGCTGCGACCGCGTCGCCCTGATGCACGCGGGCCGCATCCTGGACACGGACACCCCGCGCGCCCTTAAGGAGAAGCGGGGGGCCGCCACCCTGGAGGAGGCCTTCATCGGCTACCTCGAGGACGCCTCGGGCGAGACCGGCGAAGCCCCGGCCGGGCAGGGGACCTTCGCCGCCGGAGAGCGGGCCGGGCGCGGGGTGGCCCATCCCCGGTTCAGCCCGGCCCGGCTGTTCAGCTTCACCATCCGCGAGTCCATGGAGCTCAAGCGCGATCCCATCCGGCTGGGCATGGCCCTGTTCGGCACGCTCCTGCTCATGCTGGTCATCGGCTACGGGGTCAACCTGGACGTGAACAACCTGTCCTTCGCCGCCCTGGACCAGGACCAGACCACGGCCAGCCAGAGCTACATCCTGGAGTACGAGGGGTCGCGCTATTTCTCGGTCCGGCCGCCGGTTTCGAGTCCGTCCGACATGGACCGGCGCATGGTCGCGGGCGAACTGTCCGTGGTCATCCAGACCCCGCCGGACTTCGGCCGGGACCTGGACCGGGGCGACGCGCCCGAGGTCGGGGCCTGGATCGACGGGGCCATGCCCAGCCGGGCCGAGATCGCCCGGGGCTACGTCCAGGGCGTGCACAACCAGGCCCTGTCCCGGCTGGCCGCCCGGACGGGCGGATCGGGCTCCCTCTACGGCATGCCCGTGCGCTACCGCTACAACCCGGAGATGAAGAGCATCATCGCCATGGTCCCCAAGGTCATCCCCCTGCTCCTGGTCTTCATCCCGGCCATGCTCACCGCGCTGGGCGTGGTCCGCGAGAAGGAAATGGGCTCCATTCTCAACGTCTACACCACGCCGGTGACCAAGTTCGAGTTCCTGGTGGGCAAGCAGCTGCCCTACATCGCGCTCTCGCTGATCAACTTCGCGTTCCTGTTCCTCATGGCCGTGTTCCTGTTCCGGGTGCCCTTCACCGGCAGCCTGCCCGCCCTGGCGGCGGGCGCGCTGGTCTACGTGGTGGCCACCACCGGCCTGGGGCTGCTCGCCTCCACCCTGACCTCCAGCCAGGTGGCGGCCATCGCGGGCACGGCCATCTTCACCCTGCTCCCGGCCATCCAGTTCTCCGGGCTCATCGACCCGGTCTCCACCCTGGAGGGCACGGGCCGGATCATCGGCTCCCTGTACCCGACCACCTACTACCTGCTCATCAGCGAGGGGACCTTTTCCAAGGGGCTGGGGCTGGCCAGCCTCGCCGGATTCTTCTGGCCGCTGCTGGCGGCCATCCCCGTGACCACCATCCTGAGCGTGCTCATGCTCAGAAAGCAGGGGGCCTAGCCATGGGAAGCGCGTTCCTGGGCAGCCTGTCCAACATCTTCTCCCTGGGGATCAAGGAGTTCCGCAGCCTGCTCTACGACAAGGCCATGCTCTTCCTGATCCTGTTCATGTTCACGGGCACGGTCTACGCCGACGCCAGGGCCAAGCCCGAGTCCCTGAACCGGGCCACCGTGGCCGTGGTGGACGAGGACCGTTCCCAGCTGTCCTCCCGGATCATCGCCGCCCTGCACCCGCCGCAGTTCATGCCCCCCGAGCGCATCGACCTGGCCGAGATGGACAAGGGCATGGACTCCGGGCAATACACCTTCGTCCTGGACATCCCGCCCGACTTCCAGCGCGACGTCATGGCCGGGCGCGCCCCGGACCTGCAACTCAACGTGGACGCCACGCGGCTGTCCCAGGCCCAGACCGGGACCAGCTACCTGCAGAACATCGTGGACGGGGAGATCCGGGCCTACGCGCAGCGCCACCAGTCCTCGGCGGCCTCGCCCATCGGTCTGAACATCCGGGTCTTCTTCAATCCCAACGTCAGCCAGTTCTGGTTCGCGGCCATCAACTCCATCGTCAACAACATCACCCTGCTGGGCATCCTGCTGACCGGGGCGGCGCTCATCCGCGAGAACGAGCACGGGACCATCGAGCACCTCCTGGTCATGCCCGTGACCCCGCTGGAGATCATGATCTCCAAGGTCTGGTCCATGGGCTTGGTGGTCCTGGTGGTCTCGTCCCTGTCCCTGCACGTCATGGTCCAGGGCGTGCTCGGCGTGACCCTGAACGGCTCGACCCTGCTCTTCGCCTGCTGCACCCTGCTCTACCTGTTCGCCGCGGCCTCCATCGGCATCTACATGGCCACCCTGGCCCGGACTATGCCCCAGTTCGGCCTGCTGGCCATCCTGGTCCTCCTGCCCCTGGAGATCCTGTCCGGCGGCACCACCCCGCGCGAGAGCATGCCCCAGGCCATCCAGTGGATCATGTCCCTGGCCCCGACCACCCACTACGTCTCCCTGGCCCAGGCCATCCTCTTCCGGGGCGCCGGCCCCTCGGTCATCTGGCCCGACTTCCTGGGCATGGCCTCCATCGGCACCTTCTTCTTCTGGTTCGCCCACCACCGGCTGCGCCGGATGATCAGCTCCCTGCACTGACCGGCCGGGGGGCGCAGGCACGGGCAGACGGCAATATTCGCTTTCCAATGTTGCGGAAAACGACTATGTCTGGGGCGAAGGTGTGACCCCTAACAAGCTTGTTCCCTTTGAGAACCTGGCGGGGCTCCCCGCGCGGACCCGTTGCCGCCCGGCCAGGCGGCGATGACGGGCGGGGGGTGTCCGGCGCAAGGCGCCGCCCGGCAGCAACCCAAAGCGTTCCGGAGCGATCATGGATTCCTCGACCCGACCCGCCAAGGTGGAATACGTCAATCTCTATCTGCTGCGGCTGGTCGCCATCCTGCTCATCGTCAACGCCCACATGGGCGAGGTCTATCCGCGCGCGTCCATGGCCATGGGCGGCTACCTCGGCAATTCGCTGTTCTATTTCGTCTCCGCCGTGGGGCTGTCCCTGAGCCGCTCCGTCAACCTGTCCTACCTGACCTGGCTCAAGAAGCGCTTCTTCAACCTGCTCCTGCCCATCGTCATCCTCTTCGCCCTGGTGGAGCTGAACCCGGCCAAGACCTGGGACATCCTGTACAACCTGCTCATTCCGCACAGCCTCGCGCAGAAGGGCAACTTCTTCACCAACCTCGTGGTCCTCTACCTGGTCTTCTGGCCCCTGCAGCGGCTGTCGTTCCGCGCCCTGGGCTGGCTGCTGGCCGGGCTGATGACCGTGCCCTGCGTGCTCCTCGCCCTGCACGCCGTGCCGCTGAATCCCGGCACCTCGCCCGCCCAGGCCTTTTTCCCGGTCTCGGCCTGGATGAACTTCGTGTCCGGCATGCTCGTGGCCCGGCTCATGCAGCGCGGCCGGTTCCGCGCGCCCGGCGCGGCGGCCTGCGCGGCCGGGGCCGCCCTGTTCGTCCTGTGCATGGCGGTCCACCACGCCCTGGGCCGGTCGTCCGTGGACCTGGTCCGCCTGCTGGCCATGCACGTGAACCTGCTGACCGTCCTGGCCCTGTTTTATGCGACCCTGCTCGCCAACCGGCTGTCCGCCGACGCCCCCCTGGCGGCCGCGGCCAAGGGGCTGTCCCTCCTGTCGCTGCCGGTCTACGCCATCCACTTCAAGGTCCTCCACGTGATCCGGCCCCTGGACCTGAACCCCTACCTCAAGGTGGCCCTGATCGTGGTCGTGGCCTTCATCCTGGCCAAGCTGTTCGACCTCGTCTATTCGCGCATCCGCGACAGGGGCAGGAAGCTGATGGGGCTCGAGACCGCCTGACCCGGCGCGTTCGGGCACCCGGCAAAACGCATCTATTTTTTGCCAGTGGGCGGGAAATGGCGTAGGCAGTGACATGCCCCGCCGCGCGCGCCCCGGCAAGGGGGAGCGGCGGCCCCGACGGTTCGCTTCAATCCATGGAGGAGAGTGCTCCCATGACCAAAACATTTGGCGCTTTACTGGTGTGTTTCATGCTGCTTTGCACCGTTTCCAACAGCCAGGCCCGCAGCTTCGACGACATCGTCGCCAGCGGCACGCTGCGCGTCGGCACCACCGGGGACTACAAACCCTTTTCCTTTGACAACAACGGCACCTACGAGGGTTTCGACATCGCCGTGGCCCAGAGCTTCGCCGACCGGCTCGGCCTGAAGCTCGAACTGGTCAAGACCACCTGGAAGACCCTCATGGCCGACCTCAAGGCCGACAAGTACGACATCGGCATGAGCGGCATCACCCGGACTATCGCCCGGCAGAAGGAGGCCCGCTTCTCCCAGGGCTACGTCATGTTCGGCAAGACCATCCTGGTGAACCGGGACAACGTGGCCCGGTTCAAGTCCCTGGCCGACGTGGACGTCAAGGGCGTGCGCATCGGCGTGAACCCCGGCGGGACCAACGAGAAGTTCGTCAAGGCCAACATCAGGAACGCCGAGGTGGTCATGTTCGAGTCCAACCTGGCCATTCCCCCGGCCGTGGCCGTCAAGAAGGTGGACGTGATGATCACCGACAGCGTGGAGGCCCTGTACTACGCGGCCACCGACGCCAACCTGTCCGCCCCCCTGGCCGACGCCCCCTTCACCCGCGCCGAGCTGGGCTACCTCATGCCCGCCTCGGCCGAGCGGTTGCAGGACACGGTCGATTTCATGATGGACCAGATGATCCTCAAGGGCGAGATGGCCGACCTCCGGCAGCAGTACCTGCACATGACCGAATAGCCCGGCCTTGCCCGGCCCGGAAACGCGAAAGCCCCCGCACGGAACGCCGTGCGGGGGCCTTTTCGTCGGTCCCGGCGGGCTTCCCCGGCCGGGCGCGGTCAGGCGTTCTTCGGCCGGGTGGCCGCCAGGCCGCACAGGATCATGATCACCGAGGCGCAGACGAGCAGGATCATGCCGCTTTGCCAGCCGCCCGAAACCTCGCGCAGGTGTCCCACGGCAAAGGGGCTGGCCGCGGCCACGATGTAGCCCGCCGTCTGGACCACGGTGGACATGCTCCTGTTCTCGTTCAGGTCCTTGGCGTGGTTCATGATCATGCTGAAGATCACGGTGAAGCCGCCCCCCGAGGAAACCCCGCCGCAAAGGACCCAGACCACCCACCAGGCGGGCGCGAGCCAGAACCCGGCCGCCGTGAGCAGCCAGGCCAGGGTCACCACCAGAAACAGCCCCCTGTCGGCGAACCGCTGGGTCCCGGCCAGCAGCGGGAGGCCGAAGGAGCCCAGCAGGCCCAGCAGCTGGAACAGGGACGCGACCAGCCCGGCCCGGGCGTCCGTCATGGACAGGGTCTGTTCCAGGTACACGGGAAGCCAGGCCGTGAGGCCGTAGAACAGGAAGGTGTGCGCGGCGAAGGACGAGGACAGGAGCCAGACCAGGGGGCGGCGCAGGACCGATGCCGACGGGGCGGGCGACGCACCCGGTCCGGTCTTTTGCGCCGGGGTGTCCCCGGCGGCCCGGGGGTCGGTCCAGGCGGCCTTGCGGCGCTCCACGACGACCGCCAGCCAGAGCCCGAGGCCGACCAGGGCGAGGGCGGCCGGAAAGGCGAGGGCGTATCGCCAGCCCAGGCCGTGCGACAGGGGCGCGGTCAGGGCCATGGTGCCCATGGAGCCGCAGGACATGCCGCAGACGTAGAGCCCGGTCATGGCGCCGATGCGCTGCGGAAATTCCCGGCCGATGACCAGCAGGGCCGCGATGTTGCCCATGGTCAGGGACACGCCGATGACCACCGTCCCGGCCACGGCCAGTCCGATGCCCCCTGTGGAACGCAGCACCGACCCCAGCACAAGCCCCATGAGCGTGGCGAAGACGGAGGTCTCAAGCCGGATGCCCTTCATGCAATAGCCCACGAGCGGGGTCAGCAGGCCGAAGCAGAGCACGGGGATGGAGGTCAGGAATCCGGCGAAGCCGCCGGAGATGTCGAACAGGGCCCGCAGCTCCTGGATGATGGGCGGCAGGGAGGTGATGGCCGCCCGCATGTTCACGGACAGCGCGAAAAAGGCCAGGATCATGAGGAAACGCCCGTGACGCTCTTGCCGGGGCCGGGCGTCGTCCCGGTCCGCCGGTCCGTCGCCCGGGCGCATGGTCTCCGTGTTCTCGTCCATTTGCGATGGTTCTCCAAATTCATGAACGCCGCAAGGGCCTGTCGGGCTCCGCGCGGCTGGGGATTGTCAACGGTTCTCTTCTTGAAGCTTCAGCGGGCGGCGCGAACGGCCTGGCGAACGACCAAGGAAGGAGAATGGGCCGGGGGGATACAAACATCGAACCCGACGGCTTGTAAAGGTCCTTTCAGCGGCAGGGGCGCCGTTGGTTTATCCCGTCATCCTGAAAGGTTGCTGTAGCTTCTTGTTTTTGCTAGATAACGGATGCTGCGTATATGGCTTGCCGGGAGGCGTTCCTTGGAGATGCTCTTGCTTATCGGTCTCGGTTGGGTGGCGGTTTCCATCGTTCTTCCCATTTATTGTCTGGTCAAGGTCAAGGGGCAGTCGGCCCGCATGGAGGCGCTGGTCACCCGGCTGGGGTCCCTGGAAAAGGAACTGTCCCGGCTCGCCGCCGCCCGGCGGGACGGGGAGCGCCCGCCCGCGCCCGAGCCGGACGAGGCCCCGGACGAGACCCCGGTCGAACCTGCCCGGAAACCAGCGGCCGACTTCACCTATGAGGCCTCCCCCGCCTGGACGCCCGCGCCCGAGCCGGAGCCCCAGGCCGTGCCCGTGCCTGAGCCGAAACCGGAGCCCCTGGTTGCGCCCGTGCCCGAGCCCCAAGCCGGAGCGGGCGGCGAAGCCATGGCCCGCCGGGCGGCCGAACCCGCGACCTCGCCTTTCGAGCCCACGCCCGTCGAGCCCGCGCCCGTTGGCGGCGAGGTGCCGGAAGACGCCACCCCGGCGCGCGGCATGGAGTGGCGGCTGGGCGCCCGGCTGCCGGTCTGGCTGGGCGGGGCCGCCCTGATCCTGGCCGGAATCTTTCTCGTCAAGTATTCCATCGAGCAGGGGCTGCTCGGCCCCCTGGGCCGGTGCATCCTGGGCGGAGTGTTCGGCGCGGCGCTCCAGGCGGCCGGACTCAACCTGTACCACCGCGAAGGCGTGGTGGACCGCGAGCGCATGGCCATGTCCCTGGCCGGTGCCGGGCTGGCCATCCTGTACGGCACGCTCTATGCCGCCTCCGTGCTCTACGGCCTCATCCCGCTGTGGCTCGGCTTCCTGGGCCTGGCCGCGGTCACCGCCGGGGCCGTGCTCGAATCCCTGCTCATGGGCGAACCCATCGCCCTGCTCGGCATGGCGGGCGGTTTCGCGGCCCCCCTGCTCGTGGGCCGGGCCTCGCCGTCCCCCGTGGTCTTCTTCGGCTATCTCATCCTGCTGCACGGCGGCCTCCTGTTCATCTGCCGCCGCAAGGGCTTTTTCCTGACCGCCGTCCTGTCCAACGTCCTGGTGGCCCTGTGGCTCGGCTATTGGCTGGTCCGGGTGATCTCCCCGATGGACCAGAGCGTGCTTCTGGGATTCATCCTGCTCGACGCGGGCCTCATCGTCCGGCTCCTGTGGCAGCGCTCCGACGCCGAGGTCCCGGACGACAAGTTCCTGCCGTCCAACCGCTGGAGCCTGCTCAGCATCGCCTCCGTGGCCTTTGCCGTGGTCCTGTCCTCGGGCATGGGCCATCTCTATTCCGGCAACGCCGTCAACCTGATCTTCCTGCTCGTCCTGGCCGCCGGGATCATGGTCCTGTGTTGGTTCCAGGAGCGGACCTATCTTCCGGCGGCCTACATGGCGGCCGTCTTTCTGGCCGTGGTGGGAGCCGAGGCCCTGCCCTCGGCGCCTTCGCCCTACCATCTGTGGCTGGCGGCCTATGCCGGGGTCTTCTGCCTGGGCGGCATCCTGCTGTTGATGCAATCCGAGACCCCCGGCAAATGGACGCCCCTGGTCCTCGGTGCGGGCGTGGCGGCATTCTATCTCTTCCACCGGGATTTCGGTCGGCTCATGCCGGTGGCCTTCTGGTCGGCGGCGGCCTCGGCCCTGGGCGCGGTCGCCCTGGGCATGGCCCCACGGGTGGGACGGCTGCGGGACGATCCGGCCACACGCAACGCGGCCCGCGCCTTTGCCTGGGTGGGCGGCTTCGGGTTTCTCTGGGCCGTGGCCTACGGCCTGTCGTCCCATTACGAGGCGTTGGGGTACGCGGCCCTGATCGCGGCCGCAGCCCTGCTGTGGCGGTGGACGCGGGAAGAGGCCTATGGCCATCTCCCGCTGCTGCCCCTGGCCGCGCTCGCGTACAAGACCGTGAGCCTCGGCATACTCCCGTGGACGATCACCCTGTTCGGCGCGACGCTGCACGCCTTTTCCCGTCCCTACTGGCTCGAAACCGCCACCTTCTCCCTGCTGCTGCCGTGCGTCCTCGTCATCGGCGCGCTCGTGCTCGTCCGCGACCTGCCCCGGCTTTCCCGGAGAGGGCTGGAGGGCGCGGCCGGCATCCTGCTGGCCCTGAGTTTGGCCGTCCTGGTCAGGGCTCTGGCCTCGGGCGGCATCCCGCAAGGCCTGTCGTCCCTCATCGAGAACGGGCTGGTCACCAACGGCCTGTTCGTCGCGGCCTTTGCCGGGTTCCACCTTGCCCGGCGCAGCGAGGACCATTCCCTCAACTGGGTCGCCCTGGGGCTGGCCGCCCTGGCCGTCTGGCGGGTCGCCTGCCTGGACGTGGCGCTCAACCCCTGGCTGCGCGGCATTTCGGTCGGGAGCGTCCCGGTCTTCAACCTGCTCCTTGCGGAATACATCCCGCCCATCGTCTGGCTGAGCCTGCTCGCCCGGCTTCTCAGCCCCCTGGGCATCCGGTTCATCGGCACCGGCTCCCGGGTCTTCTGCCTGGTTCTCCTGTTCCTGCTGGTCACCCTGGAGGTCCGCCAGGTCTATCACCCCGTGGGGCTCGGCCTGGGGGCGACCACGGACCTGGAGATATTCACCTATTCGGTCGCCTGGATCGTCCTCGCCATGGCATTTCTCATCATCGGGACCATCCGGGGCAACCGCATGCTCCGGCTGGCCTCCCTGTGCCTCATGGCCCCCTCGGTGGTGAAGATCTTCCTGTACGACGCCTCGGAGTTGACGGGCCTGCTGCGCGCCTTCTCCTTCCTCGGCCTCGGCGTCTGCCTGATCCTCATCGGCTGGTTTTATTCGCAGTTCGTGTTCAACGACCAGCCCCTCAACCGCGAGACCTTCAAGAAAAGCTGGCGGGCCTTCCTGCCGCAAAAGAAGTAGAACGGGCCGGGAAAACGGCGAGCGGCCAAAACAAAAAACGGGTTACAGCTTCCGCTGTAACCCGTTGTTTTGTCGGTGGCGTCCCCAAGGGGGTTTGAACCCCTGCTGCCGGCGTGAGAGGGTATATTGAAAACCACGGGAGGCCGCTTACCTACGTGATTTCAGCCAGTTGCAAACGCCACCAACGCCACGAAAAGCACGTTTGACACGTATGGAGCCACGGACGAGCCACGTGGAAATGGGTCTCCCCGGCAATCTCAGCCGTGGCCATCGACTTTCAAATATTTGTTGACGACACCTGCTCTTTATGCTATTGTAATATAAAAGAAAAGAGGTTAACATGGCCACCTGCACCATTTCTCATGACGACTTCGTGTGTTTCTTGGGTCCCAAGGTACGCAATAATATCAAGGAAACTACCCGGCAATATAAGAAAAATGCCGTTTGTGATTGTTGCGGGAAAAAAAGATCGTTGCAATCCGCTCATCTAATGACCAGAAAAAGAAATGATATCATAAAAGAATGTTTGGAGCGTTCTGAAAAAGTAGGTTCCGAATATTCTATCGAAATAGAAGAAATGGTTCATCTGATAGAGGTGTCACATTATCCGATATCAGAAACATGTGCATTTTTGTGTAAAGAATGCCATGGGAAGTATGATAATGAAGATGAAGAAACTGTTTCCAAGGTCAATCACGCTATTTACAGAAAAGGCAGAATAAAATCTTTTGTTGAGATAAAGGGAACAAAGTTGCCAACGGCCTTGGGCAATGAAACAAGTAAAGATTATTTGTTTCTTGTCATGGGCATATTGGTTCAAAAACTTTCACCTAAGGATATTGGCCTTTTGCAGGACCATGCCTTTTGTCGAAAAGTATTGGGTTTGGGGCATCCGGTTTTGACGACAGATCCCTTCAAGGTTTTTGATGCCAACGGACGGCGGCGGTATTATAAGGACGCCTTGGGGAAATACTTTTTGTGCATGGAATGGAAAAAAGAGAACTTTCCCCGGCTTGCCAGGATGCTGAACGATTACAGCATCAAGTATTCAAATTGATTTTGCCCGGGCCGAGACGGGAACGACTTGTTTACGTGCGAGGCGCTTGAGTCCCCGAGGAATGGCGTGATCACGTTGTTGGTTCGAGAAAAGCGAAGGGCTGAATTATCCCCCTTCCAAAAGGGCAACCCGGTACGCCTCCTCGATCAACCGTATTTTCGCTTCCGGCACGCCTGCCCGCTCATTCTCTCCCTGCCAGTTTTCGCGCACCAATACGGCCATGCCCAGGGCGATTTCCCGGGCCTTGGGCAAATCGAGATCGAAATCAGCACATCGTGACAACGCGTTGTCGAGCGTAGCAACCCGGCCCTGTTTGCCGATGCCCAGGGTCAGGCGGCTGGCGTCGTCGCCGTCGCGCTGGGGTTGCGGCACGATGTCGTAGGCGGGTGAGAGCCGCCATTTGCCGCTTGCGGTGTCGTAGAGGAAGCCGTGGTTCTTGAGGTGGTCGTCCCAGTTGTTGCACAGGATGTTGAAGACCATGCGGCGGAACAGCTCCTCAAGGTCGGCCTTGAGGTGGCCCGCCACCCCGAAACGGCGCAAGGCCAAGGCGATGTCGCCGTAGGTTCCGTTCGCCATGTCGTCGGCCCCGGTGAGCGTCATGGCTGACAGGAAGTGATGGCGCATGGGCGGGTTTCCGCCCCGGTCGAACCGGGCGGCCAGGAATACATCCCGTCCGCCCACGTCCACCACCAGGCATTCGGGAACCCGGATGCCGCATTTCGCGGCCAGCCGCATGGCCGCCAACTCGATGCGGCAGGTTGGCCACTGTTCCAGCTCCCGCGAGAATTTGGCGATCCAGGACCTGCCCTCGTACTCCACGGCCGCCTTGGGCTGTGCGCCGCCTACGGACGAGCCGCGAATCAGAAAGCGCCGTTGGTCGGCGGGCAAGGCCTCGTGATTGAGGACCGCATCCACGTCCCGGAGCATGGCGGCCAGGTCAAGGCGGTCGCCGGGGATTTCCTCGGGCCGCCAGACAGGCGTCGCCGGTCGCGGGCCATTCAGATCCGGCCCGAAAGCGAGCGCGCCGATGCGGTCCTCCTGGTTCAGGACAGTCAGATAGTCGAATTCCGAGGGGACAACCCCGTCCCGTTCCGCAGCCCGATCCAGTAGGTGGCGGCCCCATCCGTCCGGGCTGGCGTCCTGGAAGGCCCGGAACATGCCTCCGGCATGATATTCGGCCTGCCCCAGCGGCAACTGAAGCGGATCAACGGGTGCGGCATCCCTTCGTTCCAGGTAACGCCGACCATAGGCGAAGGCGGAGACCACCTCCCGGCCGTCCTGGTGCATGGTCAGCAGTCCCGCCGGGACGAATTCGCCGCCAAGATGGATATAGACGTAGGTTTTGTCCGTGGGCATGCGGCCTCCTAGAAATCAAGGTCGTCACGCTTCTTGGTGCGGACTCGCTTTGGGCTTTTCAACTGTTGGAGAGACTTCCCGACGTCGTCCATGTCCGGATCGGCCACTTGGCCAAGCCCTGCGGCCAGCCCCAGCACGTCTAGGACCTGCACCAGGATGCCGATGCCCACCGACGGTTCGCCGCGTTCAAGCCGCCCCAGGGCGGCATGACTGGTCGATGCCCGTGTGGCCAGCTCGACCTGCGTCATCCCTCGACGCACACGTGCTTCCTTGATGTTCGCACCCAGTTGTTTCAACGTCTCCGCAGCATCGGGGGACAACGCCTTGCTTGCGAGCGATGTATTTCCCATGCGCACCTCGCTTGCTAACATGAATATTAGCTTAAATCGTTTTGACTAATATATATGTTAGTCTTTGCGACTGTGCAAGTTGAAAATGGAAAGAGCGTTGCCCAAGTGAAAAGGTCGTTCACTAGGGAGGGGGCGGCAAGAGGTTAGAAATATTTCTGGGGTGGAAAACAAGTCCAGAGATGTTGGGAGCCCCAGTGCTGTTGCGCGGCAAAACGGCCAATAGGTTAACGCTTCAAACTGGGATATGGGGGCGGCGATCAGTACCCCAAAGTGTATCCAAAATATTTTTTGCATCAAAATGCAAACTGCACTTGACGAGCTGGTCCCGCTTGCTTATATCGAAACACATGATTCGAGAAAAAACAAAAAGCTTGGTGCATTCAAAATGCCAATCGGCTCCCTTGAAGCGCGTGGCGAAATTGTTCGCCGGGCATCCGTTCCGGGGCAGGATTGAACACGATCCGGAAGGTACGATATCCGTGGTCCAGCTCAAGAATGTGGACCCTGTTCTGGGCGTGAACGAGAAGCGGTTGCCCAAAGTCGTACCGACTGGGCGCCGCCGCCCGACATTTCTGGAGGAAGGGGATATCCTTTTCGTAAACCGCGGGATGCGTTTTTTCGGAGCGCTGGTCGACAAGCCGCTTGAAAAAGCCGTGGCCGCACCGCATTTTTTCATTATCAAGGCCAACCCCGCGTTGGTTCGCCCGGATTATCTGGCCTGGTTCCTGAACGGCAAGCAGGCCCAGCGATATTATGGGCAGTGCGCGGCCGGGACGGCCTTGCCGCATATCACCCGAAAGACGTTGGAGGCGCTTCCGGTTCCGGTGCCGTCTCTCGAAAGGCAAGCGCTGATAGCCAAGGTCTACCAGTGTGGTTTGCAAGAAAAAATTTTGACGGAACGGATCGTGGAGCAACGGGAATTGTTGTTGTCCGAGATATTGGACGCCGCATCGCAAGAGAAAAAATAACGGAGAATATATGACCACCACCAAAGTGAACCAGAAAGAGATCAATGATATCCTTTTCAAGGCGTGCGACACCTTCCGGGGAATCCTCAACGCCAGCCAGTACAAGGATTATATCCTGGCGATGCTTTTCGTGAAGTATCTCTCGGACGTTTACCGGGAGCGGTATGACGAGTTGAGCCAGCAGTTCAAGGGTGACAAGGAGCGCATCGGACGCCGTCTGGCCAGGGAGCGTTTCGTCATGCCGGAAGGGTGCACCTTCTATGACCTTTACGACCAGCGCAACGCCACCAATGTGGGCGAGGTCATCAACACCACCTTTGAGAAGATTGAAGACGCGAACCGTGCCAAGTTGCAGGGTGTCTTCCGCAATATCGATTACAATTCCGAGGCGAATCTCGGCAAGACCAAGGACCGTAACCGTCGTCTGAAGAAGTTTCTGGAGGACCTCAATGATCCTCGCCTGGACCTGCGCCCGTCGCGGGTGGGCAACCTGGATGTCATCGGCAATGCCTATGAATACCTCATCGCCAACTTCGCCGCCGGCGCGGGCAAGAAGGCCGGGGAATTCTACACGCCGCCGGAGGTCTCGGAGCTGATCGCGGAACTGGTCGCCCCCCAGCCGGGCGAGCGCATCTGCGATCCCGCCTGCGGTTCGGGCTCGTTGCTCATCAAGTGCGGCAATCGGGTTCGCTGGACGTCCGAGGATTTTTCCCTGTACGGGCAGGAGATCAACGGAGAGACCTGGGCGCTCGCCAAGATGAACATGTTTCTGCACGGCATGGACCGGGCCAGGGTCGAATGGGGCGACACCCTGCGTGAACCCAAGCTGATCGAGGACGACACCACCATGAAGTTCGAGGTGGTCGTGGCCAATCCGCCCTTCTCCCTCGACAAGTGGGGCTACAAGTCGGCCCAGAGCGATCCGCATAATCGGTTCCACCGCGGCCTGCCGCCCAAGTCCAAGGCGGATTACGCTTTCATCTCGCACATGATCGAGACCACCACTCTGGAATCCGGGCGGGTCGGCGTGGTCGTGCCGCACGGTGTTCTTTTCCGGGGTGGCGCGGAAGGCAAGATCCGGCAGCAACTCATCGAGGAAAACCTTCTGGACGCGGTCATCGGCCTGCCCGCGAACCTGTTCTTTGGCACGGGCATCCCGGCGGCCATCTTGGTGTTCAAGCGCAACCGGCCCGACAAGGATGTCCTGTTCATCGACGCCAGCCGGGAATACGCCGACGCCAAGAATCAGAACAAGCTGCGTCCCGAGAATGTCCGGAAGATCGTGGACACGTACAAGGCCCGCGAGTTCGTGGACAAGTACGCCTATGTGGCCGGGTTCGATGAACTCAAGGAGAACGATTTCAACCTGAACATCCCCCGCTATGTGGACACCTTCGAGGAAGAGGAAGAAGTGGACATCGCCAAGGTGCAGGGCGAAATCGAGGAACTGGAAAAGGAGTTGGTCGAAGTCCGCAAGGAAATGGCCGGATACCTGGAAGAGCTGGGGGTGCTGCGATGAGTGAAAAAAGCCTGACCCCCATGGATCAGACCACGGAATTCCTGCTGTATACCGCCCCGGGCGGCAAGGTGGCCGTTGAGGTCTTCCTGCACAACGAGAATATCTGGCTGCCGCAAAAGCGGATCGCCGAGCTATTCGGAGTCGGTGTCCCGGCCGTTTCCAAGCATCTTGCCAACATATTTGAAAGCGGAGAATTGGCCGAGGATTCAGTTGTTTCCGTTTTGGAAACAACTGCCGCAGACGGCAAGAATTACAAGACAAAATACTACAATTTGGATGCCATCATCTCCGTCGGTTACCGGGTGAACTCGTCCAAGGCCACCCAGTTCCGTATCTGGGCCACCGAACGGCTCAGGGAGTTCATCGTCAAGGGGTTCGTGCTGGACGACGAGCGGCTCAAGAATGGCCGCTATTTCGGCAAGGACTATTTCCGGGAATTGTTGGAGCGGGTCCGGTCGATCCGGGCCAGCGAGCGGCGCATTTACCAACAGATCACCGACATCTTTGCCGAGTGCAGCGAGGATTACGACAAGAATTCCGAGGAAGCGCATCTGTTTTATGCCCATGTGCAGGACAAGTTTCACTTTGCCATCACCGGGCAGACTTCAAGCGAGCTGATCCATCAACGGGCCGACGCCGACAAGCCGAGGATGGGTTTGCAAACCTACAAGAACGCCCCGGATGGCCGGGTTCTGTTGTCGGACACCAAGGTCGGGAAGAATTATCTGGCCGAGGACGAGATCAAGCAACTGGAACGGACGGTATCCAGCTTTTTCGATTACATTGAGCGGATCATCGAAAGCCGCACCACGTTCACCATGAGGGCCTTTGCCGACAGCGTGAACCGTTTCCTGGAATTCAACGAGTACAAGGTGCTGGAAGGCTACGGCTCCATCTCCCGCAAGCAGGCCGATGCCAAGGCCCGTGCCGAGTACGAGAAGTTCAACGCGACCCAGCGTATCGAATCGGACTTTGACAAGGCGGTGAAGGCGATCGAGGCAAAGAAGGAAGGTGGGGAATGATGGTTGAAAAAAATATCACCGAGCTCGCTGCCAACCTGTTCCGAGCCACGCAGACCGAGGAGAAGCTCCGGCGAGAGAATCTCCGGGGCAAACAAACGGCCAACCAGACCCATTTCGAGGTCGGCAAGAAGGTCCGCCAGACCATCAAGGAGCTGGGCGGAACCATGCCCGAGGAACTGCCCGTGCCGGATGAGGACCTGGCGAAGGTCGCCCGGCGCGTGAAGGCTGCGGAGAAGAAGGCGCTTGGGGCGAAGAAGGATGGTGGGGAATGATTCCTGAAGGGTGGCAGAAAGCAAAAGGTGTGGAGATAGCGGATAAGATTACCAAGGGAGCCTCCCCGAAGTGGCAAGGCTTCGAGTACCAAGAGAATGGGATTTTGTTCGTCACAAGCGAAAATGTGAGGGACGGCTTTTTGGATATTTCTAGGCCAAAGTTCTTGCCGGACGAGTTTGGCGAAAAGATGAAGAACAGTCGCTTGGCTGATGGAGATATTCTCATAAATATTGTGGGAGCTTCTATTGGCCGTAGTTGTATATATGAGAACAACGGTGTCCCTGCGAACATCAATCAGGCCGTTTGTTTGTTGAGATTGAAAAAAGGCTATAATGTCCGCTTTTTCTCACTGTATCTCCAACTTCCAAGTACGGTTAGGATGCTTTTGGGTATCCAGTCAGATTCTGCGCGTCCTAATCTGTCCTTGGCAGATATACGAAACTGCTTGTTCGTTTTTCCCAAAGAACAAGAACAAAAGGCCATTGCCACCATCTTGTCCACCTGGGACCGCGCCATCGAGAAGGCCGAGGCCCTCATCAAGGCCAAGGAGCGACGGAAAACGGGTCTCATGCAGCGACTTCTGACGGGCAAGGTTCGGTTCGGGGAATTTGCCGGGGAAGCGTGGAAGGAAGTTCCCTTGGGCACTTTGTTCGAACCGGTCGCAGATACCGTTGGGGACAAGGATATCCCCCCCTACAGCATTTCCGCCGGAATCGGTTTTGTCTCCCAGCGCGAAAAATGGGGCAAGGACATCGCCGGTCGGCAATATGCCAACTACACCCATTTGCGGAAAGGCGAGTTTGCCTACAACAAGGGCAACTCGAAGAAATACCAATGCGGCTGCGCCTACCTTTTGCGCGATCAGGACGAGATTTCCGTCCCGAACGTCTTTATCAGTTTCCGCCCCAAGTCCGATCAAGTCTCGGCCGATTTCTATGAACATTTCTTCATCGCCGATTACCACGCCAGGGAATTGAAGCGGTACATCACAAGCGGAGCCCGTTCCGACGGTCTTTTGAATCTGAACAAGAAGGATTTTTTCAAGATCAACGTCCCGTGCCCACCACCCAGGGAACAAGAGGCCATCGCCAAAGTCCTCAATGCCGCCGTCGCGGAAATAGACGAGCACCGCAACCAGCTCGCCGCCCTCAAGGAACAGAAAAAGGGCCTCATGCAGCAATTATTGACCGGAAAAGTGCGAGTAAAATCATAACGCGTGCAAATTAAAATTAACTATAAAAGATAGTTGCGAGCACGCGGCGTGAAGGCTTGGCTTCGGGGACCGGAGAGAGTATATTTTGAAGTCTAGAAAAAATCTAAAAACAATTCTGAAGGGGGCCGCATGAGCTTTCGCAAACAGAGAATTGCATTTGTCTACGACTTCGACGGCACGCTTGCCCCCGGGAATATGCAGGAATACGACTTCATCCCGAAACTCAAGCTGACCAGTAAAACGTTCTGGAATGAGGTGAAAAGGCGCGCCAAGGATCAGCAGGCAGATGAAATTCTTGCCTACATGTATCTGATGCTTCGAAAGGCCAAAGAAAACGACATGAGGGTCACGCGGCAGGACTTCAAACAATACGCCAAGAGAATCGAGATGTTTCCCGGGGTCTCGGGATGGTTTGACCGAGTTGACGACTACGCCAAAGAAAAAGGGCTGATTCCCCAACATTACATCATCTCCTCCGGCATACGGGAAATGCTTTTGGGAACGAGCATTGCCAACAAATTTACCGATGTGTTCGCTTCGTCGTTCATGTACGACCAGCATGGCGTCGCCGAGGCCCCAGGGCTTGCCGTCAACTATACGACCAAGACGCAGTTCCTGTTTCGGATTAACAAAGGGGTTCGGGATATCTGCGACAACAAGAAGATCAACCAGTATATCGAGTCCGATCAGCGGGAAGTGCCGTTCACCAATATGATTTTCATCGGCGATGGGGCGACGGATGTCCCGTGTATGCGGCTTGTCAAGGCGCAGGGGGGACACTCCATCGCTGTCTATAAACCGAAGACTTCGAAGGAGCTTGCCGAGCAACTGAGGAGCGAAGGCCGGGTTCATTATGTGGCCCCGGCGGACTACTCGAAAGGCAAGCACATGGACAAGGTAGCCCATGCCATCATCGATAAGGTGGCGGCATACTGGGCGGCAAAGAAATTGTAATTTTCGCATCCGGGCAACCGGGAAATGAGCACCAAAGGAGGTGATACGAATGAGCGGTAAAGACATGCATGTCACGCCCCATCCTGATGGTGGCTGGCAAGGCAAGAAAGGCGGCGCAAAGCGCGCTTCCTTCAAAGCCGAAACCCAGGCCGAAGCTCGGGAACGAGCCATTGACCAGGGGAAACGGGAAGGTCTTGAGGTCAGCATTCACGGAAAGGATGGAAGAATCCGTGAAAAAAACAGCTACGGCAACGACCCATACCCGCCCAAAGGGTAGCAGGCTAGGAGAAGGGAAATGATTGAAGTCCACAAGAAAAGCGGCCTGATGCTGGAACCATCAGACCGCCCTTGAGGTCAACCTGCTCGAACACGAGCCGTTGCAGGTTCATCGGACCTCCGCCATAAGCGTGCGCGGAGCATACATAATGGTCCGGTATAGTTCAAGACGGCTCATTCATCTGTTTAAGGGAAAAACATGTCTATAACTATTGCAGGCTACCCAGCGGAGGGACCATACACCTCGACTGATGATCTAGAAGACCGCTCGGGGGTATATACGATCCTGACGCGCAAAGATGCGACCGAGAAATGGACAGTTCTGGATGTTGGAGAATCGAAAGGACTTAAGTCTCGTGTCGAAACTCACGATCGTGCTGGGTGTTGGAGCCGTCACAGCCGGGGGATATTGGGATGTGCCCCTCACTACACCCCGAACAAGCAGCAAGCCGGGCGTAAAGAAATCGAACAGGCTATTCGAGCGAAATATAACCCGGCCTGTGGAGAACGATAGAATGAATGGCCGGGAGGGCCTCCTTCCCGGCCTCGTTTATAACAATACGGTGCAAGCATGAGCAATATCGAAAATTCCGTCCCCAAAGTGTTTATTTCCTATAGCTGGACAACCCCCGATTACGAATCACAAGTCGTTGCTCTTGCGGAGCGGCTTGTCGAGATGGGCGTCGATGTTGTGCTGGATAAATGGGACCTTGTAGAAGGTGCGGACGTCAACAAATACATGGAGCAGATGAGGGCGGACGCTAATATTTCCAAGGTCCTTATGCTCTGTGACAAAGCCTATGCGGAGAAAGCCGATAGCCGCAAAGGCGGGGTTGGAACGGAAACGCTTATCATCACCCCGGAGATTTACGGTCAAACAGATCCCGCAAGCAAGGATCAAAGATATATCCCGATTATAATGGAACGGGATGAACAGGGCCACGCGTGCTGCCCGATATTTCTTTCTGGTAGAAGTTATATCGATATGTCCACCCCTGATTTGTTTGAGAAGGGATTTGAACAGTTGCTACGGGCGATCTTCAACAAGCCGGTTTTTAAAAAGCCGGAATTGGGAAAACCGCCTGCGTATATTCTTAGTGACGAAGAAATCACTCTCGGAAGTACCTCGAAGCAACGAGCTGCCATGACGGCGCTTCAATCTGGGAAAGCAAATGCTCTTGGGGCCTGCAGGGACTATTTCGATACGGTTATCGAGAACCTTGAGCGTTTTCGGGTTGAGCCTGAAGGTGATGGGGAACTGGACGATCGCTTGGTGCGGAGCATCGAGATGCTGGAAGAACCCAAAAACGAATTGGTTGAATTTTTCGCAACCTTAATTCGATATGTCCCTGCTCAGCAGGCTGGAGAGACTCTTCGTCGGTTCATTGAAAGGCTTTATCCGTTTACCCAGTGGCCCGATGACGGAAGGCATCAATGGGTGGAAATTGCTGCCGACAATTACCGATTTTTTCTTCATGAGTTGTTCTTATGCGCCGTTGCCATTGCCTTGAAGGAAGAACGCTTTGAAGTGGTTCCCGAATTGGTACAGGATTTCTATTTCGTCGGTCGGCTTAGCTCCAATGAACACCCTATGAAGTCGTACACTCGCTATCGACCATATCTCGGGGGGCTCAATGATGTGCGAAATGCCCGCCTTGAATTGAATAGGAGATCAATTCATGCCGACATGTTAAAAAGTCGGGCCGACATGTGCCCGTCCTTAAGCTTTTACCATCTGATGCAGGCAGATTTTTTCTTATATCTGCATAGCTATCTTCACGGCAGAGAAGAGGGACATCTGTGGTACCCTATTTCGTTGCTATATATAGGGTACAGGAGTGCGCCCTTTGAAGTCTTTGCGCGATCCCAATCTACGGCTTATTTTGAAAGAATGAAGGTGGCGTTAGGCGTAGAGTCTAAAGTCCCTTTGGTTGAATTGTGTGGGGAATTTGCCACCGGGAAAATTGAACCGCCAAAATGGGGGTTCGAATCGTTTAGCCCTGCATATTTGATAACCATAGACGCGTTGTGTACGAAACCTTGAGAGATCACCAATGAATAGCATCGATTTCAAGGAATACACCGCATCTCACGCCCCTGCCCTGATCTTGCTGGAACAGCTCGGTTACGAATATGTTCCGCCCATCAAGGCCCTGGCCATGCGTGGGGGACGCAAGTCCATGCCGGTCCTGCTGGACGTGTTGGAAGCCCGGTTGCGGGAGATGAATTCCATCACCTTCAAGGGGCAGAGGCACGAGTTTTCGGATGCCAATATCGCGCGTGCCGTTCGGGAAATCGCCCAGGTGCCGTTTGACAGTCTGATCGCCACCAGCGAACAGGTCTATGACCTGCTCACCCTGGGCATCAGCCTGGAACAGACCATCGACGGGTCCGTGAAAAGCCATTCCCTGAAATATATCGATTGGGAACACCCGGAAAACAACGTCTACCACATGTGCGACGAATTCGAGTTCGAGCGGCGCCATTCCGATGCCGTGCGCCGGCCGGACATCGTGCTGTTCGTCAACGGCATTCCCGTGGCCATCATCGAGTGCAAGCGGCCCGACCAGCGCGGGGCCATCAAGGAAGGCATCAGCCAGCACCTGCGCAACCAGCGGGTCACGGAAATCCCGGAGTTGTACATCTACAGCCAGATATTGCTTTCAATCAGCCAGAATCGGGCCATGTACGCCACCACGGACACGGATGCGAAGTTCTGGTCGATCTGGAAGGAAGAGGACGCTGACGGCCAAAACGAAGCCCTGGACGCCATCGTCAACGCACCCTTGGCCGAAGCGCAACGGTTCCGGCTCATGGCCGAGGCCACGGACGAACAGCGGGAAGCCCTGACACGTATCCTCACTTCCGGGCATCGCACCCCCACGCCGCAAGACAAGACCCTGCATTCCCTCCTGCGCCCGGAGCGGCTCCTGGAACTCATATACGGTTTCATCATCTACGACAGCCGCATCAAGAAAATCGCCCGCTACCAGCAATATTTCGCGGTCAAGGCCACGGTGGATCGGGTCACCGACGTCAAGGGCGACAGCCGCCGCCGGGGCGGGGTCATCTGGCACACCACGGGATCGGGCAAGTCCCTGACCATGGTCATGCTCGCCAAGGCCCTGGCGCTCGACCCCCGCATCAAGAATCCCAAGGTGGTCATCGTCACCGACCGCATCGACCTGGACAACCAGATTTCCAAGACCTTCAAGGCGTGCGGCAAGGACGTGGTCCAAGCCCGGACCGGGGAACACCTGCTCAAGCTCATTGCCGGGGAACGCGCCTCCATCGTCACCACCATCATCGATAAGTTCGAGACCGTGGCCAACAAGCGCACCAAGGACGAGGACCGGAACATTTTCGTGCTGGTGGACGAAAGCCATCGCAGCCAATACGGCCAGAGCCATGCCAAGATGCGCGTGGTCTTCCCCAACGCCTGTTATATCGGCTTCACGGGTACTCCACTCCTGAAGAAAGAGAAGAGCACGGCCGACCAGTTCGGCGGCTTCATCCACAAGTACACCATGAACCAGGCTGTCCAGGATCGGGCCGTGGCCCCGCTCAGGTACGAAGGCCGCATGAGCGAACTGCACGGGGACGATGCCGAACTGGACAAGTGGTTTGATCGTATTACCGAAGGGCTGACTCCCGAGCAGAAACGCGACCTCAAAAAGAAGTTCAGGCAGGCCGAGCAGCTCTTTTCCGCCGAGTCGCGGATTGCCGAAGTCGCTTATGACATCGCCCAGCATTTCAAGCAGTTTTGCAAGGGAACCGGCAAGAAAGCCCAGTTCGCGGTTGCCAGCCGCCCGGCGGCTCTGGCCTACCTTCGGTGTTTCGAGGAACAGGACGAAGTCTCCGTGGCCGTGGTCATGTCTTCCCCCGACAGCCGAGAGGGCAACACCTCCACCGATGAATTCAAGATACCCGAGGTGCAGGTGTTCTGGAACGACATGATGCGCCGGTATGGCAACGAGAAGCAGTATCTCGAAAGCATCATCAACGCCTTCAACCACAATGACGACCCCGAAATCCTGATCGTCATCGACAAGCTTTTAACCGGGTTCGACGCGCCCCGGAACAGCGTCCTTTACCTGGACAAGAACCTCAAGGAGCACAACATCCTTCAGGCCATCGCCCGGGTGAACCGTTTGTGGGACGGCAAGGATTACGGCTTGGTTGTGGATTACCGGGGCATCTTCGGGGCCTTGAATGAAGCCATCGACACCTATGCCGCCCTGGAAAAGGAAGGGTTCGACCGGGCCGACATCGAGAATACCATTCTCGACGTCAGCGGCGAGATCGAACAACTTAAGGCCAGGCACGCTAATGTCTGGGAGATTTTCAAGGAAGTCGGGAACAAGGTGGACATCGAGGCCATGCAACTGGCTCTGGAGCCGGAAGACATCCGGGAGCGGTTTTACGATGCCCTGCGCCTCTTTGCCAACACCCTGCAACTGGCGCTGAGCAGCGCGCGGTTTCTAGACAATACGCCCGAAAAGACGATCCGCCGGTACAAGGCCGATTTGAAGGATTTCCTAAACCTTCGCAACGCCGTCAAGCGTCGGTTTGGCGAGGCCGTGGATTACTCGGCCTACGAGCAGCAGCTCAAGAACATGGTCAGCAAGCACATCGGAGCGGATGCCGTGCAGGAGGTGGTCGCCCCGGTGGATATCTTTGCCGTGGACGCCTTCGAGCAACAGTTGGAGCTGATCCAGGGGGATGCCGCCAAGGCCGACCACATCGCGGCCCGGGTGAAGAAAACGATCACCGTCCGAATGGACGAGGACCCGGTCCTCTTCAAGCGTCTGTCGGAAATCATCAACGAAACCATCAGCAGCCATCGTGCGCACCGGCTTTCCGATGCCGAATATCTCGGCAAGATGCGGGGACTGCTGGATGACTTGCAACAGGGGGAACGTGGCAACCTGCCGCCGTCCCTCAAGGGCAAGGACGAAGCCGCCGTTTACTTCGGAATCCTGGGGGAAATGCTGGAGGGGCAGATCGCCGAAGCTTCCTTGCCCCAGATGGCGATATCCATAGACGACGCCGTAACATCCAGGAAAATCAGGGATTGGAGCGACAATATTGATATTGTCAACGAAATGAAGAACGATATTGAAGACGTTTTGTATGACGCTTCGGAATCATCCGGTGTGACATTTCCCGGCGAAGTGATAGATGCTGTCATCGATAAATTGATTCTTGTTGCCAAGAGACGTGACCTTGCCTGATTTGCCAGCCCGCGGTTCCGTACATTACGGGACCACCAGAATCGATTACTCCATCCGGCCAGCGACCAGGAAGACCTTGGCCATCCATGTCTTCCCCGATGGTACCGTCGTCACGGATACGCCTCGGACGGCAACTGTCGATGAGATAGCGGCCAAGGTAAAAAGCCGGGGAGCTTGGGTCCTCAAGCAGCAGAGGATATTCGCGGCTTATCCCCCGGCCATCCCGGCCAGGCGATATGTCTCCGGCGAGGAAGTCAGGTATCTGGGACGGCAATATCGGTTGAAGCTGTTGGTTGGCCACGAACGTTCAGCCAAGCTCAAAGGAGCGCATCTGGAAGTGACCCTCCTGGCCCAGGATGGCGCAGATGTGGCCAAGAAACTGGTGGATGCGTGGCTTCGTGATCGGGCGGATGCGATTTTCCATTCCCTGGTGGGATCGTGCCTGGAGAGAACTTCCGGGATGGGCGTGAAAACCGTTCCGGAGTGGCGAATGCTTCGGATGCGAAAACGTTGGGGAAGCTGTACCAATAGCGGTACGATCATCCTGAACCCTGAGCTTGTCGCAGCGCCGAAGGATTGCATCGAGTACGTGATTTTCCACGAACTTTGCCATTTGCGCGTCAGGAACCACTCGGCAGCGTTTTATCGCCTGTTGTCCCGAGTCGTCCCAAAATGGGAACATCTTAGGATGAAGTTGAATAGGGCAGTCGAGCTTCGTCTCGAATATTAATTCGGCTTGTTGGTGTTTGGCCTTACTCTTCCCCTAAAATCCTGTCCCATGCAGCGATGTGGTTTCGGAAGCCGTACTCGACCATCTCGAATTTTCTACCCAAATTTTTGGCTGCGACCCCGAGCGTTCCGGTGCCTGCGAAGGGATCAAAAATGGTGTCGCCTTCTTTGCTCAATGCGGTAACCAGCGTTTCGATTACCGACAATTTTTTTTGCGTTGGGTGAAGGGTCTTTTCGCCCTTCTTGGTTGACCATTCCTCATCGGGGTCAGGCATCATCCGTTCATTCCCTGATGTTTTTCCAGCGACCACATAATTTTTATAGCGGCCTTCCTTGTCGAAATATGAATTTTCTGAGCACACATGCAGCCCGAGTTCGAAGCTCTCCTGAAACATCCCCTTGTTGGTGCTTCGCGAATCCGGTTTGCACCAAGCATACTTGCGCAACTTGGTAAAATAGCGGGAAAGCTCCCGATACCAATCGCCGAATTGAAAATCCGAGCAGAATACAAAGACATTGCCGCCAGGTTTCAGAACGCGATAGAATTGGTAGGCTAGAACGTCGGTCCGAAGCTTTTTGCAATCCCAATCCTTGCCAGCGATACCGATCTCGAAAGGCGGGTCCGTGATTATGGCCTCGTACCGGTGGGAAGGACAATTCTCCAAAAAAAGGAACGCGTCATCGTTGTGGATGTCGCCGTCATCGGACGACGAGGTTACCCCCAGGTGGTCTTGTTTCCGTAGATCAATCACGAGTCACCTGCCACCGGTTTTCCATACGTCGGCTTTTGGTTTTCCAAAATGAATTCCCGCATTCGTTGAAGCGATTTTGAACTCAGCCCAGGGTTGAGAACTTTGCGCCGCTTGGCTCGTTCTTTGGGATTTGCAATCGTGTGGCAACGGTTGGCGGCATTAGCCATTTCCGGGTCATTCTCCAGTATGCTCATCAGCGCTCGATATGTGTCATTGTGCATGGTGACGAGAACGATTCGAACGAACTCCGGCACAGGAAGATCATAGGCAAGGGAGAAGTCCAGTACCCGATCCAGTGGAATCGAAGCGTCCCCCTTTTCGATCTGGGATATGAACGAGTTGGAGACCCCCAACTTCTGGGCCACCCACCGCAAAGGCTTGCCCTGAGTCTCCCGGACAATCTTCAGATAAAGCCCCACTTCTTCCTTCAACAATTGTTCCGGAGTCTTCACAGGGGTGAGGTCAACGACGCTGTCTTCAGTCATGATTAATCAACTGCCTTGTTAACATAATTAAGTAATTAGTTGCTTAGTTAAGATAATAAATAAGTTAATTACCAATAGCAAGAGGGTTGTCGCTTTTTTGGGTGGATGCGTGAGCGCGGACCACGGGATAGCCCCTGAGCCGGATTCAAAATCGAGTTAACCAACCACATCATCAACAGTGGTAAGTAACTTGTCTATTAATTAGATTAAGTAATAAGTTAGTAAACAGCAGCAAGAAGTTTGTTACTGTTTTTGGGATGGATGCGAGAGCAAGGGCCAGGGAATATCCCTTGAGCCGGAGTCGAAACCGCCATCCCTCTCGCCGTCGCCTGCGGTAATCACGACGCAAGTAAAGTCGTCGGGGCAAGGCCGGATCGCGAAGCGTCCGCCCGAAGGGCTTGGCCTTGCCTCGGCGGCTGCTTGCGTCACGCTCGCGAAAAAAACGGCGGGAGGTGAAGAAATCGTCCCGCCGGAGCTTGCGCGAAGATTTCGCGGCGTCATATGGTGGGGCATATCCACCGGATAATTCCGTAACCAAAAGGAGGTGAGACGCATTGACGCGCGTCATAAGTTCGTGACGAAGTCCGAACTGATGACGCATGAAGAAGCCTTGAGCTTCAACGATCCACGCGCCGTTTTCCAAACAAACGGCCATTTCAGAATCCAAACACGCAGGCTGTAACGCAGCACCCGCCGATGGTGGAATGGCAAGTATCTACGCTTGTCATTGCCGCACTTCCCCTACGGCTGCCATTCTATCCGCAAGACGTATGCGCTTGCGGGGCAGCACCCCTTATTGACTGGGTCTTCCGGAATCTTCTTCCAATGGGAAACGGGCATTCATTCTTCCCTTAGCTGGTGATGCGTGGCGGGTTTACCGCCACAGGCAGGTCTTTCCCGGATAACGGGAAAAGTCCGACCTGCTTGGCCCCGGGGCGCTGCCCCGAACCTTTAACGGAAGGAGAATTCCAATGGGAAAATCCGACAGCCTCAAGTTTGCGGCGAACCGGGCAACCTTGTCCGGGCCAAAATCGAAACAACACCGAATCCGCCAGACGGCCCGCCATTTCGTCGATGTTTTGCGCCAGGCGAACATGGGGGTCGAGAAGTGGACCAAGGTGACAAACAGGCACTTCCAGAGCGTGGCGGATACCATGCGTGCGGACGGCGTGGGCGACGGCAGGATTGCCGAAGTCTTCACCGCTGCCCGCCACGTCTGCCGAGCCTACGAGAACGACAATATCAGCAATAGCAACGCGACCTTCGGGGTGCGGCGCGGCTCCATCGCCAATCAGGCGTCCCGCGCGGTCATCCCGGATATGGTTAAAGAATCCCTGGCCAGCATGCGGAACGACGCGTCGTTCCGGCATGCCGGCCGGGCGGCGGCTCAGATCGAGCTGATGTATGAGCTCGGGCTGCGTCGGGAAGAATCAGCCAAGCTGGACCTGCCCAACGATTGGGACCGGGAAAACCATAGCCTTCTCGTTCAGTACGGGACAAAGGGCGGCAGGCCTCGGACCCTGCATGGTCTGTCCCGGCAACAGGAAGCGGCTCTTGAACGAGCCGAGGAATACGTGTCCCCCTCCAACAGGAAGGGTATTCACAACCTCATGCCCGAGGGCATGGGCGACAACTGGCTGCACCGGCTGGACTATGCGGCCAGGAAACACGGCCTTGCCGGTAAGAATGCCGGAGGAACCTTGCACGGTCTTCGGCACGAAAGGTTTCATCAAATGTATGTGAATCACGCGGGCTTTGAGCCGCCCAACCAGCACGAGAGCGTGCAGGTGTTCCAGGAGGCAGCCCAGGCAACGGTCGGGGACGAATGGCCCCGGCTCGACAACGAAGCGCGAGACGCCATCGAGGAAGCGGCAGGGCATTCCCCCGGTCGCCGTGACATATCGAACGCCTATCTGGGCAGTTCCTATTAGATGCGGCCCCGCCATTTCCCGGCGGGGTCGTTTTTTTATTCTTTTCCCCCTCCAGCCGTTTGACTTTGCGCATGCCGGGAGTGTTGAACTGGTGTGTTGAGCGTCAGGATGTCCGGCTCGACGAAACCGGTTGAAGGTCGTGAACGTGGATGATGTGTTGACGGTTAAACAAGTTGCCCAGCTTTTGGGAATTTCCGAAAGCCTTGTCAGGCGTCGCGATATGAAGGTCCGCCTGAAGGCCTTCATTGTCGGGTCGCGTGGAATCCGGTTTCGCCGGGAACACGTGGACGCCTACGAGGCACGGAACACAGTGGGAGCATCGGATCAGCCAGACGATATCCCCATGCCTAAAAAGCGGCAGCGGAAGAATTTGACCGACAAACACAAGCTATGGCAGCGTGAATCCCGGTAAGCGGCCTTCCCTATTAAGGAGAAAGGACAATGCCTTATAAGGAAGGAAAACGGTGGCGTGGGGCCGTGCGGTACACACCCACCGACGGGTCGCGGCAGATCAGGCGCACCCAGCTCTTTGACAAAATGAAAGACGCGGAAAAATGGGAAAACAAGACCCGAGAAGCCTTGGAGCTCGCCGATGCGGAAAAACGAAAGGACATGCATCGCGTGGGCCTGGAAGTCCTGGTCGGGGATTGGGCGAATGCCTACATGGATTACGCCACGGCCACATGGTCCAAGGGAAGCTGCTCGGACAAGCGCCTTGCGTTTCGACGGTTGTTCGAAATGACGGCAAGACCGACACAGCTGGTTCATGAGATCAGCCCTGTGGTGGCCCTGAACCACCTGAGTCGGCTCAAGCAGCAGACCACGGGGAACACGGCCAATCGGGACCGGAAAAACCTTGCCGCCGCCTGGAAGTGGGGTGCGCGGTATCTGGGAATGGACAAGACGAATCCGTTCCGATCCGTGGACAAGTTCCCAGAGCAGCGCCACCCGAGGTGGGTTCCGCCCCTTGAGGACTTCCGCAAGGTCGTGGATGCGGCAACGCCCTTGCAACGGCAACTGCTTCTGCTGGCGTTCCACACGGCTGCCCGCCGGGGCGAATTGTGGAAGCTCAAGTGCTCGGAAGTCAATCTGGCCACGGGCATGATCGGTTTCTGGACCAACAAGCGCAGAAGCGGGAATGCCGAGTTCGACGAGCTGCCCATTTCCGACATGCTCAGGGCGCACCTGGCGGAATGGATGCTGATGTCCAGGGACGAGGAACTGGTGTTCGGAAGCCGGTTCGAAGGCCTTCTGGACATCAACAACCGTTGGCTGCGGCGGCTGTGTGCCGATGTCGGCGTGAGGAACTTCGGTTATCACGGAATCCGCCACCTGTCCGCCAGCATCGCCATCCATAACGGGGCGACCATCGTGGAAGTGCAGCAGTTGCTTCGTCACAAGTCCATTGCGACGACCCAGCGATACATCCACAAGGTCAAGAAAAGCACCGGCGCGGTGGATGCCTTGGATGCGGCCTGGCGGAATGACGGGGACAGGGAATCGCCCGCCCTGAAGTTGGTCCGGTGATGCTGACGTGGCGCTCGAGCCACGCGGACGAGCCACGTAAACAAGAAACGGGTTACGGCATTCACCGTAACCCGTTGATTTGTCTTGGCGTCCCCAAGGGGGTTTGAACCCCTGTTGCCGGCGTGAGAGGCCGGAGTCCTAGGCCACTAGACGATGGGGACGCATTCTGGTGGGTCGTACTGGGCTCGAACCAGTGACTCTCTGCTTAAAAGGCAGATACTCTACCAACTGAGTTAACGACCCATGACCCTTCAGGGAAGGTATGAGTATCCATTTGGGATTGTGGTGTCAAGCATATTCTGCAACTTGCGGGAGATGTAATTTTGTCCTTGCAACTGATCGGAATATCTGTAAATTTAAAGTTTTTCTTGCAAAAATATTCTGCCGTGTTATAGTCCCGCTCCCCGTTCAAAACGGGTATCAAGCCACCAAGGAGCACACATATGACACGAAAAGACCGCACCGAGGGAATCTATTCCCGCCGCGAGGTGCTCGACGAGTCCGAGCGCAGGCAGTACTGCCAGTTGCAGCTGAAGGAGCTGCTCTCCTACGCCTACCGTTACTCCGAGGACGTCAAGAAGCGGTTCGACCGCGCCCAGTTCAACGTGGACAAGTTCCGCACCCTGAACGACCTGAAGCATATCCCCATCATCAAGAAAAAGGAACTCATCTTTCTCCAGTCCATGGGCCCCCGCCTCGGCGGGTTGCTGACCAAGGACCTGGGCGAGCTGCAGCGCGTGTTCCTTTCCCCCGGTCCGATCTTCGACCCCGAGGACCGCTCCGAGGACTACTGGGGCTGGACCGAAGGCTTCTACGCCGCGGGCTTCCGCTCCGGCGACCTGGCCCAGATCACCTTCAACTACCACCTCGCGCCCGCGGGCCTCATGTTCGAGGAACCCCTGCGCAACCTGTCCTGCGCCGTGGTGCCCGCCGGGCCCGGCAACACCAACTCCCAGATCGAGATCATGCAGAAGCTGCGCGTCACCGGCTACGTGGGCACGCCCAGCTACCTCATGCACCTGGCCCAGAAGGCCGAGGAAGCGGGCCTGTCCCTGCGCAAGGACCTGTTCCTCGAAGTGGCCTTCGTCACCGGCGAAAAGTTCTCCGAGAAGATGCGCTCCACCCTGGAAAAGAAGTTCGACTGCATCATGCGCCAGGGCTACGGCACCGCCGACGTGGGCTGCATCGGCTACGAATGCTTCCACAAGTCCGGCCTGCACCTGTCCAACCGCGCCTACGTGGAAATCTGCCACCCCGACACCGGCATCCCGCTCAAGGACGGCGAGGTCGGCGAGATCGTGGTCACCGCCTTCAACCGCACCTACCCGCTCATCCGCCTGGCCACCGGCGACCTCGGCTACCTGGACCGCGCCCCGTGCGCCTGCGGCCGCACCTCCCCGCGCCTGGGCGGCATCGTCGGTCGCGTGGACACCACCGCCCGCATCAAGGGCATGTTCGTCTACCCCCACCAGGTCGAGCAGGTCATGGCCCGGTTCGAAGAGGTCAAGCGCTGGCAGATCGAAGTCACCAACCCCGGCGGCATCGACGAGATGATCCTGTCCATCGAGGCGGGCCAGTTCAACCAGGAGGACGAACTCCTCCACCTCTTCCGCGAAAAGATCAAACTGCGCCCCATCCTCAAGGTCCTCGCCCCCGGCACCCTGCCCCCGCAGATCCGCCCCATCGAAGACAAACGCACCTGGGACTAACCGCGCACTGACGCTATCAATAAAACCCCGCCCGACGGCCAAGCCGTCGGGCGGGGGTTTTTTTTTGATGCCTACGAATGAGGACAGCAGCGATCGGCCAGGGGGGAACTTTGGGGAAAAGTTTCCCCCCTGGACCCCCCTTCCAAACTTTTTGTCGCCGCGTTCGCGGGGTCGGTCGCGGTGGGCCGTGCGGTTTTCGCGAACAGGTTTCCCGACCCGTTGATATCTTCGCCAATTCGCACGGTCCCCCGATTCCCGCCCCGCGAAGCGGCGCCAAAAAGTTTAGGAAGGGAGAGGGGATGGGGGGTCCGGGGGAAGGGGAGAGGGGAACCCTTTGAGAAAAGGGTTCCCCTCTCCCCTTCCCCCGGCCGCCGGAGGCATTCTTCCTCCTAAGCCGGTTGGTGGAGCATCTCTTCGGGCAGGCCGAAGACCTTGGGGGTGAAGCGGACGTACCAGGCGGCGGACTGGACCTGGACGATGTAGGCCATGGCGATGACCAGGGCGGCGTCCGAGCCCTGTGCGCCGAAGGCGTTGATGGCGATGGCCAGGGCGATGGACAGGTTGCGCATGACCGAGCCGTAGACCAGGGCGATGGCGTCGCCGCGCGGCAGCAGGGATTTGCCGATGACCGTGGAGAGCAGGAAGTTGAAGGCGTAGAGCAGGATCAGCGGCACCAGGATGTCCACGAGCACGCCGGGCGCGGCCGCGATGGTCTTGGCCTTGAGGGCCAGGGCCACAAACACGATGCCGAGCACGCCCACCGTGGACAGCCCCGGGAACTTCGGCCCTATGTCGCGCTGGAACGTCTGCTGCCCGTAGCGCTTCACCAGCAGCCGCTGGGTCAGGTAGCCCAGGAGCATGGGCAGGAAGACGATGAACAGGATCTGCTTGAACACGGCGGGCAGCTGCATCTCGATGGTCGCGCCCATGAGCGTCTTGACGTACAGCGGCGTGGCCAGGGACCCGACAATGAGCCCGATGACCGTCATCTTGACCGCGGCGGACATGTTGCCCTTGGCGAACCCGGTCCAGGAGATGGTCATGCCGCTGGTCGGCACCAGCCCGGCCAGGAGCAGCCCCAGGGCCATGTACGGGTTGTCCTTGAAGAAGAGGAGGCCGACGCCGAAGGTCAGGAAGGGAATCAGCCCGAAGTTGATGAGCTGGGTCAGGAATTGCGCCTTGGCGTCGCCCCCCTCGAAGACCTTCCGTACCTTGAGCGTGACCATCATGGGATAGACCATGAGGAAGGTGAACGGGATGATCGCGCTCTTCAGCCAGCCGGTGTCCGCCCACAACCCGTAGGCGAACCCGGCAAGCATCATCGCGGGAATGGCGTAGATCAGGTTCCTGGTCAGTTTCTGCAATAATTTGAACATGAAAACTCCTCGTAAAATCTATTCCTGGCCCGATCCGGCCATCTCGGTGGCGCGGCACTCGGGGTCGGAACAACAGGGGGCCTCGCCGTCGCGGTAGACGACCACCCCGCTGCGCACCGGCTCGACGATGTACCGCCTGGAACATTCCTCGCAATTGACGTAGAAGGGGGCGTAGCCGTCAAACTCGCCCGCCTCGCGGGCGGCGTTGCAGTACGGACAGTGAATGGTTGCGCTCATGGGGTCCTCCTTGCTTTTTCTCGTTTTCGCCCCCAAACTAGGCCCAAATCGCGCGTCACACATTGATCTCGATCAACGATCAGCATTTTTTCGGGGATTTTTATGCAGCCCATCGATCTCAAGAACGAAATCCGCGCCTTTCCCGTCTTCGCCCGGCTCGATGAGACCCAGCTCGACCGCATCGCCTCCCACGCCGAGGTCCTGCGCTTTCCCAAGCGCTCCCTGTTCTTCAGCGAGGACAACTCCGCCCAGGGACTGCACGTGCTCCTGTCCGGACAGGTCAAACTCTTCCGCCTGGCCGAGGACGGCAAGGAACAGACCATCTTCGTCTTCGGACCCGGCGAACCCTTCTGCCTCTGCTCCACCTTCTCCGACGGCAAACTGCCCGCCAACCTCGGCGCCCTCGAAGACAGCCGCGTCCTGTTCATCCGACCCAAGGAATACGAACGCCTCGTGCGCGAAGACCCGTCTATCCTCCTGACCATGATGCGGGTCATGTCCCGACGACTCAAGGACGCCATGGACATGATCGACTCCCTGTCCCTCAAACAGGTGCCCTCGCGACTCATGGCCTACTTCGAAAGTCGACACCAAAACGGCCGCGTCACCCTCGACCTCTCCCAACGCGAACTCGCCAAAATCATCGGCATCACCCCCGAAGCACTCTCCCGTACCCTGCGCAAAATGGCCGACAACGGCGAGATCGCCATGGACGGCAACGACATCCTCCTCCCCCACGCCGAGGCCTGACCTCCGCCACGGGGGATGCCTCCGGCGGCCGGGGCGCTGCCCCGGACCCCGCCAGAGAACCCTTTGAAAAGGGTTCTCTGGACTCTCCCAAACTTTTTGTGTGCCTTCGGCAGGGGCGTGCGGACGCGGGGAGGTGTGCGTGTGGGGAGAGGAGGGGTAGCGGAAGAGTGGGAGATCGTTGGCGGGGGATTGGCTGGGGGCGGGCAGGCGGTGTCCCGAAGGGTTCGCGCCGGGCGGCCCTCCGGGGCCCGTGGCCACCCGGCGCGAACCCTTCGGGACGGTTGCCAACGCCGCAGGCGGGGATGGCGGGACGCATTATGAAGGTTTAGCGGCGTTGGTAATCGGTGGCGAAGCGGTAGATATAGTGAGCTATTTCTTTCTTAAAGAAAAACACCCGCCCGAAATCGCGCACAGGCACGGCGGAAGGCGTCCCGCGCCAGCCTTCCTCCGCCGCACACACTCCGAGCGCAGCGAGGCAATGGGATTCTCAAGGCCCTCGGCCTTGAGCGGGGCCGCGTCGGGTCTTAGGCCGAGCTTGCTCGGTCTTAGAGCCGTCGACAGCAGCGATAGGGCAGCGCCCTGGTCTCCCCGAAGGGGCCGCCGGAGGCTCCCCCGGAAGGGGCTCCCGGAGGGCCGCCGGAGGCCTTCCCCGCACGCCGTCCCGTCCGTCTGCCCTGTTACAGGTCGACGAGTTCGACGTCTTTTTCGGCGATGGGGGTGCCGAGGAAGCGGGAGCCGGTGCGGGCGAAGCGGGGGACGTCGTCGGTGGTGAGGTAGCGGGTGGAGCCGCAGCCGTTTTCGGGCCGGTTGAGGCCGAGTCGGTCGAGTTCGCGGTACACGGTTTCGGCGGTGGTGGCGGCGGAGTCCACGATGGTGGTGTGTTCGGGGACGACGTTGCGGATGGCCGGTGCGAGCAGGGGGAAGTGGGTGCAGCCGAGCACGAGGGTGTCGGGGATGACGGGGTGTTCGGTGCCGGACGCGGGTTTGAAGATGGGGTCGAGGTAGCGGGCGGCCACGGCTTCGGGGACGTGTCCGTCGGTCCAGCCCTCTTCGGCCAGGGCGACGAACAGGGGGCAGGGGTGGCCAAGGATGCGGGCCTGGGGGTTGATGGCGTGGATGGCGCGCTGGTAGGCCCCGCCCGCGATGGTGGATTCCGTGGCGATGACGGCCACGGCCTGGTTGGTGGTGGCCTGGCAGGCGGCGCGCGCGCCGGGATCGACCACGCCGATGACGGGCACGCCGGGGTTGGCCTCGCGCAGGGCGTCCAGGGCCACGGCCGAGGCGGTGTTGCAGGCCACCACGAGCAGCTTGATGCCGCGTTTGATCAGTTCCGCGCCGCACTGCACGCCGTAGCGGGTGACGGTCTGGGGCGACTTGGTGCCGTAGGGCAGCCGCGCGGTATCGCCGAGATAGAGGACGTCCTCGCAGGGCATGCGTTCGCGCAGCGCCTTGAGCACGGTCAGCCCGCCCACGCCCGAATCGAACATGCCGATGGGCAACTTTGCCTGATTCTTCATCTTCTTTGACTCCCTGGGATGCGGTTTTCCGCCGCGCCCAAAAGTCTACACATTTCCATGAAAATGTCTAAACCAATCGTGGGCACGGGGTCGGGCCCGGCGGATCAGTCGTTCTTGGAGTAGCCGAGCGTCTTCTGGGCCCAGGTGCGGGCCTGGATGTAGAGCAGTTCGGCCTGTAGGGAGTCGATGGAGAGTTTCTTCAGGCGCTGGGTGGTCTCTCCCCACTGGCCGCGTTCGTAGCTGGTGGCCAGGCGCAGGAGGTCGTAGAGGTCGCCGGTGCCGTTCAGGGCCTGGGCCACGGATTCCTCCAGGGGCAGGGACTTGAGGATATCGTTCATGTGCATGCCGAGCATGGCGTCGAGCAGGGAGAACAGGCCGGTCATGAACAGGGTGTCGGGCTCGCACACGGGCCGGTTGGAGCAGGAACAGACGGATTCCAGGAATTTGGCCCGGTGCACGGCCAGGTAGGCCAGTTCCCCGGCCCTGGGCGACGGGTTGAGGTCGGCGATGATCACGCTGCGTAGCCACTGCTTGGCCCGGATCATGCCCATCATGTCCATGGCCCGCTTGGCCGAGGTGATTTTCTCGGCCAGGCCGAACCCGGCGGAGTTGACGTAGCGGAACAGGCGGTAGGTCAGGCTCGGGTCGGACTGGAGCACGGCGGCCAGGCGGGCGGGTTCGAAGTCCGGCTTGGCCAGTTCGCCGAGGATCTGGAGCTTGGTGGTCTCGTTGGCGGTCAGCTTGCGGCCGGGGATGATCTCCGGGCGGCTGAAGAAGAATCCCTGGAACAGGGTGAAGCCCATGTCGCGCAGGACCTTGAAGGTCTCGTTGTCCTCGACCTTTTCGGCCAACAGGGTGGTATCGGCGGGCAGGTCCCGGAGGGACCGGCCGATGCGCGCGGGGTCGCTGTTCTGGGCCAGGACGTCCACCTTGACGATGTCGGCCAGCTCCAGGAAGGGGCGCAGCTCGTCCTGTCCGACGAAGTCGTCCACGGCCAGGGTGTAGCCCGCGTCCTTGAGCCGCCGGGTGGCGGCCAGGGCGGCCCTGCTCGGCCGGACGTTCTCCAGGATCTCGACCACGCAGCGGTCCTTGGGCAGGGCGAACCCGGCGTCTTCCACGAGCAGTTTTTCCGGGAAGTTGATGAGGATGCGGGCGGCCTGGTCCATGCCATCGGTGGCCAGGGTCAGGCCGTCGGCGATGACCGAGGCCGTGGCCTGGGACTCGTCGCCGATCACGGCCACGTTGTCGCGGCCGGTGCGGAAGAGCAGTTCGTATCCCCACACGGACTCGTCGGGCGTGAAGACCGGCTGGCGGGCGATGAACATGGATTCGAAGGCCTGGGTGTCGCGGTTCATGCGTTGTCGTCTCCCTTGGTGGCCCGGCGGAACAGGGGCGGCCGGACGGCGGCCGTCAGCAGAGCGGTTCCTGGTTGTTGCTGCGGCGGAGTCTGGCCACGAATTCGTCCAGGTTCGCATTGCATTCGGCCAGTATCTTGTCCAGGTAGGCCAGGTTGCGGTCGATGGCCTCCCGGTAGAGGTCCTTGTCCACGTTGCGCCAGGACCGGAAGTAGGCGAGCATGTGGCGGTCCACGCCCTTGAATTCGCGGTCCAGCCGCGGGCGGGCCACGTCCTTGTAGAAGGAGCGGGTCTTGATCACCAGGTCGAAGGCGCTGTCGTAGCCGGGCAGCCTGGCCTCCTTGAATTCCTCGAAGAGCAGGAGGAGCTTTTCCAGGTAGTAGCGGTCCGCGATCTGGGCCAGCAGGTCGGCGGTGCCGGTGAAGTAGCCCATCAGGCGCATGGTCTCGGTGCGGAAGGCGATCCTGGAGGGCGGCATGGCCAGGATGGTGCAGCGGATGCAGTCGGCGATGTCCTCGATGTCCTGTTCGGACAGGACGTTGTCCAGGTAGCCGCGCATGAACAGGATGGACCGCTCCTCGTGGCCCACGGTGTGCTTGGCCCCGGTGCCCCGGGTGTCGTCCACGTCCTGGATGAGGCCCACGTCGTGGAAGAGCGAGGCCAGCAGTCCCTTGAGGCAGTCGGCCTCGGTCAGGGGCTCGCCCTGGACCATGGCCCCGTAGAGCAGGCGGGCCGAGGCCAGGACCACGGAGCAGGTGTGCTCGAAGTTGTGGTAGCGGGTGTTGCTCGCCCGGTAGCCGGGGTAGCGGCCCGCGAACAGGTCCTCCACGTCGGCGAAGGCGGTGCGGAACAGGGTGGCGTCGCAGTCGGGAAAGAGCGCCCGCATGAGGTCCTCGGTCTCCCGCCGGACGCACTCGGCGTCCACCGGATCGACGAAGTCGTACAGTTTCATGTCGGATATGGTCATGGGCCTACTTTTCCCGGACCTCCACCCACTTGTCGCGGATGGCCTTGATCACGTCGAAGATCTCCAGGAAGATTTCCACGACCTCGGGGTCGAAGTGGGTGCCCGCGTCCTTCTCCAGTATGTCCAGGCACTTCTCGTCCGGGAAGGGGTCCTTGTAGGACCGGGGCGAGGCCAGGGCGTCGTACACGTCGGCCACGGCGCAGATGCGCGCGGACAGGGGGATGTCCTCGCCGTTGAGGACGGCGCCGCCCAGGTCCGGGGACTCGTGCCAGACCTGGTCCAGGGGGATGGAGGGGTAGCCGGGTGCCGCCCATTTTTCGTGGTGGCACAGGGCGATCTCCATGGACATGCGGTCCAGCTCCGAGGTCTGGTTCCGGAAGAGCCGGGCCCCGTAGACCGTGTGCCATTTCATGATGTCGTATTCCTCGGCGGTCAGCTTGGCGGGCTTTTTGAGGATGGCGTCGGAGATGCCGACCTTGCCCACGTCGTGGAGCATGGCGGCCAGGCGCAGGTTGTCGCGGGTCCGCTTGATCTCCTTTGCCGAATGGCCCCGGCGGGCGGCCCAGGTGCCGTAGATCTCGGCGCAGTACGCGCCCACCCGCTGGACGTGGGCCCCGGTCTCCGAGGGGTCGCGCAGCTCGGCCATCTGCATCATGCGCAGGATGAGCTCGCGGTTCATGATGCCGCGTTCGATGGCCACGGCCGCGTTGTTGCAGAACAGCGGGATGTAGGTCCTGGCCGCGTCGGAGAAGGGCACCACCGCGCCGGACTCGTTCTTGGCGTTGATCAGCTGCATGACCCCGACCAGGCGGCTCTCCTGGGCGATGAGCGGGATGGTCAGCATGCTGGTGGTCCGGAAGCCGGACTTCTCGTCAAAGGACTTGTTGAAGGAGAAGGGCAGGGTCGGGTCGAGCTCGTAGGCGTCGTCGATGGCCAGGCTCCGCCGGGTCTTGGCCACGTAGCCCACGATGGACTGGTCGCCGATGGGGATGCCGAAGTTCTGGTACAGGGCGGCGTTGGCGGCCTCGGCCTTGAACAGGGTGTCGTTCTGGACGTAGCTGAAGATCAGCCGGTCGTCCTCCACCAGGTAGATGGACCCGGCGTCGGCCCCGGAGAACTGCCTGGACTCGTAGAGAATCTTGTCCAGGATGGTGTCCACGTCCTTGAGCTGGTTGACCTCGTCCGTGATCTTGAGAATCGTCAGGACCGCGTCGTCGCGCCCCGCCAGTCGTTCCATGTCCATGTCCTCTCTGCGTTGATGCTTCTTGAGATATTCCCCATTCCCGGAGGAAAATCAAATGATCCCTGGGCCGGACCGGGCATCCCGTCCGGACCGGCCCCTCGGATCACTCGGGGCGGCGTCCTAGATTTCGGGCACGCCCTTGGGGATGAGGCAGACCAGGACCATGGGGGTGTCGCCGGTGTTGACCACGTGGTGGACCTCGTCCGGGGCCACGTAGACCACGCTGCCGGGGCCGAGGGGCAGCTTCTCGCCGTCCCTGACCACGTAGCCGGTGCCCGCGTGGTAGAACTGCTGGTGCTCCCACGGGTGGGCATGGGGCGGGATCTGCGCACCGGGTTCGAGCTCGATGACCCGCATGCAGAAGTTCACGTCGTCGTCTGCCTTGCCGATGACCACCCGGCCGGTCACGCCCGGTCCGGCCACCTTCAGTTCCACGGGGTCCACGTCGGTATAGCGGATAACCTTCATTGTCTGCTCCTGTAGGGTTGGGGTTCGGCCTGGCCCGGAAACCGGGCGCGGCCGATCCAGGCTAGCACACCGGGGATGCGGACGCCAGCCGCGCGCACGGCCGGCCGACGGATGGCCGGGAGGCGGAAGTCGGACGGCGGGTGGGACGGAAAACGGGACGGACGGTCGGACGGGAGATCGGGCGAAATGGCGGACGGCCGTGGAAAACGGCCCGCCGGTCGGTACCGGCGGGCCGCGTTTCGTCTAGCCCAGGAGTTCGGCCAGGTCGGCCTCGGGGGTGGAGATGGGGGCGATGTTGTAGTTGTCCACCAGGTAGTGGAGGACGTTGGGGGTGATGAAGGACGGCAGGGAAGGGCCGAGCTTGATGTTCCTGATGCCCAGCGCCAGCAGGGACAGGAGGATGGCCACGGCCTTCTGCTCGTACCAGGACAGGACCAGGGAGAGAGGCAGGTCGTTGACCCCGCAGTCGAAGGCCTTGGCCAGGGCCAGGGCGATCTGCACGGCGGAGTAGGCGTCGTTGCACTGGCCGATGTCGAGCAGGCGCGGGATGCCGCCGATGTCGCCGAGCTGCTTGTCGAAGAAGCGGAACTTGCCGCAGGCGAGCGTCAGGATGACCGTGTCGGCCGGGGCCTGCTCCACGAACTCGGTGTAGTAGTTGCGGCCGGGCTTGGCCCCGTCGCAGCCGCCCACCAGGAAGAAGTGGCGGATGTCGCCGGACTTGACCGCGTCGATGACCTTGTCGGCCACGGACAGGACCGCGTTGCGGGCGAAGCCGGTCAGGACCGACCCCTTGTCCTCGTCCCCGGCGAAGCCGGGCATGGCCAGGGCGCGCTCGATGACCGGGGTGAAGTCGTCGTTCTTGACGTGGACCGCGCCGGGCCAGCCCACCAGGCCGGTGGTGAAGATGTTCTCGATGTAGTGTTTGGGGTCCTGGATGCAGTTGGTGGTCATCAGGATGGCCCCGGGGAAGGCGGCGAACTCCTTGCGCTGGTTCTGCCAGGCGGTGCCGTAGTGCCCGGCCAGGTGCGGGTACTTGTGCAGCTCGGGATAGCCGTGGCAGGGCAACATCTCGCCGTGGGTGTAGACGTTGATGCCCGTGCCCTGGGTCTGCTTGAGCAGGGTTTCGAGGTCCTTGAGGTCGTGGCCCGAGACCAGGATGGCCTTGCCCGCGGTGGGGCCGAGCTTGACCTCGGTCGGCACGGGGTGGCCGTAGGTGGAGGTGTTGGCGTCGTCCAGCAGCTCCATGGCCCGGATGTTGATGCGCCCGCACTCGAGCCCGGCCTCCACGGCCTGTTCCAGGGTCAGGTCCGTGGCCAGGGTGGCGGCCAGCAGGGACTGGATCTTGGCGTAGAGTTCGTTGTCCTCCCTGCCGAGGATGGCCGCGTGGTCGGCGTAGGCGGCCACGCCCTTGAGGCCGTAGGTCAGGGTGTGCTTGAGGGACTTGATGTCCGGGTCGGGCTCGGGGTCGTGCTCGATGCCGACCCGGCGGCCCTGCTCGATCAGGCCCAGGGTGTTGAGGGCGGGGACCAGCGCGGCCGGGCCGTCGAAGGCGACGCCGGAGAGCCGTGCCTTGAGCGCTTCGCGCAGGACCACGCATTCGTTGATCAGGGCGACGAACCGGGCGTCGTCGAAATTCACGTTGGTCAGGGTGGAGAAGACCGCCTTGACCGTGAAGCGGTTGACCTCGGGGTCCTCGATGCCCTGTTCGCGGGCGGCGCAGGCCACCTGGGAGAGACCTTTGGTCAGGTGGAGGAGGAGGTCCTGGAGGGTCGCGGTGGAATCGGTCTTGCCGCACACGCCGATCTTGGTACAACCGCCGTTGGCGGCTTGTTCGCATTGGTAACAAAACATGGGTTGGCTCCTTGGTTTCGGTTGGTTGCTTTCGCTGGGTCCAGGTGTAGGCCGGATGACGGGGCGGCGGTATGACTTGAGTCAAAAACGGGAAGAAAAATCGAAAAAAGAACCGCCATCCCCGCCCCCGCACGCCGGGTTGTGGAACGGGCGTGAAAGGGCTACCTTCCCGGCATGACGCGAACAATCACCGTATGCCTGGCGGACGCCTTCACCACGCAGCCCGGCAGGGGCAACCGCGCGGGCGTGGTCCTGAACGCGTCGGGACTGTCCGACGAGGCCATGCAGGCCGTGGCCGCCCTGGTCGGCGTGTCCGAGACCGCATTCCTGTCCCCCGCGCCCGATGGCGCGGACTTCGACCTGGTGCAGCGCTATTTTACGCCCGAGGTGGAGGTGCCCACCTGCGGACACGCCACCATCGGGTCGCACTTCGTACGCGCCCGGACCTTGGGCATGACCCACGGCCGGGTGCGCATCCGGACCGGTGCGGGCGTGCTGCCCATAGACATCGAGACCGTGGACGGCGCGCTCAAGGTAACCATGACCCAGGGCGCGGTCACCTTCACTCCGCCCTACGGCGCACGGACGCGCGAGGCCATCCTGGCCGCCCTGGGCCTGGGGCCGGACGACCCGGCGGAGGGGTTGCCCGTGCAGGAGGTCTCCACCGGCCACTCCAAGGTCATGGTCCCCATCCGGTCCGTGGCCGTGCTGGACCGGCTCGAACCGGACATGGCCGCCCTCAGGGCGCTCAGCCGCGAGATCGGCTGCAACGGCTATTTCGTCTTTGTCCTGAACGACGCGGGCGACGACTGCCTGACCAGCGGACGGATGTTCGCCCCGGCCGTGGGCATCGACGAGGACCCGGTCACGGGCAACGGCAACGGCCCGTGCGGGGCCTACCTCTCCCGGTACGGCGTCCTGCCCGACCGGCCGGTCTTCGGCTACCTGGGGCGCCAGGGCGTGGCCATGGGCCGGGAGGGCCTCATCGAGGTCACCGTGACCCGTGACGAAAAAGGCCCGTACAAGGTGCAGGTGGGCGGCACGGCCGTGGAGGCGGGGCGCATGGAGATCGAACTTTCCGACAATGACGGCAGACTTGCCGCACATATCCTGTAATACAAGCGAGGCATTGCATGCGGACCAGACTGGATCACATCGTCATCGCGGCCACGGACATGGAGCGGGGCGTGAGTTGGGCCGAGCGGGCGCTGGGCGTTCGCGTGCCGCGCGGCGGGGTGCACGAGACCATGGGCACGCGCAACCACGTCATGCGCATCGGCGAGGAGATGTTCCTGGAGATCATCGCCATCAACCCGGACGGGCCGGTCCCGGCCAAGCCGCGCTGGTTCGGCCTGGACGACCCGGCGGTGCGCGAGCGGCTGGACCGGTCGCCCGCCTTCCTGGCCTGGGTGGCCAACACCGACGACCTGGACGCCTTCCTGGGCGCGGCCACGGTGTCCTTCGGCAAGGCCACGCCGGTCAGCCGGGGGGAGCTGAACTGGCGGTTCGCCCTGCCCTCGGACGGGCGGCTGCTGGCCGGGGGCATGCTGCCCTACGCCATCCAGTGGCAGACCGAGGCCCATCCGGCCCTGGCCATGCCCGACCTGAACTGCCGGCTGCTCGGCCTGGACATCTACCACCCCTACCCCGAGTGGCTGGGGGCCATCCTGGACGCTGTGGGCCCGGTGGACATGGTCGAGGTGCATCCGCTGCCGCCCCTGGAGCTGCCGCGCATGGCCGCGCGCATCGACACCCCGGAGGGCGTCCGGCTGCTGGAGACCCTGCCCGGCCGGTGCGGCTGTCCGTCGCGTCGGGGCTAGTCGCGCGACGACTTTATTTATTTCCGCGCATTTGATAGAGAACGGACGATTCGCCTTGCCGCAGGGGTCGTCATGCTACAACCGGTTCGCTCCTCCCGGGCCCTGAGCCCCGTCCTGCTCGCCGTCCTGGCGCTCGCGCTTCTGCTCGCGCCCGTCGGGGGGCAGGCCTCGGAACGCAAACAGATCCTCCTGCTCAACTCCTATCACCAGGGCTTCACCTGGACCGACGAGGTCTGCCGGGGCCTGACGGACGTGCTCCGGCCCCGCGAGACGGGCATCGTGCTGCACGTGGAGTACATGGACACCAAGCGGGTGGAGTTCAACGACCACTACGAGGAGCAGCTCAAGAACGTCTACGCCCACAAGTACATGGGCGTGAAGCTCGACCTGATCCTGGCCACGGACAATGCGGCCTACGAGTTCCTGCGCCGCCATCACGACGAGCTGTTTTCGGGCATCCCGGTGATCTTCGGCGGAGTGAATTTCTTCCGGCCCGACCAGATCGAGCACTACCCCCTGTTCACGGGCGTGGCCGAGGTCCTGGACGCCCGGCAGACCATCGACTGCGCCCTGAAGCTCCACCCCGGCACCCGGACCGTGTACGTGGTCAACGACTATTCCTGCACGGGTCGGGCCGTGTGCAAGTCCATCCGCGAACAGCTCGTCGGCCTGGACCCGGCGGTCAGCGTGATCTTCAGCGAGAACACGGACCTGACCCACGTCCTGGAGCGTACGGCCGGGCTGTCGGGCGATGCCGTGATCCTGCTCGGCGTCTTCAACCGGGACGTGACGGGCCGGTTCTACGACAAGAACGAGGTGGCCGAGGCGGTCTCGGCCCGCGCCCAGGTGCCGGTCTACGGCATCCTCGACGCGGACCTGGGCCACGGCATCGTCGGCGGCATGCTCTCCAACGGCCACGACCAGGGCCAGGCCATGGCCCAGCTCGCCCTGCACGTCCTGGCCGGGCGCAGTCCCGACGAGATTCCGGTCATCCAGGGCAGCGTCTACGCCCCCAAGTTCGACTACGTCCAGCTCCGGCGGTTCGGCGTCAACCTGGCCGGGCTTCCGGCGGACAGCGCCATCATCAACCGGCCCAACTCCTTCTACCGCGAGCACTCGGCCGTGCTCCTGGCCGTGCTCGGGTTCGGCGCCCTGCAATTCCTGATCATCCTGGCTCTGGTCCTGAACATCACCCGCAGGCGGCGGGCCGAAAAGGAACTGCGCACGGCCCACCGCACCCTGGAGGAGCGGGTCAAGGAGCGGACCAGCAAGCTGCGCGAGTCCGAGGAGGTCCTGCGGACCGTCTTCGACTTCGCCTACGACGCCATCATCATCCACGACGGCCAGGGCCGCATCCTGGAGGTGAACCAGCGCATGATCGAGATGTTCGGCCTGGAGGGCATGGACCCCTCGGGCGTGTCCCTGGCCCAGGACCTGTCCAGTCCGGACAACCCCCTGCACGCCATGGCCGGGATCATGCGCGAGGTCCTGGACGGCAGGCCCCATCATCTGGAATGGCGCGTGCGCCGTTACCGGGACAGCCGGGAGTTCGACGTGGAGGTCCACCTGACCCGGATCACCTACCGGGGCGAGGAGGCCATCCTGGCCAACGTCCGCGACATCTCGGTGCGCAAGGAGTCGGAGAACTCCATCCGCCAGAACCTGGTCAAGTTCGAGGCCATCCTGGAGAATTCCCTCATGGGCATCGCCATGACCGTGGGCCGCCGGATCGTGACCATCAACCGGCGGGGCGCGGAGATCTTCGGCTACAGCCCGGAGGAGATGCAGGACAACACCCTGAACCTGCTCCTCGGCCACTACCAGACCCAGGACGAATTCGTCCTGGCGGCCAAGGCCGCCCTGGCCGAGCGCGGCGAGTTCAATACCGAGCAGGCCTTCCGGAGCAAGAACGGCTCCACGGTCTGGTGCCGCATGTACGCCAAGACCGTGGACCCCGGCGACCTGACCCGGGGCGTCATCTGGGCCTGGGACGACGTCACCGAGAACCGCAAGGCCCAGGAGGACCTGCTGCGCACCCGCGAGGACGCCGAGGCCGCCAACCGGGCCAAGTCCGAGTTCCTGGCCGCCATGAGCCACGAGATCCGCACCCCCATGAACGCCATCGTCGGCATGACCGAGATCACCCTGCAGACGGACCTGACCGACGACCAGCGCGATTACCTCAAGACCGTCAAGGACTCGGCCCAGCACCTCCTGTCCATCATCAACGACATCCTGGACCTGTCCAAGATCGAGGCGCGCAAGCTTGAGCTGGACCACGTGGACTTCGACCTGCCCTTCCACGTGCGCACGACCATCAAGGGGCTTGAGGTCCAGGCCCGCCAGAAGGGGCTGGACATGGTCCTGGAGATCGACGAGGCCGCGCCCAACTGCGTCAAGGGCGACCCCCTGTCGCTGAGGCAGGTGCTCGTCAACCTGGCGGGCAACGCCATCAAGTTCACCCACCGGGGGACCATCGCCATCCGCGTCGGACCCGGACAAGGCCCGGCCCCGGACGAGGCCCGCACCGTGGGCGTGGCCTTTGCCGTGGAGGACACGGGCATCGGCATCCCGCGCGAGTTTCTGGACTCCATCTTCCAGAGCTTTTCCCAGACCACCCGCGCCTTCGGCGGCACGGGCCTGGGACTGGCCATCTGCAAGCAGCTCATCTCCCTCATGGGCGGGGACATCGTGGTCGAGTCCACCGTGGGCAAGGGCAGCACCTTTTCCTTCACGGTCTGGTTCGAGCCCGGCTTCTCCTGCCCCATGCCCGTGGAGACCGAGGAGCGGCGGCCCGAAGGCCCCACCCGGCCCGTGCGCGTGCTCGTGGCCGAGGACAACGACGTCAACATCATGGTCACCACCCTCAAGCTTGAGGACATGGGCTATACCTACGCCGTGGCCAAGACCGGCCTGGAGGTCCTGGACCTGCTCAAGCGCGAGCCCTTCGACCTCATCCTCATGGACATCGAGATGCCCGTGCTGGACGGCATCTCCACCACCAAGGCCATCCGCTCGGCCGTGCCGGGCGGGCCCATCCCGGACCCGGACATCCCGATCATCGGGGTCACGGCCCACGCCCTGAAGGAGTTCCGGGACAAGAGCCTGGACGCGGGCATGGACGACTACGTGGCCAAGCCCGTGGACTTCCACGAGCTGGCAGTGATCATCAACCGCCTCATCGGGGCCGCGCCCGCGTCCGCGCCGCCGAACGCGAAGGCGGATGGGCCCGCGCCCGCGTCCCTGGACGCCCTGCCACCCTGGACCCCGGACGCGGCCATGGAGCACCTCGGCGTGGACGAGGCCATCTTTGCCGACTTCCTGGTCACGGCCCGGACCGAACTGGCGCTGCTGCTCGATGAGCTGGGGCAGGCGCTCGGCGCGGGCCACGCGGCCAAGGCCGAGGAACTGGCGGTCACGGCCCGGTCCGTGTGCACGGCCATCGGGGCCAACGGTGCGGCCCTGGCCGCGGGCTCCCTGGCCTCGGCCTGCCGGGGCGAGGGCGGCGCGGACGGCCTGCTCGACCGCTTCCGCGAGGAGGTGCGCGAGGTCATGAAAATCATGGACTAATGTTTGGTGGGACCCTATCCTGTTGATTAGATGAGCGGAATAGGGGGGTGTCGGCGTCGGGAGCATCCATTTTCCGAAAAGGGAGAAAGCCATGTCCGGCGAGGAGTTTGCAGAGTTACGGAAGTTCGTGGCCCCGGAATTCGTCTTCGGTCCGGGAGCGGCCATGCTGGCAGGACAGTACGCCGCCAACCTGTCCATCAAGAAGGCCCTGGTGGTGACGGCGCCGGCCCTGGAGTCCCTCGGCTGCACCGGCGCGGTGGTGGACACCCTGACCCGCGAGGGGGTGGCCTGCACCGTGTTCTCGGACGTGACCCCCAACCCCCGCCACGACGAGGTCATGGCCGGGGCCGAGGTCTTCCGCCGCGAGGGGTGCGACGCCATGGTGGCCGTGGGCGGCGGCACGCCCATGGACTGCGCCAAGGCCATCGGCATCGTCTGCACCAACAACCGCCACGTGCTCGAGTTCGAGGGCGTGGACAACGTGGAACGCCCCGGTCCGCCGCTCATCTGCATCCCGACCACGGCCGGGACCGCCGCGGACATCTCCCAATTCTGCATCATCAACGACACCAACCGGAAGGTCAAGATCGCCATCGTCTCCAAGACCATGGTCCCGGATGTGGCCCTCATCGACCCCCGGCTGACCCTGACCATGGACGCGGAGCTGACCGCCCACACCGGCCTGGACGCCCTGACCCACGCGGCCGAGGCCTTCGCCTCCAATGCGGCCTCGGCCATCACAGACCTGAACGCCCTGGAGGCCATGCGCCTCATCCGCCGGCACCTCCTGCGCGCCGTGGAGTACCCCGGCGACATGGAGGCGCGCACCGGCATGATGCTCGCCTCCACCTACGCGGGCCTGGCCTTCTCCAACGCCATCCTGGGCGCGGTCCACGCCATGGCCCACAGCCTGGGCGGTCTCCTGGACCTGCCCCACGGGTTGTGCAACGCCATCCTCCTGGACCACGTCATCGACTACAATTTCGACGCGGAACCCGAGAAATACCGCCGCCTGGGCGTGGCCCTGGGCGCGGACATCCCCCCGGACGCCCCGGACGACGAGGCCAGGGAAAAAACCCTCAAGGCCGTCCGCGACCTGAAGCGGAGCGTGGGCGTGACCGGCACCCTGTGCGAACTGGGCATGACCGAGGAGGACATGCCCCTGCTGGCGGAAAAGGCCCTGGCGGACGCCTGCATGCTGACCAACCCCAAACAACCGACAGCCGATGACCTCATCGAAATATTCAGGAAAAGCTGCTGATTCCGGCCGCGAACAGACCGGCGAGCGCGAAAAGCTCATCGGCCTGGGCAGGCGGTCCATCAGCAAGAGCTATTACCCGGAACTCAAGAGCCGTCTCGACGAGCTGGAGCACTTTCGCGCCCTGCTCGACAGGGTCAACGACGCCATCTTCGTGGTCGATGCGGACTCCGGCCGGATCCTGGACGTCTCGGGCGCGGCCGACGTCCTCCTGGGGTGCGACGCGGACCGGCTCCGGGGGTTGCGCTTCGCGGACATCCTGCCGCCGCACATCCGCCGCCACGCCGACAACCTCTTTCACAACGAGACCAAGACCGTGCGCATGGAGACGGAGTTCTCCTGCCCCCTGTGCCAGGGCAAGCCCCCGGTGCCCGTGGATCTGACCCTCAGCCTGGTCTCCTTCCGGAACGAGCGCCAGGCCATCATCGTGGCCCGCGACATCAGCGAGCGCAAACGCAACGAGCGCGCCCTCAAGCGCAGCCACGACCAGCTGGAGCTGCGCGTGCGCGAGCGGACCCGCGAGTTGGACCGCGCCAACCGGGCCAAGTCCGAGTTCCTGTCCACCGTGTCCCACGAGCTGCGCACCCCCCTGACCGCGGTGCTCGGCTTCGCCAAGGTGACCAGCCGGAAACTGGTCAACTCCATCTTTCCGGCCGTGGAGCGGCTCGCGGACCCGAACCTCAGGAAGGACATGGAGGTCGTCCGCCGGAACCTCGAGATCATCGCCGGGGAAGGGCAAAGGCTGACCCTGCTCATCAACGACGTCCTGGACCTGGCCAAGATGGAGGCCCACCGCGTTGAATACGTCATGGCCCCGGTCAGCCCCGAGGCCTTCATCCGCAAGAGCGTGGAGGTCACCTCCGCCCTGTTCGAGGACACGGACCTGACCCTGCGCCTCGACCTCGAACCGGACCTGCCCCTGGTCAACGGCGACGCGGACCGGCTCATGCAGGTCATGGTCAACCTCATCTCCAACGCCGTGAAGTTCACCCCGCAGGGCGTCATCACCTGCGCGGCCCACGTCGTGGACGGGACCGTGCGCGTGGGCGTGACCGACACGGGCGTGGGCATCCGGCCCGAACTCCTCCAGGCCATCTTCGAGGAATTCACCCAGGTCGGCGAACACCTGTCCGACCGCCCGGCGGGCACGGGCCTGGGCCTGACCATCTGCAAGCACATCGTCGAGGGGCACGGCGGCCACATCTGGGCCGAGAGCCGCCCCGGACACGGCAGCACGTTCCTCTTCACCCTGCCGGTGCTCAAGGGAAAGTAGGCCGGGGCGCTCCCGGTCCCCCGAATCGTTACAGGGCGATCCCCACCGCGCGGCAGGGGGAGGCTTCGCCGTCCGCGATCCTGAGCGGCAGGCAGCAGAACAGGAAGCTCTCGGCGGGCAGGTCGCCCAGGCGGGTCAGGTTCTCGACGATGACCAGGCCGTGGTCGAAGAGGATGCGGTGGGCGGGCAGCTCGCGGGAGTCCACGGGGTCGGGCGAGGGGGTGTCCAGGCCGACCCCCTTGAGCCCCAGTCCGCCCAGGAAGCGCGCCCCGGTCTCGTCCAGGGCCGGGAAATCCCGGTAATACCGCTCCGTCCCCCAGTGTTTGTCCCAGCCCGTGCGCAGCAGGGCGAAGTCCAGCCCCTCCACGTCGGCCAGGTGCGCCAGGTCGGCCTGGCCGATGACCGGGGCCGACAGGGCGGTCAAGTCGACCACCGCGCCCCAGCCCGTGAAGTTGTCCGGCCCGAGCCAGTCCAGCCCGGGCGCGTCCGCGAACAGGTGCGCGGCCGCGTCCACGTGGGTCCCGGCGTGGCTGGTCAGGTCCAGGGCGGTCTGGGCGAAGCCGTGCTTGTTGATGAAGTGGGTGCGCCGCACGTTGGGCGTCTCGTCGCCGGGAAAGACCGGCATGCCGGTGCGGATGACGTGGCTCAGGTCGATGGTCTGCATGGCTTCCCCTCCGTCAGATGTTGTAGAGACTGAAATTGGGCCGTCTGACCAGTTGCAGGTCGGGCGGTATGTGGTTTTGCGCCACGGAACGTATTTCATCCATGGTCTTGGCCTTGAGGAACCGGGATTGCAGGGCGTGGCCGAAGGTGAAGTTGGCCGCGAAGTAGATGGTGAACATCCGATACCGCTTGAGGGCCCGCACCGGGTCGAAGTGGCGGGAGAGCGCGTCGGCCAGGTTCAGGGCGTAGTCGCGGAAACAGGTCGCGGGCGGGGTCTGGCCCGTGGTCCACTGGGCGAACAGCCAGGGCCGGGCGATGGCCGTGCGGCCCACCGAGACCCCGGCGCAGCCCGTGGTCCGGAGCATGTCCAGGCAGTCTTCGGGCGAGACCACGTCGCCGTTGCCGAAGACCGGGATGGACACCGCGTCCACCACGGCCCTGATGTGCTCGCGCACCGGCGGCCGGGTGCGCTTGTCCGGGGCCACGCGCGGGTGGAAGACCAGGCAGTCCACGCCCGCGTCCTCGAAACGGCGGGCCAGCGCCACGGCGGGCCCGATGTCCGGGGTCCAGCCCGTGCGGAACTTGACGAACAGGGGGATGGAGATGGCCCGGCGCACGCCCTCGACCACGCGCAGGGCCGCGTCCGGGTCCCTGAGCAGGGCCGCGCCCGCGTTCTTCTTGATGATGCCCGAGACCGAGCAGCCCATGTTGATGTCGAAGCCGAAGAACCCGCACTCCTGCACGCGCCGGGCGGCCGGGATCATCTGCTCCGGGGTGGCCCCGGCCACCTGGCAGACCAGGCGGGGAAGCTCGGCCGCGCGCCAGCGGAAGACCGGCGAGACCAGCGGGCTCTCGGTGGGCAGGCTCTTGGCCCCGCACATCTCGGTGAACGTCAGCCCGCACCCGCCGTAGCCGTCCAGGACCTCGCGGAAGGCCACGTGGCTGAGCCCGGCCAGGGGCGCGAGCCACAGGCGGTTGGCCACGGTCCGGCCGCCGACGGTCAGGGGCCGGTTCAGACGTTCGGCCAGTTCGCCCTCAAGCGTGTCTTCGATCAGCTGCATCCCGCCGAATCTGCCTGGATTCGCCACCCTGTCAAGTTGCTTTTTCATACCTCTCGACTGTTTTTCCCTGACATTCTTCGACAAAACCGGGGTTGGCCAAAAACCCGTGGTACGGTCTGCTCACCCGGCCCGGAGGTCTCGCACCCGGCCCGGAGGCGGCAGGCGAACGGTTCGCCCGCCGACCCCGGACACCCGCGAAAGGACGCTGCTCGGATACCCGGTCTGAAGCAACCCGCAACGGACAAGGAGAAACCAATGTCCACGACCGTCAGCAACGCCTTTGTCACCCAGTACGTCGAGATGGTGCACCAGGCCTACCAGGCCCAGGGCTCCAAGATGCGCCAGACCGTGCGCCTCCAGACCGAGGTGGAAGGCTCCAAGTGCGTCTTCCAGAAGATCGGCAAGGGCGCGGCCGGGAAGAAGACCCGCCACGGCAACGTGCCGCTCATGAACCTCAACCACTCCAACGTGTCCTGCACCCTGTCCGACTGGTACGCCGCCGAGTACATCGACAAGCTCGACGAGCTCAAGGACAAGAGCGACGAGAAGCAGGTGGCCGCCAATGCGGGCGCCTGGGCGCTGGGCCGCAAGATCGACGAACTGCTCATCACCGAGCTCGACGGGGCCACCAACGTGGTCGGCGAGGCGGCCACCGGCCTGACCAAGGACAAGATCCTCCAGGCCTTCGGCACGCTCAACGCCAACGACGTGCCCGACGACGGCCACCGCTTCGCCGTGGTCGGCCCGCACCAGTGGAACGAGCTGCTGAACATCCAGGAGTTCAAGTCCAGCGACTACGCGGGCGAGCAGTACGCCTGGCTCAAGGGTACCGAGTCCCGCACCTGGCTGGGCATCACCTGGATGTTCCACACCGGCCTGCCCCTCGACGAGGCGGGCATGCGCAAGTGCTACATCTACCACCGCAACGCCGCGGGCCTGGCCGAGGGCCAGAAGGTCCAGGCCTTCGTGGACTGGGTCCCGGAAAAGGCCGCCCACCTGGTGGACCACATGCTCTCGGCCGGGGCCTGCCTCATCGACCCGGACGGCGTGGTCCAGATCCAGTGCGACGACGACGCCGCCATCGACTAGGACCGCAACCAACCGCAACCAACCGCAAAAGGAGAACGCAACCATGGCATATACCAGCGAAGACATGCGGCTCATGGGCGGAGTGCCCGGCCAGCAGCTGTTCATCTATCGTTCCGAGGACGACGCGGCCACCGTGGCCGGGTCGGGCTACTTCGACCAGGCGGTGGAGGACTACAACCTCGAAACCGGCGACATCGTCATCGCCTGCACCGGCGCGGGCATGGCCTCGGCCATCGACCTGATGGTCGCCGCCAACGCCGACGGCACGGTCACCGTGATCCCCGCCTAACCGCCGTCGATCCGCGACAAACCTAGGGGGGGCCTCTTCCTCCCCCCGCCCCAAGGGCCTCCTCCGGGAGGCCCTTTTCCAGGAAACAAGCAAATACGAGAGGAGAACCGATATGAACGATCTGTTGGAAAGCGACGCATTTACCCGTACTAGGATGGATACGTTCACCGGCGAACCCAAACGGCAGTGGCTCGAATACGCGGACGGCGTGATGGAGCCGGTCCGCAAGGAGGGCAGCCTGGGCAGGAAGTTCCACGGCAACGAGCGCTCCCTGGACTGGTGGACCGTGGACAAGCCGCTCGACCGGGACCCGGCCGAGGAGGGGAAGACGGTCTCCCTGAATCACGACTACGGCCGCCCGGGCGGGACCGCGAGCAAACAGACGAACGTGCCGACGAACCGGCCCGCGCCCGCCGGGAACCAGCCCGCGCCCCGCACCCTGCTCGCCATGGGCGGGCGGGCGGCGAAGGAGAGCGGGGCGGCCAAAGTGGCAGGAGGCGAAGGACCGTCTCCGGCCCGCCAACCAGGGGATAAGCCGGAGGCTTTCGGCAATCCTCAGTCGGTTTCAAGGGATAGTGGGAGTTCTTCAGGCAAAGAAGCCGCTGCCCCTGCTGGGGCTTTGGGCGGAATGGTTCAGTCCAACGGCCAGCACGGCAAAGGGAAGCTGGTATCGCAAGATCCTGCCGTTCGGAAATTGTTGGAAGAGCACGGTGGGGACCGATCAGGGTTCAAAGCGGCAGCGAAGCATGAACTTGATACCTTGAGCAAGCAGGCCAAGGAAGCTCAAACCCCCAAGGAACGGCAGAATCTGTTGAGGAGAAAGGATGCAATCAAGGGAGCGATCAAGCTTATGGACCGATTTTTTATGAAAGTACCTTTGATCACACCTTTTAACGAGGACCAATTGAGGAAACTCATACGAGGGTATGACCCGGAAAGCCCGGTGACGTAAAACAGTGGAGTTGCCTCAAGGCAACTCCACTGTTTTATTGTGTCGGTCTTTGAAAGACAATGCTGCGTCGGTGAAGAAAACGATGATTTCCTGATTGACGCCCCGGATGACATTGGTGGCGTCCTCCAGCCGTTTCAGCCAGGCGGCAATGCGCGGCAGGATGTCCTGCCGTTCCAGGAGGCGTCGTATCTCGGGGCGTTGGTTCGCAGGAACCGAGTACGCGCTGATCACGGGCGTGTTCCTGATTCGGTAACCTTGCTGCGACTCCCCCATGAGAAACACGCTCAGTACCTTCATGTCGGAATCGTCGTAGCGGGAGGAATAAAAAATCCGGCCTGGTTCATGAATTCCGGCCTGTTCGAGCGCGGCGTCGAGTTCGCTTCTCTTGACCGGATAGGAATAGCCCTTGATAAGTTTGGCGCGCCCCATGAATTCGTATCGGATCGGCATATCTCCTCCTTTGTCTGGACGATATCTGTTGTCATATGGATTCCGCAGCGTGAACCGAGACGGCAGTAACGATGCAGGACAAAATGAACGCACGCGGCAACAAGTGGATGCTCTACCTGATCGCGGTCATCCCCTTTCTCCTCAATAATCTCTATTGGGTCCGGGGCCCGGCGTACGGGCGGTGGGTGCTGGCGGACTATGCCTGCCGGGTGGGCGTGTTGGACGGGGGGTGGGCGCTGTCGGCGGTGGCCTAGGACCGGGGGCGTCCCAGTTCGTCCGCGCCTGATCCGGCGCGGTGCATTGATTCCGCCTAGAACTCCAGGCTCAGGCCGGAGCCCACTTCCCTGACCGGGCACTGGGCGGCCAGGGCGATCTTGGCGGCAAGATCCGTGCAGTGGCAGCACCACAGCCCCTCCAGATCGAGCGCGGCCAGGTAGTCCGCAGTGGGGCCGAGCCGCTCGGGTCCGGCCTTTTGCAGGTGGAAACCGCCCAGGACCGCGCGCACCCTGTCCACCCCCGTCACCTTTTTCGCCTGCTCCACGGTGTTGCAGATGCCCGTGTGGGCGCAGCCCGCGATGACCACCAGCCCCGTGTCCGTGACGTAGGTCAGGGCCGTGTCGTCCGGGAGGTCGTCCGGCACGAATTCGCCGTTTTCCAGCCGTTCGCCCAGGGTTGCGGGCGTCTCGAAGTCCATGGTCCGCTCGATCTCGCCCAGGCCGACCAGGGAGTCGGTCAGCCAGGTGGGCTCGGTCGTGAGCTTCAGGTCGAAATAGCTCGCCAGCTTGTCCCTGGACAGCAGGGGGCCGAATTCCATGATGCCTCGGTGCCGCTTGGTCTCCACGGCCTTGGGGTGGGCCAGCAGGTTCGCCCGGGGCAGGTCCCGGAGGCCGGATTCGCAATATTGGCGCAGCAACATGCCCAGCCCCCAGGTGTGGTCGAAGTGGCCGTGGGACAGGGCGATCCAATCCAGGCGCAGCAGGTCCACGCCCTTGCGCCGGGCATTGACCAGGAACGCGTCCGAATACCCGGTGTCGAACAGCACCCGTTGTCCGTCCGCCTCGATGAACATGGACAGCCCGGCCTCGGCCAGGTACTGGCTGCCCACCAGCGCGTTATTGTCTACCAGAAAAGTCAGTTTCATCAGGGCCTCCGGGCGGTTGGGATTCACTGGAACGGTTCGGGAAAAGAGTCTATGCTCCATGCATGCACCACCGCAACACCCTTTTCCCGCGCCTGTTCGTTCTCGCCATCTTCTGCGTCTGTCTCGGCGCCGGGCTCCTGCCCGCCTGCGCCCCGGCCGCCGACGACACGGCCCGGCTGGTCAAGGTCCTGGACGGCGACTCCTTTCGCGTGACGTACCGGGGAAGTACCCTGGAGGTCCGGCTCATCGGCGTGGACGCCCCGGAATATCGGCAGGAATACAGCCGCAAGGCCCGCGACTTCACCCGTGATTTCTGCCAGGGCAAGGGGTTGCGCCTGGAGTTCGACAAGGACCCCCGCGACCGCTACGGCCGGACCCTGGCCTATGTCTACGCCGACGGCGTCATGCTCAACGAGGCGCTCGTCCGCGCCGGGCTGGCCGTCCCCCTGGTGGTCAAACCCAACGTCCGCCATGCCGAGCGCATCCGGCAGGCCGAGGCCGAGGCCCGGCAGGCGCGGCGCGGCTTCTGGAGCAAGGGCGGCCTGGACATGACCCCCGCCCAGTGGCGCAGGTCGCACCCCAGGAAATAGCTAGGCCCGGCCCGCCGCCAGCACGTCGGCCAGCTCGCGGACCACGCCGTGGCCGCCCCTGGCCTCGGTCACGTAGTCGGCCAGGGCCAGGATGGACGGGTGGGCGTCGGCGGGAGCGACCCGGAATCCGGCCAGCCCCATGGCGTTGGCGTCGTTGATGTCGTTGCCCACGTACAGGATGGCGTTCATGGAGAGCTGATATTTCGCGGCCAGGTTGAGCAGGGCCGACCCCTTGTCGCGGATGCCGTGGAGCGCCTCCAGGCCGATCTTGCCGGCCCGGGCCTTGACCACGGGGTTGGCCTCGGTGGACAGGATGACCTGGCGGATGCCGAGCCGCTGGATGAGTCCCACGCCCAGGCCGTCGCTGCGGTTGGCCCGGATGGACTCGTGCCCGTTCTGGTCGGTGGTCACCTGGTTGTCCGTCATGACCCCGTCGAAGTCGTAGACCACCAGCCGGATGCGCTCCGCGCCCGACAGGCCGCGCCCGGTCAGGGCGAGCATCTCACCGTCAGGCCCCAGGTACAGCGGCTCGTCGCCCATCAGCTTCTCGGCCCGGCCGCCGCCGTTGTCCAGGATGGCCTCCACGGCCCGGCCCACGTCCGGGACCTCCAGGGTGACGATCACGCACCCACCGGCCGTGGCGTCACGGCCCTCCACCAGGCGCAGGGACTGGCCGTAGGGACCGACCAGCAGGCCGTTCCAGGCCAGGTCGAACCCCAGGGCGCTCTTGTAGAACCGGGCGGACTTGCCGATGTTTCGGACCAGCAGGGTGACGGGTGGAAAGGCGGCCATCGCGACTCCTTGGCTTCACGGTTTGCCGGTAAGCCTACCCTGCCCCGCCGCACCGCGCAAGATCGCGGGACACGCCTCCGGCATCCTCGGCTTCCCGTGCGCGGGCTAGAAGCGCAGCAGGTAGCGCCGGGCGATGGTCTTGTAGGTTCCGTCCTTGGCCATCTGGTCCAGGGCCCTTTCCAGGGCCTGGACCGTGCCGTCCCGGTCGGGCAGGTTCGCCGCCCTGGAAAACACGGCGTAGGACGGCTTGTCGGTCAGGAGCTTGCGGTCGAGGTAGACGATGGAGCTGGTCAGCCCCATGTCCTTGAGGCGGTAGTAGGTGACGTCGATGTTCCCGGCAAAGGCGTCGATCTCCCCGCCGAGCAGCCCGGCGATGATGGCCCGCATGTCGGGATATTCCTTGACGATCATGTCCCCCTTGGCGCGGGCGGCGGCAAAGTCCGGGCCGAGGTCCAGCCCGGCGGCCATGCCGATGACCTTGCCCGCCAAGTCGGGATAGCCGTTGAAGGCGAAGCGGTTGCCCACCTTGGTGAAGAGCACGTAGTCGCTGTAGTGGATCGGGGTGGCGTCCAGGAACAGGGCGTAGCGCTCGCGCTCGGGCGTGCGGAACAGGCCCAGCGCCCCGTCGCACTTGCCGTCCCGGACCATGGCCAGCACGGTTTCCAGGGGGTAGGTCTTGATCTCGACCTCGAGCCCGGCCCGGCGTGCGGCCTCGCTGAAGACGTCCACGTCGATGCCGCTCGGAGCGCCGTCGGTGACCATGGAATAGGGCGGAAGGTCCGCGTCCGCCACGAAGTGGAGGGGCCCGGCGGCCCCGGCGGTGGCGGCGAAAAGGAGCAGCAGGCAGACGGTCAGGATTGTTTTCATGCGGGGATTCTCCGGGGTAGGGATATGCGCGACACTAACCCGTTGCGGCCGTTTGCACAAGAACGGCCCCGAACCGATCCCGGTCTCGTGCCGGAACCAAACGCGCAACGACCGCAACAGCGTCACTTCGTTTATACTTTATATTCTAGACATTCTCCGGATTTTTACTAGCAATCGTCCGGGTAATATTATATGGAACCGTGAAATGGATACGAATCCTCGCGCCGCTCGGCCGGTATCCTACTTTCCCGTCTCTCCGGTAATGCTGTTTCCGGAAGCCCTTGGGAACTTCTCCGTCTACCTCTGGCAGGGTGGGGACTTTGTCCTTTATACCTCTTCCGGCCAGAAATTCACCACCCGCCACCGCCAGACCCTGCACAAGAACGGGGTCAAGGAAGTGTACGTCCAGGGCTCGGAGCGGGCGGAGTACGAGAAATACATCGAGCGCAACCTGGGCCGGATCCTGCTGGACGAGACCCTGCCCATCGAGGCGCGTTCGCGGATATTCTTCGAGGCCACCACGGTGGTCCTGCAGGACGTGTTCGACCGCAGGCTGCCGAGCGCGCTGCGGGCCCGGCATTTCGACCGCATCACCGAGATCGTGCGCAACTCCATCAAGTTTCTGGCCAAGGACAACTCCCTGTCCGCGGTGGCGCCGTTCATCTCTCACGACTACAAGACCTACACCCACTGCATGCACGTGTTCGTGTACTCCGTGGCCCTGTTCCAGACCTACAACATGACCGAGAGCGAGGTCTTCGAGTACGGGCTGGGCGCGCTGCTGCACGACGTGGGCAAGGCCAAGATTCCCAAGCGCATCCTGAACAAGCGCGGCCCGCTGACCACGGCGGAGCGCGAGATCATCAAGGAGCACCCGGTGCACGGGGTGTCCATGTGCGCGCACCTGCCCATGACCCAGAACACGATCAACTGTATCCTGTTCCACCACGAGACCATGGACGGCTCGGGCTATCCGGCGGGCATCAAGGGCGACAACGTGCCCATGCCCGTGCGCATCATCTCCCTGTCCGACATCTACGACGCCCTGACCACGGACCGTCCCTACGCCGAGGCCATGGAGCCCTACGAGGCCCTCTCCCTCATCAGAAACGAAATGCGCGAGAACGTGGACATGAACGTCTTCAAGCGGTTCGTCGCTGTTCTCAGCGGAGCTGAGATCATTTAGCGGGGGGCGGCTTCCGATAGCGGGCCATCTGCACATTTTTCCCGGCCGCGCCAATCCTCACGTAGAGGGCTATCGCTGCTGTCGTCATCTCTAAGACCGAGCAAGCTCGGCCTAAGAGATGATGCACGCTGCGGTTGTCGCGGCCGGAAGAAAATGCACAGCTGACCCACTCTCGAAAGCCTATTCCGAGGGCGGCAGGGCGGCAGGGGAGAGAGCCGCTGTCGGGTGCTGCGCAGCCAAATCGCTCCAAAGATTGAGAATGGAAGGCCTTCGACTCTTGTTGAGTCGGCGGCCTTTTTTGTGTGGCCCACCCCGCGGAGCGGCGATAAAAAGTTTGGGAAAAGGAGGGGATGGGGGTCCGGGGAAGGGAGAAGACCTTTCAAAGGGTTTTCCTCCCCTTCCCCCGGCCGCCGGAGGCAAAAAAAGGTCCCGTTCGGCGGAGCCGAGCGGGACCTTTTGGGGTGCGTTGAGGACCGGTTACTGGACGTGGACCTTGAGCTGCTGGCCCGCGTAGATGGTGGTCTTGGTGCTGATGGCGTTCCAGTGGCAGAGGTCGGAGACCTTGACGCCGAACTTGCGGGAGATGGAGTAGAGGTTGTCGCCGCGGCGGACCTTGTAGTTGACCACCTGGGTCTTGACCTTTTCGGCGTCCTTGACGGCCTGCTTGGTGGCCGCGTCCGTGCTGTTGGGGATGTACAGCTTCTGGCCGACCTTGAGGCGGTTGGAGCGCAATCCGTTGGACTTCTTGAGGGTGGCCACCGTGGTGTTGAAGGACTGGGCGATGGACCACAGGGTGTCGCCGGAGCGGACCACGTAGTTGCCGCGCTTGGCGGCGATGGCCCGGGTCTGGGCCGTGGACGAGGAGGCCGAGGACGCCGGGGAGGCCGACGGGGAGTCGCCCGCAGAGACCACGGCGGTCCGGCTCGAGCCGTTGCCCGGGACCATGACGTACTGGCCGGGGCGCAGGGTGTTGGAGCGGGTGTTGTTCACGCTCTTGAGCACGTTGATGGGCACGTTGTAGCGCCGGGAGATGACCCACCAGGAGTCGCCGGAGCGCACGCGGTGGCGGGTGTAGCCCGCATAGGGCTGCGCGCCGGGCTGGGCCAGGTAGGCGATCATCTTGTCCGCCTTGTCCGCGGGCAGGTAGGCGGTGGCCTCCATGTGCGGCGGGCTGACCTGGCGGCGGAAGGCGGGGTTCAGGTCGTGGAAGTCCGACCAGGTCATGCCCCCGGCCCGGGCCAGGGCGAGGAGGTCGGTGCCGCCGGGCACCTTGACCTCGGTCAGTTCGTACTCCATGTCCCAGGACACGGGCTCGAAGCCCAGGGTGTCGAGGTTCTGGAAGATCTTGGAAATGGCGATGAACTTGGGCACGTAGTGGCGCGTTTCCAGTTTGAGCCGGTTGCGCCGGGAGAGCTTGCGGTTCTGTTCGGTCAGTTCGAAGAAGTCGTCGCAGTTGGCCTGTTTCAGGGCCCGGGCGATCTTGCCCTCACCCGCGTTGTACGCGGCCAGGGCCAGGTACCAGTCGCCGAACTTGTCGTACAGGTCCCTCAGGTGCCGGGCGGCCGCGTCCGTGGCCTTGTAGGGGTCGCGGCGCTCGTCGATCCACCAGTCGGACGTCAGCCCGTAGAGCTTGCCCGTGCCGCGCATGAACTGCCACATGCCGCCCGCTCCGGCCCAGGAATAGGCCCGGACGTTGTAGCCGGACTCCACGAACGGGAGCAGGACCAGGTCCTGGGGCAGCCCGTACTTGGTGAACACGCGGCGCACGTAGGGCAGGTAGGGCTGGGAACGTTCCAGCCAGCGCTCCATGGTCTTGCGCGCCTTGTGGTTGTAGTAGGTGAAGAAGAGCTCGACCTCCTCGTTCTCGTGGGACTCGAGGTCGAACAGCAGGCCGAAGCGCTGGTTGAGCACGGCCTGTTCGGTCTGGGTCAGGTCCTCGCCCGGAGTGACCTCCGGAGCGGCCTCGATCTCGGGCTCGAGGGCCTCGGCGTCTTCCGGCACGAGGTTCTCGGTGACCTGTTCCTCCACGGGAGGGGCCGTCTCCTGGGGCGCCTTGGGGGCGCAACCGGCGGCCAGGCTCGCGATGAGCAGACCCACCGCCAGTAAATATGCATAGTTGAAAACTCTCAAGCGATCCTCCGACTTCGGCACACCATTATCAGATAAGTCCGGCTTTGAAAAGTCTAGAAAAAATCATGAGTGCCGGATGCGCGAGGCTTCCAGCTAGCCCACCTTGCCATGGATTGCAATAGGAGCCATAAACGCCTACTAGACCCCCTTGTCGAAGGCAACCATGTGCAACATTTTTCCGTGTTTATCATAAGGATGCGATAATGCAAGAACATGACCGGGACAAAAAAGATTCGAAAATCTACGTAGTTGGTAATAAGCCGGTCAAGGAACTTTTGCTGGATTCTCCACAAAAGGTGGATTTCGTCGCCTTCCGCAAGGGGCGGCGCGACCAGGCCATGGAGGAAATCCTCGACCTCTGCCGGACCGCCCAGGTGCCCTACAAGTCTGTTTCCGCCAAGGAATTGGACTACATGTTCCGGGGCAACCACCAGGGCGTGGCCGCCCGCTGCGCCGCCCTGGACTACACGCCCCTCGAACAACTCCTGGAGGAGGCTCTCCAGGCCCCCCTGCCGCTCATCGTCGCCCTGGACCAGGTCCAGGACACCGGCAACGTGGGCGTGCTCGCCCGCACGGTTTACGCCCTGGGCGGCGCGGGCCTCATCGTCTGCCAGCACCACGGGGCCTACATCGGGGCCGGGGCCGTGCGCTCCTCGGCCGGTGCCCTGAACAAGCTCCCGGTGGCCAAGGTCGGCAACCTGGCCAACGCCATGAAGGACTGCGTCAACTACGACTACACCCTGTACTGCGCCCGCCTGGCCCCGGATTCGGACAACGTCTACACCGCCGACCTGCAAACCCCGGCCGTGCTCATCCTGGGCAACGAGGAAAAGGGCATCCGGCCCGGCGTGGCCAAGTTCGCCCAGCACAGCCTGCACATCCCCTTCCTGCGGGAGTTCGACTCCCTCAACGTGGCCCAGGCCGGGGCCATCATCGTCTCGGAATTCGCCCGGCGGCTGGGATAGCGGGCCCCGCGCCCCTTTCCGAGAACCCGTCGGGACGCCCCCGGCCGTCCCCGAGACGCGCGCGTTGTCGCGCCCCGCTGTTGAGCGGGCGTGGCGGATGGGCTATGGTGGGCAATAAAACAGACATCGGAGGTCGCATGGTTCGCATCGAGACGGACAGCCTGGGCGAGGTCCGGGTGCCGGAAACGGCGTTGTGGGGCGCGCAGACGCAGCGGGCGCTGGAACTGTTCACCATTGACGGGGAGCTGATGCCCCGCGAGATGATCCGGGCCTACGCCATCCTCAAGAAGGGATGCGCCCGGGCCAACGGCGCGGCCGGGAAGCTGGACGACGGGCGGCGCGACCTGATCGTCGCGGTCTGCGACGAGATCCTGGCCGGGAAGCACGCGGACATGTTTCCGCTGCCGGTGTGGATCTCGGGCAGCGGCACGCAGTTCAACATGAACGTCAACGAGGTCATCGCCAACCGCTGCTCACAGCTGGCGGGCGAGCCCCTCGGCTCCAAGAAGCCGGTCCACCCCAACGATCACGTCAACCTCAGTCAGTCAACCAACGATAACTTTCCGACAGTCATGTATATGGCTGTGGCGACGGAAGTTATTGAACGGCTTATGCCGTCGCTGGCCGGGATGTTCGAGGCCCTTTCGGCCAAGAGCGAGGCCTGGGCGGACATCGTCAAGATCGGGCGCACGCACATGCAGGACGCCACGCCCCTGACCCTGGGCCAGGAATTTTCCGGGTACGCCGCCATGGTGGAGGACGACGGGCGGCGCATCCGCGAGGCCCTGGAGTCCGTGTTCGAGCTGCCCCTGGGCGGCACGGCGGTGGGCACCGGGGTGAACAGCTGGCCCGGTTTCGCCGAGGCGGCCGTGGGGCGCATCGCGGAGCTGACCGGGCTGCCCTTCGTTCCGGCGCGCAACCGGTTCGCGGCCCAGGGCAGCCATGACGCGCTGGTGCACCTGTCGGCGGCCCTCAAGACCCTGGCCAATTCCCTGCACAAGATCGCTTCGGATATCCGGCTGCTGGCCTGCGGGCCGCGCGCCGGGCTGGGCGAGTTGGTCATCCCGGCCAACGAGCCGGGCTCGTCGATCATGCCGGGCAAGGTCAACCCGACCCAGTGCGAGGCCCTGACCATGGTCGCCCTCCAGGTCGTGGCCAACGACCTGGCCGTGACCCTGGGCGGCACGTCCGGCAGCCTGGAGATGAACGCCTGCAAGCCGCTGATCATCCGCAACGCGCTGCACTCGGTGCGGCTGCTGGGCGACGGCATGCGCAGCTTCACCGAGCACCTGCTCAAGGGGCTCGAACCGGACCGGGAGCGCATCGCCGCCCACGTGGCCCATTCGCTCATGCTGGTCACGGCCCTGACCCCGGTCATCGGCTACGACAAGGCGGCCAGGATCGCCCTGCACGCCCACCGGACCGGGCAGAGCCTGCGCGAGGCGGCCCTGGAGCTCAAGCTGGTCTCGGCCGAGGAGTTCGACCGCGTGGTGGTGCCGGAGCTGATGATCCGCCCCAGGGGCTAGATGAACAGGGCGTAGGCCGTGGCCCCGACCATGACGGCCACGAGCACGCAGTTGACCGCGACGAGCACGCCGCCGGACTTGAGGGTGCGCAGGATCACGGCCCCGGCCAGCCCCCAGGTGGAGTGGAAGAGCACCTGGAAGAACAGGAAGGTGGGCACGAAGACCGCGACCTCGCGCCACAGGGCTACGGCCGGGTCGGCCAGCATGCTGAACCCGACCACGGACATGGCCCAGCTCTTGGGATTGAGCGGGTGCAGGACGACCCCCTCGGCAAAGGAGAACCGCCGGTCCACGGTCCGGGCGGACAGCGTCATCGAAAGCAGCTTCCAGCCGAGATACAGGATGTAGGACATCCCGACCACCTTCATGGCCAGCGCGAGGTTGGGAGAGGCCATGAACAGGCCGCCCAGGCCGAAGCAGACCAGGGTGTTCAGGGAGACCATGCCCACCGTGGTCCCGATGAGGAAGGGGACGGCGGACCGGAAGCCCGTGGTCTGGCCGATGCCCATCATGGTCAGGTTGCCCGCGCCGGGCGTGCCGGTCATGACGATGACGAAGAGGACGAAGGCGGCGTATGTTTCCAGGCTCATGGCGATGACTCCCCGGACCGCCGCCCAGGCTGGCGGTCCCGTTGCGATTTTTCGTCCTTCGATGCCTACGGTTGACTTTGTGTGGCGTCAATGAATATATTGTCCGCATGACAATATACGCACCCGCACTGGTCCGGGGCCAGGGCCCCCTGTACGTGGAATTGGCGGACGCCATCGAACGGGACATCGAGGCCGGGACGCTCGCGCCCGGCGAGCGGCTGCCCACCCACCGCGACCTGGCCGACGCCCTGGGCGTCAACGTGTCCACGGTGACGCGCGGCTACCGCGAGGCCGAGAAGCGCGGCCTGATCTCGGCCACGGTGGGGCGCGGAACCTTCGTCACCTCGGACGCGGTGACCAACTCCTCCATGGTCTCCTTCGAGCCGTGCGCCCCCGGCATGCTCGAACTCGGGCTCATCGCGCCCCTGGACCACCTGGACCCGGAGATCACCGAGGCCTTCCGGCGCATCGCCCGGCGCAGGGACCCGGCCTCGCTGCTGCGTTACTCCGACCCGCGCGGCCAGGCCGAACATCGGCGGGCGGGCGCGCTCTGGGCCGAGCGCTTCGGGGTCCCGGCCCAGGCCGAGGACGTCGTGGTCTGCGCCGGGTCCCAGCACGCCCTGACCTGCGCCCTGGGAGGCCTGCTGCGTCCCGGCGACCGGCTGGCCGTGGACGAGCTGACCTACCCCGGCCTCAAGACCCTGGCCGCCATGCTCGGCCTGCGCCTGGTGCCCATCCCCATGGACGAGCACGGCATGGACCCGGCGGGCCTGGACGCGGCCTGCCGCCGGGACGAGATCAAGGCCCTCTACCTCATGCCCGGCGTGCACAATCCCACCACCGCCACCCTGTCCGAGGCGCGGCGCAACGAGATCGCCCGCCTGGCCGACCGCCACGACCTGATCCTCATCGAGGACGACGCCTACGACCTGACGGACCCCGGCCGCATGGCCCCGGTGGGCAACCGCGCGCCGCACCGCCGCGTCTACATCGCGGGCATGTCCAAGTCCCTGGCCGCAGGGCTGCGCGTGGCCTTTGTGGTCGCCCCCCAGCACCTGGTCAAGCCCCTGGCCCAGGCCGTGCTGAACACCGTCTGGATGGCCCCGCCCCTCAATGTGGAGCTGGCCGCCATGTGGATTCACGACGGCACCGCCGACCGCGTGGTGGAGGCCAAGCGGGCCGAGGCCGCCCGCCGCTACATGCTCGCCTGCGACGTGCTCGACGGCCTGCGCTTCCGGGGCAAGCGCTCGGGCTTCTTCCTCTGGCTCGAACTCCCGGAGCCGTGGACCGGCCGCGCCCTGGAGCAGGCCGCCGCCGGCCGGGGGGTGAGCGTGTTCGGGGCCGAGAAGTTCACCGTGGGCCAGAGCCCCGCGCCCCGCGCCGCCCGCGTCTCCCTGACCGGCGCGGAATCGCCTGAGCGGCTGCGCGAAGGGCTGGTCATCCTGCGCGACATCCTCCGGGGCCGCCCCTAGGCCCCGCTCCCAGCCGTCCGTTCCGGGCGGAAAACAGACGACGCGAATTTTTTTCCACAGGCGGTCTTGACGATCGAAAAAGGGTGGCTATCTTCATTGCGAACGAACGAATAAGGAGGTGCCGTTCATGGTTATCGATTTCAATACGCTCTATAATTTCCCGTCCAGGTTGGACCGTGTCTTCGAGCAGATGCTGCGATCGCCCATGGGCGACGACCGGCGTTTGGCTTACCCCCCGCTCAATCTGAGCAACGACGACGAGAATATTTACGTCCGCGCGGAAGTGCCCGGAGTGACCATCGAAGACGTGGAACTGACGTTGACCGACAAGACGCTGGTCATCAAGGGCGAGCGCACCGCCCCGGAAGGCAAATTCTATCGGCAGGAGCGCCCGAGTGGCGTTTTCCACAGAGTTATCAACATCGGCGTGCCGGTCAACCGGGAGAAGGTTACCGCTTCCATGAAGGACGGTATCCTGACCGTGACCCTGCCCAAGTCCGAAGAGATCAAGCCGCGCACGATCAGCATCGACGTTGCCTAAGGAGGGTGTCATGAGCGAAGTCGCGAAGAAAGAGGAAGGCAAGGAATTGAGCCGCTTCCGTCCGGCCACGGACATCCTGGAGCGTGAGGACGGCTTTCACATCTTCATGGACATGCCCGGCGTGAGCAAGGGCGACATGTCCATCGACCTGGAAGAGGACGAACTGACCGTCACGGGCCGTTCGAGCCAGTGCCCGGCCCCGGGCGAGAAGTACGTGGAGGCGCAGTTCGGCGAGTGCGAGTACGTGCGCGCCATCTCCATCTCCGACATCGTGGACCGGGAGCGCATCAAGGCCTCCCTGGAAAACGGCGTCCTGGAACTGTTCCTGCCCAAGGTGGAGAAGATCCAGCCCAAGCGGATCACCATCGAAGCGCAATAGTTTCCCCAGTGATTCCATAACGAAAGAGCCCCCGGCAACCACGTTGCCGGGGGCTCTTTTTCGTCGGTCGGAACGGTCCCGCCATCCGTCTAGATGGCCCAGGTCTCGATGTCGATGAGGCCGAGGCGGGCGGCGTAGCGGACGAGCTCCACGGAGCTCTTGAGGCCGAGCTTCTTCATCAGGTTGGTGCGGTGGTTCTCCACGGTCTTGGGGGAGATGAACAGCTGCTCGGCCACGGCCTTGGCTGTCAGCCCCTCGGCGAGCATGCGCATGACCTCCTGCTCGCGCGGGGTCAGGGTGGCGTAGGGGTCGTCCTGGCCGTCGGCCTCGCCGGTCTTGGTCTGGAGCAGCTTGAAGACGACCTCCTGGGACAGGGCGCTGTCCAGGAAGAGGTTGCCGCCGGCCACGGTGTTCAGCCCCTTGAGGAGCTGTCCGGCGGCGGATTCCTTGATGATGTAGCCGGTGGCCCCGGCGCGGAAGGCCTCGACGATGTAGTCGGCCTCGGAGTGCATGGAGATGATCACGAACCGGGTCAGGGGCAGCTCGTCCTTGAGTTCGCGGATCATCTGGATGCCGCTCTTGTCGGGCATGGAGATGTCCACCAGGACGATGTCCGGCTTGTGCGTCCGGGCCAGGTTGACCCCCTCCTGGCCGGTGCCGGCCTCGGCGCAGACCGCGAAGTTCGCGTCCCGGCTGACGATGGTCTTGAGGCCCTCGCGAAAGAGGGGGTGGTCATCGACGATCATGATGTCCAAGGTGTTCGCTCCCATGCTAGCCATGTCTCCTCGCGCTTTCTATCGGTACCTTGAAGAGGATGCGGGTTCCGGTCCCGGTCAGGGTCTGGATCTCCAGGGAGCCGCCGATGAGGCGGGCTCGTTCCTCCATGCTTTGCAACCCCATGCGTTTTCCCGGGTCGGTCCGGGCCGGTCCATCCTCCGGGAATCCGCGGCCGTTGTCCTCGATGCGGATGAGGATGTCCGGGTGGCTCTTGACCAGGCGGATGACGGCCTTGGTCGCCCCCGCGTGGCGGCAGATGTTCCGGACGGCTTCCTGGACCATTCGATAGAGGTTGATTTCCACGTCGAAGTCCAAGGAAATATTCTCGATTCCGGTGGAAAAAAAGTCAACGTCAAAGCCATATCGGCTGCCCGCGTCATGGCACAGGTTGGTCAGGGCCTGGACCAGGCCGAGCTGATCCAGGGCCGGGGGGCGCAGGCCGTAGGCGATTTCCCGGACCGAGGCGATGGTGTTGCGCAGGACGTTGGCCACGGCCTCGCCCCGCCGGGCCAGCTCCGGGTCCGCGTCCGGGTGGCCGTCGAACAGGGTCTCCATCTTGAGCATGATGGACGACAGGTCCTGGGCCACGTTGTCGTGCAGGTCGCGGGAGATGCGCTGGCGCTCGTCCTCCTGCACGCGGATGAGCTGCTGGGTCAGGGCCTGGATGCGTTCCTGGGCCTTGCCCCGCTCCTCGGCCTCGGCCTTGAGCCGGACGTTGGCCTTGGACAGCTCGGCGGTCCGCTTGCGCACCCGGTTCTCCATCTGGGCGTGGGCGATGAGCAGTTCGGATTCCAGCGCCTTGTACCGGGTGATGTTGGTCAGGATGAGCATCTGGGCCTCGCGGCCGCCCCACATGATCGGCTTGACGCTCATGTTCACCCACTTGATCCCGCCGCTGCTGGTCAGGATGCGGAAGGAACCGAGCGATTCGTTCATCTCCCCGGAGTCGAGGCGGGCGAACTGGGGGGCGTGCTCGTTCCGGTCGCCGGGGTGGACCATGTCCGTGAAGTCCAGCTCCTCGAGTTCGCGGGCCGAGTAGCCGGTGATGCGCAGCATGGACTCGTTGACGTAGCGGGCCGTGCCGTTCTGCATGACGATGACCCCCTCCTGGGAGTTTTCGGCCAGCACGCGGTAGCGCTCCTCGGAGTCCATGAGGGCCTCTTCGGCCCGCCGCCTGGGGGTCACGTCGAGCAGGGAGACGATGACCCTGGACAGGGTGTCCTTGTACTCGTCCGGGACGAAGAAGTGGACCATGACCCAGATGGTCTCGCCGTCCAGGGTGCGGTTGGTGATCTCGCCGCAGTATTCGCGGCCGCCCGAGGCGAGCAGGATCATCTCCTCGGCGAAGGCGGCCATGGAGGACTCGGTCAGGACCTTGTCCAGGTTGCCGAACAGCTCCTCCTTGCTCGTCGCCCCGAGCAGGGACAGGGTGGCCTTGTTCACGTCCACCACGGTGACCAGGGCGGCGCACCGGGCCAGGCCCTCGGGGTTGTCGTAGAAGAACCGGCGGAAATCGGTGACGCCCCGCTCCCTGAGCTCGTCGAAATAGAACTTGAGCTTGGTCAGGTCCTCCTCCCACAGGGAGATGGGCGAGTCCTCGAACAGGGTGCGGAAGCGGGCCTCGCTGGCCAGGATGGCCTCCCCGGCCTCCCGGCGGATGGTCACGTCCCTGGACACGCCCTGGAACCCGCACGGGCGGCCCTTGTCGTCGAGCAGCCGCTTGATCACGGTCTCGGCCCAGAAGGTCCCGCCGTCCTTGTGGATGTGCTCCAGCTCCAGGCTGTTTATCAGGGAGTAGTCGCCCGTCCTCTCGGATTCCCGCCGCCGGACCAGGGCCTGGTCGAACCGGCGCAGGGACGGCCGGGTGATCATCCTGCGGAAGGACCGGCCCTGGAGCTCCTCCATGGTGTAGCCGCTGATGTCGACGATGGACGGGGTGGCGTAGGCCAGGCGGTAGTCGTTGTCCATGGTCCAGATGACGTCGGCGGTGTTCTCGGCCAGGAAGCGGTATTTTTCCTCGCTGGCCCGCAGCCGCTCCTCGGCCTCCTTGCGCGCGGTGATGTCCGTGGCTATGCCCTCCACGGCCACGGGCTCGCCGTTCTTGTCCCGGAGCAGGATCTGCCGCTGGCTGGCCCAGTGGACCTTGCCCGACTTGTGGATGAACTGGAATTCCAGCTCGTCGCGCACCGTGCCCGCGAGCATCTCCTCCATGATCACGTCCAGGTAGCCGTGCCAGTCCGGGTGGACGATCTTGCGCACGAGCATGGGGCACGCCTGGTACTCCCGGACGGTGTAGCCCGAGAACCGCTCCACCGAGGGGCTCAGGTAGTCGTAGAGCCCGGTGTGCAGGTTCAGGCGGAAGAAGATGTCGCTGGTGCAGTCGGAGATGAAGTTCAGGCTCTTTTCGGCCGCGCCCAGGGCCTCGCGCATGCGGATGACGTCGGACAGGTCCTGCTTGATGGCGATGACGTGGGTCACCTCGCCGGTCTCGTCGGCGATGGGGTCGAACCACCCTTTGACCGTGTGCAGGCTCCCGTCCCTGGCACGGATCACGTACTCCCCTTCCCAGGGGCGCCCCTTCCGGATGTTCGGCAGTACGCTGCTCCGGTACAGTTCCACGCTCTCGGGGGGCATGACCAGCTCGTGGGGCAGGTCCAGGATCTCGTCCACGGGGTAGCCCCAGAGGTCGGCGTAGGCCTGGTTCCCCCAGAGGGGGAAAAGGTTTTTGTCGTGGATGGACACGGCCATGCCCGAGGCCTCGATCAGGCTCCGGAACAGGGCGGGATCGCTTTCCATCAGCCGTTTGCGGGTCTCGGCGTCAGGGCGTGCTATGGTGTCGCGGTCGATCTTCACAAAACGTCCGGCGGGATGAAGTGGCGCACAGGCTCCTCAACGATGACGTACCGTAACGTATTTGTTGGTCGAATGGAAGGCGGAAGCCCCGGTTGGACCGGGCTCCGGAGATTATCTGAGGTTGTCGATCCAGGATGCGGCCAGGGCGGCGTGGTCGTCGGCCACCTGCTCGACCCAGGAGGAGCGGTTGCCCTCGGCCTCGAGGACCTCCCGGCTGGTCCTGGCCGGGGCGACCACGATGGTGAAGGCGCGCTTGTCCTTGTCGCGCAGGCTTTCGAGGGTGGTCAGCAGGGGCCGCCACCGGGCGGTTTCCCGGCCCGTGACCAGCCAGAACACGGGCAGCTTCAGGGCGGCCAGGGTCTCGCGGCCCGGCAGGTCGCCGGGGTCGAGCGCGTCGGTCAGCATGCAGACCAGGAAGCGCGGCCCGGCCTGGGCGGCGGCCCGGATGGCCGCGGGCACGCCCGGTCCGGCCCCCCAGATGCCCGCCCTGTCCGCGCCCACGGAGGGGTGGGCGGCCAGGAACGCGAAGGCGGCCTCGGTGTCCTCGGCCAGCTCCCCGGAGCCCGCCGGGGAGGGGGTCTCCAGCCCGCAGCCGCGCGGCTCGAAGGTCAGGGCGGCCAGGCCGTGCATGGACAGGGTCCGGGTGAAGGCCTGGACCATGCCGGGGTCGGCGCAGTCCGGCCCGTGGACCACCACCACGCCCGCGTGGCCCTCGTCGTAGGGCGGGCGGGAGAACTGGGCCGGAATCCGTCCGGCGGGTCCGTCGAAGGCCACCTCCTCCTCGCGCACGTGGACCTTGACCGGGTAGTGGGCGATGCGGTCGTCGTCCGTGACCAGGATGAACCGCTCGATGCGGTCGTCCTTGGCCAGGAAGGTGACCGAGCCCGTGACCGGCTCGTCGGCGTACACGGACGGGCCGATGGTGTAGACGTACTTGCCGAAGGCCTGCTTCAGGCGGCGCAGGGTCTTGTTTTTGGAATCGTAGATCAGAAACCGCCCGTATTTGGTGTTGCGGGCGTCGATGATGGAGATGACCCGGTCGTCCTTGGTCCGGAACTGGCCGGAGAACTCCTGGGCCGAGTAGGAGAAGTAGTCGCCCATCATGGCCCGGCCGAAGCGCGCCTCGGCCCCCCGGTGCACGGTGCCGTCCTTGCGCACGTAAATCTTCTTGGGCAGCCCGTCCTCGGCCAGCTCCTCCTCGGGCTTGGGCGGCTCCTCGGGAGGCAGGGTCTTGGTCGGGCTGATCTCGACCACATCGGGCTCGGGCTCCGGGGCGGGCGCGGGTTCGGCTTCGGCCTGGGGGGCGGGCTCGGGCGGCGGCGCGTCGTCCAGGACCACGGTCTTGTCCATGGGCAGGGGCGCGGCGGCCGGGGGCTCGGCCGGGCACTCGGGCTCGGGCGCGGGTGTGGGCACCGGGACGGGCGCGGGCATGGGGATGACCGGCTGCGGTTCCTCCACCTGGGTCAGCTCCACCTCCATCAGCTCCTCGGGCAGGGTCGGCGGCAGGCTCACGGAATGGAGCAGGGCCACCGCCGCCACGGCGTGGAAAAGGATGGAGAGTGTCCAGCTCAGTGCCCGTTGCATGCCGTGCCGCCCGCGTTCCCTATGACTTCCTGTCCGGCCTGGGCTCTTCGGCCACGATGCCGAGCTTGTCGATGCCCGCCGCCTTGATCTCGCCCATGACCTGCACCACGGTGCCGTAGGGCACCTCCTTGTCCGCGCGCAGGAAGAGCTGCTTCTTCTGCCCGGACACCAGCCGCTTCAGGTGGTCCTCCAGCTCGTCCATGGAGACCTGGTACTCGTCCAGGAATATCTTGCCGTCTTTCTTGACCGTCAGGACCAGATGTTCCGAATCCTGGGGCAGGTTGCGGACCGTGCGCGTGGTCGGCAGGTCCACCTCCACCCCCTGGGTCATGAGCGGGGCCGTGACCATGAAGATGATCAGCAGGACCAGCATCACGTCCACGAAGGGCGTGACGTTGATCTCGTTGAGGAACCCGCCGCCGGTCTTGATCGCCATGGCCGTCTCCTACGCCCGCTCGGGCTTGTCCGCCCAGGCGATCTCGCGCTCGGCGCGGTTCAGGAAGGCCCCGGCGAAGTCCACCATGCCGGACTCCACCTCGTTCAGCTTGCCCAGGAAATAGTTGTAGAAAATGGTCGCCGGGATGGCCACCAGCAGGCCGATGGCCGTGGCGATGAGGGCCTCGGAGATGCCCGGCGCCACCGTGGCCAGGGCCGCCGACTGGGCCATGCCGATGGAGTGGAACGAGTGCATGATGCCCCAGACCGTGCCGAACAGACCGATGAACGGGGCGGCGTTGGCGCAGGTGGCCAGGAACGGCAGGTTGCGGGTAAGCGAGCGCATTTCCTTGGAGATGCCCTGCTTGAGCACGCGCCGCAGGGTGTCCTTGACCAGCAGCCGCTTGCGCTCGCGGTTGACGCCCGCCTTTTCGAGCAGGCGGAACTCCTTGATGGCCAGGGACGCGACCCGGGCCAGGGGGGACTCCTGGTCGCCCAGGCTCTTGATGCCCTTGGCCAGGTCGCCCGCCGCCACAAAGGCCTCGTACCCCTGGATGACCTTCTTGCGGGCCGTGCCGATGGTGAAGAACTTGAGGAAGATGATGGTCCAGCTCCACAGGGACATGCACCCCAGGAAGAGCATGACCAGTTTGACCGCCAGGGTCGCCCCGGAGAGCAGGGTCAGAATGGAGTTGTCGGGCAGAAAGTTCATGATTGCACCTTCGGTTTGCGTTCGGGAAGGTTCCCGGTCGGGGAGGGCCAGTACTGTGTGTAATCCGCGTTCGGCCAGAAAGCAAGGGGGAGGGGAAATGGAAGGACTGTCTTTTCAGACGGTTGCACTCAGCTTTGCGCCCCGGCGGCCCGTTCTAACGGGACTGCGCGGACTTGGCGATCATGCTATGCACTTGTCCCGGGTCCCGTTTGTGGCGTAAGGGCAACGGGTAGGCGGCGGAAACGGTTCAAGTTTCGGAACGGCCACGGAGGCGATGCGTGAGAATACTGATCCTGGCGGGCAAGGATGTGGACGGGCGGGACCTGGACCTGCTCCCGGAGGGATGCGCGCGGACCGTGGTCCGCCTGACTTCGGTCTCGCGGGGCGTGCGCCGCCTGGAAAAGGACGACGCGGACCTGGTCCTGTTCGTGCCCGACGTCGGGGACGACTCCTGGCCCAGGGCCGTGACCCGCGTGCGCGGGGAATACGGGCGGCAGGCCATCGTCCTGGTCCGCGAGCCCGGCCTGGAGGCCGAGGCCCTGGCCCACGGCGCCTTCGACTGCTACGTCCTCGGGCCGGGGACGCGCGACTACCTGGCCCACGGCCTCCTGCACCTGGAGGGCCGCCTCTCCCTCGAGGCCCAGCTGGCGGACGAGCGGGCCATGCTCGACTGGATGGAGCGCACCGACGTCTTCGGCAGCTGGGTCATGGGCCGGGACGGGGACATCCGCTGGTCCGAGGGGTTGCACCGGATCTTCGGCCCGGAGGCCGAGCCCGGCCGCAGGCTGTCCGGCCTGCGCAGACACGTCCACCCGGACGACCTGGAGGTCTTCGACCGGGCCAACGAGGCCACCTTCGACCAGGGCTGGCCCCTGGACTTCGAGTACCGGGCGGTGGACGGGGACGGCAAGGTCCGCCACCTGCACGTCAACCGCGAGGTGGAGCTGGACCCGAACGGGGGCGTCAAACGCATCTGGGGCATGGCCCGCGACGTCTCCCTGCAAAAGGAATTCGAGGAGCTGCTCTTCCGGCGGGACGCCATCCTCCAGGTCCTGGCCAACTTCGCCAGCCGGTTCCTGCGCAAGGCGGACTGGAACGAGGGCGTGGGCGAGGCCCTGGCCAAGCTCGGCAAGGTCGCGGACGTGACCCGCATCTATCTTTTCAGGAAGGCCATCGACGCATCGGGCGCCGAGATTCTGGCCCTGCAGGACGAGTGGGAGGCGGACTGGATAGCGCCCCTGGGCGGCATGCCGGACCTCCTCGACCTGCCCATCTCGCCCCTCTACGACACCTGGCGCGGGGCCATGCTCAAGCGCAAGGTGGTCACGGGCCACGTCCGGCACTTCCGCAAGGAGGAGCGGGCGGTCTTCTCGTCCACCGGGGCCAAGTCGGTCATGATCGTGCCGGTCTTCGCCGGAAACGTCTGGTGGGGGTTCCTGGGGCTGTCCGAGCACCGCCGCGAGCGGGACTGGCTGCCCGTGGAGATCGAATCCATGATGCTGGCCGCCAACCTTTTCGGTTCGGCCATCCACTACGGCGAGATGAGCCGCAGGCTCGTGGAGGCCAACCGGTCCGCCGAGGAGGCCTCGTCCGCGGCCCTTGAGGCCAACATGGCCAAGTCCATGTTCCTGGCCAACATGAGCCACGAGATCCGCACGCCCATCAGCGGCATCCTGGGCATGGCCGAGATGATGGTCACCACCGGCCTGACCGAGGAGCAGCGCGAGCACATGGACATGATCCGCGACGCGGGCAAGTCCCTGCTGCACATCATCAACGACATCCTGGACATCTCCAAGATCGAGGCGGGCCGGATGGAGCTCAAGCCCCGTGACTTCACCTTCCGCTCGGCGCTGGAGACCAGCGTGCGCTCCTTCGGGCCCCAGGCCGAACTCAACGGCCTGGTCTTCCGCCACGACGTGGCCGACGACGTGCCGGCGCGGCTCAACGGCGATCCCGACCGCCTGGGCCAGGTCCTCTGGAACCTCATCGGCAACGCCATGAAGTTCACCCCGCGCGGCCTGGTGGAGCTGATCGTGGAGGTCGTCGCCCGCAAGGAGGGGCGCGTCTGCCTGCAATTCAAGGTCCGCGACACCGGCGTGGGCATCCCCGAGGACAAGCTCGACGCGGTCTTCGACAGCTTCACCCAGGCGGACAGCTCCCTGCGCAAGAAACACCAGGGCACCGGCCTGGGCCTGACCATCTCCCGCCAGCTGGTCAACATGATGGGCGGCGAGATCGGCGTGGAGTCCGCCGTGGGCAAGGGCAGCACCTTTTTCTTCACCGCCTGGTTCGGCCCGGCCGAGACCGCCGAGCCCGAACCCGTCCAGGCCCGGCCGCGTTCCCCGCGCGCCCTGCATCTGAATATCCTCCTGGCCGACGACAACCCCATGAACCGGAAGTACCTGCAACACTTCCTGACCATGTTCGGCCACACCGTGGTCACGGCCGAGAACGGGCTCGAGGCCCTGGAGGTGCTCCGCGACCGGGGCCGGACCGTGGACGTGGTCCTCATGGACGTCCAGATGCCCGAGATGAGCGGACTCGAGGCCACCCGCGCCATCCGCGAGTCCGACGGCCGCCAGTACGACCGCAGGATTCCGATCATCGCCCTGACCGCCTACGCCATGAAGGGCGACCGCGAACGCATGCTCGAGGCGGGCATGGACGACTACGTCAGCAAGCCCGTGGACATGCACGCCCTGTCCGAGGCCATCGTCCGCTGCACCGAGGACCGCGAGCCCTCCGGCGGCAGGGTCTGCCGCCCCGCCCCGCCCGAACCGGCGGCCAAGGCCCTCGAGGTCACCCTCGACGTGGACGGCCTGCGCAAGCGGTTCGAGGGCAACATGGACCTGTACCGGGACATCCTCGACCTCTTCCTGCTCGAGGCCAAGGTCAAGCGCGAGGCCCTGGAACAGGGGCTCGCGGACATGGACCCCAAGGGCACGGCCGCCGCCCTGCACTCCATCACCAACATCGCCAGCCACGTCCTGGCCATGGACCTGGTCCACCTCTCCCGGCAGCTGGAAAAAAAGTGTTATTGCGGTGAGATGGAGGCGGTCAAGGCGGGTGTCGCCGAACTCCTGCCGCGCTTCGACGCCCTGGTCCGGGCCGTGGCGAAAGAGGTCGCGCGGCTGTAATCCGTTGCAATTTGCGGACTTACGGGGTAGATATTGCATACCGTTTCCATCCCGGAAACCACTGTACAGGAGGAAGCCGATGCTGGTCAGAGACTGGATGACGGTCAACGTCATCGCCCTGGGAGTGAATTCTTCGGTGCTGGATGCGGCCGAGATTCTGCGTGAAAAGAACATCCGTCAGTTCCCGGTCATCGACAGCGCGGGCTCCCTGGTGGGCATCGTCTCCGACCGGGACATCCGCGACGCCATGCCCTCCAAGTTCATCCCCGGCGACGCCGTGGTTGAAAGCGGCGGCGGCCTGTACACGCTGACCGCGGGCGACATCATGACCCTGGACCCCATCTCCGTGCCCTCGGACGCGGCCATGACCGAAGTGGCCGACCTTCTGGTCAAGCACAAGGTCGGCGGCCTGCCCGTGGTGGACGGCGGCCGGCTGGAGGGGATCATCACCCAGCTCGACGTGCTCCGCTTCCTGTGCGCCTCGGCGGGCTCCGCGCGCGGCGGGGCCCAGTTCGGCATCCGCATGGACGGCCCCGAGGGCGCCCTGGCCGACCTGCTCTGCGACCTGCGCTCCAAGGGCATTGTCTTCACCAGCGTCTTCACCGCCGTGGACCCGGCCCGCACCGGCTCCCGCAACGCCTACGTGTCCATCGCCGACCTCGGCGACAAGCCTATCGAGAAGGTCGTCGAGCTGCTGCAACGTAAATACACTCTGTTATTCTACGTAGCCGAAGGTGTGACGGTAGACTTGGTTTAGGGACCCTACGCGGCTTCCGATAGCGGCGCATCTGCACATTTTTCCCGGCCGCGACAATCCTCACGTAGACGGCTATCGCTGCTGTCGTCATCTCTAAGACCGAGCAAGCTCGGCCTAAGAGCTGATGCACGCTGCGGTTGTCGCGGCCGGAAGAAAATGCATAGCTGCACCACTCTCGACAAATCCGCAGGACGGGGCGAATCAAAGCCTAGTGCGAGCGCGGAGAGCCGCTGTCGGACGGCTGCGCCGCCCGAATCGCTCCATGAAGAATGAAGAAGATGGCTCCTGACGCAGAATTGGTTAGGAGCCTTTTTTGTATGTTCCTGCCCCGCGAAGCGGCGATAAAAAGCTTTGAAGGGGGAGTCCAGAGGGGGAAACTTTCTCGAAAGTTTCCCCCTCTGGCCGCCGGAGGCGAAAAAGGTCCCCCCGGCCGCAGTGCGGCCGGGGGGACCTTTCTCACCTCATCTCGCCGGCCTAGTCGGTCAGGGCGTCGCGGACGACCTGGACGAGGCGGCGGGTGTCGATGGGCTTGGTGAAGGTGTCGACCACGTCGTAGACCTTGGCCAGTTCGACGATGGCCTCGGGGTTGAAGGCTTCGCCGCCGGAGATGGCGATGAACTTGTGGGCGCTGTCGGCCTTGATGAGTTCGCCCATGACCTGGAGTCCGCCCTTTTTGGGCAGGAAGATGTCGATGATGGACAGGTCGATGGGGGTGTCGTGGCAGATGCGGATGGCTTCTTCGCCGTCCGCCGCCTCGATCACGTTGAAGCCTTCGGCCTCGAGAACCGACTTGAGCAGTTCCCGGATCATGGGCGCGTCATCGACGACGAGGATGGTTTTCATCACGGTGCTCCTTACGTTTCGGGGAGGGTATCCGTTGTCCGGGCCTGAATGCCCGATACGTAGTCTAGCGCGGATCGGACGTCGGATTCAAGGATTTTCAATTCCTTTTCGGCGGAAGACAGATCCTGCTGGCGGCAGAGGTATTCCATCTGCTCGGCGATGGCCCCGAGACGGTGCGCGCCCACGGTGCGGGCCGAGCTTTTGATGGAGTGGGCCATGCGCTTGGCGTTGTTCCAGTCCCGTTTGGCGAAGTGGCCGGTCAGCTCCTCGAGTTCGCCGGGCACGTCGCGCAGGAATATCTGGTCCATGCGGGCCAGGAGTTCGGTCTTGCCGCCGAGCATTTCCAGGGCGGACTTGCGGTCGAAGGGCTTGCCCGGCGCGATCGGGACCGACGGTTCCGACTCCGGGGCCGGACCCGGGTTCGGACGGCCGTTCATGGCCCGGGCGATAGTGTGGTAGAAGTCCCGCATCTTGATGGGTTTGGCGATGTAGTCGTTCATGCCCGCGTCGAGGAACCGCTCGCGGTCGCCCTTGAGGGCGTGGGCGGTCAGGGCGATGATGGGCACGTTGGGGTTCAGGGCCCCGGAGTTGGGGTCGCGGATGGCGCGGGTGGCGGACACGCCGTCCATGATGGGCATCTGGACGTCCATGAGGACCAGGTCGAAGGGGGCCTCGCGCAGAGCGTTGAGGGCCTCGATGCCGTTTTTCACGGCCAGGACCCGGTGCCCCCGCTCGCTGAGCAGGGTGGTGGCCAGTTCGCGGTTGAGCGGGTTGTCGTCGGCCAGGAGCACGTTCAGGGGGGCCAGGGACGGGACCGGGGTCTCGGCCTCCAGGCGTTCCCGTTCCACGGCCGCGGGGTCGCCCACGGTGAGTTCGGTGGTGAAGGTGAAGGTGCTGCCCATGCCCTCCCGGCTTTCCAGGGTCAGCTCGCCGCCCATGAGTTCCACCAGGAGTTGGCAGATGGCCAGGCCCAGGCCCGTGCCGCCGTACTTGCGGGTGATGGAGTCGTCGGCCTGGAGAAAGGACTGGAAGATGTCCCGCTGCTTGTGTTCCGGGATGCCCACGCCGGTGTCGGTCACGGCGAAGACCAGGGTGATGGGGTCGCCGGGTTTGAGGTCGTCGGCCGGTGCGGCGGGCCTGACGGACACGGTCACGCCGCCGGTCTCGGTGAACTTGATGGCGTTGCCGATGAGGTTGATGAGGATCTGGCGCAGCCGCGAGGGGTCGCCCACCAGGGCCGGGGGCACGTCCTCGGCCACGCCGGCGCGCAGTTCGAGGCCCTTTTCCTCGGCCGCGATGAGGTGCAGGTCCAGGGTGCCCTCGATGGTCCGGCGCAGGTCGAAGTCGATGTTCTCCAGGGTCAGGCGGGCGGCCTCGATCTTGGAGAAGTCGAGGATGTCGTTGATCACCGAGAGGAGCGAGTTGCCCGCCTCCATGACCCGGTGCAGGTAGCGGTCCTTGCGGTCCTTGTCCGGGATGGACAGGGCCAGCTCGGACATGCCCAGGATGGCGTTCAGCGGGGTGCGGATTTCGTGGCTCATGTTGGCCAGGAACGAGGACTTGGCCCGTGTGGCGGCGTCGGCCTTCTCCATGGCGGTGACCAGGCGCTGGGACTTGCTGGTCAGCTCCACGTTGGCCCGCTCCAGCTCCACGGTGCGCTGTCGGACGCGGTCCTCCAACTTGTCGCGGGCCATTTTCAGGGCGTCCTCGGCCCGCTGGCGGGCGGTGATGTCGATGCCCAGGACCATGATCATGCGCTCGCCGTTGGAGTCGGTCATGGGGCTGCATTGCAGGTGGAAGGTCCGGCCCTGGTTGTCGGTCCAGTCCCATTCCACGGCCCGGTCGGTGTTCATGGCCTCCATGGGCGGACACAGGGAGCAGGAGGTGCCCGAGCAGTTCAGGGCCTCGCGGCAGTTGCGGTTGCGCGGGCTGCCGAAATAGCGCCGGAAGTAGCGGTTGGCGTAGCGGATGGTCTGGTCCGGGTAGAGGTGGTAGACGATGCCGGGCAGGGACTCCATGAAGAATATCTGGCGCTGTTGTTCGCGGCGCAGGTCCTCGTCGGTGCGGTGCAGCTTGGTCAGGTCCAGGGTGTGCACGGCCAGCCGGTTGACCTCGCCCCAGGGGTTGGCCACGGGCACGATGGAGTGGACCAGGGAGCGGCCGCCGATCTCCTCCTCGAAGCGCACGGCGCGCACGGTGCGGATGGCCTCCTCGATCTTGGCCCGGCGGGAGTCCGCGGCGTCGGCGGGCAGGAGGTCGTAGATGTTGGAGCGCTGCAGCCCCTGGCCGGGCTTGAGGTCGAACAGCTTGGCCGCGGCGTCGTTGGCGGCCAGCACGTAGCCGCTGACGTCCATGACGAAGGCGGATTCCACCGAGGAGTCCATCAAGGCCCTGGAGGTCTCGTCAAGTGCGACGTAGGAGGTCGGGCGGGCTGGTTTCTTTTCGAAGGGCATGCTGTTCGGGCGTCGATAGGTTCACTCTTGACTATCTAGTAAAAAACCCGGCCGGGTTGGTCAACGGGAAACCCCTGGCCGGTCATTATAAATTCACGGGCCCGGCCCGGCTTGCCATTTCCGGCCGTTGCCGTATCGTGGGCCCGTCCCCAGGGAGGGCGCATGGATCACCAGGGCATGATCATACGACCGCCGAGCGAGGCCGGGTCCATCCTGTTGCAGGTCACCCTGGGCTGCTCCCACGGCAAGTGCGCCTTTTGCGGCGCGTACCTGGGCAAGCGGTTCGGCATCAAGCCGCGCGAGGTGGTCTTCGGCGACATTGCCTGGGTCGCCCGCCACTGCCGGGACCAGCGCCGGGTCTTCCTGTGCGACGGCGACGCCGTGATCCTGCCCCAGGTGCGCCTGGTGGAGATTCTTACGCGCATCCGCGAGGACCTGCCGTGGGTCACCAGGGTGGGCGCCTACGCCGGCGCCAAGAGCCTGAAGCGCAAGACCGACGCCGAGCTGGCCGAGCTGCGCGGGCTGGGGCTCGGCATCGTCTACATGGGCCTCGAATCCGGCGACGACGCGATATTGCGGGCCATGGGCAAGAACGGCGACGCGGCCTGCATCGTGGAGCAGGGGCGGCGCGCCCGTGCGGCCGGGCTCAAGCTCAACGTCACGGTCATCAACGGGCTGGGCGGGGTGGAGCGGTCCGCCATCCACGCCGAGGCCACGGCCCGCGCCCTGACGCGCATGGACCCGGACCAGGTGGGGGCGCTCAGCCTCATGCTCGTGCCCGGCACCCCGCTCCACGACCGCTTCGAGCGCGGCGAGTTCGTCCCGCCGGACGCGCGCGGCATGCTTCGGGAGCTGCGTGCCCTGCTCGCCGGGACGGAGCTGACGCGCGGCCTGTTCCTGGCGGACCACGCCTCCAACTACCTGCCCCTCAAGGTCCGGCTGCCCTCGGGCAGGGACGCGGCGCTCACGCGCATCGACCGGGCCCTGGACGGCCTGACCCCGCTGCGGCCCGAGTCCGCCCGGCGGCTCTGATCCTCACCGAAATTCAGCGCACGAAGACCCCGTCCTTGACCACGTGCACGGGGTCTTGCAGCGCGTCCGGCGTGGGCGCGCCGCGCACCATGAGCAGGTCGGCGGCCAGGCCCGGCGCGATGCGCCCCCGGTCTTTGAGCCCGCACGCCTCGGCCGCCGTGGCCGTGGCCGCTTCGAGCACGTCCCTTTGGTCGAGCCCGGCCTCGGCCAGCAGGCGCATCTCGCGCACGGGCATGCCCGCGTCCGTGCGCCGGTAGGGAAAATCGTTGCCCAGCGCGATCCGCCCGCCCAGGGAGCGGAAGACGCGCACCGGCTCGAACAGGGCCGGGCCGTTCCACGGGGTGCGGGTGAAGACGTCCAGGGTCGGGGTCAGGATCACGCCGTCGCGGGCCATGCGTTCGAGCAGGCGCAGGTACTCCGGCACGGGCGCGTTGTCCGGGCCGAGCACCGGGCGGACGGTCCCTTGGTCGTGCAGGCGGTGCGGCACGTGCTCCACCGTGGTCACCCCGGCGTTGAGGGCGGGCGCGAGGCCGGACAGGTCCTCCACGTGGCAGCGCACGCCCAGGCCGAGCCTGCGGGCCGTGTCGCAGATGGCCGAGGCCGTGGCCGGGTCGAACAGGGGGTACGGTTCGGGCAGGACGCCCGGCTCGAAGGCGATCTTGATGCGCGTGACGCCGAGGTCCGCCAACCGGCGCACCGCGTCCGCCCCTTCCCGGGGGGAGGCGATGACCAGGGCGTGCTCCGGGCTGTGCACGGGCAGGGGGTAGCCGCCGGGCGGGCAGAGCATGGGCCCGCAGGCCGAGGGCGTGGCCGTCCGGCCCGGCGGGGAGTCGAGCAGCGCGGGCAGGCGGCGCAGCGGCGAGGCCGCGTCGCCGATGGACGTCACCCCGTGGAGCAGCCAGCGCTCGCGCCGCTCCCCGGCGGTGTGCAGGTCGTGGCAGTGGGCGTTGATGACGCCCGGCAGCACGGACGCGTTTTCAGGCGCGACCACCGGGCGGTCGGATACGGAATGCGCGGGGACGACGCCCTCGATGCGCCCGGCCCGGACGAGCACGGCGTGACCGGGCAGGACCGCTCCCCGGCCGGGGTGCACGGCGCCCGCCAGGGCGAAGATCCCGTCCGGCGGGGCCGGGGCGGCGTGCGCGCCGGGCGCGAGCATGCCGGACGCGAGCGGGCCGGTTCCGGCCAGCAGGGTCAGGAACTCGCGCCGGGACAGGGCCATGGGCCGGGCTAGGCGCCGGGCTTGGAGGAGAAGAAGGCGTCGGCCCAGGTGAAGGCGTGCTGGTAGCTGACGGCCACGGTGCCGGGCAGCAGGTTCAGGGCCGCGGCGCGCTTGCCCACCTCGTCCCAGTCCGAGGCCTCGATGGCCTTGGCCAGGTCGAGCCACGGGGTGTAGCGGGTCTTCTTGCCGCACAGGGTGGCCTTGACCTCGTCGTCCACGGGCAGGTGGTGGGTGATCTCCTTCATGTCCGTGTCGAGCATGGCGTCCAGCAGGGAGAAGAGGCCGACGATGAACAGGGTGTCGGAGTCGTCCTCGTAGCCGCTGCCCAGGGCGGCGGTCTCGAAGAGCTTGGCCCGGTGGGCCGAGATGTAGGCCAGCTCCAGGGTCTTTTCCGACGGGGTCAGGTCGGTCAGGATGATCAGCCGCAGCCAGTTGCGGATGGGCTTCCACCCGGTCAGGACCACGGCCTGCTTGATGGAGGTCACCTTGGTGGCGAAGCTGAAGTTGGCGGAGTTGAGGAAGTTGAGCAGCCGGTAGCTGATGGCCACGTCCGCCTCGATGGCCGGGGCCAGGGCGTCGAAGTTGGGCTCCTCCTTCTCGATGATCTCGAAGAGCTTGAGCCGGGTGGCCCTGGCCGAGTTGATCTTGCGCCCGGACTCGGTCTCGGGCCGCTTGAAGAAGAAGCCGTGGAACAGGTGGAAGCCCGCGTTCCTGACCTTGGCCAGGTCAACGGAGTTCTCCACCTTCTTGGCGACCATGCGGGTCACGCCGAACTTCTTGCCGCGGGTGACGATGGCCTCGAGTTCGGCCTGGTCCTTGCCCTCCACGTCGATGAGCAGGGTGTCGGCCAGCTCGGCCAGCCGCTCGCAGCCGGGCCTGCCCTCGAAGTTGTTGATGGCCAGCTCGTAGCCGTCGAGCATCAGGTCGCCCAGGGCCACGATCAGGGCCTCGTCCGGGTCCGCGATCTCCTCGAGGATGATGACCGTGTTGTCCCACGGGATGGCGTGGGGGATGCCCCGGACCACGGCCTCGGGGGTGAAGTGGATCAGGAACCGGGTCTTGGCGCTCTTGGGCATGTCGCACAGGGGCAGGTTCGCCACCAGGCTCATGGTCGCCTCGGAATTGTCGGTGAACACGGCGTGGTCCGCCTCCGCGCTGTCGCGGAAGAGCATCATGTAGCCCCAGGTGTCGTTCTGGGTATCGAGAATGGGCTGTCTGGCCACGAAGACGGATTCGTAGGTCTTCTCGTCGGTCATCGCTGTCCCCTTTTGGCAGGCAATCGAATGGTTCGTGGCGGTCCACGCGAGGCCGCACCCTGCCGAGAATAGGTGTTGGGTCGTCATTCGTCAACAACTCCGCATAAAAAGCGGCCGATAATCCGAACTTTTGCGCAGGGAATAGCGCTTTCCTCTTGGCCCGGTCTGTATTATGGGAACCGAGGTACCGCAAAGACCGCAACCGCCAGCAGCGAGGTGAACAATGCATATCGGCAAGGCCATTCGACTGGAGAGGATTTTCAACCGCAACACCGGGCGGACCATCATCGTGCCCATGGACCACGGCGTGACCGTGGGGCCCATCGCCGGGCTCGAGAAGATGCGCGACACGGTGACCAAGCTGGTGGCCGGCGGGGCCAACGCGGGGTTGGTCCACAAGGGCCAGGTCAAGCTCGGCCACCGCATGCAGGGCCGCGACTTCGGCTGCATCGTTCACCTGTCCGGGGGCACCTGCCTGTCGCCCTTTCCCAACGTCAAGCGGCTGGTGACCACCGTGGAGGAGGCCATTCGGCTGGGCGCGGACGCGGTCAGCGTGCACGTCAACCTCGGCGACGAGACCGAGGGCCAGATGCTCATGGACCTGGGCCGCGTGGCCGCCTCGGCCTCGGAGTGGGGCATGCCCCTGCTGGCCATGGTCTATGCGCGCGGCCCCAAGGTCCCGGACGAGTTCGACCCGGACATCGTGGCCCACTGCGCCCGCGTGGGCGCGGAGCTGGGCGCGGACGTGGTCAAGGTCAACTACCCCGGCAGCGCCGAGAGCTTCGCCCACGTGGTCCAGTGCGCGGGCGTGCCCGTGGTCATCGCGGGCGGGGCCAAGATGGACTCCACCAGGGATTTCCTGGACATGGTCCGCACCTCCCTGGACGCGGGCGGGGCCGGCCTGTCCGTGGGCCGCAACGTCTTCCAGCACCGCGACTCCACCCGGCTGGTGGAGGTCCTCAACCGGATCGTCCACGAGGACGCCTCGGTGGACGACGCGGTCAAGGGGTACGAGGACATCCTCTAGCCCGCACCTTTCCGGCGGGAACGGCAAGCAAAGACCCCGGCGCCGACGGCGTCAGGGTCTTTGTCGTTCCGGGGGGCGGGCCCGCACCGGCCCTGCCCGCTCCGGCCCCGCCCGTTCCGGCGCGATCCCGTTCGGGTCGCCCTGCCCGCCCGTCCCGAACCCCGCCTCGACATCCGTCCCTCCGGGCCCGCCGGACCCGCCGCCCGGCCGCAGCGCCGTGGACACGGCAAACCCCGCCCGCCGGAGTTCGGCGGCCGTGGGCAACCCTTCCTTCTGTTCGCTCCTGATGATCACGGCAAGACGCATGCTTCCCCCCGGATGCCCGGCCGTCCCTTCCGGGCGGTAAGGCGTTGTTCGATAATTATAGATGGAACGATGCGAGAATAGGAATGAGTGGGCAAAATGTCCAGTAAAAACTCACAAATTTAGCATGTAATGTCCTATTTTACTTTGAAAAATTAGTTAAATATAATTTAAAGTTTTACTATAAAAAATGTTTTATAGGCGATTCGCAATGGTGTTGCATTCATACTGCCGTCAAACATAATGCAATTGTAGTATAACAATACGTAAAAAGCCGCGTCATGCAGAGTGAGACTATGCATGACGCGGCCTGTTGCAGAGCGCTGTCTGGGTCGTCTATTGGTCCGGGGTCTTGAACACGTAGAGCGGGAGCCGTGCCTGGACATCCCAGTCGCCGTCGGTCCGCACGGCCACCTCCAGGGTGTGCCGTCCCTCGCCCTCGACCCGGAGGCCGGGCAGCTGGAAGTTCATCTTGTGCAGCATGGTCCCGGTGGGGGCGATCTCCTGCACGCCCAGGGTGACGGGTTCGCCCTGGGGCGGGACCAGGCGCAGGGAGATGGTGAACGGCTCGTCCCCCGCCCCTTCCAGGTCCCACATGCTGGCGAAGAAGATGGACGGCAGGGTGGCCGGAAACTCCGGGACCACCGCGTGTTCGATGGTCCGGATGAACGAGGTCGAGCTCGAATCCTTGTCGATGATCAGGTCCGAGCAGATAAGTGCGTAGATCAGTTCGGGCATGGTGCCTCCGTGTCAGTTCAGGTGAATGGCGCCGCCCAGGGACCGGCGCAGGTCCTCGGGCAGGGTGTGCGCCAGGTCGGGGTCGATGCCGGTCAGGAGCAGGGCCGCAGCCGCGCGCTGGCCCTCGGTGCCGGTGGCCAGCGCGGCGCGCAGGGCGGGTTCGGCCTGGTCGCCCATGCGGGCCAGGGTGTACAGGGCCATCTGGCCCATGGGCGTGCCGGGCCGGGCCAGCAGCCGGACCAGGGCGGGCGCGGCGGCCGCGCCCAGGCGCGAGAACGGCAGGTTGCGTCCCTCGCTGCCGAGCAGGGTCATTTGTCGAAATACCAGGGCCGGGTCCGGGCCGATGAGGTCCAGGGTCTCGGCCAGGACGTGGACCAGGCGCATGTCGTCGGTTCGTAGGGCCCGGATCAGGGCCGGGGCCGCGGGCAGGGCCTCGGGTCCCATGGTCCCGAGCAACCAGGCAGCCTTGGCCTGGACCGGCGGGTCGTCGCGGCCCAGCAGCCGGGCCAGGGCCGGGACCGCGTCCGGACCCATGCGGCTCAGGCACAGGGCCGCGGCCACGCGGACGTCGTTGCTCGGGTCGGCCAGCCGCCGGGCCACGTCGGGCGCGGCCAGCCCGTCCAGGCGGGCCAGGGTGTGGGCGGCCAGGGAGCGCACCGTGGGGTCCGGGTCGCCCAGGGCCCGGAGCAGGCCGTCCAGGGCCAGGCCGGGGGCGGGTTGCAGGGCCAGGCCGATGACCGCCCCGCGCCGGACCTCGGCGGAACTGTCGTCCAGGGCCGCGAGCAGGCCGGGCAGGACCGTCTGGCCGCAGCCGTGCAGGGCGGACACGCCCGTGGCCCGGACGGCCGCGTCCGGGCTGCCGAGCATGGCCGCCAGGGACCGGGCGTCCTGCCCCGCTCCCCTGGCCGTGGCCGGAAGCAGGGCCGCGGCCAGGACGAGCAGCAGGACCGGCAGGCACCGATTGTACGCAACAATGTGTCGAACGTCCAACATCGTCTCTCCTTGTCTCGAAAAATGGCTATTTCCGGGTCATGTCGCTCCAGGCCCAGACCACGTTGCCGCCGATGGCGGCACGGATGTCCCCGCCGAAGTCCCGGCCGAGCCGGAAGGTGGCGGGCGGATATTCGCGGCTGTTGTCCGAGTAGTAGATCAGCTCCACATCGTCGTCCAGCCGCCGGGTGCTGACCCGCCGGATGCGCACCGGCCCGTTCTCGCCCGGCTCCCGGACGAGCATGATCCTGCCCGCCGGGCAGGGGTCCCGGTCGTCGCGGTCCACCAGGACGATGTCGCCGGGGTGCAGGGTCGGGGTCATGGACTGTTCGCCGGGCCGGACCTCCACGGCCACCAGGTTGGAGCGGAAGCGGATGGACTCCTGGTGCCGCCAGACCAGGACCCAGCCCTCCACGCTTTCCTCGGGCACGAGGGCGGCCGAGGCGGCCACGGCCGGGGCGGCCAGTGGCACGGCCAGGTAGTCGTCGGCGCGCGGCTCGGGCGCGCCCGGCCCGGCCCTCCCCTTGTCGGGCGGCCGGAAGCAGACCTCGCGGGCCGCGTCCGCCGGTTCGTCGCAAAAGGCCAGGGTCACGCCCACGCGGTCCAGGATGTGGCCCAGGGAGTCGCTGTTCAGGCCGCGCTCCCGCTTGAGGAACCGGTTCAGCTGCGACGGGTCGACCCCGAGTTCGTCCGCCATCCGTTTGTTGTTGGAGTATCGCTTGCCCGGCCCGATCCTGTCGAGGAGCGCCTGGCGCACATTGTCGGTGAATCCCATATCAACCCCTTTTCCGTGTAATGGTTGTGCACCCTTATACATGAAAATTGGCAAATGTCTAAACAGAAATGCGGAAAATGGTTGACTAGCAAATAGACAAATGACTATACATAGTCGGAACGACTTGGTCAGAATGCAATATTTGAGGAGTAACCAATGAAAAAAGTGGACATTATTCGGTTGGAGAAAAGCGATGCGGGGACCTTCGGCGTGCTCCGTCTGGACGGTCGGGTGCAGTGCGTCACCCTGGAGCCGCCCGAGCGCGGCAACCGGGTGGGCGCATCCTGCATCCCGGCCGGGACCTACACCTGCCGCCGCGTGGACTCGCCGACCTTCGGACCGACCTTCGAGGTGGCCGACGTGCCGGGGCGCACGGCCATCCTCTTTCACCAGGGCAACGTGGTCCGGGACACCCACGGCTGCATCCTGCTCGGCAGCCGGTTCGGCCGCCTGGGGCCGGAGCGCGGGGTGCTCGACTCGCGCGCGGCCTTCCGGGAGTTCCTGGCCGACTGCGGCGACGAGCAGGCCTTTTGTTTCGAGATCGCGGAATAGGGGCGGGGGCGCGCATGTCGGAAATCTGTCTGAAAGGGGCGAAGGACATCTGCGAGGCCGTGGGCGAGAACCCGCGCAACATCACGGAGCTGGTCCGGGACAAGGGGCTGCCCGCCTGGAAGCGGGACGACAAGGGGTCGTGGCGCGCCCTGCCCGAGGATCTGCAACGGTGGATCCGCGAGCAGCGCGACCGGCACATCAGCAACTACGTGTTCAGGGAGCGGCCCGACGGGGGCCTGGGCTGACCGGCCCGGTCCCCGACCGGGGGGAGCGAGGAAGTCGTCGAGAACGAGTCCATGGCGGGCGCGGTGTACGTGACCGGCAAGCGCAGGGAGCTGCCGCCGTTCACGCCCTGGGCGCACGGGTCGCCGTCGCACGGCGGCACGGACAGGCGCAGCCCGACCTCGCTCCGCGACAGGTAGAGCCGCTCTGCCTGGGCCAGCCCGCTTTCCAGCCGGTCCAGTCTGGCCAGCAGCGGGTCCGGCTCATGGACGACGTAGGTGTGGGCCGGGACCGTCCGGCGCGGCACGGGCGCGATCCGGTTCGGGACGGGCCGGGCCGGGGCCACGGCGGCGACCGCGCGCTTCGGCGCAACGGTATGATTTTTCACGGGTATTGTGGCGGCCACGGCGACCGGTTCGGCGACCGGTTCAGCGACCGGACCGGTCCTGTTTCCTGTCTTGGGGGCCGCCTTGGCCACTGCCACTGCCTGCGGCGCGTCGGCCTGGGTCGGGCCGTCCACGGTGCGGCGCAGGGCCCCGGCAAAGGCCGCCGGGGCGGGCTCGTTCCCCTCTCCGTCCTCCAGCAGCCAGTCGAACTTGGCCAGGAAGACCTGGTCCGGGGTGCGGTCGTTGACCCCGTACTCGTAGGAGCACTCGGCCACGGTGTAGGCCGCCCCGGCCAGCTGGGCCACGGGCGGGCCCATGAGCCCGAACACGCCCAGGGCCGCGTTGGCGGCCAGGCAGCCTGGCAGCAGGGTCAGGGCTCCCAGGAGCAGGAGGCGGCGGTAACTGGCGTGGTTCATGGCCGTGCCGATGCATGGCCCGTTCCCGCCGGACCCAAGGCATGGGAAATCAGGCCGTTGCACGGCCCGGTTCCGGCCGCGCTCCGGGCCGCGTCAAAAACCGGTCGCGCCGGTCAGGGCAGGGTGTTCAGGGAGCGGACCGCGTGCAGGAGCACGCCGTCGGGCCGGGCCAGGTCGCGGAGATTCAGCCCCGGTTCCAGGGTGGTGATGACGGTCCGGCCGATGATGGCCCGCCCCTCGGTCCCGCCCCGCCGGGTCTTGAGCCCCCAGGCCGTGTGCAGGACCACGGGCTCGCCGCGCCATGAGCCGATGTAGAGCATGATGTGCCCCGGCTTGCGCACCAGGGTCAGGAAGGGCACGCTCTCCTCCAGGATGCGCGCCTTCTTGGCCGCGTCGTCCCCTCCGTCCAGGGGCTCCACCCAGCCGAGTCTGGCCTGCTGGCTCGAATTGCGCGGCAGGAAGATGCCGAAGGCGGCCATCAGGTCCATGGTCGTGGCCGAACAGTCGCGGTCCCCGTACAGCCCGCCCCAGCCGTAGGGCTGGCCGAGCATGCGGTTGGCCAGCCGGGCGAAGTTGTCCGGCGTGGGCGCGAGCGGCGCGGGCTCGGCGTCCCCGGCCTGGAGCCGGGCGTGCCGGATGACCGCCCGCCCCTGTTCGTCCCTGGCCGGGACCAGGACCGTGAGCCCGCCGTTTTCCGTTCCGCCCTCCGCGCCCCCCTGGGGCGTTTTGGCCACGGGCAGCAGGGAGCCGATGGACCCCATGCAGCGGAACACGCCGTCCTCGTCCACCAGGGGGACCCCGTCCCGGACCACGGCGGCGTAGGTCCCGGTCCGGAACCGGTCGGCGAAGTCGCCGTTCACCCAGGCGACGTCCCGGACCCGCACCCAGCCGTAGGCGAAGCGCGACTCCACCAGCACCCAGGCGCGGTCCGCGCTCTCGTGGGTGGCCAGCAGCGGGGTCCCGGCCAGGACCAGGGAGTTCTGCGCGTAGTCGAAGGGGAACCCCTCGCCCGCCTGCCGGGGGTCGTAAAACACGGGCCTGTCCGTGGGCAGCACGCGCATGGCGGTGTCGGTCACGGCGATGGCCCGGCGGTTCAGGCTCGGGTAGTCGCCCACCCGCGAGGCCTCGGCCATCTCCCCGAGCCAGGCCGGGTCGCGCTGAAGCGTGTTCTCCCCGTAGAGCGGCCGGTCCGCGAAGGCGGTCAGCCCCCAGAAGACCTTTTCCGCCGGATACTCGGGCCGGGTCCGCTCCCAGGGGTCGAAGTGGCGCATGAGCAGGTCCGACCAGGCCGTAGCCTGGACCTCCGGGCTCATGAGCAGGGCGTCCCCCGGCAGCCCGTGGTACGCACCGGCGTCCTGGGCCAGGGGCAGGGCCACGGGCTGCACGGGCCGTACCGCGCACCCCGCCCCGATCAGGAGCAGGGCCGCAAGCAGAACGGCGCGAGGCGCGGTGAGGCCGGGGCGGCGCATGGCCTAGTCCTTCTTGATGTACTTTCTGCCCATGTCGAACCCCTTGCCGACCTTTTGGCCCACGGTGTGGTAGACGCGGGTGCCGGGGGAGAAGATCAGCGGCAGGACCTTTTCCGGGTCCGGGTACTTGCCGTCGGCCAGCTTGTCCTCGTCGCACTTCACGTCCCGGATCTCGCCCACGAACATGACGTGCGCGTTCAGGTCCACGGTCTCCCGCAGCTCGCACTCGATGACCAGCGGGAACTCCTCGATGTACGGGGCGTCCACGAACTCCCCTTTGACCGGGGTCAGGCCCGTGACCGCGAACTTGTCCACTTTGTCGCCCGAGACCATGCCCAGGTAGTCCGCCTCGGCCGCCACCGCCACCGAGCTCACGGACACGGTGAACGCCTTGTGCTTCAGGATGCCCGCATAGGTGTGGCGCGTCGGGCGCACGGACACGGTCAGGCAGGCCGGGTCCGAGCCGCAGATGCCGCCCCAGGCCGCGATCATGGCGTCGGGCTTGCCGTCCTCGTCGTAGGAACCCACCGCCCAGACGGGGGTGGGCTGCGCCAGGGTATTGGGACCAAGGGATTTTTTCATGGGTATGCTCCTTGTATGGAATTATGGCCGCCGCTTGCGGCGGACCGGGGAATGGCGCGCTCAGCGCGTAAAATCGGGCAGGCCGGGGTCCGTTCGCTCGGCGATGCGCCCGGCCAGGGCCGCGCACAGGCCGCAGGCCCGGCACGCCTTGTCGCAGGCCGTGACCTGCTCGAAAAAGTCGGCGGGAAGGCCGTGGTTGGGGATGTGCACCCGGTCGGCCAGGTCGCCCATGGCGTCCATCAGGTCCAGCAGGTTGCCCACGTACCGCTCTTCCACATAGGCGGCCACCGCGCGCAGCAGGAAGTCCGCGCCCCGGTTGCGGCCGCAGATCTTGAGCCCGTGGACCAACCCCTCGTAGCGGCCCGCGTCCTCGGGCCGGATGAACGGCGAGGCCAGCATCAGCCCCGGCTCCTCGAGCATGCGCCGCACGCAGCCCAGCTCGCGGTTCAGGGCAAAGGTCCGGTCCCCGCACAGCCCCTCCACCACCAGGGCCAGGTGCGCGTCATGGGCCGGTTTGTACGGGCACTGGTACAGGCATCCCTCGTTGGCCAGCAGGAACAGGCGGACGTCCACATGCCGGGCGCGCAGCCCGTGGGCCAACGCGCTCAGTCCGTCCAGGTCGCGGTTCAGCGCCCGGTCCGCCACCAGCCTGGACGGCTGCCGGAACGCGGTCCCGGCGATCATGTCCAGCTGGGCGAAGACCTTGGCGGGCGTGTCCGGCACGGCGTTGACGCTCGGCACCGCCTCCAGCCGCTCGCACACCCCGGGCCGGGCGTCGGACAACGCCTGAAGATAATACGGGTCCGCAAAGATCACCCCGGTCAGCCCGGCCTCGTCCGCGAGCCGCTCCATGAGGTCCGCGGCCCGGTCCAGATCCGCCCGGTCGAAATAGCGCTCCGGCCGGTGCACCCGCCCGTTCATGAGCAGGAACCGGTCCACGCCCGGCAGCCGGTTCAATCCCCGGACGACCGCCTCGACGTGCTCCGTCCCGAGCCGCTGGCGGGCGTCGGACACGCGCGGGTCGCCCAGCGAGAAATGGACCGAGGCGAGCCGGTCGGACCGCTCGCGCAGGAAGGTGACATAGTCGTCATGGGGCAGAAAGGGGACGTCCAGGAGCATATCTTCTTCTCACCCCTCGGCGTGCTCGCGTCAAGCGTCCAGTCGCAACGCCCGGTCCAGGTCCGCCTTCAAATCCTCCACGTCCTCGATGCCCACGGAGTAGCGGATCAGGCTCTCGGGAATGCCCATGGCCGCGCGCTCCGCTTTGGTGCACTCCACGTGGCTCGTGGTCGCGGGCGGACCGGCGATGGTCTCCACCGCCCCCAGGTTGGCCGCGCGCCGCGCCAGCTTCAGCCGCGACAGCACCCGGCAGGCGTCCGCATAGGTCCCGCCCCTGGCCACGAAACTGAGCATCCCGCCGAAGCCGCGCATCTGCCGACAGGCGATCTCGTGCCCCGGATGGGATTCCAGGCCCGGATAAAACACCTTCTCCACCCCCGGATGGCCCTCTAAAAACCGGGCGATCTCCAAGGCGTTGGCGTTCTGCCGCTCGATGCGCAGATGCAGCGTCTTCATGCCGCGCAACAACAAATAAGCGCTCATGGGCTCCAACACGTTGCCCACGATCTCGCGGTACGAATAGATGGTCTTGATCAGCTCGGCGCTGCCCACCGCCACCCCGCCCAAGGCGTCGGCGTGCCCGCCCAGGTACTTGGTCGCGCTGTGCAGCACCAGGTCGGCGCCCAGGGCCAGCGGATTCTGGTTCACCGGCGTGGCGAACGTGTTGTCCGCCATGACCACGGCCCCGGTCGCCTTGCCCGCCCTGGCCAGCCGCTCGATGTCCAGCACCTTGATGGTCGGGTTGGTCGGGGTCTCCAGGTACAGCACCGTGCACCCCTTGGCCACCTCCGCCTCGATGGCCGCATGGTCCGTGGTGTCGCACAGGGTCACGTCCACGTTCACCCTGGGCAGAAATTCCGTGAACATCCGGTTCGTGCCGCCGTACGTGTCCTTGACCGAGACCACCCGGTCGCCCGGCTTGAGCAACGCGAACAGGGCGTTGGAGATGATGCCCATGCCCGAGGACGCGCTCGTGGCCGCCTCGCCGCCCTCCAGCAGTCGGACCTTCTCCTCGAATACCGCCACCGTGGGGTTCGTGTTGCGGCTGTAAATGTGCCCCGGCCGGTTGCCCAGGGCCACCTCCAGCCACTCGTCCATGTCCTCGTACCCGAACGAGACGCTGTGCACCACCGGCACCTGCGTGGCGTTGCCCTCGAACAACCCCTCCTCGCCGCCCCAAACCGCCTCGGTCCCCTGACCGTACTTCCGCTCCTGGCTCATAAACACTCCTGAATCGATTGAAAAATACTCGTGCAGAAATACCAGACCCGGCCATGGGAAACAAGCGCGGCCGACCGGCGAGCGGGGGAGGCCTCCGGCGGCCAAAGAACCCTTTGGAAAGGGTTCTCTGGACTCTCCCAAACTTTTTGTGTGCCTTGGGCAGGGGCGTGCGGGCGCGGGGGGATGTGCGGGTTGGATGGGGAGGAAGGATGGAGAGCGTTGGCGGAGGGATTGGTTTGGGGCGGGCAGGCGGTGTCCCGAAGGGTTCGCGCGGGACTGCCACGGGCTCCGGAGGGCCGCCCGGCGCGAACCCTTCGGGACGTTGGCCCAACGCCGCCGGGGGGCAGGCGGAACCCATCAAGCCGGTTTTGCGGCGTTGGTAGAAGGCGGGAAAAATAGTGCTTCTTGGGGCGTTATCCCCTTCTTGAAAAACAAAAACATGCGATTTCGGGCAGAAAAAACGACGTGCTTTGTTTCGTTGAGAAGCACGCCGTTTCATCCGTTTTTTCTGCCCGGAATCGCACATCGGCACGGCGGAAGGCGTCCCGCGCCGGCCTTCCGCCGCCGCACGCATCTGAGCGCAGCGAACATGGGGGTGCAGGGGGCTTTGCTCCCTGCCGGGTCCAGGGCAGCGCCCTGGTCTCCCCGAAGGGGCCGCCGGAGGCCTTCTCCGCTCCGCCCTTCCGCCGCAGCTCCCTACACGTACTGTCGGGTCCAGCCCACGATGTCGCGGGCGTTCATGGCGCCGGGTTGGCGGGCTATTTCCCGTCCGTTACGGAACAGGACGAGGGTGGGCACGGCGCGGATGCCGTAGCGGGCGGCGATCTGTTGTTCGGCGGCGGTATCGATCTTGGCCAGGCGGACCTGGGGGAAGAGGGTTTTGGCGGCGTCGGCGAACTGGGGGCCCATCATGAGGCAGGGGCCGCAGGTGGGCGAGTAGAAGTCCACGAGGGTGGGGACTTCGGATTTGGCGATATGGCGGTCGAAGGTCGTGCCGACGAGTTCGAGGGGGTGGTCTTCGAAGACCCGGGCGTGGCATTTGCCGCAGGTGGCTTCGGCCTCGCGGCCGGTGTGAACGCGGTTGACCGCCCCGCAGTGGGGGCAGACGATGAGTCGGTTATCGGTGGTCATGGGTATATTCCTCCGTGGGTTGCATACGGAGGAAAATAAGCATGAAACCGCGCGGGGCAAGGGGCGGCGGGTCAGGCCGGGCCTGGCCGGGATGGCCGGATCAGGCCAGGAGCAGGAACGAGGCCGTGGCCCTGGCCACTTCGCGGTCGTCGCTCGATACGGCGGCTTCGACGAACAGGACGCGGCCGCCGCGTTTGACCACGCGGGCCTCGCAGGTCAGGTCCGAGCCCGGCTTGACCGCGCGCAGGTAGCTGACGGACAGGTCCACGGTGGTGGTGCGCTCGCCGGGCCGGTTGCCGCCGAGCACGGCGTGGGCCATGGTTTCGTCGAGCAGGGTGGCGAGCACGCCGCCCGCGACCATGCGCGCTCCCTGGGTCAGTTCCGGGCGGAACGGCAGGCGCAGCACGGCCCGGTCCGGTTCGATGCTGTCCACGACGATGCCGAGGAAGGCGAAGAGGTTGTTCACGGTCTGGTCGGGGCGGCGGATCTCGTCGAGGTAGGCTTGGGGCATGGGTCAGTCTCTTTGGCCGGTTGTCAGCCGCGCCTCCATGTGTCGGCGCAGGGTGGTCAGCATGTGCACGGTGCCTTCCGCGTCGTCCGGGAAGGCGCCTGGTTCCAGTTCGAGGGTAATGTATCCGGCGTAGCCCCGTTTGCCAAGGCGTTCGAGGAAGGCGTCGAGGGGCAGCGCGCCCCGTCCCGGCGCGAGGTGTTCGGTGTAGCCCACGGCGTCGGAGAAGTGCACGTTGTAGAGCAGGTCGAGGGGCACCCTGTCGATGGCGTGGAGCACGTCGCGGCCGGACACGCCCATGTGGCAGACGTCGAAGGTCAACCCCACGTTCTTGTCCCGGCACTGGGCCATGAGCTTGTCCAGCGGGTCGCGGCCGAAGGGCGATCCCTCGGCCCAGGGCATGTTTTCCAGCGAGAAGCGGATGCGCCCCTTGGCGTCCAGGAGCAGGGGCAGGTCCACGGCCTTTTCGAACCAGCGGTTCTGGATCATGTTGGCCAGCCGCGAACCGGGCGGGTGCATGACGATGTGGTCCGCCTCGGGCAGGGAGTTGGCCAGGGCCGTGGTCGCCTTCCAGGCGTTGAGATGCCCGCCCCAGGCCGCCCAGTCGCGGAACGGCGCGTGCAGGCTGCGGATGGGCAGGATGTCGTGGATAGCGCCGAGCCCGGCCTCGGGCGTGAGCTTGGGCGAGTTCATGATCAGCTCCATGCCCGCAAACCCGGCCTCCCGGCCCATGCGCGCCACGAGCTTGAGCGGCAGGTGAAACAGACACCCCGCCGACAGCAGAATATGCGGGCCGCCCCGGCCGACTTCGACTTCTCCCATGCCTGCACCATACGACCCCGCCCGGTCCAGGCAATACTTTATCGGGGAAGGGCGCAATCCGGCTGGTAAACGGCAAAAAACCGCACCCGGCGTTCACGCGGTCCGAAAACCCGCCCGTCCGCCCACCGCCTTTCGCCGCCCGCGAACCGCACCCCCGCGCCCCGCCTCCCCCCTGCCGCCAAACCGGCGTCAGGCCCGGAAACCCGGCCGTGCGCGAAGAGCCAGCGACGCAATCGGCACCGTTTAATTAACTCAATTTATAATGAAAATGGATGTCGGTCGCTTGTCGACCATCATTTACTGGGGGACTTCTCGATGAGGTCGACCAGGACCAGGGCCCAGGCCATGTCGCGCTTGTTGTCCTCGGTCATGGCGTCCAGAAGCCATTCCTTGAGCGGCTTGACCGCCGCCTTGAGCCGAGCCGGGCCGCGGTCCTCCACGTGATAGGCCGCGTCGAGCGCGTTCAGGCACAGCTGGTCGAACGCCCGCCCGGACCCGTCCGCATGCCGGGCCGCGCGCAACGACGCATGGTAGGCCGCGATCTCCCGGACCTTCAACAGCCCGAAAACCACCGCCTCCAACTGCCTGTAGTCGCGGCCCCATATCTCCGCTCCCCGGATCTCCGGACGCGGCACCACCGGACCGCGCTCCTCGCGCCGATCCAATGCCCGCCGAAATTCGTCCAAGGCCACCACGTTGCCCATCAACCGCTCCTTCATCGCAATAGTCGTCCCCCTGTATCGGACATTCTTCGCGTTTCTTAAGGTATGCCCCGGCATTTCAGCCGGGAAACCGAGCCGGGAATGCCTCCGGCGGCCGGGGCGCTGCCCCGGACCCCGCTGGGGCTCTGCCCCAGGCCCCGCCAAAGAACCCTTTGGAAAGGGTTCTCTGGACTCTCCCAAACTTTTTGTGTGCCTCCGGCAGGGGCGTGCGGGCGCGGGGGGATGTGCGGGTTGGGAGGAGGTGGAAGGGGGGGGAGATTGTTCGCGGGGGAATTGGCTGGGGGCGGGCAGGCGGTGTCCCGAAGGGTTCGCGCGGGGCGGCCACGGGCCCCGGAGGGCCGTCCCGCGCGAACCCTCCGGGACGTTGGCCCAACGCCGCTGGGGGGCAGGTGGAACCCATCAAGCCGGTTTTGCGGCGTTGGTAAAAAGCGGCAAAACAGAAGCTATTTCCGCGCTATCCCCCTCCTAAAAAAATAAAACCCGCGATTTCGGGCAGAAAAAACGGCGTGCTTCTTTTCGTTAAGAAGCACGCCGTTTCATCCGTTTTTTCTGTGCGAAACCGCACACCGGCACGGCGGAAGGCGTCCCTTGCCAAGCCTTCCGCCGCACGCACCCCGAGCGCAAGCGAGGCAATGGGATTCTCAAGGCCCTCGGCCTTGAGCGGGTGCAGGGCAGCGCCCTGCCCGCCGGAGGCGCCGCCCGGCGAGGGCTCTCCCCGAAGGGGCCGCCGGAGGCATTCCCCGCTCCTCCCATCCAGCCCCGCCAGCCGTCCGCGTCACTGGAAAAAGGGCACAAAAAAAGTGCGCTGGCCGGATTACCCGGTGGTCCCTGGCGTTGATTGCCTCGGGGGTCCATGCGCACACTATGCTTTGCGGGAGCGCGACTCGGTTCGCTGTTTTATGGTTTTTGCGAGGATCAATCCACATCACCCTCCGTTACGGTTCCTGCCATATATGTCATGGGGCCGATCCCTTGCGGGCAAATCCCTTATGGCCATCTTTGGCACTATAGAAGTAAGCATCCCGGCGGCTTTGTCCAGGGGTCGGGGGGCGAAATCCGGTGTGGAGGGGCCGGATTTACGGGGCGGGGCGGGTTATTTGACCTGTTTGACGGTTGCGCCGTGCTCGCGGTCCGGGGTGAGGGCGTAGATGCGGTCGGCGGACCCGGCGAAGAGGTCGAGGGGGTGGTGGCTGATGACCAGGAGCTGGATGTCCAGGCGGGCGGCGATCTCCTGAATGAGCTTCATGAATTTGGGGATCAGGCCGGGCTTGAGCCAGCAGTCCTGTTCGTCGAGCACGAGGAAGGGGCGGTGGGCGGCCTCGGGCAGCTGGGACAGGGCGATGAGCCGAAGGCCCACGGACAGGATGTTGCAGACCGAGCCGCCCTGGCCGGTCATGATGTCCTCGACCTCGTCCTCGCGGCCCTGGTTGCGGATGAGAAAGTGGATTTGGAGACGGTTGTTCTTGACCTCGCGCTCGGTGACGACCACCCGGTCCTGGCCCAGGATCTCGCGGATGGCGTGGGTCAGGTTGGCCTCCACCTCGTCGAGGATGCGGCCGAACAGGGCGGTGGACAGCTCCTCGAGGGTGTCGCTCGCCCTGGGGGCGAGGTCCAGGAACGCGCGCACCTCGGCGAGCTTGCGGCGTACGCGGCCGTGCTCGGCGTGCCACTGCTCGCCCAGGGCGGACAGGCGGTGCAGCCTGCCCTCGGCCCGGCGGCGTTCGCGGCGCAGTTCGTCCAGTTCGTTGGCCGGGGCCATCTAGTCGCCCTCCACCGCGTTTTCCACCTGGGCGAGGTCGGCCCGCACCTGTTGGATATGTTCGCGGTACTTAGCCACAACTTCCTCGTTTTGCTGCCGTTTCTCTTCGAGAAGCCGTTGCAGTTCCTTGAGGTCGCTGGTCCCGTACTCGGCCTCGGCCTGGGTCTTGAGGGTTTCGAGCTGGTGGGTCAGCTGGGCCACGGCCTCTTCGGTGCGCACCTTGCGGTCGCGCAGCTGTTCGTATTGGCGGCGCAGGGCGTCCAGCTCCTGTTCCACCTGGGCGTCGCGGTTCGTCCCTGTTTGGTTGGGGTTGTTATTCACCGTGTATGACCTCCTCGTAGAGTTCCCAGATGAGTTTGCCTTCCGGGGTTTCGCTGCTCAGGTTTTCGGTCAGGAACTGCCTGAGGCCCGTGCCCTCGTGGGTGCGTTGCCAGGCGAGCCGTTCCAGACCCTTGATGAAATTGGATTCGCCTTCGGTCTCCTGCTCCTCGGGCGGGAGTTCCTGGTCCGGGAAGACCTGGTCGAAGGGCAGGTGCGGGACCACCCACGGTTCAAGCTCGGCGCAGCCGGGCGTCCAGACGGCGGCGGCGGGCTGACGGACCATGGACCGGCGGGAGAAGGTCAGCCGGGTGATGTTGCCGGGGTTGGCCCAGGTGGTTTGGCCCTTGGTCACGGTTGGCTGGGGGCGGTGGATGTGGCCGTTGATCAGCCAGTCGATGCCGGGCAGCTCCTTGATGGAGTAGGCCCGCTCGATGAACTCCGGGAAGCGGATGTTGTGGTGGGTCAGCCAGATGACCGTGTCCGGGTCGCCTTCCGCATGGTCGTGGCGGGCGGGCAGGGGCGCGCCGTCCGGGCTGGCGCAGACCAGGGCCGGGCCGTCCGGGGTGTCCAGGACGAACTGCGGGCCCTCCTCCTTCATGAGCCGGACCACGCCCGCGCTTTCGAGCACGGCCAGGGACACGTCGTCGGTGAAGCGCGACTGGTACTTGTCGTGGTTGCCCACCAGGGCGAACACGGTTTTGTCGCCGGTGCGGCCGCCGAACAGGCGAATCAGCTCCACGAGCATGCGGTTGGAGTTGTCGCGCGGCCAGTGGAACAGGTCGCCGAGCAGGACGAAGGCCATGCCCAGCTCGTCGGCCCGGTTCAGGCAGGCGGTGAGCTTGGCCAGAATCTGGTCCAGGTACCCTTCCAGCCGCTGGCCCGGCGGGTTGTCGGCCAGGTGCGGGTCGGCCACCAGGAACAGGCCGTTGGCGCGGATGTGCTCAAGCGCCATGGCGGCACCCGTGGTCCAGGAAGGAGTCGGTGGTCAGGTCGCCGCCGCAGACCGGGCAGCAGCCGATGGCGCGGATGCGCTCGTCCAGTCCGTCCACAACGGACCGCAAGTCCGCGTCCAGACCGTCCAGTTCGGCCTGTCGCTTGAAAATTTGTGTCGTCAGTCCGGCGAGTTGCGTGACCATATCGGTCAGCCCGCCCAGGGGCTCTGGCCGGGGCGGTTCCGCAACCTTCTCCAAGGTGGTCTCCAAGCGGGCCAGCCGGGCGGACCGGGCGCGCAGGATGAGCAGCTCGTCCACCGTGCGGGTCAGCCGGGCGGTCTCGGCCGGGGCGGGCGGACCGGCCAGCCGGGCCAGGACCGTCAGCTGGTCCGTGTCCCGGCGCAACCCGTTGCGGGTGGCGGCGAGCTCGTCGAGCAGGCGGCGCAGGGGCGCGGCGTCGGCCAGGGGCGACGGGGCATGGAGCCCGGCCAGGGGTCCGGCGGTGCGTTCGGCCCGGCCCAGGTCGGCGTTGACCGCTTCCATGGCCGCGATGTGCCGCTTCAGGCGGGCCACGTCCAGGACCGGCGGCGGGGGCTGGGTCCCCTTGAGGGCCTCGCCTGCCGCCTGTTCGCGGGTCAGGGCGCGGGTCAGGTTGCGGTATTCGGCCAGGGCCGTTTCCAGGGCCGGAATCTGCTGTTCCAACCGCACGGCGTCGGCCTCCAGGGTCTCGGCCATTTCCATGCGCAGGGCGATGTCCGGCAGGGCGGCGAGGCGGTCCAGGTCCCCGGCCGCGCGTCCGGCCTGGTCGGCCAGGTCGCGCTCCTCGCGTTTGGCGTCGCGCACGCGCATCTTGAGGGCGTTCTGCATGGCCAGCAGGTGGGCGGATTCCGTGGAGGCGGCGAAAAATTCGGCCATGACCGAGTCGGGCTGGTTGAGCAGGAAGACCGGGTCGCGCTGGTTGCCGAGGTGCACGTCCACGGCCTCCCGGCGCGTCTCGAGCTCCACCTGGTCCAGGCGCAGGGCCCTGGCCACGTCCTCGGGCACGCGCCCCTGGAGCTTGTGGTACTCCTCGGGCTCCTCGGCCCCCGGCGTCCACAGCTCGTACTTGGCCCAGCGCTTGGTGCGCACCCAGGCCACGCGCGTGCCGTCGTCCACCTCCACCTCCACGCGCGCCTCCTTGGCCCCGTGGCGGATGTACAGGGCCGGGTTGGGGCTGCGCGCCGGGTTGGTGGCCAGGCAGCGCAAGGCCTCGACCACGGCGGACTTGCCGGTGTTGTTCGCGCCGGTCAGGATGGTCACGCCCGGCCCGAGCGTCAGCTCGGTGTGCTCGTGGGCCATGAAGTTATCGATAGTGATCTTGGTAATCATTGCTTATGGATATCTCGGCTTATCCTTGAGTTTCCGATACCATGCCGCCGGGCCGCTCTCGCGCATCCGCTCGTTGTTCTTCCGCCAGATGGCGGCCAGCCGGTCCGGCAGGCCGTGTTCGTCGCAGGGGAAGCTCGCGCACTGGAAACAGTAGTCCACGCCGTGCGCCCCGGCGCAGTCGGCCACCTTGCAGGCCTGGAACAGGCAGCCCTGCTCCCGGCACCCGGTGCACGACCCCTCGGCCAGGAAGTCGAGCAGCGCGGCGAAGTCCGGGTATCCGGCAAAGGCCGGGTTCATGGCCGCGAACCGCTCGGCGTAGGCCGCGAAGTTCGGCCCGAGCCGGTCGCGCAGCTCCCCGGCGGCCCGTTGTATGGGACCATGGGCAAAGGCCGCGCAGGTGCCGCAGACCAGACCGCACGGGGCCAGCCTCGATTTGACGAAGTCGGCCTCGTCCGGAAGGTAGCCGTGTTCCCGGAGAATGGAAAGGGCGGTCTCGGCCGCGAACACGGCCATGCGGTAGCACTCCAGGCGCAGGTTCTCCCGGCGGTAGCGCGCCTGGTCGTCCGGGTCGGCGAAGTCGCACTGGATCAGCTCGAAGCAGTTGGTGGACCCGTAGCGGTCCTCGAACCGCGAGAGCAGCTCCTGGACCAGGGCGTAGCAGGACTCGTGGTCCTCGCCCGGCTCGCCGCGCCCGGCGTACAGCCCCAGGCCCATGATCGCCCCGGACACGGCCCCGCACTGGCCGCGCGAGCGCGACACGCCGCTGCAAAAGCCCGTGGCCGCGCGGACCGCGTCCCGGCATTCCCGGCCCCCGGCCTCGGCCACGACCTGGAGCACGGACTCCGCGCACAGGAATTTCCGGTCGCCGAACAGCTCCAGGAGCCGGTTTTTCACGAAATCGTTCGCCATCTACTCACCTTCTTTGGGGTTGCAGGCCAGGAACGGGCAGAATTCGAGGGCCTGGCCGCTCAGGCGGGTCCCCTTGCCCTCCCCTTCATGCAGGATCAGGGGCGGCTCCACCCGCAACCCCTGGGCGGCCGCCTTGACCGCCTCCACCAGGATCATGCGCGCCTCCTGGTCCGGCTTGCCGTGGACCAGGCGCATCCGCTTGGGGGTCAGCCCGGCCCCGGCCAGGTCGGCCAGGAGTTCGGCCAGCCGCTCGGGCAGGTGCACGAAGGTGAACCGGCCCCGCGTCTTCAGGGCCAGGGCCGCGCACCGGGCAAAGGCGGCGAAGGTCCCGGTCGCTTCGAACCGGGCGGCCCTCCGTTCCTCGTCCGCGCTTGGCCGCCCCTTGCCGAGCTTGCGGTAGGGTGGGTTGGCCACCACGAAATCCACCACCCCGTCGGGCTGCCAGTCGGCCACGTCGCCCTGGATTATCGATAACTTGTCGGAAAAGTGCAGGCTGGCCGCGTTTTCCTCGGCGGCCCTGACGGACAGCGGGTTCAGCTCCACCCCGGCGAGGCGCAGTCCTGGCTGACGAAGGAGCAGTCCCAGGGCCACCACCCCGCAGCCGCAGCCCAGGTCCAGGCCGGTCTGGCCGCGCGTGACGTTGGCGAAGGCGGCCAGGAGCAGGGAGTCCAGGGAGAAGCGGTAGCCGCCCCCGGGCTGGACCAGGCCGCGCGGGAAATAGGCGCGCCGCTCGAGGATCGCCCGGCTGTCCACGGGGCTCATCGGGTCCCCGCGAGCTTGCGCCGCATCCGGGAGCGGAACATGTCCGCGAACAGGCGGGCCTCCTTCAGACCGAGGGTCAGGGCCAGGAACATGTAGACCGCCACCCAGACCGGGATGAGCAGGACCCACCACGGGTGCCAGCTCGCGCTGAGGTAGGCGCCCCCGCCGATGAGCGCGGACAGCAGCAGGATGCGCAGGGCCGCGCCGAGCGGCATGGGCGACGTGCCGCGCTTGCGGGCCAGCAGGACATAGAGCAGCGCGAAGTTCAGCAGGGAGGAGGCGCTCACGGCCAGGGCCAGCCCCACGTGGGCCAGGAACTGCATGAGCAGCACGCCCAACCCGATGTTGGCCGCCAGGCAGAGGACCGCGATCTTGACCGGGGTGCGCGTGTCCTCCAGGGCGTAGAACCCGGCCACCAGGGGCCGCGACAGGGCGATGAACGGCAGCCCCGCGGAGTAGGCCACCAGGGCGTTGGCCGTGGCGGTCACCGCCTCGGGCGTGAACGCCCCGCGCTCGAAGAGCAGGCCGATGACCGGCCCGGCCAGGCCGATGAGCCCGGCCGCCGCCGGCAGGCTGATGAACAGGGTCAGCCCGAGCGACGCGGACAACGCCTCGTCGTACTCCTCCATCTCGCCCTTGGCCGCCAGCCTGGACAGGGACGGCAGGGCCGCCGTGCTGATGGCGATGCCGAACACCCCCAGCGGGAACTGGACCAGCCGGTCCGCGTAATACAGATAGGACACGGACCCCACCGGCAGGAACGAGGCCAGCAGGGTGCCGAGCACGATGTTCAGCTGGTACACGGCCGCGCCGAAGACCGTGGGCAGCATGAGCATGCCCATGCGCGCCACGCCCTGGTTGCGCCAGGACCACGGTCCGCGCCAGGAGAACCCGGTGCGGCGCAGGAAGGGCTGTTGCAGCAGCCACTGGGCCGCGCCGCCGACGAGCACGCCGTAGGCCATGCAGTAGGCCACGTTGAACCCCGCGAACCAGCCGAACAGGGCCGCGCCTATGAGGGCCAGGTTCAGGGCCACCGGGGCCAGGGCCGGGGCCAGGAAATGGTTGCGCGAGTTGAGGATGCCCATGCACAGGGCCACCCCGCAGATGAGCACCACATAGGGGAAGCAGATGCGCACCAGGTCCACGGTGACCGCGAACTGCTCCAGGTTGTCCAGGAATCCCGGCGCGATGGCCATGGTCAGCGGGCGCGCCAGCAGCTCCACCACCACGGTGATGGCCACGAGCACCACGGCCAGCCAGGCCATGGCGGACCGGGCCATGGCCTGGGCCGCCGCCTCCCCCTCCTCCTCCAGCAGCCGGGAATAGATGGGGATGAAGGCCATGGTCAGCGAGCCCTCGCCGAACAGCCGCCGCAGCAGGTTCGGGATGCGGAAGGCCACGAAAAAGGCGTCCGCGAACAGCCCCGCGCCCAGGGCGAAGGCCACGATGATGTCCCTGACGAACCCCAATATGCGCGAGACCAGGGTGGCTCCCGCCACCACCGCCGCGTTCCGGGCTATGCGCCTGCCGTGATCGCTCACTCGGTCCACCGTCCGATTTCGTTTCGCCGCCGTTCGAATTCCTGCACAGGGTAAACTCTAGAGAAAGTATAGAAAATTGTCTTATCCACCGGAATGACTGCCTGTTTTATCCACAGCCCGGGACGGTCCCGATCCGCCGATGCACCACTGATCGCTCCACCCGCGCCGCCGAACCCGGCCGACCGCAACCCTCTTTCGCGGACCGTTGCGGTTCGACCTCAGCGCCTGCGCTGGCATCTGGGGCAGAAGGTGGAGGTCCTGCCCGCCACGGTCACGGCCCTGAGCGTCTCGCCGCAGGCCCGGCACGGCTCGCCCTTGCGGCCGTACACGTTGAAGCTGTTCTGGAACGCCCCGGCGTCGCCGTGCGCGTTGACATAGTCCGAGATGGAGCTCCCGTTCTCGGCAATGGCCTGCCGCAGCACCGCCTGCAATGCCGTGAACAGCCTGACCGCCCGGTCCCGGCCCACCCGGCTGCCCCGGGTCTCGGGGTTGATGCCCGCCCGGAACAGGGACTCGTCCGCATAGATGTTGCCCACGCCCGCCACCACCGACTGGTTGAGCAGCAGCGCCTTGATCGCGCAGTTGCGCCCGGTCACCCGCTCGGCCAGCGCCTCGGGCGCGGTCTCCAACGGCTCGGGGCCGGCCTTGCACAGGAAATCCCAGCAATCCAGCTCGTCCGCCGCAAAACACCGCACATACCCGAACTTGCGCATGTCCGCGAAATACAACATGGACCCGTCGTCCAGATGAAACAGGATCCGGTCGTGCCGCTGCGCCGCGCGCTTCGGCCCGTGCACCACGCGCCCGGTCATCTTCAGATGAAAGGCCAGCGTGGACCCGTTGTCCAGCTCCACCAGCAACACCTTGGCCCGCCGCCGCACGTGCGTGATCGTCCGCCCCAGCACCTTGGGCACCAGGGTCTCCTCGGGCTCGCTCAAACGCGTCAGGCCAGGCACCTCCACCGACTCGATGGTCCGGCCCGTCACCGACGCGTCCAGCCCGCGCGCAATTACTTCCACTTCAGGTAGTTCCGGCATGGTTTGGTGAGTACCCGAAATCCGCCCGCCTGAAAAGCGCCCCGCCCGGTCCCGCCATCGGAAGTTCGGATGGCGGGATCGGCCGACCGGCGAGCGGGGATGCCTCCGGCGGGCCCTCGCCGGGCGGGCGCCTCCGGCGGCCAAAGAACCCTTTGGAAAGGGTTCTCTGGACTCTCCCAAACTTTTTGTGTGCCTTCGGCAGGGGCGTGCGGGATGGGAGGGGGCGGAAGGGTGGAGATGGTTGGCGGGGAGATCGGCGGGCGGCGGCAAGGCGGTGTCCCGAAGGGTTCGCGCCGGTTGCCCAACGCCGCAGGCGGGGGGGCGGAACCCGTCAAAACGGTTTTGCGGCGTTGGTAGAGGACGGCGGAACGGTCCTTTTTAGCGGGTTATTCCCTTCTTAAAAAATAAAACCCCGCGATTTCGGGCAGAAAAAACGGCGTGCTTTCTCTCGTGAAGAAGCACACCGTCCGGTCTGTTTTTTCTGCTCGAAATCGCACACCGGTACGGCGGAAGGCGTCCCGCGCCAAGCCTTCCGCCGCCGCACGCCCCCCGAGCGCAGCGAGGCGATGGGGGTCCAGGGGGCTTTGCTCCCTGGCGGGTGCAGGGCAGCGCCCTGCCCGTCGGAGACGCCGCCCGGCGAGGGCTCTCCCCCGGAAGGGGCCGCCGGAGGCATTCCCCTATCTTGACCGTGGCGGGGGCGGGGGGTTGTGTGCTATGGGGTTGGGCATGCGAAAAATAATCATGAACATATTGTCGGTCGTTCTGTTTGCGACGGTGCTGGCTGCCTGCGGGCAGGACGCGCCGGTGGTGGTCAAGAAGGGTGCGGGGTACGAGCCCGGGGCCACGGTCGTGGCCGAGCGGGCGGTGTTGCCGCGTCTGTTCGACGCCGTGGGCACGGTCCAGGCCAAGACCGACGTCCGGGTGGAGGCCCAGGTCACGGGTCGGGTGCTCGAGGTGCTGGTCCGGCCCGGCGACCGTGTGGCCAAGGGCGACAGGCTGGTGGTGTTGGACAGCCGCGCGTCCCAGACCCGGCTGGAGCGGTCCAAGCAGGCGTTGTTTTCGGCCCGCAGCCAGGTGGCCCAGGCGCGCGACGGGCTGGCCTCGGCCAAGGCCGCGTACACCAAGTCCGAGTCCACGTATCGGCGCATGAGCCAGCTTTTCGAGCAGAAGGTGGTCACGGCCGAGGAAGTGGAGAAGGCCGAGTCCGCCTATTTGCAGGCCAAGGCGGCGTTAAGCCGGGCCGAGCAGGGCGTGGCCGGGGCCGAGGCCCAGGCGCGCGAGGCGGACAAGGTGGTCCAGGAGGCCGACATCGACCTCGGGTACACGACCATCATGGCCCAGGAGCCGGGCGAGGTGGCCAGGCGGCTGGTGGAGCCGGGCGACCTGGCCTTTCCCAACAAGGAACTTTTGACCCTGCACACGGGCGGGTCCATGCATCTTGAGGCCATGGTCCGCGAGGCGCTCATCGGGCGCATCAAGCTCGGCGACTCCCTGTCCGTGATCATCACCGCCCTGAACGACAAGGAGCCGCTGGCCGGCGTGGTCCAGGAGATCGAGCCCCTGGCCGATCCCGTGACCCGCTCCTTCCTGGTCAAGGTCCGGCTGCCCGAGCGGCCCGGCCTGTATCCCGGCATGTTCGGGCGGCTCCTGGTGCCGCTGGGCGAGCGCGAGACCGTGCTGGTGCCGAAGGACGCGGTCCGCCGCGTGGGCCAGCTCGAGACCGTCATGGTCCGGAGCGGCGAAACCTGGCATCCGGTCTACGTGCGCACGGGCGAGACCGTGGGCGGCAAGGTCGAGATCCTGTCCGGCCTGTCCGGCGGCGAGACCGTGGGGCTGACCACGGAGGGAGCCCGCTGATGCAGCCCGATCAATCCAGGGTCCGGGGCGCGCTGCCGTCCTTTGTCCGCTATTTCCTGACCTCGCAGATGTCCATCATCCTGGCCCTGGCCTCGCTCCTGGTGGGCGTGGCCGCCATCCTGGTCACCCCGCGCGAGGAGGAGCCGCAGATCGTGGTCCCCATGGCCGACGTCATGGTCCAGGTGCCGGGCGCCTCCGCCGAGGAGGTGGAGAAGCTCGTGACCACGCCGCTGGAGCGGCTGCTCTGGCAGATCGACGGGGTGGAGTACGTCTACTCCACGTCGAGCAAGGACCAGACCGCCGTGACCGTGCGCTTCTATGTGGGCGAGAACCGCGAGGACTCGCTCATCAAGCTGTACAACACCATCATGAAGAACCAGGACCTGGTCCCGTCCGTGGTCTCGGGCTGGGTGGTCAAGCCGGTGGAGATCGACGACGTGCCCATCGTCACCCTGACCCTGCACGCCGACCACGACCACGCGGGCCGGTACACGGACTTCGACCTGCGGCGCATGGCCGAGGAGCTGTTCCACCGGCTGGCCGAGGTCGAGGACGTCTCGCGCGTGCGCCTGTATTCGGGCCGCTCGCGCGAGGTGCGCGTGGAGTTGCACCCGGACCGCATGGCCGGGTTCCACGTCTCGCCCCAGGAGATCGCCAAGGCCCTCAGGGGCGCGGACAGCTCCCTGGCCGCCGGGCACTTCATGGCCGGGGACAGGGACACCCCGGTGGTCAGCGAATCCTTCCTGCTGTCCGCCGAGGACGCCGCCTCCCTGGTGGTCGGCGTGTTCGACGACAAGCCCGTGTACCTGCGCGACGTGGCCGACATCATCGACGGTCCGGCAGAACCGGCCAGCTATTCGCGCATCGGCTTTTCCGACCTGTACATGACCGAGCGGGGCAAGAAGCCCGAGGACGTGTCCCGGCCCGCCGTGACCATCGGGCTGTCCAAGAAAAAGGGCGTCAACGCCGTGGGCGTGGCCGAAGCGGTCATCAATCGCGCCCATGAGCTCGAACGCGACGTCCTGCCCGAGGGCGTGACCCTGACCGTGACCCGCGACTACGGGGCCACGGCCCACGCCAAGGTCAACGACCTGCTCTCCTCCCTGCTCTTCGCCATCGTCACGGTCATCGCCCTGCTCGCCTTCACCCTGGGCTGGCGCGAGGCCCTGGTGGTCGCCCTGGCCGTGCCCATGAGCTTCTCGCTCGCCCTGTTCGTCAACTATCTCATGGGCTACACCATCAACCGCGTGACCCTGTTCGCCCTGATTCTCTCCCTGGGGCTGGTGGTGGACGACCCCATCACCAACGTGGACAACATCCAGCGGCACATCCGCATGGGGCTGCGCGACCCGCTCGAGGCCACCCTGGCCGCCGTGAAGGAGGTCCTGCCCCCGGTCATCCTGTCCACCCTGGCCATCATCGTCTCCTTTGCGCCGCTCTTCTTCATCACCGGCATGATGGGCCCGTACATGGCCCCCATGGCCGCCAACGTGCCCCTGACCGTGTCCTTCTCCACAGTGGCCGCCCTGACTGTGGTCCCGTGGATGGCCTACCTGCTGCTGCGCAACCGCAAGTTCAAGACCGCCCCCGTCTCGGACGGGGCCGCCCAAAAAGGCACTCGGCTCCAGCGCTGGTACGGCGCGATCATCACCCCGTTCCTGAACAAAACGCGCAACCGCTGGCTGCTCCTGTTCGGCATCCTGGCCGGGCTCGGCCTGTGCGGGGCCCTCGTGCTCATGCGGTTGGTGCCCCTCAAGATGCTGCCCTTCGACAACAAGAACGAGTTCCAGATCCTCGTGGACATGCCCGAAGGGACCACCCTGGAGCGGACCGACCGGGCCGTGCGCGACTTCGAGGCGTATCTTCGCACCGTGCCCGAGGTGACCGACTTCGTGACCTACTCGGGCCAGCCCTCGCCCATGGACTTCAACGGCATGGTCCGCCACTACTACTGGCGCGAACAGCCCAACCTCGCGGACATCCGCGTCAACCTGAAGGACAAGTCCGAGCGTTCCATGCAGTCCCACGCCATCGGCCTGCGGTTGCGCAATGATCTCCAGGCCATCGCCGACAGGAACCACGTGCGCATGAAGCTCGTCGAAACCCCGCCCGGCCCGCCGGTCATCGCCACACTCACGGCCGAGATCTACGGCACGCCCGGCATGGACTACCGCTCCCTGATCCAGGGCGCGCGCCACGTGGAAAAAACCATGGGGACCCTGCCCGGCCTGGTGGACCTGGACGACTCCTCCGAGACCGACCGGACCATGTACGACTTCGTCCTGGACAAGGAAAAGGCCGCGCTGCACGGCGTGACCACCGCCGACGTGGTCGAGACCCTGCGCCTGGCCCTGTCCGGCTCCACCCCGGCCAACGTGCACCTGCCCAACGAGCGCCAGCCCCTGCCCGTGCGCCTGGTCCTGCCCGTGGGGTTGCGCACCGGCCCCGACACCCTCGGCGAACTGCGCATGAAGACCGCCTCCGGGGCCATGGTCCCCCTGGCCGAACTCGGCTCCTTCCGCCAGGTCCCGGCCGAACAGCCCATCTATCACAAGAACCTCCAGCGCGTGGCCTACGTCTACGCCGAAACCGCGGGCATCCCGCCCGGAGAAGCCGTCCTGGACCTCCAGTCCATGCTCGGGAAAGACCCCCTGCAACCCGGCCTGACCACCCAGTGGGCGGGCGAGGGCGAATGGAAGATCACCCTCGACGTGTTCCGCGACCTCGGCCTGGCCTTCGCCGCCGCCCTCGTCGGCATCTTCATCCTGCTCGTGGGACAGACCGGCTCCTTCATCATGCCCACCCTGATCATGTCCGCCATCCCGCTCACCCTGCTCGGCATCCTGCCCGGCTTCTGGCTGCTCAACCTTATCGCGGGCACCACGGTCGGCGGGTTCGGCGACCCGGTCTTCTTCACCGCCACCTCCATGATCGGCATGATCGCGCTGGGCGGCATCGTCATCCGCAACTCGCTCGTGCTCATCGAGTTCATCCAGTCCGAGGTCAAGGACGGCAAACCCCTCAAGGAGGCCATCGTCCGGTCCGGCGCCGTGCGCATGCGACCCATCGTGCTCACCGCCCTGACCACCGCCCTCGGCGCCTGGCCCATCACCCTCGACCCCATCTTCTCCGGCCTCGCCTGGGCCCTCATCTTCGGCCTGGTGGCATCGACCCTGTTCACCCTGGTCGTCGTGCCCAGCGGCTATTACGCGCTGTACGGCGGCAAGGAGACGGCGAAGTAGAGGAGCGGCGTTGGGGATGGAAAATCCTGCGGGGGATGCCTCCGGCGGGCCCTCGCCGGGCGGCGTCTCCGACGGGCAGGGCGCTGCCCTGCACCCGCCAGGGAGCAAAGCCCCTTGGACCCCCATCGCCTCGCTTGCGCTCGGGGGCGTGCGGCGGCGGAAGGCTTGGCAAGGGACGCCTTCCGCCGTGCCGGTGTGCGATTTCGGGCAGAAAAAACGGACCGGACGGCGTGCTTCTTCACGAGAGAAAGCACGCCGTTTTTTCTGCCCGAAATCGCGGGGTTTATTTTTTAAGAAGGGAATAACCCGCTAAAAAGGACCGTTCCGCCGTCCTCTACCAACGCCGCAAAACCGTCAAGACGGGTCCCGCCTGCCCACCCCCGGGTAATCCCTGCGCCAACCATCTCCGCCCTTCCGCCTCCTCCCAACCCGCATGTCTCCCCGCGTCCGCACGCCCCTGCCGAAGGCACACAAAAAGTTTGGGAGAGTCCAGAGAACCCTTTCCAAAGGGTTCTCTGGTCCCCCCGACAAATCCGCAGGACAACGGATTTGGACCGCGCCTGGAAAGGCGCGACCCCGCAGGGGTGAGCCCCAGGACGGGGCGAATCAAGGGGCCGCCGGAGGCATTCTTCGCTCATCCCTCCGACGCCCCGACGGAGGCCTTCCCTGTCCCCGACCGTTATTTCACGATCATGACGGAGTTGCGGGCTTTTTCGGCGACTTCGTGGGAGACGCTGAAGCCTTTGGCGAACCAGGGTTTGAGGGATTCGGAGGCGAGGATGAGGGAGAAGTCGTAGCCGATGGTGGTGATGGTTTCGACGGGGTCGCCGACTTCGACGAGGATTTCGGCGGGGGTGGTGCCGAGTTTGCCGAGGATTTCGGCGGCTTCCTGGGCGGCTTTTTGGGCCGAGGCGAGGTCGGCCTCGGTGGGGGCCACGGACAGGATGGACACGGGGTATTGGCAGGACTGGAAGTAGCGGCTGACCATGGGGAGCATGGCCCGGGACTGGTCGGTATCCTGGACGCAGACGAGGTGGTTGCGGCCGGGTTCGAGGTTGCGGGCGAGGATGACGGAGCAGCGGACGTGGGCGGCGATCCGGAGGGCGAGGGGTTTGCGGGAGAAGAGTTTCTTGAGGCCGGTCAGGGGTTCGGGGGACGCGCCCACGATGACCACGTCGGCGTTGAACCGTTTGGCCTCGTCGGACACGGCGGTGGTCACGTCGGCGGCGGTGCGCAGGCGGAGCGAGACGAGGCCGCCGCAGGGGTTTTCGTAGTCGCGGACGTATTCGCCTGCCGGGTCGCCCGTGATTTCGCGGTATTTCCATTCGCGGCTGTGGCCGGGTTCGATCTCGCCCAGTTCCACGAGGATGTCGCGGGCGCGTTTAAGCTGGCGCAGTCCGGGCAGTTCCAGGCCCCAGTCCAGGACGTTTTCGCGGGCCACGCGCACTTCGAGGCCGCCGGAGTTGAGGCCGCTGTCCAGGGGGCGGACGTAGAGCAGGGTGATGTCGGCGCAGGAGGTTTTGCTTAGTCGGACGGCGTAGCGCAGTCCGGCGTAGGCTTCGGGTCCGCCGCCGATGCAGATGAGGATTCGCAGTTTGTCGTCCTGGGTCATGGGCAGGTTCCTAGAGGCCTATGATCGGCCAGTACAGTTTGGATGCCGTCAGGAGCACGATAAAGGACATGAGGGCCATGCGCCAGCCCACTTTCATGAAATCCGAGGGGCGCAGGTAGCCCGAGGAGTAGACGATGGTCGAGGCCGGGGTGCCGATGACGGTGAAGTAGGCGAAGGCGCTGGATATGGCGGTGACCATGCCCACGGCCAGGGGGTTGGTCTCGGTGGCCAGGGCGATGGTCAGGACGATGGGTCCGAGCACGGCCACGGCCGCGCCGTTGCTCATGGTATTGGTGATGAAGGTGGTCAGGAGCATGACGGCGGCGAGCAGGCCGAGGCCGGAGTTGAGGCCGAAGGGGGCGAGCGCGTCCATGAACATGCCCGCGACCCAGGCGGCCGCGCCGGTGTCGCGCATCTGGACGCCGAGGGAGATGGCGGCGGCGTAGAGCAGGACCACGCCCCAGTTGACGCCGGAGTTGAGGTCCTGCCAGCGGACCAGGCCGGTGACCAGGAAGAGGACCGCGCCGAGCAGGGCGATGGTGCCCATGCCGAAGCGGGAGGAGAAGCCCACCCAGCCGGTCAGGGTCAGGAGAAAGAGGGCGATGGCCACGTAGTGGCGGCCGGTCAGGGCCCCTTCGCTGCCCACCTGTTCCTTGAGTTTTTCCACGGCCGGGCCGAGGTCGTGCAGGTCGGTCCTGAAGGTGCGGCGCAGGATGAGGTGCATGAGCGGCAGCTGGATGAGGAAGATGGGGTAGGCGTAGATCATCCAGTGCAGGTAGGAGACGGAGTAGTGGAAGGTGGCCGGGTCGTCCGGGGCGTAGAAGAAGTCGCGCAGGTAGTCGATCATGATGGCGTTGCGCGCGCCGCCCGACGGGGTGCCGATGCCGGCCATGGCGCAGGCGTAGGAGATGGAAAAGAGGAAGAGCACGGCCAGGGCGCGCTGTTGGTTCTGGTCGTCGGTGGCCAGCTGGACCAGGGACAGGGCCACGGGCAGCATCATGGCGGCCACGGTGTGTTCGCCGATGAAGGAGGCGAGCAGGCCGGAGAACACGGAGATGCCGAAGGCGATGGAGTAGGTGTTGGAGCCCGTGACCCGGATGATCAGCAGGGCCAACCGCTTGTCGAGTTTCTGTTTGACCAGGGCCACGGCGAGCATGAGGGAGCCCATGATGAACAGGACCGAGTCCTTCATCAGGGACTTGGCCACCAGGGAGGAGTCCAGGCCCAGGAGGAAGACCTGGCCCAGAACGATGAGCAGGGCCACGGCGGGCAGGGGGATGGGCTCGGTGATGAACAGGATGGTCGCGCCCACGGTCATGACCAGCACGCGCCAGCCCTCGGGCGTGACGCCTTCGGGCGCGGGCAGGAGCAGCATGGCGGCCTGAAGGGCCAGGGTGAGGAAAAACCACCGTTTTTCGCGCAGAAAATGGATCACGATGGACCCACCATACACGCCCCGGAAGGTTGTTGCCAGTCGAAAGCGTTGCGGTGCCGTCGGAAAGGGGGCGGCCGGTTCAGGGCCGGGTCACGACGATGGCCTTCATGTACTTGCTGGAATTGTGGAACCGCAGGACGGTTTCCACCTCCTGCGGCGTGCAGCCGAGCAGTATCTTGATTTCACTGTCCTTCTTCAGCAGGTCCACGGTGCAGGCGATGGCCACGGGCTCGGTCGAACCGGAGCGTCCTCGCCAGACGTCGATCCCGCCGCCGTCCATGGACGCCGTGTCCGCGAGGTACCCGTAGTCCAGGGGGTAGGTCACGTGACGGTATTTCGGATGGTGCGATCCCGCAGGCCGGTCGATGACCAGCCTGGAGTTGTTGACGATCTCGTCGATCGCCCGCCAGAAGGCGGCGGGATCGTCTGCCGCAAGGGCCAGGTCCGGAACGGGTTCGGGGGGAAGGGGAGCCATGCGGGGACGATAGGTCTTCGCCGGGACACGGTCAACGACTTGCACCGGCCGTCGGGCACGGCCGGGAGCGGCTCGCAGAGATTTGCAATGGGCCGAGTATCGCGTATTGTGCTTGGGCGCGGAAACCCGCGCACGCCAACCGCAACAAGGAGATTCCCCTTGAAACGCACATTGTCCGCCCTGTGCCGCAACGAGCCCGGCGTTCTGGCCATGATGGCCCGCGAGTGCGGCAAATACGACGCCAATATCCTGTCCCTGGCCGCCGGGGAGACCGAGAACCCGCAGGTGTCCCGCATCGTGCTCTGCGTGGACGGGGATGACGAGGCCATCGACAAGGTGGGCCGCTACCTGGAGTCCCTGGACGCGGTCATCCAGCTGGACGACCTGTCGCGCAAGGACTTCGTGGACCGCGAGCTGGTCATGATCAAGGTGGCCATGGAGCCCGCCCAGACCAGCCAGCTGATGCAGGTCTTCGAGGTCTTCCGGGCCAACGTGGTCGGCATGGGCCAGACCACGGTCACCGTGGAGCTGTCCGGCGACCAGGAGCGCGTGGACGGGCTGATCAAGATGCTCGTGCCCTACGGGATCAAGTCCATGTGCCGTTCCGGGATGATCGCGCTCAAGCGCGGGGATGAGTAAGTGTCGGAATTTCAGCCCATAACCAGTTTGGACGGGTTGGTCCAGGCGGCCCTGGACCTGGGCCGGTCCGGGGACATGCCCAAGGTGGCCATCGCCCGGTCCGCCGAGGGGTTCGTGCTCCGGGCGGGCATCGAGGCCTATGAGCGCGGCGTGGCCGAGCCCATCCTCGTCGGCGACATGGAGGAGACGAAGCGCATCGCGGACGAGCGGGGCCTGGACATCTCGCCCTTCCGGCAGGTCCACGCGGCCGACGACGGGGCGGCGGTGTTCGAGGCGGTCCGGCTGTTCCGCGAGGGCGAGGCCCAGCTGATCATGAAGGGGCTGGTGCCCACGGCCACCCTGCTCAAGGCGGTGCTCAACAAGGAGACCGGCGTCCCGCACGGCGGGCGCATCCTCAGTCATCTTGCGGTGTTCGAGTCCCCGGTGGACGGGCGGCTGATGATCATGACCGATCCGGGCGTGAACATCGCCCCCTCCCTGCAACGCAAGGTGGAGATTCTCAGGAACGCCCTGGACGTGGCCCGGATGCTCGGCATGGAGGGTCCCAGGGCGGCCATTCTGGCGGCCACGGAAAAAATCAACTATCCGGCCATGCCCGCCACCCTGGACGGCGACATCCTGACCAAGATGGCCCGCCAGGGCCAGTTCGGCGACGCCCGCGTTCTCGGGCCCCTCTCCCTGGACCTGGCCGTGTCCCGCAAGGTGGCGGCCACCAAGCGGTTCGACAGCCCGGTGGCGGGCAACGCGGACATCCTGGTCACCCCGAACATCGAGGCGGGCAACGTGCTCTACAAGTCCCTGTCCACCCTGTGCGGCTGCGTCATGGCCGCCGTGGTCGTGGGCAGCCGGGTGCCGGTGGTGGTCCCGTCCCGGGGCGACTCGGACGCGTCCAAGTTTCACTCCATCGCCCTGGCCTCGGTCCTGTCCCGGAGGAGCCGCTCGTGAGCATCCTGGTCATCAATCCCGGCTCCACGTCCACCAAGGTGGCCCTGTACAAGGGCGGCGACACCCTGGCCGCCGAGGAGCTTCAGCACGCCCGCGAGGACATGGCCGGATTCGTCCGGGTGGCCGACCAGTTCGACTTCCGCATGCGCCTGGTGGGCGAGTTCCTGGGCAAGACCGGCACGGACCCGAAACGCATCCGGGCCGTGGTCGCGCGCGGCGGCCTGCTGCACTCGCTGGAGGGGGGCGTTTACGAAGTGTCGGACGAAATGGTCGACGACCTGCAAAACGCCCGGTATGGCGAACACGCCTGCAACCTGGGCGGCATGCTGGCCCTGGCCCTGGCCCGGCAGTGGGGCGTGCCCGCCTACGTGGTGGACCCGGTGGTCACGGACGAGATGATGGACAAGGCCCGGCTGACGGGGTTGCCGGGGCTTGAGCGGCGGTCCATCTTCCACGCCCTGAACCAGCGCGGGGTGGCCCGCATCGCGGCCGGACGGCTGGGCGTGGACTACGCGCGCTCGAATTTCATCGTCTGCCATATGGGCGGCGGGGTGTCCATCGGGGCCCACCGCCGGGGCCGGGTGGTGGACGTCATCAACGCCCTGGACGGCGAGGGGCCGTTCACCCCGGAACGCACCGGCAGCCTGCCCCTGGTGCCGGTCCTGGACATGGTCCACCAGGGACGGCGCGAGTACGCCGAGCTGCGCACCACCATCCTGCGCCAGGGCGGCCTGACCGCCCACCTGGGCACCAACGACCCGCGCGAGGTCCTGGCCCGCATGGACCGGGGCGACGAGCGGGCCGGACTGGTCTTCCGGGCCATGGCCTACGGCATGGCCCGGTACGTGGTCTCCATGGCCCCGGCCTTGACCGACGAAGAGGGTCGCCTGGATCTGGCCGCCGTGGTCCTGACCGGCGGGCTCTCCCGGAGCGCGGCCCTGGTGGACGAGATCACCCGCCAGGTGCGCTTCCTCGGCCCGGTGGAGGTGGTCCCCGGCGAGGTGGAGATGTCCGCCCTGGCCGAAGGCGCCTCGCGCGCCCTGTGCGGCCGGGAACCGGTCCGGACCTACCTGCGCGCCTAGCCCGCGCCCCGTTATATTCAACAATTTATACTGGCCTTGGCCCGACCATGTGCAGTAATGCTCACGCTGGGATAACGGCCCATGGACCGGGCCGGAAAACGGCGCATGAGTACATTATTCAGTAAATCCACATCGCTGCGGAAGGGCGTCAAGATCACGGACCAGGAGTTCGTGGACCTGCGCGACTTCATTTACGACAAGAGCGGCATCTATGTGGACGAGAAGCGCAAGTACCTGTTCGAGAGCCGCTTTTCCCGGCGGCTGGGCCAGCTCGGCCTGACCAGCTTCAGCGACTACGTCAAATACCTCAAGGTGGACCGGGGCCAGGAACTCCAGCGGGTCTTCGAGCTGGTCACCACCAACGAGACCAGCTTCTGCCGCGACACCAAGCAGCTCGACTCCTTCCGCGACAACCTTCTCAGGGAAATCCTGGACCGCCAGCGCAAGGCGGGCAGGCTGGAACTGAATATCTGGTCCGCCGGATGCTCGTCCGGCGAGGAGCCCTACACCCTGGTCTTCCTCCTGCTCGAGACCCTCAAGGCCGAGATCGCCCGCTGGAAGATATCCATCACCGCCGTGGACCTGTCCGAGGAGATGATCGACAAGGCCCGGGCCGGAATCTACTCCGAGTACGCCTTCAAGACCACGCCCGACGAGATCCGCAAGCGGTACTTCAAACCGGTCGAGGGCGGCTGGGAACTCGACCCGCGCATCCGCAAACTGGTCAACTTCCAGCCCCTGAACCTGAACGACGCCCTGGCCGTGAAGCGCGTGCCGCGCTCCCACATCGTCTTCTGCCGCAACGTGATCATCTATTTCGACGACGCCATGAAACGCAAGGTCGTGCAGGCCTTCTACGACAACCTCCTGCCCGGCGGCTACCTGCTGGTCGGGCACTCCGAGTCCCTGCACAAGATATCCCAGTCCTTCCGGCCGGTCCTCAACGCGGGGGCCATCGCGTACAAGAAGGAGGAATAGGCCATGAGCATGAAACGCTTGGACGAACTCAAGGCGGGCATGATCCTGGCCTCGGACCTGGTCGCCAGGGACGGCAGACTGCTCTTCCGCAGCGGCACCGAACTGGCCGACCGCCAGCTGGAACTGCTCCGGCGCACGGGCGTGACCGAGGCCGACGTGGCCCCGGACCTGTCCGACCTGTCCGAAGACGACCTGCTGGCCATCGAGGACTACGTCCGCGAATTCTTCCTGTACGTGAACCCGGACCACCCGGCCGTCATCGAGATGTTCCACATCGCCCTGGAACTGACCGCCCGCGCCGTGGCCGACGGCTGGAAACTGCCCGACCCGGACGAGCGCCGCGCCGCCAACGTCGAACACCTGGACGACATCTTCACCCAGGGCATGGGCTCCCCCGAAACCATCGTCGAGCACGAGACCGAACTGGCCAGCTTCCCGGACATCTTCTTCCGCATCAAGGAGGTCCTCGAAGACAACGCCGCCTCGGCCGACCGCGTGGCCAAGGTCGTCAGCACCGACATGAGTCTGTCCGCCAAACTCCTCAAACTCGTCAACTCGCCCCTCTACGGCTTCCCCCAGACCATCGACTCCATCACCCGCGCCGTGGCCCTGGTCGGCGGCAAGGAGCTGTCCACCCTGGCGCTCGGCATCTCGGCCATCAACTATTTCAAAGACATCCCGCCCGAACTCGTGGACATGCCGTCCTTCTGGCGACACTCCATCACCTGCGGCATCTTCGCCCGCATGCTCGCCGGGACCCAGTCCGGCCTGTCCCCCGAACGGTTCTTCATCGGCGGCCTGCTCCACGACGTGGGCCGACTCATCCTGTTCAAGAAACTGCCCTACGCCTCCACCGAGGCCATGCTCTTCGCCCGCGAAAACTGCCTGCCCCTGGTGGACGCCGAACAGACCGTCATGGAGTTCAACCACACCGACATCAGCAAACCCCTGCTCGCAGCCTGGAAATTCCCCGAAAGCCTGGCCGTCATGATCAACTACCACCACAACCCCATGGCCTACCCCAACCCCCTGGAACCCGCCGTCATCCACGTGGCCGACAACCTGACCAATGCCGTGGAAATCGCCCAGGGCGGCATGTACGTCATGCCCGGCCTCGACGAACAGGCCTGGGAACTCCTCGGACTCGACCCCGAAATCACCCTCCACCAGGCCGTCAGCCAATACGCCGCCCAAATCGACCTGGTCATGAGCGCCTTCTTCTAGACAAGCCGGGGAATGCCCCCGGCGGGCCCTCGCCGGGCAGGCGCCTCCGGCGGCCAGAGAACCCTTTGGAAAGGGTTCTCTGGACTCTCCCAAACTTTTTTGTGTGCCTTCGGCAGGGGCGTGCGGACGCGGGGGGATGTGCGGGTTGGGAGCGGGGCGGAAGGGGGGAGATTGTTGGCGGCGGGATTGGCCGGGGGCGGGCAGGCGGTGTCCCGAAGGGTTCGCGCCGGACGGCCACGGGCCTCGGAGGGCCGCCCGGCGCGAACCCTTCAGGACGGTTGCCCAACGCCGCCGGAGAGGTCGGCGGAACCCGTTTTGACGGTTTCGCGGCGTTGGTAAAAAGCGGCGGAACGGCACTTTTTAGCGGGTTATTCCCTTCTTAAAAAAACAAACCCCGCGATTTCGGGCAGAAAAAACGGCGTGCTTCGTTCGGTGAAGCAGCACGCCGTCCCATCCGTTTTTTCTGCCCGAAATCGCACACCGGCACGGCGGAAGGCGTCCCTTGCCAAGCCTTCCGCCGCCGTACGCCCCTGAGCGAAGCGAACATGGGATTCTCAAGGCCCTCGGCCTTGAGCGGGTGCAGGGCAGCGCCCTGCCCGTCGGAGACGCCGCCCGGCGAGGGCTCCCCCCGAAGGGGCCGCCGGAGGCATTCTTCCGCCGAGCCCTTGGCCGTCGTGCCGCCCCCTACAAACCGAGTTCCGCCGCCAGGTGTTCGGCCTGGCGCAGGTCGTCGGGGGAATTGACGTTGAAGAAGGAGACGTGGTGGGGGTCGCCGTGTTGGAGCAGGGCGACCGGGACTTCCTTGACCCGGACCTGGTCGAAGAAGCTGATGATGCGGAAGTTTTCCTGTTCGAGCTGGGTTTCGATGTGGGGCAGGCAGCGTCGGGAGTAGATGGCGCAGAGCGGTTCGAGGTAGCCGTCCTCCTTGCGCGGGATGATGACGTCGTCGTCGGGCTCGGCCTGGTCGAGGAGCGCGCGGACCAGACCGGGCTGGAGGAACGGGCCGTCGCAGGCGGCCATGAACCCGTGGCCGGCCCGCATGGCGCTCAGTCCCGCGTGGATGCCGGTCAGGGACGAGCGGGCGGGGTATCTGTCTTCGGCCACCGGGTAGTCATACGCGCCGTAGTCGTTTTTGTCGCGCGCGGCGATGAGGATTTCCGGGAACAGGGGGCGATACACGGCGAGCAGCCGGTCGAGGATGGTCCGGCCGTTGATGGTCAGGAACGCCTTCTTGACGTGGCCCATGCGGGTGCCGAGGCCCCCGGCCAGGATGATGCCTGCGATGTCCATGGGGGCAAAATAGAACAAGGTCCGGAAAATGGAAAGGGTGCACAAACGCGCAAGGTGGTGGTATGGTGCGCGCATGTGGACGATGTGGGACATGGTTGCGGCCGCGTTGGCGGTCTATGCGGGCATTGCGGCCTGGGTGTTCCTGACCCAGCGCGGGCTGGTCTATTGTCCGCGTCGGGCGCTGGCGGCCACGCCGGACCAGGCCGGGCTCGGGTATGAGGACGTCCGGCTGGTCAACGGGCTGGGCACGGAAATTCATGCCTGGTGGCTGCCGTGCGAAGGGGCGGAGCGCGTCCTGCTGCTCTGCCACGGCAACGGGGGCAACGTCTCGTATCTGATGGAGACGTATGGGATATTTCACCAACTCGGGCTGTCGGTGCTGGCCTTCGACTATTCGGGTTACGGGTTGAGCGGGGGCAGGCCGTCGGAGAGGGGCACGCGCAGCGACGCCTTGGCGGCCTGGGACTGGCTGGTGCGCGAGAAGGGGTTTGCCCCGCGCGACGTGGTCCTGTTCGGGCGCAGCCTGGGCGGGGGCGTGGCCGCGCGGCTGGCGGCGGACCTGACCGAGGCGGGCACGGAGCCGGGCGGGCTGATCCTGGAATCCACGTTCACCTCGGTGGCGGACATGGGCGCGGCCCAGTACCCGTGGTTGCCGGTCCGCTGGCTGATCCGTCACCGTTACGACAGCGAGCGCGCCCTGGCCGGGGTGCGGGTGCCCGCCCTGTTCCTGCACAGCCCGGAGGACGACCTGGTGCCCTATGCCATGGGCCGCAGGCTGTATGACGGATACGGCGGCCCCAAGCTGTTCTGGGCCCTGTCCGGGGATCACAACTGCGGCTTCCTGAGCACCTCGGGCTATGCCGACGGCCTGCGCCGGTTCCTGCGCGGGCTGCCCGGACCGGGCCGATGACGGGTCCGGCCCCGGCCCAGTGGGCGGACGCGGTCCTGGCCGTCCATTTCGCCGTTGCCCTGTTTCTCGTGCTGGGGCTGCCCCTGGTCTGGATCGGCGCGGCCCTCGGGTGGCGGTTCGTGCGCAACCCGTGGTTCCGCTGGACCCATGCGGGGCTCATGGGGTTCGTGCTGGCCGAGACCCTGGCCGGAAGACTCTGCCCCCTGACCGTGTGGGAGACGGCCCTGCGCCGGGCGGCCGGGCAGACGTCCGATGAACCCGTCTCGTTCGTGGCCCGCTGGCTCGGCCGGATGCTTTTTCCTGAATTTGATCCGGCCTGGTTTGCGGCGGCCTATGGCCTGTTCTTCGTCCTCATCGTCCTTACCCTGTTCCTGGTTCCGGTCAGCCGGGCGGCAAAACCTGCCGCACCGCACGACGATAAAAACGATAATATGCTGGATTAAGGGTATATTTTTTGTGGAGCACGGGTTTTGCTGTAGTTGTGGCAGACTACGCGAAGGAGACGAATATGCCCGCTATCCAATCCGTGGGGACCCAGAATGATGTCGCCGGGGTCGCCCGTGAACGCATTGAGCAACTCAAGGCCCGTGCCGGGGAAAGCCTGGACGAGGCCATGACCGCCGTGACCCGCAACCTGGGCCGCCGGGAAGCGGCCGAGGCCGACCAGAGCCTGGGCGAGCTGGGCCTGGACCTGGCCGCCGAGGGTTCGGACGCGCACCTCCTGGACCGCGCAAGGGTCCTGGACCTGATCAGCGATCCCTTCGAGGACGCCTAGCCCTTTCGGGGCGCAACACGGCCTCGGGCACCCGAAAACAGGGGTGCCCGTCTTTGTGCTTGCCTTTTGTGCGCGGGCACAATATCTTGTCATAATTGGCCTTTCCGCAAAAAGCCTGTCCCTGCCCGGTGACCCGGTCCGCCTTCCGACAAAATTGCATTTTTATCTCCAAGCCTGACCGGAGGTTGCGGCCCATGTGACGGTTTGTTCGCCGCGGCCCCTTGCGCCCCTTTTCCGGGGGGCGTATATTTGAATCAACGGTAGAGGTCCTCATGAAAATGAGGGGAACGGCAAACTCAGACGGAGGGTGGGAGGAAATAGACATCGATTTCTTCGATACCACATGTGGCGAATGGAGTCGCCCCGCTCACAGAAAGAGCACCGTGCGCCAAATATAAAAGCACCAGGCCGTCATAAAGCGATATTTTGAAATGTCAGGTCCTGATGCCCGCCGGGCCACCCGGCAAGGCGCACTTTTTTATGCCTTTTTTCCCCCTTTACACTTGAATGGAAGCGACGACGGATGCTATCAAGCCGATGAGGCGGCTTGTTGCCCGGCCGGATGCGTGACCGGCCTTTCGGAGTCCTTCAGCCCGGGAAACCCGACCATGTCCAAAAGCTCGAGCGAGATCGACCGGTTTTTCAGGACCCTGCATGAGCGCGACAATCCCCACGAGGCGGAGTGGATGGCCGTCATCCTGTTCGTGCGCAACCTGCTTCCCCGCCTGACCATCTATTCCGACGAAAAGAAATCCGAGATTCAATTCGAAATCTGCGAACAGCTCATGGAGAACGACTTCTCCGAAAATCGGCTGGACACGGTCATCGCTCTGCTCGACGGGTACCTGTTGCAGACCATCGGGGCCCTGGAGCTGGAGGAGGCCCTGACCCAGGAGAAGCGCACCGCCGGGCTGCTCATCAACGAGATGGACGAGATGATCTCGACCATGCACGGGGCCAACGAGCGCCAGGACAACCGGTTGAACACCTTCCGGGAGGAGACCGTGGGGGTCATCCGGGAGGGCACCCAGAAATCCCACATCCTGTCCACGGTGCGCGGCATGTTCCAGGAGCTCATCGAGGAGTTCCGCGAGGAGGCGCGCCTGCTCAACGCCAAGGCCGAGCACTTCCGCATGACCGCCGACTTCGACCCCCTGCTCACCGAGCTGCACAACCGCCGCTCCCTGGAGGCCCACCTCAAGAGCGTGGCCCAGGAGTTCGCCCGCACGGGCGCGCCGCTGTGCCTGATGATGATCGACGTGGACCACTTCAAGCAGGTCAACGACACCTACGGCCACCAGGCCGGGGACGACGTGCTCCGCGCCCTGGCCCGCATCGTCAATACCCACGCCATCCAGTACGACGGCTTCGCGGCCCGCTACGGGGGCGAGGAGCTGGTCGTGGTCGTGCAGGGCATGGACCTGAACCGGGCGGCGGTCAAGGCCGAGGCCCTGCGGGCCGACGTGGAGCGTTATGACTTTCGCGTGCGGACCGACGGCAAGCTCGGCGACACGCCCGTCAACTTCACCGTGTCCATGGGCGTGGCCCGCATGAAGGTCGGCTGGACCGCCTCGGACCTCGTCGGGGCGGCGGACGCCGCCCTGTACCAGGCCAAGGACACGGGCCGCAACCGGGTCTGCATCGCCCCGAAATAGGTTGGATCAGACCCGCCGCATCGGCAGTTTTCGTTAACTGACGATGGAGAATCACTTGCAAAAGTCATTGGTTACACACTTCCGATTGACGGCCGTCCTGGCCCTGGCCGGGGTGTTGTTCTGCTGCGGACCGGCCGGTGCCGCCGAGGTGCTCCTGCTCCATTCCGGGGCCGGACCCACCCCCTGGAACCAGCGCCTGGCCTCGGGCTTCATCGAGGGGCTCGGCAGCGCGGCCTCCGTGCGTCAGGCCTTTCTCTCGGCCGAGGGCACGGACGAGGACGCCTTTGACGCGGCCTACGACCGGCTCGCCGGGACCCTGGCCGGAGCCGCGCCCGACGTCGTGGTGGCCGAGGGCGCCGCGGCCTTCGCCTTTGCCCGCAAGTTCGCCAACCTCTTTCCGGACGCCCCGGTGATCTACTGCGCCATGGCCCGGCCCGACCCGGCGGACCTGTCCGAGTGCGGCAACTGCACGGGCGTGGCCATGACCTCCGCCGTGCGCCGCAGCGTGGCCCTCATCTTCGCCATGCGCCCGGAGACCCGGCTGCTGGTGGCCATTGCCGACAGGACCCAGGAATCGGCCCGGCTCATGGACCGGGTCAACGAGGCCATGCGCCTCTTCGACGACCGGGCCCAGGTCCTGTTCCCCGGCTTCGAGCCGGGCGACGACAACGGGCTCGACCTCAAGACCCTGGGCGACACCCTGGCCAGCGTGCCCTCCACGGGCGTGGTCCTGTTCCTGGGCTTTTCCGAGGACCGGGACGGCAACCCGGTCACCGACGAGGCGGTGGCCGCGCTCATCCGCGAGCGCGCCGCCGCGCCGGTCTACCTTCTCGGCGACGAGGTTTTCGGCAGCGGGGCCGTGGGGGGGTGGATGACTTCCGCCAAGGCCGTGGGCGCGGACGCGGCCAGGGTGGTCCGCAGGGCCCTCGACGGCGAGGACGTGCGCGAGCTGCTGCCTCCGCCCACCAGGCCCGTGCTGCGCTTCGACGGCACGGCCCTGGCCCGCTTCGGCCTGCGCGCCCCGGACAAGGCCGAGGTGGTCAACCCGCCCGCGGGCACGGTCGAGGAACGTCCGGTGGTGCCGGTCACCGGCCTGATCTGGGTCGTGGGCCTGGCCGCCGCCGTCGTCCTGATCGCGCTCCTGCGCCGCCGCTACAGGCCGTAGATGATCGAGGCCTGGGCCGCGATCATGACCAGCACCGCCGCGCCCGCCACCAGGGTCATGCCGCGTTTGGTCGCCTGCGCCGACCGGCACAGGTCGCGCAGTCCGGCGGCAAGGAATTCCCGCGTATAGATCCGGTGCGCGTACCAAAGCATGTCGGACTCCTTGTTGGCCTTTCGAGGAGAAAAGGCGGATGAGGAAGGCCGCTTCGCGGCGACAGTCGGGTGATTTCGCCTTGATTCGCCCCTTCCATGGGGTTCCCACTTCGGGGCGTTGCGGAAAGACCGCAACGTCCGAATCCGCTGTCCTGCGGATTTGTCGGCGGGCAGCACCAGCTCTTGGCGAGTCTTCGAGCCTTAGAGATGGCGACGGCAGCGATGGGGCTCGCACCCCTGCACCCCATGTATGCGCCTGCGGCGCGGAGTTCCTGACCGTCCGGTGGCGATTACCCGACGGCTGCGCGACTATTGGGCGTGGCGCACGTCCACGGCCAGGACCGAGAGGATGTTCCCCCCGCGGTCCTTCACGGGCGTGGCCACGGTCAGGCAGTAGTCGTCGATCTTCTTGGAATAATAGATGTTCGAGATGAAGCTTTCGCCCGTGCGCAGGGGCTCGCGGAACCAGTCGCGGTCGTCCCACCGGGTGCCGGGGCCGCCCTTGGAGGGGTCGGCCTTGCCGTGGGCCATGGCGAACTCCGTCACCTGGACGCCGCGCGGGTCGATGACCCAGGCCATCTCCAGGCTGGGGTTCTCCCGGACCACCCGCTGGAGCAGCCCGTGCTGCCTGGACGGGGTCCCGGTGATGATGTCCGGGGCCTTGGCCAGGGACTCCACCTGCTTCTGGACCACGCCCTCGCCGAGCAGCATGAACAGCCCGTAGAGCTTGGACAGGGTCTCGATCTGGCCGGTCAGCTCGCCGATGGCCCCGCCGGTCTGGGCCACGGCCTCGGCCGTCTGGGAGGAGACCGCGTCCACCTCGCTCACGGCCAGGTTGATCTCCTCGCCCGCATGGGACTGCTGGGTGGAGGCGGCGGCGATGGCCGCCACCTGGCCGGTCACGGTCTCGAAAAAGGCCATGATCTCGTTCAGGGCCTGGCCCGATTCCCCGGCCAGCCGGTTGGCCTCGTCCACCTGGGTCGCGGCCCGGTCCATGCCCTTGATATTCTCGCGCACGTCGGCCTGGATGGCCGCGATGGAGCCGCCCACCTCGCGGGTGGCGGCCATGGTCTTCTCGGCCAGCTTGCGGACCTCGTCGGCGACCACGGCGAAGCCTCGCCCGGCCTCGCCCGCCCTGGCCGCCTCGATGGCCGCGTTCAGGGCCAGGAGGTTGGTCTGGTCCGCGATGTCGGAAATGACGTTCATGACCTTGCCGATGGAGTCGGCCTTGGTCCCCAGGCTGGCCACCTGCCCCTTGAGTTGTTCGGTCATGACGTGCACGTCGCCGATGGAGTCCACCGTGCGCCGGACCACCTCGGACCCCTCCTGGGCGCGCTGCCGGGCGTTGCCCGCCTCCCTGGACGCGGTCTCGGCGTTGTCCGCCACCTCGCGGATGGACCCGGCCAGCTCCTCCATGGACGCGGCCGTGGTCTCCACCCTGGCGCTCAGGCTGTTGGCCCCCTCCATGATCCGGTCGGACTCCTGGTTCACCGTGGCCGAGGCCTCGCGCATGCCCGAGACCACGGTCTCCAACATGCCCGCGGCCTGGAGCATGCCCTCGCGCTGGGCGCGGGCCGCGTCCGTGCGCGCCCGCCGCTCGCCCTCGGCCCGGACCGCGGCGGCCTCGGCCTCGGCGGCCCGGCTGCTCGCCAGGCGCGAAGCCTCCTCGGCCTCGCCCATCTTCTCGCCCAGGTTGCGGACCATCCGCTCGATGGCCTCGGTGACCTCGCCGAGTTCGGCCTTGAACCGGCCGCGCGGCCGGGCCGCGAGATCGCCCTCGGCCACCCGGCCCGCGTAGACGCGCAGCTCCTTGAGCGGCTTGAGCAGGACCACGCGCAGGAAGAGCAGGGTGATCAGGACGATGCCCGCCACGGATGCGCCGGACACGACCAGGGCCGCGTTTTTCAGGTTGCGCACCGGGGCCAGGGCCTCGGATGCGTCGATCTTGGCCACCAGCCCCCAGTCGGTGTCGCCCACCTTGACCGGGGAATAGGCGGCCAGGACCTCGCGCCCCCGGTAGTCCACGCTGTCCATGCGCCCGCTCTCGCCCGCAAGGGCGCGTCGGGCGGGCTCGGAGCGCATGCCGCCGGACCGGGAGTCCGCAAAGGAGGCGACCACGCTGTGCCCCTCGGGGTCGGAATACAGGTCCGAGCGCATGCGCCCGTCCCGGCCCACCAGGTAGGCCTCGCCGGTCTCGCCCAGCCCGGCCCTGGTGCGCATGACCCGGTTCACGGCCTCGATGGGGATGCGCAGCACGGCCACGCCCTCGATGCCCTCGCCGTAGCGCCGGATGGGCGCGGCGATGAAGGCGCAGGGCTGCCCGTCCAGCGGCTCGTAGGGGGCGAAGTCCACGAACGCGGTCTCGCCCTTGAGGGCCTGTTTCCAGGCGGGCAGGAGCCGGCTCTTGGCCAGGGGGCCCTTGGCGATGTCCTCGCCCAGCTCCCGGCCACCGGCCAGGGAAAAGACCACGCGCCCGGTGTCGTCCAGGATCAGGGCGTCGGCATAGCCGCGCACCTTGATCCACGGCGTGAAGTCCGGGGCGACCCGCTTCAGGGCGTGGGCGTAGTCCTCGTTCTTCAGGTCCATGGGCTGGCCGGGCTGGGCCGCGTAGAAGATGATGTCACGGAGCCGGACCAGGGCGCTGTACACGTACTTGGCCTCGGAATACATGGTGATGTCCCGGTTCCACAGCTCGGTCAGGCCGTCCAGCTCGTGGGACTTGGCCTCCTGCAGGGAGACCAGCTTGCTGAAGGACTGCTCCTTCAGGCTGACCGAGGCCGTGTGCAAACTGTAACCAGCCATGCCCGCCAAGGGCACGATCCCCGCCAGCAGGCAAAACAAGATCATCTTCACGCTGAGTCGCATCATCCCCCCTGATCACGGCGCCGCCGGGCCGTGCCGGTCTGTGTGTCGGAAGGGGAGAGCCTACCCCGGGCAACGATTCGGGCGACCCGATTTGTTACAGGGGCGTCACACTCGCGTGAACATTGGAGGGATTTTGCGTTACGTTGACAATCGTAATGATTATCATGAGATGGAAAGGGTCAGGCGAGGAGGATGACGTACAGGACGGCCAGCAGCCAGAGGGCGGCGCAGGTGGTGGCCGTGACCGGGATCATCCACCACTTGAGCTGCACGGCCCGTCCCCGGAGCTTGAAGGCCGCGCAGCAGCGGAACAGGGACAGGACCATCTGGACGAGCAGCCCGGACGCGGCCAGGGCGGGCAGGGCCAGGACCCAGAACAGGGGATCGGACATCCAGTCGGCGCGCATGGTCGAATGCCGGGCTCCCGGCTAGCTCATGACCCACTCGGCCAGCAGGGGAGGCCGCCGCAGGCCGCAGATGTGCTGGAAGTGGCAGAGCGCGGTCAGTTCCACGCCGTCCTTGATGATGGACACGGGCCGGTCGGCGGACACGACCACGACCACCAGGTCCTCGTGCTCGGCGGTGAAGCGCAGGGCCGAGTTGAAGCGCGCGCCCCGGGCCCGGTTCTCGCCGGGCACGCTGCGCCCGTCCATGAGGCAGGCGAAGCCGTGCAGCTTCAGGTCCCGGCCGATGTGCACGGCCCCGTCCAGCTTGGCCAGGGAGCAGGCCAGCTTGAGGTGGCTGCTCCTGGTCAGGTCCAGGGGCTCCTCCAGGTGCTGGCCGGACATGGTGATGGGCTCGCGGCCCATGTCCACCACCAGGGTGCAGCCGTGCTTGCGGTCGCGCACCCGGTTGACCATGGTCGAGGCGATCTTGAACAGGGCGTTCTGCTTTTCCGGGGTCATGTCGCTTTCGAGCATCTGCTCCTCCAGCTGAACCAGGTTGGCCCGCAGGTTGGAGGAGCGGAACCGGCCGTCGGAAAAGCTGCACAGCAGCTGGTCGCGGATCCACAGGAACCCGTAGGTCCCGGAGAACTGGGCCGCCAGGTACGCGCCGGGCATGGGCCCGATGGCGATGCCCAGCACCGAGGTCCCGTTGGAGACCAGGACCCGGCCCGAGTCCTCCACGGCCTGCAACAGCTTGCGCACGTGCTTGAAGTTCGCGGTCTGGGGCTGTTCGTTCTGGGGGAAGCGGCAGATGAACCGGACCTGGTCCAGCTGGTTGGGCTCCACCACCACGATGCGCCCCCTGGGCGACGCCCCTTCCTCCTTGGTGGCCGACACGCCCAGGATGGCGTCCAGGAAGGGGTAGACCCGGATCTGGGTGTCCAGCCAGCCCATGCGCGAGCGCTCGTCCACGATGAAGTCGCGGATGGCGTGCACGCCGCAGTGCTGGAGCATGAATCCGGCGGTGTCCAGCCCCATGACGTTGCCGATGGCGAAGTGTTGGGAGAGCAGTTCGGCCGCGTATTCCAGCCAGCTCCGGGTGGGCCCCAGGGAGCACAGGTCCGGGTGCTCCTCGGTGAACCACATCTGGTAGCTCAGGGAGCTGGACCGCGCCGCCAGGGTGATCAGCCCGGCCAGGTCCAGGCCGACCTCCTCCTGACGGAGGACGCGCAGTCCCTCGATGAGTTCGTCCTTGCCCCGCCAGCGGTTCGAATAGAGAAAATAATCCTGCAGCTTGGGCTCGTGCCCCTCGAGCAGCCCCTGCGGGTCGCAGATGCGCGGCGGCTCGCCCCGGCCCACGGCGTAGACCACGGCCACCCGGCTCGGGGAGGAGAAGTGGGACAGCCCTTCCCGAAGGCCGTCCAGGATGTGGAATATGCAGATGTTCTCGAAGGATGCTTGCGACATGGTTCCCGCTCCCGCTGACGAATTGCTGCGCCCGACCTTGGCCCATCCCTAGACCAAAAGTCTCGAAATTGTCCAGAACAGGATGAATAAGCGACCGGTCCGGAGAGGGCCGACCGTTGACGTCGCCAGCCGGAAGGAGCACGCTTTGGTGACATCCGGCCCGGACGGTTGAACAATTGTCCGGATATCGCATAGACTGTTCCCGGCGGACCCGGTCCGGTCGGAGCCCTGTTTCCGGCCGCAAGGCCGCCGGTTTGACGATCCTGCCCGTTCAAATGGAGATCCCATGAACCAAGCGAAACTGTTTTTCTCCCTGATCCTGGTGGTGTTGCTGCTGATCTTCGGCGCCTGGCTGGTCTTTTTCTTCCAGTGGTCCGCGCCCATGCCCCGGTCGGCCACCCCGGCCACGGTGGGCGTCGCCCCGGCCCCGGCCGCCCCGGCCGTAGCGCCCGCGCCGCTCGCGCCGGTCTTCAACCCCCCGGCCCCCGAGGACGCCCCGGAGCAGATCCGGCCCATGGTCATGCTCGGCTACAAGATCATGACCGAGACCAAAAAGTACGCGCCCGAGTACGTGGGCAACGGCATGGCCTGCACCAACTGCCACTTCGAGGGCGGGCGCAGCAAGGACACCATCTCCCTGGTGGGCGTGGCGGCCAAGTATCCCCTGTACCGGGCCCGCCGCGAGTACACCGCCGACCTGGCCCTGCGCACCCAGGGCTGCTTCGAGCGCAGCATGAACGGCAAGGCCCCGGCCGCGGACAGCCAGATCATGCAGTCCCTGCTGGTCTACTACCAGTGGATATCCAAGGACATTCCCATTTACTCCACTCCGCCGTGGACGGTCCTGGCCCACCACCTGGAGAACGACCACAAGCCCGATGCCGAGGCGGGCGCGACCGTGTACAAGGACGTCTGCGCCCGCTGCCACGGCGACGACGGCCACGGCACGCCCATCGCCCCGGCCCTGTGGGGCGACGGGGCCTACAACGACGGGGCCGGCATGCACCGCATCCGGACCTTCTCGGTCTTCGCCTGGCGGTTCATGCCCAAGTCCAGCCCGAGCCTGAGCCAGGAGGAGGCCCTGGACGTGGCCGCCTACGTCCATGAGCAGCCCCGGCCCAAGTTCGTGGCCACCCACCCGAACAAGATCGAGCGGGTCATTCCGCTGCCCGGGGAGGCCAAGCAATGACCTTTCCCCTGATCCACGTTCCGGTTCTCGGCGACGGCATGACCATCGCCCTGAACGCGGTCCTGCACGTGCTCATCAGCCACGGCGTGGCCATCGGCATGACCATCCTCATCGTTCTGTTCCAGAACCTGGGGGCCACGGGCCACGGGAGCTTCTGGGAGAACGCCGCGCGCGCCCTGCTCAAGCCGGTGGTCGTCGTCACCACCTCGGTGGGCGCGGTGACCGGCGTGGGCATCTGGTTCATCACCGGCATTCTCGCTCCCGAGGGCATCGGCTCGCTCATCCACCTCTTCTTCTGGCCCTGGTTCATCGAGTGGTGGGCCTTCACCACCGAGGTGGTCTTCCTGCTCGTCTACTACTTCCTCTGGGACCGCCTGGCCCAGCGCCGCCCGCGCCTGCTCATGGTCGTGGGCTGGGGCTACGTGGCCGTGGCCCTGAGTTCCGCCGTGCTCATCTCCGGCATCCTCGGCTTCATGCTCACCCCGGACGGCTGGCCCCAGGGCGGCACCTTCACCCAGGCCTACTTCAACCCGACCTTCGTGCCCCAGTTCATGCTGCGCATCTCGGCGGGCATCGCCCTGGGCGCGCTGCTCATCCTCGGCTGGACCGGCTGGCGGTTCAAGGGCACGGCCAACGAGCGCGGCCGGGTCCTGCGCCTGACCGGCCTGGTCATGCTCGCGGCCATGGCCGCAACGGGCCTGTTCGCCTGGATCTACTTCTCGCGCATCCCCGAGACCTACCTGACCCACTGGAAGTTCTCGGTGGCCACCTCGGCCTGGTCCCAGGTGCCGTACCTGCTGCCCGCGCTGAACGCCGCGGCCGTGGCCTTCCTGGCCCTGGCCGCCGCGGCCGGGCTGCTCAGGCACCGCAAGACGACCATGCTCCTGTTCCTGCCCGCCCTGATCCTGTCCGTGGGGCTGGTGGCCGAGTTCGAGCGCGTGCGCGAGTTCGTGCGCGGCCCGTACCTCCTGCCCGGCTACATGTACGCCAACCAGTCCCGACTGGTCCGCCACGAGGCGGCCAAGGCCGAGGACCGCCCGCTCCTGGCCACCCTGGACTGGGTCAACGCGACCACGGACCAGGCCCCTGACGCCCGGGCGGGCCGCGCCCTGTTCGACGCCAACTGCGGGGTCTGCCACACCATCGGCGGGATCAACGACATCACCGTGCGGCTCAGGGGCCGGACGCTCGAGAGCGTCAACGCCCTGACCGCCATCACCGAGAGCATGGTCCCGTTCATGACCCCGTTCAACGGTTCCGAGGCGGAGCGGCTGACCATGTCCACCTATCTGTATTCCCTGGCCAACAAGGACACCCTGCCCAGACCGCAGCTCCAAGGGGAGGTCAAGTGATGACGCCCTGGAAAGACCTCTTCCTCGCGCTGCCGCTCCCCGAGCCCTGGCTGCGCACCCTGCTCTTCGTGACCTTCGGCCTGCACCTGCTCTTCGTCCTGCTCATGCTCGGCACGGCCATGCTCGGCTTCGTCTTCTTCCTGCGCGACTGCTGCGGGTCGGACCGGAGCGCCATGGACTGGAACCAGCGGGTGGTCAAACCCCACCTGGGGCTCAAGAGCCTGGCCGTGGTCCTGGGCGTGGGCCCGCTGCTGATCATCCAGGTCATTTATTCCCTGGGCTTCTTCACGGCCACCGGCCTGCACGCCTTCACCTGGCTCGCGGTCATCCCGCTGCTGATCCTGGCCTTCCTGGCCATCGAGCTGTTCGAGCACAAGATGCTCTCCAGCCCGTGGCTGCCGTTTCTGAGCGGGGTCATCGGGCTGGCCGCCCTGCTCACGGTCCCGGCCATCTTCACCGGGGCCCTGTCCCTCATGGAGCGGCCCGACCAGTGGACCGCCTTCGCGGCTAGGACCCTGTCGCCCTCGGGCGAGTACCTGCCGCACTGGCTCCTGCGCTACCTGCACGTGCTCGGCGCGGCCGTGGTCTTCGGCGCGGCCTTCCACCTGTTCTTCAGCGCGGGAAAAGACCAGGTCCGGCGGAACCGGTTGCGGGCCTGGCTGTTTGGCGGCATCCTCTTCCAGGTGGCCGTGGGCGCGCCCCTGCTGTTCACCGTGAGCGGCGTCTTCAACTGGCCCGTCATGACCGCCGTGACCCTGGGCACGTTCTCGGCCATGGTCATGGCATGGACCATGCGTCCGGCCCCGGCCCGGTCCCTGCCCGACACCTCCATCCGGGGCGGCCGGACCCTGCTCCTGCTCCTGCCGGTGGTCTTCGTGTCCATGCTCGCCGCGCGCCAGTCCATTCAGGACGCCACGCTCATGACCCTGCACCGTGAGGCCCGCGCCGAGCTGGCCAGGGAGTCCGCCGACCTCGACCGTTTCCGTGAACCGGCCCTGGAGACCTTCCGGGTCAAGCTGGCCACGGTCTACGACAACGGCGCGACCCTCTACGAGAAGAGCTGCCGGCCCTGCCACGGCGTGGGCGGCCTGGGCGACGGCCCGGCGGCCCGGCGGCTGCTCATCCGTCCCGAGGACCTGGCCGCCGTGCGCGCGGACCGCGACTACGTCCGCTCCATGGTCCTGCTCGGCGTGCCCGGCTCGGGCATGCCCTACTTCACGGTCTTCGACAGGGACAAGATCGACGCCCTGCTCGACCGGCTGGACGAGAGCTTCACCATGTTCGGCCCGACCACCGTGCCGCAACGCCCGGTCGGCGATCAGGCAAGGGACATCTGGAAGAACACCTGCGCCACCTGCCACGGCCAGACCGGCCAGCCATCGGCGTTCGGCCTGACCCTTCAGCCCGCGCCCCCGGACCTGTCCCGGTTCTCGCTCGAGCCCGAGCGGTCCCTCGCGATCATCACCGACGGCTACCCCGGCACGGTCATGCAGCCCTACCGGGCCCTGCCCGAGGACGTCCGCCTGGACCTGGTGTCCATCACCGCCAACCTGCGGCGATAACGGGCGATCAACCGACAAAAACGGCCCGCCCGGCGACATGCCGGACGGGCCGTTTCCATTGGCTGAACGGGAACCGCTATTCCAGGGTCTTGATGAAGGCGTCGGCCTCGGCGATGGACTTGTCCATCTCCTTGATGAGGGAGTCCACGTCCGTGCGGATGGAGGTCAGCTCGCCCTGGAGCGAGGCGATGGCCTTGGCGTTGAGATTGTGCTTGAGGTACAGGACCTGGTCGTGGAAGGCGCCGAGTACGGGCTGCATCTTCTTTTCCGCGTTGCGCATGGCCCGGATCAGGCCGTTGTACTTCTTTTTGGTGGCGACCAGTTTCTGTTCGCTGGACCGGCGCAGCTTGGCGCTGGAGTACTGCTTGATCTCGGTGCTCCATTCCTCGAACAGGGCGTCGGCCACGTCCTCCACGGAGTCGATGCGGCCCTTGACGTCGTCCGCCCGGTCCTTGCAGTCCTCGTATTCGTCATTGAGTTTGTCATACACTTCCTGGAGCTTGCCGCCGTCGAAGTTGACCACGGACTTGAACTGCTCCAGGGCCGAGGCGAACTGTTCCTTGGCGTCCTTCTGGGATTCGCGGGCCTTCTCCACGCGGTCGGACAGGATCTCGCGTTTGTCGTAGCCCATGGATTCCATGGTCGAGTAGTAGGCGCCGGAGCAGCCGTAGGCGAGGAAGAGGGTGAGGGCGGACAGGATCAGGGCGAACCGTTTCATGCGTGACTCCTTGAAAGGCGGCGGATGTTTTTCCGGTGCATACAACAAAGGGGTGCGATGGGCAAACCTAGGGCCGCTGGGCCAGGAGGGCGCGCGCGCCCCGGACCAGGGCCTCGGTGAACCCGGCCAGGCGGACGGATTCGAGGTTCCAGCACTGCCAGTGCAGGCGCACGGTGAAGACGTGGCCGGGCAGGAGATCGACGATCTCGCCGCGCGCCAGGTAGGGCGCGGCCTGCTGGTCCGGGAGCATGCCGCAGACCCGGCCCGTGGCGATGGCCGGGGCGAATTGCTCGGACGACGGCAGGTAGAAGGGCGCGAGCAGGGCGGGCGACCGGCCCAAGGCCCCGGCCAGCAGGACCTCATGCATGACGTCCTTGCGGTTGAAGATCAGGATCGGGGCCGCCTCCACATCCTCCAATACCGCGCCGTTCTTGTACCATTTCATTTTGTATGACGGAGTTGCATACAATCTGTAATCCATATCGCCCAGGTATTCCGCGCGGCAGCCCTGGACCGGCTCGGCGCGGTCGGCGATGCAGCCGAGGACCCCGCCGGTCTTGAGGAGGGTGAGGGTCTCGGCCTGGTCGTCCACGGACAGGTCCAGGAGTACGGGTTCGGCGTCCAGGTAGGCGTTGACGGCGGGGAAGAACCATGTGGCCAGGGAGTCGGCGTTGAGGCCCACGGCCAGGGTGTCGAACGCGGCCCCGGCCCGGCCCAGCCCGGCGTCCAGGTCCTCTTCGAGCCGCCGCACCTGTCGGAAGTGCTTGAGCATAGCCTGCCCGGCCGCAGTGGGCCGGGGCGGCGAGGAGCGCACCAGGAGCACGCACCCGGCCTGCTCCTCCAGGAGCTTAACCCGTTGGGACACGGCCCCCTGGGTCAGGTGCAGGACCCGCGCCCCTTTCTCGAACCCGCCTTCCCCGACCACGGCGGCAAAGGCCTCGACCAGTTTGTAATCCAGCATGCTTCATCATTAACATTCCTAATGAACCATGAAAACAATTAGTTTTACACACGCGCTCACCCCTCCTACAACATCTCAAACAACAACCGACCCCCCGCCCCTCTCACCCGCGAAGCGGCATCAAAAAGTTTGGGAAAAGGAGGGGGTGGGGGTCCGGGGGAAGGGGAGGAAAGAACCCTTTTCAAAGGGTTTTTCCTCCCCTTCCCCCGGCCGATCGCTGCTGTCCTCATCCGTAAGGCTCGAGGACTCGCGAACGGCTGAAGCCCGGAGGCGAGCAATGACACCATTCATACAGGGGTACGCCATGGGGGGCGGGCTGATCGTGGCCATCGGGGCGCAGAACGCCTTTGTTTTGACCCAGGGGGTCCGGCGCAACCATCATCTGGCGGTGGCGGCGTTGTGCATCCTGTGCGACGGGCTGCTCATCGGGTTGGGCGTGACAGGCGTGGGCACGGCGGTGGCGGCCAACCCGACGTTGGGCGTGATCGCGGCCTGGGGCGGGGCGGCGTTCCTGGCCTGGTACGGCCTGGGTGCGTTGCGGGCGGCCCTGCGCGGCGGGTCCATGGAGGCGCGCGGTCAGGTGGCGCGGGACTTGAAGCGCACCCTGATCCTGACCCTGGCCGTGACCCTGCTCAACCCGCACGTGTACCTGGACACCGTGGTCCTCATGGGCTCGGTCAGCGGCCATTATCCGGGCGAGGCGCGCTACCTGTTCGGCCTGGGCGCGTTCGCGGCCTCGACCACCTGGTTCCTGGCCCTGAGCCTGGGCGGCCAGGTCCTGGCCCCGCTGTTCTCCCGCGACCTGACCTGGCGCATCCTGGACGGCGCGGTCTGCCTGACCATGTGGTCCATCGCGGCCTCGCTGCTCCGCCCCGTGCTTTTCGCCTAGTGCCGGAAATCGGCTCAGAACAACAGATAGCCGACTATCTAACGAGGCGACAAAAGCAGGAAAAGGGGTGTATAATCAATCTGTTCCACTGTCGTCCGGGCGACCGTGGAGGAAGAGGCGTTCCCAATCCAGGGGGACGAGGCTGCGGCTGTTGCGCCACTGGAGGTAGGCCCAGCCCTCGGCCGGGATTGTGCGCACCAGGACGTTGTTGACGAACTGCTTGCCGTCGTCGCCGCAGCATTTGCAGGCCCAGCCGCAGATGTCGCAGGTGCACCCGCCGGTCTTAACCATCTCCTTGGCGGTCCCGGAGTTGTCGCAGCAGGCGTCGCACAGCCGCAGGTGGGGGGCGTCAACAGTCTTGCTCATACCCCGAATCTACCATCCTACCCCATCCCGTTCAACCCGCACGCCCCCCGCGCCCCTCCGGGCTTAACCCGTTCACCCCCCCCCCCCGCCCGCACGCCCCTGCCGAAGGCACCCAAAAAGTTTGGGAAAAGAAGGGGATGGGGGTCCGGGGGAGGCATTCCTTATCCGCCCTCGACCAGAAACGGCGGGTCGGGTATAGGTGGGGTGGAGGTCCTGGCATGAGCATTCGTTGCAAGACACCGGAGCGCGCGTTGCGCGGGGAGCCGGACCGGAAGGAGCCGGATGGGGGCGGGCGTGGTTCGGGCGAACGGCCGGAGGATCGGCGGGAGCCCGCGGAGTCGGAGACCGGCGGGGTGCTGGTCTGCCGGGCATGCCGCAGCCGGATCACCCGGCGCGATCTGGGCATGGAGATCAACGGCCGCCATCGGCACGTGTTCTTCAACCCGCAGGGACTGGTTTTCGAGCTGGGCTGCTTCGCCTCGGCCAGGAACCTGACGCCCGCCGGGCCCGAGACCGACGAGTTCACCTGGTTTCCGGGCCACCGCTGGCAGGTGGTCCTGTGCACGGGCTGCTCCACCCAGCTGGGCTGGCGCTTTTCGGGCGAGGAGGGCGGCTTTTTCGGCCTGATTCTCAAGGCCCTGCTGGAGGAGGAGGCCGGTATCCGCTAGGGCGCGGGCTCCCCGGATTCCTCCTGTTCCAGCATCCATCGCTGTATGCGCGCCTGTCCTTCCCGGAGGTTGCGTTCCCGCTCGGCCCGGTTGCGCTGGTCGTCGGCCCGCTGCTTGCCTGCGTAGGGCGAGGCGTTGGTGACCTCGGGCGTGTAGCCGAAGCGGAAGCTGAAATTCAGACGGATGCCCGGGTCCGCCCGCCAGTCGCGCTGGTCTTCGAAGACCAATTGCGGGATGAGGCTGGCGTAGAACCAGTCCCGCCACTGGCGACGGTACTCCACCTCGGCCGCGACGCGGTTGAGCTGGAACGGGGTGTGCGTCGAGGTCACGAATCCGTTGCGCAGCCGGTACATGAGGGCGCGGCGGGTGGTCAGGTACTGGAACAGGGTCAGGTCGAGGTCGTAGGAGGTGTCCGGGTTGTCCACCCGGAACAGGACCGCCCCGGTGGAGCGGAACAGGAACCGGTGGGACAGGGGCCAGTCCGCGTCCAGCCGGGACTTGAACTCGGCGGGTTCGTCCGTGTAGATGCGGAAGCGCTGGGTGGCCCGCAGATCCCAGTGTTTGAAGGGCCACAGCTCCACCCAGGAAAAGGTGCCGTACAGGGCCAGCCGACTGGTGCTCAGCTTGATCCCGCCCCCGGTGGACACGTTGCGGGTCTCGGTGTGCTGGAAAAAGGTGCTCAACCCGGCGTAGGCGTTGGCCTTGTCGCTGCGGTCCGTGTTCCGCTCCTCCTCTTCCAGGGTGGTGGAACCGCTCAGCGTGCCCTGGTCCGGGGAGCCGCCGACGTTCAGCAGCCACCGCTCGGTGTTGGGCAACTGGAGGCGGAGGTCCGTGTCGACCTTGAACTGCACCCCCCGGTGGTCGTAGGACGGTTTCAGGCTGAAGCGCAGGTAGGTCTTGTTGGAAGTGGTCTTGTACAGGCCGTCGTCGAAAAACGCGTCCATCCAGGTGGCCGTGGAGAGGACCTGCTCGGACCAGCTCCGCTGCGTTTCGTCCAGGGCGTCGGACGTCCGTTCCCCGGTCACCTCCTCCTCAAGAGGGATGGGCAGCCCGCCGGGGGCCTCCGGTCCGGCCTGCGCCCGGGCGAGGGACGCGCACAGGACCGTCGCGCACAGGACCGTCGCGGCCAGGGCCGCAAACAGCCCCGCCGACAGCCGTCCGGGCACTAGCGGCCCGAGCACTGCGTCCCTCTCCTGCACATGGCGGCCACGATCACCCAATACGCGCTTTTGTGTCAAACCCCATTCCTCCTGGCGGGCCGGGGCCGGTTGCGCTACAACACCCGCCATGGACGCACGCATCAGGCAAAGCCTTACGTGGCTCGTGACCTTTGGCCGGGCCCACGCGGACCGGGCCCGGGGCGGAGTGCGTCCCCTGGTCCGGCGCAAGATCGCCCACACCATGCGCGTGCTGGCCCACGTGCGCCGCATCCTCAAGGAGGAGCGGCCCGGCCCGGACCTGGCCCTGGCCGCCGTGCTCGCGGCCATCCTGCACGATACCGGGCGGTTTCCGCAGCTGGCGGACCGGCAAACCTTCGACGACCGGGCCGGGTACGACCACGGCGAGGAGGGCGCGCGCATCCTGGCCGGGAGCGACATCCTGGACGGGCTGGACGGCCATTGGCGCGCGGTGGTCATCGAGGCGGTGCGGCTGCACAACCGGGCCGGGTTGCCCGAGGGCATGAACCCGGACGCGCGGCTGGTGACCGAGATGGTCCGGGACGCGGACAAGCTGGACGCCATCCGCAACAGCCTGGGCGGCATGCTCCGCCGGACCCTGACCGGCAGGGCGGTCAAGTACGGCATCACCTGGGACGACACCGCGTTCTCGCCCGAGTCGGTCCGGTTGGCCGGGGAGGGGAAGTTGATCCCGTTCTCGGCCATGCGCTGGTCCAACGACTACGTCCTGTTCCTGTGCGCCTGGCTGAACGACCTGCACTTCGCCTACGCCTACAATTTCCTGATCCGCTCCGGCTGGTTCGAGCAGCTCCTGGGCATGCTCCCGGACCACGGTCCGTTCCCGGAACTCAAGGCGCAGTTGCGCGCGGACCTGCACCGGCTGGCCGGATCGCGGCCCGGAACGGGCCGGGGTTGACCCGCCTTCGCGGGCCGGGCTACACCGGCCCCATGCCGGACCGATACCCCATCCCCGCCGCCACCCACCGGGTGGAGGAGACCATCAGGCGCAGCCGGTTCGTGACCACCCTGGCCCACGTCCCGGACGCGGAATCCGCCCGCGCCTTCGTGGCCGCGGTCAAGGCGGAGTTTCCCGACGCCACGCACAACTGCTGGGCCTTCAACGCCGGTCCGCCGGGCGACACGGCCTTTGTGGGCGCGAGCGACGACGGCGAGCCGGGCGGCACGGCGGGCCGCCCCATGCTGAACGTCCTGCTCCACTCGGGCGTGGGCGAGATCGCGGCCGTGGTCAGCCGCTGGTTCGGCGGCACCAAGCTCGGCACCGGCGGGCTGGTCCGGGCCTATTCCGGCATGGTCAACCTCGGCCTGGCCACCCTGACCGTGCGCGACATGGTCGTGACCGTGCGCCTGGCCGTGTCCCTGCCGTATCCCTGCGTGACCCTGTTCAAGCGGCTGACGCCCGACTTCGAGGGCGAGGTGGTCGAAGAGACCTTCGGCGAGACCGCCGGGTTCACCGTGGAGCTGCCCGAGGAGCGGGCGACCGGGTTCGCGGCGGCCGTGACCGAGCTGACCGGCGGACGCGCGGAAATACATGAAAAATGATGGCGCCAGCGGTTGCGGACCTGTCGGAAAATGGGCTAGCCTAAATCAGGCTTAAGATAATCCGGGGTAACAGCAAGGCGAAAAGCAGGTTCCATGTCCACACAGAAATTGCGAGCGATCTATAAGCAACTTACCGATAAAATTGAAATTTCAAGAGAGAAGGCCCTGTTCGAGATCAAGGAGCTGAAGACAGACCTCAACGAACTCCAACGACATCTCTCCGGGCGCAAGAAGGAGACGGACATCCAGCCGGAGGACCTCATGCGGTCCGTCTACGAGATCGCCCAGTTCCTTCGGGACATGCGCAAGCGGGAGGAGATCCTGGCCGAGATGGAGGGGGTCGCGGCCGAGACCGAGGCCGAGGAATACCTGCTCTCGCGCGGGGCCAGGCTCCTGACCCGGCCCTCGGGCTGGCACTTCCAGACCTCCAAGGAGCGGTTCCTGCTGCACGGGTCCGACACGGTCAAGGCGGCGGCGGAGCTGCGCAAGCTCCTGGCCGCGGGCAAGCGCCTCAAACGGCCCGCCAAGAAGAAAAAACAGCCGGAATCCCGGTAACCGCGCCCGGACCGCCTTGACTTTCGCGCTGCCGGACGCATCTACATGCCCATGAAGACAACCCCAACCCGATCAAGGGGAAACCACGCCATGTTCAAACGATTCGTCACGGTCCTCGCGGCCCTGTTCATCGCCACGTCCCTGGCCGGCTGCGGCTACAACTCCATGCAGCAGCAGGAGGAAGAGGTCTACGGCGCCTGGGCCAACCTGGAATCCGCCCTGCAACGGCGCGCGGACCTGATCCCCAACCTGGTGGAGACGGTCAAGGGCGCGGCCGCCCATGAGAAGTCCACCCTGACCGCCGTGGTCGAGGCCCGGGCCAAGGCCACCCAGACCAAGCTCACCCCGGAGATGCTGACCGACAAGAACGCCCTGGCCAATTTCCAGGCCGCCCAGGGCGAACTCTCCTCGGCCCTGTCCCGGCTCATGGTCGTGGTCGAGCGCTATCCCGACCTCAAGGCCAACCAGAATTTCCTGGCCCTCCAGCACCAGCTCGAAGGCACCGAGAACCGCATCAACGTGGCCCGTCAGCGCTACAACGAGACGGTCAAGACCTTCAACTACTCCATCCGCAAGTTCCCGAACTCCCTGACCAACTCGCTGCTGCTCCACCTGGAGCGCAAGGAGTTCTTCGAGGCCGAGCCGGCCGCCAAGACGGCCCCCAAGGTCAACTTCGGGTCCGAGTCCTAGGCGGTACCGCCCGGTGCGCTTGCTCCCGAACCGCTCGTCAGGCCTCCTCGCGGCCCTGGCCCTCCTCATGGTCCTGGTCACGGCCGCCGGGGCCTTCGCCCTGGACGTGCCCCCGTACACCACGCGGGTCAACGACCTGGCCGGGATGATGTCCCCCGAGACGCGGCAGACCATCGAGGACCGGCTGGCCGACCTGGAGCGCACGGACTCCACCCAGGTGGCCGTCCTGACCGTGCCCTCGCTCAAGGGCGACTCCCTGGAGGACTTCTCCATCCGCGTGGCCGACACCTGGAAGGTCGGGCAGCAGGGCTTCGACAACGGCGTCATCCTCCTGGTCAGCAAGGAGGATCGCCGGATTCGCATCGAGGTGGGCTATGGCCTGGAAGGCCGGCTCACCGACGTCCTGGCCGGGCAGATCATCGACAACATCATCACCCCGCAGTTCAAGGCCGGACGGTTCGACCAGGGCTTCCTCGACGGCGTCACCGCCATCTCCGGGGCCGTGCGCGGCGAGTTCACCGCCCTGCCCAAGAAGCCCCGGAGCAAGCTGAACATCCTGGCCATCCTCCTCGGCCCCATGATCTTCTTCATCCTGCTGACCGAAAAGTTCGGGCGGCCCCGGCCCCCTCGCGGCCCCGGTTCGGGCGCGACCGGCTCCGGACAACGCGGCCCCGGCATGATCTTCCTGCCCGGCCCGCGCATCGGCGGCGGGTTCGGCGGCGGCTTTGGCGGAGGCGGCGGGTTCGGCGGGTTCGGCGGCGGCGGATTCGGCGGCGGCGGGGCCTCCGGCGGCTGGTAACAACGAGGTTTCTACCATGAGCAGCAACGCGGAAACTTTTCTCACCCAGGCCGAACAGGACGCCCTGGTCCGGTGCGTCCAGGAGGCCGAAGCCACGACCTCCGGCGAGATCGTGCCGGTCATCGCGACCATGAGCTACGACTACCCCCGGGCCGGGCTCATCGGCAGCCTCCTCGTCGCCGCCCTGGCCGCCGTGGGCTTGACCCTGGCCCTGGGCCGCGAGGACATGTGGGTCTTCCTCCTGCTCTTCCTCGCCCTGTTCCTCGGCTTCTCCCGCCTGTTCGACGCCTTTCCGGCCCTCAAGCGGCCCTTCCTGTCCAAACGGGAGATGCGCGACGAGGTGGCCGAGGCCGCCTTCACCGCCTTCCACGCCCACGGCCTGCACAACACCCGCGACAAGACCGGGATCATCCTCTACGTCTCGGTCTACGAGCGCTCGGTCCAGGTCCTGGCCGACAAGGGCATCAACGACCTGGTCAATCCCCTGGCCTGGGAGGAGGTCGTCACCCTGGTCACCGACGGCATCCGCGCGGGCAAACCCGGCGAGGCCCTGTGCGCGGGCGTGCGCCGCTGCGGCGAGATGCTCACCGAACGGTTCCCCATCAAGCCCGACGACACCGACGAGCTGCCCAACCTGATCATCGAATCCTCGGACAGGTAACGTCACCCAAGGGTCACGCGCCCTCCATACTCCCGTAACGCCGGTCTGGTCTCCTGTGCCGAACCTGGAGGTCCGTCATGTGTGCCGCCGTTCCGGTCGCGCTCCTGCTGCTCGTCGTCCTCGCCGCCCTGACCGTCCTGCGCCTGTTCAAGCCCGCGCCCAACGCCCGGCTCCTCGCCGGGCTGCTCGATGCCCTCGGCCGCACCCCCGGCCATCCCGACACGCCGCCTCCCGCTCCGACCTCCGCCACAAGTTCCGGCCCCGTCCGCACGGACGGGATCAAGACGGCCTGATTGCCCGTCCCCGCCCCGCGCCGACCCATCGGGCACCCACATTTCGGGCATGAAAAAACCCGCCTCACCGATAAGCGGCGGGGCGGGGCGTAACGTCCGTTGCCTGGGGCCTATTTGGAGCCGGTCCAGTCCGTTTCGGGCACGGCCTGGTCCACGAGCATGATGGGGATGTCGTTCCGGACCGGGTAGACGACCTTGCATTTGGGGCAGGCCAGGCCGTCGCCCGCCGGGGTGGGCGTGAGTCCGCCCTTGCACTTGGGGCAGGCCAGGATATCGAGCAGATCTTTGTTGAGGGTCATGGCGTTCTCCTTTGGATGCAAGGCAGGATAGCCTCGGGCGCGGGGATTGGCAACCGTTCCGGGCTTTACCTCGCGGCGCGGAGCCTGTACCTTCGTGATTTGCGCAACCGACAACCATACGGGACACGACCATGAGCATAGATCTGCACACGCACACCACGGCCTCGGACGGCACGCTGTCGCCCACCGAACTGGTGGAGTTGGCCGGGGAAACCGGGCTGGACGCCATTGCGGTCACGGACCACGACACCTTCCAGGGCGTGGCCGAGGCGGTCGAGGCGGGCAAGCGGCTCGGCGTGGAGGTCATCCCCGGCGCGGAGCTGAGCCTGGAGTCCCCGGAGGGCGCGGGCTGGATCCACGTGGTCGCCCTGTGGGTGCCCGAGCGGGCCGACGCCCTGCAAAAGGCCTTTGACTGGGTCATCGAGGGGCGCGCCAACCGCAACCACGAGATCGTGGCCAAGCTGCGTTCCCTCGGCGTGAACATCACCTACGAGGCCGTGGCCGCCCGGGCCAAGGGGACCATCGGCCGCCCGCATTTCGCCCAGGAGCTCATGGCGCTCGGTGTGGTTTCGTCCATGGACGAGGCCTTCAAGGTCTGGGTCGGCGACCACGGCCGGGCCTACGTGCCCAAGCGCAAGCTCACCCCCGAGCAGGCCTTCCCCATCCTGAAGGATATCGGGGCGACCTCCATCCTGGCCCACCCCTTCGCCCTCAAGCTGAGCTACCCCGAGACCGAAAAGGTGGTCCGCCGCCTCATGGACCTGGGCCTGGACGGCATGGAGGTCCTCTACTCCGAGCATTCCCCCGCGGACACCAAGGCCTTCGGCGAGATGGCCGACCGCCTGGGCCTGCTCAAGAGCGGCGGTTCGGACTTCCACGGGACCAACAAGCCGGAAATCCGGCTCGGCGTGGGCCGGGGCAACCTGAACATCCCCAACGAACTGCTGGATAAAATGAAGGCGGCCCGCCGGGCCAAGGGACTGCCCGTCTAGGCCCGGTCCCCGCATTTTCCCTTGGCGAAACCAACCCCCATCAGGTAATCCGCGACCATGCCCGACGCCCCGTTCATCCCGGAACTGCTCGCCCCTGCGGGCGACATGGAAAAACTCGAGACCGCCATCCTGTACGGCGCTGACGCCGTGTACCTGGGCGGCGAGGGCCTCAACCTGCGCGCCGGAGCGGGCGGGTTCGACCGCCAGGCCCTGGAACGGGCCGTCACCCGCGCCCACCAGGCCGGGGTCAAGGTCTACTACACCCTGAACGTCTACCCGCGCCAGTCGCACATGCGCGCCCTGCGCGAACAGCTCGACATCCTCGGCGAGCTCAGGCCGGACGCTGTCATCGCCGCCGATCCCGGCGTCATCCGGCTGCTCCGGCGCGAGCTGCCCGCCATCCCGGTGCACATCTCCACCCAGGCCAACACCTCCAACGTCGAGGCCGTGCGCTTCTGGCGCGAGAACGGGGCCAAACGCGTCAACGTGGCCCGCGAGCTGCGCTCGAACGAGCTGGGCGAGATGCTCGACGCCTGCCGCAAGCAGATGCCGACCATGGAGCTGGAGGTCTTCGTCCACGGGGCCATGTGCATGGCCGTGTCCGGGCGCTGCTACATGTCCGCCCTGCTCAACGACCGGCCCGGCAACCTCGGCCAGTGCTCCCACCCCTGCCGCTACGAGTACCGGCCCGTGTCCATGACCTTCGAGGAACGCACCCGGCCCGGCGAAAAACTCTGGGAAATCCGCGAATACGACAACCCGTTCACCGAGGACTTCACCTTCGACGCGCCCGAGGAGTTCGCCTTCTCCACCCCGGACCGCGACGGCCCGCCCTCCCAGCCACCGGCCGACCGCGCCCTGTCCGCCGCGCTCGACACCGACAACTGGACCAAGTTCTTCGCCGCCGAAGACCTCTGCCTGCTCCACTACCTGGAATGGTTCCGGCGCATGAGGGTCGCCTCCCTCAAGATCGAGGGCCGCACCAAGAGCTCCGCCTACCTCGCCCAGGTCGTGGACGCCTACAAGACCGCCCTGAACCACGCCGCCGCCGGCCGGTTCCAACCCGAACCCTTCCTGGCGGAACTGGTCAACGCCGCGTCCCGGCCCCTGACCACCGGCTTCTTCGACCCGGCCTGCCGGGGCCCCATCGCCCAGCCGCCCGACGAAACGGAAAAACGGCCCGTGCTCGCCCGCATCCTCGCCCCCCTGGCCTCGGGCCGCTGGCTCGTCCAGACAAAGGCCCGCTGGGATGCCGCCGAACCCGTCGAAGCCCTGGTGCCCGGCCTCATCCGGCCCCGCATCGCCGCCCAGGACTACGGCCTGGTGGACGAAAAGGGCCAGTCCGTGGACGTCTCCCACCCCGGCCAGCGCGGCGTCTTCATCTGCGACCACCCCGAACTCAAGACCGGCATGTTCCTGCGCAAACCCCCGCTCCCGCACGCCGCCGACTAGGCCCGGCCCACTCGTCCGCCTACTCCCCGGCCAGGGTGAACCGCCAGGCGCAGGCCCACTCCTCGGGATGGGCGTCGGGCGGGCAGCCGATGCACTCGCAACGCAGCCGGGAATCCATCTCTCGCGCAAACCCCGTGTACTCGGTCACCCCGCCGGATTTGCAGGGATAATCGGCCAGCCCGCGCCGCTTGCGGGCCGTCTGCACGCGGCAGTCCGTCATGCGGAAAACAATCGACGTCGCGGTCTCCTCGGCGAACTCCCAGCGGTTCAGCCGCCCGTACATGCGTGCCGCCAACCCGGCCTTGAGGGCCGCGATCCCGCCCCGCTCCGGCAGCCCGAGCAACGCCTTGACCCGCCGGGCCTCCAAGGGCGCGAACCGGGCCCAACACGTGTCGTTGACCCGCTTGGCCGCGTCCATGCCCGCCGCCTTCTCCACCGCCTGGAACCAGACCCCATCCGCCGCCAGCCAGCCCGTCCGCAACGCCTGGGCCACGTCCGCCAGCACCGCCGGGTCCAGCCCCTCCGCCAGTCCGCCCGGCTCACGCCCCAACGCGCGCTCCAGCTTGCCGAGCAATATCCCCTCCAGCCGGTCCCCGGCCTCGCCCTCCGCGTCCAGGGCCGCCTCCAGACCCAACTGGTGCACGCTCTCCGCCAGCCACAACCCGTAATGCGCCGCCAACTGCCGGATCACCCCGGCCAACTCCTTCAATCCGTCCGTACTCGTCTCGCTCACCACGACCTCCCGGTTTCCGCCAGCACTACACGCCAACACGCGCCCGAGGCAAGGGGCGGCGGTCGCTGTGCGGGAGGGTGGGGGATGGGGAATGCCTCCGGCGGGCCCTCGCCGGGCGGGCGCCTCCGGCGGCCAGAGAACCCTTTGGAAAGGGTTCTCTGGATTCTCCCAAACTTTTTGGGTGCCTTCGGCAGGGGCGTGCGGGTGCGGGGGGATGTGCGGGTTGGGAGCGGGGCGGAAGGGCGGAGATCGTTGGCGGGGGTCTTGGCAGGGGGCGGGCAGGCGGTGTCCCGAAGGGTTCGCGCCGGACGGCCACGGGCCTCGGAGGACCGCCCGGCGCGAACCCTTCGGGACGGTTGCCCAACGCCGCCGGCGAGGTCGGCGGGACCCGTTTTGACGGTTTTGCGGCGTTGGTAGAAGGCGGGAAAAGGCGTGGTTCTTGGGGCGCTATTCTCTTCTTAAAAACAAAACCCCGCGATTTCGGGCAGAAAAAACGGCGTGCTCACTTCGGTGAAGCAGCACGTCGTTGCATCCGTTTTTTCTGCCCGAAATCGCACACCGGCACGGCGGAAGGCGTCCCTTGCCAAGCCTTCCGCCGCCGCACGCATCTGAGCGAAGCGAACATGGGGGTGCAGGGGGCTTTGCTCCCTGCCGGGTCCAGGGCAGCGCCCTGGTCTCCCCGAAGGGCCGCCGGAGGCCTTCCCCGCGCCATTCAGTCCACGGTTAGGCTGGCGGTCTGGAAGACGCACATGTCGGAGAAGCCGTAGAGGCGGGCGAAGCGGAAGAGGTTGTTGTCGAATTGGCCCTGGTCGTTGGCGCGGACGCCCATGATTTTGGGGAGGTGGAGTCGTTTGGCTTCGGTTTTGAGCCATTCGAGGTCTTGGGCCAGGGTCCGGCGCGTGGCCGGGCCCCAGCGGCTCATGGTCAGGTGGAGTTCGAGGTAGTCGGGTCGCGGGGCGATGGCGCAGACGCCGTAGGGGCCGTCGGCGTCGGCGAGTTCGAGCCAGCGGTAGGGGCCGTTTTCCGGGAAGTGGGCCAGGGGGTCGGGGCGGGTGGTGGTTTCAGTCACGGGCATGGGTATCTCCGAACGGGTTGTAGTTATTGGCGGAGCGGGCCGGACGCGGGCCGGGTTCGGGTTGCCGGAAGCCCACGGCGAAGTAGCGGAAGCCGTCGGCGGCGTGGCTGGTCCAGTCGTGGATGGGCCGGGTGGAGAAGTCGGCGGTTCGGTCGTTGAAGGAGCGGCGGTAGTGGCGCAGGGCCTCGATGCCGGGCGCGCAGCGGGTTTCGTCGAACCAGCAGCGGGGCAGGATGGTGCGCACGGCGTTGATGCCGTCCTGGATGGGGATGTTGGCGGCGATGTCGAAGCGGATGCCCAGGGAGCGGGCGGTTTCGAGGCGCGACTTGCCGGTGCCGAGTTCGCGCACGCGGATGTCGTGGGGCGCGATGTGGGTGCCATATTTGTAGCCTTTGTCGTCGAGGATTCTGGCGTAGTGGTCGAGGCCTTCGCCGCAGGCCTCGTAGTAGTCGATGACGGCGAAGGTGCCGCCTGGCCGGGCCTGGACGAACCAGATGGAGGTGGAGTCGGACATGCCCAGGTCCCAGGCGGTGTGCACGGGCATGGACGGGTCGGCGGGCACGTCGGTCATGCGGCCCTCGCGGTCGGCGTCGGCCAGGAGCTGGCCGAAGTAGGCCCCCCGGATGGCGGCGGTGAAGGAGCATTCGAACTCCTGTTCGTATTCCTCGGGCGACATCTCGCGGGCACTGGCCTCGAGTTCCTCGACGGGCAGGATGCCGGTCTCGGAGGCGCGGTACATGGCGGCCAGCCAGTCCGGGTCGGTCTTGCCCTTTTCCCATATCTCGTACAGGGCGTTCTTGCCGCGCGGGGTGCCGATGAACATGGCCCAGCCCTTGCGGTCGGACAGGGCGGGCCGGATGACCTCGGTCCAGACGCGCAGGGGCATCTGGGCGACCTCGTCGAAGACCACGCCGTCGAGGTACATGCCGCGCAGGGAGTCGGGGTTGTTGGCACCGAACAGGCGGATGCGCGAGCCGTTGTCGAAGTCGGCGCGCAGTTCGGTCTCGTTGAATTTGACGGTGCAGCCGTCGAGGCCGAAGCCGCAGTATCGTTTGAGTTCGTCCCAGACCACGGTCTTGGCCTGGCGGTAGAGGGGGGCGATGTAGGCCCCGCGCCAGTCGTCGCGGCGGGTTTCGCGGGCCGCGTTGATGAGCCGGTTCACGGACAGCACGGTCTTGCCGAACCGGCGGTGGCAGACCAGGACCGCGAACCGGCCGAGTTCGGCCTCGATGCGGGCCTGGTGTTCCCTTGGTACATACAGGTCATTGGACATTGTTTCCTCGCTTATGTTGACGGGCGGCGCGGGCCGAGGGTATCTGACGGCCATGCGAATCCACGCCCTGATTGTTGTTGTCTGCCTGTTGCCGGCCGTGTGGGGCTGCGCCGGAAGTGAGGGGCCGCCGCCCGTTCCGCCCACCGCCGAGGAGCTGGCGGTGCAGCGCCGCGAGGCCCGTGCGGCCGAGGCGCTGGCCGAGGCCATGCAGCTTCGGCACGACGACGGATTCCTGGACGAGGACGCGGCCCTCGGCTACCTGGACCAGGCGCTGGAGCTGGACCCTGACCTGGCCATGGCCCGCTACTACCGGGCGAGCATCCTGTTTTCCCAGGGGCGGGCGGACGAGGCTCTGGCCGACGTGGACCGGGCCATCGAGCTCAAGCCGGACCACGTGCAGGCGCACTACATGCGCGGCTCCATCCTGTTGAATCAGGGGCGGTACCGGGAGGCGGCGCGGGACTTCACCGAGGTGGTCAAGGGGGACCCGTCCATCGCCGAGGCGTTCGTCCGGCGCGGGCTGTGCTATCTGCGGCTGAACCGCGACGACGAGGCCATCGACGACTTCGGCAGCGCGCTGGCCATCGACCCGGCCGACCAGGACGCCAGCTACAACCGGGGCATGACGTACCTGGCCCGGCATGACTACGAGGCCGCCCTGCGCGACCTGTCCCAGGCCTACGTGCTGGACTCGGACAACGTCCGGCTGCTCACGGCGCGGGGCCAGGCTCTGCTCAAGCTCAAGCGGTACGGGCGGGCCGCCGCGGACTACCGGCGGGCCACCGAGCTCGAGCCGGGGCAGAGCGCCCTGTACGGGTTGCTGGGCGAGGCCCTGGCCGGGGACGGGCGCATGCGCGAGGCCGTGGCGGCCGTGGAGCGGGCCCTTGCCCTGGCCGTGGCGCGGGGCGACGAGTTCCTGGCCGCCCAGTACCGGGCGCAGCTCGCCCAGTACCGGGACGCGGCGCTTCCCTAGGGCTTTCGCCGGATTCATGGCCGGGGTCATCGCAGGGCCTCGAAGAGGATGCGTCCGCCCAGGGCGGCCACGCCCGCCAGGCTGCCCCAGACCAATCGTTCCAGAAAGCGGATCTTTTCGCGGTTCCCGGCGCACTGCCGGGCCTCGTTGATCTCGCGGATGGCCACCTGGATGGCCTTGACCCGTTCGTCGATGCGCACCAGGAGGTCCTGGAGGTCCTGCCGTTCCATGGCCGTCATTTTGGACCTCCCAGGGCGTCCTTGAGGCCGCGCACCGCGCCGGGCAGGTAGTCGCCGATCTTCTTGACCCCGAGCACGGCGGCCACGATCCAGAAGGTGATCTGGAGGAACCAGTCGGGCAGGGCCTCCCAGGAGGCGATGACCCGGCCCGCGCCCTCGGGGTCCACCCCGGACCAGATGAAGAAGCCGATCCAGGCGAAGAAGAGGACGTCGTCCTTCCAGCCCGAGTTTTCGAGCTGTTTCATCTCCCAGTCGTGGTTGAATTCCTGGTCCGACCGGGCCAGCCGCACGCGGTTCTCCAAGACCGCCTTCTTGAGTTCCTGTTTGCCCTTGAAGTGGTCCGAGACCCCTTCCACCACCGTGGTCAGCAGTCCCGCCACGGCCGAAATGATAGGTATCATGTCGTTCTCCGAATCCTAGAGGGTTGCGCGAGCCACCCCGGTCTGGGGGGGAGCATAGCCCCTGATTTTCGGGAAACCGGGTTTCGGGGGAGATTGGTAGGGAAAAGCGGCCGAAAGGCATAAAAAAACATCTTGACGGGTTTTGCGCCGCCGGGGTAGCGGACCCGACCCCGGTCCGCGCGCGAAAAAATCGTTGCGGGGCTAGCCAAATGGCGCGGGAAACGTTAAGAATGACTCGGAATATCGACAGTATCCGGCCGGGCGAGGCCGGTTAACCTAAGGAGGAACACCCAATGCTGGTAGCCAACTGGATGACCAAGGACGTCATCACCATCACCCCGGAACGCTCCATGATGAAGGCCTCCAAGCTGATGAAGGACAAGGCCATCAGCCGTCTGCCCGTGGTGGACGAGAGCGGCAGGATCATCGGCATCGTCTCGGACCGCGACATCAAGGACGCTTCGCCGTCCAAGGCCACCACCCTGGACGTGCACGAGCTGTACTACCTCCTGTCCGAGATCAAGATCGCGGACATCATGACCAAGAAGGTGGTCACCATCCGCGACACCGAGACCGTGGAAAAGGCCGCGGTGCTCATGCTTGAGGGCAACTTCGGCGGCCTGCCGGTGGTGGACGAGAACGACCACGTGGTGGGCATCATCACGGACACGGACATCTTCAAGGTCCTGGTCGAGATCTCCGGCATCTACGAGGGCGGCGCCCAGTTCTGCCTGCGCCTGTCCACGGCCGCCGGCAGCCTGCGCCCGGTGCTGGCCTTTCTCAAGGATCACGGCGCGCGGATCATGTCCATCATGACCCACAACGTGCCCGAGTCCGAGGGGTTCAAGAACGTCTACATCCGCATCCGCGACATGGAGAAGCCCGAGTTCAAGCGCCTCCAGCAGGGGCTGGCCGAGAACTTCGACGTGGTCTACTGGGCCATCGACTCGGTCCACAACGTCATCTAACGCGCCGAGCGCCCGGAAAGGCCGCGCGAAGGAGCGCTTTTTTCGATAAAACTACGATAAGTTACTTGATCTATATCCGCATGTAATATAGTCATATCTTACCGACGATCTCTGCCTTTTCAAAACCAGGAGGCCGCCCCGCAATGGGGCGGCCTCCTGCCGTCTGGCGTGCCGGAAAGGGAGGGCGGATCAGGCGTTGCCGACCACGATGTCCCCGCCGGTCCGTTCCGGGGCGTCGAAGTTCAGGATGATCCGCGAGGAGTTGTCGAACACGTAGGTCGGGTCCTGGTTCGTGACGAACAGGGTCCGGCCCGCGTCGATGTTGTTGATCTCGGAGGAGCCGCCGTCCACGGTCTCGAAGGTGTTCACCCGGTTGATGGTCGTGGAGTTGTCCGCCTCCACCACCCGCGTCTCCGGGTAGGCCACGGAGGAGTATAGCTCGGTGGTCGCGTCGATCCGGGAGTTGTCCACCTCGGTCCGCTCCACGATGTGGTTTTCGGTGGTGCTTTGGCTCGCGTCCACGTTGCGCACCTCGGTGTTCTCGGTGGTCAGGGTGGTCTCGCGGCGCTCCTCGTTGGTGAAGCTGCGCGAGTTGTCCTGCTCGTTGACCACGGTGGTCTCGGTGGAGAACCGGTTGTCGCGGTTGAAGTTCTGGACGATGTCTTGGGTGTTCTCGGTGGTCCGGTCCGTGGACAGGTCCAGGTTGCGGGTGGAGGAGTTGTCGAACTCGTTCCGGGTCACGTGGCGGTCGCTGCGCTCGATGACCGAGTTCATGGACTGGTCCAGGGTCTGGTCCACGTTCTGGTTGTAGGTGGCCGTGCGGTTCTGCTCGATGTCCTGGGACTGGTCGATGCGCATGGAGTACTCGGAGCGCATGTCGATGGGCGCGCCTCGCCCCATGTCCTGGGCGAAGTCCACCTTGGGCAGGGAGAAGGGCTCGGCGTAGCCGTCGGCCGTGGGCACCCACGGGGCCATGGGCACGGAGGGCGGCACGTACGGCGCGGTGTGGCTCGAGTGGTGGAAGACGTCGTTGGGCCAGTGCTGAGTGTGGCCGAAATAGGTGCCGTGCGGGTTGGTCATGCGGTGGGCCATGATGGTCCCGGCCGGGGAGATGGGTACGAACCCGGTCAGGGTGGGCATGGAAAAGCCGACCTTCGGGGCGATGGACACGCTGCCCGCCGGGGACACGGGCTGCACCCCCAGGGCCGGGGCGATGGCCACGTTGCCCGTGGTCATGGCCACGGGCGATCCGGCCCGCTCCACGGGGCCGCCGCCCACGGGGCCGCCGGTGGACCCGCCCGTTGCCTGGGCGATGGCCGGGCGGCCGCCCTCGGTGGAGATGGGCACGTTGGCCCCGCCCGAGACCTGGCCGCCGCCGGTGCTCTGGCCGACGGCGTTGCCCGAGCCGGTCTGGCCGGAGCTGCCCATGCCGGTGACGCCGCCCACGGAGCCGCCCGAGGAGCCGCCACCGATGTGCGCGGAGGAGGTGCCCGGCGTCATGCCGCCGCCCCCGCCGCCTCCGGCCGAGGCCGCCCCCGCAAAGGCGTGGGACAACCCGCCGCCCGTGGGGGCGGCGTAGGGAATCCGGGCCATGGACGTGTCGATGGGCACGCGCGCGGGCGTGGTGTCGATGGGGACGTGGCCGGGCTCGCCGATGGAGACCTGTCCGGGCGCAACCGCCTGGAAGGAGCCTGCCGGGCCTGCGGTGACCTGACCCGGAGGGCCGGCCACGATGAAGTCGGTAACTCCCATGGACATGGGACGTTTCTCCCTGCCGAGCCGACCTTCCATGGTCCGCGATCGCCCGCTGACGGGCCTTCCGGCATATATTTACAATATACGAGGGAGAAAAAGGGCGTCAAGGGGGATATTCCGCCGCCCGCGCGGGGCGGGGAGCGGGGGGTTCGGTGTCGGGACAGTGGGGGGCGCCGCGTGGGCGGGACGTCGGCCGGAGACGGGCGGCGGTCAGGGCGTCCCCTGTCCGCCGCCGGGTCGATCCGGTCAGCCCTCGGCGGAGGACGACTCGAGCAGTTCGGACTGGGCCTCGAGCAACTGGCCCTGCAACTGCGTGAGTTCGCTCTGCTTGTTCTGGATCTGGACCTGCTTCTGGTCGTCGGGCAGGGACTCGTCGTCCTTGAGCTCCTCAATCTCCTGTTCGAGCTTTTCGATGCGGTCCTGGAGGTCCTCGATGGTCTGCTCGGTCTCGGAGGTGTCGCTGTCGTCGGATTCGGAGGAGGCCCCGGAGGCGGACGCGGTCTTGGTGCCGCCCGTGGCGGACATGGCGCCCGACAGGGCCTTGGCCTCCTCGGAGATGCTCACGGTGTCGCCCTGGTCCGAGGTTCCGTCACCGGCCGCGGTGTCGCCGGATGCGGTCTGGGTCTTGATGGACAGGGAATCCACGAAGGCCGATTGGTAGGTCAATGCTTCTATGGTCATGACAAGGCTCCTTGAAGTGTGTTCGCGTCTCCCTGCGTGGTCTATCGTCCGCAGTCCGGAAATCCTTTAGCGCGCGGCCGGTTTTTTTCGGCCGCACGAAAACGGGCGCGACGGGAGTCCCCGTCGCGCCCGTCCCGGCGGAAAATGTCGTTTCGGATCAGAAGGTCCCGGCGGTGTTGCCGAAGCCGTTGGCCCTGGTGCCGCCGCCCTCGGCCATGCCGTCGGCCTTGAGCTTGGTCTGCTGGGCCTTGAGCAGCTGGTCCCGCAGGTCCATGAGCATGTTCTCCTTCTCCTGGATCTGCGTCTGCTTGCGGTCCTCGGGCAGGTCCCCGTCCTCCAGGGCCTTGATCTCCTCCTCCAGCTTCTGGATGCGGTCCTTGAGGGAGTCGATGGTCTGGTCCATGTCCGTTTCCTGGTCGGACTCGTCGTCGGACTTGCCCAGGCTCTCCATGGCGATCAGGGCGCGGCCCTCCTCGGAGATGGTCACGGTGTCCCCCTGCTCCGGGGTGACGGCGTCCTGGGCCACCTCGGTTTCGGTCTTGACCGTGGCCGCGGGCTTGACGGTCAGCGTGTCCACGAACACGCCGGTCTGCTGCATCAGCGATTCGATAGCCATGGTGCGCACTCCTTTGTTGCCTGCATGGACATCCCCTCACGGACCCTATCGGATGTCCCATGGAAAACTTTAGGTTTGTCTATGGTTCTTGAGGTCCGACGACCGGAAGGGGAGGGCGCCGGGCTCCGGGAAACGGGCGGTCCGCGCGTCCATTCTGCGGTTGCCTCATGGCGGCAAAAGGCGCTATCCTTTGCCTAAATCGCTTCCGACACGCCACCCCAAGGAGCCACATGAGCGTCACCAACCTCGAATATCTCTTCAAGCCCACCTCCGTCGCGGTTATCGGGGCCACCAACGATCCGCGCAACGCGGGCAATATCGTCATGCGCAACATCATGGCCGGTGGATTCCTGGGGCCGGTCATGCCGGTCTCGTCCCAGGCCGAGGCCATCGCCGGGGTGCTGACCCATCCCTCGGTCCGGCACCTGCCCAAGACCCCGGACCTGGCCGTGGTCTGCTCGCCCCTGGAGGAGGTCCCGGAGGTCATCCACTCCCTCAAGGAGCGGGGCACCCGCGCGGCCGTCATCATGGGCGCGGGCTTCGCCTCCATGTCCTACGAGGAGAGCCAGGACATCAAGTCCACCATCCTGTCCATCGCCCAGCCGCCGGATATCCGCATCCTCGGGCCCAAGTCCCTGGGCTTCATGGTCCCGTCGCTCAACCTGAACGCCTCCCTGGCCCACGCCCGGGTGGAGCCGGGCAAGGTGGCCTTCATCTCGCAGTCCGACTCGCTTTTCGCCACGGTCCTGGACTGGGCCATCGACAAGGGCGTGGGCTTCTCGCACATGGTCGCCCTGGGCAGCCGCATCGACGTGACCTTCGCCGACATCCTGGACTACCTCGGCTCCGACCCCCTGACCCGGTCCATCATGCTCTACGTGGAGTCCATCAAGGACGCCCGCGAGTTCATGTCCGCGGCCCGGGCCGCCTCGCGCAACAAGCCGGTCCTGGTCATCAGGCCGGGCCAGGCCCTGGACACCGTGCTCGGCGACCTCAAGCTGCGCGAGACCGGCGACGGCCGCCATTCCGACGAGATCTACGACGTGGCCTTCCGCCGGGCGGGCATGCTCCGGGTCGAGGACATCGACGGCCTGTTCGACGCGGCCCAGACCCTGTCCACGCCCCGCCAGGTCTTCGGCCGCAGGCTGGCCATCCTGACCAACGGGACCAGCGCGGGCATCCTGGCCGCCGACCGGCTGCTGGTGGGCGGCGGCGAGATGGCCCCCCTGTCCGAGGAGACCATCAAGGGCATCGACGGGGTCCTCGGCGAGGGCAACTGGTCCCGGGCCAACCCCGTGGACATCCCCTTCAACGCCGACGGCAAGGCCTACTCCGAGGTCCTCAAGCTGCTCATCAAGGACAAGAATTCCAATGGCATCCTGGCCATGCACGTGCCCTGGGCCGCCCAGCCCGACGTGGAGGTGGCCGAGGCCATCCGCGACTCCCTGAAGCGGGTCCGGCGCATGGTCCTGACCGCCTGGCTCGGCTCGGGCAAGGCGGGCCAGGCCAGGGAGATTTTCCGCAACGCGGACATCCCCACCTATGAGACCCCCACCCAGGCGGTCCAGGCCTTCCTGTACATGGCCGAGTACCTGCACAACCAGGAGATGCTCATCGAGACCCCGGACTCCCTGCCCACGGACTTTTTCCCGGACACCTCCAGGGCGCGCGACATCGTGCGCAAGGCCCTGGACACCGGGCGCAAGGCGTTGACCGAGCCCGAGGCCAAGGACATCCTGGCCGCCTACGGCATCCCGGTGGTCGAGACGCGCATCGCCGTGTCCGCCAAGGAGGCGGTCATCGCGGCCGACGCCCTGGGCTACCCCGTGGCCCTGAAGCTGCGCAGCCCCCAGGTGCCCCAGCCCTACGACGTGGGCGGCGTGCTCCTGGACCTGGAGACCCCCGAGCGCGTCTGGGAGGGTGCGGCCTCCATCCTGGCCCGCTGCACCCGCGAGCGGCCCGACGCCTACATCGAGGGGTTCACGGTCCAGAGGATGGGCCGCCGCCCCGGCGCGCACGAGCTGTCCGTGTCCGCCCGCCTGGACCCGGTCTTCGGCCCGGTCCTCCAGTTCGGCCACGGCGGCATGGCCCGCGAGATGATCCAGGACCAGGCCCAGACCCTGCCGCCCCTGTCCATGTCCCTGGCCCGCGAGGTGGTCTCGCGCACGCGCATCAGCACCCTGCTCAAGGGCACCCCGTCCCACGTCCCGGCGGACATCGACGACATCTGCCTGACCCTGATCCAGATATCCCAGCTCATCGTGGACGTGCCGCAGATCACGGCCATCGACATCAACCCGCTCTACGCCGACTCCGAGGGCGTGCTCGCCCTGGACGCCAAGATCGACATCGCCCCGTTCGAGGGCGAGGGCGAGTCCCGGCTGGCCATCCGGCCCTATCCCCGCGAGCTGGAGGAGTGCGTCACCCTCAAGTCCGGCCGCCAGGTCACCCTGCGGCCCATCCGGCCCGAGGACGAGGAGACCCACCGCGCCTTCCTGGCCAACCTGTCGGACGAGGACCTGCGGCTGCGCTTCTTCGGCGTGGTCCAGCGCGAGTTCGACCACAAGGACATCGCCCGCTTCACCCAGATCGACTACGACCGGGAGATGGCCTTTATCGCCACGGCCCTGACCGAGCGCGGCGAGCCCGAGACCCTGGGGGTCATGCGCACCAACACCAAGCCGGACAACTCCGAGGCGGAGTTTGCCATCGTGGTCCGCTCGGACCTCAAGGGCGAGGGGCTGGGTTCCATGCTCTTTTACAAGGGCATCCGCTACACCAAGGAGCGCGGCACCAAGGTGCTCATCGGCCAGACCATGCTCGAGAACAAGGCCATGCAGGGGCTGTCCCGGAAGTTCGGCTTCGAGATCGCGCCCGATCCCCACGACCCGGACCTGGTGGACATGATCCTGGACATGGACACGGTGGACCTTTAGGCCATGAAGCTGCCCCCGGTCCATCACCACACCGGCCTGGAGGCGAGCGGCGGGGCCACCCGCGTGGCCCGGCTGCTCCTCGAAGGGCTCGGGCGGCGCGGGGTGGAGACCTGCCTGTCCTTCGAACTGGCCGAGGAGGCCGACGGCGCGGCCATGCAGCCCGAGGAGTTCGGCGCGCGCCTGCCCGAGGGCACCGTGGCCCACGTGCACTGCACCGGGGATTGGCCCGCCCTGCTCGGGTCCATCCCCACCGGGACCAAGGTGGTCGTCACCCTGCACGACTGCGAGCTGTTCACCGGCGGCTGTCCCTATCCCCTGAACTGCCCCATGCGGGAGGACGGCTGCGCCGACCCCTGCCCGCGCAATTTCCCGGACGCCGAGGGGCTGCGCAAGCGCAAGCTGGCCGAGGTCCGGCGGCTGGAGCCTGCCCTGGTGGCCCCGTCCCGCTGGCTGGCCCGGCTGGCCAGGACCCACCTGCTCCGGCCGGTCCGGGTCATCCCCAACGGCATCCCCTGGCCCACCGGGCTGCGCACCAAGAACGACGCCCGCCGGGCGCTCGGCATCCACCCGGCCGCGCGCGTGGCCCTGTTCGCGGCCCACGGCGGCATGAACGCGGCCTACAAGTCCGGCGACACCTGGCAGGACATCTGGGAGCGCCTCAAGAAGGCCCTGCCCGACCTGGTCTGCTTCGCCGTGGGCGGGGACCGCGAGGAGCGGCGCGACGACTTCATCCTCTGGCCCTACGTGGACCGCGCCAAGCTCGCCCTGCTCATGACCGCGTCCGACGCCCTGCTCTATCCCACCCGCGCCGACAACCACTCCCTGGTCGTCCTGGAGGCCATGGCCGCCGGACTGCCCGTGGTGGCCTACGGCGTGGGCGGCGTGCCCGAACAGATCGTGGACCGCCTGACCGGCATGCTCGTGCCTCCCGGCGACCGCGACCGCTTCGTGGACACCGCCCTGTCCGTCCTGTCCAGCCGCTCCCTGGTCCGCCAGCTCGGCCGCGAGGCGTTCCTGTCCGGCGGCCGGAAATTCACCGCCGAACGCATGGTCGTGGACTACGCCCGGCTGTACGCGGGGTTGTAGCTCTCCTGTCCGTTCGCCCAAGCAAAATCAGAAATAGAAGGCCGCTTCGCGGCGATTGCCGGGTGGTTTCGCCTCCGGCGGGCGAGGGTTCGCCCCCTTGCATCCCTCCATGGCGCCTTTGTCGCGGATGCGTATTCGCTTCGCGGGGAGGTGTCCGATGAAAAAGCCCCCGTACCTGTTGGTACGGGGGCTTTTCGTTCGAGTGTGTGAGGAGGGGCTAGCTGAGTTTCTTGCGCAGGTGCGAGCGGAGCATGATGGCCACCAGGTTCATGCCCAGGACCAGGGCCACCAGGACCAGCGACGTGCCGTACTGGAGGGGCAGGGTGGCCTCGGGGTCGGTGGAGGAAACGGACAGGGAATAGATCTGGTAGGGCAGGGCCATGACTTCGTCGAAGATGGAGCCCGGCAGGGTCGGGTTGTAGCTGGCCGCCGCCGTGAACATGATCGCCGCGGTCTCGCCCGCCGCGCGGGAGATGGACAGGATCGAGCCGGTCAGCACGCCGGGCATGGCCGAGGGCAGGACGACCTTGAAGATGGTCTGCCACTTGGTCGCGCCCAGCCCCAGCGAGGCCTCGCGGTAGGTGTTGGGCACGCTCCGGAGCGCCTCCTCCGAGGTGCCGATGATGACCGGCAGGATGAGCACGGCCAGCGTCATGCAGCCCGAGGCGATGGACACGCCCATGCCCAGGCCGCCCAGATCGCGCCCGGCCACGAAAAAGGCCATGCCGAACAGGCCGAAGACCACGGACGGCACGCCCGCCAGGTTGTTGATGCACAGCCGGACCACGCGCATGAACGGGCCGGGTGCGGCGTACTCGTGCAGGTAGATGGCCGCGGCCACGCCCAGCGGCAGGGCCAGGGCCATGGACCCCAGGGAGAGGTAGAACGTGCCCACGATGCACGGGAAGATGCCGCCCGCCAGGCCGCCCTCGGTGGGCTGTGTGGTCAGGAAATCCCAGCTGATGGCCGGGAATCCGTAGTAGATCATGTAGCCCACGATGATGAACAGGGCCAGGGCGTTGATGGCCACGGCGATCCGGAACAGGCTGAACCAGACCTCCTGGGTCGCCTTGCGCCGGAAGCGCAGGCCCGGGGTGTCCGGGATGTTGGAATCGTTCATGGTCATTTCGGTGCTTGCCATTTCGGTCATGTCCTTTTCCTAGAGGCTGGCCGAGCCGACCTGCTTGTATTTGTGGGCGATGTGGTCGGCCAGGAGGTTGAACAGAAAGGTGATGATGAACAGGACCATGGCGATGGCGAACAGGGCGAAGTAGTGCCGCTCCAGGCCGAAGCTGGTCTCGCCCATCTCGGCGGCGATGGACGCGGGCATGGGCCGGACCGGATCGAAGATCGAGGTCGGGATGCGCGCCGCGCCGCCCGCCACCATGAGCACGACCATGGTCTCGCCGATGGACCGCGACATGCCCAGGATGACCGCCGTGGACAGCCCGGACAGGGACGAGGGCAGGACCACGCGCCAGATGGTCTCGAACCGGGTTGCGCCGAGCGCCAGGGACCCCTCGCGGACCTCGTCCGGCACCGAGTGGATGGCGTCCTCGGCAATGGAGGTGATCGTGGGCACGGCCATGAAGGCCAGCATGATCGAGGCGTTGAGCATGTTCACGCCGAAGCGGATGTTGAACATGTTGAGCAGGATCGGGGCGACCACGACCATGCCGAAGAAGCCGATGACGACCGACGGCAGGGAGGCCAGCAGCTCGACCATGGGCTTGACGATCTCGCGCACCTTGTGGGGCGCGATCTCGGCCAGGTACACGGCGGTCATGATGCCGAGCGGGATGGCGATGAGCGAGGAGAGCAGGGTGACCCAGAAGGAGCCCATGATCAGCGGCAGGATGCCCCAGCGCGGATGCGAGGAGATGGGCTTCCACTGGGTGCCGAAGATGAAGTCGAAGAAATTCAGTCCGCTGATCTTTTCGCCCATGGCGTCGAAGCCGGTGAACGTGGGCAGCGCCTCGGAGATCAGGAAGTACATGATCAGCCCGAGGGCGATGATCGAGGCGCTGGCGCAGAGCAGGAACATGCCCCGGATGAGCTTTTCCTTGTTGGACCGTGAAACGAGCATATGCTGTCCGCCTTTGATGCGTGATCCCGTCGGGGCGGTAAGCCGCCCCGACGGGAAGTTGCGTTCGTCTTTGGTTGCCGTTCGGTCTAGTTGACGGGCACGAAGCCGACTTCGGCGATGATCTTCTGGCCGGCCGGGGACATCACGAAGTCGAAGAACTTCTTGACCTCGCCGGTGGGCTGGCCGCCGGTGTACAGGTTGAGCTTGCGGGCCAGCGGGTAGGTGCCGTCGGCGCCGGTCTTGACGGAGGGCACGATGCCGTTGACGGCCAGGCCCTTGACCTTCGGGTTCAGGAAGCCGAGGCCCACGTAGCCGATGCCGTTCTTGTTGCCGGCGATCTTGCCGGCCATGGCGGCGTTGGAGGGCATGCGGGAGACCAGGTCGTTCTCGTCTTCCTTGTCCATGACCTTCTCTTCCCACACTTCGTAGGTACCGGAGTTGGTCTCGCGGGAGAACAGGGCGATCATGCCGTCGTTGCCGCCGATTTCCTTCCAGTTGCGGACCTTATCCTGGTAGATGTCCTTGAGCTGGGCGGTGGTCAGGGCGCTGACCGGGTTGGAGGGGTGCACGATGGGCACGATGCAGTCCAGGGCGATGATGGTGCGCACGGGCTCGATGCCGTTGGCCTGGCATTTCTTGACTTCGGCGTCCTTCATGGGACGGGACATCATGCCGATGTCGGCGGTCTTGTTGATGATCGCCTTGGCGCCGTCGCCGGAACCGGTGGCGGAGATGGAGAAGTTCACGCCCGGATTGGCGGTCTGGTAGGCGGCCACCAGCTTTTTCATGGCCGGATCAACGGTGGTGGAGCCCTTGACGCGGATCTCCGCGGCGAAGGACAGAGCGGAAACGCTCAGGACGGCCAGGGTCACGAAAGCAATGAGCAATTTTTTCATCAGAAGTACCTTCCTTAAAAATTTATGAAAAAAACCATTCCTCGTCGACGTGTGCCGTAGTGATAGACCCACCGTGTTACATCTTCGTGACGGCCTATCGAAAGCTCCGTGACAGTTTTTGGGGTTGGTCTTCGGGTGGGGAGCGGCTTCCGATAGCGGGCCATCTGCATTTTTCCCAGAGGGCTTTTATCATCACGTATACCCCAAATACGCTGCGGTGAAAGCCCCCAGGAAGAAAATGCACAGCTGACCCACTCTCGAAAGCCTATTCCGAGGGCGGGGGGGGCGACGGGGGGAGAGCCGCTGTCGGGTGGCTGCGCCACCCGAATCGCTCCGGGGGGTGGTGGGGGTTGAGCGCACGGTGCTCAATGGCACCCTGTTTGCCGGGTTGACGCGAAAGTCAATGTGCCCGGTCGCGGGCCGGAATATCAAGCTCGCACCCCGCGAAGCGGCGATAAAAAGTTTAGGAAAGGATGGGGATGGGGGTCCGGGGGAAGGGGAAGGAAAGCCCTTTTCAAAGGGTTTTCCTTCCCCTTCCCCCGGGCGTCGCAGGCGCTCCTAGAACAGCGTGGTCAGTATCTCGGTTTCGTCGCCGGGGGTGATGGTCTGGCCGCTTTGCAGGACGGCGAGGCCGTGGGCCTGGGCCAGGCCGAGCATGGGCGGCACGGTCTTGCCCGCAAGAGGGGTGGCGGTCAGGGTGGAGCCTTGGATTTCGAGGGCGCACTGGACCAGCCATTCGGAGCCGGGCCGGGCGTTGATGGCCTGGGTGAATTGGGCCGTGCGCGGGGTCTCCGGGTCGGGCAGGCCGCGCAGGCGGCGGATGACCGGCAGGATGATCGCGTGGAAGCAGGCGTGGCCCGCGGCGGGCGGGCCGGGCAGGCCGAAGAGCAGGGTCTGGTTGCGCACGGCCGTGAACATGTTCCGGCCGGGCCGGATGTCGATGCGGTGAAAGACGGGCGTGAACCCGGCCTGTTGCGCGGCCTCGAAGGCGAAGTCCCGTTCACTGTTGCCCGTGCCGCCCGTGGTGACCAGGATTTCCGGCAGGTCGGGCGCGGACAGGGCGGCCACCAGCCGGTCCCGGTCGTCCGGGATGACCCCGGTGCGCTCGACCACCGCCCCGGCCGCCTCGAACAGTCCCCGTTGCAGGACCAGGTTGTCCGCCGGAAAGTGCATGGTGCCGGGGTGGTCGCCGTCGTCCTCGGCCGCGCCCGGCTTGGCCAGTTCGCTGCCCAGGGCCAGGAGCCGCGTCCGGGGTCGGGGATGGGCCGGGACGGACGCCACCCGGGTGCGGGTCATGATGGCCGCGGCCTGGGGCGTGATCGGCGCGCCCGCCGGGGTGATCACGGTGTCCCGGGCGATCTCGCCGCCCGCCGCGCGCACGTACCAGCCGGGACGCACGGGCTCGCGCACCAGGATATGACCGTCCGTTTCCTCGACGTCCTCTTCCGCGAAGACCGCGTCCGCGCCGGGCGGCACCGGGCCGCCGGTCAGCACGCGCACGGCCGTGCCCGGCTCGATGGACGGCGGGTTCGCGGACTCGGCGCGCAGGCAGCCGTTCACGGCCAGGCGCACCGGGTCCAGCGACCGGGCACGGGACACGTCTTCGCTGCGCACGGCGTATCCGTCGCGCACCGAACAGGCGTGCTCGGGCACGTCGCACAGGGCGGCCACGTTCCGGGCGGCCACCAGGCCGATGCCGTCCTTGGGCGGCACGGCGCGCGCCTCGACGGGCCGGGCGAGCCGGAGCAGTTTGCGGACCGCGTCCTGGCGGGAGATGGGTGCGGGCATGGGCGTCCTCGGGGTGTTTGCGGGTGGTCTGATGGCATAGTGTCACCCGCTACGTTTGTTGTAAAGGATTGCACCCATTGGCCCCTTAATATATGATTAATGTCTGTCGTCACGTCGTGCCCGGCGCTGTTGCGGACATCCGGGCGCTTTTCCGCATATCAACCATAAGGATCTGAAATGGCGCAGCATATACTTTGCATTGTCGGCAAGAAGAAGTCCGGCAAAACCACCTTTTTGGAGAAACTTCTGCCCGAGTTGCGCAAGCTCGGGCTGTCCGTGGGCGCGGTCAAGCACGACGCCCATTCCTTCGAGATGGACGTGGAGGGCAAGGACTCCTGGCGGCTCAAACGCGCCGGGGCCGAGACCGTGGTGGTCTCCTCGCCCGACCGCGTGGCCATGATCAAGTCCGTGGACCGGGAGCGGTCCCTGGAGGAGCTGGCTGAGACCCTGTTCGCGGACAAGGACCTTGTCCTGGCGGAGGGGTATTTCAGCGCGGACCAGCCCAAGATCGAGGTCTACCGGGCCGACGCCCATGCCCAGCCCCTGTGCGACCGCTACAACCAGCAGGCCAGGAAGCTCATCGCCATGGTCACGGACCGCGGCGTGGACGCCGACGTCCCCAGGTTCGGCCTGGATGACGCCGCCGAGGTGGCGGCCCACATCGCCCGCAAGTACTTCGGCTGGGTCTACAACGGCATGAACACGCACGACTAGGCCGCCGCACCCCGTCTTCCGACAAAAAAAGAGCCGCCCCGAGGGGCGGCTCTTTTCGTTCCGCTGCGTGCGGCCTCAGTCCTCTTCGATGGCCACGCCGTCGCAGACGAAGGAGATGCCCTGGCCCGAGGCCGTCCCGATCATGACCGCCTGGATCACCGGTACGGCCGTGTCCTTCTCGGCCTTCCACTTGACCGTGAAATTGGCCCCGGACCCGCCGGTCAGGTCCCCCTCGGACACGTAGACCTCGCGGGTGGCCATGGGCTTGATGACCACGGGCTCGGCGAAGTGGTCCTTCACCATGGTGCCGTTGTTGTCGTAGTATTTGACCGAGGTCACGGTGATGGCGTGGTTTCGGTCCACGTTGCGGATGGAGAGCAGGGCGGACAGGTTGTACGGCTTGCCCTTGGGCCCCTGGTAGATGTGGGAGTAGATGGGCACGTACACGGTCTGTCCGGTCGAGACGTTGAGCTTGCGCCCGGCCAGGGCGGGCAGGCTCAAGAGCGCCACGGCCAGAACGGCCGCGATCAGGCGAAGGAACGTGGTGCGCATGGGAGGGCTCCTTGGGTATCCGGTTTATGCGGGATAATAGGCCGGTTCGGGGCCGGAAGGCAAGAATTACAGGAAGGCGCGGAGGATCAGCCCCAGGCCGAGCACGCCGATGAGGGCGAAGACGACCCGGCGGTAGGCGGGCTCGGGCAGCCGGTGCCGGACCTTGCTGCCGACGAGGATGCCCAGGAAGACCGGGACGAGCCCCGCCACGGACACGGCGAGGACCTCCATGGAGACCAGGCCGAGGCGGTTCAGGCCGACGAGCATGATCACCGAGGACAGGGTGAAGGAGGTGTTGATGGCCTGGACCAGCTGGTCCTTGGTGATGTCCAGGGACATGAGGTAGGGCAGGATGGGCATGATCTGCGAGCCGGTCAGGCCGTTGACCGCGCCGGTGACCAAGCCCACGGCCGTGTCCAGCAGCGGGCGCTGGACCAGTTGCAGGGTGCCGCCCCACAGCCCCCAGCCGCCGTACAGGAACATGGCCGCGCCCAGGACCAGGCGGGGCGTGGCCGAGGAACTGCCGCCCAGCAGCCACAGGCCGACGAACAGGCCCGGCAGGGTGGCCAGGAGCATGAACCGGAAGCGGCGCAGGATGGGCAAGAACCCGCCCGCGTCGATCATGACCAGGGCGTTGGACAGCACGGACGGGATGATCACCAGGGGGATGGCCTGGCGCACGTCGAGGAACGCGGCCATGATCCCCAGGCAGGTGGTGGCGAAACCGAGCCCGGCGGTCCCCTTGAGGAAGGCGGCGAAGAAGAACGTGGCGAACACGAGGGCGAGGGTGAGCGGGTCCATGGCCACCGGCATACGCCCGCGTGCGGGGAGAGGCAACCACTTCCCCCTTTTCAGCGGCCCGACTCTGCGTTATGCCTGTGGTCGATTCGAAAACAGCATCCGGAGAACCCGATGAAAATACCCGTTGGATACCGCTTCGCCGCGGCGTCGGCGTCGTTCAAGAAGCCCGGCAAACTCGACCTGGGGGCCATCGTCAGCGCGACCCCGGCCGTGGCCGCCGGCGTGTTCACCACCAATAAATTCAAGGCCGCGCCCGTGCTCCAGTGCAAGGAGATGCTGGCCGACGGCCGAAGGATGTCCGGCTTCCTGGTCAACTCGGGCCAGGCCAACGCCTGCACCGGCGACCAGGGCCGTGCCAACTGCCGCGAGACCCTGAACCTGGCGGCGCAGGCCCTGGACGTTCCGGCCGACGAACTGCTGCCCGCCTCCACCGGGGTCATCGGCGCGCAGTTCGACATGCGGAAGTGGGCCGCCGTCATGCCCGCCCTCAGGGAGAGCCTGGCCACGGCCGGTCCCGAGGACACGGCCAGGGCGATCATGACCACGGACACCATGCACAAGCTGGCCGAGGCCTCCTTCGAGCTGCACGGCGGCGAGGTCCGGTTGCTCGGCATGTGCAAGGGCGCGGGCATGATCTCGCCCAAGATGGCGACCATGCTCTGCTTCGTGGTCTGCGACGCGGACGTCTCGGCGCAGGCGTGGCAGGCCATGCTGGCCGACTGCGTGGACCTGACCATCAACCGCGTGACCGTGGACGGCGACATGTCCACCAACGACACGGTCCTGGCCCTGGCCAACGGCGCGTCCGGCGTGGCCGTGGAGTCCGAGGACGATTACGTGGAGCTGCGCAAGCACCTGCTCTCGGTCCTGGAGGAGCTGGCCTACAAGATCGTCATGGACGCCGAGGGCGGCACCAAGGTGGCCTTCATCGAGGTCTCGGGGGCGAAGAACGACGTGGACGCCGAGAAGGTGGCCCGGGCCGTGGGCAACTCGCCCCTGGTCAAGACCGCGCTGTTCGGTTCGGACCCCAACTGGGGGCGGATCATCTGCGCGGCGGGCTACTCGGGCGCGGACTTCCGGGCCGAGGACCTGGTCCTCAAGATCGGCGGCGTGCTGGTCTTCCGCAACGGCACCCCGGAGCCGGGCGACATGGACCACCTGCTCAAGCCGATCATGAAGGAGCGGGACATCGTCATCCACATCGCCGTGGGCAACGGTCCGGGCTCCTCCATGCTGCTCGCCTCCGACCTGACCCGCGACTACGTGTCCATCAACGCGGACTACCGCAGCTAATAAATATACCGATCCCCTGTTCACCCACCCCGCGAAGCGGATATAAAAAGTTTGGGAAAAGAGGGGGATGGGGGTCCGGGGGAAGGGGGAGAACGAACCCTTTTCAAAGGGTTTTTCTCCCCCTTCCCCCGGCCGCCGGAGGCAACATGGCTGACATGAAAGGGCGTGGCAGGTTGACCAGGATCGTTGACTTCTTCAACGAGTGCGGGATGTTGCGCAAGACGCCGAGGACCGGGTACCAGTTTCTGGGCACGGGTTCGGAGAACGTGGCCGAGCATTCCTTCCGCACGGCGGTCATCGGTCACGTGCTGGCCCTGATGGCCGGGGCGGACGTGGCCCGGACCACGTACATGTGCCTGTTCCACGACCTGCACGAGGCGCGCACCGGGGACTTCAACTACGTGGCCCACATCTACAACAAGTCCAGGCGCACCGAGGTGCTGGAGCACGCCACCGAGGGCACGGGGCTGGGCGAGGAGATCCTCGGCTACTGGAAGGAGCTGGAGGAGACCGAGACCCTGGAGGCCAGGCTGGCCCAGGACGCGGACCAGCTGGATTTCATGCTTAATTTGAAGGAAGAGCTGGACCTGGGCAACCGCTACGCCGGGCAGTGGCTGGAGAGCGCGGTCAAGCGCGTGCGCACCGAGTGGGGCCGGGATCTGGCGCAGACCATCGTCGAGACCGACCACAAGGACTGGTGGTTCCTGGGCCCGGACCGGGACTGGTGGGCGCGCAAGAACGGCGGCCCGAACGGGAAATGAGACTTGTCGGAATCGGGAAACTATCCTGATTGTTATGATTACTATATCTAACGGTCTTGCCGTTTAGATTCATATTCGTTAATGATGCCAGAGTAGCAAGCTACGCAACCCGTGCGCCGAGGGCGGCGGGTGCGGTTGTCGGGGTCGGCGGGAGCCGCCGTTCAAGGGCGGGGAGCCATTCGTATGACGGAGAAAACACGCGGGGCGGCCGCGCCTCTGTTTCCCTGCGGGATATGCCGTGAGGTCGTGGACGAGATCGGGAGTCTGACGCTCTTTCTCCTCGATTCCATGCGGCTTGTCTTCGCGGGCCTGGGGCAGTTCCCGAAGATCGTCCGCCAGATCTATTTCATCGGCGTGCAGTCCGTGTCGGTCATCGCCCTGATCGGGCTGTTCACCGGCATGGTCATGGGCATGCAGCTTTACTACGCCCTGTCCGTGTTCGGCGCGGACGGGTTCCTGGGCACGGGCGTGGCCCTGTCCATGGTCCGCGAGCTGGCCCCGGTGCTGACCGCGATCATGCTCACGGGCCGGGCCGGGTCGGCCATGACCGCCGAGATCGGGGTCATGCGCATCTCCGAGCAGATCGATGCCCTGACCATCATGGACATCAACCCCATGCGCTACCTGGTGGCCCCGAAGATGGCCGCCTGCCTGATCAGCTTCCCCATCCTGACCGCGTTCTTCAACCTCATCGCCCTGTGGGGCGGCTGGCTGACCGGCGTGAAGCTGCTCGGGGCCAACGCGGGCGTGTACTGGTCGCGGGTGTCCGGCTCCCTGGACTGGGACGACATCGAGGGCGGCTTCATCAAGTCCATCGTCTTCGGGCTGCTGGTCTGCACCATCTGCTGTTTCGAGGGGTACAACACCCACCTGCGGTCCGGCCACGCCGGGCCCGAGGGCGTGAGCCAGTCCACCACCAGCGCGGTGGTCAAGTCCTGCGTGATCATTCTGGCCGCCGACTACATCCTGACGTCGCTGTTGTGGTAGGGGAGAGGCGTGAGCACGGCACCGAGCATACGACTGGAGGACCTGACCGTGGGGTACGGCGTCACGCCCGTGGTCAGCGACCTGAACATCGAATTTCCCGGCGGGCAGCTGTCCATGATCGTGGGCGGCTCGGGGTGCGGCAAGTCCACGCTGCTCAAGCACATCCTGGGGCTGCAACCGCCCATGGGCGGGCGCATCCTGATGGGCGGCCGCGACCTGGGCGGGATGACCGCCCGGCAGGCCCACTGCATGCGCCAGCGCACGGGCGTGCTCTTCCAGGACGGCGCGCTGCTCGGTTCGCTCAAGCTCAAGGACAACATCGCCCTGCCCCTGCGCGAGCACACCCGGCTCAAGGAGCCCGAGATCATGCGCATCGTTCAGGACCGGCTCGACATGGTCGACCTGGGGCACGCCATGGACCTGTTCCCCAACGAGCTGTCCGGGGGCATGCGCAAGCGGGCCGGGCTGGCCCGCGCCCTGGTCATGGACCCGCAGGTGCTCTTCTGCGACGAGCCCACCTCGGGGCTGGACCCGGTGCTCTCGGCCGAGCTGGACCAGCTGCTGCTGGAGATGATGTGCCATTTCGACATGACCATGGTCGTGGTCACCCACGACCTGGCGAGCATGCGCGGCCTGGCCGACTTCGTGGTCATCCTGGGCGAGCGCCGCTGCCTGTACCAGGGGACCATTGAGGAACTGGAGAAGACCACGGACCCGTACCTGCGCCGGTTCCTGGACCGGCGGGCCCCGGAGCGCGACGCCCCGAGGCTGACCATGCCGCCCATCGACGATTCCATGATGCGGATCGACTGCACCACGGCCCTGGGAGAGAAACTGACCATCCGGAAGGACGACCGATGTTCAAAATAAGGAAAGAGACCGCTGTGGGGATCTTCGTGATCCTGGGGCTGCTGGCCGTTGTCTACATGAGCGTCAAGCTCGGCAACGTTCAGCTCTTCTCGGACAAGTATTACGCGATCAAGGCGAATTTCACCGACATCTCGGGGCTGAAGGTCAACGCCCCGGTGCAGATGTACGGCGTGGAGATCGGCTTTGTGGGCGAGATCGGCCTGGACCAGGAAAAGGGCGTGGCCGCCGTGACCATGATGCTCCTCAAGGAGGTCCAGCTCACGGACGACGCCATCGCGGCCATCAAGACCAACGGACTGATCGGCGACAAGTATGTGAAGATCGTGCCCGGCGGGCTCGGCGACCCGGTCAAGCCGGGCGACACCCTGTTCAACACCCAGCCCGCCATCGACCTCGAGGACCTGATCAGCAAGTTCGCCTTCGGCTCGGTATAGCGGGCCGGGGCGCAACGGAAATAGGAAGCGTATGATTTTGAAACGAATCGCATTGGCCCTTGTCCTGGTCTGCCTCGTGGCCGTCGGCGCATCCGCCGCCGTGGCCGGGCAGTCCCCCACGGAACGCGTGCACGAAGGGGTGGACAAGCTCGTCGAGATGCTGTCCGACCCGGTCATGCAGGACCCGGCCCGGCACGACGAGGCCATTGCCCGGCTGCGCGCCGTGGCCGAGCAGTACATCGACTTCGGCCTGGTCACCATGTACGCCGTGGGACGGCCCTGGCTGGACATGTCGCCCGACCTGCGCACCCGGCTGGTGGACGCGTTCGTCAAGCTGCTCGAGCGCTCCTACCTGAAGCGCATCCCGGCCTACGGCGGCCAGGACGTGAACTACACGCGGGAGGAGATCGCCGGCAAGAACGCCAAGGTCCAGACGGAAATCATTGACAAAGACAAAAAAATAATAGTTGAATTCCGCTTGAAAATCGTTCAAGGGAAATGGATGATTTACGATGTCATCGCCGAGGGCGTGAGCCTGGTGATGAATTATCGCAGCCAGTTCGCCGAGGTCCTGAACAAGGGCACCGGCGAAGATTTGCTGAAAACCATCCAGGATCGCATCGAACAGATCGATCAGGGCAAAGAGGAAGAACCGGCATCGTGATGAGGGCTGAAGAAACGGGCTTTCGCCTGCTGGCCGTCGTGCTGACCGCCGCGCTCCTGCTGGGAGTCGCGGGGGTCTGTTTTGCCGCCGATTCCCCGGCCGGTTCCGTGCAGGTGGCCCAGTTCGGCGGCGAGCCCGCCGCCGCGCCCGACTCCAGGGATGCGGCCACCGACTTCGACGAGTTCGACGCGGCCTACGCCGACCAGCCCCTGGTCAGCGATCCGCTGTCCGGCTGGAACCGGTTCTGGTTCCAGATCAACGACTCCCTGTACCGGGGCGTGTTCCGGCCCATGGCCCAGGGCTATGCCTGGGTGCTCCCGCCCCGGCCCCGCACCTGGGTCTCCAACTTCTTCACCAACCTGCTCTTCCCGGTCCGCTTCCTCAACGACCTTTTGACCGGCAAGTGGGACGCCGCCTACATGGAGACCTCCAAGTTCGTGGCCAACACCTCGTTCGGCGTGCTCGGCCTGGGCGACGTCACCGAGGGCATGCCCAGGAACTGGGAGCCCGAGCGGCCCACGGCCGACGGCTTCGACCAGACCCTGGGCAAGGCCGGGTTCGGCACCGGCATCTACCTGGTCTGGCCGTTCATCGGCCCGAGCTCCATCCGGGGTTCCGTGGGCTGGCTGGCCGACGCCTATTGCGACCCGCTGACCTACGGCCGGTTCACCTTCGTCGAGTTCCTGGGCATCCGCGCCTACAAGAACCTGAACGAACTCTCCCTCCAGCTCGAGGGCAACGAGTACGAGACCCTGACCGAGGGCGCGGTGGACAAGTACGCCGCGGTGCGCGACGCCTACATCCGGTTCCGCGCCAAGAAGGTCGCCGAATAGCCGCTTCTCCCCCTTTCCGGACCATGCAGATCGCCGTCATTTCGGACACCCACATGGGCACGCCGCCCGCCTGGCTTGACGCGGTCTACGCCCGCTGGCTCGGCCCGTCGGACGTCCTCATCCACTGCGGGGACATCACCTCCTCGGCGGCCTGGTCCTACTTCCTGCAACACGACAATTTCCTGTGCGTGCGCGGCAACTGCGACTGGGACCCGGAACTGGCCGAGCGCCTGGAGCCCATGCTCACCGCCCAGGTGGGGCCGCTCAAGGTCGGCGTGACCCACGGCTGGGGCCCGCGCTCCCAGGTGCCGGTCCAGGTGGCCCGCGCCTTCGGGCCGGATTTCGACCTGGTCTGCTACGGCCACACCCATGCCCGGGACTGGTCCGTGGTCGAGGGCGTGCGGGTCTGCAATCCCGGTTCCCTGGGCGAGAACGGCTCCCTGGCCCTGGTCCACGTGGACCGGGACGGCGGCCTGCGTTGCGAATTCATCGACGCGCTCTAGGCCGACCCCGGAGCCGGGCCGCGTTCGTCCCCTTTTCCGGGCCGGAACGAGCCCGTTCGCCCCTTCGGAGACCCTCCCGCACCGGTTGCACTTTCATGCCAGGAATGGCATGAAGCTAGCGTGGATAAATTGAGGAAAATACTGCCCGTTGCAGCCCTGTTCGCGCTGCTCGTCGTGCTCTTGCGGCCCGCGCCGGTCCCGGCCGGGACCGAGGCGGACCGCGAGCTGGTCTTCGGCATGTCCGCGGCCTTCACCGGGGCCAACGGGGAACTGGGCATCGAGTACTACCGCGGGCTCATGGCCTACATCGAATACTACAACGCCAGGGCGGGGGAGCACGGCCGGACCATCCGGGTCAAGCCCGCCAACGACGGGTACAACCCCGCTCCCTGCTTCCAGAACACGGTCAACTTCATCGTCCGCGACCACATCTTCGCCCTGGCCGCCTACGTGGGCACGCCCACGGCCACCCACGTCCTCCCCCTGCTCCAGAAGTTCGAGGACCGGCACGTCTGCATGCTCTTCCCCTTCACCGGGGCCCAGCCCCTGCGCGCCGAGCCCTTCGGCAAGTACGTCTTCAACCTGCGCGCCTCCTATTTCGACGAGACCCGCGCCCTGGTGGACCACCTCCTCGACGTCGGCCGGGACCGCGTCGGCGTCTTCTACCAGTCCGACGCCTACGGCCGCACCGGCTGGGACGGGGTGCGCCGCGCCCTGGCCGCCCACGGCCTGCACATCGTGGCCGAGGCCGCCTACCGCCGGGGGGCCGCCTTCGGGCAGGACTTCACCTTCGAGGCGCGGCACCTCATGGACGCGGGCGTGGACGCCATCATTGTGGTCGGGACCTACGCCTCCCAGGCGGCCTTCATCCGTGACGCCCGCAACCAGGGGTGCGGCCTGCCCATCGCCGGGCTGTCCTTCACCGACAGCGACAAGATGCTCGACCTGCTCAAGGCCGAGAGCGAGCGGACCGGCACGGACTACACGCGCGACCTGATCCAGTCCCAGGTGGTCCCGAGCTATGAGGAGACCGACCTGCCCGGCGTGCGCTTCTACCGCGAGGTCATGGGCAAGTACGAGGGCGGGATCATGCCCTCGGGCGAGCCCTATTCCCCGCGCCGCTACAGCTTCGTCAGCTTCGAGGGCTTCCTGAACGGCCGGTTGCTGGCCGAGCTGGTCCGGCGCATGGGCGACAATCCGTCGCGCGAGCGCATCCCCGAGGTCATGGAGTCCATCCGCGACTTCGACCTGGGCATCGGGGTCAACGCCCGCTTCGGGCCGGGCCGTCACCAGGGGCTCGACGCCATCTATCTGACCACGGTCCGGGACGGCCGGTTCCGGTCCATCGGCAGCTGGGAGAGGTGGCGCAAATGAAGGCCCCCAAGCTGTTCGTCAAGCCGCTGCTGTTCATGGTCGTGGTCTTCGGCGTGATCGCGGTGGTCACCTCCATGACCTTCTCCCACCGGCTCAGGCGCGAGATGACCCGCGAGTACGAGTCCAAGGCCCTGGCCCTGGCCCGGTCCGTGGCCGAGTCGGACATCGCCACCATCCTCAGCCAGGACGCCGGGTCCCTTCAGGGCCGCATCGACCAGTACCTGACCATCAACGCGGTCTCCTACGTGCTCGTGGCCGATGAGAACGGCAACGTCCTGGCCCACACCTTCGTGCCGGTCATCCCGGACAGGATCATGCGGTTGGTGGCCGAGACCCCCAGGGTGGAGACCCGCGAGGAGCACATCCTGCGCGACGTGGTCCTGGACGGCAAACGGTTCCTGCACGTGTCGAGCCCCATCCTGTCGGGCCTGGCCGGGGACGTGCACATCGGCATGGACTACGCGGTCATCGACCAGAACATCCACGAGGCCGTGCTCGAACAGCAGGTGGTCATGCTCATCCTGTTCGGGGCCAGCCTGCTCCTGGTCTTCCTGTTCATCATCAACATCTCCAAGCCGCTCCGGCAGCTGACCGAGTACGCCGGACGGGTGGCGGTCAAGGACTTCGGTCCGGTGCCGTCCATCGAGTCCGACGACGAGGTCGGGCAGCTGGCCAGGGCCATGGAGGCCATGACCGGCCAGATCTCCGAGCTGGTCGGCAATCTCGAGGACCGGGTCCGGCAGAAGACCCGCGAGTTGCAGGAGGCCCGCGACGCCCTCAAGCAGAAGGTCGAGGAGCGCACCAGCGAGCTGATGCGCACCAACACCCAGCTCAAGATCGAGATCGCCGAGCGCAAGGTCATCGGCGATGCCCTGCGCAAGGCCGAGAAGAAGTACCGGACCATCTTCGAGAACGCGGTGGAGGGCATCTACCAGTCCTCCTATTCGGGCCGGTTCCAGGACACCAACCCGGCGCTGGCGCGCATCCTCGGCTACAAGTCCCCCGAGGACCTGATGAGCTCCATCTACGACATCGGCACCCAGATGTACGTGGACCCGGACCGGCGCAAGGAGTTCCTGCGCCTCATCGAGGAGCGCAACGAGGTCAAGAATTTCGTGTCCAAGGTGCGCAAGCGCGACGGCCGGATCATCTGGGTCGCGGAGAACGCGCGCAAGATCGTGGACGAGAACGGCAACATCGTCTGCTTCGAGGGGTCCATCGAGGACATCACCATGCGCAAGAAGGCCGAGGACCAGCTCAAGCGCCAGGCCTTCCACGACCCCCTCACCGGCCTGCCCAACCGCGCCCTGTTCCTGGACCACCTGCGCATGGCCATGGAGCGCTCAAGGCGGCGCAAGCACATGTTCGCGGTCCTGTACATGGACCTGGACCGCTTCAAGGTGGTCAACGATTCGCTGGGCCACGACGCGGGCGACGAGCTGCTGCGCGGGGTGGCCCGCGTGCTCGAGCAGTGCGGCCGGTCCGTGGACACCATCGCCCGGTTCGGCGGCGACGAGTTCGCCATCCTCCAGGAGGAGATCTCCGCGCCCAAGGACGCCATCGCCATCGCCCGGCGCATCCTCGAGGGCGTGCGCCAGCCCTTCACCATCGGCGGCAACGAGGTCTTCACCTCGGCCTCGCTCGGCATCGTCCTCAAGACCGACGGCTACGACCGGCCCGAGGCGCTCCTGCGCGACGCGGACACGGCCATGTACCGGGCCAAGGAGCTGGGCAAGTCGCGCTTCAAGGTCTTCAACCGCAAGATGCACGACCAGGCCCTCCAGCTCATGGAGCTGGAGACCGACCTGCGGCGCGCCGTGGACCTGCGCGAGTTCGAGGTGGTCTACCAGCCCATTGTGGAGCTGGCCACCCGGCGGGTCTGCGGGTTCGAGGCCCTGGTCCGCTGGCGCCATCCCGAGCACGGGATCATCGGGCCGGGCGACTTCATCTCCCTGGCCGAGGACACCGGCCTGATCTACGCCATCGACAACCTGGTCCTGGAGGAGGCCTGCGCCCAGGTGCGGCGCTGGCAGACCCTGGTCGGGGTCACGGACGGCGGCGAACTGACCGTGAACATCAACATCTCGGGCAAGCACTTCGGCCAGTCCATGCTCGCCGGGCAGATATCCCGCGCCCTGGACGACTCCGGGCTGTCCGCCGACGCCCTGAACATCGAGATCACCGAGTCCGCCCTCATGGACAACCCCAACGTGGCCGAGGACATACTGCAGCAGCTCAAGGATCTCGGCGTGCACATCTGCATTGACGACTTCGGCACGGGCTACTCGTCCCTGTCCTACCTCCAGCGCTTCCCCATCGACGTGGTCAAGGTGGACCGCAGCTTCATCGTGGCCGTGGACACGGACCAGGACAGCCAGGCCATCGTGCGCACGGTCTTTTCCCTGGGCGAGTCCATGGGGCTCAAGATCGTGGCCGAGGGCGTGGAGACCTCGGGCCAGCTGGAATTCCTGGAGCGGGAGGGGTGCCGCTTCGTGCAGGGCTATTTCTTCTACAAGCCCATGAGCGTGGCCGACGTGGACCACCTGCTCGAAGGCCAGCGGCGCGTCTGAGGCGCGGCGGCGGAAACGGAGGCCGGACATGCCCATACGCGACTACATCACCTGCGGGGTGGAGCCCATCGAACAGGTGCTTATGCCGTTCCATGAGTTCTTCCGCTCCAAGTCCACGGGCGGGGTCCTGCTCATCGCCAGCGCCCTCGTCGCCCTGGTCTGGGCCAACTCCCCCTGGGCCGCCTCCTACGACGGGCTGTGGCGGACCGAGTTCACCGTGGGCTTCGGCGCGGCCGCCCTGTCCAAGCCGGTCATCCTGTGGGTCAACGACGGGCTCATGGCCCTGTTTTTCTTCGTGGTCGGGCTGGAGATCAAGCGCGAGTTCCTGGTGGGCGAGCTGTCCTCGCGCAGCCAGGCCGTGCTGCCCATCGCCGCGGCCGTGGGCGGCATGGTCGTGCCCGCCACCCTCTACGCGCTGGTCAACCACGGCGCGCCCTCGGCCCCTGGCTGGGGCATCCCCATGGCCACGGATATCGCCTTCGCGCTCGGCATCCTGGCCCTGCTCGGCGACCGCGTGCCGTACCAGATCAAGATCTTCCTGACCGCCGTGGCCATCGTGGACGACATCGGCTCCATCCTGGTCATCGCCCTGTTCTACACGGCGGATATCTCGCTGACCATGCTCGGCCTGGGCGCGGCCTGCCTGGCCCTGGCCTTCGGGGCCAACCGGCTGGGCGTGCGCACTCCGGTCTTCTACGCCCTGGCGGGCTGCCTGCTGTGGTTCTTCGTGCTCAAGTCCGGAGTCCACTCCACGGTGGCTGGCGTGCTCATGGCCCTGACCATTCCGGCCCGTTCGCGCTGCGACGCCGAGGCCTTCTCGTCCAACGCCGACCGGCTGCTCGCGGACTACCGCAAGGCGGCCGGACCGGGCCAGACGGTCCTGACCAACCGCGACATGCACTCGGCCCTGCTGTCCATGCAGCGCATCGTCACCCGCGCCGAGACCCCGCTGCAACGGCTGGAGCACGCCCTGCACCCCCTGGTGGACTACGTGATCATGCCGGTCTTCGCCCTGGCCAACGCGGGCGTGGCCCTGTCCGGCGGCATCGCCGCCGAGGCCGTGCCTGCGGCCCTGGGCACGGCGCTCGGCCTGGTCCTGGGCAAGCCCGTGGGCATCGTGCTCATGGTCCTGCTGATCGTCCGTTTCTCCGAGGGGTACCCGCGCGGCGTGACGCTGCGGCACTTCATCGGGGCGGGCATGCTCGGCGGCATCGGCTTCACCATGTCCCTGTTCATTGGCGCCCTGGCCTTCGGCAATGAACCGGCCCTGCTGGCCGGGGCCAAGACCGCCGTGCTCGGCGCGTCCCTGCTGGCGGGCGCGGGCGGCTACCTGGTCCTGCGCACCGCGCCCAGGCCCGAGCCGCCGAAGGCGTAGAACGCTTCCTATCGGGCCCGATCCGTTGTATCCTTCCCGGAAGACCGCGGCCGACTCCTGTTTCAAACCCGCAAGCCACCGGACGACGAGGGACAATGCAGAGCGAACAAGGACCCATCGAGGGCGTTTTTTCCATCGAGCGCATGGCCAAGATCGGCACGGGCACCACGGCCCGGCGGGTCAGCCAAGCGGCCCTGTACTACGTCAGGGAAGTGGAGGACGAGAGGATCGAACTCCAGGGGCTGAACAACAGGCACGTGCCCTTCGGCCCGGTGGAGACCATCTCCAAGGACGAACTGCTGTCCGACTACCTGCCCATGCCCCAGCTCTTCAAGGAGGTGGTCGGCAACCTGCGCATGGTCCAGAAGTCCGTGGCCCGGGGCGACAAGTTCCGCAAGCGCGGCGAGAACTTCACCGCCGAGTACGAGTACGCCAACGCCCTGAACCTGGACGAGCAGAACGTGCGCGCCAACTTCGGCATCGGCCTGTGCCTCCTGTCCCGGGACGAGGAGGACAAGGCCAAGAAGGTCTTCGACCGCATCCTCGGCCTGGACACCGCCTTTTCCGACGACCACAAGCACCTCTTCAACGAGTACGGCATCGCCCTGCGCAAGAAGAAGCTCTTCGGCCAGGCCGTGGACTACTACCGCCGCGCCCTGGAGCTCTCCAACGACGACGAGAACCTCTGGTACAACCTGGCCCGGGCCCAGTTCGAGCGCCGGGAGTGGGGTGCCTGCGCCGAGGCCCTGGCCAAGTGCCTGGGCCTGGCCCCGGACCACGAGGAGGGGCGCAAGATGATGGATTTCCTGACCAGGAAGGGTCTGGTCTAGGGGGGCGATGGTGAGCGCGGTCAAGGGGTTCGTCATCGCCGGAACGCACAGCGGGTGCGGCAAGACCTCCATCTCCCTGGGGCTGATGGCCTCTCTGGCCCGCCGGGGCAGGCGGGTCCAGCCCTTCAAATGCGGCCCGGACTTCATCGACCCCGGCCACCACGCCCTGGCCTGCGCCGTGGACGGCCACCCCGTGCCGAGCCACAACCTGGACGGCTGGATGCTCGACGAGGCCACCAACCTGGACCTTTTCAACCGCTACGCCGCCGAGTGCGACGTGGCCGTCATCGAAGGGGTCATGGGGCTGTTCGACGGCATTTCGGGCACGGGCGACGCAGGGTCCACGGCCCAGATGGCCAAGATCCTCGGCCTGCCCGTCATCCTGGTGGTGGACGCGCGCTCCATGGCCCGGTCCGCCGCGGCCCTGGTGGCCGGATACGCCGACTTCGACCCCGCGGTGACCATCGCCGGGGTGATATTCAACCGCGTGGGCAGCCCGGCCCACGCCGAGCTGCTGCGCGAGGCCATGACCCTGGTGCCGGACGTGCCCGTGCTCGGCGTGCTCGGCCGCGACGAGGACATCTCCACCCCGTCGCGCCACCTGGGGCTGGTCACGCCCGAGCAGGACGGCCCGGACATGGACCGCTACCAGCGGCTGGCCGACTGGGTCGAGACCGGCCTGGACCCGGACGCGCTCCTGGCGCGCCTGCCCGAGGTGGAGGCCGTGCCGCCCTTCGAGCCCGTGCCCCAGCTGCCGCGCGTGACCATCGGCCTGGCCAGGGACGACGCCTTCTGCTTCTACTATGAGGAGAACCTGCGCCTGCTGCGCGAGGCGGGCGCGCGCCTGATCGAGTTCTCCCCCCTGAACGACCCGCACCTGCCCGAACACCTGGACGGCCTGTATCTCGGCGGCGGCTACCCCGAGCTGTACGTCTTCGAGCTCGGCCAGAACACGCGCATGCGTCGCGACATCAAGGAATTCTGCGAGTCCGGCCGCCCGGTCTACGCCGAGTGCGGCGGGTTCATGCTGCTCATGAACGACATCATCACCGGCCGGGGCCGCTACGCCATGGCCGGTGTCTACCCGGTGCGCGCCGAGATGAACGAGAAGTTCCGCGCTCTGGGCTACCGCGAGATCACGGCCCGCGAGGCCACCCTCCTCGGCCCGGCCGGGACCACGGCGCGCGGCCACGAGTTCCACTATTCCTCCATCCAGGACCATGACCCCGAGCTCTTGCACCCTGTCTATGCCATGGCCGGGCGCAAGGGCCCCCTTGAGGAGCCGGAGGGCTTTGTGACGTGGAATGTGTTGGGGTCTTACGTCCACCTTCATTTCGGGTCTAATCCGGAAATCCCGAAGGCATTCGTTAAGGCGTGCATGGACGTTGCGCGGTAAGCGGCTTCCGATAGCGGGCCATCTGCACATTTTTTCCGGCCGCGCCAATTCTCACGTAGACGGCTATCGCTGCTGTCGTCATCTCTAAGACCGAGCAAGCTCGGCCTAAGAGCTGATGCACGCTGCGGTTGTCGCGGCCGGAAGAAAATGCACAGCTGACCCACTCTCGATAAATCCGCAGGACAGCGGATTTGGACGTTGCGGTCTTTCCGCAACGCCCCGAAGGGGTGAGCCCCAGGACGGGGCGAATCAAAGCCTAGTGCGAGCGCGGTAAGAAAGCCGCTGTCGGGTGCTGCGCACCCGAAACGCTCAAGAAAGAATGAATACAGGACCTTTGACTCGGTGGGGGGACAGAGGCCTTTTGTTGTGAATTGCCCCGCGAAGCGGCGATAAAAAGTTTGGAAGGGGGGGCCAGGGGGGAAACTTTTTCAAAAGTTTCCCCCCTGGCCGATCGCTGCTGTCCTCATCCGTAGGGCTCGAAGACTCGCCAACGGCTGAAGCCCGGAGGCATCCCCTTAACAAACGGGGCGGGACCGGGTAAAATTTGAAAATGCGGACGTGGATACTTCATATCGACATGGATGCGTTTTTCGCTTCCGTGGAGCAGATGGACAACCCGGAGCTCAGGGGCAAGCCTGTGGCCGTGGGCGGGACTTCGGACCGCAGTGTGGTTTCGGCGGCCAGTTACGAGGTGCGCAGGTACGGGGTGCACTCGGCCATGTCCGTGGTCAAGGCGCGCAAGCTGTGTCCGGAGATCATATTGGTGCCGGGGCGCATGGGCCGGTACAAGGAGGTCTCGCACCTGGTCATGGACGCACTGCGGGAGTTTTCACCCACGGTGGAGCAGGCCAGCGTGGACGAGGCGTATCTGGACGGCACGGGATTGGAGCGGCTGTTCGGGCCGGTGGACGAGATCGGGCGGCGGATCAAGGCGCGGGTGAAGGAGGCCACGGGGCTGACCTGTTCCGTGGGCGCGGCCCCGGTTCGCTTCCTGGCCAAGATCGCCTCGGACATGGACAAGCCGGACGGCATGTTCATCGTCCGCCACGAGGAGGTCGCGGAATTTCTGCAAACCCTGCCCGTGGGCAAGATTCCGGGGGTGGGGGCCAAGCTGCTGGAGGTGCTCAAGCGGCTCGGGGTGCGCACCTGCGGGGACATCCTGCTCAAGCCCGGGGAGTACTGGGAGGAGCGGCTGGGCAAGTACGGCGCGGCCCTGTACGACCGGGCGCGCGGCATCGACCCCACGCCGGTCACGCCCTGTGAGGCGGCCAAGAGTTGCAGCGCGGAGAACACCTTCCGCGAGGACACCACGGACCGCGCCCTGCTCAGGAAGTGGCTCCTGGCCCAGTCCGAGCGGGTGGGCGAGGACCTGCGCCGCCACGGGTACAAGGGACGCACCGTGACCCTGAAGGTCAAGTACGCGGACTTTTCCCAGATCACCCGGTCCCGGAGCCTGGAGGCGCGCACGGACAACACGGCGGTGATCTTCGAGACGGCCTGCGGGCTGCTGGAGCAGGTCAAGCTGCCCAGGGCCGTGCGGCTCATCGGGGTGGGGGTGTCCAACTTCGGGGCCCGGCCCCGGCAGGTGACCCTTTTCGAGGAGGCCCCCCGGCGGCAGGAGGCCACCAGCGAGCTGGACAAGGCCGTGGATCGGGTCCGGCGCAGGTTCGGCGGCCAGGCCGTGACCCGCGTTGAGCTGCTGGGCTTCAAGAAAAAGCCAACCAATTCGGCGGATTGATCCGGCCGGGCGGGAATCGGCGGTTGCGACTTGCCAAAATTGGAGAACATTACTACATAGAAGCATTGAGGGAATGAACGCAACGCCCACCGACTGCGGGCATGTCCAGACAACAACTATTTGTGAGTATTATGGAAAATATGAAACAGCCCCGTTTGTCGGGCATCCCGGCCCTGGTGCTCGCGCTGTTGGCGCTGTGCCTGTTCGCGGCGTCCGCCATGGCCGAGGAAGAACCCAAGGGACTCATGGACGTGGACCTCTCGTCCAAGCCCGCGCCCCTGGCCGGGGACGTGGAGAAGGGGCTGGACCAGCTCTTCGCCGTGCTCGAGGACCAGTCCAAGACCCTGTCCGTGGCCGCGTTGCAGCCCATGCTCGACTTCGTGGTCAACGTGGACGCGGACCCCAAGGACATCGAACCGGCCAAGCGGTTCGGCGGCCGGGGCATCTGCCTGCGCCGCGACGTGTCCACGGACCTGACGCGCATCCTCAAGTTCTTCTACAACCCGGACATCCCCAACTACCTGCTCTGTCCGGCGGTCCTGCGCATGTCCGGCTGGCACCAGGGCTGCGAGTTCCTGACCCGGTCCAAGGGGCTGTGGGAGGAACTGCCGTCCCTGAACGAGACCACGCCCGTGGTGGTCCGGGGCCGCGAGTACGAGGTGACCACGCCCGACTCCTTTGCCGAGGCCTACTACGGCTACGACCTGAACCGGCTCATCGTCCTGGTCCGGTACCAGGGCAAGAACGTGCTCATTTCGGTCTCGCAGCAGGACGGCAAGTCCGAAGTGGGCCGCAAGGGGGCCATCCTGGACGACACCCGCTGGGATTATTTCTACTCCGGCCAGGAGGGCCTCAACCGGGGCATGATCGGCTGGATGGACACCTTCACCTACGCCTCGGGCTCGGTCCAGGTCTTCGTGGAGCAGGACGCGGCCGCGCCGCGCAGCACGGTCTTCCTGTTCAAGTGGCTCAAGGCCGGCTGGGCGGGCATGAACGTGGTTCAGCGCTCGCACATCTATGACGGCACCCTGCGCTACGTGCGCAGCTTCGCCAAGGTGGTGGAGTCCCCGGACCTGACCCCCGAGTACCTGGCCGAGGGGCTGCACACAGTGCTGACCATGCCGGACAGCCGCATGGACGGCCTGATCCGGGAGTACGCCCGCAACTTCGAGGCCCGCTTCAAGGACGCCCCCAAGCTCCAGAGCAGCGACTATGCCAAGGTCATCCGCGACGGCGGCTACGCCGAGGTCCTGGACGACAAGGCCCGCCGTTCGGTGCTGGCCCTGGAAAAGCTCAAGTCCATGCTCGGCATGGAGACCCTGATCACCCTGGGCGACGAGACCCCGCGGCCCGTGGCCCAGGCCCCGGCCGATGCCCGCCCCGTGGAAGTGGCCCAGCACCGGGCCGTGCCCGGCAGCTAGCCAGCGGCCCGGATACACGCTATATTGACGGCGCGCCGACCGGTTCGGCGCGCCGTTTTCATTGGCCGCGCCCCGGCCCAGCCCAAGGAGTAGCGCAGTGCTCGTACACGTGGATGACGCCAAGTTCCTGTTCTGTCCCCTGCTCATGACCCACGACGACCGCATGAAGATGTGTCAGGTGACCCAGTGCATGATGTGGCGCTGGGTGGACCGGGAAAAGGGCACGGGCTACTGCGGCATGGCCGGAAAGCCCGCCGGGGCGGACGCCTAGCCAGGCCGTCCGGGCACGGGGGAGCGTATGGCCAGGCCGTTTCACTTCAAGCTCGACAAGGTGCTCGACTACCGCGAGCAGTTGGAGGAGCAGGCCAGGGGCGCCCTGGCCCGGGCCCAGGTGGCCCGCGACGCCCAGGCCGACAGGCTGGCCGACCTCGAACGGCGGCTTGCGGCCCACCTGGCCGCCCAGGCCGAGTCGCGCACCTCGGCCAACGACATGTGGCTGTGGCGGCAGTACCGGGACGCCCTGTCCCAGGATGTGTCCATCGCCCGCGTGGAACTGAACGGTTTGGAACTCAAATTGCAACGTTGCCGCGCGGAGGCCGTGGAACGGTCCAAGGACAGGAAGCTTCTGGAGAAGCTCAAGCAAACGCAAGCCAAGAGGCATCATGACCAAGAAAACGCCCGCGAAGAAAAGGAAAACGACGAGATGGCAACGCTCCGGTACGAGCCTCACGATCACTAAGGTCCTTGTCAGCCTCATCTTCCTGGCCCTGCTCAAGCTCGCCGTGTTCGGCCTGTTGAGCGTCGATTCCCTGACGCTCAAGGCGGTGGAGACGGTGCTGCCCGACGTATTTTCCGGCGAGACCGCGTCGGCCCAGGACAGCGGCGCTCCCGCCGCCCCGGCCGCGTCGTCCACGCCCGTGGCCGACAAGGCGGACTCCGCGGCCAACCGCGCGGCCAAGGCCGAGACGGCCATGGATCAGGCCGCGTCCGAGAAACGCACCGAGGCGGACATGCCCTCGGAGTGGAAGGCCCTCAAGAAGAAGGAAGAGGAGCTGGCCATCAAGGAGCGGACCCTGAACGAGATGGAGGCCTCCATCAAGGCCGAGGCCGAAAAGGTCCAGAAGCTCCACGACGAGATCAAGTCCATGCTCGACGAGGCCAAGCAGATCAAGGACCAGCGGGTCAAGCAGCTGGTCGACATGCTCTCCAACACCAAGGCCAAGAAGGCCGCCGAGATCCTCCAGGACATGGACGAGGACCTGGCCGTCAAGGTCCTGTCCGGCATGCGCGGCAGGCAGGCGGGCGAGATCCTGTCCTTTGTGGAGTCCAAGAAGGCGGCCAAGCTCTCCGAGGCCCTGACCAAGCTCCAGATTCCCTTCCAGCAGTAGCGCGACTTCGTATGAAACAGGCGGGCGGTCTTCGGGCCGCCCGCCTTTTTTTGCGCCGTTGAACTGCGCACCGGGTTCACGTATAGCATGCCCATGACGCGCATCCGACTGACGCTTGCCTACGAGGGCACGGATTTTTGCGGCTGGCAGGTGCAGCCCGCGGACCGCACCGTGCAGGGCGAGGTGGAGCGGGCCCTTGCGACCATCCTGGGCCGCGCGGTCCGGGTGCACGGCTCGGGCCGCACCGACGCCGGGGTCCACGCCCTGGGCCAGGTGGTCCACTTCGACTGCCCGGACGGCCGCACCGGCTTTCCCTGGCAACGCGGCCTGAACGGCATTCTGCCCAGGGACGTGCGCGTGCTCGACGCGGCCGAGGTCCCGGACGACTTCCACGCCCGGTACGGGGCCGTGTCCAAGACCTACGAATACTGCCTGTGGCACGAGCGGGGGTTCTGCCTGCCCCAGCGCCGCCGTTTCGTCTGGAACTGCGGCCCCGTGGACTTCGCGCGCATGGAGGCCGCCGCCGGACTGCTTCTGGGCGAGCACGACTTCGCCGCCTTCCAAAATGTGGGCACGGACGTGGACTCCACGGTGCGGACCGTGACGGAGATTTCGCGCCACGCCGGGCCGACCGCGCACGAGTCGGTCTGGCGGTTCACGGCGGACGGGTTCCTCAAGCAGATGGTCCGCAATCTGGTGGGCTGTCTGGTGGCCTGCGGCCGGGGGAAGCTGGACCTGGACGGGGTCCGGGTCATCCTTGAGGCCGGGGACCGCACCCTGGCCCCGGCCACGGTGCCGCCCCAGGGGTTGACCCTGGTCCGGGTGGCCTACGGGGAAGGCTAGCGGCAGAGGATGTCGCGCTTTTCCGGGTCCCAGTAGAAGACCGGGGACGGGAGCCGCTTTTCGACCTTTTTCCGGATGGTGCCGAACTGGATCACCGTGCCGGGGTGGACGAACTTCTTCACCCGGATGGTGATGCCCTCCATCTCCTGCTGGCGGCGTTGGGTCAGGCCGTTGATTTTTTCGCTCAGGACGTCCCGGCGGCGGACCAGGGCCTCGCGGTGCTTGATGACCTCGGCCAGGGCGGCCCGCCGGGCCTCGGGCGTGCGGGCCAGGAGCGTCTCGGGCGGTTCGGTGCCCAGGGTGGCGTCGATCTTCTTGATGGACCGGACCACGCGCAGACGCTCCTCGCGCAGGTCCTCGTCCTCGGCCTCGTCGAGGAGGATGCCGACCACCGTGGCCACGCCCAGCTCGGAGCCGAGCTCGTTGACCTCGATCCCCCGGCGGGCAAGGATCTCGCCGCCCAGGACCGTGCCCTTGCCGGACAGGGCCGTGATTCGCCCGTCCGTGCGGATGGTCGAGTTCTGGACCTCGTTGGCGATGATCACGTCGTGCCGGGCCCGGATGCGCGCGTTGATGGCGTAGTTGGCGATGACCCGGCCGTCGCTGACGATCTCCCCGCCGTCGGGCATGAGGATGCCGCCCTTGACCTCCACCAGGCCGCCCGCATAGACCGTGGCGCTCTCGATGGACCCGTCCACCAGCACGTGGCGCGGGGCGGAGACCGAGAATCCGGCCTGGATCGAGCCCAGGACCTTGATCGAGCCGTGCTCCACCTTGACGTTGCCGGAGTTGAGATCCACGTTGCCCTGGACCACCAGGCACTGGGTCACGGACAGGGTGTTGCGCTCCATGACCGCCACGCCCTGGGCCTTGGCCGCGTAGGTCACGCCGTCGTTCTGCAACAGCACGTTCTCGCCCAGGTGGATCTTCAGCTCCCTGCCCGCGTGGGCCGGAATGGTCTTGCCGTAGATGTCGATGCCGCCCTCGCCCGCGGTGGGCGGGTGCAGCCTGCCGATGATCTGCCCGGTGACGACCATGGGGTAGAACCCCCGGTCGCGGAAGTCGAGCCGCCCCGAGGCGTCCTCGGTGCCGGTCTCCTCGCGGGTGGCCACCAGGGACTCCAGCCAGCCGTCGCGGCCCGGCACCGGGTGCGCGCCCTGGACCAGGACCTGGTTGGGCAGGGGCATGTTCGCGGCCGCCGCCTGCCTGAGCTTGATGAGCAGGGCCTCCAGGTCCACGGGGATGAGCACGCCCATGTCCCGCAGCTGCTTCTCGATACGCTCGGGGGTGATGGGCTCGCCCCGGAAATCCTTGTGGAAGATGGTCCCGACGATCTCCACCTCGTCGTGGGTGATGTGGGCCACGGGGTCCACGGAGACCACGTTGTCCCGGACCCGGACCATGCCCCAGACCAGGGAGTAGTAGGCCTCGGCGGCCGGGTCCCAGTCCGCGTTCTCGCCCCGTTCGACCTTGACGGGCTTGGGGGTGAAGGTGCCGTTTGGCTTGAGCGTGCGCCCGTCGATGGTCTCGCCTTCCGCGGCCTTGGTGGCCGGGCGGAACCGCAGGAAACGGTCGTCCGGGAAGACCGGGTATTCCAGATCGCCCAGGGGGGCCAGGGAGGCCTCCCTCGGCTCGCGCGGGGGGATGCCCCGGACCAGGGTGATGCCCCGGAACTCGCGCCCCTCGGTGACCGCCTCGACGATGCGCCTGGCGGCGTCCTCGTCCACGGGCAGCCGGACTCCGCAGGCGGCCACCTGGGCCCTGAGCAGGGGAACGCTCGGCTCCTTGCCCCCGTTGGGGGGAAAGTACCGGTTGACGCCGAGCTTCATGCCGTCCTCGGACATGCAGAAGCGGAAGGTTGCGTCAGGGCTGTCTTTCAGGGCCTGTTCGTCCGACATGGTTCACCGCGCGGTCGGAAAGGGAGTGCATATGGAAGCGCCACGGGGCCGGAACCGTCCGGGCCGCAGCGCATGCTTCGCCCCCAATCTAGCACGGGACCGGGCATCTGGCAATCGTCTGGAAAACCGGTGGGTTCAGGAATGATAACCGGATGCGGGAAGGGTTAGCCGCCAGTACAGCTCCTCGAGCATCCCGGCCAGGTCCGCGTAGATGCCGCCCGGCTCCGGGGGCAGGCCGAACAGGGCGCGCCGCTGCTCGCGGAGGCCCTCCTTGGAGACCGCGCCCGAGTCCGAGTGGAACACGGTCATGGCCAGCCGCTCGGCCAGGAGGTAGCCGGTCAGGCCGTTGCCGAGCAGGTCCATGAGCACCTTGAAGCGGTCGCGGTGCTCCCGCCAGAAGGCCAGGGCCGCGTCGTTCGGCTCGGCGGCCAGGGCTTCGCAGATGAGCGAATACAGGGTGTTCACGCCCGCGCCGGGGATGCCCCGCCGCCAGCCCAGAAGCCACGGGTTGCGCCAGAAGAGCAGGAAGTGGTCCGACCCGGTGCGGATGATCTCCTCCATGGTCCGGCGGGCGCGCATGAGCACCGCGTCCTCCCACAGGACCTTGCGGGCGGCCACGTCCCAGGCCGGGACCGGGCCGCGCGCGGCCACGACGGATTCGGGCTCGCGGAGGATGCGCCCGAGGATGTGCGAGAGCCAGCGGTTGGCCTGGTGCGAGGCGGGCGTCTCCAGGTGGGCGTAGCTCAGGATGACCCGGCCCCGGCCGAACCCGTTCATGGCCACCACGGGCGCGCCCTCAAGGAAGCTCGGGCTCAGGTTCACGCCGTACAGGGTCTCCCAGTCGGCCATGGTCCCCCTGGGCAGGGTGGCCAGGTTCAGGTCCGCCACCCAGAAGTCCGGGCCGGGCTCGCCGTAGCGGGCCAGGACCGTGACCGATGGGTCCACGGGGTCGAACCGGCCCGGCCACCAGACCGGCAGCAGCGCCTCGTCCATGCCGTCCGGGACCAGGTCTTGGGCCGCGTCCAGACTGGCGTGCACGTGGCCGGACAGGAAGTGATGCAGCCGGTTGCGGTACCCCTTGCGCGACCAGGGCGACAGCCCCAGGCCGAAGGGTCCGGACAGGGCCAGCCCGGCCCCGCCGCAGAAGCCGAGGTAGGTGCCGCCGCCGTTCACGTAGTCGCGGACCGCGTCCATGCCGCCCGGCCCCAGCCGGTCGGCCTTGCCCTTGGCCCGGCCGCCGGGCACGAGCAGCGCGGCCGGGACCTCGCCGAGCTTGCCAGCGAGCGCGCCATCGGCTATTTCTGAGCCGCGCACGAGCCGGTGGGGAATGTCCCAGGCCGTCAGGGCCCGGGCGGCCAGCAGCCCCCAGAAGTGCGATTCGTCCCAATATATATGTATGCTTGACATATGCGGCGCTCTTGACAAGTGTAGTCCGACGCTATCAAGCGCGGGCGTTGACCGCAAGAAAATATGGAATGATACTGCGGTGTTTCAAGCACCGCCCCGATACGAAACCAGACCCCCCGAAAACGATCCGGACTCCGCCGAAGGCGGCATAAAAAGTTTAGGAAGGAAGAGGGGATGGGGGTCCGGGGGAAGGGGAGAGGGAAAGCCCTTTGCAAAGGGTTTCCCTCTCCCCTTCCCCCGGCCGCCGGAGGCACCAATATGGCGCGGAAAGAGTTAGCCAAGGCCTACGAGCCGTGGGACGTGGAAGAAAAGTGGGAGTCCCACTGGGAAGCGGAAAAGACCTTCACCCCGGACCCCGACGGTCCGGGCGACCCCTATTCGATCGTCATCCCGCCGCCCAACGTCACCGGCGTCCTGCACATGGGCCACGCCCTGAACCTGACCCTTCAGGACATCCTCTGCCGCTTCAACCGGCAGCAGGGCAGGAACGTCCTGTGGGTGCCGGGCACGGACCACGCGGGCATCGCCACCCAGAACGTGGTCGAGCGCCAGCTCAAGGCCGAGGGCCTGACCCGCGACGACCTGGGCCGGGACAAGTTCATCGAGCGCGTCTGGGAGTGGAAGAAGGAGAAGGGCGACCACATCCTCAGCCAGATCCGGCGCATGGGGGCCAGCGTGGACTGGACCCGCGAGTGCTTCACCTTCGACGAGCAGCGGGCCAAGGCCGTGCGCGAGGTCTTCGTGGCCCTGTACGAGCAGGGGCTGATCTACAAGGGCGACTACATCATCAACTGGTGCAACCGCTGCCACACCGCCCTGGCCGACGACGAGGTCGAGCACGAGAACAAGCCCGGCCACCTGCATCACATCAAGTATTCCCTGGCCGACGGCTCCGGCGACCTGATCATCGCCACGACCCGGCCCGAGACCATGCTGGGCGACACGGCCATCGCCGTGAACCCGGACGACGACCGCTTCAACCACCTGATCGGCAAGACCGCCATCCTGCCCCTGGTGGGCCGCGAGCTGCCGATCATCGGCGATTCCTACGTGGACGTGGAGTTCGGCACCGGCTGCCTGAAGGTCACCCCGGCCCACGACATGAACGACTGGGAGATCGGCCGCAGGCACAACCTCGAGGTCCTCTCCGTCCTGGACGAGCAGGGCATGATCAACGACAACGCGCCCGAGAAGTACCGGGGCATGACCGTGCAGGCGGCCCGCGCCGCGGTCATGGCCGACCTGGAGGCCGAGGGCCGCGTGGTCGAGGTCGTTGAGCACGACCACTCCGTGGGCGTCTGCTACCGCTGCAAGTCCGTGATCGAGCCCCACGTCTCCACCCAGTGGTTCGTGTCCATGAAGCCCCTGGCCGAAAAGGCGCGCGCCGCCGTGCCGGACAAGACCCAGATTTTCCCGGAACACTGGACCAAGACCTACTACCAGTGGCTGGACGAGATCCGCGACTGGTGCATCTCCCGCCAGATCTGGTGGGGCCACCGCATCCCGGCCTGGACCTGCGAGGAGTGCGGCGAGCTCATCGTGGCCAAGGAAGACCCCACGGTCTGCCCCAAGTGCGGCTCCTCCCGCCTGGTCCAGGACGAGGACGTGCTGGACACCTGGTTCTCCTCGGCCCTGTGGCCGTTCTCGACCATGGGCTGGCCCGACGACACGAAGGAGCTGGCCAAGTACTACCCGACCTCCTGCCTGGTCACCGGCTTCGACATCCTCTTCTTCTGGGTGGCGCGCATGATGATGATGGGCCTCCAGTTCATGGGCGAGGTCCCGTTCCACCACGTCTACATCCACGCCCTGGTGCGCGACGAGCAGGGCAAGAAGATGTCCAAGTCCACGGGCAACGTCATCGATCCCCTGGACATGATCGGCAAGTACGGGGCCGACGCCCTGCGCTTCACCCTGACCAGCTTCGCGGCCATGGGCCGGGACATCAAGCTCTCGGAGCAGCGCATCGAGGGCTACAAGCACTTCATGAACAAGGTCTGGAACGCCACCCGGTTCGCCATGATGAACCTGCCCGACGTGATCCCGGACGCCGACGTGCACGAGGCCTCGGACCTGGCCGACCGCTGGATTCTGCACCGGCTGGAGGAGGTCAAGGAGACCGTGGCCTCGGCCACCAACGACTACCGCTTCAACGAGATCGCCCAGACCCTGTACAAGTTCATCTGGTCCGAGTTCTGCGACTGGTACCTGGAGATGATCAAGCCCGCGCTCTACGGCGAGGACGAGCGGGCCAAGGAGGCCACGCAGCGGGTCCTGTGGACCGTGCTCTCCGAGACCATGATCCTGCTCCACCCGGTGACCCCGTTCATCACCCAGGAAATCTGGAACGTCCTGCCCCGCCCGGCGGGCGACGACCGGAGCGAGGACATCGCCACCCTGCCCTTCCCGGACAAGCGGCCCGACTGCCGGGACGAGCGCGCCGTGGCCGAGATGGAGCTGTTCATGGGCGTGGTCTCCGGCACCCGGAACATCCGCACCGAACTGCTCATCGAACCGGCACGCAAGCTCGACCTGCTCGTCAAGACGGTCAGCGACGCGGACAAGGCGGTCCTGAATGCCAACCTGGACCTGATCAAGTCCCTGGCCCGCATCGAGAACCTGACCATCGGTCCGGACGTCAAGGGCCCCAAGGCCTCGGGCGCGGCCGTGGTCCAGGGCAACGAGCTCTTCGTGCCGCTGGAGGGCGTGGTCGATTTCGACGCCGAACTGGCCCGGCTGGACAAGAACCTGGCCAAGCTCGAAAAGACCATGAAGGGCGTGTCCGGCAAGCTCAAGAACCCCGGCTTCGTCAACAACGCCCCGGCCGAGGTGGTCGAGGGCGAAAAGACCAAGCTGGCCGAGATGGAAGAGGAAAAAACCAAGCTCACCCAGCTCAAGGCGCGGCTGGAAAGCGTGATGGGCTAGCCCGAATATCTGGAGAAGAACATGGCGAACGTATTCCTCGTCGGCGCTGGGCCCGGTGATCCGGGCATGTTGACCCTGCGGGCCAGGGAGATCATCGAGTCCTGCGACGTGATGATCTACGACTACCTGGCCAATGCCGAGTTCCTGAAGTGGTGCAAGCCCGACTGCGAGATTCTCTACGTGGGCAAGAAGGGCGGCGACCACACCCTGCCCCAGGACAAGATCAACGACCTCATCGTGGACAAGGCCCGGTCCGGCAAGATCGTCTGCCGCCTCAAGGGCGGGGACCCCTACGTCTTCGGGCGCGGCGGCGAAGAGGGCGAGGAGCTGGTCGAGGCGGGCATGGACTTCGAGGTGGTGCCCGGCATCACCGCGGGCGTGGCGGCCGCGGCCTACGCGGGCATCCCGGTGACCCACCGCGACTTCACCACCTCGGTCTGTTTCATCACCGGCCACGAGGACCCGACCAAATCCGATTCCGGCCACAACTGGGCCGTGTACGGGCAGTCCACCTCCACGCTGGTCTTCTACATGGGCGTGGGCAACCTGCCCATGATCGCGAAAAATCTCATGGACAACGGCCGCGCCGCCGACACCCCGGTGGCCCTGGTCCGCTGGGGCACGCGCTGCAACCAGACCTCGTTCGTGTCCGACCTCGAGCACGTGGCCGAGGAGGCCAAGGCGCGCAACTGGCAGGCCCCGTCCATCATCATCGTGGGCGGCGTCTGCTCCCTGCACGACAAGCTCGGCTGGTTCGAGAAGAAGCCCCTGCTCGGCAAGGGCGTCATCGTCACCCGCGCCCGCGAGCAGGCCTCGGGCCTGGTCGGCGTCCTGCGCGAACAGGGCGCGTGCGTGCGCGAGTTCCCGACCATCTCGGTGGAGCCGCTGGACGACTACGCCGAGGTCGAGACCGCCATCCTGCAACTGGCCCGCTACCAGTGGGTCGTGTTCACCTCGGTCAACGGGGTCAGATTCTTCTGGCGGCAGCTCCGGGCCATCGGCCTGGACGCGCGCATCTTCGGCGGCATGCAGATCGCGGCCATCGGCCCGGCCACGGCGGACGAGCTGCGCACGCGCGGCATCGAGCCGGACTTCATCCCGGACAAGTACGTGGCCGAACACGTGGTCAAGGGGCTGCTCGAACGCGGCATCCAGGGCTCGGACGTGCTCATCCCCCGGGCCAAGGTGGCGAGAGAGGTCCTGCCCCGCGAGCTCAAGGCGGCGGGCTGCAACGTCACGGTCCTGCCGGTCTACGAGACCCGCCTGGGCCAGGCGTCCGGCGACGAGATCATGGAGACGCTGGGCGCGGGCGACATCCGCTACGTGACCTTCACCTCGTCGAGCACGGTGGAGAACTTCTTCGAGCTGGTCCCGGCCGACGCCTTCAAGAACTACCCGGACGTGAAGATCGCCTCCATCGGCCCGGTCACCTCCGACACGGTCCGGAAATTCGGCCTGACCCCGGCCATCGAGCCCGAGGACTACACCATCCCCGGCCTGGTGGACGCGCTGCTCAAGGACGCGGGCGCCAAGTAGCCCCCGCAACACGGCAAAAAAAGAGGACCGGCTCGCAGTCTCGCGCGCCGGTCCCTTTTTTTCGGGAAAAGTCTAGGCGTCCACGATGTCCGTGGTCGGTCCGTTGGTCTTGACCGACTCGATGCCGTTTTCCATGGCCGATTTGGAGGAGTACATCTCGCTCTTGCCGATGACCTGGTGGTTGCCCGCCTTGAGCACGAAATAGGGCTGGCCGCTCTTGGACTCCTTGCGCTCGTAGCGCTCGTCCAGCGGGCTGTTCTTCTGTACGCTGGCGATGCCGTTGTCGCAGGCCGCCTTGGTGGTGTAGAGCTCGCTGGTCAGGATGACCTGGCTGTTGCCCGCCTTGAGATTGAACATCCACTGTCCGTCCTTGGCCTGTTTCCGTTCGAATTTGCCTGCCATGGAAAATCTCCTTGTGTATGCGAGGCGGGTTCGCGCCGACGCCGGGCCGGGAAGGAACGCCTCTTGTTGTCGCTAATGGTAATCCGTATCGTATCATGATTTTTTTTGCCACCTATTTAATACCCGAACGCGTTGGTCGGCCCGCCGCAGCCCGGCCGGGGGAAATCCGGCCTTGAAAAAGCGCGCGCTTTGGGCCAAATTCGGGGGCGGGGCCGACCCCGCCGTCTTCAACCATCCAAGGGAGCATCCATGGCAATGCCCATCGCCGTCCTCGTGTCCGGGGGCGGGTCCAACCTGCAATCCATCATCGATCGCATCGAAGCGGGCATGCTCGACGCCGAGATCAAGGTGGTCGTGTCCAACAGGGCGGACGCCTTCGGCCTGACCAGGGCGCGCAACCACAACATCCCCACCCGCGTGCTGCTGCACACGGAGTTTCCCTCCCGCGAGGCCTTCGACGAGGAGATGGTCCGGGCCATCCGCGAGTCCGGCGTGAACGAGACCGGCGTGGTGGCCATGGCCGGGTTCATGCGCATCGTCACCCCGGTCTTCCTGGAGACGTTCCGGGGCCGCGTGGTCAACATCCATCCGGCCCTGCTGCCGAGCTTCCCGGGCGTGCACGGCCAGGCCGACGCCGTGAACTACGGGGTCAAGATCTCCGGCTGCACCGTGCACTTCGTGGACGAACAGATGGACCACGGCCCGGTCATCATCCAGGCAGCCGTGCCGTGCCTGACGGGCGAGGACGGCGACGCGCTGGGGGCGCGCATCCTCGGGCTGGAACACCGCATCTACCCCCAGGCCCTGCAATGGCTGGCCGAAGGCCGCCTGGAAATGCGCGGTCGGTTCGTGCACCTCAAGCCGGCCAGCCGAAACCTGGCCCTGCAACCCGTGGCCGACGTGGACACCGACACCCAGGCCCTCGTCTGGCCGCCGCTGGAAGAAGGCTTTTAGAGAAGAATGCCTCCGGCGGCCAGGGGGGAAACTTTTGAAAAAGTTTCCCCCCTGGACCCCCCTTTCAAACTTTTTGTGTGCCTTCGGCAAGTGCGTGCGGGCGCGGGGAGGGAGCGGCATGAACGATATTTTTGGAGCAACCTGATAAGATTGAACCCATTCCCGAGTTCCTTCCCCGCCGAAGGCGCGCTAAAAAGTTTAGGAAGGGAAGGGGGATGGGGGTCCGGGGGGAGGGGGAAGGGAAAGCCCTTTTCAAAGGGTTTCCCTTCCCCCTTCCCCCGGCCGCCGGAGGCGCTTTATGCCCACATTGGACGACGTGCGGTTTGTGGCCATTGATTTCGAGACGGCGGATCCCAAGCGGGATTCGGCTTGTGCATTGGGCATCGTGGTGGTGGACCGGGGCGAGATCGTGGCCCGGGACTATCGACTGATCCGTCCGCCCAGGGCCAGGTTCAATCCGTTCTGCGTGCGTGTGCACGGCATCCATTGGGAGGACGTGTGCAACGAGCCGAGTTTCGGGGATCTGTGGCCCGAGCTGGAGGTCCATTTCCGGGGCGCGGACTTCCTGGTGGCGCACAACGCGGCCTTTGACAAGTCGGTCCTGCACACCTGCTGCAAGGAGTCCGGCTGGACCGCGCCGGAGCAGCCGTTCCTGTGCACGGTGCAGCTGGCCCGCAAGACCTGGGAGCTTTCGTGCAACAAGCTGCCCAACGTGTGCGAATACCTGGGCATCGAGCTGAACCACCACAACGCGGCCTCGGACGCCGAGGCGTGCGCGCTCATCGCTGTCAACGGCCTGCGCCGGAACCCGGACTTCATGAACAAGGTGCTGTGATGGCGGACGTGTATTTCATCGGGGCCGGGCCGGGCGACCCGGAGTTGCTGACCGTCAAGGGGCGGCGGCTCATCGGGCAGGTCGACCTGGTGCTCTATGCCGGGTCCCTGGTGCCCGTCGAGGTGGTGGCCGGGGCCAAGCCCGGCGCGCGGGTTGCCGATTCCGCGCCCATGACCCTGGCGGAAACGCACGAGCTCATGGCCGAGACCGTGGCCTCGGGCGGCACGGTGGCCAGGGTGCACACGGGCGACCCGTCGCTGTTCGGGGCCATCCGCGAGCAGATGGCCCTGCTGGACGCGGCCGGAATTTCCTACGAGGTGGTGCCGGGCGTGACCGCCGGGTTCGCGGCGGCTGCCGCGGCCAAACGGTCGTACACCGTGCCCGAGGTCACCCAGACCCTGATCTTCACCCGCATGGCGGGCAAGACGCCGGTGCCCGAGGGCGAGGCGTTGCGCGGGCTTGCGGCCCACGGCGCGGCCATGTGCATCTATCTGTCGGCGGGCGACCCCGAGGGCGTGCAGCGGGAGCTGCTGGCCGGGGGGCTGGACGCGGCCACCCTGGTGGTCATGGCCTGCCGCGTGGGCTGGCCGGACGAGAAGGTCGTGGAGACCGAGCTGGGCGCGCTGGCCCAGGCCGCGCGCGAAAACGGCTTCACCCGCCAGACCGTGTTCCTGGTCCTGCCCGGCCAGGGGCGCGAGGACGCGGGCACGGCCCGCTCGCTGCTCTACGACGAGCGCTTCAAGCACATGTACCGCGCCTAACGCGGGGGAGGACGCCATGGACACGTTGGAAATCCGCACCCACGACCGCGAGGAGCTGCTGGACATCACCCCGGCCGTGCGCCGGGCGATCCGCGAGAACGGATGGTCCGACGGGGCGTTGCTGCTCTACTGCCCGCACACCACCGGGGCCGTGACCATCAACGAGGGGGCCGACCCGGACGTGGTCCGGGACATCGTGGTCAACCTGCGCAAGCTGGTCCCGCGCCAGGGCGACTACCGCCACGCCGAGGGCAACTCGGACGCGCACATCAAGTCATCCATGTTCGGCTGCGATCAGCTGGTCATCGTCGAGGGCGGGGAGGTCCGGCTCGGGACGTGGCAGAAAATTTACTTCTGCGAGTTCGACGGCCCCCGCACCCGCAAGCTGTGGGTCAAGTGGCTGGGGGCCTAGGACGGGCCAGGTTGCGCGAAACGGCCGGGATGGGCTAGGCTGGGCCGGAGAACCGCAACCGGAGGAAACCATATGTCCACGGAAACCCGCGCCACCACCGTGAAGCGGAGCGAGATCCTGAAGCGCTGCATCGTCACCCTGGTCTGCCTCATCTTCTTCGAGGTCCTGACCCTGATCGTCGAGGTGGCCACCCTGTTCCAGTACGGCTACCTGCTGGCGGTGAAGAAGCGCAGCGAGCCCCTCAGGCGCTGGTGCAACGGCCTGTCGCAGTACGGCTACCGGATCATGCGCTACGCCACCCTGAACGACAACCGGCGGCCCTTCCCCTTTGCCGAGTTTCCCGGGGACGAGGATTGCGAGCCGCCCGTCAAGCAGGTACAGTTCCGCTGACATGAAAAACAGCCATCGATTCTTCTGCAACACGGACTGCGAGTACTTCCCCTGCCACAAGACCAAACGGCCGGAGCGGTTCAACTGCCTGTTCTGCTTCTGCCCGCTCTACTTCTTCGAGGAGTGCGGCGGCAACTACGTGATCCTGGATTCCGGGGTCAAGGACTGCACCACCTGCCTGATCCCGCACACGCCCGAGGGGTACGACCACATCCTGGGTCGGCTCAAGGCGCGCTTCGCCGAGATTCGGGGCGACAAGCCCGAGAACGCCTAGGCGCGCAGCGGGTCGTTGTTGATTCGGCGGGCTGAGGTCTAGGAGCGCCGGGCGCTGAAGGGCGAGTGGGTCAGGTAGAAGTTGATCTCGCGTTCGAGCCGGGCGCGTTCGCGGGCGGACCGCCGCTCCTGGGCCTCCAGGTCCAGGGAGGCGTCCTGGAACCGGGACAGGGCCACGAAGCAGTGCTTGATCCGGGCCAGCTCCTCCTGGCGGCGTTTCTTCCAGAAGTAGTAGGCCATGATCTTGGCCGCGCTCTTGACGTCCTCCTTGGAGTGGACCAGCCGCTGCTCGTCCAAGGGGAAGCTCTCGCCGTCCTCCACCAGGGCCAGGACGGGCACGACCACCTCCTTGGCCCGCTTCAGGGATTCGGGCGAGACCCGGTAGACCTTCACCTTGCGGCCCCGGCCGTGCCACCACTTGAGCCCGTAGAGCAGGATCGTCAGCACGATCACGCCAAGCCATATGTTCATGTCCAGCATCGGGTCTCTCCGGCGGGCGCGGGTCAGCGGGCGGTCAGGTAGTTCATCAGGTTCTTGCGGTAGGCCGAGGGATCGGCGCATTCCAGGATCTCGATGGGCCCGTCCCCCCCGTCCGGGGCGGTCAGGTCCACGTCACGGGTGCGGATGGGCTTCATCTCGCGGTCCATTATGATCCGGATCTTCGGGTTCAGCGGCTCGCGCGAGTTGGTCTCGAAGACCAGGGCGTACTCGCCGGTGTTCAGGCGCACGAAGCTGCCCGCCGGGAAGATGCCCAGGCACTTGATGAACAGCTGGACCTCGGTGGGGTCGAAGTCCTGGTCGCGCATGCCGTACATGATGCCCAGAGCCTTGTTGGGCAGGATGGCGTTCTTGTAGCAGCGGTCCGAGGTCAGGGCGTCGTACACGTCGGCCAGGCTGAGGATGCGGGCGAAGGCCGGGATGTCCTTGCGGGTCATTCCGGCGGGGTAGCCCGAGCCGTTGTGCCGCTCGTGATGGTGCATGACCGCGCGCAGGACCTTGGCCGGGATGTCGCTGTTGCGCTGGAGGATGTCGCAGCCGTACTCGGGGTGGCGGCGGACCTCGTCGCGCTCGGGCCGGGTCAGGGGGCCGGGCTTGTTGATGATCCGGGCCGGGACCGTGGTCTTGCCCAGGTCGTGCATCATCCCGGCCACGCCGAGCAGGACCAGCTCCTCGCGGGACATGCCGATATACTCGCCGAAGACCACGCTGATGGCGGCCACGTTGATGCAGTGGGTGTAGGTGTAGTCGTCGAACTCGGACAGCTTGGCCAGGCAGACCAGGGTGTCCGGGTTCGACACGGCCGACTCCACGATGGCGCTGGCCGTCTCCAGCGAGGTGGCGAAGTCCATCTTGCGACCGAGCTTGGCGTCCTGGACGATCTGCATGGCGTGGGCCATGGCGTCCTCGTAGGTGACCATGGCCGAGGAGATGGCCTCCCCGAAGGGGGTGCGCACGGGCCGTTCGCGGTCAAGCCTGGGTTCGGCCAGGAGCTGTTCCAGGTGGGCCTCGTCGGTCTTGCCCGCGGCCTCGTCCGTGGCCACGAAGGTTTCCCGGTAGCCCAGCTCCCTGAGCCGGGCCACCTCCTCCTCGGATTCGATGATGCCGGGTTCGGCGTACAGGTAGGGCAGGTGGTGCCAGAGGTCGTCGGCCACACGGACCACTTCCATGCCGGGCTTGAGCTCTTCGATGGGGATTTTTTTGATCATGTCGCAGGTCCGGTCGGTTGGCGCGTCAGTCTGCGCATTCTCTTCAGGTAGTTGCCTATACGTTCCTCTTCCGCCTCGTTCAGGTCGAGGAACATGGCCCCGATGGTGTGCAGGCCCTGTTCCCGTTGGATGTTGCGGACCACGATGGGCAGCTTGAGGGTGCCCTCGGTGCCCAGGTTGACGATGGCCACCAGGGTGTCGCCCACCTTGAGCCGGGCGATGGGGTCCCGCGCCCGGGCGCGGACCGAGACCTTGCACCCGGTGGCGCTGATGTTGACGATCAGGCATTCGTACTCGCCGTTCTCGGCCTGGAGCGCCCCGTCGATGTTGCACTCGGTCCGGGTGTCGCGGCGCAGCTCCACTTTTTCGATGACCGACGGATAGGCGAAGAAGACCAGGGAGGTGGGCGAGGTGACGGTGTTGTACGCGGTGGTCCGGAATCCGTAGATCGTGCCCTGGTGGATGTACTTGACGATCATCTGGCCGCCCAGGGCCAGCTGCCTGCGGATGCGGCCGGGCAGCCGGACCGAGGCGATGAGGTAGTCGTAGGGGTCGAAGCCCACGATGCGGCCCCGGTAGGAGTGGTCCGCACCCGGCACGCGGATGACCACATCCTTGCCCAGGGAGACGCGCAGCTGCACGCCCGGCATGGTCAGGACCTTGGTCTCTGCGGGGGCGATGCTGGCGGTCGTCTCTTTTTGGGCCTTGTCGGGCATGGTTGTCCTGCCTTCGGGCTGGCTGCGCTCCGGTGCGGCCCGATACTGGGCCGCACATTCATGGAACTAATCTATACACGATAATAAGTACCCCTGTCGATAGGAGATTTCTCTGCATTTCACAATTGACTAGAAGACCTCGGCCTCGAACCAGAAGATCGACGTGTCCGGGTCCCGCCAGGCGTTGGACGGCAGACCGGCCTTGAGGCAGGTCTGGGCCAGGAAGGTCTCGCGGTTCCAGTGCCACTCCACCGGCACCTGGGGCAGGAGCAGGCCGGACTGCATGCCCCGGCTCATGATCAGGCCGTGGCGGCCGACCTCCACCAGGGCCGGGTCCGGGCACGGCTCGATGGGGCTGAGGATGGAGATTTCGTATTCCAGCTCGGGGAACTCGTCCTCGGTCAGGGCCGGGAAGCGCGGGTCGCGGAAGGCGGCGGACCGGGCCATCTCCCAGACCGTGCGGTACAGTTCGCCCGATCCCTGGACGTTGCCGATGCAGCCGCGCAGCCGGCCGTGGAGCTTGAGGGTGACGAAGGCGCCCAGGTGCTCGCGCAGCTTGTCGGAAGGCGGCGCGGGCGGTCCGGACGGGCCGTCGCCCAGGCCCAGGCCAGAGGCGATGGACTGGACCACCAGCTCCTTGAGATATCCTTTTTCCCCGTCGGTCAACTCGAAACGGAAATCCGACATGATGCACTCCTTGTTGTTCTCGCCCGGCCCCGATGGCGTCAGGCCCGGTCACGCCCGGTCGCGGGTCGCCTCGGGCACGAAGAGCATGCCCGCGAGCCCGATGACGAACAGCCCGACCACGGCGGACATGCCCAGCCGCTGGCTGCCCGTGGCCAGGGTCAGCCAGCCCACCAGGAACGGCCCGAGGAACGAGGTCAGCTTGCCCGACAGGGCCATGAGCCCGAACATCTGGGTGCGCGCCTCGGCCGGGGCCGCGTGGGCCAGCCAGGACCGGCTCGACGCCTGGACCGGCCCCACGAATATACCGATGGCCAGCCCGAAAATCCAGAACAGGGTCTTGCTTTTCACCACCAGGATGGCCGCGCCCGGCACGGTCAGCCCGATCAGGGACAGGAGGATGGTCCGCCTCGGCCCGACCCGGTCGTCCAGCCAGGCGAAGGAGGCCGCGCCCAGCCCGGCCGTGACGTTCAGGCCGATGCCGAAGACGATGACCTCGCTCGAATCCATGCCGAAGGCGGCGGCCGCGTAGATGCCGCCGAAGGCGAACATGGTCGTCAGCCCGTCGTTGTAGAACATGCGCGCCAGCAGGAACAGGGCTATGTGCCGGTGGTTGCGCAGGTCCCGGAGGGAGCCGCGCAGCTGGGTCACGGCCCCGGCCACGGCCCGGCCCAGCGGGAGGCGCGCGGACGGCGCGTCCGGGGTGAACAGGAAGAGCGGCAGACAGAAGACCAGGTACCACAGGGCGGTAAGGGGCATGACCGCGCGCACGTTCAGGGCCTCCTCGCGCGGGATGCCGAACCAGCCCGGCGGCTGGACCAGGCCGTACAGGGCCAGGATGAGCAGGACCAGGCCGCCCGCGTAGCCCAGCCCCCAGCCCCAGCCCGACCAGCGGCCGATGCGCGCCTTGTCGGCCAGGTCCGGGAGCATGGCGTTGTAGAAGATCATGGCGTACTCGCTGCCGATGGTCCCGATCCCGGCCAGGAGCAGGGCGGGCCAGACCCAGACCGGGTCCGGCCGGACGCACCACAGCAGCGCCGTGGCCGCGATGCACAGGGCGGTGAAGGCGGCCAGCCACGGCTTGCGCCGCCCGGCGCGGTCGGCCACGGCCCCGAGCAGGGGGCCGCCCAGGCCGATGACCAGCCCGGCCACGCCCATCATGTTCCCCCACCAGGCCGTGCCCAGGGTCTCGTTTTCGGCCACGGCCCTGGCGAAATAGGCCGCGAAGACGAAGGTCTGGACCAGAGCGGCGAACCCGGAGTTGGCCCAGTCGTACAGGGCCCAGGAGACCAGGGCCCGGACCGGGGTGCGCGGCGGGGGGCCGCTTGCGGGGCGTGCGGCGGGGCGATCGGCATGGCTGTCGATGGACATGGGGGCACGGTAATACATGCGTCCCGGAGCCGCCACCACCGAGATGCCGGGAGGGGTGAAAAAGTTGCGGCAAAAACCGGGCGCGCGTGCTAGCGTGAGCCATGTTCCGGTTATCCGTCCCCCTTCCCGCGCTCCTCGCCCCGCTCCGGCCGTCCCTCGCGTCCGCGTTCGCGGCCATGCTCCTCGCGGTCCTCGCCGTGCTCGCGGTCCCCGGCGCGGTCCGGGCCGGGGGGCCGGTCATCCTGGTGACCGACGAATACCCGCCCTACGTCATAACCAGGGGGGAACGCCCCGGCCTGCTGACCGAGGTCGTCCGGGCCGCCTTCGCCCGTGTCGGGGTGGAGACCGAAATCCTGTACCGCCCCTGGCGTCGCTGCGCCCTGATGGTCCGCGAGGGCGAGGCCTTCGCGGCCTACCCCTACGGCCGCACGGACGCGCGCGCGGCCTACGCCCTGTTCAGCGACCCCATCTGGACCTGCCGCAACGTCTTCTTCTACCTCAAGGGGCGGCTCGGCGCCTTCGACTTCACCTCGCTGGACGATCTGCGCGGCCGCCTCATCGCCGGGACATCGGGCCATTATTACGAGGAAATCTTCAAGGAAAAAGGGCTGATGGTGGACTATGCGCCGGGCGAGGCATCGGGCGTGCGCCGGCTCTGGGAGCTGCGCGCCACCCTGTTCGCCGAGGACGAACTGGTGGGCTGGACCCTGATCAACCGCATCTTCCCCTCCCAGGCCGACCGTTTCGCCTCCACCCCCACGCCGTGGAATCTCAACCCGCAGCACCTCATGGTCTCCAGGGCCTACCCCGGCGCGGAGGCGCTCCTGGTTCGCTTCGACAAGGGGCTGGCGGCCATCCGAGGGGACGGGACCTACGACCGGCTGGTCCGGGAATACTGCGGCCCGGCCCACCGCCTGCTTGAGGGGCCCGGGGTGAAAATCCCCTAGGGCTTCTCGGCCCAGAGCACGAAAACGGGGTTCTGCGCCTTGAAGCGCAGGTCTCCGGCCAGGGAGTCCGTGGCCGAGGCCTGGAGTTGGGTCACGCCGAAGTGCCACCCCTGGGCCTGGAAGTGGTCCTTGGCCGTGTGCAGGGAGTCGAGCAGGATGCAGTGGACCACGATGCGGCCGCGCGGCCGGAGCCTGCGGCAGGCCTCGTCGAGCAGGGCGTTGTCCTGGTTGGATTCCCCGCCCAGTCCCCCGCCAATGAAGATGCGGTCCGGCTCGGGCAGCCCGTGCAGGGCCTCGGGCATGTCGCCGAGGACCACGTCCACCAGCCATGCCCCGGTGCGCCGGATGTTCTCGCGGATCATGGCCGCCCGCGTCTTGTTCCGCTCCACGGCGAAGACCCGCCCGCGCCGCGCCAGGTGCGAGGCCTCGATGGACACCGACCCGCAGCCAGCGCCCAGGTCCCAGACCGTGGAGTCCGGGGCCACGCCCAGGTGGGCCAGCCCGGCCGCGCGCACGGGCAGCTTGGTGATCAAATTCTTCTGATGCAGGTAGAAATGGTCCGGGATGCCCAGGGACAGGGGAATCTCCGGGGGGTACTGCCGTTCCAGGACCACCAGGTTGAGCGGCGAGAACTCCATGCCCCAGGTCTCCCACAGGGCCAGGGGCCGGATCTGTTCGTCCGGCGCGCCCAGGTTTTCGAGCACGGTCATGGAGAAGCAGTCCGCGCCGCGTTCGAGCAGGGCGCGGGCCACCTCGGCGGGGGTGTTTACCGCGTCGGTGAAGACCGCGATCAGGTCCGCGCGAACCAGGGCGGCGTAGAGCGGCGCGTAGTCGTCGCGCCCGTGCAGGGAGACGAAGTCCATGTCCTGCCAGGGCAGGGCCAGCCGGGCCGCGGCCAGCTGCACCGTGGACAGGCTCGGGTCGACCAACAGGTTCTCGCGCCCCAGTTCCTCGCCCAGCCGCTTGCCGATGCCGAAGAAGAGCGGATCGCCGTCGGCCAGGACCACCACCCTGCGCCCCTTGCGCGCGGCCTTGCGGATGGTCTCAATGACCGGCGCGAGGGACCCGGCGATGGCCAGCCGGTGGGCATGGGCCGGGATCAGGCTGTCCGGGCAGGCCGCGAGCAGCCGCTTGCCGCCCACCACCAGGTCGGCTTCGGCCAGGGCCGCGGCTGCGGACCCGGTCGGGGTGAGGGAGCCGGGCGGCAGCCCGACGATGTGCACGGGTTTCATCTTGGTCATTGAGCCTATGTAAACGAAAGCGGGCCTGGGGGGAAGGAGAATGCGCACTGGCTGAAAACGTGTGCCGGAGGTTTCCACTTTATTTTGTTTATGTTATGCCCGTTCCAACAACACCGGAGCATCCTGTCCGACCCCTAGGAGGAACCATGCAATTCTTTCTCGACACCGCCAACCTGGACCAGATCCGCGAAGTGGGCGAGCTCGGCCTGCTCGACGGCGTGACCACCAATCCCACCCTCATGTCCCGCGAGGGCGGCGACTGGCGCAAACAGGCCGCGCTCATCTGCGACCTGGTGGACGGTCCGGTCTCGCTGGAGGTCATCGCCACCAATCACGAGGAGATGATCAAGGAGGCCAAGGACCTGGTCTCCTTCGGCACCAACGTGGTGGTCAAGATCCCCATGATCCCCGAGGGGCTCAAGGCCCTCCGGGAGCTGACCGAGCGGGGCATCAAGACCAACGTGACCCTGGTCTTTTCACCTACCCAGGCCCTGCTGGCGGCCAAGCTCGGGGCCACCTACGTGTCCCCCTTCGTGGGGCGGCTCGACGGCCTCAGCCAGTCCGGCATGCAGGCCGTGGAGCAGATGCGGACCATGTTCGACAACTATGCCTTCGAGACCAAAATCCTGGTGGCCTCGGTGCGCCACCCCATGCACGTGCTCGAGGCCGGGCTGATCGGCGCGGACGTCATCACCCTGCCGTACTCCACGATCATGCAGCTGATGCAGCATCCCCTGACGGACAAGGGGCTGGCCACCTTCCTGGCCGACTGGGAGGCGTTCCAGAAAAACGCCTAGGCGATGAAAAAGCGGAAGGCCGTCCCTCGGGGCGGCCTTCCTCTTTTCCCGGTCTGATTAGGTCCTAGGGCTTGAGCTGGCTGAGGAGCATGCCGCCGAGCATCAGGCCGCAGCCGACCAGGCCCCGGGTGGTCAGGACCTCCCCGAGCATGATCCAGCCGCCGATGGCCGCGAAGACCGATTCCAGGCTGAGGATGATGGCCGCGTGGGCGGGCTGGGCGTCGCGCTGGGCGACCACCTGGAGGGTGTAGGCCACGCCCACGGACATGAGACCGCCGTAGGCGATGGCCGGTCCCGCCCCGACGATGCCCGGCAGGGTGATCTCCTCGGTGAGCAGCGCGCCGACAAGCGACAGGACCGCGCAGGCCGCGAACTGGATGGTGGACAGCTTGATGGCGTCCACCGCGTCCAGGCCGGGCGAGAGCTTGCCCACCAGGAGCACGTGCCCCGCCCAGAAGAACGCGCCGATGAAGACCAGCAGGTCGCCGAAGGAGATGGTCAGGTCGGAGGTCACGGACAGCAGGTACATGCCGACCACGGCCAGGGCCGCGCCGACCCAGGTGCCCCAGCCCGGACGCTGGGCCAGGAGCAGGCCGAAGATGGGCACCAGGACCACGTAGAGCCCGGTGATGAACCCGGCCTTGCCCGCGGTGGACGCCTCCAGGCCGAACCCGGCCAGCTGCGGACCGGCCAGGCCGATCTGTTGCAGGGAGGCCCCGATGAACAGGGCCAGGCCGAGCATCCCGCCGCCGATGGCCATGCGCCGCCTGTCCGCGCCGGCAAAGCCCGGCGTGCGCCGTTTCTCCAGGGCCAGGGTGAGCGGGACCAGGGCCAGGGCCCCGAGGGCGAAGCGGATGCCGTTGAAGGTCAGGGGGCCGACGTGCTCCATGCCCACGCGCTGGGCCACGAAGGCCAGGCCCCAGATGGCTGCGGTGAGGAAGAGCAGGACGTCGGCGCGAAGGGCGCGGGTGTTCACGGGGGGTCTCCTTACGGGAAAAACTTCCCCGGTGTACTGTATTCGGTGTCCGGCGGCAAGGCCGGTTCGCGCCTACTGGTCCGGCTCGTCGCCGCGCTCCGCCCTGGAGGCTTCGGCCTCGGCCTCGGCCTTGGCGGCCAGGGCCTTGAGCAGCTTGAGGAGATAGGGCTCGGCCTCGGGGGTGCCTTCGCGCGGGGCCCAGTCCGGCACGTCCTTGTCCGACTCCGGGGCGTAGGGGCCGGTCTTGCACTCGAAGACCAGGGTGTCCGGCTTGAGCGGCACGTAGGTGTGGTAGACGTGCGGGGCCACGTCCACGCCGAAGGTCTCGGTGCCGGGCTGGAGCAGGATCTGCTCGGCGATCTCGCCGTCGTCCGTGAAGCGGATGAAGAGCATGGATCCGGCCATGACCAGGACGGTCTCGTCCTTGGCCGGATCGAGGTGCCGGTGCGGCATGACGTAGGTGCCGGGCTGCATGGCGTTGAACATGCGGTGCGCCGTGGCGTCCAGGGACTTGTGCAGCTTCTGGAGCATGCGCTTGCGCGGGCTCTGCCGGGAGCGGGCGAGGAGCGTGCCCACCAGGCTGAGCGTCAGGGGGGTGACGTCGCCCGCGGGCGCTTCCAGGGCCGGGGAAGGGTTTTTTTCTTCGCTCATGCCCGCTCACTACCCTGCCGGGCGGTTTTGGGCAAGGGCGGTCCTAGTCGAGCTTGAGCCCGAGCAGGGAAATCTCGGAGTAGGCCAGGTCGATGTCCTTGGGCTGCACCCGGGCGGACTTGAAGAAGCGCGGCGACTTGATGATCTCCACCTCGCCCCCTGCGTCGTGGTTCGTGAACCGCCGGTCCGCGGCCAGGACGCACTCGTCGTCGGGCAGCAGGGCCTCGGCGATGTCCTGGATCCTGTCGGTGAACAGGGTCGGGTTGGAGCGGTAGAGCACGTCGTAGTAGACCACGCCGCCGTGTTTCACGGCCCTGGACAGGAAGAGCAGGCACTGGGTGCAGCGGGTCATGACCAGGACCGGGATGACCGGCAGCTCGTGGTGGTCGTCGAAGACGCGGATGTCGCCCTGGTCGCAGCACTGCCGGATCTTGGCCGGGTCCGAGACCAGTTCGAGGTTGTCGTACTCCTTGCCGGTGCGCCGCCACAGCAGCCGTTCCTCCTCGAGCACGCTCATGCCCAGGGTCTTGAAGAACGCGGTCTGCTTGGGGGACAGGGAAAAGACCGTGCAGGTCACCTCGGGGTCGGCGGAGGCCATCTCGACCATGGCCGAGCCCAGCCCCTGGCGGCGGTAGTCCTTGAGGATGTACCAGGAGGAAAAATTGCGGAATCGTTCGCGGTGGCCGTCGATGACCCGGTAGGAGCAGACGTGCCCGTGCACGCCCACGATGCGGCCGTTGTCCTCGGCCACGATGCCCATGTCGTGCTTCTCCCCGCACCAGGTCGGGGTGAACAACGCCCTCCAACGCCGAGCGGTGAAGTTCGGGTTCATGTTCTCGTGCAGAAGCGTGCAGACGGCGTCGATGTCCGCCGCCTTCATCGGGCGCAGTATAGCGGTCATGGCAATCCTCTGGGAAATGGTTCGAAAGGGACGGTAGATCGTTCGTTCGTCGTGTGCAAGCAGAAACCTGCTCAAGCTCTACTGAACGGGCGTTTTCGGGGGAAATCAGCCCTTGGCGGGCCAGATGGCGGCCGGGGAAACCCAGGAAGCGGCCGGATGGGCCGTGGTCGCCTCGAAGAGCGCCTCCACAAAACCCCAGGCCTCGGGGTCCATGGCCATGTGGTGGGTCAGCAGACAGGTGGGCTCCGAGGCGTCGGCCTCGCGCGTGCGCTTGTCGCGCAGGTGGTCCACCAGCAATTTCACACACTTCTCCGTACCGGCGAAGCGCACGTTCGGCTTGTCCTTCCAGTGGAGCACGTCGCAGTGGGCGTCGGCCACGCGCAGGTCGGCGGGCGGAGCGGAACGGTGCTTCTTGTAGCTGGCGGACAGTCCCCGGTAGCCCATGACCGGCAGGTAGGGCAGCAGTTCCGGGTCGATGCGGTTCCACGGCGGCACCAGGGCGGGCACGAACCGCCCCTTGAACAGCTGGGTCAGCTTGCCCATGCCCAGGCGAAGTTCGTCCAGGACCACGGACTTGGGCCGGTGGTTGCCCAGTTCCCACGCCCCGGCGCCCGACGGGGCGTGATTCTTGTGGGCGTAGCCGTGTTGCAGAATCCAGACGTGGTGGGCGTGGGTCACGGTCTTGCGCAGGGGCTCGCCCGCCCTGGCCGGGATCGTGGCCAGGCCGCAGGGCACGGCGAAGCGATCGGACAGGCGCATGAGCCGGTCCAGTTCCACGGCGGGTTCGGCCGCGTCGTCGTCGCGCCACCAGAATTCGGCGGTCTTGTCCGCGTCCTTCCAGGCGTCCAGTTCGCGCAGCAGGCTGTCCATCGGGTTTTTTGTCATGGGACGATTGTTGTAACAGAGCTCGACAATAAAAGCCACTCCCTCCGCTGGTATTTTCACGGACAATGTGGCAGGACATGCACGGAGGCCACGCGAGCATGAACGTCCCCTGCAACACCCTGATCTGGAACATGACGCGGAAATGTAATTTCCGCTGTGAATACTGCTATTTCCCCCACGACAACACCCCGGTGACCGAGACCCTGGACGCCCGCCGCATCAAGGCGTTCCTCGACGGCACGGGCCGGACCTGGAAGGTCGGCCTGACGGGCGGCGAGCCGTTCATCTACCCCGGCATCAACGACATCTGCGCCACCCTGACCGAGACCCACGTCATCGGCATCGACACCAACCTGTCCGCGTCCTCGAAGATCCGGGACTTCGCCGCGCGCATCGACCCGGCGCGGGTCCACAACCTCTACGTGGCCCTGCACATAGAGGAGCGCGAGCGGGTCAAGGGCGTGGACGCCTTCATCGGGAACGCCCGCCTGCTCCTGGACAAGGGGTTCGCCCTGATCGTCAACTACGTGGTCCACCCCACCCTGGAGGCCCGTTTCCACGACGACGTGGCCTTCTTCGCCGCACACGGCATCGCCATCACACCGCGCCCCTTCCGGGGGACCTTCGAGGGACGGCGCTACCCCGAGGCCTACGGCGAGCGGGGCAGGGCGATCTTCGCCGATCACCCGGAGCAGGGCAAAAAGGTGGCCTTCAACTTCGAGGGGCTGCCCTGCTCGGCGGGCCGCACCCTGCTGCGCATGGAGCCCGACGGCACGGTCTTCCGTTGCCCCGGCGACAAGACGGTCCTGGGCAACGTCATGGACGAGGTGCGCCTCTACGAGGGCTACCCGCCCTGCACCAAGAAGCGCTGCCCCTGCCGGGGGCTGGACCACGTGCGCCTGTCCGCGGGCCAGTCCGCCCTGGTGGAGGGCGTCCAGTACGCGGTGGTGGCCGACGACGACGCCTCGCTGACCGCCTTCGAGCGGGCCATGACCGCCGCCCCCGGGCATCCGTGCGGCGAGAACAACCTCGGCGTGCTGGCCTGGCGGCGCGGCGACTCGGCCGAGGCCGTTCGCCGCTTTGAACGCGCCCTGGAATCCCGGCCCGGCAACGCGCTCTACGCCGCCAACCTCGAAGGCGCCCGCGCCGCCGCCCCGGACTTCGATCCCGGCATCTGCCTGGACGTCAACGCCGACGTCGCCCCCCGGTGAGGCCGGGAAATCCGCCATTGCCCCGGCCCGGTTCTGGACAGAATCCACGCAAGCCTATACTGTGATCACGTGCCGGAGAAGATGGACTGTCCGGCCTTTTTTGTGACACGCGGAAACCCGATGGAATCGAAAGCCTACAATATCCTGATGTACTCCCACGACACCTACGGTCTGGGACACATCCGCCGCACCATGGCCATCGCCCGTAACCTGGTGGGGCCCGAGGTCAACATCCTCATCGTCACCGGCTCGCCCATCGTCGGCCGGTACACCATGCCCAGGGGCATCGACTTCGTGCGCATTCCCGGCATGATCAAGAAGACCAACATGGTCTACATGCCCCATTCCATCAAGGTCGATCCCAAGATCGCCATCTCCATCCGCACCAACATCATTTCGGCCACGGCCAAGAGCTTCAAGCCGGACCTGCTCATCGTGGACAAGGTTCCCACCGGCCTCAAGAGCGAGGTCCTGCCCACCCTCAAGTGGATGCGCAAGCACCTGCCCTGCTCCCGCGTGGTCCTCGGGCTGCGCGACATCCTCGACGACGCCGAGTCCACCCGCGCCGACTGGGCGCGCAAGAAATTTCCCGATGTCCTGCGCGACCTCTACTCCGAGATCTGGGTCTACGGCTCCAAGGCCATGTACGACCCCATCGTGGAGTACGCCTTCCCGGAAGACATCGCCGCCAAGACCGTGTTCACCGGCTACATCCCGCGCTTCGTGCCGAGCACCCGCAGGACCCGGCGCAAGCACAAGCAGGTCATCGTCACCATCGGCGGCGGCGGCGACGGCTACGTGGTCCTCGACACCTACCTCAAGATGCTCGAGACCAACGGCACCGTGGACTTCAAGACCCTGATGATCACCGGCCCGTTCCTCTCCCCGGAACGGCTCGACGAACTGGCCGACCGCGCCCGCGCCCTCAAGGTCCAGATCAAGCCCTTCGTGCGCAACATGGAGAAACGCATGGCCCGGTCCGACCTGGTGGTCTCCATGGGCGGCTACAACACCATGTGCGAGATTCTTTCCCTGAAAAAGCCGTCCCTGATCATCCCGCGCGACAACCCCCGCCGGGAACAGCTCATCCGCGCCCAGGTCTTCAAGGACCGCGGACTGTGCGACTACATCCCCTGGGGTCAGGTCTCGCCCGAAACCATGCGCGCCAAGATCAACGCCCTGCTCGAAGACCCCTCGCCCTACTCCTCGGCCCTGGACTCCTTCGCCATGACCGGCCTCGAAGTCATGCGCGAACGCCTTCAATTCTTCCGCGAGAACTGCTGATGCCCGCACCCGACGGACGAACGACCCTGGGCATGGTGCTCAAGGGGTACCCGCGCATTTCCGAGACCTTCATCTCCAACGAGATCCGACTGCTCGAGGAGATGGGCTTCAAGATCCACATCTACTCCATGCGCGCCCCGCGCGAGAATTTCTCCCACGAGTCCATCAAGCGCATCAAGGCCAAGGTCACCTACCTGCCCGAATCCATGATCTGGGGACTGCCCCGGCTGCTCTACCACAACATCCGCCTCTTCCTGCGCATGCCCGGCCGCTACCTCGACTGCCTCAAGATCATGAAGAAGCGCTTCCGCCTGGCCCCCAAGAAACACACCTGGGTCAAGCACATGCTCCAGGCGGGCTACATCGTCCAGAAATCCGTGCTCGACGACGGCGTGGACCTCGGCCACCTGCACGGCCACTTCGCCCACACCCCGACCACAGTGACCATGTACGCCGCCTTCCTGGCCGACGTCCCATTCTCCTTCACGGCCCACGCCAAGGACATCTACACCCAGGACCCCCGGCGCATCATGGACAAGGTCGAACGCGCCAGGTTCGTGGTCACCTGCACCCGCTACAACGAACAGTACCTCCGCGAACACGTGGCCAACGGCAACCCCATCCACTGCGTCTACCACGGGATCAACCTCGACCTCTTCTCGCCCAACGGCCGCGCCCCCGAGGCAAAACCGCCCTACAACATCCTCACCGTGGCCCGCTTCGTGGAAAAAAAGGGGATCGACACCGTGCTCCAGGCCCTGGCCGAACTGCGCGCCCAGGGACTCGACTTCCGCTACACCCTGGTCGGCGAGGGCAAGGCCAAATTCAACCGCAGGATCAAACACCTCGTCCATGACCTCGGCCTCGACGACGTCACCACCCTCACCGGCACCATCACCCACGACGAGGTCATCAGACTCCTGGACCACACCGACTGCTTCACCCTGGGCTGCCGCAAGGCCAAGGACGGAGACCGCGACGGCATCCCCAACGTCGTCGCCGAAGCCATGGCCACCGGCGTGCCCGTGGCCGCCACCGACGTCTCCGGCGTGCCCGAACTCGTCACCCACGAACGGACCGGCCTGCTCTGCCCGTCCAACGACCCCCGCGCCCTGGCGGAAATCATCCGCCGCGCCCTGACCGACAACGACCTGCGCCGGACCATCATTCCCGCCGCCGTCGAACGCGCCCACGCCGTGTTCAACAACAAGGTCCTCATCCGCCAACTCGGCGAAATCTACAAATCCCACGGCGTGCCCTGCCGGAAGTAGGGCAGGGGGAATGCCTCCGGCGGCCCCTCGCCGGACGGCCGTCTCCAACGGCCCCTTGATGCGCTCCGTCCCGGGGCTCACCCCCGCGTGGTCGCGTCTTTTCGGGCGCGGTCCGAATCCGCTGTCCTGAGGATTTGCCGGCGGGACCGGGGCACCGCACCGGGGCAGCCAGAGAACCCTCCGGAAAGGGTTCTCTGGACGCTTCCGAACCTTTTGTGCGCCTTCGGCGGGGGCGTGCGGACGCGGGAAGGGAAACGGCTACTCTCCGTCCCAGAGATTCTCGGGCGTGTACGGGGAGCCCGCCATCATCCAATGAGAGCCGTCGAGAAAACGGTAGCCCATGTCCATGGCCGCAATGACGTCCATGTCCGATGCGGCCAGTTCGAGATCGGCGGCGGCGAGGTTCTGCCGGAGCCTCTCCGGGTTGGTCGATTTGGGGATGACCGAGGTGCCCCGGGTCACGGCCCAGCCGAGCAGTATCGATGCCGGGGTGGTGCCCAGCCTGTCCGCCATGGCGAGGATATCCGGGTGGTCGAGCAGGCTCGGCTCGCCCTCCTGGTGCTGGTGGGCCGGGCGGTGTCTCGAACCCAGGGGGGCGAAGCCGGTGACGGCCATGCCGTTGTCCCGGCAGAATTCGCGCATCCGGTCCTGCTGCTGATAGGGATGCATCTCCACCTGGCTGACCGCGGGCTTGACGGAGCCGTTGTCGAGCAGGGGCCGGAGCTTTTTCGTGCTGAAGTTGGACGTCCCCAGGTGGCGCACAAGCCCGGCCCGGACGCAGTCCTCCAGGGCCCCCCAGGTCTCGAGCGCGTGCTCCGTGGTCCAGGGGATGAGGTCGTCCGGGGACTGCGGGAACATGACCGCGTGCGAGAGCTGCACGGGCCAGTGGACCAGGTAGAGGTCCAGATACTCGAGGCCGAGCGCCCCGAGGGAGCGCTCCAGCGCGGGCCGGACGTCCTCCGGGCGCTGGGCGTTGTTCCAGAGTTTGGACGTGATCCAGAGGTCCTCGCGTGGGACCGACGTTGCGGCCAGGGCTTCGCCGACTTCGGCCTCGTTGCCGTAGACGTGGGCGCAGTCGATGTGGCGGTAGCCGATGCGCAGCGCCTCGGTGACGGCGGCGGCCACTTCTCCCTTGGCCGCCTGCCACGTCCCCAGGCCGAGGGCGGGCATTTTCGCGCCGGTATGCAGCGTGAGATATTTCATGATCCACCTCGCAAGACCGGCTCCGCCAGAGTCTGACGGAGCCGGTCGTAATCATTGATGGTTGCGTATTATTGCCCAGCGCCGATGGCTGCCGGCAGCCATGTGCTGAGGAAGGGGCAGTAGACGACGATGATGATGCTTATCGTCAGGACGAGCAGATACGGCAGAACCGCCACCGAGATCCTCTCCACCGACAGGTTCGCGATCCGCGAGGCCACAAAGAGGTTCACCCCCAGGGGCGGAGTGAGCATGGCGACCTCGTTGGTGATGACCATGATCACGCCGAAGTGGATCGGGTCGATGCCGAGGCCCGTGATCATGGGCAGGAGTACCGGCGCCAGGATGATCATGGTGGACAGGGTCTCCATGAACATACCCAGGAAGTACAGAATGGCCACGATCATCAGCAGAACGATGGCCGGGTCCTTGGAGACCCCGAGGACCATGTTCGCCAGGCGCAGCGGCGCCTGCTCGTAGGTCAGGATCTTTCCGAACAGGGTGGACGCGCCCACGATGAACAGGACCGTGCCGCAGAGCATGGCCCCTTCCAACAGGGACAGCTTGATGTGCTTCCAGCGCAGGGCCTTGTTGATGACGATGCCCACGAACAGGGCCCAGACGATGGCGATGACGGACGCCTCGACGGGCGTGGCCATGCCGGAATAGATGGACCCCAGGATGATGAAGGGCGTGGCCAGGGCGAAGCCGCCTTTGGAAAGACTCTTCAGGAAGACTTTCAGGTTGAACGGCGGCTGCTCGGTGTCGGTTTTGACGCCTTCCATCTTCGCCTTGATCATGGCCATGGTGGTCATGAACACGGCCACCATGAGACCGGGCACGATACCCGCCGTGAACATGGCGGTGACGGACACGTTGGCCAGAATGGCGAAGATGATCATCGGGTTGCTCGGAGGCAGCAGGATGCCGATGGTACCGCCCGATGATGCCGAGGCGGCTGCATAGGACGGAGTGTATCCGCTGCGCACCATGGACGGGATCATCAGGGTGCCGATGGCGGCCACGGTTCCCGGTCCGGAGCCCGAGATGGCGGCAAAGAAGGTACAGGCCATGATGGTGGTGATGCCGAGGCCGCCGGGCAGGCGCCCGACGAGCTGCTTGACCACGTCGATGATCTGCTTGGTGATGTTGCCGTGCTCCATCAGGGTGCCGGCGATGACGAAGCAGGGAATGGCCAGAAGCGGGAACAGGTTCACACCATCGAACAACGAGTTGTGGATGATGGACAGCGGCAGATAGCCGCAGGTTGAGATGGCGATGATGGCCGAGATGATCAACGACATGAAAATGGGCATGCCGATGAAGAAACAGACGATCAGGGACACGATGGTTATGGCGAGGGTGGACACTATGCTTCCCCTCCGCCGATTTGGGCAAGACTCATCAGTTCATGATTCTTGACGAGATGCCAGTATTTCATGATCAGCCTCAGGTTCATCAGCAGGAAGCTGGCCGGGAGCATGGCCTCGACATAGCCCTTGACGATGCCCAGGGTCGGGGAGATCTCGGGGAATTCAAAGGCGCACTTCAGCACTTGAACGGACTGATAGGCGATGAAGAAGTTGGCAACGATCCAGATCGTATCCGTGAACATGAGCACGGCCACTCTGATTTTCGGAGGCAGGACCAGGAGCTGTGCCGTGATGCGGACGTGCTGCGTGTGCTTCACGGCCAGCACGCCGCCCATGTACACGGACCAGATGAAGCTGTATCGGGACAGTTCCTCGGTCCAGGCCAGAGACGAGCTGAGCACAAAACGCATGAATACTTGCAGCGTGAGGGCGAACACCATGGTCGCAATCAGAATCATGCAGGCGCCTTCCTCAAAGTTTGCAAAGAATTTTTTGATTATGGACATACTGGGATTACCGCCGCGGGAGATTGTGGGCGGGCCGCAGCCCGCCCGATTGCTTTCGATTCTAGTTCTGGCCCATGATCTTCAGGGCATTGTCGATCTTGTCCTTGCCGCCCACGGCGTCATAGTACTCGGGCCACAGGGCGCGCGCCTTTTCCATCCACACGTTCTCGTCGGTCAGTTCTTCGAGGACCATGCCGTGCTTCAGGCAGTTGTCCAGGGCGACCTGGTTCTGCTTGGCGACCCATTCCCATTCATACGTGCAGGACTCGGTGGCGGCCTTCATGACGAGCGCCTTGGTGTTCTCGGGGAGGCACTTGAACCACCTCTCGGAAACGAGCAGGGGACCGACCCAGAGCATGTAGTGCAGATCGGTGATGTACTTCTGCACTTCCCAGAACTTCTGGTCCTGGTTGATGGAGTGCGGGTTCTCCTGGCCGTCGGCCACGCCCTGCTGCAAGGCATTGAAGGTCTCGGACCAGGCCAGGGGATGCGGCTCCACGCCCCAGGCACGGAAGGAGTCGAGCTGAATGCGGACCTTGGGCACGCGAATCTTGAGGCCCTGCAGGTCCTCGATCTTGGTGATGCTGTGCTTGGAGTTGGTCAGCACGCGGTAACCGCCGATGAGCCAGCCCAGGGGGCGGGTCTGGCTCTGGGTGGCGACGGCGTCACCGAGTTCGGAGACGAACTGCCCATTGCCCAGAAGCGTGTAGGCGTTTTCGATCTTGGGGAAGAGATAGGGCAGGATGGTGATCGTGGCGGCCGGGGCGAAGGGCGTCAGGTTGCCCGCCGCCAGGACGGCGACGTGCAGTTCGGCGTCGCGGAGCTGCTTCACGTTCGCCTGCTCGGAGCCCATGGAACCGCCCAGGAAAAGGTTGACCCGGACATTGCCGTTGGATTCCTGCTCGACGATCTCCTTGAACTTTTCCAGCGCGACGGCGTGCAGGCTTCCGGTGGGATTGGCCGTTGCCGCCATGATCATGGTCTTCTGGTACTCTTCCGCAAAGGCGGACACGGAACATATCAACAATGCTGCGGTCATAACGAGGATCAAAGCTTTTTTCATCTTGAACTCCAGATTGACAGGTTAGAAGTAGGCCTTCCGGCTACAGGCTTGTACGGGTGATGCGGAGCATCACGGCTACCTAGTCATTCCATCGATTATCAACGTAACCCTGTTTCCGACGACCGCCTGGCGCGGGATGCGTTTGACCGCTTCTTCATTCCGGACCGTCGTCGGTGGCCATGTTCATGGCCGATCGCCTCGTCTTGGTTCGGGCTCCACACCGATGAGGAGGAGACGGAGGCTCAAGTCCGGCGGGTTCCTCAACCGCGCGAACCGAACCGGGAAGTGCAAGGAGGGTGCCTCTCTTGTGAAATCAGGAACAATACCGGACCAAAATCGGAGGTAATTTAATTAAGTGACAGTGATAACTGGATACATTATTGTCATAACGCGGCTAGAATGCAGATTTTACGCGCTGTGACGCTCAAAGAAGTGGCCGAAAACAGATTTTTTCGAAAAGACGCCCCGTCCGAAGGGTGGGGATTGTGAAATGTGGGGCAAGAGGGACAAGGCAAAAGGCTTCCCTTGTTTCAGCCCTGCAACAGACGTTGTGTCCGGCGGACCAAACAAATACTATTAATTTGAATTTATTGATTTAATATGTCTATTGTTGCGCTGTCGCAACGGTTGCGCCACGGCAACAACCCGTGGCAATCCGACTTAGCAGAGAGTGGCGGAACGGGCAACACGCGCGCCCGGAGGGCGTTCTTTCTGGCAATCGGGCGTGTTTTCCCTCCGAACGGGCAGCGCGATGGGCAAATAAAAAGGGGACGCTTTCGCGCCCCCTTGCAAAACGTGCGTGTATTCGGCCTGTTGGCTACAAACCCAGCACCTTCTGTGCATTTTTGAACATGACGGCCTCCAGGACGTCGTCCGGCAGGCCGAAGTTCTTGTACATGGCGATGGCGTCGCGAAAATCCGCGCCGGGATGGGCGCTGGCGAAGAGCAGCTTGTCGCCGATCAGGTTGATCGCCGCCTTCACATAGGATTCCCCGCCGGGGTGGCGTTCGTATTCGGACAGCTCCATGTAGACGTTTTCATTGCGCTCCGTGACCATGATGGCCTCCTCCACCCAGGGGTAGCCGCCGTGGCTGATGATGATCTTCAGCTCGGGGAAGTCGCGGGCCACGTAGTCGATGTAGCGGGGGGCGGCGTGCTCCATGACCGCGCCGGGCACCAGGGTGCCGGGACCGGTGGAGACGACGATGGGAATGTTCAGCTCGCAACACTTGGCGTAGATGGGGTAGTACTTGGCGTCATTAACGAAAATCTTGGCCAGGTACGGGTCGATGGCCGCGCCGTGCATGCCCTCTTCGGTGATCTGGCGGGTCAGTTCGTAGATGCCCGGCATGCCCTTGTGGGGATCGACGCCCATGAAGCCGAGAAAGATGTCCGGGAAGGCCTTCACAAAGGAGATCACCCCGCCGTTGTTGGCGGCCGCGTCATAGGTGGTGGAGCAGTCGCGCCCGGTGATGACGGCCTTCACCACGCTGTGTTTCTTGATCATTTCCACCACCTCGGGCACTTCCTGCGCCACTAGGTGGGTCAGGTCGATCTTGGCGAACATGCCCTTGAACATGGTGCTGTTGGTGAAGCCGTCGATGGTGGCCTGGGTGTTGGGACGGAAACGGAAATCGATTATCTGCACGGTTTTTCTCCTTGTGGTTGTGTGCATGCGATGGTGCGCCGGTTAGCAAGCGCAGTGCCATGCCCGTCCACGTCCGGCGGCCGCTTCCCCCGCCGTTTTCCGGCCCATTGCATACATCATGCGCCCGCCGGGCCGCCCCGTTTCCCCCTGTCTCCCGCCTCGCCGGACGGCCCCCCTTGTGCGCGGTTGCAACAAATCTCCGTGTGCAATCCTGCAACAGGTTTTATATCACGCTGTAATATTTTATTTTTCATGAATTTGTTGCGGTCGGGCAACGTTTGCCCCCCCCCATTCGGTCCGGGGCCGTTCGGGGGCGTTTCCAATGAATGGCGTGTTTATTCGAGATGTTATGATGTTGGCACCATAGTTGCTTATTCGTGGCCAGCGCTGTGAGCGTGTGGCTCCACCACCATTTGGTAGAAAAAAACAAACAAACGTTCATTGAGGAGAATACGAATGACCAATTATGATTGCTGTCTTTCCCCGCAGGAAGCACGCATTGCCAACAGCGTCGACACCCGTGCCGGACGTGAGCGCATCTACAAGATTTTGGATTCCTTCCACATGACCACGCCGTTCATCGACATCGAGCGCGCCCGGTATTTCACCGAGTCCATGAGGGCCACCGAGGGCCAGCCCATGGTGCTCCGCTGGGCCAAGGCGCTGAAGAATTGCGCCGAGAAGATGACCGTGTACATCACCCCCGGCTCCCTGATCGCGGGCCGCTCCGGCAAGCTCGGCCGCTACGGCATCCTGTACCCGGAGATCGACGGCGATTTCTATTCCATCCTCGGCGACCTGGACAAGCGCGAGAAGAGCCCGTTCAAGATCACCAAGGAAGAGGTGGACATCGTGGTCAACGAGATCGCCCCCTACTGGAAGGGCAAAACCTACCACGAGCACCTGAACGGGGCCATGCCCGACGACCTGCGCGGCGTGACCTACGATGACGACATGGGCCTGAAGTCCAAGTTCGTCGTCTCCGAGACCTCCTCCTACCGCTCCGCCCTGCAGTGGGTCCACGACTACGACAAGGTCCTCAAGCGCGGCTTCAACGACATCAAGCGCGAGGCCCAGGAGCGCATGGCCGAACTCGACGACCAGAGCCCGGTCCAGATGTGGGAGAAGCGGCCCTTCTACGAGGCCATGGTCATCATCTGCGACGCCATCGTGCTGTGGGCCCGCCGCCATGCCGCCCTGGCCCGCGACCTGGCCGCCAAGGAGACCGACAAGGTCCGCAAGGCCGAGCTGCTGGCCATGGCCGACCGCTGCGAGCGCATGCCCGCCGAGCCCGCCAAGGACTTCCGCGACGCCATACAGTCCCAGTGGTTCGTCCAGATGTTCTCCCGCATCGAGCAGAAGGCTTCCGCCATCATCTCCAACGGCCGCATGGATCAGTACCTGTTCCCGTTCTACGACCAGGACATCAAGGCGGGCATCCTGACCCCCGGCCAGGCCAAGGAGCTTCTCGAGATGATGTGGGTCGAGATGGCGCAGTTCATCGACCTGTACATCAACCCGACCGGCAACGAGTTCAACGAAGGCTACGCCCACTGGGAGGCCGTCACCATCGGCGGCCAGACCCCGCAGGGCGAGGACGCCACCAACGAGCTGTCCTACCTCTTCCTGGAGTCCAAGCGCGAGTTCCCGCTGAACTACCCCGACCTGGCCGCCCGCATCCACTCCTGCTCCCCGGAGCGGTTCCTGGCCGAGATCGCCGAGACCATCAAGGACGGCTCCGGCTTCCCGAAGCTGATCAACGATGAGGAGATCATCCCGCTGTACACCGCCAAGGGCGCTCCCTACGACCAGGCCATGGACTACTCCGTGTCCGGCTGCACCGAAGCCCGCATGCCCAACTGCGAGACCTACACCTCCGGCTGCGTCTACATCAACTTCGCCACCGCCATCGAGATGACCATGCACAACGGCCGCATGCTCAAGTACGGCGACCAGGTGATCGGCCTCGAGACCGGTGACGTGACCAGGATGAAGACCTGGGAGGAGTTCTACGACGCCTACCTCAAGCAGCACAACAACCTGCTCGTGAAGGCCTTCCGCCAGCAGTACATCGTCGATTCCCTGCGCCCGCAGCACTTCGCCACCCCGCTGGCTTCCGTCCTGCACGACCTGTGCATGAAGGAAGGCCTGGACCTCCAGAACCAGTTCATCCCGGGCGGCCTGGAATACTCCTACTTCGAGTTCCTGGGCTACGGCACCGTTGTCGACTCCCTGGCCGCCATCAAGAAGGTGGTCTTCGAGGACAAGAAGCTGACCATGGACGAAGTGCTCAAGGCCATCACCGCCAACTTCGAAGGCTACGAGGACGTCCGCGCGATCCTGCGCTCCGCCCCGAGCTACGGCAACAACGACAGGTACGCCGACGCCATCGCCAAGGAGATCGACGCGGTCTGCCAGCGCTATGCCCAGAAGTACTCCGAGGAACGCGGCGTGAACCTGGACGTCCGCTACGTGCCCATCACCTCGCACGTGCCCTTCGGCAAGGTCGTTTCCGCCCTGCCCAACGGCCGTGAGGCCTGGACCGCCCTTTCCGACGGCTCCTCCGCCTCCCACGGCGCGGACCACATGGGCCCGACCGCCGTCCTGATGTCCAACTACCACTCCAAGAACCGCGGCATGAAGAACCGCGCTTCCCGCCTGCTGAACGTCAAGCTCTCGCCGAAGGTCGTCGAGGGCGAGGCCGGCACCCAGAAGCTCGTCGACATGATCCGCACCTGGTGCGACCTGCACCTCTGGCACATCCAGTTCAACATCATCAACAAGCAGACCCTGATCGCCGCCCAGAAGGACCCGGACAAGTACCGCAGCCTGCTCGTTCGCATCGCCGGATACTCCGCCTACTTCTGCGACCTGTCCCGTGATCTGCAGAACGACATCATCAACCGCACCGAACACCAGCAGATGTAGCTGGTGAGACCAGGCGGGGGGCGGACGCGTCCGCCCCCCGCGCCCTGAAGCCGACCGTTTTCAACCGACGACTTTCCCCAGAGGATTCCGCCATGAGCGCCAATGAAGGCATCGTTTTCAACATCCAGAATTTCTCCGTCCACGACGGCTCCGGCATTCGTACCATCGTCTTCCTCAAAGGGTGTCCGCTCCGCTGCGCCTGGTGCAGCAACCCCGAATCGCAGCTTCTGAAGCCGCAACTGGCCTTCAACCCCATGAAGTGCCTGACCACCGAGAAGTGCACCCGCTGCATCGACAACTGTCCCCAGGGGGCCATCTCCCCCTCCGAGGATCACCTCATCGTCATGGACCCGGCCAAGTGCGTGCAGTGCCACACCTGCGCGAAGCACTGCGCGGCCAACGCCCTGAACGTCTACGGCAAGCCCATGACCGTGTCGGCTGTCGTCGACGAGGTGGAGAAGGAAGCCGCCTTCTATGCCCGGTCCGGCGGCGGCATGACCCTGAGCGGCGGCGAGGCCATGTCCCAGCCAGAGTTCGCCCTGGCCCTGCTCAAGGAGGCCAAGCGCCGCCGCATCAAGACGGCCATGGAGAGCTGCGCCTACGCCCGCTACGACGACCTCAAGGCGGCCTGCCACTACCTGGACGAGCTGATCATGGACATCAAGGCCTTTGACGACGAAAAGCACAAGAAGGGCACGGGCATCAGCAACCAGCGCATCCTGGAGAACATCCGGTGCGTGGTGGACGAGTTTCCGAACCTGCCCATCCTGATCCGCACCCCGGTCATCCCCGAGTTCAACGACACGGAGGAGGATATCCGGAGCATCGTCGATTTCATCCCGGTGCGGCCCAACATCACCTACGAGCTGCTGCCCTACCACCGCATGGGCCAGCCCAAGTACGCCTACCTGGGCATGGAGTTCCCGTACCTGGACAAGGCCCTGGGCGAAGGCGTGATGGACAGGCTGCGGCCCATCGAGAAGGCCGCCAACGAAAGATTCAGGAACGCATGACAACCGGCCCCCGCGACGGCGGGGGCAAGCCTCCCCCTAAAGAAGATGCGCCCCCGGTCTGGACATGATCGGGGGCGCATCGGCATTTCGGGGCGGCGGACGGGTCACTCGGCCTCGTATTTCTTGAGCTTGCGGAAGACCGTCGTCCGGTCGAGCTGCAGTTCCTTGGCCAGCTTGGCGATGTTGCCGACGCGCTCCATGCCGCGCAGGATGATGGACTTCTCGACCCCGTCGAGGATCTCCTTCATGGATTTTCCGGTGACCTCCATGCCGTTCGTCCCCTCCCCGGCGGAGAGGCGGACCTCGGCCGTGGTGGCGAAGGGCAGGTCGGACAGCTCGATGACGTTCTTCTTGGACGTGACCACGCAGCCGAGGACCAGGTTCTCCAGCTCGCGGACGTTGCCGGGCCAGTTGTGATTGAGCAGGGCGTTTTCGGCCTCCTGGGAAAAGGTCACGTCGCGCCGGTATTTCTGTGAGAAGAACTTCAGGAAGAGCCGGGCCAGGGACAGGATGTCCGCCTTGCGTTTCCGCAAGGGCGGAATTTCGATCACCGCCACCTTGAGGCGATAGTAGAGGTCGCTGCGGAAGCGGCCCGCCTCGACCTCCTTTTTCAGATTCTTGTTGGTGGCGGCCACGATGCGCACGTTGACCTTCAGCGGCGTCGTCGCCCCCACGCGGACGATCTCCCGGTCCTGCAACAGCCGCAGCAGCTTGGTCTGCATGAGCAGGGGCAGCTCGCCGATCTCGTCCAGGAACAGGGTTCCGCCCGAGGCCGCCTCGATGAGCCCGATCTTTCCGCCCTTGTTGCCGCCGGAGAAGGTGCCGGGCGCATACCCGAACAGCTCGGTCTCGATGAGGTTCTTGGGCATGCTGCCGCAGTCGGCCTTGATGAACGCCTTGTCGGAGCGGTCGCTGAGCCGGTGCAGCCGGCGCGCGAAGACGTCCTTGCCCACGCCGGTCTCTCCCAGGAGCAGCACCGTCGCGTCGGTTTCCGCAATGATGCTCAACTGGCCGAAGAGCTGCTTCATGGCCTTGCTCTGGACCATGGTCGGCATGTCGTCCATCGTCATGTCCAGGCTTTGCATCTTCTGGTAGGCCTTGAGCAGCTCCTGCTGCGACATCAGCTGCTCGCGCATTTCCGAAAGCTTGGTGACGTCGCGGAGATAGGTGATGACCAGCGCCACGTTGCCCTTCTCATCGAACACCGGATGTCCGTCCAGGACGAGCTTGTGACCGCTGGCCAGCTCCTGGACCTGGGTCTCGGGCTGCTTGCTGCGGAGAATGCCGGGGTTGAGGACGACGTCGAACAACCCTCGCCGCACGAGTTCGTGCACGGACTTGCCCATGAGCTCGTCGCCGGGGATGCCGGTCAGTTCCTCGTGCCGCCTGTTGGAGTAGAGAATGATGCCGTCCGGGTCGCTGATGGAAACGGCCTCGCCCAACGTCTCGATGATTTGGGACCAATACTTTCCGACTGTTTGCACATCGTGTTTTTTGATCATGTTGAAACCATTCGTTTAAGAGATGCCGGATGGATCGGCGGGGCGATGTTGCACGCCCGCAACAGCCGGGCTCACCCTCTCACAAACGATTCCGGCGGGCAAGCGGACGGATGCCGCCGGAACCGTTTGGCAGAGATATTGCTTGGCAGCGCTCCATGCATGATTCCCTGTTATTCTTTTTCGCATGGTTTTTCGCAGGGCTGGTGAACAACATCACCGGCTTTGGCGCGGCCATGGTGGCGATGCCGTTCATTGCAAATTCGGTACCTCTCGAAACGGCCGTCCCGGCCTCCACGCTCATCGTGCTGACCCTGAACCTCCAGGTGGGGTGGGCCTATCGGCGGCACATCAAATGGGGGCGGCTCGGCCACCTGTTCGTCGGCGGCGTGGCGGGAGCCGCGGCCGGGGTGTTGCTGCACCGGGCGGCGGGCAACGAAGGGCTCAAGCTCGGCATGGGGCTCTTCATGATCGGCTATGCGGCCTGTTGCCTCGCGGCCAGGGGCGGCGTCCCCCGACGGCTCGGTCCGGGGTGGGGCGTCGGGGCCGGATTCGCCTCCACGCTCCTGGGCGCGCTGTTCGGCTTCAACGGGCCACCGCTGGCCATGTACGTCGCCCGGTCGGGCTGGGCCCCGGAGGACGCCAAGGCCGTGTTCGGGGCGTGCTTCGTCATGACCGGGGCGACCATCCTGGCGGGTCAGCTCCTGGCCGGGATCCATAACGCCCAGACGGTCACCGGATATCTGGTGGGATGTCCCGGAGCGCTCCTCGGAGGGATGTTGGGACTTTTCCTTTCGCGCTTTGTCTCACAAAAAGCGTATCAAAGAGGAATCCTGGTTCTGGTCTTGGGTTCAGGCCTGCATATGGCTTTGTCCAGCCTTTGATTCGTTGGCTCCCCCCGTGCGTTGGTCGCCGACAAACGAATTCGGACAGACCCGTTCCGGAACGAACCGGATCACCTCACCTCGTGGGATGCGAACCGAGGACACAAGGGAACATCGGATGGTCAGGCAACTGTTCCTGAGGCCCTCGGTCTTGAGCGGGCCCGCCGGGGGCATCCTTACCCCCGCACCTTCTCCAGAAAGCCCGTCGTGGAGTAGCCTTCCAGCAACGGCAGGCTGAGGACCCGGCCGCCGGCCTTGGTGACGACGTCGTTGCCGACGATCTGGTCCACGGGCCAGTCGCCGCCCTTGACGAGGATTTGGGGGCGGCAGGCCTTGATGAGTTCGAGGGGGGTGGATTCGTGGAAGATGACGATGTAGTCCACGCAGGCGAGCCCGGCGAGGACGAAGGCGCGTTCCTCGGCGGTGTTGAGGGGCCGGTCCGCGCCTTTGCCGAGCATCCTGACGGACTCGTCGGAGTTGAGGCCGAGGATGAGCGCGTCGCCCAGGGCGCGGGCGCGTTGCAGCAGGTCCACGTGTCCGGGGTGGAGCACGTCGAAGCAGCCGTTGGTGAAGACGAGCCGGTGTCCGGGTTCGAAGTCCGCCTTCCGTTTGAGGAAGGTGCGGATGGACATGAGCTTGGGGTTGTCGGGCAGGGACATGGTCAGATTCCTTCGGGCCGGGTGCCCTTGCGTCGCAGGGGGACGTTTTTGGGCTTGAGTTTGCCGGTGTCCTGGAAGAGCACGAGTTCGAACCAGTCCATGGCAAAGGACAGGGCCACGTTTTCGTTGGTCAGGATGGCTTTCTGCCGTTTCTCGTCCACTTCGACGCGTTCGAAGAGCTGCATTTTTTGGATGAAGCCCTGGAACTCGTCGATCTTGTAGAAGGCGAGGATGGCCATCTGGCTGAGCTTGTCGGAGATGGGCCGGCCGAGGTGGCGGGTCCGCGAGAGGATGTTCATGTACCGGTCGTTGAAGGCGGTGTAGTCCTTGAAGCCCTGGTCCTGTTTCCAGGCCTCGCCGGTCCATTCGTCCTTTTCGAGGAACCCCTTGCAGTGGTCCTCCTTGACGATGAAGAACTGTTCGAGCACGCCGCCCTTGCCGTCGGGGCGGGTGGCGCGGCCCAGCGGGTACATGCGGCAGGCGCCGGGCCGGTCGGCGTAGATGCGGCACCCTTCGGGGGTGACGAAGGCGCAGGAGCGGCGGGCGTTGTCGAGCATCTTGAACTTGAACACCGGGAAGTTGGTGTCCGGCGCGTGGAAGCCCGTGGTGTGGACGCGCAGGAAGTCGATGGACGGCATGCTCAACGCGGCGCGCATGCGCAGGATGTCGTAGGGGGTCAGGACCATGTCCAGGTCCGAGCAGCAGGCGTTGAAGCATTCGATGCCGGGGTAGCATTTGAAGCAGTATGTCTTGCCCGCTTCCAGTTCCGGAAGCGAGTCCAGAAATTCCTTGGTCTCGTCGTGTTCCATGGTGGTTCTCCGGGGGCTTGCGCCCGTTTTGGCCGCCCGTGGGCGGCGGGCGTGAGTCCTCCTATCACTTGCGGGCGGGAAAGGCAAAGCGTGGCCGGACGCCGGGCGCGAGGAGGGTGCGCGGGTGAGTGCGAGGGGTTGGGAAAGCGGGTGGGTGTCGCACGATTGTCGCCCGGTCGTGATGGTTTTGACGGGCGGGCGGGCCGGGCTCGGGGTAGAACCTCTTCAGCCAGCACGGAAGATCAACTCCTTCCCTCCACTGCGGGGCGGGCCTCCCCATTGCAAACCCGCCCCGCAGCCTCTCCTTGCCAAACATGCCGGTTTGTGGTTCACAGAAAACGACCATGCGAACGTATATCTTTCTGCCGCCGGTCTCCAAACCGACCGGGGGCGTCACCGTGCTTAGGCAGATGGCCGACATCCTTCACCAATCAGGGCGTGAGGCCTTTCTTGTGGCCCGGGAAAAGGGCGGTTGGCGGCCCGAGGGGCTGGCCGACGCCGCGCCTGTGGTGGAGTGGGCCGACCTGAAACTGACCGAGTCGGACGCCTGGGTGGTGCCCGAGGGGTGGGTCAACGCCCTGGCTCCGGGGCTGTACGCCAACGCCCACTGCTTCAGCTACGTCCAGAATTGGGCCTACCTGTTCTCCTCCATGCCCGAGGGCGTGGACTGGCACAGCCTGCCCGTGGAGTTCCTGGCCGTGTCCGATCCGGTCTCGCGGTTCGTCAAGGAGACCACCTGCAAGGACGCCCCGATCCTGCGGCCGGGCATCGACCGGACCATCTTCTTCGCGCCCGACGCCAAGCCCGGCGGCCGGGTCAACGTGGCCTTCATGCCGCGCAAGAACAAGGCGTTGGTGGAGCAGATCAAGGCCATCCACGAGCACCGCTGCGGCACGCATCACGTCAACTGGGTGCCCATCGACGGCCTGGACGCCCACGGCGTGGCCGAGGCCCTGCGTTCGGCGCACATCTTTCTGGCCACGGGATTTCCCGAGGGGTGTCCCCTGCCGCCCCTGGAGGCCATGGCCTGCGGCTGCCTGCCCGTGGGCTTCGCCGGATTTGGCGGCTGGGACTACATGCGCCAGGTCCAGGCCGCGCCGCGCTACGTCCCGTGGATTCCCCTGCGCAAGGTCCCGTGGAAGGGCAACGGCATGTGGTGCGCCGACAGCGACGTGCTTGACGCGGCCCTGAGCCTGGGCGACGCGGTGGACCTGTTCAAGAACAGGGATTCGTCCCTGATGGCCGCCCTGGCCGCGGGCCAGAAGACCGCCAACGCCTATTCCCTCGACGCGCAGAGGACGGCCGTCCTCGAGCTGTGGGACCAACTGTGAGGCCGGACCCATGTCCAAGCACAATCGCCCCGAACCCGAATCCCTGGAGCTGCCTCCGGTAGGGGTGGACTCCCACGCCCATCTGGACCTGGAGGACTTCGACGAGGACCGCGAGGAGATTATCGCCCGGGCCCACGCTTCGGGCGTGAGCCGCATCGTCAACGTCTTTCTCGGGCCGGACGCCTACGAGCGGGGGCGGGGGCTGTTTGCGGCGCACCCGGAGATCAGCTTCATCATGGGCGTGCATCCCAACGACGCGGACCTGCTGACCGACGAGGTCATGGAACGCATGCGCGCCCATTTCAAGGCGGACCCGCGCCTCAGGGGCGTGGGCGAGATCGGCCTGGACTACTACTGGGAGCGCGTGCCCCACGACGTCCAGAAGGACGCCTTTGTCCGCCAGATCCACCTGGCCCGCGAGCTCGGCCTGCCCATCGTCATCCACTCGCGCGACGCCAACGGCGACACCGTCGCGATTCTGGAGGCCGAGGGGTTCCGGGACTATCCGCTGCTGTGGCACTGCTTCGGCGCGGGCATGGACCTGGCCGAGCGGCTGCTCGGCAACGGCTGGCACATCTCCATCCCCGGCCCGGTGACCTTCCGCAAGAACTCCGACGACGTGCAGGCGGCCGTGGCGCGCATCCCCTTCGAGCGGCTGCTGCTTGAGACCGACTGCCCGTACCTGGCGCCCGAGCCGTGGCGCGGCAAGCGCAACCACCCGGCCCTGTCCGTGTTCACCGCCCGGCGGGTGGCCCAGATCAAGGGCCGCTCCGTGGAGGACGTCTGGCGCACGGCGGGCGACAACGCCCGACGCTTCTTCGGGCTCTAGCCGCCCCTGTCCGGGACCTGGCCTCGGCCCGGGTCCGGCGTTATCGAAAAAAAGCTCTAACCCCCTTCCGCTGGCCGTTGTTTACGGCTACGGTGCCGGGTAATGTCGTATCCAGCCCACCCCACGACCCCCCCGAGGCCCGACCGCGCCGCCCGCCGCGTCCGGCAGATCCTGCTGGCGGTCCTGATCCTGTCGGCCCCGGCCCTTGCGGCGTGGCCGTCCCCGGCCCTGGCCGAACTCCACGGCATCAGCCACCGGCTGGTCTTCTCCACCTTTCCGCCGGGCGGCCTGCGCGAGCTGTTCGACCGCATCCTGACCGAGGCCTACGCCCGGATCGGCTATGAGGTCGAGTTGCAGAGCTATCCGGCCCAGCGCGCCCTGCTCATGGCCAACGATGGGCTGGTGGACGGCGAGGCGGGCCGCGTCAGCGTGGTGGAAAAGGGATACCGGAACCTCGTCCGGGTGCCCACCCCCCTGTACGTCAACCGCATCGCGGTCCTGGTCGGGGAGGCGGGCATGCGGCCCGCCGTGGACCCGGCCCGGGGCTGGGGCCAGTTCGCCGGTTGCCGGACGTGCATCCGCAACGGCTTCAAGTTCCTGGAGAGCAAGGTGGAGGGCGATGGTTGCCACAAGGTGTCCTCCTACGAAAAGATGCTCGAATTGCTCCGGAACGGCCGGGTGGACGTCGGTCTGGCCGAGTACTTCGACATCCAGCCCACCCTGGGCGCGGTGGGCCTTAAGGGGGTGCGCATCCTGGACGCCCCCATGGCCGCCAATCCCATGTACCACTACCTGAACAAAAAGCACGCGGCCCTGGTGCCCCTGATCGACGCCGAACTTCGGAGCATGGCCGAGGAGGGGCGGATGCTCGCGATCGAGCACGACATCCTGCGCGAGCACCACGTCGACCCCGCAAGTTTCCTGCCCCTGCCCGAGCTCGCCCGCTAGGCGATCCCGATTGTCCCCCGCCTGCCGGTGGCGGCCCTTGTCAGACCCGGTGCGCCGGGCGATTCCCCTTGACTCGCAAAGGAAAAGGCATAGTCTCCGGCCATGAATTTTCTGACCCCCGGCATGCGTTTCATGCTGCTCGGCACCTTCTTCTTCTCCTTCGGCTCCCTGTTCGTCAAATTGGCCGGGAGCCGGTTGCCCACCATGGAGATTCTCTTCGTGCGCGGGGTCATCGGCGTGTTCCTGTGCCTGATCATGCTGCGCAAGTCCGGGGCGGGCATGCTCGGCAAGCGCAAGGTCCTGCTGGCCGCGCGCGGCCTGCTCGGCTTCGGGGCCATGTTCGCCGACTTCTACGCCATCGTGCATTTGCCCCTGGCCGACGCCTTGGTGCTCATCTTCTCCCATCCCGTGACCGTGGCCCTGCTGGCCTGGCTGCTCATGGGCGAGACCCTGTCCAAGGGCGGCATGTTCGCCATCCTTACCTCCGTGGCCGGCGTGGCCCTGGTCTGCCGCCCGGACTTCCTGTTCGGGGCGGGCAGCCCGGACCTGGACACCTGGGGGCTGCTGGCCGCGCTGCTCAGCGTGTTCCTGACCTCCTGGGCCATCCTGGCGGTACGGGTCCTGGCCAAGACCGAACGGCCCGCCGTGGTCATGCTCTATCCGCCCATCGCCATCTCGCTCCTCTCGCCGCTCTTCGCCGACGGCGGCTGGGTCGTGCCGACCCTGGCCGAATGGGGCGTGCTCTGCGGGGTGGGGCTGTTCATGAACGTGGGACAGTTCTTCATGACCAAGGGGTACGCCATCGAGTCCGCGGCGCGCATCAGCGGGGTGTCCACCCTGGAGATCGTCTTCGCGGCCACGTGGGGCCTGATGTTCCTGGGAGAGGTCCCGGACTGGTGGACCATGGGCGGCGGAGCCCTGATCGTCTTCGGCGTGCTCGCCCTGGGACGCAGCGGGGTGCGCGAACAGGCCGCCCGGCGCGCGGCCCCGGAAGCCCCGGCGGGCTAGAACCGTTCGAAGACCCGCAGCAGTTCCTCGTCCACCTCTTCGGGATGCTCGGCGTTGAGCGTCACCAGCCGGTGCAGGAAGGTGAAGGACAGCTCGTCCATCTCCTTGAAGGCCATGGCCGCGTAGTTCCCCTTGATGCGCACGATCTCGCCGTTGACCACGATGCGGATGCCGGGCGAGAGCGGCAGGTGCAGCTCGCACTCGGTCCCGGCCACGCAGTCCTCGCAGCCGTACAGGAGTGCGCCCTTGAGGCTCAGGTTGCGGGTGGACACGGGCGTGACCACCTCGCCGATGGTGATGTAGGCCTCGAAATCGGCGTCGATGCGGGTGTTGTTGCGCTTGTTCCTGCCCATGGCGGACTCCCTTTTCGTCGACCCTACCACAACACGCGCGTTGGGCTCAATATCTCCGGGCACGGGCCGGGGACGTCCCGGGAGATCCGGCGGGGAAGGCCGCTTCGCGGCGGTGGACCGGGGAAGTCTTTTTACCATGAAAAAAGGCCGGTTTCCTGTGCGGGGACCGGCCTTTGATGATCTTGCGGGGGGCTGGGCCTAGTCGTATTCCACGGCCGAGAAGCGCATCAGCGTATCCCAGTTGTGGATGGCCTCCACGTAGCGGATGGTCCCGGTCTTGCCGCGCATGACCAGGGACGAGGTCTCGGCGCCGTGGCCGTGGTAGGCCACGCCCTTGAGGAAGGTGCCGCCGGAGATGCCCGTGGCCGCGAAGAACAGGTCGTCGGACTTGACCAGGTCGCTGACCGTCAGGACCCGGCGGATGTCCATGCCGAATTCGGCCAGGGCGTTCTTCTCGTTCTGCTTCTGCGGATCGAGCTTGGCGAACATCTCGCCGCCCATGATGCGGATGGCGATGGCCGAGAGCACGCCCTCGGGGGTGCCGCCGGTGCCCATCATGACGTCCACCTCGCAGCGCGGGTCGATGGCCATGAGCGAGCCGGTGATGTCGCCGTCGGTGTGCAGCTGGATGCGCGCGCCCGCCTCGCGGATGTCGGAAATGAGCTTCTTGTGGCGCGGCTTGTCCAGGACGAAGACCACCAGGTCGTCCACGTCCTTGTCCAGGGCGCGGGCGATGAGCTTCAGGTTGTGGCCGGTGGGGGCTTCGATGTCCACCACGTCCTTGGCGTGGGCCGGGACCACCAGCTTCTGCATGTAGAAGCTCGGGCCCGGATCGAACATGGCGCCCGCCGGGGCCACGCCGACCACGGAGATGGCGTTGGGGCGGCCGTTGGCCAGCAGGTTGGTGCCCTCCAGCGGGTCCACGGCGATGTCCACCTTGGGACCGTTGCCCAGGCCGAGCTTCTCGCCGGCGTAGAGCATGGGCGCGTCGTCCTTCTCGCCTTCGCCGATCTTGATCTCGCCCTCGATCTCCAGGGTGTTGAAGCACAGCCGCATGGCGTCCACGGCCGCCTGGTCGGCGGCGATCTTGTCGCCCTTGCCGAGCCAGCGGGCGCAGGCCAGGGCGGCGGCTTCGGTGACGCGAACCAAATCCAGTGCGAGGTTTTTCTGTGGGGCTTCCATGAGCATCTCCTAGTATTTCTCCCGGATCATCCGGGCGAAGTTCTCCGGGGTGAACCCGTACTTGTCGGACAGGACCTTGCCGGGGGCGCTGGCGCCGAAGTGGTCCACGCCGAGAACAACGCCGTTCAGACCGACATATTTATGCCACAGGGTGGTGCGGCCCGCCTCGGCCGCGGCCCGTGCGGTGACTTCGGGCGGCAATACGGCATTTTTATACGATTCGGGCTGATCGTCAAACAATTTGGCCGACGGCATGGAGACCACGCGCACTTTTCGCTGCAAAAGCTTGGCGGTTTCCAGGCAGAGGGACACTTCGGAGCCCGAAGCGATGAGAATCAGGTCCGGGGTGCCGTCGCAGTCCTGGAGCACGTAGCCGCCCTTGCGCGGGCCGTCCATGAGGGCCGGGTACTCGGCCGGGTCCAGGATGGGCAGCCCCTGGCGGGTCAGGAACAGGACCGAGGGCATCTTCTCCTGCCTGAGCGCGATGTCCAGGCAGACCTTGGTCTCGTTGGCGTCGGCCGGGCGCAGGTCGATGAGGTCCGGGATGAGCCGCAGGGAGCTGACGTGCTCGATGGGCTGATGCGTGGGCCCGTCCTCGCCCACCCAGAAGGAGTCGTGGGTGAAGACGTACAGGACCGGCAGCTCCTGGAGGGCGGACATGCGGATGGCGTTGCGGCAGTAGTCCGAGAAGGTCAGGAAGGTGGCCCCGAACGGGAGCAGACCGCCGTGCAGCTGTATGCCGTTCATGATCGCGGCCATGTTGAACTCGCGCACGCCGAAGGCCAGGTTGCGCGCGCCGTAGCCGTCCACGGCGAAGTCGCCGTAGGTGGTCCGGAAGGTGGCCGTCTGGTTGGACGGGTCCAGGTCGGCGGAGCCGCCCACCAGGGTGGGCAGGGACTCCATGACCGCGTTCAAGCACTTGCCCCAGGCCTGGCGCGTGGCCATGGACTCGCCGGGGGTGAACGCGGGCCAGTCGATCTTGAGTTCGGACCGGGACCGGGTCACGTGGGCCCACATGTCGGCGAAGGCGGCGTCGGACAGCTTGCCGTCCACCATGGCCCGCCAGTCGGCCGCGTTCTTGCGCAGGCCGTCGAAGCGCGCGCGGTATTCCGCGACCACGTCCGCGGGCACGTAGAACGGCTCCTCGGGCAGGCCGAGCTTCTTCTTGGTGGCCGCGATCTCGTCGGCCTTGAGGGGCTCGCCGTGGGTCTTGTGGCTGCCCTCCATGGTGGCGCATCCCTTGGCCATGGTGGTGTGGCCGATGATCAGGGTGGGCCTGCCGGTCTCGAGCCGGGCCGCCTCGATGGCCGCGCGGATCTCGCCGTGGTCGTGGCCGTTGACCTCGATGACGTGCCAGCACAGCCCCTCGAAGACCTTGCGGTGGTCGGTGCAGTCCGCCTTGCAGGTGGGCCCGGCCAGCTGGATCTTGTTGGAGTCGTAGTAGACGATGAGCTTGCCCAGGTGCCACAGACCGGCCAGGGAGGCCGCGCCCATGGCGATGGGCTCCTGGAAGTCGCCGTCCGAGGCGAGCACGTAGGTGTAGTGGTCCATGACGTCCGCGCCGAGTTTGTCGCGCAGGTACGCCTCGGCCGCGGCGAAGCCCACGGACATGGCCAGGCCCTGGCCCAGCGGGCCGGTGGTGGCCTCCACGCCGGGGGTCAGGTGGACCTCGGGATGGCCGGGGGTCAGGGAGCCGAACTGACGGAAATTCTTGATGTCATCCATGGAGATGAAGCCGTTCAGGTGGAGCAGGCTGTAGAGCAGCATGGACTCGTGCCCGGCAGAGAGGATGAAGCGGTCGCGGTTGAACCACTGCGGGTCGTCGGGATTGAAGTTCAGATACTCCGAAAAGAGGATGGTGGCGTAGTCGGCGGAGGACATGGCGCCGCCCGGATGGCCGGAGTTGGCCTTGGCCACGCCGTCCATGATCAGTCCCTTGACCACGGCGATGGTCTTGTCCGTCTGTGTCATTGGTGAATACCCTTTGTTGGTGAGGTTATTGGGAGACGGTGTCGATGAGATCGATGCGCCGCTGGTGCCGCTCGCCCTCGAAGCTCGATTCGAGGAAGACCTTGAGGATGCTCAGGGCCAGTCCCTGCCCGGTGACGCGCTCGCCCATGCACAGGCATTTGGCGTCGTTGTGCGCGCGGGCCATGCGGGCGTGAAATTCGTTGGTGCACAGGGCCGCCCGGACGCCCATGCGGTTGGCGGTCATGGTCATGCCCTGGCCCGTGCCGCAGATGAGCACGCCGAGCTTGTCCGCGTCCGCCTTGAGCTTGTTGCAGACCTTGGCCGCGTACACGGGATAGTCGCAGGAATCCAGGCAGTCGGGGCCCTCGTCCTCCACGCTGTAGCCCCAGTCGGTCAGGGCCTTGATGCACGCCTTCTTGAGATGATAGCCCCCGTGATCGGAGCCGATGACGATGGTCTTGCTCACTGTTCCTCCCCGTTATGCCGCGCCGCCGTCCTCACGGCGCACGCGCTTCATGCGTTCTTCGCGGTCGTTGGCCAGTTCTTCCCGGAGGGCCTCGATCTCCTCCTTGAGGAAGGCGATCTGCTTGATGCAGAGTTCCTTCTCCTCCATGCGGCCCCGGGGGGCCTCGGCGATGCGCCCGAGGATGCCATATTCCCGTTCCAGTTCTTTTTCAAGCCTGCCGACCTCGAACCGCCCCGACAGGGAGCGGGCCAGCCATTTCATCTCGGCCCACCAGGTCTTCAGGCCGAGCCAAAAGATGTCCATCACCGTTTCCTGCGGCTGCGTGCTCATTGCTTGTCCTCTCGGATCACGGGGAGTTCCCCGGTTTGCCCATCCGCATAGCCGTTGTCCAGCCGGATGGGGACGACGTCCCCGGGCAGTTCCAGGGCCAGGGACGCGGCGGGCCAGGGGGCCAGCATAGGCTCCCGTGACTTTATGTGCAAGACGCCGCGCTCCCCGTTGTCCATGGCCAGGGTCAGCTTGTCGGGCAGGGCGATCTGGTCCGGTCCGGCGTCCTCATAGCGGTCCAGGGTGAAGACCCAGCGCCCGGCGTCCTCCACGGACCGGACCGTGCGCCCCTCGAGCCGCACCGGGCGGCCCAGGCGGTCCAGGACGATGCGTTCGGCCTGCCCCCTGGAGAAGGTATAGACATAGTTCCCGCCCTCGACCGAGGCCTCGGCGTAGCGCCGGGGGGCCAGGCCGGAGAAGTCGCCCGCCAGGGCGTGGGCCAGGGTGTCCAGGGAAAAGGGAAAGGGCATGCCCAGCCGCGTGGCCCCGAGCACGGGATTCTTGTGGGCGTAGGCCCGGTTGTCCTCGGGGTAGAAGACCAGCAGCCCGGACCTGTCCTCGCGGATGTGGGCCAGCAGGGTGCCGATGGAGGCGGACACGTCGAGCCGCATGGGCCCGCCGAAGTCGCCCCACAGGGAGATCAGGGTCCGGTTGGTCCGCTTCGTGGGTTTGGTCCGCGAATAGTACAGGCTGGCCCGGACGCGCAGTCCGTCGCCCTCGGGCCGGGCGCAGTAGTGCTGCCGGAAGGCGGTCCAGGCCGCCTTGGGGGTGTCGAGCTCCATGCCCGGCGGAATCCGGGTGGCGCAGCCCGAGAGGACCGCCAGGATCAGGACGGCCAGGGTCGCCGCCGGAACGAGCGTCGGTCCGAGGCGGCTCATAGCTTCTTCAGCTTCTCCCGGACGGCCTTGGCTTCGGGCGAGTGGAACTTGAGGGCGAAGTTGTATCCCTTGCGCGCCTCCTTCTTCTTGCCCAGGGCCGCGGCGATGTCGCCGTAGTGCTCCCAGATGGTCGGGTCCTTGTCCACCACGTCCACGGCGTAGCCGATGTATTCCCAGGCCTTTTCCAGGTCCTTCCGCTTGAAGTGGACCCAGGCCACGGAGTCGAGGATGTAGCCGTTCTCCGGGTCCAGGGTGGAGGCCTTGGTCACCAGGACCAGGGCGCGGTCGAGTTCGCGGCCCTCCTCGGCCAGGGTGTAGCCCACGTAGTTCAGGGCGTTGGCGTGGTCCGGATGGGCGCGGATGACCGTCTCCATCAGGGCCAGCCCCTCGGGACGGCGGCCCATGGCCTCGTAGACCATGGCCAGCTCATAGGTCAGCTCGGGGTCGTTGGGCAGGTGCGTCAGCCCCTCCTTGAGGGAGGCCTCGGCCCCGGCCAGGTCGCCGCCGTGCTTCTTCAGCCCGGATTCGAGGATGTAGAAGATGGAGGCGTCGGGGTAGAGCTCCTTGCCCCTGGCGGCCATGGCCAGGGCCTCGTCGTTTTTGCCCTGGGCGGCCAGCAGCTGCGCCTTGAAGCGCAGGGCGTGGGGGTAGAGGCGGTCGCTTTCCTTGACCTCGTCGAGGTAGGTCAGGGCCTTGGCCGGGTCGTTCTCGCCCTCGTCGGCGATGACCGCCTTGTAGAAATAGTATTCGGCGGGCGCGGCGCCCCCGGTGGTCAGCATGTCGAGGACCGTGGACCCCTGGGCGAAGAACCCGTCGTTGATGAACATGAGCACCGCGTCCAGGATGAAGGACTTGGTCGGCGGACCGGCCAGGGCCAGGTCCAGCGCCTTGCCCGGATCGTTCAGCTTGAGGTTCAGGTTGATGAGCCGCAACCGCGCCTCGGGAAAGGAGTCGCTCTGTTCGAGGATGGAGCCGTAGATGGTCTCGGCGGACACGTAGTCCTTGGCCAGCTCGTACTGGTAGGCCAGCTCCACCAGGGCCTCGGTGAATTCCGGGTCCATGGCCACGGCCTTCTTGAGGTTGGCGATGGCCGCCTTGCGCATGCCCAGGTTCCCCTGGACCCGGCCCATGGCGTACAGGGCGTCGGCCGAGCGCTCCTTCTCGGGGATCTTCTTGAGCACGTCCAGGGCCTTGGCGTCCTGTCCGGCGTCCATGAGCATCTGGCCCAGCCGTTCGCGGGCCTCGATGTCCTGGGGGTGGCGCTCCAGGAAGCCGTTCATGATGGCGATGGCGTCGTCCGGGCGGTTGTCGGCCACGTAGGAGTTGGCCAGGTACACGGTCAGCAGCCGGTTGTCCGGGAACCTGTCCAGCCCCTCCTTGAGGGCCGCGCGGGACCGGCTGGTGCCCTCGGGATGGTTCCAGTACATGCCCGCCTTCTCCACGTACAGCTCGGGCGTGGGGGACTGGGCCAGGACGCGGTCCAGGGCGGCCACGGCCCGGGCGTGGATGTCGTTGACCTGCTCCTTGGTCAGGGTGGAGCGCTCGCCGTCCTGGACGTGCCGCTGCAACTGGTGCAGCAGGTCCTGGTAGACCAGGTAGTCGTAGTCGAGCTGCGCCGAGTCGGTCATGGGCGGCGCGGGCATGGGGCTGGTCGCGGGCGTCCGTGCGGCGCAGCCGGCCATGGCCAGGAGCGCGAACAGCGCCAGCGCGGCCAGTGCGGTGTGAGAGTCAGGCCTAGAGAATCGTTTCATCCGTGCGTCCCGATTGGCGTTGCCGCCGATTATTCGTGTTCCAGCACCCAGTCCCTGGAGAAATCCTTGACCTTGTCCGTGAGGTGCTCGCGGATCTTGGCCATCAGCCGGGCCTCGATCTGGCGCACCCGCTCCCTGGTCACGCCGAACTCCTCGCCGATCTCCCGCAGGGTCACGGGGTCGTCGGACAGCAGCCGGCGGTCGAGGATGGCCACTTCCTTGTCGTTCAGGGAGGCGCGTATCTCCCTGATGTTGTTCAGGAGCAGGTCGACGATCTGGTCGTTGGCGATGGACTCCTCCACGCCGGGCGCCAGGGAGGGCAGGAAGTCCATCCTGGTGGTGTCGGAGTCGTCGCCCAGCGGGGTGTTCAGGGACATGTCGTTCTTGGACAGCCGCTGGTCCATCTCGTCGATCTCGGCCTCGGACACGCCGAGCCGCTCGCTCAGCGCCTCGGTGGAGGGGTCGAACCCCAGGGTCTGCAGGCGCTGGCGCTCCTTGTTCAAATTGTAGAACAGCTTGCGCTGGGTCTGGGTGGTCCCGATCTTGACCATGCGCCAGTTGTCCATGATGTACTTCAGGATGTACGCCTTGATCCAGAAGGCCGCGTAGTAGGAGAACTTGATCCCCTTTTCCGGGTCGAACTTGGTCACCGCCTTGAGCAGTCCCACGTTGCCCTCCTGGATGAGGTCCAGCCCGTTCTGCATCCAGCGCCGCTGGAAGTCCATGGCGATCTTGACCACCAGGCGCAGGTGCGAGGAGACCAGCTTGAAGGCCGCGTCCTGGTCATTGTCCTCCTGGACGCGCTTGGCCAGGGCGTATTCCTCCTCCGGTTCCAGCATGGGGAACCGGGCGATCTCCTTGAGGTACAGCTGGAGCGGGTCGCGGATGCGCACCGCCTTGGACGGGGGGGCGAGCTTCAGCGCCGGCAGCCTGTTCCCCAGTCCGTCGGTCTTGGCCGGCACTCCGGCCGATATGTCGGTCACGTCGGTGTCGTCGTCGAAGCCGTCTCCGGCCAGGCCGTCTCCGTCGAAGCCGTCCCCGTCGAAGCCGTCGGCCCCGAACTCCTCGGCGTCGTCCTCGTTGAAGTCGGTCTCCTCGAAATCGTCGTCCTCGACGATCTCCGGCTCGACCACCGCGGTCGTTTTTTCAGATGTCATTGTGCAGTATGGATGCGGCGCAAGGGCGCCCGGTTCAATACAAATATAAGAGCAAGAAACCAACACTATAGATTTTGCCCGACCTTATCAATGTTTTTCAGGGAAGGGCAACATGTGCAAAACCGTGCGCTCCCCGCATCGGACGGGACCCTGGCCGAGCCAAGAAAAGGCTTGCATTCCGCCGTCTCCGCAGCTACATCAAGACATCTTGATATAAGAATACATCGGTCCGCGAGCGGCCGTCCCGCCGGGGAGGCCCCCTGCCCGGCCGCACGCCCGGATCTACGGAGGATACCCGTGCCCGACTTCAGGTCAATACTCGATGACGACAGGATCTACTATTTCGACGGCGGCTACGGCACCCTGCTCCAGAGCCGGGGGCTGCCCGCCGGGCTCTCCCCGGAGCTGTGGGGGCTCAAGGAGCCGGACGTCATCCGCGCCGTGCACCGCGACTACATCGAGGCCGGGGCGGACATCCTGACCACCAACACCTTCGGCGGGTCCCGCCCCAAGCTCGGCCTGGGCGTGGACCCCTTCGAGCTGAACCGGGCCATGACCGCCATCGCCCGAGAGGTGGCCGGGGACCGGGCCTTCGTGGCCGCCTCCATCGGCCCCACCGGCCATTTCGTCAAGCCGCTCGGCGAGATGACCTTCCGCGAGCTGGTGGACATTTTCAAGGAGCAGATCAGGGGGTGCGTGGCCGGAGGCGCGGACCTCATTCTGGGCGAGACCCACTTCGACCTGGCCGAGGCCAAGGCCGTGGTCGTGGCCGCGCGCCTGGTCTGCGACCTGCCCGTGGCCATCTCCATGACCTTCGAGGGCGAGGCCTCCCTGACCGGCACCTCGCCCATGACCTTCGTGGACACCATGCAGAACATGGGCGTGGAGCTCATCGGGACCAACTGTTCCGCCGGGCCCGAGCAGATGCGCGACACCCTGCGCGCCTGGGCCCCGCGCCTGTCGACCCCGACCTTTGCCGAGGCCAACGCGGGCCTGCCCGAGCTCAACGCCGAGGGCAAGACCGTGTTCCGCCTCCAGCCCGAACCCTTCGCCGAAAAGGCCGCGGCCTTCGTCGAGCTCGGGGCCAAGTTCATCGGCGGCTGCTGCGGGACCACACCCGAGCACATCCGCGCCCTGCGCGACAAGGTCGGCGACGCCCGCTGGCAGCGTCCGGTCAGGACCGACAACGCCCAGCTGGTCCTGACCTCCCGCTCGGTGTCCGTGCCCGTGGGCTTCGACCATCGCGGTGTGATCATCGGCGAGCGCATCAACCCCACGGGCAAGAAGCAGCTCACCGCCGAACTCCAGGAGTCGGTCTTTTCCGAGGCCCTGCGCCTGGCCGCCGAACAGGCCGAGCTGGGCGCGCCGGTGCTCGACGTCAACGTGGGCGCGCCCCTGGTGGACGAGGCCGCGCTCCTGCCCGAGCTGGTCACCGCCCTGCTGGGCCGCGTGACCACGCCCCTGGCCATCGACTCCAACGACCCGGCGGCCGTGGAGGCCGGGCTGTGGGCCTATCCCGGCTCGCCCCTGGTCAACTCCATCTCCGGCGAGCCCGGCAAGATGGAGCGCCTCGGTCCCCTGTGCAAGCTCTTCGGCGCGCCGTTCATCCTCCTGCCCATCGTGGGCCGCAAGCTCCCGGTGACCGCGGCCGAGCGCCTCAAGGTCATCGAGGACCTCCTGGCCCAGGCCGACGCCCTCGGCATCCCGCGCAGGCTGATCCTGGTGGACGCCCTGGCCCTGACCGTCTCGTCCAAGCCCGAGGCGGCCCGCCACTCCATGGAGGTCATGCGCCAGTGCCGCGACCGCTGGGGACTGCCCACGACCATCGGCCTGTCCAACATCTCTTTCGGATTACCGGCCCGCGAGCTGCTCAACTCCACCTTCCTGTCCCTGTCCATGGCCTCGGGCCTGTGCTCGTTCATCGGCAACCCCAACTCCGCGCGCATCCGGGAGACCCTGCACGCCGCCGAGGTCCTGCTCGACCGCGACCCCCAGGCCGCGCGGTACATCGACAACTTCTCCGGCTGGGTCGGCGGGGGCGGTGTCCAGGCCGCGACCAGTCAGGCCGCGCCCTCCGGGGCCGCGTCCCTGCCGCCGGTCCAGGCCGCCGTGGTCAAGGGCGACAAGGACAACGTGGTCCGTCTGGTGGAGGCCGAGCTGGACAAGGGCATGGCGGCCATGGAGATCGTCAACGACCTGCTCATCCCCGGCATTCTCATCGTCGGCGACAAGTACGAGACCAAGGAATACTTCCTGCCCCAGCTGCTGCAATCCGCCGAGACCATGCAGACCGCCTTCCAGCGCCTCAAGCCCCTGCTCGAGGAGGCCGGCGGCGCGGGCGCCCGGCCGGTCGTCGTCATGGCCACGGTGGAGGGCGACATCCACGACATCGGCAAGAACATCGTCTGTCTGATGCTCAAGAACTACGGTTTCGACGTGGTGGACCTGGGCAAGGACGTGCCCGCCGAGAAGATCGTGGCCGCCGCCGAGGAGCACGACGCCGCGCTCATCGGCCTGTCCGCGCTCATGACCACCACCATGGTGCGCATGGAGGACACGGTCAAACTGGTGGCCGAACGCAACCTCCGGGCAAAGGTCATCATCGGCGGGGCCGTGGTCACGGAAAAATTCTGCAAGGCCATCGGGGCCCACGGCTGGTCCACCGACGCCGTGGCCGCCGTCAAGCTGGCCCAGCGACTGACGCAGTAGGCCGGGCTTCCGGCTGAAGTCGAGGACCGGGCTTCCGGCTGACGCAGTGGACGCGCCTCCGGCGGCCGGGAGCACGCCGCGTCCCCGGCTGCGCCGCCCCCCGTAGGGGGCGCGGACGGGATCGGAAGGTCGCTACGCCTTGAAGCGGTAGCCGACCCCTCGGATCGTCTCGATCCAGGGGGCGTAGGGGCCGAGCTTCTGGCGCAGCCTGCGGACGTGGGTGTCCACGGTGCGGGAGTAGCCCTCGAAGTGGGTGTCCCAGACCGTGTCCAGGAGGTTGTCGCGGGTCTGGACCTTGCCCGCGCCGGACACGAGCACGGTCAGGAGCTTGAATTCCGTGGCCGTCAGGGCCGTCTCCTCCCCGTCGATGGTGATCTGGTGCGCCTCGAAGTCGATGCGCAAGCCCTCGCGCTCCCACAGCTTGGGGGCGTTGGGCTCGGGTGCGCCGTAGCGGCGCAGGATCGCCTTGATGCGCAGGACCAGTTCGCGCGGGGAAAAGGGCTTGACCACGTAGTCATCCGCCCCGAGCTCCAGGCCGACGATCTTGTCCACCTCCTCGCCCTTGGCTGTGAGCATGATCACCGGGATGCGGGCCGTGGCCGGATCGCCCTTGAGCTGGCGGCAGACTTCCAGGCCGTCGGTGCCGGGCATCATCAGGTCGAGCAGGATGATGTCGGGCTTGAAGGCGTGGGCCAGGTTCAGGCCGAGCTGGCCGTCCTCGGCGGCGGCCACGTCGAACCCGGCGGCGGTGAGGTTGTATTTCAGCAGTTCTCGCGTGTCTCTGTGGTCTTCGACCACCAGGATTTTCTGGGCTGACACTGTAGACTCCTTTCGGTGTGATGGGACTGCTATACCCCATGTCTGTAACAATCAGTGTTACATATGGGCAACAATTTCGCAACTTGGCATCCCTGCGGCATCGTTTTGGAAACAGGCCCGAAACAGGCCCTGCCCATCCCGGGGGCGACCGGCTAACCCGCCGGATTCACGGGGCAACAATCTTGGCGGCGGACATAAAGCGCCCGGCGGACCCGGCCGATAAGTAGGCAGCGGGAGAAACCATCAGGCACCACGGAGCGCGCCGCATGTATTACCACGGATTCGACAAGAAGTTCCCCTCGGGCAGCAGGTACTGGACCCTCTACGACGATCAGCTCATCGGCATGCTTTTCTCCAAGATCGTCAACAAGACCGCGAGTCTGGATGCGTCCGGAGCGAGCCGCGAGGCCATGGTGGACGAGATGGTCCAGAACCTCTTCGACCTCTGCTTCTACATCAACAAGGACTTCCACGACTGCTAGCCGTCGGCGACATGTCGAGAAGGGCCCGGTTTGCCGGGCCTTTTTCGTTGCAAGGCCGGTAATAATTGACTCGGGCCGCGACTTGGGCAAAGGTGACAACAGTGAAAAAAGCCTTGCCGATATGGTGAACCGGGGGACCCATCCATGCACATTCGAACCAAGCTGACCGCGAGCTACGTCGTCATCGGTCTCGTCGGCTGCCTGACGGCCGTCCTCGTTGCCCGGCAATGGATCCGCGGCGACTTCGAGGACTATGTCCTGCGCCAGGAATTCCGGGAGTTCCGCGCGGACCTGACGGACTACGCCGCCCGGCACGGCGGCCTGGACCGGGCTCTGCACGAAGAGCCGTTCAGCACCTTCGCGGCCCCGCTCGACGCGACCCGGCAATGGCAGGGCCAGCCGTTCCGCTTCCTGGTCATGGACCCGGACGGCACGGTCCTGTTTCCGGCCGGACGGTACAAGGCCGGGGACACCGTTCCCGGCGAGGTCCTGGCCGACGCCGAGCCCGTGACCGTGGACGGCAGGACCCAGGCCCTGGTGGCCCATACCGGCCTGGCCCGGCTGGTCAGGGAAGACGCGAATTTTCTCGGCATGACCGACGCCGCCCTGCTCGGCGGCGCGGCCTGCGCCGCCGTCCTGGCCGCGCTCCTGGGGTCGGCCCTTGCCTGGCGGCAGGGGCGGCCGACCTGCCGGCTGCTCGAATCCGTACGCCAGGCATGCGGCGAAGAGGGCGGCGCGCAGTGCATCGAGATCACCTCGGACGACGAACTGGGCGAACTGGCCGAGAACTACAACCTCATGAGTCGGGAGCTGGCCCGCTGCCGCTTCGAACTGAGCGAACTGGCCGTGATCGACCCCCAGACAAACCTGTACAACCGCCGCCATTTCGACGAGCAGGCCCGGCAGTTCTTCGAGAGCGCCAGGCGCTACGAACAGCCCATGTCCGTCATGATGGGCGACCTGGATCACTTCCGCGTCCTGAACGACAACTTCTCGCGCGAGGTCGGGGACATGGTCCTGGAAAAGGTGGCCGAACTGTTCACCAGGCACACCCGCAAGAGCGACGTGGTCGCCCGCTACGGCGGCGAGGAGTTCGTGGTCCTGTTCACCAACACCGCCCGGGACCGGGCCGCCATCGCCTGTGAAAACATCCGCCGGGCCGTGGAGGCCTACCCCTGGGACGAGTTCCACCCCGGCCTCAAGGTGACCATCTCCATGGGACTGGCCGACAACGTCGACCTGGACAGCGCCGCGTCCATGGTCTCCCGCGCCGACCAATACCTGTCCGCCGCCAAGGCCGGCGGCCGCAACCAGGTGGCCGGGACCGAGTAACTAAATCAGAAGTTGAAGGTCGCTACGCGGCGAGGGACGGGTGACTTGATTCGCCCCGTCCTAGGGCTCACCCCTTCGGGGTCGCGCCTTGTCGGGCGCGGTCCAAATCCGCTGTCCTGCGGATTTGTCGCCTCCGGCGGGCAGGGGCTATACCCCTGCACCCCAGTATGCGCCTTCGGCGCGGGACTCACACTATTCCAGGCAGATATTCACGGCCTTGATGACGTCGGCCACGTCGGCGTCGGTCAGCTTGGCCGACAGCGGCAGGCTCAGGGTCTCGCGGCCCAGGGCCACGGCGTGGGGGGTGTCCTCCAGCTTCCAGCCGTAGCGGTCCCGGTAGTAGGGGTGCTCGGGGATGGCCAGGTAGTGCACGCCCGCGCCGATGTTCTCCTTGGTCAGCCGGACCAGGAACTGGTCGCGGTCCAGCCCGCAGGCCACGGGGTCGATCATCAGGGTGTAGAGGTGCCGGGCGTGGCGGGTGTCGGGCTCCTCCGGGGCCGGGGTGCCCACGGGCAGGGCGCGGAAGGCCTCCTGGTACATGTCCCAGATCTCGCAGCGCCGCTTGAAGTTCTCCTCCACCCGCTCCAGCTGGTGGATGCCGATGGCCGCCTGGAGGTCCATCATGTTGTATTTGAACCCGGCGTGGATCACCTGGTAGTGCTTGTAGCCCTCGTCCGAGAACCGCTTCCAGGCGTCGGCCGACATGCCGTGCAGGCCCAGCACCTTGATGTCCTGGATGTCCGCCTCCTCGCGGGCGATGACCATGCCGCCCTCGCCGGTGCAGACGTTCTTGGTCACGTAGAACGAGAAGCAGCCGAAGTCGCCGAAGGTGCCCGCGTGCCGCCCCTTGTAGGTGGTCTCGATGGCGTGGGCGCAGTCCTCGACCACCTTCAGGCCGTGCTCTTCGGCAATGGCCATGATCGGGTCCATGTCGCAGGACCGGCCCGCGAAGTGCACGGGCAGGATGGCCCTGGTGCGCGGGGTGATCTTCTCGCGGATGCAGTCCGGGTCGATGTTCTGGGTGACCGGGTCCACGTCGGCCAGCACGGGCGTGCCCCCGGCGTGGATGATGGCGTTGACCGAGGCGCAGAAGGTCAGCGGCGTGGTGATGACCTCGTCGCCGGGCTGAAGCCCCAGGGCAACCAGGGAGAGGTGCAGGGCGGCCGTGCAGGAGTTGCAGGCCGCGGCGTGGGAGGCCCCGACATAGGCCGAGAATTCCTTCTCGAACCGGGCCACCTTGGGGCCGGTGCCGAGCCAGCCGGACTTCATGGAGTCCACGACCTCGTCGATCTCCTCCTGCCCGATGAGGGGCGCGCCGAAAACCAGAAAATTATCTTTGGAACGAACGGGCATGTCCGTGATCTCCTTGTATGGGTTGCGTGAGGCGTGGTTTAGCAGATTCCTGCCGGGGGGTAAACATTGACCGCCCGGCCCGGCGTCGGTTATCCGATACGGGTCGCCATCAACCCGAACAGGGGCTTCCCGTGGATTTTCTGCTCTTCCTCATGGCTGTTGTGCCGTCCGCCGTGCTGCTCTGGCTCTTCGTGTCGAGCGACAAGTATCCGGAACCGGCCGGGGCCCTGGTCTCGTCCTTTCTCCTGGGCGTGCTCATCGTCCTGGGCATCTACCTGCTCTTTCCCTTCCTGTCCCTGGTGGCCTCGGGCCTGCCTGCGGACAACCCCTACATTGTCGGCGCGAGCCACGCCTTTCTCATGGCCGCCCTGCCCGAGGAGGCCCTCAAGTTCATCGTGCTCAGGCGCTACTGCGTCAACCACCCGGCCTTTGACGAGCCCATGGACGGCATCGTCTACGGCGTGACCGTGTCCCTCGGATTCGCCACGGCCGAGAACCTGCTCTACGTCCTGGACGGCGGCCTGCACGTGGCCGTGGGCCGCGCCTTTCTGGCCGTGCCCTGCCACGCCCTGGTCGGCGCGGTCATGGGCTACCACGTGGGGCAGGCCGCCTTTTCGCGCGGCGAGCGCAGCGGGCTGTACGTCAAGGCCCTGCTGCTCTCCATCCTCTTCCACGGGCTGTACGACTTCGCGCCCCTGACCTTCCGGGCGGCCGCGTCCATGGACTACGCCATCCCCGAGCCCGTCTCCCTCGGCCTGGACGCGTTTTTCGTCGTGGTCCTGTTCGTCCTGGTCCAGTACGTGGCCGTGCTGACCCGGTCCATGAAGGCCCGGCAGCGCGAGCAGGCGCCCCCGAGCTTCGGCTTCAGCCGGGACCTGCCCAACCGGGTGGGCGCCCTGGACCCGACCGTCAGTCGCAGCCGGGTCGGGCGGTGGATCAAGGCCTGCCGGGACGAGACCGCGCCCATGGACCTGCTCTTTTCCGCCCTGTGCCTCATGGGCGTGTTCTGCGCCCTGGCGGGCGCGGCCCACATGGGCACCCCCGGCGACCCCCTTTCGCGCATCTCCCTGGCCGTGGCCGTGGTCTTCTTCGTCTACGGCATCGGCTTCGCGGCCCGGGGCATGGGCAAGCTCACGGTCAAGATGCTCCGGGAGCGGGACCGCCGATGACGATCGGGTGACGTCCGGGCGCGCAGGTTGCGCTTTGGCACGGCATTGGCTATATAGCCTGCCCCGGCCCAATCCCGGGCCGCTGAAACACATCTGATACGAGGTACCGCAAGTGATCAGACCCGATTTCGAGAAGATGAAAGGCCTTGTGCCCGCCATCGCCCAGGACGCCGAGACAGGCGAAATCCTGATGATGGCCTACATGAATGAAGAAGCCTGGAACAGGACCCTGGAAACCGGCGAGGCCCATTACTGGAGCCGCAGCCGTCAGGAGATATGGCATAAGGGCGGTACCTCGGGCCATACGCAGAAGGTGAAGTCCATCCGCATTGACTGCGACGACGACACCTTGGTACTTCTGATCGAACAGATCGGCGGTGCGGCCTGCCACAAGGGCTACCGCTCCTGCTTCTACCGCGAAATCAAGGACGGCGTGGTCAGCGAATGCGCGCCCCACGTCTTCGACCCCAAAGAGGTATATAAGAAATGAGTGAACAATTTCTCCGACTCGGCGTTCCCAAGGGCTCCCTCCAGGACGCGACCATAAAGCTTTTCGAAAAGGCGGGCTGGAAGATCAAGCTGCACGAGCGCAACGACTTCCCGGATATCGACGACAACCGCATCAAGTGCTCCCTGGCCCGCGCCCAGGAGATGTCCATGTACGTGGAGAACGGCACCTTCGACGTCGGCCTGACCGGCATGGACTGGATCCGCGAGAACAAGTCCGACGTGGTCGTGGTCGATGACCTGATCTACTCCAAGGTCAGCAACCGCAAGGCCCGCTGGGTGCTGTGCGTGCGCGGCGACTCCCCGTACCGGCGGCCCGAGGACCTGGAGGGCAAGAAGATCTCCACCGAGCTCATGGGCTTCACCAAGGAGTACTTCGAGTCCATGGGCATCAACGTGGACGTGTCCTTTTCCTGGGGCACCACCGAGGCCAAGGTGGTCGAGGGGCTGTGCGACGGCATCGTGGAGATCACCGAGACCGGCACGACCATCAAGGCCAACGGCCTGCGGATCATCGCCGAGCTGATGCAGACCAACACCCAGATCATCGCCAACAAGGACGCCTGGGCCGATCCCAGGAAGCGCCAGCTCATCGAGGAGATCAACATGCTGCTCCAGGGCGCGCTGCGCGCGGGCAAGATGGTCGGTCTCAAGATGAACCTGCCCAAGGACAAGCTGCCGGAGCTGAACGGCACCCTGCCGTCCTTGAACTCCCCCACCGTGGCCGAGTTGCAGGACCCCAACTGGCTGTCCGTCGAGGTCATGGTCGAGGAGAAGATCGTCCGGGAGTTGATTCCGAAACTTGTCGCCTTCGGCGCCGAGGGGATCATCGAGTATCCGTTGAACAAGGTTATTTAGTCGTCGTTCGCGACGGAGCGTAAAAACAGGACGCGGTCTGGTGTGACCGCGTCCTTTTTTTGCGCCTTGCGGGGGGAGAGAGCCGCTTTGCGGGCGAAGCCCGCTCGCTCCAAAGAACGCGCCTGCGGCGCGAGAGCCGTCGTGCGGGGCTGCGCCCCACACATTGCTCCATGCCCTCCCGGCGGGGTCCATTTTTTTGCTGGCCCAAAAAAATAGACGAAAAAAAAGGCCTTGGGGGGTAGCACGGCCGCCCGGGGAGGGGTCGCAAGAATCCGATCCGCTCGGGGCGGCTCCATCTGAGCAAAAGTATAGTGCGACTCCCGGAGCGGAATGGCCTCTTTTGGGGGAGACCGAGCCTCGAAGGGACAAGAGCCGCCACCCCTTCGCGGTCGGCTTCTACGCGCCCCCTCCAGGGCTGGTTGGGTGATTGAAGAGTGGCGGTGGGACGCGGGAGGGCGGGCCGGGGGGCGGGGCGGAGAGCCGCTGTCGGGTGCCGGGGGCACCCGAATCGCTCCAGTGGGCGCGGTTGGGAGGCTGTCGGATTGGAGGTAAGGCAGTAGGCGGAAATTTTCGTTGGAAGAGCCATGATAGGGGGAGGGGATGCGGGGGGCTTTCCTGAGCATCCTGCGACGCGCTTCACCTGCGTTTCGGTGGCCGTCGCCAAGGCGATCCGCCACACCCCTGTGGTGCGAGCGAGGTTAAACCAACGGCATCCCTTACAAGCGCCCACAGACGAGGCCCCCAACCTCAACCGCGCGAGCGCGGCCAACCTCACCGCCCCCCACCTCTTCGTACCCGGCCATCCGCCCCGGCCCACTCCCCACACCCGAAGAGCGGTAATCGGCGGCGGACCCTAGAGCCCGTGTCCGGCGGCGAAAGCGCGGGTTTGAGCGCGCCTGCGCGGCAGACATTCGCTCACAACCAGCGAAAGCCGCTTACGGGCTCTTGGGTCCGTCGGCGGGCGGCAGCACCGCAGCGCAGTTTTTGCTTCCTTTTTTCTGCGCCGGCAAAAAAGGAAGTCGCCGTAAAGGCGAAACACGATGTAACGAAAACAACCCAAAGCCCCGACGCGGATGCGCGGACAAATCCAAGGAGTCTCTCCCTCCCAAGCCTGCCGCAGGCGATCCGCCACAACCCCGCTCGCGCCAGCGCGGACAACTTCTCGACCTCAGACCTCTTCGTACCCGGCCATCCGCCCCGGCCCACTCCTCGCACCCGAAGAGCGGTAATCGGCGACGGACCCTAGAGCCCGTGTTCGGCGGCGAAAGCGCGGGTTTGAGCGCGTCTGCGCGGCAGGCATTCGCTCACAACCAGCGAAAGCCGCCTACGGGCTCTTGGGTCCGTCGGCGCGCGGCAGCACCGCAGCGCAGTTTTTGCTTCCTTTTTTCTGCGCCGGCAAAAAAGGAAGTAGCCGTAAAGGCGAAATGCAATGTAACGAAAACAACCCAAAGCTCAGTCGCGGATGCGCGGCCCGAACCAAGAGGTGGATCATCCACCGTCAGATGGGACGAGAGAAGGGGGGAGAAAGAAGCCGTTGCGGGCTCTCAGACGGAACCTGAGAGCCCGCGACGCAAAACTAGGCCCACCAGATGGAGCGGGCGGGGGGATTGCCGTAGGTGGTGAAGTCGTCGCCGGACTCTTTCAGTACCGCGTCCAACTCCTCGACGGTGAAATCATACCCATCCTCGGCGGCGGCGGCCACAAAGGCCTCCTTGCTGGCGATGGCGTTGTACTTGGCCTTGACGCTCTTATTCTCTCCGCCTGCGATCAGCAGACGCTCCACTTCCTTTTTGGACATGGCGATGCTCCTTGTTGGCGACACAATGGGGTAGGGCTCCAGTCGGATCAAACGAGACGGCTGGCATGGGAATGGACTCGCATGGGCCGGGCTCAGTCAATACCCTACTTTTAGCGTGGGGCTGATCGATCAGTCAAGCGTTCGCATAGGCTCGGGGTTTGCCGGGCGCGGCCGAGCGGGAGGCGGTAGCGGGAAGGGTGGGCCGGGCGGGCGATGGTCGCCGCGCGGCGGGGCAGGGGGGTCAGCTTTGGGCTGCCTGGCCCGTGGAGATGGTCCGGCCGTCCTTGGCCTTGTTCGGGTCGATGAACCGGCCGAGCATCTTCTCGACCACGGGCAGGGAGACCGTGGTGTCCAGGCAGGGGCCGTGGGGCCGCTCGTTGAGCACGCCGAAGACCGGCAGGGGGTAGGTGTCCTGGATGCCGGAGGAGAGGTCCCGGTAACAGGCCACGGCGATGATCAGCCGGGGCCGCAGCTGGACCACGATGCGCCGGGCCACGGTCCCGCCCGTGGCGATGGCCAGGTTCACGCCGTAGCGGTCGTGCAGTTCGAGCAGTCCGGCCATAGGGCACTTGCCGCAGCGCACGCAGTTGTTGATGTCGTAGGTCAGCCGCCGGTCGCAGCGGGAGTTTTGCAGGCAGTGGGGCATGAGCAGGAGGATTTCGCCGGGGGCGTACCGTCCGGCCTCGGCCAGGACCAGCTCGTTGTTCACCGAGATGAACGACAGCATGATGTGTTCCTTGCGTATGCCGATGGCCCGGCCCAGCAGGACCATGAGCGGCAGGAACAGCTTGATGGTCAGCCCCCGGAAACGGCGCGCGCCGGGCAGGGGCTTTTTGGTGACGATGTTCAGGAACAGCCCCCAGTAGGCCACGCAGACCAGGCCGATGAGGGCGATGACCAGCGCGCCGAGAACCCACTTGGCCGCCGGGTGGATGGTGTCCAGGCCGATGTACGGCACCACCCAGAGCAGGGCCAGGAACACGCACATGACCAGGCAGGAGACGCTGATCAATCCGACGAACAGGCGCTTGCGCGCCCGGTGCACGGACCGTGGCTGGTCCAGGGGGGCGACTACTTGCATTCCTTCATGTATCCGCAGGTGAAGGCCGTGGCGTCCATGCCCTTTTTGCCCTGCGGCTTGACCTCCGGGGTCAGGTATATCCTGTCCGCCGTGGTGATGGCCAGTTTGCCGTCCATCTCGCCCAGCACCGTGCCGGGCGCGACCTTGGGGGCCGACTCCTCGGAGATTTCGCCCGGCGTCACGAGCAGGCGCAGGACCTTGCCGTCCGGGTTGGTCCAGTCGAAGAACGCGCCGGGCCAGGGGTACATGGCCCGAATCTGGTTGTGGATCGCCTCGGCGGGCCGGTTCCAGTCGATCTCGCCTTCCTTCTTTTCCAGCTTTTTCGCGTAGGTGGCCAGGGCGTCGTCCTGGGGCTTGAGGTCGTAGGCCCCGGTCTGGAGCCGGGCCAGGGCCTCGCAGATGCAGATGCCGCCAAGCTTGGCCAGCTCGTCGTGGATGGTCCCCGCGTGGTCGTTGTGGCCGATGCGCAGGGCGCGCTGGACCATGACCGGGCCGGTGTCCAGCCCTGCCTCCATCTTCATGATCGAGATGCCGGTGACCACGTCGCCGTTCTCCACGGCCCGCTGGATCGGGGCCGCGCCGCGCCAGTGGGGCAGCAGCGAGGCGTGGATGTTCAGCGGCAGGATGGCCGGGATGTCGAGGACCGACTGGGGCAGGATCAGCCCGTAGGCCGCCACCACCAGGACGTCGGGCGCAAGGGCCGCCAGTTCGGCCACGTCCGCCGGGTCCTTGAAGTTGACCGGCTGGAGGACCGGGATGCCGTGTTCGAGCGCCACCCGCTTGACCGCCGACGGCGTGCACTGCCTGCCGCGCCCGCAGGGCCGGTCCGGCTGGGTGTACGCGGCCACCACCTGGGCGGCGTCGAACTTGAGCAGGATTTCAAGCGCCTCGGCCGCGAAGTCCGGGGTGCCCATGAAAACCACGCGCAGGGGCTTGAGGGCCACCGCGCCCCAGGACTCCGGCGAGCTCGTTCCGTTGGCTATCTCTTCCATCTCAGGGCCTTCTTGCGGTACATGGCTTTCTTCAGGCGGCCCGAGCGGTCGGCCAGGGTCACGCCCTCCAGATGGTCGATCTCGTGCTGCAGGATGATGGCCAGCAGGCCGCCGGTCTCCACGCAGATCTCCTTGCCCGAGCGGTTCAGGGCCTTGACCTTGACCCGCTCCTTGCGCCGGACCTTGAGGTTCAGCTCCGGGCAGCTGAGGCAGCCCTCGTCGGACTCCACCTCGCCGTCGCACTCGACGATCTCCGGGTTGATGAGCACCCGCAGGTCGCCGCGCTCCTTGGGACCGGTCTGGTCCACGCAGATCAGCCGGATGGACTGGTTCACCTGCGGGGCGGCCAATCCGACGCCGTCGGACTCGTACATGGTCTGGACCATGTTCTCGATGAGTTCGTCCAGTTCGGGCGTGATCTCGGTGATGGGTTCGGCCTTGGCCTCGAGTACCTCGTCGGGCCAGGTACATATCTCTAATCGCATCGTGGTTGCCTCCGGGCCTCCATCCTCTTCTTTTTATGGAAGTTTTATCGCGCCGCAGGGAGGATGGGTAGGGACATAGAGTCCGGTTGCGGCGTGATTGAAGTTATCTACTATCTCAATAAGTACGGAAATTCAAAAGGCCAGTTCCAAAAAGAAACCAGCCGGATTTGGTAGACTTTTCCGCGGTCCGCCCCATCCGCCGGAAGCGGGGGGCGCCGCGGGGGAAGGCGGGAGGGAAGCGGCGGGCCGCTTCCCTCCGGCACGGCGTACTATTCTTCTTTTTTCTTCTCGCGCAACCGGATGCCCAGTTCGCGGAGCTGCTTGTTCGGGACCTCGGACGGGGCCTCGGTCAGGAGGCAGGTGGCCTTCTGGGTCTTGGGGAAGGCGATGACGTCGCGGATGGACTTGGACCCGGTCAGGATCATGATCAGGCGGTCCAGGCCGAAGGCGATGCCGCCGTGGGGCGGCGCGCCGTAGCGGAGCGCGTTCATGAGGAAGCCGAACTTCTCCTCGGCCTCTTCCTTGCCGATGCCGAGCGCCGCGAACATGGCCTCCTGCTGCTCCTCGGTGTGGATGCGGATGGAGCCGCCGCCCACCTCGAAGCCGTTCATGACTATGTCGTAGGCCCGGGCGATGGCCTGGCCCGGGTCCTCCTTGAGGACCTGCATCTGCTCGGGCCGGGCCGAGGTGAAGGGATGGTGCCGGGCCACGAAGCGCTTCTCGTCCGGGTCCCACTCGAGGAGCGGGAAGTCGGTGATCCACACGGGCTTGAACTCGCCCTCGCGGATCAGGTTGAAGCGCTTGCCCAGCTCGCAGCGCAGGTTGCCGAGCGCGGCGTTGGCCACGTCGGCCGGACCGGCCTGGAAGAAGAGGATGTCGCCGGGCTTGCAGCCGGAGCGCTCGCGCAGGGTGGCGATCTCAGCTTCCGAGAAGAATTTGACGATGGGGGACTGCCACTCGCCGTCCTCCTTGACCTTGATCCAGGCCAGCCCCTTGGAGCCGTAGATCTCCACGAACTTGGTGTATTCGTCGATTTCCTTGCGGGACAGCTCGGCCCCGCCGGGCACGACCATGACCTTGACCAGTTCGGAGGAGGCGAAGACCTTGAACCCGGACTCCTTGAACACGTCGGTGATGTCGATGTGCTTGAGCTCGAAGCGCAGGTCCGGCTTGTCCACGCCGTAGTCGCGCATGGCGTCGGCAAAGGTCATGCGCGGGAACGGGTCGGGCAGGTTCACGCCGATGGTCTCCCGGAACAGGGTCCGGACCATGCCCTCGGCCATGTCCTGGATCAGCGCCTCGTCCACGAAGGACATCTCGATGTCGATCTGGGTGAACTCGGGCTGGCGGTCGGCGCGCAGGTCCTCGTCGCGGAAGCATTTGACGATCTGGAAATAGCGGTCCATGCCCGCGACCATGAGCATCTGCTTGAACAGCTGCGGGGACTGGGGCAGGGCGTAGAACTCGCCCTGGTTGACCCGGCTCGGCACCAGGAAGTCGCGCGCGCCCTCGGGGGTGGACTTGGTCAGCACCGGGGTCTCCACCTCGAGGAAGCCGAGTGCGTCCAGGTAGCGGCGGACCGACTGCGCGGCCTTGTTGCGCAGGATGAAGTTGCGGGCCAGGGAGGGCCGCCGCAGGTCCAGGAAGCGGTATTTGAGGCGCAGGTTCTCGGCCACCTCGACGCGGTCCTCGATGGGGAAGGGCGGCGTCTCGGAGGTGTTCAGCAGCTTGTAGTCCGTGACCTCGATCTCGATCTCGCCGGTGATCATGTTCGGGTTGGCCATGCCCTCGGGACGCGGGCGGACCCGACCCTTGACCGCCACCACGTACTCGGGGCGGATGGCGTGGGCGCGTTCGTGGACCGTGGCGTTGTCCTCGGGGTTGAAGACTACCTGGGTCATGCCCTCGCGGTCGCGCAGGTCCAGGAAGATCAGCCCGCCGTGGTCGCGGCGGAACTGGACCCAGCCCATGAGGCAGACCTCCCGGTCCATGTCGGCGGCGGTCAGCTCGTTGTTGTGGTGCGTGCGCCGCCAGCCAGCCAGGTCCTCTATGACGCGGAACTCGTCGTAATCTCTCTCTTGTTCGGACATTCTCTCTCCGGTGTCTCGTATTGTATGGCCTCCGGCGGCCCCTGCGGGGGGCTTGCCTCCGGCGGCTTAAGAGACCTTTTGAAGGTCTCTTAAGAATCTTCCAAAACTGTTTGTCGCGCCTTCGGCGGGCGGGGGGCGCCCTGTGAAGGCCCTAGCTCAACAACCTTGCGGCGGCGCCGCATACGGGATTCCAAAGGCCCTCGGCCTTTGGCCGCCGGAGGCGAAGTCACCCGACCCCGCCGCGCGGCGGCATCCAAATATCTCTACAGACTGGCCAGGTACAGGGCCCGGTCCAGGGTTTCCTGTTCCCGGTTCCCGGCCATGTCCTTGACGGTCACGGTCCTGTCGGCCAGCTCGGCCTCGCCCAGGATCAGGCAGGTCCCGGCGCCGGACTTGTTGGCCGCGCGCATGCGGGACTTCATGGACCCGCCCGCGAAGCTGACTTCGCCCCGGAGTCCCTTGTTGCGCAGGGCCTGGGCGAAGAGCATGGCCTCGTTTGCCGCCTCCGGGGCGACCACGGCCAGGTAGAAGTCCGGGGCCTCGGGCGCGACGTCGCCGAGCAGCAGGGCGAGGCGCTCCATACCGCAGGCGAAGCCGGTGCCGGGGCAGTCCGGGCCGTCCAGGCTCCTGATCAGCCCGTCGTAGCGGCCGCCGCCCGCCACCGAGGTCTGGGCCCCGATGTCGTTGCTGGTCACCTCGAAGCAGGTCCGCACGTAGTAGTCCAGGCCGCGCACCAGGCGGGGGTTCAGGACGTAGGCCACGCCCGCCCCGTCCAGCACGGCGCGCACGTCCGCGAAGTGGGCCCGGCAGTCCGGGCAGAGGTGGTCGGTGATGACCGGGGCGTCCTTGACCAGCTCCTTGCAGGTGGGCACCTTGCAGTCGAGCACGCGCAGGGGGTTGGTCTCCATGCGCCGCTGGCAGTCCTCGCAGAACTTCGCCTTGTCCTGGGCGTGGTAGTAGTCCACCAGGGCCTGCTTGTAGGCCGGGCGGCACTCGTGGCAGCCGAGCGAGTTGAGCTCCACGGTCAGGTCCCTGAGCCCGATGCGGCGCAGGAAGGCGGTCAGCATGAGGATCAGCTCGGCGTCGGCCTGGGGCTCGTCCGCCCCGAAGCACTCGGCATTGATCTGGTGGAACTGGCGCTGGCGGCCCTTCTGCGGGCGCTCGTACCGGAACATGGGGCCGAAGGTGAAGAATTTCGAGATGTTGCCCGGCTGATAGGTCTTGGATTCGATGAACGCGCGGACCACGCCCGCCGTGGCCTCGGGGCGCATGGTCAGGGAGCGGTCCTTGCGGTCCGGGAAGGTGAACATCTCCTTGCCGACCACGTCGGTGTCCTCGCCGATGGACTTCTGGAACAGCTCGGTCTTTTCCAGGATGGGCGTGCGCAGTTCACCGAAGCCGTAGCGCGAGAATATCTCGCGGGCGCAGGCCTCCATGAAGGTGTACTTGGCGGCCTCCTCGGGAAAGAGGTCCGCGAATCCCTTTATTTTTTGTACTTTCGCCATGTCGCGTTCAATATCCTTAGATAGATGTAGGGTCGCTGGAACCGAATCTGGTTAGACCAAACGCGTATGATTGTCAAAAAGAGTGTGGGGCGCGGCGCGGCGGGACGCCCCGGGTTGCCGACGCGGTCCCATCAGGCAGGCTGCCGAGAGGTGGCCGGCTGTCGGGCACAAGCAAAATCCAGGGTCGACGAGTGGTTGAATCCACGCGGAGGTCTGGATTTTCCGCGGCGCACCCTGGGCGTTGTACATTGGACGGCTAGGGCTCGCCCGCAATTCGCTTGACGACGCGGATGGCCGTTTGTCGGCGTCCCGCGGTCATCCGGTGGCCAGGCAGAACCCGAGGAACAGGGCGGCCAGGAGACCGGCCCACAGCCACGGGCCGGTGCGGGCGGCGGTCCGGCCGGCGGCCCAGAGGCATCCCGCCGGGGCCAGGAAGGCGAGCAGCCCTTTCGCGGCCAGGGGGAGGGGGGCCTGTATCAGGGCCGCCTGGACAAAGACGACCAGGGGCATGTGCCACAGGAAGATGTCGTAGGAGCTGGCGGACAGGGATTCCCGCCACGTCGAGGGCCGGTTCAGCCGGGATGCGGCGAGGTTGACCAGACATCCCGCGCCCGCCACGGCCGCCACGGCCCTGAGCGCGCCGTGGAGCACGGCCTGGCCCGGCGGGATCGGGGGCGGGGTGGTCATGAAGGTGCGTGCCATGACCAGGATGCCCGCCGTGGCGGCGGCAAAGGGGATCAGCCACGCCCACCATGGGCCGGGGAACGGGCGGGGACGGTCCATATGCGGCCGGGCAAGGATGCCGAATACGAACATGCCGAGGTAGACCGGCACGCGGGTGGGCTGGAACAGGACGAACGGGCCGAGCCGGGCCCAGGCCCAGTCCTGGACCAGGAGGTTGACGGCCGCGAACCCGAGGAGCACGGCCATGGCCGAGGCCGGGATGAGCAGGGTGCGCCCCACGGTGCGGGCGGTCGGGATCACGGCCCGCCACAAGGAATATCCGAGGAAGAAGATCAGGAGCAGGGAGATGAACCAGAGGTGGTGGGGCGAGAGCTTGTCCGCGTACTCGGCCCCCTGGCGCATGGTGGTGATGACCACGAACCGCCAGTCGTCGAGGGTCGCGGTCCAGTGCAGCCAGTATTGGAAAAAGTTCAGTGGTTCCGATGTCCTGCGCAGGTAGCCGACATAGACCATGGTGGGCAGGTAGAAGACCGGGAGGATGAGGACCGGCAGGCCGAGCCTGCGCAGCTTGTTGCGCAGGAAGCCCGCCGTGCCGTGGCGCTCGAACGCGCCGTGGGCGAACAGGCCGGAGATGAAGAAGAGTACCGGCAGGACAAAGCAGTCCAGGGTGAGGATGGTCACGTCGAAGAGGGGGGACTCGGCGTCCCGGGCGTGCCACCAGGGGATGCTCGGGGCGTAGGCGCAGGCCGCGTGCAGCAGCACGACGGCCAGGACCATCAGGGTTCGCAGGTTGTCGTAGGCGTGGTTTCTCGGCCGTGTGGTCATACCCCCTCCTGTTGTCTACAGGGGGGTGGTCCCCCCTTTCCCCAAGGCCTCCCGGGTTGCCCGCAGCCCGGCCATGGAGAACCGCATGATGTGCTCGATGAGCGGTTCCCTGTAGGCGGCGACGCCCGGGTGTTCCGGGTACACCCGGCTGAAGATCGGCCAGAACGCCATGTAGTAGAAAAGCTGGCCGCCCACGCTGGCCAGGGAATCCCGGACCACGGCGTGGGGCGCGTCCGGCCCGAGTATCTCCCGGATGATTCCGAACAGCTCGTCGTTGTCCGGCCGGGTGAAATTTTCCACCAGGGCGTCCAGATGCCCGGTGGGCGCGGTCATCTCCCGGAGCACGATGGCGACGACGTCCTTGCCCACGGGGTCGTCGCTGAACCCCACCTCGACCATGACGGTCAGGAACCGCCGCAGTTTTTCCTCGGGCGGGAGCCCCTCGGACGGCTGGTTCTTTTCCGTCTCCATCCGGCGGCGGCGATTCTCGGCGAAGACCACGTCCAGGATCGCCCGGTAGAGTTGCGCCTTGCCCCCGAAGTAGTAGTTCACGGCCGTGGCGTTGGCCGTTCCGGCCGCCTCGCAGATGTCCCGCACCGTGGCCCCCTCGAATCCGTGGCGGGCGAACTGGGCGATTCCCGCGAAAAATATCCGTTCCTTGGTGGACGGGTTGTCCGGCATACCCATGTCTTGACCTCTCTGAGTGCTTGCCGTGCAGTCTAGCCGCGCGTCCCGTCCGACGCAATGCGTTTGTATAATGCAACTGCATTAAATCGAAACCGCTGTCAAGGGGGCGGGCCGGGGGGTGGAAAAATGTGGGGTCGGGCATCGGCATTTACGATTTGACCTCTCCGGGCAAATTCTCCACTCTCCCGGCCAGGGGGAATGCGCATGAAGATCGTCACGGCATGCACCATGGATTGCGGCGACGCCTGTTCGCTGCTGGTGGACACCGAGAGGCGGACCGTCCGGGGCAACCCGAAACACCCGTTCACCAAGGGATTCTGCTGCAAGAAGGGCGCCCGCTACTTCCGGCGGCTGGACTCGGACGAGCGCGTGGTCGAGCCGCTCGTCCGGCGCGGAGAGGGTTTCGAGCCCACGGACTGGGACACGGCCCTCGGCCTGATCGCGGACCGTCTCGACGCGGCCCGGCGCGTGCCCGAGTCCATCCTGCACGTGCACGGCCACGGCTACCGGGGCATCCTGGGCACGGCCAGCACCAACTTTTTCGAGCGGCTGGGCGCGTCCACGGTGTACGGCTGCGTCTGCGACGACACCGGCATCGAGGCCTGCCTGCGCGACTTCGGCGTGCTCAACCACAATGACCCCGAGGACATCCTGAACAGCGACCGGGTGGTCAACTGGGGCCGGGACATGACCCGCTGCTCCGTGCACCAGCTCGCCCTGCTGAAGCAGGCGCGCAAGCACGGCACCGAGGTCCTGTCCATCTCGCCGGGCGGGGACGGCACGCCCGAGTTCTCCGACGTCAACGTGGTCATCCGGCCGGGCACGGACCGTTTCCTGGCGGCCGCCGTGCTCAAGCTCTTCCTGGAGGCGGGCGACCTCAACCCGTGGGTCCTGACCCGGACCGCGAACTGGCCCGCCCTGCGCGGCCTGGTGGACGGCCTGAAGTTCCGCGACCTGTGCGCTGCCTGCGACGTCCCGGCCGAGGACGCGGAGATGGTCTACGAGTGGTACGCCGAGCGCGGCAACACGGCCACCGTCGTGGGCTGGGGATTGCAGCGCCACCGCTTCGGCGGGGAGAACGTCCGCTTCATCAACGCCGTGGCCATGGTCTCGGGCAACATCGGCGTGCGCGGCGGCGGGGCCTACTTCAACATTTCGTCGGGCCGCAACCTCGGCTCCTGGGCGCACCTCATCGAGGGCGGCGAAACACCGGCCACGCGGCGGCGGCTGCTGTTGCAGGACCTGGGCGCGGAGCTGCGCCGGGCCGACCCGCCCGTGGACTTCGTCTGGATCGACGGCCACAACGTGGTCAACCAGGTGCCGGACGGCCTGGCCGTGGCCGAGGCCCTGGCCGCGCCGTTCACCGTGGTGGTGGACGGGTTCCTGAACGACACGGCCCTGTGCGCCGACGTCATCCTGCCGCCCGCGCTCATGTTCGAGCGGCGCGACGTGCTCGGCTCCTACGTGCACAACTACGTCAACCTCTGCGACCGGGCCCTGCCCCCGCGCGGCCTGGCCCGGCCGGATTTCGACATCCTGGCCGACCTGGGGTCGCGGCTGCGCGAGCCCGTCCGCCTGCCGGACGAGGAGACCTGCCTGCGCGAGGGGCTCAAGGCCTCGGCCGTGTCCTTCGACGAGCTGCTGGAGAACGGCTTCGCCCGGGTGAACCACCCCTTCGTGGCCTTCGAGAACCTGGTCTTCGGCCACCTGGACGGGCTGTACCGCTTCCCCGAGGCCCTGCACCCCGAGCCCGCGCCCGACCCGGACTTTCCCCTGCAGCTGCTGACCGTGGTGAGCGGCGAGTCCCTGCATTCGCAGATCCCCGAGGCGGACCAGCGCGGCGTGCCCACGGTCCGCATCGGACGGACCAATCCGGCCCTGGGTGTCCTGGACCCGCAGGGCGACGTATATCTGGTCACCGACCTCGGGGCCATGCAGGTCCGGGTGGAGGTCGAGGACGGCCTGCATCCCCGGGCCGTGCTCATGCGCCGGGGCGGCTGGATGAAATACGGCCAGGGGGCCAACGCCATCATCCACCCCTCGGTCACGGACATGGCCTTCGGCACGGCCTACTACAGCCAGGCCTGCCGCCTGGAAAATCGTCAACCATAAAGGATAGCTGAATGAAACTGCTGAAAAAGATCATTGTCGTCGCCTGCCTCCTCGCCTTCGTGACCGTCGGCCTGGGGTGCGGCGAGGAAGGGACCATGGAAAAGACGGGCAAGAAGCTGGACAAGGCCGCCCAGGACGCGGGCCAGCAGATGGACAAGGCCGCCGAGGACGCGGGCAACGCCGCCAAGAAGCTCTTCGAATAGCCATCGTCCCCCGGCGGCGGAATCGGCGCGGATTCGTCACGCCGCCGTCGGGCCGGCCCCCTTGCCAAAGGGGGTGTCCGGCGGGTAAGAGTCGGGGTATGCAAGCACGTTCCCCCAAGCCCCTGCCTGCCGCCAGGCGGGTGGCTCTCGAAGCCCTGTTCCGCTGTCTCATGAACAGGCAGGACATTCAGGCCTCCCTGGACGCGGCCCTGTCCTCGGGCGTGGACGACCCGCGCGATCTGGGGCTGGCCACGGAGCTGAGCTACGGCTACCTGCGGCTCAAGGGCCGCATCGAGTACGTCCTGTCCCGGTTCCTCAAGGACCCCGGCAAGCTCAATCCCAAGATGCGTCTGGCCATGGGCGTGGCCGCCTACGAGATCCTGTTCCTGGACAAGATCCCGGCCTACGCCTCGGTGGACTGGGCCGTGGAGTTCTCCAAGTCCAAGCCGGGCGCGCGCCTGGCCGGGCTGTTCAACGCCGTGCTCCGCCGGGTGGCCGAGCTGGACGGCGACGCCCACGACCCGGACTTCTTCCGCAAGGACGCCTCCCTGCCCGAATTTCTGTCCCGCTGGTACGCCTGCCCGCAGTGGCTGGTGGACCTGTGGTGGCGCGAGTACGGGGAAAAGACGGCCACGGACTACCTGGAGGCCCAGCTCAAGCCCCCGGCGCTCGGCTTCAACCTCTTCGGTCACCCCGAGGCGGACGCCCTGTACGCGGAGATCGCGGGCTGGCCCGAGCTGATCGACATCGAGGGCATGAGCTTCGCCCTGCCCGCGGGCACGAGCTTCGAGGGCGAGCCCGATCCGCCCCTGGCCCGGCAGTCCTTCGCCGCGCGCCAGGCCGTGGAGGCCCTGGACCCGGAGATGTGGGACGGCCCCGTCTGGGACGCCTGCGCCGGACGCGGGGGAAAGACCCGCATCCTGCTGGAAAAGGGGCTCGACGTGTTGGCCTCGGACCCGCACCGGGGCCGCCTGGCCGCGCTCTCGCGCGAGCTGCCCGGCGTGGAGATATTCGAGGCCAACGCGGCCACGGCCGAGCCGCCGCGCGTGCCCGGCACCATCCTCCTGGACATGCCCTGCTCGGGGCTGGGCGTGCTTTCGCGTCGGCCCGACACCAAGTGGAAGCGCAGGCCCGCCGACCTCGGCGACCTGACCCTGCTGCAGCGGGAGATCCTGGACAACGCCCTGGAACAGGTCCGGCCCGGCGGGCGCATCGCGGTCATCACCTGCACCCTCAATCCCGAGGAGAACCAGGGGCTGGTCGCCCGGTTCGTCGGGGACCACGAGCGGGTCGCGGTCGAGCGCGAGTGGACCACGCCGTCCGACTCGCCGCTGAACGAATTCTTTTACGCCGCTTCCTTGTCCGTCAAATAGCCTTCGGTTTGCGGCATCTTTCGGCGCGCGGCCCCGTGATCGGGCCGCGCGCCGTTGTTGTTTCGTCAGCCGCCGAGCTTGGCCCCCAGCCAGCCGGCCGGGGTCACGGACTCGGGCACGCCCTCGCGGGCGTCCACGCCGCGCGCCTCGGCCAGCTTCTCCTGGTAGGTCTTCCAGCAGGACTGGGCCAGGGCCGTGGACCCGGACAGGGGATAGGCCAGGGTGGCGGCCAGCCGCGCGGACAGGGCCTCGGACAGCAGGGCGTCGTACTTCTTGGGGTCGGTCTCGCGGCGCACGTAGGCGATGAAGATCGGGGCCTCCTCGTCGCACAGGATGATCCCGGACTGGATCTCCCAGTCCTCGACGTCCTCGCCGTCCACGCCGGTGATGGCGATGATCCGCAGGAAGTCCGTGGGCAGGACAAACTTGTACGCCCATTTCCACAGGGGGGCCGTGGTCCCGGCGGCCAGCTCGGCCTGGGCCATGGCGCAGTTCCACGGGTGGGCGCGCAGCACGGCGTCGCGCACCGCGGGCCAGCGGTGGTTGCACAGCCCGGCGGCCTTGGAGTCGTCCGTCAGGGACATGATCGCGTCCTCTCCCAGGTCCAGCAGGGCGTTGTTGCAGATTTCGATCACACTCGTTGCCATATGCGTGTTCCTCGCTTTGCTAGGGTTGCGGGCATCCCGGCCCGGCCAGCCTAGCACGGGTTTTCGGCCCGACACGGTTTCGGGAACGAATGACAAGGAAAAGCGTCCGATCGGCAGGAAAAATCAACTTGACACGGTGGCGCGGAAAAGGGGCCGGGGCCGGGCAGGCGCCCTGTCACCGGCTGTTGACAACCGCCGGCGAATGGGTTCCCATCCGGCTCGCGAAATATAATTGGCTGCGCCCGGCCGAACCGCGATGCTTCTTCCGGCCCTGCGGAAAAATACTCGAACAAAGCTCCCCTGACGGCGTGAAGGTTCCATGGAAGACGTCTCCCTCATCGACCTCGCCTGCGGCATCTCGTCCGCCCTCGACTACATCTCCCCCACGGTCACCGGCCACCATCGGCGGGTGGGGTTGGCCTCGGTCGCCCTGGGCGGACGCGTGGGCATCGGGGCCTCCTCCCTGGTGGACCTGCTCCTGGCCGGGCTGCTGCACGACATCGGGGCCTTTTCCATGGACCTGGCCCTGGACGGGCTGAGCTTCGACGCGGACCTGGAGGAGCACGCCGTGGTCGGCTATCGGCTACTCCGCGACCATCCCTTCCTGGAGCGCGCCTCGCGCATGGTCCTGTACCACCACACCAGCTGGCGGGACCTGCGGGTCATCCGCCAGGAGGGCGACCGCGAGACCCTGCTGCTGGCCAACATCGTCAACCTGGCCGACCGGGTGGACATCCTGCGCCGGGTGGGCAAGGCGGCCCATGAACGCCGGGACGTGGAACTGACCGTGGCCGGGTTCGGCTCGGACCTGTACGCCCCGGAGCTGCTGCGGGCCTTTGCGGAGCTGGCTGAGGGCGGCATCTTCTGGCCCCTGGTGGAGGAGATGGACCGGCCCGTGCGCGAGATGCTCTCCAGGGAGCTGCTCGACGTGCGCATCACTCCGGACCAGCTCATCGACTTTTCGGGCTTCTTCACCCGGATCATCGACTTCCGGAGCCGCCACACGGCCACCCACACGGCGGGCGTGGCCGAGACCGCGGTCCTGCTGGCCCGGCTGGCGGGCATGGACGAGCGGGAGCAGAAGGCCATGCGCCTGGCCGGGAACCTGCACGACATCGGCAAGCTGGCCGTGCCCACGGTCCTGCTGGACAAGCCGGGCGCCCTGGACGACGACGAGTACGTCAGGGTCAAGGACCACGCCACGGTTTGCGCCGAGGTCCTGCGGGCCATCCCGGGGCTGGGCGAGGTGGCCGACTGGGCCTGCCAGCACCACGAGCGGCTCAACGGCAAGGGGTATCCCCTGGGCCTGACCGAAAAGGACCTTTCCCTGGGCTCGCGGATCATGCAGGTGGCCGACGTGCACACGGCCATCACCGAGGACCGCCCCTACCGCAGGGGCATGACCCGCGAACAGGCCGTGTCCGTGCTCCGCTCCATGGCGGACGAGGGCTTCCTGGACCTGGACGTCGTCAACCTGGTCATCGAGAACCACGACAAGCTGGACGCGGTCCGGACCATGGTCCAGAGCCGCGCCCTGTCCGAGTTCCGGCGGTTTGCCGAAGCCTCCCGCTGACCCCTAGGCCTCTTCGAATATCTCGCGGATCGCGTCCGGGTCGCTGGTCAGCCCCAGGGCGCACATGAGCCGGATGCGGGCCTTGGGCCCGCCCAGCCGGCCGGCCAGGATGACCCCCCTGGCGTGCAGGTCGGCCCCGCCGCCGGGATAGCCGTACACGGGCCAGACCCCGCCCTCGATGCAGCGCGTGGTCAGGACCACGGGGATGCGCCGGGCCAGGCAGGCCTCGATCCCCTCGACCAGGGCCGGGGGCACGTTGCCCGCGCCGAATCCTTCGATGACAACTCCCTTTGCTCCCTCGCTTATTGCATGATCGAGAGGTTTCCGGTCAATTCCCGTATACGCGGTGATGAGCGGCACGTTGGTCTCGATGTCCGCCGGGTTGAACTTGCGCCGGGGCATGGCCAGGGAGTGCCGCCGGGCCAGGAGCACGGACTCTCCGGCCACGTAGCCGACCACGCCCGCCTCGCGCGACTCGAAGGCGTCCACGTTGAGCGAGTTGACCTTGACCGCCTCGCGGGCCGCGAAGATGCGGTCGGTCATCAGGATGCACGCCCCGATGCCGGGGGGCAGGGGGAGCAGGCAGGCGCGCACGGTGTTGGCCAGGTTGCGGATGCCGTCGTAGCCCGCCTCGGAGTAGTAGCGCATGGACCCGGTCAGGATGACCGGCTTGTCCGAGTGGACCACCAGGTCGCACATGTAGGCGGTCTCCACCAGGGTGTCGGTGCCGTGCAGGACTACGGCCCCGAGCACGGACTCCTCGCTGAGGGCCGTCTCCACGTCGCGGGCCAGCCGGAACATGTCCTCCGGGGTCATGTGCGGGCTCGGCTTGTCCGACCAGAGCACGGGCCGCAGGATCACGTCCGACTCCTGGGGCGAGAGCTGGTTGAGCAGCCCCTCGAAGTTGCCGCCGGGGGCCACGCCTTCCTTGCCTTCCACCGGGGACATGCCGATGGTCCCGCCGGTGAAGAAAATTACGATTTCAGCCTGTTGCGTCATAGTATCCCGCTTGTTGCGGTTCGTTGCTGTGTGTTGCGGTCTATTCCGTGCGCAGGGCCGCTTCCATGGCCCGGCGCAGGACGGCCTCGTCCACGGCCCCGGTGATGGGCGGCCGCCCCGCGACCACGAAGGTGGGGATGGCCGTCACGCCCGCGGCCCGCGCCCTGGCCGAGCCGTCGGCCAGCCGCGCGGCGTAGCGGTGGTCGGTCAGGGCCTCCTTGACCCCGGCCGCGTCCAGGCCGGAGCGCACGGCCACGTCCAGGACCACCTCCAGGTCCCCGATGTTCCGCCCCTCGGTGAAGCCCGCCCGGAACATGCGCCCGTGGAAGTCGTGGAACCGGCCCGCGTCCCGGGCGAACTCCGCCGCCTCCAGGGCCAGGCGCGAGTTGGCCAGCAGGGTCATGCGCGCGAAGCCGATGCCGTAGGGCTTGCCCCGCTGGTTGCAGGTCATGGTCACCTGGTCGATGTCGAAGCGGTCGAAGAGCTCGTCCACGGGCCGTCCCTCGGGCGGGGTCTCGGGGTGCAGCTCGTGGGGCAGCCAGGTGTCGCGGATGTCGAAGTCCCGGCGCAGGTGGTCGATGATGCCCGAGCCGACGAAACAGAACGGGCAGACGAAATCGGAAAAGATGGTCAGGTCGATGGGCATGGTGCATCCTCAAACTGGGGTCTGCCCACAGTCTACGGTCCGCCTTTGAAAAGTAAAGGGCTTTTACCGGGGCGCGGCCGCGTCCAGGAGGTCCCGGCGCAGGGTGTCCATGCGCGTCTCGTCCAGGAGCCGCTGCCCGTCCTGGGTGCGCACGTGGAAGACGTCGGCGGCCCGGCCCTGGATGGTCGTGATCATGGCCAGGTGGATGGACAGCCCGTGGGCGGCCAGGGTGCGGGCCATGTCGAACAGGAAGCCGATGCGGTCCGTGGCCGCCACTTCGACCACGGTGTAGAAGTCGCTGGCCCGGTTGTCGATGGTCACCAGGGGCTTGAGCTTCGGGCGGCCGCGCCCCCTGGCCAGGGGCGAGTTGCAGCGCTCGGCCAGTCGCGCGGCCAGGTCGAGCTTGCCGACCATGGCGTAGGCCACGGACCGGCCCACCCTGGCCCAGACCTCCTCGGCGTAGAGGTTTTCGGGCGGCTCGCCCACGGTGAACACGTCCACGGCCGTGCCGTCCTTCCAGGTGAAGATGTCGGCGGCCAGGATGTTCAGGCCGTGCAGGGACAGGGCTCCGGCGATGGTCGCGAACAGCCGGGGCTGGTCCACGGCCGCGATGGTCAGCCGGAAGGTCTTCTCGGCCCGGCCCGGCGCGGCCTCGATGAGGTTGACCCCCTTGCCGCCGATGGACGACGGCTTGCGCATGCGGTCCTCGGCCACGGCCGCCCACAGCCGTCTGACCAGGCGCACGTGCCCGGCCAGGGCCTCCGGGGTCAGGGCCAGGAAGGCGCGCGGCGGCATGGCCCGCAGGGCCGCGTCCACGAACTCCGGGTCCAGGTCCGGCAGGGCGGCCAGCACGGCCAGCCGGGCGTCGGCCAGCCGCCGGGCCGCGTCCGGCTCGGCCAGGGGCCCGTGGCGCAGCAGGTTGCGCACCTTGAAATAGAGCTCGGACAGCAGGGAGCGGGTCCAGCCGTTCCAGGCGCGCGGCCCGGTGGCCATGGAGTCGGCCGTGGACAGCAGGTGGAGCATGTCCAGCCGGGCCGTGTCCCCGACCACGGCGGCCACGTCCGCCACGGTGCGCTCGTCCGACAGGTCGCGCCGGGTGGCGGTCTTGGGCAGGAGCAGGTGGTGTTCCACCAGGAAGGCCGCGTCCTCGACCACCTCGGGCTTGCGGCCGTAGCGGGCCAGGACCTCGCGGGCCAGGTCCGCCCCGGCCGTGGAGTGGTCGGGCGCGCCCTTGGCCAGGTCGTGGAAAAACCCGGCCAGGACCAGCCCGACCCGGTCGGCCACGCGCGCGCCCAGCTCGCCGGTCCACTCGCCGTCCCCGCGCAGGAAGTCCGAGAGCAGGGCCACGGTGGCCAGGGTGTGCCGCCCCACCGGGTGGACGTGGTAGTCGTTGAACTGGATGAGGTGCTCGACCTCGGCGAAGGCCGGGAACAGGGCGGGCAGCAGCCGGGTCTCCAGGAGTCCGTCCAGGGCGGTGCGGCAGTGCGGGGCCAGGAATATCTCCACCAGCAGGGACAGGGTCTCGGGCCGGTCGGCCAGCCCGGCCGCGAACCGGGCCGGGTCCCGGCGGACGATGCGCCGCGCCCCCCAGGTCAGGGGCAGGCCGGTGCGCGCGGACTCCAGGAACGCGCCGAGCACGTTGTCCGGGTCGGCCTCGGACTGCCGCTTGAAGCGGATGCCCTCGGGCCCGGCGGCCAGGTTGCGGATGGACAGCTCGGGTAGGCGGCCCGTGCGCACCGGGAAGGCCTCCTGGAACAGGGCCTCGCGCATGGCCTTGATCCGGGTCATGGCTTGGTGCAGCCGGGACAGGAAGAACTCCACGGCCAGGCCGGTGTCTCCCGGCGAGGCGGTCCGGGAGGCGAAGCCCATGAGCCGCGCCGTGGGCGGCTGGAGATCGAAGTAGAGGCGGTCGGTCTTGCGTCCGGCGGCCAGGTGCAGGGCCGTGCGCACGCGGTTGAGGAAGGCCTGGTCCTCGCGCAGCCGCGAGAGCTCCTCGGGCAGGAAGATGGGGTTGCGCTTGAGGGCCTCGAGGACCCGGGTCAGCCAGGCCACCTGCTGGCCGTCGCGCAGGCCGCCCAGTCCGTTCTTGAGCTCGGGTTCGAGCAGGGCCGAGGCGTCGCCGTACTGCGCGGCGCGGGCCGCGTTGTGCTCGCGCAGGGACCCGGCGAAGGTCTCGCCGGACTTCTTGAGGACCTTGTCCGCGAAGGCCGCCCGAAAGGTCTCGAAGACCCCGGCCTGCCCGGCCAGGGGGCGGGCGTCCATGAGCGAGGCCAGGACCTGGAAGTCCTTGCGCGCCAGGGACACGCAGTCGGCCACGGTGCGCGCGCCGTAGCCCAGGTCCAGGCCCAGGTCCCACAGGGGGAAGAGCAGGGTCTTGATGAATTTCTCGGCCCCGGACGGGATGCGCTGGCGGAAGAGCAGGAGCACGTCGATGTCCGAACCGGGGCACAGCCGCCCGCGGCCGTAGCCGCCCACGGCCACGAGCACGAAGTCGAACCGCTGCGGCCCGGCCTCGCGGATGCGGTCCTCGAAGTAGTGGTCCACCAGGTGGGTGTATTCCCAGGCGAAACCGCCCACGGACCCGGCCTCGGCCCGGCCCCACAGGTCCGCCCTGGCCTGTTTCAGCCTGTGGGCGGATTCGGGGAGTTGGCTGTCCGGCGGCATGGGCGGCTCCTGGTTGACCGGCGGGGAAACGGGGGGCGGCCGGGAGAGGGAATAGCTCCCGGCCGCCGCCGGTCCGGCCGGACCGGCATCTGTTCGGGCGTGCGTCGGGACTCTCTTCCTCGCGGCCCGGATGGTTCTCGGATCGGGGCTAGATGGCCTCCACGCCGGTCTCGCCGGTGCGGATGCGGACCACCTCGTCGATGGTCGAGACGAAGATCTTGCCGTCGCCCACCTCGCCGGTGCGCGCGGCCGCGCGGGCCGCCTCGACCACCTCGGGCGCGAAGTCGTCCTCGACCACGGCCTCGATCTTGATCTTGGGCACGAAGTCCACCTGGTACTCGGCCCCGCGATAGACTTCCTTGTGGCCGCCCTGGCGGCCGAACCCCTTGACTTCGCTGACGGTCATGCCCTTCACGCCGATGCCGGAGAGGGCGGTCTTGACGTCGTCGAGCTTGAACGTCCGGGTGATGATTTCGATTTTCTTCATGTCGCTGTCTCCTTGACTACCACTGATAACCGGTCTCGGAATGCTCGGCAATGTCCATGCCCTTGTCCTGCTCCTCGTCGCTGGCCCGCATGCCGATGGTGGCGTCCACCGCCTTGAAGATGACGAAGGTCATGGCGAAGCAGAACGCCCAGGTGGCCACCACGGAGACGAACTGGACCCACAGCTGGTGGGCATTGCCCGCGATCAGCCCCTCGGCGTTGACCGTGGCCAGGAGGCCGGTGGCCAGGGCGCCGTAGGTGCCGCCCAGGCCGTGGATGCCGACCACGTCGAGCGCGTCGTCGTAGCCGAACTTGTTCTTGAGCATGATCCCGCCGTAGCAGAGCACGCCCGCGCCCAGGCCGAGGACGATGGCCCACATGGGCGTGACGAACCCGGCGGCCGGGGTGATGGCCACCAGTCCGGCCACCGCGCCCGAGGCCGCGCCCAGGGTGGTGGCCTTGCCGCCGTGCATCCACTCGGCGATGATCCAGGATAGGGCCGCGGCGGCCGTGGCCATGTGCGTGGTCACGAAGGCGTTGGCGGCCGCGCCGTCGGCGGCCAGGGCGGAGCCCGCGTTGAAGCCGAACCAGCCGAACCAGAGGATGGCCGCGCCCAGGATGGTCATGGGCAGGTTGTGCGGGATGAAGGCGGTGGAGCCGTGGCCCTTGCGCTTGCCGATGAGGATGGCGCAGCACAGGGCCGCCGCGCCCGAGCTCATGTGGACCACCGCGCCGCCCGCGAAGTCCAGGGCGCCCATCTGGCCCATCCAGCCGCCGCCCCAGACCCAGTGGCACATGGGGGCGTAGACCAGGATCAGCCACAGGGCGGAAAAGACCATGAACCCGCCGAACTTCATGCGCTCGGCAAAGGCCCCGGTGATCAGCGCGGGGGTGATGACCGCGAACATGCACTGGAAGATCATGAAGGTCAGGTGGGGCAGGTTCTCGGCCGGGGACCCCGCGTTGGTCATGCCCACGCCGTTGAGGAAGGCGAAGTCGAGCCCGCCGATGAGTCCGCCGATGTCCGAACCAAAGGACAGGGTGTAGCCGATCACGGCCCAGAGCACGGACATGAGCCCGAGCATGATGAAGGACTGCATGATGGTTGCGAGAACGTTTTTCGAACGGACCAGCCCGCCGTAAAACAGCGCCAGCCCGGGGGTCATGAACATGACCAGGGCAGCGCAGACCAGGATAAAGGCGTTGTCGGTGTAATTCATTGTTCAAACCTCCAGCGGCTCGATATGCAAGACTGAGGCCAAGGAAAAATCACGGTATTTGGGGAACATCCACACAAATGTATTTTTTTGGTTTGACAAAAGTGGTAATTTCGCCAAAATATTGTCAATATTGTTAATATATATGGCGGTAATTGTCGATTCGATCGAGCGGACGCCGGAACGGGCGTTGTTTGACCGGAAGAGGGCAAACCAGTAGGGTTTGCGGAGGAAATGGTACGGGCCTGCGGCCGGGGGAGGGTGACGGCATGACCATGAGGACCAAGAGCGCGCTGGTCGTGGCCACGGGGCTGCTGCTGTTGTTCTCCGTGATGGTCTCCTTCGACTACACGGGCAAGTACGTCAGCGACCGCTTCTTCAAGGCCCTGAAGGAGGCCCCGGCCGGGACCGGCAGGACCTTTTCCCTGGACGCCTTCATGGAATACTACGACTGGGATTCCGTGTGCCTGGTCCTGCCCGGCACCGAGCAGGACTTCTCCACCCGGTTCGGCCGCGAGTACGAGCCCAGGGGCGAGAAGCCGGGCGGCTGGAGCCTGGTCTTCCTCAAGGAGGGCAAGGTCCAGGCCGAGATCACCGTGGATCCGGCCGTGCTCGGCCCGCCCAACCGGCCCGACCCGCCCTGCCTGGAACGCTGGGCCGCCATCTTCACCCTGTCCCGCGACGGGCAGGGCAACCTCCACATGGCCTTTGCCGGACACTAGCCCATGTCGAACCACGCCCTTGCAAACGCCGCCGAGGTCCTGAAGACGGCCCGCTGCGCCATGGCCTTCACCGGCGCGGGCATCTCCGTGGAGTCCGGCATCCCGCCCTTCCGGGGGCCGGGCGGCGTGTGGTCGAAGTACGACCCGGACAAGTTCGAGAAGGGGTATTTCAAGCGCCATCCCGAGGAGGTCTGGCCCCTGCTCAAGGAGATATTCTTCGACATGCTCGGCCGGGCCCGGCCCAATCCGGCCCACCTGGCCCTGGCCGAACTGGAGGCCGCCGGGAAGCTCGCGGGCATCGTCACCCAGAACATCGATTCCCTGCACCAGGCCGCCGGGAGCCGGGTGGTCCACGAGTATCACGGCTCCACCCGGCGCATGCGCTGCCTGTCCTGCCTGACCTTCTTCGACTCCGCCGCCATCTCCCTTAAGACCCTGCCCCCGCCCTGCCCGGCCTGCGGCGGCCTGCTCAAGCCGGACTTCGTCTTCTTCGGCGAGGGCATCCCGAGCGACGTGCACGCGGCGGCCACGGACCTGGCCAAGCAGGCGGACGTCTGCCTGGTCATCGGCACGGGCGGCGAGGTCATCCCGGCCGGGCGCATCCCCCACGTGGTCAAGCAGCACGGCGGCACGATCATCGAGATCAACCTGCGGGACACCGCCTACACCTACAACACCACCGACTACTTCCTCGAAGGCAAGGCCGGCACGCGCACCCCGGAGCTGGTCCGGGCCGTGCTGGGCTGATGATCAGCCGCCGGTCTCGGCCCCGCCCCCGCCGTCCGCCGCCCGCCGGGGCCGGAGGATGAAGTCGTGCGCTGGGCGGAAGGCAAAGGCGGCCAAGAGCATCGCGTTCGCCAGGAATATGCCGCCGTAGAACAGATGGGTCGCCCCGTCCCACTGATTGAGCACGGTTTCACCCAAGGGGTATGCGGCAAGGAGGACGTTGACGGCCGCCGCCGCAATGGCCGGTTTTGCGGAGCCTGTCCGTCCCTCGATCCGGAGGCAGACATGCCGCACCAGCAGGAAGTGGGTGGCCCCCGCAGCCATGACGAACAGGACGAAGGGCCAGTTCAGGGATCGCAGTCGCGCGAAGTCGAGCGTCACCAGGTCGATGGCGGTGAAGAGCCCTACAAGAAAGACATACACGGCCACGGCGAACGCCTGGAGCGCCAGGTAGCCGAGGAGTATGATCCGAACGAGTAAGCGCATGGAATGTAACGGGGCCTAGACGCCGCCCGCCGCCCGCCGGGGCCGGAAGATGGCGTCGTGCATGGGGCGGAAGGCGATGCGTAGAAAGACCAGGGCGTTGGCCGCCGCCATCGCCCCGTGGATCGAGAGGGCGTTATCCCGCCAACTGCCTCCCAGATCGGCGAAGAAGAAATGGAGCGCCGCGAACAGCAGTACGCCGGAGTCGACCGAGGCGACGAGTCTGCCGGGCCTGAACCGGGTGCGGAGACAATAGGCGATCAGGCAGCGATGCGCCGTGAAAACGGACACGATGCCCGCGATCAATGACGCCGAGATGAGGAAAAAGGGAATCGCCTGAACGCAGAGGAAGGCCAGAAGCACCATGCGGCCCCATTCGGCGACCGGGGTGTCGAGGTCGGCGGGCTTCCCGCGCGCGGTGCTTCCATCCTTCATGGGCTACTTCTGTGGCCATTCCGGAAGAATGTCAAATATAGACTGGACGTTTCGCGGGGTCGCGGTCCACAATCCCATTGAGCCGCCCGCAGGCCGCCTACGGGGGCTCCTCGCCGGTTCGCTTGCGTGCCGAAGCGCCCCGGTCAGGACTGCATGCGGCCGATGAGTTCCTTGAGGGCGCCCGCCAGGGTGGACAGGCGGTTCAGGTCGGTGCGGGCCTCGGCCATGGCCTGGGCGGTCTCGCCGGAGATGGTGGTGATCTCCTCGGTGGCCCGGGTGACCTGTTCGCTGGTGGCCGACTGCTCCTCGGCGGCCGTGGCGATGGAGCGCACCTGGTCCGCGGTCAGGATGACGGATTGCCGGATGTTCTCGATGGACTGCCCGGCCCGGCCCGCCAGGTCCGTGGACTCCCGGATGGCGGCCACGGCGTCTTCCGTGGCCGCGACGTTCTCGCGGGTGCCGGTGCGGATGGACTCGATGGCCTGGTCCACCTCCCGGGTGGCGGTCATGGTCTTTTCGGCCAGCTTGCGGACCTCGTCGGCCACCACGGCGAAGCCGCGCCCGGCCTCGCCCGCACGGGCCGCCTCGATGGCCGCGTTGAGGGCCAGCAGGTTGGTCTGGTCCGCGATGTCGTCGATGACCTGCATGATCGCGCCGATGTCCTCGGTCTGCTTGTCCAGCCGGGTCATGGACTCCTTGAGGACCTCGGACCGGACGCCCACGCCCCGGATGGCCTCGACCACCTGGTGGACCAGCCCGGCCCCCTCCTCGGCCAGGTCGCGCATGTCGTCCGCGTTGTTCGAGGCGTCCCCGGCGTTCCGGGCCACCTCGAGCACCGTGGCGTTCATCTGTTCCATGGCCGTGGCCGTTTCCCCGGCCCGGTCGCGCTGGACGTCCGAGCCTCGGCTGGCCTCGTCCACCGTGCGCGCCAGGGTGTCGGACGCCTCGTCCAGCTCGCGGGCGATGGATTCGGCCTCGCGGGCGGCCTCACTGATGAGCTCGTGCTGGTGCAGGGCCTCGGTCTCGCTGCGCTTGATCTCCGTGGTCTCGGTCAGGATGGTGAAGGCCCCGATCATGTTGCCGTCCAGGTCCTTGATGGGCGAGATGTCCACCAGCAGGTGGTAGGGGCGGCCCTTGCGGCCCCGGCCCTCGGTGGCCTGGCCCGTGATGATCTTGTCCTGGCGCATGCACTCGCCGAGTAGGGTCGGCCGGGAGCGGTCGCCGTAGACGAACTCGGCCATGTGCATGCCGATGAATGCGGACGGCGGCTCGTCGATCTGGAGCAGGTCCAGTTCGGCCTGGTTCAGGAAGGTGATGACCTCGTCGGTGTCCACGACCACGCACGGCTGGGTCAGGCTGGTCAGCAGCCCCTGGGACATGCCCAGCCGGGTCTTGAGCTCCACGGTCATGTTCCGGACCGCGTCGATGGTCTCGCCGATGGCGTCGCGGGCCTGGTAGTCGATGGCCGCGCCGTAGTTGCCCGCCGCCACCTCGAGGGTATAGGCCGAGAGCTGGCGCAGGGGCCGGATCAGGATGCGCACCAGGATGAAGCTGCCGAGCAGGGCTCCGGCCACGCCCGCGGCCACGATGAGCGCGGCCACCAGCAGGACCCGGCGCTCGACCCCGGCCAGGACGGCCGGGTCCAGGTCCAGCCCGCCCAGGGCGTTGTCCAGCATGAGGAGGATGCCCCCGGCCAGGATCAGGGCGGTCAGGGTGACCATGACCACCACGCCGAGGATGAGCTTGAAGCGGAACGGGACGTTTCTGGGATCGATCATGCCTCATCCTCCGGGTTGCCGAAACCTGCGCACCAAAAGGCCCCACGCCGGGCGTTTTTTCTGGAAAATCTTTAAAATCTCTACGGGGGGCGGTCGATTCTGTCAATACGGCCGGATTTTCCGGCTAGAACAACACGGCCCCGAGTCCGGCCCCGGCCAGGACCACCCAGAGGATGTCCACCTTCAGGCGCAGGGCGGCGAAGGCGGCCAGGGCGAGGAGGGCCTGCCCCGGCGTCCAGTGGATGGACAGGGCGAAGCGCACGGCCACGGCGGCCATCAGCCCCACCAGGGAGATGAGGCTGCCCTTGAGCACCCGCCGGGCCACGGGCGAGCGGACCAGCCGGTCGGCGAAGGGCGTGGCCGCGCACAGGACGATGAGCGAGGGCGAGAACACGGTCACGGCGGCCACCAGGGCCCCGGCCAGGCCGGACACGGCGTAGCCCACGAAGGCCCCGGTCATGACGATGGGGCCGGGCGTGACCTGGCCCAGGGCGATGCCGTCCATGAACATGGGCTCGGTCAGCCAGCCGCGCACCTCGACCACCTCGTGGAGCATGAGCGGCACGGACACGTACCCGCCGCCGAAGGCGAAGCAGTCGATCTTGACCATGAGCAGCCCCAACCGGAACAGCTCGGGGGCGACCAGCCAGAGGACGGCCAGCAGGGCGAGGAGCGAGGCCAGGAGCAGCCCGGCGAAGCGCAGAGGACCGCGTCCGGTCCCTTCGCGGGGCTCGGGCAGCCCGCACTGCCCGTCGCGGACCAGGAACACGGCCAGGACGCAGACCACGGCCATGGCCAGGATGGGGTTGCCCCTGAGGCCGAGCCAGACGCCCGCCAGGCAGGCCAGGAGCTTGTCGGCCAGGCTGTCCAGGTAGCGCCGGGCGAAGTTCACGGCGGCGTCCAGGATCAGGGCGGTGATGACCAGTTGCAGGCCGGTGAAGGCCGCGGTCACGGCGGCCACGTCGCGGGCCGAGAAATAGAGCACGGTCAGGCCGAGCATGAGCAGCAGGGCGGGCAGGCCGAAGCCCACGTAGGCGGCCAGGGCCCCGGCCCCGCCGCGCGCCCGCAGCCCCACGTAGGCGGCCACCTGCATGGCCGTGGCGCCGGGCAGGAGCTGGGTCAGGGACATGCCCAGGGAGAAGGTCGGCTCGTCCAGCCAGCCTTCGCGCTCCACGGTCCTGGCCCGGATGAACGGGACCATGGCCGGGCCGCCGAAGGCGGTCAGCCCGAGGCGCAGGAAGACCAGAAAGATGCGGATCAAGGCGGGGCGCTGCATGGTTTCTCCCTAGTCGCCGAAGGCCAGCCGTTCGATGATCACGTTGGACACGAGCATGCCGTTCTTGGTCAGCCGCAGCCGACCGCCCGAGATGCGCACCAGGTTTTCGCGGTGCAGGGCGCTGATGAGCTGCTCCTTGCGCTTGACCAGGTCGAGGCCCGTACGCCTGCGGTACTCCTTCAGGTCCAGCCCCCTGGACGTTCGCAGGGAGAGCATGACCATCTCCTCCAGCAGGATGTCGTCGGTCAGTTCCTCGTAGTCGTTGCCGACCAGCTCGCCGCGCACATAGGCGTCGTACTCGTCCATGTAGCGCGGCACCGTGAACCGCCTGCGCCCCAGGGTGGACACGGCCGACGGCCCGAGCCCCAGGTAGTCGGACCCGTCCCAGTACCCGGAATTGTGCACCGAGGTGAAGCCCATGCGCGCGAAGTTGGAGACCTCGTAGTGCAGGTAGCCCACGGACTCCAGGTATTCGGCCCCGTACACGAACATGCGCCCCTGCTCCTGGTCCAGCGGCAGGGCCAGGTCTCCGCCCTCCCCGCAGCGCCGGGCCATGACCGTGCCCTCCTCCAGGGTCAGGTTGTAGGCCGAGATGTGCTCGGGCCGCATCTCCGAGACGATGCGCAGCTGGTCCAGCCAGACCTTGAGCCGCTGGCCGGGCAGCCCCCAGATGAGGTCCACCCCGATGTTGCCGAACCCGGCCCGCCGCGCCTGGTCGAAGGCCTGGTAGGCCATGGCCACGGAGTGCGGGCGGCCCATGACCTGCAAGTCCGCGTCCTTGAGGCTCTGCATGCCGAGCGACAGGCGGTTGAAGCCCAGGGACAGGAGCCCCCGGAAATAGCTCACGTCGTGGGCCGAGTCCGGGTTGGCCTCGATGGTCGTCTCAGCGCCCGGATTGAGGACAAAGGCCTTGCGCAGGGCGGCCATGATCCGGTCCAGCCCGGCCAGGGGGATCAGGGACGGGGTGCCGCCGCCGAAATAGACCGTGCGCAGCCTGGGCCGCTGGAGCCGCCGCCCCCACAACTCGATCTCCCTGAGCAGCAGGGACAGGTACCAGGCGAAGGTCGTCGGGTCGAAGGACTGGGAGTGGAAGGAGCAGTAGTGGCAGCGCGAGCGGCAGAAGGGCACGTGGATGTAAAGGAGCAGCCCCTTGCCGTCGTCCGCCATGCGCGCCGGGGCGGACCCGGCGTCGGGAAAGGCCGGGCGCGCGGGCACGTATTCGCCGTAGATTTTGCCCATCACGCCTCCCGGCGGCTCGACAGGACCGCCAGGGCCCCGACGACGAGATAGGCGGCCACGGCAAAGCCGATGGCGGCCACGCCGGGCGCTTGGGTCAGGCTCGACCAGGCCAGGAGCAGCCCCCCGGCCGCCTCGTAGAGCATGAGCACGGTGATGGCCCAGATGGAGATGACCCGCCCTGCCTGGGCGAAGCGGGCGATGATCCCGTAGACGACGAGGGTCAGGATGCCGAGTCCCCAGACCTCGGCCGTGCCTTGAGCAAGCCCGTTCACGACCACGGCGACGGCCTTGAGCAGCAGGAAGCCGGCGAGCGCGTGGCCGCGCGTGAACAGGAAGCGGAGCAGGGCGGTCATGGGCGGCTCATCAGCTCCCGCTTGTACCGCTCGTTTTCGCTGTACAGGCAGCCGCAGTACTGTTGGCGGTAGACACCCCACTCCTTGGAGACGTCGATGCCCTCCTGCCACCCCGCGCGGAAGTCGCGGTACAGGAATCTCGTCTTCGCCGACTCCAGGTCCCGGCCCAGCGCCGCGATCTCGTCGTGTTTCTGGTATTTCGAGTAGAGCAGGGTGGTGGTGAAACCGTCGAAGTTGCCGCGCCGGGCGATCTGCGTGGTGCGCTCCAGGCGCATGGCGTAGCAGTGGAAGCAGCGGTTGTTCTCGCGGTGGGCCACGGCCCGGAACCACTCCTGGGGCCGGTACTCGTCGTCCTTGACGATGACCTTCACGCCCAACCGCTCGGCCACGGCCAGGCAGCCGTCCCGCCGCTTCACGTACTCCGTGAGCGGATGGATGTTCGGGTTGTAGAACAGCCCCGTGACCTCGTGCCCCTCGGCCAGCAGGGTCCGGAGGGTGGTGATGGAGCACGGTCCGCAGCAGATATGCAGCAATACGTTCGGCATGGGCCGCAGTGTGCGCCGATTCGCCGTTATTTGTAAAGGGAGGATGGGCCGCCCTTCTCAATGCGGCGACCGGCGGGGCGGTTTGCCGGGTCGGCGGCAACACCCGGAAACGTTTGGTCTTTCGGACGGGCGCTGTAAAAAGATTCGACAGGATTTCCACACCGCTTTACACGCGACGCCATGGCGGGAAACATTAAGATAAGTTATTACAAACAGTTGTGGTTGAGCACGCTTTTTGCTAACCATTCTCAAAATTCAACCGCGTCCTCAAGCCCCCCGGGCCTGCGCATATTCATCCGGAGCATCCTGTGAAAAAGCATATCCCTGCCCTCTGCCTGGTCCTGCTGTTGTTCTCGGCCGCACCGGCCATGGCCGCATACATCGACCTCGGCGTGGCCGGGGAGTACAACGCGTTCATTCTCGGCGACTTCTCGAGCAGCAGCTCCGATACCCAGGGCCGCCTGGCCGTGGGGGGCAACGCCACCATGCAGTGGTACACCATCGGAGATACCCTGGCCGACGGCTACTCCGGCTACTCGCTGGTAGTGGGCGGAGACTTGACGTACAACGGCGGAGACCCGAGTTACAACGGCGGCGAAGTGAAACACGGCGACGTGGCCGTGGGCGGTTCCGCCGCTTCGTCGAACTTCACCCTTGTGGACGGGACCCTGTCCTCCGGCATCGACATCGACGGCATCATCGATTTCGAGGAACAGGCGGCCTACCTCCGGGCCCTGTCGGTCACTCTGGGCGGGTACGAGGCGACCGGCACGGACGTCCTGAGCGGGAACGTCCTGACCTTGACCGGCGACGGCACGTCGCTGTTGCAGGTATTCAACCTCGACGGCCTCGAACTCATGGGCAGCACCGAGCTGAGCCTCGACGGCGTGGCCGACGGATCGACCATCCTGATCAACGTCTCCGGCGACGTCTCCGGGCTGGTCGGCATAGGCATGGGAGATCTCACGGCCTACCGCGAGAACGTCCTGTTCAATTTCTACGAGGCCGACCTGCTGTATCTGGACAGCGTCGGCGTCCAGGGCTCCATCCTGGCCCCGTTCGCCTCCGTGAACGGCGCATACGGCGAGGGCAGCGGCTGGGGCAGCATCGACGGCACCCTCATCGCGGAGTCCTACTACGCGCACATCGAGCAGCACGACGTCCCGTTCAACAGCACCACGCCGGTGCCCGAACCCGGCACCTTCGTCATCATGGGGCTCGGCCTGCTGGCCCTGACGCTCTTCATGCGGCGGCGCGGACAGCGCGTCCAGGCGTAGACACAGGCCCCGGCCCCCGGTCCGGGGCTTTTTTCGCGCCCGGCCCGGACCCTGCCGCGTCCGCGTCCGGTTCTCCTTTCCTCCCTTCCCCGGCCATGGTAGCCTGCCCGGAAACCAAGCGAGGAGAACTCTCATGGCACGATATACCGGCATCAACCACCTGGCCATGGTCACCGGCGACATGGACGCGACCATCCGGTTCTGGCGGGACCTGCTCGGCATGCGGCTGGTGGTCGGCCTGGGCAGGCCCGGCTACCGCCACTACTTCTTCGAGATCGCCGAAAACGACATGATCGCCTTTTTCGAGTGGGACGGCGTGGAGCCGCTGGACGAGAAGGACCACGGCTTCCCGGTCAAGGGCAAGGTGGCCTTCGACCACATCTCCTTCGGCGTGGCCGCCGAGGACGACCTTTGGGAGCTCAAGGACAAGCTCGAGGCCGCCGGGGTGTGGTGCTCCGAAGTGGTGGACCACGGCTTCATCCACTCCATCTACGCCTTCGACCCCAACGAGATACCCATCGAGTTCAGCGCCCCGGTACCCGGCGTGGACATCCGCAGGACCCCGGTCATGGTCGATTCCGAACCGAGCGCCGAGGCCCGCAGGGGACCGGAGCCGCAGCCCGGCGTCTGGCCCGAGGTGACCGCGCCCACGCCGGACGCGGACAGGGCCGTGTACGAGGGCGAGGGCCACAGGATCGTCGAGGCCCTGGAGGCGCGCCGGGACGGGGAGTAGCCGGGACCGGGCCGCGTTTCCGCTGGCAAAAGCGCGGGAAATCGCCTAGAGCTTTTGATCCCGAGGAGAGACCGTGCCCAGACCCGTTGCCCGCATTCCCTTTGCCGCGCCCTGCCGCCGCGCCGCCTTTGTCCGCCGCATCAAGCGGTTCACCGTGGAGGCCGTGGCCCTGGACGGACCGGACCGGGGCGCGCTCCTCAAAGCCCACACCAACAACACCGGGTCCATGCTCGGCCTGCTCCGGCCGGGCGGCACGGCCCTGCTCTCGCCCGCGGCCAACCCGGACCGCAAGCTCCGGTACACCCTGGAGGCGCTCGATCTGGCCGGGGCCATGGTCGGGGTGAACACGCTGACGCCCAACCGCATGCTCCATGCGGCCTGGCGGGCCGGGGCCCTGCCCGAGATGGACGGCTACGAGCATTTTCAGAAGGAAGCCAAGGTGGGCGAGAGCCGCCTGGACGCGCACCTGACCGGGACGCGCGGCGATCTGTGGGTGGAGTGCAAGAACGTCACCCTGGTCGAGGAGGACGTGGCCCGCTTCCCGGACGCGATCACCGAGCGCGGCCAGAAGCACCTGCGCGAACTCATGGCCCTGGCCGTGACCGGGGCGCGCGTGGCCCTGTTCCTCCTGGTCCAGCGGCCCGACGGGCGCTGCTTCGGCCCGGCGGACTTCATCGACCCGGTCTACGCGGAACTCTTTTACGAGGCCCTGGACGCCGGGGTGGAGGCCTGGCCCTACGTGGCCGACGTGGACGAGACCGGCATCACCCTGGGGCGCAAGCTCAAGGTGGTGGCCCCGTGAGCGCTCTCTTCATCGGCGCGGTGCTGATCAGCTTTTCCTCGGTCATGGTCGTCCTGGCCGGGCTGCCCCCGGACGTGGCCGGGTTCTACCGGCTGACCGGCGGCGGGCTGGCCATGCTCGCGGTCCTGGCCCATGCGGGCAAGCTCCGGCTGTTCACCCCGCCCGTGATCAAGTGGGGCTGCGTGGCCGCCGTGTTCTTCGCGGGCGACTTCGTCTTCTGGCATCGGGCCATCGTCTTTGTGGGACCCGGCCTGTCCACCATGCTCGGCAACTTCCAGGTCATCCCCCTGGCCGTGGTCTCGGCCCTGTTCTTCAAGGAGCGTCTGTCCGGGCGCATGTACGCGGCCATCCCGCTGGCCCTGGCCGGGCTCTACCTCATGGTCGGCGTGGGCTGGTCGCACTTCACCGCCGACTACCGGCTGGGCGTGGTCTACGGGCTCCTGACCGCCTGCTTCTACGCCCTGTACATGCTCTCGCTCAAGTACGCCCTGGCCAAGGACCGCATGGACTCCCTGGTCCTGGCCTCGGTCGCGGCCCTGGCCACCGGCCTGATCCTCGGCGGCTTCGCCCTGTTCGAGGGCGAGTCCTTCGTCATCCCCACGCTCAAGTCCCTGGCCGCCATCTCCACCCTGGCGCTCGTCTGCCACGCCGTGGGCTGGTTCCTGATCACCCGGGGCATCCAGACCGTGCGCGGGGCCCTGGTCGGGTTGATACTGCTGTTGCAGCCGACCCTCTCCTTTGTCTGGGACATCCTTTTTTTCCACAAGCCGGTCAATCTGATAGAGCTATCCGGTGTGGCTCTGGCGCTCATAGGCATCTACATCGGCTCCCAGGGCGGGAAGAAGAAGCGGGTACGGTAGGCGGCTTCCGATAGCGGGCCATCCGCACATTTTTCGAAGGGGGATTTGACCGCAGTGTACACCCCGTACATGAGGATCAAATCCCCCTTCGAAAAATGCACGGCTGACCCACTCTCGAAAGCCTAGTGCGAGCGCGGAGAGCCGCTGTCGGGTGGCTGCGCCTCCCGAATCGCTCCAGAAAGAGAAAGAATATGGGCCGTTGACTCGGTGGTGGGTCGGAGGCCTTTTGGGTGTGTTCGCTCCCCGCGAAGCGGCGACAAGAAGTTTGGAAGGGGGAGTCCAGAGGGGGAAACTTTTTCAAAAGTTTCCCCCTCTGGCCGCCGGAGGCATTCAATCAAAAGGGCCGCTACAAGCGGCCCTTTTGATTGGTCATTGTTCCTGTTGGCGGCAGACCTTTTTGCCTTCCTCGAGTTCGCGTTCCTTCTTGCGCATCTCGCGGCGCAGTTCGGCTTCGCGGTAGCGGCGCTTGGCGGTCTCGGTTTCGAGCTTGAGGGGCGGGACCTCGGCGGGTTTGCCGTTGTCGTCCAGGGCCACGTAGGTCAGGTAGGCGGAGTTGGTGTGGCGGACCTCGCCGGTGCGCAGGTTTTCGGCCTCCACGCGCACGCCGATCTCCATGGAGGTGCGGCCCACGTGGTTCAGGCTGGCCTTGAAGATGAGCAGCTCGCCCATGTAGGCGGGCTGTTTGAAGGCCATGCGGTCGATGGATACGGTCACGGTGTTGCTGCGCGAGTGGCGTTTGGCCACCACGCCTCCGGTCGTGTCCACGTGCTTGAGTATGACGCCGCCGTGCAGGTTGCCTGCGGGGTTGGCGTCCTGGGGCAGGACGAGGTGGGTCATGATCACCTCGGACTCTGCTGCGGATTTCGCTTTCATATCAGTCCTCTCTGGATTTTCCGTAGTGTACGCGGGCCTCCCAGACCAGTTTCCCGATCTTGCGGCCCAGGTCGGCCTGGCGCGTCTTCATCAGCGCCTCGGCCGCCTCCTGGTTGCCCTGCTGCTTGAGCAGGGTGGCGGATTCGAGATCGCGCAAGTGGCTCTCGCATTCCCGGATTATACCCGAAAGGTTCAGAGTTTCCAATTCCTTGGGCACACGAACGCTGCGCACTTTCTTGCTCATGAAGCCACCCCCCCGGAGGTTTTCATTGTGTCATTCAAATTGATGACAGAGCGTGGCGCGGCGGTCAAGGTCCGGATTGCGGGCCGTCCGGGACGTCGGCGGGGGGTGGCACAAGGCGGCTGATGGCGGTATGGTGCGTCCTGTCGGGCCGGATTTGGCGGCCCGGAATCCAAATCGGAGCCTGCATGGAATTTACCGATCATCCCACCGGCAAACGACTGGCGGCCCTGTCCCTGGCCGCGCTGGGCGTGGTCTTCGGCGACATCGGCACCAGCCCGCTGTACGCCCTGCGCGAGTGTTTTCACGGCGAATACGGCATCGCGGTCACCCCGGAGAACGTCCTGGGCGTGCTCTCCCTGATCTTTTGGTCGCTCATGCTCATCGTCTCGTTCAAGTACCTGACCATGGTCCTGCGCGCCGACCACGACGGCGAGGGCGGGGTGCTCGCCCTGACCACCCTGGTCAAACCGCGCAAGGAGAACATGACCAGGGGGGCCTGGTTCCTGGTCATTCTCGGCCTGTTCGCGGCCTGCCTGCTCTACGGCGACGGCATGATCACCCCGGCCATCTCGGTCCTGAGCGCCGTGGAGGGGCTCGGGCACATCACGCCCCTGTTCAAGCCGTACATCCTGCACATCACCCTGGCCATCCTGATCAGCCTGTTCCTGCTGCAACGCCACGGCACGGCCAAGGTCGGCACCCTGTTCGGTCCGGTCATCCTCATCTGGATGGCCAGTCTGGCCCTGATCGGCCTGCACCAGGTGGTCAGGACCCCGTCGGTGCTGGCGGCCGTCCTGCCCTGGCACGGCCTGCATTTTCTCATCGCCAACAAGCTGCACGGCTTCGTGGTCCTGGGCGCGGTCTTCCTGGTGGCCACCGGGGCCGAGGCCATCTACGCGGACCTGGGCCACTTCGGCCGCCGCCCCATCCGGCTGACCTGGTTTCTGGTGGCCCTGCCCGCCCTGCTGCTCAATTACTTCGGCCAGGGCGCGCACCTCTTGTCCACGCCCCAGGACGCCTTCCACCCGTTCTACGCCATCGTGCCCCGCTGGGCGATCATCCCCATGGTCATCCTGGCCACCATGGCCACCATCGTGGCCTCCCAGGCGGTCATCACCGGGGCCTTTTCCCTGACCTCCCAGGCGGTCCAGCTGGGCTACCTGCCCCGGCTGCGCGTGACCCACACCTCGGCCTCGCACAAGGGCCAGATCTACGTGGCCCCGGTCAACTGGCTGCTGATGGTCTGCACCGTGGGGCTGGTCCTGGGCTTCCGCACGTCCAGCCGCCTGGCCGCGGCCTACGGCGTGGCCGTGACCGCGAGCATGCTCGTCACCGCCACCCTGTTCTACATCGTCATGCGCAAGCGCTGGGAGTGGAAGCTGCCCGTGGCCGCAGGGCTCACGGCCCTGTTCTTCACCGTGGACTTCTCGTTCTTCGCCGCGAACATGACCAAGATCACCCATGGGGCATGGTTCCCCCTGGTCATCGCCCTGCTGGTCCTGGTGGTCATGCTCACCTGGGAGCGCGGCGGCGAGATTCTGGCCGAGCGCGCCCGGGGACTGACCAAGCCCCTGGACGAGTTCCTCAAGGGCATCGCCGACGACCCGCCCAAGCGCGTGCCGGGCCAGGCCGTGTTCCTGACCCGCAGCCACAACACCGTGCCCGTGGCCATGATCCAGAACCTGCGCCACAACAAGGTCCTGCATTCCGAAGTCTATTTCCTGAACATCCGCACCGAGCAGATCCCGCGCGTACCCAACTTCGAGAAGATCGAACTGGAGCGGTTCGGCTCGGGCATCCACCGGATCATCGCCCACTTCGGCTACATGGAGGAGCCCACCGTGGCCCTGATCTTCACCCTGTGCCGGGACAAGGGCGTGAACGTGGACATGAACACGGCCAGCTTCTTCCTGGGCCGCGAAAAGCTGACCATCGGCACCCCCCCGGCCATGGCCCGCTGGCGTTCCAGCCTGTATCTCTTCCTGTCCCGCAACGGCATGGACCCGGCGGCCTTCTTCGACATCCCCTCCGAACAAGTCATCGAAGTAGGGGCTCGGTTGCAGATATAGGGGCCTTACGCGGCTTCCGATAGCGGGCCATCTGCACATTTTTTCCGGCCGCTCCAATCCTCACGTAGGCGGCTACGCTGCGGTTGTCGCGGCCGGAAAAAATGCACAGCTGACCCACTCTCGAAAGCCTAGTGCGAGCGCGGAGAGCCGCTGTCGGGTGCTGGCGCACCCGAATCGCTCCAGAAGAGTGAAAACCGAAGGCCTTTGACCGATACAGGGGCGGAGGCCTTTTTTATTGGGTTCGCTCCCCGCGAAGCGGCGATAAAAAGTTTGGAAGGGGGAGTCCAGAGGGGGAAACTTTTCCAAAAGTTTCCCCCTCTGGCCGCCGGAGGCATTAAAAAAGGTCGCGGCCCGCTTGAGCGGGCCGCGACCTTTATTGATGGTCTCAGGGGTGGTTACATGACGCGGCAGCCGTCTTCGGTGACGAGGACCTGGTATTCCCAGCGGATGCCGCCCCAGGCGGGGTCGTAGAGGCCGGGTTCGACGGTGACGACCATGCCGGGTTCGAGTTTGCCCTGGCCCGCGCGGGACAGGGAGGGCGGTTCGTGGGTTTCGAGTCCCACGCCGTGTCCCAGGCCGTGGGTGAAGAGGGCCTCGACGCCGTCCTTTTCGAAGACGGCGTAGGCGGCGCGGTAGGCGTCCACGCAGGACAGGCCGGGGCGGATGATGTCGATGGCGGCCTGTTGGGCGGCGCGCACCTGGGCCATGGTCTTTTGAAAGCGGTCGGACGGCTTGTCGCCCACCCAGAAGGTCCGGGTCTGGTCCGAGTTGTAGTCGAGCAGGCGGCAGCCGGTGTCGATGAGGACCATGTCGTTCTCGCGCAGTTTGGTGTCGCCGGGGATGCAGTGGGGCAGGGCGGCGTTGGGGCCCACGCCCACGATGGTCGAGAAGGCCAGTCCCTGGGCCCCGTGTTCGCGGAAGAATTTCTCCACCAGCCAGGCGATCTCCTTTTCGGTCCGGCCGGGGACGAGCTCGCCCTCGATGTATTCGAAGAGCTCGTGGTTCAGGCGCATGGAGGCGTCCATGCGCCGGATCTCGTCCTCGTCCTTGATGATCCGCAGGGACTCGACGATGTTCTCGGTGGAGATCAGGGTGAAGTGTTCGGCCAGCTTGTCGTAGTCGAAGAGGTGCAGGGCCTTGGGCTCGAAGCCCAGGGTGTCGATGCCGCGCCCGTGGAGGAACGCGGCGATCTCCTCGTGCTTGCGGGCGGTGTAGATGCCCAGGTCGTTCTCGTCCCAGACCTTGCGGGCCGCGTCCAGGTAGCGGGGGTCGGTGAACAGGCAGTCCCGGTCCGGGGTGACGACGAGCCAGCCGGACGATTCGTTGCACTGGGCGTCATGCAGCTCGAAGCCGCTCAGGTAATACCGGTTGGCCGCCAGGGACACGAGCATGGCGGACAGGCCGCGGGCGCGCATCTCGCTCTTGAGCTCCTCGCGGCGTTTTTCATAGACGGATGTATTCATGATGTTCAATCCACTGTGTAGGTTTTTTCGGGGGTGCCGAGGACCATGCGCTCGGCCCACTCCACGCCCTGCATGACCGAGTGGTCCATGTTGGACACCTCGTACTTCCAGCCGCCGAAGCGGCCGCGGGAGTGGATGCGCAGGGCTTCCAGGCCCGGTTGCAGGATGCGCAGCGCCTTGTCGCGCGTCAGGCTCGGCACGGGATAGCCGTAGTCCACGGCGATCTCCCAGCGGCTCAGGATGTCGTCCACCCCGTCCCCGCGCAACAGGGCGGAGTTTACCAGACCCCGCACGGTGCGGTCCATCAGTTCGTGGACGTTTTCCGGCTTGTGTTTCGAGAAGGAGGTCTCGCACATGAGGGCCAGCTGTTCGCCGGGCCGGGCCACGTTGTCGGGCGAGTAGTTGTGGAAGTTGGTCACCCGGTAGAAGGGGCTGTCGCTGTCCGGGAAATACATCCAGCAGCGGGTGTCGGGCGCGGCGCCGGGCTCTTTGTCCAGGCCGATGCCGGCCACATATACCGAGTTGTGGTCGAGGCCGTCCGCAGCGTCGCGCAGGGCGTCGGGCGCGTCGACGAGCCAGTCCCGGACCAGGAGGTCCAGGGGCGCGGTGTTGAGCAGGGTTTCGTATTCCACGGTCAGCCCCTGTTCCGTGGTGACGGTCTTGGCCTTGGCGTCGATGCGGGCCACGGACTGGCCGTACTCGATGCGGTCGGCCACCCGACCGGCCAGGCGGCGGAATATTTCGCCCGTGCCGCCGTGGAGGGGGAACCTGAAGGTGTTGTTCGGGCCCCAGGCCACGTCGTCGCGCTCCTGAATGATGTTGCGCAGGACCATCTTCAGGTCCACCACCGAGACCCGCTCGCCGATCCAGCCGAACTGCATCAGCTCGGGCGGGGTGGCCCAGACCTTGAAGTTGTACGGGTTCATGAAGTGGCGGGCGATGCCCCGGCCGAAGACGGTGTCGATCCACCGGGCGAAGTTCTCGGGCGGGGTCGTCGGGCGGTTACCGGGCAGCAGCCCCTCCACGCATTCCCAGCGGGCGTCCTTGGGCAGGTGGCGGATGTTGTTCTGGAACGGGTAGGGCACCCAGGTCCCGTTGGAGCGGACCCAGGACTCGCGCTGGTGCTCCAGCCGCTCGGCCCCGAGCAGGGAGTCCATGAGCGCGTCGAAGTAGGCGTAGTGGGAGAAGACCACGTGGCCGCCGATATCCCAGGTGAAGCCGTGGTCGTCGCGGAAGCTGGCGGCCAGGCCGCCCGCGTAGGGGTTGCGTTCGAGGACCAGGAAGTCGGCGACGCCGAGCTCCCGGAGCCGGTGGGCCGCGCCCAGGCCCGTGGGGCCCGCGCCGATGATCAGGTAGGTGGTTTTCACTGTGCGCCCTTTGTTGCGATGCCGCGATGGCAGTTTGTTCCGGTCCGGGGAACCGTATCAAGTTTGGTGCCAGCCCGCACCTTCCGCGTCAACCCCGCGTGGACGGGGGCTATTCCCAGCCCTTGGAAATAATAATTCCCCGCGACCGTCATCCCCTTGCCAAGCGCGGGTCCGAAGCTTACCTTGAAGCCATGACCAGGAAATTCGATCCGGAACTGTTGTATGTGGAATGTCACCGCTGCGGCCAGCCTATCCTCTGGAAGCGCGGCATGACCACGAAGCTCCTCAAATTGGCCAAGATCGATCCGTCCACCCTGGATGAGCGGTGCGTGATCCTCTCGGAGGGGTGCCCCGGCTGCGTGCCCGACGAGACCACCTTCACCACCCAGGTCATTCGCCTGAACCGGGAAAAGGACGAGCGGACCTCCATGCCGGCAGTGGCCAACTAGGACAGGCCGACATGCGGCGTGAAAAGCGCCTGTATTCCGTGTAACCGACCGGAATACAGGCGCTTTCGCTTTTTTTACGTGGACCGTGTCCCGCCCGGTCCGGTCCGGTCCGGGGCGAACAACCCCCTGTCCGCTTTTGCTTGTCGTTTACTGCCCGATCAGATGCCATTCTTCCCCGGAGGGTGTTTCGCGCCCCTCGGCCGCCGTATTTTCTTTGTACGCAACATCCTTGATTCGCAGGACAAGGTGAAACCGGCTCGCGGACGGCGGGGGCATCCCGGCCCGAAACGTCCGTCAAGCCGTTTTTTCATACCTCCCGGCTCCGCTCGGTACCCGATCGCCTCCCGGCCGAAAACCCGGGGCTATGCTCCTTCGCAAGCCCGGGGCGCGTCCCCGAAAACCAAGGAGCCGAGCAGACATGAGCATAGCCACCCCAGCGATCACCAATTTCACGGCGGGCGAGATATCGCCGAGGCTGGAGGGGAGGACCGACCTCTCCAAGTACTTCAACGGGTGCCGCACCCTGCTGAATTTCCACGTCCATCCCCATGGCGGGACCTCGCGGCGGGCCGGGTTCCGGTTCGTGGCCGAGTCCCTGGGCCAGGCCAAGCCGGTCCTGCTCATCCCCTTCGAGTACAGCGCGGGGCAGACCTACGTGCTGGAGTTCGCCGAGGACGCGGCCGGGCAGGGGCGCATGCGCGTCTTTTCCGGCCACGGCCTGGTCCTGTCCGACGGCGCGCCCTACGTCCGGGACATCCCCTACACGGCCGACGAGTTCGACGAGCTGGACTACGCCCAGTCTGCCGGTTCGCTCATCCTGGTCCACCCGGACCACCCGGTGCGCGAGATGGTCCGCGTGGACCACGACGACTGGACCCTGGAGGAGATGACCTTCCTGGGACAGCCCGAGGCCTGGGGGGAGAACGACTATCCCTCGGCCGTGTGCTTCTACGAGCAGCGGCTTGTCCTGGCCGCCACGCGGTCCCGCCCGGCCACCCTGTGGCTGTCGCGCACCGGGGAGTTCTCCGACTTCCGGCTGAGGACCCGCGAGGTGCCCCTGGACGGCTGGCGTGACCTGGAGATCGCCGACGCCAACGGCGACGGGCTGCGCGACGGCAAGGCCGGGGACAACGTGCTCCTTCTGGCCGGGAACGGGTTCGAGGCCCGGGACGCCCTCAAGGGGCAGCACCCGGACGGTTCCACCCGGTACTATCGCTACAAGGGGACTGGGAACTACGCCACCGTCAACAGCAACGTCACGCTGACCTTCGCGGCCGAGCCCGGCGCCAACCAGCTCGAGGCCATATGGGACGAGGACGGCGTGCTCGACGACGCGGCCTGGGACTGCTTCGGGGTGGGCGACCGGACCGACGGCCCGGCCGGGGCGGAGCCGCTGGAGGACGACGCCATCGAGGTCACCCTGTCCGGCCGCCAGGCCAACGCCATCGAATTCATCGTTCCGCGCCGCGCCCTGTGGATCGGCACGGCGGGCGGCGAATGGACCCTGAGCGCCTCGTCCAGCGACCCGCTCACCCCGTCCAACGTCAAGGCCGCCCAGGAGGGCACCGGCGGGGCGTCCGGCGTCCGGCCCGAGGCCGTGGGCTTCGCCGCCCTGTACGTCCAGCGCGCCGGGCGCAAGATCCGCGAGATGTCCTACCGCTACGAGTCCGACGCCTACGTGTCCAAGGACCTGACCCTGCTCTCGGAGCACATCACCGAGGGCGGGCTGACCCAGCTGGCCTACGTCCAGGAGCCGGACTCCATCCTGTACGGGGTGCGCGGTGACGGCATCCTGGTGGCCCTGACCTACGTGCCGGACCAGGAGGTGGCCGCCTGGTCGCGCATCGTCACCGACGGCGTGGTGGAGCGCGCGGCCTCGGTCTACAACGACGCGGAAAAGCGCGACGAGCTGTGGATCACCGTGTTGCGCACCGTCAACGGGGAGACCCGCCGGTACGTGGAGTACCTGGAGCGCCCCTTCGAGGGGACCATGGAGGACGCCTTTTTCGTGGACAGCGGCCTGACCTACCGGGGGGAGCCCGCGTCCGGCCTGTCCGGGCTGGCTCACCTGGCCGGGCGGACCGTGTCCGTGCTGGCCGATGGGGCCGTGCAGGCGGACCGCACCGTGTCCCCGGATGGCGCCCTGGTCCTGGACAGGCCCGCCTCGGTGGTCCACGCCGGGCTGCCCTACCGCTCCGTGCTGCAGCCCATGCGTCTGGACGCGGGCAGCCAGCGGGGCACGGCCCAGACCAAGAGGAAGCGCATCACCAAGGTGGCCGCCCGCTTCCACGACACTCTGGGCGGCCTCATCGGGCCGGACGAGACCCGGCTCGAACCCGTCTACTTCCGCTCCCCGGCCACGCCCATGGGCCAGTCCCCCGGCCCGTTCCGGGGGGACAAGATCGTCAATTTCCCCAAGGGCTGGGACCGCGACGGGCTGCTGACCATCGTGCAGGAGCAGCCCCTGCCCATGACCGTGCTCATGATCGTTCCGGAGCTCGTCATCAATGAATAACCAACGAACAACCGGGAAAACCCCCAACCATAAAGAGAGGATAACCATGGGAAACACCGCTTCTCCCCAGATGTTCCAACAGGGACTCTCCCTGTTCGACGACGTCACCGACTTCCTGGGCGAGCGCAACAGCGAAAAGGGTGCGTCCGATAGGGCCGAGGCCCGCGCGGGGCTCATCGAGACCGATGCCGCTGGCACGGCCCACGACCTGCGAAGGCGGGCCGAACAGGACGCCGCCAGGCTTCGGGAGGACCGGGAGCACTCGCGCTCCCTGGACAACGCCCGCTGGGGCGGCTCGGGGCTGGCCATGTCCGGGTCCACGGCGCTCGTCCGGGACGCGAACCGGCTCAAGGACCGCCAGGACGAGGAGGACGTCCTCGTCGAGGGCGAGCGGAACGCCCGTTCAGCCCTGAACTCCGCCCGCAACCAGGCGAACATGCTGCGCATCAACGAGGGCGGCTCGGCCGACAGGTCCATCCTGTCCCTGGGCTCCAAGATCTACGGGAGGAGCCGGGCATGACCATCGCCTCAACCGAAACCAAGGTCATCTACGGCGGCAACGGCTCCACCAGCGCCTTCGCCATCCCGTTCATGTTCCTGCGCAACGAGGACATCCGCGTGCTCCTCGTCGATGCCGAGGACGTGGCGTGGGTCCAGTCCGAGGGCACCGACTACGTCCTGTCCGGCGTCGGCGAGCAGACCGGCGGCGCCCTGACCATGGGCCTGCCGCCCGAGGCGGGCCAGACCCTGGTCATCCGCCGCGAACCGGCCATGGTCCAGGAGGTGGACTACGTGGAGAACGACGCCTTTCCGGCCGCCACCCACGAGGCCGCCCTGGACAAGCTGACCATGATCTGCCAGGCCCTGGCCGAGAAACTGGACCGGGCCCTGACCTTCCGGGTCTCCTCGGCCGTGACCGGGGTGAACCTGCCCGAACCCGATGCGGACCGCGTGCTGGCCTGGAACGGGACCGGCGACGACCTGGTCAACAAGGACGTCGTCGCCCTGGGCCTGGTGACCACGCCCGTGCCCATCAGCCAGGGCGGGACCGACGCGGACAATCCCACCGAGGCCCTGTTCAACCTCGGCTTCGGCGCGGTCGGCCTGACCGTGGCCGGGTGCGAGGAGGAGGCCGAGGCCCTGGCCGCCATCGGGGCGGAGCCCGCGGACGCGGCCATCCTCAAGGGCGACGTGCCGTGCCTGTTGCGGGCCGTGTACGGCGACGAACCCCAGGCCCACGCGGGCAGCGACCTGTCCGGGCTCACCGTGGCCCGCAACCACGTGGTCTGGACCCTGACGGCGGACAGCGCCTTCTCCGATGCGGCCCTGCCCTACGACGGGACCTACGTCTTCCACGTCTATCCCGCCGGGCACGGGCTGGTCCTGGCCGCGAGCTACAAGAGCGACGGCTCACTGCCGTCCCCCGATCCCGACGCCGGAGAGGTCCGCATCGTCGTGGAACAGTACAATGCGAGAAAAACCATTTTGTCCCTGCAAAATGTGGAGGCCTGACCATGCTGACCCCCAAGGAATCGGGCGTCGGAGGGAATGGGGTTTATCCCGAGACCTTACGATATTCGGCCCTGTGCGAATCCGGGTTTTCCTCCAGCGGAGCGGTGGCCGCCGACGCGACAATGGCGCTCGGTTGGAAGCCCACGGAGGTTGACAGCGCCTTCCCCCTGTGCGACCCGACTCATCACTACCTGCTGACAATTCGCAAGGCCGGGGACACCGTCACGGTCTGGAAGCAGGACGTCGAGTTGGGAAATCACGCCACCACCGCCGCGACCTACGCCGAGCTGCTGACCGAAACGCTCATTCGATACACCGGTGCTGTGAACGGATACGTCTCGCGGCTGGTCATTGTCGAAGCCGCGCTGGACCATACGACATTCTATCGGCAATCCCCCCCCGTTCCGGGGCTGTGGGTGCCAACCACTTTATAAATAAGGAGCATTATATGCCTGTTGGATTTTCAACCACCGTCCGGAACGCCCTGCTGGACCGGATCGTCGAGCTGATCGACGCCGACGAGGCCGCCGGAGCGCTGAACTTCTACGACGGCACGCAGCCGAGCAACGGCGGCGCGACAACGAACCTGTTGTGCACGGCCCCGCTGGCCTATCCCTGCGCGGAGGCAACGGCCGCCGCCGCGAGCCTGTCCCTCACGGCTCCCGCCGCAGTGCTGCCGTCCACCGCCGGGACCGCCACCTGGGCCAGGCTGACCACGAACGCGGGCACGTTCATCGCGGACCTCTCCGTGGGAGAGACCGGCAGCGGAGCGAACATCATCATCGGAGACGCCGATCTCGCGACGTCAGTGGCCGTGGACATCCAGTCCATCACCCTGACCGCCGGCAATGCCGGGGTGGTCTAACATGGTCACGCTGACACCCGTCACCGACTGCCGGACCGTGCTTGTCCTGCGGGCCGGTCCGGCCCACCGGGAATACGGCGATCCCTACGAGGTCGCGGCAACCATCATCCTGAAGCGCGGGGCGGCCTACGTCATGGGCATGTCCGGCTGTTTCCAGCGCGCCTACCTGACGGAGGGCGCATTGATCCTGCGGGCCCGCTTCGGCGTGCGCCGCCTGGAATGGGAGCGCAGGCACGGCAAGCGGATCAACCGCGTAACCATGGCGTTGGCCAGTTAGGAGGCAGCATGGAATTACTGATCGCAATGGAGGCCCGCAACGGCTACCTGGCCGGGGACGTCCTCGACGTCAAACCGGATGGTTTCCCGTGGGGGGACGAGGAGCACCTTGCCGGGAAGGCGTCCTTCCTGGTGACGACCGCGCCCGAAGCCCTGTCGCGGGAGGAGCTGATCCAACCCGTGGTCAACCTGTATCAGGATGAAGGCACGGGCGATCCGCTGTCGGTGGAGACGCTCTACAAACGGCGGTATTACATCGATCTGGCGCAGATTCCGCAGGAGACCATCGACCGGCTTCTGTCCGTGTCCTGGGAGGTCCTGTCGGCGGACGGCCTGCTGAGGAGCAGAGTGTAATGGCAACCATCACGACAACCATCAAGCCCGCGGGCGGGGGCGACTACACCAGCCTCGCCGCGTGGGACTACGCCGAGGCGGCCAACCTGGTCGGGGCGGGGAATACGCACGTCGCCGAGTGTTACGGCGGCGGCAATCTCGGACCCGTGACCCTGTCGTCCTGGACGACCGATGCGGCCAACAGGCTGGTCATCCAGGCCGCCGACGGCGAGCGGCATATGGGTGTGTACGACGAGGCTTACGCCTACGCCTCCGACAGCGGCAATCTGCTGCTGGCGGACCAGGCGGGCCTCGGCTGTCTGGATATTATCGGTTTGCAGTTCAATAAAACCGGAGGATCGTATTCCAACGGCATATATCTGCGCAGCACGTCCACATATATAGACAAATGCATATTCAAAGGCCCGGGCGGCGACTCCACGGGGGTCTGCGGCATCAACGGATCGCAGGATACCGCCACGCCCTCGTTCATAGTGACCAACACGATCTTCTATGACTTCACGGCAAGTTCCAACGCGTACACCGCCGGCATCAGGACGCAGACCGTGTCCGACGCCACGCTCTACAACTGCACGTTCATCAACTGCAGATACGGCCTCCGGGCGGATTCCGGCACCCCCCTGGTCAAGAACTGCATCTTCCGCTCCGCGCCGATCACGGGGACGCTCGATGCCGCGTCCGGCAACAACAGCACGTCCACCGGCATCGTCTTCGCCGATTACGACAATGACGACTTCGCGCTGGACGCCACGGACACCGTGGCCCGCGACACGGGGGCCGACCTGGCCGCCGACGGGACGTGGGCCTTCTCCGACGACATCCTGGGCGCCGTCCGGGAGTCCGGCAACTGGGACATCGGCGCGTTCGAGTACGTTGCGCCCGGCGGGAACAACGACGCCGTCGTCACCCTCGACGTGGCGGACGTCGTCGTCGCCCTGACCGCCGACGCCAACGCCCCCAATGCGGCCGTGGTCACGTCCGGCGTCGAGGGCATCGACATGTCCGTCACCGCGTGGCTGATCGCGCAGGGCCTGGCCGTCCACACCCTGCTGGACTTCTCGGACGCGGCCGATCTCGGCCACGACGCGTCCGGCAACGGCCACGACTGGACCCTGACCGGGGCCCGTCAGTCCGTGGACACGCCGACCAGCAACCACGCCACCCTGAATCCCATCAGGGGATTCGTCGGCAGCACCACAGGCACCCTGAGCGACGGGAACCTGACCTTCCGGTGCTATCCTAGCGAGGTCAACCGAAGCGTCTTCGGTACGGCGACGGCCGACTTCCCGTTCTACTTCGAGGTGGGCGACCCCAACCTCGGCATAGTGTACAAGACCTTCGGGGTGGCGTCCGCCGCCGCCTCCGGGCAGGAATACGGGTACGTGGTCGGCAACTTCGCCGGGTCCTGGGGGTTCCGCGTGCAGAGCGCCTCCTCGTTCCTCAAATACGCGGAGGGCGTCGGCGGGACCGACACCGGATACGCCGGGCCCTTTGCCGCGGGCGACGTCTTCGGCGTGGCCGTGGACCCGTCGGCCGGGAAAATGTGGGTCCGCCACAACGGCGCGTGGATCCTCGGCGGCAATCCAGCGACCGGGGAAAATCCCACCCTGACCTTTGCCCCGCAGTCGGTGGTTCCCGGGGTGGGCGAATACAACGGCGGCTACGTGTCGGTGGACTTCGGGCAGCACGGGTATGCGTACGCCCCGCCGGACGGGTTCCTCCCGCTGTGCGACGCCAGCAGACCCGAGCCCGCCGTCCTCGACACGTCGGCCCATGTGCTCGTGACCACGTTCACGGCCCCGGCCGGAGCACCCCGGGCCATCACCGTTGGCTGGGACGCGGAGCACACGGATTGGGGCCTGCGCCTCAAGAACCTGGATGCCGACGAGAACTGGCGGTACATCTCCACGGTCGCGGGGCTCGGGTACTCGAACGACGCCTATGCCTCGGCGAGCGGCGCCCCGAGGGTCGCACTGACCACCCCCCTGTCCGCGTCCGGCGGCGTCATCACCATTCCGGCGGACCTGCTCACGGACGGGGACACCTATGCCGTGGAGGTCCTCCGGGTCGGCCCGAAATCCGGCTTCGACATCGTGACCTACACCGGCACCGGGGCGGTGCGCACCGTGGTCCACGGTCTGGGGTCGGCCCCCTTCGCGGTCCTGATCATGCCCAACGACGCGACCGCCCACCCGTGGGTGTTCAACACCGACGCCCTGGGCTGGGGCACGAGCCTGGCCGCCCTGGCGACCGACGCGGCCACCACCTCCGCCACCTGCTGGAACGATACCGCGCCCACCGACGTGGGCGTGACCGTGGCCACCGACGCCGCGCTCAACGCGAGCGGGGACGCCTACCAGATGTGGGTCTGGGCGGACGCGGGAGTGTACCGGGAGATCGACTACACCGGGTCCGGCACCACCGGAGCCGGGGGCGCGGTCGCCCACCTGGGCGGGACGCCCGAGGCGGTCCTGTTCCTCAAGGACGCCGCCGGGGCGTACCATTGGCCCGTGCACTGGGCCGTGCGCTCGGCGAGCAACCCCGTGGACGAATACGTCAACTCCGACGTGTACAGTGCCGAAGCGGCGGACGACAAGATGGACTTCCTGTCCAACGGGTTCAAGATCATCCAGTCCGTGACCAACGGCTACAATGTGGGCGGCCACCGGCACGTCGGCATCGCCGTGGCCGGGAACGAGAAATACCGAAACGGTTATTAAAGGAGCATCATCATGTGGAGATACAATGACGGAACCATCCGGCGGACGCCCCCGGCCCGCGTCGAATACGACGGCTACGTCCGCGACTTCGCGGACCTGACCCCGGCCCAGCGCGACGAGCTGGGCTACAACGAGGCCATGCCCCTCAAGCGCGCGCCGTTCACCGTCTACCAGACCGAGTGGGTCAAGGGCGAGGACCTGGTCTGCCGGGAGACGGCGGTCAGCGCCGTGGTGGACGAGGCGGCCCGGGACGCGGCCGAGGCCGAGGCGATGCGCATGGAGCGCGACCGGCTGCTTGTCGCGAGCGACTGGACCCAGCTGGCCGACACCCCCTTGACCGACGGGGAGAAGGCGGCCTGGGCGGCCGTTCGCCAGTCCCTGCGCGACGTGCCCCAGCAGGCCGGGTTCCCGGCCGTCGTGACCTGGCCCGAGATGCCCGGAGCCTAGGCAACGAATCCCGCAGCCATCCCCATCTTCCCACCTCGACCGGGTGCGTCCCTTCCGGGGGGCGCACCCCCTTCCACGACGGATCGTCGGTGGCGAATCAAGTCGCCCGACAATCGCCGCGCAGCGGCAATGAATTTCTGATTGTTCCCCCTAAGGGGCGGTCAGCAAAAGAATCTCATCCCGGAAGTCCGGGTAGCGCGCGGCCAGGTCGGCCCGGAGGCCGTGGGCGTAGTCCGCGTATTCGAAGCCGGGGGAGACGGTGCAGCCCATGAGCGCGAAGTCCGCGCCCGGCAGCAGACGCAGTCCCTGCCAGGAGCCGCGAGGGACCGTGATCTGCGGGCGTTGTCCGGCGAGGACGTCGTTGCCCAGGACCAGGGTCTCGCCCGACCCGTCCGGGTGGAGCTGGAGCATGCGGCACGGCCCGCCCGCGTAGAAGTGGAAGGTCTCGTCGGATTGCAGGCGGTGCATGTGCGAGTACGTCTCGGGGGTGAGCAGGTAGTAGATGGCCGTGCCGTGGCGGCGGGGGCCGTCGTAGCGGGAGGGCAGGACCTCTTGGGGAAGGGTCTCGTCGGCCCGGTGGGTCTCCCGGAACCAGCCGCCCTCCTCGGGGTGGGGCGTCAGGCCCAGGCACTCGATGATTTCCCTGGCGGTGGGTGACATGGGGCTAGCCGTTGTAGTGCGGCGGCGGCACGTCCACCGGTCCGGCGTGTTCCATCTCCTCGTCCATGGCCCGGACCTTGCGGGCCAGCCGCTCCACGAGCCGGGTCAGGTCATCGATCTGCTTCTGCTGGTCGAAGAGCTGGTCGCTCAGTTTCTCCATGGTCCGGTCCTGGAGGGCGATGAGGCTCTCCAGCCGTTCTATCCTGTCGTCCATGCGGTCCTCCTTGGGAAAGACGAGTATGCGCCATGGGCGCGGTGTTGGCAACGGGGCGCGGGGCCGGTCGGGCCCGGGGATCAGGCCCGGTTGGTCAGGTACACGCCGGTGATGACCATGGCCCCGCCCACGCCCAGGGAGAGATGCACGGGTTCGCCCAGGACCAGGAAGCCGGTCAGCACGGCGAAGGCCGGGACCATGTTGATGAAGATGCCCGCCCTGGACGCGCCGATGACGCTGATGGCCCGGTAGTACCAGTAATAGGCCAGGGCCGTGGCCAGGAAGCCGAGGAAGACCACGCATCCCCAGTCCACGGGCCGGACGCGGCCGAGGTCCGCGATGAGCCCCTGGGCCAGGGCGGCGGGCAGGAGCATGAGGGTCCCGGTGAAGCTCGACCAGGCCACGGACGAGAGCGGGGGCAGCCGCTTCATGACCGCGCGCCCGCCCATGGTGTAGGCGGTCCAGCTGGCCACGCAGCCGAGGATCATGAAGTCGCCCCGGCTGACGCCCCCGGACAGCAGGGCCAGGGGATTGCCGTCGGCGATGACCACGGACACGCCCACCAGGGAGACGAGGGCCCCGAGGATGCGCAAAGGCCCGAACCTCTCGCCGCAGAACAGGGCCGAGATCAGGGCGATGCACACCGGGGTGCAGGCCACGATCAGGGCGGCCCGCCCGGCGGGGATGCTTTGCAGGCCGGTGAAGAAGAAATAGCTGTAGGCGAAGACCCCGGTGGCCCCGAGGAAGGTCACGGGCAGGATCTGGTCGCGCCGGAGCCGCGGCCAGCGCCCCTCGGCCCGTCGGCACATGTACAGCAGGATGATCGAGGCCAGGCCGAAGCGCAGCAGGGCCGCGGTCATGGGGTGCACGGACTGGGCCAGGACGCGCCCGGCCACCCAGGTGCCGCCCCAGAGCATCATGCTGACGACCAGCAGGACGTAGGTGTAGGTCGGGGATTCCTTCATGGTCGGCAGGATATACGCGCGAACCCCCGAATTATCCACCCCCCGGCCCCTGTTTTTCCCGAACCCCGTCCTCGGGAGGGACGATGGCGGAGGTGTCGCGTCCGTCGCGGGGACCGGCTAGTCCTGGCCGTCGCCCTTGCGCGTCCCGGCGTACAGCTCGTATTCGAGCAGGCGGCACTCGATCTTGGCGTTCCAGAAGACGCGGCGGCGCTTGGTGCGCAAGCCCACGCACTTGGCCAGGTCCATGTTGCCGGTGAAGATGAACCCGGACTTGCCGCCGCAGCGCTGCTTGAAGAAATCGCCGATGGCCCGGTAGACGGCCTTGAGTTCGGCCTGGTCGCCCAGCCGCTTGCCGTACTCCGGGTTGAGCATGACCACGCCCGGTCCCTCGGGTACTTCGGTCCGGGTGAAGTCGCAGACCGCGAACTCGATGAAGTCGCCCACCCCGGCCAGCCGGGCGTTGTCGCGGGCCGCCTCGATGGCCGCCGGGTCGTGGTCCGTGGCGATGATCCGTCCCTTGATCTCCGGGACCTCCGCGTCCTCGGCCGCGCCGAGCAGGTCGTCCCAGGCGTCCGGGTCGTAGCCGACCACGTGCGTGAAGGCGAAGTCGTCGCGCAGCAGGCCGGGCGCGCCGTTCATGGCCATGAGCGCGGCCTCGATGGCCAGGGTCCCGGACCCGCACATGGGCGCGATGAAGTGGCCGCCCTGACGGGCCAGCTCGGGCCAGTTCGCGGCCAGGATGCAGGCCGCGGCCAGGGTCTCCTGCATGGGGGCCTTGTGCGGCCGCTTGCGGTAGCCGCGCCGGGGCAGCGGCTCGCCCGTGGTGTCCAGGTACAGGGTCGCCCGGTTCTCGCGCCAGTGCAGGAACAGGCAGACCCCGCTGGTCTCCGGCCCGGAGTCCGGCCGCGACCCGGTGCGCTCGGTGAAGCGGTCGGCCACCGCGTCCTTGACCCGCAGCCCGGCGAAGCGCGCGTCGTTGACCGTGGTGTCGCGGATGGACGCGTCCACCCGGAAATACCCGTCCGCCGGGATGTACGCTTCCCAGGGAATGGCCTTGACCTCGCGGTACAGCTCGTCCGCGTCAAAGGCCCGGAACCGCTTCAGCTCGAAGAGCACCCGGTGGCCCGTGCGCACCCACAGGTTCAGGCGCATGCAGTCGTTCAGCGAGCCGCGCACCTCCACGCCCGCGTCCAGGGGCGTGGCCTGGGAGAAGCCCAGCCCGGTCAGCTCGCCGTGCAGGTACTCGGGCATGTCCCTGGGGCAGGTGACCAGGATCGGGGCCGTGTCGGAAAATTTCGTCATGGATGCCTCGGGGCTAGAGCGGTTTCAGGTCCCACTCGCGAACCAGATCGTCTTCGGGGCGGGCGTCGGTCGGGTCGGGGGATCGCGTCCCGTCCGGCCCGGCCAGGGGCGCGGCCCGGTACACGGACAGGGCCAGGAACAGGCCCAGCCCGGCCATGGCCCCGGTGGACGGTTCGTACAGGAGCGGCGTGGACATGCCCTGGATGAACAGGGCGGCGGCCAGGCTCGCGCCCATGCGCGTCAGCCGCCGGAAGACCAGGACGAAGAGCGCGACCAGGCAGGCCACGGGCAGGATTGCCCCCCAGCCCAGGAGGAAGCGCAGCCAGAAGGACTGCACCTGGCTCAGATACGCGCCGAACAGGGTGGGCGTGCCCGTGACCCGCTCCCAGATGGGGGCCATGTCGGGCGGGAAGGTGAAGGGCAGGGCCTGGTCCAGGGGCAGCCCGGCAATGAGCAGACCGGGTTCGCGCGAGAACAGGGCCAGGGACTTGGCCCACAGCCAGTAGTCCACGTACCGGCCCAGGTCCGAGGGCGTGAACGGCAGCCGGAAGCTCACGGCCAGACCCGCGAGGCAGGCCATGAACACCCCGGTGCGGAACCACCGTCCGCCCCGGCCGAAACAGAGGTAGATCCACCCGGCCGCGAACAGCCCGGTGCGCGACAGGGTGGCCAGCAGCCCGGCCAGGATCAGCACCCGGTAGATGCGCTTGCCCTGGTCCGGCTCGTACAGCCCGCCCTCGGCCGGACCCGGCCTGAGCGAGGCGCACAGGCAGACCAGCAGCAGCCCGGCCAGCAGGTCCGCGTCCCCGATCCAGCGCACCGACGGCGCGGCCCGGTAGATGAACACCTCCACGGCCAGGTCCGCCACGCAGAGCAGCCCGAGGACCGAGCCCCAGCGCTGGAAGGCCGCCCGGTCGGGCTGGCCGAAGGTCAGGACCCACAGCCCGCAGAAGCCGAGCATGATCACCGGGACCAGTTCGGGCACGATGGGCGTGAAATTCTCCAATTGATACAGGATGTCGCGGTGGTAGAGGACGACCACGGCCGACAGCGCGGCGAACATGCACAGCTCGGCGAAGAAGCGGGCCCGCAGCCGCTGCCCGGACCGCCGGAACAATATGGCGTGCACCGTGCCCAGGGCCGCCAGGATGACCCAGGGCAGGAACGGCGAACTCTCCGGCCCCGGCCCGGCGAACCTCGACAGCAGCGTCCCCACGGGCACCGCCGCACAGGCCACGGCCAGGGGCAGAGCCGCCAGCCTGGACCGGGTCCGTTTCTTGGGCTGTTCCTGTTCCATACGCACCGTCAATTACCTCTTTGGACAGCCCAGGTAAAGGCGGCCGTGCCCCTTGCCGCGCAGTTTTTTCAATGATTCCGGGCCACATTTTTTTCGCGCCCGGACAAAAACCGGCCTTTTCGTCGGCCTAAAAAGTCTAGATAATTTCTCGATATTATTAAGATATTTTGCGCAGGCAAAGCGGCATGCGGCAACCGGCTAAAATATTTTGCAAATATTGTCCGGCGTCGAGAAATGCTGTATGCTTGCGCCGTGTTGCCAAGCCTGGGGGGGCATGCGTGGACAGTTCGCAGTGACTGGAGAGTCCATGAAATCGGTTGCACAGACCCTGTCCGTCAAAACGGTCCTGTACGCGTTCCTCGTGCTGTTCGCGGCCGGACCGCTGTCCGGTTGCGCCGTGGTCGCCCCGCTCCTGAGCGTGGGCGGGGTGGCGTTCACGCCCCTGCAATACGTGTCCACCGCCTACACCATCGGCGAATACACCTACGAATACGCGGCCAACGACAAGACCCCCGACCAGGTCCTCGAGGCCAAGTACAACGCCATGGTCAGCGGCGAGGCCTTCGAGCTGCCCGACTACCTCCAGGCCGAACCCGCCGGACCCCAGCCCGTCCAGGTCGCCGAGGCCGCAACCCCCGAATCGCCCGCCGACCAGGACCCGGGCCTGTCCGAACAGGCCCGCCGCAAACGCATCGAAAACCTCCTCGGCCAACGCCGGACCCGGTTCGAGCGCCTCGAACTGCGCCGCATGGCCTTCCTCCAGGCCACCCAGCCCCGACGCCAGACCCTGACCCTCAACCAGCCCCCCCGGACCGCCGGCCTCGACCTCGTCCAGGCCACCAGCCCCCACGTCTCGCTGGATTGATCCCGCCGGGCCGACGGGTGGCCGGGGGATGCCTCCGGCGGGCCCTCGCCGGGCGGGCGTGAGCGGGGAATGCCTCCGGCGGCCCCTTCGGGGGGACCAAAGAACCCTTTGGAAAGGGTTCTCTGGACGCTCCCAAACTTTTTGTGTGCCTTCGGCGGGGGCGTGCGGACGCGGGGTGACGTGCGGATGAAGAGGGGTGGGGGAGGCCGCGCCACTCCACCCCGGACCGTACACTCGGACTCCGGACCTACGATATCTTCACTACCGCGATGGTCATGTCGTCCAACTGACCGGCGTTTCCGCGAAAGGCATCCAGGGCCTCGACAAGCCGCCCGATCAGTTGGGCCGAGGTGTCGCCGACTCCCTGCCGGATGACTTCCTTCAGCCGTTCCTTGCCGAACATCTCTCCGGACTCGGACTGCATCTCCCAGATGCCGTCCGTACCGATGACGATGCATTGGCCGGGCCTGAGATCTTCCCGGCTGCCCACCTCGAATGTGACGTCGTGCGTGACCCCCAGGGGCAGGCCGTCGCCCTGCAGGTCTTCGAACGCATCGGTTTCGGGATCATAGAGCATGGCGGGGTCGTGCCCGGCTCGAACCCATCGCGCTCCCCCGTTGACCAACTCCAGCAGAAAAAGGGTCATGAACCGGCCGGTCCCCTCCACATCGTCCGAGATCAACTCGTTGACGCGGGTTACGGCCTCGTCCAGGCCGGCTCCCCCGTGGAGTTGGCTGCGCAGATAGGCGCGGACGGAGGCCATGAGCAACGCGGCCTGCATGCCGTGGCCGCTGACGTCGCCCACGGCCACGACCAGGCCGTCGCCGGCATCGGTGGATCGGGGTATGAAGCCGTAATAGTCGCCGCCGGTCTCGTCACAATAGGAGCTGGTGGCCGCGACATCGACTCCGGGGAACGCCGGAGACTCCGAGGGGAGCAGGCTCTGCTGCACCTCCTGCGCGACTTCGAGAGCGTTCTTCAGGTTGACCCGTTCCTTGAGCTCCGGGATCATCCTGTTAAAGGCCAAGCCCAGTTGCCCCACTTCGTCCCTGGACCGGATCGCCGTGCGCACGTCGAAATTTCCCTTGGCGACGCTCCTGACGGCGTCGGCCAATGCGCTGATGTTCCGTGTAAGTACTCGGGAGAGCAGGAGCGATAGAATGAGAGCCGACACCGCGGCGAGAAGCACGACGTAACCGATGGTGTTGCTGTGCCGCTCTACCTGGGTCTCGACGTAGTCTCGGGCGGCCTGGGCGTCCCTGACGATATCGGATTTGGGCACGATCAAAAGCAGGACCGACCCCCGTTCATCAATGGGCGCAAAGGCCCAGAGAGCGCTTCGGCCGTTGAACGACATGCCGACCACCCCCGGCCTGGACGCCACGATCCGGGAGGTCATGATGTCGAACTGCATCTTGTCGTCGGACATAAGCCATACATTTTCCTGCGGGGCCCACCAATGACCGGGAGCGTCCGTCCTCTTGCGTTCGCTTGCCACGACCCGCACCCGGACGGCGCCGGTTTCGGCATTCTTTTCCGGACGGACCAGCATTGATTCGGCCTGGGTCGAGAACATGCCGATATGCTGGTTTTCCTTCAATATGGAGTCCACCGGTACGACCAGGGTCAGGTTGCCCTGCAGTTCGCCATGGGCCGTGCGAATGGGGGCGACGACCTCAAAGGCCATTCGTCCCGTCATGGGGTCCACCTTGGGCAGTGTCCAGGTCAGGGAATCACGCAACGGAGCCGGAGCGTCCATCGGCCCAGTCATGCCCCGCATGCCGTGCATGGTGCTGTCCACACGGGGATAGACGATATGCGAGCCTCCTCTCAGATCGACCAGCGTCCAGAGAACGAGGTCGGGATATTCCAACTTCACCGTACCGATCAGCGGCGCCAGCCTCTCCAGTACAAAACCAGGCAGTTCTCCGCGAACCCCGACACGGGAAAAATCGACCTTGAGGAGTTGTTGTCCGCCCCCCATATGCATGCGGAAATAGGCGGCGCCCAGCTCGTCCAGCGAGACGTCCGGAGGGATGAAGTCGCCCTGCTCCGGCATGTGCGAGTGGCCGGACAGCACGCCTTCGATCCGGGAAGCCAGCAGCATGGCCGTCGCCTCCAGCAACTGCCGCTCACGCTTGAGCACCCGGGCGTGGTCCTCGACAATGCGCTGCAACCCGGTGCTCGCCTTGTGCACCAGGGTATTTTCACTCCTTTCGGCCAGATTCTCTCCCAGCTTCGTCAGGTCGCGCCGGATGGTCGTCCGGACCACCAGCAAGGGGATCAGAGAAATGGACATAAGAAGAATCAACAACTTGAACTGAATGCGCATGCAACCTCACACATGATGACTTGCCCGTCCCAAGCAGCTTCCGTTCCACTTTCTGACAAGAACCTTCAATTGTGCGAATTATAATATTATACTTTTGTCCATTTTATATGATCAGGAACAGTCCTCGACTTTGCAGTTTTTTGCACATCATGTTGCACAATGCGTGCAATGGAATGTGCAATTCTGGACCTTCACGGTATGGAATTATTCTGAGTTAAATGAAAGTACATTGAAATTACAGCGAAACACAACATTGGCACGCGTATTGTTAACATTTGTTAAAAACCCGGAGCCAGGATGAACAAACACATAGCGACCATTCCCCTGACAGCGATCATGCTCGTGGCGTTGATGACGGGAGCGTACGCGGCAGAGGCGGAGATCCCCGTCGAAGACGAGGCAGCCCCTGGAAGTTACCTCGGCGACAGGAGGGAGTTGGACGATCTCAGGATGTTCCTCGTTCTGGCGGCCAAGAACAACAACGAGCTGCAGGCGGCCTTTCAGCAGTGGCAGGCCGCCATCAAACGGGCCATGCAGGCCGATACCCTGCCGGACCCCCGGTTGAACTTCGGCTACTACACCACGCCTCTGGAAACCCGCGGCGGTCCCGCCCGGTACAAGTACGGCATGTCCCAGACCCTGCCCTTCTTCGGCAAGCTCGGCTCCAAGGAGCGCATCGCCCTGCGCGAGGCGGACGGCCTCAAGGCCAAATTCGACGGCCTCAAGCTGACGACCTTCTTCGAAGTGAAGAAGATCTACTACGAATACGCCTACCTCGCCCGGGCCATCGAGATAACCAGGGAAAACATCGAACTGATGAAATACCTGGAGAGGATCGCCACCACCCGGTACACCACCGGCTCCGCCAAGCACTCCGACATCATCCGCCCGCAAGTCGAACTGGGCAAACTCGAAGACAGGCTCAACTCCCTCCAGGACCTCAAGTCCCCCCTGGCGGCCCGTCTCAACGCCCTGGTGGACCGTCCCGCCGACACAAGCATTCCCTTTCCGGACAGTATCCCGGTCATGTCCATCACCGACAGCGACGAGTCGCTGTCCGCCCGTCTTGGCGAATCCAATCCGCAACTGGCCTACTGGGAAACCGTCGCGGCCAAGGAAGAGGCCGGCAGGGATCTGGCCCAACGCAACTATTACCCCGACTTCACTTTCGGCCTGGACGTGACCGAGGTCGACAGCGCCCGCAATCCGGGCGTCATCGGCGACGGCCAGAATCCGGTCTTGGCCTCCATGTCGTTCAACGTCCCCCTGTGGTTCGGCGCACGCGCCGCGGCGGTCGATGAGAGCCAGGCCAAAATACTCGCGGCCAAACGCAGCCGGATCGGCCTGGAACGACGGCTCAAGGCGGACCTGGAACTGGCCCTGTACAAGTACCGGGACGCGGGCCGGAAAATCAATCTCTACAAGGACACCCTGGTTCCCAAGGCCGAACAGTCTCTGGGCGTGATCATGGAGACGTTCATGACCGGCTCCGGGACGTCCCTGGACCTCATCGACGCAGAACAGACCCTGCTGGAGCTTCAGCTCGCCTATTACCGCGCCCTGACCGACCAGGCGCAACGGCTGGCGGAAATCGAGACCCTGGTCGGAATCGAGCTGCCGTGCGAATTCCACGGCTCTCTGCTGAAGAGGAGCGGAAAATAGTGAAACGGACAACCTGGACAATCGTCGCATTCGTCCTGATCGCCTGCATCGCCTCGGTCATGCCGTGGGCGGCCGGACGGCTTCATGCCGAGCCGGGCAACCAGACGTCATGCCCTGTCATGGGCTTTGACATAAACAGGGATATTTTCACGGACTACAAGGCCAAACGAATATATTTCTGCTGTCCTTCATGTCCGCCCGAGTTCCGTAAGAAACCGGACTTCTACATCGCCGCGATGCAGGCCAAGGGCGTTCTCCCCGAAGACGCCCCGGTCGAGGCGTTCTAGCTCAACCAAGAGGATATCATGAACAAATTCAGAATCCCGCGGATGGTCATGGTCACCATCATCGTCGCCATCGCCGCCTTTGTTGCGGGCTACATGGCCAGAGGCGTCAACGTCGGCACCGGCGACGGAACCGCCGTGAACGCCACGGCGGAGAAGGAGCATGACCTCGATGCGCATTTCGACGAAGAGGGCAACGTGACCTGGACCTGCTCCATGCATCCGCAGATCAGACTGCCCAAGCCCGGCAAGTGCCCCATCTGCTTCATGGACCTCATCCCCCTCAGGCACGAGGAGGAAGGGGAGCGCACCAGCATCCGGGAGATCACCCTGACCGAGAGCGCCCGCAAGCTGGCGGGCATCGCCACCGATGAGGTCAGACGGCTCGACGTGGCCGTGGAGACCCGCATGGTCGGCAAGGTGGACTATGACGAGACGCGGGTCAGGAGCATCACCGCCTGGACCGGCGGCCGCGTGGACAAGATGTATGTCGACTACACCGGCGATCGCGTGAAGCCCGGCCAGCCCATGGTCTCCATCTACAGCCCGGAACTCCTCACGGCCCAGGCCGAACTCATCCAGGCGGTGAAGGCCCTGGAAGACCTCAGGAACAGCAACCTGGACCTGGTCAAGAACAGCGCGAGGCGCACCGAGGATGCCGCCCGCGAGAAGCTGCGCCTCCTCGGCCTGACCAAGGGACAGATCGACCGGGTCGTCAAGAACGGCAAGGCCTCCGACCACATCACGCTGTATGCCCCCCAGGGCGGCGTGGTCATCGGCAAGAACGTCAATGAGGGCCAGTACGTCAAGACCGGCACCTCCATCTACTCCGTGGCCGACCTCTCCACCCTCTGGGTCATTCTGGAAGCCTACGAGTCCGATCTCCCGTGGGTCGAGCCGGGCCGGCTGGTGGAGTTCCAGACCGAGGCCTATCCGGGCAAGGTGTTCAAGGGCAAGGTCGTGTACATCGATCCGCTGGTGAACGAGAAGACCCGGACCGTCCGGGTCCGCCTGGAGGTGGGGAACAAGGACGGCAGCCTGAAACCCGGCATGCTCGTGCGCGCCCGGCAGAAAAAAGGCGGCGACCGGACCGGAGGCGAATCCCCGCTCGTCATCCCGGCATCCGCGCCGCTCATCACCGGCAAACGGGCCGTGGTCTACGTGGCCAACCCGGACAAGGACGGGGCGTATGAGGGGCGCGAGATCGTGCTCGGTCCCCGCGCCGGGAACCACTACATCGTCAGAAGCGGCCTGAAGGAGGGCGAGCGGGTCGTCACCAAGGGCAATTTCAAGATCGACAGCGCCATCCAGATCGTGGCCAGGCCGTCCATGATGAATCCCTCGAGCGGAACCGAGGCCCTGCAGGACGAACTGCCGAGCCTGTTCACCTCCAAGCTGCGCCTGCTCGACGAATCCTTCGCCAGGCTGACCGAGACCGTCAAAACAGGTGAGTTGGACAAAACGCACCTCGCCTTCGGCAGCTTCAACAAGGAGTTGCGCCTGATCGACGGCTCCGCGCTGGAGGGAACTTCCGCCCTGCGCTGGAAGGAGCACGCCATGTTGCTGGGCAACGACGCCATCCTCGGCGCCGAAGCGACCGACGTCGAACGGCTGCACGGGATATTCACCGAAATGCAGGGCCACTACGCCGACCTCAAGGCGGACTTCAAACTGAGTGACGGCGAACGGTTGACCGCACCGAAACCGTTCAGGGAACAGCTCGGCCTGGTCTACGCCAGCTACGAACCCATGGCCGCCGCCCTGGCCGTGGACGACATGGAGGCGGCCAAGAAGGCCGCCGCCGAGACCTCCGCCGCCCTCCTGCTGATCAACGACTCCGACCTGAGCGGTCCGGCCCACAACGTCTGGCAGGAAGCCCTGACCAAGATGAACGACGGCCTGACCGCCATCCGCGAGGCCGACGACATCGTCGGCGTCCGCACCGGCTTCGAACCGCTTTCCGTGGGGCTGGCCCAGGCCATCCTCAAGCTCGGCATCGAGACCGGCGGCCCGCTCTATGAAATCTTCTGCCCCATGGCCTTCGACTACGCGGGAGCCACCTGGCTCCAGCGGGACCAGACAGTGCGCAATCCCTACTTCGGCACGGCCATGTCCTCCTGCGGCGAAGTCAACCAGCAGCTCAAACGATAGCAGGGCGGACAAATGGATACGAAACCCCGCATGGAAGCCAAGACCCTGACCGACAAGATCATCCGGTTCTGCCTGGAGCAGAAGCTGGTCGTCTTCCTCCTGGTCTCGGTCATTCTGGGCTGGGGGCTGGTCGTGGCCCCGTTCGACTGGAAGATCGAGGGGCTGCCTCGCGACCCGGTCCCGGTGGACGCCATCCCCGACATCGGCGAAAACCAGCAGATCGTCTTCACCCAGTGGACGGGCCGGTCCCCGCAGGACATGGAGGACCAGGTCACCTATCCGCTGACCGTGGCCCTGCTCGGCATCCCCGGCGTCAAGACGGTGCGCAGCTACTCCATGTTCGGCTTCTCCACCATCTACGTCATCTTCAACGAGGACGTGGAGTTCTACTGGTCCCGTTCCCGGCTGCTGGAAAAGCTCAACAGCCTGCCGCCCGGCACCCTGCCGCAGGGCGTCCAGCCAACCCTCGGCCCGGATGCAACGGCGCTGGGCCAGGTGTTCTGGTACACGCTGGAAGGGCGGGATGAACAGGGGAACCCCACCGGCGGCTGGGACCTGGACGAGTTGCGCTCCATCCAGGACTGGTACGTCCGTTATGCCCTGCTCGGCGCGGATGGCGTCAGCGAGGCCGCGTCGGCGGGCGGCTTCGTCAAGGAGTATCAGATCGACGTGGACCCGGACGCCATGCGCACCGCGGGCGTCACCCTGGAGGACGTGTTCTCGGCCGTGAAGCAGTCCAACCTCGACGTGGGTGCGCGGACCATTGAGATCAACAGCGTTGAATACCTCATACGAGGCATCGGTTTCGTAAAGAATCTCGGCGACATCGAAGAGGCCGTCATCAAGGTCTCCAACAACGTGCCCATCCGGGTGAAGGACGTGGCCCGGGTCACGCTCGGCCCGGCCCTGCGGCGGGGGGTGCTCGACAAGGGCGGCGCGGAGGCCGTGGGCGGCGTGGTCGTGGTCCGCTACGGGGAAAACCCGCTCCAGGTCATCAAGAACGTCAAGGAAAAGATAAAAGAGATATCTCCGGGGCTGCCGTCGAAGGTCTTGCCGGACGGCACGGTCTCCAAGGTGACCATCGTCCCGTTCTACGATCGCTCCGGACTGATCAACGAGACGCTCGGGACCCTGAACACGGCCCTGACCGAGGAAATCCTCATCACCATCATCGTCGTGCTCATCGCGGTCATGCACCTGCGCAGCTCGCTGCTCATCTCCTCGCTGCTCCCCCTGGCGGTCATGATGGTCTTCATCGGCATGAAGCTGTTCAAGGTGGACGCCAACATCGTGGCCCTGTCCGGCATCGCCATCGCCATCGGCACCATGGTCGATATGGGCATCATCATCTGCGAGAACATCCTCAAGAAATTCGAGACCGCCTCCCAGGATGAAAGTCGGCTGAAGGTGATCTTCGAAGGCGCATCCGAGGTGGGCAGCGCCATCATGACGGCGGTGGCCACGACCATCGTCAGCTTCCTGCCCGTCTTCGCCATGGAGGGGCCGGAGGGCAAGCTGTTCAAACCCCTTGCCTATACCAAGAGCTTCGCGCTCATCGCCTCCATCATCGTGGCCCTGACCGTGCTCCCGGCCATCGCACACCTCATCTATCGGCGAAAGGACACAAACGCCAAAAAGCGGATTTCCGGCCACCTTGTCGACGTGCTCTACATCGCGGGCGGCGTGGCCGCGTGCGTCTTCATCAAGTGGTGGGTCGGCCTGCTCCTGATCGCGCTCGGCCTGCGCCGGTTCTTCGGGCACCGCCTGCCCGCCGGAATGGAAAACATCTGGGCCAAGGCCGAGAACTGGGGCGTCATCGCCCTGGTGACCATCTTCCTGGCCTCCCACTGGCTGCCCCTGGGGCCGGAAAAGGGCGACCTGCGCAACATCATCTTCGTCTCGGCGCTCCTCGGCGGGCTGATGTTCTTCTTCCAGATGTTCCAGCGCGGATACAGCTCCATGCTGAGTTGGGTGCTGGACCACAAGGCGGCCTTCATGGCGCTCCCGGCTACCGTCATCCTCTTCGGCGGGCTGGTCTGGTTCGGCGGCGGCGCCATGACCTCCTGGCTGCCGGATTCCATCCGGGCGTCCGGCGCCGTCAGCGGGCTCATGCATGCCTTCCCCGGCCTGGGCAAGGAGTTCATGCCGCCCCTGGATGAAGGCTCGTTCCTCTACATGCCGACCACCATGCCTCACGCCTCCATCGGCGAAGTGCAGGACGTCCTGTCCAAACAGGACATGGCCATGCTGAACATCCCGGAGGTGGAGAGCGCCGTGGGCAAGCTCGGCCGCGCGGAAACCCCGCTCGACCCGGCTCCGGTCTCCATGATCGAGACGGTCATCAACTACAAACCGGAATACATCACCGACGAGTCCGGCAAACGACTCCGGTTCCGGTTCGACGAGACCCGGAAGGACTACTTCCGCTCCAGCGACGGCAAGCCTCTGCCCGCGGGCGACGGGCTGTCCTACCTCGTTCAGGGACTCTATCCCCGCGACGGGCACGGCAAGCTGATCCCCGATCAGGGCGGCAAGCCCTTCCGGCAATGGCGCTCACCGCTCGACCCGGACCTGAACCCCGGCAGAAGCGCATGGCCGGGCATCCGCAACCCGGACGACATCTGGGACGAGATAGCCCACGCCGCCGAGATTCCGGGCACGACGTCCGCGCCCAAGCTTCAGCCCATTGCCGCACGCATCGTCATGCTCCAGTCGGGCATGCGCGCCCCCATGGGCATCAAGGTCAAGGGACCGGACCTGCCGACCATCGAGCGGTTCGGCATGCAGCTGGAGCAGCTCCTCAAGGAGGTTCCCTCCATTCAGCCCGCGGCCGTGGTTGCCGACCGCATCGTGGGCAAGCCGTACCTGGAGATCGTGATCGACCGCGAGGCCATCGCCCGATACGGCATCAAGCTGCAAAAGGTGCAGAACGTCATCGAGGTGGCCGTGGGCGGCAAGATGCTGTCCACCACGATCGAAGGCCGCGAGCGGTATCCCATGCGCGTGCGCTACCTGCGCGAACTGCGCGACACCATGGAGGGGCTGGAAAACATCCTGGTGGCCGCACCGTCCGGGGAACAGATTCCGCTCAAACAGCTGGCCGAACTGCGTTACGTGCGCGGTCCGCAGGTCATCAAGAGCGAGGACACCTTCCTCATCGGCTACGTGCTCTTCGACAAGAAGCCCGGATTCGCCGAGGTCGACGTGGTGGAGCACGCCAGGGCGTACATCGACAGCAAGACAGACTCGGGCGAACTGACGGTGCCGAGCGGCGTGTCCTACGAGTTCGCGGGCAACTACGAGAACCAGATCCGGGCGCAGAAGAAACTGGCGGTCATCCTGCCGCTGGCCCTCATGGTCATCGTGGTCATCCTCTATCTGCAGTTCAAGTCCATCGCCACGACCCTGATGGTCTTCTCGGGCATCATCGTGGCCTGGTCCGGCGGGTTCCTCATGATCTGGCTCTACGGACAGGACTGGTTCCTGAACTTCAGCGTCTTCGGCACCCACATGCGCGACCTCTTCCAGGTGCACCAGATCAACCTGAGCGTGGCCATCTGGGTGGGCTTCCTGGCCCTGTTCGGCATCGCCTCCGACGACGGCGTCATCATGGCGACCTACCTCGACGAGAGCCGAGGAACCCGCGACATGAGCAGCATCCCGGCCATCCGCAAGGCCATCCTCGAAGGGGCCAAACGGCGTATCCGTCCGGCCCTGATGACCTCGGCCACCACCATCCTCGCCCTTATCCCGGTCCTGACCTCCACCGGCAGGGGGGCGGACATCATGGTGCCCATGGCCATCCCCTCTTTCGGCGGCATGACCATCGCCATCCTGACGGTGTTCGTCGTGCCCACGCTGTACTGCCTCGTGGAGGAGATCAAATTCCGCCACGCCCAAAAGTTCGGCATCCCCGGATCCGACAATGAATGACCATACAAACAAAGGAGATTACCGATGAAGAAATTGACCACCCTGACCCTGACCCTGGCCCTGACCCTGCTCGTTTCCGGCATGGCCTTCGCCATGCAGGGCATGGATCACGGCGACATGAAGGCAGGCGACATGACCGTTCAGCAGAGCATCAAGGTCATGGAGGACAACCTGGCCCTGATGAAGCAGGACGTGGAAACCATGAAGGATGAAACCCGGCGCGATGCGGCCATGGGGGCCATGAACACGCACATGACCGACATGCACCACGGCATGGCGGGCGTTGAGGCCCACGCCAAGATGAGCCAAAACAGCAAGATGGATGCGCTCCTGAAGCAGCTGGACAAGGAGATGATGATCACCATGAAGGGAATGGGTGTGGCCAAAAAGGACGCCGACAAGGGCATCCCCATGATGATGGACGGCATCAACAAGATGGAGAAGACCACGGCAAAGATGAAGAGCGCCATGTAACCCCGGCGGCCTTCAAGCCGAATGGCCAGGGTTGCACAATGTGCGGCCCTGGCCATTTTCATTCACGCCCGGCCCATGCATTACGGGCAATCGTCTTCCCCCTTCGCCATGCCGCCTTGCCCTCGCCTCGCTACTTGGCCCGCACCTGCAATATCTCTTCCCAGACGGTGGTGTATCGCGGGGAGCGCATGTCGCGCTTCATGCGCCAGTCGCGGGTAATGCCGGAGGCGGCGAAGGCGACGGTGTCGCGGCCCCAGCGGTGGTTGACGCGGTCCACGGCGCGCATGAGCGGGGCGTCGCCGGGGCGGTGGTCGGGGGGCAGGGCGAGGAGGTTGAGCCAGCGGCCGTGTTCGGGTTCGAGTCCGGAGAGCATGACGCCGCATTTCTTGTACTGGTAGCCGGGTTTGAAGATGCGTTCCATGGCGGTCTGGGCGGCGCGGATGAGGGTGGGGGTATGGTTGGTGGCCACGGCCAGGGGGACGGACAGGGTGTTGGCGTATTGCGGCTGGCCGAGTCTGAAGGAGTTGGTTTGCAGGTAGACGAGGATGGCGGAGGCCACGGACTGCTGCTTGCGCAGTTTTTCGGCGGCCCGGGTGGTGTACTGGGCGGTGGCCTCGAGCATGTGGTCCAGGCGCGTGACCGGGTGGCCGAAGGAGCGCGAGGAGACGATGGTCTTCTTGTCGGCCGGGCCGGAGGCGAAGTCGTGGCAGGGCAGGCCGCGCAGTTCGAGCAGGGTGTGCAGGCCGCTGACGGTCATCTTTTTTTTGACCCAGTCGCGGTCGAGCTCCCGGAATTGGAGGGCGTTGGTCACGCCCATGGCGCGCAGCCGTTTGGCGTGGCGCGGGCCGATGCCCCAGACGTCGCCGATGTCGGTCCAGCGCAGCACCCGGTCCGGGTCCGGGCTGGTGGTCAGGTCGAACACGCCCCGGCTGCGGTCCTGTTTCTTGGCGAACCGGTTGGCCAGCTTGGCCAGGGTCTTGGTCCGGGCGATGCCCACGGACACCGGGATGCCGGTCCAGGCGAGCACCGTGGCCCGCAGCCGCCGCCCGTAGGCCTCGGCCCCGCCCGGCACGCCGCTCAGGTCGCAGAACGCCTCGTCGATGGAGTAGACCTCCACGGCCGGGCAGAACCGCGTCAGGATGCGCATGACCCGGGCGGACATGTCCCCGTACAGGGCGTAGTTGGACGAGAACACGGCCACCCCGTGCCGTTCGAGCAGGGCCCGGCACTTGAAATAGGGCGTGCCCATGTCGATGCCCAAGGCCTTGGCCTCCCCGGACCGCGCGATGATGCACCCGTCGTTGTTGGACAGGACCACCACCGGCCGCCCGTTCAGCTCCGGCCGGAACGCCCGCTCGCACGAGGCGTAGAAATTGTTGCAATCCACCAACGCATAACAGGCCATACGAACCAACGCCTCCGGCGGCAGTAATTGTTCATCGGGACTTCGCGGGTCCGGCCGCCCGCCCCCATCCTATCCACCCCACCCACCGCCGCGCAAGCGCGGATCACCCCAATCGCGCTCCTCCCAGCCCCGCCGCCAGGCAACCCATCACACCCCCGCCGCGCGGCCGACGCCCGCGTCCCATCCTCTTCGTACCCGGCCAGCCGCGACGGCCATTCCCAACACCCGAAGAGCGGTAGTCGGCGGCGGACCCTGGAGCCCGTGTTCGGCGGCGGGAGCGCAGCATTGATTGCGTCTGCGGAGCAGCCATTCCATCAAACCGGCGGGAGCCGCCTACGGGCTCTAGGGTCCGCTGCCGGGCGCTCGCACCACAGCGCAGTTTTTGCTTCCTTTTTTCTGCGCCGGCAAAAAAGGAAGTCGCCGTAAAGGCGAAATACCTAGTAAGGATGACAACCCAAAGTCCGGTCGCGGATGCGCGGACAATCCCAATGAGCTATTCCTTCCTCCCGCCGCCAAGAAAGGGAATCGAACCTACCCCTGCTGGCCGTGCAACAGTAATTTCCAGCGCCGGGCCTCGTCCCAGTTGAACCCTCCCGGCACGCAGGGCCAGATGGAGTTGTTCTGGAAGAGCGGCTCCCCGGCCAGGGGGTACGGACTGGCCGCGCAGGCCGCGCCGAACATGGGCGACCCCGGAATGGGGGTGTAGTGCGCCAGGTGCGGGCGGAACCCGTAGCCGCGCACGTGGGCGACCGCCCGCTCCACGTTGCCGAGGTCCTGTCCGGGCAGGCCGAACAGGATGTACACCCCGATGTCGTCCAGCTCGAACCCCGCCGAGACAAGGTTTCTCGCCCCGGCCTCCCATTGCTCGCGGGTCAGCTTGACGTCGTGGCGGTGGTCGAAGTCCGTGGTCTCCAGCCCCAGGCGGACCGTGGTCAGTCCCGCCGCCTTGAGGCGGGCGCAGACCTCGGGGGTCAGGTGGCGCACGTGCATGGCGTTGGGCGTGTGCAGGCGCAGGCCCAGGTCTGCTGCGGTGATCCGGTCCAGGACCGGCCAGAGCCAGCGGTCCGGGTTGATGAGCAGGGCGTCGTCGTAAAAGGCGAAGTCGCGCACGCCCCGGCCGTGCTCGGATTGTATGGATTTCATGACCGCGTCGGCCGTGCCCTGCCGGAAGCGCGGATACAGGGCGTGGCTTGCGCAGTACTCGCAGTGGAAGGGACAGCCGCGCGAGCCGAGCAGGATGGAATAAGGCGGGTCGGCGTAGAGGTCGAGAGCCAATGAAAGCCCTGCGTTGCCGGATGGTTGCGGGGCATCGAAATCAATCAACCAGGACAGGCGCGACCAGTTCTCCGGGGTCTCCAGCGGGCCGGCCATGAGATGGGCGTCGGCGTGGCGCGCGGCGTGTTCCCCGCACAGGGTGGCGTAGGTGCCGCCGAGGAGGCGGGGGACGTCGGGCCACAGCTCGGCGCAGAGGTCCAGGACGTCCAGCGCGCCGGGGTACCAGTAGGTCATGATGGTCGTGACCAGCACGGCGTCCGGGGCGGGATCGAGGGCGGCCAGGGCCTCGGCGACCCGCTCGCGGGGCAGGCCGTAGCGCGAGTAGCGGCGGTCCATGAAGGCCAGCGGCGCGGGCGGCTCGATCTCCTCCTTGGGGTAGTGGCCGGTGCCGTATTTGCCGGGACGCGGCCACTTCAGGCCGAGGTCGGGGGCGGCCTCCCAGGTGGGGTCCAGGCAGTCCAGGAGGGCCACCGAGGCCCCGGCGGCGCGGAGCATGTCCAGACAGGCGAGCAGCCCGGCGGGCCGCGACCAGACGTTGAAGGCCGCGAAGTCGGTGATCCACGGGTTGACGCCGAGCACGCGCGGGCCGTTCTCCCGGCCGGGGAGGCTCGACCAGGGGATGTGCGGGAAAGCGGGCCGGGTCATGGATCAGTGGCGCAGGAAGTTGGTCAGGATGGACAGCCCGAGCATGACGATGACCACGATGAGCAGGATGTTGGTCAGCCGGTCGCGACGCGCCACGCGCTGTTGTTTGGACCGGGTGAATTGGCTGACGATCAGAAAGATCAGGCCGAGGATGATGATCAGTTTGAGGAGCAGGCTCATGGGCAGAGGTGTAGCGGATTTTTGGGGAAAAGTCTTGCGTTTGCCCGTCGGGACCGTCTATATCTGAAATGCTCTCGGCTGCTTCGGGGTGCGGACCATGTTCCCGAAGCGATCTCTTTCCCCTGCCCGGACACGCGCCGCCGGTCGCCGGTCGCGCATTTCGCCCGCCGTCTTTCGGTGCGCCCGCCGCACGCGAGGGGGCCTTTCATGCTGAGCTTCCTCAAGCGTCCCGAAGTGATCTACTGCCTGGTGGTGGCGGCCGGGTCCGTTGTCCTGTTCCCGCTCTCGGGCCTGCTCGGCGCCTATTATCTCTTTTTCTTCATCTTCCCGGTGCTCCTGGTCTCGGTCCTCGGCGTGTCGATCGCGGCGGGCGTGTTCGGCGGGCCGGGGCTCAAGGGCGCGGCCAAGTGGGGTTGGCTGACCGTGGCGGGCCTGGTGCTCGGCGTGGCCGCGGTCATGGTGGTGGGCCTGGCTCCGGGCTGGGCCGAGCGGAACCTGACCTGGGAGGACGCGTACACCTACCGGTTCATCATCGAGCTGGACACGGCCGACGGGATCAAGCGCGTGGACCGGCTGGTGCCCGTCGAGCGGAAGGCGTTTTCCCTGAGGGGGGAGCCAACCGGCGGGGTGGGGGCGCGGGACAGCCGGGACATGTCCAGCTATTTCAAGGTGGCCCGTGGCATCGACGTGGGGTTCCCCATGCACGAGAACCGCGTGTTCAGCAGCCTTTACACCGATACCCTGCGGCGGCTTAACCTGCCGCTGGACGGGGACTATGCGGGCCGGGAACTGGAGGTGGACAAGGAGCTCTTCCCCCGGATCACGGCAAGCCACCTCGCGAAGTACGACCCGGCGACCCTGGCCCTGTACCGGGATGCCCTGCGCGACGGGCGCTACCGGATTCTGGTGGAGCTGGTCGGCGGCACGCCCCAGGTGTCCAGGCCGTCGGACCAGGTCTGCCGGTACCTGCTGACGCTCGAAGTGGACACGCCGGACGGCCCCAGGCGGGCCGAGACCATGGTCCGAATCCTGCGTGACGTGAAGACGGGCGGCGGGCGGGAGTACGTCCGGGTGCGCTCCCGGTCCGGTTTCCTGAGGATTCCGCTTGCCGACGACCTGGGCATCGCGCTGCGGTTCGCGGCCGAGGAGCCGGTCACCCTGCCGCAACGGCTGCTCGCGGCCGGGGACCTGAACCGGCTGTCCGAGGGGGACCGGGTGGAGGTGCCCCGCGCGCTCATCGACGCGCAGCCTCTCGGCGGCCCGCTCCTGGTCGGCCAGGGCGTGGCCCGCGCCATCGGCAAATACCCGCTCCTGGTCGCGGGCAAGGCGAACTACGTCCTGCGCCTGGAGATGCTCGACGGGACCGTGACCCGGAACACGGACTGGAACGACCCGAAGTGGAGCCCCGGCGGCCAGGGGGGCGGCGAATGAGGGCGGGCAGGGTTCTCTTCGGCGTCTTCGCCGCGCTCGTCGGCCTGATCCTCCTGTCCCTGTGGAACCGGTCCCTGCACTGGAACCTGTGGATCGGCTTCCTGTCGCCGTGCCTCTTCCCGGCGGTCCTGCTGGCCGGGTTCGGCGGCGCGTACCGGCGCGGCGTGGAGGCCGGGCTGATCGCGGGCGAGGACGATTTCAAGCGGTTCATGAAGCGGCACAGGGCGGCCTATGCCGGGCTCCTGGGCGCGGCCATGGTCGCCCTGTGGTGGCGCGAGGGGTTCGAGGCCATTCCCTATATCCTGTTCTTCGGCCTGCCGTTCCTGATCGGCGGCCTCCTGGTGGCCACGGCCGTGATCGGCGTCCTGGGCTACTACCGCCCGGTGATCGGGACGCTTTTCGCCTGGCTCTGGCTGGGGCTCGGCGTGTGCTACGGCGCGTCCTGCCTGGCCATGGCGGCCAGGGCCTGGACCGCGATTCCCTTTCTCCTGCTGGTCGTCCTCGACCTGGCGCGCGACGGGCGCGGGCTGCTCGGGCTGTGGCGCGCCTCCCCGCCGTGGTGCCTGCTGGCGGGCGCGCTGACCCTGGGCTGGTGGTATTACGACGGATTCTGGAAATACCCCTGGCGGATGACGCGGGTTCCGTATGACCTGATCCCGTGGGCCGTTGGGGCCGGGGGTGCGCTCTGGGCGGCCCGCCGGTTCGGCGGCGGGGCGGTTCGGCGCGCGGCCGCGATCGGCGGCAAGGGGCTGGCCACGGCCGTGGTCGTGACCGTGCTCCTGTTCGCCGGGGCAGGCGGTTGGAGCTACCTGACCGAAACGTTCTTCTGGCGGGACCTGGCCAGCTACAGGGTCGTCTTTGAGGCCGAGAGCGCCAAAGGCGCCCGGCGGGAGACCTCGGTCATCACCGTGGAGCGCAAGGTCCTGGCCTCCGAACGGACGTATGCGGGGGCCTTGCGCGTGGAGGGCTCGCTCCCCTCCATGAATCTGCCGGGCAAGGGCGTCCTCCGGGCCGAGCTGCAAATGGACGACAAGCATCTCCGGGCGTTGCCGGTCATCGCCCGGAAGGCGCTCGAGGAGCGCTCCGGCGAACCGGTCCCGGTGACGGGCGCGCCCATGACGCTGGTGGGCAGGGCCCGGCCCGCCCTCTGGGTCGTCCCGGCCGACGATATCGGGTCTCGGCGCACGGTCTGGTATGAAGACAACGGCCTGGGCATCCGCTTCAGCGTCCGGATCGAGGTCCTGAAGGGCGGGGACGCCCTGAACAGGCTGTACGTCCTGCGCAAGGTGCCGGACTAGATGCGTGTTTCGCCCGGCGGCCTATAGCAGCGCGGCGGCCTCGTCGTGATGTTCCCACACTGCCCAGTCCCTGGGCACGTGGCCGTTGTTGTCCTCGATGGCCGGGTTCGCGCCCGCGTCCAGGAGCAGCTGGACGATGGCCGGGTCGCCCCGGAAGGCGGCCGCGTGCAGCGGGGTCAGGCCGGTCTTTTCCCGGGCATTGACGTGGGCCCCGCGGGCCAGCAGGTCGGCGATGAACGCCTCGGGCGCGGCCAGGCAGGCCTGGTGGAGGGGGGTGTCCCGGTTGGGGCCCAAGACGTTGACGTCCACCCCGTTGTCCAGGAGCAGGCGGGCCTCCTCGTAGCGCCGGCGGGACAGGGCGAAGTGCAGGGCGTTGGGGCTCTTGTCCGGAATCTCGGTTTTGGCCCCCAGCTTGAGGAGCGCCCTGGTGGCCTCCATGTCGCCGCTGCCGATGGCGTAGAGCAGCGGGGTGAGGTGGTCCTGGTCCACGATGTTCATGTCCGCCCCCATGGCCACCAGGGTGCGGAAGGAGGCCTCCTGGTCCGGGGCCTGGAGGGAGATGAGCTGGATGAGGATGTTCTGGCCGAAGGAATTTTTGATGTTGGCGTTGTCCGTGCGCTCGATGGCCAGGAGTATCCTGGTGGTGGTCACGTTGTCGGCCCGTTCGGCGATGGCCCTGAGTTCGGGATTTTCGGGCATGTCGGGCCGGGCCATCTGGAGCGCGTCCGCCTGGGCCCGCACCGGGGCCAGGGCCAGGAGGAGCAGGAGGAACATGTGCCAGGGGGCGCGGAAAAGTCGGTGTTGCATTGGACCCGTCCCGTAAAAGGTGATCTATATATGAATCATACATGGCCGGACGCCGCCCTGTCCACCCGGTCGCGGCAATCCGCGACGCCGAAGGAGAACCCATGCCCTTTGTGTTGATGTTCGTCGGATTTCTGGTGCTCATGATGGTGGCCGCCGGAACCGAGGACGAGTGGGAAGGGAAGATCAAGAAGCCCGTGGGCATCGCCCTGCTGGTCGTCCCGGGGACGTGGCTGTTCTGGTGGCTGGCCGACATCGCCGAAGGGACCGCCGTCATCCTCGGCTCCCCGTTGATCCTGCTGGTCATGGCCGTTCTCGTGCGGCTGTTCGCGCGCCGCGCGTTCAAGTGGTTCTGGTGGGGGGTGCTGGTCTTCGTCCTGGCCTCGGTCCTGCTCATCCCCATGGCCGGGCTGTTGGAGCGGGTCCCTTCCTGGAGCGGCTACGACGTGTCGGTGACGCTCGAGGCGGACACGCCGGACGGCCCCAGGAGCGCGTCGGGCATCTGCCGTCTCACGGGCAACCTGTTCGGGACCCTGGTCAGAGGGGGCGGCGGCGGGCATACCCTCTCCATGGACCCCCTGACCCTGGACCTGGGCGAGGGGCGGTCCGTGACCCTGACCCTCGGCCCGAATCCGGGAACGGTGTCCGTCCCCGGAAGCGGGGTGGGCGGGGCCGTCAAGCGCAGCCTCGTGAGCGGCAAGGACAGGGGCCGGTTCGTCAACGCCATGCGGCCGGTCCACACGGCCCGGAACGGGCGGGAGGTCCGGGTCATCCGGCCGCAGGACTTCGCGGCGTTCTTCGGGCCCGGCTACCGTTTCCAACGGATGACCCTGCGCTGGCCCGAGGAGTAGGCCTCGGATTCCCGGTCCTGACGAGCGGGCCGGGCGAACGTGCAATCAAAAAGGAGAAGGCGAGTCTTGGACAGGGAATACGAACATCGGCCGGAAGGGGGAGGGATCGCGCGGCATCCGATTCTCATGCTGGCGGTTTACGCCGCCACGGCCATGCTGATCCCGGCCGCGTTCGCCCTGGTGTCCAACGACCCCGTGGCCCTGTTGACGGAGGTGCCGCTTTACCTGCCTTTTCTTGGGCCGCTTTTCGCCCTTGGCCTCGCCTCGCTCCTGAAGAGTGGGAGGGACCCGCGTCCCCTGGGCGGCTGGCCGGTAAAGGTCGTCTACGCGGTGCTCGTCATCGCGTCCACGGCGGCGCAGTGGCGGGCTGGTACGATTCACGGGCTGATGCTCATCGTCACCGCCCTGGCCTGTGCCGTCGCCTGCATGCTGACGGGCATAGCCGCCTTCGCACTGGCCGACGACAGGGGGTGGAAGGGCGCTTTCGCCGTCTGGCTGTGGCTGTGGCTCGGGATTGCCGGGTATTACGCGGTCCTCTTTTTCGAGATGCGCTTCGCCGCGAAGATGGGGCTGCCGCCCCTTCTGTGCTGGTGAGCGGACCGGGCTATTTCCGGATCCAGATGATCCCGCACTGCCGTCCGGTCTGCCGGATGGGGCGGGCGCATGCCTTGCGGTAGGAGAAGAAGGTCTCCTCCATGGTCAGGGTGCACAGGTCCAGGCCGAAGATCTGCCGCTCCGGCACGCCCGCGTCCATGAGCTGGTCGCGGGTCAGCCGCCAGAGGTCCATGGTCCGTGTCTCGGGGTCGTACCAGGGCCGGAAGGCCGGGCCGAAGTCGGTCTCGAAGTTGACGAACTCGGCGGCCGTGGGGCCGAGGGACGGGCCGCGCACGGCAAAGACGTCCCTGGGTTTCAGGTCGTAGCGCTCGCAGAAGCGGCGCACGCCCGAGCCCGGAAAATCCATCCTGTTGCCGCGCCAGCCCGCGTGCAGCCCGGCCACGAAACGGCCCGAGCGGTGGGCCAGGAGGATGGGCTGGCAGTCGGCGGTCTTGATGACCAGGCCGTGCCCCGGCTCGGCCGTGGCCATGCCGTCGCCGTCCTCGCTCGCGTGGTCCTCGGGCGCGTGGGGCGCGGGGTCGAAACGGATGACGTCGCCGTGCACCTGGTTCAGCTCGCACCAGCCGGTCAGGCCCATGCGCTCGAAGACCAACCGCCGGTTGGCGGCCACGGCCTCGGGCTCGTCGCCCACGTCGAAGCTGATGTTGGCCGAGTCGTGGGGCGGCTCGGACACGCCCCCCTGGCGGGAGGTGAAGGCGCAGGCCACCTGCGGCACGTCCACGAACTCGAAGGGGAAAAAGGCTATGGCCGCCATAACTTCTCTTCGGTGCAGACCACGTGGACCGGCCTGTCCCAAGGCTGGACGGGCACGGCGTCCACGAGCTGGAATTCGTGGGCCACGCCGATGACCAGGGTGTCGCGCAGGGCGTCCGTGGCCAGCAGCCGGTCATAGTACCCGCCGCCGAAGCCCAGGCGGTTGCCCCTGCGGTCGAAGCCCACGCCGGGCACCAGGGCGATGTCCGGGCGGCACGTGGGCACGGGCGGACATTTGTCCGCGTCCGGCTCCATGATGGCGAAGGCGCCGGGCACCAGCTCGTGCTCGCCCGTTGCGCAGGCCAGGTCCATCTCGCCGGGCTGGTCCGGGCGGCAGCGGGGAAGCAGCACGCGGCTGCCGCGCTGCCACAGGTCGGCCATCAGCGGGCGCAGGTCGATCTCGCCGCGCACCGGCCAGTAGAGCAGGACCTCGCCCGCGTTCCTCCATTCGATCAGGGTGCGGATGAGCGACACGACCCCCTCGCTGGCCTCGGCCACCTCCTCGGCGGACAGGCCTGCGCGGCGCTCGATGAGCCGCTTCCGCAGCGCGTCTTTTTCCGTTTCAGGCATGGCTGCACGATACCATGGCCCGGAGCGACAATCCAGCGCCAAGCCGTGAAATCCGGGTGACGCCGACATGGGCCTTGGATTTCGGCCCGTCTTGGTCTATCGTCCGGTGTTGATATGAATTGGACAGCGCATCTGGAGACCGAATGGCCGCAAACATCCTGATTCTCGACGACGAAAAGAACTATCTGCTCATCCTGGAATCCATCCTGGAGGACGAGGGGTACAACGTGACCACCCTGTCCGACCCCGAGATGGGGTTGGCCTATCTCGAGGATTCCGAGGTGGACGTGGTCCTGACCGACATGAAGATGCCCGGCCTGACCGGCCAGGACGTGCTCGAACACTGCAAGAAGAACTACCCGCACATCCCGGTCCTGATCATGACCGCCTTCGGCTCCATCGAGGCGGCCGTGGAGGCCATGCGCATCGGGGCCTACGACTACATCACCAAGCCCTTCGCCAACGAGGAGCTGCTCCTGTCCATCTCCAAGGCCGTGCAGTACGCCGCCACCCAGCAGGAGAACATCCGCCTGAAGAAGGAGATTCGCGACCGCTACTCCAAGGACAACATCATCGCCCGGGGCAAGGGCATGGAGCAGGTCCTGGATATGGTCGACCGGGCCGCGCCCTCCAAGTCCACGGTGCTCATCCTTGGCGAGTCCGGCACTGGCAAGGAGCTCATCGCCCGGGCCATCCACACCTCCTCGCCCCGGCGCGAGGCCCCGTTCGTCACGGTCAACTGCATGGCCCTCAACCCCGGCGTGCTCGAATCCGAACTCTTCGGCCACGAAAAGGGCTCCTTCACCGGGGCCACGGCCATGCGCAAGGGCCGCTTCGAACAGGCCAACAAGGGCACCCTCTTCCTGGACGAGATCGGCGAGCTGACCCCCGAACTCCAGGTCAAGCTCCTGCGCGTGCTCCAGGAACACCAGATCGAGCGCGTGGGCGGCACCGAGACCTTCGACGTGGACATCCGCATCGTCGCCGCCACCAACAAGAATCTTCAGGACTCCGTGGCCAAGGGCGAGTTCCGCGAGGACCTCTTCTACCGCCTCAACGTGGTCTCCATCTTCATGCCGCCCCTGCGCGAACGGCGCGAGGACATCCCCCTCCTGGCCGCCCACTTCCTTGAAAAATACAACAAGGAAAACCAGTCGGCCATCACCGGCTTCACCTCGGCCGCCATGGATTACCTGACCGCCTACGAGTGGCCCGGCAACGTCCGCCAGCTCGAAAACGTGGTCGAACGCTGCACGGTCCTGGCCCGCCACGACGTCATCGACGCCGACGACCTGCCGCCCGAGATCAAGGACGAGGAGGCCCAGTTCAAGTCCGCCGTGGACCTCCTGCCCACCAAGCTCAACCTGGCCGACACCATGGACAAGATCGAAGGGGCCCTGGTCAAGCGCGCCCTGGTGCGCACCGACTTCGTCCAGGTCAAGGCCGCCGAGATGCTCGGCCTCTCCAAGTCCAACCTCCAATACAAACTGAAGAAATACGGCCTGACCGGCAAAGCGAAATAATGATCGTCCTCGATTACCCCTACGTCTCCCGCTTCCTCACGGACTCGGTCCTGGAGCTCGGCCAGGCCGTGCTCGACACCCCCCAGGCCCGCCGCCTGGCCGGGGACGCGCCCCTGCACTACATCGACGAGATCGAGTTCTCCGCCCGCCTCGCCCTGGGCGGCAAGGTCTACACCAACTCCGAGAACGGCCTCGGACACGTCCTGCGCTGCCGCTGCAACGAGGACCTCGCCCGCCAGATCGACATCTGCAAGGACAAGGCGCTCTTCCGCGAAAGCGTGGCCGCCCTGCACCCGGACTACCGGTTCCGGCGCGTGCCCTTCGAGGATCTGGCCGGGCTCGACGCCCCGGACGTGGACTATCCGTTCATCATCAAGCCCACGCGCGGCTTCTTCTCCCTGGGCGTGCACGTGGTCAACACCCCCGCGGACTGGCCCGCCGCGGTCCGGGCCATCGAGGCCGAACGCGCCGCCCTCAACGCCGAATACCCCGAGGCCGTCGTCAGCGGCGGCGAATTCATCATCGAACAGTCCATCGACGGCGAGGAATACGCCATCGACGTCTACTTCGACGCCGAAGGCAACCCCGTGATCACCAATATCCTGCACCACACCTTCCTGTCCGCCGACGACGTCTCGGACCGCCTCTACTACACCTCCGCCCGGATCATCGAGACCTGGCTGCTGCCCTTTACCGACTACCTCCGCGACGTGGCCCGCGAGTGCGGATTCCGCGACTTCGTCTCCCACATCGAGGTCCGCGTCACCGAAACCGGCGACATCATCCCCATCGAGGCCAACCCCCTGCGCCTCGCGGGCTGGTGCGTGGCCGACATCACCGCCCTGGCCTGGGGCTTCAACCCCTACGAGTGCTACTTCAAGGAGCTGCGCCCGGACTGGGACGCCATCCTGACCGAAAACCAGGGCATGGCCACCGCCATGGTCATCGGCGACCTGCCGTCCTCCCTCGACCGCACCCGCATCCGCGACGTGGACTATGAGGGATTCCAATCGCTTTTCGCCAACATCTTGGAATTACGTAAGATTGATTACCACCAGTACCCTGTCTTCGCCTTCGCCTTCGTCTCCCTGCCCGAAACCGAACTCCCGGCCCTCAAGCAGACCGTCTCCCAGGACTTCACCCGCTTCGTCGTGACGGAGTAGGAAAGGCCTCCGGCTGGCCCTCGCCGGACGGACGAGCGGGGAATGCCTCCGGCGGCCCCTTCGGGGGGACCAAAGAACCCTTTGAGAAGGGTTCTCTGGACTCTCCCAAACTTTTTGTGTGCCTTCGGCAGGGGCGTGCGGACGCGGGGAGACGTGTGTGTGGGGAGAAGAGGGCGGGGATCGGTGCGGCTTCGGTTGCGTGTGGCCGTTAGAGGAACAGGCGGCTGATGCGCATGATGGCCGGCGCCAGAAGGATGACCAGAATGACGCGCGTGATGTGGAAGGTCAGGACCAGGAAGATGTCCACGTTCAGGCCGCCCGCCATGCCGGTCATGGCCGTCATGGCGCCGGGGCTGGTGCTGATGAAGGCCGTTCCCGGGTCGATGCCCCAGAACCTGGTGAATATCACGGCCATGATGCTGCCCACGAGGATCAGCACCAGGGCCGAGATCAGGATGGGCATCGCGTAGTGCCTGAGTTGCTGGAGCATGTCCATGGAGAAACGCGAGCCGACCGTGGCGCCGACCACGATCTGGATGAAGAGCGACCACTGCCTGGGCAGGGCCAGGGGGGCCGCCAGGCACAGCTTCAGGACGATGACGCCGAGCATGGCGCCGATGATGACGCTGCCGGGCATGTTCAGGCGGCTGGCGAGCAGTCCGCCCGCGAGCGCAGCACCCATGATCAGGACGAGATGGGCAAATTGTTGCATTGTGTCACCGAAGGGCGGTGGCTTGTCCGCCGATTTTTGTTGCCCGCTCATTGCTTCAGGGCAAGGGCCGATTGCTGCCCGGGGTGCGGCGTCGGTCTCGGTTCCGGCGGCACCGGCGCGGGAGGGGGACGATCTGTAGTCCCGTCGTGCGTGGTTGGCAACCATTTTCCCGGCCCGGAACCGGGCGTCCCGGCCTCCGCCCCGCACGAAAACGACCCGGATGGAGAGAGCGGTTCCATCCGGGCCTGCGCGCCGGAGGCATTTCTGGCCCCGGCGGATCGTTCTCAGAACAGATCGATGCGGCCGTCCGTTTTTCTGTACCAGGTGAGGAAGCCGTCCACGCATTCGGGGCAGAGGAGTTTGCCGCGTTCCTCGGTGATGATTTCGGCGGCCACGGGCCGGGGCAGGGAGTCTCGGTGGGGGCGTTCGGAGATCATGGCGCAGTAGGAGTCGGCCACGGAGATGAGTCGCGCCAGTCGGGGGATTTCCTCTCCGGCCAGGCCGTTGGGGTAGCCCGAGCCGTCCCAGCGTTCGTGGTGGGCCAGGCAGACCTCGGCCACGTCGGCCAGTTGCGGGATGGGGGCGAGCAGGGCCGCGCCCAGGCGGGTATGTTCCTGGATGTGTTGAAATTCCTGTGGCGAGAGCGGGGTGGTCTTGCGCAGGACCGAGTCGCGGGTGCCGACCAGGCCGATGTTGTGCAGCCTGCCGGTGAGCAGCAGCCGTTCGAGGATGTTCTTGGGCCGGTCCAGGGCCTTGGCGATGCCGTGGGCCACGCGGGCGACCTTTTCGGAGTGGAAGGCGGTTGCTTCGGTGCGCGCCTCGGCGGCGCGGGCGATTTCGATCAGGCTGGCGAGGATGTCGGGCGGGCAATTTTCGGGTGTCATGGCGGGCTCCGGGGGCTGAACGGGTTGCTTGCCGGTCAAGTATGGGATGGCCGTTGGCAGGGGGCAATTATATTTCGCGTCTTGCCTCGCCCGGCGGCCCGGCGTAGGATTTCGGGGTGGAGAGCCCTGTCCTCGAATACGTCTCGGCCATGCTCGATTCCGAGCGCATGGCCCATCAGATAGCCCATCACCGCGTGGTCGAGGGCGCGGACGCCCGTTTCGGCGAGCCGCGCCGTCCATGGCCCGCGCCGTTGCAAAGCGCCCTGTCCCTGCTCGGCATAGAAAAGCTGTACGACCACCAGGCCGAGGCCGTGGACTATGTCCGCGCGGGCCGGCACGTGGTCGTGGCCACGCCCACGGCCAGCGGCAAGACCCTGACCTACAACCTGCCGGTCATGGAGCAGATCCTGGCCGATCCCGAGTCCAAGGCGCTGTACCTGTTCCCCTTGAAGGCCCTGGCCCAGGACCAGCTCAAGGGGTTCAACGAGCTGGCCGCGCTGCTGCCGCTCAACGGCCGGGAGGACCGGCGGCCCACGGCGGCCATCTATGACGGCGACACCTCGCCCCATTTCCGCAAGAAGATCCGCAACGCCCCGCCCAACGTGATCCTGTCCAACCCGGAGATGGTCCACCTGTCCATGCTCCCGCACCATGCGGGCTGGGCCGAGTTCCTGTCCGGACTGACGCATATCGTGGTGGACGAGGTGCACACCTACCGGGGGGTCATGGGCGGGCACATGGCCATGGTCTTCCGCAGGCTCATGCGGCTGTGCCGCTACTACGGGGCCAACCCGACCTTCGTGTTCTGCTCGGCGACCATCGGCAACCCGTCGGAATTGTGCAGGATGCTGACTGGGCTCGAGGTGCACCCCATCCTCGAATCCGGGGCGGCGCGCGGCGGGCGGCACATGATCTTCGTCAACCCGGACGGCAGCCCGTCCATGGCGGCCATCTCCCTGCTCCGGGCGGCCCTGGCGCGGGGTTTGCGGACCATCGTCTACTGCCAGTCGCGCAAGATGACCGAATTGATTTCCATGTGGGCGGCGGAGAAGAGCGGCGAGTTCAAGGGGCGCATCTCGGCCTACCGGGCCGGGTTCCTGCCCGAGGAGCGGCGCGAGATCGAGGCGCGCATGGCCGACGGCGAGCTGCTGGCTGTCATCTCCACCTCGGCCCTGGAGTTGGGCATCGACATCGGCGGGCTGGACGTGTGCATCATGGTCGGCTACCCCGGCTCGATCATGGCCACCCTGCAGCGGGGCGGGCGCGTGGGCCGCAGCCAAAGGGACTCCGCCGTGGCGCTCATCGCCCAGGAGGACGCCCTGGACCAGTATTTCATGCGCAACCCGGACGACTTCTTCGCCCGGCCGCCCGAGTCGGCCATGCTCAACCCGTTCAACCCGGTGATCATGGACCGCCACCTGATCTGCGCGGCGGCCGAGCTGACCCTGCGGCGCGGCGAGCCGTTCCTGGCCGAGCCCGAGGTGGCCCGGCGGGTGGAGCAGCTGGTCGCGGCCGGGGAGCTCTTCGAGGTGGAGCCGGACCTGCCGGGCCATCCGGTCGAGATCGTCACCCACCGCAAGCGCCCCCACCGCGACGTGGACCTGCGCGGCGCGGGCAGCCAGATGCACATCGAGGACATCACCGCTCAACTCCAATCGATTCAAAACGGTTCGAGCGCAAGGCGCGAAAATGATTCAGGCCCGCCGCGTAGTGAACCTACGCAAGGGGTTGAATCATTTGAAGCAACGAAGCGATCGGGCCGTTTTCAATCGATTAGGGCGCCGGTCATTGGCACTATTGATCAATACCGGGCCTACCGCGAGACCCATCCGGGCGCGGTCTACCTGCACCGGGGGCGGACCTTCGTGATCCGGGACCTGGACCCGGCCACCAACGCGGTCCATGCCGAGGCCCGGCGCGTGGGCTACTACACCAAGCCGCGCGGGTCCAAGGACACGGAGATACTGGAGGTTCTGGGCCAGAAGGCGAGCTTCGGCACGCGCGTCTATTTCGGGCGGGTCAAGGTCACGGAGATGATCACCGGGTACGAGAAGCGCTCGGTGCGCGGCGGCAAGCTGCTCGGCATCGTGCCCCTGGACCTGCCGCCCCAGGTCTTCGAGACCGAGGCCATCTGGTTCGAGATCGGCCACGACATCCGGCGGCGCTGCGAGGAGGAGTTCCTGCACTTCATGGGCGGCATCCACGCCTTCGAGCACGCGGCCATCGGCATGCTGCCGCTGCTGGTCATGACCGACCGCAACGACCTGGGCGGCATCTCCACGCCCCTGCACCCGCAGGTGGAGGGCCCGGCCGTGTTCATCTACGACGGCATGCCCGGCGGCGCGGGGCTGACCCGCCAGGCCTTCGAGCGGGCGGACGAGCTCATCGAGACCACGCTTTCGACCATCCGGGACTGCCCGTGCGAGCTGGGCTGCCCGTCCTGCGTCCATTCGCCCAAGTGCGGCTCGGGCAACCGGCCCATCGACAAGCGGGCCGCCCTGTTCGTGCTGGAGGCCATCCGCTCGGGCGACCCCCAATCCATAACCCCCAAGGAAATCGACGTGAACACGCTCCCCGGCATCGACACGAAGCGGCCCGCGCCCAAGCGGTACGGCGTCCTGGACATCGAGACCCGCTATTCCGCCGACGAGGTGGGCGGCTGGAACCGCGCCGACCGCATGGGCGTGTCTATCGCCTGCCTGTGGGATTCGGGCGAGGAGGCCATGTTCGACTACGAGCAGGACGACATGGACGCGCTGGTGGCCCATCTGCGGAAGTTCGACCTGGTCATCGGCTTCAACCACGTCAAATTCGACTACGCCGTGCTCGGCGGCCTGCACCCCTTCGGGTTCCGCTCCCTGCCCAACCTGGACCTCCTGGTGGAGGTCAACAACCGGCTCGGCTACCGGGTCAAGCTCGACAACATCGCCTCGGCCACCCTCGGCGCGGGCAAGTCCGCCGACGGGCTCCAGGCGCTGAAGTGGTGGAAGGAGGGGCGGCTCGACCTGATCACCGAATACTGCCGCCAGGACGTAACCGTGACCAGGGATGTGTATTTGTTCGGCCGGGAGCATGGCTATATCTTCTTCACCAACAAGGCCTCCCAAAAAGTTAAGCTGCCCGTTGAGTGGTAGGCGGCTTCCGAGAGCGGGCCATCTGCACATTTTTTCCGGTCGGGCCAATCCTCACGTAGGCGGCTACGCTGCGGTTGGCCCGACCGGAAGAAAATGCACAGCTGACCCACTCTCGAAAGCCTAAGCGGATCGCCGGGTATTGCCTGGGAATGGGGGCCGCGAGAGCCGCTGTTTGCCGCCGGGGGCGGCAAAGGCGCTCCATTGGGGTGTTATCCAAATATCGTTCGTGGGAATTTACACCGGAAAACAAGTGTATTATGGTGCGCTTCCGATGAGGCGGCGTTGTTGCCGCGCACATCGTTCGATTTTACCGGCCCCGCCCGGCGCGGCCTGAATCCCCCGACCTCCACGGAGGCCCATGCAGAACAAGGCCGCCCCTTCCCGCCACTACGGCTGGACCGTCTGCCTCACCGGGGCGGCCGTGGTCTTCGCCTGCCTCGGCCTGGGCCGGTTCTCCCTGGGCATGCTTCTGCCGTCCATGGGCGCATCCCTCAGCCTCGACTACGGGCGCATGGGGCTGATCAGCACCGGCAACTTCACCGGCTACATGCTCGCGGTCCTGCTGGCCGGGACCATCACCCAGTCCCTGGGCGCGCGTCGGACCATCGCCGCCGGGCTGGCCCTGGTGGGGCTGTCCATGGTCCTCATCGGCCGCGCCGATGGGTTCGAGCCGGTCCTGCTCCTGTATTTCGCCACTGGCGTCGGGTCCGGCCTGGCCAACGTGCCGCTCATGGGCCTCATTTCCCACTGGTTCCTGCGGGACACCCGTGGCCGGGCCGCCGGGATCATGGTCTCGGGCAACGGCGTGGCCATCATCTTCGCCGGGCTGTTCATCCCCTGGGTGAACCAGGGCTCCGGCGGCGAGGGCTGGCGCATCGGCTGGCTCGTCCTGGGGCTCATGGCCGTGGCAGTGGCCGTGCTGGCGGGCTGGTTGCTGCGCAACCATCCCCGCGACAAGGGGCTTGAACCCCTGGGCGGGGCCGCCCCCGCTTCCGCATCCCCCACCGGTCCCGCGTCCGCCGCCCGCACGCATCAGCCGGAGCGGGGCTCCCAGCGCGGGACCATGGTCCACCTGGGGATCATCTACCTGCTTTTCGGGGCCACGTCCGTGGTCTACGCCACCTTCATCGTCACCGCCCTGGTGGACGTGCATCACTACGGCGAGGACGCGGCCGGGCGGTTCTGGGCCGTGGTCGGCGGGCTTTCGGTCTTCTCCGGCCCGCTCTTCGGCTGGCTGTCCGACCGGCTCGGCCGCCGGTTCGGCATGATCGTGGTCTTCTCCCTGTTCACCGTGGCCTACGCCTTCGCCGCCCTGAACGGCTCGCCCCTGTTCCTCTACGCCTCGGTGGTCATCTTCGGCGTGGTCGCCTGGAGCATCCCGACCATCATGTCCGCGGCCGTGGGCGACTACATGGGCCCCAACCGGGCGGTCAAGGCCTTCGGTCTGATCACCCTGTTCTTCGGCGCGGGCCAGATCATCGGCCCCGTGGTCGCCGGATACCTGGCCGACCTCTCCGGCGACTTCAACGCCGCCTTCTGGCTCTGCGCCGCCCTCACCGCCTGCGCCGTGGTCCTGACCGCCCTGCTGCGGCAGCCGGAGTGAAATCAGGCGAGGAAAATCCCTTCGCGGTCCCTTGGTTTTTGACATCCACGCCGTTCCCGTATTAGGTCGGATATGGCGGTCCCGCATCCCAATACCGAGGTGACGCGCATGATCAAACGAACGATCCAGTTTTGCTTTTTCTTCGGCCTGCTCCTGGTCGGAATCCACTATTCCGCCTTTCCCGAGGTGGCCCACGACCTCAAGGCCGCGGCCCGGTCCGGCGACCCGGCGGCCCAGGTGGCCCTGGCGCGTCTGTATTTCGAGGGCGGCTTCGGCGGGCACGACCCGGTCTCGGCCGCGAAATGGCTGCAACGGGCCGCCGACCAGGGCGACCCGGACGCCATGAACATCCTCGGCCGGTTCTACCTGGCGGGCGTGGGCGTGGACCGCGACGGGGCCAGGGGGCTCGACCTGCTCCGGACCGCCGCCGACAAGGGCCAGCCCCAGGCCCAGGCCTACATGGCCTACGCCTACGGCAAGGGCGCCGGGGTCGAGCGCAGCGCCGCCCTGTTCCTGGAATGGACCCGCAAGGCCGCCCGGTCCGGCGACGCCCGGAGCCAGTTCAACCTGGCCATCCTCCAGCTCACCGGCAGCCTGGTCCCGCGCGACGTGCCCGAGGCCCGGCAGTGGCTCGAACGATCGGCAAACCAGGGGTTCACCGAGGCCCAGGTCGCCCTGGGCGAACTGCTCCTGCGCGGCGCGGACCAGCCCCCGGACCCGGTCGAGGCGTGCAAGTGGTTCGTCATCGCCGGAACCAAGGGCCACCCCAGGGCCGAACAGCGCCTGAACCAGGTCGTCGCGCACATGACCCAGGCCGAAGTAGATGAAGCCGCCCACCGGGCCAATGCGTGGCTTGAGAGCAGGGGCGGCTTCCGATAGCGGGCCATCCGCACATTTTTTCCAGTGGGCTTTCATCCTCACGTATGCCGCAATACGCTGCGGTGAAAGCCCACTGGAAGAAAATGCACAGCTGACCCACTCTCGAAAGCCTAAGCGGGTTGCGGGGGGTGGGTGAGTGAAGAGGCGGTTCGCGTTGGGGGGGGCGCGGAAACCCTTGGCGCGGCGGGGCCAGGGAAGGCGGCGGAGACGGGCTGCTTCACCAATCGGGAAGAAAATTACTAAACGACGACACGGCGGGGTTCGAGAGGGGGGCAGCCGTGCATTTTTCAGCCGGGGTTTGACCGCAGCGTAGCCGCCTACGTGAGGATCAAATCCCGGCTGGAAAATGTGCGGATGCGCCCCTCTCGGGCCCCGCCGCCGTTAGTTCATGGCGTAGCGTTCGATCTGGCTCTTGTAGGCCAGGACGCCGTCCACGATGCCGTTGGCAAGGTGTTCGCGGTACTTGTCCGAGCGCAGACGGGCGGCCTCGGTCTTGTTGGTGATGTAGCCGATCTCCACCAGGACCGAGGGCATCTTGGCGCCCATGAGCACGTAGAAGGGGGCCTCGCGGGTGCCCTTGTTGTTGATCGGGTAGGTCTTCTTCACCCGTTTGATGGTGCTGGTCTGCACGTCCCCGGCCAGGTCGCGGGACTCCTTGATCTTGGAGTTGATCATCAGGTCGGTCAGGATGAACTGGATGTCCGAGATGGCGTGCGGGTCCACGCCGTTTTCGCGGGCCGCGATGCGCACGGCCGCGTCGGTCTTGGCCAGGTTCAGGCTGTAGGTCTCCAGCCCGTTGACCTTGCGGCTGTGGTTGGCGTTGCAGTGGATGGACAGGAACAGGTCCGCCTTCTGGGCGTTGGCCATGGCCGTGCGCTTCTCCAGGGGGATGAACACGTCCGTGGTCCGGGTGTAGATGACCCGGAACCCCTTGGCCTCGAGCTTGCCGCCCAGGAGCCTGGCGAACTCCAGGTTGATGTCCTTTTCGCGCAGCCCGTTGGCCGTGGCGCCGGGGTCCTTGCCGCCGTGCCCGGCGTCGATCATGATCGTCCGGACCGTCAGGCCGAGCTGTTCGAGGAGGCTCCCGGCCATCTGCTTGCTGCCCTTGGGCGGGCGGTAGTCGGAATTGGCCGGGGTCTTGTGCGCGGGCTCGGCCGAGGCCACGGCCGGGGCGGGCGAATTGCCGTCGGGCGCGTACACGTCGATGACGATGCGGTAGGGGTTCTGCAGGGGAAATATCTTGTAGTCCTGCATGTTCAGGAAATCGAGGACCACGCGGGTGGTGTCCTTGGAGTACTGGCCGGTGCGGATGGAGCGCAGGATGCCGTCGGACACGGTGGTCGAGGCGGTCACGTCGTGGCCCAGGCGGGAGTCCTGGATGTCGATGTACAGGCGGTGGGGGCGGTTCACGGCCGGGTTGGGGCCGAGCACCTGGTAGCGGTACTTGACCTGGGCGTCGAGCTCCAGGACCACGCGGGTGTACTCGTCGCTGGAGGTGAACCGGACCACGTCGAGATGGGCCAGGCCGGACGGATCCCTGGGCGCGGCGGCCACGGGCTGCTGTTTGACCGGGGCCGGGGCCTTGGCGGCCGCCGAGGCCACGGCGTTCAGGCCGTCGCCCGACCCGCCCGAGACCTTGTTCACGGCCCACTGGTATTTGCCCAGCCGCTTCAGGGCGGCGTCGGCCTTGGCGCGCATGTCCGAGCGCGGGTAGTCCACGATGATGGTGGCCAGGTCCAGCCGGGCGGCGGTGGTCTCGTTGAGCCTGCGGGCGTAGACGTCGGCCCGCCGGAACAGACAGTCGTCGGCCCAGCCGTGGCGCGGGTACCGGGCCAGGACCCGGCCGTAGTAGTCCACGGCCTTGCGGAAGTCGGACTTGAGCCCGCTCTGCGCGCCCAGTTCCTCGTAGACCCGGCCGATGTAGTACAGGGCCTTGGGCGCATAGGGGCCGTTGGGCGCGGTCTTGAGGCAGAGGGAGAAGGTCTCCTCCACCTTCTGCCAGTTGGAGCGGTACTTGGCCTTGCGCGCGTCCTTGACCAGGGCGTGGAACTCTGCGTGGCCCGTGGTGAAGTAGGATTTGGCCGAGGCGGCGCGGGCCGGGGAAGCGCACAGCAGCAAGCCCGCCAGGGCGCAGAGCGCCAGGGCGGTCAGCAGGCGTATGTTTCCGACGTGATGCGGCTTCATGGCATATGGGACCGTTCGGGTCTTCCGCCCGACAGCGCCTTCCGAAGGGCGCGTCCGACAGGTTCATTAAGGTCGTATTTTTCAGAAGAATCTAAAAAAAGTCCAGAAAAAAAGGGGAAAGATTCCTGAATACGTGCCGCAGTGTGTCCGGAACCGGCCTAGGCCAGCCCCGTGGACAGCCAGCGCGCCCAGTCCCCGCGCCCGTTTTCCCGGGCCAGGCGGGCGGCGGATTCCCAGTCGTAGTCCACCTCCACAAACTCCGCGTCCCAGCCTCCGCCGGTGCGCCTGAGCACGGCGTAGGCCGCCCTGGGCGAGCCGCTGGCCATGACGTGGGGCGGATCGTCGTCATCGTAGGCGGGCAGCCCCACGCTGCCCGGATTGACCACGGTGACATCGCCCGCCACGGCCAGGCCCGCATGGTGGCTGTGTCCGGCCAGGACCAGGGAGCAGCCCCGGGCCTCGGGCAGGAGGTCGGCCAGGATCGCCTCGGGGGGGCGCGGTGCGGGCAGGCCCGTGGTCACGTCCTCCAGCAGGTAGGCGGCGTCGTCGCGGGGCGTGCCGTGGCAGACCAGGACGTCCGGCTCCGGGCGCAGGGTCGCGGGCAGCCCGGCCAGCCAGGCCAGGGCCTCGGGGCCGAGGGCCCGGCGCACGGCGGCCACGGCGGGCGGCGGCGCGTCGTCCAGCAGGATGCGGTCCTGGTTGCCGAGCACGGCGGGCATGTCCATGGCCCGCAGGATGCCCCAGGTTCCGGCCGGGTCCAGGGGGCCGTAGAAGGTGTCGCCGAGGTTGACGAACCGGGTCAGGCCGCGCGTCCGGGCATGGTCCAGGACGGCCTTGAGCGCGGCCGCGTTGCCGTGGATGTCGGCCAGGACGGCCAGGGGGGAGGTGTCGTGCATTGCCCGACTATGGGGGAATCGGGGCCGGATGGCAAGTGGGGCGGGCTTTACTCCGGGGCCGCCTGCATATATGGGCTGACCATGAACAACACGCTGGTCGTCGGCATCTCGGACATGAAGCTGTCCGCCAACCCCGGAGACGTCATCGTCACCTATTCCCTGGGCTCCTGCCTCGGGGTCGCGATCTACGACCCCAAGGCGCGGATCGGCGGCATGGTCCACTGCCTGCTGCCCACGGCCGCCGCGGCCAGGGAAAAGGCGCGGGCCAACCCGTTCATGTTCGTCAACACCGGGGTGGCCATGACCGTGCGCAGGCTGGTGGACCTCGGGGCGGACCGGAATCGGCTGGTCTTCAAGGCGGCGGGCGGGGCGAACATGCGCAGGGACCGCATCTTCGACACGGGCGTGCGCAACTTCAAGGCGCTCATGCGCCTGCTGGAGCACAACCACCGGCGGCTGGCGGCCCATGACGTGGGCGGAACCACCCCGCGCACACTCTTTCTGTACCTGGACACCGGTCGTGTGGTAGTGCGGGTCCTGGGGAAGGAGAGCGATCTGTGAGCCGACGAGAGGAGATCCTGGCGGCCTGCGCCAAAGTCGTGGCCATGCCGACCTGCGTGCGCAAGGCCGGGTCCCTGCTGGACGGCCCGGAGGCGGACTTCTCGCGGCTGGCCCGGATCATCGAGCACGACCCCGGCCTGACCGCCAACCTGCTCAAGGTGGTCAACGCTTCGGACCCGGTCGGAACCGGGCCGGTGCTGACCGCCCGCGCGGCCCTGGACGTCCTCAGGTCGCCCGACGTCCTGCGCTTCTTCATCTCCACGGGCGTGGCCCCGTACTACGTCCACGTCATCGCGGGCTACGACCAGGCCCCCAGCCAGTTCCTGCAACACTCCACCACCGTGGCCCTGGCCTCGCGCGAGCTGGCCCGGACCCTGGGCATGGACGCGCCCGATCACGTCTACACCGCCGGGCTGCTGTCCGGCATCGGCAAGCTCCTGCTCGGGGCCTACGTCCAGGTGGACCTGCGCGACATCCTGCGCCTGGTCTTTGACCGGGACCTGGCCTTCGACCGGGCTGAGGAGGCGGTCTTCGGCATCACTCACGCGGAGCTGGGCGCCGTCGTGCTCGAGCGCTGGGGGCTGCCCGAGTCCCTGACCAAGGTGGTCCGCCACCACCTGCGGCCGGACGGATATCCCGGCCTGGACCCGGTCCTGGACCTGGTCCACGTGGGCAACGTCCTGGCCAAGATGATCGGCCTGGGGCTCGGCGCGGACGGCCTCAACTACGAGGTCTCCAACGCTGTGGTCGAGCGGCTGGGCATCACCTCGGCGGTCCTGGACACGGTCGCGGCCAATGTGGTGGTCGAGTTGCGGTCCCTGTGGGACCTGTTCCTCGAATGTTCCGACGATTTTTGCAGCCTGTAGGCGTCCGCCTTCCCGTTACCTGGCCAGGTAGGCCTTCTTGAGGATCACGGGATTGACCGGGACGTCCTCCATGCGGCCCGCCCTGGCGGTCTTGACCTCGTTGATCTGTTCGACCACGTCCATGCCCCGGATGACCTTGCCGAAGGCGCAGTAGCCCGCGCTGGTCTTCTGGGAATAGGTGGACGCGCCGGTCAGGGAGGCGGACTGGGTGAAGTCCAGGGACGAGTTGTCCCGGACGTTGAAGAAAAATTCGCAGGTGGCCGAGTCGGGCGCGTCGGCCCTGGCCATGGCGATGGTCCCCTTGAGGTTTTCCAGGGCCGTGGACGACTCGTTGGGGATGGGCGGGAAGAGCGGGGCCTTGCGGTTCACCGGGAAGGTGTAGCCGCCGCCCTGGACCACGGCCATGCCCTGGCCGCCCTTGGCCCGGATGACCCGGTGGAAGATGGTGTTGTCGTAGAAGCCCGCGTTCACGTATTTCAGGAAGTTGGCCACGGTCTTGGGCGCTTCGGCGGGGTAGAGCATGACCATGATCCGGCCCATGGAGGTCTCCATGACCACCACCGGATTGGGCCCGGCCTGGGCCGGACCGGCGGACAGGGCCGGGAACAGGAAACAGGCCAGGAGCAGGGCGCAGGCCCAAAGGACGGGGGCGAAAAGGGAGCGGCGTTGCATGGGGATCATCCTCGTTGCTTGGGTTGTGGGGCCAGGAGCGACAGCAGCAGCCGCCGCGCCCCGGCCTCGTCCATGTCCCGCCCGGTCCACAGCCGGAACTGGGCCAGCCCCTGGTGCAGGAACATCTCGAGGCCCGAGACGGTGCGGCACCCGGCCGCTTCGGCCTCGGCCAGGAATCGGGTCCTGAGCGGATTGTACACGATGTCGTAGGCCACCGCACCCGCGGCGAATCGGGCTGCGTCCCACGGGGTCTCGCCCACCAGGTCGCCGGACATGCCCAGCGGCGTGGTGTTGCAGACCAGGTCCCAGGGAACGTCCATGCGTCCGGCCCAGTCCACGCATTTCACGCCGAAATCCCCGGCCAGTGCCTCGGCCTTGCTCCGGGTGCGGTTGGACACGGCCACGCGTTCGATGCCCAGCTCCAGGAACCCGGCCACGGCGGCCCGCGCCGCGCCGCCGGCGCCCAGCACCACGGCCGAGCGCGGCAGGGGGTCGAGCCCGCGCAGGGGGGCGACCACGCCGATGACGTCGGTGTTCTCGCCGCACAGCAGGTCCCCGTCCCAGTACACGGTATTGACCGCGCCGATGGCCAGGGCGCGGTCCGAGATGCGGTCGAGATGGGCCATGACCGCGCGCTTGTGCGGGATGGTCACGGACAGGCCGTAAATCGGCTCGGTGCGCACGCGCTCAATGAACGCGGGCAGGCCGTCGGGTTCGAGCGGCCATGCCTCGTAGCGGGCGTCCAGGCCGAGCTCGGCGAAGCCCCGGTTGTGCAGGGCCGGGGACAGGGTGTGGCCCAGCGGCCAGCCGATGATGCCGTAGGTCCGGGTCACGGGGCTACAGCTCCCCGGCCTGGGCCAGATTGCCCACGTTGAGGCCGGACCACTGCTCCGCCTCGTCGCCGAGGTTGGCCTTGAGCATCTTGAAGAGCACGCCCTTGGGCCCGACCTCGATGAAGCGGCGCACGCCGAGCGCCCACATGGCCCGCATGGTCTGGGTCCACAGGACCGAGGAGGTCATCTGGCCCTGCATGGTGGACAGGATGGCCGCCGGGTCGGGCTCGGGCAGGGCCGTGGCGTTGTGGAAGACCGGGAAGGCCGGCCCCTTCCAGTCGAGGGTCGCGAGGAAGACGGCGAATTCGTCGGCGGCCTCCCGGATGAGCGGGGAGTGGAACGCCCCGGACACGGCCAGCCGGATGGCCCGCCCCCTGGCCTCCTTGACCAGGGCTTCGGCCGCGTCCAGCGCCTCGGCCTCGCCGGAGATGACGAACTGGGCCGGGGTGTTGTAGTTGGCGATGCGCAGTTCCCGGCCGGCCTGCTCCACGGCCCGGGCCACGATCTCCTCGACCTTGTCCTGGTCCAGCTTGACCACGGCGGCCATGCCGTGCCCAGCGCCGCCGCTTTCGGCCATGAGCCGCCCGCGCAGGGTCACGGCCCGGACGCAGTCCTCCACGCCGAGGACCCCGGCCGCGCCCAGGGAGGCGAATTCGCCGAGCGAGTGCCCGGCCGTGGCCGCGGGGGAGAGCTTGTCCTTCACGGCCAGCCACAGGCTCAGGTTGACCACGGTCAGGGCGGGTTGCAGGGCGCGGGTGTCGGCCATGTCGGCCGCGTCGCCGTCCCAGTAGATTTCGCGCAGGGCCAGGCCGGACTCGCGCTCGGCGAGTTTCCAGAGTTCCAGGGCGGCGGGGTTCGCCTCGGCCGCGTCGCGGCCCATGCCCTGTTCCTGGGACCCCTGTCCGGGGAAGAGAATGCCGGTCTTGGTCATGTATGGCTCCTTGGTGCGCGCGGACGGCCCCTGGCGGCACCGGCCCGCGCGGCGGTGTCGGTTTTCGGTGGCAACGGGATAGCGCGGGGCGGAAGCCCGCGTCAAGCGTGTGCAAGGGGCGGCCGGGCGCGGTTGACACCGAAAAAGCAAAGCGGGTAGGTTCCGTGTCATGACCACCGCACCGGAATCCCTGGCCTTTCGCCGGGACGGGGCGGCAAGGGGGCGCGCATGAGAATAGTGATCATAGGCGGCGGGGGCCACGCCCGCGTGGTGGCGGACATCCTGCTGGCCGTGGAGGGCATGGAGCCCGTGGGCTTCGTCACGGCGGAGCGCGCGCCCGGCACACCCGGCCCCTTCGGCCTGCCCGTGCTCGGCGGCGACGACGCCGTGGACGACATCCCCCACGACGGCCTGGTGGTGGCCGTGGGCGACAACGGTATCCGGCGGCGGCTCTTCGAGCACTTCGCGGCCAGGGGCGAGACCTTCGTCAACGCGGTCCACCCCACGGCCATCCTCGCCCCGGACGTGGTCCTGGGCCGGGGCTGCATGGTCTGTCCGGGGGCCATCGTCAACACCGGGAGCGTCATCGGCGACGACGTCATCCTGAACACCGGCAGCGTGACCGACCACGACTGCCGCATCGGGGATCACGCGCACGTGGCTCCGGGCGCCAAGCTGGCGGGCGCGGTGCGCATCGGCGCGGGCGTGCTGGTCGGGCTGGGCGCGGCCGTGCTGCCGGGCGTGTCCCTGGGCGACGGGGCCGTGGCCGGCGCGGGCGCGGTGGTCCTGGGCGACGTGCCCGCGGGATCGACCGTGGTCGGGGTTCCGGCCCGGCCGAAAACCTGATATTTTTCCCCTGGTTCGGGGTATTTGCCCGCAATGGCGGACCTTTTCTCAATGGGCTTTACAACCATTTGAAATCGTTTCACAATTGATTCAAACAACGGTTTCAATCAGCCCCCGTCCGTCAACCGTCCGATTTTTCAGATTATATCTAGACTTCGCCGCAACCCTTGCCGCGCGTGGGTTTTCAGGAAATTGAACGAACTGACTTGATTTAACTGGATATCCCTTGTATGAATGCGAGTAACGGTCAAAAACTGTCATCGCACGACCGTGGATTCCATGCGCTTGAAACGTTTGGAATTCGGTTCCGACGGAGGGAAACGACGCATGTCCATTGTGGATTCCGAGTGTATTTTTTGCAAGATCGTGGCCGGGGAGATTCCCTGCGCCAGGATATATGAATCGGACACGGTCCTGGCCTTCCTGGACATCGCCCCCGTGCATCCCGGGCATGCCCTGGTCTTGCCCAAGGACCATTACCCCACGCTCATGGACATCCCGTCCGGGCTGGGCGAGGACCTGTTCCGGGCCCTGTCCGCCGTGGGCGGCGCGGTCATGCAGGCCACGGGCGCGGACGGGCTCAACCTCATGCAGAACAACTTCGAGGCGGCCGGACAGCTGGTTCACCACGCGCATTTTCATCTCATCCCGCGGTTCGCGGAAGACGGCCTGAAACTGTGGGGCCAGTCGTCCTACGAGAACCCGGACGACATGCGGAAACTCGCGGCCACCATCGCGGGATTGCTGAAGTAAGTTATTGAAAACCCTTTTTGGAGGCAATCGATGAGCACTCTCACCAAAGCCGGTATCGTGGACTACATCTACGAACGCACCGACAAGAACCGCGCCGAGATCAAGGACCTGGTGGAGATCATTCTCGAGATCATGAAGAAGTCCATCAAGAAGGACCACGCCCTGCTGATCTCCGGTTTCGGCAAGTTCGAGGCGTACGACAAGCGCGCCCGCAAGGGCCGCAATCCGCAGACGACCCAGACCATCACCCTGCCCCCGCGCAAGGTGGTCGTCTTCCGGCTGTCCCGGAAGTTCCGCGCCGAACTGAATCCCTAGGCCGAAGACGCGAAAAAAGGACCGAGTGACGACACCCGGCCCCGATGTTCGGCATATGCCGGACTAAGGCTTCTTCAGCACGAACCCCTTGGGGTAGTCCGCCTTCAGTTTCTCAAGGGCGGCCCCGGCCGTTGCCTCGTCAGGGAACGAACCCGCCTGCACGCGGAATAGCCCCTCGTCGGTTTTGACCATCACGGAGCCCTTGTAGCCGTCCGCAATGAGACGCTCAAGGGCTCTGTTCGCGTTCGTCACGTCCGAGAACGCGCCCACCTGCACATAGTACGGACCGCCCGCAGCCACGGCGGGAGCCGCAACCGGGGGCTCGGCCGGAGCCGCGACGGCGGCCGCGCCCGGCATCTCGGTCTCGTCGCCGATGCCGACCACCTCGTCCTCGGGGTTGGTCGGGGCCTTGACCGCCGGGGCGGCGGGGGCGGCCGGAGCGGCCTGGGCCGCAACCGGAGCCGGAGCGGCCTGGGCCGGGACAGCGGTCTTTGCCGGCGGGGTGCCCTGGGCAGCGGCGGCCTCGGCCTCGCGCTTGAGCTGGTCCGCGTCGGGCAGGGACTCCTCGGCCAGGTCGGCCTCGCCCACTGCCGGGGCTTGCTGTCCGGCCTGCTTGGCGGCGTCCACCTCGTAGACCTCCTCCACCGGCCCGTCCAGGGGCTTTTCGTCGCCGACCACGTGGGTCTCCTCGATGACGGGCTGGGCGGGCGCGGCCGTGGTCTGCGCGGGCTGGCGCACGGGCGGCGCGGATTCGATGTGCTGGCGGAAACAGCCGCCCAGGACGAGGGCGGCGGCAAGCGCCGCCAGGGCAAGTATGATTTTCTTCATGGGTCGGTCCCCCTGTTCGTTCTGTGTGGCCTGTATGTCTAGAGTATATCTAAAGTATACGTCAAGGGGGGCCTTGGCAAGCCGTCGGCGCAACGGAATCGCCCGCCCTTCCGGGACCGGGCGCGGCCGACCCCGTCAAGTTGATTTTTTATGCTTATCGGCTGTTTTTCCCTGTCATTCTCTCCCGAAACCGGGTTTGTGCGAAAACCGGGTGTAGGCTGTCCGGGACGTCCGGGGATCGGCCCCGGACACCATCCCGGTTAGGGGCGGGGACCGCTGTTCCCGCCCCGTCAGCCCAGGGTCTTGTAGCGGCTCAGGGCCAGGGCCAGGGCCGTGGACAGCTTGACCACCTCGCCGTTGGTCCGCCGGATGGTCGCGGCCATGCGCCGGGCCAGCCGCTTGAACAGGCGCACGCCCAGGGCGGGTTCACGCTCCAGGAAATCGAAGAAGCGGAGGCGGTCCGTGACCAGGAACCGGGACGGGACCAGGGTGCGCACCGTGGCCGAGCGGGTCTCGCGGTCCATGAGGGCGATCTCCCCGAAGAGGGGGTATTCGGACTGGTCCAGGGTGGCCAGGACCTTGCGCGGGCTGTCCATCTCGAGCAGGGGCAGGTGCATGCCCTCCAGGAGCATGGACTTGGTGATGCGCACGCGCCCCTCGATGAGGATGAACATCTCGTCCCCTTCCTCGCCCTCGCGGATCAGGTCCTCGCCCGCGTCCAGGGTGCGGACCTCGAAGATGGGCTTGACCTTGTCCAGGGCCGGGCCCGTGATGTCGGCGAACAGGGTGATGGCCGCCCAGTCGATGTCGGGGGTATTCATCGCGTCTCTCCGGGCTTGAGGAACAGGACCGCGTCGAAATTTTCGAGCCGCTCCGAGTCGGGCGGGTTGGCCAGCACGCGCGGGCCGGAGTCGCCCAGCCGGGTCTCCTGGCCCGAGGACTGGAACAGCTCCAGGATGAACTGGTCCAGGGCCGACCCCTGGTCCAGGACGTCCTCCAGGGAGAGCTCCCGGCTGGCCTGGGCCACGCCCAGGGGCAGGAGCCCGTCGGCCCGGAAGCGGGGCAGCAGCTCGCCCCAGGTCATCGCCTTCTCCTCCCCGGTCAGGGCCCGGACGTCCAGGCCGCCCGCGCCGCGCATGCCGAGCATGTCCTGGAGCAGGGTCCACAGGGAGGGGTTCGCGCCCATGAGGCCGAGGATGGTCGAGGTCAGCTGGCCGTGGACCAGGATCTCGTTGACCCCGGCGCGCAGCAGGTGCTTGCGGTTTTCGGGCAGGGCCACCTCGCCGTAGATGGGCACCTTGGGGGCCAGCTCGCGCAGGGTCAGGGCGCAGTACAGGGTGGCCTGGTCCGCGTCCTTGGGGTCGCAGTCGCGCGCCCCGGACAAAAGGTAGATGACCCGGGCCCGGTCGGGCTGGGCCTTGAGCAGGACCGACTCCTGGGCGGGCGAGCCCCAGACGAAGCGCAGCCGGTCGTCCATGTCGATCTGCAGGGCCAGGGTCTCGCGCTGGTCCGTGGTCAGCTCGTTGATCAGGACCAGGTCGGACTGGCCGCCCTCGCGGGTCCTGAGCACGCCCTTGTCGCGCAGGGAGTTGACGAGTTCCTGGCCGAAGTCGTTCCAGCCGATGACGATGACGTGGTTGGTCAGGTTCACCTTGAGCAGCCCCTTGCGCTTTTTGGCCTTGTGCTCCACCAGCATGGAGGCCAGGTTGCCTGTCAATGTGGAGACCAGCCCGATGCCGCAGATCATGACGATCAGGCCCATGACCTTGCCGCCCGTGGTGGCCGGGACCACGTCGCCGTAGCCCACGGTGGTCAGGGTGACCACGGCCCACCACAGGGCCCCGAAGGCGTCGTGGATGGTGCCCTTGGGATAGAGCTCGAAGAACCAGAACCCGCCGGTGGCCACCACCAGCAGGCCCGCGATGAGCAGGGTCAGTTTCCCGAAGGGGTTGCGGAACCAGCCGAAAACGGCGTCGCGCAGGGCCGGGAGCGGCCGGGGGGCTTCCACATTCTTCATGTCATCCTCTATGACGGACAACCTGTTCGGAGTCAAACGCGGGATGGACGCGGGCCGCCCCCTTGGGCTACCCTGCCGCATGCGCATCGGAAGGTATGACATACGCGGCCTGCTCGGCCGGGGCGGCATGGGCGCGGTCTACAAGGCGGCCATGCCCGTGACCGGCCGCATCGTCGCCCTCAAGGTCCTCAAGCCCGTGGAAATCCTGGAGGACCTGGTCGGTGCGGAGGCCCTGCGCGCCATGTTCTTCAAGGAGGCCTCGGCCATGGCCTCCATCAGCCACCCCAACGTGGCCGCCGTGCTCGACGTGGACGGCGGGGCTGACGGCACCTCCGTTCCCCCGCATTTCACCATGGAATACTTCTGCGGCAACCTCGGGGTGCTCATGGGCGAGACCTACGAGGTGGAGCGCGAGTCCAGGCCCCTCGGGGTGGAGACCTCCCTGGCCCTGGCGCGCGGCATGCTGCGCGGCCTGGACCGGCTGCACTACGAGGGCATCATCCACCGCGACGTCAAGCCGTTCAACGTCATGCTCGCCGAGGACCAGGGCGGGCCGGGCACGGTCAAGCTCATCGACTTCGGCCTGTCCAAGCTGCGCGGCGAACCCACCGTGCGCCACAAGGGCATGGTCGTGGGCTCGCCGTACTACGCCGCCCCCGAGCAGGAGGCGGACCCCGAGGTCGCGGACGAGCGCTCGGACCGCTACTCCGTGGGCGTGACCCTGTACCGCATGCTCACCGGCCGTCTGCCCGGCGAAAAGGACCTCCGCCCCATCCGCGAACTGCACGCCGACCTGGACCGGGCCTGGGACGACTTCTTCGCCACGGCCCTGGCCCGCGATCCCTCGGACCGCTTCCCGTCCGGCCCGGCCATGCTCGACGCCCTCAATGACCTCGAAGCCCGCTGGCTGGCCCGGCGCGAGGCAACCTGCGCGGCCCCGGACCTCCTGGCCGAGCCCGAACCCACCGTCTGCCCGCGTCCCCGGTCCGCGCCCCTCAAGGCCGGGCTGAAACAGGCGCGCGCCGCCTTCGGTCTGGACGAGCTGTGGCGGCCCGAGTGTTACGCCCACGGCGACTTCGCCGACCGGAACGACGGCACGGTCCTGGAGCGGACGCGCGGCCTGGTCTGGGAGCGGCACGGCTCCCGCTACCCGCTGACCTGGGAGCGCGCCAACGCCCACGTTGCCCGCCTGAACAAGAGCGCCTATGCGGGCCGCACCGACTGGCGGCTGCCCACCGTGGCCGAGCTGGCCACGCTCTTCACCGGCCGCACCGAGCCGGGCGAGTTCTGTCTGGAACCCGCCTTCGATCCGCAAAAGGCCCGCCTCTGGTCCGCCGACCGCAAGGCCTTCACCGCCGCCTGGTACGTGGATGCCGAACTCGGCTTCGTCTGGTGGCAGGACCTCACCTGCCGCTTCTTCGCCCGCGCCGTGGCCGGTTGAGGGGAGGAATGCCTCCGGCGGCCAGAGGGGAAACTTTCGAGAAAGTTTCCCCTCTGGACTCCCCTTCAAAGCTTTTTGGCGCCGCTTCGCGGGGGGCGTGCGGGCGCGGGTGGGTGTGCCGGGGGCGTGGTTAGTTTGTTTCGAGGAGCAGGCCGCCTCTGGTGAGCTGGCCCAGGCCGGAGGCGAAGTTGAGGGCGCGGCCATCAAAGTCGAATCCGTGGTAGATGCCGTCCGCCACGTCGTCGCGCTCCACAAACACCCCCACGTCCCGCTGGTTCAGAAAGACGAGGGCTTCATTGTCGCCAATGACGAACAGGGGGAATCGGGGCTGATCAAGCATGGTCCGGCCTCCTCTGCGGGAAGGGCGTATCTTGAGGACGATTGTCAGGAAAAAGCGGGCAAAGGCAACGAAACCAGAACCTGTTGCCGAACCGGGACAACCCCGGCGCGGCCAGAGATGGCGCGATGGTTAGTGCCAGAATATGCTTACAACAACAATTTGATATACGACAAATAGAGCAACAAAAAAGTATTTAAACTGATGGAAGCGGTTACCAACGGCAATCAAGTAACCGAATAATGTATAGACGGAGATGTTTATAGCATACGCTAGAACATCATATAGTATAATTAAAATAGAATCATATCCATATGTTGCCAAATGAATGTATGTATATGGATTTAATATGAACGGAATTTGATATGCAATTTTATTGCGTAACAAGATATCACTGATGCAACTCAGTAAAAATCCAATAGTCAAAAATGAGAGTATAAATTTTTTCATAATTAATGCTGGCGGTGGTTCCCCGCCGCCAGTGTTATTTGTCAAGAAGTTTTTTCCATTTGTCCATATATGTTGCTGGGTGAATGCCCTTTATCCCCTTAGGGGTATCCAAGCCACCTGACTCGAGTACGTCATTAACACCTTTGACACAGTTCCTATCTATCAAATCATATATGACACTATTACTTTTCTGGGCTCTATCCAGGTATTCTTTCATGTACGACTCTTGCTCTGGGGTAGTATCAAGTTCGATTGTTGAAATAGGAACCCCTGTTTCCTTTTTATAAACCCCTTTTGTCGCGCTCAATCCTTTTTCTCCGACAGGAGATTTTCCAACCGGGGTTCCCCCACCTGGAGCTACCGCGACGTGGCCTACTCGGCCGTCGTAATAGACAATATCTGTCCGAAGCCCCGCCGGATCAACCCCGTGCACCGGGTCGTCCAGGCAGTAGCCGTACCAGTCCGGGTCGCCGCCCTTGTCGCCGATGGGGTCCGGCGCGGTCCATCTGCCGGTCCGAACGTCATAATCCCGCCAGCCGAAGCGGACGAACTCCAGGTCCCGGTCGTGGAGGCCGCCCGCGAAGCCGAGGGGCAGGCGCAGGCTCGGGTTGGTGTCCTCGATGATCTCCCGAAGGGGTCTCTCGGAGCTATATCGAATCTATTCGTAATTCCTCATCGCAGCCCCCCCTGTCTGCACTATAGTTGGGCCGGATGCTGCATCTAATCTTGCCTGCATGTTCATTGAGAAAGGTCATGGGGGTATCTACTGTCAATTCCAGCGATACATCACTCCCTGCGCCGGGGAAGGGGAGATCGAATACCAGTATGGTTATTAAAGTAACCCCTCGATAAAGTGTGAGATGATTTCGTTCCGCTGGAAAGGTGAGTCCTTCTTTGATGATTTGACCTCTTGAAATGAACCGATACCTCAAAGCCCCTGGACCAACAATGCCACGATGAAAAATGTATTTATCAAGAACTCCCACATTCAATTCATAGCAAGTATTGAACTTGTGCTTGAGTGAAAAGGAAATCGTCTCCCCTTTTTTTGTCACATCGAATGGTACATCAACTATGTTCTCGTAAAAGCGGTTGTACAGGAAAAATGACTGAAACCAGTTGGAATTATAAAAAAACACGCCTCCGAGAACTAGGCAGAGAAGGAATACCTTTAACCCTTTCATAAAAATCCTTTTTCAGCCGGGAGACAATTGTCCCCCGGCTGTTGTTGCATCAGTGCTTTTCCGCAGTGCGTAAGAATCGATAACGTTCGCGCAGAGCATCGGCATAATCCTGGCAATTATTGGAGTTGCCTCCCCACTTGCACAGCTTGTAATCTCCCGGATCAAGACTCTCTTCAGCCTGTCTCATTCGTTTGTCGCCAAAGTGTGTTTCGTCAAGCGTGTATTTGGTGATATCTTGATCCCGTTTTAAACCATCTTTAAACAAACCGACATTGTCTCCCGTACCATCCTCATAGAAACCGTGCTCATGTTTGAGTTCATAGTTTCCTTTGTCTGCGGTAGAGCCGTCGGTGCCTATACCGGGCAGAATCCACAGTCCTTTTTTGCCGAATCGGAACAGCCCCAATGGATCAATTCCATTAATCGGGTCGTCCAAACAGTATCCTACCAGTCCGGGTCGCCGCCCTTGTCCCCGATGGGGTCCGGCGCGGTCCACCTGCCGGTCCTGACGTCGTAATCCCGCCAGCCAAATCGGACGAACCCCAGGTCCCGGTCGTGGAGGCCGCCCGCGAAGCCGATGGGCAGGCGCAGGCTCGGGTTGGTGTCCTCGATGATCCCGCCGAAGGGGTCGTACAGGATCTCCTTTATCACGTTGTCGTCCACGTCGGCAACCACGCGCTGGACTAGGAATGCCTCCGGGCCTTCAGCCGTTGGCGAGTCTTCGAGCCCTACGGATGAGGACAGCGGCTCTTTTACCGCGCTCGCACTAGGCTTGCGGGAGTGGTGCAGCTGTGCATTTTCTTCCGGCCGGGGCAACCGCAGCGTGCCTCAGCTCTTAGGCCGAGCTTGCTCGGTCTTAGAGATGACGACAGCAGCGATAGCCGTCTACGTGAGGATTGGCCCGGCCGGAAAAAATGTGCAGATGCGCCGCTATTGCAAGCCGCCTCCCGCACCGCTCACCGTCGCCAAACCGTTCACCTGCCCAATTTTTACCGTTCACCTAAAAAAGGAAGCGGTCCGCATGACCATTCACTAGAGGATGGGGTGTCACCGGCGGACAGCCGCCATGACTCGGCATTCCAGTGGGTTGCGGCCCGTGCCAGGCGGGCGAGGCGAAGAAACGTACAGATCAGGAGCATCTCGATGACCGAAGAAGAAAAGAAAATCGAAAGCATGCAAAAGGATGGACAGATATTTCAGCCCGACGCCTCCATGCAGGGCCAGGCGTGGATCAAGGACATGGCGGCCTACGAGGCGGACCACAAGCGGGCCCTGGACGACCCGGACGGGTACTGGGGCGAGCGGGCCAGGGATTTGATCGACTGGTTCACCGATTTCGACACCGTGCTGGAAGCGGACTACGACAAGCCCGAGTTCAAGTGGTTCGCGGGCGGCACGACCAACGTTTCGTACAACTGCCTGGACCGCCACCTGACCGACGGCCGCCGCAACAAGGCCGCGCTCATCTGGCAGGGCGAGCCCGAGGAGGACGTCCGGGTCTACACCTACCAGATGCTCCACACCGAGGTCTGCCGCTTCGCCAACGTCCTGAAGAAGAAGGGCGTCAAGCGCGGCGACCGCGTCTCCCTGTACATGCCCATGATCCCGGAGCTGGCCATCGCCATGCTGGCCTGCACCCGGCTGGGCGCGCCGCACTCCATCGTGTTCGCGGGGTTCTCGTCCATCGCCCTGCAATCGCGCATCGAGGACGCCGAGGCCAAGGTCCTGGTCACGGCCGACGCGGTCCTGCGCGCGGGCAAGACCATCCCGCTCAAGCCCAACGCTGACGAGGCCCTCAAGGACTGCCCGTCGGTGGAGCAGTGCATCGTGGTCAAGCGCGGCGGCAACGAGGTCAACATGGTCGAGGGCCGCGACTCCTGGTGGCACGACGAGATCACGGCCGAGGACATCACCTCGGACTGCGGCTATGAGGCCATGGAGTCCGAGGACCCGCTGTTCATCCTGTACACCTCCGGGTCCACGGGCAAGCCCAAGGGCGTGCTCCACACCACGGGCGGCTACCTGACCTACGCGGCCCACACCACTCAGATCGTCTTCGACATCAAGGACGACGACGTCTACTGGTGCACCGCCGACGTGGGCTGGATCACCGGCCACTCCTACATCGTCTACGGCCCGCTGGCCCTGGGCGCCACCTCGGTCATGTTCGAGGGCGTGCCGAGCTATCCCCGGCCCGACCGCTACTGGCAGATCGTGGACAAGTTCAAGATCAACATCTTCTACACCGCGCCCACGGTCATCCGCGCCCTCATGCGCGAGGGCGAGCAGTGGACCAAGACCTACGACACCACCTCCCTGCGGCTGCTCGGTTCGGTGGGCGAGCCCATCAACCCCGAGGCGTGGCTGTGGTACCACGACCACGTGGGCAACGGGAAACTGCCCATCGTGGACACCTGGTGGCAGACCGAGACCGGCGGCATCATGATCTCGGCCATGCCCTACGCCACCCCGCTCAAGCCCGGCTCCGCCACCCGGCCCCTGCCCGGCATCTCGGCCCAGATCGTTCGCCGCGACGGCTCCCGCGCCGAGCCCAACGAGGGCGGCCACCTGATCATCGACCGGCCGTGGCCCGGCATGCTGCGCAGCGTCTGGGGCGACCCCGGCCGCTACAAGTCCACCTACTTCGCCGGGTTCCCCGGGGCCTACGAGGCGGGCGACGGCGCGCGCGTGGACGAGGACGGCTACTTCTGGATCATGGGACGGCTCGACGACGTCATCAACGTGTCCGGCCACCGCATGGGCACGGCCGAGATCGAGTCCGCACTGGTGGCCCACCCCGACGTGTCCGAGGCGGCCGTGGTCGGCATGCCCCACGACATCAAGGGCGAGACCATCTACGCCTACGTGACCCTGCGCTCCGGCGTGGAGCCCACGGACGACATGGTCAAGGAGCTGAAGGTCTGGGTGCGCAAGGAGATCGGACCCATCGCCACCCCCGAATTCATCCAGTTCGCCGACGGCCTGCCCAAGACCCGCTCGGGCAAGATCATGCGCCGCGTGCTGCGCAAGATCGTCGAACACTCCACGGACTTCGGCGACACCTCGACCCTGGCCGATCCGGGCGTGGTCACCGATCTGGTGGAAGGCAACAAGGATCTGGTCGGGTAACGGCGGCTTCCGAGAGCGGCACGTCTGCGCCGGGAACTGCGCGGAGCGCTTGAAGGCCTCACCGGGACAATGACGAAAAACGGCCCCCGTACTTGCGTGCGGGGGCCTTTTGGTTTGGAGGCTTGTGGGGTATGCAGGGCGAAACCATGGAGGACGGATGAGCGCCATCGACAATCCCTTTCCGGACGGCACCTGTTTCTTTTGCGGCCCGAACAACCCGTCCGGGCTGAAGCTGACCTTCCACCGCGACGGGCAGGGCGGGGTGTACGCCGACTACACGCCCGAGGCCGTGTATTGCGGCCAGGGGGACATCTTCCACGGCGGTCTCCAGATGGGGCTTCTGGACGAGGCCATGTGGTGGGCCGGATACGAGGCCACCGGGGTCATGGAGGCGGTCACGGCCAGCGCAAGCTTCCGCTTCCTGCGGCCGGTCTACATCGGCTCGCCGGTGCGGGTGGTCTGCGCCCTGGCCTCCCGCGAGGGCGCGGCCCTCAAGCTCAAGGGGCGCATCCTCAACGCGGACGGCAAGCCCTGCACCACGGTCCGGGGCGAGTACCGGATCATCTCCCGCGAGCGCTACGAGGCCATCCTCGCGGCCCGGCCCTGACCCTCTCCGCCCCCTGCATTCCCCCGCACGCAACCGACAAGGGCGCGCCATGACCCCATGGCGCGCCCTTTTTTCGTCCCCTGCGGGAATCGTGCCCGAAAAAGCCCGTTCCCGCCAACGGTTGCGCGTTGCGTGCGGCTCGGGTCCCGAAAATCGGCACTAAATGCTATCGATTACTATTTAGCTGTGGTATGTTCCCCGGAACCATAGCCGAAAATCGGGAACTTTTCCCATGTCCTTAACGCGAACCAGGAGACAACCATGCCGAAAAGCAAGAAAAAATTGACGAGCGCTTTTGGTTGCCCCGTGGGCAACGACTTGAACACCATGACCGCGGGCGGGCGCGGCCCGGCCTTGATGCAGGACGTCCACCTGCTCGAAAAGCTGGCGCACTTCGACCGGGAGCGCATCCCGGAGCGGGTGGTCCACGCCAAGGGGGCGGGGGCCTACGGCTACTTCGAGGTCACGGCCGACGTGCGGAAGTACACCAAGGCCGCCTTCCTCTCCAAGGTGGGCAAAAAGACCGAGGTCTTCGCCCGGTTCTCCACCGTGGGCGGCGAAAAGGGCAGCGCCGACGCCGAGCGCGACCCGCGCGGCTTCGCCCTCAAGTTTTACACCGAAGAGGGCAACTACGACATGACCGGCAACAACACCCCGGTCTTCTTTATCCGCGACCCGCTCAAGTTCCCGGACTTCATCCACACCCAGAAGCGCGATCCCCTGACCAACCTCAAGAGCCCGACCATGGCCTGGGACTTCTGGTCCCTGACCCCGGAATCCATGCACCAGGTGACTATCCTCTTCTCGGACCGGGGCACCCCGGCCACCTACCGGAACATGAACGGCTACTCCAGCCACACCTACAAGTGGTACAACGCCAAGGGCGAATACTTCTGGGTCCAGTACCACTTCAAGACCGACCAGGGGATCAAAAACCTGACCGGGCCAGAGGCCGAGGCCATGCGCTCGGCCGACCCGGACCACGCCACCCGCGACCTGTTCGATGCCATCGCGCGCGGCGATTACCCGTCCTGGACCCTGGAGATGCAGATCCTGACCCCGGAACAGGCCGAGGACTTCGCCTGGGACATCTTCGACATCACCAAGGTCTGGCCGCACAAGGAGGTCCCGCCCATCACCGTCGGCAAGCTCGTGCTCAACCGCAACCCGGAGAATTACTTCGCCGAGGTCGAGCAGGCCGCCTTCAACCCGAGCAACCTCGTGCCCGGCATCGGCGTGTCCCCGGACAAGATGCTCCAGGGCCGTCTCTTCTCCTACCATGACACCCACCTGCACCGGCTGGGGCCCAACTACCACCTCATCCCGGTCAACCAGGCCAAGCACGCGCCGGAGATGAACTACCAGCGCGACGGCTTCATGCGCGTGGACCACAACGGCGGTTCCGGTCCCAACTACTGGCCCAACTCCTTTGACGGGCCCGCCCCGGACAACGTCAGCATCGAGCCCGACATCCCCCTGGAGGGCGTGGCGCAGCGCCATGTCTACACCCACCCCAACAACGACTTCGTCCAGCCCGGCACCCTCTACTCCGTGGTCATGACCGAACAGGACCGCAAAAACCTGGTCAGCAACATCGTGGGCTCCATGCAGAGCGTGCCCCAACCCATCCAGCTGCGTCAGTGCGCCCTGTTCTACCTGACCCACGAGGACTACGGCACCCGCGTGGCCAAGGGCCTCAAACTCAAACTCGCCGACGTCAGGAAACTCGCCCAAATGACCCAGGAAGAACGCGTCGCCGCGACTCCCGTTAAATAGCCTCCGGCGGCCAGGGGGGAAACTTTTGAAAAAAGTTTCCCCCCTGGCCCCCCCTTCCAAACTTTTTGGGTGCCTTCGGCAGGTCCGTGCGAACGCGGGAGAGCAGCCTGCTTTTTCTTCTTTGACGAGGACGCACGGTGTCAGGCTTTCGAGAGTGGTGCGGCTGTGCATTTTCTTCCGGCCGGGGCAACCGCAGCGTAGCCGTCTACGTGAGGATTGGCCCGGCCGGAAAAAATGTGCAGATGCGCCGCTATCGGAAGCCGCGCCCTGTAAAACCACCCCGCCGAGACAAAAAAAGGGCCGCTCCCAGGAGCGGCCCTTTTTTTGTCTCGGCGGGGTGGTTTTACAGGCTCAAGCCCATGGGCTTGAGGTAAAACTCGCCCTGGAAGGTCAGCTCGGCGGCGCCCTGGAGGAAGACCATGCCGTTTTCGAGGAACACGGTCAGGACCTCGTTGCCGGTGGTGGTCAGGTCGGCGTGATCACCGGTCAGGCCGAGGGTGTGGGCCAGGAGCTGGGTGGCGGCGGCCCCGGTGCCGCAGGCGTAGGTCTCGGCCTCCACGCCGCGCTCGTAGGTGCGCAGGAGCATGGTCTTTTCGTCGAGGACCTGGGCGAAGTTGACGTTGGTCCCGGCGGGCGCGAACCGTTCGTGGTAGCGGATCTTGGGGCCGAGGTCCATGATGTCCACGCTCTTCACGTCGTCCACGAAGACCACGGTGTGGGGCACGCCGGTGTCCGTGAAGTGCACGGTCAGCGGGCTGCCGTCCACGTCGATGACGATGTCGGTTTCGGTCCTGAGGGGCGGGGTCAGCTGAACCTTGACGCGGCCTTCCTCCGGGCCGTCCAGGAGGACCTTGGCCCGGATCGGTCCGGCGTCGGTGCCGAAGGCGAGTTCGGCCGGGGCCAGTCCGATGGCGTGGGCCAGCTTGGCGGCGCAGCGCGAGGCGTTGCCGCACATCTCGGCCCGGGAGCCGTCGGAGTTGTAGAAGTGCCAGCGGAAGGCCAGCGACGGGTTGTCGGCGTTTTCGAGGAAGAAGAGGCCGTCGGCGCAGACCCCGAAGGCGCGGGCGCACACGGCCTTGGCCCAGTCGGCCATGGCGGACACGGGCACCCCGAGTTCGCGGTTGTCGATGACGACAAAGTCGTTGCCGCACCCCTGCATCTTGTAGAAGGGCACGGACTCGGTGAATATGTTCATGGCGGAAACCTCGTGTTTTTCTGAATGGGTATACGGGCCGGGCGGGTATGGTCCAATTCTTTTTGCGTATGGATGGCGGGCGGCGCGGTCGGGCCTCGGTGCTCCGGGCCTCCTTGCCTTTCGGGAGGGGGGACGGTATCCCTTGTGAAACCGTATCCGAGGAGAACGCGAACATGTCCAAACCGTGCGTAGGCTGCGGCTGGTGCTGCCTGCAGGACCCCTGCATGGAGTCCCACCGGCGATACGGCTACATGCGACGCTGTCCCGACCTGTTCTGGGACGAGGCGGCGGGCCGGTACCTGTGCCGGTTGATGCTCGACCCCGAGACCGCCGAGCAGGTCAGGCGGTCCCAGCACGCCGGGCAGGGGTGCTACGCCCCGCTCAACGCCTGGCGTGACGACGTGCGCAATCGTGATGACGATTAGGCCCTTCTTCTTTCGCTTTCCCGCCGTTTCTGCTAAATGGTATCCTCTTTGGAGAACGTAAGACAACGGAGCAGCCAATGCGTGTGACTTTTGTCGGGGTGGGCGAGGCCTTTGACGAACGGTTGCCGAACACGTCCCTGCTGGTGGAGCACAACGATTCGTCCATCCTGCTGGACTGCGGCTTCAACGTCTCCTGCGGGTTGTGGCGGTACGCGGCCCGGCCCCTCGACCTGGACGCGGTCTACGTGTCCCACTTCCACGCCGACCACTATTTCGGGCTCCCGGCCCTGATCGTCCGCTCACTGGAGGAGGGCAGGACCAAGCGGCTGACCATCCTCGGCCCGAGCGGCATCGAATCAAGGGTCAACCGGCTCATGGAGCTGGCCTATTCCAACGCCCTGGCCAAGGCCGGTTTCGAGATTTTCTTCATCGAGTGCGTGCCCGGCGAGGACTTCAAGCACGGCGGTTTCCGCTTCCGCTTCGCCCTGAACGACCACTCCATGCCCTGCCTGGCCGTGCGCCTGGACGCCGGGGGCAAGTCCCTCTACTACTCGGGCGACGGCAAGCCCACGGACGCCACCGTGGACCTGGCCGAGCACTGCGACCTGGTGGTCCACGAGGCCTTCACCCTGGACGAGATCACCACCGGCCACGGCGACGTGGGCACCTCCCTGGACATGGCCCGCCGGTCCGGGGCCGGGGCCTGCGCCCTGGTGCACATGAAGCGGACCATCCGGCACACCATGATGGACGTCATCCGCATGGCCGTGGAGACCGAGACCTCGGTGCACGGGTTCGTGCCCGAGCCCGGGGACGTCCATGAACTCTGATTCCTCCATCCCCGAAGGCGATTTATCATTCCCTTTTGTCCTGACGCATGCCATTCTCGGCGTCGCGTCCCGGCGGTAAAGGGGCGCGCAGAGATCATCGTCGCCCGGCGCGACCAGGGGAGAACATGGCCGGTAAATACGATTCCATCGTCTACGATTATTTTGAAAAGACAAACGGTTCCATCGTCCTGATCAGCGAGGACCCGCTCTTCAAGCGGATGCTGTCCTCGACCATCTTCAAGATCATCGGCACCAAGCGCGACTGCCTGTCCGCCCTGGAGACGGTCCACGCCGGACTGAAGAAGGTCCAGGCCATGCACAAGACCGGGCAGGACTTCATCGTCTTCATCGAGCGCATGATCGGCGGCAGCACCAGCACCGACACCATCATGACCCTCAAGAGGCTGCTCCCGGACCTCAAGATCATCGTCCTGGTGGGCGAGACCAAGCGCGAGAACATCGCTTTCTTCTACGAGATCGGCGTGTCAAACGTCATCTCCAAGCCCGCGTCCATGAACAACATCATCGAGAAGCTGGCCTTCACCGTGAAGCCCCAGGGCAAGCTCAGCGAGTACATGCACCTGGGCAAGAACTGCCTGGCCGCGGGCAAGCTCATGGAGGCCATGCAGATCGCCAGGAAGGTCCTCGAACTCAAGCCTGAGAGCCCGGCCGGGCTGATGCTCAAGGGCGACGTGCACATGGCCCAGAACGAGCTGGACAAGGCGCTCGACAGCTACCACCGGGCCCATGAGAGCTCCAAGATCTACCTGGAACCCATCAAGAAGCTGGTCGAGGCGTACCGGGGCGTGGACGAGGATGAAATGCTCAAGTACATGAAGAAACTCGACCGCTTGAGCCCGCTGAACGCCCAGCGCAAGACCGAGATCGGCAAGGTCCACGCCCGGCGCCGCGAGATGGACAAGGCCGAGGTCTATTTCGACCAGGCCATCGAGACCGTGACCCGCGAGGCCATGGGCCTGATCAGCGCCGTGGCCGAGACCATCTCCGAGGCCGTGGCCGACGATCCGGGCATGTCCGAGAAGTACCTGACCAAGGTCCTGGAGGCCAAGGGGTCTCGACTGGACAAGGAGGACATCGCCCTGTTCAACAAGCTCGGCATCGCCCTGCGCGGCCAGGGCAAATGGCGCGAGGCCATCGACAACTACGCCTCGGCCCTGCGCATCTCCCCGGAGGACGAGGGGCTGCACTACAACATGGGCATGGCCTACTACGACGGCGGGGACAAGCGCCGGGCGGGCCAGTGCTTCCAGAAGGCCGTGGACCACAACCCCGACTTCTACAAGGCCAGCGAAACCGTGTCCATGAACCTCGGCTCCCTGTTCGCCGACCTGCGCGAATACGAGTACGCCATCCCCTGCTTCGAAAACGTCCTGCGTCTCAACCCCGAAAACGCCACCGCCGCCCGCAAGCTCGCCGCCCTCAAGGCCGCCGTGGGCTGATTTTGGATCTTTTCCCCTGACGCTAGGGGAAATCAGTGTCGGATGCCGCTGCGCGGCGTTTGACGGGTGATTTCGCCTCCGGCGGGCAGGGGCCCGCACCCCTGCACCCCATATGGCGCCTGCGGCGCGGGGTTTTTGTTCGCTTCGCGAAGCGGGGGCGTGGAAAGCCCTTTCCCGCCGCCGGGTTGACCGTTTTCCCCCACTTCACGTAGGGTACGGTCGTGGGCCGGAACGCCGTCCCGCCACCGCAGCCAGGGGGGGTGCCCATGCCGCCGGAAACCGCCGACGCCGTGGTCCGCAGGTTCATCGAAAAGGACGGGGGCGTCGTCGTCTACGTCTCGGACGACTACGGGTTCACCCGCGCCCTGCGCAACATGGTCTCGCGGGTCATCGGCCTGCGCGGCGAGGTCCTCCTGCCCTACACCTCCATGGACGCGGCCGTGGACAAGTGCGTGGAGCTGCGCGAGCAGGACATCCCCTTCGTGGTCTTCATCGAGCGCATGATCGACAACCGCCCGTCCACGGACTTCATCATCCGCCTGTCGCGCGAGTGCCCCGAGGCGCGCATGATCGTGCTCACCTGGGAGGCCACCCAGGAGACCGTGGCCTACTTCTTCGAGCTGGGCGTGTCCCGCGTGCTGGTCAAGCCCGCCTCGGCCAACAAGGTCATCGAGGAGCTGGCCGCCGCCATCTCCCCGCCCATGGAGCTGCGCCGCCAGATGGAGCACTGCCGCAGCCTCCTGGACGCCCACAACTATGTGGCCGCCCTGGCCGCCTCGGACCGCATCCTGTCGCTGAGGCCGGACTCGGCGCGCGGCCTGGCCATGCGCGGCGACGCCCTCATGGGCACCGGCCGGGTGGACGCGGCGGTCCAGGCCTACATGGCCGCCCACGAGGCCAACCCCATCTTCATGGCCCCCCTGGCCAAGCTGGCAGAGGCCTTCCGCGACATGGAGGACGAGCGCGCCCTGGCCTACCTCAAGGAGCTGGACACCCTCTCGCCCCTCAACCCGGAGCGCAAGATCGACATCGCCGAGCAGCACCTGCGCCAGGGCCAGCACGAGCAGGCCGAGCGCTACCTGGACCAGAGCGTCCAGGCCGCCGAGCGCGAGACCCGCTCCATGGTCGGCGACCTGACCGAGCGCATCGTGGACGCCGTGTCCGGCATCGCCCCGGACCTGGCGGTCAAGTACCTGAACCGGGTCATCGACACCAAGCGCGTGCTCGGCCGCGACGACCTGGTCCACTTCAACCGGCTGGGCATCCTCCTGCGCGGCGAGGGCCGCTGGGCCGAGGCCGTGGAGGTCTACAGGAAGGCCCTGACCATCGCCCCCGAGGACGCGGTCATCCATTACAACATGGGGCTGGCCCACTGGGAGGGGCTGGAGCGCATGACCGCCCTGGACTGTTTCGAAAAGGCGCTCGACATCGACCCCGACTTCTATGCGGGCAGCGTGGGCGCGGCCCTGAACATCGGCTCCCTGTACCTGGACCTGCGCTACCCCGACGACGCCATCCCGTTCTTCGAGCACGTCCTCTCCCTGGACCCCGAGAACGACCTGGCCCACGCCAAGCTCGACCAGGCGCGGCGTCTGGTCGCGAGCCGACCCGAGTCCTCCCGTCGCTACCGCCAGGACGAGAAGATTCTCGATCTCGACAACCTGCCCGAACCGCCCAAAAAGAAGAAGAAACGGAAGCGCAAGCCGTTCACCAACCTGGAGCTGTAGCCCGCCCGGCGGCGGGAAATCCGACCTTTCCTCCCCCTCGGGCGGCCCCGCGGGACGTCCGCCTGCCCTCCACGGCACGCCGGAGTATTCCCCGCGAGTCCTCGTCCGACCCGTTTTTTTTCAATTTTATGCTGACATTCGATGGGATTAGGTGTAATTGTGCATAGTACATCAACCGCGCTGTATTGTGTACACTCTACCTCGACCATGACCGCCCCCGCTCCACGCAATTCACTGCTGCTGCGCACCGACGCCCTCGAACAATGCCGCTACCTGGACCGGTCGCACATCCGGGTGCTTTCGGTCACGGCCCAGGCGGGTTCCGGCAAGACCGTCCTCATCTCCCAGTATGACGAGACCTCGGACACGCCCTTCGCCTGGGTGACCTGCTCGGTGCGGCACGCGGACCCCCGCGTGCTCTTCGAGGACGTCGCCCGGACCCTGGAGAAGTCCTGCCCGGCCCTTGAGAGCGAGGCCGTGCTCAACATCTTCGAGCAGCCGCTGAGCACGGACGAACTCATCGACCTCGGCGTCCACCGGCTGCGCGAGGCCCTGGAGGCCCTGGACACGCCCCTGACCCTGGTCATGGACGATGCCCACCGGCTGCTCGGGCACGACGCGGCCCTGCGGCTCATCCGTCGCATTCAGGACGACACCCCGCACTCCCTGCGGCTGATCGTCATCTCCCGCCTCCCGTTGCGGCTGGCGGGCGGGGCGCTCTTCGCGCCCGGCGAACAGCTGGTCGTGGACCAGTCGATCCTGGCCCTGAACCGCGAGGAGATCGCCAGCCTGTACTGCGGCGTGTTCGGCATCCCCGTCAGCACGAAGCACATCGACCGGCTGTTCGAGACCACCGAGGGGTGGGTCGCCGCCCTGGTCCTGCTGCGCAACACCGAGGACCCGACCATGCTCAAGTCCCCGGCCGAGGTGCGGGCCGTGGGCCGGTATTTCGATGAACTGACCGTGTCCATGGACCCGGACGCGGCGCGGGAGCTGCTGCTGGCCGCGTCCCTGGACGCCATCGTCCCGGACGTGCTGGGGGACCTGCTTTCCCCGGCCCTGCTGGACTGGCTGACCGCCATGGCGGCCAACAACCTGTTCGTGCGCTTTGGCGTCGAGAGCGGCCGGACCATCCTGCGCCTGCACCACCTCTTCCAGGCCCACCTGGCGGAAAAGGGCGGGGCGGCCGTCCCGGCCGAAGAGCGGCGGGCCTATCTGGCCCGCTGCGGCGCGGCCTTCCTGAACGCGGGCGAGGTCAGCATCGGCCTGGACTATCTGGTCGCGGCCGGTGCCTGGGTGGAGGTCGAGGGCGCGCTGAAGGCCCACGGCCTCGCCATGGTCGCCGACAATCTCCACTGGACCCTGCTCAACCTGCTCGACGCCGTGCCCGGCCCGGTCCTGGCGGCCAGCGGCTGGATGACCCTGGTCCACGGCATCGTCCTCCTGAACGTCCGGCCCAAGGACAGCGCCGATTCGCTGCGCCGGGCCATCGACCTGCTCCGGGAGGAGGGCGACCCGGTGGGGGAGCTGATCGCCACGGCCATGCTGAACACCTGCAACGTCATGATCCTGGGCCGGTTCGGGCGCCGGGCCAACCTGGTGCGCCGCGCGGTGGAGCTGTTCGAGCCCATGAAGGACCGGCTGCCGTCCCCCCTGATCAAGCTGGTCGCGCAATCCCTGTCCCTGGGCTACGCCTATCTCGAATCGGACCTGCCCATGGCGGGCCGCTACTACGAACTGGCCCTGGCGCACACGGAGGGGAAAAAGGCGGACACGGACCCCGAGCTGCTGCTCTGCCGACTGCTGCTGCTCGTGCTCGGCGGCGACGTGAACGGCGCGCTGGACGCGCTGTCCCCGTTCTTCCCGCTGTCCAACGACACCATGATCAGCCCGACCGTGCGCTACTGGCTGGACATCGTGCAGGCGAACTATCTCCTCATGGCCGGGGACATCGCCGGGTACCGGCACATGCGGGCGTGCATCGGGACCAAGTGGGGGGATAAGCCCGACCGGTCGTTCATCGCCGTCTTCCTCGTGGTCTGGGACCTGGACAGGCTCATGACGGAAGGGCGCTATGCCGAGGCCCACGCCCTGGCCGCCGGTTTCGACGCCGCCCATCCCGAGACCCTTCCGCACATGCGCAGCCAGATCCTGCACTACCGGATGCTCGCCGCCGCCCATCTGGGGAAACGGGAGGAGGCCCTGCGGGTCATGCGCGCGGCCCTTCGCCAGCGGGCCATCGGGGGCGGCATCTGGTTCAGTCTGCTGACCCGCTCCCTGGTCGGGGCCGCCCTCTCCCTGCTGGGCGAAACCCGGGCCGCCGAACGCGTCTTCCACGCCTGCCTGAAAGGCTATCGGGACAGGGACATCGTCCATCCGCATACCGTCTATGCCTACCGGGCCGCCATGCGTTTCGGGACCGGCCGCGACCAGGAGGCCTTGCGGGACCTGGGCGCCCTGCTCGGGCTCATGCGGCGGCGCCGGGTTCCGCATTTTTTCGGCTGGTCGCCCCGGATAATGGAGCGGCTGCTGTGCCGGGCGGTCAGGGATAACGTCGAAAAGCGCTACGCCCTGGACCTGGCCCGCGACCGGCTGGGACTGGACATCCTCGACGACGGGACGCCCGTCCCGCTGTTGCGCATCGAGTGCGCGGCGACCCTGCGGCTGTCCCTCGGGCCGGTGAGCCTGTCCGAGGACGAGCTGTCCCCCATGTGGCGGAAGGTCCTTCGGCTGCTGGGCGAGTCCCCCCGCCGGGTGCTCGGCGTCGAGGCCCTTCAGGAGGAGTTGTGGCCGGGCAGTTCCCCGGAAAAGACGCGCTCCAAGTTCGACACCATGCTGTCGCGCCTGCGCGCCAGGATCGGCGCGGTCTTCGGCGAGGATGCACGGCAGCGCTACCTGCAGCTCCACGGCCAGAAACTGTATCTCAGGCATTGCGCCATCGACCTGCACCAGGCCCTGCGGTACGCCGGGGAAGGCCTGGAACACGCGGCCCGGGACCGGTACTGGCAGGCGCAGACCGCGTTCACGCACATGCGCGGCCGGTTGGGCGCGGCCTACGAGCAGCCCGCGGCCTGGGCGGCCGGGCAGGAGGCCAGGGAGGTCATCATCCGGGCGCTGGTCGCCTGGTCGGCCCTGCTGGTCCGGTGCAACGCCCCGAGGCAGGCCCTGGAGGTCGTGGACAAGGCCCTGGCCCTGGACCCCATCAACGACACCGCCCAACGGCGGCGCTACGACCTGCTGGCCTCGCTCAAGCGCACTGCGGAGGCCTGGAAGAGCATCAAGCGCTATCGCACCGCCCTGGCCGAGGAGGGCTTCGACGAGCAGGAGATAGCCCAGGCCATCGACAACATCTTCGTCTCCTGAGCCTCGTCATCCCGCGCCCCGCGTCGTCTTCGGCGGGGCGCGCAAAAAAGACGGTCCGCATCGCGGGATGACCACGATGCGGACCCTGTATCCGGAAAATGCAGGCGGCGTGCGGCCGCGCGCAGTCGGCGCGGTTCGGGCGCTAGAACTTCATGCCCAGCTTGAACATGGCCCCCAGGGTGTTGTGGTACACCTGTATCCCTACCACCTCGCCGGTGGAGTAGGTGTAGGCCACGTCGAGGCCGGTGTAGTAGGTCTCGTTGATGTCGTAGTCGTAGCCGACAAAGGCGCTGAGGGTCGGGGCGAAGGTCTCGCCGCGCTCCTGGGAGCCGCCGTCGACGGAGATCTTGCCGTTCATGTAGCTGAAGCCCAGGCCCGCGCCGATGTATGGATGGATGTCGCCGTCGTTTTTGCGCGCGGCGGCCTTGATCTGGAAATCGTTCATCATGATGTCCGTGTTCATGCGCTGGGAAGTGCCGCCGGAACCGGTGGTGTGGTAGTTCATCTTGTTGGAGCGGAACGAATACGCGGCGCCCAGGGAGAACCAGTCGGCGAACATCCGGTCTTTCCACAGGTTCACGGCGCCGGTGAAGCCGTTGCCCGTGCCGATGGAACCGTCCACTTCGGTGCCGTTGATGTTCTCGTCGCGGGCGCCCGCCTCGCCGTAGTTCAGGCCGACGGCGCCTTCCAGCCGCCAGTCCTCGGCGGCCGCCAGGGCGGAGAGGGACAACACCAGGGCCAGGGCCAGAGTCAGAGTCAGAAATGTTTGTCGCATGAGCAGCTCGCTTGCAGATGAGGTTGAACAAGGGGTCGTTTTTCAGGTCCGCAGTACGTAAACCACGCCTTCATACATTTTTCTTACATAAGGAAATTAGAGGGATATCGTATCCGGGCCGGGCGCTGAAACGGCTCCGCCCCGATGCCCGCCCAGGTCCGGCGGATTGCCTTTCCCCCCGGCCTGGGCCATGATCGGGCCATGTCCGCGCCCGCCCGCCAGGAAACCAGCCACGTCGCGACCCTGCCCCTGTGGGGCGGGGTGGAGTTGTTGCGCGCGCGGTTCGTGACCCAGCGCTTTTCCCGGCACTTCCACGAGGGGTTCGCCGTGGGCTGCATCGGGGACGGGGCCATGCGTTTCCGCTATCGCGGCGAGTCCGTGGTGGCCGCGCGCGGCCAGGTCAACCTGGTGGTGCCGGGCGAGCCCCACGACGGCCAGGGGGCCGGGGAGGGCGGCTGGGCCTACCGCATGTTCTACCTCTCCCCGGCCGCGCTCATGGCCGCCGCGCGCGAGCTCAGGGATCAGCCCGACCTGCCCCATTTCCGGGCGGGCGTGCTCGACGACCCGGCCCTGGCCGAGTGCATCACCCGCACTCATCGCTGCCTGGAACAGCCGGAGACCCCGCTCATGGAAAAGGAGACCCGGTTGCTCGGGCTGCTCGCCGCCTGGATCAAGCGGCACGCGGACGACCGCCGGGGCGGGGTCCGGGCCGGGCGGGAGCACCGCGCCGTGAACCGGGCGCGGGCCGTCATCGAGGACCGCTTCGCCGAGGACCTGCCCCTGTCCGACCTGGCCCGCGAGGCTGGGCTGTCGCCCTTCCACCTGGTGCGCGTCTTCGAGGGACAGCTCGGCATCACGCCCCACGCCTACCTGACCCAGGTCCGGGTGGAGCGGGCACGCGGCCGCCTGGCCGGGGAGGGCCGCGTGGCCGACATCGCCATGGACTGCGGCTTCGCGGACCAGGCCCACCTGACCCGACTGTTCAAGCGCCAGACCGGGATCACCCCCGCCCGATACCGCAAGATGCTTCAAAACTCCTGAGCCGGACTGGGGCATGGTCCGCCCATGCCCAAACAATACCTCGCCCGTCTCAACCTCTCCCTGGCCATGATCCTGGTCGGCAGCTCCGTGGTCGCCGGCCGGATCATGGTCGAGGAACTGCCCGTGTACCTGGCCTCGGCCCTGCGCTTCGCCCTGGCCCTGGCCATCCTCCTGCCCATGCTTAACGCACGCGAGGGCGGCCTGCCGAGCCTGTGCCGGAGGACCTGGCTCAAGCTGGCCGTCCAGTCCCTGTGCGGCTCCTTCCTGTTCACCGTGTTCCTGCTCCACGGCCTGACCCTGACCGGCCCGGCCTCGGCCGGGATCATCACCTCCACCACCCCGGCCTGCATGGGGCTCATCGCCTGGCTCTTCCTCAGGGACCGGCCGTCGCGCCGGGTTCTGCTCGGCATCTGCCTGTCCGTGGCGGGCGTGCTGGTCATCAATCTGGTCGGGACCGCCGGGCCGGGCGGCGCGAACCCCGTGGTCGGCAACCTGCTGGTCCTGGCCGCCGTGCTTTTCGAGTCCCTGTTCCTGCTCATCCGCAAGACCGTGCCCGAACCCCTCTCGCCCCTGGCTGCGGCCACCGTCATCTCCCTCTTCGGCTTGGCCTGGTTCCTGCCCATGGGGGTCGTCGAGGCCGCGCGCACCGATCTCGCGGCCATCTCCGCCACCGGCTGGCTGGTGATCGGCTACTACGGGGCGTTCGTCACCGTGCTCGCCTACCTCTTCTGGTTCGCGGGCGTGACCAAAGTCCCGCCGTCCACGGCCGGGGTCTTCACCGCGGTCATGCCCGTGTCCGCCCTGGTCCTGTCCGCCCTGGTCCTCCACGAGCCCGTGGGCTGGCAGCAGCTCACCGGCTGCGGCTGCGTCCTCGCGGGCATCGTGCTGATCTCGCGCTGACGGATAGGGCGGGCCGCCGATCTCTTAGGCCGCTCTATCCGACTTCCTCCTTTCATTTGATTTTTCGTTTTGACTCTTTGTGTTACCAATTATTAATTAGTATGCAACATTCACATACTAATTTTTTTGGAGGAACAACATGTCTCGACGTATCGCCCTGCTGTGCGCGGCCCTGTGCCTGGTGGCCGTCACCGCGATCTCCGCCTCGGCCCACGAATTCATCCTGGTTCCGCAGAGTTGGAAGACCTATTCGCCGGGTCAGGAGGTGCCTTTTTCCCTGGTCTCGGCGCACGTGTTCATGAAGAGCGAGGAGCTGGAGAACCCGGCCAACGTGAAAGCCTCCTACCTGGGCAAGGACATCCCCCTGGCGGTCGACCAGGCGTTCAAGTCCTTTACCGGTACGGTCACGCTGGGCCAGCCGGGCGCGGCCCTGCTGCACGGCCACCGGCTGGGCGAGGTCTGGAGCAAGACGCCCAAGGGCGTGCTCAAGGGCGACCGCTCCACCCTCAAGGGCGTGGTCTGGTCGCGCAACTACGAGAAATTCTGCAAAACCCTCATTCCGGTGGGCGGCCGGACCCAGGGCTGGGACGTCAAGACCGGCGACGCCCTGGAGATCGTGCCCCTGAACAACCCGCTGGAGCTGAAGGTGGGCGACACCCTGACCGTGCAGATCCTGCTCGACGGGAAACCCGTGTCCCCGGACGCGGTGACCGCCACCTATGCGGGCTTCACGGACACCCCCAATGCCTACGCCTACTTCACCGAGCCCTACGGCGAGGGCAAGGCCGACATCACCATCTCCGCCCCCGGCTTCTGGATGGTCCGCGTGCAGTACGTCGTGGACGAGAAGGGCGCCAACTACGAGCAGCACGCCATGCGCAGCGTGCTGGCCTTCCCGGTGAAGTAGCATGGGCAGGACGGTGTTCGCGGCGCTGTGCGCCATGCTGCTCCTCTCCTCCCCGGCCTGGGGCCACGGCGTGACCTACGGCGTGATCCCGGACCACGCCGTGGCCGTGCGCTTCGCCTATGCCGGGGGAGAGCCCATGTCCTACGCGGAGACCAAGGTCTTCGGCCCGGACAGCCCGCCGGACCTGGAATACCAGAACGGGCGCACCGACGCCCGCGGCGTGGTCAGCTTCGTGCCGGACGCGCCGGGCACCTGGACCGTGACCGCCTGGGACGAGTCGGGCCACAAGGGCGCCCTGGAGGTGCCCGTGACCGGCTCGGAGGCGGGCCTTGCCGCCCAGGCCGCGTCCGTTCCCCAGGGCGGTGGGGCGACCCCGGTATCCGTGGGCCTCGGACTGAGCCTCCTGGCCAACCTGGCCCTGCTGGTCATGGTCCTGCGGCAGCGCAAACGGGCCGGATAACGGTTTCCCGGCACTCGAAGGCGACCAATCGGACGGCGCGCTTCTCCGCAAGGAGGGGCGCGCCGGTTTCTTCCCCCCCGCGATCCTGAAACGGGCGGGGAGCGGGAGCGGGGTCCGGGGAAGGCTCCGCTTCTCTGCTTGGATTGCGTGGGGTTTCGTGCTAGAGCGTGCCGCACGAGCTTTGTTTAAGGAGAATATTCGACGATGAGAGCGAAGATACATCTGGAAGGGGCGCTGAAGCAGGCGCTTGAGGGACTGGGCCTGCCGTGGCCGGACAAGGCGGTCATCGAGCCGCCCAAGGACAGCGCCTTCGGCGACATGTCGGCCAACGTGGCCATGCTGCTGGCCAAGGACGCCAAGAAGGCGCCGCGCGCCGTGGCCGAGGACATCAAGGCGGCCCTGGCGGGCGATGCGCTCATCGAGAAGATCGACATCGCGGGGCCGGGTTTCCTGAATTTCACCTTTGCTCCGGCCTTCTGGCGGGAGACCGTGTCCGCGATCCTGGACCAGGGCGAGGCCTACGGCTCCTCGACCCTGGGCAACGGCACCAAGGTCCAGGTGGAGTACGTCTCCGCCAACCCCACCGGCCCCCTGCACATCGGGCACGGGCGCGGCGCGGCGCTCGGCGACTCCCTGACCCGCATCCTGGAAAAGGCCGGGTACGACGTGGAGGCCGAGTACTACATCAACGACGCGGGCCGCCAGATGCGCATCCTGGGCGGCTCCATCCTGTACCGCGCCCGGCAGCTCGGCGGCCTGAACCCGGCCGAGCCCGAGGACTACTACCGGGGCGAGTACATCACCGACATCGCCCGCGATTTCATGGCCATGCGGCCCGACCTCCTGGACCTGCCCGAAGCGGACGCCGTCGAGGCCTGCAAGGAATACGGCATGGGCGTCATCCTCCAGGGGATCAAGGACGACCTGGCCGCCTTCCACGTGCGCCACGACATCTGGTTCTCGGAGAAGTCCCTGGTCAACGACGGCAAGGTGGACGAGACCTTCGCCGACCTGACCGCCTCGGGCATGGGCTACGCTGCGGACGGCGCCTTCTGGTTCAAGTCCACCCTGCTCGGCGACGACAAGGACCGCGTGCTGCGCAAGAGCAACGGCGACACCACCTATTTCGCCTCGGACATCGCCTACCACGACAACAAGTTCAAGCGCGGCTTCGACCTGGTCATCGACATCTGGGGCGCGGACCATCACGGCTACGTGCCGCGCATGATGGCCGCCTGCGAGGCGCTGGGCAAACCGGGCGGGCTGTCCGTCATCCTGGTCAACCTGGTCAACCTGCTGCGCGACGGCCAGCCCATCGCCATGAGCACCCGCGCGGGCCAGTTCGAGACCCTCAAGGACGTGGTCGACGAGGTCGGCTCGGACGCGGCCCGGTTCATGTTCCTGTCGCGCAAGTCCGACTCCAAGCTCGATTTCGACCTGGAGCTGGTCAAGCAGAAGTCCATGGACAACCCGGTCTACTACGTGCAGTACGCCCACGCGCGCATCCGCTCCCTGGACAAGAAGGCCGAGGAAGCTGGCATCCGGCCCGCCGCAGTGAGCCCGGCCTCCCTGGCCCTGCTCGACACCGAGTGGGACCTGGAGCTGCTCAAGCTCCTGGACCAGTACCCGGACTACGTGGAGGCCGCCGCGCGGACCCAGAGCCCGCACCTGATCTCCATGTATTTGCAAGAGCTTGCCTCGACGCTCCACAGGTACTATACCAATTGCCACGTGCTCAGCGCCGAGCCCGACGTGGCCTCGGCCCGGCTCATGCTCCTCGACTGCGTGGCCGGGGTGGTGGCGAACGGCCTCGGGCTGCTGGGCGTGAACGCCCCGGAATCCATGTAGGGGCGCGAACTCCGAGGGAAGGACCATGGCGGAAAATCTGGAACCGAAATACAAGCTCAAGGTGCCCAAGCTCAACGCGACCAAGCGGAAGTACGACATCTCCCTGTCCCTGCCCGGCATGATCAGCCTGACCGGGGTGGGCGTCCTGGCCCTGACCTTCTTTTTCGTCATGGGCATCCTCATCGGGCGCGGCTACCGGCCCGAGGCCGACGTGCCGCCCCTCCAGGAGATCATGCCCGGCGCCGAGCACGGCCAGACCGTGGCCGAGGCCAATCCGCCCAAGGTCCTGACCCTTGAGGAACTGGACTACCAGGACCGGCTCAAGGCCTCGCCCCAGCAGATGCTCGACAACACGGCCGAGGACGTCAAGCCGGCCCCCGCGCCCAAGCCCGAGCCCAAGCCGGAACCGGCCAGACCGACGGCCAAGCCCGCCGCCGAACCCGCCCAGCCCGCGCCCGCGGCGTTCACGCCGACCCCGGCCCAGCCCGGCGAACCGGTCTACGACTACGTCTACCAGGTGGCCTCGTTCCGCAAGGTGGAGATGGCCAAGGCCCTGAGCGGCAAGCTGGCCGGAGCCGGATTGAACGCCCGTGTGGAGTCCGGTGAGGCCAAGGGGTCCACCTGGCATCGCGTCCAGGTCCTGCACCACGGCACCCCGGCGTCCACCTCGGAGATGAAGGCGGTCCTGGCCAAATACGGCATCGACAAGCCGCTGCTCAAGAAGAAGACCGCCGCGAACTAGGCGGCGCGAGATATTCCCAAGGGCTGTGCGGTGATCCGGACAGCCCTTTTTCTTTCCCGATCCTTCCCGAAGCCGAGGAGAACGCCCATGCTCGATCCCACCGCCCGCCACCCCATGGTCCTGCCCGACGGAACGGTCGTCAAGACCGTGGTCAACCTGAACCAGGTCGTCGATCACCCGCGCATGGAGATCGGGGACTTCAGCTACTATTCCAACTTCAACCCGGTGGAGGACTACGCGGCGGCCATCGCCCCGTACCTCTTCCCCCTGAGCCCGGAACGACTCGTCATCGGCCGGTTCGTCCAGATCGCCCACGGCGTGGTCTTCATCACCAGCTCGGCCAACCACGACATGCGCGGCTTCTCCACCTACCCCTTCTGGAACTTCACCATGACCCCGGAGACCGGCTTCGACGAGGTTAAGGCCCTGTTCAACCTGCCCGGCCGCAAGGGCGACACCGTCATCGGCAACGACGTCTGGCTCGGCATGGAGGCCGTGGTCATGCCCGGCGTGACCATCGGCGACGGCGCGATCATCGGGGCCCGGTCCGTGGTCGGGTGCGACGTGCCCCCCTACGCCGTGGTCGCGGGCAACCCGGCCCGCGTCATCCGCATGCGCTTCGACCAGCCGACCATCGACCGGCTCCAGGCCGTCCGCTGGTGGGACTGGCCCCTGGACAGGATTCTGGCCCGGCGCGAGGCCATCTCCGGCGCGGACCTGACCGCCCTGGAAGGCTGATCGCCGACCGCAAAACATGGCCGTATCCAGGTCCTTTTGCCGGTTGAGAGCTGCGTAGCGACGAGCCATTGCGCCGCAGGCGCGGAAGGGGGATGCAAGGGCGCGAGTCCTTGCCCGCCGGAGGCGAAATCATCCGACGTGCGCCGCGAAGCGGCTTTCGACATCTGATTTTTCCCGTCAGGGAGTTACGGGGATAGTTCCCCAAAAAAAAGGCCGCCGGAACCTTCCGGCGGCCTTTTTGTCACGGCAATGAGTTTCCGCTAGGCGGACTGAACCTGGCGCTGCTTCTCGAACAAATGCTTGGCCAGGTAGATGAACGGGGTGTCCAGGGCGGCCACGGCCACCTTGATGATGTAGGTGGACAGCAGGATCTCCATGAACACGTCCATGGGGAACACGCCCCAGAAGGCGATGGTGCAGAAGATCACCGAGTCGAGCAGCTGGCTGACCATGGTCGAGGCGTTGTTGCGCAGCCACAGGAGGCGCTCGCCCGTGCGCGCCCGGATGGCGTGGAAGGCCCAGACGTCATGCAGCTGCGAGACCAGGTACGCGGCCATGGAGGCCAGGGCCACGCGCGGCAGGAACCCGAACAGCGCCTCCAGGTGCGGCTGGGCGAAGTCGGACGCGGCGGGCTGGAAATAGAGCGCGATCTGCATGTATCCGACCATCATCAGCAGGGTCACGAACCCGAGGAGCACGCCCTTGCGCGCCTCCTTCTTGCCGTAGAACTCGCTGAGCAGGTCCGTGGCCAGGAACACGCTGGCGTACAGCACGTTGCCGAGCGTCGTGGTCAGCCCGAACAGCTCCACGGTCTTGAGCACCTGGATGTTGCACAACAGCAGGTTGAAGACCATCAGCCCGAACAACCCCACCTTGCCGAACAACCGGTAGACCACCAGGACCATGCACAGGTCCACCAATGCAAACAGTATCCATAATGTTTCGTTCATGCAGGCTCACTTGCCTCCATTTTCGCCCGAGGTCAAGCCTCGCGGCGCGAGATGCCTCCGGCGGCCCCTTCGGGGGGACCAGAGAACCCTTTGAAAAGGGTTCTCTGGACTCTCCCAAACTTTTTGTGTGCCTTCGGCAGGTCCGTGCTGGTGCGGGGTGACGTGTGAGTTGAGGGGGTGAACCGTGGCGCTTCACAGGAGAATCGGCTGCTCACGATCGGTCGGCGTGCGGACGCAAAAAAGGCGCGGCTTGCCACGCAACCCGCGCCCGATTTCTTCTGGAGCGATTCGGGTGCGCAGCACCCGACAGCGGCTCTCTCCCCCGCGTTCGCACTAGGCTTTCGAGAGTGGGTCAGCTGTGCATTTTCTTCCAGGGGGCTTTTACCGCAGCGTAGCCGTCTACGTGAGGATGAAAGCCCCTCGGAAAAAATGTGCAGATGGCCCGCTATCGGAAGCCGCTTCCCGCTACCCTTTAGTCACCAACCCGTAGTTCTTTTTGCCTTTGCGGATGATGAGGAGTTCCCCGCCGATGAACTGGGTGTCGGTGATCTCGTCGCCGTCCTCCACGCGCTCGCCGTTGATGTACACGCCGCCGCCCAGGATGTCCTTGCGGCCCTGGCCCTTGGACTTGACCAGGCCGAGGTCCACGAGCATCTGGGGCAGGTCCGGCACGTCGCCGGGGGCGTAGCGCACGGCGGGCGCGGATTCGAACGCGGCGCGCAGGGTGCCGGGGTCGATGGCCTTGATGTCGCCCTTGCCGAAGAGCGCCTCGGTGGCCGCCAGGACGCGTTCCAGCTCGTGCTTGCCGTGGATCATGGTCGTGACCTCTTCTGCCAGCCGCTTCTGGGCCGCGCGCAGGTGCGGGGCCTCCTCGGTCTGCTTCTCCAGCTCGGCGATCTGCTCGGGCGTGAGGAAGGTGAAGAGCTTGAGGAACTTGATCACGTCCGCGTCGTCGGTGTTGATGAAGAACTGGTAGAAGGCGTAGGGCGTGGTCAGGTCCGCGTTGAGGTACACGGCGTTGCCCTCGGACTTGCCGAACTTCTTGCCCGAGGCCGTGGTGATCAGCGGGAAGGTCAGGGCGAAGGCCTCGGCCGATTCCCCGTCCACGGCGTAGCGGCGGCGGATGAACTCGCAGCCCGCGGTGATGTTGCCCCACTGGTCGCCGCCGCCGATCTGCAACCGGCAGTCGTAGTTCTTGTACAGGTGGTAGAAGTCGTATGCCTGGAGGATCATGTAGGAGAACTCGGTGTAGGAGATGCCGGTCTCCTCGCGGCCGATGCGGCCCTTGACCGACTCCTTCTGGAGCATCCAGTTGATCGTGAAGTGCTTGCCCACGTCGCGCAAAAGCTCGATGCAGGACATGTCCTTGGTCCAGTCGTAGTTGTTGACGATGTTCGGGCGCTCGCCGGTGTTGCGTTCCACGAAGCGGCGGACCTGGTGCTTGATCATCTCCAACCGCTCGTCGAGCTTGTCGGCGTCGGACAGCTCGCGTTCCTTGTCCTTGCCCGAGGGGTCGCCGATGCGCCCGGTGGCGCCGCCCATGAGGTACAGGGGATGGTGCCCGGCCCGTTTCATGCGCACCAGGCAGAGCAGGGGGACGAGGTTGCCCACGTGCAGGCTCTCGGCGGTGGGATCGAAGCCGCAATACATGGTGGCCCCGGGCTCGGACAGATAGGCGCGCACCTTGTCCTCGTCAGAAACCTGATTGATCAGCCCCCGCCATTTCAACTCGTCGTAGATATTCACTTTCTTCCTCATTCATGTGGTTGGAGAGTGGGCGAACCTAGCCGTCACGCCGAAACGTGGCCATGGATGTCGCCCTGCCGGTGGTATCATCTATGTCAAAAATCGCGCCTTGTAAAATCCCAGGACCATTGGCCGCCTCCAGTTGCCGGGGCAGTCCCGTGAGGTAGCGGTCCAGGATGATTTCCGGTTTCATGCCCAGGCAGGAATCCGCGGCCCCGCACATGCCCAGGTCGGTCAGGTAGCCGGTGCCGCCGGTCAGGACCTTGGCGTCGTTGGTCTGGACGTGGGTGTGGGTGCCGACCACGGCCGAGACCTTGCCTTCGAGGAAGTAGCCCATGGCGATCTTCTCGCCAGTGGCCTCGGCGTGGAAGTCCACGATCTGCACCGGGATGTCGGCGGGCAGCGCGTCGAGCACGGTCTCCACGGCCGCGAACGGGCAGTCGATGGGCGGCATGAAGGTCCGGCCGATGAGGTTGATGACCGCCACCGGGGGCAGCCCCGCCTTGCGGAAGACGCGCACGCCCGAGCCGGGCAGCTGCTCCGGGTAGTTGTGCGGCCGGAGGATGCGGCCGTCGTCGTCGAGCAGGGCGTAGAGGTCCTTGTACTTCCAGATGTGGTTGCCGCCGGTGATGCCGTCCAGGCCCGCCTTGAGCAACTCGTGGGCGTGCTTTTCCTTGAGCCCGTAGCCGCCGCTGGCGTTCTCGCCGTTGGCGAAGATCAGGTCGATGGACTCCTCCTCGCGGATGCGGGCGAGGTTCTGGATGACGGCCTTGCGGCCGGACAGGCCTACGATGTCGCCGAGAAAGAGAATGCGCATGACGCTCCTTGGGGTGATGCGTGAGGGTTGCCGCCTTCGGGCCGGGTGGCGGGCCGGGTGGCGGAGGGGGCGGTCAGAGCCGCTGGAAGACGGTGGGGGCCACCTGCCGGATGGGCAGGGTCATGCCGGACAGGCTCTCCGAGTGGCCGATGAACAGGTAGCCGCCGGGCTGGAGGTTTTCGCAGAACTTCCGGAAGAGCACTTCCTGGGTGGGGCGGTCGAAGTAGATGACCACGTTGCGGCAGAAGATGATGTCCTGCCGGTTCTGGAGCCGGAAGTCCTCCATGAAGTTCAGGCGCTGGAACGAGACCTTGTTGCGCAGCATGGCGTCCATCTTGACCAGCCGCTGGTCCTTGGACTTGAGCATGTACTTCTTCTTGTACTGCATGGGCACGTCCGCCACCTTGTCCATGGCGTACACGGCCCGCTTGGCCTCGGTCAGGATTTTCTGGGAGATGTCCGTGGCCAGGATGGTGAAGTCGAACCCCTGGCACCGGGCGCTCCACTCGTGGAGCACCATGCCCAGGGTGTACGGCTCCTCGCCGGAGGAGCAGCCCGCCGACCAGATGCGCAGGGCCGAGGAGCGGCCCACGCCCCGGTCCCACAGCTCGGGCAGGACCATGTTGTTCATGATGTCCCAGTGCTTGGGCTCGCGGAAGAAATGCGTGGTGTTGGTGGTGACCACGTCGATCAGGTGCATGCGCTCCTGTTCGCGTCCGGCGTCGGAGAAGACGTAGTCGCAGTATTCCTTGTAGCTGGACATGCCCAGGGCGCGCAGCCGCTTCTGGAACCGGGACTGGAGCAGGACCTTCTTGGTGGGCGGCATCTTGATGCCGAGTTCGGACTGGATGTGCTCGCTGAACCGCTTGAATTCGGCGTCGCCCATTTCCGAGCGCACCAGGTTCATGGACTGGTCCATGGCCTGCTTGAGTTTCTCCGGGGCGGGGTCCGAATTGCGGTTCATGTCTCGTGCGACTCCATAGGCTGCCGGGTGCAGTGAGGTAACCATAGAGGATCATGGTTCTCATGAGCTATGATTTTTTGCGGACGGGAGCGCGCCGGAAAGAAAAGCGCACCCGGCGGGGGGCCGGGTGCGCCTTCGGATTGCCTATTTGGCGTAGCCCACGGCCCGTTTCTCGCGGATGACCGTGACCCGGATCTGGCCGGGGTAGGTCATGTTGTTCTCGATCTTCTCGGCGATGTCCTTGCAGAGCACGTAGGTGTTCTCGTCGCCGACCTTCTCGGAATCAACCATGACGCGGATTTCGCGGCCCGCCTGGATGGCATAGGCCTTCTGCACGCCGTCGAAGCCGGTGGCCAGCCCCTCCAGCTCCTCAAGGCGCTTGACGTAGTTCTCAAGCAGCTCCTTGCGCGCGCCGGGCCGGGCGCCGGACAGGGAGTCGGCGGCCTGGACCAGGTTGGCCAGGATGGTCATGGGCGGGGTGTCCTCGTGGTGGGCGGCGATGGAGTGGATGATCTCCTTGGACTCGCCGTGCTTCTTGGCCAGGTCCGCGCCGATGATGGCGTGGGGGCCTTCGATCTCGTGGTCCACGGCCTTGCCGATGTCGTGCAGCAGCCCCGCGCGCTTGGCCTCCTTCTCGTTCAGGCCGAGCTCGGCGGCCATGACGCCGCACAGGAAGGCGACCTCCATGGAGTGCTGGAGCACGTTCTGGGAGAAGCTGGTGCGGTAGTGCAGCCGGCCCAGCAGGTTGATCAGTTCGGGGTGGATGCCGTGCACGCCCACGTCGAAGGTGGCCTGCTCGCCGATCTCCTTCAATTTGGTGTCCATCTCGCCCTCAACCTTGCGCACGATCTCCTCGATGCGGGCGGGATGGATGCGGCCGTCGTGGATGAGGCGTTCGAGCGCCTGCTTGGCCACCTCGCGCTTGAGCGGGCTGAAGGCGGACAGGACCACGGTCTCGGGGGTGTCGTCGATGATCAGGTCCACGCCGGTGGCCGCTTCCAGGGCGCGGATGTTGCGGCCCTCACGGCCGATGATGCGGCCCTTCATGTCCTCGGAGGGCAGGGTCACGGCGGTCACGGTCTGCTCGCCCGCGTAGTCGCCCGCGTAGCGCTGCAGGGCCAGGGAGAGGATCTCCTTGGCCTTCTTGGAGGCGTTTTCCTTGGCCTCCATCTCGATGTTCCGGATCATCTTGGCGGCTTCGTGACGGGTGCGGGACTCGATCTCCTTGAGCAGGTTCTCCCTGGCCTCCTCCACGGTCAGGCCGGAAATCTCCTGGAGCTTGCGCTCGTGCTCGTCGGACTTCTGGGTCAGATCCTCCTCCAGTTCGCTCAGGTGCTTTTCCTGCTTGATGAGCTGCTTTTCCAGCTCCACCACCTGAGCCTCCTTGTCGGCGACCTTCTCCCGCTTGGCGTCGAGGCGCTCCTCCTTGGAGTGGAGGCGCTTCTCCTCGCTCTTGAGCTGGCTCTCGCGGTCCTTGAACTCCCGCTCCAGCTCCTTCTTCTGGTTGAAAATCTCGTCCTGCGCCTGGAGACGCGACTCCTTTTTCAGGGCCTCGCTTTCCTTGCGCGCCTCCTCCACGATGCGCTCGGCCAGCCCCTTGGAGTCGGAGACCTTTTTGTCGGAGATGTATTTGAAGAGAATGATTCCGGCTCCGAGGCCGAGGATCAGTCCACCGCCGACCATGGCGATTTCGGCTAACATTCGGTTGCTCCTTATTTATGTTAACAGGCTTTTCAATCAGGCGGCCTGTTTCCGCCGAGCCGTGACTTGAAGAGCGCGCGACAAGACGCACTCTGCTCTGAAGAGAAGAGAGGAGGGTGGTTTCGGATATGGCTGTAGGGTATATATCGCCGCCTGAAAACGCCGGTCATGGCCGGTCAGGCGGAGGTTTAAATCCCCGGGAAGCCGTGTTGCCTGTATGTTTTGAACCTGGCATGTCCAGGTGGGCTTGGCTCGCGCGCCTTCAGGCTTCCCGGTCGGACCGGGCCTGCTCACCAGCACGCTGAAGTCGTCGCCCTTTTTCAGAGCATTGGCTCAATAACACTCCGGGCAATCACGCACGCCCCAGGGTAATTCCTTGCCGACCTCGGTCCCGTCCAGTTATCGGCCCGGGTCCGTTGAGGTCTTTTCCAAAATCTCTCCGATCTTCCCTTCCAGCCGCCTCAGCTTGGCCTCGGCGACCAGATAATCGTCCGCCAGGCTCAGGAGCAGATAGGTGAGCAGCTTTTCCTTGCTGATGTCACCAGCTCCGGCAACAAGCTCCTTGTGCTTGTTCTCGATAAACGCCTGGGCGGCCTCGATGCGGACATTGTCCGCATCCGTCTTGAAGGATATCTCGAGTCCCAGCAGGGTCAGCGTGTAGCGAGGCATCGTAACCCACTATCATTCCAGCTCGTTCTGAATCTTCTCGAGCAGCGTGTTGATACGGGCTTCGATGTCCTGGCGCAACTGCCTCTCGGACTCGGCCTCCTCCTTCAAGCGCTGATTTTCTTCTTTCAGTTCCGCAATTTTATTCAATAATCCGTTGAAACGCTCTTCAAGCTTGGCAACTAATTCCATATCTTTTATCTATGCTTTTTTCGGGTCCAAGGCAAGATTTCTTTCCACAGTTATTTAAAGGGTTTTCCACCACATCCCTAGTTTTTCTTCAGGCTCCGTCTGAGGTTGACCTGCTTGCCCCTGGCGATGCCGGTCTGGTTGTCCGGCACGTCCTTGGTAATGGTGGACCCCGCCCCGATCAGGGCGTTGTCGCCCACGCTCACCGGGGCGACCAGGGCGGTGTTGGAGCCGATGAACGCCCCCGCGCCGATCCTGGTCGTGAATTTGTTCTTCCCGTCGTAGTTGCAGGTGATGGTCCCGGCCCCGATGTTGGCCCCGGCCCCGACCTCGGCGTCGCCCAGGTAGGTCAGGTGACTGGCCTTGGCCCCTTCGCCCAGGACCGCCTTCTTCATCTCCACGAAATTACCGATGCGGGCGTTCTTTTCGAGCCGCGCGCCGGGCCGCAGCCGGGAGTACGGACCCACGGTCGCCCCCTCGCCCACGGCGGCCTTTTCGATGTGGTTGAACTCGCGGACCACGCAGCCGGGCGCGAAGGTCGCGTCGGTGATGTGGTTGTACGAGCCGAGCCGGGCCCCGGCGGCCACCCTGGACGCCCCGTAGATCTCGCAGTGGCCGAAGATCTCGGCGCCGGGCTCGATCTCGACCCTGGGCCCGATGATCACGGTGCCGGGGTTGTGGATGAGCACGCCCCGATCGATGAGTTCGTCCACGATGCGCGCCCGCAGGGTGGACTCGGCCGCGATCAGCTCGCGCGGGGAGTTGATGCCCATGAGCGAGACGTCGTTGCCCGCCTGGACGCCCTCCACGCACAGCCCCTGGTCCACGGCCAGACCGACCAGGTCGGTGATGTAGTATTCGCCGGACTTGTTGGCGTTTTCGAGCTTTTCGAGCAGGGGGCCGATGGTTGCGACCTTGAGCAGGTAGATGCCCGCGTTGACCTCGCCCGTGACCGGGCCGTGCTGGGAGAAATCGTAGTCCTTGGCCTCGACGATGGCGCGGACCAGCCGCTCCCGGTCGCGGACCACCCGGCCGAAGGCCCCGGTGTCGCGCGGGGTGATGGTCATGAAGGCCAGGTCGCAGCCCTCGCGGGCGGTCATCAGCCGTTCCAGGGCCTCCACCGTGACCAGCGGGGTGTCGCCGTTGATGACCAGGCAGTGGGTGGCCCCGGTCTTCTCGACCGCCTCCCAGGCCACCTGGAGGGCGTGGCCCGTGCCGAGCTGTTCCGCCTGCATGACGAAACGGTCGGCCATGGCCGGGAAGGCCGCGGCCACGCTGTCGGCGTCGTGGCCGACCACGGTCAGGACGTCGTCCCGCACGATGGGCGCAAGGGCCTCGTACACGTAGAAGAGCATGGGCTCGTTGAGCAGGGTCTGCAGCACCTTGGCCCTGGCCGAGCGCATGCGCGTTCCCTTGCCTGCGGCGAGCACCAGGGCGGTGGTCTTGGTTTCGGGCATTCTGATCTCCGTATTGGGTTCCTTGTACCGTTATGCCGGGCACAAATTACCCGCTCGCAAGGGAAAGAACAAGGCCCCTTTGCAAAATGGCGTCAAGTTGTCGGGGGTTGGCGTTATTTTGCCTCTGGCGGGCGTGGGGGGGGGATTGCGGCTTGCAGCCGCGCCGCTGAAGACCGCGCCTGCACCGCGCCACTGAAGACCGCGCCTGCTTCGCGGAGAGCCGCGTTGGAGCCTGCGGCTCCTCGCTCCGGGAACGCGCCATCGGCGCGGAGAGCCGGGAGGGAGCTGCGCTCCTCCCTCCGAGAGCCAGTGAGGCGGTTGCACCGCCTCAGCCTCCATGCCCTCCCGGCGGGGTCCATTTTTTTGCTGGCCCAAAAAAATGGACGAAAAAAAGGGCCCTGGAGGGGGCGCGGCCGCCCGGGGAGGGGGCGCAAGAATCCGATCCGCTCGGGGCGGCTCCATCCAAGGAAAGGTATCGGCCTGCTCCCGGAGCGGAATGGCCCCTTTGGGGGAAGACCGAGTCTCGGCGGGACAAGAGCCGCCGCCCTTCGCGGTCGGCTTCTACGCGCCCCCTCCAGGGCTGGTTCGGCGTGGGCAAGAGGTGCGGCGGGACGCGGGGGGGCGTGCCGGGGTGCGGGACAAAGAACCGCGGTCGGGTGCCGGGGGCACCCGAATCGCTCCAAGGGGCGTGGGGGAAGGGGCCGCCAGGGACGCGGGAGGGCGGGCTGGTTCTTCCTTGCTGAGAGCCTCGGAGCCTGCGGCTCCTCGCTACGATGCTGGGCCTGCTAGTAAGCCAGTCGGCCGAGGGACTTCATGATCAATGTGCAGCCCATGGCGAACATGCCGGTCAGGCCCATGCCGCAGGAGAAGCCGGCCAGCAGGACCGGGGCGTAGTGGCGCCACTTGGTCCCGTATTTTTTCAGGAAATAGAAGCGCCCGAGCAGGCCGCCGATGACCTCGAGGAGCATGCCGTGGGGCGTGGACTGGCCGAGCCCCCGGACCACGCCGTAGACCAGGAGCACGGGCAGTCCCAGGACGTTGAGGACCGAGTAGAGGATCAGCCCGAGGCCCAGGCCGGACAGGACCACCGGGCCGGACAACGCTTCGAAGAACAGGGAGTTGCCGTCCAGGGTGGAGGTCTGGAGGAGCAGGGTGTTCAGGGCCTGGAGGTGCCACAGCTCCTGGGCGAAGGGGTACTCGGGCGAGGGGATGGGCGCCAGTTGCCAGAGGAACTGGGAGAAGAACAGGGAGGAGACCATGACGATGGGGAAGACCAGGATCTCGGCCTTGATGATCCCGCGCAGGCTGGTGCCGGTCAGCTCGATCTGGCGGAACTGGACCGTGGCCTCGCCGTAGTTGTGGAACGGGATGGGCGCGTACCATATCTCGAGCCCGTGGTAGCCGAAGAACTTGGCCCCGGCGATGAACGAGAACTCGCGGACCATGGGCAGGGCCACGAACTGCCCGGCCACGCCCTCCATGCGCGCGGAGATGTACGAGATGACCGGGGTGTAGATAAAGCCGTAGAGGACGAAGAAGATCCACGGGAAGCTCGGCACCAGCCACAGGCAGAACCCGATGTAGCACAGGGTGGAGAAGACGTAGATGCCGATGGACACCCAGAAGTTGATGTCCCCGCGTCCCTGGGGCGGGTTGAACAGGGCCGAGAAGTCGAGCCCGCCGCTGGCGCTCCGGAAGGACCGGACCACATGGTAGACGCCCACCGCGCCGATGGCCAGGCCCAGCCCGATGCCGAAGCTCATGTAGAAGTCGAAATTGTTGGCGAAGACCGTCTCCACGGTGGCCATGCCGGGATGCCAGCGGTGCAGGATGCCGTGGGCGTAGAGGATCGGGTTGGCCACGATGGTCACGATCAGGCCGACCAGGCCGCCGATGACGGCCCAGAACGGCAGGACCATGCCGAGGAAGACCAGGCCGAGGTCGAACTGGATGCCCGTGGCCACGGCGGGCAGGGCGTTCTCGGTGTACTGGGTCAGCTCGATCCACGGAATGGGGATGAGACGGATGGGCTCGGTGAAGAGCAGCCCGGACAGGGCGGGCAGGAGCACGTAGAAGAAGCCGAAGGCCAGGCCGATGACCCCGCCGATGGAGAAGACCCGCCACTTCCAGCCGGTCTTCTTGTCCTCGGTGGACTCGGCCAGGGCCATGGTGCCGAGCGCGCCAACCGGGGCCATGGGGAAGGGCAGCTTCTCCACGTCCGAGGTGAGCCGGTAGAGGGAGTAGCCCAGGCCGAAGTGGTCGATGCGCTGGACCAGCTGCGCCCCGATGAGCAGCAGGATGGGGATGAGCCAGTCGCGGTGCATGAAGGTCCGCTCCAGGTAGGAGCCGGAGCCCAGGGCCGGGGCCACCCAGTGGGGGATGAACTCGGTCAGGCCGAGCATGCGCGCCGCGTCGGACTGGACCAGGTACTGGTTCCAGAGAAGCCCCTGGAAGGGTGAGGCCAGGGCCGCGCCCGCCATGTAGTAGAGCAGGAATATCTCCTGTTCCTTCAAGTGGGTGTAGGAGCGCTTGGCGATCTCGGCGAAGAGGATGATGGTCACCCAGCGGGCGGCCGGGCCGATGCCCTGGCCGATGACCAGCTGGAGGTACATGGAGCCGGGCATCATCAGGAAGCCGATGAACACGGCTCCCACGATGGTCTTCCAGTCGAACCCCTCCTCGAACTTGTCGGGCGGTTTCAGCAGGTCCCGGTATTCTTGCAGTTCCTTGTCGTCGTACATGAGTCTCGCTCCGGCGTCTCCGGCTTAACGGTATCGGTCGAGTATGGCCTTGAGGCTGCCGTCCCGCTTCATCTCCCGAAGACGGCGGTTGAACAGGTCGATGACGGGTTCCCAGCCCCGCCCCTTTGGAAAGACGAAGCGGTAGTGGGCCCGGCCCACCGGGGTCTCGTCCATGCGGAAGCGATGGGGCTCAAGGCCTTCGCGGTTTCTGAACATCCACAATATCTCCGTGCGGTTGACCAGCACGGCGTCGGCCCGGCCCAGGGCCAGCAGCTCCAGCAGGGCCTCGGGGGTGGTCGTGTCCAGGCGGATGATCCCGCCCGGCCCGAAGTGGGATTCCAGGGCCGGGTAGACGAACCCCTTGATGCCCGCCACGCGCATGCCGTGGAGGGATTCGGGCCCGTCGTAGGCGAAGGCGCTGCCCGCGCGGTAGAGGAGCACGTCCTCGTTGGGCATGAAGGTCCCGGTCCACAGGAAGCGGTCCGGCTCGGGAATCCACTCCCTGGCCGTGGCGTAGACGTCCACCCCGCCGTATTCGAGCATGTGCCAGCCCCGCTTGTCGGGCAGCCGCCGGGGGACGGCCTCGTAGCCCAGCGGTCCGGCCACGGCCCGGAGCACGTCCATGAGGATGCCCCTCCCCTGTCCGTCGGCCGTTTCCAGGTAATAGGGCGGCACGTCGGCGTGGGCGATGAACATGACCAGTTTGACGGGTGCGGGTGCCTCCCCGGCCTGGCCCGGCATGGCCCCCGCGCCCTCGGCGAGGAGCAGGATGAGGGAGAGGGGGAGTATCTTGAGGAGCAGTCGCATGGACACTTCCGTCTACAGGGGAAAGACGCTGTACGCCTGGTTGGAGAACATGCCGATGACGGCGTACACGCCGCCCATGAGGAAATCGCCGAGGATCAGGCCGATGAACAGGAAGCGGACCTTGTTGTAGAGCCGGGTGCCCCCGTAGTGCAGGACCAGGTGGTTGCACAGCCAGCCCAGGAAGAACGGGCACCACAGGATCTTCATGCCCGCGGAATAGGCCGCCAGGTAGCCGAGCGGGTGCAGGGGCCACCAGGGCAGCTTGTAGTAGCAGTAGATGAGCACGAACATGACCAGGGCCCCGAAGCCCGCGTAGGTCAGCAGCCACTCGTTCGGGCCGGTGGGCTGGTCCACCAGCCGCTGGGCGTTCTCGAAGTTGGCCAGCACGGTCTGGGTGGCCCACTCCAGGCGCAGCTCGCGCAGGCCGTAGCGGTGGCCCAGGTAGAGCATGGTCGCGAAGGCCGCGGCCAGGGCCAGGACCAGGGAGATGCCGATGGCCAGGAGGACCAGGCTGCGCCGCTCCGGCGCGGCGGACTCGCGGATCTTGGCCCCGTGGAACAGGGTCGGGGCCACGGCCTCGCGCACGTCCAGGAACAGAACCTTCTGCATGATCGCGGTGGCGGCCACGCCCGCCGAGCCGAGCACGCCCGTGCCGAACAGCCCCATGAGCCCGTCCGAGGGCGCGGCGGTCAGGGTGAAGTAGGGCAGGCCGCCCTGGCAGACCAGCCGGCTGACCACGAGCATGACCAGCATGAAGGCGAACGGCAGGAGCAGGGCCCCGGCCCAGGGCAGGCCGAACCAGCGGCACCAGGCGATCAGGAAGGCCATGCCCAGGACGAGCCCGATCAGGGGCCAGGCGGGCGGCGTCCACTCCTTGGGCGGCGCGCTGAAGCCGGTCTTGTGCAGGAGCTCTCCGCCCTTGCTGAAGGGCCGGATCAGGCAGCCCACGGTCTCCTTCAGGTGATGCCGGGCCAGCCAGAGCAGGAAGATGAAGAACACGGCGTAGGCCCCGATGGTCTGCGCGCCCTCGGGCCGGGCCAGGTCCGGGCCCAGCGTGGTCCCCAGGGCGGCCTCGGGCAGCTGCCAGCCGAGCACGTAGAGCAGACCGAAGAGCAGCCCGGCGGCCAGGTGGAAGAACCACATGGAGAAGGATATCTGCCGGGTGGTCAGGAAGGCGAAGCCGACAAAGGCCGGGATGAAGTAGAGCTTCAGCTTGTAGAACCCGGAGAACAGCCCGAACTTGGGGAAATAGGATCCGGCCAGGACCAGCGTGGGCAGCTGGGGCACGGACGGATAGTAGAAGTGCAGGCCGTTCAGCAGGTGCAGGGCCCCGGCCAGGATCAGGCCGGTGAGCAGGAAGCGGTCTGTCCACCAGGAGGAGAGCCGCCGCTGGTCCAGGGCCTCGCCCATGAGCAGGGGCACGCGCAGCAGGGGGAAGTTGACCCGCTCGTTGACCACCCACTGGCGGCCGAACAGGGCGGTCAGGCAGACCATGACGAAGTAGGCCCCCAGGATGAACAGGGACCAGACGATCAGCGGCGGCAGCCAGACGCCCCAGGGGATGGCCGACAGGACCTGGAGCGCGGACATGTCCCGGCCGCCCTTGAGCCCCTGGAAGAGCTGGCGAACGGCCTCGGCCGAGTGCGGGAACCATGATTCGGGCAGCAGCGGGCCGAGGACCTCGGTCCAGCGGTAGGCGTCCTTGGCGTAGCGCTGGGGCGCGGTGATGTTGACGAAGAAGGTCTCGGTCAGCCCGGCGTAGCCCACGGCCGTGAACAGGGTCATCATCAGCCAGACGACCAGCAGTTCCACCCCGGAGAGCACGGGCGGCCGCTTGGTCAGGCGGGAGACCCCGGCGTCCAGGATGAAGAGCCAGGCCAGGATGAAGAACGGGGCCAGGGGGAAGTGGCCGCCGCCGAGCGGCACGCCGCCCAGGACCGCGTTGTTGTACGGGGTGTAGACGCACAAAACCAGGCCGAGGAGGAGCCCGGTGAGCAGCGCGCGCAGCCTCAGTCGTCCGTTCATGCCGCGTCCTCCCCTGCCTGCGCGTCCTTGAGCCGCAGTTCCTCGGCGTCGAGGTCCTCGGCGTAGTGGTCCACGGCCTCGTTGTCCAGGGAGCGCCAGGCCAGCAGCTGCTTGCGCAGGTCGTTGATGAAATTGCGGTTCAGGTTCTCCCAGGCGGTGACTTCGCCCGCCTCGCGGTCGATGAGCACCTTGATCTGCCGGAAGCCCGTATAGACCTCCGACGGGCAGAAGACCAGCTTGACCTTCTGGCGCACGCCGAAGTCGAAGGGCGCCAGCCAGACGCGCAGGTCCATGGAAAAGCACAGGTCGTCGGGCAGGGGGATGTCGCGGCCGGCGCCGGTCAGCAGGCCGGTGGCCAGCTCCTCCCGCTCCAGGTCCAGGAAGTTGCAGCGCATGTCGTCGGTGCAGAAGGTCCCGTGGGACACGTCGTGGTGGGCCAGGTAGTACTGGCGCAGGAATCCGCCCGCCGAGCGCATCTCGTCCATCTTGATCAGGAAGGGCAGGATCACGGTCATGCGGTCGCCCTCGGCCTTGGGCATGGTCCAGGACCTGTTCACGTCCGGGATGGCGATGTTGGCCGCCACCCGGGCCGGGTAGATGGCCGAGATCAGGACCACGCCGATGACCAGGACCATGGCGGCCACGCCAGCGGTGGACGAGTAGTTGGCGGTCATGCCCGCCCACAGGGGCGTCCCGGCCAGGAAGGCGCTGGACGTCTGGGCCAGGATGTAGCCGACCACCACGGAGATGATCGCAAAGGCCAGGGATTCGGCGATGAACAGGAAGGCCACATGGGGCGGGGCCAGCCCGACCGAGGTGTAGACCGCGATCTCCGGGCGGCGTTCGTAGACCGAGCCGATCATGGTGTTGAGCACGATCAGAATGGAGATGGCCAGCGGAATCAGGATGTTGGCCACGCCCGAGTAGTTGACCGCGTCCGAGGCGTAGTACAGGGACGTGCCCTCGGGACCGCCCTTGAACAGGAGCAGGCCGAAGCGGTCGCCCAGGTCGTCGCCCACCCGGTGGCCGGTGTCGGGGTGCACGGCGATGCCCTTGAGCCGTCCGGCGGACAGGGAGAGCAGGGTCCGGGCGGGCACGATGACGGTCTCGAAGCCGGGGATGTGCTGGTAGCGGGACTCGGCGGCCATGACGTCGTCGCCGTTCTCGATGGCCTCGGCCTCCACCTCGGACAGCTGGGTGGCCGCCTGGTTGGGGAAGACGATGGGCGTGATGGGCTCGCCGTCCAGGTCCGGGTGGTCGCGCAACCCGTCGTCGCTGAACACGCCCACCAGGGTGAAGGGCACCCCCCAGAGGACCACCTTGTTGCGCGCGGGATCGTCCGGGTCGGCCCCGATGCGCTCGGCCATGCGCTGGGGCAGGAGGATGGCCTCCCGCTCGTCCTGCCTGAACCAGCGGCCCTTGACCAGGATGCGGTCCAGCCCGCTGACCTGCGGCTCCCGCCAGGACAGGCCGATGAGGCCGCGTCCCTGGGCCTCCCGCCCGTCGCGGACCACCGGGATGAGCGGGGCGCGCGACTTGTCCGAGGTGAACCCGGTGTCGTACCAGACGCGCGGGGCGACCACCCCGGTGCCGGCGAAGGCGTTGTGCATGACCGACAGGGCCTCCACCGGGATGTCCTGCCAGTTGAGGTACTTGACCATGAGCCCGTCATAGGTGGCGTGGTCGCTGAACTTGGCCCACCCGGCCTGACGCACGGACTTGACCGTGGTGAAGTTCATGATCGTGAAGGTCAGGATGACCAAGGTGGCGAAGGTCAGGAAGGTGCGCACGGGCCGCCGCTTGAGGTTGCCCACGCCCAGCACGAAGGCGGCGGTGAAGGCGGCCATGGGGCTGATCCCGGTGAGCTTGACGTGGGACGAGCGCTTTTGCAGCTCGACCATCTCGCGCTCGAAGCGGAAGAAGATGATCAGCGAGACCAAAAGCGACAAGGCCAGGATGAAGAAGGCCAGGATGACCACCAGGGGCGAATAGGTCAGTTGGAAGGCCGGGTGCACCAGGTAGATGATCCCGATTATCAGGACCAGGAAGCCGAGGAAGGCCCCGATCCGTTTCTTGATGTCCACGAAGGAGAAGAACAGCCGCTCCATGCAGTAGGCGAAGGGCACGAACAGGGCCACGTAGAAGAGCACGCCGAAGAGCACGTCGCGCTGGGTCTTGTCCACGTCGTTGTAAACCCGGCTGGCCTTGGACAGGGAGGCGCGCGAGGCCTCGACGAACTTGTCCCATTGCATTTCCTGCCGGTATTGCACGGCCTGGGCCAGCTGGGCGTCGCCCTCCCGGCGCAGCAGCCGGATGCGGTCGTTGACGATGCCCTTTTCCTCGAGGTTGTCGATGCGCGGGCCGAGCAGGGACCACATGTCCCGGGCCGCGCGGAACTCGGTCAGGGGAATGACCGGCCACTGGCGGGCGATGAAGCCCAGCCCCTCCGGGTGGGCCTTGTCCGCGTTCAGGAGCAGGACCTTCTTGTCCAGGACCGTGTCGGACAGGGTCAGCTTGACCGGGGTGTCGGGCTCCAGGAACAGGGTGCCCAAGGTGGACGAGCGGGTGTCCAGGCGGCTGTACCAGTAGCTCACGGGCGGGGCCTCGGTGCGGCCGTCGATGAGGGTCGGCCTGTACAGGTACTTGAAGGTCCTGGGCTCGAACATGTCGAACAGGGTGGTCTGGGTGCAGGCGAACAGGATCAGGTCCGTGGCCTGGACCGCGCGGGCCAGCTTCAGGCGGTAGGCGTCCTTGCCGGTCTTGGGCTTGTCGATGGCCCAGTCGGCCAGGCCGGTCTCGTCGTTGAACTTGAAGGCCTCGATGACCGCCTTGTGGTAGCTGACCTTCTTGCCCGCCAGGCCGGGGATGCGGAAGTTGCCCTGGGTGTCGACCATGCCGTAGTTGCGCGTCTGCCACTGGAAGGCCAGGACGACCAGGCCGGTGCCGGGGCGGTCCGGGAAGATCTCGCCCTTGCGCAGCAGGTTGGCGCGGCCCTCCACGGTGACGAAGTTGTTCTTGTCCCGCTTGCCCGCGTCCGCGATGGGCTCGTCGGCCAGGGCCCGGACCAGGCTGCGGACCAGCCGGGACTGCCGGGCCAGAAAACCGAAATTCACGCGGCCGGGCCGGTCGTAAGGCGTGCCCCAGGCCGGGCGCACGTCGTGGACCGTGGCCAGGGTGAAGCCGGGCAGTCCGGCCAGGGCCATGGGCTCACCGCCCAGCTTGGGCCGGTCGGGCAGATAGCTCTGCCAGGCGCGCTTGCCGGGCCGGAGCGTGTCGCGGAACAGGTGCGCGGTTTCGGGGTCGGTCGTTTTCAGCCGCTCCACCGCGCCCTTCATGACCGTGTCCAGGGGCCGGAAGAAGCCGGTCCGGTTGACGTCGGGCTTGAGGTCGATGAGCCACCCCTGGTCGAACCCGCCCAGGCCGTCGCCGTGGGACGAGAGGTACAGGGAGACGTGGGCCGCGACGGCGGTCTCGCCCAGGGCCTCGCGCACGGACCGGGCCGAGCCGATGTCGTCGAGCTGGCCGGAGCCGTCGGCCAGGATGGCCGCCTGGAGCTGTTCGGCGGGCCGGAAGAACCGTTGCAGGACCGCCCGCTCATCGTCGGGCAGGGGGTAGTCGCCCACGGTGGAGCTGATCCAGGTCAGCCGCTTGAGCTTGATGCGCTCGTCGGCCAGGGCCTGGATGCGCTGCTGGGTGGCGGCCTCCCCTTTGATGGACGGGCCGTCCTCCCCTCCGGTCAGGAGGCGCAGGCGCATGAGTTCGCCGGTGATGTCGTCCTCGCGGTTGCGGACCACGGCCTTGAGGGCCTTCTTGAGCAGGGCCGCGTCCGCCGGGTCCGCCAGGTTGGCCGGGGCCAGCGGTCCGGGTGAGCGCAGCAGGGCCAGGGTTCGCTTCGTGTCCTTGACCAGCGCCTTGAGTTCGTCGCGCCGCGCCTTGAGGACCTTGCCCTTGGTCACCAGGGCCCAGGTGAATTCGCGCATGCCCGCCTGGGCCGAGGACTTGCCCGCCGTGGCCAGGAACAGGACCGAGCGTTTGGGCCGGTGCGCGGCCAGGTCTTCGGCCAGGTCCATGAGGGCGGCCATGGACGCGCCCTCGTCCGCGCCGGGCGAGGTCCCCTCCACCAGGGCGGTGGAATCGTAGAAGGCCTCCAGGATGACGGTCTGCTTGGCCAGCTGGGGGTCGCTGCCCGGGATGCGGCAGTAGACGTTCTCGAGCCGCTCGTTGCGCCACTTGCCCTTGGAGGTCAGCGTGCCCCGGCCGAGTTCGTGGGGCCCCCGGGTCAGGAGGTCCGCGCCGAACAGGGCCTCGGCCCGCTCGCGGGAGAGCCAGAAGATGGGAAAGTCCACCGGGGTGAGCTCGAACTTGGCGTGGAAGCGGGGCCTGGGGGCCGCGCCGCCGTCGCCGCCCTCGCCCACGAAGATCAGTCCGCGCGCACCGAGCATGGCCGCGTTGTTCCAGTTCTTTTCCGAGTCCATGTCCATGAGGACCAGGGACCCCTCCACGGCCATGCCGTCGAAGTCGGTCAGGTAGCCCCGGCCCGCGTAGAGCAGCGGCCCGTTGATGCCGGGCGGGGCCACGGCGCCCGGCGACAGGGCGTTGGCCCGCAGCTGGCGCAGGGGCTCGACCATTCCGCTGGCCGCCACGGTCAGGGTCGCGCCCTCCTGGACCTGCACGGGCAGGTGGAAGGACTGGCGGCCCAGGGTCCCGTCCGGGAACAGACGCCTGAACTCGGCCTCGACCATGTCGGCGGCCTTGGCCACCCCCGGGCTGCCCGGCGACCGGTCGCCGAGTTCGCTCAACCGGCGTAGGAAGTCCGCCCCGTCGGCCAGGGCCGGACAGGCGGCCGCCGCGACCAGGAACAGGGCCAGGAGGGCGGTGAATATGTGCGGGCCGCGCCGGGTCATGGGCTAGACTCCGGGTTCCCTGTGGCCGGTCAGCTTCTCGCCGATGCCGCCGATGGAGATGTCCAGCTCCTCGCGCCGCTCGATGCGGTCCACCTGGCCGTCGCGCACCCAGACCACGCGGTCGGACACGTTGAGCATCTTGTAGTCGTGGGTGGCCGAGATGACCGTGACCCCGCGCTCCTGGGAGAGCATCTGCAACAGCTCGATGATCTCCTCGCCCGTGGACAGGTCCAGGTTGCCGGTGGGCTCGTCGGCCAGGACGATGGCCGGGTCGTTGGCCAGGGACCGGGCCACGGCCACGCGCTGCTGCTGGCCGCCGGACAGCTCCAGGGGCTTGTGCTGGAAGCGCTCGCCCAGCCCCACCAGCTTGAGCAGCTCGATGCCCTTGTCCTGGGCGTCGTCCGCGTTCATGCCCGCAAAGGTCATGGGCAGGGTGACGTTTTCCAGCGCGGTCATCACCGGGATGAGGTTGAAGGTCTGGAAGATGTAGCCGATCTTGCGGTTGCGGAGCCAGGCCAGCTCGAAGGCGTCCAGCTGGGAGATGTCCACCTCGTCGATGAAGACCTTGCCCTCGGTGGGCTTGTCCAGGCCGCCGATCATGTTGAACAGGGTGGACTTGCCCGAGCCCGACGGGCCCATGATGGAGATGTATTCCCCGGCGAATATCTCAAGGTCCACGCCCTTGAGGGCCTGGAGCTCGACCTTGCCCATGACGAAGGTCTTCTTCACGCCGATGACGCGGACGATGGTGCGTTTGCCTTCACTCATAATCTATCCTCAATGTTCCGCACGGATGGCCTTGATGGGGTCCATGCGCGCCGCCAGCCAGGCCGGGTAGAGCACGCCGAGCAGGCTCAGGCCGCAGCCCGCCAGGGTGGCCAGCCCCACGGAGCCGAGCACGGACGCGGGCGGCAGGCTTGAAAGGGACGCGAAACCGAAGCGCACGGCCCCGGTCAGCAGGGAAAACAGGCAGCCGAGCACCGCGCCCGCAAAGGCCCCGGCCAGCCCCTGCATGCCCGCCTCCAGCAGGAACAGGCGCAGGATCATGGAGTCCAGGGCCCCCAGGCACTTCATCACCCCGATCTCCGAGAACCGCTCGGTCACGGACATGAGCTGGGCGTTGACGATGCCCACGGTGCAGACCAGCAGGGACAGGATGACGATCCAGCGCTCCTTGGCCGACATGGCCACGGCCCCCTGGGCCAGGTCCACGTCGTAGCCCGCCTGGGAGAGCGCCCTGGCCGCCTCCTTGCCGCCGTGCAGGAGCATGCCCGTGGCGATGTCCAGGTTGACCAGGACGAAGCTCAGGAAGGATACGGCCAGGACCAGGCTGGAAACCGTGATCATGGAGCGGAAGAAGCGGACCTTCAGGCTCTTGTAGCTGATCTCGACGGATTTCGAGAAGGGCAGGGAGATGAGTCGTCCCGGTTTGCTCATTGATGTCCTTTCTGTTCGAACTGGCTGGATTCGTTCATTCTCAGCATACCGATTCAGGCCGCCGGAAACAAGCTGAAATAGGAATCAGTGTACAAAAATCACGCACCTGTCGTAAACGGCGTCGGGCCCGTCCGTCAACGGGGCGCGCCCTTGATCACCACCAGGGTCAGGTCGTCCTCGCGCCGCCCCGGCCCGGCGAATGCGAGGACGCGCTCGCTGAGGGCGGCGACGATCTCCCGCGCGCTGCGGTCCCGGTTGTCGCGCAGGATCTCGCGGATGCGCTCGCGCCCGAACATGGCCCCGTCGCGGTTGCGCGCCTCGCAGACCCCGTCCGTGCAGATGCACAGAATCCGGCCCGGCGCGGGCAGGTCCATGACCTGTTCGTGGTACGTCCAGTCCGGTTCCACGCCCAGGGGGATGTCCGCGCCCTTGAGCTCGTCGAAGGCATCCATGGCCGGGTCGTAGACCTGGGGCGGCGGGTGGCCCGCGTTGATCCAGGTGATCCTTTTCGTCAGCGGGTCGATGACCATGAAGAACAGGGTCATGAACCGGCCGGTGTCGCCGATGTCCCTGGCCAGGTGCAGGTTGGCCCGGCGGATGTTCTCGGCGGCCGGGCCGGGCGTGGCCGCGTTCTGGCGGATGACCGCCCGGCCCGCGGTCATGAGCAGGGCCGCGCCGATGCCGTGCCCGGACACGTCGCCCACGGCCACGGCCAGCTGGTCGCAATGGTTCAGGTCGCACTCGATGAAGTCGTAGAAGTCGCCGCCGGTCTCGTCCGAGAACAGGCTGACCCCGGCGATGTCCAGGCCCGGCATGTGCGGGGGCTTCCTGGGCAGGAAGTGCTGTTGGACCTCCTGGGCGATCCTGAGCCCCTCGCGCATGCGCATGCCTTCGCGCAGGCGCATGATCATGGTGTTGGTGTGCGCGGCGATGACCCCCATCTCGTCGGAGGTGGGCACGGGCACGCGGTGCGACAGGTCGCCCCGGCTGACGTTTTCCAGGACCCTGGTCTGGTTCTCGAAGATCATGCGCATGTTCCGGGAGTAGGAGATGACCAGGTTGGCGACCATGACGATGAGGAAGCCCATGACGATGAGGACCTCCGTCAGGATCGAGCGGCCGACCATGTCCAGGGTGTCGAGGTTCAGGGCCTGGGTGGCCAGCCAGCCCATGTTGCGGACCAGAACCAGGAGGATGACGGCCGTGGACAGGACCAGGATGAGGATGGCGAAGACCGTGAACTTGCGGGTCATGGTGCTGGGCCGGTCGGGCGGGGTGTAGAGGGCGTCGCCCGCGAGCGCCCGGCGGATGAGCTGGCGCTCTCGGGCCAGGGCCAGGTCCAGCCCGGCGAACAGGCCCGCGGCGAACATGCCCACGATCAGCATCAGCCCGCTCTGAACGAAGGGGTAGTGGTAGACCAGGGTCAGGATGGCCGCCGAGGCCAGTCCGGCGGCCAGGAACAGGGACATCTCCATCTGGAACTGGCGCAGGGCGCGGCGCAGGGGCCGGGCCCGCTCCACCACCCGGCGCTCGATGCTGCCGCGCACCAGCCAGGCCACGGCCAAGGGACCGAGGATGACCAGCCCGAGCTTCCAGGTCGGCAGGTGGGCCATGTAGGCGCAGACCTTGCCGCCGTAGACCGCGCCGCCGGCCACGGTCAGTGCGTAGTAGAGAGCGGGTCGCCATGCGGGCATGGCCGGTTCAGCTCGCATCCATCCTTCCCTCGTGGTTGCCTATTCCTTTGCCAAGCGGCATGATGTCGTTTAACCATAGGTGGTGTCCACCGTGCGGACAAGTCTTAAAGCAAGCAAAGTGAAGTACCCATGCGAAGAATACTGCTCCTGATCGTGACCCTGACGGCCCTGTGCGCGACACCCGCCCTGGCGGGCGAGGGCTTCCCCACCACCCTCGCCGGGTTCACCCTGGGCGAGTCGGTGGAGCGCTACGAGGATTACTGTCATATGGAACGGGCCATCCCCGTGTCCGACGCGCCGTTCCTGTCCGAAGTCCTGCTCAAGCCGGGTGCCCTGCCCGGCGTGCGCGGCGGCAGCCTGGCCTTCGGCAACTGCAAGAGCGAAGGGCGGCTGGTGCGCATCAAGCTCAAGTTTTATGAGCGCGGCCAGGACTTCTTCAGCCGGCTCAACGACCGCTACGAGGCCGTCTTCGGCAAGCCGGACAAGTACCTGGGCGACGCCTTCAAGAACGTCATCGCCTGGGAGTGGCTCTTCACCAACGGCAAGGGCCAGCGCGTTTCATTGGTGCTCATGTGGAGCCGCGACAAGGAGATGCGGCCCGGCGTGTCCATCAAGATGACCCAGGAGACGGACATGGACGAGGAGTACGCCTGCTTCAAGACGGAGCACGAGGAGCCCATGGAAAAGATGGGCATGAGCAAGGTCCGCTCCCTGGACGCCTACGTGCCGCACTAGCCATGCCCGCCATCGCCTGGAACGGTATCGGTCTGGCCGCGCCTCCCGGCTGGGAGCCCACGGCCGTCGAGCGTGACGGGCTCCTGCTGGCCGACACACTCGGCCCGGTCTGCGAACTGAAGTGGAACCGCGTGCGCGGTGCCTTCTCTTTCGACAAGCATATCAAGCGGTTGACCAAGGGCAACAAGGGGGCCGTGGTCCGGAGCGTGGACGACGCCGAGACCCCGGCCGCCTGGGCCGACGCCGTGGCCCGGCTGGCCGAGTCCGGCCTGCGCGCCCGCAGCTTCCTGTGGCGGGCGGACGACCGCCGGGGGCTGGGCGCGGCCCTGCACCATCCCGGCACCGGGCTGGCCTGTCTGGTCCAGTTCTTCATCCGCAGCCAGGCCGACGAGCCCGTCGCCGCCGGGGTCCTGGCCACCCTGCGCGACCACACGGCGGGCAAGACCGTGCCCTGGGCCCTGTTCGGCCTGGCCGGGCGCGTGCCCGCCGACTTCCTGCTGGACACCTTTTCCTTCCGGCCCGGCCACTACCGGGTGGCCTGGTGGCGGCCCGCCTCGGGCAAACGGCCCGAGCGCGCGCCCGTGGGCAAGGGGCCGGGCACGCACCTGGATTTCGAGCGCTTCGCTCCGGCCTCGGCCCTGCTCAGGGGCGCGACCCTGGAGGACTGGTGCCGCGAGCGGCTGGCCCACGGGCCGCCCGCCCGGGTCCCGGTGGACAACGGGCCGGGCTCCCTGGTCTGGCGCGGCGAGGTCAAAACCTCCCTGCTGCGCCGGGCCCTGCGCCGGGTGGTTCGCACCTGCGGCCGGGCCTGGACCACGGACCAGGGCAACGCCCTCCTGGCGGTCACGGCCACGGGCACCGCGCCCATGGACCCGTCCGCCTTCAACGACATCTGCGGGAGTTTCGTTCTTGTTCCGGAAGAAGCGGCCTGAACCGGCCATATCCCGCGCCGAGGCCCTGAACATGGTCCCGGTGCGCAACGAGGCCGTGGAGGTCCTTGAGCTGCCCGACGGCCCGGTCCGCCTGGCCTATCCCCTGGCGGTCAAGCCATGGTTCGGCCGGTTGGCCGACAAGGTCGGTCTGTGGGACGGCAGGCCCATGACCAAGACCGTGGAGCTGGACGAGATGGGCGCCTTTGTCTGGCGTCACATCGACGGCGAGCGCTCCGTGCGCGACATCGCCCGCGCCTTCACCGAGGCCTACCAGGTCCAGCCCCGCGAGGCGGAACTGGCGGTGACCGCCTTCATCAAAACAATAGGTCAACGCGGAATAATAGGGCTGAAGTAGCGCGGCCGACCCACTCTCCCAATCCTTTTACGGGCCGGGGAGGCAAGGAATGACGTTCGTTCGGAATCAGGATTCCTTGAGCGGGGCGGGCAGGATGTCCACCTTCATTTCGGTGGACGCGGCCTTGAGGAAGGTCTGCATCTCGCGTTTGAGGTGCGGGCTGTAGCGGAGCAGGAGAATCCCCTTGAATTTGTTGACCACGGTGAACACGCCGAGGTTGTCGTAACCCTCCATGAGGAAGCGGAAGAGGCCGATGTCGCTCGGGTCGATGCGGATGTAGGTCCGCGCGGACCATTGCGGGGGTGGGGGGCAGACCCTTTTGCGGGGTCTTCGACGCGATGGGGATGCCATGGAGGCTGTCTAGCCTCCACCAGATGAAAAGGCAAATTCGTTTTTTGGGGCGCGCCTGTGTGCCTTGCTTTTGATGAAGAGCGCGTCCGGGGCGCTGCGTTGAAGAGCGCGCCTGCGGCGCGGAGAGCCGGGGGGAGCTGCGCTCCTCCCTCCGAGAGCCAGTGAGGCGGTTGCACCGCCTCAGCTTCCCTGCCCTCCCGGCGGGGTCCATTTTTTTGCTGGCCCAAAAAAATAGACGAAAAAAAGGGCCTTGGGGGGGTAGCACGGCCGCCCAGGGAGGGGTCGCAAGAATCCGATCCGCTCGGGGCGGCTCCATCTGATCAAAAGTATAGACCCATTCCCGGTGCGGGATGGCCCCTTTTGGGAGAGACCGCGCTTCGGTGGAACAGGAGCCGCCACCCCTTCGCGGTCGGCTTCTACGCGCCCCCTCCAGGGCTCGGATGGCGCAGGGAAGAGGGGCGGCGGGCCGCGGGGGGTGTGCCGGAGTGCGGAACAGAGAGCCGCTGTCGGGTGCCGGGGGCACCCGAGTCGCTCCAGGAGGCGCGGGGTGGGGTTGAGAGCGGAAATTTGCGTCGGAAGAGCCGTGAAAGGGAAGGGAACGGGGAACTTTTCTGGGCCTCCCACGACGCGATCCACCAAAATTCAAATCTTGTCTTTTTTGAGCCGCTGCCAGTCGATCCACAACACCCTCGCCGCGCAAGCGCGGACAACTTCTCGACCTCCATCCTCTTCGTACCCGGCCATCCGCACCGGCCCACTCCTCGCAGCCGAAGAGCGGTAATCGGCGACGGACCCTAGAGCCCGTGTTCGGCGGCGAAAGCGCGGGTTTGAGCGCGTCTGCGCGGCAGACATTCGCTCACAACCAGCGAAAGCCGCCTACGGGCTCTTGGGTCCGTCGACGCGCGGCAGCACCGCAGCGCAGTTTTTGCTTCCTTTTTTCTGCGCCAGCAAAAAAGGAAGTCGCCGTAAAGGCGAAATACAATGTAGGGATGACAACCCAAAGCCCCGACGCGGATGCGCGGCCCACTCCAAGGAGCTACTCGCTCCCCAGGCCGCCGCAGGGCGATCTGTCATAAAAAAAGGGGCGCAAAGCGCCCCCTCTTCAAAAGAGCCTTCAGCAATTACAACAGAAACTTCCCGGTCACGCTCTCGGGATTCTCGATGATCTCCTCGGGGGTGCCCGAGGCCACGATTTCACCGCCGTGTTCGCCGCCGCCGGGGCCGAGATCGATGACGTGGTCCGAGGCCATGATCACGTCCGTGTTGTGCTCGATGACGATGACCGTGGCGTTCTTGTCCACCAGTTGGTGCAGCACGCGGATGAGCTTGCCCACCTCGTGCATGTGCAGGCCGGTGGTCGGCTCGTCCAAGATGTAGAGCGCACCGGGCAGGGAGCGTTTGCCCAGCTCGCGGGATATCTTGATGCGCTGGGCCTCGCCGCCGGACAGGGTGGTGGCGGGCTGGCCCAGCCGCAGGTATTCCAGGCCCACATCTGCCAGCACGTCGAGCTTGCGCATGAGCGCCGGGTGGTTGGCGAAGAACTCGCGGGCCTGGCGCACGGTCATGTCCAGGACCTCGGAGATGTTCTTGCCCTTGTACTCGACCTCCAGGGTTTGGGCGTTGTAGCGCTTGCCCTTGCACGCCTCGCAGGTCACGTAGACGTCGGGCAGGAAGTGCATCTCCACCCGAATCTGGCCGTCGCCCTTGCACGCCTCGCAGCGGCCGCCCTTGACGTTGAAGGAGAACCGGCCCGGCTGGTAGCCGCGCTTGCGCGACTCCTTGGCCCCGGCGAAGATCTTGCGGATCTCGTCGAATATTTTGGTGTAGGTGGCCGGGTTGGAGCGCGGGGTGCGGCCGATGGGAGACTGGTCGATGGAGATGACCTTCTCGATCTTGTCGACCCCCTGGATGCCGCCGATCTTGCCGGGATCGTTGGCCTTCTGGCCCTGGTGCAGGAGCAGATGCTTGTACAGGGAGTCCATGACCAGGGAGGACTTGCCCGAGCCGGACACGCCGGTCACGCAGGTCATGACCCCGAGGGGGAAGTCCACGTCCAGGTCCTTGAGGTTGTTGGTCTGGACCTTCTTCAGGGTGATCTGTCCCTTGGGCTTGCGGCGTTTCTCGGGCGGGGCGATGAACAGGTCGCCGCGCAGGTATTTGCCGGTCAGGGAGTCCGCCTTGAGCAGCTCGTCCACCGGCCCCTGGAAGACGATCTCGCCGCCGAGCCAGCCCGAGTTGGGGCCGATCTCGATGACGTGGTCCGCCTCGCGGATGGTCGGCTCGTCGTGCTCGACCACGAGCACGGTGTTGCCGCGCCGTTGCAGGGAGCGCAGGGTGTCCAGGAGCCGCTGGTTGTCGCGCGGGTGCAAGCCGATGGACGGCTCGTCGAGCACGTAGGTCACGCCCACCAGGCCGGAGCCCAGCTGGGAGGCCAACCGGATGCGCTGGGCCTCGCCGCCCGAGAGGGTGGCCATGTTCCGGCCGAGCGACAGGTAGTCCAGCCCCACGTTGACCATGAACCCGAGGCGGTGGACCAGCTCCTTGAGGAGCGGCTCGGAGATGAGCGTGTCGTGGCCGGAGAATTTCAGGTCCTGGAGCCACTCCAGGGCGCGCTGGATGGACATGGAGGTGAACTCGACCATGTTCTTGTCGGCCACGCGCACGGCCAGGGCCTCGGGCTTGAGGCGCGCGCCGTGGCAGGTCGGGCAGGGACGCGACTGCTGGAACCGGGCGGTCCAGTGGTCCCACACGCCCGCCTGTTCGCGGCCGTATTCCAGGATGGAGACCACGCCGGACCAGCCGGTCTCGCGGTCCCCGTAGAAGAGCGCCCCCCAGGCCTCGTCAGAAAACTGGTCCAGCGGCGTGTCCAGGGTGAAGCCGTGGCGCGCCCCGAGCTTCTTGAGCTGCGGCCCGTACTGGCGCTGGCGGGTGGCGTTGCTCCAGGGGATCACGCCGCCCTCGTTGAGGGACAAGCCCTTGTTGGGCGCGATCAGGTCGGGCTCGAAATACTCCACGGCCCCGATGCCGTTGCAGGTCGGGCAGGCCCCCTGGGGCGAGTTGAAGGAGAAGAGCTGCGGGGTCAGGCGCGGCATGGAGATCTTGCACGACGGGCAGGTGGACAGGGTGGACATGAAGGTGTCGCCCGCGTTTTCGCCGCCGACCACGGACACGATCATGCGCTCGTCGCCCTTTTCCAGGGCCAGCTCCACGGAGTCGGCCAGCCGCTTGCGGATGCCGTCCTTGAGGACCAGCCGGTCCACCACCAGGTCGATGGTGTGCTTCTTGTTCTTCTCCAGCTCCGGGACCTCGTCCAGGCCGTAGAGCTCGCCGCCCACGCGCACGCGCACGAAGCCGTCCTTCTTGAGCTTGGCGAAGAGGTCCTTGTGCGTGCCCTTCTGGTGCTCGACCAGCGGGGCCAGGAGCAGGAACTTGGTGCCCTCCTCCATGGCCAGGATGGTCTCGACGATCTCGTCCGTGGTCTGGGCAGCGATGGGCTTGCCGCAGGACGGGCAGTAGAACTTGCCCAGCCGCGCGAAGAAGACGCGCAGGAAGTCGTAGACCTCGGTCACGGTGCCCACGGTGGAGCGCGGGTTGCGGGTGGCGGTCTGCTGCTCCAGGGAGATGGCCGGGGACAGCCCCTCGACCTTGTCCACGTCCGGCTTGTCCATCTGGGGCAGGAACTGGCGGGCGTAGGCGGACAGGGATTCGACGTAGCGGCGCTGACCCTCGGCATAGACGATGTCGAAGGCGAGCGTGGACTTGCCCGAGCCGGACGGACCGCAGATGACCACCAGCTTTTCGCGGGGGATGTCCAGGGTCAGGTCCTTGAGGTTGTGGTGCCGGGCGCCTTCTATATGAATGGATTTGGAGTCGGTGGTGTGCATCGCCAGAGAGTAACCATTCCCGAGAGCAAGGCAAGCGGAGAGAGGTGACGAATCGGGGTCGGGACGCACCCCGGCGGGGCGGCCCGCCGGAGAGTCCGTCACGGGCCGAAGTGTTCCCGGCTGGTCCTTTACAGCTCCGCCCGCAGGGCGTATAGGCGGTAATAGAGAAACTGCCAAACCCGCCGCGAGGCGGGGACGGAAAGCCACGGGCCTCACGCAGGCAGCCGGGTTGCCTACGCTCCCACCGAGAAGACACCCCGCGCCCCGTTCGAGACCCCCGGCCTTCGGCAAGGAGAACGCATGGGCAACATCCCTTCCGCCGGCAACGGCGCACATAACGGCAAGCACGACGGAAAAGGCGACGGCCGGGGCATGGTCAAGGTCTCGCCCTTCATGGTCATCCCCTCCCGCGTGGGCGGCTTTTCCCTGTACCTGAAGCAGGGGGACCGGCTGGTCCTGTATGCGGAAAAGGGCGAACTGTTCACCGAGGAGCACAAGCAGCGGCTGACCCTGCTCGGGGTGGACCACCTCTACGTGCGGGCTGCGGACTACGACCAGTTCACCCGCTACGTGCAGGACAACATCCTGGAAATACTGGACGACGAGGCCATTCCCGTAACCGAGCGCGCCAGGGTCTGGAGCGACGCGACCACGTCCCTGGCCCGCGAGGCCTTTGACCGTTCCCTGCCCGCGCCCGTGGACAAGCGCCGTTTCCAGCGCATCCGCAAGCTCATCGCCGACTCGCTGAGGTTCCTGTCGCGCGACGACGCCCTCAAGGAGCTGGCCCGGTTCATCCGCGACGGCGAGGAGACCTTCCACCACGGCGTGGGGGTCATGGTCCTGACCGTGACCACCCTGTGCTCGTTCATGAAGGAGGACTCGGACCTGCTCGTGGCCGTGGGCATGGGGGCCATCCTCCACGACATCGGCAAGCTGGAGCTGCCGCCCGACCTCTTCACCCGGAAGTTCGACACCCTGAGCCGCGCGGACAAGGACCTGGTCAAGTCCCACCCGGCCCTGGGCGTGGGCGTGTGCTCGGCCCTGCCCCTGCCCCAGGAGACCCTGCAGTGCATCCTCTTCCACCACGAGCGCGAGGACGGCCTGGGCTACCCCTCGGGGTCCACGGGCCCGATGCTCCCGTCCTACGTCAAGGTGCTGATTTTGTGCAATGAATACGACAATCTGACGCGGCCCCGCAACGGCCGCCGCCTGACCCCGTTCGAGGCCCTGGCGCGGATCAAGGCCATGCGCAGCGCCTTTGACATGGACATGCTCCGGCGGCTGATCGAGGTCCTGGCCCGGGCCGACCTGACCTCGTGAGCGGGCGGCCTAGACCAGCCCCGAGAGGTCGTAGGTGTCGGCCTTCTCGATCTCCACGTCCAGGATGTCCCCCGGCCTGAGCGCGGTCTCGGGTGGCGCGCCCACATAGGTCACCCCGTCCACCTCCGGGGCCTGGAACCAGGCGCGGCCCACGTACAGGCCGGGCCACTCGTCCGACTCCCGTTCGATGACCACGGGCAGGGTCGCGCCCACGTATCCTTCCAGAATCTCGGCGCTGATCTCGGCCTGGAGGGCCATGAGCCGGTCGCGGCGGTCCAGCTTGACCTCGTCCGGCACCTGGCCGTCCATGGCCGCCGCCGGGGTGCCCTCCTCGGCCCAGTAGGGGAAGACGCCGAGGTGGTGGAAGCGGGTTTCCCGCACAAAGTCCATGAGGGTCCGGAAGTGGGCCTCGGTCTCGCCGGGATAGCCGACGATGAAGGTGGTCCGCAGGGCCGCCTCCGGGAAGAACCTGCGCACCCGCTCCACGACCTTTTCCGGGTTGCGGGCGAACGGGCGGCCCATGGACGCGAGCACGTCCGGGTGGGCGTGTTGCAGGGGGATGTCGAAATAGGGCAGGAACGGCGCGCCCGTGTCGCGCAGCAGGCCGAGCAGGGACTCGGTCAGCCCGGCGGGGTAGAGGTACATGATGCGCAGCCAGTGGAGGTCCGGGATGGCGGCCAGCCCCCTGAGCAGGGTCGGCAGGTCGTTGCCCGGCCCCAGGTCCGAGCCGTAGGCCGTGGAGTCCTGGCCGACCACGATGATCTCGGGCACCTGGCCCGCCAGCAGCCGCGCCTCGTTCAGCAGGAAGTCCACGGGCCAGCTCCGGTGCGGTCCCCGGATGGACGGGATGGTGCAGAACCGGCAGTTGTGCGAGCACCCCTCCGAGACCTTGAGGTAGGCGTAGGACGGGCCGGTGGACAGGCTGCGCGGGGTGTCGCCGGTCAGGCGCAGGGCCAGGGCGCGCGCGGCCATGGCGGGCCACTGCTCGATCTCCTCGGTGTTCAGCCACAGGTCCACCTCGGGCAGCTCGCTCCGGAGGTCCTCGCCGTAGCGCGAGACCAGGCACCCGGCCACGCAGATGAGCGGCCTGCGCCCGGTCCTGTCGAAGGTCTCGGCGGCCTCGCCGATGACGTCCAGGATGGTGGCCACGGACTCCTCCACGGCGGGCTGGATGAAGCCGCAGGTGTTGATCAGGACCAGGTCGGCCCCGGCCGCGTCGTCCGCCGGAACCATGTGCGGACCCAGGGCTCCGAGCAGCCGTTCGGTGTCCACGCGGTTCTTGGGACAGCCGAGGCTGACGGTGTATGTTCGCACGGCGGTGGCGGGGGTTTTCGGCATGTCATTTCCTTTGATAACGTTTCCTGAATGGGGTAGCCTTGAGTCGGTGCAAAGTCCAGCCCGGACGCGCGCGCAGATGAGCACAGGACGGGGAGGAGGTCAAATGATCGAAGGTTCCATCGTGGACGACAAACGATACATCATCGGCGTCATCGGAGACATCCCCGCGCTCCTGGCCTTCTGGGAGATGTTCAAGGACCAGGGCAACGACGAGACCCTCAAGGAGATCGGCGTGGTGGCCGTGGCCCTGCCGGGCGAGGCCGTGCTGCCCGAGGCCCACGACGCGGGCCGGATCATCCCCACCTACGCGGGCTACAAGGCCATGCTCGAGAAGCACCCCGAGATCAACATGGTCATCGAGGCCACGGGCCGTCCGGCGCTGGTCTACGAGCTGCGCAAGTACCTGCCGCCGTCCATCACCCTGGTGGAGCGCGGCGCGGCCCATTTCTTCATCAACCTGCTGGCCTCCAACCAGATGTGGGTGGCCTGCAAGGTGGACCTGCTGCAGACCCAGAACATGCTCAAGACCATCATCGACCAGATGGACCAGGAGATCCTGTTCCTGGACCGGACCGGCATGGTCATCGGCATGAACCAGACCGTGCTGAACCGCTCCGGCCTGCCCAAGCGGGTCCTGCTCGGCAGGCACTACTGCGAGATTTTCACCCGGACCAACGAGGGCGAGTGCGAGGAGTGGGAGGACCCCTTCGAGGCGACCATGCGCACCCACGCCCCGGCCGAGGCCACCACCAGCCTAGTGGACCCGGACGGCCGGGTCCAGTACTACCGGGTCTACACCAGCCCGGTGGCCGACGAGGACGGGTCGGTCAACCACGTGGTGGCCATGCGCCGCGACATCACCCAGCGGCGGGCCATGGAGAACCGGCTGCAACAGGCCGAGCGGCTGGCCTCCATCGGCGAGCTGTCCACCTACATGGCCCACGAGATCCGCAACCCCCTGTTTTCCATCAGCGGCTTCGCCAACTCGCTCATGCGCGACAAGGACGTGGGCATCAAGGCGCGCGAGAAGCTGTCCATCATCCTGGACGAGTCCCGGCGGCTGGACGAGGTCCTGCGCAGCCTGCTCAACTTCACCCGGCCCACCGAGGCCCGGGTGGCGGAGGTGGACCTGAACGAGGTGGTCTCGGCCACCATGGACGTCATGCAGCTGCCGTGCTCCAACCAGAGCGTGGAGGCGCACATCTCCCTGGACGAAGGCATGGCCAAGGTCCACGCCAACCCGGACCTGATCAAGCAGTGCCTCATCAACCTGGTCAAGAACGGCCTGGAGGCCATGCCCTCGGGCGGCAAGCTGTACGTGACCACGGCCATGAACCGCGACATGGCCATGCTCGTGGTGGAGGACACCGGGGTGGGCATCCCGCTGGACATCCGCGACAAGATCTTCAGCCCGTTCTTCTCCACCAAGGACAAGGGCGTGGGCCTGGGACTGGCCCAGATCCACAAGATCGTGGGCGAGCTGGGCGGTCGGGTGGACCTGGCCTCCATGGAGGGGTCGGCACCAAGGTGACCCTGTACCTGCCGCCCATCCTGGCGGTTGAAGATTCCGGCGAGTCCGCGTAGGTTCTTCCCCCTGAAACAACCACCGCAGGGGGAAATTCCAATGGACACCATCGTTCTGGCGACCAACAACAAGGGCAAGATTCGGGAGCTGTCCGTCATGCTCGAGCCCTTCGGCGTGGCCGTGAAGAGCCTGGCCGAGTTTCCGGAGATCGGCGACATTCCCGAGACCGGCGAGACCTTCCTGGAGAACGCCTTCATCAAGGCGCGCGCCGTGGCCCAGATCACCGGCCTGGTGGCCGTGGCCGACGACTCGGGCGTGGAGGTCGATGCCCTGGGCGGCCGCCCCGGCGTGTACTCCGCGCGCTATGCGGGCGAGCAGCACGACGACCACGACAACAACGAGAAGATGCTGGCCGAGATGCAGGACGTGCCCGAGGGCAAGCGCACGGGCCGCTACCGCTGCGTCATGGCCGCCTCCGCCCCCAACGGCGCGGAGATCCACGCGGACGGGACCTACGAGATCACCGTCGGCCACGGCTACAAGGGCCGCGGGGGCTTCGGCTACGACGTCATCGTCATCGACCCCGAGCTGGGACTGCACGTGGCCGAACTGGACCCGGAAGTGAAGAACGCCAAGTCCCACCGGGGCAAGGCCATGCGGAAGCTGCTGGAACAGTGGCCGGACTTTTGGGCGAAGGCCAACAGGTAGCCCCTCTCCGGCCCTTCCGGGGTGCGGATGAATATCGAAAAACGCCGCTCCATGTATCGCACATGGGGCGGCGTTTGTTTTTTCTTGTGGTTGGTTGTTCTTTTGAACGCGGGAAATGTGGCGAGGGAAAATACAGGAGTCGAGTCGTCCTGCGGTTCCTTCTTAGTTTTTGGGTTTCCATGGGCCTAAACATTAGTTACACCCCATGAGCAGGAGGCCTCTATGTCATGCACTAAAAATCTCCAATCTTGGTTGGACTGGCTCTATCCTCTCCGCTTTCTCGCCACATTAATCATAATTGGCTTTATTCACTTTGTACTGTGGCTTCACGTTGAAGTGCCCAATCGTCCTTTAGTCCACAAGTTCATAGCCTTCATAGGTCAAGTTGGTGGTGCAGCTATTATCTTCTATACAATCAATGGCACCCTTAATAGCTTCAAAGGGGTCAGCCTTGGTGGAATGTTTTTAGAATGGTGGAGAAAGGCTCCATGGCATCCTGGTCGTATATTCAATATTGAGTTAAGCGAAAGTGTTACAATTGGTGCCAGTATGCACACACTATTTACACCTAGTTTTACAACATTAGAGCAACGGGTAGATTTCATCCACAATAAGCTCAACGAGCTTGATGCGAAATTGTTTGAGCAAGGTCAAGATATGGATCGAAAAGTAAAGAAAGTCAAAGATGAATTAAATAAAAAAATAATAAATACATGTACATCTTTAGAAGTAAAAATTACTCAAACAGTTGAAGAAGAACTTTTGCACCAGCTGTGTGGATTTATGATGCTTATTTATGGCGTCGTTACTTCACTTGCGCTGTGACAGACTTATTCAAGTATAAAAAGCTATCCCTGAATTTTACAGCCTCATAGCACACAGATTACGTATCTCCCCGATTTGTGTTGGGGTGCGTTCGAAGGCCACTGTTAAATCGCTTCCCCGCATGCCTGCCCCGACGCAAACGCCCAGTGCAGGTTGAAGCCGCCCAGATGGCCGGTCACATCCAGGGTCTCCCCGATGACGTACAACCCCGGCACGTCGCGGGCCGCCATGGTCTTGGAGGAGATGCGGGCCGTGTCCACGCCGCCGACCGTGACCTCGGCCTTGGCGTAGCCCTCGGTGCCGGACGGGGTGACGGTGAAGCGGTGGATGGCCTCGCAGGCGGCCTCGGTCTGCGCCTTGGACAGCTGGCTGACCTGGGTCTCGGCCAGGGCCGGGGCCAGGAGCAGGGGCGGCAGCCGCTTGGGCAGGACGCGGGCGAGCAGGTTGCGCAGCTGCTGGTTGGAGGAGCGGTTGTCCGCCAGAAAATCCGTGAGCGCCAGGTCGGGCAGGAAGTCGATGGCCACGGGCCGGTTCTCCCGCCAGTAGCTCGACGCCTGGAGCACGGCCGGGCCGGAGATGCCCCGGTGGGTGAAGAGCAGGGGGTCGGTAAAGCGCATGGAGCCCGCCTCCACGGCGGCGGGCAGGGCGTTGCCCGCCATGTCCGCGCACAGGGGCTGGAGCTTCTTGGGGAAGACCAGGGGCACCAGGCCGGGCCGGGTCGGGGTGAGTTGCAGCCCGAATTGACGGGCCAGCCGGAAGCCGAGGTCCGTGGCCCCGACCTGGGGCCAGGACGGGCCGCCCAGGGCCAGGACCAGGCTGTCGCCGGTCACGGTCTCGTTGCCCATCTCGACGGTGAACGGCCCTTCGCCCGAGACCGCGCCGATCTCCCGGCCGGTCAGCAGGGCCACGCCCGTCCGGCCGCAGCGCTCCGCCAGGGCCCCCGCCACCTTGCCCGCGCCCTCCAGGGTGAAGAGCTGGCCGTGGTCGCGCTCCTCATAGCTGATGCCGTGCTCGCCCAGAAAGGCGACCACGTCCCAGGGCGACAGCCGGGCCAGGGCGGATTTGACGAAGTGGGGGTTGGCGCACAGGTAGTGGGCGGGCGAGACGTCGAGGTTGGTGAAATTGCACTTGCCGCCGCCGGACACGCGCACCTTGCGGGCGGTCTTGGCCCCGTGGTCGATGACCGCGACCGTGCGGCCGCGCGCCCCGGCGGTCATGGCGCACCACAGGCCCGAGGCCCCGGCTCCGAGGATGACGGCGTCGAAATGGTTCATGCGCCGGTTTTACGGCAAGGCCTGCGGATTGTCACCAAGCCGTGTTGACAAAAAAACGGGCGGGGCTATGATGGCGGAACCTGTATAAACTCTACCTTGGAGGAAGCAAAATGGCTGCCAAGAAAATACTGATGCTGGTCGGCGACTTCGTGGAGGACTACGAGGCCATGGTTCCCTTTCAGATGCTTCTGATGGTCGGCCACACCGTCCACACCGTCTGCCCCGGCAAGAAGGCGGGCGAGTTCGTGGCCACGGCCGTGCACGACTTCGAGGGGCACCAGACCTACTCCGAAAAACCGGGCCACAACTTCGGGGTGACCACCACCTTCGAGGAGATCAAGCCCGAGGACTACGACGCCCTGGTCATCCCCGGCGGCCGCGCCCCGGAATACCTGCGCCTGAACCCGGACGTGATCAAGTGCGTGCGGCACTTCGCGAACGCGGGCAAGCCCATCGCGGCCATCTGTCATGGCCCGCAGATCCTGACCGCGGCCGATGTCATCAAGGGCAAGACCTGCACGGCCTACCCGGCGGTCAAGCCGGACATCGACGGCGCCGGGGCCACCTGGTGCGAGGTCAACGCCACGGCCTCCAACGCCTGCGCGGACGGCAACATCGTCACCGCCCCGGCCTGGCCCGCCCATCCCGAGTGGATGGCCAAGTTCCTCAAGGTGCTCGGCACCCGGATCGAAGCCTAGCCGCCGCTCCATACGGAAACCGAAAGGCGGTCCGGGGAATTTCTCCGGGCCGCCGTACTTTCCTTCCCTCCGGGTTTCTGCTATGAGCAAGACAACAATTGCTTACATACGTGGAGGATGCGAACATGATGGGTTATTTCTGGTTTTTCCTGGGGCTGTGTCTGACCATCGCCGCGCTGGTCATGATCAAGATCAGCACCCCCAACGAGCACTAGTTTTCGCCGCGCACGCGGCATCAGGGGAATCGGCCCGGCCGGTTCCCCTTCGTTTTTTCACCCCCCTCCCTCGCGAAGCGCAACACCTTGCGCCGCAGGCGCACAAACGGGATGCAAGGGTGCGAACCCTTGCCCGCCGGAGGCGAAATCATCCGACCATCGCCGCGCAGCGGCATTCCCCTCCCGATTTCCCCTCTTTACTAGGAGAAAGCCCCATGATCATCTATTCCTGGAACGTCAACGGGTACCGGGCGGTGCTCAAGAAGGATTTCCGCGACTGGCTGGACGGTTGCGGCGGCGACGTGGTCATGTTGCAGGAGACCAAGGTCGAGCCGGACCAGCTGGCCCTGGACGAGCGCGAGCCGGATTCCTTTTCCAACCACTACTGGAACTGGTCCAAGAAAAAGAAGGGCTATTCCGGGGTGGCCTGCTTCGCCAATCCCGAGCCCATCCGCTGGGACACGGGCTTGCCCGACGACCGGTTCCGTGACGAGGGCCGGGTGCTGCATCTCGAATACCCGGACTTCCACCTGTTCAACATCTATTTTCCCAACGGCCAGATGTCGGACGAGCGGCTGGATTTCAAGATGGGCTTCTACGACACCTTTCTGGAGCACGCCCAGGCGTTGCGCCGGACCAAGCCCATCGTGGTCGGCGGCGACTTCAACACCGCGCACCGGGAAATCGACCTCAAGAACCCCAAGGCCAACAGCGAACGGTCCGGGTTCCTGCCCGTGGAACGCGCCTGGATCGACAAGTTCATCGAACACGGCTACGTGGACACCTTCCGCCTGTTCGAGGACGGCCCGCACCACTACTCCTGGTGGTCCTACCGCTTCAACGCCCGCAAGAACAACGCCGGATGGCGCATCGACTACTTCTTCGTGTCCGAGGAACTCAAGGACAAGGTCGTCCGCGCCTGGATCGAACCCGACGTCCTCGGCTCCGACCACTGCCCCATCGGCGTGGAGATCGACGTTTAAAGAATGCCTCCGGCGGCCGGGGGAAGGGGAGAAGGGAACCCTTTGAGAAAAGGGTTCCCTTCTCCCCTTCCCCCGGACCCCCATCCTCTCTTCCTTCCTAAACTTTTTATGTGCCTTCGGCAGGGGCGTGCGTCCGCGTGGGCGCGTGCGCTTTTGGTCGTTTTTAAAGCGGAGGTTGAACTTGTTGGGCGGGGAATGCGGCCAGGGGGGTGTGGATGGCTCCTTCCGGGGTGAGTACGCTCTGCCAGAGGGTGAAGTGGGGGACGGTGAAGGGCGGCCATTCCTGTGCGGCCGCAGCGTCGAGGATGGGTTGCCAGTCGCCGGGGGCGGGTTTTCTGATGCGGCCGAGGGTCAGGTGCGGGCGGAAGGGCTTTTTCTCGCGCGGGATGCCGATGGCCGTCAAGGCGTCCTCGATGGACCGGGCCAGGGTCGCGGTCTGCTCCCCGCCCTGGACCAGGCCGAGCCAGAGGACCTTGGGGCGTTTCGCGTCCGGGAACGCGCCCGTGCCCCCGGCCTGCACGGGGAAGGCGGGAAAATGGATGGCGGCCAGCGCCTCCCGGATGGCCGGAATGCGCGCCTCCTCGGTCTCGCCCAGGAACTTCAGCGTCAGGTGCCAGGTGTCGGGCCGGGACCAGTTGACGCTGGCATCGGTAAGTTTGGAAAGCCACTTCGTCAGGGCGTTGAGCGATTGCCGGTAAGTGTCCGGCAAGCCTATGCCGATGAACAGTCTGGGCATGGTCTAGTCGTGGTCCAGGCCGTCCAGGGCCTGGCCGAACAGGGTGACGTCGCCGAGGATGTCGGCCACGGCCCGGCGCAGCTCCGGGTCCAGCCCGTCGGTTTCGCCGATGGCCAGCAACTGGTCCGGGTCGATGCCGTTTTGTTCGGCCAGTTCGCGCAGTTCTTGAATGGTGGTTTCGTCCATATGCAAAGCATAGAGGACAACTCCCCCCAGCGCAACGCGCGTGCTCTCCGCGCCCGACAGGGCGTATAAACGGGATGCAAGGGTGCGAACCCTATCGCGGCTGTCATCTCTAAGGCTTGAAGACTCGCCAAGAGCTGGTGCTGCCCGGCGGAGGCGAAATCATCCAACAATCGCCGCGCAGCGGCATCCGCTATTCCAAAAAAAAGGCCGGGCAAGTTGTCCGGCCTTAATTATATGAAGCGTTGGTTCAACTAGATGTCGTACCCGAAGGAATCGACCACGAGCTTGGTGCGGGCCTTGGAGGCGATCATGCGCGCTTCGAGGTCCTTGGCGTACTGGTCGAGGTCCAGCTGAATCTGGGCCACGCCGGTGTCCATGGCGGCCTTGGCCACGGCCGGGGCGAGCCAGGTGAGAACGCGCGGGTCCAGCGGCTTGGGGATGATGTAGTTGATGCCGAACTCGAGCTTGTCCACGCCGAAGGCGTCGCAGATGTCCTGGGAGACCGGCTCCTTGGCCAGGCGCGCCAGGGCTTCGGCCGCGGCGATCTTCATCTCCTCGTTGATGGTCTTGGCGCGGCAGTCGAGCGCGCCCCGGAAGATGAACGGGAAGCCGAGCACGTTGTTGACCTGGTTGGGGAAGTCGGACCGGCCCGTGCCCATGATGATGTCCGGGCGCACTTCCTTGACCGCCTCGTAGGTGATCTCCGGGTCCGGGTTGGCGCAGGCGAAGATGATGGCGTTGTCGGCCATGGTCCTGACCATGTCCTGGTTGATGGCGTCCTTGACGGACAGCCCCAGGAACATGTCGGCCCCGACCATGCATTCGGCCAGGGTTCCCTTGTTCTCGGTCTGGGCGTAGGCCTGCTTGAACTCGTTCAGATCGGTGCGCCCGGCGTGGATCAGGCCGCGCGAGTCGAACATGAAGATGTTCTCGCGCTTGACGCCCATGTGCACGTACAGGTTGGAGCAGGCGATGGCCGCCGCGCCCGCGCCCGAGACCACGATCCTGATCTCGTCGATCTTCTTGCCCGAGATCTCCAGGGCGTTCATGATGCCCGCCGCCGAGATGATGGCCGTGCCGTGCTGGTCGTCGTGGAAGACCGGGATGCCCATTTCGGCCTTGAGCCGGGTCTCGATCTCGAAGCACTCGGGGGCCTTGATGTCCTCCAGGTTGATGCCGCCGAAGGTCGGCTCCAGCAGCTTGCAGAAGGCGACCACCTCGTCCGGGGTCTTGGCGCTGATGTTCAGGTCGTAGACGTCGATGTCGGAGAATATCTTGAACAGGACGCCCTTGCCCTCCATGACCGGCTTGCCCGCCTCGGGCCCGATGTTGCCCAGGCCGAGCACGGCGGTGCCGTTGGACACGACCGCCACCAGGTTGCCCTTGTTGGTGTAGTCGTAGACCTTTTCCGTGTCCGCGTGGATGGCGCGGCAGGCCTCGGCCACGCCGGGGCTGTAGGCCATGGACAGGTCCTTCTGGTTCCTGCACGGTTTGATGGAGATGACCTCCAGCTTGCCCTTGCGTTTGCTGGAGTGATAGTTGAGCGCTTCTTCCTTGGTGAACAATGCCATGATCAGGCCTCCCTTGATTCAGTTATGGCCCAGTCGTTGAAGAGCGGAAAAGTGGCCCACGGACCGGCGCGGCCCGTGACCGGAAACCTCCCGACAGACTGGTGTGACCGCAATACAGTTGACCATTGGTACGGGGGTTTTTCAATTTCCGTCAAGCAGTATCTCTCCTTGCACGGCAAGGGTTTGCGGGTCATTGCGGGGGGTCTGGTTGAGCGTCCAGTCAAATCAGCCGGTTGGGCCGTTTCCCCCTGCGAACGGGTCGGGGAAAAAATAGGACCTAGGGCATGAGGATGGGCGGAATCTCCACCCGGTGCTCGTCCCAGAAGCGGACCGCGCCGGGGTGCAGGGGGATGGACAGGCTGCGGATGCCGGTCTTGAGGGACATGTCCCGGGCCGCGCCGTGGGCCTGGCGCAGCTCTTCGAGCCGGGTTTCGGAAAACACCGCCTTGAGGCTGTCGTACACGATCCGGCTGTCCAGCCCGGTGCGCGCGCACCACAGGGCCGCGTCCTGGAAGGTCTGCACGGGCTCGTCCTGGCCCGTATAGGTCCCGGCCGGGATGGTCGCCTGCGAGTAGAAGGGATAGAGCTGGTAGAAGCTCGAGACCGTGGCCGCCTGGTGCAGGTCGAGCAGCCGCACCGGCACGCCCGCCGCCGCCTCGATGACCGCCGTGTTGGGCACGCCCGCCAGGACCCAGAACCCATCCACCGCGCCCGAGGCGAAGTCCGCCGCCGCCTCGGCATAGCCCACGGACCGATGCCTGATCCGTCCCCAGAGCTTGAGGTGGCGGAAGAACCGCTCGGCCGACAGGGCCGCGCCCGAGCCCGGATTGCCCACCGCCAGGACCTTGCCGCGCAGGTCGAGCACCGTGTGGATGGCCGAGTCCGCACGCACCACCAGCTGCGCCGGAGCTCCGTACAAGTAGGCCAGGGCCTGAACATCGGCGTATTTCTTGTGCGCGCAGTTCAACTTGCCCGTGCGCGCCAGAAAGGCGTCGCCCGCATTGGCGATGGCCATGTCCGCCGTGCCCGCGCACAGGGCCAGGAGATTGTCCACGCTCCCGCTCGACTGCCGCGCCAGCACGTCCAGGCCGGGCACGTCCTCGCTGATGACCGCCGCCATCTTGTTGGCGAAGTGGTTGAAGGTCCCGCCGCGCGGACCGCCGTTGAACAACAGGGTCCGAACCTTGGCGGGTTGCGTCGCGTGCGCCTCGCCCGGCATGTCCCACGCGCAGTCCGTGACCGCGAAAACGGCCAGGCAGCACAACGAAATCAGGATGACGGCCAGGCGGGACATCAGACCTCCGCAACCGAGGGATTCACGCCGCGTCGGGCGCAGCGTCCGGTTTGAACGACTTTTTGCCACACGTCGTCCGCGAATACAACGCACCACGCCCCTGCGTATGCAAATAATAATCCCTCGCGACAGTCCGCCGGGCAGGTCAGGGGTGGGGGGGCGAGGAGCGGAGCGAAGGGGATGCCTCCGGCGGCCCCTTCGGGGAGACCAGGGAACCCTTTGAAAAGGGTTCCCTGGACCCTCCCAAACTTTTTGTGTGCCTTCGGCAGGGCCGTGCGAACGCGGGGGGCGGTGTGTTGGCGGCGTGCCGGAACGGTGGTGTAAAAAATGTAATTTTACTAAATAGTACACCCCCCGCGAAGCGGCGCCAAAAAGTTTGGGATGGTGAGAGAGGGGGTGGGGGGGCCAGGGGGCATCCCGCAAGGGGCGGCTTGCCGCCCCTTGCGGGGTGATTGCGTGGGTTACGGTCAGGCCGGGGCCAGGCCGAGCAGGCGCTTCAGCGGCTTGAACCAGATGAAGCTCATGAACCAGGCGTATACGTAGACGATGACCGTGATGACGGCGAACCAGATGACGATCTGCTGCACGGAGGCGTCCAGGGAGAACGCCGGGATGTAGGCGAACAGGAACGGCGCCAGGTAGAGGAATTTAGCGAACTTGAACGAGGTGAACGCGGTCCGCCACATGTTGGCCCCGGCGATGGTCGCGCCCGCGAAGGCGGCGATGCAGACCGGCGGGGTGATGTTGGAGTCCTGGGACAGCCAGTAGACGATCATGTGCGCGGCGACCTCGTTGACCCCCAGGTGGGTCAGGGCCGGGACCGCGACCACGGCGGTGATCAGGTAGGCGGCGGTGACGGGCACGCCCATGCCGAGGATCAGCGAGGCCAGGGCGATGAGCAGGATGGTGTAGATCAGGTTGCCGTGGGCCAGCTCGATGACGATGTCGGCGAAGGTCAGCACCAGGCCGGAGTAGGTCAATACGCCGATGATGATGCCGATGACGCCGACGGTGGCGCCGATCTTGAGCGAGTTGATGGTGCCCATGCGGGACGCGACGACGAACCCGTGCAGTTCGTTCCGTTCGCCCCTGGGATAGGCGAAGACCGCCGCGGCGATCAGCAGACCGACCAGGAGGATTATTTCCTTGTTGAATATCGCGTTGAAGGACTTGGCGAATTCCGGGCTGATCATGGCCGGGACCGTGTGGACCAGGGTCATCAGGATGGAGACGCCCATGAGCGTGGCGACCACGACGAAGGTCTGGCCGCTGTCGTCCAACCGGCTCTTCTTCCGGTAGAAGAAGAACGCGGCGGCCGCGATCAGGCCGTAGAGCATGAGGATGCGGCCGGACATGAACGGCCGCAGCGCCGTGGCCGCCTCCTTGCCGCCCACCAGGCCGACCAGTTTGACCAGCCAGGGGCAGACGACCATGAAGGCCATGACGATGAGCAGGGTCGGATCGATGCGCTGGGTGTCGTCCTTGAAGGACAGGCCGATGCAGATGGCCAGGCCGACGATGGCCGAATAGCCCGGCGAGTAGCCGGCCAGCATGAAGATGGTGATGCCGATGAGCGGCAGGGTGTAGAGCCATTCCCGCTTGAAGATGGTCATGGCGTTTTCCTTGTACCGCTCGCCCACGATGTTCTCTTTCTTGGCCTCGTAGTGGACCATGACGAACACGGAGAAGAAGTACATGAACGCCGGGAAGATGGCGATGAGCATGATCTGCGAATAGGGCAGGCCGGTCATCTCGGCCATGATGAACCCGCCCGCGCCCATGATCGGAGGCATGAACATGCCGCCGATGGAGGCGGCGGGTTCGATGCCGCCGGCCACGTGGGGCTTGAAGCCCGCCTTTTTCATCATCGGGATGGTGAAGGAGCCGGTGGACACGGTGTTGGCGATGGCCGAGCCCGAGATGGACCCGAACAGGCCCGAGGCGATGACCGAGACCTTGGCCGGGCCGCCGATCTTGTGGCCCACGGCCGCCAGCGGCCAGTCGATGAAGAACCGCTGTGCCCCGCACTGCTCCAGGAAGGCCCCGAAGAGCACGAACAGGATGATGTAGGTGGCCAGCACGTTGGCCATGATGCCGAACACGCCGTCCGAGCGGTAGAAGATGGAGGTGCACAGGTCCGGGAAGCTCGCGCCCGCGTGGGCGATGAGCTCGGGCATGTGCGCGCCGTACATGCCGAACAGGAGCATGAGCACGCCGATGATGACGAAGACGTTGCCGACCACCCGGCGGGCCAGTTCGATGCCGATCAGCACGCCGATCATGGCCATGGCCTTGTCCCAGTCGTCCTCCCGGCCGATGCGGTAGTTGATGACCTCGAAGTTCAGGATCCAGTAGCCCACGGAGGTCAGGGAGGCGAGCATGAGCAGGTAGTCCACCACGCGCATGATCCGGCTCCTGGACTTGTAGAGCAGGAAGACGAGGATGTACGTAATGATCACGTAGACGCCCCGGTGGTACTGGGTCGCCGCCGGTTCGAAGATGGCCGACCAGGAGTAGAACAGGACCATGGCCACGGACAGGAAGTCGAAGAGAAACCGTTCGAATTTGTTTAATTTGTCGTACATTGCGCGCTCTCGGCCGCCCGCTGGGGGCGGGGGTTGAAAAATGTGTCGCGCCGGGCGCACGGGCCGGGGGCCGGAGGGCCGTGACCGAAGACCGGCCGGGCCGTGCGGGGCGGATCGGTTTCCTGCGCGCGGGCCCGGCGGGGACCGGAGTCCGCCGGGAACGCGCGGTGCGGGCGGGCCGTGCGGCCCGCCCGTGCACGATGTCGGGAGCGGGGGCCTACTTCAGGACGCCCATTTCCTTCCAGAACTTCTCCGCACCGGGGTGCAGGGGAGTCGCTGCCGGATTCACGCCCTTGAGACCGTCGGCCACGCTCATGGCCTTGAAGGTCTTCTTCTGCTCGACCATGTGCTTCAGGCCTTCCTCGGACCAGATGGCCTTGAGGAGCTGGTACACGTCCTCGGCCGGCACGTCGGCGTTGGCCACGAGCAGCGCGGAATCGAAGAAGGAGGGGGTGTCGTGATCCACCCCGCGGTAGGTGCCCGCCGGGATGGTCAGCTTGCCGAAGTAGGGATAGGCCTCGTAGTAGCCGGAGTTCTGCGCGTCGGCCCCGACATCCACCAGGTCGATGTCGTTGGTCTGGGCGGCCATGATCACGGCCCCGGACGGATAGGCGGTCAGCAGCCAGAAGGCGTCGAGCTGTTCGTTGCCGAAGGCCTGGGCCGCGTCGTTGTAGCCCATGGCGTTGCGCTCGATCTTGTCCCAGATGCCCAGGTGGGTGAAGAACCGCTCGCAGTTGGCGAAGGCGCCGGAACCGGCGTTGCCCACGCCGACCTTCTTGCCGGCCAGGTCCTTGGCGGACTTGATGCCCGAGCCTTTGCGGATGACCAGCTGGGCGGGCGCGCCGTAGAGGTAGCCCACGGTCAGGACCTTTTCGTACTTGTTCGGGTCGCCGGTCAGCTTGCCGTTGCGGCCCAGGTAGACCTCGCCAGCGTACACGGTGCCGAAGGCGCAGCGGCCCGCGTTGACCGTGCGCAGGTTCTCGGTGGAGCCGCCCGAGGACTGGGCCTTGATGGAAAAGTTGGGGTTGTCCTTGATGGGGGCGAAGACCTGGATGGCGTTGGCCACGATCTGGAAGGTGCCGCCGGCCGGACCGCCGCCGAAGACATAGCGCTTTTTGGCCTGCGCGTCGAAAGACATGCCGAAAAATACGGCAATGGCAAGGGCCAGGATGTAGATCCGTTTCATGTTTCCTCCTAAGGAACCACAGAAGTTAATAAGGACCGCAACTTTTTTCGCCGTGCCCACATTGCATGGGCGGCAAAACACACCCCCGGGGGGAAGACTATTCCACCCGGTATCCCCTTGTTGCACAGAATGACAAATATTTCAACGCAATTCTCCGGTGAGGCCACTCTCACTGCTTGAATTAATTATCTTTTACATAACCGGTTCTTATGTTTCCGGAGGCGGGAACCCCCGGCGCACGGGGGCTCCCGCGGGGCGCGACGGGTGTTTTGACATCCCTGGGGGGTGTGGTACATGCCTCGTCGTCAACGCCCAAGGAGGGTGCCATGCTGGATGAACTCGTGGTGGTCCTGTTCCGCCCCAAATACCCGGAGAATATCGGTTCCGCGGCCCGCGCCTGCCTGAACATGGGCGTGTCGCGGCTGGTGGTGGTCGATCCCTACAACTTCAACATGGACAAGGCCCTGCCCCTGGCCACGGCCCATGCCCGGCACATCCTCACGTCCGCGCGTATCGTGGACACCCTGGCCCAGGCCGTGGAGGGGTGCACCGCCGTCTTCGGGACCACGGCCCGCACCGGAGGCTGGCGCAAGGGGATCATGAACCCCGAGACCCTGGCGAACGTGGTGGACGACCGGCTGCGCACCGGCGGCCGGGTGGCCGTGGTCTTCGGCCCCGAGGACAAGGGGCTGACCAACGAGGAGACCTCGGTCTGCTCCGGGCTGGTGACCATCCCCACCAGCCGCGAGGACACCTCCCTGAACCTGGCCCAGGCCGTGGTCGTGGTCCTGTACGAGTGCTTCAAGCGCTCGCTGGCCGGTCCCTTCGTGCCGGACGGCCCGCCCGAGGAGCGCCCGACCACGATCAAGGAGCAGGAGGCCCTGTTCGGCAACCTCCAGGAGACCCTGCTGGCCATCGACTTTCTCAAGGACGACAACCCGGACTACTGGATGCTCCCGGTGCGCCGTTTCTTCAGCAAGATCAACCTGAAGCGCAACGAGTTCAACCTGCTCATGGGCGTCTGCCGCCAGGTGCGCTGGTTCGTGGACAAGTATGGCCCCCAGGCCGGTGGCGGCGCGAAGTAGTCCGTCCCGGACGCGGCCCGCGCCGTCCGAAAAGGCCCTGCCCGGTGTTGCCGGACAGGGCCTTTTTCGCGTCGGACGATGGCGCGGACGATAGGCGGGTGGAGGGGGGCGGACTATTCGTCGGGCTTGCAGTCGCGCCGGGCGGCCTCAACCTTTTCTCGTGTCTCCTCGGCGGTCCGGGCGGTGCGCTGCCGGAGCATCTCACGGGCCAGGGCCGCGTTCATGGGCTCGTGGAAGTAGAACCCCTGGACGCAGTTGCACGACAGGTTGAGCAGGGAGCAGAGCTGTTCCGGGTTCTCCACGCCCTCGGCGACCACGTTCAGGTCCAGCGAGTGGCCCAGGGCGATGACCGCCTTGACGATCTCCATGTTCTCCGGGTCGGTGCGCATGCGCGAGATGAAGGTCCGGTCCACCTTGAGGGTGTCCACGGGCAGTTGCTGGAGTTGGGACAGGGAGGAGTAGCCCGTGCCGAAGTCGTCGATGGAGAAGCGCACCCCGGCCTTGCGCAGCCGGTTCAGGATGCGCAGGGAGGATTCCGGGTTGCCCATGATGGAGGACTCGGTGATCTCGAGTTTGAGGCAGGACGGGGGCAGGCCGTACCGCTCCAGGGTCCGGACCACGATCTTGTCCAGCTCGATACGGGCGAACTGTTTGCTCGACAGGTTCACGGACATGAAGATGTCGTCCACGCCCGGGGTGTCGTTGCGCCACCCGGCCAGGGTGCGCAGGGCCTGTTGCAGGACCCACTCGCCCAGCTCGACGATCAGCCCGGACTCCTCGGCCATGGGGATGAACTCGGCGGGCGGGATGGCCCCCCGGTCCGGGTGGTCCCAGCGGGCCAGGGCCTCGAAGCCGACCACGTCCGAGCCGTTCAGGTCCATGATCGGCTGGTAGACCACGTGGAACTCGTCGTTGGCCAGCCCCCGGCGCATGTCGTTCTCCAGGGTCAGCTGGTCCACGGCGGTCTCGAGCATGCGCTCGGTGAAGACCTTGAAGCGGTTGCGTCCGGCCTCCTTGGCGCGGTGCATGGCGATGTTGGCGTGTTGCAGCACGTCCGGGGCCTTGCCGTCCACCACGGGGCTCAGGACGATGCCGAAGCTGGCCGTGGTCTGGACCTCGTTGCCGTTGAAGCGGAAGGGCTCGGACAGCCGCTCGCGCACGCGCTTGATGATCCGGATGGCCTCGCCGGGGCTGGACAGCTCGTCCAGGAGCAGGACGAACTCATCCCCGCCGAACCGGGAGACCGTGTCCAGGCCGCGCATCTCGCCGGACAGCCGGATGGCCGTCTCGGCCAGGACCATGTCGCCGAAGCGGTGGCCCAGGGAGTCGTTGATGATCTTGAAGCGGTCGAGGTCCAGGAAGACCACCGCGAAGAAGTAGTTCTCGCGCCGTTTGGCCCGGCGCATGGCCTGGCCCAGTCGGTCCAGGCACAGGGTCCGGTTGGCCAGGTTGGTCAGGGGGTCGTGCAGGGCCTGGTGGCGGAGCTGTTCCTCCATGGTCTTGCGGTCGGTGATGTCGCGGAAGCTCAGGCGCATGCCCAGGGGCTTGCCGCCGATGCCGGACACGGACCGGCCGACCACGCCGAGCCAGCGGACCTTGCCGTCCGCGGTCAGGATGCGGAAGTCGAGCGAGTCGCCCCGGTCCGAGTCGGCCTCCACCAGATAGGCGTCCCAGGCGTCCTGGTCGTCGTTGATGATGATCTCCCGGACCAGGCCGGGGTCCTCGAAGAACCGCTCGGGCGGGTACCCGGTGATCCGCTGGCAGGCCGGGGAGCAGTAGTGGATGGAGTTGTCCGTACCGATCCATATCTCCCAGTCGTAGCCGAAGTCCGCGATGGTCCGGTAGCGCTCCTCGCTCTCCTGGAGCACGCGGACCAGTTTTTCCCGCTGGCCCTGGATCTGGGCCTTCTTCATTTCGGTCATGCCCGCCTGGCGGACCACGTACAGGGAGAGCAGGGCGCTGGCCAGCAGGATGCCGAGGAAGATCAGGGCCACGTGGTTGCGGTACACGCCGATTTCGGCATGCACGTCGTCGGTGTACAGGCCGGTGCCGATAACCCAGCCCCAGGGGGCGAACAGACGCACGTGGGAGAGCTTGCGGGCGATGCGCTCGGGCTGGTCCTGCCACTGCCAGTAGTAGTCCACGAAGGCGTCCTGGTTGCGCCGGGCCGCGTGCAGGAACTCCATGAATATCCGCTTGCCCTCGCGGTCCCGGTAGTCGGTCAGGTCCTGGCCGTCCAGGTCGGGCCGGTAGGGGTGCATGATCATGCGCGGGGTCAGGTCCGTGATCCAGAAATAGGCCTTGGCCTCCGGGCCGTAGCGGGTGGTCTTGACGAACTCCGCGCCCAGCCGGTGGGCGTAGTCGAGGGATATCTCGCCGCGCTCGGCCATGTCGTTCAGGTGGACCAGGGTGCCGACCACGGTGTCGGTGATCTCCACGACCTTTTCCTTCTGGGCGTCGAGCAGGGCCGTCTCCACCGAGGGCAGAAGGTAGAGGAAGATGGAACCGGCGAAGAGAAGAAGCATCAGGGCCGAGGGGAGCAGGACCCTGGTGGGGGCGTATTTGAGATAGTGGGTGGTCTTGTCCTGCGCCATGGTTGCGGGCCGTCCTGTTCGGAGTGTCTGATTATCGCCCTCACCATATAGCGTAGAACCGGGAAAAAAGGAAATGGGATGGCGCGACTGTTCCCAAGGCTTCGGACCCGCCCCCGGACGGGGTCCGGGTCAGTAGGAAAAGAGCGGGACGCGGACCACGGTGACCTGGTTCCGGCCGCCGTTCTTGGACGCGGCCAGGCCCGCCTGGAGCCGCTGCATGAGGGTCTCGGCGGTGTCCTCCTCCTCGGCCTGGACCACGCCCAGGGAGAGGAACATGCGGACCTTGCCGCCGAACAGCTTGTGCCCCACGAGCATGCGGATCTTCTCGGCCACGATGGCCGCCCGGTCGATGTCCGTGTGCGGACAGAGGATGATGAACTTGCCGCCGTGCCAGCGGAACAGGAAGTCGTTGCTGCGCAGCTGGGCGTCCAGGTAGTGGGCCAGGTTGGCCAGCAACCGGTCGCCGGCGTAGTAGCCGTGGAGCTGGTTGATGGCCCGGAATCCGTCCACGTCGAGCATGATTCCGGACAGGTCCAGGCCGTAGCGCCGGACGTTGTCCAGCTCCCGGGTGATGATCTCCTCGAACTTGCCCCGGTTGTAGGCCTGGGTCAGGGAGTCCAGGACCGCCAGCCGCTCCACCAGCTCGGCCAGTTCGTCGGCGCGGGCCGCGTCCCGGCCCATGGGGGCCAGAATCTTCTTGAAGACCAGCAGCCCCTGGGCCGCGAGCACCAGGAACCCACCCGCCATGCACAGGTAGGCCAGGTGCAGGAGCCGGTCGCGGTCCGCGTCCGGATGGAGGCGCAGGCTGTAGACCACCCCGAAGCAGGCGCACAGGAGCAGGGCCAGGGCCGCGACGCTCAAGGCGTACAGCGCCTTGTGGCGCGCCGTGGGTCGTGCGGTGGCGGAACGGTCCATGGGGCGGATTATTGCAGGGCGCCTTCAAAGGTGTAGTAGAGGCTGCCGCTGTCCTTGTCGTTGTCGTAGTTCAGTTCGATGGAGAAATCGGGCCACATCCAGCCGTAGCGGAAGCCGATGCCCCGGCCCATGCCGTAGCGCTGCATGAGCATGTCCTTGAGGAAGAACTGGTTGACCCGCCCCTTGAAGGCGATGCCCACGCGGTAGAGCTTGTCCTGGCGGAAGTAGTAGGCCACGGACAGGATGTCGGCCTTGCCGAAGGTCTTGGGCTCGTCGCGTTTGAAGTAGGTGTTTTCGAAGCCGGGCTCCTGCACCGGGACCAGCCCCTGGGTCTCGGACAGGGCAGTGCCCCAGGCCAGGCCTCGGAAGCCGGTGGGGTGGGGGGCCTGGGCGTAGTCGGAGGCCATGGCCGGGATGGCCGCGGCCGCCAGGACGATCAGGAATGTCAGGGCGCGCAGTGTGTTCATTGCCGATGTCGTCTCTCTGCGGATATGGAAGCAACCGTGAACGCATTGTACGGATTTACGGGCGAAAGGCAAGGAGCGGGATGGCCGTCCGGGACCGTCCTTGCGCATTGTCAGCCCGCGAGGGGTTGTGGTATCGGAAGCCATGCGAAGGAGGCGCCCATGAAACGATTGGCTGCACTCGCCCTGGTTCTGGCCCTGTTCGCCTGCTCGGGACCCGGTCCCGATGCGGAGCGCGTGGATCGGCTGGAGGCCCAGGTCAAGTCCCTGGAGCAGGAGGCCGCCGCGCGCGACAAAGCGTTGCGCGAGGAACTGGCCCGCGTGCGCGGGAACCTCGAGGACATCCGCGCCCTGCTCGAAGCGGACAAGGATCGTTCCGGGGACGGCGGGGACGCCGGGTCCGGCGCCGCCCCCTCCGACGAGGAACTGGACGCCAAGGCCAAGAGCTTCGTGGGTGAGAATCTCGACCGGCTCATGGAACTGACCCGCAAGCTCCTGGACAAGATGGAGTCCCAGCTGGACGACACGCCCCCGGCAACCGAGGAACCGCCCGCCACGGGCGACCAAATCTGATGGAGATGAACGCGATGAAGACATATATGAAACGGCTGGTGCTTCCGGTCCTGGCCCTGGCCCTGCTGACCGCCGGATGCGCGGCGGGCAACGCGGTCAAGCTGAAATACGCCCTGATCTCCACCGACACGCCGTGCGTGGGCGAGATCACGGTCTACCGTTTCGAGGACAAGCGGCCCGCCTCGGCCCTGGGCAAGACCACGGACAAGGAGACCATCACCACCCTGTCCGACGTGGCCGAGTGGGTGGGCTGGGCCCTGTTCGACGAGCTGGAGAACGCCGGGTGCAAGCCCAAGTACCGGACCGCCACCCTCACGCCCGACGACAAGCTGGTCGTCACCGGCGAGGTCCTGGAGCTGACCCTGAACCAGACCGGCGTGACCACCTACAAGGGCCGCGTCTCGGTGCGCATCAAGGTCATGCGCGAGGACGAGACCGTGTACACCGAGAAGTACACCAGCGAGGTGGAGGACGTGGTCGTGCCCGGTTATTCCTCCGAGGCCGACATCCTGGCCGAGGCCCTGCGCGGGGTCATGTACGAGGCCATCCCGGCCATTGCCGAGGCCGCGAGGAAGTAGCCCGGTTCCGCCCGATTTTCCCCGGTCCGCCGGGCAGCCCCCCCGAGGAGCACACATGTTTGCCGACAAGGATATCTGCAAGCGCTGCGGCGCGTGTCTGGACGAGTGTCCCTTCGACCTCATCGTCGAGGACCGCGAGGGCTTTCCCAAGCTCCGACCCGCCGCCAAAAAAACCTGCATCAATTGCGGCCACTGCGTGGCGGTCTGCCCGGTGGGGGCCGTGACCCTGCCCGAGATGCCCGCCGTGACCCCGGGCCTGGCCCCGGCCCAGTGCGTCGCCCTCGACCGCGACCTGAAGCTGACCCCGGCCCAGGCCGACCAGTTCCTGGCCGGGCGGCGCTCGGTGCGCACCTACCGGGACAAGCCCGTGCCCGAGGAGGTCCTCAACCACCTCTTCTCCGTGTCCGCGTTCGCGCCCAGCGCCAAGAACGGCCAGCCCGCCCACTGGATCGTGACCCGCACGCCCCAGGCCACCCGGCGGCTGGCGGGCATGACCGTTGAGTACATGGCCACCAACTCCATCATGCCCGGCGTGGTCAAGAACTGGGCGCGCGGCGTGGACAAGATCCTGCACGGCGCGCCCCACGTGGCCGTGGCCCACGCCCCGGAGGACGGCTTCAACCCGGCCGAGGACTGCGCCCTGGCCGCCGCCTACCTCGAACTCGCGGCCCACGCCCACGGCCTGGGCGCCTGCTGGGCCGGCTTTCTCATGGAGGTCGCCGAGGGCTGCTGCAACATCCGCAGGGAACTGGGCATCCCGGAAGGACACGGGGTGTACGCCGCGCTGATGCTCGGCTATCCGAAGTACCGCTACAAGCGGATACCGACCAGGAAGACCGTCGAGATCGATTGGCTGGAGTAGTTAGGGACGGGAGGCGGCTTCCGATAGCGGCGCATCTGCACATTTTTTCCAGGGGGCTTTCATCCTCACGTATGCCGCAATACGCTGCGGTGAAAGCCCCCAGGAAGAAAATGCACAGCTGCACCACTCTCGAAAGCCTATCCCGAGGCCGGAAGTGCGGCGGGGAGAAGAGAATCGCTCCGATCCCCTTCATATTATGTGGTGCGTACACCTTGCAAAAAACAAGTGCCCTGCCCGACCATGTGTCGAGCAGGGCACTTGCCTTTTTCTTTGGTGCGTTTTCGGGGCGGAGCCCCGAACAGCGGCTCTCCCGAGCCGCTGTTGTTTCGGGCGCAAGAAATGAAAAAGGCCCCGTACGGGGCCCTTACTTCCGCAGCCGCTCGGGCTAGATATCGAGCAGCGCCGCCTTGATGTTCTTGCGCCCGAACTCGCGGGCTTGGGATTCGTCCCACATGAAGATGTCGATGCGCTGATGATAGCGCTTGTTCATGAGGTCGTTGATCTCGAAGATGCCGAGGCCCTCGATGCGGACCTTGCGGCCGAACACCCAGCCCTGGTCGAAGAGGTCGCGGGATACCGCGATGGTGCCGGTGCGGACCTTGCGCATGGACGCGGCCATGAGCGGGTCGTCGTCGCACTGGTCGGTGGAGGGATTGTAGGCGGTCACGGTCACCGTGCGAACCGGGGACATCTTGGCCTTTTGCAGGAGGCGGACCTCCTCGACCATGACCTTGCGCGCTTCGGCCGTCTTTTGGGCCAGTACCAGGCGGTGGGACAGGTCGTCGATCTTCTGTTGCTTGACGACGACCACCACGGCCATGATCACCAGGGCCGCGCACAGGACCGGGGTGATCGTGTAATTGAAGAGTATTCGCATACAGGATTGCTCCGTTGTCGTTTTCAGGTCCGAGGCATATAATGATCGGTCAAAACCTTGTCAACGCCTAAGTCTTTCCGGTGCAAGACCCGGACCCGTCACGTACAATATGCTGAATTAATGGGAAAAGTTTGAATATCGCTCTTTCGATTCCTCGCATGTGTCAAAAGAGAGACCAGGAAAAACAGCCTGTTGCGGCAGGGTGCATTTTTTCCATAAAATTATTTCTTGATATAGAAAACCGCTTTGAATATAGTGGAATCGAAATTCTGGCGGTAATCTCATTTCATCAAGGAAACAAATGGATTCGACGCTATTCAGAGTGCTCCCGGTGGACCGGGGCGAGGCCTGCCTGTTGTCCACGCGGCGTGGTGCCTATCTCTTCGACGGGGGCGGATTGACCGGGCGACTGCCCCGCCTGCTGCGCGAGCGGCGGGTGGGCAGGATTCGGGCGGCGGTGTGCACGTCCGCGTCGCCCGAGCGGCTGGGCGGCATCCTGGATCTCATGGACGCCGACTACCCGGTGGGGGAGTACTGGCTGCCCGAGGGGCTGCTCGACCTGGCCGGGGCGGCGGGCGCGTTCGACGGCGGCTTCCCGGACTGGCTGGTCCGCTGCGGCTGGCCCGTGCCCGTGGAGGCGTCCTTTCCCGTGCCCGACACCCTGCCTCCGGTGGGCGGCGGGGACCTGAGCGCGGGCGCGACCATGGCCCTGCTCGGGGCGGCCGCGTGCACGGGCCGGTTGCCGGTCCGGCCCCGGCCCCTCACGCCGGAGTCCGCCTTTGCCTCGGTCACCGAGATGCTCCTGGCCGGGACCGCGAACCGGGGGGGCGGCGAGCTTTTGTCCCTCTGCCTGGACGGCCTGAGCCGCGCCGCTGACGTGGACCCCGGTACGCGGGCCGTGCTTTGCGCCCGGCTGCTGGCCTGCCGGGCCGAGGGGCTGGCCGTGTCCACGCACGCGGCGGCCCGCGAGATGGCGGGCGTCCTGGCCCTGGCCGTGGCGGTCCAGGGACTGCTGTTCCGGGGCGGGGTCCGGGTGCGCTGGTTCCGGCAGACCGGGCGGCTCGAGGAGCGTCTGGTGCCCCGGCATCCGGTCATGTGCCTGAACGGCCTGCCCGTCCCGGAAGGCCGGGAAGGCGTTTCCGATCCGGTCCGGCCCGGCCGGGGGGAGGGCGCACCGGCCCGCGTGTCGGCCCCGGCCGTGTTCCAGGCGGTAAGGCGGCTGGGGGCGTCCGCGTCCGGCCTGGTCTTCCGCTACGGCGACGCCGAGTGCGGCGCGCTGTTGTGCGGCGAATCCAAACTTTCGTTCCTGGGGCGGCGCGGGACCCTGGCCCTGACCCGTCCCACGGTGGTGGCGGCCCCGCAGCTGGGCGGCCTGGGCGGGGAGGAGGCCTACGGCCGCATCCGCTCCGTCGCGCCCGAGGCCGACGTCTGGGTGCGTTCCCACGGCTCCCACGCCCGGCGTGTGGCCGAGGGGTTCCGGCACCAGGCGGTCCGCCTGTGCCTGCGCGGCTGCCGGGACCGCACCGTGCAGGAGATCCTGCTCGCCTTCCGCCAGGGACGCTGGGACCGGCTGTCCGGCGGGTCCTGCACCTGTCTGTAGACCGAAAGGCGCGATTTTCGGCGATCCAGCCCGGTTTTTGGGCAAAATTGCCGTCCTCGTCCCCCGCATGTCCCGGAAATCCCTTTCCAAGCCCATTCACGGATGGTACGTTGAAACGCGCATGGGGACTTGCAAGGGAAGGGGAAGTATCATGCGGGATTTGTTCGACAGCCAGCAGTTTCTGGCCAGTCTGGCCCACGACCGGGAGTTGGGCGTGGAACTCATCGACGCCTTTCTCGAGGACTGCCCCAGGCGCGTGGCCGAGCTGATCGAGGCCCTGGACGGCGGGGACGCGGTCCAGGCGACCAAGCTGGCCCACTCGCTCAAGGGCATGTGCGGCGTGGTCCGCGCCGACGTCCTGGTCGGGCTGGCCCTGGAAATGGAATATGCCGGGCGGGACGGGAACCTGGACCGGGTCCGCGAAAAGCTCGACGCGTTCACCGGCAAGCTGGACATGGCCAGGGAACGCATGCTCGATTTCCGGAACCTCGGCTGAGCCGTGTGCCGGAACGGAAAAAGGCCTGTCCACCGTGGGGTGGACAGGCCTTTTTTTGTGGCGTGTCGGGGTGGGCTATTCCGCGGCCTTGGCCGGGGCCTGGTCCGCTGCCGGAGCCGGGGCGGGCGCAGCCGCCGGAGCGGCCTGTTCGGCCGCCGGGGCCGGAGCCTCGGCCTTGGGGGCCTCGGGCAGGGAGAAGTCCATGGTGACCTTGTTCATGGCGGCCACGATGTCCTTGGTGATGTCCACGGCATCGTCGGAGGCGATCACGGCCTGCTTGCTCAGGATGGCGGTCAGCCCCTTTTCCTTGCGGTAGGTCTCCAGGACCTCGTTGAACTTGGCGTCGACCATGCCGACGATGCGCTGCTGCTCGGCGGTCATGGTGTTCTGGAGTTCACCCATGGCCAGCTTGTAGGCGGCCACGGTCTCTTCGGTCTGGTTGGCCTGCATGGCCTTGTACGCGGCCTCGGCCTTTTCCTGGAGGGGCTTGCCCATCTCCTGGAGGTGGGCCATGGCCTCGGTGGCCAGCTTGTTGTCCTTGAAGGCGGCGGCCTCGTCCACGATGCCGATCTTGGCCGACGGCTCCTGGTTGCAGGCGCTCAGTCCCAGGGCCAGGAGGGCGACGAAGAGCAGGGGAAGAATCCGTTTCATTACTATATCTCCATTAGTTTCGTTTGCTGTCACTCTGATCGCAAAGTCGCGCAAGACTACGCGCGGCGCCGGTATCTGGCAAGGGAAACATGTTCGGCCCCGGTCCGTCCGGTCCCGTCCGGCCGGGCCTCGCGGCATGGGGACCGGGCGTCCGGCAGGATGTGCCGCGCCCCGGCCGGGCTTTCCCTTCGGAAAGATAAAGTTTTCTCTGTGGCACGTCCCTTGCTCTTAATGTTTCCGAGAAGGACTTGGGAATTTCTTGCCGGGAATGGGTATCCCGGCGGTTCCCGCGCATCCGGCCCGCGCCGGATCGGAGGAAGTATGAGTTTCGGAAGCATGTACGTGGGCGCCACCGGCGTGATCGCCCACAGCCAGGGCATGTCGGTCCTGGCCAACAACCTGGCCAACGTCAACACCATCGGCTACAAGCGCTCGGACATCCTGTTCGGCGACCTCATCAGCCAGCAGGTGGCCACGGGCGGCGCCCTGTACGACAACGGCGACGTGCGCATCAACCAGATGGGCATGGGCGTGGCCGTGTCCGCCATCCGGGGCATCTTCACCGAGGGCGCCCTGTCCGAGACCACCGAGGCCACGGACCTGGCCATCTCGGGCCAGGGGTTCTTCGGGGTCAACGACCCCTCGGGGACCATCCGGGGGGCGTCGCACTACACCAGGGCCGGGGATTTCCGCTTCGACAACGAGGCCTACCTGGTCAACTCGGAGGGGTACCGGCTCCAGGGCTTCGCCTACGACCGGGAGACCGGCGAGTGGGCCACCGCCGTGTCCGACGTGCAGCTGCCCTACGAGGACGTCGACGTGGACGGCCAGACCGCCCGCGTGGTCCGCTCCCAGCCCTTCGCCACCACCTCGGTGGAGGTCGTCACCCGGCTCGACCATTCGGCCGCCAGCCAGATCTCCAACGAGGACAACCCGTTCTTCGCCATGCTGGAGGCGTACACCGCCAACCAGAGCAACGCGGCCTCGCCCTTCGGCGACGGCCTGCCGCAGTATTCCACGGCCATCGACGTGTACGACGAGGACGGCAACAGCTACGAGATGAACATCTATTTCGACCCGGTGGAGACCACCAACCTGTCCAACGCCGTGCCCGGCTACTCCTACTGGGAATATCTCATCGCCATGCCCGAGGACTCGGACGCGTCCGCGGCCTTCGGCACTTCGGCGGCCGGTCTGGCGGGGTTGGGGGTGCTGACCTTCAACGCCCAGGGTGCGCTCATCGACCAGTCCGCCTTCACCCTGGACCCGGCGGGCACCTCGGCGGCGGGCGGCACCAGCCTGTCCTCCTGGGTCCCGGCCACCTTCAGCGACGACGGGTTGCCGCAGTTCAACTACCTCTTCGGCAGCAACGGCGCGGCCACGGGCGGGGTCTCGACCATCGCCTACGATTTCGGGATCAATTCCGACACCGCCTCCTGGACCACGGGCGGGGCCAGCAACGCGGCGGCCGTGGGCACCAATGTGAACGCGCTCCCCGGCCTGGACGCCACCAACCGCGACGCCCGCGTGACCACCAGCTACGACCTGCCGTCCGCCACCCTGTACAACATCCAGGACGGCTATACCTGGGGTTACCTCAACTACGTCAGCGTGGACGAGGAGGGCATCCTGAGCGGCCACTTCACCAACGGACAGACCGAGGAGCTGTACCAGGTGGCGGTCTACAAGTTCAACAGTCCGTGGGGGCTCAGGCGCGACGGCGGGACCAACTTCGTGGCCACCGAGGCCTCGGGCACGGCCATGGTCGGCACGGCCGGGGACCGGGGGCGCGGGATCATCAACCAGAACTCCCTGGAGGAGAGCAATGTGGACATGAGCACGGAGTTCTCCAACATGATCCTGACCCAGCGCGGCTACCAGGCCAACACCAAGGTCATCACCACCGCGGATTCCATGCTGAACACGCTCATCTCCATCAAGCGCTAGGCGGAGTCATCCGAGCCTTCCGGGGCGCTGTCCGGCCGGTCCGGGCAGCGCCCTTTTTCGCGCGCCGCCTTGAATTCCCCCGGCAAACCGGATAGGCAGATCAGGATTTCCAACCAAGGAGCACGTTGTGACGGAGACATCCGACGCCCGCACCCATGGGGCCATCCTGGACCTGGTCCGGGAGGTGGAGCGGGAGGCCCCCGGCGGGGCCGAGACCCTGTACATGGCCGCCATGCTGGCCGACTCCCCCCTGCCCTACGACTTCGTCCTGTCCGTGGACGGCACCCCGCACAACCCGGCCCTGGTCAATCCGGCGGCCGCCTTTTTCGCGGCCACGGCCATCATGGACCCCCTGGTCAACCGGGGACTGGTGGAGGCGGACGCGGACGAACAGGCCTTTGCCCTGCCCGGGGACGTGCGCGCGGCCCTGCGCGCCGGGCTCGACCGCGAGCAGACGGCCGAGTGGGCCGGGCGGGCCGTCTACGCCCTGAACCTGTCCCTGCCCGACGCGGACCCGCAGAACTGGCCCCTGACCGAGTGGCTCCTGCCCCACGTCCTGGCCTGCCGCGACCTGGCCGTTGATCCCGGCGTGCCCACGGCCGCCGCCAACCGGGTCCTGCACCAGGCGGGCTTCTCCCTCCATTTCCAGGGCCGCCACCGGGAGGCCGCAGAGCTCCTGGAGGCGGCCATGGCCGTGGACGTGGCCGTCAAGGGCGGCCATCACCCGGATATCGCCGCCGACCTCGAGGGGCTGGCCACGGTCTACCGGGCCGGAGGGGACCTGGTCCGGGCCGAGGCGGCCTTCCGGGCCTGCCTGGACCTGCAGGGCGAGATCTTTACCGCCAACCATCCGGCCACGGCCCCGGTCCTGAACGGCCTGGCCCTGGTTCTCTGGGAGCGCGGCGATGCGGCCGGGGCCGAAGCCGCCCTGGACGGCTGCCTGGACGTGCTCCGCGCGGCGGGCGAGGAGCGCGGTCCGGCCCGGGCCGCCTGCCTGCACGACAAGGCCCTGCTCCTGGATGCGCTCGACCGGTCCGCCGAGGGGCTGCGTCTGGCCCAGGACTGCCTGGCCCTGACCACGGACCTGTACGGCGGGCACCATCCCGAGACCGCCGCGGCCCACGACCTGGTCGGGCGTCTCTGCCGGGGGCTGGGCCGGGACGACGAAGCCGAGACCCATTTCCGCGCCGGGGTGGACGTCCGCAGCCGCGTCTTCGGTCAGGACCATCCCGAGACCGGCCGGGCTCTGTGCGACCTGGCCCTGTTCCTGGATGAACGGAGGCGGGAGGCGGAGGCCCTGGACTGCTTCGAGCGCGGGTTCGAGGCCTGGGAGGAGTGGCTCGGCCCGGACCGCCCCCTGAGCGGGGAGGCCCTGGACCATCTGATCGCCTTTCTGGAACGGACCGCGTCCTCGGCCTCGCCCCTGCGCGAGCGGGCCCTGGCGCGTCTCAAACGGATCGTGGAGCAAGCGGGGTAGCCATGCAGCCGATACTCGCCGTGGGACTGGGGGAGATTCTCTGGGACGTCTTGCCGCAGGGCCGCCTGCTGGGCGGCGCGCCCGCCAACTTCGCCTATCACGTCAACGCCCTGGGCGGGGCCGGGGTGCCCGTGTCCAGGGTGGGCGACGACGACCTGGGCCGCGAGGCCCTGTCCCTGCTTGTCTGCCGGGGGCTGAACATCGACGCCGTGTCCCTGGACCCGGACCATCCCACGGGCACGGTGGACGCCCGGGTGGACGCCCACGGCGTGGCCACCTACGTCTTTCCCGACGACGTGGCCTGGGATTTCCTGACCCTGGACAAGGCCGCCCTGACCCTGGCCGCCAACGCGGACGCGGTCTGCTTCGGCACCCTGGCCCAGCGCGCCGAGGTCTCGCGCAAGGCGATCCACCGCTTCCTGGCCGGGGCGGACAAGGCCCTCAAGGTTTACGACATCAACCTGCGCCAGGATTTCTACACCCCGGAGCGCATCGCCGCCTCCCTGGACGCGGCCGACGTGCTCAAGATCAACGACGCGGAGCTCGACACCGTGACCCGGCTGTTCGACCTGCCGCGCGGCGAGCGGCCCGCCCTGCACGCGCTCATGGAGCGGCACGGGCTCGGCCTCGCGGTCCTCACGCGTGGCGACAGGGGCAGCCTGCTGCTCGCCCCGGACGAGGTTTCCGACCTGCCCGGCGAGCCCGTGGACGTGGTCGACACCATCGGGGCGGGCGACGCCTTCACTGCGGCCCTGGTCCTCGGCCGCCTCAAGGGATGGCCCCTGGACCGCATCAACCGCCATGCCGCCAGGGTGGCGGCCTGGGTCTGCGGCCAGCCCGGCGCCATGCCCGAGATGCCCGAGAAGCTGCGCGTGGACTAGGGGGCGTCGGCGGACGTCGCCGTATGGAAAAGACGGAAAAGGCCGCCCGGAAGGGCGGCCTTTTTTCGCGTGAAGGGTTCGGTCCCGGCTACTTGCCGAAGGGGCACTTGGGGAAGGAGCAGGTCTTGCAGTTCATGCAGAACCCGCCCTCGCCCAGCCGCGCCAGATCCTTGCGGCGCAGCTCCTGCCCGGCGAGCACGCGGGGCAGGACCACGTCGAAGGCCGTGGTCTTGTAGAACAGGGCGCAGGCCGGGACCCCGATGATGTCCGCCTTGCGGAGCTTGCCCACCAGGGTCATGGTGCCGGGCAGCATGGGCACGCCGTAGTGGTCGGCGTGCAGCCCGGCGTCCACCAGGGCCGCGCGGGTCACGTCGTCCGGGTCCACGGACATGCCCGCCGTGGTCACGATCAGATCGCACTCGCCGTTGAGCATGGCCTTGGCCGCGTTGGTGATGGCCTCGCGCTCGTCCGGCACGATGTCGGTCATGTGCACGGTGCAGCCGAGCTTGATGACCTTGGACGAGATGATCGGGATGAACTTGTCCTCGATGAGCCCCTGGAAGACCTCGGTGCCGGTGACCAGGATGCCGACCTTGGCCGCCTTGAGCGGCAGCACGGACAGGACCGGGCCCTCGCCCAGCGCGGTCAGGGCGCGCGAGAACCGGTCGCGGGAGATGTACAGGGGGATGGCCCTGGTCCCGGCCACGCCCTTGCCCTTGGGCATGAGCGAGCCGTCGTGCCGGGTGGCCAGCATGACGTCCGGGGAGAGGTTGAACCGGGAGAGGGCGTCCAGGTCGATGGACAGCATGCCGTCGCGGTCGGCGAAGAAGTTGATCTTGCCCTCCTCGGGATCGGCGTCATAGGTGATGCCCGGCCCGGCCATGCGTTTCGCGAACGCCTTGACCGCGTCGTTCTCGTGGACCCACTCGTCGCCGGGGATGGCCTCGGCGTCGTAGACGTTGAACTTGCCGATGCGCTGCAACCGGCAGACGTCGCCGATGCCGAGAATGTCGCCCGCCTTGGTGATGGGTCCCTTGGACTCGCCGGGCCGGATGCCGGTCATGTCGTGGACCGCCTTCCGGCCCACGGCCTGTTCCACGGGCATGACCTTGAGGTCCGGGGCGTCGTCGGCGCAGACGGCCCCCTCCATGGATTCATAGGGGGCCTCGCCCTGGCAGCCCCGGCAGATGGAGCCGTCCGAACTGGGGTAGGCCTCGCCGCAGACCGGGCAGACGTCGATGGTGGTCATGTGGCCGTGGCCGAGGTATTTCTTGGCGATGGTCACGGGCCGGATGGAGCAGATGGTGTCCCCGGCCTCCTCGATCTCGCGGAAGAGCCGTTCCGTGTCCTGCTCGGCCTTCGGCTTCTCCTTCATGAACCAGTCGTGGATCTCGGGCCAGAGCTTGAGTTTCTCCTGGTCGATGGCCACCCGGAACCCCTTGCCCGTGAACTTGTCGTACAGGGACACGGCGTAGCGCCCGAGCAGTTTGACCTTCATCCAGTTGTTGCCCGTGGAGCACAGGGTCAGGAGCTGGACCGCGTCGGGCAGGCACTTGCCGGACTCGACCATGGCCTCGAACAGGGTGCCCTCGGGCAGCCGGGCCTTGGCCGCCTCCACCATGTACCCGCCGATGAGCAGGCCCGGAGCGGGATAGCCGTGAAATTCCTTGGCCTTTTGCTTGAATTCCTCAAAGGTGTACTGTCCGATGTTCATGCTTGCCTCGCAGTTCGATTGAGTGCCCGGCGCGGCGCGCCGACCCCTTCCCGTATTTGCCGCCGGAAAAAGGAATGGCACTATGCCATGCCCGTGGCATTGGCGCAACACGGATCGACCTTGCGCGTTTCCGCACAATGCCTGAACAGGTATGGGACGGACCGGGCCAGCGCCGGGAAGGCGGTCCGGGCGGTGGACACAAAAAAGGGGCCGCTCCGTTTCCGGAGCGGCCCTGTTGCAGCCTTGAGCCTAGCGAGGTGACGTTGTTCGGCCAGGCTGTGCCGATCATCAGGCCTCGGCAGGGGCCTCTTCTTCGGTGCAGTCGCAGGCGTCCTCGGTGGAGCAGCCGCAGGCCATCCGCTGGGAATGGCCAACCTCTTCCTTGACGCTCGTGGCGATCTTGAAGAGCACGGTCACGATCAGCGCGCCGATGGCGTAGACCATCATGGACACCAGCAATTCCTGCGCGGTGGGCCAGTACGGCGTGACGGTCTCGAACGGGGTGGGGTTGAAACCACCGATCAGCAGGCCCAGGCCCTTGTCCAACCAGGTGGCGATGACCAGGATGACCAGGGTGTAGGGCAGCAGTTTCAGGTTGTTGCGGAACCTGGGCGTCACCAGCAGGGTGATGGAGATCGCCGCAAACGTGAGGAAGGTCCACATCAACGCCACCAGACCCGGGTCCGCGTGGGCGAACAGGTACAGGATCGGGTGCATGTGGCCCGGGATGTTCGAGTAGAACGAGGTGAAGATTTCCAACATGAAGAAGAACATGTTGATGCACATGGCGTACATGATGATCTTCACCAGGGTGCTCAGGGCGTTCTTGGCCATCTTGAAGGTCGTGACCTTCTCGGTGATCATCAGGACCAGCAAGAGGATCGCGGGACCGGAGCAGAACGCGCTCGCCAGGAAGCGGGCGGCCAGGATGGCGGTCAGCCAGTAGTGGCGGCCGGGCAGGCCCTGGTACAGGAACGCGGTCACGGTGTGGATGGAGAAGGCCCACAGGATCGATATGTAGATGAAGGGCTTGAGCCACTGCGGGTGGGGCAGGTGGACCCGGTCAGCCTGCAGGCAGGTCCAGCCCACGAGCAGGTTGAGGAACAGGTAGCCCATGAGAACCGTCATGTCCCAGAACAGAATGGAGTTCGGGGTGGGATGCAGTATGACGTTCAGCATGCGGGTGGGCTGCCCGACGTCCACGGCCACGAACAGCATGCACATGATGCAGGCGGCGATCGCCATGAATTCGCCGAAGATGACCATGTGCTTGTTGGACTTGTAGGAGTGGAAGTAGTTGGGCAGCACGATCATGACGCCGGAGGCGGCCAGGCCGACCAGGTAGGTGAGCTGGGAGATGTAGAATCCCCAGGACACGTCCCGGCTCATGCCGGTGATCTTCAGGCCGACCAGGATCTGATTGAGGTAGGCTATGGAGCCGATGCCGATGAGAACCAGGAGGAACGCGATCCAGCCGTAGTATCTCTTGGAACCTTTCAGAGCTAATTCAAGCATTCCGATTCCTCCTAAATGATGTAGTAAACACTGGGCTCAGTGCCTGCCGAGGGTTTACGACGAATGGTGAACTTCTCGCGAAGCACCTTGCGGACTTCGGAATCCGGGTCCTTCAGGTCGCCGAAGTACATGGCGCCCTCCGAGGCCTCCACGCAGGCGGGCTGCTTGCCCACGGCCAGCCGCTCGACGCAGAAGTTGCACTTCTCGACGACGCCGCGCATGCGGGTGGGGAACTCGGGGTTCAGCTTGGCCGTGTCCAGGCCGAGCCGGGGTTCGCCCCAGTTGAACGAACGGGAGCCGTAGGGACAGCCGGCCATGCAGTAGCGGCAGCCGATGCAGCGGTGGTAGTCCATGGCCACGATGCCGTCGGGCCGCTGGAAGGTCGCCTTGGTCGGGCAGACGCGCACGCACGGCGGGTTCTCGCAGTGGTTGCACAGCAGCGGGAAGACGCGCTCGTGGACCTCTTCGGCCAGGTGCGGGTTCTCCTGCTCGGGGAAGGTATGCGCATAGGTGTCGTGCCACAGCCACTTCACTTCCTGCTTGCCCTCGATCTTGGGCACGTTGTGGATGTGGTGGCAGACCGCGGCCAGCTTGTCGATGGCCTCGGCGGTGTGCAGCTTGGTGGTGTCGATGACCATGGCCCAGTGCTCGGCATGCACGGCCGTGGCGTTGGCCTTGACCGGGGAGTGTCCGCCGCTCGAGGCCAGGGCCGCTTTCGGGGCCACGGCCAGGCCGGCGGCAGCGATACCGGCAAGCTTGATGAAGGTTCTTCTGCTGTTCTTCATTATTTCAAACCCTCCGGCTGAACGTGGCAATCCCAGCAATAGGGAGAGACACCCGCGTCGTTGTGACACTTGTCGCAGAAGTCGGCCTTGCTGTTGTGGCACTTCATGCAGGTGTTCTGCAGGGAGATGGTGAACTCCTTGCCAGCGTGGTTGGTGTAGGTCCTCTTGCCGTCACGCAGGGCCCAGTCGCGCCACTCGTTCAGGAGCTGCATGTGATTGTTGCGCATCCATTCGGTGGCCTCGACGCACTCCTTCTCGCCCTTGGGCAGCTTGAGCTCGGGCTCCTTGTACTGCTTGGTCATGGTCCCGAGCGCAAACGGCGCGGTCAGCATGGCGAAGAAGATGACCAGCCCTGCGACGATCGCAAATCCATTGTACATTTTCATTTATGCATCCTCCTTGGTCGGGGGCGTCCAGTCGTCTTCTTCGTCCTCGAAGCCGGGGAGGGGTTCCTGGCGCATGTCCATGGTGCGGACCTCGCCCTCTTCGAGGACCAGGGCGTTGGCGACCAGCTCGTGGGTGCCTGCGATGGTCACGCCGGGAGCCCAGTAATCGGCCAGCGGGATCAGGGTCGCCCGGTCGATGGCGCAGATGCAGGCCATCAGGTTGACGCCGTGCTTTTCCTGCACGTAGCGCAGGGCGTTGCCGCGGGGCAGGCCGCCGCGCAGGCGGATTTCCATGATCTCGTCGGTGTTCAGGCCGGAGCCGCCCGCACAGCAGAAGGTCTGCTCGCGGATGGTCGCCGGGGGCATCTCGAAGAAGTTGTTGCACACGTGCTTGAGCACGTAGCGCGGCTCCTCGAGCAGGCCCATGCCGCGGGCCGGGTTGCAGGAGTCGTGGAAGGTCACGCGCAGGTGATCGTTGCGGCTCGGGTCGAGCTTCAGCTTGTTGTGCTTGATCAGGTCGGCCGTGAACTCGGTGATGTGCAGCATCTTGGTGGCCGCGGCGTTGTTGAAGACCGTGCCGGTGATGGGCGACTTCGGGGTGGTCATGCCGGACCACTGGTTGTCGCCGTTCATGGTGTCCATGTACTGGTGCACCACGCGCCACATGTGGCCGCACTCGCCGCCGAGGATCCATTTGCAGCCCAGGCGTTCGGCCTCGGCGTACATCTTGGCGTTGAGCTTCTTCATGACCTCGTTGTTGGTGAACGAGCCGAAGTTGCCGCCCTCGGAGGCGTAGGTGGACAGGGTGTAGTCCAGGTCGAGGTAGTCGAACAGGAGCAGGTAGCCCATGAAGGTGTAGATGCCCGGGTCGGCGAACACGTCGCCCGACGGGGTGATGAACAGGATCTCATGGCCCTTCTCGTTCAGGGGCGCCTTGACCCTCCGGCCGGTGACCTCCTCGATGTCGTCGACCATGAAGTCCACGATGTCCTTGAAGGCGTGGGGCTGGATGCCGAGGTGGTTGCCGGTGATGTTGCAGTTGGAGACCGGCTCCATGATCCAGTTGGTGTTCAGGCCGACCAGGTGCATGAGCTCCCTGGCCATCATGGTCATCTCGGCGGTGTCGATGCCGTAGGGGCAGAACAGGGAGCAGCGGCGGCACTGGGTGCACTGGTAGAAGTAGATGAACCACTCCTTCAGGACGTGCTCCTCCATGACCCGCGAGCCGGTGAACTTGCTCATGATCTTGCCGGCCAGGGTGAACTCGCCGCGATAGACCGAACGCATCAGTTCGGCGCGCAGCACGGGCATGTTCTTGGGATCGCCGGAGCCGATGAAGTAGTGGCACTTGTCGGCGCAGGCGCCGCAGCGCACGCAGATGTCCATGAACAGCTGCAGGGTGCGGAACTTCTTGAGCCGCTCGCGGAAGCCGTTGACCACGGTCTCCTTCCAGTTCGGGGGCAGCTTCCAGTCGGCGTCGGAGGGCAGCCACTGGCGCGGCTCGCCCCACAGGCCGGGCAGCTCCTTGTCCATGTAGGCGATCTTCTCGGGCTTGGCGGGGTAGCACCAATGGCCGGGCGAGAAGTCCACCGGGGTTTCCATCCAGCCGGTCAGCGGCGGATTGTAATCTATGCTCTTGAAGAGCTCGTCTGCTTTGGGAATGACGGACATATTCTTATCTCCTCGGATAAAGAAAGTATCACCGGGCGGTGAACCCTAGGCCTTGGTCTCGTCGTGCGGGACGCCGTTTGCGGGATTGTCCAGCGGCAGGCCGGCCTCGGCCATGGGCACGCCGAACTCCTCTTCGTATTCCGCGTAGGGATGGGCCTTGATGTTCGGATCGTTCCAGGGGTTCACGTGGTGCTTGGCGCGCGAGTCGTTCGGCAGGTTTCTCGTCGGGGACAGGAACACGCCCGGCATGTGCATGAGCTTGCTGAACGGGAAGTAGATCATGAGCACGCTGACCAGGAAGACGTGGATGAAGAAGGACACGGTGATGGCCTCGGGGACGACGTAGTGGAACGTCACCAATCCCATGGTCAGCTCCTTGATCGCGATGACATCGACCTTGGCGTAGTAGCGCATGTAGATGCCCGACAGGGCGATGGACAGGATCAGGAACAGCGGGAAGTAGTCCGAGACGTAGGAGATGTAGTTGATCCTGGGGAGGATCAGCCTGCGGCTCAGGAGCAGGAGCACGCCCGCCACCAGGCCGAGGTCGCTCAGGTACATGACCGGAGCGCCGATTTGCAGGATGCCGTCCACGAACTCGAGCGCGCCCACCGGGAGGAACGGGATCGGTTCGAGGAACAGGCGCAGGTGCCGCAGGGCGATGATGAAAAAGGAGTAGTGGAAGGTGATGGCGAAGAGCCACAGCCACTTGCTCGATTTGTAGGCCACCACGGGGTAGTCCTTGCCTTCGTACAGGGACACGGAGGTGTTCCTGAACAGGGAGCGGAAGGCGAAAATCTCCAGGACCATGCGGAAGAAGGTCTGGGCTCCGGTCTGGGGACAGTCCAGCTTGTTCTGCTTGAACAGCTCGGGATCGAAGGATTGGAACTGGCCGCCGGTTGTGGGGATGCGGAACGGCACGGCGCTCCGGCCCCAGGTGACGACTTTATAAATAAAGCCGAGAACGAAGATGATGAACGCCGTCGTCGGGATGCAGACACCGAAGAAAGTCCTCATGTGTGCCGCATCAACCCCGAACAACGGGATCAACACCAGGAGAAAGACGAACAGAAGTGAGTAAAGAGCATTCATCTACCGTCACCTCGCTTGAAGGTTGGACCGCCGGTTTTACCGTGACGGCCTGCCATTTTCGGGATGCCTCCGAGGGGCCGGTGCGAAGATGTTTCGAAGCTGTATGGTGAAGACGGATTCCCGCCCGAAAGGCCGAAACCCCCACCCCCTTTTCACGCTTCGCCCGGCTTCACACCGTGCGCCTCACCCGGCGCGTCCCTAATCGGCCGATTTCTCGGCCGTAACGTCCGCAACCAATCCGGCCTTCCTGAGCAGACTGCTCTGGGAGCGCTTCACTTCCTCCACGCGGAACCGGAACACCTCTTCGCGACTCTTGCAATAGATGTCGAAGGACATCATGGCCAGGTTGTCCACCTTGGCCTCGAAGCGGAGCAGCTCGTCCAGGGTGCCGTCCTTCTTCATGGCCTGAAAGAACTCGTCGCGAAGGAGTTTTTTCAGCAGGAAGACGAAGCTGATGGCCTGGGATGGCGTGAAGTCCTGCACCGCCCGGATGCGGATGAGCTTGTCCAGGCTCCGCGCGATGCGCTCCGCATCCTGCCACTCGATCAAATGATTCATCAGTTCCCCGGTGGCCTCGATGATGGCCGCCCCGACCGGGTTCTGGAATCTGTCTTTCTGTCGGGTCCAGACTTTCTGGGTTTCCTTGGGGTAGGTCCTGAGGACCAGTTCCGCCCACTTCTGCGACAGCTCGGCCTTGCGTTCGGCCAACGTGGATTCAAAAGTCATTAACAACCCGCAACAATCCGTGAAATGAGCCACTTGCGGACCCGGCCTCAAGGGCGCGGGCGGGCATTTCACGGACAGGCCTTCGATAAATTGTGAAAAACATCACGTAAAACTCAGAACCATATTCCAAACCCATGGGAAAACGTCAAGTTTTTTTCAAGGAAAAACCGGCCGATGAAAAGGGTTATCAGGGGCTGGCGGCCCCTCGGAACAGGCCGCCGGGCAACGCTTTTCCTCAGCCGCGCACCACCCGGTTCCGGCCCATGCGCTTGGCCTTGTACAGGGCCTCGTCCGCCCGGTTGAGGACATCCTCCACGGTCTTGTCCCCGGCGCATATGCGGGTCACCCCCATGGAGACCGTGAAGGTGATGGATTCGTCCCCCACCTCCACGGCGAGCCCGGCCAGGGTTTCCCGCAGCCGCTCGGCCGCCTCGGCCCCCTCGTCGATGTCGGTCTGGGGCAGGATGACCGCGAACTCCTCCCCGCCCAGCCTGCCGAAGATGTCCGAGGCGCGCAGGGTGGCCGAGACGGACGCGGACAGTGCCTTGAGGACCAGGTCTCCGGCCGCGTGGCCGTAAGTGTCGTTGATGGACTTGAAATAGTCGATGTCGAGCATGAGCACGGTCAGGGGCAGGGCGTACCGCTTGGCCCGCTGGACCTCCACCGCGCCCAGGGCGAAGAACTGGTGGCGGTTGTTGGCCCCGGTCAGGGCGTCCGTGGTGGCCAGCAGCTTCATCTCCCGCTCCAGTTCGATGCGCTTGGTCACGTCGTGGATGACCGAGTACAGGCGCTGGGACCCCTGGACCATGATCGGCCCGGAGTAGACCTCCACGTTGCGGATCTCGCCGTTGGCCAGCCGGTGGCGGAGGATGAAGTAGGCCCGGCCCTCGTCCATGGAGCGGCGCATCTCGGCGAACATCTCGTCCCGGTCCAGGGCGTTGATCTGGCTCAGGTTCATGGTCTTCATGACCTCGATGGGATAGCCGTAGAAGTCCTCGGCCGCCGGGTTGGCGTCGATGATCCGCTCGGACTTGGGATCGGTCAGGAGCATGATGGCGTGGTTGTTCTCGAAAAAGGCGCGGTACTGCTTCTCGCTCTCGCGCAGGACCTTTTCCGCCTCCATGCGCCGGGTGATGTCGCGGAAGGTTCCCTCCATGGCCACGGGCTCGTCCTGGTGGTTGAGGACCCGGTGGGCGTTGGCCTCGATGACGATGGTCGCGCCGTCCTTGCGTTTGGCGGTCAGCTGCAGGCCCCGCACGGCCCCCCTGGCGAACAGGCTCTCGCGCAGGCTCTCGCTGTCGTCGGGCCGCCGGTACACGGTGTCGATGTTCCGCCCGACCAGCTCGGACTCCTCGAACTGGAGCAGCCGACAGGTGGCCGGGTTGACCATGAGCACGGTCCCCGCCAGGTCCGTGACCATGTACCCCTCCTCGATGGTCTCGAAGATGCGCCGGAATTTTTCCTCGCTGCGCTTGAGATCGGCCTCGGCGTTCTTGCGGTCCGAGATGTCCCGGATGACGTTGACCACGCCCAGGGTGGACCCGTCGTCGCCCTTGATCAGGGAGACGGACTGGTCGGCCGGGAAGATCTCGCCGTTGCGCCGTTTCAGGGGCAGCTCGAACAGGGCGCGTTCCCCGGCCTCGAAGGCGGCCCTGGAGCGGGCCAGAAAATCGTCGTAGTGGTTCGCGCTGACGTGCAGGTCGCCCACGGGCAGCCCGGCCAGCTCGGCCTGGGTCTTCTGGAACATGGCCTCGGCCGCGGGGTTGGCGTCCAGGATCTCCATGCCGGGGGTGAGGATGAGCACGGCCTCGCCCAGGCCCACGAAGGTGCTGCGCAGCCACAGCTCCTTCTTGGCCAGGGCCTCCTCGATGGCCCGCTGCTCGGTGACGTCCGTGCCCGACACGAGCATGCCCACGGGCAGCCCGCCCCCGGTGGTCAGGAGCTGGCTCTGCCATTGGACCGTCCGCTCGCTCCCCTCGCGGGTGAGCACCCGGAAGGTGCGTTCGTCCTCTCCGCCGGCCTGGCCGGACAGGACCAGGTACAGGCAGTCGCGGATCTCGTCCCGGTCGGGCAGGGGGACCAGGGTGTCCACCCAGTCCCGGCCCAGGAGGTCCCCTTCGGCGTGCCCGAGCACGCGGCAGGCGGTCCGGTTGACCATGTCGATCCTGCCGGCGGCGTCCAGGGTGAAGACCATGGCCCCGACCACGTCCAGATAGTGGGCCGCCCGGTTGCGCTCGCGGGCCAGTTCGCGCTCCTCCCTGGCCCGGGCGGTGATGTCGTCCAGGACCACGGCGTAGCCGTCTTGGCGGTCGGAAAAATCGGCGGTCGGGGAGACCGAGACGTTGAAATGGCGCTCGCCGTGCCGCCGGGCCACGGGCACGTCCAGCTTGCAGGCCTCGACCCCCTCGCCGAGCCCCTCGGCCTCCAGGGCGCGGGCCAGCCAGGGGGCCAGTTCGGCCAGGGGCACGGGCGCGTGCTCGCCCCGGCACCAGCCCTCCAGGTCGCCGGCCCCGGTCAGCTCCACGGCCGCCGGGTTCATGACCTCCACCTCGAAGTCGGCGTTGAGCAGCAGGACCGGGGTGTGCAGGCTCAGGAACAGGGTGTGCAGCCGCGACGCCCTGGGGTCCGGGGGACAGTCGTCGCCGGACGGGGCCGCCTCGTCGTCCTCGGCCAGGACCTGCGTGCAGAAGGCCGCCCAGAACTCCACGGGATCATCGCCGTCCCGCAGGCGGGCGGCGTGCTCGCGGGCGCGTTGCCGGAGTCGATCCTCGGGGGTGGTGCGTCTGTTCTTCAAGCGCGTGTCCTCGGTGGGCGGGCGTTGTTCCAGGGCCGTGGTCCGCGTGGGCCGGTACGGGCGGACGGCATGCCGAATGCGGGCGAACACCATACTGCTTCGCGCCGCCGTTGTCGAGCCGGGGCGGGCAACATTATTTGTTACAAACGGCGGGCCCGTCGGGAGGGGAGGGCCGGGGGCGCACGGGGCGCGGGTTCCCGCCCGGCGGGGCGGAAGAAAAAGGCCCGCTGCGGGGAGCGGGCCTTGAAATGTCGGGGCTAGACCTCGAGGGCGTCGGGGTCGTCCTCCGTCACGGGGGCGTCGTCCGGGTCCTCGTCGGACAGGGCGCTGTCCGGGATGCCCTCGGGCTCGTCCCCGGGCAGGGGCTGGACCTCGGGCTGCTCCATGTACCGGGCGAAGACCAGGAAGCCGGTGTGGGCGACCATGCGGTCGTCCGGACGCAGCCGGTCGGCCACGGGCTTCCAGCGGCGGACCAGGATCTCCAGGACCTCCAGCTCGGCGAAGGGGCCGTCCTCCAGGCCGCGCAGCAGGTCGGACACCTGGTTGACCGTGGGCAGCAGGAAGCCGCACATGGCGCCGGGGATGACCGCGTCGGGGATGGCGCCGAGGTATTCCCAGGGGGTGCGCACGTCCAGGAACAGGGCGTCCGCGCCCGAGTGCAGGAAGCCGTCCTCGATGTTCCGGTTGACCTGCTCCACGCGGTGGGCCAGCCCGACGCGCTCCAGGTTCTTGCCCGCCAGCTTGTAGAAGTCGGCGCGCCGCTCATAGGTGATGACCTTGCCGGTGTCGCCCACGAACCAGGCGAGCGCCGTGGTCAGGCCGCCCGAGCCCGTGCCGGACTCGATGACCGTGGAGCCGGGGCCGATGCCCAGCTTCATCATCAGGTAGCCGATTTCCTTGGGGTACATGATTTGGGTCTGGCGCTTCACCCCCTTGATCAGGTCGTGCAGGGTGGGCTTGAGCACCAGGTACGACTTGCCCAGGTGGGTCTTGACGTACTGGCCGAAGCCGGCCTCGGCCACCTCGTCCATGAGCAGCTTGCCGTCATGGGTGTGGACCTCGCCGCCGGCCTCGAGTTTGCGCAGGTAGCGCTTGCCCTTGTGGCTGATGAGCAGAATGAGCTGTCCGGGTTCGATCATGGTTGTCAGGCCTCCTGAAAGCGATGGCCCTGAGTACGGTCCGCAAGGCCGGAAGTCAAGGAAAAGGGGCTCACGCGCCGGGCAGGGTCACGCGCAGGGTGGTCCGGTCCTCGGCGTCGGAGACCTCGAGGGCGATGGCCCCGCCCATGGCCGTGGCCGCCAGCCGGGCCGAATAGGTCCCCAGGCCCGTGCCGCCCTGTTTGCCGTGGGTGGCGTACTTGTCGAAGAAGGTCTCGCGCAGGGACCCGGGCACGGCCCCCGGATTGGCGATGACCAGGACGGTCGGGTCGCCCGGGGCGACGCGCACCGAGATCGCGCCCCCGTCCGGGGCGGCCTCCACGGCGTTGAGCAGCAGGTTGGAGACCATGGTCTCCAGGAGCAGGGGGTTGGCGGGCACCACCAGGGCGTCCCGCCCGTCGTCCGGGCGGCCGTCGAGGCTCACGGCCACGGTCTGGCCCCGGTCCGCGATCCGGCCGCCCAGGTTGCCCAGGGCCTCGCGGATCACGGCCATGAGGTCCGTGGGCTCGGGCTCGTAGGCGTAGGTCCCGGCCTCGATGCGGTACAGGGTCAGGGACAGGCCGATCAGGCGCAGGGCCTTTTCCGCCTGGTGCTCGATGAGGTGCAGCATCTCGCTCAGTTCGCCGTCCAGGCGCTCCTCCTCCATGAGCAGCAGGCGGCAGCCGTCGATGACGCCGATGATCGGCGCCTTGAGGTCATGGGTCACGATGCGGTCCACGTCCGCGCGCAGCTCTTCGAGCCGTTTCTGTTCGGAGATGTCCTGGACGCTGACCACCATGCTCTCGCGGCCGTCCACCACGGTGGAGACCATGTTCTTGAGCACCGGCAGCCGGGTGCCGTCCTTGCGGACCAGGAAGCTCTCCTCCACTTCCACGTGGCCATCCTCGGTCCGCCAGGGACATAAGTCGGTGTCCCCGCACAGGATGTCGCCGCAGGGCTGGCCCACCAGCTCCTGCCGGGTGTGGCCGCTCATGGCCAGGGCCTCGGGGTTGGCGTCAACCAGGGTGTGCCGTTTGAGATCGACCACGAAGACGCCCACGGGCAGGGAGTGGAGGATGCCCTTGAGGCGGCGCTTGGACCGGGCCAGGGCCTCGGCGCGCTCGCGGCTCTCGGTCTTGTCCAGGGCAAAGGCGTAGAAATAGTAGTTCTGGCCGTGGTGGTCCCGGGCCATGGCCATGTCCAGGCGGATCCAGCGGATGGCCCCGTCCTTGCGGCGCATGCGCACGGTCAGCCCCTGGACCGCGTCCTCGGTCCGGGCCAGGTTGACGATGCGCTCCTCGTCGGCCGGGTCCACCATGTGGGAGAAGGTGTCGCCCGCCAGGGCCTGGGCCTGGGCCATCTCCTCGGGGGAGTCGTAGCCGAGCATGCGGGCGTAGGCCTTGTTGCGCTCCACGAACCGGCCGCCCACGAAGCCGTGGGTGATGCCCACCGGGCTGTTCTCGAACAGGATGCGGCGGCGCTCGTCCGCGATGCGCCCCTCGGCCTCGGCCTTGCACCGCCGGTCCACCTCCTGCTCGAGGTCGCGGGTCCGGGCCAGGAAGTGCTCCTCCAGGTCGCTCCGGGCCCGGTCCAGCTCATCCCGGACCTCGTCCATGGTCCGGATGGACGGCAGCCAGAACCACAGCCCGGCCAGGAGCAGGATCGATCCGGCCAACTGGCCCAGGAGCTTGGCCAGGTAGATGTGCAGGTGCACGTCGCCGACCATGGCCCAGCCCGGGATGTCGAGCTTGTTGGTGATTTCCATGAAGATGCCGAAGAGGATGAGCAGGAAGCCGATCTTGATCAGCAGGAAGCCCCGGCGGCCGTAGGTCACGGTCCGGTCGGCGTGGATGAACAGGCCGAGCGCCACGGAGAGGACGCAGAATCTCAGAATTTCCAGGGTGATTTCCAGCACGAACGGTTCCTCCGGGACCAGGGGGGGCTCTGTTACACCCTATCCCGGCCGTTCCCGTGGTCCAATTATTAATTCCCCGTTTTGCCGAAACTGTCCCCCGAACTTGACAGAACGGCACGGGTACTTAATAAGCTGGCAAGGGTTAAGGACTCCTTCCAAGGAACGCGACAGGACATGGCATACAAATACGTCTTCGGCCCGGTCATGAGCGGGCGGCTCGGCCGCTCCCTCGGACTCGACCTGCTCGGCGACCGCATCTGTTCCATGGACTGCGTCTACTGCGAGGTGGGCGCCACCAGGAACCGGACCTGCGAGCGCAGGGTCTACGTTCCGGCGGCCGACATCCTCCGGGAACTGTCCCAGTGGAAGGAGGAAGGGCTGGAGCCGCCGGACATGATCACCCTCGGCGGCCTGGGCGAACCGTGCCTGAACGCGGACATGGAGCGGATCATCCTCGGGGCCAAGGCGCTCTTTCCGGGGATCCCCGTGGCCGTGCTGACCAACGCCAGCCTGATGACCGACCCCGAGGTGCGGCGCGAACTGTGCGCCGCCGACGTGGTCCTGCCCAGCATGGACTCCCTGGTGCCCGAGGAATTCACCAGGGTGAACCGGCCGGACGAGGCCATCACGCCCGAGGCCGTGGCCGACGGGCTCCTTGCCTTCAGGAATGAATTCAAGGGAAAGATATTTTTGGAAATTTTGCTTGCCGAAGGAATTAACGATTCCGACGAGAACCTCGGCAGGCTACGGATTTTCTGCCAACGGCTTGCCCCCGACCGGGTGGACGTGGTCACGCTGACCCGTCCCGGCACGGTCAAGGGGGTCCGCCCCGTGGACGGGGAGGTTTTAAGCCGTTGGCGCCTGGCGCTCGGAGGCGGGGAGACCCGCCCGGACGGGCGGCGGGCCCATGCGGGCAAGGAGATGAGCCTGGAGCGGATGACCGCTGCCGTGACCGCCTCCCTGAGCCGCAGGCCCCAGACCGCCGAACAGCTGGCCCAGGCCCTGGGCGCGGACCTCGAGAGGGTTCGCCAGGCCGTGGAAGCCCTCGAAAAAATGGGCGAAGTGACCCGCCGGGATGACCGGGGGGAGACATTTTACCACGGAACGGGCCATGTCATCGAAGACTGAGGGCGCGCCGGGATCAGACGCACACATTTCTCGTCAAGAGGTTTCCATGACCAAGAAGAAACGGCAGAAGATGTTCATCTCCGTGCTGCCGGGAGAACAGGTCGAGGTCGTCATCGCCGAGGAGGGCAAGGTCAACGAGTATTACGTTGAGATGGTCCACCAGGCCAAGACCAAGGGCAACATCTACAAGGGCTACATCCACAACATCGACAACGGGTTGCAGGCCGCGTTCATCAACTACGGGGCCGAGCGCAACGGCTTTCTGCAGATCGACGAGGTCCACCCCGAATACTACATCAACGAGGTGCCCACCAAGAAGGGCCAGCGCTTCCCGCTCATGCAGAAGGTGCTCAAGCCCGGCCAGGAGGTCCTGGTCCAGGTGGTCAAGGAACCCACAGGCAAGAAGGGCGCGTTCCTGACCTCCTACCTCTCCCTGCCCGGCCGCTGCTTCGTCTACACCGTGGGCCGCAGCCAGATCGGGGTCTCGCGCAAGATCGAGGACGAGAAGGAGCGGGATCGCCTCAAGACCGCCCTGGAGGGGTTCGAGACCGCCGAGGGCGTGGGGCTCATCGCCCGCACCGCGGCCGTGGGCCAGTCCAAGGCCGCCCTGGAGCGCGACTTCAAGTACCTGAACCGGCTGTGGACCGACATCCGGGCCAACGCCCAGAAGGTCAAGGCCCCGGCGCCGGTCTACCAGGAGCTCGGCCTGGCCGCCCGGGCCGTGCGCGACTACCTGACCCTGGACATCACCGAGATCTGGGTGGACGACAAGGAGACCTATGAGCAGGTCCACCAGTTCGTCAAGCTGGCCTTCCCGCGCAAGAACAACCTGGTCCGGCTGCACGAGGACAACGAGCTGTCCCTGCTGGAGCGGTTCAACCTGGTCAAGCAGGTGGAGGAGATCTACTCCCGCGAGGCGTCCATGCCCTCGGGCGGGCGGCTGGTCTTCGACGCCACCGAGGCCCTGACCGCCGTGGACATCAACTCCGGCAAGATCGGCGGCGAGAAGAATTTCCAGAAGATGGCGCTCAAGACCAACGTGGAGGCCGCCCGCGAGATCGCCCGCCAGCTGCGGCTGCGCGACATCGGCGGCCAGGTGGTCATCGACTTCATCGAGATGAAGAACCCCAAGGACTGCCGCGAGGTGGAGAAGGTCATGCGCGCGGAAATGAAGAACGACCGCGCCCGGACCGACGTCTCGCGCATCTCCTCCTTCGGGCTCATGGAGCTGGTCCGCCAGCGGCTGGGCTCCTCGGCCATCGCCATCTCCACCGAGCCCTGCCCCTGCTGCAAGGGCACGGGCATCCGCCGGAACATGGAATGGCAGGCCCTCCAGGCCCTCAAGGACATCCACCGCGACCTGCGCAAGCCCGGCTCCGACGAGGTCCAGTACGACTGCGAGGAGGAACTGGCCATCTACCTGCTGAACAACAAGCGCGGCATCCTCGCGGACCTGGAAAAGCGCTACGAAAAGACCATCCACATCGACATCGAGTACGAATACGACGAGTAGCCGTCCCCGGACAAGCAACGAATGCCCCCGCCCCGAATCATCGGGACGGGGGCGTTGTTTTTTCGGGGCGGCGAGCCTGGACCGGGCCGTCGTTCTGCCGCCGGGTAATACCTGGCCATTCCTTGGCAAATGGGTGGCCCAACAGTTAAACCGTCTGGTCCTCATCTTTCTGCGGCCGCCGCAAATACCAAGCAACCAAAGGGAGTGCGACGCCGATGGCGACAAGGAGATAGGCCGTCCACAAGGGTTGGGGGTAGCCATATACACCAGCCTTGCCTGCGCCTATTTCCAACGCACCGACTCCGACAAGCAATTCCCCCAACAGAATTTCAGACAATTTCACTCTCATTGTTTACTCCACTCATAGGCCTTGTTCACGGCGTATCCGGCTATACCCGCCTTGGTCATCGGCGGAGGCCCTGGGTCGAACGCTCCGGTTGCAAAATCAGTTGCCGCCTTGGACGCGACAGCCAATCTTTCCGGATGCTGCATGGCGGCTCCGATGGCCGCCGGCACCACTGCCGAGCCTGTCGCCGCCACGATGGGGAGAGCCCCCGCACCTAAGGCGATCGCCGTATATTTTTGCAAATCCTTGTTGGTGGCAAAGGCGTCCGCCGTTTTGCTCAATGCCTTGCCAGCCCCCTTCACGCCCTTGGTAACGGCCTCACCGATACCGGCCGGGGCCTTGTCCCACAGCTTGCCGAAGCCCGCTTCGATTTTCTTCACGCCATCCCAAAATCCGCCTTCCAACCCCGCCGGATCAACCCCGTTCACCGGGTCGTCCAGACAATACCCGTACCAGTCCGGGTCGCCGCCCTTGTCCCCGATGGGGTCCGGCGCGGACCATTTGCCGGTCCTGACGTCGTAATCCCGCCAGCCGAAGCGGACGAAGCCCAGGTCCCGGTCGTGCAGGCCGCCCGCGAAGCCGATAGGGGTGAAGAAACGCCCTGGAAATATGGTTCCCAGGGCGTTTCCTACCGTTATTTTTGTTTATTCCGAGTTGGTGACCGGAGGAACCAAGCCAGGACGGGGATCAACACACCTCCCCCCAGAATAATGTATTCAACCCAGGAGTATACGGGAAATCCCTTAAAGTAGGAATAATCATTCGTTATGCTCAGCAGGCTTGTTACTATCATCGCGGCACTCAGCACCATTTCCACCGGTTTTACTCTCATAATCACTTCTTTTTCTTGTGGATATCTTTCGCTTTTCCGAGTAGCCCTCCGAGATAGCCGGGCCAGGAAGGCGGCGGCGGGCCTTCGTCGAAGTATCCATTCGCAAAATCGACAGTCGCTTTTGACATGGTTGCGAGCGTGTCCGGGTGCTGCATGGCGGCTCCGATGGCCGCCGGCACCACTGCCGAGCCTGTCGCCGCCACGATGGGGAGAGCCCCCGCACCTAAGGCGATCGCCGTATATTTTTGCAAATCCTTGTTGGTGGCAAAGGCGTCCGCCGTTTTGCTCAATGCCTTGCCAGCCCCCTTCACGCCCTTGGTAACGGCCTCACCGATACCGGCCGGGGCCTTGTCCCACAGCTTGCCGAAGCCCGCTCCGATTTTCTTGACCCCATCCCAAAACCCGCCTTCCAACCCCGCCGGATCAACCCCGTTCACCGGGTCGTCCAGACAATACCCGTACCAGTCCGGGTCGCCGCCCTTGTCGCCGATAGGGTCGGGCGCGGTCCAGCGGCCGGTCCTGACGTCATAGTCGCGCCAGCCGAAGCGGACGAAGCCCAGGTCCCGGTCGTGCAGGCCGCCCGCAAAGCCGAGGGGCAGGCGCAGGCTCGGGTTGGTGTCCGCTAAAATTCCGCCCGACACTCGCCACAACAAATCAAACACGCCCGAGGCTTTTTCCTCGGGCGTATCGGTGAGTCTACAAGGAAGACAGGAAGATCAACGTCGCAAATGCACCAATGATTATACCTATTATTCCGTTGACAAGCTTTTCAAGGGGGTTCAGCCCTTCATCTCTGTTGAACCAACGTTTCCATGAAAATGGGCGAAGGTCTGTATGCCGGGTATAGTACCATTCTCGGATCAAAAATAACCCGCCAATGATGCATACTGCACCTGCAACAAACATGAAGACAATGCCTAACATCACTTTCCTTATTTTTGCTTGTCCAAAGCCTTGTTGAGCCAGTCGTCAGTCATCTCCGTGCCGACAGTTGAACTCACAACACTTCCAAGATTGCTCGCATCCTTGAGGGGTTTGGGGGGGATCGTCATGGAAGGTGTAATCCTGCCGAAGTTCTTTCCGACGCTCTTGCCGATCTTCCCGGCAGCCCCTCCGATTACTCCGCTCCCAGCAGCTGCAGCAACTTTCCCAACATCATCGACTTTGCCTGTCCTGATGTACTGGTTCCCAACTTCGTTCAAGGCGGCAGAGCCGCCACCAAGCAGAAGGGTTGAACCTATACCCCCGCCCATGGTGCTCACTGCGCCGGTTACAGCTCCCAGGCCAACGGATGTGGCATAGTCGCCTGTGCTCATCTTGCCGCTTCTCCAATCATCCCAATTGTCATAGGCATTGGAGCCTGCACCAATCGCGGCTCCTGCCAGCGGGATCCAAGCAAACAACCCCATGGGGTCATGCATGTTCACCGGGTCGTCCAGACAATACCCGTACCAGTCCGGGTCGCCGCCCTTGTCCCCGATGGGGTCGGGCGCGGTCCAGCGGCCGGTCCTGACGTCATAGTCGCGCCAGCCGAAGCGGACGAACCCCAGGTCCCGGTCGTGGAGGCCGCCCGCGAAGCCGATGGGCAGGCGCAGGCTCGGGTTGGTGTCCTCGATGATCCCGCCGAAGGGATCGTACAGGACCTCCTTTATCACGTTTCCGTCCACGTCGGCAACCACGCGCAGGGAGCCGACCTGGTCATATAAGAGCCCGGCCACGGTCCCGTCGTCCCGGCGCATGGCGTAGGGCGTGCGCTCGCCCTCGCGGTAGGCGAACTCGTAACCGTGCCGCCCGTCGTGGAACGCGGCCAGACGCACGAAGTCGAGCCACCGGTAGGCCTCGACCAACTGCCCGTTCAGGTACTTGGCCGAGCGCCGCCCGTCATCGTCGTGGTCAAAGGTCAAGGCCTTGTTCCGGCCCTCCTCCTCGGCCTTGAGCAGCCGGTAGTCCGGGCTGTACTCGTACAGGGTGTACACGCCCCTGTCCGACCAGATGGACCGGAAGCCGCGCTCGTCGTGGGAATACTGCCCGGACCCGGCGCGCATCAGCCGGTTGTCCTGAGTATACTGGTAATCCCGATAATTCGCCCCGGCCGTGGCGGGCAGATAGTCCCGCACCCGGCGGCCCTCCCGGTCGTACCAGCACTGGCAGATGACCCGCCCGTCCAGTTTGGCCTCGGTCAGCCGTCCGTCCCCGTCATAGGCGTAGGCCCAGACGGACTTCCGCCCCCTGACGGTCTCGGTTTTCTCCACAATGCGCCCGTCCGGGCCGCGCCTCGTCTCACACATATACGGTGCTGCCATGGCAACCTCTCTGGCTTCGTCCCCGAGGCCCATCCCCGGGAATCCGAACCAGCATACCCCCGGTTTTCGCCAACACCCTGTTTTGTTGAAGAATGACGCCCAAAAGCGCCCGATAAGCATAAAAAAGCAACTTGACAGGATGCGGGGATGCCCCCTGGACCCCCTTCAAGCTTTTTGTCGCAGCTTCGCGGGGTGGGCACCCCCAACAAAAAGGCCTCCGACTCAACATAGAGTCGAAGGCCCTGTCTTACCTCTTTGGAGCGATTCGGGTGCGCAGCACCCGACAGCGGCTCTCTCTCCCGTGCGCGCACTAGGCTTTGATTCGCCCCGTCCTGGGGCTCACCCCTTCGGGGCGTTGCGGAAAGACCGCAACGTCCAAATCCGCTGTCCTGCGGATTTGTCGAGAGTGGTGTAGCTGTGCATTTTTTCCGGTCGGGCCAACCGCAGCGTAGCCGTCTACGTGAGGATTGGCCCGGCCGGAAAAAATGTGCAGATGCGCCGCTATCGGAAGCCGCTTATTGCATCGCAGGCAAAGTAAATATGAAGGTGGAGCCTACGCCGACTTCGGACTCGACCCAGATGCGGCCGCCGTAGTGCTCGATGATCTCGCGGCAGATGGTCAGGCCCAGGCCGGTGCCCTTGGGCTTGTTGACCATGGTGTCGTCGGTGTGGGTCTGGTGGAACTTCTCGAAGATCTGGGACTGGTCCTCGGGGTGGATGCCGGTGCCGGTGTCCACCACCTCCACGCGCAGCTGGCTGAAGCGCGGGAAGGCGCGCAGGGTGACCGAGCCCTTTTCCGTGAACTTGGAGGCGTTGTTGAGCAGGTTGATGAGCACCTGCTGCATGCGGTCGCGGTCGGCCACAATGTGCGGCAGGCCCGGCTGGATCTCGGTGCGCAGCTCCAGGGTGGTCTGGGCGAACATGCCCGAGACCGAACTGGCGGCCACCTCGATGACCTCGTTCATGTCCAGCTCCTCGTCGCGCCAGCCCATGGAGCCGGACTCGATCTTGTTCAGGTCGAGGACGTCGTTGATCAGCCGGGTCAACCGTTCGCCCTCGTGGCTGATGATGGCCAGGTTCTCGCGGATGCGCTTGCCCTTGCGCGCCAGGGCGCCTTCCGGGCTGACCAGGGGCAGGAAGTTGCGCGTGAACTCCTTGTTCAGGAGTTTGGCGAAGCCCAGGATGGAGGTCAGGGGTGTGCGCAGCTCGTGGGAGACCGAGGAGAGGAAGGCGGACTTCATCTCGTCCAGTTCGCGCAGCCGCTGGTTGGCCTCCTCCAGCTCGCGGGCCTTGTTGACCAGGTCCTCGGTGCGCTCGCGGACCAACTGTTCCAGGTGGCGGTTCAGGTCGGCCAGGTCCTGCTCGGCCTTCTTGCGGTCGGTGATGTCCTCGAGGATGCCGTCCACGAACACGAAGTTGCCCCGCTCGTCGTGGATGGCCCGGGCGTTGAGGGAGCCCCAGATGGTCTTGCCGTCGCGGCGGTAGTACTCGGCCTCGAACCGCTTGACCTCGCCCTGGTCGCGCACGCGGTCGAAGAACCCTTGCATGTGGTCCGGGTTGACCATGATCCGGGAGCTCAGGGAGCGGACGTTGGACAGGAACTCGTCCAGGGAGTCGTAGCCGAAGATGCGGGCCATGGCCGGGTTGGCCCGGCGAAGCACGCCGTCCGGGGTGGCCTGGAAGATGCCCTCGATGGCGTTCTCGAAGATGGACCGGTATTTCTCCTCCGCTTCCTGGAGGGTCTTGTTCATGGTCTGGAGCTTGTTCTCGCGGCCCTCGATCTCGATGGACATGCGCCGGAATCGCTTGGCGATCTCCAGCAGTTCCGCGTGGTAGACCTCGCCGAAGTCGTAGGAGAAGTCGCCTTTGGCCACGCGGGCGATGCCGGACTGGAGGACCATGAGCGGCTTGTTCAGGAAGACGCGCAGGAGCAGGCCGGTGATGGCCAGGATGACGGAGATGGAGACCACGATGATGATGATCGAGACGAACATCTGTTCGTCCAGGCGCTTCTTCTCGCGCTCCAGGGTGAAGTCGATCTCGGCCCGGCCGATGGTGCGGCCCTCGAAGACGATGGGCCGGACCTGGCTGAAGTCCGCGGGCGTGCCCGAGAACTTCTCGTGGGCGAAGACCACCTCGTTGCGCGAGCCGTAGATGCGGATGCCCTGGACCATGTCGTCGTGGGTGTAGACCGAGCCGATGAGCCGGGCGTTGTCGTAGTCCAGGTTCCAGATGGGCACGGCCAGGATTTCGGCCACCGAGGAGATGGTGTCCTCGCCCTTTTTCTCGGCCGTGGCCCACATCTCCTGGGACTGCTGCCAGTAGATGAACCCGCCGAGGGCCGTGGCGATGATCATGACGATGACCACCAGGCTGAAGGTCAGGTCCCGCGAGATGGACCTGCTGGTCAGGAGAGGCCGTTTTCTCTTGGGGTTGTCTGCTCGCATCTGCTTTCCGGAAAAAATGGGGGGAAGGGGGCTCCCGAATCGTGCATCCTCCCGACAGCCTGTACACGACTCACCGCACCCTGTCATCACGGTTATAGGGGGTACTTGTCCCGCAGCCGGGCCACGCTCCCGTCCTCGATGAGCCGGTCCAGGGCCGCCTTCAGGCGGCCGCGCACGTCCTCGGGCAGCCGCCTGGACGCATAGACGCGCATGTCGTCCCGTCCCAGGACCAGCGGCTCTCCCAGGAAGCGGCGGCGCAGGCCCAGCCGCCCGGCCTCGGCGGTCAGCCCCTGGAGCGGGCCGAGCACGGCGTCCACGCGCCCGGCCATGAGCATCTTGAAGCCGAGCTCGTGGTTCTTGCACGGGAAGGGGATGAACTTGAACTTTTTGGCCTGGTCCAGCTCGTGCCGCGAGCCCCGGATCACGGCCACGGTCTTGCCGCCCAGGTCGCGGACGTCGCGCAGGGGGGTCTCCACCCGCGCCCAGGCCACCATGGTCACGGGCTTGACCCGGCCGATGTCCTCGGCCAGGTCGGCGATGTCCGCTTCCGGCGGCATGATGATCATGTCCGCCGCGCCCGAGGCGATCTCGTCCAGCCCCCTGGCCAGGGGCACGAGATGGTTGACCGGCTCCATGCCCGCCGCACGGGCCAGGATCTCGCCGAGTTCGTAACAGAACCCGACCGGGCGACCCTTTTCCAGGTGCCCGCACGCGCCCAGCTCCAGGGTCGCGATGCGCAGCCGCAGGGCCTGGGCCTGGGCCGGGACCGGGAGGGCCAGCAGGAACCACAGGAAACAGAGCAGCAGGGGCGGTTGATGGGAGATACGTGCCGAATCGCGGAACATGGCGCAATTTAGAACGCATTTCCCGAAAAAGCAACGTGCTGCGGGCGTTTCCGCCGGGAAACGGGCTTGCCATCTTCCCGGCTCTCCCTTATCTGTGCCGGAACCGACCATGCGCACGATCATCATCCTTCTCCTGGCGAGCCTGTGTTGTCCGGCCCTGGCCCCGGACCGGGCCGAAGCCCACCCGCACGTCTACGTGGACGTGTCCCTGACCTTCCGCCTGGACGACGCCGGGCTGTCGGGCGTGCACCAGAGCTGGCTCTTCGACGAGATGTTCACCCGGGCCATCCTGAGCGACCTGGGCCTGGACGCGGCCTCCCTGGCCACGCCCCAGGGCCAGGCGGCCGTGCGCGACGGGGCCTTCCAGTACCTGTCCAACTACCACTATTTCACCCTGGTCGAGGCCGGGGGCGAGCGGCTGCCGGTCCGGGTGGAGCACTTCCGGGCCGGGCTGAAGGGCAACCGCTTCGTCTACGACTTCGACGTGCCCCTCGACCTGCCCGTGGACCGGCTGGCCGACTTCCGCATGGCCGTGTTCGACAGGGACTATTATACGGACATGATCTACGCCGAGAACGGCGTGCGCTTCGACGTCCAGGGCGGCATCGCGGTCAGCCACGCCATGCGCCCGGCCAGGGACCAGACCTACTGGCGCTATATCGTGCCCGACGCCGTGCACCTGTCCGTGAGCGCGATCCCCGGCGCGTCCCCCGCCGTGGCGGAAGGGGAAACGGACGAGCCCGGCCTCCTCGCCCGGTTTATGGGCTTGGTCCGGTCCGCCCAGAAGGCGCTGACCGCGCGGCTCGACGCCTTCGGAGTCCAACTTGCGGACGACCCGTGGGGCCCGGCCCTGTGGATGTTCCTGGGGCTGTCCTTCGTCTACGGGGTGGTCCACGCCGTGGGGCCGGGGCACGGCAAGGCCGTGGTCTGCTCCTGGTTCCTGAGCCGCCCCGGATCGCTCATGACCGGCGCGCTCATGGGCAACGCCATCACCTTCGTGCATATGGGCTCGGCCGTGCTGGCCGTGGGCGCGGCCTATCTCGTGTTCTCCACGGGCATGGGCGGGTTCGCGGCCGCCAGCCGGGCCATCCAGCCCGCCGGGTACGGGCTCCTCGCCCTCATGGGGCTGTTCCTCCTGGTCAAGGCCGTGTTCGACCTGCGCCGGGGCGGGCTCCTCGCGGCCGACGCCTGCGCCCGCGCCGAACCCGAGGGCGAAAACCTGCGCTCCATCCTGGCCGTGTCCTTCGTCACCGGGCTGATCCCCTGTCCGGGCGCGGCCGTCATCCTGGCCTTCGCCATCGGCCTGAACATCCTCTGGACCGGCCTGGCCGCCCTGGTGGTCATGGCCCTGGGCATGGGGCTGACCACCACCCTGTTCGCCTGGTTCGCGGTCTCGGCCCGCAAGGCCGCCCTGACCCTGTCCGGCCGCAACCGCCGCCTGTTCAACGTCCTTCACGCCGGACTGTCCCTGTGCGGGGCCGCCGCCATCTGCCTGCTCGGCACGGTCCTGCTCGTCGGCTCCCTGACCGTCTGATCGCGTCCCGCGACGCGCCCCGGGGCCGCCGTCGGGCCTCGCCCGAACCGCCCCGGCAATCCCCCTCGCCACCGTCCCGGAATCGCCCTGCGGCACGCCCCGGAACCGCTTTCCGGGACCGGGCCCCTACCGCCGGGCGCACGTCGGAGGGACAGCCTTGTCCCGTTTTGCTGATGGCAAAAAATCATTGACAAGATTTTTTACTTTTAGGTAAAAAGAACCCTGTCACGCTTTCCAAATCGAAAATATGGACTGACAAAAATGAAAAACGAATTGGATTCCCAGGACAAGCGGCTGGTTGCCGAACTGACCCGCGACGGCCAGCTGTCGCCCGGCAAGATCGGGGCGGCCACGGGCGTGACCGCGCCCACGGTGCGCTCGCGGGTCAAGAACCTGATGCGCGCGGGCGCGCTCAAGGTCGCGGGCATGGTCAATCCCATGCGCGTCAAGGGGCTGACCGTGGCCCTGGTGGGCATCAGCCTGATGAGCCACGAGCAGCTCGGCGAGAAGCTCGACCAGATCGGGGCCCTGCCCAGGGTCAACTGGGCGGCCGTGGTCACCGGGCGCTACGACATCATCGTGGAGATCATCTGCCAGGAAGGCATGGACGATCTCTACCAGTTCCTGGATCAGGATCTTTCCAAGGTCGGCGGCATCAACGCCTCCGAATCGTTCGTCGTCATGAAATCACGGCGCAAGTGGCTGTTGTTGCCCGACGCTGTGATCGAAACCTTCACCAAATAACGTAGGGCCGCCGGAGAGGGCGGAGAGCTTTGCAAAGGAGCAACAGATGATTATCGGTATCCCCAAAGAAATCAAGACGTTGGAAAACCGCGTGGCCATGACCCCCGGTGCGGTGGAATCCCTGGTCCGCAAGGGCAACGAGGTGCTGGTCGAGGCCGGCGCCGGTCTGGGCAGCGGCCTGACCGATGAGGAATACGCCGCCGCGGGCGCCAAGATGGTCACCGCCGAGGAGGCCTGGGCCGCCGAGATGGTCATCAAGGTCAAGGAGCCGCTTCCGAGCGAGTTCAAGTACCTGCGCAAGGACATGATCCTGTTCACCTACCTGCACCTGGCCGCCGCTCCCGAGCTGACCAAGGCCCTGCTCGACGCCGGGACCACCTCCGTGGCCTACGAGACCGTCAAGTCCGCCGACGGCACCCTGCCCCTGCTGACCCCCATGTCCGAGGTCGCCGGCCGCATGGCCACCCAGGTGGGCGCGCACTACCTGGAGAAGACCCAGGGCGGCCGCGGCATCCTGCTCGGCGGCGTGCCCGGCGTGTACCCCGCCGAAGTGCTCGTCCTGGGCGGCGGCGTGGTCGGCACCAACGCGGCCCGCATCGCCATGGGCATGGGCGCGCGCGTGACCATCCTCGACCTTTCCCACCAGCGCCTCCAGTACCTGGACGACGTCTTCCAGGGCCGCATCACCACCATGATGTCCACCGAGCCCAACATCCGCCAGATGGTCCAGCGGGCCGACCTGGTCATCGGCGCGGTCCTGCTGCCCGGCGCCAAGACCCCGAACCTGATCACCCGCGACATGCTGCCCCTGATGAAGGAAGGCGCGGTCATCGTCGACGTGGCCGTGGACCAGGGCGGCTGCATCGAGACCACCCACGCCACCACCCACGACAACCCGACCTACGTCATCGACGGCGTGGTCCACTACGGCGTGGCCAACATGCCCGGCGCGGTGCCCCGCACCTCCACCTTCGCCCTGGTCAACCAGACCGCTCCCTACGCCCTGCGCCTGGCCGCCAAGGGCGTGGCCGCCCTCAAGGAAGACCCGGGCCTGGCCCTGGGCCTGAACACCTGGGACGGCAACCTGACCTGCCCGGCCGTGGGCGCGGCCCTGAACATCGAGTCCATGACCCCGGAAGAGGCCCTGGCCCAGATGTAGCCCTTACGGTACACGGAAAATGAAAAGGCCCCGGTCGCACGACCGGGGCCTTTTTTGTTGGGCGAAACAGGATCAGCCCAGGGGCGCGACCAGCCGCCGCGTGACCTTGACCACCGGGGGACTGGCCAGGAGCCAGGCCAGCAGCACGGCCGCTGGTATCAGGAGCCAGGCCCTGGAGCCGAGCACGCCGTAGGCGCCGGGCCACAGGCGGTAGGGCACGAGCAGCAGCGTGTGCAGCAGGTAGACGTGCAGCGAGTGGCGGCCGATGCGGGTCAGGGGGCTCTCGGCCCCCGGCGTCAGGGCCAGCGCGCCCAGTCCCAGGCCGAAGGCCGCCGCCAACTGCACGGCGCGGGCGGCAAATCCCACGCCCACCCCCGGCCCCAGGGCGGCATACGGCCCGTTGCCGTACAGCATGGGCTGGAAAGCATACCCGGAGAGCCATGCGGCCAGCAGCAGTCCGGTCGCCACCAGCGCCCCGCCCGTCAGTCGGCCGAACACGGCCGTGGGCGAGACACCCTTTTCCCTGAGCCGGTGCCCGGCCAGGAAGAACGGCAGCAGCACCAACGTCCGGGACAGGCTCAAATCCAGGCCGATGAACGGCACGAATCCCGCCGCCAGGGCCAGCGCGACGGACAAGGGCAGGGCCAGCGGCACGCGTCGCGCATAGGGCAGGACCATGCGCCAGCAGAACAGGCTGAGCAGGTACCACAGCCCGTACAATCCCTGGAGAAAGGGGTAGGGCTCCTGGCCCATGAGCCGCAGGATGAGCGCGTGCAGCGCCACGAAGATCACGTACGGGGCCAGGAGCAGTCGTCCGTTCCGGACCAGCGCCGCCCACCCCGTCTCCACCCGCGACAGCCAGCCCGAAATCAGGGCGAACATGGGCATGTGGAACAGGTACGCGAAGAAATACAGGCCGTCCGCCGGCCGGTCGCCGCTCGGCACCGGCCAGACCAGGTGCCCCAGGACCACCAGGATGATGAGCACGCCCTTGGCGTTGTCGATGCGCGCGTCACGTCCGGTCATGAACCCCTTGTACCAGGATCGCCCCGGCCGGGGAAGCCGCACCGCTCCACGGACAATTCTTGCATCCCGGTGCGCAGTTTGCGTGCGCAAGCCGTTGCGCACGTAAAAATTATTCCATTATTCCAAGCTGATGCGTCTGGCACACCCTATGCTCTCTTCCCATCGAGAGCAAGGCCGAGCGGCCGAAACAAGGAACGGCCCGCAAGGCTGCAAGGAGGAAAAAACCATGAAGAACGCCCTACTCAAGACCACTACGTCGCTGTTGCTGATGCTGACCCTGCTGGCGGGCTGCCAGACCACCCAAACCCAGAACGCCGCCGGGATCGGCACCCTGGCCGGGGCCACCCTCGGCGCGCTGACCTTCAAGAACAAGATCTCGGGCGCGGCCATCGGCGCGGGCGTGGGCCTGCTCGCCGGATACATCGTGGGCAATGAAATGGAAAAGGCCGACCAGGCGCACCTGGCCAATACCCTCGAATCCACGCCCTCGGGCTACGCCAACGAGTGGGTCAACCCCGATACCCGCACCCAGTACGAGGCCATCCCCGAACCGCCGCGCGAATACAACGACGGCCGCGTCGAACGCGACGTGACCATCCATGCCCGCATGGCCGACGGCTCCCGACAGACCGTCTACGCCAAGGCCTACCGCCAGCCCGACGGCTCCTGGCAGCTCGTCCAGTAGCTCGCCGATACCCCCCCCATACGAACGAGGCAGGGCCGTGAAGGTCCTGCCTCGTTGGCGTTGGCAAGGGTGTGGCGTGGGTGATGCCTCCGGCGGCCCTTCCGGGGGGCCCCTTCGGGGAGACCAGGGCGCTGCCCTGGACCCGCCAGGGAGCAAGGCCCCCTGGACCCCTTCGCCTCACTACGCTCGGACGTGCGGCGGCGAAAGGCTTGGCGGGGGGCGCCTTCCGCCGTGCCGGTGTGCGATTTCGGGCGGGGAAAACGGGTGGGAGAGCGTGCGTCTTCACGAAAAAGCACCCGCCGTTTTCCCCGCCCGAAATCGCGGGGTTTTTTTATTGAAGAGGGAGGAGAACGGGAATGATTGCGGGTTTGCCGCCGTTTCAGAACGCTGCGAACACTTCGGGACACCGCCGAGCCCGCGCCCGGCCCATCCCCTCGCGCTCCCACCTTCGCCGCAGGCGACCCAGGGATTCCAAAGGGGGCTCGCCCCTTTGGCCGCCGGAGGCGAAATCACCCGACCCATCCCGCCGAAGGCGGTTTCCCTACTGCTTTTTCTTCCCGAGCAGCCGTCCCAGTCCCCACGGCCTGAAGCCTGCGGTGCGGCGTTGGGCGTAGAGCAGGGCGCAGGCGGCGAGCATGGCGGCGTCGCGGAGGAAGGCGTGGAGGGGGCCGGTGGGGGCGTTGTCGGTGTTCTTGGGGTTGCCGAAGCAGCCGCAGTCGGCGTCGAGGCCGAGGTACATGGCGTAGAGCAGGACGACCATGAACCCCAACAACTGTGCGACAATGATCGCCAACGCGCCGCGCACGTCGAGGATCAGGCCGAGCCCGGACAGGATCTCCACGGTGGGGATGGCGTAGGACAGGAAGCCCGCCATTTTCCAGGAGACCAGCCCGTAGATGTTGATGGTCACGGCGAACCCTTCGGGGTGCATGAGCTTGAGCGTCCCGGCGTAGACGAAGAGCAGGCCGAGGCACACCCTGACCAGGGTGTAGAGCGTTTTGGAGCCGAGCAGTGATTGCATGTGCGTATCCCTTTAAGCCTGTCCGCCGGGGCGGCCACGCGACCATAAGGCGTTCCGCGCCCGAGTGCAAATCGGCTGCGGTCGTGGGCATTCTCTGTAAAAAGTCTAGAAAAATTCAAGAATATCAACCACAACAGGTTGCGGTTGGTTGTTGTTTTGAAAAATCTGTGTGAAATGAGTATGATGGAATCCGTTTTTTCTTGTCGGGAATCGATATTTCCGCTACTCCAATGAAAAACAACAAGGACCGCAAGCAAGCCAAGGGAGCGCGACATGACTGGCAAGAAGGTGTTGTCCGTGGCCGAGATCGCCCGCGAGCTCGACCTGCCCGAATCCACGGTGCATTACTGGAAGAACCGGTTCGCCCAGCATCTGCCGAGCGTGGGGCGTGGCCGCCAGAAGCGCTTCAAGCCCGAGGCCGTGGAGATTTTCTCGACCATTTCCCGGCTGCTTAAGGAGGGCCACACGGCCCGCGACGTCATGGAGCAATTGTCCCAGGACTATCCGTTGCAGGCGGACGCGGTGCCCGTCGCCGCCAGCGCGGCCGCGCCGGTCCAGGCGGCCGGGTCCATGGACCAGGTCATGGGCATGGCCGCGGCCATCGGGCTGGAGATCGCCCGGTCCGTGGGCGAGGGCATCCGTTCGGTGCTCGACGCCGGGAACGCGGACGGGCCGGACGTGTCCGAGGTGCGCCGGGGGCTGGAGGAGGCCGCCTCGCGCATCGGCGTGGCCGTGGAGGCCACCGAGGCGCTCCGGGCCGAGAACCGGGAGCTCAAGGAAAAGCTTGCGGTCATGGAGGCCGAGATGATCCGTCTGCGCAAGGATCGGCGCGAAATGGAAAAGTACCTCCTTGACAAGATCAAATCCGTATCTACTTAGAACAGGTTCCCGGGACGCCATTCCCGAACATACTCTCTCTATGAAAAAGTCCCGCCGGGTGCGCGAGAGCCGCGTACCCGGCGGGCGCACGTCATTCCTACGGAGGTATTTTTCATGGGCAAGAAAACCACCCATAAATTCAAGGCGGAAGTCAGCCAACTTCTCGATATCCTGGTACATTCGCTGTACACCAACAAGGAGATATTCCTTCGCGAGCTGATCTCCAACGCGTCCGACGCCCTGGAAAAGGCCCGGTTCAAGACCCAGGCCGAGGGCGCGGCCGACGAGCTGGCCCCGGAGATCCGCATCACGGCGGACGCCGAGGCCAAGACCCTGACCGTGACCGACACCGGCATCGGCATGACCCGCGACGAGCTCATGCGCAACATCGGCACCATCGCCCACTCGGGCACGGCCGAGCTGGCCCGGCTTGCCGAGGAGGGCAAGGAGTCGCTGGATTCGCTCATCGGTCGGTTCGGCGTGGGCTTCTATTCCGTGTACATGGTCGCCGACGAGGTGGATGTGACCACCAAGTCCATGGACGCCGCCGCCAAGGCCATCACCTGGACCTCGGACGGCCGCACCGACTACAAGTTGCAGGAGCTGGACGAGGACCGTCCGCACGGCACCGAGATCACGGTCCACCTGAAGGAGGACGTGGCCTCCCAGTTCACCAACCTGGCGCACATCAAGCAGGTGGTCAAGAAGCACTCCAACTTCATCAATTTCCCCATCTTCGTGGGCGACGAGCGGGTCAACACCATCCAGGCCCTGTGGCGCGAGCCCAAGTTCCAGATCAAGCCCGAGCAGTACGCCGAGTTCTACCAGTTCCTGACCTTCGACCCGGACGAGCCCTTCGACACCCTGCACACCTCGGTGGACGCGCCGGTCCAGTTCAACGCGCTCATGTTCATCCCCAAGCACGGCGACGATCCGTTCGGCCTGGGCCGCGAGAACCGGGGCCTGGACCTGTACGTGCGCCGGGTGCTCATCGAGAAGCAGAACAAGGACCTGCTCCCCGAGTACCTGGGCTTCGTCAAGGGCGTGGTCGACACCGAGGACCTGCCCCTGAACATCTCGCGCGAGACCCTGCAGGACAACCTGCTCATGCGCAAGATCAGCTCCACCCTGGTCAAGCAGGTGCTCGACCACCTGACCAAGATGGCCAAGGACGACGCGGACCGCTACGCCGAGTTCTGGCGCGCCCACGGCGAGCTGTTCAAGGCGGGCTACATGGACTTCCTGAACAAGGACAAGTTCGCCGGGCTGGTGCGCTTCAACTCCTCGGCCCTGGACGACGACAAGGCGCTGACCTCGTTCGCGGACTACATCACGCGGGCCAAGGAGGGGCAGAAGGAGATCTACTACGCCTACGGCCCGAGCCGCCAGGCGCTCAGCCTCTCCCCGCACCTGGAGGTCTTCCGGCGCAAGCACGTCGAGGTCCTGTACCTCTATGAGCCCATCGACGAGTTCGTCATGGACGCCATGCGCGAGTTCGACGGCTGCACCCTGGTCTCGGCCGAGCACGCGGACATGGCCAAGCTGGACAAGTTCGAGGACGTGGAAAAGGCCGAGCGGCCCGAGGCCCTGTCCGACGAGCAGAAGACCGAGCTGGACACCCTGCTCAAGCGCATGAAGGACGTGCTCGGCGACGCCGTGACCGAGGTCAAGGCCTCCACGCGGCTGTCCGAGTCCCCGGTCTGCCTGGCCAACCCGGACGGCAACGTGACCTCGTCCATGGACAAGATCATGCGCGTCATGAGCAAGGACACGTCCATCCCCCAGAAGGTCCTGGAGATCAACCCGGACCACCCGCTCATCCGCAACATGCTGACCATCTTGGAGAAGGACGAGAACGACCCGTTCATCGACCAGGCCGCCAACCAGCTCTACGAGTCGGCCCTGCTGCTTGAGGGCTACCTGACCGACCCCCACGCCCTGGTGGGCCGGGTCCAGGACCTGCTGACCAAGTCGAGCGGCTGGTACGTGGCCACCAAGTAGCTCCGGCGAACCATACGAAAAAGCAAAAACGGATTCGGGCGACCCCGAGTCCGTTTTTTTTTGCGCGCAGGGAAGTCGGGAGCGAGATTATAACATCCCTGTCGATCCCGGCATGCTATAATTCCGGTAATAGTTAAACCCTTACCTATGGAGAAACGACATGCCCAACATGGATTACCCCGGACCCTGCCCGAGTTGCATGGGAATAGACGGGTGTCCCACCGAGGCCGGAAAGGCCGAGGCGGTCGCCCACTATTGCAAGGGCCTTGAAATGGAAGTGAACGCATGGAAGGCGCGGCTGTACGACGTGCTCGCCTCGGACAAGAGCGAGGACCTCGCCGACGAAATCCGGCTCATCAAGTCGCTGGTCAGGGAAATCGAAGCCCTCGCCGCGGACATGCAGGCCGTCTGCCCAACGAGCCTGGGCAGCCAGGAAAAGATCGTCGGTTCCAAGCTTGCGGACCTGAGAGTCCATTACACCAAGGCGCTTGAGGTCATCTCTCCCGGCTGGTTCGGGGGCTGATGGAGATTCCCTGTCCGCATCCGTCACGGGAAAGGGTCTCCTCTCGGGAAACGGTCGGTCCCGGCGCGCCGTCGGGGCCTGCCGTTTTCTCGTCCAGCGCGGCGTCCTAGTACCCCAGGCCGAGAAACTTGCGGCACAGGTCCGTTGCGTAATTGTCGGTCATGCCGGAGATGTAGTCCACGATGGCCATGATGATCTTGTAGTGGCAGGACGTCTTGTCTTTCTTGATGATTTCCACTTTGTCCCTGCCGAGCAGCCGTATGATTTTTTCCTTGTTGGTGGATTCCTCGTCGGTGCAGACGCGGCTTGCCTCGGCCATGATCTGGTCCAACAGCACGCTGATGGCGTTGCCCGCCCCGATTTCCAGGATGGCCTTCCGCCTGGAATAGAAGAGGTCGTCGGAAAGCTCCTTGTAGACGGAATGAATGGTCTGGCAGACGCCCTGGGAGAGTTCCATCAGGCTCGCCTTCGGGTCCAGCGCGCCCGTCATGATCGCATCATGGTTGGCGGTGAACAACTCGACGACTTCCTCCGTGGCCAAGCCGATGAGCTTGGTCCGAATGCTGCTGTTGCGCTGTCTGTAATGGCGTCGGGCGTACTTTTTGTATTCGGCTTTGCGGGGGGACCATTCCAGAGCGGCCGCAAACTGCTTGAGCATGAAGTCTTCGGAAACGATACCCAATTCCGTGGCATCTTCCATGTCGATGGTGCGGTAGCAGATGTCGTCAGCGGCCTCGGCCAGAAAGGCAAGCGGGTGGCGCGCGAAGCGGTCGCCAAAAGCGATCAAGCCGAGTTTTCTGGCTGCCGCCTGGACGAGCTTTGCCTCCGTCTGGAAAAAACTGAATTTGTCTTTGCCCACATCGTAGGAGGAGGGCCAGGGATATTTCAGAGACGCTCCAATGACCGCATTGGTAGGGTTGAACCCCTCGCGATAGAACCCCGTATTGAGCAGGATGCGGATGGCCATGGCGTTTCCGTCGAATTTGGTGAAGTCCGAGCGGCAGTTGACCGGCAGCGGTGTGAGGGAACCGGGGTGGCCTTGAAACCAGTCCTTGATGGCGGATTCGCCGCTGTGCCCGAAGGGCGGGTTGCCGATATCGTGGGCCATGCAGGCCGCCTGGACGATCTCGCCGACACGTTCCGGCTGCATTCCCTCTGGGAGTTCGCCGATATCCTGGAGGAAGTTGCCGATGTGCACCCCCAGGCTCCGGCCCACGGAAGCCACTTCCAGGCTGTGGGTCAGTCGGGAATGGATGTGATCATTTTCATTGAGTGGGTGGACCTGCGTCTTGCGGGACAAACGGCGAAAGGCATCGCTGAAGGTGATGCGGTCGATATCTCTCTGGAATGGGCTGCGGACGTCCTTGCTCGGTTTGTTTTTTTTGTCCGGTTTGTCGATTTTCGGACGCGTGGCGTCGAGCAGCCTGTTCCAATCCATGCGGGGTGCGGAGCCCATGGGCGTTCCTCCGGTGGGGCGGTTTTTCGTGGTCTTCCGCAACTCACCAGATATTCATGGCCGGGTCAACCTCGCGGAGTCATGGCGGAAAATTAACGAGCCACGCCGCACCTGATCCCTCTTCCAAAAACAATGCGCCCCCCAGACGCAACAGGGCCGGAGCGGGACGTTCCCCGCTCCGGCCCTGCGTGCCGGGGTGTCGTGGCCTAGAGCGTCGGGTCCATGGCCGAGGTCAGCAGCCGGGCGATGTCCATGACGTCGGGCTCGTACCGGCCGGAGTTGACGGCCTCCTTGAGCCGGGCGATCTTGCGCGCCCGCTCCTCGGCGGTGTCCCTGTGGCGGCCGGTCTCCACCTCGTCGAAGCCGTCGAACACGCGCTCGGTCTCGAGGTGGGATGCGGCCTGTCCGCGACTGTCTTCATGCCCCTTCATTAACCCCTCCCTGGGTTATTGAAGTCAATGGGAAGGGCGCGCGTCGCACCCTCCCCAAGGTCTCCCCTCATCCGCTGCGACAGCCCTGATCGCGTCCCTGCGACCTTGTTCCACCGCAACCGTGCGGATGCGTTTCCCGACTCCCGGACCGGGTCCGGGGCGCTTGGTTGCTACTCTTATCGGACGCGGAACACGAATGCTTAGGGTTGATGGTCGGATTTCCTGGAATAATATTATCCTGTAATACTGAATGGATATAGGTTCGGCGCCGACCGCGTTGCCGGCCGCAAAGCCCCGCGCCGCAAGGGTTCCCGCCCGGTTTCGCATGGGCCGCGACCGGGGGCCGCGCCACCGGATCGTCACCCGTTCGCCATGACCGGAACCCGGCGGGTCGGGCATGTTGTATCTAGACTTTCTCGTGAAAACTGGTCATGGTTTGCCTAATGGTCATGAACCTGTAGCGGAGGCGCACAATGAAATTGATTCGCTGATTCCCGGCCACGGGAGCCACGTCGTGAGATGCACAGGAATCAACTCAAACCGCCGGACGGGGGATTATGGCCCAGAAGCACTTTGTCCTCGACACCAACGTCCTCATTGAAAACCCCAAATGCATCATCGCCCTGCGCAACGGGGTGGAAAACCAGATATACATTCCCTACACCGTCCTCGATGAGCTGGACGGCCTGAAAAAAGACCCGCGCATCGGCCACATCGTCTCCCAGGCGGTGCGGGCCATCCTCGAAGACGACGCCGTCAACATCTTTCCCCCTGACTTCGCCATGACCCTCACGGACACGATCATGGACGACCGGATTCTCAAGGAAATCCTCCACGTGGGGCCGGAAGAGGCGACGCTGATCACCAACGACCGCATCCTTCAGATCAAGGCCAAGTGCTACGGCATTCCGAGCGAGGAATACCGCGATTCCGACCCGTTCCGGTCCGAGTCCCAGCGCTACACCGGGTTCGTGGAGGAGGGCGAGGAGCCCGTGCGCAACTGTTTCCGGTGGGAAAACGGCATGCCCATCTTTTACGGGCCGGAGGGCCCCAAGGAGATCGCCTACACCCACGAGATATGGGGGGTGCGGCCGCGCAGCGTGTACCAGAACCTGGCCCTGGAGCTGATGCTCTGCGACGGCATCGACCTGGTCTCCATCCAGTCCGAGGCGGGCTACGGCAAGACCTTCCTGTCCCTGGCCGCGGCCCTGTACCTGATGCTCGAGCGCAAGGACAACCCCTACCGCAAGATCTACCTGGTCAAGCCCGTGGTGGAGATCGGGGCCAAGATGGGCTACCTGCCCGGCGACATCGAGGAGAAGATGCTGCCATACATCAAGTACATCCAGGACCTGCTCATCAAGCTGCACGACATCCGGCCGTGCAACCGCATCTGGCTCGACCCCCAGAGCGACTCCTTCAAGTTCAACCCCAAGAAGTTCGAGGTCCAGCCCGTGGCCTTCCTACGCGGCATGAACATCGAGAACGCGGTGGTCATCGTGGACGAGATGCAGAACCTGTCGCGCGGCGAGACCCGCGCCCTGCTGACCCGCATGGGCGAAGGGGTCAAGTGCATCTGCCTGGGCGACACCCGGCAGGTGGACAACCCGTACCTCAACGAGTCCAACAACGGCCTGAACTGGACAGTCCGCAAGCTCAAGGGGTACAAGAACTATGCGCACATGGTCCTCAAGGGCGACCGCTCGCGCGGCCCCATCACGGACATCGTGTTGAAATCTAAACTGTAATCGGCCGACGGGGGACCTCCCCCGCCCGGCCTCGACGGGAGCATACATGCCCAGGCGGCAGCCCGCTTTCCCGCTTGTCGCGGGACTGATCCTCTTCTGCTTCGCGCTGCTCGTCCCCGCGCCGTCACGCGCCGGGGACATCGAGATGCTCGCGCCCATGCAGACCGCCGCCTTCCCGTCCCTGGAGTCGGCCATCCGCATCAAGGGGCCGCTCAACTTCTGCGGCGAGTTCGTGCCCCTGCACCTGCCCGAGGTGCGCGAGCGGTTGGAAAAGGAACTCCTGCTCATGCTCTGGGACCGCGCCCAGGTCATCCTCTGGCTCAAGCGCACGGGCCGCTACTTCCCGCACATCGAGACCGTGCTCCGGGGCGCGCGCATGCCCGACGACCTCAAGTACATTGCGGTCATCGAATCCGCGCTCAAGCCCAAGGCTGGTTCCAGCCAGGGCGCGCGCGGCATCTGGCAGTTCATCGCCTCCACGGCGGGCAACTACGACCTGACCGTGGACCGCTTCATCGACGAGCGGCGCAACTTCTACTTCGCCACCAGGGCGGCCGTGTCCTATCTCAAGGACCTGCACGACCGGTTCGGCTCCTGGACCCTGGCCTGCGCGGGCTACAACATGGGCGAGCAGGGGTTGGAGAAGCAGATCGAGATGCAGGAGGTCAAGGACTACTACCACCTGCACCTGCCCGAGGAGACCCAGCGCTACGTGCTCCGGGCCATCGCGGCCAAGCTCATCCTGACCGACCCGGCGCGCTACGGCTTTGACCTGCACCCCGATGACTACTACAAGCCCGGCCGTTTCGACCGGGTCAAGCTGCGCGCCAAGTACCCCACGCCCCTGACCCTGGTGGCCAAGGCCGCGGGCACCTATTACAAGACAATCCGCGATCTGAACCCCCAGTTTCTGGGCGAGATCATCCCGCCCGGCCAGCACACCCTGTTTTTGCCCGAGGGCTCGTCCGGGGAGTTTGCCGAGCGGTATCATCCGCTCATGGCCAAGTACCGGGAGACGCTCAAGCCCGAGACCTATGTGGTCAAGCAGGGGGATTCCTTGACGGAGATCGCCCGGCAGCACGACATGAGTCTGTATCAGCTGTGCAAGCTGAACAAGCTGAGCAGGCGCGCGACCATCCACCCCGGGCAGAAGCTTCTGGTCCAGTAGCCGGAGGCCCTGGCCCATTCCTTTCTGAGAGAGCCGCTTTGCGGGCGGAGCCCGCCCGCTCCAAAGAACGCGCCCTCGGCGCGAGAGCCGCCGTGTGGAGCTGCGCCCCACACATTGCTCCATGCCCTCCCGGCGGGGTCCATTTTTTTGCTGGCCCAAAAAAATAGACGAAAAAAAAGGCCTTGCGGGGGGAGCGGCCGCCCGGGGAGGGGTCGCAAGAATCCGATCCGCTCGGGGCGGCTCCATCTGAGCAAAAGTATAGTGCGTCTCCCGGAGCGGGATGGCCCCTTTTGGGTGAGACCGAACTTCGGTGGAACAGGAGCCGCCACCCCTTCGCGGTCGGCTTCTACGCGCCCCCTCCAGGGCTGTGACGGTGCGAGGAAGAGGTGCGGGGGGACGCGGAGGGGCGTGCTGGGGTGCGGGAAAGAGAGCCGCTGTCGGGTGCGGGGCACCCGAAGCGCTCCAGGGGACGCGGGGTGGTCGCCGTTGAATCGGGGGTAAGGGCCGAGGGCGGGAGTTTGCGTTGGAAGAGCCATGAAAGGGGGAGGGAATGCGGGGGCTCTTCAATCTTCGTCAGAATTTTCTTTGCAATCGGTCGCGAAAGCGCGGCTCAATCCAACAGCGTCCCGCCTCTTCGTACCCGGCCATCCGCACCGGCCCACTCCTTCCACCCGAAGAGCGGTAATCGGCGGCGGACCCTAGAGCGCGGGTTTGAGCGCGTCTGCGCGGCAGACATTCGTTCACAACCAGCGAAAGCCACCTACGGGCTCTTGGGTCCGTCGCCGCGCGGCAGCACCGCAGCGCAGTTTTTGCTTCCTTTTTTCTGCGCCAGCAAAAAAAGGAAGTCGCCGTAAAGGCGAAATACAATGTAACGAAAACAATCCAAAGCCCCGACGCGGATGCGCGGCCATTCTCTCGCGCGCCCGCAGGGCGATTCACCCAACGCCGCATCGCGCAAGCGCGGCCACCATTTTCGGCCCCGTCCTCTTCGTACCCGGCCAGCGGCGTTGGCCCACACCTCGCACCCGAAGAGCGGTAGTCGGAAGCGGACCCTAGAGTCCGTGTTCGGCGGCGGAGCGCAGGTTTTATTGCGTCTGCGCAGCAGACTTTCCATCAAACCAGCGGGAGCCGCCTACGGGCTCTTGGGTCCGCTTCCGGGCGGCAGCACCGAAGCGCAGTTTTTGCTTCCTTTTTTCTGCGCCGGCAAAAAAGGAAGTCGCCGTAAAGGCGAAATACAATGTAGGGAGAACCACCCAAAGTCTGGTCGCGGATGCGCGGACAAATCCAAGGAGTCTTTCCTTCCCAGGCCCGCCGCCGGGCGATTCCCGTCAGCGACCGTTCTTGCGGGGGGCGGTGAAACCGCATTCCCCTGCCGCCGCGAGAGCCTGGGCAGACCCCAGCCCGGCCAGGGCGGCGCGGGCCTCCTCGGTGTTCCGGGCGACCGCGCCGTAGACCGGCCGCACGGCCAGTTCGGGGGGCAGGTCCACGATCGCCAACCCCGGATACCTGGCCAGGGCGTCCAGGGCCGTTGTCCGGTAACCCAGGAAGAGATCGACCTTGCCCGCCCGGAACAGTTCGATCACGGGCGACCCCGTGGGTGCGGTCGCGGGCGGCAGGCCGCCGCCGACCACGGAGCGGGCGCGGTCGCGGAGCATGGCCCGGCTGCCCGGCCGGACCCGTTCTGCCCGGTCGAAGACGGTCAGCGCGTAGTCCCCGCCGGGGTCCGCGCCGGGGGTGGACATGCCCAGGCGGCCGTCCGGGTCGAGCATGGCGCGCAGGGCGTCGCCCTCGGCCAGCAACTCCCGGCGGCCGAATAGGCAGACCAGATTCTCCAGGAAGGGCGCGGCCTCGCCGTAGTCGGCCAGCCGGGCCACGGCCCGGACGTGGCTCATGCTCGCGGACAGGAACAGGTCCGGGCGCAGGCCGTCCTCGATGCTGTTGCGCAGCAGCCCGGCCGGGCCGAAGCGGACGTCCAGGGCGAGCCCGGCGGCCTCGGCCATGGCGGGCAGGGCCTTGCGCAGGCTCCCTGCGGCCAGGACGGTCAGGGTCATGGCGTCACCCCCCGCACGGTGCAGATGGTCTTGCCGTTGTCCAGGCGGTGGATGTCCACGCCCAGGCCGTAGAGGGCGGACAGGGCCTCGGGGGACAGGACGTCCCCGGTGTCGCCCACGGCCTGGAGCCGCCCTCGGGCAAGCAGGGCGGTCTGGTCGGAGATTTCGAAGGCGTGGTCCGGGAAGTGCGTGGTCATGACCACGGTCAGCCCCCGGTCCGCCAGGGAGCGGATCAGGGCCAGGGTCCGGGCCTGGTTGCCGAAGTCCAGGTGCGAGGTGGGCTCGTCCAGGAGCAGGATGTCCGCGCCCTGGGCCAGGGAGCGGGCGAAGAGGATAAGTTGGCGCTCGCCGCCGCTGGTCTCGCTGTAGTCCATGTCCGCCAGATAGGCGATGCCCATGGTCTCCATGGCCGCGAGGGCCGCGTCGAGGTCCTTTTGGGACGGCGAGGCAAAGGGGCCCAGGTGGGGCGTGCGGCCCATGACCACCACGTCCAGGGCGCGGAAGGCGAAGACCGGCGCGTGGGTCTGGGGCACCAGGGCGATGGCCCTCGCCGTGCGGCGGCGCCCCAGGGTGGCCAGGTCGACGTCGCCCGCCAGGACCCGCCCGGAGCGGGGCGTGAGCAACCCGGCCAGGCAGTGCAGCAGGGTGGACTTGCCCGTGCCGTTGGGCCCGAGGATGGACAGGACCTCGCCGGGCCGGGCGGTCAGGGTCACGTCGGACCAGACCGGCTTGCGGCCGGGATAGGCGAAGCCCAGGGCGTCGGCGTGCAGGATCAGGCCCATCCGGTCCGTCCCCTGCCGAGGAGAATGGCGAAAAACGGCGCGCCCACGGACGCGGTCAGGATGCCCAGGGGAATCTCCATGGCCGTCAGGTTCCGGGCCAGGCCGTCGATGAGCACCAGGTAGCACGCCCCCAGGGCCAGGCTGGCCGGGATCAGGCGACGGTAGTCCGGGCCGACCAGCATGCGCGCCAGGTGGGGAACCACCAGTCCCACCCAGCCGATGATGCCGCTGACCGAGACCGCGCTGGCCGTGATGGTGGTCACGGCCACGATCACGCCCAGCCGCAGGCGGCCCGCCTCCACGCCCAGGGTCCTGGCCTCCTCGTCGCCCAGGGACAGGACGTTGAGCTGCCAGCGGACCAGGAGCAGGCCGAGCACGCACACGCCCATGGGCAGGACCACGGTCAGCAGCCGCTCCATGGTCATGGAGGACAGGGAGCCCATGAGCCAGTAGACGATGACCGGGAGCTTGTCGTCCGGGTCGGCCGTGTACTTGACCAGGGAGAGCAGGGACTGGAAGAACGCGCCGACCACCACGCCGGCCAGGATGATGATCATGGGCCCGGCCGAGCGGTACAGGCGGCTCATGGCCCAGGCCGCGGTCACGGCGAGCATGCCGAAGAAGAAGGCCGACCCCTGGATGAGCCAGGGGGAGTTCCACAGCAGGATGCCGAGCGCCGCGCCGAAACCGGCCCCGGAGGCCACGCCGAGGATATACGGGGAAACAAGCGGGTTGCGGAACAGCCCTTGGAAGGCCGCGCCGGATACGGACAGGCCGCCGCCGATGAGCATGGCGGCCAGCACGCGCGGCAGACGCACCTGCATGACCACGGTCTCCAGCACCCCCGGCCAGTCGGGCTCCACGGGCAGCCCGGCCGCGTGGGCCAGGATGCGCAGGAGCTCCCGCAGGTGCACGGGGTAGCGGCCCCAGGCCAGCCCGATGCAGAAGACGGCGGCCACGCCGCCCCACAGCGCCAGGGCGCTGAGGGACGGGCGCGGCCGCGCTGGATAAGGCTTATTCGGCAAAGGGAATCCCGTAGAATTCCTTGTAATAGGACTGGACCATGGCGTCCAGGTCCACGTCCTTGAACTTGTCCGGGTAGAGGGCCTTGGCCATCCACAGCTCGCCCAGGGCCATGGACTCGGGCAGGGCGTGCCCCCACGGCTTGACGTATTCGGGGGTGATGTAGAGCCGCCCGTTCTTGATGGCCGAGACCTGCTGCCAGGACGGGTCGTTGCGCAGCTCGTCGGCGGCGGAGCGGTGCCGCCACTGGATGAAGACCACCTCGGGGTTCCAGCGCAGGACGTCCTCCATGGTCACTTCCTTGAAGCCGGTGACTTCCTTGGCGACCACGTTGACGCCGCCCGCGCGCTCCATGATGACGCTGGTGTACTTGCCCGCGCCGTAGGTGTGCAGGTTGTTGCGGGCCATGTAGCACTTGATCCGCTGGTCCTCGGGGATGGTCCCCAGGTGGGACTTGAGGACGGCCTGGTTGGCGTCGACCACCTGCATGAGCCGCTCGGCGCGCGCCTGCTTGTTGCAGACCTCGCCGAGGAGCAGGACGGCGTCCCGCAAGCCCTTGTTGTAGGCCGCCTGGGCGTCCGCCAGCTCGGGGTTGAGCTTGGCGGCCTCCTCGCTGGCCGCGTCGAACAGGGAGACGGCCACCACCGGGATCTTGGCGTCGCTGATCTGCTGGATCATCTCCTTGGGCGCGTAGTGGGTGACGATGACCAGGTCGGGATTCAGGGCCAGCAGGGCCTCCATGTTCACGGTGTCCAGCCCGCCGGGGGTGGGCATGGAGCCGATGTTCGGCATGGTCTTGGCCGCGCCGGGCAGGTACTTGTCCCACTTTTCGAGCACGCCCACGACCTTGTCCTGGGCCCCGAGCTGGATCATGACGTCCAGGGACTGGTGCTGGAGGACGACCACGCGGGAGACTTCGTCGGGGATGGTCACGGTCCGGCCGAGCTGGTCGGTGACCGTGCGTTCGGCCAGGGCCGAAGAGAACAGCAACAGCACGAAAAGACAGGCGAGCAGGGGCGCTTGCAGGATTTTTTTCATGAAACAAACCTCTCCTTGAGATGGGGTGCAGCCCGGACGGCCGGCCTGCGCCCGCAGGGGGCGCAACGGTTCCGGCCCTTGGGGGCCAAAAACACACCATACCCGTCCGCAATATATTCGCAAAGAAAAAGGTGAACAGTCACGCAAAGTTGTATTCGCGTGATTGTTCAAAACAGGAAAATGCATCGAGGGGAAGGCAAGACGTTATCGGGCGGCCGTAAACGGCCCGTGCCGCGGGCGCGAAGAGGGGATGCAAGCGGTCGTCAAATCAGCCGAAAATCATCACGAAGCGGCCTTCGGCTCCCGATGCTGTCCGGAAGCCCGAGCGGCCGGGCTTCCTACACGTACTTCGGGTAGTCGGTGCAGAGCAGGTGCAGGGGAGCTTCGTCCTCGTCGATTTCGGGGAACCGGGCCTGGGGTTCGTGGAAGCGGTTGTCGGTGTTGTCGTCGTTGACGGACGAGACCTCGCCCACCAGGACCTTGCCCTTGCCGGGCTCACCGTAGAAGCGGTGGTACATGCCCTGTTCCAGGAAGATGGACTCGCCGGGGGTGAGGACGATTTTGCCGCCGGGCTGGACGATGCGCGTGAACCCGTCCACGGACACGGCCAGGGGTTCGTTGCCCAGCTCCTCGGCGGGCGTGGAGCCGTACAGTTCGATGACCAGGTTGCCGCCGCCCCGGTTGATGATGTCCTCGGTCTTGGACCAGTGGAAGTGCATGGGGCAGATCTGGTTTTCGCGGACGATCATGATCTTTTCCGCGTACTTTTTGGGGTGGCGGGCGGCCAGGTTACCGTTGCGGATGGTGAACAGGATCAGGCCCCGGCGGTCGAAGTCGCCGGCCCCGTAGTCGGTCAGGTCCCAGCCGAGCTGGTTGCGGACCACCTCGGAGTCGCCCTTGCCCTTCCACTGCTCCGGGGCCCAGAAGGCCCACGGCGGCAGGGCGAACCGGAAGGAGGCGAAGAAGTCCTTGGCGTCCTGGATGAGGGCGTTGATCTCGCTGCGTTTCATGCCCCCTATCTAGGTGAGCCGGTGGGGCGCGTCAAGGGGGGAGCGGCGCTGGACGACGCGTCCTTGCGGGACCGGCGGCTTCGGCGCAGGGCTCCGCCATGCGGGCCGGATGCCGGAATAGTCCAGCCCTTCCGGACGGTTCCCCTTGGGAAAAAAAAGTGGCTTTCGGCACCCGCCGGGTATATAGGAAACTCCTGCTCTGCTGTCAGGACCGCAACACGGGACGGCCTCGGCCGTCCGGGAAATGAACGAGGAAGACGATATGGGTCTCTTTTCCAGCAAGAACACCAAGGAAAACTCCGAATTGAACGCCTTTCTGGGCGTGGGCACCGAATACAGGGGCAAGCTCGAATTCGTCGGCACGGTGCGCATCGACGGCCGGTTCGAGGGCGAAATCTCCACCGAAGGCGTGCTCATCCTCGGGCGCAAGGCCTTGGTCGAGGGCGTGGTGCGCGTGGGCCAGCTCAACTCCTGCGGCGAGATCATCGGCGAGGTGCACGCCAAGGAAAAGGCCGTGTTCGAAAAGACCAGCGTGCTCAAGGGCAGCCTTGACACACCGGTCCTAGTTGTGGAAAAGGGCGCCGTGGTCGAAGGGACCATCAGCATGACCAGGGCGGCGGCGAGCGACGTCAAGCCCAAGGTCGTGTCCGCGAATTTCGGCGGCGTCGCGGCCAAGCCCGCCGCCAGGGAACTTGAGGTCGCCAAGACCGGCTCCGACGACAGCGGGGCATAACGGAGGTTTACCATGTTTGAACTGGTTATCGAAGACAATGGCAGGGAATACGTCGCGGCCCGGACCGAAGACGCCCGCGAGGCGGAACTGCTCCGCCAGCGCCACGTGCGCTCCCTGACCGACGGCCTGGCCTACATCCGCGAGACCAAGCCCGAAGACGAGAAGAAGTAACCGGCCCCGCCGGTTGCCCGAAAAGATCAGCCCGCCGACGCTGCTGCGCCGGCGGGCTGATCTTTTACGCCCTGTAATCGCGGCCGCCTAGACCACGTCGCGGGAGCGCATGCCGAGCAGGAAGAGGATGGCGTCCAGGCCCAGGGTGGAGATGGCCTGGCGCGCACCCTGCTTGACTTTGGGCTTGGCGTGGAAGGCGATGCCCAGGCCCGCCAGGTTGAGCATGGGCAGGTCGTTGGCCCCGTCGCCCACGGCGATGACCTGTTGCAGGGAAATGCCCTCCTGGTCCGCGATGGACTGGAGCAGCTCGGCCTTTTTCTGGGCGTCCACGATGTCGCCCACGGCCTTGCCGGTGAGCTTGCCGTCTTTGATCTCCAGCTGGTTGGCGTAGACGTAGTCGATGCCGTAGCGTTTGCGCAGGATGTCGCCGAAATAGGTGAACCCGCCGGACAGGATGGCGATCTTGTAGCCCACGTTCTTGAGGTTGGAGATGAGCTTCTCCGCGCCCTCGGACATGGGCAGCCGCTCGGCCACCCGCTTCAGCACGGACTCGTCCAGACCCTCGAGCAGGGACAACCGTTTGCGCAGGGACTGCTTGAAGTCGAGCTCGCCGCGCATGGCGGACTCGGTGATGGCGGCCACCTGGTCGCCCACGCCCGCCTCCTTGGCCAGCTCGTCGATGACCTCGGCCTGGATCAGGGTGGAGTCCATGTCAAAGGCCACCAGACGGCGGTTGCGGCGGAAGATGTTGTCCTCCTGGAAGCCGATGTCCACCATCATGCGCGAGGAGATGTCCAGGAACTGGGCGCGCAGCTCGGCCACGTCCCGGGGCGTGCCGCGCACGGTGAACTCCACGCAGCCGCGCGCGCACTCGTAGTCGTTGCAGTCGAGCGGCACCCGGCCGGACAACCGGTAGATGGTGTCGATGTTCAGTCCGGCATCGGAGACCACCTTGGTGATGGCCGCGATCTGCGCGGCCGAGACCGAGCGGGCCAGCAGGGTGATGATGTAGCGCGGCCGGTGCGCCTCGCCCACCCAGGACGTGTATTTCTCCTCGTCCAGGGGGTGCAGGCGCATGGTCACACCGAGCTCGTGGGCCTTGAAGAGCAGGTCCTTGAGCACCGGCTGGGAGTTGGCGGGCAGCCGGATGAGGATGCCGAGCGTCAGGAAGTTGTGGATGACCACCTGCCCGATGTCGAGCACGTCCACGTCGTATCCCGCCAGCACGCCGGACAGTTCGGCCGTCAATCCGGGCCGGTCGCCGCCTGTAACGTGCACTAAAATGATCTTTTCCATGAATTGGGCTCCCAGGTAAAACTTGGGCGGACCTTCTCATATATTGCCCGAACAGTAAACTGTGGGGGGATGGGGGGGCGGGGGGCGGCTTCCGATAGCGGCGCATCTGCACATTTTTTCCGGCCGGGCCAATCCTCACGTAGACGGCTATCGCTGCTGTCGTCATCTCTAAGACCGAGCAAGCTCGGCCTAAGAGCTGAGGCACGCTGCGGTTGGCCCGACCGGAAGAAAATGCACAGCTACACCACTCTCGAAAGCCTTGTGCGAGCGCGGGGGAGAGAGCCGCTGTCGGGTGCTACGCACCCGAGTCGCTCCATTTGTGGAAGAAGAAGGGAGGGGAGACCGGGATTATCGTGTTCGCAGCCCGCGAAGCGGCACCAAAAAGTTTGGGAGAGGCCAGAGAACCCTTTTCAAAGGGTTCTCTGGCCGCCGGAGGCGCCCGCCCGGCGAGGGGCCGCCGGAGGCATTCGTTCGCCGGGGCATCGTCACACAAGTGGGCGTTGTCTAAAACGGGGCGGGCTGGTAAGGAGGCGGATAGATTCGAATCCTTGCAGTTTTTTCAGGAGGGGCCATGTTCGAGAGCGGCAAGCCGTACACCCTGGATTCCGTGGTGCGGATGGTATTGGGGGCCGGGTTTTTCATCGGCATGGTCTGGCTGCTGGACTATCTGTCGGGCGTGCTGGTGCCGTTCGTGGCGGCCCTGCTGGTGGCCTATCTGCTCAATCCGCTGACCTGCTGGGTGGAGCGGCGGGTGGGCAATCGCGGGGTGGCCGTGCTGCTGACCATGCTGCTTCTGCTGGCGGCGGTGGCCGGGGTGGTCCTGTTGGTGGTGCCCATGATGGTCAAGGAGTTCGCCCACATGGGCCAGGTCCTTTCGCGACTGGTCTCCAACACGGAGTTCGCGGACAAGGTGGCCGCGCATCTGCCGCCGGACATCTGGGCCTGGGTGCGCGAGACCGCGCAGTCGCCCGAGGTGCGGGACCTGTTCACGGCCCAGGGCGCACTGAACGCGGCCAGGACCGTGCTCGGCAACGTGGTCCCCGGCATCCGGGGCGTGGCCGTGGGCGCGATCAACGCGGCGGCCGGGCTGTTCGGGGTGTTCGTCATCCTGCTCTACGTCATCTTTCTGCTGGCCGATTTCGGGCGCATCAAGGCCGGGTGGCAGGACTACCTGCCCGCGTCGTATCGCGAGGGCGTGGTCGGGTTCCTGGACGAGTTCGAGAGGACCATGGGGCTCTATTTCCGGGGCCAGATCATCGTCTGCCTGCTGGTGGGCGTGCTCATGTCCGTCGGCTTCGTGCTCATCGGCCTGCCCCTGGGACTGGTCATGGGCATGCTCATCGGCATCCTGAACATCGCGCCCTATCTGGGTGTGGCCGGGGCCGTGCCGGTCCTGTTCCTGGCCGGGCTGAACTCGCTGGAGGCGGGCGAATCCATCTGGCTGGGCATCGGCCTGGCCGTGCTGGTCATGGGCGTGGTCCAGGTCATTCAGGACGCGGTTCTGGTGCCGAAGATCCAGGGCGAGAGCCTGGGCTTGTCCCCGTGGCTCATCCTCCTGTCCCTGTCCATCTGGGGCCGCCTCCTCGGCTTCCTGGGCCTGCTCATCGCCCTGCCCATGACCTGCCTGTGCCTGTCCTACTACCGCCGCCTCCTGGCCAGGAAGGCGGCCGCGCTCGCACCGGAACGGGCTGTGGAAGCGGACTGATCCGCCGTCAAGGAAAGCATCGCGCCCCCGGACCGGCCTGGTCCGGGGGCGTTTTTGTTTGGTTCAGGGACCGGCGATCGTCCGGCGGGAAAAAACGTGAAGCGGCCTTCCGTTACGCCCGCTTCAGCGCCGCAGTCAGGATCCCCGCGCCGATCAGGGTGGTGCCGCCGATGCGGTTGATGGTCTTCATGGACCGGGGGTTGGCCACGATGCGTCGGGCCTTGACCGCGAGCAGGGCGTAGAACAGGGCCACGACCATGGTCAGGGCCTGGACGGTGATTTCGAGGAGGAGCAGCTGGGGCAGCTGGGGCCGGTCCGGGGCGATGAACTGGGGCAGGAAGGCGCACAGGAAGACGATGGCCTTGGGGTTGGTGGCCGTGACCAGACAGGCGTTGAGCAGGTGGGTCCGGTTGCTGGCCGGGCGCACGCAGTCCGGCCCGGTCCCGGCGGCGGGGTCGGCCCGCCAGGCCTTGACGCCCAGGTACACGAGATAGGCCGCGCCCGCCCACTTGAAGACCGCGAACAGCTCGGCGGACGCGGCGAGCAGCATGCCCAGCCCGGCCAGGGAGGCCACGGCGGCCACGAAGTTGCCGAGCCCCACGCCCAGCGCCAGGGGCACGGCGGCGCGCCGTCCCTGGGTGAGCGAGCTGCCCACGACCATCATCACGGTGGGGCCGGGAATGAGCAGCACCACCACGGTGGCGGTCAGAAAGACCAGATAGGTATCCAAATCCATGCGGGCTCCGGGGCTGAAGTGGGGTCGACTTGCGATTGGACAGGACCCGCCCCCGCTTGTCAAGCGGACACCCCCCCGCTCTTCTTCGCGCCCCACCCCTAACAACCAACAACCGCCCCTCCCCCAAACGCCCAGACCGAGGCTTGTGAGAGTGGGTTGGCTGTGCATTTTCTTCCAGGGGGCTTTCGCCGCAGCGTAGTGGGCCTACGTGAGGACGAAAGCCCCCTGGAAAAAATGTGCAGACGGCCCGCTATCGCAAGCCGCCGCCAACAAAATTACGTCTGCTCGAAGGGCAGGACAAAGGAGAACGTATTCCCGTCGGGGGTGTGTTCGTAGGAGACCTTGCCGCCGTGCAGCTCGACCACCTGGCGGACGAAGTAGAGGCCGCGTCCGGTGCCGGACTTGTGGGCCACGTTGCCCGCGCGGAAGCCGGGCTTGAACACGTCCATGGGCTCGTTCAGGTCCAGGGCGGCGCCCGAGGAGGTGATCCACAGCCGGATGCCGGGCTTGCCCGGGCCGAAGAAGTCTTCGAGGACCTTCCAGCCGTAGGTGGCGCGCTTTTCCTTCCGGCCTTCCGGGATGACAACCTTTTCCGTGTATTTCAGGGCGTTGGACAGGAGGTTGTCGAGGACCTGGGCGATCAGGCCCCGGTCCAGGACCAGGCGGATGACCTGGTCCTCGGCGCACTCCGTGGCCAGGATCAGGCGGATGTGCTGTTCCTCGAAGCGGTGGCGGAAACGCTCGATGACCGGATCGATGACCGTGGTCCGCAGGTTCACGTCCCGCTTGTCGAGCACGTAGCGGCCCTCCTCGAAGTGCCGCCGCCTGAGCAGGGTCTCCAGGAACATGGAGGTGGACTCGTAGTGGGAGTAGATCTCCTGGTACTGGGCCTCGATGCCCCCGGCGATCTCGGCCAGCCGGTTGCCCTCGGCGACCAGTTCCGGGCTGGCGCCCTTGTTCAGCTCGCCCAGGATGGAGGTGGTGGTCAGGTGCAGCTGCTCGATCTTGCGCTTGAGCCGGTTGAAATAGAGCTTGAAGTACATGTTGGGCACGATGACGTTGTGCCCGATGTCCTGGACCATGGACTTGATGAAGGCGATGTGCTCGCGGTTGCGGGCGCGGATGATCCGGTGGTGCAGTTGGTAGCCCACGCGGTTGACGTACTTTTCGAGGAAGAGCCGGGCATGGCCGGGCATGCCCGCGCAGGGGCGCATGACGAAGCTGCCGAGCACGTTGTGGGGCGGCTCGAAGGCGAGCATGTCGTTGAATTCCGGGTTGCCCCGGATGGGCACGTACATGCTCTCGCCCCGGATGGTCAGCCGCTCGTTCATGACGTCGCTCCAGGGCTGGGTGGACTCCTTGTCGCACTTGCCCGAGGAGCAGGCGGCCAGGGCGAAGGTCTCCTCGTCCTCGAGGATGTACATGGTCGATTCGAGGTTGAACAGGGCCAGGGGGATGGCCATGCAGACCGCGTAGAACATTTCGCGGCCGCGCATCTCCTGGGCGAGTTCGAAGAAGATGTTCAGGGCGAGGGTCTGGCGCCGGGAGAAGTCGTAGCCGTCATAGTCGAGGAACTTGGCCTCGATCCGTTCGACCACGCGGGCGATGCGCTCGTCATCGGTGAGTTCCAGCAGGTTGCCGCCGGTGAGGGCGTGTTCCTTGTCGAGGTCGTTCATGCGCACGTCCGGGCCGTTTGAGTATGCCGATTTGCCATATGCATACGCCGTTAGGGCAAATATGACAAGGAATCGGCCCGAAAAGACCGGATAAGGCGCGGCCTGCCCCAAAACGGGGAAAGGGCCGCTTGCGCGGCCCTTTCGAGGGGTTAGAGGTCTGCTTTTGAGGAGGGGTTTGAGGTTAGAAACTGCTTTTCAAGGGAGGTATGGTGTATGCTAGATGACCCGGTCCCTGCGTCGTTTCACCCGGACGGGATGGGGGGTTGTCGTCCGGACGGGCACGGGGACCCCGGCCGTGAAGCCTGAATCTTCCTCCACTTCCCGGACGCCGGGGTCGGCGTCCGGGTCGGTGAGGAGGGGCCGCCGCAACAACACGGCGACCAGGATGATGAGAGTGACGGTAACTGCATCAATCATGACCTGCTTTTAGCACAGGGCGTGCCAAACACTTGAAGTCAATGATTTCGGTGCGTTATACATTCGTTGCATGTTCAACATTTGTGCAATGTGATGTGCATTGCACAAATATTTGTGCAGCGTTGCACAAACCCGGACGGGATCAGTGCATGATCAGGGCGTAGACCGCGCCCACCAGGGCGATGGTCAGGCTGCGGGAGACCTGGTTGTAGAGGATAAGCTTGAAGGCCATGCGCGGCCGGAAGATGCCCGCGTAGTAGGGGAACTGGTGGCGGAAGGCGCGCACCGGGGAGGAGAGCACGTTGCCGAGCATGAGGGCCAGGATGACCTGCACCTGGGTCAGGGAGGTGTCGGCGATCAGCGCGCTGGCCACGGCCAGCCCGGCGGTGAACTCGGCGGCCATGTGGAAGGCCACGATGGACAGGGCCTCGGGCGGCAGGAAGGTGAACAGGGGAATCCCGCCCGCCATGGCCGACTGGAGCCAGGCGAACAGGCCGAGCTGCTTGAGCACGAAGAACAGGGCGTAGATGGGGCAGGTCAGGTAGAGGATCTTGGGCAGCCGTTTGGTGAACCGCTTCCAGGCCCCCCTGAGCGCCCGGGACAGGGTGGCGGCCAGCCTCCGGCCGAGAATGCGCAGGACCGGGCCGGGCCTCCGGCGCAGGCGGACCCAGGTGATCTTGACCCGGTGCCCGTTCCAGCGCTTGTCGATCTCGGCCAAGCGGCAGGGCAGGCATCCCTCGGGCAGGGGCGGGAGCAGGAACTTGCCCGCCAGGACGATGCCCATGGTCCGCAGGACCGAGGCCAGGGCGGTCAGCCCCACGTAGGTGTAGGCCGCCGAGCCGATGAACGGGCTGGCGATGAAGAAGATGGTCGGCAGGTGCAGGAAATAGGTGGGCAGGGAGTTGAACAGGTTGGACAGGACCAGCTCCCGGTCCGACAGTTCACCCTTTTCGTGGGCCTCGGCGAGCATGGTGTTGGCCGTCAGCCCGGAGAAGAAGGCCATGGTGAAGCTGGCCGCCGAGATGTCCTTGAGCCGGGCGCGCCGGGCCAGGGGCTCGGCCAGCTTGGCCGCGTAGCGGGTCCAGTTCAGGGACTCGATGAGGATGCCCACCATCAGGGCCACGGAGATATAGAAGGTCAGCCTGATCAGCGGCCAGAACAGGCCGTTCCAGAGGACCGGCCAGGAGAGGTCGAGGGTCATCTACTTCTTCTTGGGTTTGACCTTGATCTTGCGGACCTGCGCCAGTTCGGCCTCGGGCATGTAGAAGGTGTTCTTGTCGCCGGGGAAGGTGGTCTTGCGGACCTCGGCGCAGTACATCTCCACGGCCTTGCGCGAGGCCTCGCCCAGCTCGGCGAAGCGGCGCACGAACTTGGGCGTGAAGCGGTCGAACAGGCCGAGCGCGTCGTGGTAGACCAGGATCTGGCCGTCGGTCACGTTGCCCGCGCCGATGCCGATGGTCGGGATGGTCACGGCCTCGGTGACGAGCCGGGCGGCCTCCACGGGCATGGCCTCCAGGACCACGCTGAAGGCCCCGGCCTCCTCCACTGCCTGGGCGTCCTCGATGAGCACGCGGGTGGCCTCGGCGGACTTGCCCTGGGCCTTGAACCCGCCGAATTTGGCCACGTGCTGCGGGGTCAGCCCCACGTGGGCCATGACCGGCACGCCCGCCTCGACCAGGGCGGTGATCTGCGGGACCACGGCCCGGCCGCCCTCGAGCTTGACCGCCCGGGCCCCGCCCTCGCCCATGAGCCGGTGCGCGGTGCACAGGGCCCGCTCCACGGTGGCGAAGGACATGAACGGCATGTCGGCCACCAGCAGGGCGCGCCGGACGCCCCGGGCCGCGGCCCGGGTGTGGTGGACCATCTCGTCCACGGTCACGGACAGGGTGTCCTCGCGGCCGAGTACGACCATGGCCAGGGAGTCGCCCACCAGGACGAGGTCCACGCCCGCCTGGTCCACGATGAGCCCGGACGGGTAGTCGTAGGCGGTCATGCAGCAGATTTTTTCGCCGCCCTTCATGGCCTGGATGTCGGGCGCGGTGACGGGCTTGGCCTTGGCCTCGGTGGTGGTCTTCTTGGGGGTGCTCATGGCACGGAGAGTAGGGCCGCTTGCGCTTTCAAGTCAAGGGGACATGCGTCCGGGTGCGTTCCCCGCGCGTTTCGGGCGCAAAAAAAGGGCCGCCCGTTGTCCGGACGGCCCGTTTTTTCGTCTGACGAGGCCGGAATCCGCGCCTCGGCCTACATGGGGGCGAGGTTCTGCAGGACCCAGATGACCCGGCCCACGGTGCGGGCGTTCATCTCTTCGGCCGGGATGGTCAGGTCGGAATACTGGTCGTTGTCCGCCTTGAGCAGGAAGGTGTCCCCCTGGTGGAAGACCCGGCGAATGGTCAGGCCCTGGTGCGGGAAGTGGACCGCGCACAGGTCGCCGTCGGGATGCTCGCTCTGGTCGCGGTCGATGCCCACGAAGGCGCCGCGCGTGATGACCGGGTCCATGCTCGCGGAGTCCACCTTGACCACCAGCAGCCTGGGGCGGCAGAAGGACTCGGGCACGGACAGCTCCTCGATGGACTTGGGCTCCCAATCGGCGGCGTCCTTGTCCGCGCCGGCCATGGTGGAGACCGGCACCAGGCGGCCGCGGGAGTTCATCCGGCCGTAGGGGGCCGGGGTCTCGCGCAGCAGGGTGTCGGCCGGGACCTTGGCCTTGTCCGCATTGATGTACACGGGCTCCACGCCCTCGGACAGCCAGTCCGGGTCCAGACCGTGGCTGCGGTACAATTTCAAAAACCAGTCCGCGGGGATTGAGCATCGGCGCTTGGCGTCGGAAATGCTCGACTGTCTGACGTCGAGCACCTCGGCCAACTGGACCTGGGTACGGGCCCCGGTCGCCTTCTTGATGCGCTCAAGCGCTTCCTCGAACCACTTGAGCTGCGCTTCGTCACATCTCCGTTTCTTCTTGGGCATAGTCGCTCCTTAACGAGTGATGACGGCATGGGGGAGGCCTTCCCTATTATCGGGATATGGCAATCCTTGTATGTCCGCCATTATATTTTATCAAAGGGGGTAACCCCCGTACCAAACGACAGGTTCCACCGACAAAAAAGGTGCCGGGAAAATCTCCTGGCGACTTTGGGAGAATCTCCCGATAATGTCAATGATATCGTTTAAGGTTATTTTTGGCAAAAGAAAAAGGATGTGGCCCTCATGTGACCACATCCTCATCTTATGGTCTCGTCGTCTTTCTATTGCAGATGTTTCAGGAAGGGACTTTTCGGGGTCAGGATGAAGCGGGTGTTCTTGTCGAAACCGCGCCGGTAGGCGTCCAGGCTCCGGGTGAATTCGTAGAAGTCGGGATTTTGCCCCAGGGCCTGGGCATAGACCTTGGTGGCCTGGGCGTCGCCCTCGCCGCGGATGATCTCGGCCTGCTTCTGGGCGTCGGCCAGGATGATGGTCCGTTCCTTGTCCGCGTTGGCCTTGATCTTGGCCGAGGCCTCCTGGCCTTCGGAGCGGTACTGCTTGGCCTGGCGCTCACGCTCGGCCTTCATGCGCCCGTAGATGGACCGGGCGTTCTCCGCGGGCAGGTCCGTGCGCTTGATGCGCACGTCGAGGACCTCGATGCCGTAGGGTTCGAGCAGCTCCTTGGAGCGTTTGGTCACCGCGTCCATGATCTCCTGGCGCTTGTGCGAGACCACCTCGATCAGGGTGTAGCGGCCCAGCGCCACCCGGAGCTGCGAGCGGACGATGTCGTCCAGCCGGGCCCGGGCGCCCTGGATGGTGCGCACCTTGGTGTAGAAGGTCAGCGGGTCGATGATCCGCCACTTGGTGTAGGAGTCCACGTTCATGTACTTCTTGTCCGTGGTGGTGATCTCCTCGGGCTTGGCGTCGAAGTCCAGGATGCGCGCGTCGAAGAAGACCACGGTCTGGACCACGGGCAGCTTGAAGTGCAGGCCGGGGCCGAGCTGGCCGCTGACCGGCCGGCCGAGCTGGATGACGATGGCCTGCTGGGTCTGATCCACGGTGAAGGCCGCGGAGGTCAGGGCGAAGGCCCCGAGGACGATGACGATGCCGAGTATGATGGTCGTTTTCTTCATGTCGGACCTCCCCCTTTACTGTGCTTCCTTGGGAGCGGCCGGGCGCGGCTGCTTGTCCAGGGGGAGATAGGGTACGGATTGCTTGAGGGCGTCTTCGGACATGACCAGCTTTTCGGTGTCCGGGTTGGCCAGGATGGCCTCCATGGTCTCCAGGTACAGCCGCTCGCGGGTGATGTCCTTGGCCTTCTCGTACTCTCTGAGCACGGACAGGAACCGGGCCGCGTCGCCCTCCGACTTGCGGACCTTGGCCTCCTTGTAGGCCTGGGCCGCGTTGGTGATGCGGGCGGCCTCGCCGCGCGCCTTGGGCAGGATGTCGCGCTGGTACGCCTCGGCCTCGTTGATGTAGCGGCTCTTGTCCTCGCGGGCGGAGGCCACATCCTTGAAGGCCTCGATGACCTCGTCCGGCGGATGCACGTTCTGCATCTGTACCGCGACCACGGACAGGCCGGTCTTGTAGTTGTCGAGGATGCGCTGCATGAGCTCCCTGGTCTGGACCTGGATCTCCTGCTTGCCCGTGGTCAGGGCGTCGTCGATCTTGCCGTTGCCGATGACCTCGCGCATGGCCGCCTCGCCCGCGTGGGCCAGGGTCTGCTCGGGGTCATTGACGTTGAACAGGTAATTCTGTGCATCCTTGATCATGTACTGGACGATGAACTGTACGGAGACGATGTTCTCGTCGCCGGTGAGCATCAGGGACTCTTCCTTGACCTCGCGGCTGGACCCCTGCTGGAAGCTCTGCGTGACGGGCCCCACGGACCGGAAGCCGAACTCGATACGCCGGATCTGCGTCACCTTGGGGGTGAGCACGCTTTCCACCGGGTAGGGGATGTGGTAGTTCGGACCCGCGGTGGTGACGCGGTTGAACTTGCCGAACTGCTTGACCACGCCCACCTCGTCGGGCTCCACGATGTAGAACCCGCTGGCGATCCAGAGGAGGATGAAAATAGGAATGACGAACTTCCAACCGGGCAGCTTGAACTTCTTCAGTTTCTCGAGCTGGTCCTGGAAATCGTCGAAGCTCGGCGGCTTGCCGCCGGGGCGCCCCTGTTGCTGCTTTTGTAATTTGTCCCAATCCCAATTCATAATGACCCACAAGTAGGCATATTGCGTGTTCAGGTCAAGAAAAGCCGGAGGAAAATGCATGCGCGTCACCCCTTGGGGCGGCATCCGGGAGCGTCGGGCGTGAACCCGCTCGACTGGCTCGCCGGCCTCGACTCCCCGACCGGCCTGTTTCGCCGTTTCCGCTCCCGCGTCCTGCGCCGCGAGGTGGAGGTGGTCGGGCGGTGCACCCTGTGCGGCCGCTGCTGCCGGTCCGTGCTCCTGCGCGACCGGGGGCGCTGGCTGCGCAGCCTGTCCCAGTTCGAGCGGCTGGTGGCCGAGGCCCCGGAACACGCCCGGTTCCGCCCGAAAAAACGCAATGCGGACGGGTACCTGCTCTTCGACTGCGCCCTGCTCGGCGAGGACAACCTCTGCACCGATCACGACACCCGGCCCGCTTTGTGTGGAAATTATCCGTCCAAGTCGCTATATTACCATGGCGGCCGGTTGCCGCAGGGGTGCGGCTACGCCTTCAGGGCCGTGACCTTCCGCGACGTGCTCTTCGGCCGCAGGCCGTTCAAACCCGCTGATTTTTCCGCCATGCTGCGCCGGGAAATCGAACAGGAACAAGACAAGCAGACATGAAGAAGCTCATATTCATCCTCATCGCCGCGCTCCTCACCGGAGGCGGCGTCTGGTACTTCACCGCCGGACAGTCCACGGACAGGATCAAGGTTCTCAAGACCGCCAAGGTCGCCAGGGGCAGCGTCTCCAAGGTTCTGGAGGCCACCGGCATCGTCAAGGCCCAGGTGGGCGCCCAGGTCAAGATCGGGGCCCAGGCCACCGGCGTGCTCGAATCCGTGCCCGTCAAGGTCGGCGACCACGTCCGGAAGGGCGACCTCGTGGCCCGCATCGACGCCCGCGAGCTCAAGGCGCGCATCAGTGAGGCCAAGGCCAACCTCGACCTGGCCCAGGCCAAGCTCCAGTACATGGAGAAGAACCTGCCCCGCCAGCGCACCCTGGTCCAGAAGCGCCTGGAGGCCCAGGACTCCCTGGACGTGGCCACCCAGGACGCCCAGATGGCCCGCTTCAGCGTGGCCGCGGCCAAGGCCAAGCTCGACACCCTGCGCGTCCAGCTGTCCTACACCAGCATCTACTCGCCCATCGACGGCGTGGTCAGCCAGGTGGCCGCCCAGGAGGGGGAGACCATCGTCTCCGGCCTGTCCGTGTCCAACCTGATCACCGTGCTCAATCCGGAAATGCTCGAGATGTGGATCTACGTGGACGAGACCGACGTGGGCCGCGTCAAGGCGGGCCTGCACGTGCGCTACACCGTGGACGCCTACCGCGAAAAGGTCTTCGAGGGCGTGGTGGACCGCATCTACCCCGAGCCGGAAATCCGCGACAACATCGTCTACTACCGCACCCTGGTCAAGGTCACCCGCGAACAGGCCGACTTCCTGCGCCCGGAGATGACCACCCAGTGCAAGATCATCGTCCGGACCAAGGACGACGTGCTCGTCGTGCCCAACAACGCCCTCAAGTGGGTCAAGGACCGCCAGGTCTGCTTCCGCGTGACCGACCCCGAAAAGCAGCCCGAGGAGGTCACGCCCAAGCTCGGCCTGGTCGGCCTGGAGACCTCCGAGGTCCTGGACGGCCTGTCCGAGGGCGACGTGGTCGCCACCCAGCTCGTCCTGCCCGGCGCCAAGGTCGGCAAGAAGGGGCTGTAATGGAACCGGCCATCTCCCTGAACGGGATCACCAAGACCTTCCTCCAGGGCAAGGGCGACGAGTCCGACCCCGGCATCAAGGTCCTCAAGGGCATCACCCTGGACGTGGCCCCCGGCGAGTTCATCGCCCTGCAGGGCACGTCCGGCTCGGGCAAGTCCACCCTGCTGCACATCATCGGCCTGCTCGACCGGCCCACCTCGGGCGTCTACCATCTGCTCGGCCGAGACGCCTCCAACCTCGACGACGACCAGCAGTCCGACCTGCGCAACAAGGCGCTCGGCTTCGTGTTTCAGTCCTTCTACCTGATCTCCTACGCCACCGCCCTGGAGAACGTCATCCTGCCCGGCCTCTACTCCGGCAGGCCGCGCGCCGAACTGCTCTCAAGGGCCGAGGCCCTCCTCGAACGCGTGGGCCTGGCCGACCGCATGCACTTCAAGCCCTCGCGCCTGTCCGGCGGCCAGCAGCAGCGTGTGGCCATGGCCCGGGCCCTGCTCAACGACCCGCGGATACTCCTGGCCGACGAACCCACGGGCCAGCTCGACTCCAACACCTCGGCCGAGATCATGAAGCTCTTCCACGACGTGCACCGCGCCGGGCAGACCATCGTCCTCGTCACCCACGACGAGGACGTGGCCCGCGAGGCCGACCGCATCATCCGCCTCCACGACGGCCGCATCGCCGAGGACGTGAAAACAAATGCCTCCGGCGGCCAGGGGGGAAACTTTTGAAAAAGTTTCCCCCCTGGACACCCCTTCCAAATTTTTTATGTGCCTTCGGCAGGGGCGGAGGGAAGCGGAAGGACGGAGAGGGTATTTGGATACCCGGCATGAATTTTTGATAAGTTGATATATTTGTAATGTAAAAACAGACAAAAAACCGGCTCACCCTCCCGCGCAGCGGCGCCAAAAAGTTTGGGAGGGTGAGAGGGGATGGGGGTCCGGGGGAAGGGGAGAGAGGGAACCCTTTCCAAAGGGTTCCCTCTCTCCCCTTCCCCGGCCGCCGGAGGCGACACACGAATGATGCGGACTGTTGGCAGGGTGGTGAGCATGGGCTTGGAGGCGGTATGGGCCTTCAAGTTGCGGTCCGTTTTCGTGGTCTTGGGCGTGGCCTTCGGCATCGCCTCGCTGACGCTGATCGTCACGGCGGTGGACGGGGCCAACCGCATGGCCGTGGAGATGGTCGACATGTTCGGCCCGGACGCGGCCCTGGTCTTCGGCGGCAATTTCCAGAAGCGGGCGGTGGGCATGCGCACCCTGACGCTGAGCCGCGAGGACGCGGACCGCATCCGTGATTCCCTGCCCGGCGCGTACCAGGTGCTGCCCATGCGGGCCAAGAGCGGGCAGACGGTCAGGGCGGGCAGCCGCAGCTACCAGGACGTGACCATAGTGGGCACCACCCAGGACTACTCCAAGGCCTGGAACTGGCCGCTGAGCGAGGGGCGCGACCTGTCGGCCGAGGACGAGCGCATCGGGGCCAAAGTCGCCCTGCTCGGCGACACGCCGTCGCGGGAGCTGTTCGGCGACGAGTCGCCCGTGGGCCGGGTCCTGTACGTCTCGGGCATCCCGTTCCAGGTAGTCGGCAAGCTGTCCTATCGCGGCGTGACCTCGGGCGGGGGCGGCGACGTGGACAACCGGATCATCATCCCCCTGTCCACCCTGGTCCAGCGCTACAACATGGACCGCAAGTATTTCCGGGCGCTGCGGGTCAAGTTCGTGGAGCCGGACTACATGGCCGCGCACACCGAGAACCTGCGCTCCCTGCTCCGCCACCTGCACCACCTCAACCCCGAGGATGACGACGACTTCTCCATCCTGACCGCCGACGAGGTCCTCAAGTTCCTGGCCTTCTTCAAGGGCGGCCTGACCCTGTTCCTGGGCGTGACCGCGGGCATCGCCGTGCTCGTGGGCGGCTTCGTCCTGGCCAACCTCTTCTCCATCTCGGTTTCGGAGCGGGCCGAGGAGATCGGCCTGAAAAAGGCCATGGGCGCACGCAACTCCGCCATCATGCTGCAATTCCTGGTCGAGGCCTGCGCCCTGACTCTGCTCGGCGGCGTGCTCGGCCTGTTCCTCGGTCTGGGACTCGGCCAGTTCCTGTCGCGCCTCGACATCCTGACCATCAAATTCTCGTGGAAGGCCTTCTTCATGGCCCTGGCCGGCTCCCAGGCCGTGGGCCTGGTCTTCGGCCTCAAGCCCGCCCGTCAGGCCGCGTCCCTGGACCCCATCCAGGCCCTGCGCGGCGAAGGCTAGCCCCGTCCCGACCCGACAAGCGCGGGCGGCCCCCTTCGCCCTTGCCTGAAACCCGCCCGCACGATAGAAAGCGGAAATGCGTCGCATCACCATCCCCCGAGTGCACGGCTCCACGCACAGGGAAAAGCTCATCCGCTCCCTGGCGCTCATCCTCGTCTTCGCCGCCGTCATCTGGGCGTTCATGAAGAACAACGAGCACGTGGTCGAGGTTCTGAACCAGCAGAGCGCCGTCTACGACGAGACCAAGACCCTGACCAGGGACCAGAAGAAGATGATCGTCTCCTTCACCCAGACCCTGCGCGAAAAATGGGGGATGGACTGCAAGATCCAGATCTACGGCGGCGACTTCGTGGTCCCGGAACTGAACGACAAGACCATGTACATGGGACTCGCCCCGGCCATCAACGCGGCCGAACTGCGCTTCCCCCCGCTCATGCGCACCGCGCTGGGCCCGGAATTCATCGACTCCCTCAAGACCACCTTCCTGCTCCCGTCCTTCGACGACGGCGAGTGGCCCCTGGCCATCCAGGAGGTCCTGGTGGAAATCCTCAAGAAACTCGACTCATTGAACAAGGAGAATGCGCGTGAGTGATCGCGTGACCATGTATACGGACGGCTCCTGCCTCGGCAACCCCGGCCCCGGCGGCTACGGCGCCATCCTCATCCACGGCGAATACCAGGGCGAAAACGGTGCCAATTACAAGGAACTTTCCCAGGGCTACAAGCGGACCACCAACAACCGCATGGAGCTCCTCGCCGTCATCGTCGGCCTGTCCTCCCTGACCCGCCCCTGCACCGTGGACCTCTGGACCGACTCCAAATACGTCCAGCAGGCCATCACCCAACGCTGGCTCAAGAACTGGCAACGCAACGGCTGGAAAACCGCCGCCAAGAAACCGGTCAAGAACCAGGACCTCTGGCAACGGCTCATGCCCCTCATCGAAGAACACGACGTCACCTTCCACTGGGTCAAGGGACACGCCGGTCACCTGCTCAACGAACGCGTGGACGACCTGGCCAGAGGCGCCGCCTCGGGCAGAGGCCTGCTCGTGGACGAGGGCATGGAGTAGAAGAAGCCTCCGGCGGGCCCTCGCCGGGCGGGCGTCTCCGACGGCTGGGGCGCTGCCCCAGGCCCCGCCAGAGAACCCTTTGAAAAGGGTTCTCTGGACTCTCCCAAACTTTTTGTGTGCCTTCGGCAGGGGCGTGCGGACGCGGGATGGCATCCGGTTGGGTTGGGTGCTGCTTGGTGGAGGGCCTGGCTGTGCGCGGCCATGCGGCGTCCCGAAGGGGCCGCCGGAGGCATTCCCCGCTCGCCCTTTCACGCCCCCTTGCTACTTCGTCACGCCGAGCAGCCCGTTGATGGCGGTCATGACGGATTGTCCCTTGATCTGGTCGCGGTTGCCCTGGAAGTGGTATTTTCGGGCGCGTATGCCGTCGGGCCAGGCCCAGGCGATCCAGACGGTGCCCACGGGTTTGTCCGGGGTGCCGCCGGAGGGTCCGGCGATGCCGGAGATGGCCACGGACACGTCCGCGCCGATGGTCTTGAGCGCGCCCCGGGCCATGGCCAGGACGACGGGTTCGGAGACCGCGCCGTGTTCTTCGAGGGTGGCGGCGGGCACGTCCAGGAGTTTGTTCTTGACCGTGTTCGAGTAGGCGACCACGGACCCGGCGAACCATTCGGAGCTGCCGGGGGTATCGGTCAGGGTGCTGGCGAGCAGCCCGCCGGTGCAGGACTCGGCGGTGGCCAGGAAGTGATTTTGCGCGCGCAGGCATTCGCCGAGTTCGGCCACGGCCCGCGCGATGAGATAGGTGTCCATGTTTGTCCTCCGTGTTCCGGTTTTACAAAAACCCGTAATGGGTTGCAATGACGGCGAGGTCGTTTGTATGGTCGGGCGGGAGGAGTCATGGCCGTCACGCCGTCGTCGTTGTTTGCGCTCGCGTTGTCGAGACACCGCCAGCCGTGGAACTGGAGCCTGCATGCGGCGGCCCTGGTCCTGTTCGGCCTGGCCCTGTTCGCGCACGGCTATCTGTTGCTGGCCGCCTCGCTGATCCTGCTGGGCGCGGGATTTTTCGAGCTGGACCTGCCCGCGCCGCCGGAGAACTGGTGGTTCGGGCTGGCCCGCCGGGGCGTGGAGTGGGAGAAGAACTGGTCGGCCGCGCCGTGGAACCGGGTCAAGTGGTCGCGGCTGCTGGGCGCGCTGCTGCTGGCCGGGGTGCTGGTCTGGGGACTGTGGGTGCGCGAACTGGCCGCGCTGGGGCTGCTTTTCGGCTTCGCGGTGCTGGTCTGGGTGATGCGCCGGAACCGGGAGGACGGCATTGATCCGTAAGAGGCTGGACAGAACTCCAAGTGATACTTATTATCAAAAAATGGACAACACACTTTTGGAGGAAATATGAGCGACGACACCAACGCATGCAGGCAGTGGCTGAACGAAGTGAACTGGGACATGATCCACGAGGATGCCGTCACCCTGTACCTGGAATGGGGCAACAACAACTATCGCGACGCCATGCGTTCGCCGGTGACCACGTCCGGGGAATATTCGGTATATTTCGCCATGGACACCTGGGGTGAGCCCAAGGTGGTGCTCATGCGCATGGACAACTACGGATCGACCATCCTGTGTTCCAAGAAGATTCCCGAGGACCTGGCCAAGCAGCTGCTCGAAGACATCAAGGGCATCAAGGGCATCCTCGAGTTGACCCCGCCCATCAAGGAGTGGTTGATGAAGGAACTGGAGGCCTAGTCCCTTCGTTTGAAGAGGTGAAGGGCCGTTCCCCTGCCGGGGAGCGGCCCTTTTTTATGAAGAAGTGGGGCGCTTGAATATGGCCGCGCATCCGCGTGGGGGCTGATGACTGTCATCCCTACATCGTATTTCGCCCTTACGGCGACTTCCTTTTTTGCTGGCGCAGAAAAAAGGAAGCAAAAACTGCGCTGCGGTGCTGCCGCGCGTCGACGGACCCAAGAGCCCGTAGGCGGCTTTCGCTGGTTGTGAGCGAATGTCTGCCGCGCAGACGCGCTCAAACCCGCGCTTTCGCCGCCGAACACGGGCTCTAGGGTCCGCCGCCCATTACCGCTCTTCGGGTGCGAGGAGTGGGCCGGAGCGGATGGCCGGGTACGAAGAGGTCTGAAGTCGAGAAGTTGTCCGCGCTTGCGCGGCGGTGTTGTAGTGGATCGCCCTGCGGCGGGCCTGGGAGGGAGAGACTCCTTGGATTTATCCGCGCATCCGCGTCGGAGCTGAGGACTGTCATCCTCACATCGTATTTCGCCTTTACGGCGACTTCCTTTTTGCCGGCGCAGAAAAAAGGAAGCAAAAACTGCGCTTCGGTGCTGCCGCCCGCCGACGGACCCAAGAGCCCGTAGGCGGCTTTCGCTGGTTGTGAGCGAATGTCTGCTGCGCAGACGCGCTCAAACCCGCGCTTTCGCCGCCGAACACGGGCTCTAGGGTCCGCCGCCGACTACCGCTCTTCGGGTGTGGGGAGTGGGCCGGGACGAATGGCCGGGCACGAAGAGGCGGGGTGAGAAAAATTGGGCCGCGCTCGCGCGGTGGAGGTTGGGGGGCCTCGTCTGTAGACGGGCTTGAAAAGAGCACAGCGGGTTTGGCCGCACTCGCGACAGGGGGGTGGCGGACCGCCTTGGCGGCGGCCCTGGGAAAAATTGGGGACTCAGGAGAAACGCGTCGCGGGAGGTGTAGGAGCCCCCACATTTCCTTCCCTTTCATGGCTCTCCCAACGCAAACTCCCGCCTTCAACCCCCATCCCCAAGCCCACACTCCCCCAACTCGCACCCACTGGAGCGACTCGGGTGCCCCCGGCACCCGACAGCGGCTCTCGGCCCCACCAAAACGCACGCCCCGCCGCGTCCCCCCCCGCACCTCTTCACCGCACCGTCACAGCCCTGGAGGGGGCGCGTAGAAGCCGACCGCGAAGGGGTGGCGGCTCTTGTCCCTTCGAGGCTCGGTCTTTCCCAAAAGGGGGCATTCCGCTCCGGGAGTCGCACTATACTTTTGCTCAGATGGAGCCGCCCCGAGCGGATCGGATTCTTGCGCCCCCTCCCCGGGCGGCCGCTCCCCCCGCAAGGCCCTTTTTTTCGTCTATTTTTTTGGGCCAGCAAAAAAATGGACCCCGCCGGGAGGGCATGGAAGCCGAGGCGGTGCAACCGCCTCGCTGGCTCTCGGAGGGAGGAGCGCAGCTCCATCCCGGCTCTCCGCGCCGCAGGCGCGCTCTTCAGCGCGGAGCCGCAGGCTCCATCCCCCATCCCGCCTCTCATGTCATTGACACTCGATAATCGTACTCGTAGGCTCGGCGCATGCCGAATTACGCCACCTCCCTGACAGACGCCCACCGGGCGTTCCTGACCGATCTCTTCCCCGGCGACGGGTGCGTCCTCGACACCGAGGAAATGAACGCCTTTTCCACGGACGCGAGCCGCGAGCGGTCCATGCCCTGGGCCGTGGTCCGGCCCGAGAGCCGGGACCAGGCGGCCGAACTCCTGCGCTGGGCCGACGCCGAGCGCATGCCGCTCTATCCGCGCGCACGGGCCACCGGGCAGGTGGGCAACACCGTGCCGCTCCTGCACGGCGTGACCGTGTCCCTGCTACGCATGAACCGCATCCTCGACATCAGCGAACGCGACTTCGCCGCCGAGGTGGAGCCCGGCGTGATCACGGCGGACTTCCAGCAGGCATGCGCCGCGAAGAAGCTCTTCTATCCCCCGGACCCGGCCAGCGTGAAGATCTCCACCATGGGCGGGAACATCTCCACCTGCGCGGGCGGGCTGCGGGCCGTTAAGTACGGCGTGACCCGCGACTGGGTCCTGGGCATCGAGGCCGTGCTCCCCGGCGGCAAGGTCCTGACCATGGGCGGCCGGGCCCAGAAGGACGTGGTCGGCCTGGACCTGAAGCGCCTTTTTGTCGGCGCGGACGGCAAGCTCGGCCTGATCACCCGGGCCACGGTCAAGCTCATCCCCCTGCCCGAGACCTCCAGCTCCGTGCTGGTGGGCTTCGCCGACCTGGACGGGGCCATGAACGGGGCCATGGCCGTCTTCGGGGCCGGGCTCCTGCCCTGCGCCTGCGAGTTCATGGACGTGACCACCATCAAGGCCGTGCGCCTGGGCGGCGACATCCCCCTGGCCCCGCAGGCCCAGGCCGCGCTGCTCTTCAAGTTCGACGGCACGGCCGAGGGCGTGGCCGCCGAGATCCGACGGCTCGAGGCGGCGCTTGCGGCCGTGGGGCCGGTCTCCCTGGAGGTGGGCGAGGGCGAGGCCGAGGAAGCGGTCTGGGCCGCCCGCCGGGACATCTCGCCCGGCTCCTACCGGCTCCGGCCCGACAAGCTTTCCGAGGACCTGGCCGTGCCGCGCGGCCGCGTGCCCGAGCTGGTGCGCATCGCCCAAAAGGCCGGGGCCGACGCCGGGCTGCCCGTGCTCTGCTACGGCCACCTGGGCGACGGCAACATCCACACCAACATCATGCACGACGCGGCCCACCCCGAGGAGGTCCGCGCCGCCCACCAGGTCAAGGAGCGGCTCTTCCGGGCCGCCGTGGAACTGGGCGGGACCATCTCGGGCGAGCACGGCACCGGCCTGACCAAGGCCTCCTTCGTGCCCGAGCAGCTCGGCGCGGACCAGCTCCATTTCATGGAGACCGTGCGCCGCGTCTTCGACCCCCACGAGATCATGAACCCCGGTAAGGGGTGGTAGGCGGACCATGGCCGACCCCGTTTCCGAACACGTCTCCCACTGCATCCTGTGCGGCAAGTGCCTCCAGGCCTGCCCGCTGCTCAAGGCCACGGGCCGCGAGGAACTCGGGCCGCGTTCCAAGTCCGACCTCTGCCGGGTCCTGGCCGAGGACCCGGACAAGCTGTCCGAGACCGACGCCGCCCGGCTGGCCGGGCTCTGCCTGGGCTGCGGCCGGTGCCGCGAGGTCTGCTCCCAGGGTCAGGACGTGCCCGGCCTGGTGGCCGCCCTGCGCGGTGCGCACCCGAATTTCAAGTCCTGGCTGTGGAAGACCTGGCTGACCCGCGCCCGCCAGCTCTGGTCGCCCAGCTCCAAGGCCGCCGCGCTCATCCCCGAGCGGTTCCGCACCGAGAAGCTCGGGCCCATGCTCAAGATGCTCGCGGGCATGACCGGCGGGCCGGGCCTCGATCCCTTCCTCACGCCCAGGGCCTTCCCCGACGACTGGCGCGGCGAACGCATGCTCCTGTTCGCGGGCTGCACGGCCAACTACGTGCAGGGCCGCTGGCTCACGGCCGCCCTGCGGCTGCTGGACGGCCTGGGCGCGGACGTCCTGCCCGGCGACTTCGCCTGCTGCGGCTCGGGGCTGAAGGGGGCCGGGTTCGCGGACGAGGCCGGGGAGATGGCCCGGCGCAACGTGGCGGTCTGGCGCGAGGCCGGGCGGCCGCGCGTGGCCGTGTTCTGCGCCTCCTGCCTGGCCGGGCTGCGGGCCTACGACGCCTTCGAGTCCGACGGGGAAAAGGCGCAGTGGAACCAGGCGCTTTTGCCCTTGTCGGTGGCTGTACGGGGCATAGAATTTATGATATCCGACAATGCACCGGACCGGCTCGGCTACCACCACCCGTGCCACGCGGGCAAGGACGACCCGGACCGGACCTGGCTCCGGGCGCTCCTGGGCGACCGGCTGGTCAGGGTTACGGACGAGCAGTGCTGCGGCTTCGGCGGGGTCATGCGCCTGGCCGCGCCCGGCCTGACCGAACCGGTCAACCGCGCCTGCTGGGAGGCGCTCAAGGGTGCGGACGTGGTCCTCTCGGGCTGCTCCGCCTGTCTGGCCCAGCTCTCGGCCACGGCCCCGGACCGCGTGGAGGTGGGCCACTGGCTTGAAACCATAAGGTAGGTACTTGTGGCGGGAGACAGGATATCGCCCCTGGAAGTGGCCGTGGACGCCCTGCGGCTCATGCGGTTGCGCGGGCGGGTCTATCTGGGCGGGGCGCTGGGCGTGCTCGCGGCCGGGGCGCCCTCGATCTATCTTTCCGGTTCCGTGGATCCCGCCCAACCGTTCAACGGGCTCACCCTGACGGTCTGGCTCCTCTCCCTGCTGGCGGGGGCGGCCGTGTACGTGGTGGTGCTGCACGACTCCCTGTCGGCCCTGCGCGAACGCCCCGGCCTGTTGCCCGACCATTTCCTCGGCCGGTACCTGCGCTTTCTGGGCCGGGGGTTCCTGCTGATGTTCATGGTCATGGGGGCGGGCATGCTGTGCGGGGTCGTCATGGTGGCGGCGGTGGTCATCCTGTGGCCTGCGCCGGAAGGGGCGGAGCCGTCCTTCGCCATGACCCTGCTCACCGTGGCGGCGGTCATGCTGCCCCTGGCCTTTTTCTCGGTGCGCTGGTGGCCGGTTCTGCCCGCAACGGTCATGGGCGACGAGTCCTCCTTCCGGCTCTCCTGGCGCATGACCCGGGGCCATTCCCTGCGGATGCTCCTGTTCACCCTGCCGTTCCTCCTCCTGAATGGGGCCATGCAGGTCGTCAACGGCCCGGCCGTGGAGGCCCGGACCTTCGATCCATTCTCGCCCGCGAACCTGGGGTTCATGGTCGCGGGCACGGCCGTGATGTGGTTCACCTTCGCGGCCTTCATCATCTGGTACGAGAAGCTCCGCCTGCGCGCCGCCGGGACGCCGACGGACGCGCAACAACAGACCGCCGGGGAGGAATAGACATGTCGAACAAGATCTCGCCGTGGGCCGTGGTCAGGGAGTCCGTGGCCCTGAGCTGGAGGCGGAAATGGGCGTTCCTCGGACTGCTCCTGGTCAGCCTGGTGCTCCTGCCGACGGTCACGGTCCTGCCCGCGCTGGCGCGTTCCTGGTACGGCCCGGCCGTGGCGCTGTCCGTGGTCCTTCACGTCCTGGTCACGCTCTTCCTGATGACCGCGTCCAACCACCTGGCCGTGACCATGCAGCGGGGGGCGGGCACGGTCCTGCCGCAACCCTTCTGGCCCGCCATGGGCCGCGTCTTTGTCCGTGGCCTGATCATCGTGGCCGTCATGTTCGGCGTCATGCTCGCGGTCGGGGTGCCGCTGGCGGCCGTGGCCTATGCGGTCCTGCCCCACGATCCCGCCGATCCGGCCGGGTTCAACCCGTCCCTGCTCGCGCTGTTCATGGTCGCGGGGGTCGTGGTCTATGCCTTCGTCGTCGGCCTGATCCTGCGGCTCATGGTCATGATCCCCGGCGCGGCCGTGGGCCACGTGGTTGGGGTGCGCGAGGCCCTGGCCCTGACCAGGGGCCACGCCTGGCGTATGTTCTGGTCCATGCTGACCGTGGTCCTGCCGGTCATGATCCTGACCGGGCTCTTCGAGGTCGCCGTCATCGGTTCCGCCATGAAGGACGGGGGCGGGGGGATCGGCGCGGGGACCGCCGTGTCGTTCCTGGTCCTGCTGGTCCTCGACCTGTTCTCCTGGATCGTCCTGCTGGTCATGAACGCGGTCTGGTACGAGAAGCTCCGCCTGCGCGCGGCCGCACCGGGCGTCGGTTCCGGGGCCGCATTCCGGTTCTCCGCCGAGCCCGGAACCGCCCCCGGCCCGGCGCGCGGAGCGGGCGTGGGGCCGTACGCGGACCTGCCGGAGGACAGGTAGGCGGTGACGAATCCGTCCCCGTGGGTCGCGGCGCGACGCGCCCTCACGCTCCTCGCCGAACGCCGGCGGCTGCTGCTCGTCCCGTTTCTCCTTCTGGCCGCCATCGGCCTGGTCCGGGACTCCCTCGACTGGCTGCGGCCCGATGCCGACCTGCTGGAATGGTTCGTGTACGGCCTGCCCTTTTCCATCCTGCTCATACCGGTGGAGGTGGCCCTCCTGCACGCCCTGCTGCACGGGGAGGGCGACGCCCGCCGTCTGCCGCGGGCGTTCCTGAAAAAAGTTCCTGTTGTACGGGCTGTACTCGGCGGCGGTCTTCGCCCTGGTGGGCGTCTTCGCCGTCATTCTGACCCTCGCGGGCATGGCGGTCCTGGGGATGTTCCTGGACACGCCCCTTGCCGACGTGGGGTTCGGGACGCGCCTGGTGGTCACGGCCGTGTCCTGCCTGCCCGCCGTCTGGCTGGCCCTGCGCCTCATTCTGGTCCCGGCCGCCGTGGTGGACGGGCGCAAGTCGCCGCTCGAACGGTCCTTCCGGCTGACTCATGGGCGGGGCCTGGCCATGCTGCTGTCCGGGCTGCTTCTCCTGGGGGCGCCCTTCGCCCCGCTGGCGGGGCTGGACTGGGGCATGGCGCAGTGGTTCGCCTCCCCCGGCCCCCTGGCCTGGACCGTGGCCCTCTCCCTGCTGACCTCCCTGTTCGTCCCGCCGCTCTTTGCCCTGACGGTCGTGTGGTATGCCATCGCGGTCCGCGAAGACGCGGCGTCGAGTCCGGCGGAAGGGGGTTGAGCCCGTGTCCATCCCCTGGTTTCTGCAGGCCGAGGATGCCTGGCGGGCGTCCCTGGGGCGGATCGGCGGGGTCCTTTGCATGGTTGCGGGACGGTTGCGGGCCGACCCGTCGTTCTATGCCGTGAGCGCCGCGTGTCTGTACCTGTGGGCGCTCGCCTTCAAGCTGGTGCCGTTGGAGCGAATGACCGGGGTTCCGCTCTCCGTGGCGGCCGGTCGTGGTCCATACTGAGGATGTTGCTGCACCTGGGCCTGCTCGTGGTCGTGGCGAACGCCGTGCTGCACGGGGAGGGGGAGCGTCGGTTTTTTTGTCCGGACTTTTCGCGTCGGTTCCTGCGGGCGCTGCCCTACGCCTTCTGTTATTATCTCTGCTTCGACCAGGCCTGGGGACTGCTCGGCCGGGGTGTGCAGTGGCTGGCCGGGCCATTGTTCGACATGAACGTCTATCCGCTTTGGGCCGCCTCCTACCACCTGGCGGCCATGCCGCTGCTGCACCTGCTCGTCCGCTTCGGGTTCACCCTGGCGGGCGCGGCCGTGGGGGACCGCGTGTCCTTTCGGCGCTCCTGGGCATTGTCGCGCCCGGTCGCCGGGACGTTGTTCCTGACGGCGCTGCTGTGGTGGGCGGCCCGGCGGCTGCCCATGGATATCCCGCACACCGCGGCTCCCATGAGCCCGGTCACCGAATTCTATGCCCGGTGGCTCCATCTTCCGGTCCAGTGCGGCGTGTCCGTCCTGGGTTGGGCCGTGGGCGCTGCCTGGTACGTGCGCCTGCGCGGGGCCGCGTCCGTGGTGGACGGCGACCGCCCGGCCTGATTTCCCGCCCGGACCGGCCCTTTTACGCCCGACCCGGTTTGTGCTATCCCTGTTCGCGCCGGGCGAAAAGGGGCTTTGTCACGCGATTGTCGCGTTGACTTTCCCCTCCCCGACGTTATCTTGCACTACAGCGTTCGCGGCCGCGCTCTCCCCGGCCGCCAAAGATTTTCTGGAGAACCCATACATGTTCAAAAAGATCTTCGGTTCCAAGAACGACCGATACCTCAAGAAGCTCACGCCGATCATCGCGCGGATCAACGCGCTCGAACCGGAGATGGAGGCCCTGGCCGACATCGATTTTCCGGCCAAGGTCGCGGCCTGGAAGGGGCAGGTGGCTGCGGGCGAGAAGACCCTGGACGACCTGCTGCCCGAGTGCTTCGCCCTGGTCCGCGAGGCGGGCAGACGCGCCTTCGACCCGCCCATGCGCCACTTCGACGTCCAGCTCATCGGCGGCATCGTCCTGCACCAGGGCAAGATCGCCGAGATGAAGACCGGCGAGGGCAAGACCCTGGTCGCCACCCTGGCCGTGGTCCTCAACGCCCTGTCCGGCAAGGGCGTGCACGTGGTCACGGTCAACGACTACCTGGCCCGGCGCGACGCCGAATGGATGGGCCAGCTGTATAATTTCCTCGGCCTGACCGTGGGCGTCATCGTCCACGGCCTGAACGATCAGGAGCGCCAGGAGGCCTACCGGGCCGACATCACCTACGGGACCAACAACGAGTTCGGCTTCGACTACCTGCGCGACAACATGAAGTTCTACAAGGAGCAGCTGGTCCAGCGGCCGCTCAACTTCGCCATCGTGGACGAGGTGGACTCCATCCTCATCGACGAGGCCCGGACCCCGCTGATCATCTCCGGCCCGGGCGAGAAGTCGTCGGGCCTGTACCGCCGCGTGGACGCCATCGTGCCCAAGCTCGTCAAGTCGAGCCCCACGGACCCCGAGGACAAGGACGCCGTGCCCGACGGCGACTTCGTCCTGGATGAGAAGACCAAGTCCATCACCCTGACCGACGCGGGCGTGGAAAAGGTCGAGGGGCTGCTCGGCCTGGACAACCTCTTCGACCCGCAGAACATCGCCCTCCAGCACCACGTGCTCCAGGCGGTCAAGGCGCATCACTGCTTCCAGCGCGACGTGGAGTACATCGTCAAGGACGACCAGGTGGTTCTGGTGGACGAGTTCACCGGCCGCCTCATGCCGGGCCGCCGCCTGTCCGACGGTCTGCACCAGGCCATCGAGGCCAAGGAGAACGTCAAGGTCGAGGCCGAGAACCAGACGCTGGCGTCCATCACCTTCCAGAACTATTTCCGCATGTACGAGAAACTGGCGGGCATGACCGGCACGGCAGACACCGAGGCCGTGGAGTTCCAGCAGATCTACGGGCTGGAGGTCATCGTCATCCCGACCAACATGCCCATGGTTCGCGAGGACAACCCGGACTCCATCTACAAGACCCAGGAAGAGAAGTACAAGGCCATCGCCGAGGACATCGAGGACTGCCACCGGCGCGGCCAGCCCGTCCTGGTGGGCACGGTCTCCATCGAGAAGTCCGAGCTGATCTCCAACCTGCTGAAGAAGCTCAAGGTCCCGCACAACGTGCTGAACGCCAAGCAGCACGAGCGCGAGGCCGAGATCGTCCTCGAGGCGGGCCACAAGGGCAAGGTGACCATCGCCACCAACATGGCCGGCCGCGGCACGGACATCAAGCTCGGCGAGGGCGTCTGCGAACTGGGCGGCCTGCACATCATCGGCACCGAGCGCCACGAGTCCCGGCGCATCGACAACCAGCTGCGCGGCCGCGCGGGCCGTCAGGGCGACCCCGGCTCCTCGCGCTTCTACCTGGCGCTGGACGACGACCTCATGCGCCTGTTCGGCTCCGACCGCCTCAAGGGCATCATGGAAAAACTGGGCCTCGAAGACGGCATGGCCATCGAGAACAAGATGGTCTCCAACGCCATCGAGAAGTCCCAGACCCGCGTGGAAGGGCACCACTACGAGATCCGCAAGCAGCTCCTCGAATACGACGACGTCATGAACCAGCAGCGCGAGGCCATCTACGGCCTGCGCCGCGAGCTCATGGAGACCAAGGAAGTGGAGTCCATCGCCCGCGAGTACGCCGACGACCTCCTGGAGGACATCCTCGAGGCCGCCCTGGACGTCAAGGGCGGGGCGGACAAGGAGACGGTCGAGTCGGTGCGCGCCCGCCTGGAGGAGGTCTTCAATTTCGAGCGCTTCCCGGAGTGGGCCAAGTCCGGCCTGCCCGACATGGACCAGGCCCACAAGTGGGTGGACGACATCTTCGCCTACCTGCGTGCCTCCACCGGCGAGCACTACCAGGAGATTCTGCGCTATTTCCTGCTCGACTCCCTGGACCGCAACTGGAAGGAGCACCTGCTGAACATGGACCACCTGCGCGACGGCATCGGCCTGCGCGGGTACGGCCAGAAGGACCCCAAGCAGGAGTACAAGCGCGAGGGTTTCGAGCTCTTCTCCGAGCTGGTCTACACCATCAAGGAGAACGCCCTGCGCGCCTTCTCCCACCTGCGCATCCAGGCCGAGGTCAAGGACGACGAGTTCAAGCACGAGGACACCGACGACCTGCAGTACACGGACTCCGGGTCCGCCCAGGACAAGAAGCCCGTCACCGTGCGCAAGGACGCCAAGATTCCGCGCAACGCGCCCTGTCCCTGCGGCAGCGGCAAGAAGTACAAGAAGTGCTGCGGGGCCTGATCCCGCAGCGCGCAAGACGCATGTCCAGGCCCGGTCCGGCGCACGCCGCACCGGGCCTTTTTGCGCCCCGCGCCCGAGGGGGCGCTATTGCCTTCGCCAGGGCGACGGTGTATTTCTCGCCGCATGTTGCGCGCCCTCGTCATCCTCCTGATCCTGCTCGGCAGCGCGCCCTGCGCCCTGGCCGACACCGACCTGTCCATGGGCAACGAGCCCGGCTTCCTGGTGGCCGCGCCCACCAACGTGAATCAGGACCTGCAACTCCAGGCCGACCTCGGTTTCGTGGGCAATGCGGATTTCACCAACGGGCTGGGCAGCGTGACCGTGAACCGCGCCTCCATGTCCGCCGACTACTCCATCTTCCACCTGGCCTACCAGATCGACTATTTCGAATGGACCGACAGGGCCGCCCTGGCCCGGCGGTTCGGGGCCTCGGGCACGATCACCCCGTGGGATTCGCTCCAAAACATCTCGGTCCAGGCCCGGATGTTCAACAACCGGCTGGGCGACAATTGGCGGTACTGGGTCAACGGGGCGCTGGACTGCTCCTACGAGGACGTGGCCCCGGGAGCCGTGGGCGTGGGTTTCGACGGCGGGGTGGCCTATGACTTCTGGGACGGCTGGATGCTCGGCATCACCGCCCGGACCCAGGCCGTGTCGGCCCTGAGCAGCGACCTGTTCGGCGACCTGGAGCTCGGCCTGGCCGTGGCCGTGTCGCAGAAGACCCTGCGCCGGACCCTGGAGGCCGTGGGGCTGGTCAGGAACAGCAAGCCCGGCTCGGAGAACATCGGCCTGAACTTCGTCCTGTCCACCCAGGAGAAGACCTACCGGCTGTCCTCGGACAACCCGCTCTACGGCAGCGGCTACCTCGGCGTGGTCCGCTCCAAGATAGGCATCTACCTGGACTACCTGCCCAACAAGGCCCTGACCTTCAGCATCGGGCCGGAATACAACTATAATCGGAAGTACAAGCTGTACAACAAGGCGGGCACGTACAAGTCGTCCCACGACCTGGACAGCGCCCTGGGCGGCTACGCCCGGATTCTCTGGCGGTTCTGAGCCGGGACTAGTCCGTCGGGGCGGAATGTTCGCCGCCCATGGTGGTCAGCCGCCAGCGGGCCGCGCTCATGGGCCCGGCCTCGCTGCCCATGACGTCGCGGGCCAGGGTCCAGACCTCGTCCATCTCCTCGGGGGCGAGGGCGTAGCCCCGCTCCCGGATGTAGGTCTCCATGGCCGGGCGGTCCGTGAGGGTCATGGCCTTCCGGATCATGTCCGGGTCGGCCAGGGCGTCGCCCAGAAGCCGCGATAATTCGTCCCTGCTCATGACATGCTCCCCGTCATTTGACCCTGACGCAGGTGATGCTGTTTTTCGGCGAGCCCTCGACCACGCGGTCGCTGTAGACCATGTACACGAGGACGTCCCGCTTTTTGTCGTAGAACCGGACCACCTGCATGGACTTGAAGACCAGCGAGGTGCTCTTCTTGAAGACCTTTTCGCCGTCGGCCTTGCCGCTCGACACCCGCTCGGGCACCGAGATGTCCCCGGTGGCGATGCACATGATCGAGGCGTCGGACGGGTCCTCGGCCACGCCGATCATGCCCTTGACCCCGCCCTTGCGCGCCCGGCTCAGATAGCAGGTCACGCCGGACACGTCCGGGTCGTCGAAGGCCTCGACCACGATGTCGTCGTCGCGCGAGAACATGTGGAAGACCGTGTCCACGGTGCCGATGACCTCCGAGGCCACGGGCGCGGGAAAGGCCGCGCACAGCAGCAGGGCGAGCAGGAGCGCGCCCGGCAGGCGGGAAAAGGAGCGTCGTCTGTGATGGGGATGACCGAGTTTTCGCATTGGGGCAGCTGTAGCAAGGGGCTGCAAGAAATGCAAGAAGGAACTATTCCTGGCCCGGTCCCCGCCGCGCCGGGGCCGGTTTCCGGCGCTCGGCCCGGCCTCAGGAGCGGAAGATGAAATAGACCGCGCCGAGCAGGCAGCAGGCGGCCCAGAGGTAGTCGAGTTTGAGGGGCTGGTGCATGTACAGCAGGCAGAACGGCGCGAACACGGCCAGGGCGATGACCTCCTGCATGATCTTGAGCTGCGGCAGGGTCATGGCCGTGTAGCCCAGCCGGTTGGCCGGGACCTGGATCAGGTACTCGAACAGGGCGATGCCCCAGCTGACCAGGGCGGCCACGTACCACGGCCGCTGGTTCAGCTCCTTCAGGTGGGCGTACCAGGCGAAGGTCATGAACACGTTGGAGGCGGTCAGCAACAGGGCGGTGAACAGGGGGATGCGCATGGGTACCTCGGAGAGGAAGGGTGCCCGGCGGACCGGGCCCGGCCGAAAATAGGGCGGACCACCCCCGCCGGTCCAGCGAAATCCGTGCGGTGCGGCGATTTTTCCCGGACCCAAAAGCCTCGACGAACGGTCCGGCGCATGATACGGAACCCGAAAAAAGAGAGGGGCTTTCCGGTTTCTCCCTTTTCCCCGCCCGGCATACCCTGACTGTGTTGGTCAAGGCCATTTCCCACCGGGCGGTTTTTCCTTTGACGACCGGGAGCGTGTTTCCATGGACAAGTACGACAAGCAGGCGTTGCAGGTGGCCAAGGAAGTGGTCATCAAGTTCATCGAGGTGGGGCGCATCTCCCCCTCCAATTTCGGCCAGAATTTCGACGTCATCTACAAGGACATCATGCGCACCATCACCGGCGTGACCGCCGGGGACGGCTCGCGCGACGTGATCATCGAGGACGAGGCCGAATAATGGCCCGCCCCGAATGCGCGTCCCAAACCGGGGCCTCCACCCCCGCCGAGCACGGCAGGCGGGTGGCGGACATGTTCGGCCGCATCGCCGGGTGGTACGACTTTCTCAACCACGCCCTGTCCGGGGGCCAGGACATCTACTGGCGCTACCGGCTGGTCCGGGCGGCCCGTCCCGAGCCGGGCGGCATGGTCCTGGACCTGGCCGCCGGGACCATGGACGTGTCCGTGGAGCTGCTCCGGCAGTACCCGGACTGCAAGGTGGCGGCCCTGGACTTCACCCTGCCCATGCTCGAGAACGGCAAGGCCAAGAAGCTGAAGAACGGGCGCGAGGAGCGCATCTTCCCGGTCCAGGCGGACGGCCGCAACCTGCCCCTGCCCGACGAGTGCATGGCCGCGGCCACCATCGCCTTCGGCATCCGCAACATCCTGCCCCGCGCGGAGGCCTACGCCGAGTTCCTGCGGGTCCTCAAGCCCGGCGCGCGGCTGTGCATCCTGGAGTTCGGCACCGGCTCGAAAAAGGTCTGGAAGGGGCTGTACAACTTCTACCTGGACAAGGTCCTGCCGTTCCTCGGGGACCGCATCTCCGGCGATCCGGGCGCGTACCGCTACCTGGCCGAGACCATCAAGAGTTTTCCCGACGAACGGGCCCTGGGCATGGAACTGCTTGAAGCGGGCTTCGAGCGGGTCTACAACGTGCCCATGATGTCCGGCATCGTCTACCTGCACGTGGCCGAGAAGCCGGGCGGCGAGCGGACCGGGTCCGTGCCGGAACCGGCCCCCGAAGCGGAACCCGCCGCGCCGGAGGCCCCGCAAGGGGCGTCCCCGAAGAAAGGCGCCTCGAAGGCCGCCGGGACCGGGCAGGCGAAAAAGGGCTAGGGCCCGGCCTTGCCGGCGCGCCGCGCCCGTTCTGGACGCCCGGCCGTTAAAGGGATAATGAGCGGCCGAACGAGATGATCAGCAGGCCGAGGATGATGGCCACCAGGCCGACGAAGCGCAGGAATTTGGGCGGCTGGATCGCCAGCCGGGCCAGCAGGCCCGGCATGCGCTCGGCGAACAGGAAATAGGGGATGCCCTCGAAGACCAGGGCCAACCCCACGGCGGCGATGAGAAGCGACCAGTCGATGTTCATGCCGCCCAGTAAGCCACAGAACCCGATGGGTGTCCACCCGGACCCATGGTTAGGGAGTATATATGAGCATGATTACCTTTGATCGGCTGCAAAGCAGGGAAGACGCCATCGCCGTGGTCGGCCTGGGCTATGTTGGCCTGCCCCTGGCCGTGGCCCTGGGCCGCCATTTCAGGGTCCTGGGCGTGGACGTGTCCGAGCGCCGCGTGGACGAGCTGCGCCGGCGCATCGACCGGACCCACGAGGTGGATTTCGCCACCGTGGGCGACGACGTGGACCTGACCCTGACCTCGGACCTCTCCGACCTGGCCAAGGCCCGGCTCATCCTGGTGGCCGTGCCCACGCCCATCGACGAGTTCCGCACCCCGGACCTGCGCCCCGTGCGCGGGGCCTCCATCTCCGTGGGCAAGTACCTCCAGCCCGGCTCCGTGGTGGTCTACGAGTCCACGGTCTACCCCGGTCTGACCGAGGAATTCTGCGTGCCCCTGCTGGAGGCCGAGTCCGGCCTCAAGTGCGGCCCCGATTTCTGCGTGGGCTACTCGCCCGAGCGCATCAACCCCGGCGACAAGGTCCACCGCCTGGAGACCATCACCAAGGTGGTGGCCGGACAGGACGAGCCCACGGGCAGGCTGCTCCAGCAGGTCTACGGCTCCGTGGTCAAGGCGGGCACTCACCTGGCCCCGAACATCCGCACGGCCGAGGCGGCCAAGGTCATCGAGAACACCCAGCGCGACCTGAACATCGCCCTCATGAACGAGCTGGCCCTGATCTTCGAGACCATGGGCATCGACACCCTGGACGTGCTCGAGGCGGCCGGGACCAAGTGGAATTTCCTGCCCTTCCGGCCCGGCCTGGTGGGCGGCCACTGCATCGGCGTGGACCCGTACTACCTGACCTTCAAGGCCCAGGCCCTGGGGCTGCATCCCCACGTCATCCTGGCCGGCCGCGAGATCAACGACAACATGGGCAAGTTCATCGCCGAGGCGACCATCAAGAAGCTGATCCGGAGCGACTGCAAGATCATGGGCGCGCGCGTGGGCGTGCTCGGCCTGACCTTCAAGGAGAACGTGCCCGACCTGCGCAACACCCGCGTGGTGGACATCCTGGCCGAGCTTGCGGACTACGGCGTGGAGGTCCTGGTCAACGACGCCCAGGCCGACCCCGAGGAGGCCGAGCGCGAGCTGGGCGTGACCCTGCGGCCCCTGGACGAATTCCGCGACCTGGACGCCCTGATCCTGGCCGTGCCGCACGAGGCCTACCGGGCCATCGCGGTCCGGGAGCTCAAGGGCTGGTTCGCGGACCCGGCCAGGGCGCTGGTGGTGGACGTCAAGGGATTCTTCGACCGGGCCGAACTCGCGGCCGAGTCCGTGGCCTGCTGGCGGCTGTAGGGGCGGCTCCGTGCTCCTGGTCATGACCGCCACAGCCAACGAGATGCGGGCCGCCTTTCCCGGAGGGCCCGTTCCGGCCCAGGGCGGGACGGCCGCATACGAATTGGGCGGCCATGCACTGCTTCTGGCCGTGTCCGGGGTGGGGCTGGTCAACACCGCGCTCATGGCCGGATGGCTGCTCGGGCGGGCGGACGTGGCCGGGGCGGTCAACCTCGGCATCGCCGGAGGGTATGACCTGCAGCGTACGCCGCTGCTGCGCGCCTGTTTCGCCGAGGGTGAGGTCTGGCCCGAGTACGGGCTGCTCGGCGCGGACGGCCTGGCCGACGCCCGAGGCATCGGGTTCGCCCAGGGCCGTGTCCGGGGCGAGCAGGTCTGGGACCGCCTGGAGCTGTCGCCGCGCGAGGACGCCGAAGCCATGAACCTCGGCCTCGGCGCGGACTGGACGCCCGTGACCGGCGTGACCGTGTCCGGCGTGTCCGGAACCCCGGAGCGCGCGGCCCTGCTGCGCGAGGCCCGGGGCGGAGGCATGGAGAGCATGGAGGGATTCGGCCTGGCCTATGCGGCCGCCCTGGCCGGGAAGCCCTTCCTGGAGGTGCGGACCATCTCCAACCTGGCGGGTTCCCGGGGGGCCGGGGACTGGGACCTGAAAGGCGCGCTGCGCGCCCTGGCCGGGGCCACGGCCACCCTGTTCGCCGCGCAATCCGGGGCTTGCCCCGCAACCAGCAACCTGACATAGTACGCACATATGGACGAACTTCTGCGCTATTTTCAACGGGAACTTCCCGGAATCAATGACTTTCTCGACCGTGAAGCCGATCAGCTGAACGGTCTGGTCCGGGACGTCGCCAAGCACATCCTCGGGTCCGGCGGCAAGCGCATCCGGCCCCTGTTCACGCTCCTGTTCGCCCGGGCGCTGGGCTATGCCAAGGACGACTACCTGGCCATCGCCTGCGCCCTGGAGCTGCTCCACTCCGCCACCCTGCTGCACGACGACTACCTGGACGACGCCGAGCTTCGGCGCGGCAGGGCCGCGTCCCATCTGGTCTTCGGCCGGACCGAGACCATCCTGGCGGGCGACGCCCTGCTCGCCCTGGCCAACGAGATGGGCGCGCGCTACGGCAATCCCCGGCTGTCCTGGCTGCTGGCCAAGGGCATCATGGAGACGGCCACGGGCGAGATCGAGGAGATCGAATTTTCGCGCGCCCCGTCGCTGAACCGCGAGACCTACATGCGCATCATCGTCGGCAAGACCGCGCGGCTCATCGAGTGCGCCTGCCGGTGCGGCGCGGCCCTGGCCGGGGCCACCCCGGAGCAGGAGGACGCGGCGGGCGAGTTCGGCCTGAACGTGGGCATCGCCTTCCAGCTGGTGGACGACGCCCTGGACTATGCCTCGCCCACGTCCGAGACGGGCAAGCCCGAGGGCGGCGATCTCAAGGAGGGCAAGGTCACCCTGCCGCTCATCCTGCTCATGGAGGAGGGCGACGAGGCCGGGGCCGAGGTCCTGCTGGAGGCCCTGCGGGACGGCTCCCTGAGCGAGGCCCAGAGCCGCGACGTCCTGGAGCAGGTCCGGGAGGGCGGCTATTCGGAGAAGACCCGCGAGGAGGCCGCCCGGTATATTGAAAAGGCCAAGGCGTGCCTGGACGGCTACGAGCCCGGCGGGGAACTGACCGTGCTCAAGCAGGCCGCGGATTTTGTGTTGACCCGAACCAAGTGATTTTCAAGGCCGGTCGCCCCCAAGCGGGACCGGCCTTTCCGCTTTTTCATATCGAGAGGAGAGACCAGATATGCTTTGTCGTGTGATCGTTGGACTGAAGGAAGGCGTCCGGGACGTGCTCGGCGAGAAGATCGCCCGCAAGATCAGGAGCGAACTCGGCATGGACGTGCGCGACGTCCGCATCGTCAACGTCTTCACCCTGGAGGGCGTGACCGGGGAGCAGGTGGACCTGGCCATCGAGCGGGCCGCCCTGCACGACCCGGTCCTGCACGAGGTGTCGCTCGCGCCCCTGGCCCGCGACTTCGACTGGATCATCGAGGTCGGCTTCCGGCCCGGCGTGACCGACAACGAGGGGCGGACCGCCCGCGAGACCCTGGGCGTGGTCCTGGGATTGACCCGGGCCGAGCGCGAGGGGATCAAGGTCTACACCTCGCGGCAGTACCTGATCCAGGCCGACATGGACGAGGCGGGCGCGCACCGCATCGCCAAGGACCTGCTGGCCAACGAACTGATCCAGCGCTTCGAGTACAAGTCCGCCGCCCAGTGGGCCGAGGACCCCGGCTTCGCGGCCAAGGCCGCACGGGTCACGGGCCAGGCCTCGGACGAGGTCGGGATCATTCCCCTGTCCACCATGACCGACGACGAGCTGACCGACTTTTCCCGTGCCAACACCCTGGCCCTGTCCCTCAGGGAGCTGCACGACATCCGCGCCTACTTCGCGGACTCGGCGGTCCGGGCGGAGCGCGAGACCATGGGCCTCGCCGCCGATCCCACGGACGCCGAGATCGAGGTCCTGGCCCAGACCTGGTCCGAGCACTGCAAGCACAAGATCTTCTCGGCCAAGATCGAATACGAGAACACCGAGACCGGCAAGACCGTCGAGTATTCGAGCCTGTACAAGACCTTCATCCAGAACTCCACCAAGCAGATCCGCGCGCGCAACGCGGCCTCCCGCGAGGGCGGCGACTACTGCCTGTCCGTGTTCAAGGACAACGCGGGCGTGATCAAGTTCTCCGAGTCCATCAACGTCTGCGTCAAGATGGAGACCCACAACTCGCCGTCCGCCCTGGACCCCTACGGCGGGGCCCTGACCGGCATCGTCGGCGTGAACCGCGACCCCATGGGCACGGGCATGGGCGCGAACCTTTTGTGCAACACCGACGTGTTCTGCTTCGCCTCCCCGTTCCACGAGGGCGAGCTGCCGCCCAGGCTGCTGCACCCGCGCCGCGTCTTCGAGGGCGTGCGCGAGGGCGTGGAGCACGGCGGCAACAAGTCCGGCATCCCGACCGTGAACGGGTCCATCGTCTTCGACGAGCGCTACCTGGGCAAGCCCCTGGTCTACTGCGGGACCATCGGGACCATGCCGGTCATGGTCTCCGGCCATCCGTCCTATGAGAAATGCGCCCTGCCCGGCGACATCATCGTCATGTCCGGCGGCCGCATCGGCGCGGACGGCATCCACGGCGCGACCTTCTCGTCCGAGGAGCTGCACGAGGGCTCCCCGGCCACGGCGGTCCAGATCGGCGACCCCATCACCCAGCGCAAGATGTACGACTTTCTCATGCGCGCCCGCGACCTCGGGCTGTACCACGCCATTACCGACAACGGGGCGGGCGGCCTGTCCTCCTCCGTGGGCGAGATGGCCGAGGACTCCGGCGGCTTCGACATGGACCTGAAAAAGGCCCCGCTCAAGTACGACGGGCTGCGTCCCTGGGAGGTCCTCATCTCCGAGGCCCAGGAGCGCATGACCATGGCCGTGCCCCCGGACAAGCTCGACGAGTTCATGCGCCTGTCCGAGGAGATGGACGTGGAGTCCACCGCCCTCGGCACCTTCACCGAGTCGGGCAAGTACCTGGTGCGCTACGGCGACAAGCTGGTCACCTGCCTGGACATGGACTTCCTGCACCACGGCGTGCCCCAGATGGAGCTCAAGGCCGTCTGGAAACGGCCCGAGATCGCCCAGGACGCCGTGCCCGTTGCCGACGACCAGAACGCACTGCTCAAGGCCATGCTCGGCCGGCTGAACATCTGCTCCAAGGAATACGTGGTCCGGCAGTACGACCACGAGGTCCAGGGCAAGTCCGCGGTCAAGCCCATGGTCGGCGTCAAGGCGGACGGCCCGTCCGACGCGGGCGTCATCCGGCCCGAGTACGGCTCGGACAAGGGGCTGGTGGTCTCCCACGGCATCTGCCCGCAGTTCTCGGACTACGACACCTACTGGATGATGGCCAACGCCATCGACGAGGCCGTGCGCAACGCCGTGGCCGTGGGCGGCGACGTCTCCTACATGGCCGGCGTGGACAACTTCTGCTGGTGCGACCCGGTCCAGTCCGAGTCCACCCCGGACGGCCACTACAAGCTGGCCCAGTTGGTCCGGGCCAACCAGGCCCTGGCCCACTACTGCCTCGGCTTCGGCGTGCCCTGCGTGTCCGGCAAGGACTCCATGAAGAACGACTACAAGGGCGGCGGGCGCAAGATATCCATTCCCCCGACCGTGCTCTTCTCGATCATCGGCGTCATCCCGGACGTGAACAAGTGCCTGACCTCGGACTTCAAGAAGCCCGGCGACCTGATCTACCTGCTCGGCCTGACCCGGCCGGAGATGGGCGGCAGCGAGGTCGCGGACGAGCTCAAGTTCTCCGACGCCCGCGTGCCGCAGGTGGACCTGCTGACCGCGAAGAAGCGCTACGAGACCGTGTTCGCGGCCGCCCAGGAAGGGCTGATCACCGCCTGCCACGACTGCTCGGACGGCGGCCTGGGCGTGGCCCTGGCCGAGATGTGCATCGGCGGACGGCTCGGCGCCGAGGTGGACCTGGACCAGGTCCCGGCCTGTGGCGAGCTCAACCTGACCGGTCTGCTCTACGCGGAATCGGCCAGCCGCCTGCTGGTCACCGTGGCCCCGTCGAACCGCGACCGGTTCGAGGCCCTGTTCGCCGGACAGGCCTGCGCCTGGATCGGCGACGTCTCGGAGGAACCCGCGTTCATCGCCACCCTGGCGGACGAAAAGGTGCTGGATGCGCCCGTGGACGGGCTGGCCGCCGCCTTCAAGGAGACTTTGGCCTGGTAAAACATCGAGAAGGTCGATCCCCCAAGCTCCAACCCTTTACCAAAAGTGAATATTTCTCTATGGTGACGGCGTATTTGACCAGGCCGGGTTAAGGGTGCCCGGCCGGTTGCGGCACCGGGCTATATAGCTATGGGGGTTGGTTCATGTTCAACAGATCGTTGTGGATCAAGGGCTGCTGTGCGCTTTCGCTGGCAGCCCTTGTCGTTTTCGCGGTCCTGGCGGAGTCCGGTCGGGCAAATTCCGGCCGCTACGTCGGGTCCGAATCGTGCAGCGAATGCCACGAAAAGGAATACGGCAATTACAAGAAATTCGCGAAAAAGGCCCACTCCGGAGAGTCCGTCAAGATCATGATGGGCGACCTGACCAAGGAGGAGTTGGCCGAGTGTTACGGCTGCCACATGACCGGGTACGGCAAGCCGGGAGGATTCGTCAGCTTCGAGCAGACACCGAACATGGCCCAGGCCGGGTGCGAGGTCTGCCACGGGCCGGGCTACGACCACGTGGAGTCCGGGGGCGACCCGGACCTGATCAAGCGGAACCTGACCCTGGACGACTGTACGGTCTGCCACAATCCCGAACGGGTCGAGGCCTTTGACTTCAAGCCGCTGTTGTACGGCGGGGCGCACTAGGAGGGCGGCATGGACAATTTCATCACGCGCTCGCTGGGCGTCAAACTCATCCTGCTCTCGTCCCTGCTGACCATCCTGGCCTTTGCCGGGCTGTTCGCCTACACCTCCATCACGACCAAGGACCACACCCTGCATGAGGTGGCCGTGGCCGCGGAGCGGGTGGCGGACATGCTCTACATCGCCATCGAGGACCCCATGGCCAAGGGCGACAACGAGGGCACGGAGATCAAGTTCCTCCAGATGGCCGAGCGCTATCCGGACATCCAGGTCTACCTGACCGACTACAAGGGCGAGATCACCTATTCCACGGAGACCGAGGCCGAGCGCAAGAAGATCTTCGAGGTCATGCCCGAGGCCGGACTGCCCGACCTTGTGGCCCGGGGGCTCGAGGAGAAGGTGGCCGAGGGCAAGATGGAGGAGGTCGGCGGCAAGCGCCACTTCGTGGAGGTCAAGTCCATCGGGAACAACCCGTTCTGCTACCACTGCCATGGACGCAGCCGGGAGATTCTCGGGGCCATGGTCGTGGCCGTGGACATCAGCCCGCAGTACGGCGCGCTCAAGGACAACCAGTTCAAGTCCGCGGGCATCTCCCTGCTCGGGGTCCTGGCCCTGCTGGCCGCGCTGATCATCTTCATGCGCAAGGCCATCGTCAACCGCATCACCTCCATCGCCACCACGGCCAAGGACGTGGCCCACGGCAACCTGGACGCCCAGTTCACCGTGTCCGGGTCCGACGAGCTCGGCTCCCTGTCCCGCTACCTGGGGGCCATGGTCAACCAGATCAAGGACCAGCTCGAATACAACCAGAGCGTACTCGGCGGCATCGTGGTCCCGCTGTTCGTGACCGACGCCAAACAGACTCTGCAATTCGTCAACCCGCCCCTCCAGGCCATCCTGGACCTGACCGAGGACGAGCTCAAGGGCCGTGCCGTGGCCGAGGTTTTCGCCTGCGAGTCCGAGGACGGTTCCGCCTGCAACGCGGGCGAGGTCATCGCCCTGGGCGAACCCCTCAACGGGCGTTTCCTGTTCACCCGCCGGGACGGCACCACCTTCCCGCTCCTGTTCGAGGCCTCGCCGCTCAAGGACGCCGAGGGTGAGACCGTGGGCGTCATCTGCGTGCTCATCGACCTGACCCGCGAGGAGGAGGACAAGAAGAGCATCGAACTCCAGCGCCAGAGCCTCCTGGAAGTGGCCAACGAGGTCACCCAGGTGGCCAACAGGCTCAACGAGGCCTCCAACGTGCTGTCCACCCGGATGGACCAGCTGGCCAGCGGGGTGGACACCACCGCCGACCAGACCAGCCAGGTGGCCACGGCCATGGAGGAGATGAACGCCACGGTGCTGGAGGTGGCCAAGAACGCCGCCGAGACCGCCGAGGCCTCGGACCAGGCCAACAAGGTGGCCGCCTCGGGCGGCGTGGTGGTGGGCAAGACCGTGGAGGAGATCAACTCCGTGGCCGACATCACCGAACACCTGGCCGAGGCTCTGGCCTCCCTGTCCAGTCGGGCCGAGAACATCGGCAAGGTCATGGCCGTGATCAACGACATCGCGGACCAGACCAACCTGCTGGCGCTCAACGCGGCCATCGAGGCGGCCCGCGCGGGCGAGGCCGGCCGAGGCTTCGCCGTGGTCGCGGACGAGGTCCGCAAGCTGGCCGAGAAGACCATGGACGCCACCAAGGAGGTGGAGGGGGCCATCTCGCTCATCCAGCAGTCCACCACGGACGTGGTCAAGGAGATGGACACCGCCAAGAAGCGGGTCCTGAACACCTCGGGCATGGCCCAGGAGGCGGGCGGCGTGCTCGACGAGATCGTCAGGCACTCCAACTCCATCGCCGACATGGTCAACGGCATCGCCACCGCGGCGGAACAGCAGTCCTCCACCTCGGACGAGATCAACACGCGCGTGACCCAGATCAACCACCTCTCCCAGGAGGTCCTGTCCGGCATCCGCGAGTCCAACCGGGGTATCCAGGAGGTCTCGGAACTGGCCGGGGAACTGGCCGAACTGGTTTCCAAGTTCCGCGACTAGCGGCCCAACGCATGACGGGGCCCGGCTTCGGCCGGGCCCTTTTCCCTGCTCCGGGCGCGGCGCGCCGTCCGTGACGGGCGTAACTTGTCCAGCAAATCAAAGGTACTGCGGTCGACACAACCGGACCATTTGCAGTATTTTGTTTTCTGGGCTAATACGCCATGATTCCGCCTGCACGGATTCCTCTTGACAAGAATGGACCAGGGGAATAGTAATTGTTATCAAATATGGAGGACGTCCATGGCTCAGGAAATGGGTTTCAGGCTTTCCAAGCAGCGGAAAGTGATATTGGAAGAGTTGCGGAAAGTGAAGACGCACCCCACGGCCGACGAGGTTTACGACATGGTGCGCAAGATCATTCCCAGGATCAGCCTGGGCACCGTGTACCGGAATCTCGAGTTCCTGTCCTCCAAGGGACTGGTCCTCAAGCTGGGTGCGCCCGGCGAGCAGAAACGGTTCGACGGCACTCCTGAGCCGCATCCGCACATCCGCTGCGAGATCTGCACGGCCGTGGTGGACGTGGAGTGCGACATCGACATCCCGGACATCCCGGAGAGCTGCGCCGGCGGCTTCAAGATCCTGACCACCAACGTGGAATTCGTGGGCATCTGCCCCAAGTGCCAGGCCGCGCGGCAATAGACATTTCGGAAAATATCCGCATCCGCGGCGCAAGGCCGGTTGCCTCTCGGGGCAACCGGCTTTATTTTTTGATTCTATGGCCCGCACATCGCTTGACAGGGAGCGGGTTTATAATTAGTAATAATTCCCATCTTGGCAATAAGCCAATGCGCCGCCAGGATAAACGATGAAAGAACGAAAGACGCAACACCTTCTCACGGAATAATGCGACAAGCCCCCTGTTTTCGTGTACGGTGGCATCTGAATCGGAACACCAAGGATCCATTCCACAAGGAGGAATAATGTCCCTGAAAGGAACCCAGACCGAGAAGAACCTGATGTATGCATTCACCGGCGAGTCCCAGGCCCGCAACCGGTATACCTACTACGCCAGCGTGGCCAAGAAAGAGGGCTACGTGCAGATTTCCAAGATTTTCGAGGAGACCGCCGGACACGAGAAGGAACACGCCAAGCGGTTGTTCAAGTTCCTGGAGGGCGGCACCGCCGAGGTATCCGGCACCTTCCCCGCCGGGGTCATCGGCAACACCCTGGAGAACCTCAAGGCCGCCGCGGCCGGCGAGCACGAGGAGAACACCGAGATGTACCCCGGGTTCGCCAAGATCGCGCGCCAGGAGGGTTTCAACGAGATCGCCGCGGTCATGGAGAACATCGCCGTGGCCGAGCGGTACCATGAGGAGCGCTACAAGGCCCTCATCAAGAACATCGAGACCGACCGCGTCTTTTCCAAGGACGAGGAGATCGTCTGGCGCTGCCAGAACTGCGGTTACAATCACAGGGGCACCACCGCTCCCGTGAAGTGCCCGGCCTGCGACCATCCCCAGGCCCATTTCGAGATCAAGGACACCAACTGGTAATTTTTACGTCATCCAAGGAGGATTCGACATGGCTATCAAACTGGGCGAAGTGTACAAGTGTAATATCTGCGGCAACATCGTCATGGCCATTCACGAAGGCGGCGGCAGCCTGGTCTGCTGCGGCGAGGAGATGGTCCAGATGACCGAAAACACTGTGGACGCCGCCAAGGAAAAGCACGTCCCCGTCATCGAGAAGGACGGCGACAAGGTCACCGTCAAGGTCGGTTCCGTGGCCCATCCCATGGAGGAGAAGCACTACATCGAGTGGATCGAGCTCCAGGTGGGCGACGTGGTCCTGACCAAGATGCTCAAGCCCGGCGAGAAGCCCGAGGCCGAATTCTGCATCTGCGGCCTGTCCGGCCCGCTCAAGGCCCGCGAGTACTGCAACATTCACGGTCTGTGGACCGCCTCCGCGTAGGCGATCCCCTGTGCCGCGACGCCGCAGGGCGCGCGTGAGAGACACCCCGGGGTGGGCCGCAAGGCCCGCCCCTTTTCCCCCAGGGAGGCGACATGGCCCTGCCCGAAGAGATGTATCAGTGCCAAACCGTGAACTGCGGCTATATCTACAACCCGGACAAGGGCGACCGGAAGGGCAAGATCCCCAAGGGCACCCGGTTCGAGGACCTGCCGGACGACTGGCGCTGTCCCATCTGCGGGGGCACCAAGAAGTGTTTCCGCCCCCTGGCCGGTCCGGGTTCGACCCGGACGGATTGTGAATTGCCCGTTGAAACCGACCCCAAGAAGTTGACAGCGGCCGCCGCTGCTGCAAAAATACAAGTCCAAAAGGAGACCGATCCCATGCAGAAATACGTGTGCGAGATTTGTGGCTATGTTTACGACCCCGCCGAGGGTGATTCCGATGCCGACATCCCGGCCGGGACCAAGTTTGAGGACCTGCCGGACGACTGGACCTGTCCGGTCTGTGGTGCGGGCAAGGACAGCTTCGTACCCGAGGGTTAATTTTCGGCCCGACCAGCGGCCAGGGAGCGCGCACCCACGGTTCGCGCTCCTTTTTTTACCATAGCGGTTGAGCAACCGCTCAATGTGGAGAAGACCATGAGACCTGTTGAAATCAAGAAGGGCATTTACTGGCTGGGCGCGGTGGACTGGAACCGTCGCGACTTCCACGGCTATTCCAAGGCGCACAAGGGCACCACCTACAATAATTTTCTGATCGTGGACGAGAAGGTGACCCTGATCGATACCGTGGACGAGAGATTCTGGGGCACCCTGCAGTGCAACATCGCCCAGGTGCTCGGCGACCGGAAGATCGACTACGTGGTGGCCAACCACCTCGAGCCCGACCACTCCGGCTGCCTGGCCAAGGTCGTGGAGAAATACCAGCCCGAGAAGGTTTACACCTCGCCCATGGGCCAGAAGGCCATGAAGGCCCACTTCAAGTACACGGACTGGCCCGTGGAGGTCGTGCCCACCGGCACCGAGATCAAGATCGGCGCGCGGACCCTCTCCTTTGTCGAGACCCGCATGCTGCACTGGCCCGATTCCATGCTGACCTACTGCCCGGAGGACAAGATCGTCTTCACCAACGACGCCTTCGGCCAGAACTGGGCCACTTCCGAGCGCTGGGCCGACCAGGTGGACCGCTACCGGTTGGAAGAGCTCATGGCCAACTACTACGCCAACATCGTCCTGCCGTACTCCCCGGTGGTGCTCAAGACCCTGGCCGCCATCAAGGAGATGGGGCTGGAGATCGACACCATCTGCCCGGACCACGGCCTGCTCTTCCGGGGCGACGACTGCAACTGGGTCATGGAGACGTACCAGGGGTACGCCGAGCAGAAGCCCAAGAACAAGGCGGTCATCGTCTACGACACCATGTGGCACTCCACCGAGAAGATGGCCGAGGCCGTCGCCGCGGGCCTGGCCGACGAGGGCGTGTCCGTGCGCGTCATGTGCATGAAGAACAACCACCACTCCGACGTCATGGCCGAGGTCTTCGACGCGGCCGCCGTGGTCGTCGGGTCCCCGACCCACAACAACGGCATCCTGCCGCTCATGGGCGACATGCTGACCTACATGAAGGGTCTGCGCCCCCAGAACAAGATCGGTTCCGCCGTGGGCTCCTTCGGCTGGTCCGGCGAATGCGTCAAGATCCTGACCCAGTGGCTCGAGGACATGGGCATGGAGATGGTCGAGCCGGTCAAGAACCAGTATGTGCCCGACCATGAAGTGCTCGGCAAGTGCTACGAGCAGGGCAAGCAGATCGCCGCCGCGATCAAGGCGAAGTGGGGCTTCTAGTCTCCTTCTCATTATGCAATCAAGGCCCGGTCTCTTGGAGACCGGGCTTTTTTTGTGTGAAGCGGCTTCCGAGGACGGAGGTGCGGCGAAGAAGAGCCGCTGTCGGGTGCTGCGCACCCGAAACGCTCCAGGAAGAGGGAAGAGGGGGCTTCCGGTCGGTTTATTGGGCGAAGGCGGTGAAGCTGCAACCCTCCCCGCGAAGCGGCGACAAAGAGTTTGGGAAAAGGAGGGGATGGGGGTCCGGGGGAAGGGGAGGAAAAACCCTTTTCAAAGGGTTTTTCCTCCCCTTCCCCCGGCCGATCGCTGCTGTCCTCATCCGTAAGGCTCGAAGACTCGCCAACGGCTGGAGGCCCGGAGGCATCCTACTTCGTATTCCTGGTCAGGAAGCGGTCGAGTTGGTTGGTGAAGAGTTGTTTGTCTTTGGACCCGAGGGGGGCGGGGCCGCCGGGGGCGAGGTTGGCGGAGCGCAGTTCCTCCATGAGGTTGCGCATGCGCAGGAGGCTCTTGACGTTGTCTTCGGTGTAGAGTTCGCCGCGCGGGTTGAGGCCGGTGGCGCCTCGGGTCACGACGGCGTCGGCCAGGGGGATGTCGGCGGTGACAACCAGGTCGCCGGGTTGGACCCGGCGGGCGATCTCGTCGTCTGCCGCGTTGAAGCCCGCGCCCACCTGGATGGTCTCGATGAGCGGGGAGGGCGGCACGCGTAGCGGCATGTTGGCCACCAGGGTCATGGGGATTTGGCGGCGCAGGGCGGCCTTGAACAGGATTTCCTTGACCGTGTTGGGGCAGGCGTCGGCGTCCACCCATATGCGCAGGGCCACGGTCAGTCTCCCTGCTCGAGGATGGCCTTGACCCGGCCCACCCGGCCATCGGTCAGGCGGACCTTGATGCCGTGCGGGTGGGTGGGGGATTTGGTCAGCAGGGCGGCCACCGTGCCGCGGGTCAGCCTGCCGGTGGGCTGATCCTGCTTGAGCACGATGTCCACCAGCTGGCCGGGGTGGATGTCCTTGCGGGTTCTTCCGTCCATGTCTGTACTTCCTCGGGAGGTTGCCGGTTCCGGTGGACCCGCATCATGCGGGTCCGGGCCGGGTTTGTCCAGCCGCTACATGGGGATATCCACATTGTCCCGGATCAGGGTGCCGGACATGTTGCGCAGCCGGGTGAGGTATTCGGCGCTGAAGTCGATGGACAGTTCCACCCAAAGGGGCAGGTGGTCGGAGACCTGGAAGGTCCGCCAGGTCGTGAGATAGTAGTCCCTGAGCCCGGCCGGGTCGGCCAGCAGGGCATCGAGTTTGGCGATGCGCCTGTCCAGGGTGTCCGTGTCCTTGTGTCCGGCCAGGGCCTCGGCGCGTTCGGTCCGGGCCTTGTCGAGCTGACCTCGGACCGTGGCCTCCACGGCCTGCCGGTAGTCCGGGAAGCGGTCTTCGTCCATGACCGCCGAGAGCACGTCCAGGACGCCCTGGTTGCGGGCCGAGCGGGTCTGGCGGACCGTGCCCTTGCGCGGCAGCCAGGAGATCTGGTCGTAGAACTTGGTCCTGTCCGCGTTGGAGCCCACGTTGTTCTGGGCGGCCTGGAAGCCGTTGCGGATGAGGGCGTTGCCCGAGGGATCGCCCATCTTGTCGATGTTGAAGTCGCCCACCAGGATGTAGCTGCACGGCTCCTTTTCGGCGCGGGCCGCGATGTTGGCGGCCACGGCGTCGATCTCGGCCACGCGCCGGGCGTATTCCGGGGACCCCTGGCTCTCCTTGCCGAAATAGATGTGCACCGTGGTGAACAGGAAGCGGAACCAGCCCGCCTGGAACTCGCAGCCGAAGGGCGAGCGTGCGGGCTGGAGGTGTGCGTCGCCGTGTTCGATGAGGTCGCGCACCGGCAGGACCATCTCCCCGGCCACGCCCTTGAACCGGACCTTGGCCCGGTTGTAGATGAAGCCGAGCCGCTCCCGGTTGCCGCCGTCCTGTTCGGCCACGTCGGTGACGATGTAGTCGTACTGTGGGCCGAGCAGGCGCATGAGCTGGCGCAGGGGGCCGAGGTCGCGGCAGAGTTCCTGCACGGCCAGAACGTCGAAGGCCGAGATGGTCTCGGCCAGGAAGTACATGGCCTCCCTGATGCGCGGGCCGTGGCCGAAGCGGTTGTCGTCGAAGTTGCGGATGTTCCAGGTGCCGAGCACCAGGGTGTCGTGCAGGGAGGGCTCGGGCATGGCCTCGCCGATCAGCTTGCGCAGGCAGCGCAGCCCGTCCACGGTGCGGCGGCGCATGTCCGGGGTTTCGTACTTGAGCGGCCAGTAGTTGATCATCGTCGCCCCCTTGGCGGAAGGTGGCCGGCCGGGCGTTCCCGGACGGCGGGGATCAAACCCTGTATAGAATGGCGGCGCGCTCCTGGCAACCCGGCGCGGCCCCAGGCCAGGCGGGCGATGGGCGGACGATGGACGTGCGTCGAGAGCGGTGCGGACCGCCGGGGGAACGGGGAGCGGGTCGGCCTACTGCCAGGTGCCTTTCTTGTAGCTGAATATCTGGCGGTTGGGGATGACGGTCACGGGGGTGAACTCGGCGGCCCGGCAGGCGGCCGGGGACTCGCCCGTGGCCTCCATGACCAGCTCGCAGAAGCGCATGACGCCCACGAAGGGGATGGTCTTGGACTTGGAGCGGCTGACCTTGGTGACGATGGAGTCCATGTCGATGGCGTGGTAGCGGGCCAGGAAGGAGCCGTCGGCCTGCTTGATGATCTGCATGCGCGAGCGGGCCAGGCGGTGGTTCCGGTCCAGGGCCTTGGCCCGGACCCGGGCGAACTTGCTGAAGTCCGCGTTCTTGGCGACCAGCCCCTCGTCGAGGTAGAGGGGCATGTTCTTGGTGTTGATGTGGGTGGTGGCGTCACCCGGCGCGATGGCTGCGACGTCCTGGGCCCGGCAGGGCAGGGCGGAGGCCGCAAAAAAAGCCCCGGTCAGAAACACGGCCAACGTGGCATAAACGGTAAATTTGTGCATGGCGTTGAGTCCTTCCAACCAGAGCAGGAGGTTGGGCGGCGGCAGGGCACCGCCCAACCTTGATTTCCTATAGCGCTACTTGGTCTGGATTTCAACCCTGCGGTTCAGCTTGCGGCCTTCCTTGGTGGCGTTGTCATACTTGGGCGCGAGTTCGCCGTAGCCCTTGGCTTCCAGGCGGTCGGCGCTGACGCCGTTGTCGGTCAGCCACTTCATGACGGAGTTGGCGCGGCGTTCGGACAGGCCCTGGTTGTAGGCCTCGGTGCCGGTGGAGTCGGTGTGGCCGGAGATCTCGTAGGTGGCTGCGGTGTCTTCCTCGAGGATCATCTTGGCCTGTTCCAGCACGGGGACCATCTCATCGGTGATCTGGTACTTGTCGAAGCCGAAGTTCAGGTTGAAGGTGACCACTTCCTTGGCCGGGGCCGGGGCCACGACGACCGGAGCCGGGGCCGGAGCGGGCTCGGCCACGTCCTCATAGAAGACGGCCTTGGCGTACTGGTTCAGGGCGGTGGCGTCGGCGAAGGTCGCGCCGTTGGCGGCCACGGAGCACGGGAAGGCGGCGCGGATGCCGTCGACCACGGCCTGACCCTCGGCGGTGTCGGCGTAGCTGACCACGTGGACGCAGAGGTTGGAGCCGTACTTGGCGTACAGGTTCTTGGCCACGGCCACCGGGTCGGTGCCGTAGTTGGACTCGCCGTCGGTGAAGATGATCAGCGCGGTCTTGCCGGACATCTGGCCGACCACCTGGTTGATTTCATCAAGACCGGCGCCCATGGGGGTGCGGCGGTTGAAGATCTGGTACTCGGAGTCGATGGCGTTGACCGCGGCGGCCACGTTGGCGTCGGAATACGCCTTGGGCGCGCACTGGACTTCGAAGGGGGCGAACAGGACCACGGCCGAATTGTAGTCGAGCGCCGGGATAGCGGCGTTCAGGGCGAGCATGTCGCTCTTGGCCTTTTCGATTTTCTTGATGCCGTCGGCGTTGCGCATGGCCATGGAGCCGGACTGGTCAACGAAGAGGATGAAGTTATCGACTTTCTTGACCATCTTGGCATTTGCCGTGGCGGCGAACGCGAAGGAGAAAGTCAACATCGCGGCCAGCATGAACAAAAGCAGTTTTCTAGATTGTGTCATGATCTCACTCCTTTAGAGATTTCAGGCAAAGCATGGGTTCCTTATATGGGGACCATTAACTACCATATACGCAAAACGTATGTCCGCCGCAAGGGCGGACAGGGCAAATAGTAACAGAATGCGAAACGCTGTCCAGAAAAAGGGGCAACTCCTTGCGGTTGCGTCTCGACCTTGAACACAGTATGTAGAAGCGTTTGCGCCCCCGGGCGTCATCCAGGCAGCAAGGAGAAGCCATGTACATTGTCACCGGCGGCGCGGGATTCATCGGCAGCGCCATGGTCTGGAAGCTCAATACGATGGGCATCGACGACATCCTGGTGGTGGACAACCTGTCCACCAGCGAAAAGTGGAACAACCTCGTGGGGCTGAAGTATCAGGACTACCTGCACCGCGACCAGTTCCTCAAGTTCATCCTCGAGGGCGACGACCCGTTCGAGACCGAGGCGGTCGTCCACATGGGGGCCTGTTCCTCGACCACCGAGCTGGACGCGGACTTCCTCATGGAGAACAACTACCGCTATACACAATACGTCTGCCGGTTCTGCCTGGGTCACAACGCGCGCTTCGTCAACGCCTCGTCGGCGGCCACCTACGGCAACGGCGAGTTCGGCTTCGACGACAACGAGGCCGAGATCGGCCGGCTGCGCCCCCTGAACATGTACGGCTACTCCAAGCAGCTCTTCGACCTCTGGTCCAGGGACGCGGGCATCCTCGACCAGATCGTCTCCCTCAAGTTCTTCAACGTGTTCGGGCCCAACGAGTACCACAAGGACGACATGAAGTCGGTCATCTGCAAGGCCCACGCCCAGATCCTCGAGACCGGCAAGCTCAAGCTCTTCAAGTCCTACCGCGAGGAATACCCCCACGGCGGGCAGAAGCGCGACTTCGTCTACATCAAGGACTGCGTGGACATCATGGCCTGGTTCCTGGAGCACCGCGACAAGGGCGGCATCTTCAACGTCGGTACGGGAACTGCAAGGACCTGGAATGATTTGGCGAACGCGGTGTTTGCCGCCATGAACCGCGAGCCGGAGATCGAGTACATCCCGATGCCTGAGGTGATTCGTGATAAATACCAGTATTTTACCCAGGCGAATATGGACAAGCTCAGGGCGGCTGGCTGCACCGTCAAAATGACGAGCCTGGAGGATGGGGCCAAGGACTACGTCCAGAATTATTTGGACAAGGATGACAAGTACCTCCGGTCCAGGTAGCCGAAGGACGCTTTCTTGAGACGCAAGCTTTCGCGCATATCGCTGGCCGCCGGGACCCTGCTGGTCCTGTCGCTGTGCCTGCCGTGGACCATCATCGGCAAGACGCCCGACCGCAACAAGGTCAGGAAGTACGTGCCGGATGCGCCCGTGCAGGCCCCCGCGCAGGACGAGTGGACCTTTTCGGCCGACCGGGTGGTGGGCGACCACACAAGCGAGTACGTGGAGGCCTTCGGCAACGTCTCCCTGAGCCTGGGCGAGGACCAACTGCGCGCCGACTTCGCGCGCTACTACCAGGCCACGGGCTGGGTCTTTCTCAAGGGCAACATCCGGGCCCACTGGGGCGGCGACTTCCTCCAGGCGGACGAGGGCGAGTTCGACCTCAACAACATGACCGGCTGGCTCAAGAACGGCAAGCTGTTCATGGCCAAGCCCCACGTCTACGTGGAGGCCGAGCGCGTGGGCAAGGCCGTGGGCGACACCTACACCTTCAAGAACGCCAAGGTGACCTCCTGCTCGGGCGAGAAGCCCGCCTGGTCCGTGACCACGGAGGAGGGCGACGTGACCATCGACGGCCGCATCCACCTGTACCGCTCGGCCTTCCGGGTCAAGGACGTGCCGGTCTTCTACTGGCCGTACATGGTCCTGCCCGGCAAGGGGGACCGGCAGAGCGGCTTCCTCATGCCCTACGTGTCCAGCTCGGACAAGCTCGGCCTCCAGGTCAATCTGCCGTACTACTGGGTCATCAACGACGAGATGGACGCCACCTTCTACCAGAACTACATGAGCAAGCGCGGCTACATGCAGGGCGTCGAGTTCCGCCACACCGAGGACGCCTCGTCCAGGGGCATGTGGCAGGCGAACATCCTGAGCGACAAGGTCCGGGCCACCAGCGAGTCGGACGAGTGGGCGGACTACCAGGAGGACGGCCTGACCCGCTCCAACCGGGACCGCTGGTGGGTGCGCGGCAAGTACGACGGCTGGCTTGGCAGCCCCCAGTGGAAGATCAAGCTCGACCTGGACGTGGTCTCGGACCAGAACTACATGCGCGACTTCCAGTACGGGCCCGACGGGTACGAGAAGACCCGCGAGGAATTTCTGGACGTGTTCGGCCGCGACATAGAGAACAAGGACTCCCTGCACCGCTTGAGCAAGGCCTACGTCAGCCGCAGCTGGGACCGCTTCGGCGTGGTCGGCCTGACCCAGTACGACGAGAACCTGGCCTACCGCAACGGCAACAACCCGAGCAGCGAGGACCCGACCATCCAGATTCTGCCCGAGCTGAACGCCTACGCCTGGCAGCAGTCCCTGGGAGCGGGCTTCGAGGGGGCCGTGGACGCCAAGTACGACTATTTCCACCGCAACTACGGCGATTCCGGCCACCGTCTGATCCTCTCGCCCGAACTCAAGTACCCCCTGAAGAGCCGCTTCCTGACGGTCATCCCCTCGCTCTCCATGCAGGAAACCGCCTATTCCCTGAGCTCCCGCGAGGCCGTGGGCGACCTGGACGTGGTCGGCACGGGCGGCCGGGATTCGGTCATCGACACCACCAAGATCAAGGACGGCTTCCAGACCCGGACCCTCTGGACCGGCGGGTTCACGGCCTTTTCGGAGATGACCCGGACCTTCGCCCTGGGCGAGGCCCCGGCCGCGGACCCCGGCCTGGCCGGGACCTCCCGCTGGACCAGCCTGAAGAACTCGATCATGCCCCGGCTGGACTACACCTACAGGAACAACCTCACGGGCCAGGAGAAGCTTCCCTACTTCGACACCGACGACCGGGTGGAGGGGCTGAACCAGGTGACCTACTCCCTGACCAGCGTCCTGGACCGCCGCCGCGAGCGGGTGGTGCTCTCGCCGGGCTCGGACGGCGAGCCCGCGGCCCGGGTGGCCAAGGACTATCTCGACTTCCTGCTCTTCCGGGTGGAGCAGTCCTACGACATCCGCGAGGCCCAGCGCAACGACGAGCGCGACCTCTACGCGCGCAGGCCGTTCTCCGACGTCATGGCCGAGCTGAAGATCAAGCCCGCCAACTTCATGGAAATCCTGACCCGCAACTGGTTCTCGCCCTACATGGGCGACATGACCCAGAGCGAGAACACCCTGCGCTTCTACAAGGACGGACTGGGCGAGTTCTACGTGGGCTACGATTTCCTGAAGAGCCTGGACGAGTACAAGCGCACCCGCGACAACGACATGTCCATCATCAAGATCGGGGGCGAGTGGCAGGTCAACAACGCCGTCACCCTGGGGGCCCGCTACCGCCACGATTTCGTGGACGAGCAGGACCTGGAGCGGACCCTGTACATGGACTGGGCGGCCGAGTGCTACACCCTGCATTTCTCCTACAGCCAGAAGCCCGGCGACAACCGCTTCGAGGTCGGCTTCGACCTGCTCAACTTCTAGCCCGCGGCAACGCTTTCCGTGCCGCCGGGGTTGTGCCGCCCGGGCGGATGGTTATACTGAAGGGATATGACCGCATTGCCTGAAATCCGCGTACTGCCGCCGGGGCTCAAGAACCAGATCGCCGCGGGCGAGGTGGTCGAACGCCCGGCCAGCGTCGTCAAGGAACTGGTGGAGAACGCGCTCGACGCCGGGGCCACCCGCGTGGACGTGACCATCGAGCAGGGCGGCCGCGCCCTCATCGTGGTCCAGGACAACGGGTCCGGTATCCCGGCCAGCCAGCTGGCCCTAGCCGTGACCCGCCACGCCACCAGCAAGATCCGCGACTTCCACGACCTGTCCGACATCGGCTCCTTCGGTTTCCGGGGCGAGGCCCTGCCGTCCATCGCCTCGGTCTCGCGCTTCACCATGACCTCCCGCGCCGGAGGGGTGGAGGGGCCGGACGAGGGTCCGGCCGAGGCCGCCTTCATCGAGGTCCGGGCGGGCGAGGTGACCGCCACCGGCCCGGCGGCGCTGGCCTCGGGCACCCGCGTGGAGGTCCGCGACCTGTTCGCCGCCACCCCGGCCCGGCTCAAGTTCCTCAAGGCCGAGACCACCGAGAACCGGCGCTGCCAGGACGTGCTCATGCGCGTGTCCCTGGCCCACCTGCACGTGGCCTTTTCCCTGACCGTGGGCGGCCGCGAACTCTTCCGTCTGCCCCCGGACCAGACCCTGGCCGACCGGCTGGCCGCCTTCTGGCCCCCGGCCGTGTGCCAGGGGCTCAAGCCCTTCGACTGCGGACGCGACGGCTACCGGGCCCACGGCGCGGCCGGTTCGCCGAACACCGCCCAGGGGCGCGGCGACCGCATCCTGCTCTACGTCAACGGTCGCCCGGTCCAGGACAAGCGCATGCTCGCGGCCGTGCGTCAGGCCTACAAGGGCATGCTCCTGTCCCGGGAATATCCGCAGATCGTCCTCTTTCTGGACCTGCCCCGCGACCAGGTGGACGTCAACGTGCACCCGGCCAAGCTGGAGGTCCGCTTCCTGGACGAGCACCGCGTGTTCTCGGCCATCCGTTCCGGCGTGCTCCAGGCCCTGTCCGGGCCGGACGGGGAGATCGCGTCCGGCTGCGTCTCGCCCGAACGGCAGGACCAGGCCCCGTCCGCCTTCGGTCCCGGCCCCGCGTTCCCGCCGGACCGCGACCCCGCGGAACCGGCCCGGTCCACCCACCGTCCGGCCGCCTTCGCCGACGCCAAGTTTTCCACCTACCGCGCCTTCCGCGAGGACCGCGCCCGCGCCCTGGACCTGCCCGTGACCCCGTCCGGATTCCCCGCGCCGGGCCGACCAGGAACGGCCGAGCCCGCGCCCACCCTGGCCCGCGAGGCCGGTCCCGACGGGCCGAGGTTCGAACCGGCCGGGCCCGAACCCGCGCGGCCCGACGCCCTGCGCCCCGCCTCCCTGGCGGGCGGCGGCTACACCTACCTGGGCCAGATCGCGGACACCTACCTGGTCCTGCGCCGGGGCGAAGACATGCTCCTGGTGGACCAGCACGCGGCCCACGAACGCATCTTGCTGGCGGCCATGCGCGACCAGCGCAAAAAGGGCGACTCCCAGCCCCTGGCCCTGGCCCTGGAACTGCCCCTGCACCCCAGCGAGGCCGAGGTCCTGGCCGATCTCCGCGAGGACCTGCGCGCCATGGGCTTCGTCATCGAGCTGGACGGCCCGGCCAAGGCGCTGGTCCGGGGCATCCCCCCGACCCTTGAAACCGGCGAGGCACGGGAGTATCTGAAGGACGCCCTGGCGGAAAAGGCCAGGGGGCTGGACGACCTGTGGACCATGATGGCCTGCAAGACCGCCATCAAGGCCCGCCAGCCGCTGGCCGTGGACGAGGCCCTTGCCCTGCTGGAAACCTGGCTTGTCACCCCCGAACGCGAGTTCTGCCCCCACGGCAGGCCCGTGGTCCTGCGCTGGACGCCGGGGGATCTCGAAAAACTGTTCAAGAGAAAGTGATGATCGACTACAACAAACTCCGCGTGCGCATCCACCTGGACAACCTGCGCCACAACTACCGCCTGTTCACGAAGATCCACGACCGCGTCATCCCGGTGATCAAGTCCGACGCCTACGGCCACGGCCTGGTGGAGGTCGCCTCCGCCCTGGAAAAGGACGGGGCCGACACCTTCGCCGTGGGCTTCGTCCACGAGGCGGCCAAGCTGCGCCGGGCCGGCTGCGACAAGCGCATCCTGGCCCTGCTCGGGCCCATCTCGGACGAGGACATCCAGTCCCTGTGGACCGACCGCATCCTCACGCCCATCTCCCACTGGGCCCAGCTCAGGCGCGTCCTGGCCGCGTCCGAGCAGAACGGGCCCCTGGACATCGGGCTCAAATTCGACACCGGCATGCGCCGCCTGGGCTTCCTGCCCGAAGAGGCGGGCGAGGTGGCGGCCCTGCTCAAGGGCGGCAACGTCACGCCGGTCATGGCCACCTCCCACCTGGCCCGGGCCGATGAGCCCGGCCGGGAAAAGGATGTGGCCCTCCAGGCCCGCCGCTTCCAGGCCGCCCTGGACGGCCTGGCCGGGGCGGGCTTCGTGGTCGAGGCCAACCTGGCCAACTCGGCGGGCGGCATGGTCCACGAGAACTGCCGCATGGATTCCATGCGGCTGGGCATCGGCTTGTACGGCTGCGACCCCCTGGAGGGCGCGGGCGAGGAACGGCTGCCCGGCAAGCTTTTGCCCGCCATGGAGGTCACGGCCCCGGTCATGCAGGTCCACCCCCTGAAGCGGGGCGAGTCCATCAGCTACGGCTGGACCTTCACCGCCGAGCGCGACGCCATGGTGGCCATCGTCGGCGTGGGCTACGCCGACAACTACAGCCGCGCCCTGTCCAACCGGGGCGAGATGGTCCTGCACGGCAGGCGCGTGCCCATCCGGGGGCGGGTCTGCATGCAGATGACCGCGGTTGACGTGACCGAACTTATGGGTGAAGGGATAGAGGTCCTGCCGGGCGACGAGGCCTGGCTTCTGGGCGGTCCGGGCGAACACCCGGTCACCCCCGAGGACCTGGCCGAGTGGGGCAACACCATCACCTACGAGGCCTTCTGCCTGCTCGGGCAGAACCGCCGGGAATACGTGTAGGTTTTTTCGACAACGAACAAAGGGGCCGCCGGGCGCGAGCGCGGCGGGCCGGGGAGCAAGGATATGCCTGCTGTACAAGACGATGAATGGGTCGTGGCCGAGAGCTATCCCGTCAGGGAAATGGAGGCCAATGGCGTGACCCCGAAGTGGGTCGAGGGCAAGTGGCTGGACGTGGCCGAGGACATGGCCCTCATCCCGGAGAACAACGTCCGCCTCATCGTCGAGGACGGCGTCTGCCGGGTGGAGGTCTCCACCTACCTCATGGAGTGCATGCGCGGCTTCTAGGCGGCGCGAAACGGGTTTTCCGGCCCGGTCCCGAGCGCGCAATCGCGTGCCGGACCGGGCCTTTTTCGCGGCCGGAAGGGGACGACCATTTTGTCGGCCTCTCGTATCGCCGCCGACAATTTTGCCGGTCCGCGCAACAAGTCCGCAGATCGCGCGGTCGGCGCGCCGTATGCATCCCCCTCCCCCCACAACGGCCGCCGACAACTCGGCGCGGCTCTTTGCATTTCCCTATAAAGTCAATTATTCCACAAAAGTGTAGCCGCCGTTTCCGCACCCGTCGGGGCCCCGCGCGGCCCGGTTTCCCCCGCTTTTCCTTGCCTTTTCCGGGTGCCTTTGTCACATAACTGTAACACTGCGAAACATTACAATTCGGTTACGATTGTGTTACACAGCGCACGCGTTCGGCGAAAGAGGTACTTGATCTCGTCGATCAACATGTAACCGCTGAACGCGCCATCAAGGACGGGCAATGAAACTGCGCTCTTTTCAGATGCGGATCCTGTTGTGGACCTGGGGGCTGCTCCTCATGGCCATGGCCGTGGTCTTCTTCTACTCCACGAGCATCGTCGGCGACGAGCTGGTCACCGAGGCGGAGATCCGCACGCGGCACCAGATCGAGGCCATCGAATGGCTCATCCAGGACCACTCGCCGTTCACGTCCCCCCAGGACTTCGCCGGGTGGCTCGACGCCCTCGCCTTCAAGCTCAATTCCCGGATCACCTACATCGTCGAGGGCAAGGTCGTGGCCGACTCCGAGGTCCCCTTCGCCGACCTGGGCCGTCTCGACGACCACAGCCACCGGCCCGAGGTCCTGGCCGCCCTCAAGGGCGAATGGGGCGTCAACGTCCGTCACTCCGATACCCTGGGCAAGGACATGCTTTACGTGGCCCGGAAGTTTTCGGGCGTGCCCGCCGTGACCGGGGGCATCCTGCGCATGGCCGTGCCCTTTTCCCACGTCAGCGCGCGGCTCGACCTCCTGCGCACCAACCTGGTCTGGCTCTTCCTGGGCACCTTCGCCCTGGCCGTGCTCCTGAGCGTGGTCATGTCCCACAACATGAGCCGCGACATCCGCGCCTTTTCCGAGCTGGCCCGGTCCATCGGCGAGGGCGACTACGCCAAGCGGCTGCGCGTCCTGCCCGGCGGCGAGTTCAAGCCCCTGGCCCAGTCGGTCAACGCCATGGCCCAGTCCATCGAGCGCAGCATCGAGCTCATCCAGGACCAGAAGGGCCAGCTCCAGGCCGTGTTCGGCGGCATGCGCGAGGGCGTGTTGACCCTCGATTCCCACGGTCGGGTGGAGTCCTTCAACAAGGCCCTGGACGAGATGTTCAACCTGCCCGCCACCACCGTGGGCCGTTCGCCCATCGAGGTCATCCGCCGCTTCGAGATCCAGGACCTGGTGGACCAGGTCATCGCCGAACCCGAGGCCGGGCCCAGGTCCATCCAGATAGACATCATGGACACGCGCTCCGTGGAGGTCACGGCCGAGCGCTTTCTGGACCAGAACGGCGTGCGCAAGGTCATCCTGGTCTTCTACGACATCACCGAGATGAAGCGCAGCGAGAAGAGCCTCCGCGATTTCGTGGCCAACGCCTCCCACCAGCTGCGCACCCCGCTGACCTCCATCAAGGGATACACCGAGACCCTGCTGGACATGCCGCCGGAGGACCCCGCGTCCGCGCGCAAGTTCCTGGAGACCGTGCTCAAGAACGCGGATCACATGGACAAGGTCATCTCCAGCATGCTGGCCCTGGCCAAGTCCGAACAGGCGGGCAAGCAGGTCAAGCTCGTGCCCCTGTCCGGCCGCGAGCACCTGTCCAGGGCCATCGACGACCTGGCCGTGTGGGCCGCCGAGCGCGACATCACCTTCCGCACACGCACCCCGGACGACGAGATGACCGTCATGGGCGAGACCGACGGGCTGCTGCACGTCTTCCACAACCTGCTCAACAACGCGGTCAAGTACAGCCCCGACGGCGGGGTCATCACGGTCAGCGCCGAGGACGACGGCGAGTCCATCGTCTTCTGCGTGGAGGACCAGGGACCGGGCATTTCCCGTGAACATTCCACCAAGGTGTTCGAACGCTTCTACCGGGTGGACGAGAACACCATCGACGGGTCGGGCAGCGCCGGGCTGGGCCTGGCCATCTGCCGCCGCATCGTCAAGAACCTGGGCGGGGAGATCTGGCACGACGGCTACGGCGAGGACGTCCGCGGAGCGCGCTTCTGCTTCCGCCTGAACAAGCCGGGGGATTCGGCCTTGTAACCTTCTAACCAATTCCCTCGGAAGAGGGTCTATACGATGGATATCTACGATCTGTTCCTATACATGTCCGTGGGGGCCGGGTTCCTCATGGCATTCAACCTCGGGGCCAACGATGTGGCCAACTCCATGGCCTCGGCCGTGGGGGCCAGGGCCATCACGGTCAAACAGGCCGTGTTCATCGCGGGCATCCTGAACTTCGTGGGCGCGGTCTTCCTCGGGTCCCACGTGACCGCGACCATCAGCAAGGGGATCATCAACCCCGAGGTCATCTCGGACCCGAAACTGATAATGATCGGCATGTTCGCCTCGCTCCTGGCCGCCGGACTGTGGGTCCTTGTGGCCACCCTGACGTCGCTGCCGGTCTCGTCCACGCACTCCATCGTCGGGGCCATCACCGGGTTCGGCCTGGTGGCGGGAGGCCCGGACGTGGTCAACTGGCTGAAGATGGGCGGCATCGTCCTGTCCTGGATCATCTCGCCCTTCTTCGCCGCGGCCATCGCCTATTTCATCTTCACCCACATCCGGCGGTACATCCTGTTCCAGCGCCACTTCGTGCATCAGGCCAAGAAGTGGGCGCCCATATGGGTGGCCGTGACCCTGTCCATGATCTCCCTGTCCTTCCTGTACAAGACCCCGGCGGGCAAGGCCCTGCACCTGCACTGGCTGGTCTCGCTGGGCATCGCCGCGCTGCTCTCCCTGGTGGCCTGGGCCGTGTCCCGCTACTTCGTGGGCAAGATCGTCCTGGACGAAGAGGAGGGCGCCGAGGGCGTGGAGCGGGTCTTCCGCAAGATGCAGGTCGGCACCTCCTGCTACGTGGCCCTGTCCCAGGGGGCCAACGACGTGGCCAACGCCATCGGCCCGGTGGCGGCCATCTATCTCATCGCCAAGGAACACGTGCTCCTGTCCAAGGCGGACGTGCCCTGGCCCATGCTCGTCCTGGGCGGCTTCGGCATCGCCGTGGGCATCGCCGTGCTCGGCCACAAGGTCATGGCCACGGTGGGCGAGAAGATCACCACCCTGACCAACACGCGAGGATTCGCCGTTGACTTCGGCGCCGCCTCCACCGTATTGATCGCCTCCAATCTCGGCCTGCCGGTGTCCACCACCCACGCGGCCGTGGGCGGCGTGGTCGGCGTGGGCCTGGCGCGCGGCTTCTCGGCCGTGGACTTCCGGGTTCTTCTGCGCATCGTCGCCTACTGGGTGGCCACCGTCCCCATCGCGGCCCTGACCAGCATAGTTCTCTTTGTGCTGCTCAAATGGTTGTGTTACAGCTAGGTTACAACACTCGAATCAACCCTTTTCAGTAGAGGTTATCATATGTTTTTCAGAATCCCCTTCTTCGGTCTGCTCGGCGGGCGCTCTCCCATGGACGGGCTGGTTGAACACTACGACAAGATCGCGGAGTGCATCGCCGCCATCGACGAGTCCCTGGAGTGCTATGTGTCCGGCGGGGTCTGCCGCGAGTTCAAGGAACTGACCAAGACCATCGACGAGATCGAGAACCACGCCGACTCCATCAAGCGGAACATCCGCAACCACCTGCCCAAGGGGTTGTTCATGGCCGTGGAGAAGCACCTGTTCCTGTCCTACACCAAGAGCCAGGACAACGTGCTCGACGCGGCCCAGGACGCCCTGCACTGGCTGGCCATCCGCCCGGTGGTCATCCCCGAGGACATCCAGAAGGACATGATCTACCTCCTGGACTCCGTGTCCAAGTGCACCGTGCTCCTCGGCCCGGCGCTGAAGTCCACCATCGGCCTGCTCAACGGCGAGTCCCTGGACCGCGAGGGCACCAAGGAGTGCTACCGCAAGGTCCGCCGGGAGCGCGACGAGGTCCGCCGCCGCAAGAACGCCCTGGAAAAGAAGATTTTCGAAAAGGACATCGACTTCAAGGACATCTATCAGCTCATCCACTTCGTGGACTGCCTCGACAACATGGGGCACAACACCGAGAACTGCGCCGAGCTGCTGCGCTCCATGATCGCCCGATAGTCCGGATGCGGGCCGCGCGCCCGTCCCGTTCGACCGCGAAAAAGGCCCGACGCCATGCGCCGGGCCTTTTCTTTCGCCTTGCGGCCCGCTAGCGCCGGACCATCCTGACCTGGATCGACACGGGGTCGTCCCCCTGGGCCAGGGGGTTGACCCGTGCGGCCCCGGTGAACAGGACCTGGCCCTTGAGCTCGATGCGCGCGTTCAGGGAGTAGGTCAGCCGCGAGTCGATGCGCCTGGGGTCGAAACGGACCCTGGCCGTGAAGGGCGGGGCCGCCTTGACCGGGATGAAGGCCGTGGCCACGGTGCCCTCCGCGCGGTTGAGGCTGGAGATGTTCTCCAGGGTCAGGAACAGGGTGCAGCCGGGCGGCAGGGGCATGCGTTCGGCGTAGGCGACCTCGGCACGCAGGTCCGTGAGCGGGGTCACGGTCGAGGCCGAGGGCGCGGCCCGGCGGGCGGGCGAGCACGCGGCCGGGAGCAGGGCGGCCAGCAGTAGGACGGCCCCGATGAGGGCGAGGGGCCGGGCCATGGGCCGTGTCCGGCGGGACCGTGCCGGGCGGGTCCGTACCTGAACGAAAGAGGGACAGTGCATCGGCGACTCCGTGTTTGCGGCATGCTACGCAATTTCCCCCGGCACCGCCAGCCGCGTCCCGGCCGTGCCGTCGCGCGGCCGCCGTCCGCGAAGCGGCGGCGGACAGTCCAGGAGGGTGCGAGGAGGGGCCGGTGGCGGGGGGACGGCAAAAAAGAACAAGGGCCCGGAGGCGCGTGCGCCTCGGGCCCTTGTCATCTCAACTTCTCGACTACGCCTTGGGCGGGTCGGGGAGGGCGAGGATGGGGGCGATGATCTGTTCCATGGCCTTGCCGGTGGCGGTGTCGCGGTGGACCTTCATGAAGGGGAAACCTTCGTCGCCGGACTCGGCCACGGCGGGGTCCAGGGGGATGCGGCCGAGGAACTGAACGCCCGATTCCTTGGCCAGCTCCTCACCGCCGCCGGTCTTGAAGATGTAATGCACCTTGCCGCAGTCGGGGCAGGCGAAACCGGACATGTTCTCGACGATGCCGAGCACGCGGTTGCCGACCTCGCCCACGAAGGACACGGACCGGCGCACGTCGTCCACGGCCACGCCCTGGGGGGTGGTCACGATGACGGCCATGGCCGTGGGTCCCAGCGTCTGCAGGGTGGACAGGGGCTCGTCGCCGGTGCCCGGAGGGCAGTCCACGATGAGGAAGTCGAGGTCGCCCCACATGACGTCCTCGACGAACTGCTTGATCAGGCCCATCTTAACCGGGCCGCGCCAGATGACGGCCTGGCGGTCGTCCTGAAGCAGGAAGCCGAGCGACATGACGGACAGGTTCTTGCTCCACGGCACCGGTTCCATGACCTGGTCGCCGATATGGGGCTGCTGGCCCTTGAGGGAGAGCAGGCGGGGCACGCTCGGGCCGTGCACGTCCACGTCGAGCAGGCCGACCTTCTTGCCGGCCAGGGACAGGGCTACGGCGATGTTGGCGGCCACGGTGGACTTGCCCACGCCGCCCTTGCCGGACATGACCACGATCTTGTGTTTGATGCGGCCCAGGGTCCTTTTCAGTTTCTGATCTTCGGGCTTGTCGCAGCCCGTGCTGCTGGTACAGGTTCCGTCAGGCGAGGCGGAGGCACATCCTTCACAACCACTCATACTGTTCTCCTGAAAAATGGCGACCCGAAGCCGCCCTAGAGGTAGATGCGGAACCCGACCGGCGAACGCCCGCGGCCGGGTTACTGACAAATAACCATAGTCGGGGAAATGTCAAACCGAGGCCCCCGGCATGGTCAGTTCGTCCAGGCCGCCGCGCAGGAATCCGTCGAGGACCTGCCCTTCGGTGCCGGTAAGCCAGGGGATGACCGTGATCCCGGCCCGTTCCAGGGCATGCCGGGTGCGGTTGCAGATGGCGCCGCACAGAAAAATGGTTACCCCGCAGGCCAATATGGCGGATGTCCTGTCCATAGGGTCCTTTGAGGGAAGGGATAGGAGGCCTGCGGGGTAAGATTTGTCGTCGCGTATTTCAAAAAGCTTGTATCCGTCCGCGTTCTCGCACACGGAGGCCAGTCGGTCCTGGTAGCACGCCAGGCAGATCAGCTTGGCGGAATCCGTTTTCATCGTCGCTCTCCAAAAAGTCCGGCAGGACCCGAACCGGTTGCTTCTTTTAAAGCATGGAGCGTGCCAAATAAAATATCAATTTAAATAAGGTGGTTGGCTGAGGCTGGAACAAACAAAAGGGCGATTTTTCCGCCCTAATGGAGCGAAGTGGGGCGAATTATTCGCCCTTGCCGGGCTCGGCCAGGAGGCGGCGCAGGGTATCCTTGGTGATGCCCAGTTCGCGGCAGGCGGCCATGCGCCTGCCGTTGTTGCGGCGCACGGCCTGGCGGGCGGCGCGGCGCTTGATGGCGTCCATGGTCCCGGACAGTCCGGCGGACCCGGCGCGGCGTCCGGCCTTGGGCAGGAGGTATTCCGGGAGGTGCTCCACCTGGATGAACCCGTCCGGGCAGAGGATGAAGGCGTATTCGAGGATGTTTTCCAGTTCGCGCACGTTGCCGGGGAAGTCGTGGCGCATGAGCACGTGCATGGCGTCCTCGCTGACCCCGAGGATGGCCTTGTTGCGCAGGGCATTGAATTCCGCCAGGAAGTGGTCGATGAGCAGGGGCAGGTCCTCCTGGCGCTCGGTCAGGGGCGGCAGGGTCAGGGTGACCACGTTGAGGCGGTAGAACAGGTCCTGGCGGAAGCTGCCTTCGGCCACGGCGTCCTCGAGGTTGCGGTTGGTGGCGGCCACCACGCGCACGTCGGCCCTGACCGGGGTCACGCCGCCCAGCGGCTCGAAGGTCTTTTCCTGGAGGAAGCGCAGGAGCTTGACCTGGAGGTTCTGGGGCATGTCGCCGATCTCGTCCAGGAAGACCGTGCCGCCGTCGGCCAGCTCGAACCGGCCCGGCTTGTCCGTGCGCGCGTCGGTGAAGGCGCCCGCCTTGTACCCGAACAGCTCGGATTCGAGCAGGGTGTCGGGCAGGGCACCGCAGTTCACGGCCACGAACGGCCCGTCCTTGCGCGCGCTCAGGGAGTGGATGGCCCGGGCGAAGAGCTCCTTGCCCGTGCCGCTCTGGCCGAGCAGCAGGGTGGTGGCCTCGGACTGGCTGATCTGCGGCAGGATGCGGAAGATCTTGTCCAGGGCCTGGGAGCGGCCCACGATGTTCTCGAAGCGGTAGATGTCCTTGGCCTGCTGGCGCGAGACGTGGATGTCGGTCAGGTCGCGGAAGGTCTCCACCCCGCCGACGACCACGCCGTCCTTGTTCTTGAGGGGCGAGGCCGAGATGGAGATGGGCAGGGTCGTGCCGTCCGAGCGGACGATGAAGATGGACTTGTTGACGATGCGCCCGCCCTTGCGGATGCAGGACTTCACGGCGCACTGGCCGTCGCACAGGGACGAGCGGAACACGTCCCAGCACTTGCGCCCCAGGGCGTCTGCCTGGGAGATGCCGGTGATGCGCTCGGCGGCCTCATTGAAATAGGTCACGTTCCACTCGGCGTCCACGGTGAACAGTCCGTCGGCGATGGAGGCGAACACGGCCTCAAGGGGCAGGTCTCTGGGAAACGGCATGGGTCCACCCTACCCCGCCGTCCACGAGAAGCCAATCAAAAAGGGCGAAAAATTAGCCCACGACAAATATCAAACATTGTAAGATGCAGTGTTTTAAAATATCTATTATTTTGTGTGAGAATATGATAAAATTATAATTAAATTGAAGTACACACTCCCATAAGATAAATGAGCAGTTGGCACGGAGGAGAACATTTGCTAATAAATACAAAAAAATAAAACAGAGGAATCCCAAATGCCGCTTATAGATGAAATTGAGCAACATTCCGCAACAGTCTCTGCGGACTCTTATTCAATGTCGATCAATGAATTGGTCACAATGTATAAGGACAAAGAAATAGATATTCACCCAGAATTCCAAAGATTTTTCAGATGGGAGCTGGAGCAAAAGTCCAAGCTAATCGAGTCATTTCTTTTGGGAATACCAATACCACCCGTTTTTGTTGCTGAAAAAGAGGATTCAAAATGGGAGGTTATTGATGGTCTTCAAAGGTTGTCAACTGTTCTAGAGGTGATGGGCGAGTATGTGGATGAAAACGGCAATAAGAAGCCACCCCTTACTTTAGTAAAGACAAGATATCTCCCTGACTTAGAAGGAAAGAGGTGGAGTGTCGAAGAAAATGATGATGACAACATTGAACTTCCAGAAGCAGCAAGAATTAAAATCAAACGATCAAGAATTGATATATCGATAATAAAAAAATCAAGTGATGCTATTGCAAAGTACGAAATATTTCAAAGATTGAATACTGGCGGCTCAAACGCAACCGATCAAGAAGTTAGAAATTGCATAATATTGATGACGAATAAAGACGCCTTGACTTGGATGCAAGACATGGCCAGCTTGGATGCTTTTAAGGGCTCATTCCTGTTCTCGGAAAAACAGATAAATGAATCATATGACCTTGAATTGGTAACACGATTTATTGTCTTGGCATTATCATCTTACGAGGATTTAGCAGGTATAAGCGAACTTGGCGACTATTTAACAACTGCAATATTAAAAATCATAAATGATCATAACCAATTGCATAGTGTGCTGGATGTGTTTACCAAAGTGTTTACATTTTTAGATGCAGCCTTGGGGGAGAATTCATTCCGCAAATACAATCCAGATAAAAAAGTGTATTACGGTGCTTCGTTAATATCAATTTTCGAAGTTGTCGCCATAGGGTTAGGGATTCACATCCTTCGTGGAGGTAGTGAGCCTAATATCGATGAGTTCCAGGAAAAGCATAAAGAGCTTTGGGGGAAGATAACAGAAGGACTTGGTAAGTCTGTGGGATCAGGCGTAAGAGCTTCAACAAGAATACCTCAGACAATTGCGTTTGGGGTAAGTCTTTTCCAACAATGAAAATAAGATCGCTAGAAGAGTTAATTAATTGTTTAGCAGCAAATAGTGCTAAACGGAAAAAAGAATTAATAACTCACAAAAGCCTCATTTCTGATGGAAGGGTTGGATTTCGTCAGTTCTTTTTTAGGTCTTCTGTTGTGTTCGCCTATGCACACTGGGAAGGTTTTATTAAACATAGTGCAATGTCATACTTGACATATCTCACACATTTAAAACCAGCAGTTTCAGACATGACCGATAATTTTCACGCAATTTGTTGTAAAAATAAAATTAATACATCTGTTTTGGCTACCAAGCGTATTGCCCCTCATCTTGATTTGATCCGATTTTATAAATCGGAGGTACTAGAAGGGTTAAAATACTCAGAGGCACCTGCGATTGATACAGAATCAAACCTTAACTCCGACGTTTTTGAAAACATATGTTCAATTATTGGAATGGAGTACTCCGAACATTGGTCACAACGAGCACCCTTTATTAATGAACTCGTAATGAATAGGTGCGCAATCGCTCATGGCGAACTGATAGACATACCCCAAAGGTATGCGATCGAAGTTGTTGATTTTGTCTATTCCTCCATAGATCGCTTTGGTGCTGATATCGAAAACACAGCTGTCCAGCAGTTATATTTGAGGGCAAAGTATGACAAATATAAAGGCATTCGGCCCTAAGTTGATTTTGTCAACCCTGGCAACCAGCCCTCCGTTAGAGTCTTGCCTCCACAGCTTAATGCAAAACAACAGAAAACCGTCAAAGACGGCTTTCTGTTATTGACTTTTAGCCATTTCAACATGGCGCAATTGTATGTTTTCTCGACTATCAGTCGACCATAGAGTTAGTGTCACTATGGACGGATTGAATTGCGACGGAAAATTTTCTCTGCTTACAGTTTCTCGGCGCGCTTCTCGCGCAGCCAGGCGTACCACTGGTCCATGTTCTCGCCGGTGCGGGCGGAGATGGGCATGACCTGGATGTCCTTGTTCAGCTTCCTGGCGTGGGCCTCGGCCTTTTTCAGGTCGAAATCCACGTAGGGCAGCAGGTCCACCTTGTTCAGGAGCATGACCGCGGAGATGTGGAACATGAACGGGTACTTCTCGGGCTTGTCGTCGCCCTCGGTCACGGACAGCAGGGTGACCTTGTAGTCCTCGCCCACGTTGAACTCGGCCGGGCAGACCAGGTTGCCCACGTTCTCCACGAACAGGATGTCCAGGCCGTCGGTGTCGATGGCCTTGAGGGCGTCCATGACCATGCCGGAATCCAGGTGGCAGCCGCCCTCGGTGTTGATCTGCACGGCCTGGGCCCCGGTGGCGGCCACGCGCTGGGCATCGTTGTCGGTCTGCAGGTCGCCCTCGATGACGGCCATCTTGAATTCATCCTTGAGGTCGGTCAGGGTCCGTTCGAGCAGGGTGGTCTTGCCCGCGCCCGGCGAACTCATCAGGTTCAGGCAGAGGATCTTCTTGACCCGAAATTTGTTCTGGAGCTCTTCGGCCAGACGGTCGTTGGCCTCGAGGACGTTGCGGACTATGGTCACTTCCTTGGACATGGTCACTCCTTGTCGTTATTGCTGGTCGTCCACTTCGATGGAGTCGATGAGCAGTTCCTTTCCTTCCAGCACCGTGTGGCCCAGCAGGGCTTCGCACTTGGGGCAGGGCATGCACCGGGTGTGGTCCGGGCGAAACACCTCGCCGCATTCGCCGCAGGCCACCTTGACCGGCACCTCGATGATTTCGAGTTCGGCCCCGTCGAATTCGCCGCCGGGAATGAGCGCCTCCCAGGCGAATTGCAGGGACTCCGTGACCACCCCGGCCAGCTGGCCGTTCTTGAGGGTCACCTTCTTGAGCTTCTGGCCGTCGTATTTGACCATCTCTTCGCGCAGGATGCCGAGGATGGATTCGACAATCGACATTTCATGCATGGCTGTGAGCACTACACGGAAAAGCGCGGGGGAGCAAGGCGGCCGGGCCGTCTTTTTGAGCCGTCGCCCCGCCCTCGACGCTTTTCCCGTTCCTGGAAACGTCCATGTCTTCGGCCGGTTGCGCCCCGTCCCCCGGCCGGTCCCGGAAAACCCCTATGAAATGTGCCGGTATTGGTTGACTTCCCGGTCAGTTCGGTCTTATGCCTAGGGCAACTTGTTCTCAGGGCGGGGTGGAAGTCCCCACCGGCGGTGATCCGGCTTTGCCGGTGAGCCCGCGAGCGCCCCTCCGGGTGGAGGGGGTCCAGCAGACCCGGTGCGAATCCGGGGCCGACGGTAACAGTCCGGAGTGAAGAGAATGAGGCAGTCCGGCGTCCCCTTGCCAGCGCGACCGCGCGAGCGAGACGGCGTCACGACGGGCGCGCTTGCGTCCGTCCGCCTGTCCAAGCGCCCTGATTCATTCATAATCCTGTAAGGAGATTCATGATGGATCAGCCAATCCTCAAACAGTTCGGTGGCCCGATTTCGCGGGTCGAAAAAGCGCTCAAGGCCCTGCGCAAGGGGCAGGGCGTGCTGGTCACGGACAATGCCGACCGGGAGAACGAAGGCGACCTCATCTTCGCCGCCGAGACCCTGACCGTGCCCCAGATGGCCATGCTCATCCGCGAGTGCAGCGGCATCGTCTGCCTCTGCCTGACCGAGGCGAAGATCAAGTCCCTCGGCCTGCCCATGATGGTCGAAAACAACACCAGCGCCTACAACACGGCCTTCACCATCTCCATCGAGGCGGCCGAGGGCGTGACAACGGGCGTGTCGGCGGCCGACCGTCTGACCACGATCAAGGCGGCCATCGCGCCCGACGCCACCCCGGCGAGCCTGAACAGCCCGGGCCACGTGTTCCCGCTGGCGGCCAGGCCGCGCGGCGTGCTGGAGCGCGGCGGCCACACCGAAGCCACGGTGGACCTGACGCGGTTGGCCGGGCTTGCGCCCTGCGGCGTGCTCTGCGAGCTGACCAACCCGGACGGGACCATGGCCAAGCTGCACGAGATCGTGGCCTTCGCCATCAAGCACCAGATGGCCATGTGCACGGTCCAGGACATCATCGCCTACCGCGAGCACATCGGCGACATCGACGCCGAGATGGTCGTGCCCGAGAACACTTCGGCCGTAACCAAGCCCACGCGCATGTTCCCCAGCGGCACCTTCTCCTCGAGCCGCTAGAATAGATCGCAGACCGACACCCTCAACCTTCTCCTCCTAAGAGAAAAAACGAGGCCCCGGCAGTTTTCGCCTGCCGGGGCTTTTTTCGTTTGCGGAGCGGGAAAAGTCGCGCCGAAGGCGCATATATGGGATGCAAGGGTACGAGCCCTTGCCCGCCGGAGGCGAAATCACCCGATAATCGCCGCGAAGCGGCCTCCAAAACCTGATTTTCTTTTCCAGAGGTAATAAGGTCGAAGCCTCACCCGTCAGCCCGCCACTCCTCTGCCCGTGACCCAGCCCGCATACAACGGGACGTGGGTAAAGGTGGTCACGGGCTGGAGCTGGCCGAGCTTGGCGTTGACGTCGTAGAGGTCCAGGAAGGACGCGTAGTCGTTGAACCACTGATGGGTGGGGCTGAAGGAGTGGACCAGCAGGATGGCGGCCCGGGCGTGGTAGCGCGCGGCCTCCATGAGGGCCGAGCCCGTGCGGTGCAGGAGCTGGTAGCGCACCGTGTCCGGCAGCCTGCCCGGCAGGGCCAGGACGGATTGCAGGTAGGCCAGCCGCCGCTTGCGGCCCGGCGAGGCGTCCTGCCGCCAGCGGCCCAGGGGCTGGCCGAAGGTCTCGGCCGTCTTGCCCTCGACCATGATGACGACCAGCCCGGCCCGGCCGTGCGCCAGGACGAAGAGGTCGTTCTGCGTCGGCCTGCCGCCGCCCGGCAGGTCCACCGTGTACTCGGGGATGGCCAGGGCCATCTCCAGGTCCGCGAACTCCGGGTGGCCGGCGAACAGGTCCGCGATCTCCGGGGGCCACCCCTCGGCCCGCTCCCAGGCATAGGCCAGTTCCTTGGCCGAGTGGCCGTTTTTCCAATGTTTTTCAGGGGCTGCGAGAAATTCGCGCCAGTCTTCTGGGGAGTGGGTGGGCTTGAAAATCCGGTTCATGTGGTGTGCTCCTTGGGAAGATGTCACGGTCCTTCCTTATATAGACGTCTGGGAGCGCCGAAATGAGCGCAAAAAAATTCAGAAAAATGAAAAAAGTTGACAGGCCGCCCTGATCGGTAGTGAACTGACTGCCCGAATTTCCGTAACCCGAGAGGTATTTCGATGCGTAGCAAGAAGATGACTGGTGGATTGGAGAAGGCCCCGCACCGTTCGCTGCTGTATGCGGACGGGCTGACCAGGGAAGAAATGGACAGGCCGCTCATCGGCGTATGCAACGCCCAGAACGAGATCATTCCCGGGCACATTCATCTGGACACCATCGCCGCAGCCGTCAAGGCGGGCATCCGCATGGCGGGCGGCACCCCCATGGAATTTCCTGCCATCGGCGTATGCGACGGCCTGGCCATGAACCACGAGGGCATGAAGATGTCCCTGCCCAGCCGCGAGATCATCGCCGACTCCGTGGAGATCATGGCCACGGCGCATCCCTTCGACGCCCTGGTCTGCATTCCCAACTGCGACAAGATCGTGCCCGGCATGCTCATGGCCATGCTCCGCCTGAACATCCCGGCCGTGATCGTCTCCGGCGGCCCCATGCTGGCCGGACACAAGCGCACCTCGGACCTGATCACCGTGTTCGAGGGCGTGGGCAAGGTCCGCGCGGGCCAGATGACCGAGGAGGAACTGGAGGCGTACACCGCCGGGGCCTGCCCCACCTGCGGCTCCTGCTCGGGCATGTTCACGGCCAACTCCATGAACTGCCTGTCCGAGTCCATCGGCCTGGCCCTGCCCGGCAACGGGACCATCCCGGCGGTCATGTCCGCCCGCATCCGGCTGGCCAAGAAGGCGGGCATGCAGGTCATGGAGATGCTCGAACGGAACATCCGTCCGCGCGACATCGTTACCGAAAAGTCCGTGCACAACGCCGTGACCATGGACATGGCGCTGGGCTGCTCCACCAACACCACCCTGCACCTGCCCGCCCTGTTCGCCGAGGCCGGACTTGATCTTTCACTACAGATGTTCAATGAAATCAGTATGAAAACGCCGAACCTGTGCAAGCTGGCCCCGGCCGGTCCCCACTATATGGAGGAGCTGGAAGAGGCGGGCGGCATCCCCGGCGTCATGTCCGAGCTGGCCAAGCGCGACCTGCTCAACCTGGACGTCATGACCGTCACCGGCAAGACGCTGGGCGAGAACCTGAAGGACCTCAATGCGCACGTCTCCAACCACGAGATCGTCCGGCCCATCGACAACCCCTACTCCGAGGAGGGCGGCATCGCCATCCTGTACGGCAACATCGCCCCCGAGGGATGCTGCGTGAAGCAGTCCGCCGTGGCCCCGGAGATGATGCACAACACCGGCACGGCCAGGGTCTTCAACAGCGAGGAGGAGGGCGTGGCTGCCATCCTGGGCAACGAGATCAAGCCCGGCGACGTGGTCGTCATCCTCTACGAAGGCCCCAAGGGCGGCCCCGGCATGCGCGAGATGCTCACCCCCACCTCGGCCATCTCCGGCATGGGGCTCGGCGGCTCCGTGGCGCTGATCACCGACGGCCGGTTCTCCGGCGGCACGCGCGGCGCGGCCATCGGCCACGTCTCGCCCGAAGCCGCTGCGGGCGGCCCGGTGGGACTGATCCGCGAGGGCGACCGCATCGAGATCGACATCCCGGCCCGCAAGATCACCCTGCTGGTGGATGAGGCCGAACTGGCCGAACGCCGCAAGACCCACAAGCCCGTGGTCAAGGAGATCAAGTCGCCGTTCCTGCGGCGCTACGCCAAGCTGGTCACCTCGGCCTCGCGCGGCGCGGTCTACGAGAAATAACCGGGCCCGCCAGGCCCGCGACAGAGCCGGTTCGGGGTTGCCCGGACCGGCTTTTTTGCGCCCGAAAAACGCCCCGCGCCTTTTTCGAAACCTTCCCGTCCCCCAAAACGAGAAAGGCCTCCTTGCGGAGGCCTGTGACTTTCTCGGTGCAAAAGAAGGAAGATGCCTATCTTATTGCACTGGCCGTGCCAAATCTCGAAAGGAAAGTAATAAAATTTTTTTGTCATATTATTCAAGTATGTTGCACGCACAGTTGCCAGCCACAGAACCCGGTCGTTGGGACGGACATCGGTACAAGAATTTAAACTTTTTCCAGGGAAGGGGGGCGCAGGGCCAAATTTTTCAACCCGCGGGCGCGCCTCCTCGTGGGCCGGTTCATGCCCTCTATAACGCGTCGGCGTGATCTTTATAAATTTGATGGGTTCCTTAAGGAATAATGGCGCAGGCGTGACAAATATGCATATATGATTGATACGGACTATAAACCAAGGGGGATATCATGAAGTTTTCCAATGTCGGGATCGGACAGCGGCTGGTGGCCATGCTGGCCCTGTTCATGCTGGCCCTGGTCGTCTTTTTCCTGATTTCCGTATCCATCGGCACCAAGGACCTGACCCTGTCCATCGTGGACAAGACCCTCAGCCAGAACACGCGCAGCGTCACCGCCACCCTGGACGGCTGGATCGAGGACCGCATGCGCTTCCTCGGCCTGGCCGCCACCTCGGCCGAGGTCATCGAGGCCGCCGCGGACGGCGACTGGCAACAGGCCGAGGCCTGGCTCCAGAGGGCCAAGGCCCAGGACCCCATGCTCGAATCCCTGTTCGTGCACGACGCCAAGGGCATCAGCGTGGTCACCACCAACAAGGACGGCCGGGGTCAGGACTACAGCTCCCGGCCCTATTACAAGGCGATCATGACCGACGGCCAGGACGAGTTCATCTCCGAAGTGAGCCTGTCCCCGGCCACCAACAAGCCGCGCGTCGCCTTTGTCCGCGCGGTCAAGCGCGACGGCCGGACCGTCGGCTACGTGGGCATGTCCGTCCTGGGCGAGGCCTTCTCCGACTACCTCGCGCCCATCAAGGTCGGCGACAACGGCTATTGCTACATGTATGACTCCACCGGCAAGATCCTGGCCCACCCGGACGCCTCGCTCATCTTCAAGGACCTCTCCGACAAGAGCTTCATCCAGGAAGGGCTGCGCCAGAAGAACGGCTTCATCCAGTACGAATGGCAGGGCGCGGTCAAGTACATGGCCTTCGGCCAGGTCAAGCGCACCGGCTGGATCGTGGCCCTGTCCGCCGAGCGGTCCGACTTCCTCCATGAGGCCGAACAGCTCCAATACCGCCTGATCCTGGCGGGCGGCGTGGCCCTGATCGTCATCCTCGCCCTGGTCTTCGTGATCATCCGCAGGCTCGTGTCCAAGCCGCTCGGCATCATCGTCGAGAAGTCGGAGCTGGTCAGCCACGGCGACCTGTCCGTGGACTTCACCGGCCGCTTCAGCGGCGAACTGGCCCGGCTGCGCGATTCGTTCGAGGCCATGGTGGACAGCATCGGCAAGGTCGTCGAAGACATCCAGTCCGGCAGCGAGAACGTGGCCTCCGGGGCCGAGGAACTGTCCGCCACCGCCGAGGCCCTGGCCCAGGGCGCCACCGCCCAGGCCGGAGGCGTGGAACGGCTGTCCAGCGCCATCGAACAGATGAGCTCCAGCATCAACGCCACCGCAGCCAACGCCAAGGAGACCGAGGCTCTGGCCGCACAGGCCGCCAAGGACGCCCAGGAGGGCGGCGAGGCCGTGGCCGAGGCCGTCAACGCCATGAGCGACATCGCCGAAAAGATCTCCATTATCGAGGAGATCGCCCGCCAGACCAACCTCCTGGCCCTCAACGCCGCCATCGAGGCCGCCCGCGCCGGTGAACACGGCAAGGGCTTCGCCGTGGTCGCCGCCGAAGTGCGCAAGCTCGCCGAACGGTCCGGCATCGCCGCCGCCGAAATCAGCGAGCTGTCCGCCTCCAGCATGACCGTGGCCAACCGCGCCGGAAAGATGCTCGAACGGCTCGTCCCGGACATCAAGAAGACCTCGGACCTCATCCAGGAAATCACCGCCTCCACCCAGGAACAGAATTCCGGGGCCCGGGACATCAATACCGCCACCACCGAACTGGACCGCGTCATCCAGCAGAATGCCGCCGCGTCCGAAGAGACCTCCTCCACCTCCGAGGAACTCTCCGGACAGGCCATTCAGCTCCAGCAGACCGTGGCCTACTTCCAGCTGCGCCGGGACGCCAATTACGCCCGGTCCGCCAAGCGCACCGTGGCCACCCGTACCCCCGCCCCGGCCCTGACCGCCTCTTCCGGCGGGTCCGACCAGGACGACTTCGAACACTTCTAACCCCAGCCTCCCCCTCGGGAAAACCAGGCGCGCCCCGGCAACGGGACGCGCCTTTTTCGTGTGGAAAGCGGGAGAGGGGGGAGGTGTTGCGCGGAGGAATCGGCGGGGGGCCGCCCGGCGTGAACCCTTCGTAACGATTGCCCACGCCGCCGGGAGGGACGGGGGACAAGGAATTTGTCACGGCGACGTGTTGGAACGGTGGGTGGAAGAGGGTGCTCTTGCGCGCTATGACCCCGCGTAGCGGCGACAAAAAGTTTAGGAAGGAATGGGGGATGGGGGTTCAGGGGAAGGGGGAAAGGAAAGCCCTTTGCAAAGGGTTTCCTTTCCCCCTTCCCCCGGCCGTCGGAGGCGAAAAAAAAGGCGTGGACGCGCAACACGCGTCCACGCCTTTTTATTGTCGAACGGCTGCTATTTGAATTTGGCCATGGCGGCGGTGAAGCCGGGCTGGGAGCGGGGGATGATCTTGTCCTCCACGGAGAAGGACAGGCGGAAGAAGCCGGGGTAGCCGAAGCCGGAACCGGGCACGGCCAGGACCTTTTCCTCCGTGAGCGCGGCGCAGAACTTGATGTCGTCGCCGCCGGGCGCCTTGGGGAAGAAGTAGAACGCGCCTTTGGGCATGGTGTATTCGTAGCCCGCGTTGTCCAGGACCTGGGCCATGGCCTTGCGGCGGCGGTCGTAGATGGAGATGTCCACGCCGGAGCCGAGCGCCTTGGCCATGAGCTTCTGGGCCAGGGCCGGGGCGTTGACGAAGCCGAGGATGCGGTTGGCCAGGGTCACGCCGCCGACCACGGTGGCCATGTCCTCCATGGCCGGGTTGACCAGGGCATAGCCGATGCGCTCACCGGCCATGGACAGGTTCTTGGAGAAGGACGAGCAGACCACGGTGTACTTGTAGATGGGCAGCAGGCTCGGCACGACCGCGCCGTCAAAGGCCAGGAACCGGTAGGGTTCGTCGGCCAGGATGTAGATGGGCCGCTCCCGTTTGGCGTTGTGTTTCTCCAGGATGGCGGCCAGCGCCTCCAGGGAGGGTTTGTCGTAGACCGCGCCCGACGGGTTGTTGGGCGAGTTGAGCATGACCACGCGGGTCTTGTCGGTGATGGCCTTGTCCATGGCCTCCAGGTCGAGCTGGAAGGTCAGGGGCTTGGCCGGGACCGGGGTGAGTTTCGCGCCGTGGTTCTCGCAGTAGAAGGCGTACTCCACGAAGAACGGGGCCGGGGTCATGACCTCGTCGCCGGGTTCGAGCACGGCCCGGAAGAACGAGTTGAGCGCCCCGGCCGCGCCGCAGGTGATGACCAGGGCCTCGGGCGGCACGTCCACGCCCTGTTCCCTGGAGACCGCGTCGGCCAGTTTGGCGCGCACGTCGGGGTAGCCGAAGTTGGGCATGTAGCCCATGAAGAACGGCTTGTCCGCCTCCTCGGCAAGCTCCAGGAGTCCGGCCTTGATGGCGGGCGGCGGCGGCAGGTCCGGGTTGCCGAGGCTGAAGTCGCAGACCGCGTCCTCGCCGTACTTTTTCTTCAGGGCGATGCCCTCTTCGAACATCTTGCGGATCCAGGAGGACCGCTCCATGTACCCCGCTATCTGGCTGGAAATGACTTGCATGGGAAACTCCTTGGAATTCGGGTGAAGCCATGACCCTACGACAACGTCCCGCCACTTGCAACACGAGATGGAGGGGGAATCGCTTGGCGGCGGGCCTGGGGGGGGGCGGGAGAATGGCCGCGCGTTCGCGACCGGGCTTTGGGTTGTCATCCCTACATTGTATTTCGCCTTTACGGCGACTTCCTTTTTTGCTGGCGCAGAAAAAAGGAAGCAAAAACTGCGCTGCGGTGCTGCCGCGCGCCGACGGACCCAAGAGCCCGTAGGCGGCTTTCGCTGGTTGGGAGCGAATGCCTGCCGCGCAGACGCGCTCAAACCCGCGCTTTCGCCGCCGAACACGGGCTCTAGGGTCCGCCGCCGATTACCGCTCTTCGGGTGCGAGGAGTGGGCCGGGGGGGATGGCCGGTTACGAAGAGGTCTGAGGTCGAGAAGTTGTCCGCGCTGGCGCGAGCGGGGTTGTGGCGGATCGCCTGCGGCAGGCTTGGGAGGGAGAGACTCCTTGGATTTGTCCGCGCATCCGCGTCGGGGCTTTGGGTTGTTTTCGTTACATCGTGTTTCGCCTTTACGGCGACTTCCTTTTTTGCCGGCGCAGAAAAAAGGAAGCAAAAACTGCGCTGCGGTGCTGCCGCCCGCCGACGGACCCAAGAGCCCGTAAGCGGCTTTCGCTGGTTGTGAGCGAATGTCTGCTGCGCAGACGCGCTCAAACCTGCGCTTTCGCCGCCGGACACGGGCTCTAGGGTCCGCCGCCGACTACCGCTCTTCGGGTGTGGGGAGTGGGCCGGGGCGGATGGCCGGGTACGAAGAGGTCTGAGGTCGAAAAGTTGTCCGCGCTGGCGCGGCGGGGTTGTTGTAGCTCGCCTTGCAGCGGGCCTGGGAGGGAGAAACTCCTTGGATTTGTCCGCGCATCCGCGTCGGGGCTTTGGGTTGTTTTCGTTACATCGTATTTCGCCTTTACGGCGACTTCCTTTTTTGCTGGCGCAGAAAAAAGGAAGCAAAAATTGCGCTGCGGTGCTGCCGCGCGTCGACGAACCCAAGAGCCCGTAGGCGGCTTTCGCTGGTTGTGAGCGAATGTCTGCCGCGCAGACGCGCTCAAACCCGCGCTTTCGCCGCCGGACACGGGCTCTAGGGTCCGCCGTCGATTACCGGTCTTCGGCTGGAAGGAGTGGGCCGGTACGGATGGCCGGGTACGAAGAGGCGGGGTGAGAAAAATTGGGCCGCGCTAGCGACAGGGGTGTGGCGGAGCGCCTTGGCGGCAGCACACTGAGACTCAGATGAAGCGCGTCGCGGGAGAAGTAGGAAAGCTCACCGCATCCCATCCCCCTTTCAGGGCTCTTCCAACGCAAACTTCCGCCCTCGGCCCGCATCTCCGACCCCACACTCCCCCAACTCGCGCCCACTGGAGCGATTCGGGTGCCCCCGGCACTCGACAGCGGCTCTCGGCCCCGCCAAAACGCACGCCCTCCCGCGTCCCACCGCACCTCAATCTCCCAACCAGCCCTGGAGGGGGCGCGTAGAAGCCGACCGCGAAGGGGTGGCGGCTCTTGTCCCACCGAAGTTCGGTCTCACCCAAAAGGGGCCATCCCGCTCCGGGAGACGCTCTATACTTTTGATCAGATGGAGCCGCCCCGAGCGGATCGGATTCTTGCGACCCCTCCCCGGGCGGCCGCTCCCCCCGCAAGGCCCTTTTTTTCGTCTATTTTTTTGGGCCAGCAAAAAAATGGACCCCGCCGGGAGGGCATGGAAGCTGTGGCGGTGCAACCGCCTCACTGGCTCTCGGAGGGAGGAGCGCAGCTCCCTCCCGGCTCTCGCGCCGCAGGCGCGCTCTTCAAGCAGTGCCGCAGGCGCGCTCTCTGGCAGCGCCGCAGGCGCACTCATCAGGTCGCGGCGAGGCCGAATCGCCTACCTCGTAACCCCGCCCTCCCAGACGTAGCAGAACCCCGCCCTGGGCGGCAGCACAAACCCCGCATCCACCCCCAGCAGACTCGGCTTGTACGGCTCCGCCGAGTCCAAGGTGTTGTAAGGGTTGTCGTCGGGATACATGTCCCGCCGATAGGTGACTACCTTGCACTCCGGGTCGAGCCCGGCCAGGTCGCGCGCCTTGGCGAACGCGTCCTGGACGTAGCCGATCTGGTCGATGAGCCCGATGGAAAGGGCCTGGCTCGCGGTGAACACGCGGGCGGTCTTGACCGTTTCGAGGTGCGCCGGGGTCAGGTGGCGGTGCTCCTGGACCAGGGCGTAGAACCGGGCGGCCATGTCGTCGATGATGCCCTGGAACAGGGCCTCCTCCTCGGGGGTGGTGGGCCGGAAGGGCGAGCCCATGTCCTTGTCGCGGCCGGACTTGGAGACCTCCACGTCCACGCCGACCTTGTCCATGAGCCCGTTCAGCTTGGGCCGCATGAAGACCACGCCCACGGACCCGGTGATGGTCGTGGGGTGGGCCACGATCCAGTCGGCGGGCAGGGCCGCGTAGTATCCGCCCGAGGCGGCCACGTCGAACATGGCCGCGACCACGGGCTTGCCGGTGCGCTGCTTGAAGGCGGTCAGCTCGTGGTAGAGCACGTCCGAGGCGGTGGTGGTCCCGCCGGGCGAGTCGATGGCCACGACCACGGCCCCGACCTGGTCGTCCGCCTCGGCCAGCTTGAGGTTGTTGACCAGCTCCTGGACCGCGCTGGGCTGGGAGCGGAGCATGCCCTGGGCGGGCTCGGTGGACAGGAAGCCGCGCAGGTGAATGAGGGCGATCTTGCCCGGTCCCTCGCCGTCCACCACGTATTCCTTGAGGGGCTCGGTGGCCTGGGAGGCGAATATCTTGATCTTGGGCGCGCAGCCGGGCAGCACGAGGAGCAGGGCCAGGAACAGGGCGGCCAGGGGCAAGCGTCGGGTGGTCGGGGACGAAAGGCGGGTCGGCATGGAATCCTCCGGGATGTCAGTTTACGATGGCATCCTATCGGGGAGGGGGATTCTTGCCAAGGAGAGATCGGCCCCGGCACGCATCTCTCTCCTCCCTGAGGGAGATGGTGTCGGGCGGGCCGTGCAGGCGGTCCGTAGCCGTTTGCTAGGCCTCCATCTGGGCCTGGTAGGCCTCGCTGGCCAGCCGCTGGATCAGGGCCGAGGACCCGCCGTCCATGTTCTGGAACAGGGCCTGCACGCTGGTGTCGCCCTGGTTCAGGGCCTGCATCAACTCGTCCAGGGTGACCACGCCGTCCTCGTTGAGGTCGTACTGGTCGTACTCCTCGTCCGAGGACTCGTCGCTGGAGCCGGAGCCGGAGGACGACTGCGAACCGGCGGAACCGCCCATGGCCATGCCCGCCATGCCGGTCGGCGCTTCGGACATGTGTTCCTGGGCGTCGGCGCTCAGTTCGTCGGCCGAGATCAGCCCGTCGCCGTCGGCGTCGATCTCGTTGAACCGGTCCTCGTCCAGGGGCGTTTCGGCCAGGCTGAGGAAGCCGTCGCCGTCCTGATCGTCCTTCTCCACGATGGACGCGGCCATTTCATCCGGGTCCGGCTCCTTGCGCCGCACCTGCATCATCTCCGCCAGCCCGAAGGAAGAGCTGGAACCGCTCACTGCCGAGATGCTCATGCTGTACTCCTTTGGTTGAAGGTTGAGGGTGGCAAGAATTGCCCATGGCAACTCAACCGTGGGAAACAGCAAGGCGCGGGCCGGAATCGGCCTTCGATATATTAAGAATTATAAAGATGCGTCCGACGGGCGCGGGGACGGGTCACATGACCAGGGCGAAGCCGAGTCCTGCGGCCAGTTCGCCGAGGATCACGGCGCAGCCCAGGAAGTCGCCGTTGGCCCCGCCGACCCGCTCGGCCAGGCGGTACAGGCCCAGCAGCAGCAGGGTGGCGATGACCGTGGACGCCAGGGTGGCGGCGAATCCGGCCATGAGCCACCCGGCCGCGAAGGTGAACAGGGTGGCGATGAGGGCCACGCCCAGGGTGGCCCCGTCGATGTACAGCTTGCCCAGCCCGGGGCGGACCAGATGGCGCACGTGGTAGGCCAGCCAGACCGCGGCGGCCCGGCCCAGGACAAAGGCCCAGGCCGCGGCCCAGTACTGGCCCCTGGCGAGCATGGCGTGGAACAGGATGACCTGCCCGGCCAGGGCCATGACCAGGCCCATGGCCCCGAAGGCCCCGGTGCGGCTGTCCTTGACCACCTCCCAGAACCGGGCGGGATCGGCATGGGTGGTCACCGCGTCGCAGACGTCGGCCAGGCCGTCCATGTGCAGGCCGCGCGTCAGGTAGATGGAGGCCGCGACCAGGAGCCAGGCCTGAATCCAGGGGGAGTCGGCGAACAGGCCCAGGCGCAGGGGCAGGGCGATGACCAGGCCGAGGACCAGTCCGGCCACGGGCATCCAGCGGATGCACCGGTTCATGGCCGTGTCCGGGATGACCCGGGCCGGGGCCAGCCGGGTCAGGAAGCCGAGGGTATCGAAAAAGTCGCGCGGCATGTCACGCCTCCCAGGCCAGTTCCACGGGGTCGCCCATGGACAGGCCGAATCGTTTCGCGGCGGACCGCTGGTTCACGGCCAGTTCCAGGAAGCCCTGGCTGCCTTCGAGCAGGCCGGGCTCGCCCTCGGGCATGTCCGCGTACTTGACCGCATAGGCCAGGGGCCCGCCCGACGGGGATTCCATGCGCAGACCCGCCGGGGTGCCCAGGCTGCCCGCCTCCAGGTTGAGCACGCAGTTGCCGAAGCGGTCGATGTGGACCACGTGGCCCAGGGCGCGGCCCGCCTCGATCACGGGGTGGGACCAGGTCTGGGTGACCAGGTCGGCGGGGTCCAGCTCCGCGCCCACGCCCTCGGGCCTGCCGCCCAGGGCGAGCCAGGCGGCCAGGGGCGCGAACACGTCGCGGCCGTGGAAGGTGTGCGAGACCTTTCTGGGCGCGTCCATGGCCTTGGTCAGGTCATAGGCCCGGACCTCGGACCAGGTGCGGTTCAGGGCCAGGGTGAGCAGGCCGTTGTCCGGGGCCAGGAGCAGCCGGTTGCCGATCTCCAGGCAGGCGATGCGCCGGTCCGTGCCCACGCCGGGATCGACCACGGCCAGGATGATGGCGTCCTTGGGGAAATGCTCGTAGCTGGCGGCCAGGAAGAACCCGGCCTGGGCCACGTTGAACGGGGCCACGCCGTGGGATATGTCCACCACCGGACAGCCGGGGGCCTTGCGCGCCAGGACCGCCTTGACCTGGCCCACGTAGGGGTCGGTCAGGCCGAAGTCGGTGATCAGTCCGATGGTCCGGGGCGGCCGGGTCTCCTTTTTCTCGGACGAGAAGATCATCTAGTACACCTTCCTCGACGAGAAGCCCTGGCCCTGGACGTGGAAGCGCGAGCCCATGATGAAGAAGGCGTCCGGGTCGATGGTGTAGACCAGCTCCTCAAGCTCCTTGAGCTGCATGGACGAGATCATGGTCATGATCACCTTGCGCGGCTCGCCGGTGTAGCCGCCCGTGCCCTCCAGGATGGTCACGCCCCGGTCCAGGTCGGTCAGGATGGCCGCGTTGATGGCGGCGTGGTGGTCCGAGACGATCAGGACCATCTTGCGCTCGGAGAACAGGCCGAGCACGTATTCGATGCCGAAGGCGATGACGAAGGTCATGGCGATGGAGTAGAAGACGATGTTCATGTCCAGGTAGACGAAGCCGCCGATGAAGCCGAGCATGTTGAACCAGAACTCGAAGGAGCCCATGGACATGTTGAACTTTTCCTTGCAGATCACGGCCAGGATGTCGGACCCGCCGGTGGAACCGAGCGAGCGCAGGGCGATGCCCACGCCCGCGCCCATGATCCCGCCGCCGGTGATGACCGCGAGCCAGATGTCCTGCATGTGCAGGGCGTAGGGGATGGCGTCTATGAACACGGACGAGGCGACCATGCCGTACAGGGAATAGAAGAAGAACCGCTTGCTGACGAAGACCCAGCCGAGGACGAACACGGGCAGGTTCAGGGCGAAGTACCACTGGCCCGTGGTCAGCCCGCCGAAGGCGTAGTAGCACAGCAGCGAGATGCCGGAGATGCCGCCCGTGAGCAGGCCATGGGGCACGGCCACGGCCTTGACCGAGAAGGCGATGAGAAAGGAGCCCAGGGTGAGCAGGGCGATATTCCACGGCACCCCGAAGGTCATGCCGCGCAGTTTGTCCTTGAACGTGTTGGTCATGGTCGTTCTCCGCCCCATGTTCTAGCGGGTTTTGGCCGGACTGGAAACCAAAATCCGAGGCGCATGCGTCCCTTGCGAAGCCCGGCGATTCCCGGTAAACGAGGTAGGATTTTACGCCAGAACAACGTTAACGGGAAGTTTCGCATGACGCTCAAGGATCTCGTACCGGAAGAGGAACTGGTCAGGCTGCAGCAGGACCTGCACGACCGCTTCGGCCTGAACGCGGACATCATGGACGGGGAGGGCCACCGGCTCTTCGGCTCCACCTGGGGCAACGATTTGTGCCGGGCGATCCGCGACGACGACAAGGGCTTTTCGGCCATCTGCGCCACGGCCGGGCAGATGTTCACCCAGCTGCTCAAGGAGGGCGAGCCGTTCGTGGAATACTGCGACGCGGGCATGGTCAGGGTCGGCGTGCCCGTGGTGGTCGACGGCGAGGTCATCGGCGGCGTGGGCGGCTGCGGCCTGGTCCCGGCCGACGAGGAGGTGGACGAGTTCGCCATCGGCATGATGAGCGGTCTTTCCGAGGACGCCATCGCCGCCAAGGCCCAGACCGTCAAGCCCGCCGACGAGGCCCGCCTGGCCGAGATCCAGGCCTTCATCGCCGAGCGCCTGAAGCAATACCTGCCCTAGCTCCGCCCGCCGGACGTCATTTCTCAAGCCGCCTCCGGGCGGCTTTTTTGCGGGCGGGGAGCCGGGCCGACTGGTCCACCGCCTCGTCCTGCCGGGTGAAGCGGTCCTACCCGAACCGGCACTCCGGCTGCTTTCGGCCGATGGGCGTGAACAGGAATTGCCAGAGCTGGATGTCCCGCGCCCGGAAGGCCCCGGCGCAGGATTGGAGGTAGTATTCCCACATGCGCTTGAAGCGGTCGCCGTAGGCGCCGCGCAGGCTGGGCCAGGCGCGGCGGAAGTTGCGCAGCCAGCTCATCAGGGTGCGGTCGTAGTAGGGGCCGAAGTTGTGCAGGTCCTCCATGACGAAGTGTTTCTCCGTGGCCTTGGCGACCTCGGCGATGGACGGCAGGCAGCCGTTGGGGAAGATGTAGGTGGCGATCCACGGGTCCAAACCCGGTCCGCTGGTGTTGCTGCCGATGGTGTGCAGCAGGAACAGGCCGTCGGGCTTGAGGCAGCGGGCCACGGTGCGCATGAAGGTGGCGTAGTTCTTGGGGCCCACGTGCTCGAACATGCCCACCGAGACGATCTTGTCGAAGGACTCGTTCAGCCGCCGGTAGTCCTGCTCGCGTATCTCCACGGGCAGCCCGGCGCAGAACTCGCGCCCGAAGGCGATCTGCCGTTTCGAGATGTTCACGCCCACCACGGAGCAGCCGCGCTCCTCGGCCATGAACCGGGCCAGGCCGCCCCAGCCGCAGCCGATGTCCAGGACCCGGTCCCCCGGCTGCAGGTCCAGCTTGTCGCAGATGAGGCGCATCTTGGCCTCCTGGGCCGTTTCCAGGTCACGGGCCACGGCCTCGTCCGACTGGTTGTCCGGGCTGCCGTCCATGCCCTTGTAGTAGGCGCAGCTGTATTGCAGGTGGGGGTCCAGGAAGGCCTGGAACAGGTCGTTGCCCAGGTCGTAGTGACGCCTGGCCACCACCCTGGCGCGGGACAGGCTCTGCAGGTTGCAGACCAGGGCGGGCAGGGCCTTAACCACCAGCCGCCAGGAGTCGCGCACCCGGTTCTCCGCGCCCGTCCTGAGCACGCGGCAGATGAACTCGTCCACGCGGTCGCAGTTCCACCAGCCGCGCATGTACCCCTCGCCCAGCCCCAGGTTCTTCCTGAGCAGGATATCGTGAAAAAGGCGCTCGTCCGAGACCCTGATGTCCCAGGGATGATCGCCGTCCACCGCCACGCCGGCCTCGGTCAGCAGGTCGGCCAATACCGCTTTGCTCGCAGACATGTCCAAGACTCCTTACGCATGCGCCCGGCGCGACCTCCGGCCGGGCGTGGATTTTACGTTTGGGGCAAACGTATCACTTCAATGCCATTGCAACAAGGGGGGCGCAGAAAATAGACGATTGCTCGGCAAAGCCGCCGGAAAAACGGTTTGTTTTCGGCCGGAACCCGAATTCGGACCAGCCCGGACCCGATTTTTCGTCTTCGAACGTGGCCCATATATATTGGACAGGCGGGTGCAAATGCCTTACAAGACCATTCCGACGCCCGGAGGACTGGGGTCTTATCCCCTGCCCGGCGGAAATTCCCATTACCAATGGAAATCATGAGCAAGATCGATAAAATACGCAATTTCAGCATCATCGCCCACATCGACCACGGCAAGTCCACCCTGGCGGACCGCATTCTCGAGATCACCGGCATGGTCGGCGACCGCGAGAAAAAGGACCAGTACCTGGACAAGATGGAGCTGGAGCGCGAGCGCGGCATCACCATCAAGGCGCAGACCGTGCGCATCCCGTACACCGACCACGACGGGACCAAGTACATCCTCAACCTCATCGACACGCCCGGCCACGTGGACTTCTCCTACGAGGTCTCGCGTTCCCTGGCGGCCTGCGAGGGCGCGCTCCTGGTGGTGGACGCCACCCAGGGCGTGGAGGCCCAGACCCTGGCCAACGTGTACCTGGCCCTGGATCACGACCTCGAGGTCATCCCGGTGCTGAACAAGATCGACCTGCCCAGCGCCGACCCCGAGCGCATCGCCCGCGAGATCGAGGAGGTCATCGGCCTGGACTGCTCCCACCCGATCATGGTCTCGGCCAAGACCGGCAAAAACGTGGGCGAGGTCCTGGACGCGGTGGTCAACCTGCTGCCGCCGCCCAAGGGCGATCCGGACGCGCCGCTCAAGGCCCTGATCTTCGACTCCTGGTACGACTCCTACCAGGGCGTGGTGGTCCTCTTCCGGATCATCGACGGCACCCTGAAGAAGGGCGAGCGCATCATGATCTTCTCGAGCGGCAAGAAGTTCGAGGTCACCCGGCTGGGCGCGTTCATGCCCGAGGCCAAGGACATTAAGGAGATGGGGCCGGGCGAGGTCGGCTTCCTGTGCGCCTCCATGAAGGAGCTCGGCGACGCCCCGGTGGGCGACACCATCACCCTGGCCGACAACCCGGTGGACAGGCCGTATCCCGGCTTCAAGCCGGTCAAGCCCATGGTCTTCTCCGGCCTTTACCCGGTGGAGCCGAGCGAGTACGAGACCCTCAAGCTGGCCCTGGAAAAGCTCCAGCTCAACGACGCGGCCTTCACCTACGAGCCCGAGACCTCCCAGGCCTTGGGCTTCGGCTTCCGCTGCGGTTTCCTGGGGCTTTTGCACATCGAGATCATCCAGGAGCGGCTCGAGCGCGAGTTCGAGGCGCGGTTGATCACCACGGCCCCGTCGGTCATCTACGAGGTCCTGACCGTGACCGGCGAGGAGCTGACCATCGACAACCCGTCCAAGCTGCCCGACCCGACCCGCATCAAGGCCATCCGCGAGCCCTACGTGCGCCTGGAGGTGCACGTGCCCAACGAGTTCGTGGGCGCGGTCCTGGCCCTGTGCGAGGAAAAGCGGGGCATCCAGAAGAACATCGCCTACCTGACCTCGACCCGCGTGGTCATCACCTACGAGATGCCCTTCGCCGAGGTCATGTACGACTTCTTCGACAAGCTCAAGTCCTCCACCAAGGGCTATGCCTCCCTGGACTACGAGGTCATCGACTATCGCGAGGCCGACCTGGTCCGGCTGGACATCCTGATCAACGGCGACCCCGTGGACGCCTTCTCCTGCATCGTGCACCGTGAGAACTCCGCCCGCATCGGCCGCTCGCTCGCGCTCAAGCTCAAGCGCAGCATTCCGCGCCAGATGTTCGAGGTGGTCATCCAGGCCGCCATCGGCAACAAGATCGTTGCCAAGGAACGCAACGCTCCCTTCCGCAAGGACGTCACCGCCAAGTGCTACGGCGGCGACATCACCCGGAAGCGCAAGTTGTTGGAAAAGCAGAAGGAGGGAAAGAAACGCATGCGCCGCATGGGCAACGTGGAAATCCCCCAGGAAGCGTTCCTGTCCGTACTGAAAGCCGACGAGGACTAGTCGGCCCTCCCAACAAGGAATCCCATGACTCAAAGTTCGCTCAAATCGTTTCGTGACACCCTTGAGGCCATTGTCGTGGCCCTGCTGCTGGCCTTCATCATCCGCGCCTTCATCGTCCAGGCCTTCAAGATCCCGTCCGGGTCCATGCTCGACACCCTCCAGATCGGCGACCACCTGCTGGTCTCCAAGTTCGCCTACGACGTGCGCCTGCCCTCGGACATCTGGCTGGACACCACGGACGGCAAGGTGCTGATGAAGACCGGCGACCCGCAGCGCGGGGACATCGTGGTCTTCCTCTTCCCGGAGGACGAGTCCAAGGACTTCATCAAGCGCGTCATCGGCCTGCCGGGCGAGACCCTGGAGGTGCGCAACAAGGTGGTCTACATCAACGGCCAGCCGCTCGACGAGCCCTACGTGCTGCACACCAAGGCGGACACCCTGCCCGTGCGCGACAACTTCGGCCCGGTGGTCGTCCCCGAAGGCACGTACTTCGTCATGGGCGACAACCGCGAGGGCTCCTACGACTCCCGCTGGTGGGGCCCGGTCAAGCGCCAGAAGATCGTGGGCAAGGCCCTGGTCATCTACTGGTCCTGGGGCTCCCTGACCGACATCCGCTTCAACCGCATCGGCACCATGCTGAACTAGCCGACGGCGACCGACGGAAGGAAAAAAGCCGCTCTTCGGAGCGGCTTTTTCGTGCGGACTTGCCAACCCGGCCCGCATGCCTTACTTCGTCCTTGCGTGCCCCCGACGCGGGAAGGGATATGAACAACGCCATACGGACCATATTGGTGGACGACGAGCCGCCGGCACAGGACGAGCTGAACTACCTGCTCTCGGCCCACGACGACATCGACGTGATCGGCGTGGCGGGCAATGCCGCGGACGCGGTCAAGGCCATCGCGGCCAAACGGCCGGACCTGGTCTTCCTGGACATCCAGATGCCGGGCCGCGACGGGTTCTCCGTGCTACAGGACGTCATGGCCATGGAGCACCAGCCCCTGGTCGTCTTCGTCACCGCCTTCAACGAGTACGCCATCCGCGCCTTCGACGAGAACGCGGTGGACTACCTGCTCAAGCCCGTGGACCCCAAGCGGCTGGCCGACAGCCTGGAGCGGGTGCGCGGACGGCTCGCGGCCAGCGAGACCAGGGATTCGAGCGAGGTCCTGCGCAGGCTCCTGGCGGGCGTGGGCATCAAGCCGGGGCTGACGCGCATCAGCGTGGAGCACGCGGGCCGCAACATCCTCCTCTCCCCCCAGGAGATCGTCTATTTCAACTACGAGGACCGCCGGGTCCATGCCGCGACCCGCAACGCGGTCTATCCCTGCGCCTGCGACCTGACCCTGGACCGCCTTGAGGAGCGCCTGGCCGGGTTTCCCTTTTTCCGGGCCAACCGCTCCCAGTTGGTCAACCTGGCGTTGGTTCGGACCTACGCCCCGTGGTTCAACGGCAAGTACGTGCTGACCATGCGCGACGAGGCCGAGACCGAGATCACGGTCAGCAAGGCCCGGGTGCGGCCCTTCAAGGACGCCATGGAGCTGTAGGAGAGCGCGTTGAACACCTATGAAATCATCCTGACCCTGGCCGAGCGCTTCGGGCTCATGGTCGGCGTCGTCTTCCTCTTCCTGACCACCATGCCGGTCCGGCGCATGCACTTCACCAGCGAGAGTTCGCGGCTGCGCACCGTGCTGGTGACCATCCTCTTCGGCCTGCTCGGCATCCTCGGCACCTACACCGGCAAAGCGGTCTTCGACTCCGTGGCCAACCTGCGCGCCATGGTGGTCATCTCCGGCGGTCTGTTCGGCGGGCCGGTGGTCGGCATCGGCGCCGGGCTCATCGCCGGGGTGCACCGCGTGATCTTCGACCTGCACGGCTTCAGCGCCTACCCCTGCGGCCTGGCCACGGCGCTGGAGGGTTTCGCGGCGGGCATGATCGCCTGGAAGTATGGCGAAAAGGCCATGAACTGGCGGATGGCCTCGGCCCTGGCCCTGGCGGGCGAACTCATCCACATGGGGCTGCTTCTGCTCATGTCCAGGCCGTTCTCCGAGGCCTGGGAGCTGGTCAAGCTCATCGCCCCGCCCATGGTCCTGGTCAACGCCTTCGGCGCGGCCCTGTTCGTGGAGGTCATCAACCTGTTCTCCCGCGACCGCGAGCGTCGCGAGTCTCTGCACGCCCAGATCATCCTGGACATCGCCAACATGGCCGTCAGCTACCTCCGCCTGGGGCTGTCGCTGGAGACCGCCGCTGAAACCTCCGCCTAACCGTCCCGCAACCGGTACGAAGGCATTGCAATAGAAAGGGCCCGCTCCACTGGGGAGCGGGCCCTTTCGCGTGGAAAAGTTCCCCGCGGGCAGGACCGGGCGCCGGACCCGGCCTAGCGCCGGATGTCCAGTTCGCGCTTCTTGGTGTAGATGAAGCGGACCATCTCGTACTCGAAGGGCGAGCCCGTGGAGTGGTAGCTGAAGGCGGTGTTGGCGCGGATGTTCAGGCCGCGCAGGACCAGGTCGGTCAGGTCCAGGGGGCTGCTGTCTTCCATGCCCGCGGCCTGATAGATCATGTCCACCTCCACGTACAGGATCAGGATGTCCCCGCCGAAGCCGACCGCGTCGCGCACGTTGGACGGACCCATGATCGGCATGACGAAATACGGCCCCGAGCCCAGTCCCCAGTAGCCCAGGGTCTGGCCCACGTCCTCGCGCTGGCGCGGCAGGCTCTTGTTGCGCGAGGCCAGGTCGCGCACGCCGAGCAGGCCGAAGCTCGAGTTGATCAGGAAGCGCACGAAGGAGATGGCCGCCTTTTTCATGCGTCCCTGGAGCACGCTGTTGAAGGCCGTGGGCATCTCGTTCAGGTTGTTGTAGAAATTGCGTATTCCGGTGCGAATGGGCTCGGGGATGAAGACCTTGTACAGGGTGGCCGCCGGGTACATGACGTACTTGTCCAGGCTGGCGTTGATCTCGTACAAGTTGCGGTTCATGGGCTCCCAGGGGTCGTCCACGTCCAGGAAGCGCAGGGAGGGCGAGTCGGCCTCGGGCCAGTGGTGCACCGTGGTTTTGAATCCGGTGGGCGCGAGCCCGGCCTGCGGGTCGGTTACGTCCGTCACCTTGGGCCCGCACCCGGCCGTCAGGAGCAGGACCAGCATGACCGGCAGGAGGAATATGCCCGCGCGCGCGTTCACAGCCGCACCATGTCCTTCAGCGCCCGGACGAAGGCCGGGTGCATCATGTTCCCGCAGTGCCCGCCGTGCTCGAAGAGCATGGACCGGCCGCCGGGGAAGACCGTTTCCAGGAATTGTTCGTCCCCGTGGCTCAGGATGACGTCGTCCCTGGTGCCCACCACCACGACCTTGGTCGTCTTTTCGAGCCACCCCCGGATGGACTCCAGGGTGGACCGCCGGATGACTTCGTCCCGCGTGACGGTCGGGTCCTCGTAGCGCAGGTAGGGCAGCAGGAATTCGTCCAGGTACTGCTCGAAGGAGACGTCGAAGGCCTGCCGGGCATAGGGCAGAAGGGGGCTGGCCGTCTTGAGCGGGTAGTGGCTCGGCGGCACCAGGTACTCGGCCTGTAGGCAGACGTCCGAGCTGAAGATCATGGACGCGGACGAGACCCGGAAGGCGGCCCCGATGAGCGTCTTGAAGTCGCGCTCGGTCAGCCCGATGTCGGTGATCATGTCGTACAGGAAGTCGTCGTCCAGGTCGGTCACGTCCGCATGCAGGTAGTAGTCCGAGAAGCGGTCGATGAACCCCTCGATCTCGTGGTGCACCGTGGTCCGGCCCAGGTTCTCCCTGGTCACCCAGGAGTCCAGCCGCGTCACCGAGCGGTACAGGGAGACCGGCGGGTTGATCAGAAGCACGTGCCGGAAGTCGAACTCGTGGGTCTCGGCGTCCCGTTTGGCCAGAAAGGCCGCGTGCAGCCCGCCCAGGCTGTACCCGGCCACGCTGTACCCGGTGATCTCGCACTCCTTGGCCAGCTCCTCCCGAATCCAGCCCATGACCCGGTCCAGGTCGTCCACGTCATAGGGCACGTATCCCGCCACCCCGTGCTGCGAGGCGCTGACGACGAAGTTCATGTGCGTGGGCGAGGACAGGGCGACCACGTGGTACCCGGCCTCGTGGAAGACCTGGGTCAGGAAGGACATCTTGCCCGAGTTGTGCTCCGCGCCCGTGCCCGCGATGACGAACATGAGCGGGGCCGCGTGCTTCTGCAACGCCGTGGTGAAGAACAGGTCCCGGCTGTACGAAAAGACCTCGGGCACCTGCCGCCCTTCGATGCGGAAGGCCCGCACGTCCGGCAACACCGGGTCCGCGAACTGGTAGCGCACCTTGGCGGGCGTGCCCAGGACCGTGGCCCGGTATGGGTCCGTGAAGGGATACGGCGGCTCCTCCCCGGCCGTGGCCACGGGCGGCAGGAGCATGAGGAAGAGGAGGATGTAGGCGCAGATCGTTCGCATGCGGTCACCGATGCCCGGCGCACAGGCCCGGCAATGCAGCCTATTAGCCCGCCCCACCGGGAAAAGCAACGCTTCCCCCAATACCCGGAGTACCGGCCGAAGGGGCGCCTCCGGCGACCGGGGGAAGGGGAGAGGGGGACCCTTTGAGAAAAGGGTCCCCCTCTCCCCTTCCCCCGGACCCCCATCCCCTCTCCCCTCCTAAACTTTTTGTGTCGCTTCGCGGGGAAGTTCGCGAGGCCCACAGCTTTCCTCGTCCTGGAGCGATTCGGGTGGCGCAGCCACCCGACAGCGGCTCTCTCTTCAGCCGCCAAAGCGTCCTCGGGATAGGCTTTCGAGAGTGGTGCAGCTTTGCATTTTCTTCCAGGGGGCTTTCACCGCAGCGTAGCCGTCTACGTGAGGATGAAAGCCCCCTGGAAAAAATGTGCAGATGCGCCGCTCTCGGAAGCCGCCCCCCTAGCCGACAGGCTCCACTTGGACCTTATTGCAGTGGAAGGCGCAGGTGTTGCCCATATCGGTCAGGCGTTGGCTGGTCAGCTGGTTGGAGCCCTGGCCGGGGGTGCCGTCCACCCGGTGCAGCCCTTCGGCCACAAGCAGCTCGGGCCGGGTGTCCTCGGTGATCTCGGCCCGGGCGGTGTTCCGGCCTCGGGCGTTGAACACGCGCACGGTCATGCCCTGGGTGATGCCCCGCGCGGCGGCGGTTGCGGGGTGGATGAGCACCTTGGGGCCGCCGATGCGTTCGCGCAGGGTCTCGATCTCGTTAAAGGCGGAGTTGAGCAGCATGGGGTGGGGCGGGGTGATGTATTCGAGGGGGTATTCCTCGCCGCCCTCGGGGTCGCGCACGGGCGTGCCGTCGGGCAGGGGATCGAGCCCCTGGTCGGCCATGGATTGGGAGAAGCACTCGACCTTGCCGGACGGGGTGTCGAAGCCGCCGGCAAAGGGGTTGGCCGGGATGTTCAGGCGCACGGGCTCGCCCCGGCGCAGGGCGTCGAGGTCCACGCCGTCGAGATAGGGCGAGTCGGCCTCGTCCAGGATGCGCTCGATGCACTGGGCTTCGCTCAGGGAGAAGACCTCCTCGGTGAAGCCGAGGCGGCGGGCTAGGTCCTGGAAGATGTCCAGGGTGGACCGGCTGTCGCCCACCGGGTCGATGACGGGCCGGGCGATCTGGACGTGGTTGTGGCCGTAGGAGCGGTAGATGTCGCCCACCTCGAGGAAGCTCGCGCCGGGCAGGATGATGTCCGCGAACCGGGCGGTGTCGGTCATGTACAGCTCGTGGACCACGGTGAACAGGTCCTCGCGGGCCAGCCCGGCCATGACCTGGGCCGACTGCGGGGCCACTGCCGCCGGGTTGGACAGGTAGTTGTAGAGGAGCATGACCGGCGGGTCGGCGAGCTCGGTCAGGGCGCGGCCCAGGTGGACCATGTTCACGGTGCGCGTGCCCGCCGGGCGCAGGTCCTCGCGGATGAGGGACGGGGCCTTGCCGGGCGCGCCGCCCAGGGACCGGGTGATGCCGCCGCCGGGTTTGCCGAAGGCGTTGACCAGGGCCGGGAGCAGGGAGATGGTCCGCATGGCCATGCCGCCCGCCAGCTGCCGGGCCGGTCCCCAGCCCGTGCGGATGTAGGGGGCGCGGGCGCGGCCGTAGGCGCGGGCGAAGGCGACGATGTCCGGCTCGGCCAGGTCGCAGATTTCGGCGGCCCGGGCGGGCGGCCAGTCCAGGACGCGTTCCTTGAGCCGGTCGAAGCCGATGGTTTGCGCCGCGATGAACTCGTGGTCCACGAGGTCCTCGGTGACGAGCACGTGCATGACGGCCAGGGCCAGGGCCGCGTCCGTGCCGGGCCGGAGCATGAGGTGCGCGTCCGCCTCGCGGGCCGTGGCGTTGCGGTAGGGGTCGATGACGATGATCCTCGCGCCGTTTTTGCGGGCCTTGAGGAAGTGCGGCCAGGCGTGGACGTTGGTCACCAGGGTGTTGTTGCCCCAGATGACGACAAGGTCGGACTGCGCCGCCTCCTGGATCTCGGTGCTCGGGCCCTTGCCCAGGGTGGCCTTGAAGCCCGCCGTGGCCGCCGGGCCGCAGATGGTCGCGTCCAGGCGGCTGGCCCCGAGCTTGTTGAACAGGGCGTGGCCCGCGTACCGGTGGACCATGCCCATGTGCCCGGCGTAGGTGTAGGGCAGTATGGCCTCGGGCCCGTAGGCGTCGGCCACCCGCCGGATGTTGGCGGCCACCTCGTCCAGGGCCTCGTCCCAGGAGATGGGCGCGAAGGCGCCGCTGCCCTTGGGCCCGGTGCGTTTGAGCGGCGTGGTCAGCCGGGCCGCGCCGTGCACGTGCTCCGGGAACCGCGCCCCTTTCCCGCAGAGGAACCCCCGGGTGTAGGGATGGTCCGGGTCGCCCTTGACCGAGGTTATCCTGCCGTTCTCCACCTTGACCAGCAGGCCGCAGGTGTCGGGACAGTCCTTGGTGCAGACCGCGCGTTTCCACATGATGCTATCCGCCTTGGCATTGAAGATGTCTTGAAATGCGCCCCGCCGGACAAAGGCGACGGAGCGCCCGCGAAGGGTCGCACAAACCAGGAATGATTGCCAGGGGGAATATGGACGGGGCGGGACGAACGCGCCGCTGCCCTTTGCAAGTGGACACCCGCCCGCTTTGCGCGTATTCCGATGAAAAGTCTTGAATTTCTCTACAGTTGACCGGCGGATAGCGGATTTTTATGGATAAGCAGAATCTTTTCGCGGGGATACCCGAGGTGCTGGACGAGCGGAGATTCGTCCATGGAGGGAACCGGCGGCGCATGGCCGAGACGGCCGGGTGCGCGCCGGACGAGATCCTCGATTTTTCGGCCAACGTGAACCCGCTGGGGCCGCCGAAGTGGCTCGGGCAGGTGGTCGGCCAGGCCCTGCAGGGGGTGGACGCCTACCCGGACTCGGACTGCACCGGGCTGGTCATGGCCGCCGCCGAGCGCTACAAGGTCTGGCCCTCCCAGGTGGTCGCTGGCAACGGCGCGTCCGAACTGCTCTTCGCCATCGCCGGGCTCAGGGGGTTCCGCCAGGCGGTGGTCCCCGCGCCGACCTACGTGGACTACGCCAGGGGGTGCGGCGCCCACCGGCTGCCCGTGGTCGAGCCGCCCCTGAACGACGACTTCACCGTGAATTTTCCGGCCATGGGGCCGCTCCTGGCCACGCCCTCCCTGGTCTTCCTGTGCTCGCCCAACAACCCCACGGGCACCATGGTCCCGGCCAACGACCTGCGCGAGGTGGCGGCCATGTTCCCCCAGTCCACCTTCGTGGTGGACGAGTCCTTTGCCGAATTTCTGCCCGAGGACGCGGACCGGCTGACCCGCGACCGGCCGTCCAACGTCATCACCGTCCTCTCCCTGACCAAGACCTACGCCATTCCGGGCCTGCGGCTGGGGCTGGCCTTCGCCGACCCGGACGTGATCCCGCGCATCCGCCGGAACATGCCCGCCTGGTCCGTCAACGCCCTGGCCCAGAAGGTCGGGGAGCGCTGCCTGAAGGACGCCCTCTACCTGGCCGAGACCCGCGAGCAGACCCGGCTTCTGCGCGAGTCCCTGGCCTCGGGGCTCAGGCAGGTGCCGGGGATCAGGGTCCTGCCGTCGGCGGCCAACTATCTTCTCTGCCGGGTGGAACGGGTGGGGCGGGACGCGGTTTCGCTGTGGGAGCGGCTGCTCCGGGAGCACCGCATCGGCATCCGGCTGTGCGGCAACTACACCGGCCTGGACGACCGCTGGTTCCGGGTGGCCGTGCGCAACCGCGAGGACAACGAGACCCTGATCCGGGCCATGGAGGCGGTGGCGGGCACGGCGCGCGGCCCTGTGGTCCGGCGCGTCCGCCGCACCCCGGCCCTGATGATCCAGGGGACCAGCTCCAACGCGGGCAAGTCCGTGCTGGCGGCGGCCTTCTGCCGCATCCTGCTCCAGGACGGCTTCGACGTGGCCCCGTTCAAGGCCCAGAACATGTCGCTCAATTCCTACGTCACGGACCAGGGCGGGGAGATGGGCCGCGCCCAGGTGACCCAGGCCATGGCCTGCCGCCTGAACCCGGACGTGCGCATGAACCCGGTTCTGCTCAAGCCCGGCTCGGACACCGGCTCCCAGGTCATCGTCATGGGGCGGCCCGTGGGCAACATGAGCGTGCGTGAGTACGTGGAGTACAAGCCGCGCGCCTTCGACGCGGTCAAGGCGGCCTACGACTCCCTGGCCAACGAGCACGAGGTCCTGGTCCTGGAGGGGGCGGGCAGCCCGGCCGAGGTCAACCTCAAGCACCACGACATCGTCAACATGGCCATGGCCGAGTACGCGGGCGCACGGGTGCTCCTGACCGGCGACATCGACCGGGGCGGGGTCTTCGCCTCCATCGTCGGGACCATGAGTCTGCTCACGCCGAAAGAGCGCTCCCTGGTGGAGGGCTACGTCATCAACCGCTTCCGGGGCGACGCCTCGCTCCTCGACCCGGCCTTCGGCCAGATGTTCGAGCGCACGGGCAAGCCGGTCCTGGGCACGGTGCCGTACATCCACGGGCTCGGCCTGCCCGAGGAGGACTCGGTCTCGTTCAAGGAGGGGTTCCGGCCCGAGGGCGACAAGCTGCCCGAGGCCGACTGCGTGGACGTGGTGGTCCTGGACCTGCCGCGCATCTCGAATTTCAACGACATCGACCCGCTGTACCGCGAGCCGGACGTGCGCGTCCGCGTGGTGGCCGACGCCCGCGACGTGGGCGCGCCCGACGCGGTGATCATCCCCGGCTCCAAGTCCACGGTGCCGGACATGCGCGCCCTCAAGGGCACGGGCATGGCCGCGGTCCTGCGCGGGCTGGCCGAGGGCCGGACCCGCATCGTGGGCATCTGCGGCGGGTTCCAGATGCTCGGCCGCATCGTGGACGACCCCTACGGCCTGGAGTCCGAGACCACCCGGGTGGAGGGCTTCGACCTGCTGCCGGTCCAGACCACCCTGGCCCCGGAAAAGACCCTGACCCGGACCTTCGGCACGCACTCGGCCTCGGGGCTCGCCGTGCACGGCTACGAGATCCACCACGGCCGCACCGAACCCCTGTCCGGGGAGCTGCGCACGGCCCTGCGCGACAACGCGGGCGAGCCGCTGGGCTACATGCGCCCGGACGGGCGGGTGCTCGGCACCTACCTGCACGGGCTGTTCGACGCGGACGGGTTCCGCCGCTGGTTCATCGACCAGCTGCGCATGGACAAGGGGCTCTCGCCCCTGGAGACGGTCCAGACCGTCTTCGGCCTGGAGGACGCCCTGGACAACCTGGCCTCCGTGGTCCGCGAGGCCGTGGACATGGACGCGGTCTACCGGGCCCTGGGGCTGTCGGGCTGCTGCGCCCAGGCCCCGCTCTTCCGGCGCATGGGCGGCTGACCCGGCCGGGGCGTCAGGCGTCGGCGCAGCGCGACGAGTCGGCCATGGTGCAGGTGCTCTTGCCCATGTGCTTGGAGGCGTACATGGCCTGGTCCGCCTTCTGGACCAGGAGCTCGGCGGACGCGCCGTTCTCGGGATACACGGACACGCCCACGCTGGCGCTGATGGTCGCCGTGCCCGTCTTGAGGACGATGGGCGCGCGCAGGGCGGAGACGAGCTTTTCGCCCACCAGGGCCGCGTCCCCCAGGTTGGTCACCTCGTTCAGCATGACCACGAACTCGTCGCCGCCCAGCCGGGCCACGGTGTCGGACTTGCGCACCGAGCCGGTCAGCAGCTTCCCCACCCGCCTGAGCAGTTCGTCCCCCGCCGCGTGCCCCATGGTGTCGTTGACCACCTTGAACCCGTCCAGGTCGATGTAGAGCAGGGCCAGCCTGCGGTCGTACCGGACGGACAGGGCCAGGGAGGCCTCCAGCCGGTCGAAGAAGAGCTTGCGGTTGGGCAGCCCGGTCAGGGCGTCGAACATGGCCGCGGCCAGGAGCTGTTCCTGGAAGAGCCGCCGCCGGGACAGGGCCAGGGAGAGGTGCCACGCGCCGAAGGCGAAGAGCGCCAGGAGCAGGCCCCCGCCGAGGAGCAGCTTGAACAGCAGGGTCCGGGCGTGGCGGTCCAGGGTCGCGGCCGGGACCTGGGAGACGAGCATCCAGAAATAGGCCGGTTCCGCGCCTTGCGCCCCGTCCTGCGCGGCGCCGTGCAGCCGGGAACTGAAGGCCTGCATCTCGGCCATGGGGCGGACCGTGGCGAAGGTGAACAACCCGTTGTCCGTGCGGAACTGTCCGCGCTCCAGGTCGAGCATTTGCCGCCACTCGTCGGGCCGTTCCGTGGCGAAGCGGAGGTCCTCCGTCTCCGGGGCCGTGAACCCCCATTCCCTGGTCTCGTCCGGGGCCAGGAGCCAGTAGCCCCGGCCGTTGAGGAGCATGGTCAGCCCCTCGGCCGAACTGCCCGTGCGCAGGATGCGGTCCAGCAGGGTCCGGGCGTTGTAGTTGATCAGGATGATGCCGCGCTTGCGGCCCGCGGCGTCGAAGACCGGGGTGCCGATGCGCAGCATGGGCCGGACCGGCTGCTCCACCAGCCCGTCCTCGACGTTCAGGTCCATGGGCGAAAGATAGATGCCGCCCTTGTCCAGCCCCAGGCATTGCCTGAAGTAGTAGCGGTCGCTCCTGTCCCGCAGGCCGCTTTCGGGCACGGCCGAGGTCCGGCCGTTGCGGCTGTTGACCCGGACCCGCTCCAGGCCGTCGGCGTCCAGGTAGCGGACCTGGTCATAGTCCTCGCGGCTGTCGGCCAGCTCCAGGTATTCCCGCTCCATGGCCCTGGCCGCCTGCGCGTCGCCGCCGTCCAGGAGCCGGATGAGTTCGTTCTGCCGGGACAGGAACAGGACGTCGGCCACGATGTGGTCCAGCTCGCGGGCGATGGTCGTTTCCTGCAATGTCAGGGAGGTGCTTTCCGTGGTCCGAAGCCCGCCGAGATAGTTGCCGTTCTCGATTAAGTGGATGACGGCCCCGCCGCCGGTGAGCAGAACCCCGATGATCAGGAGCAGGACGATGAATATGCGGATGGCCCCGAGGAGGATCCTGGGGTCGTCCTCGGGCAGCCTGCCGATGAGGTTCGGGTAGTGCATCTTGAAAAACATGTTCCGGTTCCCCCTGGCGCGATCGTGGTTTCCCCTTTATGAAATGTGCCCTGAAAATCAGGAAAGTCAAGCGTCGGGGGGATGTTGACCTACGGGTGGATGGTTGGCGGCGGGTTTCCCGGCCTGGCGACGTGCGGGAAAACGCCGTCCAAACAAGCGTTTGAGTATTGACTTGTCGTTTGAAAACGGGTTTGCAGGGTATTCCTGGGCAAACTGCGCCGCTCACGGTTTGAATTGCGCCGTTCAATGAAAACGTGTATCGAACCGGGACGAATCCATGCCATTTACGCAACACAGAGCACGTGGTGCACTGCCAAGGAGGAATACATGTACGTCGGACTGAAAATGCTGCGCGACTTCGTCAAGGTCACCCCCCAGACGCTGGTCAAGGACGCCCAGAAACAGCTTGAGGACAACAAGCTCTGGATGCTCCTGGTGGTGGACGACGCGGGCAAGCTGGTCGGCTACGTGCGTAAGGAGGATATCTCGGCGGCCCTGCCCAGCATCATGACGTCCCTGGAGAAACACGAGATCAGCTACCTGATGAGCAAGCTCACGGTGGAGAAGATCTTCCGCACGGACATCAAGACCGTGGCCCCGGAGACCGAGATCGAGGGCGCGGCCGACATGATGTACGAGATGAACCTGGCCGGGCTGGCCGTGGTCGATTCCGACGGCGAGCTCATCGGCTACATCAACCGCAACGTCATGCTCGACGTGCTGGCCGAGGAGATGGGCTACCGCGAGGGCGGCAGCCGCCTGACGCTTGAGGTGGAGGACCGTTCCGGCGTGCTCTACGAGATCGCCGGGGTCATCGCCAACATGAAGATCTCGATCATCTCCACCGGCACCTTCTTTTACAACGGACGCCGCATCGTGGTCGTCCGAATAGATACCGAAGACCCGTCCACGGTCGCAGCCGCGCTCGAGGACCGGGGCTACAAACTGGTCACTCCCGAGGATTTCGAGGAGGAGTGGACCTAGGGGCTCCAAGGGCCATCCGACAGCATATGGACCCGGGCGGTGTTTCGGCATTCACCGACGGGCCGTGCGGACGTCGTTTGGGACCAGGGGGTTCCGAGACCATAATGGAACGATTATGGCCTATCTCGACGTCCGCGACGTTACGCTCACCTTCAAGGGCATCGCCGCGCTCATGGGCGTGTCCTTCTCCGTGGAACAGGGGACCATCGCGTCCCTGATCGGCCCCAACGGGGCCGGCAAAACCTCCATGCTCAACTGCATCAGCGGCCGCTACACCCCGGACGGGGGCGCGCGCGGCGCATGTTCCATCTCACTGGACGGCGAATGTCTGCTCTCCCTGCCCGCGCACAAGCGCACGGAGCTGGGACTGTCCAGGACATTCCAGAACATCGCCCTGTTCAAGGGCCTGTCCGTCCTCGACAACCTCATGGTCGGGCGGCACGGCCGCATCGACTACGGGTTGCTATCCGCCATCCTCCGCTTCGGCCGGACCGTGCGCCTGGAGCGCCGCCACCGGCGCCGGGTGGAGGACGTCATCGACTTCCTGAACCTATCCCCCTACCGCCACCAGCACGCCGGGCGACTACCCTACGGCGTGCGCAAGCGGGTGGAGCTCGGCCGGGCGCTGGCCGCCGAGCCCAAGCTCATCCTCCTGGACGAGCCCATGGCGGGCATGAACCTCGAAGAGACCGAGGACATGGCCCGATATATCCTGGACATAGCCGAGGAGTGGGGCGTCACCGTCCTGCTGGTCGAGCACGACATGGGCGTTGTCATGGACATCTCCCACAAGGTCGTGGTCATCGACTTCGGTTCCAAGATCGCCGAGGGCACCCCGGACGAGGTGCAGGCGAACCCGGACGTCATCAGGGCCTACCTGGGCACCGAGGACGCCGCGTTCATGGGAAGGTAGCCCGCGCAGGCCCCGAGCGGGGCGCGCGAGGCGACTGCGGGGGGGACCGGGGATCGGTCCCGCCGGACACGTTGGGAAGGCCCGGCCGAACGCCGGGAAACGAGGACGTTGCATGGCCAAACCGTATATGACCACGCTGCCGAGACTGCTCGTCCGGCAGGCCGGGGACCGGCCCGGCAGGACCGCCCTGCGCGAAAAGGAGTGGGGCGTCTGGCAGGCCGTTTCCTGGGAGGACTCCCTGCGCATCACCGCCGAGTTCGCCTGTGGCCTTGAGGGCCTGGGCATCGGCCGGGGCGACATCGTCATCCTCATCGGCAACAACCGGCCCGAGTGGATCTGGGCCGAGCTGGCCGTCCAGGGGCTGGGCGGCATGGCGCTCGGCCTGTACCAGGACTCCCCGGCCGAGGAGATCGAGTACGTCTTCGCCCTGACCGAGTGCCGCCTGGTGGTGGCCGAGGACCAGGAGCAGGTGGACAAGGTCCGCGCCATCCGGCGGCGGCTGCCCGAACTGGCGAACATCGTCTATCACGACCCCAAGGGGCTCAAGCCCTACGAGGCGCGGGTGCCGGGGCTGCGGAGCTTCAACGCCGTGCGCCGCCTGGGCCGCGAGCGGGGCGGGGACTGCACGGCCAGGTTCAAGGAGGCCGCCCGGGCCACCAAGCCCGGCGATCCCTGCCTCATCGCCACCACCTCGGGCACCACGGGCCGCCCCAAGCTGGCCGTGCTGTCGCACAAAAATCTCCTGTCCATGGCCCACAACCTGGGCAAGTACGACCCCAAGTCGGCCTCGGACGAGTTCGTCTCCTTCCTGCCCCTGGCCTGGATGGGCGAGCAGATGATGGCCGTGGCCTCGGCCCTGCTCTTCGGTTTCTGCGTCAACTTCCCGGAGACCCCGGACACGGCCTCTGCCGATTCGCGCGAGATCGGCCCGCACTTCATCTTCTCCCCGCCGCGCGTGTACGAGTCCATTGCGGCCAAGGTGGCTGGCGACATCATGGAGACCACCCCGCTCAAGCGCTGGCTGTACAACCGCTGCCTGCCCGTGGGCTACGAGTTTGTTGACGCGGTCTTCGCGGGCGGGACCCCGTCGCCCTGGCTCAGGTTCAAGTACCGCCTGGCCGACCAGGGGCTGTTCCGCGCCCTGCGCGACCGGCTGGGCTTCTCGCGCCTGCGCAGCGCCACCACGGGCGGGGCCGCGCTGGGGCCGGACGTGTTCCGCTTCTTCCACGCCATGGGCGTGAACCTCAAGCAGATCTACGGCCAGACCGAGATCGCGGGCATCTCCTGCATCCACAAGGAGGGCGAGGTGGACTTTACCTCCGTGGGCTCACCCATCCCCGAGACCGAGGTGCGCATCTCCGAGACGGGCGAAATCCTGTCCCGGTCGCCCGCCGTCTTCCTGGGCTACTACCGCAACGAGGCGGCCACCCGCGAGACCCTGACCGAGGACGGCTGGCTGCTCTCGGGCGACGCGGGCTACTTCGACGACAACGGGCGGCTGGTGGTCATCGACCGGTTGAAGGACGTCATGCACCTTGCGGACGGCACCCGGTTCTCGCCCCAGTTCCTGGAGAACAAGATCAAGTTCTCGCCGTTCCTGCGCGAGTCCGTGGTCCTGGGCGACGGCCGGGACTTCGTGGCCGCCATCCTGTGCATCGACATGCCCATCGTGGGCCACTGGGCCGAGTCCAAGATGATCACCTACACCACCTACCAGGACCTGGCCGCCAAGGACGAGGTCTACGCGCTCATCCGGGAGGAGGTGGCCAGGACCAACGCGACCCTGCCCGAGGAGACGCGCATCCGCCGGTTCTGCCTGCTCTACAAGGAGCTGGACCCGGACGACAACGAGCTGACCCGCACGCGCAAGGTCCGGCGCGGGACCATCAACGAGCGCTACGGCGCGCTCATCGAGGCGCTCTACACCGACGCCTGCGCGCTCGGCCTCGAAACCGAGATCACCTACCAGGACGGCCGCGTCCGCCGGATGTGCGGCGACATCCGCATTCAGGACATGGAGGGCTAAGTGGAATACTACCTGCAACTCATCGTCAACGGCCTGGTGGTCGGCTCCATCTACTCCCTGGTGGCGCTCGGCTTCGTGGTCATCTACAAGGCCACCAAGGTGGTCAACTTCGCCCAGGGCGAGCTGGTCATGGTCGGGGCCTACGTCTGCTTCGCCCTGACGGTCCAGTTCCACATCCCGTTCATCTGGGCCTTCCTCATCACCCTGGTCTTCTCGGTCCTGCTCGGCCTGGCCATCGAGCGCATGGTGCTCAGGCCGCTCATCGGCGAGGAGCACATCTCGGTCATCATGGTCACCATCGGCATGAGCTCGGTGCTCAAGTCCCTGGTCCAGCTCTTCTGGGGCACGCAGATCCGGGTCTACCCCCAGGTCCTGCCCACCGAGCCGGTCATGATCGCCGGGCTGCCCGTGGCCCCGGTGTACATCGCGGCCTTCATCCTGTCCGCCGTGCTCTTCGCCGTGTTCTCCGCCTTCTTCAAGTACTCGCGCACGGGCGTGGCCATGCGGGCCACGGCCTTCGACCAGCAGGCCGCGCAGTCCATGGGTATCGGCATCAAGAACATCTTCGCCATGAGCTGGTGCATCGCCTGCATCGTCTCGGCCGTGGGCGGGGTCATCCTGGGCAACATCAACGGCATCAACGCCCACATCGGCCACCTGGGGCTCAAGGTCTTCCCGGCGGTCATCCTCGGCGGGCTCGACTCCCTGCTCGGCGCGGCTCTGGGCGGCCTGATCATCGGCGTGCTCGAAAACGTCTGCGACGGCGCGGCCCGGCAGTTCCTCGGCCTGGGCGGCTTCCGGGAGGTCGCGGCCTTCATCGTCCTGGTGGTCATCCTGATGATCAAGCCCTACGGCCTGTTCGGCACCAAAGAGATCGAGAGGGTCTAGCCATGCAGGGAAAATGCGGACTCTTCTTCACCACCTACGAGAGCGAGGCCCAGGTCTTCCCGTCCGGGTTCCAGAAGCTCATGGTCGGCCTGTTCCTGGCGGCCCTGTGCGCGGCCCCGTTCGTCCTGAACACGCACCTGACCTCCATCGTCAACCTGATCTTCATCTCGGTCATCGGCGCGGTCTCCCTCAACCTCCTGACCGGCGTGTGCGGCCAGATATCGCTCGGCCACGGCGCGTTCCTCGGCGTGGGGGCCTACGCCGCCGGACAGTGCTCCCTGCACGGCGTGCCGTTCCTTCCGGCCATCCTGACCGGCGGCCTGATAACGGCCCTGGTGGGCATGGTCTTCGGCGTGCCGTCGCTCCGGCTCAAGGGCATCTACCTGGCCATCGCCACCCTGGCCGCCCAACTCGTGCTCGAATACGTCTTCCTGCACGGCGGGGTCCTGACCGGCGGGTCCAACGGGCTGCTCCTGGAGCCGCCTTCCATCCTCGGCTTCTCCTTCGACACCGAGGTGCGCATGTACTTCCTGCTCCTGGCCTTCGCCGCCGGGGCCCTGCTCATGGTCACCAACATCATGCGCAGCAAGTACGGCCGGGCCTTCGTGTCCATCCGCGACTTCTACCTGTCCGCCGAGATCGTGGGCGTGAACCTGTTCCGCTACAAGCTCGCGGCCTTCGGCATCAGCTCGTTCCTGGCGGGCGTGGCGGGCGGGTTGTGGGGCCACTACACCGGCTACATCTCGGCCGAGCAGTTCAATATCGGCCTGTCCATCTCCTACCTGGCCATGATCGTCATCGGCGGCCTGGGCTCGGTGCTCGGCTCGGTCTTCGGGGCCGTGTTCATCGTCCTCCTGCCCGAGATCCTGAACGCGCTGGCCAACGTCCTGGCCGGGTCCTGGCCGGACGTGGCCCAGTACATCGTGGCCCTGCGCGAGGGCGTGTTCGGGCTCACGCTCATCCTGTTCCTGATCTTCGAGCCCGAGGGACTGGCCCACCGCTGGCGGCTGGTCAAGGCGTACTGGAAACTCTACCCGTTCGCCCACTAAGGGCGGCGGTTGGATATAAACGGCGTCCCGACGGGCGCGCAACTTCAACCTCGAGGAGTTCGACATGAGGGTTGGAAACATCATAACCGCAGCCTGCATCCTGCTCCTGGCCGGGTGGATGCTGGCCGGCTGCGGAGGCGGGGACGAGAAACCGGCCGCAACCTCCAAACAGGAGGCCGCGCCCATCCGGGTCGGCGGCCTGGTGGACCTGTCCGGGCCCACCTCGTCCGTGGGCTCGCCCTACGCCGAGGGGCTCAAGGGCGGGATCGAATACGTCAACCGGCAGGGCGGCATCAACGGCCGTCCCCTGGTCTTCGACCTGCAGGACACCGCCTACAAGGTCCAGCAGGGACTGTCCCTGTACAAGAAGATGGTCAACACCGACCACGTGGTCTGCATCCAGGGGTTCGGCTCGGCCGTGACCGAGGCGTTGGTGCGCACCCTGGCCAAGGACAAGGTGCCCAACCTGTCCGCGTCCTATTCGGCCCACCTGACCGATCCCAAGGTGGCCCCGTACAACTTCTTCATCGCCTCGGACTACACCACCCAGCTCCGGGCCGCGCTCAAGTACTTCAAGGACAACTGGACCGATACGCGCCCCCCCAGGGTGGCCTTCATCTACCCCGACCATCCCTACGGCCTGGCCCCCATCGCGGGCGGCAAGGAGTATGCCGCCGAGATCGGCTTCGAGATCGTGGGCGACGCCAACGTGGCCCTCAACGCCATCGACGCCACCACCGAGCTCCTGCCCCTCAAGGAGAAGTCGCCCGACTTCTGCTGGATCGGCGGGACCACGCCGTCCACCTCCGTCATCCTCAAGTCGGCCAAGAACATCGGCATGGAGACCGTGTTCTTCACCGACATCTGGGGCACGGACGAGACCCTGCCCCAGCTGGCGGGCACCGACGCCGAGGGCTCCTACTCCAACCAGGCCGCCGCGGTCTACGGCCAGGACGTGCCGGGCATGAAGGTCATCAGGGAGATCACCGGCGACCAGCCGCAGATGACCCACTACACGCGCGGCTTTGTGTCCGTCCTGGTCATGGCCGAAGGCATGAAGCGGGCCCTGGCCAACGGCGAACTGACCGGCGAGAGCCTCAAGACGTCCCTGGAGACCCTGCGGGAATACGACCCCATGGGCCTGGCCCCGCTCATCTCCTTTTACCCAGACGACCACCGCCCGAACATGGCCGTGTTCCTCTACACCATCAAGGACGGCAAACTGACCTTCGTTAAGGAACAGATCCTCGAACGCCGGGAAGAGTGGCTCGGTCATTAGTTGTGAAAGAGAACCGGGGGAAACCTCTTGAGAGAGGCTTCCCCCGGACCCCCTTCCGGAATTTTTTGGCGCCACCCGCCAGGAAGGGGGCAGGTCATGAAAGTATGACACGGCGGCGTGGAAGGTGCGAACGCGGCAGGCCGACCGCTGCCCGGCAAGCCTCTCGCCGCCTACGATATGAAGGCGTCCGCATAGAGGTCCAGCGGCGCGCCAAAAAGTTTTGGAGATTCCCAAGAACCTTTTTCAAAAGGTTCTTGGGCCGCCGGAGGCATCTTGAACGATATCCTGAGAGTCGAGAACCTGGAAGTGGTGTACAACGACGTGGTCCTGGTCCTGAAGGGCTTGTCCCTGGCCTGTCCCGAGGGGCGGATCACGGCGTTGCTCGGGGCGAACGGCGCGGGCAAGTCAACGACGCTGAAGGCCATTTCGGGCCTGTTGCAGTGCGAGGACGGCGAGGTCACGGACGGGGCGGTGGTCTACCGCGGCCAGCCCATCCAGGGGCTGGTGCCGGAGAAGATCGTGCGCCGGGGCGTGTTCCAGGTCATGGAGGGGCGGCGCATCTTCGAGGACCTGACCGTGGAGGAGAACCTGCGTTGCGGCGCGTTCACCCGGCCCGGTTCGGAGATGGGCGACTCCCTGGCCCTGGTCTACGACTATTTCCCGAGGCTCAAGGAGCGGCGGCGGCAGTTGGCGGGCTACATGTCCGGCGGCGAGCAGCAGATGTGCGCCATCGGCCGGGCGATCATGGCCAAGCCGAGGCTGCTTCTGCTCGACGAGCCGTCGCTGGGGTTGGCCCCGCTTCTGGTGGAGGAAATCTTCGACATCATCAAGCGGTTCAACGAGAAGGAGGGCGTGACCATCCTGCTGGTGGAGCAGAACGCCCGCGCGGCCCTGTCCGTGGCCGAGACCGCCTACATCATGGAGAACGGCCGGGTGGTTATGGACGGCACGGCCAGGGACCTGCTCGACAACCCGGACGTCCAGGAATTCTACCTCGGCATGGGCAGCGCCGGGGACAAGAAGAGCTACCGCGACGTCAAACACTACAGAAGAAGAAAGCGCTGGCTCGGGTAGCGGCTTGGGATAGCGGGCCATCTGCACATTTTCCGAGGGGGGATTTGATCCTCATGTACGGAAGAGTACACTGCGGTCAAATCTCCCCTCGAAAAATGCACAGCTGACCCACTCTTCCAGGCCTTTTCCGGGGGCGGGGGAGGGGAGTGGGAGGAGGATGGTGGAAAAAATGCGGCATCTGTCGTAGGGTTCAGGGCAAAGACAGCGGCAGGATTTTTCACACGCGGCAAGGCGGCGACAATGTTCCAACGGGATTCGGGAGGCACGCAGCATGTACTACACCGAGTATGAGACGGAGCCGCGCGAGAAGCGGATGAAGCGCAAGTGGAAGGGCGTGAAGGACGTGCTCGCGGCGGCCGAGGCCGGGTCTGGCGAGTTCCGGGAGCGGCTGGGGGCGTTGGGAGCGTGCGCGCGCGATTTCAAGGACTGGGACGACTACGCCAAGATTCCGCCCCTGCGCAAGAAGGACCTCATTGAGTGGCAGCGGGAGCACGGCATCGGCTGGTTCCTGAACGGCAGGCCCGGCGAACTGCGGCGCATCTACCAGTCGCCCGGCCCGATCTATGATCCCGAGGGGCGCGAGCCGGACTACTGGGCCTGGTCCGAGGGGTTCTTCGCGGCCGGGTTCCGGCCCGGCGACCTGGCGCAGATGACCTTTTCCTACCACATGACCCCGGCCGGGCTCATGCTGGAGGAGCCGCTCCGGGACATCGGCTGCGCGGTCATCCCGGCCGGTCCGGGCAACACCGAGAAGCAGATCGAGTTCCTGACCGAGCTGCCGGTCAACGCCTTCATCGGCATGGCCAGCTACCTGAAGGTCATCGGCGAGAAGGCCGTGGCCTTGGGGCTCGACCCGCTGGCGGATTTCCATTTGGAAAAGGCCTACGTGGCGGCCGAGCCCCTGCCCGAGAGCCTGCGCCGGGAGGTGCAGGAGATGTTCGGCATCACCGTGCGCCAGGGGTACGGCACGGCGGACGTGGGCTGCATCGCCTACGAGTGCCGCGAACTGGGCGGCATGCACCTGTCCAACTACCGGCACGTGGAGATCTGCGACCCGGCCACCGGGCTGCCCGTGCCCGACGGCGAGGTGGGCGAGGTGGTGGTCACCCCGTTCTTCACCGACTATCCGCTGGTCCGCCTGGCCACGGGCGACCTGTCGTCCATGGACCTGAGCCATTGCGCCTGCGGCCGCACGGCCAGAAAGCTTACCGGATGGAAAGGGCGGGCCGACGACACAACCAAGGTCAAGGGCCAGTTCATCTATCCGGGCCAGGCCGCGACCGTCTTTTCACGATACCCGGCCATTTCAGGCTGGCAAATACGGGTGAAACATGTTAGTGGCAGGGACGTACTCGTGGTTGTGGCGGAAACGGCGCAGCCTTTCGATACGGAAAGCTTCGAGGCCGACTTCCAGGCCACGATGAAACTGCGACCAGTCGTCGAGACCTGCGTCCCCGGCACCCTGCCTGAGAACGCCCCTCGTCTCGTCGATGAAAGGACTTTCGATTAAACCCGGCTGTCAGGGCCGGGATTGCGGTCCTAATCGAAGTGGGCGGTGCCAAGCGAGCACCGCCCTTTTTCTTTGGGGGAGGAGGCTCGGGCGCGGCTTGCGAGAGCGGGCCATCTGCACATTTTTTCCGGCCGCGCCAATCCTCACGTAGACGGCTACGCTGCGGTTGTCGCGGCCGGAAGAAAATGCACAGCTGACCCACTCTCCCAAGCCTGATGGCGAGGGGCGCGGGGGAGCGGCCCCGTGGCCGGGGTGCGTTGTGCGGAACAGCGTGCTGGCGCGAGAGCCGCTGTTCGGGTGCCGGGGGCACCCGAAGGCGCTCCATGGGGGATGGTGGGGTGTGGTTTTCCGTTTGAAAAGCGAAACGCGATATGGTGTTTCGCTTTTTATATGGAAAGATTCCTGGCGGCTTTTTGCCTTTCCCGATCCGATGACGTCGACAGCCCGCGACTGCGGGCGTCCCCGACGCGATCCGCCCAATCCCCTTGGCGGGAGATGGGCTGGCTGGCGAGACGGCGTCAGCCGCAAGGCGCAAAAAAAGCCCGGGACCGAAGCGTATCTTAATACGCGAGGGTCCGGGCTTTTTGAAGCAACGCAGCGGATCGCCGCTTATCGCGGCCTAGCAGCCGCAGGAGCCGGTGCCGCAGGAGGAGCATCCGCAACCCCCGCCGCCGATCTGGTTCTCGGAAGAGACCTGGAAGCCGTAGGGGGTCATGTCGATGGAGACCGCGCCCGAGGCCTGGGCCAGTTCCTCGTTGATCAGGAAGGTGAAGGCTCCCTGCTCCACGGACTTGTCGCCTTCGCGCACCTCGTCCAGGGCCAGGGACAGGCGCGGACCGGCGCAACCGCCGTCGGCCAGGTGCACCCGGATGGGCTGCACGTCCTTGTCCTCGAAATATTTGGTCAGTTCATTCTGGGCCGATTCGGAAACTGTGATCATATGATTCTCTCCTGGATGGGGTTCGTTCCCCAAGACAATAAGGATCATCTATCCGATGTAAAGAGAAAAACGATGCACAACCCGATCCGGCCGCCCCAACCCGCCGTAATCCCGACTGAAAAAATCTGAAATTTCATCCCCGGAAATCCGCTCGCCCCAAGCCGCAACCAGGCGAACGACCGCCCGCACCCCGCCTCGCCCGATTTTATATAATGGAAATGGCCCAACTCGTGAGACGGCGTCAGCCGCAAGGCGCAAAAGGGCCCGGGGGCGAAGCATACCAAAACATATGCGAGGGTCCGGGCGCGTCCCGCCCAATTCCCTTGGCGGGAGATGGGCTAGCTGGCGAGAAGTGGTGAGCCGCAAGGCGCAAAAAAAGCCCGGGACCGAAGCGTATCAAAACATACGCAACAGTCCGGGCATTTTTTCTTACCGCCTCAACGTGCGAGAGCCAGCTGTCGAGACGGCGTCAGCCGCAAGGCGCAAAAAAGGCCCGGGGCCGAAGCGTATCTTCATACGCGAGGGTCCGGGCCTTTTGCAGCAACGCAGCGGATGGCGTCGTATCGGCAGCTGGCGGCTAGCAGCCGCAGCCGCCGGAGCCTGCGGAGGAGCAGGAACCCGAGGAGGAGCAGGAGCAGCTGTCGCCGCCGCCGCTGACCGGGTTCTGGGACTCCACGACGAATCCGTAGTAGGTCATGTCGATTCTGATATCGCCGGTCTGGGCCAGCAGGTCCTTTTCCACGAGGAAGGTGAATCCACCGGCCTCGGACACGTCGTCCATATCGTTAGGCTCATCCAGAGCCAGGGTCAGGCGCGGGCCCGCTCAGCCGCCGGCCGCGAGATACACGCGGATCGGGGACGCTTCCTTGTCCTGGAAGTAGCCTTCGAGCTGCTTCTGGGCAGCTTCGGTGACTTCGATCATTATAATGCCTCCTAATTTGGGTCGGGAATAGAAGAGGTAAGATCAATAGTACCCTTTGTCAAATCGAAACTTTCCATGAGGTGCGGCGGAGTTGACCGTACATGGGGGATGGGCTAGTTTTCTACGTTCCTTCAACCGCCAAGCACCGTGAGGCCGAGATTATGAAAGACTGCGGCACCATATTGTCCGAAAGGGAAATGAGCCGGACGCTCGAACGGCTGGCCGTCGAGATATACGAGCGGCGGGGCGACGACGCGTCCCTGGCCATCCTGGGCATCCAGCGGCGGGGCGCGGACCTGGCCGAGCGGCTGAAGAAGCTGCTGGACGCGCGGCTCGGGCGCAAGGTGCCCCTGGGCAAGCTGGACATCAACCTCTACCGCGACGACTGGACCACCAACCTGGAGCTGGCCCCGACCATCAACTGTTCGGAGATCGGCTTCGACGTGGAGGGCAAGTCCATCGTGCTGGTGGACGACGTGCTCTACTCGGGCCGGACCATCCGGGCCGCGCTGGAGGCCATCCTCGATTACGGCCGCCCCAGGCGGGTGGAGCTGCTGGTCCTGGTGGACCGGGGCCACCGCGAGCTGCCGATCCAGGCGGACTACGTGGGCAAGAAGCTGGACACCCTGGGCAACGAGCACGTCAACGTGCTGGTCGTTGAACGGGACGGCGAGGACCGGGTCTGCCTGGTCCGGGGCGAGTAGGCATGGCCTTCACGCCGATCCAGCGCGACGAGGTCAGCCGACCGTGCATCACCCTGGTGGGCATGGCCGGGGCGGGCAAGTCCACCCTGGGCGAACTCCTGGCCCGGCGGCTCGGCTGGGGCCAGCTCGACACGGACAGGTACATGGAGTCCTACTACGGGCTGAGCCTCCAGGCGATCATGGACACCTACGGCCTGGAGGATTTCCTGCGCATCGAGGAGCGGCTGGTCTCGGAACTGAACCTGACGCGCACGGTCATCTCCACGGGCGGCTCGGTCATCTACGGGCCCGAGGCGGTCCGCCGTCTCAAGGAGCTGGGCCCGGTGGTCCTGCTCGACATCGACGAGGCCACCTTCCTTGAGCGCGTGGGCAGCGGCGAAAACCGCGGCCTGGCCATCGGGCCGGGCAAGACCATGCGCGACCTGTACAACGAACGGCTGCCCCTCTACCGCGAGGCCGCCGACCTGACGGTCCGCACCGACCAATGCGCTCCCGAGGAGTGCGTGGACCAGATCCTCCAACATATCCAGATAGCATGAACAAACTGACCCCCAAGGCCGCCTTCCGCAAGCTGGCCGCCATATACGACAAGATGGTCGCCCGCTACGACGAGGTGGCCGGGCCCATCGGCATGACCTGCGAAGGGTGCGCCGACAACTGCTGCCTGTCCTTTTTCCAGCACCACACCTACGTGGAGTGGGCCTACATGTGGGAGGGGCTGAACCGGCTCCCGGCCGACCGGCTGGAGGATATCCAGGCCAGGGCTCGCGACTACGTGGACCGGGCCCAGGCGGCCCTGGCGCGCGGCGAGCGGCCGCACCTCATGTGCCCGCTGAACATCGACGAGAAGCAGGGCATCTGCGGCCTGTACGACCACCGGTTGATGATCTGCCGCATGCACGGCGTGCCCAACCTGCTGACCCGCCACACGGGCCAGGAGGTCCGCTTCCCCGGCTGCTACCGCTGCCAGGACCTGACCAAGGACATGGCCGAGGTCCCGTTCGTGGACCGCACCCCCATGTACAAGGACCTGGTCCTGCTCGAGATGCAGTTCGTGGGCAAGAACCTGTGCGCCCTGCCCAAGGTGGACCACACCATCGCCGAGATGATCGTCATCGGCCCTCCGCGACTGAAGTGATTTTCGCGTCCGAAAAATGGAAGGCCGCCGGGTGAGTCCCGGCGGCCTTTTTTGCATGCGGTGGGAGGCGGCTAGACGCTGAGCGGAAACCCGGCCCTGGCAAAGGCGAACTGGCCCGCCTGGAGCAGGGCGATCTCGTTTTCGCGGGCCGATATCTGGAGTTCCTTTTCGTCGTCGGGCAGGGCGGAGCCCCAGATGTGGGCGATCTCGGCGCGGACCACGCTGATGCGCGCCTCGAGCCGGTCCAGGGAGAAGGTGCCGTGCTTGATGGGCTCGATGGCCGCCTCGCGGAAGGCGCGCACGGCCTCTTCCGAGATGTCCACGACATCGCCGGGCCAGACAGGTCCCTGTTCCCGTCCGTCCGCTCCGGGCCAGGGCTCGAACCCCGACCCACCCTGCACCTGGCTGGTATCCCAATCGATGTACATGACCTTCCTCCGTGATGGTCGCGTACACCTCTTATCGGACGCCGCTTAATAAAACTTGATGTTCAATACGCCGCGCCGCAAAAGCCAAATGGAGGACGGGGCGAATCCAGTCACCCGACATAGCCGCGAAGCGGCCGTCCCCACCTGATTTCAGTCCTCGGAAAGCCGCCGTTGGGTCAGTCGTCGACCCCTTGCAGGAAGCCGATGAAGTCGGTGACGCCGCGTTGGCGGGCGGCGACGTAGTTGGCGGTCCAGCGGGCGAAGGTCATGTCCCGGCCGTAGACCCGGTATCGGCGGTCCGGCCCGGCGAAGTCCCAGCCGAAGAAGGCGGCCACGGACGGGTGGATGGGCTGTTCGAAGTCCGGGAACGGCTCGCCCAGGGCGGCCAGGGCGGCGGGGTCCGGTGCGGGCAGGCCGAGTTCGCGCAGCACGCCGCGCGCAGCGTGGTCCATGAGCAGGGCGCCGGGGTGGTTGACCGTGGCGAAGAGCTGTCGGCTGCCGTGGAGTTCCTCGATCAGGGACATGTACTTGATCGGGGTGTGGGCCTCGCGTTCGCGCTCGCGGCGCAGGGTGCCCTCCATGAGCGCGGCCAGGTCGAACTTGGCGGCCAGGTCGGCGCGCAGATAGAGCAGCACGGCCTCGTCCGCGGTCAGCCCGGCGTCGATGTAGCCGTCGAGCAACTCGCAGCGGTAGTCGAACCCGGCCCGGCCCGACCAGGTGGGCCAGTACCCCTTGAAGAACATGTTCGGCACGCACAGGGCGCGGGCGCGGTCCGGCAGCCGTGCGATCAGCGACGCCGAGGCCAGCTCGCCCCAGGTGGGCCCGAGCTGCTGGTACAGGAAGAGGGAGCAGCGCGTCAGGTCGGCCTCGGGGAGGGGTTCGCGCACGTAGTTGGTGTACAGGCGGCACTCGTAGCGCTCGCGGAAGGCCGGGCAGCAGGCGAGCCGGGCCAGCAGGGGTTCGCCCTGGCAGTTGGCGTGGATAAGGCAGAGTTCCCGGGCCATGGACATCCTCGTTATTGAACAGAATCGCCAAATTTTTCCGAAAGATAGCACGTAGAAGCCGACGTCGCAACGGGTCTTGCGGGTTTACAGCCGCCCATTGCCCGGTGTATGGCTCCCGGACCGAAAACACCACCAAGGAAGACTCCCATGGAAGCAGCATTCAAACGCATACTCGACGACATCTCCCCCGTGGACCGCACCCCCGAAGCCGAGGGCCGGGCCCATCTCGACAACCTGACCAAGCCCGTGGGCAGCCTCGGCCGCCTTGAGGAACTGGCCCTGCAACTCTATCTCATCCAGGGCGGCGAGCCGCCCCAGGCCGATCCCATGCGTATCTACACCGTGGCCGGGGACCACGGCGTCAACGCCGAGGGCGTGTCGCCCTATCCCCAGGAGGTCACCCGCCAGATGGTCCTCAACTTCCTGGCCGACGGCGCGGGCATCAACGTCCTGGCCAAGACCGTGGGGGCCGGGCTCTTCGTGGTGGACGCGGGCTGCTGCGGCGGCCCGTTCGACGACCATCCGGCCCTGATCCAGGCCAAGATCGCGCCCGGCACCGCCAACCTGGCCCAGGGCCCGGCCATGACCCGCGAACAGTGCCTTGAGGCCCTGCTGCTCGGCGTGTCCCTGGCCGACCGCGCCCACGCCGACGGCGTCAGGGTGCTCGGCACCGGCGACATGGGCATCTCCAACACCACTCCGTCCACGGCCCTGTACGCGGCCTACCTCGGCCTGGACCCGGCGGGCCTGACCGGTCCCGGCGCGGGCCTGGCCCCGTCGAGCCTCCCGGCCAAGACCGCCGTCATCCGGCGCGGCCTGGACGCCAACCGGGACGCCATCGACTCCGGCGATCCCGTGGAAATCCTGGCCGCCCTCGGCGGACTGGAGATCGCCGCTCTGGCCGGGCTCGTCCTGGGCGGGGCCAAGAACCACCAGCTCGTCTGCGTGGACGGCTTCATCTCCACCGCCGCCTGCCTCGCGGCCTGGAAGATCCACCCGGCGGTTCGGGACTACTGCCTGCTTAGCCACGCCTCGGCCGAACCCGGCTACGCCGCCGTGACCGAAACCCTGGGCGTCACCCCCTACCTCCACCTCGGCTTCCGCCTCGGCGAAGGCACGGGCTCGGCCTGCGCCATGTTCCTCGTCCGCGCCGCCGCCAATGTCTTCAACCAAATGGCCACCTTCGCCTCCGCCGGAGTGTCCGGCAGCAAGTAAGCGCCTCCGGCGGCCGGGGGAAGGGGAGAGGGAAACCCTTTGAAATAAACGGGTTTCCCTCTCCCCTTCCCCCGGACCCCCCATCCCCTCTCCCTTCCTAAACTTCTTAGCGCCGCTTCGCGGGGCGTTTCACATTTCAAGACCTTCGATCTCAGTATAAACCAAGGGCCTTACATTTTTCAAAGCCGGAGCAATTCGGGTGCGCCGCACCCGACAGCGGCTCACCGCGCTGGCACTAGGCTTGTGACAGTGGGTCAGCCGTGCATTTTCTCCTGGGGGGCTTTCACCGCAGCGTAGCCGTCTACGTGAGGATGAAAGCCCCCCAGGGAAAATGTGCGGATGGCCCGCTATCGCAAGCCGCCCCCCACTGCGCGCCGCTCATCCGAAAAAGAGTAAGGGCCGATCAGTCTTCTGATCGGCCCTTACTCTTTTTCGGATGAGTCGGTGCGCACGCTACGCATCCCCCAAGTCGGTGGAGACGGCTTGGACTATGTCGCCACGCGTGTTGTACGTGCCCGTGGATTCGACCTTGACGAGCTCGCGGGCCATTTCGGGGTTCTCCAGCACCTCGCGCTGGAGCCGAACCTTGCGGATGGACTTCATCTGTTCGGACAGGTTGGGTCCCTGGGCTTCAAAACCGGCAATTTCCATGATTCGTACCTCCTTCCATGGAGTGTTGAACATATTTCTTGCCGTTTTTATCGGTGAATATGGAGAAACCTTTAGGGGCTTGAGCGGGCCGCGCGGCTGACGCTCTCCGAACAGCTTTATTTTATTAATCTTTTTCATATAAAGAAAAATAAAGATTTGTCGTTGAAGGTTGGGCCGGGCCGGGTTCGGGCTACCGGGTCTCCCGTGCGTAGACCGCGTCCAGGATGGCCTTGCCGCCCGCTTCGAGCACCTGTCCGGCCAGGATCATGCCCAGGTCCCAGGCGTGGGCCACGTTGCCCTCGACCATGCGCCGGATGGGCGTGGAGCCGTCCACCTCGGCCACGTAGCCGGTCAGCCGCAGGGTCTCGCCCTCGATCACGGACCAGGCCGCGATGGGCACCTGGCAGCCGCCGTCCAGCCCGGTCAGGAAGCCGCGTTCGGCCAGGACCTGGTGCTTGGTCGGGGCGTGGTCCAGGAAGGCGAGCAGGTCGCGGACCTCGGTGTCGGCCGAGCGGAACTCGATGCCGAGCGCGCCCTGGGCCACGGCGGGCAGGAACTCGGGCGGGCTCAGGATCTCCTGTTTGGGGGCGGACATGGCCAGCCGCTTGAGCCCGGCGGTGGCCAGGACGATGGCGTCGTACTCGCCGTTCAGGAGCTTGTTCAGCCGGGTGTCCAGGTTGCCGCGCAGGGTCTCGATCTTGAGGTCCGGGCGCAGGGCACAGAGCTGGGATTGGCGGCGCAGGCTGGAGGTGCCGACCACGGCCCCCTCGGGCAGCCCGGCGAGGCCGTCGTACTTGACCGAGAGCAGGGAGTCGGTGGCTTCCTCGCGCTCGGGGATGATGCCGACCTCGAGGCCGTCGGGCAGCTCGGTGGGCACGTCCTTCATGGAGTGGACCGCCAGCTGGGCGCGGCCGTCCAGCAGCGCCTCCTCGATCTCCTTGACGAACAGTCCCTTGCCGCCGACCTTGGCCAGCGGCACATCGAGGATCTTGTCCCCCTTGGTCTTGATCTTGAGCAGGTCCACGGACAGGCCGGGGTGTTCGGCCTCGAGCCGGTCCTTGATGTGGTTGGCCTGCCACAGGGCCAGGGCGGAGCCTCGGGTGGCGATGGTGAGCTTCTTCATGCTGTGTGCAACCTTGGTCTGAGAAGGAAAGGGGCTAGCCGCAGCTGGAGCAGTTGCCGCCGGAGCAGCCCGCGCAGCCGGACGAGGGCGCGCTGGGCGCGGCCGGGCCGGAATCGCCGCCCGAATCCGGGCGGAAGCCGCCGACCTTGGACCGGACGGCGCTCATGAGTTTGCCGGTGTCGGTGGACTGGCATTTGGGGCAGGGGGGGCATTCGTCGCGGTCGAAGACGAGTTCCTCGAATTCGTTGCCGCATGCATTGCACTTGTATTCGAAAATGGGCATGGCGTGCTCCGAAACGGTGTTGTGATGGACCGGGCGTTCCCGGCAGAGGGTTTCCATAGCCGAAAAGGGCCGGACTGGCAACGTCGCCCCCGGCCCGGCCATAAGGTAAGTCTCCATCGCCCTGTGTCCACCCCTTCGGCGCGGCCAAATCCGGGCTTTACACCGCGCCCCGCGCCCGGCTAAGAACAGGGATGTGTGAAATAGGGGCTTTCCGCCCCGCCCAAGCCGCTGCCGAGGGTCCATGCAAGACGAATTTTTCGCGCTCCATCTCGATGCCGGGGACGGTGACGCCGCCTCGGTCTGTCCGTTCGGCCGGGACTTCATGGCGGACGGCCGCGTCCGCTGCGTGTTCTCGGCCCTGACCCCGGTGAAGATGGGCATGGGCGCGAGCAGCCGCACCCACGAGAGCCTGACCTTCCGCTTCGTGGAGCAGACCGGCGAGGACGATTTCGCCAGCCGTCTGCTCAGCGACCGGCACCTGCCCATAGGCGAGGCCGAACTGATCACCCTGGACGAACTCGTCGAGGACTACACGCCGGAACTGGCCTACTTCGAGGAGCAGGTGGTCCCGGCCCTGCTCGGCCGGGGCGCTCCGGAGGATGTCCTGGCCGCGACCGTGGACGCGCACGCCTTCAACGGCCTGTTCGGTCTGGGCCTGGTCTACCTGGAGCACGACGAGACCGCCCGCGCCTCGGCCCTGTTCACGGACCTGGCCCGGATCAGGGCCGGGTTCGAGGGCCGCGACCAGTTCCTGTTCAACGACTTCGGCATCATCCTGCGCAAGTGCGGCCGCTACGACGAGGCCATCGCCTTTTTCCTGCGCGCCCTGGACTTCGTCTCGGATGACGAGAATCTCTTCTACAACCTGGCCCGCGCTCACTACGAGAACGACGACTGGACGCGTTCCCTGGACTACCTGATCCAGTCCCACAAGTTCAATCCGTCACTGCCCGTGACCAAGAACCTGCTCGCGCTCATGGTCGGCCTGGAAGGGGACGAGCGGCGGCTGACCCGCTACCACAAACCCCCCGTGCCGCCCGCCGTGGCCGCCCGCGCCCGCCAGCTCCTGGCCGCCGGGTCCGGTCGGCTCAAGCTCGACGACACCCTGGTGGGCCGGGCCGTGGAGCCGGGCCGCGCCCGCTCCGGCGGCGTGGGGCTCGTGGAGTTCAAGCGCCACGGTAGCGACGAATAGCCCGCACCCGTCCCCGTGCGCCGGTTTGCCCGGTTTCGCCAAGGAGGAGCCCGCCGCGAAGGTCCCGCGCCGGTTTTATGAAAAACACCGCAAGCATCGAATTTTCCACTAAAGCCTTTGGCGCGCCGGGCCGATAAGATTCGGGTGAACGGGGTGGAATAGGACGTCCGGCAAGGGCCGGACCGGTTTCCACACAACGCGCCTGGTGACTGCGGGAGCCCACTGGACGGCGCAGGGGAAGTGTCATGCCGGGAAACGGCGGCAGGGTTGGTCGGCGCGGGGGGAACGCGCGGGCCGGATCGCCGGGCCGGGCATGGCCGCTCCCTCTGCAAAGGGTGACCCATGAGCAAGGATACGCACGTTTCCCTCGACGGCAGGAATCGGTCGGGCCGCACCTCCAAGGGGTGCGTCGGCCCGGTCTGCTGCATCTTCTCCACCGCTAAATCCAGGAATCCCGGCAAGGGCACCACCCTGCGCGGCCAGGGCCGCGTCCACTACTGGCTCGTGCGCCAGGTGGGCGAGGACGGCTACGCCGTGCGCGGCGTGGACGGCGACTTCCTGCCCTTCGGCGAGGAATCCCTGATCTCCGCGGACGACCTCATCAACCACTACACGGCCGAGGTGGCCGTGTTCGAGGAGCGCATGCTGCCCTCGGCCCGCCGCCACAACTACCAGCTGGTGGGCACGGACCGGGCCCACGGCTATCGTCGCTCCCTGCTGGCCATCGACGAGGCCAACGTGCGCGGCCTGTTCGAACTGGGCCAGGAATACATCATCGCGCGGCGCATGGCCAAGGGCCGCGCCCTGCTCGGTGAGCTGCTGCGGGTCAAGACCCCGTTTCCGGGCAAGGACCAGTTCCTGTTCAACGAGTTCGGCATCAGCCTGCGCAAGCTAGGCCACTTCGAGGGCGCGGTGGTCTGCTACCGGCGGGCGCTCAAGTACACGGACCGCGACGACCACCTGTTCTACAACCTGGCCCGCGCCTACTACGAGCAGGGCCAGTGGTGGGACTGCATGAACGAGCTGTCCCACTGCTTCGGGCTCGACCCGGACCTGCCCGTGGCCCGCGACCTGGTCATCCTCATCCACGCCCTGGCCGGCAACACGGCCCTGCGCCTGCGCTACAACAAGCCCCCCATCCCCGAGGGCGTGGCCCGGCGCGCCGCCGTGCTGTGCGAAAACCTCTTCGACGCCGACGAGCAGGCCCACGCCCGCGCCCGGACCCAAACCCTCCGGACCGAGGAAAAGAACGTGGAGGGCGCGGAGCACGCCGCCGACGAGCGGCGCGACAAGGGCCTCTGGCTTCCTGGCCGCGATGCGGTGGGGATGTGATCGCACGATTAGCGGCTTTCGATAGCGGGCCATCTGCACATTTTTTCCGGCCGGGCCAATCCTCACGTAGGCGGCTACGCTGCGGTTGGCCCGGCCGGAAGAAAATGCACAGCTGACCCACTCTCGAAAGCCTATTCCGAGAGCGGGGGGGGAGCCGCTGTCGGGTGGCTGCGCCACCCGAATCGCTCCAAAGATTGAAGAAGAAAGGTTCCCGACTCACATTGGTCAGGAACCTTTTTATATGTTCCCGCCCCGCGAAGCGGCGACAAAAAGTTTGGGAAAAGGAGGGGATGGGGGTCCGGGGGAAGGGGAGGAAAGAACCCTTTTCAAAGGGTTTTTCCTCCCCTTCCCCCGGCCGCCGGAGGCCCAAAAAAACGGGGCCGCCGGTGGCGGCCCCGTTGGGGTATCGGGATGCGGTGGGGGTTATTTGGCCTTGGCCAGGGGCCAGACCTCGTCCACCTTTTCGATGGTTTTGATGGTGATGCGTTTGCGCAGTTCGTCCGGAATCTCGGCCAGGTCCTTTTTGTTCTGGGCCGGGATGAGGACCTTTTTCATGCCGCGGGACACGGCGGCCAGGATTTTTTCCTTGATGCCGCCCACGGGCAGGACGCGGCCGCGCAGGGATATCTCGCCGGTCATGGCCAGGTCCGGGGAAACCGGGGTGTCGGTCAGGGCCGAGAGGAGCGCGGTGACCAGGGTGACGCCCGCGGACGGGCCGTCCTTGGGAGTGGCCCCGGCCGGGACGTGCACGTGGATGTCGCGGTTGTCCGCGAAGTTCGGGTCGATGCCGTAGAGGTCCGCCCGGGCGCGCGCGATGGACAGGGCGGCCTGGGCCGACTCCTTCATGACGTCGCCGAGCTTGCCGGTCAGGATGAGCTTGCCCTTGCCCGGCATGGTCGTCACCTCGATGTGCAGGATCTCGCCGCCCACCGGGGTCCAGGCCAGGCCCACGGCCACGCCCGGAGGCAGGGTCGGTTCCTTTTCGTCGTCCAGGAAGCGCGGCGGCCCGAGGAGCTTGTACAGGTTGTTGACCGTGATCTTGAACGGCCCCTTTTCGCCCTCGGCCTTCTTGCGGGCCATCTTGCGGCATAGGGTGCCGATCTCGCGTTCCACGTTGCGCAGGCCCGCCTCGCGGGTGTACTCGCGGATGACCTTGGCCGCCAGCTTGTCCGAGATGACCAGCTCGCCCTCGTCCAGGCCGTTCTCCCGCAGCTGGCGCGGGATGATGTAGCGCCGGGTGATGACGGTCTTCTCCTGCTCGGTGTAGCCGGGGATGCGGATGACCTCCATGCGGTCCATGAGCGGGCCGGGGATGGAGTCGAGCATGTTGGCCGTGCACACGAACATGACCTTGGACAGGTCGAAGGGCACGTTCAGGTAGTGGTCCGTGAACGAGAAGTTCTGTTCCGGGTCGAGCACCTCGAGCAGGGCCGAGGACGGGTCGCCCCGGAAGTCCGAGCCGAGCTTGTCGATCTCGTCGAGCATGATCACCGGGTTGCGCGTGCCGCACTGCTTGATGGCCTGGATGATCCGGCCCGGCATGGCCCCGATGTAGGTCCGCCGGTGGCCGCGAATCTCGGCCTCGTCGCGCATGCCGCCGAGCGACATGCGGTGGAACTTGCGCCCCAGGGACCGGGCGATGGACCGCCCGAGCGAGGTTTTGCCCACGCCCGGAGGCCCCACGAAGCAGAGGATCGGGCCCTTCATCTTGGGGTTCAGCTTGCGCACGCTCAGGTACTCGAGGATGCGCTCCTTGACCTTTTCCAGGTCGTAGTGGTCGGTGTTGAGAATCTCTTCGGCCTTCTTGATGTCCAGCCGGTCGCGGGAGAGCTTCTTCCACGGCAGGTCGATCATCCAGTCGAGATAGGTGCGGATGACCGTGGCCTCGCTCGATTCGGCGTGCATGGTCTCCAGCCGCCGCAACTGCTTGAACGCCTCCTTCATGACCTCCTTGGGCATGCCGGACGCGGCCAGTCCCTTGCGCAGCTCCTCCATCTCCTCGGACTCGTCGCCTTCGTCGCCGAGCTCGCGCTTGATGGCCTTGATCTGCTCGCGCAGGTAGAAGTCGCGCTGGGCCTTGTCCATGCCTTCCTTGGCCATGGTCTGGATCTTGTTCTGCATGGAGGCCACCTCGACCTCCTTGAGCAGCTGCTCGTTGACCAGCTCCAGCCGCCGGATGGGCTCCACGCACTCCAGAATCTTCTGGGCCGCGTCCACCTTCATGCGCAGGTTGGAGGCGATCAGGTCCGCCAGCCTGCCCGGATCGGACACGCTGTTCAGCACCGACATGATGTCCGCGCTGGAAATGCCGCGCAGGGTCAGGATGCGCTCGGACAGCTCGCGCGAGGAGCGCACCAGCGCCTCCTGCTCGGCGGTCAGCGATCCGGCCTCGGGCTCGATGATCGGGGTCAGCTCGGCGATGTGGTACGGGTCGTTGGACGTGAACCGCCGGACCTTGGCCCGCGCCAGCCCCTGGACCAGGACCTTGAGACGGCCGTCGGGCATCTTCAGCATGCGCATGATCATGCCCACCGTGCCGGTCATGTACAGGTCGTCCGGCCCCGGGTCCTCCACGCCCTCGTCCTTCTGGGTCAGGATGAGGATGTAGCGGTCGCCCGCCAGGGCCGCGTCCACGGCCTTGACCGACTTCTCGCGGCCCACGAAAAGGGGCAGGATCATGTAGTTGAAGACCACGATGTCGCGTACCGCCAGAACCGGCAACACCTGCGGAATGTCCGCCGGATTGTGCCCGGTCATGTCGTCGCCGTCACCGAACAGCGTCGCGCCCGGACCGGCCGTCAACGCCTCGATGATCTCGGGAATGTCCTCTCCGCCCTCGTCGCCCTTGACGGGCTTCGGGGTCTTATCGATCTCCACGTCCTCCTTCCGGCGCTTGATGCGCGAAGGACGGATGGGAGTTTTCTGCTTTTTCTGACTCAAGTGCGTATCCTCTGATTTGTGTGCAAACAGATGGTGCTACCCTACATATGTCGCCAAATCCGGTTGGCAAGTCCATTATTATGGTAAATCCACCCCTTTCGCCCTGGTGGGCGTCCCAAGGGGCTCCCCGCGGGGGGATGCCTCCGGCGGGCCCTCGCCGGGCGGGCGCCTCCGGCGGGCAGGGCGCCGCCCTGCACCCGCTCAAGGCCGAGGGCCTTGAGAATCCCGTCGCCTCGCTACGTTCGGGGCTGGACGCGGGGAGGGGGCGGGCTATGCGGGGGGATTGGCGGGGCGCGGGGAGGCGGTGTCCCGAAGGGTTCGCGCCTGGCGTCCACGGGCCCCGGAGGGCCGCCCGGCGCGAACCCTTCGGGACGTTTGCCTACGCCGCCGGGGAGGATGGCGGACAAGGAGATTCATCAGGGCGGCGTGTCGGGACGGTGGGGAGAGGAGGGGGGCTTCCGCGTTATGACCCCGCGAAGCGGCGATAAAAAGTTTAGGGGGGAGAAGGGGATGGGGGTCCGGGGGAAGGGGAAGAGGGGACCCTTTCCAAAGGGTCCCCTCTTCCCCTTCCCCCGGCCGCCGGAGGCATCCGCCGCGCGTCAGCGGCGCACGCTGAAGTCTGTGAGAGGGGTGTCGGTGGTGGTGCGGCGGGATTCGATGGTGGTGACGCGGGCGAGCGGGGGGCCTTGCCAGAGACGGTCTTCGAGTTGGTCGAGTTGTTGGTCGGTGCCGTGGGCCAGGACCTGGACGGCCCCGTCGGGCAGGTTGCGGACCCAGCCGGTGACGCCGAGGTCGCGGGCGGTTTCGCGTGTCCAGCCCCGGAACCAGACGCCCTGGACCTTTCCCCGGATCACGGCGGACAGCTCGCGCATCTAGAGCCTCCCGAACTCGTTGAAGCTGTAGTAGTCGTGGTCGGTGACGATGATGTGGTCGCGCACGGCGATGTCCAGGCTGGCGCAGGCCTCGACGACCTTGTCGGTCAGCAGGATGTCCGCGCCGGACGGGTCGCTGCCGCCGCCGGGGTGGTTGTGGACGAGGATGACGTTGGTGGCTTCGAGCTTGAGGGCGGCGGCCGCGATCTCGCGCGGGAAGATGGCCGTGGCATTGGTGGTGCCCTTGCTCATCTGTTCCCAGGCCATGACGCGGTTCTTGGTGTCCAGGAACACGGCCCAGAACTCCTCGGTGTCCTTGTGTCCGAGCCGGGCCATGGCCGCCCTGGCCAGGCTGTCGGGGCCGCTGACGGTCTGGCCGCGCCGGGCTTCGGCCTCGCCCAGGCGGGCGTGGAGTTCCTGGAGGAGCGCCCATTGGGACTGGACGGCAGGGCCGAGGCCCGTGATGCCGTCGAGCTGATCGGGCCGGGCCAGGACCGCCTCCTTGAGGGAGCCGAAGCGTTCGATGAGGGCCTTGGCCGGGGGCTTGGTGTCGCGGCGGGGCAGGGTCAGGGCCAGGAGCAGTTCGAGGATTTCGTAGTCGGCCAGGGAGCGCGGGTTGTCCTTGAGCCGGGCCTTGAGGCGCTGGCGGTGGCCGGTATAGTGCGGGGCGGTCTTGGGCGCATCGGGCATGGTCAGTACCGGCGGGCCTGGGTCTTGGGCTGGAACAGGTCGATCAGCCCGGCCATGAGCATGTCCAGGGCCTCCTCGTACTTGCGTTCGCCGGTCTTGAGGGAGAGTTCGGCCTCCATGGCCAGGTCGATCATGCGGGCGATGCCGCGCGCGCCGAGGCGCTTGGCCACCGGGGCCTTTTTCTGGAGCATGAACGGGCTGCCCGCGGCCTTGCCGCCGTGGGCCAGGAGCCAATACATGCGCGCCTGGCTGGCCAGGAAGCCGATCAGGTTGAAGAGCATCTGGTCCTTGGCGGATTTGTCGTGGTCGTCGAGGACCCGCTTCCAGACCGAGGCCTCGGCGCCGGGTCTGCCCAGCGCGTCCATGAGGTCGAAGAAGGGCATCTCGCCCGTGGGGGCGACCAGGGAGACGTGCTCCTTGCGCACGATCCGGTCGTCTCCGGCGGCCAGCTCCATCTTGTCCAGCTCCAGGCGGGCGGCCACGGCGTCCGTGGGCAGGGCCATGGTCAGGGCCTGGCCCGCGCCCGGCTCGAAGGTCAGCCCGGCCTTGGCGGCCCAGGCCTTGACGAAGTCGGTCAGGGAGCGCTGGTCCAGCCCGGCGGATTCCCAGACCCAGCCCGCGTCGCGCGCCTTCTTGTAGAGATTGCGCCGGGACAGGGCGGGCGGGATGGGGGCTTTCTTGGCCTTCCATTCCCCTTCGAGGCAGAAGATCGGGTAGACGTCGTCGCCCACCCCCCGTACCGAGGCGTCGAGCTTGTCCCACTGGTCCGCCTTGAGGGCGTGGGCGCGGCGCACGATGAGGGCCTTGGGTTGGGGGAAGAGGGACTTGATGGTCAGGTCGGTCCAGAAGGTCGGGGGCAGGGGCTCGTCGTCGTCCCCCCAGAAGGGCTTGAGCGCCCAGCCGTCCTGGCCGGACTGTTTAAGGCGCTCGTCGATCTGCCCCTTGATCAGCTGGGGGTCGGGGCAGATGAGAAAGAGGTATCGGGGGCGGTTGGCCATGGTCCTTCCGTGTCTAGTAGTCCTGGGTCATGCGGTCCGCCAGGACCTGGATGCCGCGCCGGGTGACCTCCATGTCCGCCTCCTGGCCGCTGCCGTAGTCGTAGGGCCAGTGCTCGGTGATGCTGCCCGAGTTCCAGAGCTCCGAGTCGTCCGTGGCGGACCGGATGGTCGCGTTGAAGCGGAAGACGGCCTCGGTCAGCAGGGTACGCTCGTCGGCATCCTCCACGGCGGTGGGCCGGTAGTAGCGTTCGACGTCGATGGTGATCAGGGCGTCGGCCTTGTCCTTGTCGTCCACCCAGGTGATGGTCCCGCGATTGTGCAGCTCGTCGCGCAGGAGTTTTCGCAGGCGCGGCTCGAGCCAGGCCAGGGTGGTCGGGTTGTGGATCTCGTCCACGGCCACGGTGCGGTACTGCGGGGCGAGCACCGAGGTGCCGCCCTCGCCGAAGGAATAGCCGCAGCCGGCCAGGGCCAGCAGCAGGAAGAGCGCCATGTATCGAAGCAGGGACATTGGTTTCTCCAGGGGTTCGATGATGCCGAACGATAAAGGGATTCGCGGCAAAGGTCCAGCCGCCCGGCGGCGGGGCCCGGAGGTGCGGGGCCGGTTGGCCCCGTCCGCCATGGAAGCTGCGTATCGGGCTGAAATTCTGATCGATCCCCAGACCGCGCGTCGTCGGCAACGGCAAATAAATGCCCGGTCGACCCTAAACAAAACGGGCCGTCCTCCGATACGGAGAAGGGAGCACCGGGACCTTTCCGGGCTTCGCGAAACGCATCACGAGGGGCGGCATCGCCCCGCCAACCCCCGCATGGACGCGGGAGGGAGACAACGCTATGGCCATGGACGGCGATATGCTGTTTTCTATCATAACGCCCACGGCCGGGAACCGGCCCAACGCCCTGCGCAACGCGGTGGCGTCCGTGGAGCGGGCGGCCCGGTTCGCCGGGCTGGCATGCAACCAACTGGAAATCCTCCTCGGCTTCGACGGGGTCCGGGGCGCGGCCCCGGACTGCGCCTACCCGGTGCGGACCTTCAGCCTGCCGGGCGACCGCAACCGGGGCTGCGGGGTGCGCGACACCCTGCTCAAGTTCTCGGGCGGCGAGAAGGTCATCTTCCTGGACGATGACAACGAACTCAAGCCGTGCAGCCTGAGCCGGTACCTCCGGCACCGGGACGCCGAGATGGTCATCGGGCGCATCGACGCCCAGCTCGCCCTGGACCAGCCCTGGCTGCCCGCCTTCGACGACGGGCCCCTGGTCCGGCCGGGCAACCTGGACCTGCTCTGCCTGTGCCTGTCGCGCAGCCTGGTGGTGGACCGCTGCGGCGGCTGGCGGCACGGTTCCGCTCCGGACTCCTGCCTGCGGAACATGGCCGAGTGGCGCCGCCGGGCGCGCAGCGTGACGGTCATCGAGGAGGTGGTCGGCATCTTCGACGCCGGACGCAGCCTGGACCGCGCGGCCCTGTCCTCGCGCCAGGAGGCCCTGCTGGACGGGCTCGTGTCCGGGCGCGCGTTTCCGGCCCGGCCCGTGCTCCGGTCCGCGCCGGGCCTGGCCCTGGCCTGACCCGGACCGCCGGGCCTGTTGCGACGGCCGTCCCGGCGGGCGGCCGTCATGACTTCGGACCTCCCGGCCGGGCCACGGCGGGGCGCGCCCTCTTTTCTTTTTTCGCGATCCGCGTAGAATGCGGTCACCCTATATCAGCGAACAAAGGAAGCCCCGCATGACCCAGACCAGCAAGAGCCTTCTGCGCAGCCAGGCGTGGCGGATTTTCCTGCTCCAGTGCGGCCTGTCCGTGGCCGTCGTCGTCCTTGCCCTGCTCCCGGTCTCCCTGCTTCCGGCCCGTTCCTGGGCCGTGGCCGCCCTGCTGACCGGCTCGATTCTGGTCCTGGCCATCGCCCTGTTCTGCGCCTCGCGGTTCATGCGTCTGCTGGAGGGGGCCAACGACAAGATCGCCGCCCTGACCACCCACGACGACCTGACCGGCCTGCCCAACCGGAACTGGTTCTTCGACCGGTTGGACCAGGAGATCAGCCGCGCCGGGCGGTACGGCAACAGGCTCTCCCTGGTCATGGTCGACCTGGACCGGTTCAAGGGGGTCAACGACGCCTTCGGCCATCCCCTGGGCGACCAGACCCTGGCCGAGGTGGCCCGGCTCCTGGCCGCCAACATCCGCGCCTCGGATGTGGCCGCGCGCTACGGCGGCGAGGAGTTCATGATCATCCTGCCCGAGACCTGCGCGGGCCAGGCCGCCCGGGCCGCCGAAAAGCTGCGCATGGTCGTGGAGGTCAACGACATCAGCCTGGAGGGCCCGGAGGTCAAGGTGACCATCTCCTGCGGCGTGGCCGACCTGGCCTCGGTCCGTCCGGGCCGGGGGACCCTGCGCGACGCGTTGGTCGCGGCGGCGGACCGGGCCATGCACCGGGCCAAGCTGAACGGCCGCAACCAGGTGGCCGTGCACGCGGTCGAGCACGAGCGCCAGCTGACCCTGGTCTGACCGGACGGGTGACGGCGTCCCGCGCGGCAGATCGCCCGCGGCGGGGGGGACGGCCGGAGCCGGACGCGGACCTTCCGTTTCATCGATTCTACAACCATCTGATATACATACGCTTTATCTGGGGAATTTTCCCCTTTCCCCGCGCAGCCATTTACGCTAAGTACATTGGTTCCCCGCCGGATGGCGCCGGGCGCGTATTTTCCGCGCCCATCAGGGTAAATCATCATCGAGGTAACAGCATGTCCCTTTGCAAGATCGAAGAAGCCATTGAGGATATCCGCCAGGGCCGCATGGTCATCATGGTGGACGACGAGGACCGCGAGAACGAGGGCGACCTGGTCTGCGCCGCCGAGGCGGTCACGCCCGAGGCGATCAATTTCATGGCCACCTACGGGCGCGGGCTCATCTGCCTGCCCATGTCCAACGACATGGCCGACGCCCTGGGCCTGGAGCTGATGACCAAGAAGAACGAGTCCGGCTTCGGCACCAACTTCACGGTTTCCATCGAGGCGCGCGAGGGCGTGACCACCGGCATCTCGGCCAAGGACCGGGCCACCACCGTGCTGGCCGCAGTGGCCGACGGGGCCGGGCCCGAGTCCATCGTCACCCCGGGCCACATCTTCCCCCTGCGGGCCAAGGACGGCGGCGTGCTGGTCCGCGCGGGCCAGACCGAGGGCGGCAGCGACATCGCCCGCTTGGCCGGGTTCAAGCCCGCCGCGGTCATCTGCGAGATCATGAACGAGGACGGGACCATGGCGCGCATGCCCGACCTCGAGAAATACGCCGCGAAGCACGGGCTGAAGATCTGCTCCGTGGCCGACCTGATCGCCTACCGCATGAAGTTCGACGGCAAGTCCGTGACCAAGGTGGGCGAGGCGCACCTGCCCACCCGCTGGGGCAACTTCGAGTCCGCGGCCTTCTATTCCGAGGCCGACGGCAAGACCCACATCGCCCTGTACATGGGCGACATCCACCCCGACCAGCCAACCCTGGTCCGGGTCCACTCCGAGTGCCTGACCGGCGACGTGTTCGGCTCCCTGCGCTGCGACTGCGGTCCCCAGCTCCAGGATGCCATGTGCATGATCCGCAACGAGGGCAAGGGCGTGCTCGTGTACATGCGCCAGGAAGGGCGCGGCATCGGCCTGGGCAACAAGATCCGGGCCTATCACCTCCAGGACCAGGGCCTCGACACGGTCGAGGCCAACGTCAAGCTGGGCTTCCCGCCGGACATGCGCGAGTACGGCACCGGCGCCCAGATCCTGGTGGCGCTCGGCGTGTCCAAGATGCGGCTCATGACCAACAATCCCAAGAAGATGGTCGGCCTGGAGGGCTACGGCCTGGAGGTGGTCGAGCGCGTGCCCATTGAGGTCGGCGCGTGCGAGCTCAACGAGCGCTACCTCAAGACCAAGCGCGACAAGATGCACCACCTCCTCAAGGTGGACGGGAAGTAAACGCCCCAAGTTGACTTTTGGGGAAGCGATAACATATTACACCGCTATATATTTCATACAGTAGGGAGAACAGAACATGTCCGTGAAGACCATCGAAGGACTGCTGGACGCCAAGGGACTCAAGATCGCCATCGTGGCCGCCCGGTTCAACGACTTCATCGTTGACCGCCTCATCTCCGGGGCCGTGGACTACCTGGTCCGCCACGGCGCGGCCGAGGACGACCTGACCCTGGTCCGCCTGCCCGGCGCCTTCGAACTGCCCATCGGTGCGCAGAAGCTGGCCCGGTCCGGCAAGTACGACGGCATCGTCGTGCTCGGCGCGGTCATCCGGGGCGCCACCCCGCACTTCGACTACGTGTGCAGCGAGTGCGCCAAGGGCGTGGCCCATGCCACCATGGAGTCCGGCGTGCCCATGGGCTTCGGCCTGCTGACCTGCGACTCCCTGGACCAGGCCATCGAACGGGCCGGTTCCAAGGGCGGCAACAAGGGCGTGGAGGCCGCGTCCGCCGTGCTCGAGACCATCCGGGTGTTGGAGCAGCTCTAGCCCATGACATCGAAATCAAAGGGCAATCGGCCCGGCATACGCAGGGTGGGGCGCACCCTGGCCTTTCAGGTGCTCTACTCCACGCATTTCCTAGACAAGGAAAACCCCCTGGACATGGACACCCTGTTCGACCTCAACCCCATGGTCGTCGAGCAGGAGTCCGAGACAGCGCGGGCCTTCGCCCGCGACCTGGTCCGGGGCGTGAGCGTGAACCTGCACGACATCGACAGGACCATCGAGGAACACTCCCAGCACTGGAAGATCGAGCGCATCGCCATGGTGGAGCTGTCCATCCTGCGCCTCTCCCTGTACGAGATGCTCTTCACCGACATCCCGGTCAAGGCGGCCATCAACGAGGCCATCGAGCTGTCCAAGACCTTCGGCGACGACAAGTCCCGCTCCTTCGTCAACGGCATTCTGGACGGCGTGGCCAAGACCCGGAACCGCAACTGACCGCCCCCACAACCCGGCGCGGCCCGGCCATCCGGCCCGCCTCCGGGGACGAAACGATCCAAGTAGGAAAGATCACCATGGCATTAGGCAAATATTCTCCCGAGGACATCGAGAAGAAATGGCAGGCCATCTGGAAGGAGTCCGGCTGCTTCCAGGTGGAGACCGACCCGTCCAGACCCAAGTACTACGTGCTGGAGATGTTCCCCTATCCGTCCGGCAAGATCCACATGGGCCACGTGCGCAACTACTCCATCGGCGACGTGGTGGCGCGGTTCAAGACCATGCAGGGATTCAACGTTCTGCACCCCATGGGCTGGGACGCCTTCGGCCTGCCCGCCGAGAACGCGGCCATCAAGCACGAGACCCATCCGGCCACCTGGACCTACCAGAACATCGCCGAGATGCGTGCGCAGCTGAAGCGGCTGGGCTATTCCTACGACTGGCGGCGCGAGATCGCCACCTGCCGCCCCGAGTACTACAAGTGGGAGCAGATGTTTTTCCTCCGGTTCCTGGAAAAGGGGCTGGCCTACCGCAAGGACTCCCCGCAGAACTGGTGCCCGACCTGCAACACCGTGCTGGCCAACGAGCAGGTCGAGGACGGCCTGTGCTGGCGCTGCGACACCGAGGTGGAGCAGAAGGACATGGAGCAGTGGTTCCTGCGCATCACCGACTACGCCGACGAGCTGCTGGCCGACCTCGACTCCCTGGAGGGCGGCTGGCCCGAGCGCGTGCTGACCATGCAGCGCAACTGGATCGGCAAGTCCTACGGCGCGGAGCTGACCTTCCAGGTCAAGGACATGGACGCGACCATCGACGTCTTCACCACCCGGCCGGACACCCTGTACGGCGCGACCTTCATGTCCGTGGCCGCCGAGCATCCCATGGTCGAGAAATTCATCGCCGACGCCCCGAACAAGGGTGAGATCGAAGCCTTCGTGACCAACATCCGGAACATGGACCGCATTAAGCGCGGGGCCGACGACCTGGAGAAGGAGGGCGTCTTCACCGGCAAGTACTGCGTCAACCCGGTGACCGGCAGGGACCTGCCCATCTACGTCGCCAACTTCGTGCTCATGGGCTACGGCACCGGCGCGGTCATGGCCGTGCCCGCCCACGACCAGCGCGACTTCGAGTTCGCCACCAAGTACAAGCTGCCCATGCAGGCGGTCATCAATCCGCCGGAACTCCAGGCCAAGGGCGAAAAGCTCGACGCCGCGAACCTGACCGAGGCGTACACCGCGCCCGGCTTCCTGATCCACTCGGGCGAGTTCGACGGCATGCCCAACGAGGACGCCAAGAAGGCCATCGTCGAGCACCTGGACAAGTCCGGCAAGGGCAAGATGGCCGTCAACTACCGGCTGCGCGACTGGAACGTCTCGCGCCAGCGCTTCTGGGGCGCGCCCATCCCGGTCATCTATTGCGACGACTGCGGCGTGGTCCCGGTGCCCGAGAAGGACCTGCCGATCCTGCTGCCCGAGAACGCCCAGGTGCGCAAGGACGGCAAGTCGCCCCTGCCGACCATGGAGGAGTTCGTCAACTGCACCTGCCCCAAGTGCGGCAAGCCCGCCCGGCGCGAGACCGACACCTTCGACACCTTTTTCGAGTCCTCCTGGTACTACATGCGCTACTGCGACCCGCGCAACGAGACCGAAGCCCTGGGCGCCGAGCACCTGAACTACTGGATGAACGTGGACCAGTACATCGGCGGCATCGAGCACGCCATCCTGCACCTGCTCTACTCCCGGTTCTTCACCAAGGCGTTGCGCGACTGCGGCTATGTCACCAACAGCGAGCCCTTCGCCAACCTGCTGACCCAGGGCATGGTCCTCAAGGACGGCGGCAAGATGTCCAAGTCCAAGGGCAACGTGGTCGACCCCAACGCCATGATCAACCAGTACGGCGCGGACGCCACCAGGCTGTTCATTCTCTTCGCCTCCCCGCCGGTCAAGGAGCTGGAGTGGTCCGACCAGGGCATCGACGGCGCGTACCGCTTCCTGTCCCGGCTGTGGCGGCTGGTGGAGGAGCTGGAGGACGTGCTCACGCCCATGATGCCCGGCTCCCACGACAAGCCCGCGAACGACGCGGCCAAGGGGCTGCGCTTCAAGGAGCACGACACCATCCGCAGGACCACCCGCGACATCGAGAACGAGTTCCAGTTCAACACGGTCATCGCGGCCATCATGGAGCTGGTCAACGAGCTGTACCAGGTCAAGGACGAGCTCAAGGAGACCGACCCGGCGGCCCTGTCCTCGGCCATCGCCACGGCCGTGACCCTGCTCTCCCCGGTGGCCCCGCACATCTGCGAGGAGCTGTGGGCCGCGCTCGGCCACACGGTCCACCTGACCGCCCAGCCCTGGCCGACCTTCGACGAGAAGGCCCTGGTCCTGGACGAGGTGACCCTGGTCGTCCAGGTCAACGGCAAGGTGCGCGGCAAATTCGAGGCCCCGAACAACGCCCCCCAGGCCGAGGTGGAGAAGCTCGCCATGGACCTGGAGAACGTCCAGAAGTTCATGGAGGGCAAGACGGTCCGCAAGGTCATCGTCATCCCCAACAAGCTGGTCAACATCGTGGTCGGCTAACCGCCGCCAAACGCGAATGAAAAAAGGGCCGGGAGGGTGAACCTCCCGGCCCTTTTTTCATTCGCGCCCGGCAGCGAGCTTAAGAGGGAGTAGCTTGTTGGTCGGGCCGCGCATCCGCGACCGGGCTTTGGGTTGTCCTCCTTACATTGTATTTCGCCTTTACGGCGACTTCCTTTCTTGCCGGCGCAGAAAAAAGGAAGCAAAAACTGCGCTTCGGTGCTGCCGCGCGCCGGCGGACCCAAGAGCCCGTAGGCGGCTCCCGCTGGTTGTGAGCGAATGTCTGCTGCGCAGACGCGCTCAAACCTGCGCTCCCGCCGCCGAACACGGGCTCTAGGGTCCGCCGCCGACTACCGCTCTCCGGGTGTGAGGGGTGGGCCAGGGCGGATTGCCGGGTACGAAGAGGGGCTAGCGCGGTTGGGGTGGGCCGCGCATCTGCGGCTATGTGCGGAGGAAATCCAGATGATGGGCTGGAGAAGGGACTGCATTCCCCTCCCATTTTTGGGGCTCTTCCAATATGAATTTACGTCTTTGGCCCGTATCCACAATTGAGAGCCTGCAAATCGCGCTGTTGGTGCGAGTAGGGTGCTTCAGGCACCCGATAGCGGCTCTCTGTCTCGCATTTCAGCCCGCTCCTTCGCGTCCAGCAGCACCTCTTCTCCGCACCGTCTCAGCCCTGGAGGGGGCGCGTAGAAGCCGACCGCGAAGGGGTGGCGGCTCTTGTCTTGCCGAAGCTCGGTTTTCCTCAAATGGGGCCATCCGGCTCCGGGAGCCGCACGATACTTTTGCTCAGGTGGAGCCGCCCCGAGCGGATCGGATTCTTGCGCCCCCTCCCCGGGCGGCCGCGTACCCCGCAAGGCCCTTTTTTTCGTCTATTTTTTTGGGCCAGCAAAAAAATGGACCCCGCCGGGAGGGCATGGAGCATCGTGCGGGCGCAGCCAGCACAGCGGCTCTCCTCGCAGGGCAAAAGGCTCTCGAAGCCTCTCCCGTCAGGACCACGTCTCCACGAAAACCGCCCTCTTTCTTCCCCAACAAAAAAGGCACGCCAAGGCGTGCCTTCTCCTGCCCCACCGCAGGGGGCTATCAAAAAAACTCCGGCTAGAAGCCGTTCTTCCGCAAAAACTCCATGGTGATGCCGCCGGACGTGCCGCCTCCGGCGGCGTCACCCCCGCCGGTCCACGGTTGGACCATCCGCTCCACATACTTGCCGATGACATCGGTCTCCATATTGACCTTGGTGCCGGGCGACCAGCCCGAAATGGTCGTCACCCGCTGCGTCTCGGGGATGATGTTGACCTCCAGCCAGGTGGGGGCGCAGGCGTTGACCGTCAGGCTGATGCCGTCCAGGGCCACGGACCCCTTGGGGATGACGTAGCGGCCGTGGGCCGCGTCGAAGGTCAGGCGGTAGATCTTCGATTCGCCCGCCGGGCGCACCTCGGCCACTTCGGCCAGACAGTCCACGTGCCCGGCCACCATGTGGCCGCCGAAGCGCTCGCCCAGGGCCAGGGCCCGCTCCAGGTTGACCGTGCCGCCGGGGCGCAGCCCGCCCAGGCTGGTCACGGACAGGGTCTCGCGGCTGGCGTAGCAGGTGAACCAGTGGTCGCCGAAGGTCTCCACGGTCAGGCACACGCCGTTCACGGCGATGGATTCGCCCAGTTCGATGTCGTGCAGGTCGAACAGGGCCCGGATGCGGAAGCGCGTCTCCGAGCCCCTGGCCTCGGCGGCCTCGATGCGGCCCATGCCCAGTATCAGTCCGGTGAACATGGAATAACTACCTCGTTTTGTTGTTCGGCCCCGTTGTAGCAGGCCGGGGGGCGGGTGTAAATCCGGGCGCTAGCGCAGGTAGGCGTCGAGCAGCCGTTGGTAGGCGGGCCGGGCCTTGACCCGGTCCAGGGCGGCCTGGAAGGCGGCCACCACTTCGGCGGGCGTGTCCGCGCGGAAGGCGTAGTAGACCGGCGTCTCCCGCAGGACGTAGACGGTCTCGAACGCATCGGGGTCCAGATCGTGGCGGGCGGCGATCTTGCGCCAGGAGGTCTCCTCGTAGGCCACCAGGTCCAGGCGGTTGGTCATCAGCTTGCTGATGTTCTGGTGCATGTGGGCCACGGGCTGGATGCTGGCCGTCCCCCGGTAGTCGGCGAGCAGGGTGTCCGAGATGTCCTCGCGCAGGGTGCCCACGGAAAGCCCCTTGATGTCGTCCAGGCTGTCCATGCGGACGTGGCGGTCCTTGCGGGCGATGAGCGCGAAGCGGACCTGGGCGATGGGACCGGCCCAGCGGAAGGCGTGCTCGCGCTCCGGGGTCCGGGCCATGCAGAAGAGCACGATGCCGGGCTCATGCTCCATGCGCTCGAAGGCCCTGGCCCAGGGCATGGACTCGATGGTCTGCGGGGGAATGCCGAGCTCGTCCCAGACCATGCGCAGGAGGTCCGCCGAGACCCCCTTGATGCGGCCGTTCTCGGTGTAGTTGAACGGGTAGTATTCCTCGGTCAGCCAGGTGTAGCCCATCAGCGCCACGGCCGGGGAACCGGCCCGGCCCGTTGCCGGGAGCAGGAGCAGGGCGCAGAGGAGCAGGGCCGCGAGGGGGCCGGGACGCGATGCGCCGGGCGCGTTGGCGGAGGGATGGGCGGAAAAAGGTTGACGGGCGGGCATGATCCGACCTGTAGCAGGAGAAGCCGTGGCTGTAAATCGGTTAACCCGTTCGGGACAGCGGGTGACCGCCGACGGCGGGGGGGCTAGCGGCGGCGCAGGGTGAGCATGATATCCGTGCCCACGGGCTCGAAATCGGCGATGCGGAAGTCCAGGGCCTCGGCCATGGGCACGTTGTCCCGGCCGGAGTAGGCCGACGGGGCGGCATCGTCGCCCAGGATGCGCGGGGCCACGAAATGAACGAGCTCGTCGGCCAGTCCCTGCTCGATGAGGGCCAGGGCGAACCGGCCGCCGCCCTCGCACAGGGTGTAGTGGCAGCCGCAGTCGTAGCGCAGCCGCTCGAAGCCGCAGGCCAGGACCAGGGAACCGGCCCGGCCGGGCATGGGCCAGACCGAGGTGCCGCGCCGTCGCAGGACGTCGGCCTGGGGGCTGTGGGCCGCGGTCTTGGAGGTCATGAAGATGGCCCGCTCCGGCCGCTCGCGCAGCAGGGTGAAGCGGCTCGGGTCGTCGGGCAGGCGCGAGGTCACGATCACGCCGAAGGGCTGGACGAAGTCCGGGGGCAGGTCCTTTTTCCGGCAGGTCAGGCTCGGGTTGTCGGCGTAGAAGGTGTTGCCGCCGACGATGACCGCTCCGGCCAGGGCGCGCAGGTCGTGGACCCGGGCGAGGGACTCGGGGCAGGACACCGGCTCGGGCCTGCGCGCGGCGGCCGCGATCTTGCCGTCCAGGGTGGCCGCCATCTTGACGATGTTGTAGCAGGAGTGGGTGTTCTGCCAGAGCAGGAAGTCGGCGATGAGGTCCCGGCAGGGCTGTTCGAGCACGCCCACGGTGACCTCGATGCCGTGGGCGCGGAGTTTCTCCACGCCGCCCGCGGCCACCGGGTTGGGGTCGCGGGTGCCGACGAAGACCTCGGCCACGCCCGCCTCGATGAGGGCCTCGGTGCATGGCGGGGTCTTGCCGTGGTGGTTGCACGGTTCGAGCGTGACGTACATGGCCGCCCCGCGCGGGTCCACGCCCTTGCGCCGGGCGTCGGCCAGGCACTCGCGCTCGGCGTGGAGCCTGCCGAATCGGGTGTGCCATCCCTCGGCCACGATGACGCCGTCGCGGACCAGCACGGCCCCGACGCACGGGTTCGGGGCCGTGGCCCCCCGGCCGCGTCCGGCCAGTTCCACGGCCCGGGCCATGAAGCCCTCGCTAGCTGAAGTCGCCTTCCATGAAGACATGGTTCACTCCGGCTTCCTGAAGCATGGCCTCGGACAGCTCGTCGGGGTAGTTTTCGGAATAATAGATGTTCTGCACGCCGCAGTTGATGAGCATCTTGGTGCACAGGATGCAGGGCTTGGTGGTGCAGTAGATGTCGCACCCCTTGAGGTCCAGGTTGTTGGTGGCCGCCTGGATGATGACGTTCTGTTCGGCGTGCAGCCCCCGGCACAGCTCGTGCCGTTCGCCCGAGGGGATGCCGAGCTGGTCGCGCAGGCAGCCGACCACGTCGCAGTGGGCGATGTTGGTGGGCACGCCGTTGTAGCCGGTGGCCAGGATGCGTTTGTCGCGCACGGCGATGGCCCCCACCGCGCGGCGGGTGCAGGTGGAGCGCTGGGCCACCAGGTGGGCGATGCGCATGAAATATTCCGGCCAGGGCAGTCTGTTGGACATGGGGTGCCTCGTGCGTTCGAAGTGGAGTTCGTTCGGACCACCTATCACTTCTCGCCCCGAAAGGAAACGTCCGCCCCCCATACCGCCTCGCGGCGGGCTTCCGGACCTGGATCCTTTTTCGTCGCGCAAAAAAACGGCCGCGCGAACGCGGCCGGGGGGTCGTGAAAATGGTGCGCCCCGACCGGGGCGCGTGGGTCAGATGCCTCAGCCGCCGCCCGAGCCGCAGCTCGATCCGTGCAGGGCGTCGAGGTTGGGCCCGCCGCCGTCCACCTTGGTGGCGCAGGCGCTCATGAGTTTTTCCGTCTCCGTGGACCCGCACTTGGGGCAGACCACGGGTTCTTCGGCATTGAACACGAGTTCCTCGAATTCGCGGCCGCACTGTTTGCAGACATATTCATAGATGGGCATGATCGTGCCTCCAGGTCCCATATGGTTGGTCGATGTGCTGTAGGTTGTGCCGGACAGCGGTTTTGTCAAGGGACGACCCCTTGCACTTTGCACTAAATGTGTGCAAAATACATGCAGAAAATTGCACAAAAATGTTTGAATGGGTGGGAATTGTAACAAAAAATATCATGCTATTTCAATCTGTTGCGAGTTTGGCACGGCGCGTGCTTAATGGTGGGCAAGAAGATCACACACTCTCTTCTTCGTTGCATGAAAGATTAACCCCCAGGAGGCAACCAATGTCCAAGAAGCAAGTTTCCATCTCCGCCCTGGCGGCGGTACTCGTCCTGAGCATGGCCGCGTTCGCCGTGGCCGGTCCCGGTCAGGGCCGCGGCTACAACGGCGTGTGTCAGGGCTTCGGCCCCGGCTCCGGTCCGGGCGCGGCCTACAGCCAGCTGACCCCCGAAAAGCAGGCCGAGGTCAAGGCCGTCTTCGACAAGTACGAGCCGCAGTTCGAGGCCGTGCGCAACCAGATGTGGGCCAAGCGGTCCGTGCTCCAGGCCATGGTCAACGGCGGCAACGCCGACGAGAAGGCCATCACCAAGCTGGTCAACGACATCTCCGAGCAGCGCAACAAGATGCGCGACCTGCGCGTGGCCATGTCCGATGAGCTGGTCAAGACCACCGGCATCGCCGCCTTCGGCACCTGCCCCGGTCCCGGCTACGGTCGCGGCTTCGACGCCGACGACGGTCCCGGCCAGGGTCGCGGCATGTACGGCCGCGGCATGGGTCGCGGAATGTACTAGGTCGTTGAACTCAAGCGATATTTCCGATAACCCGGAAAACAGGATATTGCGGGACAGACGGCGTGGGGTCGTCTGTCCCGCAAATGATCATCTGCAGGCAATGGCGGGCATGCAGGGGATTAGCGGCAACGCTTCACTTTTCGAGGAGGTCCTTGGATGTTCCGGAAAATCACGTCCCTCACCGCGCTTCTTTCGTTCCTCGTCACGCTCATTACCAGCGTGATCCTCTACATCGTCCCCGAGGGCCGCGTGGCCTACTGGGCCGACTGGCACCTGCTGGGCATGACCAAGACCCAGTGGGGCGACGTGCACACCACCGTGGGCACCCTCTTTCTCATCGCCCTGATTCTGCATATCTGGCTCAACTGGAAGCCGATCATGAACTACATGAAGAACCGGGCCCGCGAGCTGGTGGTCATGACCACCCCCATGATCGTCAGCTTCGTCCTGGTCTTCCTGGTCTTCGCCGGCACCCTCGTCGGCCTGCCGCCCATGAGCACGCTGCTCGACTATGGCGCGCAGATCAAGGAGGACGCCACCGAGACCTACGGCAACCCGCCCTACGGTCACGCCGAGACCAGCCCGCTGAAGAAGTTCTGCGGCTTCCTCGGCCTGGACGTGGACAAGGCCCTGGCCGCCCTGCACGAGGCGGGCTTTGACCCGTCCATCAACGGGGAGACCCTGGTCAAGGACATCGCCCGGTCGCGCAACATGAGCCCGCAGCACGTCTACGACATCATCCGCGCCAAGCAGGGCGGCGATCCCTTCGCCCTGATGCCCGTCCAGCCGCCCGAGGGCACCGGCAAGCTCACGGTGGCCGTCGTGTGCAAGACCTACGGCCTGGAATTGGAAGAGGTCCTGGCCCGGCTCAAGGGCGCGGGCATCGACGCCACCCCGGAGAGTTCCTTCAAGACCCTGGCCTCCGAGCACGACATGTCGCCCAAGGACATCTACGCCATAGTCAGGGGTCAGTAGCTCGGTCATGGAGGTTGTCCATCCGGAAGGCAGGGAGAAGGGTCCCCTGGTCGCCCTGGTCCTGGCGCTCATCGTGCTGGGACTGGGCAGCCTCTACCTGACCTGGCAGTCCATCGCCCAGCAGCGCAAGATTGTCGAGGACCACATGGTCATGACCGGCAACTCCATCCTGCGCGGCGTGGACAACAACATCTTCCGCATCGCCAGGACCCTCCGCATGGGCGGCCAGTCCTCGGCCCTGTTCCGGACCATGACCGAGGAGCTGTTCACCGAGCTGGCCAAGTCCGAGGACATCGAGTTCGTCACCCTGTTCGACAGGGCCGGGCATCCCATCGTGACCTCGGTCAAGAAGGACAACCACCCCATCTTCCAGCTGCCCGACGCCGTGGCCGAGGACATCGAGCCCGGCCGCGCCTGGCACGTCATGGCCGAGGTGGACAAGACCAGCGTGCTCCTGTCCGGGCTCCAGGTCCGCGCGGGCATCGCCTCGCTGCTCGGGGTGGAGCCCGAGGCCGGGTCCCAGGAGCGGGGCCAGGGCCGCAACGGCATGGGCCGGGGCATGGGCCCGAACATGGGCTCGAACATGGGCTCGAACATGGGGCCGGGCATGATGTTCGACGACGACGCCCAGTCCAGGGTCTACCTGGTGGTCGGCCTGAACGCCGAAAAGCACATGCGCCAGTTCCGCCAGTACCGCCAGGCCGCCACCTACCAGACCGGCTACGTCTTCTTGGCCGCCGTGGTTCTCTGGTCCCTGGCCTTCGCCTACCTGCGCCGCCGGGGCGCGAGCCGCAAGCTCGTCCGCCTGGAACGGTTCCAGAACAAGCTCCTCGACAACATGCCCGACGGCCTGGTCACCCTGGCCGAGGACGGCGAGATCCTGGCCGCCAACCGCTCGGCCCTGGAGCTGCTCTCCCCGGTGCCGCAGGCGGAGCCCGACGACGGGCCCGGCCCGGAGGCCGCCCCGGAAGCGGGCGACAAGGCCGAGACCGCCAAGCGGGACAAGGGCGGGAAAAAGGGCGCGGACAAGCCCGTGCCGCCCGAGATCGTCGGGGCCAACTGGCGGGACTTCGACTTCGGCCGCCAGACCAGCGAGACCCCGCCGTCCGGGCCGGTGGACTGGGAACAGTTCGACTACCAGGGCCGCCAGCTGGAGATCCTCTTTCTGCCCTTCCTGGAGCATGACGAGGACGAGGCCCCGGAGCAGGCCCAGCGGTTGGTGCTCATCCGCGACCGCACCGAGATTCGCTCCCTGGAGGAGGACCTGAACGAGGCCAAGCGGCTGGCCGCCATCGGCTCCCTGGCCGCGGGCGTGGCCCACGAGGTGCGCAACCCGCTGTCCTCCCTGCGCGGTTTCGCCCAGCTCTTCGCCACCAAGCTCAAGGGCCAGGCCCCGCTGGACCAGTACGCCGCGGCCATGGTCCAGGAGGCGGACCGCCTCAACCGCGTGGTCACGGACCTGCTCTACCTGGCCAAGCCGCGCCGGCTGGACCCGATGTTCATCGACATGTTCAAGGCCGGGGACTCCCTCCGGCAGCTCATGCGCTTCGACTTCGAGGACAAGCAGATCGAGCCGGAGTTCGACTTCGGGCCCGAGCCGGTCTGGGCCGATCCCGACGCGCTCCGCCAGGTCCTGCTCAATCTCATTTCCAACAGCCTGGACGCCCTCAGGGGATGCGCCGACTGCGACAAGCCTAGCCACGTGCGGCTGGTCTCCATGCGCGGCCACAAGGGCACCTGGATCATCGTGGCCGACAACGGACCGGGCATGGACCCGGAGATCCGCGACGACGTGTTCAAGCCCTTCGTCACGGGCAAGAAGACCGGCACCGGCCTGGGGCTGGCCATCGTCCAGAACATCATGCGCGCCCACAAGGGCCGCGTGATCATCGAATCCGAACCGGGCCGGGGGACCGAGATGAAGCTGTTCTTCCCCGATCCGCTGCCCACGGCAGACAAGGAATAGCATCATGAACGAAGAACGTATCGCGCTGATCGTCGATGACGAGCCGGGCCATCGGATGATGGTCCGCGCCGTGCTCGAGGACGACGGCTGGACCGTGCTCGAAGCCGAATCCGGCGAGCGCGCCCTGACCGTGCTGGCCGAGGAAGCCGAGTCCGACACCTACCCGGACGTGGCCATGGTGGACATGAAGATGCCCGGCATGGACGGCATGCAGCTGCTCAAGGAGCTCCAGGTCCGGCGGCCCTCCATGCCCGTGGTCCTGCTGACCGCCTTCGGCTCCGTGGGCAGCGCCGTGGACGCCATGAAACGCGGGGCCTTCGACTACCTGACCAAGCCCGCCGACAACGACGAGCTCACGGCCGTGCTCGGCAAGGCCTTCGAATACCACAAGCTTTTGGACGAAAACGCCCGGCTGCGCGCCGAGGTGGGCGGCGAGCCCGACTTCATCGGCGTGAGCCCCGGCATTGAGCGGGTGCGTGACCTCATCGCCCAGGCCGGGCCCACCGAGGCCACGGTGCTCATCCTGGGCCAGAGCGGCACCGGCAAGGAGCTGGTGGCCGAGGGACTGCACCGGGCCAGCCAGCGGGCCGACAAGCCGCTCATCAAGGTCAACTGTGCGGCCCTGCCCGACGACCTCCTCGAATCCGAGCTCTTCGGCTACGAGAAGGGGGCCTTCACCGGGGCGGTCAAGGACAAGCCCGGCCGGTTCCAGCTGGCCGACGGCGGCACCCTGTTCCTGGACGAGATCGGCGAGATGCCCGCCGCGCTCCAGGCCAAGCTCCTGCGCGCCCTGCAGGAAAAGACCGTGGAGCCGCTCGGCTCGGTGCGCACCATCCAGGTGGACACCCGGATCATCGCGGCCACCAACCGCAACCTCAAGCGGGAGGTCGAGGCGGGCCGTTTCCGCGAGGACCTCTACTACCGGCTGGCCGTGCTCGAGATCCGCATCCCGCCGCTCTGCGAGCGCAAGGAGGACCTGCCGCTCCTGGTCAGCTTCCTGCTCCGGCGGCTGGGCAACAAGAACAACAAGATCATCCGCACCGTGACCCCGGCCTTCCTCGACGCCCTGTCCGGCTACGACTGGCCCGGCAACGTGCGCGAACTGGAGAACGTCCTGGAACGCGCCCTGATCCTGTCCCGTTCCGATGCGCTGGGCCCGGACCTCCTGCCGCCCCAGATCACCGGGGCGCGCGAAAACGTCATCGACATGGAATTCACCCACGGCGGCCGTCCCGCCCCCACCCCCGCCAACCTCGAAGAGGCCGAGAAACAGGCCATCATCCAGGCCCTCGAGGAAAACGGCAACCACCGCGAGCGCACCGCCGAGGCCCTCGGCATCAGTCGCAGGACCCTTCAGTACAAGTTGAAAAAATACGGACTGACAAGACGTTAGGGGGGCTCCCTTCGGAGAACGGGGGGGCGGCTTGCGATAGCGGCGCATCTGCACATTTTTTCCGGCCGGGCCAATCCTCACGTAGACGGCTACGCTGCGGTTGCCCCGGCCGGAAGAAAATGCACAGCTGCACCACTCTCGCAAGCCTAGTGCGAGCGCGGGGGAGAGAGCCGCTGTCGGGTGCTGCGCACCCGAATCGCTCCAAAGAGGTAAGACAGGGCCTTCGACTCTATGTTGAGTCGGAGGTCTTTTTGTTGGGGGTGCCCACCCCGCGAAGCGGCGCCAAAAAGCTTTGAAGAGGGGTCCAGGGGGGAAACTTTCTCGAAAGTTTCCCCCCTGGCCGCCGGAGGCATTCCTACTCCCTGTCAAGTTGCTTTTTTATGCTTATCGGGCGCTTTTGGGCGTCATTCTTCGACAAAACAGGGTGTTGGCGAAAACCGGGGGTATGCTGGTTCGGATTCCCGGGGATGGGCCTCGGGGACGAAACCAACGGAGGCCGAATGAGCATACCGTATACCCTGGAATTGAGGCGCGACCCGGACGGGCACATTGTGGAGAAAATCGAGACCGTCAGGGGGCGGAAGTCCGTCTGGGCCTACGCCTATGACGGGGACGGACGGCTGATCGAGGCCAAACTGGACGGGCGGGTCATCTGCCAGTGCTGGTACGACCGGGAGGGCCGCCGGGTGCGGGACTATCTGCCCGCCACGACCGGGCCGAATTATCGGGATTACCAGTATACTCAGGACAACCGGCTGATGCGAGCCGGGTCCGGGCAGTATTCCCACGACGAGCGCGGCTTCCGGTCCATCTGGTCGGACAGGGGCGTGTACACCCTGTACGAGTACAGCCCGGACTACCGGCTGCTCAAGGCCGAGGAGGAAGGCCGGGGCAAGGCCTTGACCTTTGCCCACGACGGTGACGGGCGGCGCGCGGCCAAGTACCTGAATGGGCAGATGGTCGAGGTCTACCATTGGCTCGATTTCGTGCGCCTGGCCGCGTTCCACGACGGGCGGCACGGTTACGAGTTCGCCTACCGCGAGGGCGAGCGCACGCCCTACGCCATGCGCCGCGACGACGGGACCGTGGCCGGGCTGTTCTATGACCAGGTCGGCTCCCTGCGCGTGGTTGCCGACGTGGACGGAAACGTGATAAAGGAGGTCCTGTACGATCCCTTTGGCGGGATCATCGAGGACACCAACCCGAGCCTGCGCCTGCCCCTCGGCTTCGCGGGCGGCCTCCACGACCGGGACCTGGGCTTCGTCCGCTTCGGCTGGCGCGACTATGACGTCCGGACCGGCCGCTGGACCGCGCCCGACCCCATCGGGGACAAGGGCGGCGACCCGGACTGGTACGGGTATTGTTTGGACGACCCGGTGAACGGGGTTGATCCGGCGGGGTTGGAAACCAAGGGAAGCGGCATATCCGCATCTCTGGACGGATTTGGCGGAAGCATAGGAGGGGGAGCAGCCTATGTAACTGACGAAAAGGGAGCTTCCGGTGTCGAGCTTTTCATGGACTATGGGGCATCATCCGGGTGGAATCTGTCAGGAGAAGCCTTTCATCAGAAAACGAATGCTTCCGACATAGGCCAGTTGGAAGGAACGTCGAACAAAGCAGGTGGGAAAGTCGTTGTTCCCATTTTGGGATTAAAGCCTGAAGTGGGCGGGGAAGCGGTCAAGGGAGATGGCTATACCGGAAAATCTGCCAGCCTCGGGGTAAGTGCGGGCTGGTCGCCTCCGATGGAGACGCATGTGAAACAAGAGAAAAGCATCGTCATCGAGAATCCGTTTTCAAAATTTGGCGATTGGTATGACGGCCAAATCCGGAAAAGAATGGACGAACGCTTTGGGACTAAACGAGGTATTCGCTAAAGAGTAAAGAAGGCCGGGAGAAATATACTCCCGGCCTTTGGAGGAAAAATGCAAGAAAAAGCCCGCGTTCTGTTTTCAATTTGGTTTTTTAGGATATTTCTTTTCGCTTTCGGGACGAGTTGCCTTTTCTTTGGGGTATTTATATTGCCGACGACTCCTCTTGCAATCCTTTTCATCCCTATTGGCATCTTTATACTCCGTTTTTTTGCCCGTATAGTCCTTCCAGAAAGCTTTCGCCACGATTGCATTGAATACAATTCATTGTTCGGGAAAGGAAGAATATTATTCAATGAGATACGCTACGCCAGGATATGGCAGGCTAGCTACACGGACATGACGATAAAAAATGTAATTATTGTACTCCCCGGATTTTTGAATTTTTACTATCTGCTGAGCACAAAAGAAAACAACTTGGTCAAGGAACTGAATATGCGTGGCATCCAAAAAAGATCGATGCTTTTTTCTTCGGAGGTACACTTGGAATAGCTATCCAGGCCGTCAGCAAGGGCTTCGCGGGCGGCCTGCACGACCGGGACCTGGGCTTCGTCCGCTTCGGCTGGCGGGATTACGACGTCAGGACCGGCAAATGGTCCGCGCCGGACCCCATCGGGGACAAGGGCGGCGACCCGGACTGGTACGGGTATTGTCTGGACGACCCGGTGAACGGGGTTGATCCGGCGGGGTTGGAAGGCGGATTTTGGGATGGCGTGAAGAAAATCGAAGCGGGCTTCGGCAAGCTGTGGGACAAGGCCCCGGCCGGTATCGGTGAGGCCGTTACCAAGGGCGTGAAGGGGGCTGGCAAGGCATTGAGCAAAACGGCGGACGCCTTTGCCACCAACAAGGATTTGCAAAAATATACGGCGATCGCCTTAGGTGCGGGGGCTCTCCCCATCGTGGTGGCGGGAGCGGTCGAAGGGGCCCCCGCTGTTTTAGGGGCGGCCATGCAGCATCCGGATAAGCTCGCGGCCGGTGCAGATTTCGTATCCGGTTTTTTTGATCCGGGTCCTCCTCCGCAAACACCTGCAGGAGTGGCGGGAAGTGGTGTTAGGAAAGGAGTAGAGGAAATTGTGGATGTATGGAGGAAGAGACGGTGAAGCGAATCAAGTTGTGGGAAATAACCATGGCAACCCTCTTTGTCTTTATCGGAGTGGCCGGTGTGTCCAAAGGGGAAATGTATCGTTGGGATGTCCCTGTCCTGTATCCTCGACTGTTTGGCGGCTCACTCATCGTCATTGGCGTTGGGATTCCCATCCTGGCTTGGATTCTCCGTTCTCCATCCCGCAATCGGGGAAATAACAAATAATACAACCGCCCTGTCAATCCGGCAGGGCGGTTAAATCGCCTGCCCATCGGCTTCGCGGGAGGTCTCCACGACCGGGACCTGGGCTTCGTCCGCTTCGGCTGGCGCGACTATGACGTCAGGACCGGCCGCTGGACCGCGCCGGACCCCATCGGGGACAAGGGCGGCGACCCGGACTGGTACGGGTATTGTCTGGACGACCCGGTGAACGGGGTGGATCCGGCGGGGCTGTGGACAAACGAGTATGGGGAGCAAATCTCAAAAGGGAGAACGATAGTGGAAGTGCTGCCCGACCCGATCGCAACACCGTTAATGGGGCATTACACCAAGAAAAAAATCAAACAAGGGCTACGGGAGCGAAAGAGTGAATATACAGATGAGAATGATTGGAAAATGAGGAAAAATCTTGATGATGAAGCAGATGGCTTTGGCCTTTGGGATGGCATCATGAGTACTTATAGGTTCAGTACTGATAAAGACACCATAGACTATCACCACAACAAAGCTAAAAATAAGATTGGGAAATAGCCTGCACTGAGAGCGTGGGGACAATATTTGTCCCCACGTCAAATTGTATGGAGTAGCTATGAGATCACTATTATACATTATCATCATTTTGTCATATGTCATTACTCAGATTTTAAAGTTAACACAATTCCATGAACACCTTGTATTATTTGCAGCCTCAGCTGCAAGCGTTGTTGTTTTCTCCACGGCAAGCTATTTTACTTGGAAAAAAGTCCGTTTTTTTCGGTTTATCACTAGTGGATACCTAGCCTTTGCCGGACTTTTCATGCTGTCTTTGTTTATCTCCCCCGTTATTGATTCCGTTGCATTGCGCATTCTTTTTGTACTGATGGGTCTGTTCTGGATCGCATCTTCCATCTGGATTCTGAAAGAATACTCTGTAAAATAATTAAGTTAGGCATGGCCTTCCGCTCCTTGGCGACAAGGGCGGTGACCCGGCGATCCCGGTCAGCTCAGGGCATGCGCCCGGATTTCGTCCAGGCGGGCCAGGTAGTCGGCTTGGTACAGGGGGCCGTTGGCGGTGAAGGCCTCGGCGGCCGGGCGGTGGGTGTCGCAGAAGGTGGCCAGGAGCGGATTTTTGAAGATGCGGCCGTAGGCCCGGATCATGTGCAGGGTGTTGTGGCACACGGGCATGAACTCGCCGGACGCGGCCAGCAGGGGGGTGCGGTCGCGCGCGAGGTCCATGAAGAAGCTGCCCACGGCCTCGGCCCAGGGGTAGTTGCGCTCGCTGGCGAAGCGGTCGATGACCGCCTCGTCGTCCAGGACCGAGGGTTGCCATGGCCGGTTCCACTCGGGCGGCACGGTCTCGTTCGCCGCGTAGCGGATTTCCCCTCCCTCCGCGAAGGCCACGACCTTGCGGGCCAGCCCGGCCCACAGCGGGCCCACGTGCTCCACGTCGCGCGAGGCGCGCAGGCCGATCACCGCGCCGTCCCGCTCCGTGAGCTCGATCTTGAGGAACGGGCAGTGCGCCTCGATGCCGTCATCCGACTCCCGCCAGATGCCGCCGAACACGCGGTTCGCGTCGAGCACGCGCACGCCCAGCTCCCGCTCCCAGACCGCGTAGTGGGCCGGGGCCTCGCGGCTCAGGGCCGCCCAGTTCTCCAGGTAGGAGTAGGGTGCCGGGCCGAAGGCCGGGTAGTGGCCCAGGCGGGTGACCAGGAGCATGGGCGTGGCCGGGAAGCGCTCGCGGAGCAGGGCCAGGAACCGGCCGAACCGGGTCAGGTAGGTGGCCGGGTTGGGCGCGATGGCGCGGCAGCGGGCATCCATCCGGGCGGCCAGGGCCGGATCGTCGCGCCAGGCCGCCGGGTTCATGTGAAAGATGAAGCCGTCCTCCGTGTGCAGGAAGAGCGGGGCCGTCTCGTGGAACAGGTTCACGACCAGCAGGGCGGGCGGCTCGTTTTCCCGTCCGGGCACGTCGAACCGGCCGAACTGGTATTCCGGCTGGCGGCCGTTGAACGCGTCGTCGAGCCGGTGCTCGCGGACCATGCTGGCCAGGGCGGGAGGGACCCCGTCCGGGTGGCTGGCGTGGGTCATGGGCGAGGCCAGCTCGAAGTGGGCCACGGACGGGCCGAGCCCGGCCACGGAGCGGGACAGGAAATCCATTTGACAGTTGCCCAGGAAGTACAGCATGCTTATCCTTGCGAAATCGTTAACGTCATCTTCTGCATACGCGGACAGGCGGAACAGGGCAAGCCATGGCCAGACTGACCATAGAGACCTTCATCCTCGGACCGGACGAGACCAACTGCTACCTGGTCTCCATGGGCGGCCGCGCCGTGGTCGTGGACGTCGGCCTGGAGCCGGGCCGGTTGATCGAGCGCATCAAGGCCCTGGGCCTGGCCCTGGAGGGCGTGTACCTGACCCACTTCCACCTGGATCATATCGGCGGGGTCAAGGAACTCCTTGAGGCCCATCCGACCCAGGTCTTCGCCAGCGCGGAGGACGAGTTCCTGCGGGACCTCTCCTTCGAGGCGGGCGGCAACCGGGAGTTCGCGCCCTACATCGATTTCCCCTACGCCGCCCTGGAGCCGGGGCGGCGCACCGTGCTCGGCCAGCCCATGCTCGTCCTGGACACGCCGGGACACACGCCGGGCGGGCTGTCCTACTTCTTTCCGGCCGCGGGGTGCGTGTTCGTGGGCGATGTGCTGTTCATGATCGCCGTGGGCCGCACCGACCTGCCGCGCGGCGACTCCTCGGCCCTGCTTTCCTCCATCCGCTCGCGCATCTTCACCCTGCCCGACGACACCCGCGTCTACTCCGGGCACGGGCCCATGACCACCGTGCGCCATGAAAAGGCGAACAACCCGCATTTCATCTTTTGACGGACTCCGGAAAAAGGGTGCGGCAGGCCCCTGCGCGGCGCGGCGGTTGCCGCGCGAAGACCGGTGAGTATCGGCAATCATGTTTTCCCGGCTTGATCCTTTGGGCAATCGGGGGCATACAAGAGGACAGGCTTTCGCCCCGCCAGGGGCGTCCGTCCCGGTTTCAACGCTTCAACCAAGGAATGTCGCCGTGTCCGTGAAATGTTCGCACCTTGTCCTGGCCTGCCTCCTGTCCCTGGTCCTCGCCCAGCCCGCCCTCGCCGCCGAGGAGAAGACCGTCTCCCCGTACGGCACGGTCACGGGCCAGGCGCGGCTCTACTATTTCACCCAGCGCAACAAGGGCACGGGCCAGGAGTTCGACGTCATCAAGGAGTCCCTGGCCCTGGGCGGCTGGCTCAAGTACGAGACCCCGTGGCTTGAGGACCACCTCGGCCTGGGCGTGGCCCTGTACGGCACGGCCCCCCTGACCGGCGAGCTGAACCAGCCGGACCAGGGCGGCACCGGCCTGCTCACCTCGGACAACGAGGGCTTTGCGGTCGTGGGCGAGGCCTACGTCAAGGCGCGCTATGAGAAGACCGAGGCGCGCATCTGGCGGCAGCGCATCGAGACCCCGTTCATCAACAGCAACGACAGCCGCATGCTGCCCCAGAGCTTCGAGGCCTACGGCCTGAAGTCCGGCGACATCGACAACCTGGAGCTGTCCGTGTTCTGGGTGGACAAGGAAAAGAAACGCGACAGCGATACGTTCAAGTCCATGAGCAATGTGGCCGGACTCACGGACGTCAACCGGGGCGTGTTCATGACCGGGGCCGACTGGAAACCCTTGGCCAACCTGCCGACGCGGTTTTGGAACTACTACGCCCCGGACTTGGACAACACCTTCTTCACCCAGTTCAAGTACACCTTCGGCGATCCCGAGGGCGTCGAGTACGCGGTGCTCGTACAGGGCGTGAGCCAGAACAGCGTGGGCGAACAGCTGGCGGGCAGCTACAACACGGGCGAGCTGGGCCTCATGGGCACCGTCAAGTACAGCGGGTTCACCTTCGACCTGGGCGCGTCCATCGTGGACGACTCGGTGGGCATCCGCAACTCCTGGGGCGTCTATCCCTTCTTCAACAACCTCATGAACTACTCCTTCAACCGGGCCGGGGAGAAATCGCTCCTGCTCGGCGTTGCCTACGACTTCTCGCGCATCGGCTGGGACGGCTACCGGGCGGACATCAAGGCCGGTTTCGGCGACACCCCGGACACGGGCTTCAATGCCACCTATGATCGCAGCGAGTACGACCTGGACATCTATTACGACTTCGACGGCGACCTCAAGGGAATGTCGCTGCTCAGCCGCTTCTCCTACCAGGACGCGGACGAGAGCATGGGCGGCAGGGACGGCTACCAGGTCCGGCTGCGGCTGCAATACAACTTCCAGCTGCTCTAGATCGTGTGCCTCCGGGGCAAAAAACGCTTCATATTCTACGTGCTTTCTATTATGTTGCTGACGGCTGGCTTCCATAACCACTGAGGATCTACTGATGGCAGAAGAAAGCTCCCGGGTGAAGGCCGAGACCGCGATTGCGCCCGAAGCCCTCGAAGCGGCGAAGAGACTGCTGACCAAGCGGTTCAAGTTCATCAAGAAACCGGACGACTCCCTGAAACGGCTGGCCCGTCTCGGAGTCAGGCGCGTGGCCCGCGACATGGCCGCGAACCCGCACCGGTACGAAGTGCTCGAGGCCGAGTCGCCCCTGCCCGAGGTCCGGCCCCTGGACCCGCTGGACATCCTGCGTCACGACCACCAGCTCCCGGCCCTGCCGCAGGTCTTCCTTGAACTGCAACAGGCCATCGGCTCCCGGTCCACCTCGGCCGACGACCTTGCCGAGATCATCGGCCAGGACCCCGGCCTGACCGCCTTCCTGCTGCGCATGGTCAACTCCGCCTTCTACTCCCTGCCCATGCAGATCGACACCATCTCGCGGGCCGTGACCGTGGTCGGCGTGAACCAGTTGTCCACCCTGGCCGTGGGCACCTCGGTCATGTCCCTGTTCAAGGACGTGCCCGCCGACGTCATCGACATGGAGCAGTTCTGGAAGCACTCCATCTGCTGCGGGCTGATCGCCCGCCGCCTGTGCCGCATGACCGGCAAGGGCGACCCGGAACGCGCCTTCGTCTCCGGCCTGCTGCACGACATCGGCCAGCTCATCCTGCTCCAGGTGGAGCCGGAACGGGCCACGGCCGTGCACGCCCATGCCCGGGCCAAGGACGTGGTCCTGTTCGCCGAGGAAAAGGTCCTGCTCGGGTTCGACCACGCCACCCTGGGCGGCATGCTCCTGCGCAAGTGGAATTTCCCCTACATCCTGGTCTCTGCCGTGCTCGAACACCATCAGCCCAAAGCGGGCCACAAGGAGCCCGAGCCGCTCCTGGTCCACTGCGCCGAGACCATCGCCACCGGCCTGGGCGTCGGCTCCAGCGGCGAGTTCTTTGTCCAGCCCCCGTCCGCCGAGGTCTGGGCGTCCATGAACTTCACCCCGGACCAGATGGACGAGATGGTCGAGGACCTGGACGAGGAGCTGGACGAGGCCTTCGCCATCCTCCTCGACCGCTAGCCGGGCCGCCGGAAACCGCGTCCCCATCCTCCGCAACGACACGCCGCGCGCGCCGGGTTTGACAACTCGCGCGCCAGGCCGTAGATGTTCCGTCCGAACCCGAATGAACGGAGGTTTCGTCATGCAGAAGAAAGTGGAAGCCGTGCTCGACAAGGTCCGCCCCATGCTCCAGGGCGACGGCGGCGACGTGGAGCTGGTTGAGGTCACCGACAACGGCATCGTCAAGGTCCGCCTGACCGGGGCCTGCAAGGGCTGCCCCATGTCCCAGATGACCCTCAAGAACGGTATCGAACGGATCATCCTCAAGGAAATCCCCGAAGTGAAGGGCGTCGAAGCCGTTTAGTAAGGAAGATGCCTCCCCCGGCCCCCCATCCCTCCGCTCCCCCCGAAACTTTTTGTGTCGCTTCGCGAAGGGGAGCGGTTTTCGTGGGGACGGTGCCCGGCATCCCGAAGGGCGGGGCACGGATGCGGGCCGACGCACGGCCCTGCCGAAGGCACAGAAGAAGTTTTGGAGATTCTCAAGAACCTTTTCCAAAAGGTTCTTGAGCGGGTCCAGGGCAGCGCCCTGGCCGCCGGAGGCATCCCTCGGGGAGCGTCGGCGACCCATATATTTGTAATGATCGCCGCGTTCGCACCATCCGCGAAGCGGCGCCAAAAAGTTTTGGAGATTCTCAAGAACCTTTTTCAAAAGGTTCTTAAGCCGCCGGAGGCATTTCATGAGCAAAGTCGTTTCCCGTTTCGCGCCGAGCCCCACGGGGTTCCTGCATATCGGCGGTGCGCGCACCGCGTTGTTTTCCTGGCTCCTGGCCCGGTCCATGGGCGGCGAGTTCCGCCTGCGCATCGAGGACACGGACCGCGAGCGCTCCACGCAGGCCGCGACGGACGCCATCATCGATTCCATGCGCTGGCTGGGGCTGGCGCACGACGGCGAGATCGTCTTCCAGTCCGAGCGGGCCGACCGGCACAACGAGGTCATCGACCAGCTGATCGCGTCCGGCCACGCCTACTACTGCGACTGCAGCAAGGAGGCGGTGGACGCCATGCGCGAGACGGCCATGCGGGAGGGCCGCAAGCCCAAGTACGACGGCACCTGCCGGGACAAGGGGCTGACCTCGGGCGTGGTCCGGCTGAAGGCCCCGCTGGAGGGCGCCACCGGGTACAAGGACATGGTCAAGGGGTTCATCTCGGTGGAGAACGCCGAGCTGGACGACATGATCCTGCGCCGTTCCGACGGAACGCCGACCTACAACCTGGCCGTGGTGGTGGACGATCACGACATGGGCGTGACCCACGTGCTGCGTGGCGACGACCACGTCAACAACACCCCGCGCCAGATCCTCATCTACCGCGCCCTGGGCTGGGACGTGCCGGAGTTCGGCCATGTGCCCATGATCCTGGGTCCGGACAAGAAGAAGCTTTCCAAGCGCCACGGCGCGCTGTCGGTCATGGAGTACGAGAAGATGGGCTACCTGCCCGAGGCCGTGACCAACTACCTGGCCCGGCTGGGCTGGTCCCACGGCGACCAGGAGCTGTTCACCATGGACGAGATGGTCGCGCTGTTCACCACGGACGGCCTGGGCAACTCGCCGTCGGTCTTCGACCTGACCAAGTTCGAGTGGGTCAACGGCCAGTACATGCAGAAGGCGGACCCGGACCGTCTGGCCGGGCTGCTCTGCGACTTCCTGGCCCGCGAGGTGGGCGAGGAGGAGGCCAAGTCCGTGAGCCGCGCCCGGTTCGCCAAAATCGCGCCGCTGCTCCAGCCCCGGTCCAAGTCCGTGCTCGATATGCTTGAACAGGCGCGCCCGTTCATCGTGGACGCCTCGTTCCTGGCCTACGACGAGGCCGCCGTGCAGAAGTTCCTGACCGCCGAGACCAAGCCCATGCTTGAGGAGATCGCCGAGCGCATGGAGGGTTTGGCCGAGTTCACCGAGCCCGCCCTGGAGGAGCTGCACAAGGCGTTCATCGAGGAGAAGGGCATCAAATTCAAGGTCATCGCCCAGCCCATCCGCGTGGCCATCACCGGCAAGACCCAGTCTCCGGGCCTGTTCGAGACCATGGTCGTGCTCGGCAAGGAGCAGAGCCTGGCCCGCATCCGGCGGGCGGTCGAATTGTAGGCCGCGCGCCGATCCAGAGAAAAGGGAAGGCCCCCGCCGGAAACGTTCCGGCGGGGGCCTTTACATGGGGAGGTGTGTATGTCCTAGCTGTTGCCGAGCTCATCCTTCATGGCGCGGTACGTCTCCCGGTCGATCTCGCCGGAGGCGTAGCGGCGCTTGAGGACATCCTGCGGCGTGCCCGGTCCCGAGTGTGTGGCGGGTCTGCGGAACAGGCGCACCGTGAAATAGACGATCAGGCCGAGGATCAACAGCTGGATAATTCCTCCGAAGGGAAAACCGAAGCCCATGCCCATGGACCCGGCCCAGCCCCCGAACCCTCCGCCGTGCCACAGTCCCGGACCGGGACACCAGTTCCCGAATGCAGTGAAATAATCCATGATGCCTCCAGAGCGTGTTTGCCCTGGGAAAAGCATGGAGCGTGCCAAATGGGTTAAGCTGTTATTTCAGGGTGTTGATTGAAACAGGCGATGACGGGAAAAGTGCAAATGTGCAATCATTTGCGCCCCCGGCCGGAAAAATTCTGCACAGGGAGAGGTGGGGCCGGGCGAGTCGGGGATGGGAACGGCGGAGCGGCGCGATGCGTCGGGCCGCGCCGGTCACGGGACGCAAAAAAGTTGCCGCCGATTCGTGTCGGCGGCAACTTCTTGCACTCGAAAAGTGTGGCGGCCTAGGATTCGGTCGTCTTGTTGGCGACGGGCTTGACCACGGCGCCGTTGCGGATGCAGCGGGTGCAGGCCTTGATGGACACGACCTGGCCGGACTCAAGCTGGTGGCGCACCTTCTGCAGATTGGGCATGAAGCGGCGCTTGGTCTTGATGTGGGAGTGGCTGACGTTGTTGCCGGTCTGGGGACCCTTTCCACAAATATCGCAAACCTGGGACATTGCGACCTCCTGGTGTATTCTTAAGGAAATAGTTCGTTTTCGTTTGTTCAGCGTCGCCGGATCATGGTAGCTTCTCCGAGCGGCGGGAGAGAATCCTTACCGAGCCCCGCGACAAATGGCAAGGGTTTTTTTCTTGACAGGGGATTTTATTACCATATAGGAAGCACCGGTTGTCCGGCCTCGGAGCCGGGCGGTGAACACGGAGAACATCATGGTCGAGAACTGGCTGACGATCAGCGATATTGCCGCAGAGGGCAAGGACTTCACCTTCGACGATCAGGACTTCTGGCGCGATGCGTGGCGTCGGTTCAAGCTGGACCTCAGGCCCGGCCGCGACCTGGTGGCCGAGTTTTCGGTCCTGCCCCAGTCCGACGACGGGGCCCTGGTGCGCGGCACGCTCACCGGCTCCGTGCAGCTCGCCTGCGACCGCTGCGCCGAGTATTTCGACTACGCCATCGAGGCGCAGTTCGACGCCTTCGAGCAACTGCCCGACGGCGGGGAGAGCGATGGCGAGCCGCGCATGCGCGTGGAGAACGGCCTCCTGCAGCTCGACATAGGCGCCATCCTCTGGGAGGAGTTCGCCCTGGCCCTGCCGTTCAAGCCCCTGTGCTCCGAGGAGTGCGCGGGCATCTGCCCCGGCTGCGGCGCCAACCTCAATACCGGCCAGTGCACCTGCCAGCCGGAAGAGGGCGACGAAAGGCTTGCGGTTTTCCGCGACTTGAAGATAAAGTAACGCCCCTTGCCCGGAGTCATGCTTCGCGGCATATGGTTGAGAACAAATCAATACGAGGTATATATCATGGCTGTCCCCAAGAAAAGAACGTCCAAGTCCCGCAAGGGAATGCGCCGCGCCCACGACAAGGTCGCCACTCCGAACGTCATCTACTGCGAGTGCGGTGAACCCACTCTGCCCCATCGCGCCTGTTCCGTCTGCGGCACCTACAAGGGCCGTCAGGTGATCGACGGCGAAGATGCCTAGCAACGAGCCGATTCTGGCGCCGCGCATCGCCGTGGACGCCATGGGGGGCGATTACGGGCCCCGCATCGTTGTGCCCGCCGCGGTGGCCGCCGCGCGCGAAGGCATCTCCATCGTGCTCGTCGGCGACGAGGAGCGCGTCCGGGCCGAGCTGGACAAGCTCGACGCCAAGGGGCTGGACATCGAGATCGTCCATGCCTCCCAGGTGGTCGAGATGGACGACAAGCCCGCCGACGCGCTCAGACGCAAGAAGGACTCCTCCATCCAGGTGGCCTGCCGCCTGGTCAAGGAAGGCCGCGCCCACGGCGTGGTCTCGGCCGGACATTCCGGGGCCACCGTGGCCTGCGGCATGTTCGTCCTGGGCCGCATTCCCGGCGTCCTGCGCCCGGCCCTGGCGGGCATCATGCCCACCGAGAAGAAGCCCGTGGTGCTCATCGACGTGGGGGCCAACGTGGACTCCAAGCCCCAGCACCTGCTCCAGTTCGGCCTCATGGCCGACGTCCTGGCCCGGCACGTCCTGGGCTTCGACAACCCGTCCGTGGGCATCCTGTCCATCGGCGAGGAGGAGGGCAAGGGCAACGCCGCCGTGCGCGAGGGTTTCGAGCTCTTCAAGCGCTCCCAACTGCGTTTCATCGGCAACGTCGAGGGCCGCGACATCTTCACCGGCGAGGTGGACATCGTGGTCTGCGACGGCTTTGTGGGCAACGTGGCCCTGAAGCTCTCCGAGGGGCTGGCCCGCTCCCTGAGCCGCATCCTCAAGGACGAACTCAAGTCGAGCTGGCTGTCCATGCTCGGCACGCTGCTCTCCTTCGGGGCGTTCAAGCGGTTCAAGAAGCTCGTGGACTACGCCGAATACGGCGGAGCGCCCCTGCTCGGCCTGCGCGACATCGTCATCGTGGCCCACGGCAAGTCCAACGAACTGGCCGTGACCAACTGCATCCGTATGGCCGCCACCAGCGTGCGCAACAATGTCCACGGCCACCTGGCCGAGGGGCTGGCCGCCCACAAGGAACTGGCCGCCAAGCCCGACAGGAACGCGGCCTGACGCCTCCCGCACCCCGCGGGATGTGAAAAATCTTGCGCAGCTTGACCGCGCCTTACCATTGGCATAAACACCCATCCCATGACCAGTTTCATCCTTCGCGGCTTTGGCCTGTACGCACCTGAAAAGGTCCTGACCAACGCCGATCTTGAAAAGATCGTAGACACCTCGGACGAGTGGATCACCACCCGCACCGGGATCAAGGAACGGCACGTGGCCGCCGAGGGCGAGGCCTCTTCCGACATGGCCTTCGAGTCCTCCAAGCAGGCCCTGGCCGAGGCGGGCATCGACCCCTCGGAGCTGACCCACATCCTCTGCGCCACCTTCACTCCGGACTCCATGATCCCGTCCGCCGCCTGCCGGTTGCAGGAGAAGTTCGGCATCACCGGGCAGATGTGCATGGACGTGGCCGCCGCCTGCTCCGGCTTCCTGTACGCCCTGCAGACCGCGCGCGGCCTGCTCTGCCTGGAGCCCAAGGCCAAGATCCTGGTGGTCGCCAGCGAGGTCGTCACCCGGCGTATGAACTGGGAGGACCGGGCCACCTGCGTCCTGTTCGGCGACGCCTCCGGGGCGGCGGTCCTGACCGCCGGCGAGCCCGGCGACGGCCCCGAGGTCCTGGACATCATGCTCGCCGCCGACGGGTCCCTCGGCGACCTGCTCACGGTCAACGGCGGCGGCTCGGCCTACTCCTACAAGCTGGGCGAGGCCGTTGGGCCGGAATATTTCGTCGAGTTCCAGGGCCGCGAGGTCTTCAAGCACGCCGTGCGCAGCATGACCGACATCTCCGAGGCCATCCTCGAACGCAACGGGCTCGCGAAGTCCGACGTGGACGTGCTCCTGCCGCACCAGGCCAACTACCGCATCATCGACGCCGTGGGCCGCCGTTTCGACATCCCCGAGGAACGCGTCTTTTCCAACATCCACAAGTACGGCAACACCTCCGCCTCGGCCATCCCCGTGGCCCTGGCCGAAGCCGTGCACACCGGTTTCATCAAGCCGGGCAACCTGGTCCTCATCCCGGCCTTCGGCGGGGGGTTCACCTGGGGCGCGGCCCTGATTCGGTTCTAGGATTTTGAAACACCTGTTTGTTTGCTTTTTGCGGGCGGATGGGGAATAAACTTTCTGGTTACGATCCGAAGGCCAATTTGCAGTCCGTGACCAATTGGTATATTGGGTCCTGACCACAAGCGAACGACACGAGGGTATTCGATGAGCGATCTTCCCAATGTCGCCCTGGTTACGGGCGGTTCCCGAGGCATCGGCCGCACCGTGGCCGAGAGGCTGGCCGCCGACGGCTTCGAGGTCTATCTGACCTACGTGAGCCGTCCCGAGGCCGCCGAGGAAGTGGTCAAGACCATCGAGGCGGCGGGCGGCAAGGCCCGCGCCTTCCAGCTCGATTCCGGCGACCGCGAGGCCGTGGCCGCCTTCTTCGCCGACGAGATCAAGGGCAAGGTCGAGCTCGCGGTCCTGGTCAACAACGCGGGCATCACCCGCGACGGCCTGATGATGCGCATGAAGGACGAGGACTGGGACAAGGTCATCGAGATCAACCTGACCGGCTGCTTCGTCTTCCTCAAGGAGGCGTCCAAGATCATGGGCCGGCAGCGCTTCGGCCGGATCGTCAACATCACCTCCGTGGTCGGCCAGATGGGCAACGCGGGCCAGGCCAACTACGCCGCGGCCAAGGCGGGCCTCATCGGCCTGACCAAGTCCGCCGCCCGCGAACTGGCCGGGCGCAACATCACGGTCAACGCCGTGGCCCCGGGCTTCATCGAGACCGACATGACTGCGGCACTGCCCGAAAAGGTGGTCGAAGCCATGCTCGAACAAATTCCATTAAAAACCCTCGGGCAGTCCGGGGATATCGCGGCCGCCGTCTCCTTCCTGGCCGGCCCCGGAGCCGGGTACATCACCGGCCAGGTGCTGGGCGTGAATGGCGGCATGTACATGTAATCAAGAAAAAAACTCATTTGTGTAGTGGAGGAAATCATGTCCGACGTAGCAACGAAAGTGAAAGAGATCATCGTGGATCAGCTGGGTGTGTCCGAAGACGAAGTCGTCGAGAGCGCCGCGTTTGTCGAAGACCTGGGCGCCGATTCCCTGGACCTGACCGAACTGATCATGGCCATGGAAGAGGAATTCGACCTGGAGATCGATGACGAAGAGGCCCAGAAGATCCTCAAGGTCGGCGACGCCATTTCGCACATCGAAAAGGCCCTGTAGGCTTGACGGAACCAACGTCCATATCATTGTGAGCGTCTTACGCACCATGGCGGTGTAAGACGCTCCTTTTGTTGTACAAAATAGATTTAACGGGCAGGTACTATGAACAGGGTAGTTGTTACCAGTGTTGCCGCCGTCACGCCGCTTGGCAATGACGTCGAGACCAGCTGGCAGAACCTCCTGGCCGGAAAATCCGGCATCGGCCAGATCACCAAGTTCGACACCACGGACTACGCCACGACCATCGCGGGCGAGGTCAAGGGATTCGATCCCGAGCAGTACATCGGCAAGAAGGAAGTCAAGCGCATGGAGACGTTCACCCAGTACGCGGTGGCCGCCTCGCGCATGCTCCTTCAGGATGCGGGCTGGACCATTCCCGAGGAGGAGCGCCCCCGCGTCGGGACCATCATCGGCGTCGGCCTCGGCGGCCTCGAAAGCATCGAGGAATGCCACGAGAAGCTGCTGAAGCGCGGCCCCAAAAAGGTGTCGCCCTTCTTCATCCCCATCATCATCGCCAACATGGCCGCCGGGCAGGTGTCCATCGAGACCGGCGCCATGGGGCCGAACATCTGCACCACCACGGCCTGCGCCTCCGGCACCCACGGCATCGGCACGGCCTATACGGACATCGCCATGGGCCGCGTGGACGCCATGATCTGCGGCGGGGCCGAATCGACCATTTCCCACCTGGCTGTGGCCGGGTTCAACGCCATGAAGGCGTTGTCCGTGCGCAACGACGAGCCCGAAAAGGCCTCGCGTCCCTTCGACAAGGACCGCTCCGGCTTCGTCATGGGCGAGGGCTGCGGCCTGCTGCTCCTGGAGTCCCTGGAGCATGCCCGGGCGCGCGGCGCCAGGATTCTGGCCGAAGTGGTCGGCTACGGCGCGTCCGGCGACGCCTACCACATGACCGCCCCGCCCGAGGACGGCTCCGGCATGGCCTACGCCATGGCCGCCGCCCTGCGCGAGGCCAAGGTCGATCCCTCGGCCATCGACCACATCAACGCCCACGGGACCTCCACCTATCTGAACGACCTCTGCGAGACCCGGGCCATCAAGAAGGTTTTCGGCGACCACGCCTACGACATCAAGATCTGCGCCAACAAGTCCCAGATCGGGCACCTGCTCGGCGCGGCGGGCGGCGTGGAAGCGGTCTTCGCGGTCAAGACTCTGGCCGAGGGCATCATCCCCGGCACCATGAACCGCGACAACCCGGACCCCGAATGCGACCTCGACGTCTGCGCCGACGGACCGCGGGAGATGCAGGCCGAATACGCCCTGTCCAACTCCTTCGGCTTCGGCGGCACCAACGCCTGCGTCCTGTTCAAACGGTTCGCCGGATAACCGACGATCATCGATCGCAAAAGGGCCGCTCAAGCGGCCCTTTTTTGTTGGAGTCTCCGGCGGCGGGGTGAAGGAAATTCGGATTTTGGTCCAAACGTTCTTGCCTAACCGTCTATATGCCGGATACAAGGGGCGGGCGTAAGGGTGGCCGCCGCACCCCGCGAAGCGGCGATAAAAAGTTTTGGAGATTCTCAAGAACCTTTTCCAAAAGGTTCTTGAGCGGGTCCAGGGCAGCGCCCTGGCCGCCGGAGGCATTCCTCCCTCCCGACGGCACAACCGGGACAGCTTGAACGAGTGTTCCGTATTGATATAAGGACGGATCTCCAGTGCACGGGGCACGGCGGGAGCGCCTGCCGGGAGCGGTGAAAAAGCCGTGACCGTCGAGGTGGCGCGAGGATCGCCCGAGTCCCCGCTTGGGCTGGGAAGCCATTCGCATCCACATTTTACTCAACGAGGATATCACCATGGAAGAGCTGTTTATCCAGGACCCGGCGGTTGCTGCCGCCATTGCCGACGAGATTGACCGCGAGGTCTCCAAGCTGGAGCTCATCGCCAGCGAGAATTTCGTGTCCACGGCCGTGCGCCAGGCCCAGGGGTCGGTCATGACCCACAAATACGCCGAGGGGTATCCGGGCAAGCGGTGGTACGGCGGCTGCGAGTTCGTGGATGAGGTCGAGGACCTGGCCCGCGACCGCGCCAAGGAGCTGTTCGGCGCGACCTACGCCAACGTCCAGCCCCATTCCGGCTCCCAGGCCAACATGGCCGTGTACTTCGCGGCCTGCAAGCCCGGCGACACCGTGATGGGCATGGACCTGTCCCACGGCGGCCACCTGACCCACGGTTCCCCGGTGAACTTTTCGGGCAAGCTCTTCAACATGGTGCACTACGGCGTGGACCGCGAGACCCAGACCATCGACTACGACGCGGTCGAGGCCCTGGCCAAGGAGCACCGGCCGACCATGATCATCGCGGGCGCTTCCGCCTACCCGCGCATCATCGACTTTCCCCGGTTCCGGGCCATCGCCGACGAGGTCGGGGCCAAGCTCATGGTCGATATGGCCCACATCGCGGGTCTGATCGCCGCGGGCGAGCACCCGTCCTGCATCGAATACGCCCACTACACCACGACCACGACCCACAAGACCCTGCGCGGCCCGCGCGGCGGCATGATCCTGAGCTCCGAGGACCTGGGCCAGGAGTTGAACTCCAACATCTTCCCCGGCATTCAGGGCGGCCCGCTCATGCACGTCATCGCGGCCAAGGCCGTGGCCTTCGGCGAGGCCCTGTCCCCCGGTTTCGTGGAGTACCAGCAGCAGGTGGTCAAGAACGCCAAGCAGCTGGCCACGTCCCTGACCGAGGCGGGCTACAAGCTCGTTTCCGGTGGCACGGACAACCACATGATGCTGGTTGACCTGTCCGAGAAGGACTACACCGGCAAGGACGCCCAGATCGCCCTGGACAAGGCGGGCATCACGGCCAACAAGAACACCATCCCGTTCGAGACCAAGTCCCCGTTCCAGACCTCGGGCATCCGGCTGGGCACCCCGGCCCTGACCACCCGCGGCATGATCGAGGAGGACATGATCGTGGTCGCCGAGGCCATCGTGGCCGCGCTCGACAACATGAACGACGACCAGGCCCTGGCCGGCATCGCCGAGGAAGTCGAGGAGTTCGCCCGCGAATTCCCGCTCTTCGCCTGGTAGATCGCGTCCCAACGCAATGACAAAGCCCTCCCCGTCGGCCGACGGGGAGGGCTTTTTGTTGTCCCGGGCGGGACTACTTCAGGGTCTGGCCCAGGAACTGCGTGAATCGGGCCCAGGACTTCTCGTCCGCGTCCTTGCGGTAGCGGTCCGAGCCGAAGACCGTGAAGGCGTGGGGTGCGCCGGAGTAGGTGGTCATCTCGTGGGGGATGTGCGCGGCCTCCAGCTCGTTGGTCAGGGCCGCGAACTGGCTCATGGGCACGGACTGGTCCGCCGAGCCGTGGAAGACCAGGATGAATCCCTTGACGGCCGTGTAGTCCTGGCCCTCGGGCGTGGCCAGGCCCCCGTGGAAGGGCACGAAGGCCTTGAGGTTCACCCCGGACCGGGCCAGCTCCAGGACCGCCGTGCCGCCGAAGCAGTAGCCCATGGCCACGGCGTCGGACAGGTTGGCCCCCAGGTCGGCGGCCTTGTTCAGCCCGGCCATGAGCCGCGTGCGCATGAGCTGGCGGTCCGCGTACAGCGCGCCGGTCAGCTTCTTCTTGTCGGCGGTCTCCGTGGGTCGCACGCCCTTGCCGAACAGGTCCACGGCGAACACGGCGTAGCCCAGGTCCGCGAGCATCCTGGCCCGCTTGACCTCATAGTCGGTCAGCCCGTCCCAGTCGTGAACCAGGAAGACCAGCGGGGCCTTGTCCGCCGGGCTGACGTAGTATCCTTCAAAGGTCTGTCCGTTGATCTCATAGTCCACCGATTGACCGGACGCGGCCAGGGCGGTGTAGGGAATCAGCAGCAACGACAATATGATGAGGAATTGCTTCATGGCGTTCTCCTTGGTTTGAACAGAGTCCAATGCCCGGAGAATAGCACATATCGGGTGCCGGGGGCGAGAAAAAGCGGCGGGGCTGCCCTCCGCTTCGCCAAGGGCTAGGGCGCGGTCGTTTCCATGCCGCAGCCAGCGCACCGGGCGCAGCCGTTGGGGGAGCAGCCGGGGGTGACGCGGGCTTCCTTGGCGCGCTCCCATTCCTTCCACAGGTGTTCGCGCCGGACGCCGATGTCCACGACCTCCCAGGGGAAGGGCTCGTCCCGGCCGCGCTCGCGGTCGAGAATCGCGGCGGGGTCGCCGTCCCACAGCTTGAGGGCCTTTTTCCAGCCGCCGTGGTCGGCGGCCAGGAGGATGAACCCGGCCAGCTCCTCGCCGCCGCGCGCGAGCAGCCCCTGGAGCCGCGCCTGGAACGGGTCGTCGTGTTGCAGGGTCACACCCCTGTACGGCTTGACCAGCTTTTCCAGGGACTTCATGCGCGCGTTCAGGGCGTCCTCGGAGAGCATGGGGGCCCACTGGAACGGGGTGAAGGGCTTGGGCACCAGGGAGCTGACCCCGATGGTGATGCGCATGAACTGCTTCTTGCGCCCGCCCGGTTCCTCGGAGCGGATGCGCACGATCTCGCCGAGGAACCCGGCCAGCTCGGCGTAGTCCTCGTCGGTCTCGCCGGGCCAGCCCGCGATCATGTAGATTTTCAGGTGGTTCACGCCGTACCGGGCGCACAGCCGGACCGCGTTGAGAAAGTCGTTCGGATCGAGCTTCTTGCTCATCATCCGGCGCAGCCGCTCCGAGGCCCCTTCGAGGGCCAGGGTGACGGTCCGGATGCCGCGCTCGCGCAGGTAGACCAGCAGCTCCTCGGTGACGCCGTCGGCGCGCATGGACGAGAGCGAAAATTTCTTTTTGCGTTCGTGCAGCCACTTGAGGAAGGGGAGCAGGTCCGGCCAGTCGGTCAGGGCCGTGCCCACCAGCCCCACCTTGGGCGGGTCGGCCAGCTCCACGATGCGTTCGAGCTCGGCCAGCTCGGCGTGGCGGGGCGGGCGGTAGATGTAGCCCGCGGCGCAGAAGCGGCAGCCGTAGGGGCAGCCCCGGTTGACCTCGAGCAGCAGGGTGTCGCGGAAGGCGGCCCGGCCCGAGATGAAGCAGGAGAAGGCGGGGTCGGTCAGCACCCCCGGCCCGCCCGAGACGATGCGCTTGACCGGAGTCCTGGAGCGGCCCGGCGCGTACACGCCCGGCATGTCCTTGACCGCGTCGAGGATGGCCTCCTTGTCCGCGCCGTCAAAGACCATCCTGCGCAGGGTTTCGAAAAAATCGAGGAAGCGCTCCTCGGCCTCGCCCACCCAGAAGCAGTCCACGAAGGGGGCGATGGGCGCGGGGTTGAGAAAGGCGATGGGCCCCCCGGCCACGACCAGGGGCAGAGATGGGCGTTCCGCCGCAAGCGGCGGAACGCCCGCTGCCCGGAGCGTTCGAGGAAGGCTGAGGAAATCCTCCTCGAACGTGATGCTCCAGGCTATTACAGGGAATGAGGATAGTGGGCTGTTGGATTCGCGCGTCCGGGGCTCCTGTCCCTCGGTGGTTCCCAGCTTGTCGGGAAAGACCCGCTCCACGGCCAGTCCGGGCGCCTCGGCCAGGGTCCGGTACACGGACTGCCAGCCGAGCGCGGACAAAGCCGCCTTGTCGCCTCCGGGGACGGCCAGCGCCACGGGCAGCCGTCCTCCGAGGTCGGGAGCCTTGGGCTCCGACTCGCCATGATACAGGGTACGGGTACCGATGGGGGCACCCCCTTACACGCGCCGCATCATGCGTCTAGTCCACGTTCTTGCGGATGAACGCGGGGACGTCGAGGTTGTCTTCCTCGAAGATGAATTCCTCCTCGCCGGGGCCGGCCATGGCCGCCCGCTGGGAGACCTGCCGGGTGGGCAACTCCGTGGTGTTCAGTTCGCCGCCCGCCTTGCGCAGGTAGGCCGGGATGTTGCGGTCCGTGTTCAGGACCCGCTGGTGCCCGGCGCGGCGCGGCTGCTCGGCGACCTTGTTCGCGCCCCGGGGTCCGAGGAGCAGCAGCTTCTGCTGTTCGGCCTTGGACATGACCGGTTCGGGTTCCTCCATGGCGGGCTCGATGCCCGTGGCGATGACCGTGATGCGCATCTCGTCGCCCGCGTCCGGATCGAAGACCGTGCCGAAGAAGATCTCGGCGTCGTCGTGGGCTTCCTTGTAGATGATGTCGGCGGCCTCGGAGACCTCGTCGATGAGCATGTCCGGGCCGCAGGTGATGTTGATCAGCACGCCCTTGGCACCCTCGATGGACACGTCCTCCAGCAGCGGGGAGGTGATGGCCTTCATGGCCGCCTCCTTGGCCCGGGACTCGCCCGAGGCGATGCCGGTGCCCATGAGGGCCATGCCGGAGTTGGACATGGCCGCCTTGACGTCGGCGAAGTCCAGGTTGATCAGGCCGTGCACGGTGATCAGGTCGGCGATGCCCTTGACCGCGTAGTACAGGACTTCATCGGCCTTCTTGAGCATGTCGGAGAAGGACGCCTTCTTGGCGGCCAGCTGGAGCAGACGGTCGTTGGGGATGGTGATGATGGAGTCCACCACGTCGGCCAGCGCGCGGGTGCCTTCCTCGGCCTGTTCCAGGCGGCGTTTGCCCTCGAAGTAGAAGGGCTTGGTGACCACGCCCACGGTCAGCGCGCCCAGTTCCTTGGCCACCTGGGCCACCACCGGGGCGGAGCCGGTGCCCGTGCCGCCGCCCATGCCGGCGGTGATGAAGACCATGTCCGAGCCCTCCAGGGCCTCGCGGATCTGGTCCATGGACTCCATGGCCGCGGACCGGCCGATCTCGGGATTGGCGCCCGCGCCCAGCCCCTTGGTCAGCTTCTCGCCGATCTGGATCTTGTGTTCGGCCAGGGACTTGTGGATGTCCTGGGCGTCGGTGTTGGCGACGATGAATTTCACGCCCTTGAGCGCGGACTGGATCATGTTGTTGACGGCGTTTCCACCGCCGCCGCCGCAGCCCACGACCTTGATCTTGGCGTTGGATTCATGCTCGATTTCGAAATATTCCATTTCCGTGTCCTCCTCAGTTAGTTCCCTGTTGCGTGTTTCCCTGTATCCTCGAAATCATTCCTCGTTTATGCGATGTCCGAGAACCACTTCTTCATCCGGCCGACGATGCGGTCGAAGCCGGAATCGTCGCGGATCTTGAAGGGCCGGACCTTCTTGTGCAGTCCTTCCTCCTCGGCCCCGTGGAGCAGCAGCCCCACGGCCGTGGCGTACTTGGGGCTCTTGACTTCCTCGGCCAACCCCCCGATGCCCTCCGCGGGCACGCCGATGCGAACGGGCAGATCGAAAATCTGCTCGGCCAGCTCCTGCATGCCGTCGATGAGCACCGTGCCGCCGTTCAGGACCACGCCGGCGGCGATCATGTTCTTGAACCCGGACTTGATCAGCTCCTGGTCCACCAGGGCCAGAATCTCCTCGCACCGGGGCTCGCATATCTCGGCCAGGACGCGCTTGCTCATGCGCCGTGACTCGCGGCCGCCCACGCTCGGGACCTCGATGATCTCCTCGCTGGTGACCAGGTCGGCCATGGCGCAGCCGTAGTCCATCTTGATCTTCTCGGCGGACATCATGGGCGTCCGGAGGCCGTAGGCGATGTCGTTGGTCAGGTTGTGGCCGCCGAGCGCCAGCACGCTGGTGTGCTTGATGGAGTCCTTGGAGAAGACCGCGATGTCCGTGGTCCCGCCGCCGATGTCCACCAGGGCCACGCCGATCTCCCGTTCCTCGGCCGACAGCACGGCCTTGCTCGAGGCCAGCGATTCCAGGACGATGTTGGACACGTCCAGGCCCGAGCGGTTGCAGGAGCGGATGATGTTCTGGGCCGAGGTCACCGCGCCGGTGACGATGTGGACCTTGACCTCCAGCCGGACACCGGCCATGCCGAGCGGGTCGGCGATGCCGCGCTGGTCGTCCACGATGAATTCCTGGGGCAGGGTGTGCAGCACCTCGCGGTCCATGGGGATGGCGATGGCCTTGGCCGCCTCGATGACCCGGTCCACGTCGCGCTGGGTCACTTCGCCGCCCTTGACCGCGATGACCCCGTGGGAGTTGAACCCCTGGATGTGGCTGCCCGCGATGCCCGCGTACACGGTGCGGATGTCGCAGCCCGCCATGAGTTCGGCGTCCTCCAGGGACTTCTTGATGCACTGGACGGTCTTCTCGATGTTGACGACCACGCCCCGGCGCAGCCCCGTGGAGGGGGCGGTGCCGATGCCGATGATGTCGACGCCGTTGTCCGAGGCCTCGCCGACCACGGTGCATATCTTGGTGGTGCCCACGTCCAGGCCCACGATGAGATCGTTTCTAGCCATGCTGACTCCTCTGTTGTTCCCTGTGAAATATGGTTTTGCGCCTAGCCCGCTGCCGGGTTCTCGCGCTTCTGTATCCAGATCTTGTCGCCGCTGGCCGCGATGATGGCGGCCTGGTCGAATTCGTTGCGCCGCATGAGGTCGCGCCAGACCACCTTGAGCCGTTCCAGCTGGACCTCCCAGCGGTCCATGGACAGCTTCACGGTCAGCCCCCGGCCTTCGCCCGCGCCGTCGAGGTATATCTCGAGATCGTGGGCGCTGGTCAGCTTGATCCAGGCGGTCTGGGCCTGGGTGAAAGGGGTCCCGCCCGAGGCCATCTTTTCGAGGATGCCGGACAGCACCTTGGGCCCGTCGGGCAGGTCCTCGGCCACGCTCAGGATGGGCAGGGAGGCCTGCTCGCCTGGGTGCATGGGCGCGATGACCCGGCCGCGCGCGTCGGCGAAGTACAGCCCGTCGCCCTGGCGCACCCAGAAGGTCGGGACCTTCTCGCGCACGTCGATGAGCAGCCGGTCGGGCAGCTCGCGGCGCACGGTCACGGAGTCGATCCACGGGTTGGCGTCCAGCCGGTTCTTGACCTCGCCCACGTTCATGTCCAGGCAGTTGAGGCCCGGCTGCACGCCCGCGGTCTTGAGCACGGTCTCGTAGCTCAGTCGGTCGTTGCCCGCCACGCGGATCTCCTTGAGATCGAAATAGGGGTGGGCTGTGATGTAGCGGTACCCGTAGAGCAGCCCCACGCCGAGCACGGCGATGAGCGACAGGACCAGGCTGAGCATGACCATGCGGATGATGAACTGGCCCGCTCCGACCAACCTGCGCGGGGCGTTGTCCCGCATGAGCAGGGGGTTGGCGGGTTTCCTGCGCTTGCGGGTGTTGCCGCGCGCGGCGCGCTTTCCGCCGATGTTCAGACGGCTCTGTTTGCCCATGGTCAGGGTGCTCACAGTACGATGACCTCCGGTTCGAGAGTTATGCCGAATTGTTCCTCCACGCGCCGACGGCCCATGTCCATGAGCTCCAGCGCGTCGGCGGCGATGCCGCCCCCGAGGTTGACCAGAAAATTCGCGTGCACGTCCGAGAAGGCCATGTGCCCGAGCCGGACGCCCTTCATGCCCGCCTTGTCCAGGAGTTTGCCCGCGCTCTTGTCCGGCGGATTCCTGAACACGCAGCCAGCGCTCCGGGCCGTGACCGGCTGGGTGGCCTTCTTCTTCCTGTAGACGTCGCGCATGGCGGCGCGGACCGCCTTGGGCTCGGACTCGCGCAGGGCCAGCTCCACCTCCCAGACCAGGCACTTGCCCGGCCGCTTGACCGGGGAGAAGTGGCGGTAGTCGAAGATGCACTGGTTGCGGTCCAGCCAGGCGAGCCCGCCGGACGGGGTCCAGACCCGCACCCGGGTGATCAGGTCGCCGAACTCCACGCCGTAGGAGCCCGCGTTCATGGCCACGGCCCCGCCCACGGAGCCGGGGATGCCGGTCAAGCCTTCCAGGCCGCTGAAGCCCGCCTTTTCCGCCCAGCCGAGCAGGCCGGGCAGCCGGACCCCGGCGCCGCAGCGGACGATCAGGGTCGAGCCGTCCCGTTCCACCCGTTCCGGGCCCGGACAGTCGGCCACGCGGACCAGGGCCAGCTCCAGGGGACCGTCCGTGGCCAGCAGGTTGCTGCCCGCGCCGATGACGAAGGGTGGCAGGGTCTCGCGGACCAGAAAGGCGGAGAGATCGTCAAGGTCCGCCTCGCCGCGCACCACGGCCTCGACCACGGCGGGGCCGCCGAGGCGCAGGGTGGTCCGCTCCGAGAGCAGGGGGTTGGCGGTCAGTTCCAGGGCCATCTACAGCTCCTCGTCTCCGTTGCCGGTTTCAGGCGCGTCGGCCTGTTCGAGCCAGTTTTCGCCGATCTTCCAGATGGAGCCCGCGCCCTGGGTCATGAACAGGTCGCCGGGCTGGAGGAGGTCCTTGAGCCGCTTTTCCAGGGACTCGAAGTCCGGGAAGAACTGGACCTTGGTCTCGGAGACCTGCTTGATGCCCTGGGCCAGGGACAGGCCGGACACGCCGGGAATGGGCGACTCCGAGGCCGGATAGATCTCGGTCAGGAGCAGGATGTCCGCGTCGCCGAAGGCCTTGCAGAATTCGCCGAACAGGGCCTTGGTGCGCGAGAAGCGGTGAGGCTGGAAGGCGACCACCAGCCGTCGGTCCGGGTAGCACTCCTTGGCCGTGCGCAGGTTGGCCATGATCTCGGCCGGGTGGTGGCCGTAGTCGTCGACCACGATGACGCCCTTTTTCTCGCCCTTGCGCTCGAAGCGCCGCCCCACGCCGCCGAAGTTGCCCAGCCCCTGGATGATCTCCTCCTTGTCCAGGCCGACCTCCAGGGCCACGCCGATGCAGGCCAGCGCGTTGAGCACGTTGTGCGTGCCGGGCTGGGCCACGGTGACCTCGCCCCACTCCTCGCCGTCCAGCCAGACCTTGAACAGGGAGCGCAGGTGGGAGCTGACGATCTCGCCCCGCAGCTTGTTCTGCTTGCCCAGGCCGTAGGTCAGGTAGGGCCGCTTGATCAGCGGGAGCAGCCGCTGCACGCCCTCGTCGTCGCCGCAGACCACGTTCATGCCGTAGAAGGGCGTGGAGTTCATGAAGCGCATGAACGACAGGTCGATGGCGTCCTGGTTGTCGTAGAAATCCATGTGGTCCTTGTCGATGTTCGTGACCACGGTGATGATCGGCGCCAGCCGCAGGAAGGAGCCGTCCGACTCGTCGGCCTCGGCGATGAGGTAGTCGCCCTCGCCCAGCCGCGCGTTGGCCCCGTAGGTGTTCAGCCGCCCGCCGATGATGACCGTCGGGTCCAGGCCCGCCTCGGTGAAGATGGTCGCCAGAAGCGAGGTGGTCGTGGTCTTGCCGTGGGTCCCGGCCACGGCGATGCCGGTCTTCAGGCGCATCAGCTCGGCCAGCATCTCGGCGCGCGGGATGATCGGGATGCCGCGCTCGCGGGCCGCCACCAGCTCCGGGTTCCGGTCCGGGATGGCCGTGGACTTGATGAGCACGTCCGCGTCGCCCACGTTGTCGGCCCCGTGGCCGATGTAGACCGTGGCCCCGAGTTTTTCGAGGCGACGGACCGCGGCCGAGGCGGCCAGGTCCGAGCCGGTCACGTTGAAGCCCATGTTGATGAGCACCTCGGCGATGCCGTTCATGCCCGAGCCGCCGATGCCGACCATGTGGATGTTGTTCACCCTGGCCCGCATGGCGGGGCAGGCTTCGCCGCCCACGGTGAGATAGGGTCCCTGTGCTGCCATAATTATGACTCCTGCCCGCCGGCCATGGCGGCCAGCCCGGCCACGATGTCCCGGGCCGCGAATTGCCGGGCCATGGACCGGGCCGCTGTTTCCATGGTTGTCAGCCGCTCGCGGTCGGCCAGCAGGCCGAGCACGCGGTCGGCCAGCGCCGCGCCGCTCAACCCCGACTGGGGCAGCAGCACGGACGCGCCGATGTCCGACATGGCGCGGGCGTTCATTGTCTGGTGGTCGTGGGTGGCCTGGGGGAAGGGCACGAAGATGGCCGGGGCCCCCGCCGCCGCTATTTCGAAGACCGTGGACGCGCCGGACCGGCAGACAACCAGGTCGCAGGCCGCGTACTCGGCCCCCATGTCCTCGATGAATTCCCGGACCTGCGCCGGGTCCGCGCCCGCCGCCTGATACGCGGCGCGCACGCGGGAAAAGTCGATTCGGCCCGCCTGGTGGACCAGGGTGATCCCGGCCTCCATGAATGTCGGCAGGGCCTCGATGACCGCGTCGTTGATGGGCCGTGCCCCCTGGCCGCCGCCGAAGACGAACAGCCGCTTGCCGGGCGTCCGGCCGCGCCGCCGTTCGCCCGCCTTGAAAATCTCGGGCCGCACCGGATTGCCGGTCAGGAAGGTCTTTTGCGGGGGGAACACGCCCATGGTGTCCGGGAAGCTCAGGAACACCCGCCGGACCATCCGGCCCAGGACCTTGTTGGTCACGCCGGGCACGGAGTTCTGCTCGTGCACGGCCGTGGGGATGCCGAGCACGCGTCCGGCCAGCACCGGGCAGAAGCCCGCGTACCCGCCGAAGCCGATGACCGCGTCGGGCCGGAAGCGCCAGACCTCGTAGAGGGCCTTGGGGATGCCCGTGCCGAGCCAGCCCAGGCCGGAGAGCACGCCGGTGACGCCCTTGCCCATGACCCCGCTGGCGGGCAGCTCCAGAAATTCCAGGCCGTTCTTCCGGGCCAGGTCGCCCTCGGGGCCGGGGCCGCCCATGAACAGCAGGCGCGCGCCGTGGTTGTACTCGCGCAGGGCCGTGGCCACGGCCAGGGCCGGGAAGATGTGGCCGCAGGTGCCGCCGGTGGTCAGGATGACGCGGTCCAGGGTCATGCCTTCACCCTCCGGGAGAGGTTCAGCAGGATGCCCGCGCAGATGAAGGACACGGTCAGGGAGGAGCCGCCGTAGGAGATGAACGGCATGGCCACGCCCTTGGGCGGCACCGTGCCGAGGACCACGGCCAGGTTCAGGATCATGCCCAGGGCCAGGATGCAGGTGGTGCCGAAGGCGGTGAAGCGGTCCTGCAGGTCCTCGAGCTTCATGGCCACGCGGAAGGCGCGGTACAGGAAGAAGGCCACCAGGAGGAAGAACAGGGACATGCCCACGAAGCCGAGCTCCTCGCCAACCACGGCCATGATGAAGTCGTTGTGCGCCTCGGGCAGGAAGAAGAGCTTGCGCTGGCCCGCGCCGATGCCGGTGCCGAAGATCTTGCCCGAGCCGAAGGCGTACAGGGACTGGACCAGCTGGTAGCCCTCGTTCTGGGCCGAGGCGAAGGGGTCCAGGAAGGCGGTCCAGCGCTTGAAGCGGTAGGGCGAGGACGAGATCAGCATCCAGCCCGCGCCGCCCGCGAAGATCAGCGAGATGAACAGGTAGCTGAACCGGGTGCCGCCCACCAGGCACATGAAGAAGAGCAGGCCGCACATGACCACGGCCCCGCCGAAGTCCGGCTGGAGCAGGAGCAGGCCGCACAGGAAGCCGGTCACCAGGAAGGGCGGCAGGAAGCCCACGGAAAAGGTTCGGACCAGGTCCTGCTTGCGGGCGAAGAAGTAGGCCAGGTACAGGACCAGGGCCACCTTGGCGTATTCCAGGGGCTGGACGTTGAACGGGCCGAAGCGCACCCAGCGGGTGGCCCCGTTGACGCTGGCCCCGAGCGGAGAGATGCACAGGGCGAGCAGGACGATGGCCAGGCCGACCCAGAGGTAGGTCAGGGAGTAGATGGCCTTGGGCGGGATGCGGATCAGGACGATCATGGCCAAGAGCCCCGCGCCCGTGAACATCAGCTGGCGCTTGAAGAAATAGTAGGTGTCGCCGTAGATGCGCTCGGCCATGATGCCCGAGGAGGACAGGACCATGATCAGGCCGAACCCGGCCAGGACCAGGGTGGCGGTCAGCAGCCAGTAGTCCATGCGGCCCGGGGTTCCGGCCTTCCGGCCGTTCAGCGTGTTAGTCATGGAGTCCCTCCACCGCGCGTTTGAAGTCCGCGCCCCGCTCGGCCATGTTGTGGTACTGGTCGAAGGAGGAGGTGGCCGGGGAGAGCAGGACCACGTCGCCGGGCGCGGCCAGACCGGCCTGCCGTCTGACGGCCTCGGTCAGGGTCTCGTCCCAGGTCACGGAAAAATGTCTGGCCAGCTCCGGCTCCAGGATCTCGCGCGAGCCGCCGAACAACCCCACGGCGGCCACGCGGCCCTTGATGCCCTCGGCGAATTTGGCCACGTCGCCGCCCTTCCACACCCCGCCCATGAGGATGCGCACCGGGCGCTCGAAGGCGTGAACGGCCGCCTCGGCCGCGTCCAGGGTGGTGGCCTTGGAGTCGTTGACGTAGAGCACGCCGTTCCTCTCGGCCACGGGCTCGATGCGGTGGGGCAGGGGGCGGAAGTCGCGGATGGCCTCGGCGGCCTGCTCCTCGCTCACCCCGAACCGCTTCACGGCCTGCCAGGCGGCCTCCACGTTGGAGCGGTTGTGCTCGCCCAGGAGGTGCGGGGCCTCGAACCGGTTCGTGGGTCCGAACCACTCGATGTGCGCCTCGGTGAAGGACCGTCCGTCCAGCAGCGGGTGCAGGGACTCGTGCAGCAGGGCGATGTCCTCCGGACCCATCCGGCTGAACAGGTGCAGCTTGGCGTCCAGGTATTCGTCCAGGTCCGCGTGGTAGTCCAGGTGGTTGGCCGAGAAATTCAGGAACAGGCCGACGTGCGGCTTGAACCGGAGGCAGTTCTGGAGCTGGAAGCTGGAGACCTCGAGGACGATGATCTCGGCCGGCTCCATGTCCAGGAGGTACTCGCACAGGGGCACGCCGATGTTTCCGCCGGTGAACACGCGGCGTCCGGCCTTCTCCAGGATCTCGGAGATGAGCGTGGTGGTCGTGGTCTTGCCGTTGGACCCGGTCACGGCCAGGATCGGGGCCTCGATGAACCAGGAGGCGAACTCCAGCTCCGAGACCACGTTCCGCGCCGGGACGCCTTCGAGCACCGGGGCGAGCTTTCTGACCGGCACGCCGGGCGAGAGGACGATGACGTCCGCGTCCGCGAAGTGGCCTTTCTCGTGGGGGCCGACCACCAGCTCCGCCTTGCCCGCCAGGGGACCGAGCTTCGCCTCGGTGACCGACTCGTCGCGGTCGACCACGCGCACCCGCGCGCCGAGCACGTCCAGCAGCCGGGCGGCGGCCAGGCCGGACTTGCCGGTGCCGACCACCACGGCCTGCTTGCCGTCGAGAATGGCCTCGTTGATGAATTTGCGGACGATGCGGTTCACGGTGCTACCTCAGTTTCAGCGTGGACAGGGCCATCAACGCCATGAGTATGGACAATATCCAGAAGCGGACGATGATCTTGGATTCCGGGATGCCCTTGAGTTCGAAGTGGTGGTGCAGGGGGGCCATCTTGAAGATGCGCTTGCCGCCGGTGAGCTTGAAGTAGCCCACCTGGAGGATGACCGACAGGGTCTCGAAGACGAACACGCCGCCCACGATGGCCAGCAAAAGCTCCTGCTTGGCCAGCACGGCCACGAAGCCCAGCGCCCCGCCCAGGCCGAGCGAGCCCACGTCGCCCATGAAGATCTGGGCCGGGTGGGCGTTGAACCACAGGAAGCCCAGTCCCGCGCCGACCATTGCCCCGCAGAAGACCGTGACCTCGCCGATGCCCTGGATGTTCTGGACCTGGAGGTATTCGGCCATGGTCGCGTGGCCGGACACGTAAATGAAGATGGCGAAGCAGGCCATGGCCACGACCATGGGCCCGATGGCCAGCCCGTCCAGGCCGTCTGTCAGGTTGACCGCGTTGCTGGTCCCGACCATGACGACCATGGCGAATGGCAGGTAGAACCAGCCGAGGTCCGGATTGAAATTCTTGAAGAACGGCACGGACAGCCGGGTGGAGTAGGCGGGCTCGTGGATGAGCATGGCGATGGCCGCCGCCGCCACCAGGCATTGCAGGGTGAACTTGGCCTTGGGCGACAGCCCCTCGTTGCGCCGTTTGACGACCTTGATGTAGTCGTCGGTGAAGCCGATGGCGCTGAACCCGGCGAAGGCCAGCAGGGTCAGCCAGACGTAGACGTTGGTCAGGTCGGCCCAAAGCAGGGTGGACACGGACACGGAGAACAGGATCATGATCCCGCCCATGGTCGGCGTGCCCTGCTTGGCCTGGTGTTTGGGGCCGTCCTCGCGGATGTACTGGCCGCACTTGACCCGGGTCAGCCAGCGGATCATGGCCGGGCCGAACAGGATGGAGATGATCAGGGCGGTCAGCAGGGCCCAGACCGAGCGGAAGGTGATGTACCGGAAGACGTTCAGGACGCCCAGGTCCGAACTGTACGGAACGAGCAGGTTGTAGATCACTTGCCGCCTCCTTGGGCTTCCGCGTTCACTTCGCGGCACAGGGCGTTGGCGTAGAGCTCCATGCCCAGGGAGCGGGAGCCCTTGACCAGGACCGCGCCCTCGGAGATGCACAGCTCGCGCCAGGCCTCGAGAAATTCGTCCACGTCGCCGGCCCGGCGCATGAACCCGCCGAAGCCGCGCTCCACATCCAGGAAGTGGTCGCCCTTGTAGAAGACCATGGCGGGCGCGGTCTCGCGGATGACCCGGCCCAGCTCCTCGTGGCGCAGGACCGCCTCGGCGCCCAGCTCGCGCATGTCGCCCAGGACCAGGACCAGGGGGCGCTCCCCGGCCAGTTCCCTGGCCGTGCGCAGGGCGTTGGCCATGGACAGGGGGTTGGCGTTGTAGGTGTCGTCGATGACCGTGATCCCGCCCCCGATCTTGCGGCAGAAGCGCTGGGGGTCGGCGGCCATGGCCTGCACGCCGCCGACCACGTCGTCGCGGGTCAGCCCCAGGCAGTGGGCCGCGGCGGCCACGCAGGCCAGGTTCTCGGCGTAGTGCCTGCCGCAGAACGGCGCGGTCAGCTCGCCGTCGCCGTCGGGGGTGCGCAGCCGGAACCGGCCCCGGCCGTCGGGCAGGGCGCCCAGGAAGGCGGCGGAAAAATCGCTCTCGGCGTCGTCCCGGCCCGAGAAGCCCACGGGCGCGTCCACCAGCTCCAGGGCCGCGTTCCAGAGCAGCGGATAGTCCCTGGAGATCACGGCGCGGCCGCCCTGGCGCAGGTAGCGCAGCAGGGCGGTCTTGGCGCTCGCCACGCCCGCCTCGTTGCCGAGCCCTTCCAGGTGGCCGGGCCCCACGTTGGTGATGATCGCCAGGTCCGGGCTGGCCACCGGGGCCAGCTCCTCCATGTCGCCCCGCCGGGAGATGCCGAGCTCCATGATCCACAGCTCCTGGTCGGCCGAGGCCTTGAGCATGGACGTGGGCAACCCGATCTGGTTGTTGAAGTTGCGGTAGTTCTTGGCCGTGGCGAATTTTTGCGAGGCCACGGCGAAGAGCATCTCCTTGACCGTGGTCTTGCCCGCCGTGCCGGTTACGGCCACGAGTTTCGCCCCGCAGGTGTCGCGCCAGCAGGCGGCCAGCCGGCCCAGGGCCGTACGGGTGTCGCGGACCATGATGACCGGCGCGTCGATCTCGCCGATCATGCGCGAGGCCACCACGGCGCAGGCCCCTTTGGCGGCGGCCAGGGCCGCGAACTCGTGCCCGTCGAAATTCTCGCCCGCGATGCAGAAGAAGAGGTCGCCGGGCTCGACGGTGCGGGAGTCCGTCTTCACCTCGGTGACCACGGTCTCCTCGAAGCCCTCGTCGGCCAGGGTGCCGAGGCAGCGTGCGACTTCAGCCAGGGTCAGGTTCACGAATACACTTCCTCGATGGCCTTGAGCGCGGCTTCCTTGTCGGAAAAGTGCCGCTTGGTGGTGCCGATGATCTGGTAGTCCTCATGCCCCTTGCCCGCGATGAGCAGGGCGTCGCCCGGCTCCATCTCGGCCACGGCCATTTTGATGGCCTCGGTCCGGTCCGGGTTCTCCATGACCCTCTTCGCCCCGGCCAGTCCGGGGCGGGCGTCGTCCATGATCGCGGCCGGGTCCTCGGTGCGCGGATTATCCGAGGTCAGCACGGCCACGTCGGCGTAGCGGGCGGCGGAAGCGGCCATGAGCGGGCGCTTGGTCCGGTCGCGGTCGCCGCCGCAGCCGAAGACCGTGATCAGCCGCTTGAAGTCCAGGGCGGCCAGGGTCCTCTGCACGTTGTCCAGGGCGTCCGGGGTGTGGGCGTAGTCCACGAAGATGTCAAGATTCTTGTCGTTCATGACCCGTTCGAGCCGTCCGGGCACGCCTGGGAAGGTGGACAGCCTGCGCATGTCCTTGCAGTTCAGGCCGAGCTGCAGTCCCACGGCCTGGGCGGCCAGCAGGTTCAGGGCGTTGAACGAGCCCACCAGCGGGGAGCGGACCACCCAGGTCTTGCCCTTCCACGAGGTCTCGATCTCCATGCCCTGGCCGGTCATGGACAGGATGCGCCCCTGGACCAGGGGCTTGTCCCCGACCTCCTGGCGGACCAGGGAGGCGTCGCCGATGCCGTAGCCGATGCCGCCCTGGCACTCGGCCAGGAGACGGCGGCCGTAGGGATCGTCGTAGTTGAGCACCGCCGCCTTGTTCAGGCGCGGGTACTCGGAGAAGAGTTTGGCCTTGGCCCGGAAATAGGTCTCCATGTCGCCGTGGTAGTCCAGGTGGTCCTGGGTCAGGTTGGTGAACACGGCGGCGTCGAAGTCCAGTCCGGCCACGCGGTACTGGTCGAGCGCGTGGGAGGAGACCTCCATGACGGCCACGTCCACGTCGGCCTTCTTCATGTTGAAGAGCAGCTCGTGGATCATCCAGCAGTCCGGGGTGGTCAGGGGGGCGTCCATCATGAAGCCGGGCCAGCGGTAGTTGACCGTGCCGAGCACGCCCACCTTGAGCCCGCTCGAGGCCAGCAGGTGCTCGATGATGTAGGAGGTTGTCGTCTTGCCGTTGGTCCCGGTGATGGCGACCAGCTTGAGGTCGCGGTCCATGACCTGGAAATGGGCGCGGGCCAGTTCGCCCAGGGCCACGGCCGGGTTGTCCACGTACACGGCCACGGCCTTCTTCTCGACCACCGGGGCGACGAGGTCGCGGGCCGCCTCCGGGGCCACGATGTAGCGCGCGCCGTTGTCCAGGGCGTTCGGGATGTAGTCGAGGCCGCGCACGGCCGTGCCGGGCATGGCCACGAAGCACTCGCCGTCCTGGATCTTGCGCGAATCCGTGCGCACGACCAGCCCTTTTTTCGCCTTTTCCAACAGGGTCTCGAATTGCATGACGCCCCGTACCTTTTCCTTTTCGCTATGAGAGCCAGAGAACAAAAACATCATCCGTTCCCTCCTTGGCGCGGTTGCCGGGCCAGGGCTGCCCGGCCGCGGGCTCCTGGCGCTTGACCGTCATGCCCTGTCCCTTGATCACGGGGACGATCCCCATTCTGACCAGGGTTTCCAGGGCCCGGCGGACGGGCATTCCGGCCACGTCCGGGACCTTGCCGTCGTCGGCCGGGACCACGGGGGCGGGCACGGCGGCGGCCAGGGGTTCATCCGTTGCGTCGCCGACCACGGGGGTGTCCTCGGCCTCGGCGTGCAGGGTCTCGGACAGTTGGTCGTGGTAGGCCAGGGTGCGCACGGTCACCTCGCGGCAGACCGGGGCGGCGACCATGGAGCCGTAGTTGGCCTTCTGGGGCTCGTCGATCATGGTGATGACCAGAAGCTCCGGGGCCTCGGCCGGGACCAGGGCCACGAAGGAGGACAAATACTGGTCGCCGTATCCCCCTTCCTTGGAGGCCTTCTGGGCCGTGCCGGTCTTGCCCGCCATGCGGATGCCCTCGATGCGCGCGCTGCGCCCGGTGCCGTCGTCCTGGACGACCTCTTCCATCAGCTTCAGGACCGTGGTCGCGGTCTCGGGGGAGAAGACCTGGATGGAGGCGTTCTTGCGCTCGCTCTTGGGGGACAGGATGAGATTCAGGTCGCGGGTGGCCCCCTGGTTGGCCAGGCAGAGGAAGCCGCGCGCCAGCTGCACGGCGGTCACGCCGATGGACTGGCCGAAGCTGATGCAGGCCAGGTCCACGGAGCTCCAGGCCCCGGCGGGGCGGAGGATGCCCGTGGACTCGCCCGGCAGGCCGAGGTGGGTCTTCTCACCGAAACCGAGTTTGGTCAAATAGTCATGGTAGACCCCGGCCCCGAGGTTCATGCCGATCTTGGCCGAGCCGATGTTGGACGAGTAGCGCAGGACCTTGCGGGCGGGCAGCCAGCGCTCGGGGTGGGTGTCGCGGATGATCCGGCGGGCCACCTTCCAGCGGCCGTTCTCGCAGTCGATGAGCGTGTCCGGGGTGATGGTCCCCTCCTGGAGGGCGGCGGCGAACAGGAACGGTTTCATGGTCGAGCCGGGCTCGTAGATGTCGGTCAGGGGCCGCAGCCTGCGCTGGGACGGCTTGGAGGAGCGCACGGTGTTCGGGTTGAAGAACGGCTCGCTGGCCATGGCCAGGATGTCGCCGGACTTGACGTCCACCACCAGGACGATGCCCGCCCTGGCGTCGTACTTGGCGATGGAGTTGGCCAGGGCCTGTTCGGCGGCGTGCTGGATGTGGGTGTCGATGGTCAGCTGCACGTCCTTGCCGTTGACGTCCACCTCGCGGCCGTGGGCGTCGAGGTAGAGCAGGTGGCCCGTGGCGTCGCGCTGGACCTCGAACTCGGCCCTGCTCGGGGCGAGCAGCTTGTCGTAGACGCGCTCGACGCCCTCGCGGCCCCGGCCGTCGATGTCGGTGAAGCCGAGCAGCTGCCCGGCCAGGTGTCCGTTGGGGTAGATGCGGGCGTGCTCGGTGGTCAACCGGACGCCCTTCAGGTCAGCCCGGTCCAGGGCGGCGGCCTCGCGGTCCGTGACCTGCCGTTTTATCCAGACGAATTTCTTGCGGGACTTGAGCTTGGCGTAGACCTCGCGGCGGGACAGCTTGAGGTCGCGGGACAGGACGTCGGCGGCCACGTCCACGTTCTCGATCTCGTGCGGACGGGCGAATACGGACCGAGCCTCCACCGAGGTGGCCAGCATGGCCCCGTTGCGGTCGAGGATGCGGCCCCGCTCGCCGTATTCGTATTCGGCGGCCAGGCTCTGCCTGGAGGCTTGATCGGCCAGGTCGTCGCCCTCATGGAGCTGCACCCAGCCGGTGCGTACCCACAGAGCACCGAGCGCAATCGAGAAGAGGGCCATGACGAACCCCATCTTGATCCCGCTGTGATCCGTGCGCCTTGCGTTGTCCTGTGCCATCGTATTCCCTGTTTCCCACTATGGCGGCGCGCTGTATGGCGTAAAGCGCGTCGCTATTGCGAGGCAATGCGCCGTATCTGGCCCGGCGCCGCCACTCCCAGGCCGAGTTGGCCCGCGAGCTTTTTCAGCCTGTAGGGCGAAACCAGGTTGTTCCTCTCAACCGTCAGTTTCGCGGCCAGATCCTCTTTCCGGCCCAGGCTCTGCTCCATCTTGCGCAGGTCGTATGCCAGGTCCATGCGCTCGATGTTCAACCAGACCGCCCCCAAACCGAGGAACAGCGCCATGCCCAGCAGGCCCAGCACCATCCAGAGGAGCGTCTTGTCGGTCTTGCTCATGCTTCTTCTCCGTCGGGACCGAGCCGTTCCGCCACCCGGAGCTTGGCGCTCCTGGCGCGGGGGTTCGCGTCCCGCTCGGCGTCCGAGGCGGCCACCGGTTTCCTCGTCAGCACCTTCATCTCGGGTACGCCGCCGCAAGTGCAGTGGAGTTGATGCGGGGGGCATTTGCACCCTTTGGCGGCATCCCGAAATGCGTGCTTCACGGCCCTGTCCTCCAGGGAGTGAAACGAGATTATGGCCAGCCTCGCGCCCGGTTTCAGGCGTCCGACTATGGTTGCAAGGTAATGTTCAAGTTCCTCAGTTTCCCTGTTGACCGCTATGCGCAGTCCCTGGAAGGTCCGGGTCGCCGGGTGGTTGCGCGCGGTGTGCCGCATCTTCGGCGGGTAGGCCAGCCGCACTATCTCGGCCAGCTGGAGCGTCCTCGTGATCGCCCCTTTTTCCCGTTCCCTCACTATCGCCGACGCGATCTTCCCGGCCAGGGGGTCTTCCCCGTACACCCGGATGATCCGCGCCAGTTCGCCGTGTTTCAGCGTATTGACCAGTTCCTCGGCCGAAGGGCCGGAGTCCGGGTCCATGCGCATATCGAGGGGGCCGTCGTGGATGAAGCTGAATCCTCTATCAGCCTCGTCCAGTTGCAGGGAGGAAACGCCGAGGTCCAGGACCGCGCCGTCGATCCGCTCCCAGCCGACTTCGTCCAGGGCTTCCTCGAACCGGGAGAAGGGCAGGTGGAACAAATGCACGCGGCCCGCAAACGGCTCAAGCCGCCTGGTCGCGAGCGCCAGCGCCTCCTGGTCCCGGTCGAGCCCCACGAGCTCGGCCCCTTCGCCCGCCGCTTCGAGAAGCGCCAGGCTGTGGCCGCCCATGCCCAGGGTGCCGTCCATGTAACGGCCGCCGGGGCGGGGCTGAAGCCACCGAACCACTTCATGTAAAAGAACCGTGGTGTGGAGCGAGGCGGGACTGACCTCTCCGGACTTCATTTAGAAGGGCAGGGAGACGTTGTTTTCCGCCAGCTCCGAGGACACGTCGTAGTCCTGGTCGAGCAGGTTCTCGAAGGCCTCGGCGGACCAGATCTCAAGCCGCCGCCCGGCACCGATGACCACCACGTCCCGGTCGAGCTTGCCGGACTTGCGCAGGTGCGCGGGAATGGCGATGCGCCCCTGCTTGCCCACCGGGGTCTCGGTGTACCCCAGGTTCAGCAACCGGATGGTGTTCTGCAGTTCGCGGCTGGGCGACTTGATGGACTCCAGTTCGCTTTCGAGCTTGTTCCACTGTTCCGGGGTGATGCCGATGACGTGTTTGTCGAAGATGGTCAGCACGATGACCCCGTCCGGCAGCTCCGAACGGATCGTGTCCCGGAACTCGGGCGGCAGTATGAGCCGACCCTTGTCGTCCAGGCTTCTGTGTGCGTGACCTCTGAACTTCATCAAATCCCCCGGAAACCCATCATGCTCCACATCTTTACACCATGTCTACACTAAATTCCACTTCTTCCCACCTCTGCGCGAAATTCAAGGGAAAGTCAACCGTTCTCCGGGAAATGGTCGGCGAAATTCACCGAGTATCATTGATTTTTTGACGGCCCGCGCCTAGACTTGCACCAATCTTGAACGAGTGCCCTCGGCAATTGTTCTGTAAATCCACATGCAAGACGAGCTTCGGCCCGCGCCCCGCCGGGGTGCGATCCGGGGCGGGGAGGCTGTCATGGACAGACATATAAAGATCATCGCCACCCTGGGCCCGGCCACCGGGTCCTATGAGGCGGTCAGGGAACTGGTCAAATCCGGGGCCAAGATATTCCGGCTCAATTTTTCCCACGGCGGCAAGGAGTTCTTCGCCCAGATGGTCCAGATCATCCGCCGCCTCGAAGAGGAGACCGGCCTGACCCTGACCGTGCTCCAGGACCTGTCCGGGCCCAAGATCCGGACCTGCGACGTGGGGCTGGGGGCCTTCGAGGTGACCAAGGGGACCGAGGTCCTGCTCGGCACCCCGGACAAGGCCGAGGGCGTCAAGGAGCCGTTCATCTGCCTGGACATCCCCGAGATGTTCCACGGCCTGAAGGTCGGCGATCCCGTGGCCCTGTCCGACGGCATGATCCGCTTCAACGTGGTCGCCGTGGAGGACGAGCACCTCATCCGGCTCCAGGCCACCAACTCGGGCATGTGCCCGCCGCGCAAGGGCATCACCTTCCCCGGCACCAAGACCCCGCTGGCCCCGCTGACCGACAAGGACAAGAAGGACCTGGCCTTCGGCATGGAGCTGGGCGTGGACGTGGTGGCCATGAGCTTCGTGCAGAAGCCCGAGGACATCCGCAACCTGCGCCGGGAGATGGCCCAGCACGGCAAGCCCCTGCCCATCATCGCCAAGCTGGAGCGCACCGCGGCCCTGGAGTGCCTGGACGAACTCATCCAGGAGGCGGACGGCATCATGGTGGCGCGCGGCGACCTCGGGCTGGAGCTGGACCTGGCCGAACTGCCCGTGGCCCAGAAACGGATCATCAAGTCCTGCAACGAGGCGGGCAAGCCGGTCATCGTGGCCACCCAGATGCTCCTGTCCATGGTCAACTCGCCCATGGCCACCAGGGCCGAGACCACGGACGTGGCCAACGCCATCCTGGACGGCGCGGACTGCGTCATGCTCTCCGAGGAGACGGCCATCGGCAACTACCCCGGCGAGACTGTGCGCTTCATGCGCAAGATCGCCTACGAGATCGAGGCCTTCATGTTCGAGCCCGGCCATACCGAGCTGGACCGGGGCAGCGCCAGGGACCATCCCTCGACCTTCCTGGCCTATGCCGCGGCCATGCTCGCGGGCAAGACCAACGCTCGGGCCATCGTCTGCCACTCCACCTCCGGGGCGACCTCGCGGCTGCTCTCCTCCTGCCGTCCCGCGCAGTCCATCTACGCCCTGTCCTCGGACCGCGTGGTGCGCCACTTCACCAACCTGTCCTGGGGGGTCATCCCGGCCGTGCCCCTGGACGTCATCCACGACCACCAGGAGCGGGCCGAGGTTTTCGTCCGCCAGTGCACGGACTTCGTCGAGGGCGACATCGTCATCATCACGGCGGGCCAGCCCGAGCGGGGCAAGTCCACCACCCAGACCAACGTGGTCAAGCTGTACGAGAAATTGAGCAAGGAAGAGGACTAGCCGATCCATGCGAGCCGACCAGAAGCACGACATCCCCGACGGGCTCAACGAGGAGTACTACCAGGTCAGCGCCGACATCCTGGGCAGCTTCAACAAGTACCGTCCCCCCCTGAACATCTTCACCTTCAAGGAGGACGTGGCCAGGGTCATCCCGTACTACCGGGTGGGCGGCAGGCTGTCCAACGAGCAGGTGGCCGAACTGGCCGACCTGACCGGCCAGGGGCTGGTCTTCGTCTCCCGCGAGGACCATCCTGTCTACGTCAAGCACATCAGCTACCAGCTGGACCTGGTCCTGGTGGACGGCAACCTCAAGGAAAAGGAGATCGCCGACATCTTCACCCAGGCCCTGACCCGCAGGCTGGCCGAATTCTTCGAGCAGCCGGTCAAGGCGGTCTTCGAAAAGCTCTGGGTGGACCTCATGGTCCTGGCCGAATACCTCTACGCCGACATCCGCCGCGCCCGCGCCCTGGTCCGGCGGCTGCACAAGGAGCACACCCTGGAGAACCACTCGGTGAACACCGGCTTTCTCGGCCTGGCCCTGTGGGGCAAGATCAAGGAGAAGGGGTTCGCCGAGGGGGTCAAGCGGGCCACCTTCGACCGCGTCCTGGCCGGGCTCTTCCTGCACGACCTGGGCATGGCCAAGGTGCCGCCGTTCATCCGTACCAAGGACAAGCCCCTGACCGGCGATGAGCGCGCCAAGGTCAACGCGCACACCAAGGTGGGCTTCGAGATGCTCGGCAAGCTCGGCCTGCGCTACCCTGAGATGGACCAGTGCGTGACCGAGCACCACGAGCGCATGAACGGCTCGGGATACCCGCTCAAGTCGGTCAAGCAGGAGTTTCCGGGCCGCCTGACCGCCGTGGCCGATTCCTTCTGCGCCATGGTCGTCAAGCGCCCCTACGCCGAGCCCATGGGCTACATCCAGGCGGCCACGGTCCTGGCCCAGGACCCGCGCTACGACCAGGAGATCACCAAGGCCCTGCAGATGCTGCTCCTGATCGACCTGAAGATGAAATAGGCCGCGCCCGTCCCGCAAACCGAATCACGCAAAAAAGGCGGCCCGCTCCATATGGGGCGGGCCGCCTTGTTGCGTCTTGGGGGGGATCAGCCCTTGAATATCTGGACCATGTCGCGGGTCATGTCGCGGTACACGTCGGTCACGTAGACCACGCCCATGACCTTGTCCGACTCGACCACCAGGGCCCAGTCGCGGCGGGACTTGAGGAACACGTCCAGGACCACCAGGATGGGGTCGTTGGGTTTGAGCAGGGGCGGGTTGGGGATGATGTATTCGTCGAGCCGGAGCTGGGTGCAGATCAGGCAGGCGTTGGCGAACTGCTGGTCCCAGTCCACCTCGCCGTCCAGGGTCAGGTTCTCGTCCTTGAGCACGGACTGCTTGACCGCCTTGAACAGCTGCCACAAGTTGATGGTCCCCTTGAGCCTGCCGCCCTTGGTCTTGACCACCACCACCTGCGAATCCGGGGCCTCGACCATGGCCGCGCGCATGACGCGGATGGCTTCGGCCAGGCTGGCGTCCTCCTGGACGGTCGGGTATTCGTCGCGCATCATGTCCCAGGCGCGCTTTCTGAGCATCATAGGGGCTTTCCTCCGGTAACTTGCTGTTGGTCAGGGCCTCTCTCTGCCCTACGTAGCGCGTGTGCGTGGATTTGTCCATAACAACGGCGTGGTTAGAGGGCTACTCCTTGACTTGTCCCGCAGGAATGGCGAATATGGTGTATGCGTGGAATACTCCTGGCCGCCTTGCTGGCGGTCCTCCTGGCCGTGCCCGCAAGGGCCGACGAGACCCCGCCCCCGGCCTTCGGGCCGGGTGAGCGCATGTACTACGACATCTACTGGACCGTGATCCATGCGGGCAAGGCCGAGCTGCTCTGGCGGGAGGACGCCGAGCTGGACGGGCGTCCGGCGCGCTACTTCTTCGCCAAGGCGCGGACCCTGGGCTGGGTGGACAACTTTTACAAGGTCCGCGACACCATGGAGGCCTGGACCGACATGGGCCTCAACTACGCGCTGCTCTACAAGAAGGACCAGAACGAAGGGTCCTACCACAAGAAGGTGGAGCTGGTCTTCGACAAGGAGGCCAACAAATCCTACCGCTACGCCCGGGGCAAGTTGCAGCACACCATCGACCAGCCCGAGAACGTCTTCGACCCCATGTCCATTCTGTTCGCCTTCCGCAAGCACGCGCTCTACGAGGGCATGGAGTTCGACGCCAACGTGTCCGACGGCAAGGTGTCGGTGGTGGGCAGGGCCTTCGTGGAGGGGCGCGAGACCGTGGAGACCGGCATCGGCGACGTGGACGCCTTCCGCGTGCGCCTGGACATCCAGCACCTGTCCGGGGTGTTCAAGAAGTCGAAGGACGCCCAGCTCTACGTCTGGTTTTCGGCCGACGAGCGGCGCATCCCGGTCAAGGTCCGCTCCAAGGTGGTGGTTGGCTCCTTCATCATGACCCTGCGCGAGTACCATCCGCCCGCCGAGGGCTAGCGGGGCCGCGCCTCTTCCCCGTCGTCCACCAGCAGGTGGACCTTGTTGGACCGGGGAAACTCCCGTTTGAGCGCCCCTTTGAGCCGTTTCCTGAGTCCGTCCGCGTCCTCCAGGACGGTCTCGTCGCGGTAGCCGAACTCGCGGACCTCGAAGCCGTCGTCCACCCGGCGCACGGCCACGCCCCGGTCGCGCTTGAAGGTCAGCAGGGTCAGGACCGCGCCGTCGGGCAGCGTCTTCAGCCGGGAGAGGGCCGTGGGCAGGGCCGCGCCGAGGTCGATCATATGACCTTGCGCCCCGTGGGCAGATCGTCGCCCTCGGCCGCGCCCAGGTCGTAGACCCGGAGCTTGGTGGACCGGGGAAACTCCCTCTTCAACAGGGTCTTGAGCAGCTTTTTCAGGTCGGCGGCCGGGACCCGGAACGTTTCCCGGCGGAAGCCGTCCTCGGTCACGTCATAGCGGTCCGCGCCCGCGCGCCGGACGAGCACCGAGCGGTTGCGCTTGTAGGTGCGCAGGTCCAGGGCGTGGCCCACGGGCAGCGTGTCGAGCCTGCGCAGCAGGACGGGCAGGGCGGTGGCCTTGTCGAGCATGGCATAACCATAGACAGGCGGGGAAATCCGTGTCAAACCCCCAGCGACCAATCATTGTATACCGCGTCCCGGTGTGCCATTCTGTGGGCGAACCGGAACCGAGGAGGCTCCCGTGCCCTTGCAGAAAGACGACGTCATAGAGTGTTCCATCGAGTCCCTGGCCTTCGGCGGCCGGGGCGTGGCCCATGTGGACGGCATGGCCGTGTTCGTGGCGGGCGGCCTGCCCGGCGACACGGTCACGGCCCGCGTGGTCAAGGCCAAGAAGCGGTTCGCCGAGGCCGTGCTGGAGCGCGTGACCGCGCCCTCGCCCCATCGCGTGGAGCCGAAATGCGCGCACTTCGGCTCCTGCGGCGGCTGCGCGGTCCAGGACCTGGACTACGCCGAGCAGGTGGCCCAGAAGGCCGCCCAGGTGGAGAACGCCCTGCGGCGCATCGGCGGGGCGGCGGACTTCGTTCTGGACCCGCCCGCGCCGTCGCCCGCGGTCTGGAACTACCGCAACAAGATGGAATTCGCCTTCGAGCAGGGCGAGGACGGCCCGCGTCTGGGGCTGCGCGCGACGCTCCCGGCCGGGGACAAGGGGCTGGCCCCGGTCCTGGACATCGAGGAGTGCCATCTGTGCGCCTCGCGGGACGTGGACATCCTGCGCGCGGCCCGCGACTTCGTCCGCGCCTCGGGCCTGTCCGCCTACGATCCGGCCGACAACACCGGGTTTTGGCGGCATCTGGTGGTCCGCCACACCGCCCTGAACGAGATCATGGTCCACCTGATCACGGCCGAGGCCCCGGACGACTACGGCCAGGCCGAGGCGCTGGGCGAGTCGCTGGCCGACCGCTTCCCGGACCTGACCTCCTTTGTCCACTCCTCGCGCGCCCGCCGCTCCCTGGCGGCCACGGGCGAGAAGGCGGTCTTCCGCCTGGGCGCCCGCACCGTGACCGAGGAGGTCGCGCACGGCGACCGCACGGTGCGCTACCACCTCGGACCCAACGCCTTTTTCCAGACCAACACCGCCGGTGCGGGCGAGCTCTTCGGCACCGTCCGCGAGTTCTGCGGCCTCACGGGCGTCGAGACCGTGCTCGACCTCTACTGCGGCTGCGGGGCCATCGGCATCTTCCTGGCCGACCAGGCGCGCCGCGTCGTGGGCGTGGAGGTCAGCGAGGAGGCCGTGTCCAAGGCCTGGGCCAGCGCCAAGCTGAACAAGCTGACCAACTGCGAATTCACCGCCGCCTCCCTGGACAGCCCGGCGGCCCTCAAGGGGCTGCCCAAGGCCGACGTCCTGGTGGTGGACCCGCCCCGCGCGGGCATCCACGAGAGCACGGCCCAGGCCATTCTGACCCTGGCCCCGAAAAAGATCCTGGCCGTGTCCTGCGACCCCACCACCCTGGCCCGCGACGTGAAGCGCTTCTCCGAACACTACACCCTCACCCGCGCCCGCGCCGTGGACATGTTCCCCCACACCCACCACATCGAGACCGTGACCCTGCTGGAACGCAAGTAGGCGGACCGGCCCCCTGACGGGGGCGTAGAGCCCCGGCCGTCAGCCGGTCCGGTGGCAGGGGCAAGGTGGGCCGGTGCGCTCTCTATAGCCGAGCGCCCCGCGATATTCCGGAAGCTGCCAGGACAGTCAAATTACAATCAAGGCCTTGGTTGACACATTGTCAGCCAAGGCCTTTTTGCTGCCGTTTGGACGGTTTTCATTACGCTTGCTGTTGTCGAACTGGGGTATACTCTAGATGGATGGAGATTTATTCTCTTTGGGGCCTTCTTTACTACCCTTGCATTGCTCCTTGCATGCTTTTATTAGGTGAGATATCGATTGACGATATTCAAAGTAAGGAGCGGAGGCAGACAAATGGAGATGGTTGATTATGTCAGGAGCATTTTTATAGGAAATTCCGTTGCTGAGTACGATGATGCTCTTGATAAATATTTCGTCGAAACTGAGGCGTTCAGGGCGTTGATAGAGGGGCGGGTTGACGTCATTGCTGGGGATAAAGGAACGGGTAAAACCGCACTCTATCGAATGATTATCAGTCGACAACGGCAATTGCCCGAACTCAAAAACATTGAGATTTTAACCGCTTTTAATCCCACAGGAAGTCCTGTCTTTCAGAAATTGACACAGGATAAGCCCCTGACTGAGGGGCAATACAAAAGTATTTGGAAGGTTTACATCCTGTCTCTTGTTGGGAATTGGGTTTTATCGATTGCAGATGGAGAAGGTTCCAAAAAATTTGCCAAACTTGATTCGATATTAAGAGATTCTGGATTGCGTTTGGACAGTGATTCTCCAGCAACTGTGTTTGGTAAGCTCGCTAATTTGGTGAAAAGGTTTTTGCACCCTGATTCAGTAGAATCTAGCCTGACTTTTTCAGAAACAGGGGTGCCGATTTTTGTACAGAAATATGAATATAGCAACAATAAAAAAGAAGAATATCAAGAGGTTTCACATGAGGATGCTCTTCGTATATGCAACGAATGTGTAAAAGAGCTTGGTGTGACTGCGTGGTTTGTCCTTGATAGATTGGATGAGGCATTCCAAGGATATCCAAATATAGAAGTTCCTGCACTGAGAGCATTGCTTAGAACTTGTCTTGACATGCTTGAATTTTCGAATATTAAAATTAAACTATTTGTCCGATGTGACCTTTTTCGAAAAATTATAGGGGATGGGTTCGTTAATCTAACGCATATTAATGCAAACAAGACAGAGATCGTCTGGGATGAGGAAGATTTACTTAACCTGTTATGTGAGAGGTTAAAAGAAAACCAAGAATTAATATCGTCATTAAAGCTAACGGATTCCACTAATGACAAAATTTTTAATAGGGTTTTCCCAGAACAGGTTGATGTGGGAGATAGGAAGCCAACATGCTGGAATTGGATAATGTCACGAATTCGAGACGGGAATAATATAAAACCTCCCCGTAATTTGATCGATTTGGTTTTCCTTGCTAGGGAGGCTCAGTTGCGTCGTGAAAATAGAGAGCCTAGACTCTATTCTGCGGATTATCCCATAATTGAATCTGATGCGATACGGCGTGCATTGTCAAAGCTTAGCCATACACGTGTTGAAGATACGCTAATGGCAGAAGCAGGGGAGTCTGTCGCATTAATATACAAATTTGAGGGCCAAAAGAGCGAGCACAATATAGAATCGTTATCGGTGTTGCTTGGAAAAGAAGGCGGGGAATTACTGCTAGCTGTTAAACAGTTAGAAGAAATTGGTTTTCTTGAAAAGTTTGGACAGTCATATAAAGTGCCCATGCTCTACCGAGAAGGTTTGTCGATAATCCAAGGTAAAGCATTTAATGTGTAATTCATTATGAAATATGAAGGTCGCTTCAATGGCGCCGCAATTTGTGCTTATTGTGACCTTTTTACGAAAATAGTAAGGAGGTTAGGTGGTCTGCATTTCACCACATTTTCACTCCCCGCGTTCATTGACAGGCCGGAAACGGTGATCAGTTTAGCAACCCAAGCCGGTTAATATTCCAGAAAATATGCCGGAAGAACACCCGAATATTCAATTGATCCCGGTATGTCTTTTCTAATTCGATTATCATTTTAAGCCCCTCAATTAGAGGGGCTTTGCTTTTCGCCCGCTAGTCGAAATCCGCCAGCAGGGCGCTGACCTGGACCCCGGCAACGATCGGGTGTTCCTTGTATTTGAGCTGGATGCGATAGAGGGCGTGGTGGAGCTGGTCCGAGGAGATGCCGTTCTTGAGGGCGGTGTGGGCCTCGATGTAGGCGGCCAGGGCGTCCGAGACCTTGAGCAGGGGGCCGTCCTTGGGGTCCAGGGTGTCGTGGTTGTAGCGCCCGGCCAGGTCGGTCTCCGAGGCCTCGGAGACCACGCCGTCCAGCATCACCGTGGCCTTGAACTCGCTGCCCACCGCAAGGCCCAGGAAGTACTCCAGGCGCTCGGTGATGTCCGTGTAGCCACCCTCCTTGAGGGGGTTCAGGACCACCCGGTTCAGCTCCAGGATCTCGTATTCGTGGATCAGCTCGCTGATGTCCTGGGAGGCCCCCTTGACCGGGGAGATGATGTCCCGGGTCAGCAGCTCGGGCAGGTCGTGGAACAGGCCGGAAAAGAAGTTGTTCTGGCTGCGCGCCCGGCAAGCCCCCACCTCCATGGAGAAGAACCAGGAGTAGGCGGCCACGATGAACATGTGGCCCAGGACCGAGGTCTCGGGCACGCGCGGGGTCTGGGACCAGCGCTTCTGGAACCGCAGCCGCCCGCACATGCGCGCGAACCCGCCGAGCACCGTGCCGTCCTCGTCGAGCAGCTCGGCCACGCCGTTCAGGTCGCGCATGGCCTCCAGCCGGTCGATGAAGCTCTGCTCGATCTCGAGCAGCTCGTGGTCCATGCGGTTGATGGACTTGAGCAGCTTGAATTCCGAATAGCTGGCGTACAGGTGGGCGGCGTGCAGGATGCGCCGGGCCAGCCCCTTGTCCTCGGGGTGCATCAGGTACTCGCCCATGCGCCGGATGAAGTCCTCGCCCAGCGGCATGATGCGCGGGGTCAGCTCCCGGAGGACCCAGGCCGTCAGCGTCCGGTAGTCCTCGGCGTTCTCCTTGATGCGGTAGAAGACCGGCGGCTTGATGTCCGTGATGACCAGCCGGTACAGGTAGTCGAAGATGCCGCCCTCGATGATCGACTCGCCGAGCGCCCGCTTGCGGGCCACGTCCATGTCCCGCGAGTTGAGCAGGAAGAGCAGCCAGGCCACGATCATCTTGTGCCCCTGCTTGTCCACCTCGACCAGCTCCATGGGCCGCAGCTTGTCGTTCCAGCGCTTCATGAACGCGCCGGAGAAGATCAGTTCGAGCAGGCTCTTTCGGATGATGACGGACATGGTTGCTCCCTTGGGTTGCCGTGCGCACCCAGAGTGCCGAAATCGGCCGGGGAAGGCAACCGCCCCGCGCGCCCGGACGGGTGCAAACACTGCTTGAAAAATAGGCCCGGTAGGTGTATACAAATTTTAAATTGTTAACACGCTGGCGAAATTTCCCCGGAAATCGAGGGGTTGGTTCGCCCGCGATGACGCAAAGCGGGTCTTATGCACATATCGGAAGGCGTCCTCTCGGGGCCGGTGCTCCTGGGCGGGGCGGTCCTCACCGTGGCCGGAACGGCCATCGGCCTGAGGAAGATCGACTACGACCGGATCATGTCCGTGGCCATCCTGTCCGCCACCTTTTTCATCGCCTCGCTGATCCACGTGCCCATCGGCCCGTCCAGCGGGCATCTCATCCTGGGCGGCCTGCTCGGCGTGGTCCTGGGCTGGGCGGCCTTCCCGTCCATCCTGGTGGCCCTGACCCTCCAGGCCGTGCTCTTCCAGTACGGCGGCCTGACCTCGCTCGGGGTCAACTGCTTCAACATGGCCGCGCCCGCCGTGCTCTGTTGGTATCTGTTCCGGCCCGTGCTCGTGCGCGGCGCGGGCAGCCGGTTCGCCGCCGCCTTTGCCTGCGGCTTTCTGGCCATGCTCCTGAGCGCCACCCTGACCGCCGGGGCCCTGGCCCTGTCCGGCGACGAGTTCGTCGAGGCGGCCCAGGTGCTGTTCCTCGCCCATCTGCCCATCATGGTCATCGAGGGCGTCATCACCGGCTTTGCCTACGCCTTCCTGGCCAAGGTCAAGCCCGAGGTCCTGAGCTGCTGACCCGCGCATTGCACCCGACAAACCGAGGAGTTGTCATGAACCGCCTGATCATCGCCGTGTGCCTGGCCCTGGCCGCGACCCTCTGCCTGGCCGCCGTGTCCGAGGCCCACAAGGTGAACATCTTCGCCTACGTGGACGGCGACCGCATCGTCACCGACAGCGGCTACAGCCGCACCAGCCGCGTGCACCAGGGCGAGGTGGAGGTCTACGACGCCGCCACCGGAACCCTGCTCCTGAGCGGCAAGACCGACGACCAGGGCCAGTTCGCCTTCGTCATCCCCGCAGCCGCCCGCGAAAAGAAGATGGACCTGCGCCTGCTGCTCAAGGCCGGGCAGGGCCACCAGGCCGAATGGACCGTGCGCTACGACGAGTTCGCCGACGCCCCCCGGCCCGCGTCCGACATGGTCGCCGAGGAGGAGCCCGCCGTGGAATCCGCCCCGGCCGCGCCCGTCGCCGTCGCCCCGGCCGCCGTCCCGGCGGGCGGCCTGACCGCCGCCCAGGTGGAGTCCATCGTCCGGCGCGAGGTCGAGCCCCTCAAGCGCATGGTCGCCGAGCTGCACGACAGCGGGCCGTCCATGGTCGAAATCCTCGGCGGCATCGGCTGGATTTTCGGCCTGTTCGGCGTGGCCGCCTACGTCAGGAGCCGCCGCAACCCTTAGCCCGCGCGGCCTTGTGGAAAATCAGACCCGAAAGGTCGCGATTGTTGTCGCGGCCTTTTTTTTGTGCTAATTCCCCTACGGAAACATTCTGAATTGTCCTGACGGGCTTTCCCGGCGGGGCGTTCATGGGACCCGTTGCGGGGCCCCGTCGGTTCCTGTGCAGGGACCGACGCCCCTCGGGACTGGCCGAAACCGATTGGACCGCAAACCACACCACAGGGGGCCACACATGAAACTGACCACACGGAGCCGCTACGGGACCCGCATGATGCTCGACATCGCCCAGCACGGGAAGGACGGGCCGGTGCGTATCCAGGACATCGCCGACCGCCAGGGCGTCTCGGCCAAGTACCTGGAAAAGCTCATCCGCAAGCTCAAGGACGTGGGTTTCGTCAAGTCCAAGCGCGGCCCGCGCGGCGGGCACTCCCTGGCCAAGCCCGCTGCCGAGATCCCCATCGGCGAGGTGGTCCACGCTCTGGAGGGAGACGGCTCCCTGGTGGAGTGCCGCTCCGGGGACAAGGGGTGCTCGCGCATGAAGGAGTGCCTGACCCGCCGCCTGTGGCAGGAGGCCGCCGACGCCATGTACGAGCGCCTGAACACCTTCACCCTGGCCGACCTGATCAACGACGCCGAGCAGTGTCGGAGCGCGTCCGTGGAGCCGTGGAGCCGGGGCGGGTTCTGATCGGGGAGCACATTCCGGCTCGTCGGGGGCGCCGTGAAACACTTGTTTGACGCGCGCAAGTGTGCCATGCTGAATATGGCTGAAATAGCCGAGGAGCCGTCATGACCTTATCCCTTCGCGACCCGGTCAGCGGGTTGACGCATTGCATCGCCGCGGCGCTGGCCGTGCTCGGCACGGTCCTGCTCATCGTTCGCGCCACCGGCCCGGCCCTGCCGTGGCACATCGTCACCTTCTCCATCTTCGGCGGGGGCATGATCCTGCTCTTCACCGCCTCCACCCTGTACCACTGGCTGCCGGTGAACGACCGCTGGGTCCGCGTCCTGCGCCGCGTGGACCACTCCATGATCTTCTTCTACATCGCGGCCACGTACACGCCCATCTGCCTCATCCCCCTGCGCGGTCCGTGGGGCTGGTCCATCTTCGGGGTCATCTGGGGGCTGGCCATCGGCGGCATCGTCATGAAGGTCTTCTGGATCACGGCCCCGCGCTGGCTGTCCACGGGCATCTACCTGGCCATGGGCTGGCTCGTCCTGGTGGGCGTCTACCCCCTGGTCCAGGCCATGTCCCCGGCCTCCCTCATCTGGCTGGTGGCCGGCGGTCTGGTCTACTCCCTGGGTGCCGTCATCTACGCCCTCAAGTGGCCCAACCCCTTCCCCAGGCACTTCGGTTTCCACGAGATATTCCACATCTTCGTCATCGGCGGCTCGTTCTGCCACTACGTAGTCATGTACTGGTACGTGTAGGGGGCGCGGCGGCTTCCGATAGCGGCGCGTCAGCACATTTTTAGAGGGCGCGGCCGATCCTCACGTATGCTGCAATACGCTGCGGTCGGCCGCGCCCTCGAAAAATGTACTGCCACACCACTCTCGAAAGCCTTGCTGCGTCGGGGGCGTCGGGGCGCTTCGCTGCCGACGCTGAAGGGCTGGGAGGCGGGGTGCCGGGACTGCTTTTCGGGGCGGTGGTTCAGGGGTGGGTTATTGGGCCTGGATGTTGCGCATGCGGCGCTGCACGCGTTCGTCTCCGGTTTCCACGGGAGGGGCCGGTTCGGCGGGACGCCTGGAGAACACGGCCTTGAAGCCGCCGGGGCCGCAGGCGGCCGAGGCCAGGAGCGGGGCGATGAGCAGGGCGTCCAGGGGCATGGCCTTGCCGAACGAAAATTCCAGGACGCGGGGCAGGACGAAGATCACGTTCAGGTACAATGCCGCGTGAATCCAGAACCGTTTCCGCCGCGCCCCCTTGGGCAGGTCGGCGTACCGGACGCCCGGCCGGGACACGGTCAGCCAGTGGAGTATCCACAACCCCAGGCAGACCTTGGCCAGGAAAAGCAGGATCAGGGCCATGTTCATGTACCTGGGCCGGACCAGCATGGTCATCAGCAGCCATCCGGCGTAGGGCGCGCCCATGTACAGGCCGATGAAGGGCAGCCACAGTCCCGGGCCTTCCGCGTCCGGCGGACGCCTCACCTCGCCCGGTTCGGACCGCTTCCCCGGCGCATGGAGCATGCCCAGAAAGATCAGGACCGGCATGGCCAGGGGCAGGAGGTACAGGCTCGATCCGGCCTGGAGCAGCTGCAGCACGGGCATGAGCACCAGCCCGATGTACAGGACCAGGTACAGGACCCAGCGCATGCCCCGGCGCGCCCTTGACACGAAGGCGAACCGGCCCTGCGGCCGGAAAAGCACCAGGTGCAGGCTCATGACCGCAAAGAGCAGGGCCAGTGCGGCCTGGACACCGGCCTGGACGTCGAGCCTGTCCGCCCACCGCGCAAGCAAAACGCAGGGCAGGTAATACCCGGCCAGGGCAAGGAGATAACGCTTCAGGAACATGACCTTCTCCATGGGCGACGCGGCGCGCCATGACGGAATCCGGAAGCGAAAGGGTATCGGGCTAGATGCACGAAAGGACCTTTCGTGCCAGAGCAGATCTCACAAATACCAACCCCCCGGACCGCTTGTCAACACTCCTTTCCCCAACCCTCCGCAAACAGGGGGGATGTGACGATTTCGCGTATTCCCGCCCCGGACGGTAGTCTTCTTTTCATTTTCCGCCGAATCTGTATTATTCCCCTTTGAAATCCCCAAAGGAGGGTCCCATGAAAACTATCGATAAAGGCATGAATCCGTATCTGGCCGGGGCGCTGACCGGTGTGCTCCTGGCCCTGTCCGTGCTCCTGGTGGGCAAGTACTTCGGCGCGTCCACCTCCTATGTCCGCTCCGTGGGTCTGGTCGAAATGACCCTGGCCCCGCAGCACGTCCAGGCCACGGACTATTTCATGAAGTATTTCGGCAAGAACAACGGTATCGACTGGCAGTGGCTGTTCGTCCTCGGCATCTTTTTCGGCTCCTACCTGTCCGCCAACTTCTCGGGCTCCTACGCCTGGAACTCCCTGCCCGACAGATGGCAGGCCCGCTACGGCGCGCGGCCCGGACTGCGCTTCGTTCTCGCCTTCGTCGGCGGCACCGTCGCCCTGTTCGGCGCACGCATGGCCGGAGGCTGCCCCAGCGGGCACGGCCTGTCCGGCATGGCCCAGCTGACCATCAGCGGCACCCTGGCCATGATCGCCTTCTTCGCGGGCGGGGCCGTTGCCGCCCGGCTGCTCTACGGAGGGAAATAGCATGACGCTCGCATTCGGCCTCTTCACCGGCGTCCTTTTCGGCGTGCTCCTGCAACGCGCCCGCGTCCTGCGCTTCGACAAACAGCTCGGCGCGCTCCTCTTCAAGGACATGACCATCGTCAAGTTCATGTTCTCGGCCATCGTGGTCGCGGCCATCCTCATCCATCTCTTTCTCGACCTCGGCATGCTCTCCCTGGAAGTCAAACCCACTTCTCTTGGTGCGCAGCTCGTGGGCGGCACGCTATTCGGTGTCGGCTGGGCCATGCTCGGCTATTGTCCAGGTACCGCATGGGGTGCGTTCGGCGAAGGACGCTTCGACGGCCTCTGGGGCATCCTCGGCGGCTGGTTCGGCGCCGCCCTGTACGCCGAAGCCTACCCGGCCATGAAGACCTCGGTTCTCGCCTGGGGCGACTACGGCAAGCTCACCTGGGGCTCCCTGCTCGGCGTCAACCACTGGATTCCCGTCATCGTCCTGGCCGTCGGAGCCGTCCTGCTCTTCCGGTTCTTCGAGAAAAAGGGACTGTAGACGACCGGCCCGCACGGGGCCTCCGGCGGCCCCTTCGGGGAGACCAGGGAACCCTTTGAAAAGGGTTCCCTGGACCCTCCCAAACTTTTTGTGTGCCTTCGGCAGGGCCGTGCGGACGCGGGATGTCGGAGGGGTGGGATGTGGGGAAAAGAAGTAGGCCTTTTCGCCATGCCGCACACTCCGCGAAGCGGCGACAAAAAGTTTAGGAGGGAGAGAGAGGGGTTGGGGGGTCCAGGGGGGAAGGGGACAAAAAAAGGGGCGCTCCGCGAGGAGCGCCCCTTTTCGTTTGCGTCGGTTACTGTCGGTTCCGTCTGATGGCCAGGCGGATGCAGTAGGCTGCGCCGCCCCAGGTGACGCCGAGGCCGACGAGCATCATGATGATAGCGGGTACGGACATGGTCTGCTCCTTAGTGTTGGCGGGCGAAGCCGTAGGCGGCTTCCCGTCGGCTCAGGGCCAGGGCGAGGACGAAGGCCACGGGCAGCAGGGACCAGCCGAGCAGGGCGAGGTCGGATTGCGCGTAGCCGCCGTAGGGGGTGCCCAGGTCGGTGACGATGTTCATGACGAAGGTATAGCCGAGCACGGCCACGGTGACGAGCTTGAGGCAGAGCCGCCAGGCGGTGCCGACCTTGAAGTCGGAGACCGCGTTGACGTGTGCGTTGAGATCGTCCAGGCCGACGATATAGCTCATGAGGACGATTTCCACGAGGGCCAGGCCCAGGATGCACAGGTTGTTGATGAAGTGGTCCACGATGTCGAGGATGAGCAGTCCGCCGCCGGTGGTGAAGGCGACGGTCATGAGGTAGCCGAAGCCGCAGACCAGGGTGGCGGTCCGTTTGCGGTCCATGCCGAACTTGTCGATGAACGACGAGCTGACGGCCTCGACGATGGAGATGTGCGAACTGACCCCGGCCATGGTCAGGCAGAGGAAGAACAGGGTGCCCACGAACACGGGCGCGGGCATGGTGTTGATGGCCGCGGGGATGGTGATGAAGGCCAGGCCCACGCCCGCTCCGGCCACGTCGGACACTTCCTGCCCTGTGGCATGGGCCATGTTGCCGAGCACGGAGAAGATCATGATGCCCGCGAGCAGGGAGAAGCCGCAGTTGATGAACACGGTCATGGCCGCGTTGTTGCTGATGTCCGAGTCCTCGGGCAGGTAGCTGGAGTAGGCCAGCATGATGGAGAAGCCGATGGACAGGGAGAAGAAGATCTGGCCGTAGGCGTCGGCCCAGACCGAGAAGTCGGCCAGTTTGGAGAAGTCGGGGTGGAACAGGTAGTTCAGGCCGGTGATGGCGCCGGGCAGGTTGACCACCCGGGCGATGAGCGCGATGACCAGGATGAAGAGCAGGGGGATGAGTATCTTGCAGGCCCGTTCGATGCCCTTGCGCACGCCCGAGGTGATGGCCAGCCAGGTGATGCCCCAGGCCAGGGTGCAGGCGGCCAGGATGGGCCAGCGGATGGAGCCCAGGTGCAGGGGCGCGTCGCTCAGGCCCAGGTAGTCGCCGAAGAAGAATGCCTTGGGATCGGCCCCCCAGGACAGGTTCAGGGCGAACCCGGTGTAGTTGATGGTCCAGCCGATGACGGCCACGTAGTAGATGGAGATGATCAGGGCCACGACGACTTGCATCCAGCCGATCCACTCCCATTTTTCGCCCAGGGCGCGGAAGACCTTGGGCGCGGAGCCCCGGTATTTCTGGCCCATGCCGAATTCCAGGATCATGAAGGGGATGCCTGCGGTCAGCAGGGCGAAGATGTACGGGATGAGAAAGGCGCCGCCGCCGTTCTCGTAGGCCATGTAGGGGAAGCGCCAGATGTTCCCCAGACCGATGGCGGACCCGACCGCGGCCAGCACGAAGCCGACGCGGGAGCCCCATTGTTCACGTTGAGCCATATTTCACCTGCGTTGTGTTGACGTGTGCCGCGCGGCCTGCGCGCGGTTCCGCTGCGGGCGTCGGGACGGGCGGACCCGTCGTGCCCCGGAGTGGAAAAGAGAATGGGACCCCCCTTGCGGGTGTCCCTTCCCTTGGTCCGCGAACGGATTTCGCTGTAAAAGCGAAAAAAGGCTTAAGCCAAAATTTCGGGGATGTCCACTTCGGAAACCCGGTTTTGCCGGGTGAAATTCGATATTTTTGGCGAATCGGTGAATATTTTATGGGTTTTCCCCGGGAAACGCCGAAAAAAACGCGGTGGGTCCCCTCGCGTGCGCGGCGGGTCGCGCCGCGCACGCGTTTGAGGCGGCTAGAAGGTCAGGATGGTGTAGCCCTTGTCCATGTAGGCGGCCATGGACGGGTGGCCGGACATGTCGGCGAGCAGGGGCAGCCCCGCCTTTTCCACCGCGTCGAGCACGCCGAGCTTGGCCGAGCAGGCCTTGCAGGCCCCGGCGATCAGGCCCGCTTTCCTGGCCTTTTGGTACAGGGCGTGGAACGGGTTGTCCGCCTTTTCCAGTTCCGGCACGAGTTTCACGGCCATGCCCTCGAAGACGATGATCGCCTCCTTGCCCTTTTCCTTCATGTCGAGCGCGTTGAGCAGGACGTGGACGAAGCACATGAGCTCGCCGTTGAATGCGTAGAGACAGTACATGATGGCTCCTTGTGTTGGTGGACCCCCAAAAGAACAGGCCCCCCGACCGTAGCCGGAGGGCCCGCGTTGCGTCAATCGGGCGTCGTTTAGTCGAAGGCCATGGAGACCTTCCACGCCTCCCAGACTTTGCCCACCAGGGACGGGCCGGGGTTGAGCACGGGCTTGCCGGGCTTCCAGCCCGAGGGCGTGGCCTTGGTGCCCTTGGACTCGCGCACCAGCTGGAAGGCCTGGATCTGGCGCAGGGTCTCGCTGACGTTGCGGCCCACGGGCGGGGTCAGGACCTCGAAGGCCTGGATCACGCCGTCCGGGTCGATGAGGAAGCGGCCGCGCACGTCCACGCCGCCCGCCTCGTCGTAGATGCCGTACTGCGTGCCCACCGCGCCGCCGCCGTCGGACAGCATGGGGAAGGGCACCCTGCCCGAGGAGACCATCTTGGAAAGTTCGTGGTCCACCCACATCTTGTGCACGAACATGGAGTCCGTGGACATGGACAGGACCTGGACGCCGAGCTTTTCGAATTCGTCGTTCTTTTCCGCGACCGCGGAAACCTCGGTCGCTCAGACGAAGGTGAAGTCACCGGGATAGAAGCACAGAACCACCCATTTGCCGAGGTACTCGGACAGGGTTACGGAACCGAACTGACCGTCGATATAGGCGGGAGCGGTGAAGTCGGGGGCCTTCTGGCCGACGCGGATCATGACGCCTCCTTTGGGTTTGCTGGTTGGGGTCGGGGCCTGTTCCTCGGCCGGGGGCGCCGCCACCTTGGGCGCGGGCCGTTCGCACGAGGGATCCTGGATTTCAGGCATGATTGCCTCCTTGTTCAGTAATTGGTCAACCTCGTAGGATTGATGGATTCAATAATAGGTACTGTTATGCGAAGATCAAGCAATTTCTGAACATGTGCGTAATCGTCATCGGATGGACACGGGCGACGAGGCCCGGTCAGGGGGCGGAGAAGGGGGGAACCGGCCGGGCGGCGGGGGTTATTCGGCGGCGCGCGCCTGGAGAAATTCCGAGTATTTGGAGTCGGACCGGCTCATGTGCTCGGTGGTCCAGTCGCGCAGGAAGACGTAGACCGACAGGTCCAGGCAGGCGGGGTCTTCCCGGTAGCGCTCGATATACTCGTGAACCTGGTCGGTCAGGGCCGCGTGCTCGGCCCGGTGCTCGGTCAGGAGTTCGTCGGGGTAGCCGTGCAGGTGGAGGAGTCCCTCCTCATGGGTGAAGTGGTACACGGCGTAGTCGGCCAGTTCGTCCAGGACGTCGCCCAGGGCGGTTTCCCCGGTTTCGTCCATGATGGCCAGGAAGAGGCGGTTGGTCAGGGCCACGAGCCGTTTGTGCTGTTCGTCGATGGACGGGACGCCCACCGAGTGGGAATCATGCCATTCTATCTGGTGCATGCGGCCTCCGTGCCCGGAATCGCGTCCGGCGGCAATGGTCGCCCGGGCGTTGTCCGTTTTCCGTTATTCCCGTTCCTTCCCCTGCAATTGAAGGGGATTCACCGCCTTAGGATAGGTCGGAACCGGGTGGAAAGGCAAGTTTCGGATCCAAAAGGCCCCGGACCGGAGTCCGAGGCCTAATGTGGCTGGTCGGGGCGAAGGGATTTGAACCCCCGGCATCCTGCTCCCAAAGCAGGCGCGCTACCAGTCTGCGCCACGCCCCGTCGTCAGATGGCTGAGGATTCCCCCTGGCTGCGTTGCTGCGAATGATTCAGACCCTTGCGTATTAAGATACGCGGCGGTCCTGAATCATTCTTGCACCTTGCCAGGGAAAATCCTCAGCCATCTGACAAGGTTGCGTTGCGGCAAAAAATCCGGACCCTTGCGTATCGAGATACGCGGCGGTCCTGGGCTTTTTTGCGCCTTGCCGGGAGAAATCCTCGATCTCCCGGCCCGGTCCGTCGCTTCGGGCGACGGTCGCGCAAGGGTGTGCATACCTACTGAAAAAGCGGGCGGTTTGCAAGCCGGTCAGCCGAGGTCCACGCCGTCGATGGCCCGGCCGCAGGCCGCGCACCTGCCGTCGCGGATGCCGTGGACGCGGGCCGAGAACCCGGTCCGGTCGATGAGCGTCCGGCCGCAGCCGGGACACAGGGTGTCCTGCTTGTCCGAGCCCGGCACGTTGCCGATGTACACGTACAGGAGCCCCTTGGCCTTGCCCATGGCGTAGGCCGTCTCCAGGGAGTTCCCGGACGTGACCGGGGCGTCGGTCATGCGGTAGTCCGGATGAAAGCGCGAGATGTGCCACGGGGTGTCCGGGCCGATCTCGCCGGCCAGGAAGTCCGTCAGCCGGTCCAGCTCCTCGGGTGAGTCGTTCTTGCCCGGAATGAGCAGGGTGGTCACCTCGAGCCACCACTTGAGCTCGTGCTTGATCCGCTTCAGGTTGTCGAGCACGGGCTGAAGCCGCGCCCCGGAGATGTCCTTGTAGAACTCCTCCGTGAAGCACTTCAGGTCCACGTTGATGGCGTCGATGTCCGTCCCCAGCGCCTCCAGGCACTCGGGGCTCATGAACCCGTTGGAGACCATGATGTTCTTGAGCCCGGCCCCGTGGGCCAGTCGGGCCGTGTCCTGCATCAGCTCGAAGAAGATGGTCGGCTCGGAGTAGGTGTAGGAGATGGACGCGGCGCCCAGGCGCACGGCCTCGTCAACCAGGGCCTCGGGCGTGGCGTTCTGGCCCCGGATGGGCGCGCCGTCGCGCGGCGGTTGGGACAGGGACCAGTTCTGGCAGAAGGTGCACGACAGGTTGCAGCCCATGGTGGCGAAGGAATAGGTCATGGAGCCGGGCTGGAAATGGTAGAGCGGCTTCTTCTCCACCGGGTCGAGGTTGAGCGCCGCCACCTTGCCGTAGTTCAGGGCGTACAGCGTGCCCTCGATGTTCTCGCGCACGCCGCATTGGCCGCGTTCGCCCGGCTTGATCATGCAGAAATGGTTGCACAGGCGGCATTGCACCGCACCGTTCTTGAGCGGCTTCCACAGTCTTGCTTCGATCATGACGAAAACCCTCCTGATGGTTTCGCGGCGGCAGGGCCGGGCTTTGTCATGGAGACGGTCACTCCCTCACGGGCCATCTCACGTCGGGGTCGACGGCGATGATCACCTTGTCGTACCAGTCCGTTTCCTCCTTCTTGGGCTGATGCGAATCAATGGTCGTGTCGCCCGCCTCGTTGGTGCCGAAGGTGGTCACCGGCCCCTCGCCCTCCGTCGTCCGGGTGCCGAATACGTTGTCCTGCCGGTTCTTGGCCGTGTCCTCGTTCTTGAACTTGTTCTGGGCCAGGCCGGAGGTCGGCGTCAAAAGGACGGCCGCCAGGAACAGGGCGGCTATGAGGCTGAAATGGCGCATGGTTTCCTCCTCGGCATTGCGGTACTGCCACGTATCTCTACTATAGGCACGGGATACCCCCTTGGCAATGCAAATGGCGCGCCGCACACTTGTTGCTTGAACTTGGCCCGCCTTCCATCTATAAGCGACCAAAGTCGATGGAGGAGAAACCCATGAGCGACAGCGCCAAGCGATCCCAGGCCTATACTTCGGCCGGTGTGGACATCGAGGCGGGCAACGAATTTGTCCGCCGCATCAAGGACATGGTCAAGTCCACCTTCACCCCCGGCGTGGCCACGGACATCGGCGGCTTCGGCGGCCTGTTCAAGCCCGAGATAGCCGGCATGGAGGCCCCCATGCTCGTGGCCGGGACCGACGGCGTGGGCACCAAGCTCAAGCTCGCCTTCATGTTCGACAAGCACGACACCGTGGGCATCGACCTGGTGGCCATGTCGGTCAACGACGTGCTCGTCCAGGGCGCAACCCCGCTCTTCTTCCTCGACTACTTCGCCACGGGCAAGCTCGAACCCGGCGTGGCCGCCCAGGTGGTCTCCGGCGTGTGCGAGGGCTGCCGCCAGTCGGCCTGCGCCCTGCTCGGCGGCGAGACCGCCGAAATGCCCGGCTTCTACCCGGACGGCGAATACGACCTGTCCGGCTTTGCCGTGGGCATGGTCGATACCCCGAAGCTGGTCACCGGCAAGGAGATCACGCCCGGCGACGTGCTCATCGGCCTGGCCTCCTCGGGCGTGCACTCCAACGGCTGGTCCCTGGTGCGCAAGCTCCTGGCCCAGTCCGGCCTGGACCATGACGACACCTTCCCCGGCACGGACCGGACCGTGGCCGAGGTCCTCATCGAGCCGACCAGGATCTACGTCAAGCCCGTGCTCGAACTCATGGAGTCCATGACCATCAAGGGCATGGTCCACGTCACCGGCGGCGGCTTCTACGACAACATTCCGCGCGTGCTGCCCGAAACCGTGGCCGCGTCCATCAATTTCGGCTCCTGGGCCATGCTGCCCGTGTTCGACTGGATCAAGGCCCAGGGCGACCTGTCCTGGCCCGAGATGCTCCAGATCTTCAACTGCTCCATCGGCTACATCCTCATCGTGGACCCGGCCCACGCCGACGAGGCCCTGGAAAAACTCGACGCCCGCGAGGACGTGGAGGCCTACCGCATCGGCGAGATCGTCAAGCGCCAGGAGGCCGCCGAACAGGTCGAGGTGGTCTTCCCGTAGACCGCCCCCCGCAAGGTAGACAAAACCCCTGCCGCGCACCCGCGGCAGGGGTTTTTTACTTGTCCACCCCGCCCCTGCCGCGCGCGGCGGTTTACCTGGGCGGGCCGGTGGGGTAACGATCACGGTGTCCGCGCGCCGCGCCGGGTCCGGGCGGCGGACCCCGCGACAGTGTTCCACCCGGCGCCCATCGCCGTCACAACGAGGTTTGCCATGAGCCGGAAGTCCTCCCCCCACCCGTCGGCTTCGCCGAAGCCCAGGCCCAGACACGTCTGCCAGATATGCGGGCAGAGCAAGGCGAACATGCTCCCCGCCTCGACCATCCGGCCCGCGATCCTGGCCGAGATCGTCAAGGAACGGCCGGACTTCACCGAGTCCAGCTACATCTGCACGGACGACCTGAACCAGTTCCGGTTCAAGTACGTGGAAGACATCATGCTCTCGGAAAAGGGCGAACTGAGCGAGCTGGACCAGGAGGTCCTGCAAAGCCTGCAACGGAACGAGCTCCTGTCCAGCAACCCCGAAGAGGAGATGGACCGCACGCGCACCCGAGGCGAACGGCTGGCCGACCTCATCGCCGACTTCGGCGGCAGCTGGAAATTCATCATCCTCTTCGGCGCGTTCATCTTCGTCTGGATTCTCGTCAACACGCTGCTCCTGATCTTCAAGCCCTTCGACCCCTATCCCTTCATCCTGCTCAACCTCATGCTCTCCCTCCTGGCCGCCATCCAGGCCCCGATCATCATGATGAGCCAGAACCGCCAGGAGGACAAAGACCGCGCCCGGGCCGAGAACGACTACAAGGTCAACCTCAAGGCCGAACTCGAAATCCGCCACCTGCACGAAAAGCTCGACCACCTCATCTCCAACCAGTGGGAACGACTCCTGGATATCCAACAACTCCAGGTGGACCTCATGACCGAAATCATGTCCGCCCGCAGCGGCAAGACGGGCAAGTAGCCGCGCCTGCGCCTCCGGCGGCCAGGGGGGAAGGGGAGAGAGAGGGGACCCTTTGAGAAAATGGTCCCCTCTCTCTCCCCTTCCCCCCTGGACCCCCAACCCCTCTCTCACCCCCCTAAACTTTTTGGTGCCGCTTCGCGGGGTGTGTAGCTCATTTAAAAGGCTGATTTTTTCTGCCGTCGCTCCAACACGCCGTCCGGCAGCGCCCGACCAGGCTCCCCGCGAATCCGCACCCAGCTCCGTTCCATCGCCCACACCCCAACCCTCCGGCAACGCGCGTCCGCACGTCGTTGCCGAAGGCACACAAAAAGTTTGGGAGGGTCCAGGGAACCCTTTTCAAAGGGTTCCCTGGCCGCCGGAGGCGCCCGCCCGGCGAGGGCCCGCCGGAGGCATTCCCCGAGCTCGTCGGGGCGCGGTTATCTAGCCCAGGTACGGGTTGAAGTAGCCGTATTCGAGCCAGGGGAGGGCTTTTTTGAGTCGTTTCTTGAAGTTGTTGAAGCCCATGGAGGGCGAGTGGCCGAAGGGTTCCATGAGGCGGAGGTAGAGTTCGGGGTCGAGGTTGAGGTTGCGCAGCTGGATGAAGTCGTAGCGGCAGGCCTCGCCCAGTTCGACGAGGGCGTCGAATTCCTCTTCGGTATCGGTGATGCCGGGGAAGAAGAGCAGGTTGAGGGAGACGAACAGGCCGACGTCGTGGGCCTTGCAGATGGTTTCGCGCACGTCCTCGAAGGTATAGCCGTGGGGCCGGTAGTAGGCCTCGTAGGGTCCCTTGCGGGCGGAGTTCAGGCTGACGCGGATGGAGTTGACCCCGGCGATCTTGAGGGCGGGCATGGCCTGGTGCCGCGAGCCGTTGGTATTGACGTTGACCGTGCCGGTGCCGCCTTCGTGGCGGTATTTGGCCACGGCCTCGCAGATGAGTTCGGCCTCGAGCAGGGGTTCGCCTTCGCATCCCTGGCCGAAGGAGAAGATGGGTCGGCGTTCGCGCGATTCGTGGCGGCGCATGATCTGGACGATCTCGTCGGCGGTGGGCCGGAAGGCGATGCGGCACTGGGGCGAGGGGAAGCCGGAGTCCGGGCGCTGGAGGGAGATGCAGCCCACGCATTCGGCGTTGCAGGTCCGGGAGGTGGGCAGGGGGCATTCGAACCGGCCGAGCGCCAGGTTCTTGGCGGCCGGGCAGCCGCTGGTCAGGGCGCAGCCCGCCAGGTGGTTGACCAGGCGGTTGTCGGGCATGGCGGAGAGCAGCTCGTGGGCCCCGGCCTCGATGCGGTCGGGCGCGATGTGGCAGAAGACCTGGCGCTGGTCCTCGTCCACCTTCTTGGCGCAGACCCAGAACCTGCCGTTGGCGTAGCCGATGGCCGCGTAGGAGAGCAGGGGCAGCACGGGCGCGTCGTCGTCGGACTCATAGGCGGCGATGCCGGTGACGGTGTGTCCGGGGCAGACGAAGGCGGCCACGGCCAGTTCGTCCATGACCTCGGCCTGGCCGTCCTCCTGGCTGTAGCCCATGGCGTGGCGGCCGGGCAGCATGAAGAATTCGGACTCTTCGGGCAGGGGGATGATCTCGTCGGGCCTGGGGAGGCCGAACTCGTCGCCTCTGCGGACCATGAGCAGCAGGTCGGGGTGGTCGAAGATTTCGCCTTCGGGCGAGGCGAAGAGCATGCGCGGCTGTGGTTTTTTCTTGGCTGTCATGATGGGGGCATCCTAAGGGCAAAACAGGTGTCGGGGCAAGGAATGAATGGCCGGAGAGGGGGCTCCCGGGCGGGGCAACGTGAAAAGGCCGGCACCTTTCGGTACCGGCCTGAATGGTCTGGTAGATCCAGTTCGGCTTAACGCTTGGAGAACTGGAAGGAGGCGCGGGCGCCGCGGAGGCCGTACTTCTTGCGTTCCTTCTTGCGGGCGTCGCGGGTCAGGAGACCGGCGGGCTTGAGCACGGAACGCAGCTCGGGGTCGAGCTCGCACAGGGCGCGGGCGATGCCGTGGCGCAGGGCCTCGGCCTGGCCGGACACGCCGCCGCCGGTGCAGTTGGCCTTGACGTCGAAGCGCTCGAGCATCTTGACCAGCTTCAGCGGCTGCTGGACGACCATCTGCAGGGTCTTGCGGGGGAAGTAGTCCTCGAAGGGACGGCCGTTGACGGTGATCTGGCCGGTACCGGCGTAAAGGCGGGTCCGGGAGATCGCATTCTTACGTTTGCCAGTGGCGTAGGTGAAATCGCTCATGATAATCCCCGATTAGAAATCCAGAGGTTTGGGAGCCTGGGCCGCGTGCGGGTGCTCGGGACCGGCGTAGACCTTCAGCTTCTTCAGCTGCTGGGCGGCCAGCTTGTTCTTGGGCAGCATGCCCTTGACGGCGGCGGTGATGACGTTCTCAGGCTTGATGTCCAGCATCTGGCGGAGAGTCTTTTCCTTCAGGCCGCCGGGATGGTTGGTGTGCTTGTAGTACATCTTCTTGTCCATCTTCTGGCCGGTCACCTGAATCTTGTCGGCGTTGATGACGATGACGAAGTCGCCCATGTCCATGTGGGAGGCGAACTCAGGCTTGTGCTTGCCGCGCAGACGGTTGGTGATCTCGGTGGCCAAGCGGCCCAGGATCTTGTCCGTGGCGTCGACGATGAACCACTCGCGGTTCGCGTCTTCCGGCTTCGGGCTATATGTCTTCATAAAAATGCTCCTTGCAAATTCTCAAGAAGGGGACCTTTACGGGCATCTCGCCCGCGTGTCAACCCATTTCAACTATATATGAGTAGCCACGCGATCAGGCCGCCTGACCCAGGAGAACGGGGTTGTAACGGGTTGTTCTCGGGGGCCGGTGGTGCAGACCGGGAAGAGGTACTTACATGAAAAGAGAGAGGCCCACAAGCTTTTTGTTTGGCTCTCCCGGCGCGGACGGTCCGGTGGGCCCGATCCGCGCGGACCGGCCAACTAGCGCTTTCCCTGGCGGGCGGGGCGTGGTAAGGCAGGCGCGTTCCGAGGGACATCCCGTCCCGCTCAAAGCCGCATGCCACCGGGCATGATGCGATTTCACATGCAAACCAATTCCGCCGCCGTGCTCTTCTCCCTGTCCGTATCCATCGGCGTGACCATGGTCGGGCTCGGCATTGTCTGGCCCATCCTGCCGATCCTCGCCGCCCAGATGGGCGTCGGCGGTTTCGTCGTCGGCACGATCATCGCCAGCTTCAACGTCTCCCGCACCGCCTGCGCGCCCTTTGTCGGGCGCTTCTCCGACCGCATGGGGCGCAAGTCGTTCATCCTCATCGGGCTGGTGCTCTACGCGGCCGTGTCCTGCGCCTACCTGGCGGCCCACTCCGCCGAGGCCCTGATCGCGGTCCGCCTGGCCCACGGCTTCACCTCCCTGCTGGTGGTGCCCATCGCCATGGCCCTGGCCGCCGACATCGCCCCCCAGGGGCAGCTCGGGAACTACATGGGCACCCTGAACATGGCCGCCATGATCGGCCTGGGCGTGGGCCCGACCCTGGGCGGCGTCATCCAGGAACACTTCGGCATGCCCGCCGCCTTCTACGCCCTGTGCATCGTCTCCCTGGGCACGGCGGCCTTCGTGATCTTCTTCGTGCCCCCGGACCGGGAGAGCGGGGCGGTCACCCGTCGGACCGGGACGGCCACCTTCCGCCAGATCCTGGCCGACCGCACGGCGTTCGCCATCGTCCTGATGCGCTTCTTCAGCGCCTCGGGCCAGGGCGCGGTCTACACCTTCCTGCCCATCTACGCCCACCAGATCGGCATGTCCGGCTCCCGGTTCGGCATCCTGCTGTCCGCCAACGTCTTCCTCATCGCCCTGATGCAGCGGCCCGTGGGGCGGCTGGCCGACCGGACCAACCCCAAGCGCGTGGTCATCCTGGGCATGTTCGGGGTGGCCGTGGCGGTCTTCTGCATGCCCTTCAGCACGGACTTCTGGCGGCTGCTCGTCCTGAATATCCTCATGGGCACGTCCACCGGCTTCATCCTGCCTGGCAGCCTGGTCATCACCGGCTACCTCGGCCGGACCATGGGCATGGCCTCGCTCATGAGCGTGACCGACGCGGCGTACAGCTTCGGCATGATCGTCTCGCCCATCCTGTCCGGGGTCATCTTCGACGCCCTGGGCATCTCCTGGGTATTCACGGCCGGGGCCAGCCTCATCGCGGTGGGCGGCGTGATCGTGGCCGTGCTGCTCAGGAACTACAGCCCGCCGCTGGACGAAGGGCGGTAGGCGCCGCCTTCGGCATTGCCGGAGCCGCACGAAAAAAGGGTCCCCGCATCGGTGCGGGGACCCTTTTCTTATTTGTATTGAACGCGCGCCTAGCCCGCGATGAGTTCCCGGAGTTTGGCCAGGGCCTTGTCGATGCCTTCGGGATTGGAGCCGCCCGCGCGGGCCAGGTCCGGGCGGCCGCCGCCCCCGCCGCCGACTTCGCCGGCCACGGGCTTGATCAGGTCGCCGGCCTTGAACCGGGAGTGCAGGTCCTTGGTCACGGACAGGGCCACCGAGACCTTGCCGTCCTCGTGCGGGGCGATGAGGCAGATGACGCCGGAGGGCAGCTTGGAGCGCAGGGCGTCCATCTGTTCGAGCATGACGCCCATGTTCGGGGCGTCCACCTTGACGGCCAGGACCTTGACCCCGTTCAGCTCCTCCACCTCGCTCATCATGTCGCGGCCCGCGCCCGAGGCGAGCTTGGCCTGGAGGGACTTCATCTCCCTGTTCATGTCCTTGACCTGCTGCTGGAGGTCCCGGACCTTTTTGGGCAGGTCGGCGGGCTGGGCCTTGAGCATGGCCCCGGCCTCGGAAGCGGCCTCGCGGCGCTCGTTCAGCCAGGCCACGGCGTTGTGGCCGGTGGCCGCCTCGATGCGCCGGATGCCCGCGGCCACGCCGGACTCGGACGTGATCACGAAGGACCCGGCGATGCCGGTGTTGTCCAGGTGGGTGCCGCCGCAGAATTCCATGGACACGCCCGGCACCTCGATGACCGAGACCGTGTCGCCGTATTTTTCGCCGAACAGGGCGGTGGCGCCCTTGGCCTGGGCCGCCTCGATGGACATGACCTCGCGGGTCACGGGGATGGCCTCGAAGATTGCCTGGTTGACCAGCTTCTCGACCTCGGCGATCTCCTCGGGAGACAGGCCCTTGATGTGCGTGAAGTCGAAGCGCAGCCGGTCCGGGCCCACCAGGGAGCCCGCCTGCTTGGCGTGGTCGCCGAGCACCTTCTGCAGGGCGGCGTGGAGCAGGTGGGTGGAGGTGTGGTTGCGCATGGTCGCCAGCCGCTGCGAGCGGTCCACGTTGAGGAAGGCCGCGTCGCCGGGCTTGAGCACGCCCTCGGAGACGACAATCTTGTGCGCGGTCAGGTTCTTGGACGGCTTGACCGTGTCGAGCACGTCCGCCTTGCCGTTCCGGGCCGCGATGGCCCCGGTGTCGCCCACCTGGCCGCCGGACTCGCCGTAGAACGGGGTGACCTCGGCCACCAGCCAGCCGGACTCGCCCGCCTTGAGTTCGTCCACGACCTCGCCCTCGGGGGTCAGCACGTAGGCGATGGCGGACTGGTCGGCCATGGTCTCGTATCCCGAGAACTCGCTGGTCACGTCCTGCTCGAGCAGGGTCTGGAACACGGAGGCCACGTCCTTTTCGCCGGAGCCCTTCCAGGCGGCCTTGGAGCGCTGCTTCTGTTCCTGCATGAATTTGTCGAATTCGGCCTCGTCCACGCCCATGCCCTGCTGTTCGGCCACGTCGCGGACGATGTCGATGGGGAAGCCGTAGGTGTCGTAGAGCTTGAAGGTGGTCTCGCCGGGGACGATGGCGGCGCCCGCCTTCTTCAGCTCGGCCAGCTCCTCCTCGAGCATTTCCAGCCCCTTGTCCAGGGTCTTGGCAAAGGATTCCTCCTCGCCGCGGACCACCTCGACCATGAAGTTGCGGGTCTCCTCGAGTTCCTTGTAGTGGCCGCCCATGTCGTCGATGACCTTGGAGGCGGTCTTCCACAGGAAGGTGCCGGTCAGCCCCATGAGCTTGCCGAAGCGGTAGGCCCGGCGGATGAGGCGGCGCAGGATGTAGCCGCGCCCCTCGTTGGAGGGCAGGACCTGGTCCGGGATGAGGAAGGCGATGGCCCGCGAGTGGTCGGCGATGACCTGGAGGGCGGTGTCGATCTCCTCGGATTCCCGGTACTTTACGCCCGCCAGGTCGGCGGTGTACTTGATGATGCTCTGAAAGAGGTCGGTCTCGTAGTTGGAGTGCACGCCCTGGACCACGGCGGCGATGCGCTCGAGCCCCATGCCCGTGTCGATGCTGGGCCGGGGCAGGTTGGTGCGGGTGCCGTCCTCGGCCTGGTCGTACTGCATGAAGACCAGGTTCCAGATCTCCAGGAACCGGTCGCAGTCGCACTTGCCGATGCCGCAGTTGGGGCCGCAGCCCACTTCCTCGCCCTGGTCGTAGTGGACCTCGGAGCAGGGGCCGCACGGGCCGGTGTCGCCCATGGACCAGAAGTTGTCCTTCTCGCCCAGCCGGTAGATGCGCTCCTCGGGGACCCCGGCCACCTTCCGCCACAGCTCGCCCGCCTCGTCGTCGTCCTTGTAGATGGTGATGTACAGGCGGCTCTTGTCCAGCTTCAGCTCCTCGGTCAGGAACTGCCAGCAGAAGCGGATGGCGTCCTCCTTGAAGTAGTCGCCGAAGGAGAAGTTGCCGAGCATCTCGAAAAAGGTGTGGTGGCGGGCGGTGCGGCCCACGTTTTCCAGGTCGTTGTGCTTGCCGCCCACGCGCAGGCATTTCTGGGCCGTGGTGGCGCGGATGTAGTCGCGCTTTTCCTGGCCCAGGAAGAGCTTCTTGAACTGGACCATGCCCGCGTTGGTGAAGAGCAGGCTCGGGTCGTCCTTGGGGGTCAGGGGAGAGGATTCCACAATGGTGTGGCCGTTCCTCTCGAAGTACTCAAGGAACCGTTGACGGATTTCGTTGGCTTTCATCGGTTGATTTTCTCCAAAGGGATGGTCTTGCCGAAGAAAAGCGCCCCTGGGCCCTGGGCCCGGGGCGCTCGTTTCGGGCTGAAAAAGGGGCTATTCGCCGGAATCTCCGGCGTCCGGGGTCGGCGCGGCCTCGTCCTCGGGCACGTCGCGGAAGCCGAGGTGGGCCATCAGGGCCTCCTCGATGGCCTCGGCCAGGTCCGGGTTGTCCTGCAACAGGGCGCGGACGTTCTCCTTGCCCTGGCCGAGCTTCTCGGAGCCGAAGGCGAACCAGGAACCGGACTTCTCGATGATGCCGTTCTCCACGCCCATGTCGATGATCTCGCCCATGCGCGAGATGCCCTGGCCGTAGAGCACGTCCACCTCGGCCTGGCGGAAGGGCGGGGCGACCTTGTTCTTGACCACCTTGATGCGGGCGCGGATGCCGTAGGCCTCCTCCTTGTCCTTGAGGGTCTGGATGCGGCGGATGTCCAGACGGCAGGAGGCGTAGAACTTGAGCGCGTTGCCGCCCGAGGTGGTCTCGGGGTTGCCGTAGCCGGTCATGCCGATCTTCATGCGGATCTGGTTGATGAAGATGACCACGCAGTTGGACTTGTGGATGGTGCCGGTCAGCTTGCGCAGGGCGTGGGACATGAGCCGGGCCTGGCCGCCCACCTGGGTCTCGCCCATCTGGCCTTCGAGTTCGGACTGCGGGATGAGCGCGGCCACGGAGTCGATGACGACCACGTCGAGCGCGCCGGAGCGCACCAGCAGGTCGGCGATCTCCAGGGCCTGCTCGCCGTAGTCGGGCTGGGAGATGAGCAGTTCGTCGGTCTTGACCCCGAGGCGTTTGGCGTAGTTGGGGTCGAGCGCGTGCTCGGCGTCCACGAACGCGGCCGCGCCGCCCCGCTTCTGGGCCTGGGCGATGATGTGCAGGGCCAGGGTGGTCTTGCCCGAGGATTCGGGACCGAAGATCTCAATGACCCGGCCGCGCGGCACGCCGCCGATGCCGAGCGCGATGTCCAGGCCGATGGACCCGGTGGGGATGAACGGGATGGAATGGGACGCCTCGTCATCCAGGCGCATGATAGAGCCCTTGCCGAACTTGCGTTCGATGGTGGTCAGGGCGGTGCCCAGCGCTTCCTTGCGCAGGGCGTCGGGGTCAACGGCTTTACGGGCCATGGGGTCTCCTCCGGAATTTGGCTGGCGGCAACAAACGAGCAACACGTTCCGATACCAGATACGACCTTCGCGGGCAACACCCATATATATGGAGGAAAGGGGAGGGGACGGACCCGGCCAGGACCCGCGCGGGACGTCCTGCTTGCGGATTTTCCCCGACGTGGGCTATATGCACGGATGGACGCATAGTATCGGAGGCATGATGAGGAAGAGACCCACAAAGTGGGCCGCTGCGTTGTCGGCGGCCGTGCTGGTCGTTTGCCTGACGGCCGGGTTCGCCCGCGCCCGGGGGCCGGTCCTCGAGGTGGGGGCCTACCTCCTGCCGCCCCTGGCCGAACTGGACGAGTCCGGGGTGTTGCGCGGCCGGAGCGTGGACGGGATCGCGCGGGTCCTCGCGGCCATGGGCTATGAGCCGAGGTTCACCGTCCTGCCCTTCAAACGCTGCCTGGCGGGCATGCGGGAGGGCTCTCTGGCCCTGATGCTCCCGTGCGTGTCCACGGACGAGCGGCGGGTCTACATGCGTTTTTCCGAGCCCGTGGACTACATGCACACCGTGCTCTGGAAACGGGGGACGGCCCCGGCCGACTGCTGGCAGACCCTCGACGACCTCAAGGGGCTGCGCATCGGCACCATCCAGGGCTATTACTACGGGCCCAAGTGGCAGGAGGCCCTGGCCGCCGGGACCTTCGTGGTGGAGAGCGCCATGGGGCGGGACCCCAACAGAGGGAATTTCCTGATGCTCATCGAGGACCGCATCGACATGTTCGTCTGCGACCGGCGCATCGGAGAGTATTTGAAAAAGGAGAATTCCCCCCGGTTCGACGACGTCCATGCCTGTCCCGGCGAGGTCGGCGAACGGATTCCCCTCTGCGTCCCGGTCTCGCTGCGCTATTTCCGCGAACACGACCTGTCCCCCGAGACGTTCCTGGCGCGCTTCAACGGGCTCCTCGCCGGTTTCGCCGCCCCCTAGGCGCGCGTCAGGGGGGGCTTGCCCTCGGCCGCGATCTCACATAAGGGTCCCCCCCATGACGGAACGAAAACAGTACGACGCGCTGGCCCTGCTCTCGGGCGGCCTGGATTCCCTCCTGGCCATGCGCACGGTCATGGACCAGGGGCTGACGGTCCTGGGGCTGCACTTCGTCACGCCCTTTTTCGGCAAGCCGCATCGGATCCCATTCTGGCGGGACCGCTACGGCGTGGAGGGCGTGGAGGTGGACATCCGCCAGGCCTACGTGGACATGCTCCTGGACGGCCCGTCCCAGGGGTTCGGCAAGTGGCTGAACCCGTGCGTGGATTGCAAGATCATCATGCTCGAACACGCCCACGGCCTGATGGAACGCTACGGCGCGAAGTTCCTGATCTCCGGCGAGGTGGTCGGCCAGCGGCCCATGAGCCAGCGCGAGGACGCCCTCAACCTGATCACCAAGCGGGCCGGGGTGCGCGACGTGCTCCTGCGTCCCCTGTGCGCCAAGAATCTTCCGCCCACGCCCATGGAGGCCTCCGGCCTGGTGGACCGCGAGCGGCTGCACGACTGGCACGGCCGGGGCCGCAAACCGCAGTACGTCCAGGCCGAGCACTACGGGTTCACCGAGATCCCCACCCCGGCGGGCGGCTGCTGCCTGACCGAGGCCCACGGCGCGGCCCGGTTCGTCCAGCTCTTGACCCACCGCGACCGGCCCGCGCCGGGCGACTTTTCCCTGGTCCGCATCGGGCGGCAGGTCTGGGCCGGGCCCCACTGGCTGGTCTTCGGCCGGACCTCGTCGGACAACGACCGGATCGAGGCCATGGCCGCACCCGACGACTACCTCTTCAGGCTGACCGACTTCCCCGGCCCCCTGGCCCTGGGCCGACCGCTCAAGGGCGACTGGAGCCCGGAGGCGATCCGGGACGCGGCCGCGCTCATCAGCTCCTATTCGGGCAAGGCGCGCAAGCGGTTCGAGGCCTCGGGAGCGCCCGTGCGCGTGACCGTGGAGCGCCGTGGCGCGGCCGAGACCGTGTCCGTGGTCCCGGCCCGCGAGACCGCGCTCGGCTGGACCGAGCCCCGGCCCGAGATCGTCCGCGAATGGAAGCGGGAACACGCGCAGGCTTGACTTGCGCCCGCCGACACCTTCCCTTAAAGTCCGCCAATGTTCATAGACATCGTCTCCTTCGCCGTGTCGGCCCTGCTGCTCTGGTTCGGGGCCAACTGGATCGTCGCCTCGGCGGCCCTCATCGCCCGCAAGTACAACGTCTCCGAGCTGGTCATCGGCCTGACCATCGTGGCCATGGGCACCTCGGCCCCGGAGTTCCTGGTGACCGTCAACGCCGCCTTCCGGGGGCAGAACGACATCTCCCTGTCCAACGTGGTCGGGTCCAACATCTTCAACCTCGGCTTCATCCTCGGGCTCATGGCCATGATCAAGCCGCTCGTCTCCAACCGGACCATCGTTTACCGCGACGGGCTGCTCCTGTTCCTGACCACGGCGGTCATCCTGGCCGTGTCCTTCACCGGCGTGCTGGGGCGGGTCTTCGGGGCGTGCCTCGTGGCCCTGCTGGCGGGCTATCTGGTCTACCTGGGCGTGAAGCGCGAGAACGTGGGCGAGGAGGAGTTGGAGGAGACGCGGGGCAAGACGGCCACCTGGCGCGACTGGATCTGGCTCGCGGCCGGGTTCGTGGCCATCGCCGCGGGCGGCGACCTGATGGTCTCGGCGGCCACCTCCATCGCCACCACGCTCGGCGTGTCCTCCTGGGTCATCGGCGTGACCATCGTGGCCGCGGGCACGAGCCTGCCCGAATTGGTCACCTGTCTGGCGGCCTCCATCCGGGGCAAGAACGAGATGCTGCTCGGCAACCTCATCGGCTCGGATTTCTTCAATTTCGCGGGCGTGCTCGGCCTGACCTGCCTGCTTAAGCCGCTGCCGGTCTCGCCCGAGGCTCTGTCCGGCCTGATTGTCCTGGTGGGCATGGTCGGCCTGGTCCTGGTCATCCTGCGCACGGGCTGGAAGGTCCGCCGCTGGGAAGGGGCCCTGCTCATCACCATCAATCTGGTCCGCTGGGCCCACGACTTCATGCATTAGGCCGGGCGGCACAGGCTCCGGCCGGTCGCCCGCCGCCGCGGCGGCCCCCTAGTAGACCATCCCCATCCGCTCCTTCACCTCGGCCAGGGTCTGGACGCCGATCTCCCGGACCCGGTCCCGGCCCTTGTCCAGGACCTCGCGCAGGAAGCCGGGCTCCTTCTCCAGCTCCCTGCGGCGGGCCCGGATCGGCTCCAGAAAGGCGTTGACGGCTTCCGCCAGGGCGGGCTTGAAGACCCCCATGCGCTCGTTGGGCTCCACACCGAACAGCCTGCCGTACGTGAAGAGGGCGTGTCCTTCGCCGGAGTACGCCTTTTTGATCTTGTCGTTGACCGTGGGCTCGTCGTCCGTGAGGTTGATGACGTTGCCCAGCGATTTGGACATCTTGTTCTTGCCGTCGAGTCCCGGAAGGCGGGGGAAGGCGGAGACCCGGTACTCCGGGATGGGAAAGACCTCGCCGAAGAGGGTGTTGAACCGGTGGGCGATCTCCCTGGTCTGCTCGATGTGCGGGATCTGGTCCTCGCCCACGGGCACCAGGTTCGCCTTGGGCAGCAGGATGTCGGCCGCCTGGGACACCGGGAAGGCGAGAAAACCCAGGTTCATGTGCTCGTAGCTGGTCCCGGCCTGTTCCATCTCCGCCTTGACCGTGGGGTTCCGCTTGGCCCGGCCCACGGTCACCAGGAAGGAGAAGAGCATGGTCAGCTCGGCCAGTTCCGGGATTTCGCTCTGCACGAAGAAGTTGACCTTTTCCGGGTCCAGCCCGGCGGCCAGGTTGTCGAGCAGGGCCAGGTGGACGTTGGCGCGGATGGCCTTGCCCTTCTCGTCGCCCAAATGGTCGTAGAGGACCTGCATGTCCGCCAGGATGATGAAGGTCTCGTATTCGTCCTGCAACTCGACCCGCGATTGCAGCGAGCCGAAGTAGTGGCCTATGTGCAGGTTGCCGGTTGTCCGCTCCCCGGTCAGAATTCTTTTCATGGGTTCGTCTCCTTTTCGTGTCTTCGAATGTGGATGAAGAAAGGGCTGCCGGAAATGCCGACAGCCCTGAAAAAAAGACGATGCCGCCGGCCATGCATGCCGACAGCGCCTGATACCTTACGTATTATGCTGGGGGCATGCTCCGTAAAGCCTGCCGCCACCAGCGGCGTGTTTCCGTATGGGATTCCGATAAATGCATGGGTTCCTTGTAGCGGGGCGTCCCGGTCGGTGTCAAGACACGGTCCGTCCGGGATCAGGCCGACGGCTTGTCCCAGATGAGCAGGTCGATCTTGTAGTCCGTGCGCTCCACGAACCGGCCCGGCTCCTCCTCGAAGGCGGCCAGGTAGCTGAGCAGGTGCCGCCGCTCGGCGGTCACGCCGTACTGGGACAGGAAGGTGGCGCAGGAATCGGCCAGCTTTTCCAGTGGGTTGGAGACCACCCAGGTACCCTCCACCGGGTGGGCCTCGTAGGGGATTCCCTGCTCGTCCAGCCAGTCGCACATGTCCGTGCCGTTGGCGAAAACCCGGGGCGTGACCCCGTGGTGGGCGTACAGCCCGGCCATGACGTTGGAGCGCATGCGTCCGGCAAAGCCCATGAACACGGTCTTGCCGTGGGCGTGGCGCAGGAGCTTGCGCCGGGAGGCCTCGCTCTGGATGGCCGGGGTCATGGAGCAGAAGACGATATCGAAGGTCTCGTCTCTCTCGAAATCCATCCACTCCGAGCGCACGTAGTCGATGTTGTCGAGCTTGAGGGCTTCGGCGTCCGCGCGCAGGATGTCCAGCATCACGTCCGACACGTCGAGGGCGGTGACCCGGCGCGCCTCCCTGGCGATGCGGATGGTGTACATGCCGCTGCCGCAGCCCACGTCCAGGACCGTGGCCCCGCGAAAATCCACGCCGTGCGCCCTGATCTCGCGCATGACGCCCGCCTCGTAGTTGTCCTCCCCCTCCTCGAACCGGGGGAAGGTCCGGGCGTGCTCGTTCCAGTATTCCTTGCTCACGGGTGGGGTCTGTCGGCTTGGTTCCATGGGGACTCCGTCGGTCCGGCCCGCCGTTCTCCGGCGGGGTAGCGGATAATGTGATGGGAAAAGTGGCACGATCCACATTCGATTTAATGGGCAGTATTCACCAATCCGCGCCGTTTTTCAAGGGGGGCCCTGTGGAACGGACGGTGATCGGCCGCTGTATCCGTTATTATTTCACAGTAAAATCAAACAGATCGCCTGTAACGGATTTGTCACCGGGTCGTGACCCGTTGTTCGTCCGGTCACATGGTTCCGTAACCTTCCGGGGGTAGATACTGGGGCTTGAAACAACGCAAACAAACCTGAGGAGGTTTGACATGTCGAACGTGCAGAAACTGTTTGTCAGGTGCGCCCTGGCGCTGGCCCTGGCCATGGTGTTCATGGCCGGTTCCGCCTGGGCCAAGGACGCGAAATACGTATTTTTCTTCATCGGCGACGGCATGGGGCTTCCCCAGCGCGCCGCCAGCTCCGCCTACCTCGGCCATAAGCTGGCCATCGACGCCATGCCCGCACAGGGCATCACCACCACCTTCGCCAACGACCGGTTCATCACCGGCTCGGCCGCCTCGGCCACGGCCCTGGCCACCGGCATGAAGACCAACATCGACTACATCGGCGTGGACCCGGACTTCAAGCCGGTCAAGACCATCGCCGAGATGGCCCGGGACAAGGGCATGAAGGTCGGCATCGTCTCGTCCGTGTCCGTTGACCACGCCACCCCGGCCGCCTTCTACGCCCATGTCAAGAACCGCTCCATGTACCACGAGATCGACCACGCCCTGGCCGACTCCGGCTTCGACTTCTTCGCGGGCGGGGGGCTCAAGGACCCCTCGGGCAAGAAGTCCAAGGCCCCCATGGGCGACGCCCTTGAAAAGGCCAAGGCCAACGGCTACAGGGTCGTCACCGACAAGAAGGACTTCATGGCCCTCAAGCCCGGCGACGGCAAGGTCATCGCCTGGAACGCCTGGCTCCAGGACGACCAGGCCCTGCCCTACGCCATGGACATGACCGACCGGGACATCACCCTGCCCGAGTTCACGGGGAAGGCCATCGAGATGCTCGACAACGACAAGGGCTTCTTCCTCATGGTCGAGGGCGGCAAGATCGACTGGGCCTGTCACGCCAACGACGCGGCGGCCTCCATCGACAACACCATCGCCTTCGACAAGGCCGTGCAGCAGGCCATGGCCTTCTGCGAAAAGCACCCGGACGAGACCCTGATCGTGGTCACCGGCGACCACGAGTGTGGCGGACTGACGCTCGGCTTCGCGGGCACCAAGTACGGCTCCCACTACGACATCCTCAGCCACCAGAAGGTCTCCTTCCAGAAGTTCACCGCCGAGACCCTGGCCGATTTCAAGAAGCAGGGCGGGGACTTCAACGCCATGAAGCCGATCATCACCGCCGACTTCGGCCTGAAGTTCGAGGGTGACGCCAAGGCCGATCCCATGGTCCTGGCCGACTACCAGGCGGCCGACATCGAGCAGGCCTTCCGCCGCTCCATGGCGGGCGAGAAGATCAAGGGCGGCGACTACCTGCTGTACGGCGACTATGACCCGCTGTCCGTGACCCTGACCCACGTGCTCAACCAGAAGGCCGGCCTGGGCTGGACCTCCTACAAGCACACCGGCGTGCCGGTCTCCACGTCCGCCATGGGCGTGAACTGCCAGGCCTTCAACGGCGGCTACGACAACAAGGACGTGGCCACCAAGATCATGGCCGCCATGGGCCTGCCCGCCCGGGCGGTGTACGCCGACGCCGGGTCCGTGCGCGTGGCCGCCAACTAGACGACTCCATCCTCCAACCTCCGGCGGGCGGGCCTTCGCGGTCCGCCCGCCCCCCTTTTCAGGAAACCCATGCACCCACTCAGCAAGACGTCCCGCGACTGGCTTTTGGTCCTCATCTTCATCGTCGTCTCCGTCGGCCTCTACTACCTGCCCACCGGCTTCGAAACGAACAAGGACCGGGACGCGGTCCACTGCACGGGGCGGGTCACGGCCGTGGACGACGCCAACGTCATGAGCCTGGGCATGATCCGCGCGGGCGAACAGACCGTGACCCTGGACATCCTGGACGGGCCGTTCAAGGGCGAGACCTTCACGGCCAACAACCAGCTCCTGGGCCAGCTCGACCGCGACAAGCTCTTTAAGGCCGGTGACACGGCCTACGTCATCCTGACCCTGAACAGCGACGGCCAGGTCATCTACGTCAATCCCCAGGCCCACTACCGGCTGGGGCTCGAACTGTTCCTGCTCGGCCTGTTCGCCGCGCTGCTCCTGCTCTTCGGCGGGCTGACCGGGTTCAAGGCCCTGTTGTCCTTCGTCTTCACCGGGCTGATGCTGTGGAAGGTCCTGGTCCCGCTGCTGCTCAAGGGCACGGACCCGGTCTGGTTGACCCTGAGCGTGGTGGCCGGGCTGTGCGCGGTGATCATCTTTCTGGTGGGCGGACTCAACCGCACCGGCCTGACCGCCTTTCTCGGGGCCTTCCTCGGGGTGGCGGCCAGCTGCGCCCTGGGCATCTATTTCACCGGCAGGTTCCACGTGCACGGGGCGGTCATGCCCTTTGCCGAGACCCTGCTCTACGCGGGCTACGGCCACCTGAACCTGACCCGCGTGTTCATGGCCGGGGTGTTCCTGTCCTCCTGCGGCGCGGTCATGGACCTGGCCATGGACGTGGCCGCGGCCATGAGCGAGGTGGTCGACAAGAAGCCGGGCATCTCCCGCGTGGAGGCGGTCTGGTCGGGCATCCGCGTGGGCCGCGCCGTGGTCGGGACCATGACCACGACCCTGCTGCTGGCCTACTCGGGCGGGTTCGTGACCCTGCTCATGGCCTTCATGGCCCAGGGCATCCCGCTGGACACCACCTTCAACTTCATCTACGTGGCCGCCGAGGTCCTCAAGACCCTGGTGGGCAGCTTCGGGCTGGTCACCGTGGCCCCGTTCACGGCCCTGGTGGGCGGCCTGCTCCTGACCGCAGGCGAACACTCGGCCGGTGCGCTCCGCCATTGACGAACGCGCCGGGATGGGCCAATAGCATGCCAGCAAACCAAGCATAAGGAGTGTCCATGCTTTCGTTCCTCGGCAATCTGATCTGGTGGCTCATCGGCGGCGTGTTCATGACCATCGGCTGGCTCTTCGCGGGCTGCCTCTTCGCCATCTCCATCGTGGGCCTGCCCTGGGCGCGGGCCGCCTTCGTCATCGCCGGTTTTTCGCTCATGCCCTTCGGCCGGACCCTGGTCCGGCGCGACGTGCTCACCGGGCAAAAGGACATCGGCACCTCGGACTGGGGCACGGTGGGCAACATCGTCTGGTTCGTGTTCGCGGGCTGGTGGCTGGCGCTGGGGCACATCCTGTCCGCGCTGGGCTGCTTCATCACCATCCTGGGCATCCCGTGGGGCTGGCAGCACCTCAAGCTGGCCGCCGTCACCCTGGCCCCCATCGGTCTGACCGTGGTCACGACGGAGCAGGCCGAGCGGCTCTACGGCGTGCGCGTGGACCGCTAGGTTCCGGGGGGTTGTGCAATTTCGTGCATCCCCTTGCCTTGGACCGTAAAGCTGATTAGATAGAAGCAGCGTCCGGGAGATTCCCGGCCACAAGCACGTCATCAATTCGGAGGAATACCAATGACTCAGTATCCCAGCATGCAACGGACGGAGACCTCCAGAGCCGAGGTCCTGAACGCCTTCATGCGCGGCGTCTACGGCTGGATGAGCGCGGGCCTGGGCCTGACCGCCCTGGTGGCCTTCGCCACCCTGACCGTCCCGGCCCTGACCAACCTGGCCTTTGTCTACAATCCGCAGACCGGCATGTACGCCCCGACCATGCTGCCCATGATCGCCCTGCTGGCGGCCTTCGGCATGGTCTTCTTCATGAGCTTCAAGATTTCGACCATGAACCCGAGCACGGCCACGGGGTTGTTCATGGCCTTCAGCGCCCTGAACGGCTTCTCCCTGGCCCCGATCCTCTTCGCCTACACCACGGCCTCGGTGGTCACGACCTTCATCACCACCGCAGGCATGTTCGGAGCCATGTCCGTCTACGGCATGGTCACCAAGAAGGACCTGACCAGCTGGGGCAGCCTGCTGTTCATGGGCCTGATCGGCATCATCATCGCCATGGTGGTGAACATGTTCCTGCAAAGCCCGGGCATGTCCTTCGCCATCTCGGTCCTCGGCGTGATCATCTTCGTGGGCCTGACCGCCTACGACACCCAGAAGCTGAAGACCATGGGCGAGACCGTGCCCCTGGGCGACACCGCGGCCGTCCGCCGCGGCACCATCCTGGGCGCCCTGACCCTGTACCTGGACTTCTACAACCTCTTCCTCATGCTTTTGAGGTTGATGGGCGACCGCAGGTAGTCCCGGCACCATAGCCACCCAAGGGCCGCATCCACCAGGGTGCGGCCTTTTTTACCCCCTCCCCACAACCCACCCCGCGAAGCGGAACCAAAAAGTTTAGGAAGGGAGAGGGGATGGGGGGCCGGGGGAAGGGGAGAGGGAAAGCCCTTTTCAAAGGGTTTCCCTCTCCCCTTCCCCCGGCCGATCGCTGCTGTCCTCATCCGTAAGGCTCGAAGGCTCGCCAACGGCTGGAGGCCCGGAGGCATCTTCCCCCCTCCTCTTGCCACGCCGGTGCGGGGGACGTATGGTTCTTCAATGACGAATCTTTTCCCTGGAGTCCCATGTCCGAGACCGTGACAAACCTGCAACGCGTCCTGTATCCGCTGCTGCGCCCCTTTGCCTGGGTGTACGGCGGAATCATGCGCGTGCGCGCGGGGCTGTACCGCCGGGGGCTGCTGCCCGGTTGGGAGCCGCCCGCGCTGACCGTGTCCGTGGGCAACATCGGCTGGGGCGGCACGGGCAAGACCCCGGTGGCCGACTGGCTGCTCGGCTGGGCCGAGTCCAGGTCCATCCCCGTGGCCCTGCTGACGCGCGGCTACCGGGCCAAACCGCAGCATCTGCCCTACGAGGTCAAGCCGGGCGCCCTGGCCGAGGAGGCGGGCGACGAGCCGCTCATGCTCGCCCGCGCCCACGACAGTGCCCTGGTCCTGGTGGACCCGAACCGCACCCGGGCGGGCAAATCGGCCATGCGCACGAAAAAGCCCGAGCTGATCATCCTGGACGACGGTTTCCAGCACATGGCGGTCCGGCGGCACGTGAACCTGGTGCTGCTCCGGCCCGACGACCTGCGCGAGGGCTGGAACCGGGTCATCCCGGCGGGCTCCTGGCGCGAGCCCGAGGCGGCGCTCGGCAGGGCCGACGCCTTCATGATCAAGGCCGGGCCCAAGGAATTTTCCCAGCTCAAACCGCGCATCGAGGAGCGGTTGAAGCGGTTCGGCAAGCCGGTCTTCAGCTTCCGGCTCATGCCCACGGGCGTGCGCCGGGTCATCGGCGGGGAGCGGGCGGCCGACTTCGGGGGCGCACCGTACCTGCTGGCCACGGGCGTGGGCGATCCGGCCCAGGTCCGGGCCACGGCCGAGGGGTACCTGGGCTACGGGCCAAAGGCGCACCGGGTGTTCCGTGACCACCACGCCTACTCCAAGCGGGACGTGGAGGACCTGGTCCGGGAGGCCGCGCGGCTGGGCTGCACCGCGATTTTGTGCACGCCCAAGGACGCGGTCAAGCTCGGGGCCATGTGCACCGACCAATTTTGGCAATTCGATCTGAGCCTGGAGTTCGGGCCGTCCACCATGGGCGAGCGGACCACGTTCGCCGCCTGGTGGGACCGGCGCTACGATTCCTTCAGGCTGCGCCGCGCGGACCGCGCCGAGCACGCGGCGGACTACACCATGCGGCACGGGGGAGCCCCGTCCGACAAGGGAGACGACAATGGTTAAGAAGAAACGCAGTCAACCCAGGCCCTCCACGCCGCCCCTGTCCCCGGCCGCGCTGCTCAAGCTGTTCAAGGAAATGAAGCGGCCCATGTCCAGGGCCGAGGTCATCCGCCAGCTCAAGCTCAAGAAGAAGGACAAGGCCGAGGTCAAGGACCTGCTGCGCGACCTGGTCCAGAAGGGCAAGCTGGTGCGCATCCGGCGCGGCTACGGCCTGGCCGAGTCCATGCACTGCATCACCGGGCGGCTGGAGATTCAGCGCCAGGGCTACGGCTTCGTGGTCCCCGAGGACTCCCGGCGCAAGGACATCTTCGTCAACCAGCGGGACCTGAACGACGCCTGGCACGGCGACCGTGTGGTCGTCTCGGTGCTGGGCGAACCCAAGGCCGGGCGCAACGCCGAGGGGCGCATCGTGCGCATCCTGGAGCGCGGCCGCAAGGTCCTTCCGGTCAAGGTGGTCAAGAGGATGACCGGCGGCGAGTGGCTCTGCCGCCCGTCCGACCCGAGGTTGAATTTCGGGATCATCGCCACCCTCAAGGACCCGTCCGTCAAGGTCGCGCCCGGCGAGATCGCCCTGTGCGCGCCCGGCGAGCGCATCGACCCGACCATGTGGGAAGGGGAGATCACCCAACGGCTGGGCGAGGAGACCGACATCTCCGTGCAGGAGGCGATGGTCAAGTCCAACCACAACATCCGCACCCGGTTCCCGTCCGGGTCCGCGAGCCAGGCCGAGACCCTGCCGGACGCGCCGTCGGGCAAGGACTTCCAGGGCCGCCGCGACCTGACCGGCAAGCCGTTCGTGACCATCGACGGGGCCACGGCCCGCGACTTCGACGACGCCGTGCTGGTGGAGCGCCGCCAGGGCGGCTACCGGTTGTGGGTGGCCATCGCCGACGTCTCCCACTACGTGCCCGAGGGCTCGCCCCTGGACCGCGAGGCCTTCGAACGCGGCAACTCCTACTATTTCCCGAGGTCCGTGGAGCCCATGTTTCCGGAGAAGCTGTCCAACGGGCTGTGCTCCCTCAACCCGGACGTGCCCCGCCTGACCATGGTGGTCTGCATGGACACCGACCCCGAGGGGCGCACCCGGCAGACCCAGGTCTTCCCGGCGGTCATCCGCAGCCACGCCCGGCTGACCTACACCCAGGTCTTCGAGGCGATCATGGAGAAGCGGGCCGAGGCGCGGGAGAAGCTGACCCCCGAGCTGATCGCCATGCTGGAGCTGGCCGAGGAGCTGGCCCGCAGGATCAACACCCTGCGCGCCAAGCGCGGGTCGCTGGACTTCGACCTGCCCGAGCCGGAGATATTCTTCGACGTGCACGGCGAGACCTCGGACATCCGGCCCCGGCAGCGCAACTTCGCCCACCAGCTCATCGAGGAGTTCATGATCGCGGCCAACGAGGCCGTGGCCCACTTCCTGGTGGAGCGCGACCTGCCCTGCCTGTTCCGCATCCATCCCGCGGCTGACGAGGAGAAGCTCAAGAACCTGTTCCGGCTGCTGTCTCGTACGGACAAGTCCGTGGTCATGCCCAAGGAGATCACCCCCAAGAAGCTCCAGATGCTGGTGGCCTCCATGGCGGGCACGGACAAGGAGTACATCGTCAACCGCATGCTCCTGCGCTCCATGAAGCAGGCCAAGTACTCGCCGGACAACGAGGGCCACTTCGGCTTGGCCTCCGAGGAGTACGCCCACTTCACCTCGCCCATCCGGCGCTACGCCGACCTGGTGGTCCACCGGCTGGTCAAGGCCGCCCTGCATGAGGGCGAGGGCGTGCCCGCGCCCGTGCCGGGCCACAAGAAGCTGCTCAACGTGGCCGACCATCTGTCCGGCCGCGAGCGGGTGGCCATGGACGCCGAGCGCGAGATCCTCAAGCGCGTGACCGTGCTGTTCATGCGCGACAAGGTGGGCGAGACCTTCGACGCGGTCATCTCGCACATCACCGACTTCGGCTTCTACGTGGAGCTGAAGGAGGTCATGGCCGAGGGGATGGTCCGGCTGTCCACCATGGACGACGACTACTACACCTACTGGCCCCAGCGCGAGATGCTCGTGGGCGAGCGCACCGGCCGGTCCTTCTTCCTGGGCCAGGCCGTGGAGGTGGTCCTGGATGAGGCCAGCGTGGAGCGGCTGGAGCTGAACTTCAGCCTCAAGTCCGTTGTGGCTGCGGCCATGGACTACAAGGACCTGATCTAGGTCCGGGAAGCGCCCGGCCCGGCGGCGCGTCCGCCCTGTTCCCCCCGTTCTCCGCAGGAGGAAGGCGATGCCTTCCCTGTATTCCTTTTTGTGCGCATCTAGTGGACAAAAATGTTTTTGTAATTGACAGTACGGTTAATCGATAGTAAACAATTGTCCAAGCAACATTCATTAACCAAGGCGCAACGATGAGCAACGGATTTGAAGCGTTTTTCAAGCGACTCTGTTCCGAGACGGAGATCAGGAACCAGTCCCAACTGGCCCGCGAACTGGACGTGGGTCGGGCCGCCGTGTCCCTGGCCAAGCGCAAGGGCGCGGTGCCCGCGCGCTGGATTCTGGACCTGTCGGCCCGGTTCGGTTTGAACCCGCTGTGGCTGGAGCAGGGCAAGGGATTCCCCCGGCCCGAGGCGGCCCTGGCGGCCGCGGCCGAGGACGGGGCGAGCTACGCGGAGATCCCCAAGGTGCGCGCCCGTCTCTGCGCGGGCGGCGGCTCCTTCGAGACCGAGGGACAGGTGGAGGGATACTATTCCTTCCGCTCCGACTGGCTGACCCGGCGGGGCAATCCGGCCAACATGGTCCTGATGGAGGTCATCGGCAACTCCATGGAGCCCGAGATCAAGGAAGGGGACATGGTCCTCATCGACCAGTCCCGGACCGACGTCCTGTCCGGCGGCATCTACGCCGTGGGCGTGGAGGACACGGTCATGGTCAAGCGCGTGGAGCGCCTGCCCGGCACATTGGTGCTCAGGAGCGACAACGTGGACTATTCGCCCGTCCACCTGTCCGGCGACGAACTAGACAACGTGCGCGTCATCGGCCAGGTCCTGTGGGCCTCGCGGGAATACCGCTAGCCCTTCTTGGAAATCGCCATGAAAGCCCCCGCAACGATCGTCGTTGCGGGGGCTTTTCCGTATCATACTGAAATAGCGCATGATTCTCTGATGTTGTCTGTTGTAGAATAAAGGACAACATTTTGTAAAATATTAGTTGACAAAAAGACCGAAGACTGTTTATTAAAAAGTCACGTTCAGTCAACGAATAGGACACACGCCCCCCCGGCGCGATACAAGGCAAGGAGAGAGAGTCATGCAGGAACGTTTTTGCAAGTGCGGTCACCGGCTGATGGTCCAGTACACCCTTGACGGTTTCATCCCCTGGGAAGCGGTCATCCGCGACGACGAGGGCAAGGCCACCCCGGTCAAGGTCTGTCCCTGCTGCGGCAGCTACCTGTCCATCCATTTCCTTCGCTAGTCCGTTCTTATTTCCCCAGTTCCTCGCGGCCGCCCGAACCTTGCGGACGGTCGCCATCATCCCTGTTGGAGGGCCGTGCCGAGCTTCCCCCCGGAGCCGCACGGCCCTCCGCCCTTTGTGGCGGCCGGGGGATTGCCGCGCATGCCTCGTTTGGGGAGGGCGGATTGCGTGGGTTGTCCGTCTTGGGGCGGAAACGGGGTCCGCGAGGGGCGTACGCCCATCACCCGCAAGGACCGGTGTCACGGTGCGGTGTGGAGGAGGAGCCCTGCGCCGTCCCCCGAATCGACGGGATACGCGGCGTTGCGGGGCGATGCGATCAAGCTCGCGGCTTGCGGGTCAAGGGAAACGGGGGAGGGCGGTCGGGAGCAGGGGGGACGAAGTCCCCATTTTTCGGCCTACTGCTGCCGCAGATGGCCGGTTTCGGGCAGGTGGATGGATTCGGTGCGGTTCCGGCCTGACAGCTTGGCCTGATACAGGGCGCGGTCGGCGGCCTGGACGAGGTGCGCCGGGGTGATCTCGCAGGTGGGCACGGTGGCGGCCGCGCCGATGGACACGGTCACGGTGCCGGCCACCTGGGAGTCGGGGTGGCGGATGCGGGATGCGGCCAGGTTGGCGTGGATGTTCTCGGCCACCACGCGCGCCCCGCCGAAGTCGGTGTTGGGCAGGATGATGGCGAACTCCTCGCCGCCGTACCGGGCCACCAGGTCGCCGGGCCGGTTGGTGGCCATGCGGATGGCCTGGGCCACGTCGCGCAGGCAGGCGTCGCCGTGCACGTGGCCCAGCGCGTCGTTGTAGGCCTTGAAGTGGTCGATGTCGATCATCAGCAGTCCCAGGGGATGATCCTCGCGGCCGTTGCGCACCCATTCGCGGATGAGCGTATCGTCGAAGCAGCGCCGGTTGGCCAGGCCGGTCAGCCCGTCCTGGTTGGACATGCGCTCCAGCTTGCGGGCCAGCCGCTCCAGTTCGCGCTCCCGGAGCATGCGTTTGAGCATCTCGCGGCGCAGTTGCAGGGCGGAGCGCACCCGGGCGCGCAGCTCGGTGCGGCCCACGGGCTTGACGATGTAGTCCGAGGCCCCGGCCGCGAAGGCGCGGTCCAACTCCTCCGAGTTGTCGTTGGCGGCGATGGCGATGATCGGGATGTCCTCGAATTCGCGGTGGGACTTGAGGGTCAGGATGGCGGCGATGCCGTCGGTGTCGTGGATCTCAAGGTCGATGAGCACCAGGTCCACGGGCGTTTCCCCGGCTGCGGCGCGCTGCATTGCGTGCAGGGCCCGGTCCAGGGATTCCACGTCGGACACGTCGGAGTGTCCCGCGCCCATGAGCATGTCGGTCAGCTGGGTCGCGGACCCCCTGGAATCGTCGATAATGAGTATCTTCATGCGAGGTGTTTTCTAGCAGATATTCGCAGTGATTGCGAGATGCCATATGCCCGGCCCGGCCGTTCCGGCATGTTCGGTCGGACGCGCCGCATCGGCCCGCGACGCGGGTTCGCGGGAGTTTGCCGCACGCCTGGCCGTGGTGATGTTCCCCGTTAAATTTTTGCAAATAACGCACGGGCCGTGTATCCTCCGGATGAGGCGCTGATACGTTGTCACGTCGCCACCCCGAACCAACCCCCGGAGGACCGATGAACCGGCCATGTGTTTTCGTTGCCCCGCTGCTCGCCTTCCTGCTCCTTTTCGCTCCCCTCGCCGGGACCGCCCAGGCCGCCGGATCGGTCCTGGCCGTGTACAACTCAGGCCGGGCCCAGGTCACCGAATCCCGCGTGGTCACCCTGCCCGAGGGCGCGGCCGCCGTGGTCTTCACCGACATCCCCGCGACCATCGACCCGTCCTCCATCCGGGCGACGGCCCCGGACATGACCGTGGATGACGTCCAGTACGCCTACCGGCCCATCACCGCGGCCAACCTGCTCGACGCCTACGTGGGCAAGGAGCTGTCCGTGATCCTGCCCGACCCGGCCGACGCCAACGCGCGCATCCTGCGCAAGGCCAAGCTCCTGTCCAATGCGGACCGGCCCATCTTCGCCATGGGCAATGAGGTCTACGTGGGGTCCTACGAGGCCCTGCTCCTGCCCGAGATGCCCAAGGGGCTCGACGCCGAGCCGACCCTGACCCTGACCACCCGCAGCGCGACGGCCGGGCGCAAGAACGTGGCCCTGAGCTATCTCATGGACGGCCTGGGCTGGCGCGCGGACTACAACCTGACCGTGAACCAGACCGGCGGCAGCGGCGACCTGGACGCCTGGGCCACGGTGACCAACGATTCGGGCCACGCCTTTACCGGCGCGGACCTGCGTCTGGTCGCCGGGGACGTGCAGCGGGCTGCCGCACCCAAGATGCTCGCGCGCGGCAACGTCATGATGGCCGAGGCCGCGTCCATGGACGCCGCCCCGGCCCCCGCCGCCGAGGAATCCTTTTCCCAGTACCACGTCTATGATCCGGGCCGGTACGTGTCCATCCCGGCCTCGGGCTCCAAGCAGGTGGGGCTGTTCTCGGTCGCGAACGTCCCGGTGAAGACCGAGCTCTCCAGCCGCTACCACAGCGGCCCCAACCAGCGCACCGGCAGGATCGACCAGTCCGTGGAGTCGGCCCTGCTCTTCACCAACACCAGGGAAAACAACCTGGGCATGCCCATGCCCGCGGGCGTGGTCCGGGTGTTCATGCCCGTGTCGGACGGGGCCAAGCTCCTGGCGGGCGAGGCCCGTCTGGGCCACGTGGCCGAGGGCGGGGAGGTCCGGCTGGTCATCGGCCGCTCCTTCGACGTCACCGTGGAGCGCGCGCAGACGAGCTTCAAGCGCATCGGCAAGAACGCCGCCGAGGTCGGCTGGCGCATCACCGTGCGCAACGGCTCGTCCGAGCCCAGGGACGTCAAGCTCCTGGAATCCCTGTCCGGCCAGTGGACCATACTCAACGCGAACACGCCGTACACGGCCGAGGACGCGGGGACCATCGAGTTCGACCTGAAGGGCGTCGCGCCCTCCGCTGGCAAGGGGGGAACGGTGGTCGAATACACCGTGCGTTTCGAATACTAGAAGGAGGGCCGATGGCCGGAATCGAACACGTCGCACCCGAGACACTGAAGGATTTCTACGCGCTCATGGCCGCTTCCGCCGCTGTCCGGCGGCGGGCCGTGACAGCGCTGCTCGACGGCAGACCCGTGGACGAGGACATTCCGGCCGCGCTGTCCAACCTGCTGGCCTCCCTGGAGGAAATCCCCGAGGAGGAGGGCCGCAAGCGCCTCGCCCTGGACCATGGCCGGACCATCGGCCTGGACATGGGCTACGAGATCGACGAGGCGCGCAAGGACCTCTTCTACCTGGAGGAGGGTGAGGACGCCTTCCTGGACATGCTGGCCGACTTCCATCCCGGCTTCGACGAGTTCGTCGGCCGGGGACGAGAACTGCTGCGCGGGGCGCGGCTGGACTGCCTGGTCACGGACCGTGACGGCACGGTCAACAACTACTGCGCCCGCTACCTGACCTCGGTCCAGTCCGTGTACAACGCGGTCTTCCTGACCCGCTTCGCCCGCGCCCACGCGGCAAACCCGGTCCTTCTGACCTCCGCCCCCCTGGACGGGTTGATCCAAATCTCGGTCAACCCGGAGGGCGCGTTCCATTACGCCGCCTCCAAGGGGCGCGAGTGCCTGGACCGCGACGGCCGGGTCCGGCGGCTGGCCATCACCCCGGACAAACAGGCGGCCATGGACGCCCTCAACGCCCGGCTGACCCTGCTGACGAAGCGGCCCGAGTACGAGAAGTTCACCCTCATCGGTTCGGGCCTGCAATTCAAGTTCGGCCAGTCCACCGTGGCCCGCCAGGACATCGGCGGGTCCATCGACGCGGCCGAGTCCGGGGCCTTCCTGGCCACCCTCGAGGCCCTGGTGGCCGAGCTGGACCCGCAGGGGCGGAACTTCCGCATCGAGGACACCGGGCTGGACGTGGAGATCATCCTGACCGTGGAGACCGCGGGCGAGGGGCTCAAGGACTTCGACAAGGGCGACGGCGTCCGGTTCCTCAACGACGAGCTCTCCCTGGGCATGGCGGGCGGCCGCAACCTGATCTGCGGCGACACCGGCTCGGACGTGCCCATGCTTCGGGTGGCCCTGGAGCTGTCGCCCGGAACCAAGACAATTTTCGTAACCGAAAACAAGGAGTTGGAAGAACGGGTAACCGGCCTGACCGACGCGGCGCTGATCGTGCCCGAGCCGGACATGCTCGTGACCATTCTGGGTACCCTGTGACCCGGACACCGGAGAATCAACCATTCAAAGGAGTGATCCGTGGCAGCAATCACACTCAAGGGCGTGGTCTTCGACCTGGACGGCGTCATCACCCGGACGGCAAAGGTGCACGCCCAGGCCTGGGAGGCCTCCTTCAACGAATTTCTCAAGCACCAGGCCGAGGAGACCGGCACCCCGTTCGAGCCCTTTGACCGCACGAGCGACTACCAGAACTACGTGGACGGCAAGCCGCGCTTCGAGGGCGTGCTCAGCTTCCTCAAGTCCCGCAACATCCGGCTGGCCCCCGGCGAGCCGGACGACCCGCCGGGCTACGACACGGTCTGCGCCATCGGCAACAAGAAGAACGCGCTTTTCCAGGAAATCCTCAAGGAGCAGGGGCCCGAGGTCTTCGACTCCTCCGTGGCCCTGGTCAGGGAGCTCAAGCGCAACGGCGTGCTCGTGGCCCTGGCCACCTCCAGCCGCAACGGCATGCTCGTTCTGGAGCTGGCCGGGCTGACCACCCTGTTCGACGCCCACGTGGACGGCGTGGTCTCGGCCGAACTCGACCTCAAGGGCAAGCCCGATCCCGACATCTTCGTGGCCGCCGCCGAAAGGATGGGCCTCCATCCCGGCGAGTGCGCCGTGGTCGAGGACTCCCTGTCCGGCGTCCAGGCCGGATGCGCGGGCAACTTCGGCCTGACGCTCGGCATCGCCCGGAACATCGGCGGCGAGATGCTGAAGCGGTTCGGGGCCGACATGGTCGTGTCCGACCTGGGCGAGATCACCGTGGACGACCTCATGGAGTGGTTCGAGTCCGGCATGGCCACGGACGAATGGTTCCTGACCTACCACGGCTTCGAGCCGGGCGACGAGAAGCTGCGCGAGACCCTGACCTGCGTGGGCAACGGCTACCTAGGCTCGCGCGGGGCCTACGAGTGCGAGTGCTCTTCCTACTACTTCTACCCCGGCACCTACGTCTCGGGCATCTTCAACAAGACCCCCAGCGACGTGGAGGGGCGCGAGATCTGGAACAACGACCTGGTCAACTGCCCCAACTGGCTGCCCGTGGCCTTCAAGATCGGCAACGGCGAGTTCGTCTCGCCCCTGTCCATGGAAATCCTCAGCTATTCCCACCGCCTGAATATGCGCGTGGCGGTCATGGAACGCCACCTCGTGGTCCGCGATCAGGTGGGCCGCATCACCCGCATATCCTCCCGGCGCGTGGCCTCCATGGCCGACCCCCACCTGCTCGCCCTGCAATTCGACTTCACCCCGCTTAACTACGCCGCCAAGCTGACTTTCCGTTCCTCGCTGGACGGCAACGTCAGCAACGAGGGCGTGGCCCGTTATGCCAGCCTGAACACCCGCCACCTCAACCGGGTGGGCGGCGGCAAGGCGGGCGACGGCATCTATCTGCACGTGGAGACCTCCCACTCGCGCTACCAGATCGTCATGGCCGCCAAGACCCGCCTGCTCGAGGACGGCAAGCCCATCGAGGTGCGCAAGGAGGTAGTCCAGGACCGGGCCAGGGTCTCCGAGGAAATCTGCGTCCAGGTCAAGGAGAACCACTGCTACGGCCTGGAAAAGTTCGTCCACGTGCGCACCTCTCTGGATCGCGAACCCGGCGACCTGCGCGACCTGTGCCTGGATGGGCTCAAGGGCGTGAAGACCTTCAAGGGCGTCTTCGGCCCCCACGCCAAGTCATGGAAAAACCTCTGGCAAAAGGCGGACATACGGGTCAAGGGCGACCGCTTCGTCCAGCGCGTGCTGCGCCTCCACGTCTACCACCTGCTGGTCACGGCCAGCCCGCACAACGTGGGCCGCGACGCGGGCATGCCCGCCCGTGGCCTGTCCGGCGAGGCCTACCGGGGCCACATCTTCTGGGACGAGGTCTACATCCTGCCCTTCTTCGACGCCAACTTCCCGGACATCTCGAAGGCCCTGCTCATGTACCGCTACAACCGCCTCGACGCGGCCCGCGAATACGCCCGCGAAAACGACTATACGGGGGCCATGTTCCCCTGGCAGACCGCCGACGACGGCAGCGAGGAGACCCAGGAAGTCCACTACAATCCCGAGTCCAAGACCTGGGGGCCGGACCTGTCCCGCCGCCAGCGGCACGTGTCCATCGCCGTGTTCGTCAACGCCTGGCGTTACGTCTCCTGGACCGGCGACCAGGCCTTCCTGCGCGAATACGGCGCGGAGCTGATGCTCGACATCGCCCGCTTCTGGGGCGACATCGCCACCCTCGACGAAACCTCCGGCGCCTACCATATCGACGGGGTCATGGGCCCGGACGAGTTCCACGAAAAACTGCCCGGCTCCGACGAGTCCGGCCTGCGCGACAACGCCTACACCAACATCATGGTCGTCTGGCTCCTGGAAAAGGCCCTGTCCGTGCTCGAAACCCTGCCGCCCCGCCTGAAGAAGCAGATCACCGCGCACATCGGCCTGACCGACGAGGAGGTCGCCAAGTGGCGGGATATGACCACCAGGCTCAACGTCATCGTCTCCGAGGACGGCATCATCAGCCAGTTCGACGGCTACATGGACCTGCCCGAGCTGGACTGGGATTCCTACCGCCAGCGCTTCTACTCCATCCACCGCATGGACCGCATCCTCAAGGCCGAAGGCGACTCGCCCGACAACTACAAGGTCGCCAAGCAGGCCGACACCCTGATGACCTGGTACATCCTCGAACCCGACGAGGTGGCCCGCATCCTGCGCAAGCTCGGCCACGACGTGCCCGACCCCCTCAAGCTGCTCAAGGACAACTACGACTTCTACGAAAAGCGGACCAGCCACGGCTCCACCCTGTCCAAGGTCGTCCACGCCGTCATCGCCCGGTACATCTACCCGAGCAACGTCTCCTGGGACTGGTTCATGGAGGCCATGCAGTCCGATATCTACGACACCCAGGGCGGCACCACCGTGGAAGGCATCCACACCGGCGTCATGGCCGGGACCCTCGAAGTCCTCAAACAGGACTACGCCGGGCTCAACCTGTCCGCCACGCCCATGCGCATCGACCCGGACCCGCCCGTACACTGGGGCGAAATGCGTCTGTCCTTCATCTGGCGGTCCATCTGGTTCGACCTCGTCGTCGAACAGGACCGCGTCAACATGACCGCCTTCCACCAGGGCGACAAGATCGTGCCCGTGGAAATCTTCGGCCAACCCTTCGAACTCAAGCCGGGCAAGACCATCGAGGCCCGACGGCCAAGGGGAGGGGAGAGCGGATAGGGGGGCAGGGCGCTGCCCTGGACCCGCTGAAGGTCGAGGGCCTTGGGCATGGTCGCGTTCCTTATCCGTGACTGTCCGGTCTTGCTTCTTGTTTTCAACGGGTTGCAGGCAGCCGCCCGCAAGCCGTCTTGTCGTCGTGTGTAAACCGCATGGGTGAAAAACTGTCAGGCGACTTTTTCATCCTCCTTGCGGCGTTCCCGTTCGTCGCGGAACACGGGGCCTTGCCGAAGCCGTCCGGCAACCGCCGGGCCGTCGGTTTGGTCCTCTTGTCGTGCGGCTTCGAGTCCGCACGGTCCAGCCGGTAGTCCCGCCGAAGGTCCTGCGAGTCCGGCAAGGCCATGTCGCCCGTCGCTTCCAGTCCCTGTTTCTTTTCGGCGTTCTCGAAACCGCCCGCCAACTCGGCCAACCCCTCAGTCTGGTCGCACCGGCGCCTTTGACTTAAGGAATCGGAGACATCACCGGAAAAGACGTGTCTCCGGGGCGATCCGGTTTGCGGATCTGGAGAGGACCGAAAGATGGCGCAGGGCAAAAAGCATCTGAGGTACGGGCACGAGTTGTGGTCGTTTTGAGCAAAGAAGACGTTGTCTTTTGATCCGGGCTCGGTTTGCGGGAAAAGGGAATCCCCCTTCCGGCCATCGGAAGGGGGATTGGTGGTGCGCCGGATTGCGGTGCGGGAATGCGGCCGGCTTCGCCGGGCGGCTTCGGCCTAATCCGACGCATCCAGCGCGGTGAGGACGGTTTCCCTATTTTCGTCGAAAGCCAGAGCATAGGATCTGCCGTGCTTCAGCAGAAAATCCTTTTCCGCGATAAACGGGATTTCCCGCACGCTGATCCGTTCGTCCTCATCTTCAGGCTCGTCCAGCCCCAGGCCGAGCCGGATCTTGCTGTTGCAGCCGCATCCGGCATTGTACTCGCGCAGGCGCACGCAGGTCTCCGGGTCTTCCTCCGCCAACAGGGCGCGAAGCTTTTCGAGAAGCTCTTTCGTCGTATCCACTGTGAACATGTCTTCTCCTTTTCGCGCTTGCGGGGATGGCCCTCTGCCGCGCCGACGCCGCAGCCGGTTCCGGTCACGCTCCCGCGAGCGCGTTCAAGACCATTTGCTGGTCTTCGTTCAGGGTCAATTCGTAGTTTCCGCCGTGATTCAGCAGAAAGTCCTTTTCGGCGATGAACGGGACGCCCTTCACGTCGATCCGTTCGTCGTCCTCCTCATCGGGTTCGTCCGTGCCTAGACCAAGCACGACCTTGCTGTGTCATCCACCGCCGACGCTGTATTCGCGCAGGCGGACACAGACGCCTTCGTCCTCGTCCTCAAGTATCTCGCGGAGCCTTTCGAGAATGGCGTCCGCCGCGTTCAGGGTAAACATGCGTTCCTCGTTTTTTTTATCCGCTACACGACGACCGGCCTGAGGCCGTGGCGCAGGAAGCGTTCGTTGATCGCCTTGAACTCATCGGGTTCGTACTGACGCACGAGGGGTAGAGCCCGATTCAAGGCGAGATATTTGTTGCGGCCGAAAAAGTGGCAGGGCATGACCTCGACTTCCCGGAGGCCGAAGCCCCCCAGGAAATCGGCCATGGCCGCCAGGTTTTCCTCCGTATCGTTCAGGCCGGGCATGAGCGGCATGCGGATGCGCACCGGCGTGTCGGAGCTCAGGGCGTTGCGAAGGTTCTTCAGGATGAGCGTGTTGTCCTGCCCGGTCAGTTCCCTGTGCCGGGCGGGGTCCATATGTTTGCAGTCGAAGAGCAGCAGGTCCGCCAACTCGATGGTTTTCCGGAAGCGGTCCTCCGGGCACTGGCCGCAGGTGTCCACCGTGCAGTGGTAGGCCTCGTTGTGCGCCTGTTCGAGCAGGGAGAGGAAGAAATCCCCGCCTGCCGTGGGTTCTCCGCCGCCGAAGGTCACGCCGCCGCCGGAGTTGAGGTAGAACGTCCCGTCCTTGCGAACGACCTGCATGACCTCCTCGACGGTCATCGGCCTGCCCGACATGTCGCGCGCGCCGCTGGGGCACACGGACGCACAGGCGCCGCAGTCCGTGCATTGCTCCGGATCGCGTCCGAACTTGCCGTTCCGCAGCCGGGTCACGGCTCCGTTCGGACAGGCCGTTTCGCAGGCGCCGCATCCCGTGCAGAGATTTTCGAAATACATCAGCTGCGGGGTGAACGCCTGGGACTCCGGGTTGCTGCACCAGAGGCAGCGCAGCGGGCAGCCTTTCAGAAAGACGGTGGTGCGCAGCCCCGGTCCGTCCTGCACCGACATGCGCTGGATGTTGTAAACCATTCCTTTCAACATGGATCGCTCCCGATCGTTTGTGGATCAAGGGGGGGTGCGCCGCCGGGAGGTTGGGGGCGGCGCACCCCCTGAGGTAGTGGAGCCCTAACAGGCCTGCGAGTATTCGGTACGCTTCACGATTTCATCCTGGACGCCCTTGTCCAAACGGGTGAAGTAGGCGCTGAAGCCCGCCACTCGGACCACGAGATCCTTGTATTCCTGGGGGACCTCCTGAGCCTTCTTCAGGGTGGCGGACGTTACCACGTTGAACTGGATGTGCGAGCCGCCGAGATCACAGTATGTCTTGAGCAGCGAGCTCAGCAGACGCGTGCCGGCCGGGCCTTCAAGGGCGGCGGGGACCAGCTTGACGTTGAAGTGGTTCGCGCCGTAGCGGACGGTGTCGATGGCCGTCGCGCCGGCCTTGATCAGGGCGGTTATGCCCTCGTGGTCCGTGCCGGGCATGGCCGAGACCGAGCCGTCGGTGAGGGCGACACCCGCCTTGCGGCCGGTCGGAAGCGCTCCCATGAGCGCGCCGAAGTAGTTGTGGTACGACAGGGAGTAGGCGTCGAGCGGAGTGCGGTAGCCGAAACAATCGGGGCCGATGGAATTGTGGATTTCGTCCACGTCGTGGTAGTACTGCTGCACGAATTCCTCGATCTCCGGATAGTCGTTGCCGTGCTTGGGCGCGTCGTAGCACATCTTGCGGATGTCCTCGTATCCCTCGAAGTTGGCCTTGATGGCCGTCATGAGCTGCTCCATGGTGATCTTTCTGGTGTCGAAGACGAGGTGCTTGATGGCCAGCAGCGAGTTCGCCGCGTCGATACCGGCGGTCATGATCGGGTTGACCTGCGGATAGCGGGTTCCCCCGGCCTCCTCGCACATGCCCTTTTCGATGCAGCCGTCGTACATCACCGAGCGCAGCACGCTGGGAACCACCTGGAGGCGGGCCATCTGCGACAGGTCGGAATGCTTGCGCGAGACGGTGAAGAGGTGCTTCAACTGGCACTTGTAGGCGTCGTACAGCTCATCGAAGCTCTGGAACGAGGTGATGTCGCCGGTCTCCACGCCCAGTTGCTTCTTGGTCCGCGGGTCCTTGCCGTTGTACATCACCATTTCTATGATCTTGGCGAGACAGGGCTGGTCCTCCTGGGTGATGAAGCTGCCCTTGCCGCAGATGCCGGTGGATACGCAGCCGTAGTTGCCGCAGTTGCGGGCGTCCTCCAGGGTGATGCCGTCCTTGTATTGGGCGAAACGGGCCAGGGTGCGCTCGATCACGGCGGTGTTGTTGAGGATCTGGGGCTGGCCCGAGCCGCCGCGGATGCACTGCACGACCTTGCCCATGTAGGACTCGGACAGCTTCGGATGATAGAGCAGGGTCAGGGTCGGCTGGATGCCGCGCGCTTGGATCTGGGTCTCGAGCAGCAACACCTCGAGTTCGGTGCTGGCGTCGCGTCCGTCCTTGTCCAGGCCGCCGATGGTCATGGTCTGGCCGGTGTGGCCGGAAAGGGTCTTGGCGTAGGAGCCGCCCTGGTACTCGGCCAGCTCCATGTGCTTGATCCATTGCAGCTTCAGCAGGGCCACGACCTGCTCACGGTTCAGCTTACCCTCTTCGATGTCCTTCTTGTAGAAGGGATACATGTACTGGCCGAAACGGCCGGGCGAGGTGGCGCAGGCCATCTGCTCGGTCTCGATGCACACGTGCATGAACCAGAAGGACTGGATGGCCTCGCGGAAGTTGCGGGCCGGGAATTCGGGCACGCGGCGGCAGATCTCCGCGATCTCCAGGAGTTCGGCCTTGTTCTTGGGGTCGGTCTCCTCGGCGGCGGCATTTTCCACCAGTTCGGCGTAGCGGTGCGAATGGGCGATGACGGCCTCGCAGACCACGATCATGGAACGGTAGAGGTCGAAACGCTCCTTGTCCGCCAGCGTGGTGGGACAATTGCGCAGGCGCTCCTTCAGGTCGTCGAGAACGGCGCGCATGCCGTGGTTCAGGACCTTGGGGTAGTCGGCGATGCCGGAGCCGCTGGCCACGCTGACGTTCTCGTAGAACATGCCGGCCTTGTGGTAGGGGTGCGAATCGAACCCGAACATATCCTTGAACATCTTGTTGTTCAGGTCGATGCAGGTGCGTCCCTTCCATTCCTTGTAGGTCTGCTTCAGCAGGTCCTCGGTCTCCCGGGGAATCTTCATTTCGCCAAGAGACGTCATCTTGGCCATCTGCATCTCGTCCTTGATCCACTGGACGTTCCACTCCGGATAGGGATAGACGCCGCAACGCGTGCCCGTGAGGGTGCCGACGATGGGGTTGCCGTCGAGAAAAATCTTCTTCTGGGTCAGCACCCGCTCAAGCAGCCTGGCGCGGATGTATACAACGGGCTCACCGTTGTACTCGGTGTATACATCGTGCAGGAACTGGAGGCGCTCCGGGTCCATCACCTGAGGCGCTTCCATTAAAAAGTCCTTGTATTCCTTGAACCTCGCGTTAATCGTCTCCCAGTTGATCTTGTACGCCGTGGGGCCTGTGGCCACCTTTGTCATGTCGAAAGGCATGCTCGCCACTGCATCTATGGCCTGCTTCTTGGAGTTGTTGGACTCGATTTGCGTCATAGCGATTTCTCCCGGTTTGGGTTTTGTACATTTACGCCGCAAATGGGGCGAATACCTTGCCGGGTAGCACAAGGCGTGCCAGTCGGGTGTTTTGCTTAACATCCTTGATTTTTGGGACTATTTTAGAGAAAACCCCGATGAGGGAGAGCAATATCTCTTTGCGATTAGGAGGAAATCTTTCTTTTAGAAAAGATTCCTTTCGCCCGGCCGCCGGGGCGGGTCGGTGGTGTCGGCGAAGGCGGCTCAGTAGCCGTCGGAGATGTCGAGCGTCTTGATGCGGTACCGAAGGCCAGCCGCCGTCATCCGGAAGATGCGGGCGGCCTTGGCGACGTTGCCGCCGGTCACGCGCAGCACGTTCTGGATGCAGTGGCGCTCATAGTCGTTCAGACATTGCTTGAGGGGGACGACCTCGCCGCGCTGCACCTCGGCGTAGTCGAAATAGGACCTGACGGCGCTCGCTTCGACCGGAACGGACGCGGTGGAGGCCGCCGGTGCGGCAGCGTGTTCCGCATGCATGTGCGCCTTCCGGAAGTGCGGCGGCAGACACGAGTCGGTGATGACGTCCGCGGAACCGAGCATGACCAGACAGCATTCGATGACGTGCGCCAACTCGCGGATGTTGCCCGGCCAGCTGTATTCCAGGAATTGCTGGAACACGTCGTCCGAGAAACGGATCGACTTGTGATCGGCGCGCAGATCCGAGACCTCGACGAAGGAGTGGGCCAGGATGGGGATGTCGTCCTTGCGCTCGCGCAGGGGCGGAATCTCCAGACCGACCACGGCCAGCCGGTAGAAGAGATCGAGGCGCAGGATGCCGCGCTCCACGGCGGCCAGGGGCGGCTCGTTCAGCACGCTGACGATGCGGACATCCACCGGAATCTCCGAATAGGAGCCGAGGCGGCAGACGCGTTTTTCCTGCAGAACCCGCAACAGCTTGGTCTGCAGGGTCAGGGGCATGGAGTTCAGCTCGTCGAGCAGGAGGGTGCCGCCGTCGGCCTTTTCGAAAAGGCCGGCCTTGTCCGTGGCGTCGGTATAGGCTCCCTTGACGGTGCCGAACAGAATGCCTTCCAGCAGGTTCTCCGGAATGGCCGCGCAGTTGACGGGGATGAACGGCTTGCCGCTTCGCTCGCTTTCGGAGTGGATGCCTTGGGCGAAAACCTCCTTGCCCACACCCGATTCTCCCCAGATCATGACCGATGCCGAGGTCTTCGCGGCGGCCTTGGCCGCATGGATGACGTCAAGCAGCTGCGCGTTGCGGCCCACGATGCTGTCAAAGGTATAGAGGCCGGAGGTATGGCCGGAAAAGGCCGGGGCCTTGCATCTGTCCCGTTTGCCATTGATCAGGGTGGGGCCGAGCCAGATGATGAACGCGATGCAGCCGTCTATTTCGCCGTTGTCGAAGAGAGGGAAAAAATCGGTGACCGTGCTGGCCAGATAGTTGTTCGTGGTCTTGTACCAGTAGGCGCGTTTCAGCAGGGGGGCCTTCTTCTGGAGGCACTCCATGGTCGGAATGAGATCGCGTTCGTGGGGGAGATAGAGGTTCGTGATGTGTTGGCCCACTACGTTGATGTGGGTGAACCCATCCGTGCGGCGCTGTATGGAGTTCATGTATTCGCAGACGCCCTGGGCGTTGACCACGGCTACCCCTACGGCCATGGATTCCCATAGGGCCTGCATTTCTGGTGTCAAAACGATTTTTCGGCTGACGTTACGCAGTGTGCCTATGTCGAAGTCCTTCATCGTTCATTCTCTCCATTCGCTTCTCACGTCCGGTTATGGATTTTTGGCCGATTGTTCAACGAATTGCAAGGAGATGGCCAGACAGAGAGGATCAGGGCTCCTCCCATGAGACAGGCGATGCCGACGACCGCATGCGGCGTGACCGCCTCGTTCAGGCAAAGGAAGCCGAGCAGCGCGGCGCAGAGCGGTTCGGCCAGTCCCAGGGTGGCGGCCGTCGGAGCCGGAGTGGTGCGGAGCCCGCCGAGCATGAGCGTGAACGCGAGAGCGGCCGTGACCAAGCCGAGGTCCAGCGCAACGGCAATGCCCGTGCCCGAGGCCAGCCAGCGCATGGGCGACAGGAAGAGAAACGGCGAAAGGCAGAGGCCGCACAGCAGACAAACCTCCATGATGCCGGTTTCCGGGGCGTAGCGCAGCAATGGCTTGCTGAAAACCACGTAGACGGCGTACGCGAACCCGGCCCCGATGGAAGGCAGCAGGGAGCGAAGCCGGTCCGGCGAGCCGTCCGTCCAGTTCAGGAGCACCAGGCCGAACAGGGCGACGATGGTGGCCGGATACCACGCTCGCGCCGGTCTTTCCGCGTTGACGATCCAGTTCAGTACGGCGACGGCGATGGGCGAGATGCCGATGCTCATCACCGTGCCCAGGGCCACGCCCGCCGTATTCGTTCCCTTGAAGAAAAGCAGTTGATAGGCGGCCAGGGCAAGGGTGGGCGGCAGCAGGTCCCGCGCGCTCCAGCTGCCTCGTTTCGGCAGGATGCCCCGCCAGGCGCACCAGGCTGCCAGTGCCGCGCCGCCGATCAGCATGCGTACGGCGCCGACGGCGAGCACGGAGGCTCCGTCGGCGACCACCAGCGCGGAGGCGAAGCCCGTGGTGCTGAAACAGAGCGCGCCGGAGAGGATGAGCAGCGGCCCGCCCGCATGGATGGATTTCCGCAACATGAGTGTTCCGGCAATCGGCCTGGCCCCCCCGCCGGGTGGGGCGGGGGGGATGGCCGATAGGGGCTAGTCGGCGGGGACGGCGATCTCGGGGTTTTTGGCCCCCTTGAAGAACACCTTGATATCTTCCGTTCCGAGGATATCCCGCCGAAGTTCCGGCTCGGGCATTTGCGACCAGACCTTGCGGCTGGAGAAGTAGAAGCTGATGCCCATCGCGACCCAGACGACCAGGCACCACGCCGGCGCTTCGGCGATGGCTGCGGGCGAACCCGGGATGCAGAGCAGGAGCAGGCACAGGATGGAGGTCAGTGCGCCAACCGTGCAGTAGAATCGCTTCAGTCTGGCGCCCGCCTCGTTGACATGCCACAGCATGCGGTAGGCGGCCAGGCAGGTGAACAGGTAGCCCACGGCCGTGCCCACGGCGCTCATGTCCACGGTCCAGCCGACGGCGGAGCGACCGGCGTACGGGGTCAGGAGCACGATGATGATCGTGAATATGATGGCCTTGTACGGGGTGTGGAACTTCGGGTGGATGTCGCCGAACCAGGAGGGCAGAATCTTGCTGCGCGCCATGGCGAGCAGCAGGCGGGTGGAGGCGACGTAGAAGCCGTTGATGCCGGTGCAGACCGCGCCCAGCACGGCGCAGGCGAGAATGGCGGAGCCGAGCTTGCCGAAGGCCATGTTGGCCGCCGCGGCGGTGGCCCAGGCCGTGCCGCCGGCCATCTTCTCGGCCGCCATCTGCTTGATCATGTCGGGATAGGGAATGGCGAGGCCGACGGACAGCGTCACCAGGCTATACAGGACCATGCCCACGAGGATGGCGATGAGCATGATGTTGCGCGACTTCGAGGGATTGAAGGCGAATTCCTCGGCCGTCTGGGGCACGGTGTCGAATCCGACGAAAAGGAAGGGAGAGATGGCGAAGACGATGAGGACGCAGGTGAACGGGGACTTGCCCTCGGCAAAAAGCGGGGTCAGGTTCGAGACGTGGGCGGTCTCCAGCGCGTTGACGCCGAAGAACAGCGAGAGGATGCCGAAGGTGAGCATGAAGGCCAGGACCACCTGCAGCTTGCCGGCGGCGCTGACGCCGCGATAATTCATGACCCCGAAGGCGATGACGGCGATGCTCATGACGAGGACCTCGCCGGTGTAGACCTTCCAGCCCGCCAGGGTGTAGAGGCTGCCGAACTCGAGGAAGCCCGGCATCAGGAACCGGCAGATCAGGGACAGGGCCGAAATGTTGATGGCGATGATGGCGATGTACCCGATGATGAGCGCCCAGCCGCAGATGAACGAGGCGGTGGGGCCGAACCCGATGTAGGCCCAGGCGAACTCGCCGCCCGCCACCGGCGCGTATTTGATCATGTAGCTGTAGGCGATGGCCACAAAGCTAATCAGAAATGCGCCGACCGCAAAACCGATCAGAGTGCCCATGGGGCCGGCGTTGGGCAGGAAAACGTCGCCTGGGAGTACGAAACAGCCCCACCCGACGATGGAGCCGAGCGCGAGTGCGCAGACCTGAATTGGAGTAAGCGTTCTTGCTAACTGGGTTTCCGTGGACATAGCTCTCCTAACCTCCTCGATTAGGTAAATGGTGTGTTCCCCACAAGTCCTTTTCCGCACTCCCGCGTCCGGAAAGGCCGGGCGATTGCGGGAGTCGGGCGTGGACGTCACGACTGCGCTGAAATTTGCAACGCATGTGCCAGAGAACAAACACGAGCATAACCTATCGATATATAGAGATAATAATAGAAAATTGTCTTAGTAATCATCCTCCAAAAGAAAAAAAATCTTCTTTTCGGATAGATTTTTTCCCGAATGCAAATTTTTCTTGATGGCTGCGCATGGAACCGTCTTGCACTTTCGTCTCCACGTTGATGTAATTGACTTAAATAAATGATTTTTTGATGAATCGCACGATATCGGCCCCGGCCTTGCATACCCGGCTGCACTCATTGGAGCAACAAGAAGGAGCCGGGCATGGTGACACGCATGGATCTATTGGCGGAAGTGGTCGAGTGGGAACTGGGTATGTTCCAGAGGGTTCACAATCGAGGCGGCCGCGCCGACTGCCAGGAGAGGCCGGAGGCTTTCCGGCTCATGCGCGAGATCACCCACGCCGTGCTTTCCGACGCCTTTGTGGAGAGCTATGCGCAGGACCTGCGGCGCGGCGAAGCGGAGGGCCGAAATTTCATGACCGAGAAATACGCGGTGATGGAGGGCCAGATCACGCCCTTCAACCCCGATCCCCGCATTTCCGACATCGCGCGCACGGAGAGCGCTTGGCGCGACGCCGTGGCCTCCGACTTCCCCCACGTCGTAGCGCCGGATGGCGGCGACGCCTTTCGCCGTTATCTGTTTGCGGAACTGCAAACCTATTCCTCGGCCACCATCGCCGCCTATGCGGACTGTGTTGCGGCCGCACGGCGCGAAGATCGGAATCTTGCCATGGAGCGCTATGAGCTGCTGATGCGCAAACTCGACTTCGGCTCCCTGGCGCAACGCGAGGCCGCCATCCGGGAAGCTGGAAACGCCGGGGCTCGCGGCTGATCGCACCCGGACGGATCCGGTTCACAACCGCGCCGCAGGCGTTGTCCGGCCGGAGGCGGTTTCGTCTTCGGGGGACATCCGAAATTGTCGCCGACTCGGGAGAGGAGCGCATTTCCCGGTCGGATGCAGAGACGAGAGAGAAAGTGCATGGATACTAATGTCATCGTGGTTATGAGCGCGTGGTTCGCGGGCGGGTTCATCTCGGGCGCGAGCGGTATCGGCGGCGCCATGTTCGCCGTGCCCATCGCCGCGCTTTTCCTTCCCATTCAGGACGTCATCGTGCTCAGCTGCATCCTCAACATGGCCATGGACGGCTCGATCATGCTCATGCATTTTCGTTTTTGCCGCGTATCGGCCCTGTTGCCCATGCTCGCGGGAGCCGTGCCAGGGTCCGTGGCGGGGCTGTTCGTTTTGTTGCTGCTTCCCGGAAACATCTTGCAGGCGTCCGTTGGCATATTGTTGGTGTTTTTCGTGTGCTGGCAGCACTTCTTCCACGTGCGCCGGGTTGGCGGGGATTCCTGGAAGGCCGGTGGTGCGGCGGGATTCCTGTCCGGGTTGCTGGGGACGTCCATTTCCTTCGATGGTCCACCTGTCGGCGCCTACGGGCTGTATGCCGGATGGGAGCCGCGCGAGTTCCTGGGCACATTGGGCGTCTTCTTCATCGTGCGCGGGGCCATAACCTGCGGCCTGCAGGCGTATTCCGGCTATTATACGCCGGATATTCTTCACTATGCCCTCTACGGCTTTCCTCCCACCATGCTGGGCTCGCTGTGCGCCTTTCCCCTCGTGAAAAGGATCAATGTCAATGCGTTCCGAAGGATTCTCCAACTCATTATCGTCGCCGCCGCCCTGGTCTGTCTGGCCCACGCGTTTCTATAAACGCGCATACCGGTCCGTACTCCCCGCGTGTTGAGGATTGCGCCTCCTTCCCTCTCCGTTCAACCCGCCGTCATCGCGCGTCCGCACGTCTCCGGAAGGTACCCGAAAAGTCTGGGAGAGTCCGGAGGACCCGTTTCAAAGGGTTCTCCGGCGGGTCCAGGGCAGCGCCCAGGTCCCCCCGAAGGAACCGCCGGAGGTCTGCCATTCCCCGGCCTTGCCTCAGGGCGTGAAGACGGGTAAGGAGAGGTCCGCGCCGGGAGGAGTCGTTCCGGCAATCTTTTTTTTTCGGGGAGTTTTCATGTCGCTGAGTATAGGAATTGTCGGTCTGCCCAACGTGGGCAAGTCCACGTTGTTCAATGCGTTGACCAAGGCCCAGAACGCGGAGAGCGCGAACTATGCGTTTTGCACCATCGAGCCGAACAAGGCGGTGGTGCCGGTGCCGGACATCCGGCTGGACGTGCTGGCCGGTCTGGTCAATCCGCAGCGGGTGGTCAATTCCACCGTGGATTTTGTGGACATCGCCGGGCTGGTGGCCGGGGCGAGCAAGGGCGAGGGGCTGGGCAACAAGTTTCTGGCCAACATCCGCGAGACCCAGGCCATTCTGCACGTGGTCCGTTGTTTCGACGATGACGACGTGATCCACGTGGCCAATTCCGTGGACCCGTTGCGGGACATCGAAGTGATCGAGACCGAGCTGATCCTGGCGGACGTGCAGGTGCTGGAGAACCGCATCGAGCGCATGGAGAAGATGCTCAAGGGCGACAAGGGGCTGGCCCCGAAGATCGAGGTGGCCAAGCAGCTCATGGCCCATCTGGACCAGGCCCATCCGGCGGCCACCTTCCAAAGCGATTCCAAGGCGCTGCCCGACCTGCTCAATGAACTGCGCCTGATCACGGCCAAGAACGTCATCTACTGCGCCAACGTGGACGAGGACGGGCTGACCGAGGACAACGACTACATCCGGGCCGTGCGCGGCCTGGCCGAGAAGCGCGGCGCGGAGTTCGTCAGGATATCCGCGCGCATGGAAGAGGAACTGGTGGGGCTCGAGGACGAGGACTACCGGGAGTTCCTGGAGTCCTACGGCATCACCGAGTCCGGCCTGGACCAGATCATCCGCACCGGGTTCCACACCCTCGGGCTGATCAGCTATTTCACCGCCGGGGAAAAGGAGGTCCGCGCCTGGACCATCCACGACGGCGACAAGGCCCCGCGCGCGGCGGGCGTCATCCACACGGACTTCGAGCGCGGCTTCATCCGGGCCGAGGTCATCGCCTACGACAACTTCGTCAAGCACGGCTCCGAGGCCAAATGCCGCGGCGAAGGCGTGCTCCGCGTGGAAGGCAAGGAGTACGTCATGAAGGACGGCGACGTGGTCCACTTCCTGTTCAACGTCTAGGTCGCGGGGAGAAGGGGCGGGAGCCGCGTCCCCGAACTCCCGATAGGAAAGGACATCTCCCGATCCCGCACCATCCGCGAAGCTGCGATAAAAAGTTTAGGAAAAGAAGGGGATGGGGGTCCGGGGAAGGGGAGGAAAGAACCCTTTTCAAAGGGTTTTTCCTCCCCTTCCCCCGGCCGCCGGAGGCAACAAAAAATCCCGCCCGGGTGTACGGGCGGGATTTTATTTGTTTGTCACGCGGACGGCGGTTAGTCGTCGAAGTGGCCCTGGGGGCCCTTGTCGGTGTCCATGGCGGCGGCCTTGGCCTTGATCTTTTCCTCGGTCCATTCGGCCGGGTCCTCGAACTGTTCGGCCTTGGGGCCGAGGTCGTAGGAGCCCGCCTTGAGGATCAGGTCGCAGGCCAGGGGCGCGGTGTCCTTGGCGTTGAACACGTTGACCAGCAGGTCGTAGACGAAGTCTTCGACGGCTCCGGCCATGCGGTTGCGCACGGTTTCGCTCTGTCCGAGCCAGCGGCGTTCGAAGACGAGGTTGAGTTTCTTGTAGTTGCCGCCCTTGATGTTGTTGGCGTCGGCGTAGGCGACCATCTCGTCCCAGAGGGCGTCTTCCACGCCCTGGCCCGGGACCTTGGCGAACTTGTCGCCGTCCATGATGGCGTTGCCGAAGTCGTTGACCTTGACGCCCCAGGAGATCATCTGCAGGGCGGTGGCCACGTTGGCCTTGGTGGTGGCGGTCCTGGCGGCGATTTCGCGCAGGCGGGCGGAGTCGTTGCCCGAGGTGCCATGCTGGGCGCCGGAGGTGCCGTAGGGCTTGAGGGCCTTGTGGATTTCGGCGGTCAGGTCCACCTGGATGCCTTCGCCCGAGGCCTCGATGCCGTGGGTGGTGCCGTTGTTCAGGGCGATCCAGTCCGGGCACAGGCCGTGGGCGTTGAGGCCCTGGATGAGGTACTTGGCCTCCACCGGGCTGGACAGGCCGAACTCGCCCTTGATCTCGCCGATCTCGGTCTCGTAGCCCGCCCAGGACGGGATGGTCGGGGACACGGCCAGGTTGCCGAGCAGGTTGAGGTCGTCGGTCATGTGCGAGGCGTCGATGGCGATGGAGGTCACGCCGGAGTCGAACACGGACGGGATTTCGGCCTTGGCCTCGGCCACGTCGTCCCACTTCTTCATGAAGTAGTGATCGGCGTGCACGGCCACGGGCACGGTGATGCCGAGCTTGTTGCACAGGTAGTCCACGCGCCGGGCCACGTTCCACAGGGTGGTCGGGCAGTAGGTGGACTCGGAGCGGGCGATCTCGATGATGATGGCGGCGTTGGCCTTCTGGGCGGCCATGAGCGCGCCTTCGATGACGAAGATGTTCCGGCCGTTGGCCGCGATGGTCATGCACTGGCCCTTGGCCAGCATGGCGCGGTCGATGACCTTGCCGCTGACGATGAGCGCCTGCGAGTTGGGGAAATTTCTGACGACGTTCGGCGGACGGCCGACGGCGAGTGCTTTTTTGAATGTATCTTGGGACATGCCCTTCCTCCTTGGAGCGTTGGATTGCTTTGGACAGTAGAAACCAATCATTGGGCAAAGTCAAAATGAAAGGGGCGCCGGGCAGGTTCCGCACGCACCACTGCCCGGGCATGACGCGCACGTCCCGGGCAGTGTGTCGGCCTGCGGGATGCGGCCGGTCACATGGTCGTTTCCTGTTCGCGGACGCGGCGGTGCCTGGCGCCCTGTCCGGCGGGCCGGATGGCGTCGAGCGGCCTGAGGGTGTAGCCCAGCTCCCTGGCCATGAATTCGAGGATCGAGATGTTGTGCGTCGCCTTGAGGATGTCGAACATGGTCTCGGCCCCGAGTTTGGCGTGGGCGTCGAACGGGTTCAGCTCCCGGAGCAGCGTGGAATACGGCTTCTTGATCACTCGGGACACCTCCTTGGCCGAGATGCGTCCTTCCAGAACGATGTCCTGCATTTTCTTGGTCAGATTTTTTTCGAACATGGTTGGCCCCCCACATGTTGGATATTCTGCCTAGTACGAGAAGTTAGCCCGTTTTTTCCTTTTTCGTCAACGAAATTTGGAAAAGTGGGGGAAAAAACGACCGCAACGCAGGCTTGAAGCCGGTTTGTGGGGCGGAAAGGGGTGATTTTTCGAGTTGTTGGCCTAATTCACCACGGCACGGCGGGTTTTATCCCCTGTGGGTGGTCACGGCGTGCACTTGCCCATGAACTGCATGGCCAGCATGGTGATGTCGTCGGACTGTTCCGCGCCGCGCGCGAAGTCGTGGATGGCCGCGCCCACGTCCTTGACCAGCTTGGGGGCGAAGGGCTCGCTCTCCCCGGCCAGCAGGCGGGTCAGGCGCTCTTCGCCGAACAGCTCGCTGTCCGGGTTCATGGCCTCGGTCACGCCGTCGGTGTAGACGAACAGCAGGTCGCCCGGCTTGAAGGTCATGGTCCTGGTGGAGTAGCGCATGCCCTCCATGATGCCCGCCACGGGCTCGCCCAGGGGCGGGACGAGTTCGGGCTCGCCGCCGCAGGGCAGGAAGATGGGCGGGTTGTGCCCCGCGTTGGCGTAGCGGGTCTCGCCGGTCTCGATGTCCAGGATGGCCAGGAACAGGGTCACGAACATGCACGATTCGTTTTCCGAGGACAGGTCGGCGTTGACCCTGGTCAGAATCTCGCCGGGGTCCAGGCCGCGTTCGGACACGACCTTGAGCAGGGTCTTGGTCACGGCCATGAAGAAGGCGGCGGGCACGCCCTTGCCGGACACGTCGCCCACCAGGAAGCAGAAGTGGGTCTCGTCCACGAAGAAGAAATCGTACAGGTCGCCCCCCACCTCCTTGGCGGGCTCGATGGAGGCGAAGACCTCGAATTCGCGGCGGTCCGGGAAGGCCGGAAAGAGCTTTGGCAGGATGCCCATCTGGATCTCGCGGGCGATGCGCAGTTCGGACTCGATGCGCTCCTTGGCCGCCGTGGTGGCGGTCAGATCGTGGATGAACTCCTTGAGGGAGGTCTTCATGTACTTGAAGGAATCGGCCAGGTCGCCGACCTCGTCGTTGGCCCGCTTGTCCGGGAGCATGAGGTCCAGGTTGCCCGAGGCGATCTCCCGGGCGGACGCCGACAGCTCGCGCAGGGGGTGGGTGATGCGACGGGCGATGCCCACGGTGACCAGGACCAGGAGCACGAAGCCCACCGCGCCGATGACGACCATGGACCGGGACAGGCGGAAGACGTCGGCCAGCATCTCGTCGCGGGGGAAGACCACGCCCAGCGACCAGCCGGCATACTTGAGCCGGTCGTTGAACATGTAGCTCTCCGTGGGCGCGAGGAGCGTGCCCACCGGGGTGAAGGCGGCCTCGCCCGAGAGCATGCGCTGGCCCAGCTCGCGCAGCTCGTTCGAGCCGCGCTCCTCGGCCAGGGAGAAGATGGTCTGGTTCATGACCAGGGCCTTGTCCGGGTGGGTGATGAAGGTGCCGTGCCGGGACAGGAGGAAGGCGTAGCCCGAGTCGTACAGGCGCACGGAGCCGACCAGCTGTTGCAGCCAGCTCAGGGAGATGTCCGCCGTGACCACGCCCGCGAACACGGCCCTGCCGTCCACGGTGCGGTAGAAGGGCACGGAGTAGGTGGCCATGGGCACGCCGCCGCCCCCCTCGTCGAAGTACGGCTCGGTCCAGGCGCTGCGGCCCAGTTCCTTGGGAATCTGGTACCAGTCCATGTAGAAATAGCGGTACTTGGCGTCGCCGAGCATGGTGAAGCCGATGCGTCCGCCCGAGCGGTAGTGGTAGGGCGCGAAGTAGAGCTTGTCGTGTTGCAGGAAGTACGGCTCGAAGGCGATGGCCATGCCGTAGATCTCGGGGTTGTTGGCCAGGACCCGCCGGTTGAGGTCGAGGATCTCCTGTTTGGTCAGGGTGGCGTCCTCCAGGGAGAAGGCCACGTTTTCGGCCACCTTCTGCACCCCGGACAGGACCGAGTCGATGCGCCCGGCGGTCCCGGCCACGAGCAGCCGGGAGTTGTCCTCGGCCTGACGCAGGATGATGGCCCTGGAGGAGACGTAGTTGTAGGCCACGATGGCGGCCACGATGACCAGGGCGCAGGACAGGATCAGGAAGGTCAGCTTGAAGGCGATGGGGTACCGTTTCACTGCGCCTCCCCCTTGTAGAAGTCCTCGTAGCTCGGCGGATGGTCCACGAACCTGGTTTCGGTCAGGGCCCGGACCACCCGTTCGTAGTCCTCTCGGCGCAGCACGCCCATGGGCACGCCTTCGGGCATGGTCACGTCCTCCATGCGTTCGAGCATCCAGCGCTGGTGCGCCCGTCCGGCCGGGACCCTGGCCGCCTCCATGTGCCGGAGCACGATGTCCAGGGCCTCGTCCTTGTGCTCGAAGGCCCAGCGCCAGCCCTTGAGGGTGGCCCGGACCAGCCCTGCACAGACCTCGGGCCGCTCGCGGGCGGTCTTGTCCAGGCAGTAGATGCCGTCCTCGGGAAAATTCAGGCCAGCGTCGGTGAAGAACAGGGGCTGGAGGTCCGTTTCATCCAGGCCGTAGGTCAGCAAGGTGTGGTATTCGTTGTACCACATGCCCGAACAGGCGGCCACGCCGCCGCGCATGAACAGGTCCAGGGACGAGGTCTGCGGGACCACGGTCACGTGGATGTTCTCGCGCCGGAACAGGGCCCGGGGCTGGATCTGGAATTCGTTGGCCCACAGGCCGACCTTCCGGCCGTCCAGGTCGTGGAAGGTCTTGATGCCGGACGAGGTCCTGGCGATGAGCATGAGCGCGGAGTGCTGGACGATCTGGGCTATGTTGACCAGGGGCAGGGACTCGTGCCGTTCGAGCCCGGTGGTCAGGAACAGGGTGGCGAAGTCCGCCCTGCCGTCCTCCAGCTGTTCGCTGGCCAGGATGTCCGGTCCGCCGGGCCGGATGGTCAGGTCGATGCCCTCCTCGGCGTAGAACCCCTTGTCCAGGGCCACGAAGTAGCCCGCGAACTGGGCCTGGGGCAGCCATTGCAGGACCAGGGACGCCTTTTCCAGGGCCCGGGCCGGGCCAGGGAGCAGGAATACGAGGCACAGGGCCAGGGCCAGGGTTGGGACGGCGGACGGTTTCGGAAAGGCGCTGCGCATGGCTACTTGTTCCTGGCGTTGTTGAATTCCCGGACCTTGTCCCGCCACAGGGCGGTGCCCAGCTCGCCCTTCCAGGCCAGCCTCGGGTCCACCTGGACGATGAGCATGTCCTGCATGAGCGCATGCACGGCATAGCCCAGCCCGGATAGTTTGTCCATGGAATTGAGGAGCATGGGCTTGCCGATGCCGGTCTCCGCGCCGAGCCGGTCCATGTCGATGACTACGTAGTTGTTGAACTTGACGTTGGCCAGGAGGTAGCTGATCACGCGCCGGTCCGCGTTGTCCAGGCGCTGGTCGGCTGTGAGCCGGAGGAGCATGGCCTGGTCGCTGATCACGGTCCGGTCGGCCTCGACCACCGGGCGGACCAGGGCCGGGTCACCGGCGATGGCGCGGACGCCGCCGTCCAGGAACCCGTAGTCGAAGTAGTCGTAGGCCTTGAGGAAATAGTGCAGCCAGCCGACCTGTTTGCCCACGGCGTCGAAGAAGAGCAGCCGTTTCTCGGTCCAGATGCGCGAGGTCACCAGGTCGAGCAGGGCGTCCAGGGGGATGGCCCGGATGCCCGGCAGCCGGGGGACGACGTCCCGCTGGAACGGGTCGCGGATGTCGATGACCAGGGTGCCGGGTTCGCGCGCCTGCCGCTCGAACTCCTCGTGGCCGAGCATCCGCCGGTCGAGGGATTCCCTGGACAGGACTCGGTCCCGGCGCGCCGGGGTTTCGCCCATGAGCGTGGCCTTGTCCGGGGCGGCGGTGATCCAGTCGAAGATGCCGCCGTCATAGGCGAAGACCTGGCCGAATCCCAGGGACAGGGCCAGCTGGGCCGCTTGGTAGCTCTTGGCGCAGGCGTGGCCGTTGCAGTAGAAGACCAGCGGCTCGGGTCCGTCCTTGGGGCGCAGGGCCTCGAGCTTGCGGGCGAAGTCCTTGTCCGTCAGGGGCAGGAGCACGGCCTTGTTGATGTGGGCCACCTCGTACTCCAGGCGGGAGCGGATATCGACCACCACGGCCGTGTCGTATCCGGCCAGGAGCCGGTCCGTGGAGATGGGCGGCACCTCGGGGTAGTAGGGCCGAAGGGGAAACCCCTCGGCCCGGACCGGGGCGACCGCCAGGGCCTGGACCGCCAGGGCGGCGCACAGCGCCAGCAGACCCAGGACCCGGCGGCCGCGGGTCATGCGTGTTGCTCCAGGTCCCGTTTCGTGCCGGCCAGGAACCGGGCGAACAGGACGCACAGGGTCTCCGTGGACCCCTCCAGGCGGTGGCCGTCGCGGAGCATGTGCAGGGTCGCCTTGTGGGTCCGGGCGAAGCGGATGGTGTTGTCCGCCGGGACCACGTCGTCGTCCCAGCCGTGGACCACGGTCACGCGGTCGGGCAGGTCCGGAAAGACGTGCACGGCGTAGCCGGGGAAATAGAAGGCCGGGGCCAGCAGGAACAGGGACTGGACCGGCGTGCGCAGGGCCGTGGCCGCGGCCACGTAGCCGCCCATGGACGATCCGGCCAGGATGACGGGCCGGTCGTCCCCGGCCAGGAGGGTCAGCAGGCGCTCCACCCGGTCGTCCGGGCCCGCGAGGTCGCTGAAGTCCGGGCCCTCCATGACCAGGCCGAACTCCCCGGCCAGGTCGGCCAGGGCCATGCTCTTGGTTCCCCAGGGACGGCTCAGGGAGCCGTGACACCACAACAGACGACAATCGGACAGATCAGGCATGATCCGTTTCCTCCTCTTGATCCGTTTTTCCCGCGGCCAGCCTGCGGATGGTCGCGAACAGGGCGCTCTTCTTGACCGGCTTGGGCAGATGGGAATCGGCGCCGGCCTCCAGGCAGCGCCGGGCGTCGTCGTCCATGGCAAAGGCGGTCATGGCCACGATGGGCACCGGATCGAGCCCCTGCGCGCGCTCCCATTCCCGGATGGCGCGGGTGGCCTCGAAACCGTCCATGACCGGCATCTGAATGTCCATGAGGACCAGATCCCAGCCGCCCTTCTTGAACAATTCCACCCCGGACCGGCCGTCTTCGACCACGGTCATGCGGCAGGGGGTGCCTTCGAGATAGGTCTGGGCCACGAAGGCGTTGTACCGGGAGTCCTCGAACATGAGGACGTTCAGGGGCGGCAGGGGGTCCTCTTCGGGCGGCCGGACCGGTTCGGGCACGGGCACGTCCTCGGGCCGGGCCGTGTCGAAGCGGGCCGTGAAATGGAAGGTGCTGCCCTTGCCGGGCGTGGACTCGGCCCAGATGCGGCCGCCCATCATCTGGACCAGCTCCTTGCTGATGGCCAGACCCAGGCCGGTGCCGCCGAACTGGCGGGTGGTGGAGCTGTCCGCCTGGGTGAAGGCCTCGAAGATGGCCCCGAGCTTGTCGCCGGACACGCCCACGCCCGTGTCGGTGATGGAAAAATGGAGGACCACGCCCTCGTCGTCGCGCGAGGCGATGTCCACGTTCATGGCCACGGACCCCGCGTCCGTGAACTTGATGGCGTTGCCCAGCAGGTTGAAGAGCACCTGGCGCAGCCGGGTGGGGTCGCCGTTGATCCGCGCCGGGACCTCCGGGGCGGCCACGCAGCTCAGGCCGAGGCCCTTTTTCGAGGCCTTGGTCTGGATCACGCCGCAGGTCCGGTCCAGGATCTCGGTCAGCGGGAACCAGGTCTTTTCCAGGGTCAGGTGCCCGGCCTCGATCTTGGACAGGTCCAGGATGTCGTCGAGGATTTCGAGCAGGTTCTCGCCCGCGGTGCGAAAGACGTCCACGTAGCGCGCCTGGTCCTCGGACAGTTCGGTCTCCCAGAGGATGTCGGCCATGCCCAGGATGGCGTTCATGGGCGTGCGGATCTCGTGGCTCATGGAGGCCAGGAAGCTGCTCTTGGCCGCGTTGGCCACCTCGGCGGCCTGCTTGGCCCGCCGGACCTGCTCCAGGGCGCCGTTCAGGGAGTCGTTCTTGCGCTTGAGTTCCTCGGTGCGCTCCTTGACCGTGCTCTCCAGGCTGTTCTGGTGGTTCTGGAGCTTGGCGTTGGCCTCCTGGAGGTCGCGGATCAGGTGGCGCACGGACTGGCGCATGTCGTCGATGGCCCGGGCCAGGCTGCCCAGCTCGTTGGAGGCCGAGGTGTCGATGGGCGCGTCCAGGTTGCCGTCGGCGATGGTCGTGGCCGATTCCTCCAGGTCCATGAGCGGGGTCAGGAAGTGCTTGCGCATGTAGCGCACCGCGGCCAGGGTCAGGGTCAGGATCAGGAGCCCGGCCAGGGCGAAGGTCAGCCCCACGTACATGGCCATCTCCTGGACGTAGCCCTCGGTGGTCACGGCCAGGTTGAAGGAGCCGATCCAGTCGCCGTACTTGCGGATCTCCACGGACTTGGTGATGAACCGCCGATCCTTGGTGAAATAGTCGTAGCCGTGGCCGGTGAAGCGGGGTCGGCTCTTGGCGGCCATGACCTCGCGCCCGGTGACCACCTGGGCGAAGGCCACGGTGTCGTCCTGGAGCACGGCGTCGATGAAGTCGCGGGCCGAGGCGTAGTCCACCTGCCAGACCGCGCTGGCCAGGCTGGTCCGGGCCAGGTGGGCGATGCTGTCCGCGCGTTCGGACAGGCGCACGTGCAGCCGGTAGGCGTTGAACAGGATGAGCGCGCAGGAAAAGACCAGGACGATGGCCGAGATGAAGGCCAACTGGGCCAGCTTGGCCCGGCGGCTGAGGGAGTCTGCCCTGGGCAGCCGGGCTCTATGTTGCATGGTCATGGGTCGCGCGTCCGTCCTCGGGTTGGAGAATACCTTTGTATTTCTAAGCCGAACGGACGATATTGGCAAGAAGTCAGGGTACTTTCCCGCGCCGTGCGCACCCCGAAAAAAAAGGCCGGGCACGGGGCCCGGCCGAAAAGCGGTCCGGAACAGACTAGGCGTTGCCGGTCTCCAGGCTGAAGCCCATCTCGGCGGCCATGAACTGGAGCGGGCGGATGTCGTGGGTGACCTTCATGATTTCGAGCAGGGTCTCCGCACCCAGCTTGGCACTGGCGTCAAAGGGATTGATTTCCCGCATCAGGGTCGAATACGGCTTGTTGATCTTCTGGGCCACGACCTTGGCCTGGATTCCGCTGTCGAGGATGCAGTCCTGGACGACCTTGGGTACGTTCTTCTCAAACATTGTGCCCTCCCGCAGTGTCTGAAGTTTTTGGCGAATCGTTAAGCACTATAAAGCAACCGGCGTGCCAACATGGCGTTATTTGTATTATAATCTGCCATTCCCATAGGTTATAAAAAGTCTAAACAATTCATTCCGTCGCGGGTTGTGTCGCATGAGTGTCGCACATGTCGCGCTATGCGACACAATGCGACATAAATGTTGCATATGCGACACCGCCTCGGGGCTGTCCGCCGGTCACGGGGCGCAAAAAAAGGGAGCCGCTTGCGCGGCTCCCAGATACCCGGCCGAGGCCGGGGTGTCCGAAACGTATCTATCAGGCTGTCAGGTGTGGGTTGCGGTCCATTTCTGTGCGCCTTAGGAGGTGTTGATCCGTTCGGGACTAAGGGTGCTGTCTCTTGGCCCAGTCGTTCGACCAGGACTTGAAGGAATCCATGTAGTTCAGCCAGGCACGGCTGCCCAGTATGATTTCCAGTATTCTTGCGGCGGTAAGGTTCTTGAACATGTTCGTTACCTCGCTTCCTTTACAAATTCGTTGTCGGTCCGTTTCGCTGCACCAACGACATGCCAGGGGATTTTCAACAGCCGCCCTGGCCGGGGCTGACGGTGATGCTGCGTTCCACGTGATTGATGGTCTCGGCGAACAGCCCCGTCGACTCGTAGGGGGACAGGAGGCTGGTGCGGACGGAGCCGACGATGTTGCCGTAGATGATCAGCGCGGTCTGTTCCAGGGGCAGGGAACGGATGGTGCCGTCCTCGATGCCCAGGGCAACGCAGCGTTTCAATTCGTCAATGAAGATGCTGAACTTCTCCATCACCTTGGCGCCGTCCACACCGGGCTCCATGTGGCTGAAGGGGGAACAGCGCAACAGGACGGGGAAGCCGGTCCTGTGCTCTTCGGTGAAATCGAAGTACGCGGTCATGTAGGCCCGGATGGCCTCCATGCCGTTTTTGGCCTTGGCGGTGGCCTCGCTCAGGCGGAGGACCAGCCGGTCGGCCATGTCGAATCCGGCGGCCAGGAACAGGTCCTGCTTGCTGCCGAAGTAGTGGGAGACAAGGCCGAAGGAAACGTCGGCGCGACCGGCCACGTCCTTGACGGTGGCGGCGTGGAACCCCAGTTGCCCGAAGGCCTCCTGGGCGGCGCAGAGTATGGCTTCCTTCTTGGTCATGACTTCTTGTATCCCGCTTTCGATTGACTGTCCAATCATATATCGATTGATTGTGCAATCAGTCGTTGGGTCAGCTATAGATTGATTGAGCAATCAATGTCAAGCGGGAAATATTGATTTTAAGGCCGGGGCGGGCGGAGGGCATGAAAAAGGCCGCGCAGGGCGGCCTTATTCTTGATGATTTTCGTGCGCGGCTAGCTGGATTTTTTCTGGATCTTGGCCCAGGTGTCGCGCAGGGTGGCGGTCCGGTTGAAGACCAGGGCCGTGCCGGTCCTGTGGTCGCGGGAGTCCGCACAGTAGTAGCCCGTGCGCTCGAACTGGAAGTTCGCGCCGGGTTCGACTCCGGCCATGGCCGGTTCCACCTTGCAGCCCGGGACGATCTCCAGGGAGTGGGCGTCCACGTAGTCGATGAAGGTCTTGCCCTCTTCCACGGCGTTGGGGTTGTCCGTGGTGAACAGGGGGCCGTAGTTGCGTACCTCGGCGTTCAGGGCGTGCCGGGCCGAGACCCAGTGCAGGGTGCCCTTGACCTTGCGGCCGCCCTCGACCCAGCCGCCCTTGGACGCGGGATCGTAGGTGGCGCGGATCAGGCTGATCCTGCCGTCCGCGTCCTTTTCATAGCCGGTGCAGGTGACGTAGTACGCCCCGCGCAGCCGGACCTCGCGGTCCGGGCCCAGGCGGAAGAACTTCTTGGGCGGCTCCTCCATGAAATCCTCGCGCTCGATCCAGATTTCCCGCGAGAAGGGCACCTTGCGGGTGCCGTAGGACTCGTCCTCGGGGTTCAAAGCAATGTCGAAAACGTCCTCCCCGTCCTCGGGGTAGTTCTCGATGACCATCCTGACCGGGTCCATGATGCCCATGTAGCGCGGGGCGCGCTTGTTCAGGTCCTCGCGCAGGCAGGCCTCGAGCAGGGCGTATTCGACCATGGAGTCGGCCTTGGCCACGCCGATGCGATCGCAGAAATCGCGGAGGGATTCGGGCGTGAAGCCGCGCCGCCGGAAACCGGAGATGGTCGGCATGCGCGGGTCGTCCCAGCCCAGGACGTGGCCCTCCTTGACCAGCTGGATGAGCTTGCGCTTGGAGAGCACGGTGCCGGTGATGTTCAGCCGGGCGAACTCGTACTGCCGGGGGCGGTCGATGAAGCCGGGCAGCGCGGCCAGTTCATTGTAGATGGCCGCGTTCTCGCCGAACAGCTCGGGCCGTTTCAATCCGTCCATGAGGGTGTCCACGCACCAGTCGTACAGCGGGCGGTTGTTCTCGAACTCCAGGGTGCAGATGGAGTGGGTGACGCCCTCGATGGCGTCGGACAGGCCGTGGGTGAAGTCGTACATGGGGTAGATGCACCAGGCGTCGCCGGTCCGGTGGTGGGAGGCGTGCTTGATGCGGTACAGGGCCGGGTCGCGGAGCATGACGTTGGGCGCGGCCATGTCGATCCTGGCCCGCAGGATGCACGCGCCGTCGGCCATCTCGCCCGCGCGCATGGCGCGGAACAGGGTCAGGTTTTCCTCCACGGTCCGGTCGCGGTACGGGGATTCCTTGCCGGGCTCCTTGAGAGTGCCCCGGTTTTCGCGGATCTCGTCGGCGGACTGGTGGTCCACGTAGGCCTTGCCCATCTTGATGAACAGCTCGGCGATGAAATAGAGCCTTTCGAAGTAGTCCGAGGCGTAGAAGTTGTTGTCCCAGTCGAAGCCCAGCCAGTGGACGTCCTCGCGGATGGAGTCCACGTATTCCACGTCCTCCTTGACCGGGTTGGTGTCGTCGAAGCGCAGGTTGCACTTGCCCTGGTAGTCGCGGGCCAGCCCGAAGTTGAGGCAGATGGACTTGGCGTGCCCGATGTGCAGGTAGCCGTTGGGCTCGGGCGGGAACCGGGTGTGCACGCGGCCGTGGTAGGCGCCGCTCTCCATGTCCCTGTCGATGATCTGGCGGATGAAGTCCTTGCCCTTTTCCGGGGCCTCGGGTTTGGTGCTCATGAAAAACCTCGTTGTATGAATTGACCGGATTTCGGTCGAACCGTCGCAAATCGGGCAAGATTTCCCATCCTGCCCGTGGCACGGAAATACGGGAAAACCGCTTGACGGTCAACGCAATGCTTGCCTGCAAGGGGGCAAGCGGACAGACTGTATGGACCAACCCCGGGAGGACCGACATGGCATTGTTCATCATCGACGAGACCCGCTGCAGGAGGGACGGCCTGTGCGCCGCCGACTGCCCGGCCGGGTGCATCGTCTTCGAAGAGGGCGGATTGCCCGAACCCCACGAGAAGAAGCAGGCCTACTGCCTGGACTGCGGCCACTGCATGGCCGTCTGCCCGGCGGACGCCATCCGGCTGACGCGCTTCGACCGGCCCGGCGAGCCTCTGGACCGGACCCTGGCCATCTCCCTGGACCAGGCCGAACAGTTTCTCAAGGGCCGCCGGTCCGTGCGCGCCTTCCGCGACGAGCCCGTGGACCGCGCGCTTCTCGAGCGGCTCCTGGCCGTGACCGGCTACTGCCCCTCGGGCCACAACGCCCGGCCCACCCGCTGGGTCGCGGTCTCGGGCGCGGACAAGGTCGCCGGCATGGCGGGGGGTGTGGCCGCCTGGATGCGCGCCGAGGCCGAGGCCGGGACGGACCTGGCCGCCGCCCTGCACCTGACCGGCATCGTCCGTGCCTGGGACGCGGGCGCGGATCTCATCTGCCGCCATGCCCCGGCCCTGGTCGCGGCCGTGGGGCCGAGGCAGGGCATCACTCCGCGCGAGGACGGGGTCATCGCCACCGCCTACCTGGAGCTGGCCGCCTCGGCCGCCGGGCTCGGGGCCTGCTGGTGCGGCTACCTGCTGGCCGCCGCGGCGCACGACGCCGGGGTGCGGGCGCAGCTCGGCGTGGCCGACGGGGAGGCGGTTTACGGGGCGCTCATGCTCGGCCGTCCGGCCCGGCGCTACACGACCCTGCCTCCGCGCCCCGAACCCGAAGTGAACTGGCTGTGACCGTCCGTCTCCGGCTGGACTCCCTCCCGGACTCAAGGTAGGGTCCCGGTATGCGTGGATTTCGTTCCCTCCTGGCCTTGGTCGTGTTGGCCGTCGTACTCTGCGGCTCGGTCGCGGCCAGCGCCCAGGCGGTCCGGGTGGGCGTCGGCTTTTCCATCGCGCCCTACGCCATCCGCACGCTGGACGCCGGCCTCGAGGTGGACCTCATCCGGGCGGCCTTCCGTGCGGCCGGGGTGGAGACGCAGTTCGTCTACCTGCCCAACCTGCGCCTGCCCCTGGCCTTCGCCGAAGGGGACGTGGACTGCCTGGCCATCAGCCTGGGGTACGACCTGGCCGGGCGCACCGGACGCCGGGTCTTTTATTCGGCGCCGACCCTGACCTTCCAGAATTACGCCGTGAGCCTGGCGAGCCGGGACCTGACCATCGCTTCCATCGGGGATCTGGCGGGACACGCGGTCCTCGGGTTTCAGGACGCGGCCCAGTACCTTGGCCCCGAATTCGCGGCCATGGCCCGGGACAACGGTTCCTACGCCGAATTGTCCGACCAGTCCCTCCAGGTGCGCATGCTCTTTTCCGGGCGGGTGGACGTGGTCATCTCCGAACTGCGCGTCTTCCGCTACTGGCGCAATCGGCTCAAGTCCTCCCCGGTGGCCCGGTCCGTGGACCTGAACCAGGACGTGTGCTTCAGCCGGATCTTCCCGGAACAGGAACGGCAGGTGGCTTTTGCCGACGAGACCCTGTGCGGGCGGTTCGACCGGGGATTGAAGGCCATCCGCGACGGCGGGAAATACGAGCGCATCGTCCGGTCCTACGACCGGGCCGAGGACGCGCAATAACCGGCAGCCGGGCGGCTGTCCGCCCGAAACATCTGTGGAGCACGGCATGGCGGATGCCCATTTTGCCTTTGGTTCGGTTCAGGTGGCGATCAATTTCGAGGCCATCGACGCCCTGTTCGAGCGGGCTCACGCCCAGGGACGCGATTCCCTGTTCGAGTACGAGGTCTACGACCTGCTCAAGGCCTCGGGCGCGGAGACCCCGCCCGGTTGCGTGCTGCTGGAGCGGAGCGGACGGTTCACGGACGAGCAGCTTGCGGTCCTGCCCGGCGACAGGGTGGTTCTCAAGATCGTCTCGCCCGCCATCGTGCACAAGACCGAGGCGGGCGGAGTGCGCGTGGTCGAGAACCGGCCCGACGCCATCCGCTCGGCCGTGCGGCGCATGCTCTACGAGGTCCCGGAGAACTACGCCGCCGCCCTGGAGCGCGATCCCGGTTCCGCGCCCGCGCCCTATCGCGGGCTTTCGGGAGAGCCCCTGGTCACGGCCGTGTCCCGCGATCTGCGCGGGGTGCTCATGGTCCAGTTCATGGAGCCGGACTCCACGGCCTTCGGCAACGAGCTGCTGGTGGGCATCCGCAAGACCCGCGAGTTCGGCATGGTCGTCACCGCCGGGCTGGGCGGCACGGACACCGAGCTGTACGCCGAGCGGTTCCGCAAGGGCCAGGCCCTGACTATCGCCTCCACGGCCCTGACCGACGGCGTCCGCTTCTTCGAGCTGTTCCGCAAAACCATCTCCTACCGCAAGCTGGCCGGGCTGACGCGCGGACAGCGGCGCATCGTCACCGACGAGCAGCTCATCGAGTGCTTTTCCTCCTTCATCGACATGGCCAACCACTACTCCCCGGACAATCCGGACGCGCCCTTCCACATCGAGGAGCTGGAGATCAACCCGTTCGCCTATGCCGACTACCTCATGGTCCCCCTGGACGGGCTGTGCCGCTTCTCGGGACCGACATCGGTCCGCGCCCCGCGTCCGGTGGGGCGCATCGCCGACCTGCTCAAGCCGTCCTCCATCGGCATCGTCGGGGTCTCGGCCTCGCGCATGAATTTCGGCCGGATCATCCTCAAGAACGTGCTCGAGGCGGGCTTTCCGGCCGGCAACGTGCGGCTGGTCAAGCCGGGCGAGACCGAGATCGACGGGGTGGCCTGCGTCCCGGACCTGAAGTCGCTGGACCGCGTGCTCGACCTGTTCGTGGTCGCCGTGGGCGCGGACCAGGTCCCGGCCCTGGTGGACGAACTGGTGGCCCTGGACTGCGCCCGGTCGGTCATGCTCATCCCCGGCGGGCTGGGCGAGACCGCGGAGAGCCGCGAGCGCGCCGCCGGGGTGATCGCCCGCATCGACGCGGCCCACGCCGTGGGCGCGGGGCCGGTCTTCCTGGGCGGCAACTGCATGGGCGTGGTCTCCCGGCCCGGCCGCTACGACACCTGGTTCATCCCCGAGGAGAAACTGCCCGCCCTGGCCCCGGGCGGCCACCACCGGGCGGCCTTCATCTCCCAGTCGGGCGCGTTCATGCTCACCCGGCTGTCCCAGTGCCCCTTCCTCAACCCGGCCTACATGGTCTCCATGGGCAACCAGACCGACCTGACGCTCGGCGACATGGTCGCGCATTTCGCCGGGGCCGACGACGTGGACGTCATCGCGGTCTACGCCGAGGGGTTCAACGACCTGGACGGGCTGAATTTCTGCCGGGGCGTGCGCCGGGCCGTGCGCGCGGGCAAGGACGTTGTCTTCTACAAGGCGGGCCGCACCCCGGAGGGCAAGTCCGCCACCAGCGGCCACACCGCCTCCCTGGCCGGGGACTACGCGGTCTGCGAGGCCTGCGTGCGCCAGGCCGGGGCCATCGTGGCCCACTCCTTCACCCAGTTCGAGAACCTGTTCATGCTGGCCGAGCGGCTGAACGGCAAGACCATCGGCGGCAACCGGCTGGCCGCCGTGTCCGGCGCGGGCTTCGAGGCCGTGGGCATGGCCGACTCCATCCAGAGCGACGACTACTCCATGACTCTGGCCCCCCTGGCCGACGGCACCCGCGAGGCCCTGCGCTCGCTCGTGGCCGCCAACCGGCTGGCCGGGCTGGTCACGGTGACCAACCCCCTGGACATCACCCCGGCGGCCGACGACCAGGTCCATGCCGAGGCCGTGCGCATCCTGGCCTCGGACCCCGGCGTGGACGCGGTGGTGGTCGGCCTGGACCCCATGTCCCCGGTCATGCGCACCCTGGCCGACCCGGACACCCCCCTGACCATGGACAACGAGCGGTCCATCGCCGCGCTCCTGGCCGACCTGCTGCCCCGGCTCGACACCCCGGTCATCGGCGTGGTGGACGGCGGCCGCCAGTACGACCCCCTGGTGGATCGGCTGAAACAGGCCGGGCTGTGCACCTTCCGTACCTCGGATCAGGCCGTGGCCGCCCTGGCCCAGTACATGGACGGGCGGCTCAACGCGGCCCGCATCCGGACGAACTGACCGGCGTGCGCGCACAAAAAAAGACCCCGGACCGGTCCGGGGTCTTTTTTTGTGCGCTCCGTCGCCCGTCAGTACATCAGCCTGGGCAGGAACAGGATGATCTGCGGGAAGATGAACAGCAGGCCGATGCCCACGATGATCGAGAGCATGAACGGCAGGATGCCCTTGAACACGTCCTCGAGCGTCACGTCCGGGGCGATCTTGCGGCACATGCCGTAGACCACGTAGACGTTGATGCCCACCGGCGGGGTGATCACGCCCATCTCGGTGACGAGCACGATGATGACGCCGAACCAGATGGGGTCGAAGCCCATGTTCGTGACCACCGGGTAGAAGACCGGGATGGTCAGCATGATCAGGGCCAGGGAGTCCATGAAGCAGCCGCCGATGAAGTAGATCAGGATGATCGTGCCCATGATGGCGAAGGGCGGCATGTCGAAGGCGGAGACCCACTCGGCGATGTCGAAGGGGATGCGCGTCACGGCCAGGAACTTGCCGAAGACCACCGCGCCCGCGATAAGCACCAATACCATGCATGAGGTGCGCAGGGTCTCGTACAGCGAGTTGACGAAGGCCTGCCAGGTCAGCTGGCGTTTGACCAAAGCCAGGACGAGCACGCCGATGACGCCGATGGAGGCGGCCTCGGTGGGGGTGAACAGCCCCCAGAACAGGCCGCCGATGACCAGGGCGAAGATCAGCAGGGTGTCGATCAGGTTGGCCAGGGACGAGAGCTTTTCGGCCCAGGTGAAGGAGTCGCCCTTGGGTCCCAGGGCCGGGTTGATCCGGCACTGGATGTAGATGCCGACGATGAACAGGAAGGTCAGCAGGATGGCCGGCAGGATGCCCGAGACGAACAGCGCCCCGATGGACTGCTCGGTCAGCACGCCGTAGATGATCAGGACCACCGAGGGCGGCATGATCATGCCCAGTCCGCCGCCCGAGGCCACCGAGGCGGCGGCCAGGGAGTTGGCGTAGCCGTAGCGCTTCATCTCCGGGATGCCCACCGTGGACATGGTCGCGGCCGTGGCCGGGCTGGACCCGCAGACCGCGCCGAAGGCGGTGCAGGCCGAGACCGTGGCCATGGCCAGCCCGCCCCTGGTGCTGCCCAGGAAGCGGTAGGCGGTCTGGTAGAGCCGCCGCGAGATGCCGCAGTTGAAGGCGATCTGGCCCATGAGGATGAACAGCGGGATGGTCGAAAGCTCGTAGGAGGCGAAGGCGTCGTAGATGTTCCGGCTCATGAGGTTGAGCCCGCCCCTCCAGGAGGTCAGCAGGGAGAAGCCCACGAACCCCACGAGCATCATGACGAAGGCCACGGGCATCCTGGTCATGAACAGGAAGACCATGATGCAGATGCCGATGACCCCGGCGGTGGTCGGATCCATGGCTAGGCCCCCCGTTTCCTGAAGAATTTGACCACGTCCGCGAGCAGGCAGAGGGCGTAGACGAAGAAGCCGAAGGCCAGGACGTAGACCACGTAGTATTCGGGCAGCTCCAGGTTCATGGAGACCTCGCCCGACTCGGCCAGGGTTCCGGCGTACAGGAACATGCGCCAGGTGATGATTCCCACCAGGAACAGGGTGGCCAGGGTGGTCAGCAGTTCGAGGGGCTCGCGGACCCGCCGGGGCAGGCGGCGGACCAGGATCTCCACGCCGATGTGGCTTTTCTGGTAGTGGGCGTAGGGCAGGGCGAAGCCCACCGCGATGACGCCGAGGATGGCCACGATCTCCTCGCAGCCGAAGATGGGGGTGTTGAACGCGCCGCGCAGGAACACGTCCGCGCCGGTCATGGCCGCCATGCCCACCAGGGAGATCGCGGCGATGATGCGCATGATCTTCTCGGTGATGAGCAGCGGTCCCTTGACTTCTTCCATGAATACGATCCTTTGCACGATGAACGGGGCGGGTGTCTGGCCCGCCCCGTCCGGTAATGGGTTATTGCAGGGTGGACTGGGTGAAGGCCAGTACGGTCTTGCCGTCGAGGCCCTTGTCGTTCAGTTCGGTCACGTAGTTGTCCAGCACGGGTTGGGCCGCCTTGGCCCAGGCCGCCGATTCCTCGGCGCTCAGTTCGACGATCTCGCCGCCCTGGTCCAGGAAGAACTGCCGCCCGTCCGCGTCGGCCGCGTCCCAGGCGGCGGCGTGTCTGCCCGCCCACTCCCGGTTGATCTCGCGGATGATCTTCTGCGACTCGGGGTCGATGGCGGCCCACTTATCCTTGTTCATGACGATGAAGAAGACCGTGGTGTAGGCCACGGAAAAGTCGTCCGTGCCGAACTTGCAGACCTCGCCGAGCTTGAAGGAGCGGTTGGACTCGATGGGGTGCATGGAGCCGTCCACCACGCCCTTTTGCAGCAGCTGGTAGTTCTCGGACATGGGCTTGGCCACCGGGGTGCCGCCCAGGGCCGCGACCAGCTTGGCCGAGTTGCCCGTGGCCCGGATCTTCTCGCCCTGCATGTCCGTAAGCGTCTTGATGGGCTTGCTCACGGTGAACAGCAGGCCCGGGCCGTGGCCGTTGAAGTACATGGGCTCCACGTCGGCCAGCTCTTCGGGCTTGAAGTGCTCGTAAACCGCGTTGGCCGTTGCCGTGGCCTGGGCCGCGTCCTTGTAGCCGAGCGGCAGGTCCACGGCGGCCATGACCGGGAAGCGCCCGCGCGAGTAGGCCAGGCAGGACAGGCCGATGTCGGAGATGCCCTCGACCACGCCGTCATAGCACTGGGCGGCCTTGGACAGGGTGCCGCCGGGATAGTATTCGATGACCACCTTGCCGCCGGTGCGCTTCTCGACTTCCTTGCACCACGCCTCGGCCAGCTGGGACTGGTGGTTGGTGGGCGGGAAAAAGTTGGAGTAGGTCAGCTTGACCTCGGCACGCGCCTGGCCGGACAGCCCGATGCAGAGCAGGCCCACGGCCAGGACCGTGGTTAAAAGTTTTTTCATTGTCTCCCTCCGGATGGTTGCTTGGGTTCCGAGGAGGAGCCGCGAGGGCTCCCCCCTTGTATATGAAATGTCCTACGGACTTTTGGTCATGACCTCCTTGATGAACTCGACCACGGCCTTGCCGTCGACGGACTTGCCCTCGCCGTCGGCGTAGCCGTCCAGGACCGGCTGGGCGGCCTGCACCCAGCGGGCGGCCTCGGCGGGTTCGAGTTCATAGAAGTCGCCGCCCTTGGAGGTCAGGAACTCGCGTCCCTCGGCGTCCGAGTCGTCCCAGGCCTGGCCGTGCTTGACCGACCACTCCTGGTCGATCTGGCGGATGATCTCTTGGTTTTCCGGGGAGATCTGGTTCCACTTGGCCTTGTTCATGACGATGAAGAAGGTGGTGGTGTAGCCCACGCAGGCGGACAGGGTGCAGTGCCTGACCACCTCGCCGAGCTTCCATCCCTTGTTGGACTCCATGGGATGGATGGAGCCGTCCACCACGCCCTTTTGCAGGGACTGGTAGGCTGCGGGCATGGGCTGGGCCACCGGGGTGCCGCCCAGCGCCTCGATGAGCTTGGCCGAGTTGCCGGTGGAGCGGATCTTGAGGCCCTTGAGGTCGGCCAGGGTGTGGACCGGCTTGTCCACGGTGAAGAGCAGGCCCGGCCCGTGGGCGTGGAAGTACATGGGCACCACGTCGTCGAACTCGGCGGGCGAGAACTTGTCGTAGACCGCGTTGGCCACGGCCGTGGCCTGGACGCCGTTCTTGTAGCCCATGGGCAGGTCCACGGCGGCCATGACCGGGAAGCGCCCGCGCGAGTAGGCCAGGGCGGACTGGCCGAGGTCGGAGATGCCCTCGACCACGCCGTCGTAGCACTGTTTGGCCGGGCTGAGCGTGCCGCCGGGGTAGAAGTCGATGATGACCGCCTTGCCGGTGCGCAGCTCCACCTCGTCGCACCACTGCTGGGCCAGTTTGGACTGGATGTGGGTGGGCGGGAAGAAGCTGGAATAGGTCAGCCGCACGGATTCGGCGCGGGCCGGGGAGGCCAGGCCGGCGGCGATGAGGACCAGGGCCGTCAGGGTCAGCAAAATCTTACGCATGGGGTATCTCGCTTGTAATGAAGTGATATGGTCGCAGCGGGACTCAGTCCCGCCTGGTGCCGTTCTTGACGGCCAGGGCGATGGCCGCCTCGCGCACCTCGCCGAGGGTCAGGGTCTCGGTGCCGAGTGCGCGGTGGATGAGGAAGCCCTCGAACAGGGCGGTGTTCAGGGCTCCGATCTTCTCGGGGGGGAAGTCGGATGTCACGTGGTTGCGGACCAGGTCGGCGAAGACCCGGTCGGACAGGCGGTAGTCGGACTTGTTCAGGAGCCTGCGCAGGTTTTCGTTGGTGGCCGCGTGGATGGTGAACTCCAGGAAGATGGCCGACCAGTTGCGGTCCGCCACGATGGTCTCCAGGAAGTCCCAGATGATGTGCATGGCCGCTTCGAGGTCGGCGGCCTTCTGCACCCGGTCGTGGCGGGTGGCCCGGTACTGCTTGAACTTCTGCTCCACGATCTGGAGGAAGAGCTCGTCCTTGGAGTTCCAGTGGCGGTAGAAGCTGCCCTTGGCGTAGCCCGCGTGCTCGGTGATCTCGGCCACCGAGGTGTTGGCGAACCCCTTGGTGCCGAACAGCTCGATGGCCGAAGCCATGAGCTCCTGCATGGTCTGCTGGGATTTTTCCTGCTGTCTGGTCGCCATCTTCCGCCCCCATCTCCCGGAATCGCTGATTTTTTATTGTGACCCATGGTCAACTTGCGACTTGCGGTCAAAAAGTGACCGATGGTCACATCAAAGAAATCAGAGGTAGCAGGGGGCCGGTGAAGAGTCAACCCCGCCCGAGCGAAAAACAGGAAAAGACCGGGGGGATAATAAAAAGCACACTACTTCGCGCACCCCGCGAAGCGTACTAAAAAGCTTTGGAAAAGGATGGGGAAGGGGGTCCGGGGGAAGGGGAAGGAAAGAACCTTTCTCGAAAGGTTTTTCCTTCCCCTTCCCCCGGCCGCCGGAGGCTATTTCTTCCAGTACGGGTGGGAGATGTCCTCGAAGGCGGACATGGCGGCCACGGAGCCTTCGCCGATGGCGGTGACGATCTGTTGCAGGCCGCCGGTCAGGTCGCCGCAGGCGTAGACGCGCGGCACGTTGGTGCGCTTGTCCGGGCCGGCCTTGACGTAGCCCTCGGTGGTCAGCTCCACGCCCATGGCCTTGGCCAGCTCGGTGGCGGCCTTCTGGCCGATGGCCATGAACACGCCGTCCAGGGGCAGTTCGGTCTCGGCCCGGGTCATGAGGTTGCGCAACTTGAGGGCGGTGACCTTCCTCCCGTCGCCCTCGATCGCCTCGACCACGGTGTTCCACAGGACCGGAATCCCCTCGCGCTCCACGGAGTCGATGAGCGGCTTCTGGGCGCGGAACTGGTCGCGGCGGTGGATGAGGGTCACGTCCACGCCGAGGTTCTTGAGGTGCAGGGCGTCGGTCAGGGCGGTGTTGCCGCCGCCCACGATGGCCACGGTTTTGCCCTTGTACAGGTAGCCGTCGCAGGAGGCGCAGTAGTTGACCCCGCGCCCGAAATAGGTCTCCTCGCCGGGCACGCCGAGCTTGCGGTAGCTCGCGCCCGTGGCCAGGATGACCGCCTTGGCCGGGTACTCGCCCCGGGCGGTGGTCACGGTGATGGGCTCGTCCTTGGCCGGGTCGCCCACGGTGATGGACTCCACGCCCTCGCCCTCGTGCACGGGCACGTACTGGCGGGCATGCTCGCTCATGATGTCCATGAGCTGCTTGCCGGGCACGGCGGTGAAGCCGGGGTAGTTCTCGACCACCGGGGTCAGGGCCACCTGGCCGCCGACGATGGACTTCTCCAGGACCACGGCCTTGAGTCCGGCGCGCACGGCGTAGATGCCCGCAGTCAGCCCGGCCGGGCCCGCGCCGATGATGACCAGGTCCACGGCGCCCGGCTCGATGGTCCCGTAGCCCGTGGCGGTCTGCTTGCCCTCCACTCCGGGCAGCTTGCCCTCCTTGAGCAGGTCCTCGGCGGACCTGAGGTGGACCATCTCGACCACGAAGCGCTCCTCGGGCATGAGGCCCAGGCCGTCGTGCTCGCCCCGGTTGAAGACGGTGTGCGGCACCGAGCCCACGTTGTAGTGCTCGGTCAGCTCGCGGTTCTCGTTCATCTCCACGCACTCGGCCTTGACCAGGCCGGGCCGGGCGATGGCGGACTTGATGGCGTGCATGGCCTGGCCCGGACAATAGGGACAGGACGGCGAGACGAAGACCTGGACCAGGCGCTCCGTGTCCAGGGGGTCGAGCAGGGAAAGGGATGCCTCGGACAACCCGCTGGTGCGCAGGGAAACGAGCATGATGGCGGTGATGAAGGTCTTGCCCTCCTCGCCCAGCGGCGCCCCCAGGAAGCGGATGTGGTAGTCGTCCGGGTTGAGGCACAGGGTGGGTGAGGCGGTCACGCCCAGGGCCTGGGCGCGGTCGGACGGGATGTCGTATCGGGCGAAGGTGATCCTGTCGTCGAGTCTGGCCAGGTCGGCGCAAAATTTGGCGGTGTAGTCGGAAAATTCGTCGTTGACCCCGGATTGGGCGAAGAGTTCGAGGGAGACCGGCTCCTTGAGGGCCTTGAAGGTCTCGGTCAGCTGCTTGCGGACGTCTTCGGGCAGGAACCAGTCGTGGTCGTCTTTCTTGAACAGGGACATGGGGAACCTCGCAGGTGATGACGGTAATCGTTATCGCAAAAGGTAGGAAGGCGAGGTCGCCGAGTCAAGGGGTCAGAGCACCATGACCCGGTTTCGGCCGTTGCGCTTGGCCTGGTACAGGGCGTCGTCGGCCCGCTTGAGCAGCCCTTCGATTGACCCGTCCTCGGGGCGCAGGGCGGTCACGCCGATGCTGATGGTGAAGGTGATGGTCTCGCCGTGGGTCTTGACCTCGCACCGCTCCACGCGGCGGCGCAGCCGCTCGGCCGTGTTCTCGCCCGCGCCGATGCGGGTCTGTGTCAGGGCGGCCTGGAACTCCTCGCCGCCCACCCGGCCGAAGAGGTCGGTGGTGCGCAGGGTGGACCGGCACAGGGCGACCAGTTCCTTGAGCACGTCGTCCCCGGCCGGATGGCCGAAGGTGTCGTTGATGCGCTTGAAGTGGTCGATGTCCAGGGAGAGCAGGACCAGGGAGGTGTTGTACCGCTTGCAGCGCTCGAACTCCTCGCTCAGGCGGGACATGAACTGGCGGCGGTTGCTCGCCCCGGTCAGGGGGTCGGTGGAGGCCAGGGTGCGCAGCTCGTCCTCCATCTTGCGCTGCTCGGTGACGTCCATGCTGATGCCGATGAGCCGGATGGGCATGCCCTTGTCGTCCACCTGGACCAGCCCCTCCAGGCGGATGTGCCGAGTGACGCCGTCCGGACGGACGATGCGGAATTCCAGGTACAGGGGCTCCTTGGTCTCGATGGACCGGGCCAGCTGGTACTCGGTGGCGGCCAGGTCGTCCGGGTGGATGCAGCTGCGCCAGTAGTCGAAGAGCTCCCGGGAGGGCATGGGCTCGGCCTGGTACAGGTCGAACATCTTGTGGTCCCAGAGCAGGTCGTCGGTGCGCAGGTCCCACTCCCAGATGCCCAGGTGGGCGGCGTCCGTGGCCAGGTCCAGCCGTTCGGCGATGGCCTTGAGGTCCTCCTCGCTGCGCTTGAGGTCGGTCATGTCCCGGGCCTCGAAGGACACGTAGTCCGTGTCGTCGCCCTCCACCTTGACCGGCTGGTAGGTGATGGACATGTACCGCTCGCCCTGGTCGGGCAGGTGCAGCCAGGTGGCCTCGGTCAGGGTCTCGCCTTCGAGGGCCCGGTCGATGGCGGGCCGGAACTGCTCCTCGAAGGCCTGGGTACCGAAGAGGATGCCCACGGGCTGGCCCACGATGGACTCCCGCGCAAGGCCGAAGATGCGCGTGTAGGACTGGTTGACGATGACGTAGCGGTAGTCGCCGTCGATGAGGGAGATGAGGTCCGGGTTGGTCTCGATGATCCGCTGGTAGCGCATCAGCTCGGTGCGGGCCTGTTCGCGCTCGCTGTCCTTTTTCATCAGTTCGAGGTTCAGCCCGGCCAGTTCGCGGTTGACCTGTTGCAGCCGGTCCGTGCGCCGCCGGACCTTTTCCTCGAGTTCGGCGTGGGCCGCGCTCAGTTCCGCACGGGAGCGGCGCCGCTGGACGATGCGCCAGGTGCCGTTCATGATCAGTTCCATGTGCCGGACGTCGTCCTCGGTGAAGTCGCCGGGCTTGTTGCCCACTCCGGCCAGGAGCACGATGCGGTCCTCGTCGAAGACAGGCACGCCCAGGTGGTTGCGGACCGGGATGTGTCCCTCGGGATAGCCCCGCTTGTCCGTCAGGCCGGGGTAGTCGTTGGTCAGCACCGGCCTGCGCAGCCTGACGGGTTCGCCCCACAGCCCGGTGTCCTGGAGGTGATAGATCTCGGGCACGTCCTTCAGGGTGCACTGCCCCATGACGCCCTTGGACCAGGCGTGCAGGGTCAGCACGGACTCGTCCTCGTTCAGCCGGTAGATGTAGCCGATCTCGCTGCCGGTCACCTCGGTGATGGCCTCCAGGGCGAAGTCGAGGATGTCGCTCTCCGAATGCTGGGTCATCTCGGACAGGGCGTAGAGCTTTTCGAAGCGGATTTCGTCCAGCTCCAGCCTGCGCAGGGCCTCGCGGTGTTCGGTGATGTCGGTGAAGGAGATCAGGTTGGCCCGGATGCCGCCGTAGTCGATGGACCGGGCGCTCAGGCTGGCCCACATGGGGGTGCCGTCCAGTCGGCGCATGGGCACGGGAAAATTGCGGATGAGCTGCTGATCCCGGAGCAGGGCCAGGAGGCGGTTGCGGTCGTTGACATTGACGTAGAAGGTCTCGGCGTTCTGGTCGCCGTCCTGCTCGGACAGGCCGAGGAACCGCTTGGCCTCGGCATTGGACAGAAGGATTTGTCCCTCCTCGGTGATGATGGCCATGCCGCCGGGCGCATTCTCGAAGACCAGGTGGTAACGGTCCTCGCAGGTCGCCTCGGCGGCATGCTCAAGGTCGGCTTCGAGCTCCGCGATGCGTTGTCGCGCCTTTTTGAGCTGCCCGCGCAGGGTCGTATCGTCCATTCGAGTCTCCCTCCGGAATGTCCGGCGCCATCCGCTTGCCAATATCGCGTCTTTTCAGCGGAAGGTCAATGCGCGGCTCGCGGCCGCGTTCGGGCGGGAACGAAAAGGGGGGCGCGGACGCCCCCCGAATCGGTCTGCCGGTTGCGGGCCTACTTCTTCCCGAAGATCTGCGCCGGGCGGGTGGTATCGCCGGTGGCGTTGGGGAAGTCGGGGTAGCGGTAGGCCTTGGTGTTGGTCTCGATGAGGTGGCGGGCCTCCTCCATGAACCGGTTGTAGCGGTGCTTGCACTCATAGAAGCCGTGCCACCAGGCGTAGTCCGGGGCCATCATGGCCGTGCCCATGCGCGCCCGGCGTCCCTCGTGGTGCCACAGCTCGTAGAACTCCACCTCCAGGTGCTCGTCGAAGTACTTGGTCTTGTCGAGCAGCCCCTTCTCGTACAGTTCGTCCATGGTCTTGCGCGCGGGCGCGTAGTAGACCTCGTTGTACTCCTTCACCGAGGTGTCGAGCTGGGTGTAGAAGTCGTCGATCCAGGACTGGCCGTGGCACTGGCCGCAGATGTTCTTCATCTTGTCGCGCTCCACCTTCCAGTCCGTGGCCGCGGGCAGCGGCTTGAACTCGGACGGGCGGACCGTCAGCGGGGCCTGGGTCTCCCAGGATATCCGTTCGGTCACGTCGTGGGTGGTGGCCACGTCGCCCGAGCCGGACATGTGGCAGGCGGCGCAGGTCGGGGCGCGGTAGTCCACGCCCGGGGTCCAGGCGCCGGGGGCCGAGTCGAAGTTGTATTCCTGCTTGAAGGCCTGGTAGATGTCGCCGTGCTTGGATTCGTTGAAGATCTCGATCTGCGGGTGGTCCGGGCCGAGGTGGCACTGGCCGCAGGTCTCGGGCTTGCGCGCCTCCATGACCGAGAAGCGGTGCCGGGTGTGGCAGCTGGTGCACGAGCCGAGGGAGCCGTCCATGTTCAGGCGGCCGACGCCCACGTTGGGCCAGGTGTCGGGATCGAGGCTGCCGTCCTTCATGGACAGCACCGTGCCGTGGCAGTAGAAGCAGCCGGTCTTGCGCTCGTTGTCCGAGTTCATGCCGCCGTTGAGCCACGGGTCGAGCTTCCAGATGATCTCCAGCGTGTTGGCGTGCTTGCTGACCGAGTACTGTTTGGCCTCGTCCGGGTGGCAGCGGGAGCAGTCCTTGGGCGTGACCGCCGAGGCCACGGGCACGAAGTACTGCTTCTCGCCCATGGGCAGGTTGCCCATGGAGTAGTACTTCTCATGGGACACGCTGATGTCCTGCTCGCCGGGCTGGGCCTGGTGGCAGTCCAGGCAGGTGATGCCCGCGGCCGCGTGGCGGCTCATGGCCCAGTCGGCGAAGATGCCGGGGGTCTCCTGTTTGTGGCACTCGATGCAGGCCGTGCCCTGGGGCGGTGTGGCCCGGTCCATGCGCAGCTCGCGGACCTTGGGGAAATTCTGCGCGCCCGCCGCGAGCGCGGTCAGGGCGATGACGGCCAGCGTCGCGGCCAGGGTGAACGTCACTCTGCGATACATACACTACCTCCTAGATTCCCAGGTTGGGCAGCCCGCCGGCCCGGTAGGGGGCGCTGAACTGCTTGTACTCGAAGAACTGCCTGTCGTTGTGGACCAGGTGTCGGTGGCAGTCGGTGCAGCGGTACTCCGTGCCTCCCCCGGCGTAGAGCACCCTGCGGTGGGCCAGCATGGCCCCGCGCTTGCCGGGCATGTTCAGGATATTCCGGTGGCACTTCATGCACTGGTCGTTCTTCATGGTCGCCCAGACGTGCTCGCGCATGACCTTCCTGTCGTAGGTCTCGTCCCCCCCTGTGAAGTGGGAGAAGACGTCCTTCATCCCGTGCATGGTCTTGGTGAAGAAGAAATCGACGGTGTCATGGGGCGCGGGCAGGTGGCAGTCCATGCAGTCGGCCACGAATCCCTGCCCGTTGTTGACGTGCGTCGAGCTCTTCCAGGCCATGACCGCCGGGCGGATCTCGTGACAGGTCCCGCAGAACTCCGGGGTCGAAGTCCTGACCATGGTGTAATAGGTCATGCTGAACAGGGGAAAGGCGATCAGGATGCCGAACAGGACCAACAGGATCGACTTGGCTTTTCGCTCCATACCTCCTCCCGGTTGTTTCCCCTCCATCCGGACCATTGCCCCCGGTCCGGATGGAGGGGAGGGTTTAATCCCCCATTAGCAGAAAAATGGGAAAAGAGGCAGAGGGAAACCGTTATATTTTGCGTTCCGTCGCGGATTTTTGCCTGTGGGGCGGAAAATCGGGCGAAAAAAAGGCCGGAAAGCGATTTCCGGCCCGAAAAGGGGTTCAAGACCCGCCCCGGCTACAGCTCGCACTCCGCCCTGGGGAAGGCGATCTCGAAGCAGGCGCCGCCCTCCTCCCAGGCGTCGGCCTTGATCTTCCCGCCGTAGTCGGTGACGATGCCGTAGGAGATGGACAGGCCGAGCCCGGTGCCCTTGCCCACGCCCTTGGTGGTGAAGAACGGCTCGAACAGACGCTCGCGGATGGCCGGGGGGATGCCCGCGCCCGTGTCGCAGATGCGGAAGACGATGCGTTCGTGTGTGCTGAAGGACTGGAGCAGGATGCGCTTGTCCGCGTCCTTGACGCCCTTCCAGCGGTCCTCGATGGCGTCGCGGGCGTTGAGCAGCAGGTTGATGACCACCTGTTCCAGCCGGTTGGAGTCGGCCATGATCAGGGGCAGGTTCTCCTCCAGCTCCCAGACCACCCGGATGTTGTGCACCTGCAGCTGCTGGCTGAAGAACTCGAAGCCGCGCTCCAGGACCTCGTTGACCTGCACCGGCATGGTCCGCAGGTCGGACTTGCGCCCGAACTCGCGCATGTGCTCGATGATCTTGGCCGCCCGGTCCACATGGGTGGAGATGCCCTCGGCCATTTCGCGCATGATCTCGGGCGAGACCTCCCGGTTGTGCTCGATCTTGCGGGTCAGCAGGTTGGAGATGGCCTGGAGGATGGTCAGCGGCTGGTTCAGCTCGTGGGCCACGCCCGTGCTCATCTCGCCCAGCGTGGTCATCTTGCTGGCCTGGATGAGCTGCTGCTCCACCTCGACCTTGCGGGTCACGTCCGTGCAGGTGACGATGAGGGTGTCGTTGCCCTCGAACCGGGCCGGGGAGATGCTCAGGAAGACGAAGAACGGCTTGCCGGACTTGTCCACGTGGGTGCACAGCTCGATCTCGGCCTGGGTGCGCACGGCCTCCTCCCAGTCCCCGGCCTCGTCCTCGCGGAAGAAGGCCATGAACGAGCGGCCGCGCATCTCCAGCTGGCTCCAGCCGTACATCTCCTGGGAGGACTCGTTGCAGTTGAGGATCTCCAGCGTCTGGCGGTCCAGGACGAAGACCGCGTTGGGGATGGAGTCGAAAATGGCGTGGTAGCGGTGCTCGGACGCGGCCAGCTTGGACTCCAGCTCGCGGCGGTGGGTGATGTCCACCATCATCTCCATGGCGGCCACGACCTTGCCCGTCTTGTCCTTGACCGGCGAGGTGTACACGATCCAGTGGATGCGCCGCCCGTCCTTGGACATGCCCGACTCCTCGGACATGTGCGAGCGGCCGTCGCGGAAGGTCCGGTCCACCGGGCAGACCGCGCACTTCTCGAGCCGCCCCTTGTTGACCTGCCAGCAGCGCTTGCCGTCGGGCAGGCCGAAGTGCCGCTCGTAGGCCGAGTTGTGGCGGATGATCCGGTAGTCGGCGTCCACCACCGAGACCAGGCAGGGCACGTTGTCGAACAGGTTGCGGTACTCCTCGCGCTGGTCGAGCAGCTCGCGGTGCTTGTCCGAGACCCGCTTGCCCATCATGTTGAAGGCCTGGCCCAGGGTGCCGATCTCGTCCACCTGTCCGATGTCGATGTCCGTGTACTCGGAGGCGCCGCTGATCCCCCGGGTGGCCGTTATCAGCCGCTTGATCGGCCGGAAGATGAACCGGTAGGTGAAGGCGAACAGGGCCAGGAAGGTGGCCGCGAAGACCACCACGGAGATGCCCATGTTGGCCCGCTCGAACATCCGGATCATGGAGTTCTTGGCGTCCATGTTCACGGTCACGTCCAGCAGGCCGAGGACCTGCTCGTCCTGGGAGTGCACGTGGCACGGACCGGGCGAGCACCCCTCGGAGTTGGCGATGGGGGTCATGATGGCCATGAGCTGGCGGCCGTCCGTCTCGATCATCCGGGTGCGCCGGGACAGGGGCAGGGCCGGCGGCGGCGGGTTGTAGCGGTGGCAGGCCCGGCAGGCCGGGGTCTCCTTGCCGATGACCGTACCGATCTCGTCCGGGATGTTGGAGAAGACGATGCGCCCCTCCTTGTTGTAGACCCGGATGTTCTCGATCTCCTCCTGCTTGGAGATGTTGTTGATGTTCTCTTTGATGTCCTCTTCGTTGTCGAGCATCATGGCGTAGTGCAGGGCGAGCATGATCGTGTCCGACACCATCTCGATGTCGGACATGACGTTGGAGACCACGTTGCTCTTGAAGTAGTAGACATTGAACCCGGTCCACAGGAGGATGCACAGGGTCAGCGTCACGCCGCCCGACAGGATCATCTTGGCGATGAGGCTTTCGCGGAACCGCTTCAGCACCTTGTCACCATCCTTTCGGGCGGACCGGCCGGTCGGCCTAGTCGCCGCGCCTGGGCGGGTTCACGGGACACAGGTAGGCGTCCTTCATCAGGTCGGCCAGGGAATAGGAGTCGAGCATGCGGTACATGGCCAGGGACGCGTCGTCCCAGATGGACCGTTTGAGGCAGACGGCCGCTCGCGGGCAGGTGGACGGGTCGCCCTCGCAGCCCAGGACCTGCTCCTCGCCGTCCAGGATGCGGGCCACCTCGCCGATGGAGATGTCCTCGGGCGCGCGCACCAGCACGTTGCCGCCGTTGGGTCCGCGCTTGCCCTTCACGTAGCCCGCCTGCTTGAGCATCTTGATGAGCTTCTCCAGGTACTTCAGGGACAACCCTTCGCGGTCGGCCGTATCCTTGCTCGGGACCGGACTGCCGTTCTCGGAGTGGAGGGCGATGTCCAGGAGCAATCGGGTGCCGTAACGGCTGCGTGTGGTCAGTTTCATGGTCGTGTCCCCGGCGGTGAAAGTGGTGGGCGCGCGGTGCGCGTCCGGGAAGCATAGGGAAAAACACCGCGACAATCAATCGGGCCCCGCCGTCCGCTTCCCGATCGGGCGGCATGCTCCGGCCCCTATCCGGCTTCCTGTCCGGTTTTTTTGCCGGTCCCCTGTCCGGTCCGGTCGGGCAGGGTGATGATGAAGGTCGAGCCCTCGCCCGGCGCGGACTCCACCCGGATGGACCCGCCGTGCTGCTCGATGGTCTGGTTGGAGATGAACAGTCCGATGCCCGTGCCCCGCTTGCCCTTGGACGAGAAGAACAGGGTGAAGATCTTGTCCCGGGTCTCCCGGTCCATGCCCATGCCGTTGTCCGACACGGTGACCACCAGGCCGCCGTCCGTGCGCCGGGCGCTCAGGGTCAGCCGTCCGTGGTCCCGGCCCTCGCAGGCGTCCACGCCGTTTTCCAGGAAGTTGACCATGGCCGCGGACAGGGCGGCGGTGTCCGCCTGGATCGCGCCCAGGTCGTCCGGGATGTCGCGGACGAACTCCACCTGGTGCGCGGCGGCCCTGGCCGCGCCCACCTCCGCCGTGTCGTTCAGGAACTTGGCCGCGTCCACGGCCTCGGTCTCCAGCTCGCGGGACTTGGCGTAGTAGAGGATGTCCAGGACCATCTTCTTGACCCGGCCGATCATGGACTTGAGGGTCTTGGTGGCCGCGTCCACGCGGTCCTTGTCGCCCTTCTTCAGGCCGGACTCCAGCCGGTAGATGCCGCCGTCCAGGGAGGTCAGCATGCCCTTGACGCCGTGGGACATGGAGCCGAGCATGATGCCCAGCGAGGTCAGGTGGTCCTGGAGCCTGCGGATCTCGGTGATGTCCGTGGACAGTTCCATGGCCTGAAAGATGCGGCCCGAGGCGTCGTGCAGGGGCGCGGCCTGGACGAGCATGTGCTTCTGCTCGCCGGACAGGGTGGTGACCACGGTCTCCCGCTGCCGGGACTCGCCGTCCAGCAGGGTCTTGTCCACCAGGCACCCCTCGCAGGGCTCGTCGCGGTGCTTGTACGCCTCGAAGCAGAAATGTCCCTCCACCTCGCCGAAGTCCCGCTTGAACAGCCGGTTGGCCTCGACGATGTTCAGGTCCGCGTCCTGCACGGTGATGTAGCAGGGGGCCTCGTCGAACAGCCGTTGGTACTTGTACTGGGTGGTGTACAGTTCATCCTGGAGGCGCTTGAGCTCGGTCATGTCCACGGAGATGTCCAGGACCAGCTCGATCTCGCCGTCCTTGTTGGGCAGGGGCGCGGTGTAGACCGTGACCGGAATCTCCTCGCCGTCCTTGCCCAGGAAATTTTCCTTGCTCCGCTGGCCCTTGCCCGTGTTGAAGGTGCGCTGCACCGGGCAGGCGTTGCCCGGCGAGGTGCGGTCGGAGTAGATGTCGAAGCTGTTGTTGCCCACCTGGTTGCCCAGCCGCTCCTCGAACAGCCGGTTGTGGGCCACGATCTCGAGGTAGCGGTTGTGGATGGACACCAGGCAGGGCAGCTCGTTGAACAGCCCGTAGCCGGTCTCCACCTCCTGGGCCGCGTCGGACAGGGCCGTGGACATGCCCTGGACCACCTGGCAGGCGGCGTTCTGCCGCTCCAGCTCCACGATGCGGTCGGTCTTCTCCTGGACCAGTTTTTCCAGGTTCTCGGTGTACTCGCGCAGCTGCAGCTTCATGCTGTAGCGTTCGCGGGCGCGTTCGAGCGAGACCTCGAGCACGTCGTTGTTGATCGGTTTGGTGATGAAGTCCGAGGCGTCGAACTTGAGGGACTCGATGGCCAGGTCCATGTCCCCGTGACCGGTGATCATGACCACCTCGGTGTCCGGGGAACGCTCCTTGATCGCCTTGAGCAGGTCGATGCCGTCCATGACGGGCATCTTGATGTCGGTGAAGACGATGTGGGGCCGGAAGGAGTCGAAGAGGTCGAGGGCTTCCTGTCCGTTGGCGGCGGTTTCCACCTCGTAACCCAGGTCCATCAGGGAGAGGCCGAGGAATCGGCGGACGCCTTCCTCATCATCCACGAGCAACAGTCGCTTGAAATCCATCACACCCTCCGGGAGAGTCGTCCCGCCGGCCGTCGGCCGCTTCCCTGCGGGGACCTCTTCGGTCCAGGATTGCGGGCCGGGTTATTCGCCCAGCGCCTCTCTAACGATCTGGATCACATCCGCCGGGTCGAAGGGCTTCTTGATGGTCGCCACGGCCCGCCGTATGGCCAGATGGATTCCCGACAGTCCGGAGATGACGATCACCGGGATGTCCGAGAACTCCTTCTCACTGGTCAGCCGACGGTAGAAACGCGGTCCCCACTCGTGGGGCATTTCGATGTCCAGCGTGATGAGGTCAGGCTTTTCGGCCATGGCCACCTCATACGCGGAGACTCCGTCGGAAGCGCGGCAGGTGTCGTATCCGTGGTCTTCGAATACGCTGACGAGGTAGTCGACGATGTCCGGATCGTCGTCCACCACCATGATTTTTTTTGGCATGAGCTCAACCTGGTTTCGAGTGGCGGGGTATTCCCGCTACGCCTGCAAGGGTATACTCAACCTGCGCGCGAGTTCAAGTCGGAAAATTCGGCCCGCGAACCGTGTTCGGCTCGCGGGCCGACGGATCCTGTTCCAGTGGCGTCCCGCTAGCCGATGGTGTCCTTGACGATCTTCAGCAGCTGTGCGGGTTCGAACGGCTTCGTCAGGCTTGCGACGGCCTTCGGAATGGCGTATTGAATCGCGTTGAGACCACTGATGACCACCACCGGCGTGCGCTTGAGGGCGTCGTCCTGGCTGATCTTGCGATAGAACCTCGGACCCCACTCGTTGGGCATTTCCAGGTCCAGCGTGATCAGATCGGGCTTTTCGGTCTTGGCGATCTCGACGGCCTCGGCGCCGTCGTTGGCGGTCACGGTCGCGTAACCGTTGTCGCCGAGCAGTTCGGACAGATACGAGCGGATTTCCTGGTCGTCGTCGACGATGAGAATCTTCTTGGACATAACGTACCTCCTGGTACTCGCGAATCAATCTGTTTGATTCCTGATTTGCCGCAGTCGCTCCCGCCAAGGCCGGCTGCGGCATTTATCGTTCTCAAGGCGCGCCCGGCACACGCCGGGACGCGCCGTTCAACTCATCATACCTTGTCCGGCTTGCTCACGCTGACCACCGGGCAACCGGCGCGCAGGATGACCTGCTCCATGGTGGAGCCGATGCGCGCCTTTTCCGGGTCCAGTTCGCGCGAGTGGTGGGCCACCACGATCAGGTCGGCGCTGCGTTCGCGGGCGATCTTGACGATCTCCACGAAGGGCACGCCCTCCCAGACCTCGATGTCGAAGTCCTTGAAGTCGCCCATGAGCGGCACGTAGGTCTCGCGGATGCGGGCCCTGGCCGCGATCAGCCCGTCCTCGATGGCGTTCTGGTCCAGGACCTTGCCGCTGATGTCGAGCGCGTGGAACAGGGTCAGGTCGCAGCCGAGTTCCTTGGCCGAATTGAGCGCGAACTTGAAGGCGCTGTCCGCCTGCTTGGAGAAGTCGGTGGCGAAGACGATGTTGCCGAACCCGCCCCAGTAGGAGGCGGTCTCGCGGTGCACGGTCATGACCGGGCAGCGGGCGGCCTTGGCCACGCGCTGCAGGGTGGAGCCGGGGTAGCCCTTGCGGTAGGCCGACGAATCGCCGGAGCTGGCGCCCATGACGATGAGGTCCACGTCCTCGTCCCGCGCGGCGCGCAGGATCTCGCGGCTGGGCACGCCCGTGGTCAGGGTGATCCGGGCGTACTTGACCGACTCGATTTGCTTCTCGAAGGTGGATTTGAGCTCCTCCTCGACCCAGGCGCGGTATTCGTCGTCGACCTCGATTTCCTCGCCGGTGCGCACGTCGTTGACCACCTGGGAATAGGCCTTGGTGGGCACGCCCATGACGTGGAAGACCACGACCTCGGCCCCGTAGCGCTTGGCCATGTCGAAGGCCACCCGTGCGGCGCCGAAGGTGGACGGAGCACCGCTGGTCGCCAGTAGAATCTTCTTGAACATAGTTCACCTCGTCCTTTGGTTACTCGTCCTTGGGCAACAGGTGCTCGGGCACGTCGAGCATGCCGATCACCAGCGGTTTGAGGAAGGACCAGCGGATGCCGATCTTGTACACTTCCTCCAGATCGCGGATGGCGTCCCAGCAGTTGTGGCAGGGGGAGATGACCAGCTTGCAGCCGGTTGCGACTATTTGTTCCATCTTCATGCGCAAGGCCACGTTGCGCTGCTCGCGGTACAGGCCGATGCCGTTGAATCCGCCGCCGCCGCCGCAACAGTAGTTGTGCTCCTTGTTCGGGGCCATCTCCACGAAGTAGCCGGGCTCCACGATGTAGCTCAGGATCTCCCGGGTGACGTTCTTCAGTCCCTGGTTGCGCACGTAGTTGCAGGAATCCTGGAGGGTGACCGGCTCCTTGATGCGCTTGGTCGGGTCGATCTTGAGCTTGCCGGTGCGCAGGGCCTCGGCCAGCCACTCCACGTAATGCATGTACGGTACGGGCGGCTGCCCGTCCTCTCGGCCCGCCCAGTAGGGACCCTCGATGACCGTGGCGCGGTGGGCGTGGCCGCATTCGGTGCCGATGGCCCGCTTGGGCTTCAGGCGCTCGATGGCGGAGTATACGTGCTCGACGTTGTCCTTGCAGCATTCCCAGTCGCCGGCGAACATGGACAGGGAGGTCTGCTCCCATCCATTGGAGGGCACGGTCCAGTTCTCGCCCGCCACGTGGAACAGGATGGCCGCCTCGGCGACGTCCTCGGGGTAGTGCTTGGGTTCGCGGGCGTTGCAGGTGTACATGATGTCCGCGCCGACCTTGTCGATGGGAATCTCCAGGCCCGGCCATTCATCTTCGTTCTCCTCGGCCATCCACTCGCAGGTCTCGACCCAGTCCTCGTTGGTCACGTCCATCTGGGCGCGGTACACGCGGTGCATGCCCGAGCCGATCTTCAGCTCCCACGGCACGAAGCCCTGGGAGTAGAGCAGGCCGCGCAGGTAGCTGAACATGACGCCGGTGTCGATGCCGTGCGGGCAGTACATGCCGCAACGGTTGCAGCAGGTGCACTTGGACCAGGCGGTCTCCATGCACATCTGCATGAAGGCGTTGTCGACCTTGCCCTTCTTTTTGACCATCTCGCCGAGCGTTGACTGGATCTTGTAGGACGGGACCTGGTCGGGCGACCGGTCGTTGGCCAGATACAGGAAGCAGGACTCGGCGCACAGGCCGCAGTGGGCGCAGATTTCGAGCCAGGTCTTGGTCCTGGACTTCATGGTCTTCTGGATGGAGGCCCAGAGCTTGTCCGTGTCCACGTCCAGGTTGTTCATCTCTTCGTAGTATTGCTTGCCGCCCTTGTCGCCGAGGGTCGCCTTGAGCTGTTCCTCGGTGTTGATCGGCGTCTTGTTGCAGAAGATTCCTTCAGGCATTTCGGTTCTCCGTGTGATAAAGCTGAAGCCCGGTTACCAGGCCATGTCCGTACCCTTCATGCCGCCGCGCTTGATGCCGTAGTCCATGCCCAGCTGCATGCGGGACATGAAGAACAGCGCCACGTGGCTGAGCTTGGTGAAGGGCAGGGCCAGAAGCCAGATTTCGCCGCTGATGATGTGCGCGGCCAGCCAGAAGTCGTAGTTCCCCATCTCGTAGCGGGCGATCAGGCCGGTGATGAACGGCATCACCGTGATGACCAGCAGCAGGTAGTCGTAGACGGTGGTCAGGATGCGCACTTCGGGGAAGGCGATGCGCCTGAGCAGCAGGAACAGGGCGCCCACCAGGCAGACCCAGGCCAGGCCGTCCGCCACCCCGGTGGGCAGGGCGGGCAGGCTGAAGCCGAAGGCGTTCCTGAACATCACGTTGTGCGCCTCCAGGAAGACCGGGGTGACCAGCAGCCCGATGTGGAAGGCGAAGAAGATGAGGGTGAAGCCGGGGCGGGTCTGCCACAGCCGGGCCTTGAACGGGATGATGAAGGCCAGGATGGAGCGCACGCCCCCCCGGATGCCGTATTTCATGTTGGGACGGTACGCCACGCGGTCGAGCTGCCAGTTGAGGCCCTTGACATACATCACGGTGCGAACGAGCAGGCCGCCCAGGCTGACGATGAACGTCGCCCAAAGCATCGGCCCGGTCAGGAAATCGTACATTTCCGCTACTCCTTGATCGTCAAATCGTTGATCTTGAAACGATGGCCCGTGAGGCTAGTCGTCCTTCTTATTGCCGCCCATGAGGAAGCGCCAGTACAGCGTCGCCGCCACCAGGATGCCGCCCATGAGCAGGTACACGGTCCCCTTGGTGAAGGTGTAGTAGTCTTGGAGAGTGTAGAATTCCATGGCAACCTCCTAGTGTTCGCCCTTGTAGTCGGGATGCTCGTAGAAGATGGGCATCCTGGTGCTGATGAACCGGAAGGCCAACACGCCGATGGTCACCACGAACAGGGAGATGGTGATCTCGCCCCAGCTCGGGAAGTACCGCTGCGCGGCCGGGAGCTGCCAGTTGAAGGCGACCATGGAGATGTTGAACCGGTTGACGATGATGCCGAGCACGGTCAGGCCCGCGGCCCAGCGGATGATGGTCAGGTTCCTGTCCCGCGCGCCCACGGCGTACAGGAAGGACGGCAGGGCCACGAAACCGAGCATCTCAACCAGGTACCACGCGCCGTAGCCGGTGGTCAGGTAGTGCCAGTTGTTGTCGTAGGCCAGGCCGATGACCTTGATGGCGAAGTACCCGAACAGCACGAGGGAAGTGGCCTTGCCGAAACCCAGGATCAGGCCGTCGTGGTTGTCCAGGTACTCCTTGTCCATCAAGTGGTGCATGGGCTTGTGGGAGAGGGTGCCTTCGAAGATGACCATGGACATGCCCGCGCAGATGCTCGACACGAAGAAGAACACCGGGAGGTACAGGGAGTACCACAGCGGGTGCAGTTTCGAGGGCACGATGGTGTACAGCGCGCCCAGGGAGGACTGGTGCAGCGTGGACAGGACCACGCCCAGGATGGTCAGGGCCAGGGTCATCTTGACCACGATGTTGCGGATCTTCCTCATGCCCAGCCACTCGAACATGGCGGGCGTGAATTCGATGAACAGCACGGTCAGGTAGATCATGACGCAGAGGCCCACCTCGAAGAGCAGGGACGTGGTGCCCTGCTGGACGAAAATGGGATAGGGCAGCCGCCACGGACGGCCCACGTCGTAGCCCAGGGCGAAGACCACCAGGGCGTAGCCCAGGAAGGCGGTCAGGATGGCCGGGCGCACGCCCGCGTGGTACTTCTTCAGGCCGAAGAGGTAGCAGGCGGCGGAGGTGGTGTAGCCGCCCGCGGCCAGGGCCACGCCGCACAACAGGTCGAAGCCGATCCAGAGGCCCCAGGGGTTGTTCTGGTCCAGGTTGGTGACGGACCCGAGTCCGCCGGTGAAGCGCATCACCGTGACCACCAGCCCGGCGGCGAGAATGACCGCTGCAATGAGATTGAACGGCGTGAAGAGGGATTTCTTCGCGACCGCAGTGGTTTCGACAGACATCTAGGACTCCTCCTCGTTGGTTCCGGCGTCCTCTTCCTTGGGAGCGAGCGCCTCCTCGACGGCCTTCTTGACCTCGACCTCGATGCGCCGCTGGCTGGCCTGCTCGGCCTTGCCCAGCTCCTCGTGAAGCTTCTTTTCGGCCTCTTCGCCCGCCTTGGTCAGGGCGTCCTTGACCGCCTTGACGCGTTCGGCGTTGGCCACCTTGGCGTTGCGCTGGCTGACGGCGTAGATGCCGCCCAGGAGCACGGGCCACAAGCCCACGACCATGGGCACGGTGGCCAGGGGACCGGCGGTCAGCTCGGGGGCGGACGCGGTGCCCAGGTCCTCGCGCATGCCGATCTCGCTGAACGGCACGCTGGACAGGTACATCCAGCTGGTGCCGCCCATCTCGTGCTCGCCGTAGATGTGGTCCACGTAGCGCTCGGGGTAGGTCTCGATGCGCTTGCGGGCGATCTGGATCAGGTCGGCGCGCAGACCGAAGGTCAGGGCCTCCTTGGGACATTTCTCCACGCAGCCGGGGAGCTTGCCCTCCTGAAGGCGCGGGTAGCACATGGTGCACTTGCGCACCCTCGGGGTCAGGGGCTCGTCGTATTCGTAGGCCGGGATCGAGAACGGGCAGGCCACCATGCAGTAGCGGCAGCCCACGCAGACCGAGGCGTCGTAGGTCACCGCGCCGTTGGGCTGCTTCTTGAAGGCCTTGACGAAGCAGGCCGAGGCGCAGGCCGGCTCCAGGCAGTGGTTGCACTGGGTCTTGCGGAAGACCGGGCCCTTGGAGGTCTGGTACTTGTTGACCACGGTGAAGGTCTTGTCGTCGGTCCGGCGCTCGGTGTCGAGCACGGTCAGGTCGTCGAACGGCCGGGCCGGGGCGGGCAGTTCGTTGACTTCGTTGCAGGCCTGCTCGCACTGGCGGCAGCCGATGCAACGGGTGGCGTCAAAGAGCACGCCGTGGGTGTCGGGGTGCGGGCCGAAGTGCTTGTTCGCGGCCTTGGCCGGGGTGGCCAGCGCTGCGCTCGCGCCCGCGGCGCCCAACAATCCGAGGAAGGTTCTGCGTAACATCGTGTACTCCTTCGGCTAGTTGGTTTTCTTCTCGTGGCACGCGACACAGTTGGTGGCGGCGGGCTTTTCGAGCTTCATTTCTTTGTGACAGGTCATGCACTGGCCGTGGTACGCGGCCTTGAGGCCGGGCTTGCCTTCGGTCTCGAAGGGCTTGCCGTGGCAGGAGGCGCACTTGGGCGGCGTCAGACTGGCCGGGGCGTTGTGGTGGCAACCGGCGCAGATGGCCTGGGGAGTGGTGTGGAAGGTCGCGGCCAGCTTGCTGCCCCGCATGCCCTTGTACAGGGTCATGACGATCTTGCGGTGGGGCATCTTGCTCGGCTGGTACTTGTCGGCCAGCCCGGCGATGGTCACGAACTCGGGGATGTCCCGCTCCGCGACCACGGCCTGGGTCTCGGGACGCTGCGCGATGACCCTGGCGGCCTCGGCCGCTTTCTCATCCTTGGACATGGCGGCCGGGTTCAGGGGCGCGGCGGCCATGAGCAGGCCGGACTCGGCCTTGACGTTGTGGCAGGTGGCGCAGGCGTCCTGGGACAGCGCCTTGGCGGCCGGACGGGCCGCGTGGCAGCCCGCGCATTCGGGCTTCTGCTGTTCCTGGACGTGGCAGCCCACGCAGGAGGCCGGGTCGGCCACGTCGTGCAGGGCTTCGAAGGAGGGGGCCAGCTTGGCGTTGACGCCGTCCTTGTGGCAGGTCAGGCAGGACGCGGTTTCGGCCTCGTGCAGCTTGTGGTCGAAGGCCACCGGGGCCATGCCCACGGGCTTTTCGTTCACCGCCTCGGGCTTGGTCTCGGGGGCCAGGAGCGCGGCGTCGGGCTGCTTGCGCGGCAGGCGCGGCAGGGTGCCGCCCATGGCCTTCAGGTTTTTGGCCAGCTCCACCGCGCGCGCGGCGGTTTCCGTCTCGCCGTGACAGCCGGCGCACTGCACCGGGCCGGTCCGGTCGGCCTTGGCCTCGGCGAAGCGCTCATGGCAGGTCACGCACTGGCTGTGGAAGACGTCCTTGAGGGGCTCGGTTTTGGCCGCCTCGGAGAAGCGCCAGGAATCCTCTTCGCCCGCCTTCTTGTGGCAGGCCTGGCAGTTGGTCTCCTTGCCGGGATCGGCCGGGATGACCTTGGAGTCCCAGTGGACGAAGTGGAGCGCGTTGTCCATGCCCGCCGGGACCCGGTCGGCGGCTTCGGGCCGCTCCTGGTGACAGCTGCGGCACTCGCCCGCCTTGGGGCCGGACTTGAAACCCTTGTCCGCGCTCTCAACGTGGCAGGAAATGCAGCCGTTGTGGTACAGGTCCTTGAGCCCGGACGCGGTCGTCTCGGGGGACGCCCCGTCCGCCCGCCGGTCGAAGGTCAGGGCCAGGTTCCCCTTGTCGTCCTTCTTGTGGCAGGATTCGCAGCTCATGCCCTGGTCCTTCAGGGCCTTGGTGTGCGCGTCGTGCCGGAACACGGCCGCGGGTTGCTCCAGTGTCTCCAGCCCGGCGATGGTGTCGATCATGATCACATCCGGCCGTCCGGCGGCCTGGTCCGCGGCGTCGAGCATGCCCATGGCTTCCAGCTGGAAGCCGAGCACCCCGGCCAGCGCGATCACGATGGCGGTCAATCGCAGTATCCGTTTACCGTTTGCCATGTGTCGATCCCTTTCTCAAAAGCGTTGATGGCAATGAACCGGCCTCTTCGGCCCGTTCTCCTGGGCCCGTTTCCGGGCACCTCCGGCCCCCCATGGCGCGGCATCTTCCGCCGCGCGGAAATCCGGTCTTAAAATCCCCCGGTTGGGTAGGTTAAAATACCTACTCAACTACGAGGTATTAATACCTACTTGCCCGGTATGTTAGATGCGAGGGCTTCGTCAAGCAGAAATGACGAGGTGGGAATTGTTCCCAAATACCATTCAACATGCTGGAACAAATGAGGAACCAGTTGAGTAGGTTATTTGAAAATCGTTCTCAGGACAGGGGGCTAGGCCAGGGCTGGCAAGGGCTTTGCGAGAAATTTCACATGCCCGGTGCGGGGACGGAAAAATCGAAAAAAAACGGACACGGAGAGAGAGCCGACCACTATTCCGCTCGGGTGAGGGTGGTCCGGACTGGGCTTGGGGGGTGCGGAGCAGGGGGGGGAGGACGGGTCCGGCCGAAGGGTCGGCCCCGCCCGCCGAGAGGGGGCTAGGGCTTTTTCACGATCTCATGGACCCAACGGTTTTCCGAGACGCGCTCGGAAACCACGTAGCCCTTTTCGCGCAGGAAGCGCATTTTTCGGCCGCCGTCGCCGGTGGAGAAGAGCCGTTGGCCGACCTGGTGTTGGGAAAGAAACTTCATGGCCGCTTTTTTGTAATTGGTGAAGAAACCGAACATTGAAAAAACCTCCAATCTTGCCGGGGAATGCAACCTAGCACCGACATACTATCCAGTCCACCATAACTTGCCGGGCCTTTCAAGCCTTTCCAACACCTTTTCATCATTAAAAAAAGGGGAGCGGTTTTGGCCGCTCCCCGCAAAGGTCGCCCGGGTTTGCTCCGGTCATTTCAACCGGATGGAGCCGAGGATCGCGTCGTTCACGAGCACGTGGACCCAGAGTTTGCCGGTGACGCCCTTCAGGGTCGCCGGGACCACGAGCACGGGCCAGGAACGGCCGTCCGCGTAGAACATGGGCGAGGCCGCCTTGCGGTCCGTGCCCTTGCGCGTCTCGTTCGGGGAAAGGGCCACCTGCACCGGGGTGCCGGGCGGCAGCTGGTCCAGGAAGTGGACCATGATCAGGTACCGTCCGCCCTTGGCAGCGGCCGCCTGGTACTGCCCCTCGGGCACGGCCCGGCCCCGGATGGCGGGCAGGCTGTCGAATCCCTTGAGGTAGGTGTCCGGGGCGTTCCGGCCGTAGGTCTCGTCCAGGAGGTGGATCTCGTAGCGCGGGGTCTCGGCGTACAGCGGCGTGGAGGCCAGGATCTGGAAGGTCTGGACGGGCGTGGCCGCGGCCATGGCCATGGCGGTCTGCGGGGTGAGGGCCCCGTCCGCGCGCAGCCCGTATTGGTTTTGGAAATCGGTCACGAAGCGGGCCATGGCCTGCCGCATGGCCGGGTCGTTGCTGCGCATGGCCGCCACGTAGGCGGAGCGCAGTTCCTCCGCGCGGCGGTTCAGTTCGCTGTTTTCGGGGTCGAACAGGGTGTAGACCGCCAGGTCGAGGAAGGCGGCCCGTCGGCCCAGGCCGTCCTCGTACCGCCGGGCGGCCTCCAGGGCATAGAGCCCGTCGCCCAGCTGGTCGGCGCCGGTCACGGCCCGGTCCGTCTCCCGGAAGCCGGCCGGGGCCGGGGCCAGGGCCACCGTGGCGTCCGGGGCCATGGTCACCAGCGGACCCGAGGGCAGGATGCCGTTGCGCGCCAGGTCCAGGGTCACGGCGGCCAGCAGGGACCGGCCATCCAGGTCCACCTGCCGGGGTTGATAGATCCGCTTCTCCCGCCCGTCGGCATTGGCGGCTGAAGATGCGGAAGAGGAAGAGGCGGAAGCGGCCGAGGTCGATCCGGAGCCCGTGACGCACCCGGCAGCGGCCAGGGTCAGGCAGAGCAGGGCGCCCGCGAGAAGCATGGATGTCTGTCGCATGGTCGCCTCCTTACCGGGCCGCGCGCGCGGTCCTGCCCACCTGCACCATGAGCACGGTATAGGCGTTGCGCGGGGTTATGGTCCCGCTGGTGATCTGGCCCTCCAGGACAATGGCCATCTGGCGCACGGAGGTCGGCATGTTCAGGGTCTCGTCCCAGGCGAAGGTGGAGACCAGCAGGCTGGCGTGGACCTCGTCCTCGGGCATCAGCACCGACCCCGGCAGGTCCTCGGGGGGCAGGCTCCGGAGGTGGGCGGCGAGGGCCGCCACGGCGGACTCGTGGTTGTTGATGGCGTTGGCGTACCCGGCAGGGGTCGTGGTCGGCGCCGGGGCCGCCGGAGTCTGGGCCGTGGTGCCGAAGGCGTCGGCCAGGGACTGGCGGTTGTCCGGGTTGTGAGTGTAGCGCGCCGGGTCCTGGGCCGAGGACGCGTCCTGGTCGTGCCCCGCGGCGGGGGCCTCACCGCCCCACGTCTGCGGGTTGCGCCGGTAATCCCCGATCATGTAGATGAGCAGGACATGCCGGGCCTGCGTGTAGGTCAGGTCGCCTTCGGCCACCATGCAGTCCAGGATCAGGCTCAGCCGCTGCACGTTGGGGCTGACCTGGTCCATGTCGAACAGGTCCGCCTCGCTCATGGGCATGGGCCGGGCCGGGGCCTGCTCCGTGACGCCGACGCATTGATTCGTGTAGGTCGAGGTGGCGCCGATGGTCGCCCCGCCCCCCGAGCGCGGCGGCCCGCCGACGTCGCCCCCTCCGCCGTAGGCAAAGGCGAGGATCGGCGCCAAGAGCAGGCAGGCCGTCAGGACGGCCGCCCGTGCATGGATTTTCGTGGTCATGTCGTCTCCCTTTGTCTGCCGCCTGTTTGCTCCCCCCTTCGTCTCCCTTTGCCTTTCCGGTAGCATGTTTTTCGCGTTTGGTGAATGCAAACCCCGATCCGTGGAGGTCGAGGGCGATCCCCTTGTCCCCCCGTCGGCGCCGGGTATTCATTCCCGATAAAGTATGAATATTGACTCAATCGTTCAAATATAACAATGAGGAGAGACCACTACCCACAGGAGGTTCGCATGGAAAAGATTCTCATCATCGGATGCCGGAATACCATGGACGACGTCTGCATCGGCTGTTCCCGCTGCCTGGTGGCCTTCAACCGGCGCGAGGGGCAGTTCGCGCGCTACAAGGACAAGGAGGCCGAGGTCCTGGGCATCCTCAACTGCGGCGGCTGTCCGGGCGCGTCCATCGTTCAGCGGCTGGCCCAGGTCAAGCTCTGGAACGTGCCCCTTCAGGAGCAGCCCACCGTGATCCACATCGGCCCGTGTCTGTCAGACCACTGCACCCACGCCGACGACGTGATCACCAAGATTCAGGCCAAGTCCGGCCTGGAGGTCGTCGAGGGCACCCACCCGTACATGCCCGAAAAGATCTGGTCCTGATCCCGGCTCGGAACGCACCGAAAAAAAGGCGGCCGCCGGAACCTGGTTCCGGCGGCCGCCCTTGCGTGCGTTGGCGTGGTTTGTCAGCGCCTGTTCCGGCGGCGGACGCAGCCCGCCAGGCCCAGCAGCCCGGCGGCCAGCAGGGCGAAGGTGGCGGGTTCGGGCACGGGCGTGGCCGTGTTGCGGGTCGTCGCCGTGAAGTCCTTGTAGCGCACCGCGGTCTGCGAGAAGTTGTAGAAGCCGAATTCGCCCGCCTCGAAGGAACCGGTCAGGGAAAAGATGAGATCGCCGTTGACCGTGACGGTCAGGCTGTTCGCGGAGTAATCCAGGACAATGGTGTTGAGCGCGTTGTCGAGCCAGCCCATGTCCTCGCCGTAGGCCGTGGCCAGGACCTCGATGCCGCTGCCGGTGTGGGACCACAGGTTGACGTCGCTGCCCGAGATCTTCGAAAGGGTGAATCCCTCAATGGCCAGCCCCAGGGAGGAGGACAGCTGGGTCGTCTGTTTCCAGTCGAGCAGGTAGTAGTCGTTCAGGCCGTTCCAGCCGAACACGAACCCGATGTAGTCGTCGTCGGCGGTGGTCTCCACCCCGAAGCTCCCCTGGAACAGGGTGTCGATGTAGTCGATGCCGCTCACGAAGTACGTGGCGTCGCTGTTGACGCTCTGGTACACGCTGGTGCCGTCGGACGAAACGGTCCAGTCCCCATTGGCGGCGACTCCCGCCTGCGACCATGAGTTCAGGTTGATGACCGTGGCATGACCGGTTCCGGCCAGGCCCAGGGTCAGCACCAGCGCCAGCAACACTCCCGCAATCCGTTTCATTCCAGCCTCCGCGTTTCGTGTACGATCCCGAAACCGCATGCAAGCGGCATTCCGGGAACAAGATTCAATGAAATCGGCATGTTGGTTGACGCGAGAAGAAGAAAACCGTCGGTTTGCTTTACAGGTTGGGGAAAGTTGTCAGATTTATCGACAGGTTATGATCGCCGCTATGCCTGGACGCGGCCTGCGGGCGAACCGTGACCGGGACGGGGCCGGACCCGGAAAATCCGTCCGGAACAGGGGGTTGGCCATTCTTGTCGGACAGCATGAACCGGCCGGTTCACGCCGCCGACCCTCCCTCTCGCACATGCGGCCCGTGGTGCGGACGGGGGCGCTCCCGTCCCGTTCCATCCGCCCCCCTCCCGTCCGGCCTCCGGCGAGCGGAACGCCATTCGGCTGTCCCGGCGTCCCGTCCGACCTCCGTTCGGGAACAACGCGGCCCGCCCCGCGTCGGGATTTCCCGGCATCAATGAAAAAGGCCCGCATTGAGCAGGCCCTTGAGTTCGGTTGGCGGAAGCGTACAGGAGTCGAACCTGCCCGTGACATCACTGCCACACATTGGTTTTGAAGACCAAGCGACACACCGGTGCCGAAACGCTTCCGCAAATTTTTGCGTAGGCACGCCATCTGCTGCGTTGCTGCGGAAATCGCAGACCCTTGCGTATTAAGATACGCGGCGGCCCTGTGATTTCCTTGCGCCTTGCAGCTGGCGCACCTACGCAAAAATTTGCTCTTGTGCGCCAGTGGGGCGTTGCTGCGGGAATCGCAGACCCTTGCGTATTGAGATACGCGTCGGTCCTGTGATTCCTTGCGCCTTGCATCCGGCGCACCTACGCGAAAAATTCGCTCTTGTGCGCCAGTGGGGCGTTTGCGCGATGCGGACCCTTGCGTATGGGAATACGCGGCGGTCCCGCAGTGCTCAGTTCCGCAGTCGGTCCGAAGGGGGGCGGTTGCGCCCCGTCCTCGGGCCGGACAGACGGTTGCCTACCGGAAGAAGACCCCTACCAAGTTTGCTCCGGCGGGACAAGGAGATTGTGTTTGGGCGTGGTTTTGCACCGGGTTAGGGGAACGGGGGCGGCGGTGGCGGGGGCGGCAGGCGGAAGATGCCGAAGGGCTTCTCCCGGTTGCGCTTGATCAACTCGTCCAGTTCGGCCTGCTGCGTCTCGGTCAGATGGCCCTTCACCCGCTTGATGCCGTCGGCGATGATGGCCTCGGCCTTGGGGCGGAGCGCCGCGTGCACGCCCTCGATCCGGTCCAGGGTGGCGATCACCTCGGTGCGCACGGCAAGGGCGGCCTCGTCGGTCAGGTCCAGTTCGCGCGACAGGGTGTCGGTCAGCCGCTCGGTGACCTGCGCCCGGAAGGCCTCGCGGTCTTTGGGCGGGGCGAAGTGGAGCCGGAGGAACAGGCCGGTCCCGGCCACGCCGGACAGGGCACCGGCCAGGAACACCGCCAGGAAAGCGGTCCATATCTTCCATTTCTTCATGGCCGGCTCCTCAAATGCCCAGGCCGGGCAGGCCGTAGTGGAGGGCCTGGCTGGTCAGGGCGGACAGGATCTGGCCGGACAGGTCCCGGAGGACCCAGAAGGCGGTCAACAGGCTCACCCCGGACACGGCCGCGGCGGCCACGGTGAAGCGCGGGGCCAGCCGATCCAGGTCCAGGTTCATGGCCGAGGCGTGCAGCCGGGCCGCATCGAGCAGGACCGCGTCGCGCCAGGAGCGGTCCGGTTGCCAGGCCGGGCGGGCCGCATGGGCGCGGCGGAGCAGGGTGTGAAAGGTGTCGGTGATGATTCTACGCTTCATGCTCCTCTCCTTGGATGCCGTAGCGTTTGAGAAAGCCCTTGAGTTTCCGTTTGGCCCGGAAGGCGCGCACCTTGACGTTGGGCACGCTGATGCCGAGCATCTCGGCCGTCTCACTGGTCGGCCGTTCCTCCAGATAGCTTAAGGTCATGACCATGCGGTCCATGGGTGAAAGCATGTTCAGGACCGCGTCCAGGACCTCGCCCAGTTCGCGTTGCCGGGCCAGGGTCTCGAAGGCCTCGGTCGAGTTCGCGGCCAGGGCCGTGTCCAGCCAGCGCTGCCCGTCCTCGCTCAGGTCGCACACCGGAGCTTCCCTGTTCCGGTATTCCCGCCGCCAGTAATCCTTGCAGCAGCGCAGGGTCACCGTGGTCAGCCAGTTGCGGAACGGCTTGATCGGCCGGTACCCCGGCAACCCCCGGTAGGCGCGGATGAACGCCTCGTGCGCCACCTCGGCCGCCTGGTCCGGGGGGACGTGGGCGGCCACCAGCCGGGAGACGTGGCTCTCGTGCCGCCTGAGCAGGAGCGCAAACGCGTCCCGGTCGCCATCGAGGATGCGCTCGATGACCTCTTCGTCGTCCATGTGTACGGGCATTTGACCCTTTATCGTTGAGGTGCCATCAATGTCCGCAGCATGCCTCATGCGGCGCGATGTCACAAGCGGGACCGCGCCCTGTTTCCATTGCGGGGCCGCGCTGGGCGCGGCCCCGGGGGAGATCGATCCCCCTGCGGGACGGAGCGGGAGACGTTGTCCCGTTCCGCAGGGATTGGCGGATCGAAAGAGCCGGGTCTCCGGCCGGAGGGAGGGGGCGCCGCGTCCGGCGTCGGTCCGTCCGGAAACCCGTGGGTCGGGAAACGCACCGCCCACAGTGGTAACATCGCGGTTCGCCCGACGGCGGTTACACGGATTTTTCCCACTCCCCGAAAATCGCGTTCCGTTGGTTGCCCGCCCGGCGGCGGTGGGCTACCCTGACCCGGCCCGGCCGGGGAAATGGCCCCGGCGCAACCAAGGAGTTTCAGATATGGCAAAGACCTACGTAACGGCCGTGATCACGGCCAGGGAGGGCTGCGCGGCGGCCCTGGAAAGCGAACTGCGCAAGGTGGTGGACGCGGTCCGTGCCGAACCCGGCTGCCTGCGCTACGACCTGCACCGCGCGGGCGGCGTCTTCCTCTTCTATGAAATATGGGCGAGTCCGGCCCACCTTGAGGCCCACGGCCGCACCCCGCACATGGCCGCCATGCATGCGGCCACCGCGGACCTGACCGCCCGTCCGTCCGAGGTCGCCCTCTGGGAGGCGGTCGAGACGGCCGGATAGGGCCGTGTCCGGGTGGTCCATAGCATTTGTCTATACGTCGGCCGCGATGAATAGTGGATAACGATTTTTCGGCCCCTCCCGATTCCTATAGGGTCTGGGCATTGGTGGAAAAGTCCTGCATGAACCTCAAGGAGTTGGAGTTGACCATGCGCACATTCAAGTTCGCGGCCCTGGCGGCCGCCCTGATCGCGGCGGTCTGCCTGAGCGCGGGCGCGGTCCGGGCCGAGGAAAAGAAACTGACCATGTACGTTGCCTACGGCGGGCCCGAGATCATCGCCCAGCAATTCGAGGCGGCCACCGGCATCAAGGTGGAATTTCTGACCATGTCGTCGGGCGAGGTGCTCACCCGGCTGCGGGCCGAGAAGGCCAATCCCGGCGCGGACGTCTGGTTCGGCGGCGGGTCCGACGCCTTTATCCAGGCAAAGAAGGAGGGGCTGACCGCGCCCTTCAAGGCCCCCAACGCGAGCCGCGTGGACAAGGCCTTCAAGGACCCGGACGGCTACTGGACCGGCGTGTCCCTGGTGGTGGTCGGCTTCCTGGCCAACAAGGACCGGCTGGCGGGCAAGGGCCTCGAAGTCCCCATGACCTGGGACGAGCTGGCCTCGCCCGACTACCGCGACGAGGTCTCGGCCTCCAACCTGAACACCTCGGGCACGGCCTACACCACGGTCTCCGGCATCCTCCAGATCAAGGGCGAGAAGGCGGGCTGGCCGTTCCTGGACAAGCTCTACGCCAACATCCCGTTCCTGACCAAGTCCGGTTCGGCCCCGGGCAAGATGGCCCTGTCCGGCGAGTTCGCCGTGGGCATCGCCCCGGATCCGCACATCCTGGCGAACAAGAACCCGGACGCGCCCCTGGCCGTGGTCTACCCGACCGACGGCGTCCTGGCCTGGCCCTCGCCCGTGTCCATCGTCGCGGGCGCCAGGCATCCGGAGAACGCCGGGAAGTTCGTGGACTGGTGCCTGAGCCCCGAGGGCCAGAAGGTCCTCATGCAGGCCTCGCCGCGCGTGCCGACCACGGACGTGGAGCCCCTGCCCGGCGTGCCCCGGCTGTCCGACCTCAACCTCGTGGCCTACGACATTCTGCACTGGGGCAACGAGCGCGAGCGGGTGGTCGCCGAGTTCAACAAGCGCTTCCCCAAGTATCAATAGCCCGGCCTTGCGGGCCTCCGTCCTGCGGACGGAGGCCCGTTTCCGCAGCCGTGGAGGATTGACCCGGACATGTCCGCGCCCAGCGCCGTTCTTTCCCGCAACAGGGGGTATGCGATCTCCTGCGCGGTCTTTGCCGTGCTCCTCCTGCTGGTGGGCTATCCGGCCCTGACCGTACTGGTCGAGAGCCTGCGCCCCGGCGGGGAGTGGGGGCTGGCCGCCTACGCCCGGCTGTGGGAGGGGCCGCGCCTGCGGGCCATGGTCGGGTCGAGCCTGGGCGTGGCCCTGGCCGGGTCCCTGGCCGCCTCGCTCATGGGCGGGGCCCTGGCCGTGGTCGTGGCCAAGACCGACGCGCCCCTGAAACGGCTCATGGGGGCCACGGCGCTCCTGCCCATCATCCTGCCCGGCTTCGTCACCTCCATCGCCTACATCTTTCTCTTCGGGCGCAACGGGCTGATCACCTACCGCTGGCTGCACATCTCCTGGGACGTGTACAGCTGGAAGAGCGTGCTGGTCCTCCAGGCCCTGGACCAGACCACCACGGCCTTTCTCCTGTCCCTGGCCGCCCTGCGCCACATCGACCCCGCCCTGGAGGAGGCCGCCGGGAGCCTGGGGGCCGGGCCGTGGCGCGTGCTGCGGACCATCACCCTGGCCCTGGCCTCGCCGCTCGGCGCGGCCGCCTTCCTGCTCAACTTCATGCACTCCATGTCCGACTTCGGCACCCCGCTGGTGGTCGGCGGGCCCTTCGACACCCTGGCCTCGGCCTCCTACACCCAGCTCATCGGGCGCTACGACGCGGCCTCGGCCTCGGCCCTGAACGTGATCCTGCTCGGCTTCTGCCTGCTGGCCTATTCGGGCTACGGGGCGCTGGAGTCGCGCTTCGGCCGCGACCGGGTCATGGATCAGTCCCGGCCCGTGGCCCGGCTGGACCTGGGCTGGCCGGGCCGGGCGGTCTGGGCCGTCTGTCTGCTCTTCTCCGTGTACATGCTCGCCCTGCTCGGGGCCGTGCTCCTGGCCGCCTTCACGCGCAACGCGGGGAATTCGTTCGCGCCCACCCTGGAATACTTCCAGACCGTGTTCACGCGCGGCTTCGCCAGTACCCGCAATACCCTGGTCTTCTCCCTGGCCGTGGGCGCGCTGTCCGCCCTGGGCGGGCAGGTCCTGGCCTACCTGGTCAAGCGGGTGCGCATCCCCGGCGCGCGCCTGCTGGACGTCATGGCCACCCTGCCCTTCGCCGTGCCCGGCACCTTCATCGGCGTGGGCTACGCCCTGGCCTTCAACCGGCCGCCGCTCATCCTGACCGGCACCTGGGCCATCGTGGTCCTCAACCTGGTGGTCCGCAAACTGCCCATGGGGCTGCGCGCCGGGGCCTCGGTCCTGGCCCGCCAGAACCGGGCCCAGGAGGAGGCCTCCCTCTGCCTGGGCGCGTCGCGCACCCGGACCTTCCTGCGCGTGGTCCTGCCCTCGGTGCGCACGGCCATGCTGGCGGGCGGGCTGTACGCCTTCGTCACCTCGGTCCAGGCCCTGGGGTCCATCATCTTCATCATCACGCCGGGCACGCGGCTCTTGTCCGTGGACGTGTTCGAGGCCGTGGTCCGGGGCGAAGTGGGCCAGGCAGCGGCCTTTTCCACCATCATGCTGGCCATGGCGGGCGCGGGCGCGGCCCTCATCGTCCTGGCCTCAACCCGAAACAGGAAGCGCAATGAACTCGACGACCGACTCCCGTTCCCCGGCCGGGGCTGACATCGAACTGGCCGGCGTGACCAAGGCCTACGCCGGGACCCCGGCCGTGGCCGATCTGACCGTGCGCCTGGCGCCCGGCGAACTGTGCTGCCTGCTCGGCCCGTCCGGGTGCGGCAAGTCCACCACCCTGCGGCTCATCGCCGGGCTGGAGGCGCCGGACGCTGGGACCATCCGCATCAACGGGCGCGACATGCGCGGCCTGCCCCCGCAGCGGCGCAACCTCGGCTTCGTCTTCCAGAACTACGCCCTGTTCCCGCACATGGACGTGTTCGACAACGTGGCCTACGGGCTGCGCAGCCGGGGCGGCATGGACGGGGCGGCGGTCCGCCGGGCCGCCCTGGACGCCCTGGCCATGGTCCGCCTGGACGGCTACGCCGACCGCCGTGTGCACGAGCTCTCGGGCGGAGAACAGCAGCGGGTGGCCCTGGCCCGCGCCCTGGTCACCGGCCCGGACGCGCTCCTCCTGGACGAGCCCTTCTCCAACCTGGACGCCCGGCTGCGCGAGGCCATGCGCGGCGAACTGGCCGAGCTGCGCCGTCGGCTCGGCATCACCACGGTCTTCGTCACCCACGACAAGGAGGAGGCCTTCGCCCTGGCCGACCGCATCGTGCTCCTGCGCGACGGGCGGCTGGAGCAGCAGGGCCCGCCCGAGGAACTCTACCGCCGCCCGGCCTCGGCCTTTGCCGCCGGGTTCCTGGGCAGCGCCAACTGCTTTGCCGGGGACGGGTGGCCCGACCGGCTGGAGCGCCTGTTCGGCCCTCTCGACGAAAATGCGCGCGGCGGCCTGGTCGTCCTGCGCCCGGAGCGGGTCCGCCCGGAACCGGACGCGGACGGCCCCTTTGTGGTGGCCGAGGCCCTGTTCATGGGCCCCTATGTGCGCTACCTCCTGCGCCGTGCCGGGGACCCGGACTTCCCGCCCGTGGAGGCCCACTGCCCGGCCTTCGGGCCGCGCCTGACGCCGGGCGCGCGGGTGGCCGTGCGCCTGCTCCCGGAACCGGCCTGATCCGCTCCGGCCCCGCGCTCCGTACTGTGACGATTCGGTGACGGTTTGCGCCGCCGCCCGGAGCCTCAGGCCGATCACCTGTGAAACGAGCCCCTTGCCGCCCATCGGCCGGACCCGCCCGACAGGCCGTCCGCCGGGTCCCGTCCCTTTTCCAAAACAGGCCATGTGTGCTATGGTTGCCGGTATCGGTTGCGTTCCGCCCGCCGTGTCGCGGACGGACGCCGACCCGGCCCGGCCGGGTCCGTCGGCCCGCCATCGCCGCACGCCGCCGATGAACACGCAACGCAACCTGCCGCGCGGCAGGCGTTTCATAGCGGAGGACACGACCATGGCCACACCCACCACGAACGCCAACGAACAGGATTACCAGAGCCCCGAAGAGGTCTTCGCGGCCCAGCACTCCGGCCCCCAGGGGCTGGACGGGGCCGAGACCGCCCGGCGTCTGGCCCAGTATGGGCCCAACGCCCTGGAGGAGCACAAGGTCAGCCCATTGATGCAGTTCCTCGGCTACTTCTGGGGGCCCATCCCCTGGATGATCGAGGTGGCCGCCATCCTCTCCCTGGCCGTGCGCCACTGGGCGGACTTCGCCATCATCCTGGCCCTGCTGGTCTTCAACGCGGTGGTCGGGTTCTGGCAGGAGTACCAGGCGGGCAACGCCGTGGACGCCCTGAAGAGCAAGCTGGCCCTCAAGGGCCGGGTCCTGCGCGACGGCGAGTGGCGGAGCGTCGAGGCCCGCGACCTGGTGCCCGGCGACGTCATCCGGCTGCGCATGGGCGACATCATCCCGGCCGATTGCCGCCTGGTGGACGGCGACTTCCTCAGCGTGGACCAGTCCGCCCTGACCGGCGAGTCCCTGCCCGTGCAGAAGGGCGTGGGCAACCTGGCCTATTCCGGGGCCGTGGCCCGCCAGGGCGAGATGGAGGCCGTGGTCACGGCCACGGGCGCGGAGACCTTCTTCGGCAAGACCGCCCGGCTGGTGTCCGACGCCAAGGCGGTCTCGCACTTCCAGAAGGCGGTCATCCGCATCGGCGACTACCTGATCTTTCTCAGCCTGGCCCTGGTGGCCGTGCTCATCGTGGTCCAGCTCTTCCGGGGCACCCCGTTCCTGGAGCTGGTCCAGTTCGCCCTGATCCTGACCGTGGCCTCCATCCCGGTGGCCATGCCCGCCGTGCTCTCCGTGACCATGGCCGTGGGGGCCCTGGCCCTGTCCAGGGAGAAGGCCATCGTCTCGCGGTTGGAGTCCATCGAGGAGATGGCGGGCATGGACATCCTCTGCTCGGACAAGACCGGCACCCTGACCCAGAACAAGCTCAGGCTCGGCGAGCCCGTGGTCTTCGCGGCCACGGACGAGGCCGACCTCGTCCTGGCCGGGAGCCTGGCCTCCAAGGTCGAGAACGAGGACGCCATCGATATCGCGGTCATGGACGGGCTTGCGGACAAGGGGGTCCTGTCGCAATACGCCCAGGAGAAGTTCGTGCCCTTCGACCCGGTGAGCAAGCGCACCGAGGCCCTGGTCAAGGGGCCGGACGGCGCGGAGTTCAAGGTCAGCAAGGGCGCGCTCCAGGTCATTCTGGACCTGTCCTGGGTGGACGAGGCCATCCGGGCGAAGGCCGAGGAGGCCTCCCAGGGCTTCGCGGTCAAGGGATACCGGACCATCGGCGTGGCCCGCAGCGACGAGGACGGGCAGTGGCGCTTCCTGGGCATCCTGCCCCTGTTCGACCCGCCGCGCGAGGACTCGCGGGAGACCATCGAGCAGGCCGGGAAGCACGGCATCGAGGTCAAGATGGTCACGGGCGACAACCTGGCCATCGCCAAGGAAATCTCCGGCCAGCTGAACCTGGGCCAAAACATCTCCGTGGCGGGCAAGTGGCTCCAGGCCGACGCGGACAACCCGGCGAGCCTCCGGGACGCCGCCGGGGAGGTCGAGAAGTCCGACGGCTTCGCCCAGGTCTTCCCGGAGCACAAGTACAACATCGTCAAGCTGTTGCAGTCGCGCAACCACATCGTGGGCATGACCGGCGACGGGGTCAATGACGCCCCCGCCCTGAAGCAGGCGGACATGGGCATCGCCGTGAGCGGGGCCACGGACGCGGCGCGCATGGCCGCCGACCTGGTCCTGACCGCGCCGGGCATCTCGGTCATCATCCACGCGGTGGAGGAGGCCCGGCGCATCTTCGAGCGCATGGACAGCTACGCCATCTACCGCATCACCGAGACCATCCGGATCATGATCTTCGTGGTCCTGGCCATGATCGCCTTCAACTTCTATCCCATCACGGCCATCATGATCATCCTGCTGGCCTTCCTGAACGACGTGCCGATCATCACCATCGCCTACGACCGCACCTGGCTGGACCCCGACCCGGTCCGCTGGGACATGCACCGGGTCCTGTCGGTCTCCCTGGCCATGGGGTTGACCGGGGTGTTCGGCAGCTTCCTGATGCTCTACCTGGGGCTGACCTGGCTGCACCTGTCCATCGGCGAGGTCCAGACCTACATCTTCCTGAAGATGGCCGTGTCCGGGCACCTGACCCTGTTCGTCTCGCGCAGCCGGGGGCACTTCTGGGAGCCGCCGTATCCCGCGCCGGTCATGGTCTGGTCCGCCGTGGGCACCAAGCTCCTGGGGACCTTCCTGGCGGCCTGGGGCTTCGGGCTCATCGCGCCCATCAACTGGGGGGCCATCGGCCTGGTCTGGGCCTACTCCCTGGTCTGGGCCTTCCTGACCGACTACGTCAAGGTGTACATCTACCGGCACACGGGCGAGGGCTCCGCGCGCAACCGGACCTTCCTGTGCCGGGTGCGCGAGTCCCTGCACTCCGGCTGGTGCCGGGGGCGCTGACCTGGCCCTCCGGGCCTCGAATTCCCGTAAAAAAGCGTCGGCCCGGCAGGGGCCGGGCCGACGGTATGGAGGTGTACGCGCCCCCCGGCGGGGACGCGCCGAATCGTCAGGAACGCATGGTCCGCGCGCGGGCGCCCAGCCCGGCCAGGAACCGCTTCCGGGACATCTTGTCCGGCATGGCGTCCGAGGCGTCCGACTCCAGGTACTTGGAGTAGCTGTCCGGCGAGACGCCCGCCAGGTAGATGACCCGCGTGGAGTCCGGGTCCACCAGCATGGCCTTGGGATACTTCTTCTTGGCCGCGGCGAGCCGCTCCTGGCCCAGCTTGAGCATGTCCTCGCGGTCGCCGAAGTTCATGGTCCCGGTGGGGCAGGCCTGGACGCAGGCCGGGAGCTTGCCCGCCCGGACCCGGTCGATGCACATGTCGCACTTGTTCACGACCTTGGTCACCGGGTCCACCCGGGGGATGTCATAGGGGCAGGCCATGCGGATGGACTCGCCGTCCTCCTTGGCCGTCAGTTCGGTGTAGACCACGGCCCCGGTCTCGGGATCGTGGATGATGGCCTCGGGGTTGTCCGGCACGGTGGAGCAGGGGGCGTCCACGCAGTGGCGGCACTGCTCCGGGAAGAACAGCCAGAACAGCTTGCCGTCCTCCACGGCCTCCTCGAAGCGGACCAGCCGGATGGTCGTGGACGACAGGTCCTTGGGGTTCTGGTACGAGCCCCAGTTGGTGGTCTTCTCGGCCGGGAGCTTCTTCCATTGCTTGCAGGCGATCTGGCAGCCGCGGCAGGCGGTGCAGCGGGTCAGGTCCACCAGGAATGATTTACCGTTCATTGCGTTCTCCTTACATCTTGCGGACGTTGGCCACGAAGACCTTGGTTTCGGGGATGCCCGTGTTGGGGTCGCCCACGGCCGGGGACAGCAGGTTGGCGGAGTCGCCGCCGCTGCCGTCGTGGGGCATCTGCCAGCCGAAGCACCAGGGCAGGCCGATCTGGTACACGGTCCTGCCCATGACCGTCAGCGGGTGCATCCGCTTGGTCACGATGGCGATGGCCCAGATGCTGCCCCGGATGGACTCGACCGTGACCTTCTCGCCGTTGGCGATGCCCTTTTCCCTGGCCAGCTCCTCGCTCATCTCCACGAAGATCTGCGGCATGGTTTCGAGCAGCCACGGGGTGTGGCGGGTCATCAGGCCGGTCTGCCAGTGCTCGGTCACGCGGTAGGTCGTGACCACGTAAGGATACTTGGGATCGGCCACGGCCATGGGTTCGTGGGCGAAGCGCAGGGCGGTGGGGTTGTTCAATTGGGCCGAGAACTCGTGCGTCTTGAACAGGGTCTCCATGGGCTCGTAGTGCTCGGGGAAGGGGCCGTCCTGGCGGCCGGGGCCGAAGATGCGGCCGTGGCCGTGGGGCTGCATGATGAAGGCGTACTTGGTGCCCGGGGCCCATCCGCCGTCCGGCACGTCGCCGACCCACTTCTCGCCGTTCCAGGTGATCACCGGCTTCTGCGGGGCGTAGGGCTTGCCCGTGTTGTCGCAGGAGGCGCGGTTGTAGATGATCCGCCGGTTCAGCGGCCAGCACCAGGACCAGTTGGGGAACAGCCCGATCCTGGCCTGCTCCGGGGTCTGCGCGGTGCTCCGGCGCGCGCCCATGTTGCCCTGCTCGGTGTATGAGTTGCAGTACAGCCAGTTGCCCGAGCTGGTGGAGCCGTCGTCCTGGAGCAGGGTGAAGCTCGGCACCAGCGTGCCCTTCCTGTAGGTCGTGCCCTTGATGGTCACGTCCCTGAGGAAGTAGCCGTTGATCAGCTTGGCCACTTGGTTGGAGTCGTACTGCCCGTCCTTCTTCCACATCTCCACGGCCAGATTACTGATGGGCTCGGGGAAGGCGCCGCCCTCCTTGGCGTACAGGGCGCGGACGGCCTCGAACAGCTCGGTCATGATGTGGCCGTCGGACTTGGACTCGCCCCTGGGGTCGGGCCCCTGGTAGCGCCACTGCATCCAGCGGCCTGAGTTGGTGATGGACCCCTCCTTCTCGATGGACACGCAGCAGGGCAGGAAGAAGACCTCGGTCTTGACCTTCTTCGGGTCCACGCCGGGCCCGCGCCAGAAGGAGCCGGTCTCGTTGTCGAAGATGTTGACGTTGACCATCCAGTCCAGGTTGGCCATGGCCCGCCGGTTCTTGCCCGCGTTGGCCCCGCCGCAGGCCGGGTTCATGCCCCAGGCGAAGAAGCCGGTGAAGGCCTTTTTGTCCATGGCCTCGAAGAGCTGGAGCCAGGTGTAGGTCGTGCCGTCCTCGGCCTTGGGCAGCCAGGCGTAGGCCTGGTCGGCCGTGGCCTCGGGGTACATGGCCTTGAGGAAGCTCGACATGTATTTCGGGTAGTACTGCCACCAGGCCGCGCTCTTGGGGTCCTTGGCCCCTTGCAGGTGCGGCTTGGCCTTGGCGGCGACGTATGCCTCGTAGGTCGAGAGGGAGGCGTTGGGCATGGCCAGGTAGCCGGGCAGGATGTGCCACAGCAGACAGTGGTCCGTGGACCCCTGGACGTTGGACTCGCCGCGCAGGGCGTTGACCCCGCCGCCGGACACGCCGATGTTGCCGAGCAGCAACTGGACCATGGACATGGTCCGGATGTACTGCGTGCCCACGGTGTGCTGGGTCCAGCCCATGGCGTACATGATGGTCCCGGCCCTGTCCGGCTTGCCCGTGGCCGCGAAGCTCTTGTAGAATTCGAGCAGCCCGTCGCGGTCGATGCCCGAGGCGCTGACGACCTTGTCCACGGTGTAGCGGGCGTAGTGCCGTTTGAGCAGGTTGTACACGCACCGGGGGTCGGTCAGGGTCTCGTCCCGCACCGGCAGCCCCTGGGCGTCCGTCTTGTAGGCCCACTGGGACTTGTCGTAGGCCCCCGCGTAGTCCGCGTCGTCGCCGTTCTTGTGGTAGCCGCTGAACAGCCCGTCATGGAAGTCGTACTTGTCGCCGACCACGAAGGTCGCGTTGGTGTGGCTGACCACGTAGTCCTTCTGAATCAGGTCGTTGTCCAGGATGTACTTGATCAGCCCGCCGAGGACCGCGATGTCCGAGCCCGCACGGATTTGGCAGTAGAGGTCCGCCTTGGCCGAGGTGCGGGTGAAGCGCGGGTCGATGTGGATGAGCTTGGCCCCCCTGGTCATGGCCTCGGTCACCCACTTGAAGGAGATGGGGTGGTTCTCGGCCGCGTTGCTGCCCATGATCAGGATGCAGTCGCTGTTGGCAATGTCGTTCCAGTGGTTGGTCATGGCCCCGCGTCCGAAGCTCTCGGCCAGGGCCGCCACCGTGGAGCTGTGGCAGATGCGCGCCTGGTGCTCGATCCAGACCAGGCCCAGGGCGCGGAGCATGGCCTGGTAGGTCCAGCACTCCTCGTTGTCGATGGCCGCCGAGCCCACCGAGGCCAGGCCGTTGCAGCGGTTGACCACCTGCCCCTTGGCGTTCTTTTCGGTGAAGCTGGCGTCGCGCGTCTTCTTGACCCGCTTGGCGATTTCACCCAGGGCCCACTCCCAGGAGACCTCCTTCCATTCCGTGGCATGGGGCGCGCGGTACATGGGGCGCTTCGGCCGCAGGTCGTTCTCGGCCAGCTGCCAGATGGACGCGCCCTTGGCGCAGGTGGCCCCCTCGTTGATGGGATGGTCCGGGTCGCCCTCGACGTTGACGGCCCGCTTGGTCTTGAGGTCGGTGTTGACGATCAGGCCGCAGCCCACGGCGCAGTAACAGCAGACCGAGGTCGTCTGTTTGCTCCACTGGGGCTGGAGCATGGCGATCCGGTCCACGGCCAGGGCCTCGGACCCGAATCCCAGCCCGCAGAACGCCGACGAAACGGCGGTCACTGCGGCCAGTTTGAGAAAGCTTCTTCTGTTGACGGTCATACCCACTCCTTTGGTTTGGTGTGTCATCCGGCCCGTGGTTCCCGGCAAAGACGGCGCAGCAGGTCGTGGCGACGGGCCCCGGCGGGTCCGGGGACCGGCCGCAGGGCAGGGGCGGTCTCCGGGTCGGGGCGGGCGTATCGGGCCACGGCCTTCACCGCCGCCATGGCGTGCCCGAGTCCCGAAAACGGGACACAGGCGGCCGACGGGAGGGATGACGGCTTGTTACGGATGGATGCGGACATGGATTCCTCCATCGACGGTATGGTGAAACCCGCCATGGCGGGTTGCTCTCGGGACAGGCGGGGAGGACGAGGAGGCGTCAGCGCGCGGCCGCACCGGCCTTCGACCGGGCGCGGGGCGAGACGGCGCGGGGCGAGGCGGCGCTTGCGGGAGCGGGGATCGAAGGGAACCGGACCTGGTGCCCATGGGCTCCCCCTCAGCATCGCCGGGCCGGGAACGCCGGCTCGGCGGGCTTGTTCTGTGGGACGTGTTTCGCGTGTCGGACTGCGAGCATACCTTCCCCTGCATTGCGGCCGATCCACACGGGCCAGCCTCCCGGAGCCCTTCCCCGGAAGGCGATCCCGCACCCGTTCGTGACGGCGTCGCCGCCGCCCGGCCGAACGGGTGGACTTTTGGTTCATTCTCACCCTAGATAACGGGAAAAAACCGGGCAACAGAACAAAACAATACAATGATTCCACACAATTATGTCAATATAGACATAATGCCGGGGCGGCATGGGCGCTTCGATATTCGTGTGGAATTAGGGAGGGCCAGGCCGCGCGTCCGGGGGGCGGGCAGGCTAAAAGGCTCTGCGAGCCGCGCGGGGCCGTGTGCTTCCCATGAAATAAAGGACAGGAAAAAGCCGATCGTACCCCACGCCCATCCTGACGCCATACCCTCCATACCGTCCCGGACTACCCGCCGTGACGCTGTCGAAGCAGCGCCGACGCCCGCAATTTCTCCCCGCTTTTCCCGTAAGTTGCGCATAGTGGTGGGGCCAACTCCGCCGCTGATTGCCAATCGTTCTCAAAATGCGTTAAGACTCGGGCTGCCGATCAACATTCCCGTATCACGACAAAGGAAACTCATGCCGGATCTCAGTGTAAAACCGGACAGCCATCCCGAAGAAAAAATCCTGGCCAATTACTTTGAAGAACTTCCCGGGATTGTCTGGCGAATCGACGTGGTCAGCAACGAGATCACGTTCCTGAACAAATACGCGGCCTCCCCCGAGGGGGAACGGATCAGGGCCGTGCTGCAGAATCCGCAGATTCCCCAGGAGGTCATCCTCCCCGAGGACAGGCAGCAATTCCGCTCCTGCCATCAGCTGATCCTCAGCCGCAGGAGAACGGCCTGTTCCTTCCGGGTGCGCACGGAATCCGGGCAGATGAAATGGTTCAAACTGATGGGCATGCCCGACCCGGCCTACCCGCGTTGCTCCCTGGGGATTCTCATGGACATCTCCGTCCATGCGGAAACCATCCTCAAGGCCTCCGGGAGCCCCAAGCTGGCGGACAGGATCGACTTGGTGGACGACCCCGTCCTGCTGGTCCGTTTCGTGGACCGGACCGTCCATCTGGCCAACCAGGCCGCCCGGCAATTCCTGGGGCACGACGACCAGGCCTTGTCGCGCCTGACCCTCCAGGACCTGCTGCGCGACAATCCGGACACCGCCCTGTATCAGATTTACGAGGAACTCATCTTTTCGGACCACTGGAACGGGGGGTTGCTCATAACCGACGCGCTGGGCCAGAGCCATCTCTGTACCGCCCACATCCAGGCCATCGCGCGGCAGGAGGACAATCTCCTCTGGATGACGCTGTACCATCACAACAACTGCACGGCCTGCAAGGGATTGCCCGTGAGGGGCAACGACACCGTGTCCACCGGATTTTCCGTCGCCTCCCTGCGGCGCTGCGCCTCGGTCAAAACGCTGCTCAAGGCCCTGCTCAAGGCCCTCCCCAGGCGCTCCCCCACCAACGGCCTGCTCCTGTCGCGCATCTTCATCAACAGGAACGTCGTCTCGGTCACCGGCGTGGGCGCTCCGTTCGACAAGGACCCCGAAGAACTCGCGCATCCCTATGAGGGGTCCATCGCGGAGAGCATCCTGCGTTTCAACCAGCCCTGCCATGTGGTGGCGGAGACATCCAAGAGCATCAAGGCCATCGACTGGGCCCTGTTCATCCCCCACGGCATCCGCTCCTATTACGCACAGCCGTTTTTCACCGACGGCGAATTGGCCTACGTGCTGATCTTCTGCTCGACCGAGCCCGACAGCTATGATCCGGATTCCGACGCCCCGCTGAAGGAACTGCACCAGGAATTCCTCGTCAACCTGGAACGCTGCCTGGCCCGAAAGCGCTGATTCTGGCCCAACCACCTCGGCCCCTCCGATTGTTTCCGTTCCGTAACCGGAGCGGACGCCGTTTTTTCGCGTTCTCCACGGACAATCGGTTTTTTCCCATAATTCCATAGAAAATTGAGGCGGTTCACGAAAAATGTCCCGCTTTTCGATTTCTTGTTCTCAAATCTGGTTGGACCAGTTTGAAACATTTTTTTGCGTTTACCCTTGCCATATACATTTTTGAAGCCGTAATGCTGTTTTAAAACAGTGAGTCGAAAGTCGTAACCTCAAACTGGTTGGGCCAGATATGCAGACAACAACACAACGACCCATTATTTGCCGCAAGATGGTGGACATGCTCAACGGCGGGGCCTTTTCAATCGGCGACAAGCTGCCCGGGGAACGCCGGCTGGCGACCATGTTCGATACAAGCCGGAACACCGTGCGCGAGGCCCTCTGCAACCTCGAATCCATGGGCTATCTCGAGATTCGGGAGAAGAGCGGCTGCTACCTGAAGAGCCTGGAGGGTCGCCTGAACTGGGAAAGCCTGCGCGTCCGCACGAACGCGACCGCGTTCCGTCAGGTGATCGAGGCGCTGAGCATGATCGCGCCCGGCCTGGCGCGCTCCCAGGCGGGCAAGCTCTCCGCCCCGGACATCGCCAGGCTGGAGCAGGCCACGTCCGACATCGGCCAGACCATCGTCAACTCGGACCTGCCGACCATCGGACACCGCTTCATCTACTTCTATCTCGCCCTGGCCGAGATCGCGTCCAACGACTACCTCACGCTGTTCCTCAAGGAGCTGGGGATGGCTTCCGCCACCCTTTCGAACAGCGGGGGAGGGCTCGCCGAGGTGCAGGTGGACTCCCTGTTCGCCTACCATGTCGAGCTGTTCAACGCGCTCAAGGGCGGCCAGGCCGACAGCGCCGAACAGCTCGCCAAGGAGTGCGTGCAGGCCCTGCGTCGGCTGGTCCTGCCGGAATACTGATTTCCCCGCTCGAACGACGGACCGGGTTGCACGATGAAACGAAGAGAATTTTTCAGCCGATTGATGCCGTTCGGTGGCCAGACGGGGGAGCGACTCCGGGGCACTGCACAATCAACGGAAACGACCGCGCCCTTGACGGAAAAGGAGCTGTTCCTCCGCGCCATGGCCATGGGCATCGATCCGGCTACCGTTACCCTTGAACAATTGGAAACCATGATTTCGAAATCTGCCCCCACAACAACATTGTAACAAGCAGAGTTACGGCTCGGGGACCGATCACCCCCGACCGGCCAACTTGGGTAGGAGTGTAAAATGGACAGCAGTAGTGTCAGCTACCTTGAGAGTCGGAAGCTGGTCAAACGTTGGAGCGGGCCTATCCCCGCGCTGGTGAATACGATCGTCATCCTCGCCTTTTTCTACGCCACCTGGTGGATATTCCAGGATCCGCGCGGGCTCATGCGCATGTATACCCCCTATGTGGGCTACATGGTCTGCCGCTGGCTCCTCATCCTCTTCATCTGGGTCGCCTACATTTTCGATTTCTGGCCCTTCAAGCGGTCCTGGCTCAAAAACACGCATCCCCTGGTCAAGGGTGCGGTGCTCACGCTCGTCAGCGTGGCGGCCATGGTCATCCTCATCAAGGGCTTCTTCGTCGAGATCCTCGGCAACTTCGGCATCGCCTACTTCAACCCGGCCAGGCTCGAAGCCATGGGCATCACCGACTTCTATTCCATTGAATACGCGGCCGAGGCGATCATGATGTTCGCCGCCATCGCCTCCTGGCTCTCGCCGAGCTGGGTGGTGGCTTGCGAAAACGCGCCCTGGCAGAAGCTGGAACAGCCCGCCCGCGGCATCACTATCGCGGTGGTCACCTTCTTCCTGAGCAAGATCGTCTACTTCCTGACCATGCATTCGCATATGGCCATCCTCTTCTACCCCTGGCAGAAGTTCACGGCCATCTGTCCGCCTTATTGGGAAAAATTCGCCAACACGGTGTCCGGCAACTTCCACATCGCCTGGATCATGTGCTGCACCGTGGTGGTCTGGCTTTTCGAGACCATATGGGAACGCTATCCCTTCAACCTGATCAAGAACAACGCCCTGCGCAGGATCGCCTCCTTCTTCGGCATCATCGCCATCGCCGTGTGCCTGTGCTTCTTCCTGTACTACGCGCAGGATCTGGTCTGGGGCGAGACCATCCGCGGCACCCGCCGTCTGATGGCTCCGGACTGGCGCTGGCTGCACGTCGGCGAAATGGCCATCTTCTGGCTCGTGCCCTCCCTGTACCTGACCTTCTACTGCAACAACTGGCCGACCAAGTTCAGCCGCCCGGTCAACGTCTGCATCCGCACCCTGTTGAGCGCCGCCCTGGCCGCCGTTGTCTACATCATCTACTACAAGACCTCCCACCTGTTCCTGGGAACCCAGAAGGGATTCTCCCATCCCCAGCAGTTCCCCATGATCCCGATGATCTGGCTGATCAACATCTTCCTGATCAATGTCTGGTTCATGGACGGCTGGCCGGGCTGGAAGGCCGTGCCCAAGACCGAAATCGAGCTCGAGGAGGTCGAGGAAGAGGTCGTGGCCCACGATGTCTTTTGGACGCCGGGCCTGGCCAAGGGGCTCGCCGTGGGGTTGTGCGCCGGGGTGCTGTTCTACTTCGTCATCATCAGCGCCCTGCCCTGGGTCGGTGCCAACTTCACCGTCATCAACTAAGCGGGGAACAAGGAGAATATAATGAGCAACGACAAGAAAAACATCAGCAGACGCGACTTCGTGAAGGGCGCCGCCACCGGCCTGGTCGCCGGTGCGTTCGCCAGCATGGGGATGTACTCCTATACCTCCTCGGCATACAACCGGCTGCCCAAGGTCGAAAGAAAGATGCAGGACTTCGGCGCCTGCCGTAGCGTCCGGGTGACCAACATCTCCGAGACGAGCTGGTTCAACAACGCCCACCTGATCGGCGACATCCACGAGGCCGGCGGCCTGCTGGTCAACCAGTACACCCTGAACTGGGCCCCGTTCGCCAACGGCAAGGGATCGGCCAAGGGCTCCTACGACGAGGGTATCGCCTCCATCAAGGAACTCCTGCCCAACGACCTGCAAAAGGCCTGGGATCTCCAGAAGAAGCTGGCCCTGCACCCGGAGAACCCGGGCGGCTATTCCTGCCTGCTGGAGGTCGAGGACCTGGACGGCACGATCCACAAGTACCTGCTGGATACCGGCTGGTCCTACGAGTGGATGGAAAACAGCTTCAAGCGCGAGGGCATCGACAAGATGCTCGAGGAGCAGCAGATCGAGGCCCTGTTCATCTCCCATGAGCACTGGGATCACTTCTGGGGCCTGCCGGTCACGGTCAAGTACGACAACCGCATCCCCCTGTACGTGCACGACGGCTTCTACAAGGAAGGCCTCCAGTACATCAAGGACTGCGGCTACAAGGGCGAAATGACCATCGCGGACAAGCCCATCACCCCGATCATCCCGGGCATGGCGCTGCTCAAGTTCGACGTGCCCATCATCAACCGCGTGTTCGGCGAGACCTCGCTGGCCTTCAACATCAAGGACAAGGGGCTGCTGCTCATCTCCGGCTGCTGCCACCAGGGCATCCTCAAGTTCGCGGACTTCGCCCACGCCAACCTCAAGTACGACAACGACCGGTTCTACGGCATCTACGGCGGGCTCCACATCTCTCCCTTCGAGGATTGGGACCCCAAATACGACGACCTGGTCATCTCCCTCGGCCAATGGGGCTTCGAGCGCATCGGCTGCAACCACTGCACCGGCCACCTGACGGCCAAGAAGTTCATCGAGGCCGGTTATCCGGTGGTGCGCGGGACCGCCCGTTTCCGCTCGGCCTCCAAGGACTATCTCGGCAACGGAGACAAAATCAGCTTCGGCTGCTGACCGGCACGGACGAAAGCGACAACAGGATGTGCGAAAGAATGATCCGCCGGACGCGAAACCCGTTCGAGGCCGACGCGGCCTCGCGGCGGATCGCCCTTCGCCCACACCCTGGGAATACCCGTATCTAACCTCCACCCCATCAGGCCCGGTCCGCCGTCTCGGCGGGCCGGGCCGCCCCAACGAGGTCGCGCCATGCAACTCACAGCCGTACTGCCGAATCAACACAGCCCGAACAGGCGGATCGACCTGCCCGGAATGCTGACCAACTGCCTGCTGGCGGCCTGCCAGTACCGGGAGTTCAAACGGCTGGTCGGCTGGAAGGGCATGGCCGTGTGCCCCAGGGCGCCCCAGGGCTGGACGTTGAAGATCCACGCCCGGCCGGGCGTCTTCGGGCTGGCCACGGAAAGCGCCTGGGCGGACGATCAGGGACAGCACGCCCGTCTCGGACTGTACTATTTCCCGGCGGCCGACGAATCGCTGCTGGAGTCCATGTCCCTGGCCGCGAACATGGCCGCCGTCCAGCCGGACTATCTCGAGACCGTCCGTCGCTTCACGGCCATGGGCGAATGGATGGCCCCCTTCCGCATGGGCGGGCTGTCGGCCTCGCTCACCCCGGAGGAAAAGGGGCTGATCCTGCAATGCAGCGCGTTGAACCGGAAACTGAGCATCGCCGGGGACGGCGTGCGGACGCCGGACAACCAATGGGTCATTTCCCCCGGCGAGGCCGAGGAGGACTACCCGGCCCATGCGATCAGCCTGGATTTTCTTTTGCTGCTGGGCGCGGCCGTGACCCGGAGCCTGGAAGAGCCGCCGTGCCGGGTCGGACGCATCCGCAGTGCGGACCACGGCATCGTCTTCGACGGCGCGGGCAGGCGGACGCCCCTTGACGACGGCATCGAGCGGATCACCGACATGCTCTGCTGGGGCGACCCGGAAACACCGGCCGCCATGGCCGCGTTCGCCCCGGCCCGGTGCGAAACGGCCGCCGGGCCCGCATCCAGGGACACGCTGCCGCCCCCGCTGGACGACGCCCTGTTCTGGAAGACCCACGACCTGCGGGCCCTCTCCCTCGACCAGGCCTATGCCCCGGCCTTTGACAGCCGCCCCGGCCTGATCGTGCTCAGCGGCTTCCTCGGTTCCGGGAAAACCACCTTCCTCAATCAACTGCTGGAATACCACGCGGCCCGCGATGAACTGGTCGCCATCATCCAGAACGAGATCGGCCGGACGGGCGTGGACGGCAGGCTGCTGGAAGGCGACGATTCCATCGTGGAGCTGGACGAGGGGTGCGTCTGCTGCACCCTGGCGGGCAACCTCTCCAAGGGCATCGAACAGCTCAAGGCCCGGTTCTCCCCCAAGGTCATCGTGCTTGAGGCCACCGGGCTGGCCAATCCATTCAATATTCTCAACGAGCTGGAGACGCTGCGTCCCCTGGTGCGCCTGGACTCGATCACCACCCTGGTGGACGCGGCCAACGCCCCGAAACTGCTCGCCGACAACGAGATCGCCCGCGACCAGGTCGCGGCGGCGGACATCATCCTGCTGAACAAATGCGACCTGGCGGACAAGGAGGAACTGGCGGCCCTGCGCACGACCCTTCGCCAACTGAATCACCGCGCCGTGGTGGTGGAAACGGAATTCGGGGCCGTCAACCCCGGCCGCCTCTACGACACGGACCCGTTCGAGCAGCGCCCGGAGCTCCTGCCCGCCAGGCCCCACGCGCACCGCCACGACCACACCCACGAGGGCTTCACCTCGCAGCGGTTTCTCTATCCGGCCGCCCTTGACCGGGGCCGGCTTCTGCAGGCCCTGGACGGCCTGCCGGAATCCGTGTTTCGGCTCAAGGGGATAGTCCACCTCGCGGACTCTCCGCAGCCCGTGGTGGTCCAGTATGTCTGCGGCCGCCACGAGCTCTCCTCCCTGGGCGACGACTTCGACCAGGAGGGATTCCTGGTGGCCATCGGCAAGAACCTCGTCAACCTTCCCCAATTGGAAGGACTGCAAGGAGCGGACGCATGAGTCTTCTGCAACTGGGCGGCTTCATGATGTGGCCGCTGCTCATCCTGTCCGTGGCGGCCCTGGCCGTGATCCTGGAACGCCTCGTGGTCTTCACCACCCGCCGTTTCCCCTCCGGCCAGGCGCTGGACACCCTGCTCGAAACCTTCCGCACGCAGGGCAGGGCGGCCGCCATGGACGGCGTGGAGGAAACGGCCCCGACCTTTGCCCCCTTTTTCGCGGCCTGTTTCTCCCCGGACAGGGCGCACCGCGAGGCGGCCATCCAGGCCGCCGGTGACGAGGTCCTGTTCGGGTTCAATGCCCGGCTCGACTTTCTGTCCACGGCCGCGGCCACGGCCCCGCTCATGGGACTGCTGGGCACGGTGCTGGGCATGATCAACGCCTTTTCCCGGCTGGCGTCGTCGGCGGACGTGGATATCACCGTGCTGGCGGGGGGCATCTGGCAGGCCCTGCTGACCACGGCCGCCGGGCTGTGCATCGCCATCCCGGCCGTGCTGGCCCATCGCTGGTTCTGTCGTGAATACGATAAGATCGCCCATGCCATGCAGCACGCGGCGCGCCTGATCCCCGTTCCGGATGCGGAGCCATGATCGACTTCAAACACAACGCCCCCAGGCCCGCCTCGCCGGACATCACCCCGCTGCTGGACGTGGTGTTCATCCTGCTCATCTTCTTCGTGGTCTCCGCGGTCTTCACGGCCAAGGGGGTGGACATCGAACTGCCCTATGCCGAGACGGCCCGGGCCGTGACCGGCAGGTCCATGGAAATCGAACTCAGGGAAAACGGCGACATCCTCTGCGATACCGCGCAGATCACCCTGAACGATCTGACCCACCTGCTGCAAAACACCTTTGAGCGGCCCGTTTCCCTGCAACCGGACCACATCCTGCTCAAATCCGCGCCCCGGGCGCGGGTCGAGCGGTTCGTGCGGATCATCGACATGGTGCGCAAGACCGGGTTCAACAACCTGATCATCGCGACCAACACCCGTCAGAGCGAAACAGGCGGCACGGATCAGTGACCTCCCGGCAGACGATCTGGACCTGCCTGGTCATCTCCCTGTTCCTGCACTGGCTGTTGCTGGAACAGCACTGGCATCGGACCCCGGTCCCTTCCGGCGAGACCATCGTCGTCCCGACGAACTTCGATCTCTCGGTGTCCACGCCGGGGACCATCGGCCTCTCCCTGGAGCAGGGGGTCTCCGGCGACCAGGAAAAGACCGACCATGAGGACGCGGCCAGACGCCTTCGGCAGCAGGCCCTGAAACGATTCCTGGCCCAGGTGCACAGCGCCGTTGAGCACAACAGGCGTCCGCCGGGCAGCGACCTGGACGACCTGATCGGCAATGCCCGCTACCGGTTCCGCATCCTCCCGGACGACACCTTCTCCGGCATCGTCATGCTCCACTCCTCGGGCAACCCCAGGCTCGACGCCGCCGCCCGAAAGGCCATCCAAGCCGCCAGCGGCAACGTCAAGCGTCCCGCCATCCTCCAGGGACAGTCCTGGACCATCGCCATCACGGTCAAATACCAGTATTCGCTCTGAGTGCGCGGAAGCGGGGCCGCAAGGCGTGTCCTCCCTGCCGCCGGGAAGCCCCGGATGCGGCCCTGGCCGATGCGGTCGGGAACTGATCCAGGAGCAATGACGCTCGCGGGTGCCGCGTGAAAAGGAAAAGGCCTTACGCAATCTGCGTAAGGCCTTGTGTTTCCTTGGCGTCCCCAAGGGGATTTGAACCCCTGTTAACGGCGTGAAAGGCCGTCGTCCTGGACCAGGCTAGACGATGGGGACGCGGGGCGCGGAGTCCGTGTCGGCCGGGACGTGCCCGTTCGGTCGGTCCGTTCTGCTCGCGGAACGGGCCTTTTGGCATACATCGTCCCGCAGGGCAAGCCTTTTCACGTCCGAGGCCCGCCGGGGGAGCGTCCCCGCTCACGGGGACAGGGCTTATGTCGATTTTTCACAAGCGCGGCGGCTCCACGGGCCCGGTTCGGGGATATTGGCGAAAATAATGTGAAATTAGGAACATGCTTACTATGATGCGGCCTCCGCGGTTGTCAGCGGATAAATTTGTGTTAGGGTGGAGCGTCATGGCCCGTGCCTGCGCCCAGGTACCCATTCATCAAGAGTCGGCGGCCGCGCCAGAGAGCCGTCCCATCATCCGGAGAGCATAGACGATGAGCATCAAGTACAAAGTCCTGTTGCCGACCATCCCGCTGGTTCTGCTGATCGGCGTTATCGGGTTCTTCCTGCTGACCGGCCGGTTCGGCGAACTGCGGGCCTCCTTTGCCGGGATGCTGGTGGGCAACGCGGCCAGGACCCTGGAGCAGAACACCGAGGAGGCCGCTGTCCGGGCCGAGGAGGAGGCCTCTCTGTTCAGCCGCATGCCCGGCGTCATCCGGGCCTTTTCCCTGGCCCACCAGGGCGATCTCGGCAATGAGAGCGATCCCGTGGTGCAGAATGCCCGCGAGGCCCTGCGCGCCGAACTCGCGCCCGTCCTGGCCGGGTACCGGGAGGCCATGGGCGAAAAGCTCCGTCTCCACTTCCATCTGCCCAACGGGCGCAGCCTGGCGCGCATGTGGCTCGACAAGCAGGCCAAGCGCAACGGCAAGTGGGTGGACGTGTCCGACGACATTTCCAGCTTCCGCAAGACCGTCCTGGACGTGAACCGCGACGGCAAGCCGCGCCGAGGCATTGAGCCCGGACGCGGCGGCTTCGCCATCCGGGGCGTGGTCGCGGTCAAGGACGCGGAGGGCCGCCAGCTCGGCTCGGTGGAGGTACTCAAGAGCTACGGCGACGTCTTCAAGCTCTTCCGGGACGACGAGGGCAGCTTCTATACATTGTATATGGACGCCTCCCTGCTCCCGACCACCACCAACCTCCAGGACCCCGCGAAATATCCCCTGGTCGGCAAGGCCTTTGTCCGCGTGGCGGGCAAGGAGAACGCCGAACTGGACAGCCTCGTCACGGCGGACCGGCTGCGCAAGGCCGTTGACGGCCGGTACGTGACCGTGGACGGGAACTACGCCGTGGCCTACCTGCCGGTGAAGGACTACCAGGGCAAACCCATCGGCGTGATCACCCTGGCCCGCGACATCTCGATCCAGAATGCGATCATCGACGGCGCGGTGGCCCTGGTCCTGATTCTCTTCGGGCTGGCCGTGCTCGTGCCCCTGCTGACCCTGCTCGGGGTCATGCGCTACGCCGTGTTCCGGCCTCTGGAGCGCATCCGCGCCCTGGCCGAACAGGTCTCGCGCGGCAACCTGACCCAGGGCGAGCCCGTGACCGGCCGCGACGAGATCGGGGCCATCCACCGCTCGGTCAGCTCCATCCCGGTCAATCTCTCTGCGCTCATCGACGACTGCGAGGCCACGGCCCGCGAGGTCGCACGGGGCGTGGTCCGGGCGCGCGGCGACGCGGGCCGGTACGAGGGGGCCTACGCCCAGCTCATCCACAGTATGAACCGGGTGGCCGACACCTACACCGCCACCTTCGACTCCTTCCCCTTCCCGATCTTCACCGTGGACCGCGACCACAACCTGCTCTTCGTCAACAGGAACGCCGAGGAGATCGCCGGTCGCGACGGCGCCGAACTGCTGGGCACGCCGTGCAGCAGCGTCTTCAACACCGACATCTGCCAGACCGACAGTTGCGTCTGCACCCAGGCCATGCGCTCCATGGACCGCGTCGTGGGTTCCACCCGGGGCAAACTCGAGGCGGGCGAGGTGGACATCAAGGGGTACGCCAGCCCCCTGTACGACGCGGAACGCAGGGTGGTCGGGGCCCTCGAAGTCATCGTGGACCAGACGGACATCCTCGACTCCCAGCGCAAGATGCTGGATGTGGCCGACCGGGCCGGCAGGCTCTCCGAGCGCGTGGCCGGTGCGTCGCAACAGCTCTCCGAGCGCGTGGAGGAGTCCCGCGACGGGGCAGAGGAGCAGAGCGCCCGCGCCACCGAGACGGCCACGGCCATGGAGGAGATGAACGCCACCGTGCTCGAAGTGGCCCGCAATGCCAACGAGGCGGCGCGCAACGCGGAGCAGGCCGAGGGCCAGGCCCAGGCCGGGCGCGACGTGGTCGTTAAGGTGGTCGGCTCGGTCAACGAGGTCCAGGAACTGGCCTCCCTGCTCCGGGACAACATGAGCGAACTCGGCCGCCAGGCCGACGACATCGGCCGGGTCATGACCGTCATCAACGACATCGCCGACCAGACCAACCTGCTGGCCCTGAACGCGGCCATCGAGGCCGCCCGCGCGGGCGACGCCGGGCGCGGCTTCGCTGTGGTCGCGGACGAGGTCCGCAAGCTGGCCGAAAAGACCATGGTCGCCACCACCGAGGTGGGCAGCGCCATCGGGGCCATCCAGTCCATGGCCCAGCGCAACGTCAACGAGACCGACAAGGTCGCCCACGTGGTCGAGACCTGCACCTCCCTGGCCGAAGAGGCGGGCGAGTCCCTGACCGAGATCGTGGATTTCTCGCGCGACTCCGTGCGCCAGGTCCAGGGCATCGCCGCCGCGGCCGAGGAGCAGTCCGCCACCTCGGAACAGATCACTCGGGCCACTGAGGAGATGCACCGCATCTCCGAGAACACCAGCCAGGCCATGAGCCAGTCCGCCCAGGCCTGCCGGGAACTGAACGCCGTGGCCCGCGAACTCGACGCCCTCATCGGCGAACTCGCCTCCGCCTAGCGGCGGGGGCGCGGCCTCCTGCGGCCGGGGGAAGGGGAGAGGGAAACCCTTTGAGAAAAGGGCTTTCCCTCTCCCCTTCCCCCGGACCCCCATCCACTCTCCCTTCCTAAACTTTTTGTGGCCGCTTCGCGGGGTGCGGGCGCGGGGGGGGGCGGGCTGTCTTGCGTGGAGTGGGGTGAGGAGACGAGGGGAGGGGGCTTGCGCATGTACTCCCCGGCCCGACCGTGGTATGCCTGTGGTACAGGAACCCTGCGAGGTCGGACACCATGGCATTGCGCGTCATCGAAATCGTCACGCCCCGTTCGGACAAGGACGAGGTCAGGAAATCACTGGAGGAGCACCAGCCCGACGCGGGCTACGTGTTCTGGGCCACGCCGCTCGACGACGGCGAGTTCCTGTCCTTCCGCGTGGTCCTGGACGTGGCCGAGACCGGCAACGTCCTGGACGAGCTGGAGGAACTCTTCGCCTGGACCTCCAAGTACCGCATCGTGGTCTATCCCGCCGAGGCCACCCTGCCGCGCCTGGACAAGCTGGCCAAGGAAGAGGAGAAGGCGCACGCCGTCTTCCCCGAGGAGAACAAGGGCGGCAGCGGGTCCATCAGCCGCGAGGAACTGTACGACGACGTCCTGGACACGAGCCTGCTCTCCAAGAACTACGTCATGCTCGTGCTCTTCGCCTCCCTGGTCGGCATCATCGGGCTGCTGCGCGACAACGTGGCCATCATCATCGGAGCCATGGTCCTGGCCCCGCTGCTCGGACCCAACGTGGGCCTGGCCCTGGCCACCACCCTGGGCGACGCCCGCCTGACCCGCGAGGCCTTCAAGACCCTGGCCGTGGGCGTGGGGCTGTGCTTCGCCCTGTCCGTGGGGGCCGGGCTGCTCCTCGGCGTGCCCGAGGCGAACCACGAACTGGCCATCCGTAGCGTGACCGCCTATTCCGACATCGTCCTGGCCATGGTCTCGGGCGCGGCCGGGATCATCACCGTCACCCTGGGCGTGCCCACCTCCCTGGTCGGGGTCATGGTCGCCCTGTCCCTGCTCCCGCCGCTCATCGCCTGCGGCCTGTTCCTGGGCGCGGGCTTCCTGGCCCAGGCGGGCGGGGCGGGCCTGCTCTTCGCCGTGAACATCATCTGCCTCAACCTGGCCGGGGTCGGCACCTTCCTGGCCCAGGGCATCCGCCCCCTGTCCTGGTGGGACAAGGAACGCGCCAAAAAGGCCACCCTGCGGGCGGCCCTGGCCTGGACCGCGCTCCTGGCCGTGCTCGTCGGCCTGATGATCCTCCGGACCCGCTGACCGCTCCCTCCCCGTTTTCCTTCGTGACGATTTCCCGCCCCGGTTGACGCGGCGCGCCGACTCGCCGTGGCTGAAACGACCGCTCCGGCGATGTCCCGCGACGGGGAGGGCTGAGGCTAGGCCGCCGCCCGCAGACGCGGTTGGGCCGTGCGGAACAGTTCGATGATCTTTTTCGCGAGCTGTTCCGTGGTGTACAGCGAGCTGTCCAGGGTCAGGTGATAGCCGGTCACGTCGCGCCAGTTCCCGCCGGTATATTTCAGGCAGTAATTGGCCCGTTCATGGTCCATCTGTTCCAGGTCCTTGGAGGAATAGGAGGCGGGGGCCTTGTAGTCGTCGACGATCTTCCGTTTGCGGTACGCCTCGTTCGCGTGGATGAAGATGTTGAAGCAACTGGGGTTGTCCTTGAGGACGAAGTTGGCGCACCGTCCGACGATGACGCACGGCTGCTTGGCGCTGACGTCCCGGATGATCTTGCTCTGGATAAGGAAGAGCAGGTCCGTGGGCGGCAGCTTGTCCTGCACGTAGGCGTAGTTCTGGGCGTAGAGTTCGTGGAGCAGGGAGTTGCTGATCTTCTGCTCCCGGTCCTTGATGTAGTCCTCGGTGAAGCCGCTCTGTTGGGCGGTCAGGTCGATCAATTCCCTGTCGTAAAAGGTGAAGCCCAGTTTCTTGGCGATCTGTTGTCCGATCTCGTGGCCGCCGCTCCCGTATTCACGGGAGATGGTGATGACCGGGAAGGTCCCGTAGACGCCCGCCGGGGCCTCGGCCGGGGACTCGGTCCGGCCGCGGGCTTCGATCCGGGCGGCCGCCGCCCGCAGAAGCCTGTTCAAGAGCTGTATGAGATAACCGACCAGCAGGGCCGCGATGATGGTTCCCTCACGTATCCCGGCCACTCTGCCCGAGAGGAGCAGGGAGCTCGACAGGCCGATGACGACCATTGAGCTGTCGAAGCACATCTTCGTTTTGCCGAAATCCTTCTTGAAGGTATCGGCGATGACCACGATCAGGCCGTCGCCCGGGATGTAGGTCAGGTTCGCCTTGACCACCAGGAACACCCCGAGTGCCAGCAGCGCGCAGCTGACCAGCAGCCAGAGCAGCTGTTCCAGGTAACTCGACGGCTCGATGCCGGAAACCAGGCGGTAGGTGAAATCGATGCAGTAGCCCAGGATGACGACCGCTGGCAGTTGCAGGAGCTGGATGGGCGAATACCGTTTTCGCAATATGGCCATCTGCCCCAGGATGAAGAAGATGTTCATGAAGATGGTCATTTCGCCCAGGGTGAACGGCGTGCTCAGGCTATAGACGTAGGGCACGCAGGAGATGGGGGTGACCCCGAGATCCGCCCTGACCGAGACGGATACGCCCAGGGCCATGATGAGCAGGCCCAGGATCATGGTCAGCACGTCGATGAGTTTGCGGGTGGAAAGCACTGTTGTAATCCTATGATGAGGTTGAAGCCGGTACGCGGCGCGGCCGGGGGGGCCGGGGTCGGGCCCGGACCGCGATGAAACGGAAGTGCCGACGGCGGCCACACGGCGACGCGCCGATGCGGAAGGCCGTCGGGAGGCGGCTCCGGCGATCAGGGGGAGGTCGGTGCGCCCATGTTGTCGATCACCCGGTCCAGCATGCGCAGGAACAGCGCTCGTTCTCCCTCGTCGAAGCCGTTGAACAGGGCCTCCTTCTGCTGCGTCAGGATGCCGAGGATGTCGCCGCACAGATCCCGCGTCCTGTCGGTCGGGAAAACGTGCTTCCCTCGTCTGTCCGCAGGGTCTTCCCGGCGCTCGATCAGACCGTCCCTCTCCAGCCGTTTCAGGGCGCGGGCCGTTGCTGCCCGGTCGATGGACAGCAGTCTGGAGAGGTCTTCCTGGATGACGCCCTCTCGGCACAGCACCTCCATGACAAAGGGGAAGGTGCCCCGGGCGATGCCGATGGCCGAAATGGGCCCGGCCAGGGAATTCATGTTCAGTCGGCTCAGTCTGGATATACGGCGGATGGGCGAATCCTGTTCAAACCGTATGACGTCTTTTGTCTGCATGGCGCGCTCGATCGTTGACTTGTCAATGATTCGAAAGTCAATAATGGGACCGGATGGGGTTGTCAATCCTCTGATGGGCGGCCGCCGTAGGGTCCGGGCGCGCCCGAAAAAGGCCTCGCGCTCGAAGCGTGAGACCTTTGCTGGTCGATATGGCGTCCCCAAGAGGATTTGAACCCCTGTTGACGGCGTGAAAGACCGTAAACAATCAACCGGAAGGTCGCTTACCTAGGTTGTTTCAATGGGGTGAAAACGCCATGTTCGCCACAAAAACCATAGTTGCCGCTGAAAATGACACTTGGGTGACACGCGGGGAGATGGAGTTGGAGGAAGGGAGAAAACGGGACTTGTTTGGGAAAAGCGGTCTTGGCTTTTCGGGGTGTCTTTGCGCAAGACACATAAAATGAATCGGTTGCGGAATTCCCTCCCTCTCGTTGGTGAATTGTCGCCCCTTTGAGGAACGCATGAATTTCGAGTAGATGTCGCTGACAGTGGGTGGAAGTGAAAAGGTCATGGGCGTTTTTGAGCGTGTTGGACATACGCCTGCATGTTGCGATGACTTTTACATTCAGACGGTTTGCATAGGACGCCTCCGCATCCACTTGAGACCCTCCCAAAAGGCGAGGAAGACGCCTGCTGCGGCCAGAATGTAGAGCCAGTCAACAATGCCGATGGGGGCGAATCCCAGGAAATCGTTTATGCCGGGGGCGTGGACCGCAGCAAAGCTCTGCACGGCGGAGATGATGATTGAAGCGAGCAGGATTTTGTTGGTCAGAATGTTGCTGTTGAAAATCGAGACGTTTTGGTATCGGCGCGAAAGGATGTTCCCGAATTGACAAAAGGCCATGGTCAGCCAAGTCATCGCGCTGGCCCTCGCGTATTCGATCGTGCCGATGGCGTCCTGCCCAAGCGTCAGGCCGTGACGGTGCATGTAGAGAAAAAAGTTGGCCACCGACAGCGCCCCGATGAGGGAACCGAAGAAGCCGACCTCAATCCCGGTTGCCGCATTGAGAATATGGTCGCTGCGGTTTCGAGGCCGCCGCTTCATGTCATCCGGCGTGGGTGGATCGAAACACAGGAAAGTCAAAGGCAGAATTTCCGCCATGAGGTCGATGGCCAGGATCTGGATCGTCAGCATGGGGATTGCGTAGTTGCCCACGGCGATCCCGACCAGGCCGAAAAGGACGGCAAGGAGTTCCGCGACGTTCGTCGTCAGGGAGGCGAGCACCACCTTGCGGATGTTGCTGTAGATGCTCCGACCTTCCTCCACGGCATCCACGAGGGTGGAGAAATTGTCGTCCAGCAGCACGACCTCGGCAATCTCCTTGGCCACATCCACGCCGGTCTTCCCCATGGCCACGCCAATGTGTGCCCGCTTCAGGGCCGGAGCATCATTGATGCCGTCTCCGGTCACGGCCACGACCCGTCCCTGCTCTCCGAGCAGGCGAACCACCCGCAGCTTGTGTGCCGGTTCCACCCGGGAAAAAATCAGGGCCGAGTTGCTGCGCATCATGTAGGCAAGTTCCTCGTCGCCGAGGCCCGCCATTTCCTTTCCCCGGACGACCCGAACCGTACGCCCGTCAGCGCGAGCCAATCCGATGTCCCGGGCTATGGCCGCTGCCGTTGCCGCGTGGTCGCCGGTAATCATATAGGTATCTATGCCCGCGTTGTGGCATTTCGCCATCGCCTCACGCACGCCGCGCCGGGGAGGATCGATCATGCCGACGAGGCCGAGGAAAACCATGTCCCGTTCGGTTTCCTCAAGCGAAGCGGATTCGAAATCGCCGTTCAGCGGACGGTAGGCAAGGGCCAAGACCCGCAGGGCCTGGTCGGAGGATGCTATGTTCCAGTCTTCGATACGCTCCCTATCCCCCTGTGTCATGGGCTGAACGCCTCCGTCCTTCAACATGGAAACGCATACGTCGAGAATCGAGTCGGTAGCCCCTTTCATCATTACGCAGTCACCTTCGGGCAACCGTCTGATAAAGCTCATACGTTTCCGGCCGGGGTCGAAAGGAAAGCTGCGCAATTTCGGCGATTCCTCGATTTTACCATCAAACGCTCCCGCTTTCATGGCCATGACCACCAGGGCGGCCTCCGAGGGGTCTCCCACCGCGTACCAGTTCTCGTGCTGGTCGTCCGGCGGGTGAACGGTGCCTGCCGACGCGAGGATGGCGGTCCGGAAGAGAAGAGACAAAGCCTGAAGATCTTCCTCCGACACCGGATTCCCGGCTTCGTCCAACACCTCGCCCTCAGGCTGGTAGCCGACGCCGGTTAATTCCAACTCCCGTTCATTGCTCCACGCCCGGGTCACTGTCATTTCATTGCGGGTAAGGGTCCCCGTCTTGTCGGTGCAGATGACGTTGGTGGAGCCGAGCGCCTCCACGGTGGGCAGGCTTTTCACAACGGCATTTTTTCTGGCCAGGTGCTGGCTGGCGGAAGACATGGCCACGATGAGTTGCGCCGGAAGGGCCTGGGGGACACAGGCCACGGCCACGCCCAGTGCGTAGGTCACGGCCACAAGCCACCCCAGCCCCAGCCACAAGGCCAGGACAAGCAGGACTCCCGAGACGGCCCCGGCCACCACGGTCAACCGCACTGCCAGCACATTGAGCTCGTCTTGCAGCGGCGAGCGGACCTCGATGGTCTCCTCCGTCATCGTCGCGATTTTTCCCAACTCGGTGCGCATGCCGGTGAAAACCACCACGCCCATGCCGCTTCCGCTGGCGACAGAGGTCCCGGCAAACGCCATGTTGCGGCGGTCAGCCACGGTCAGGTCGGCGGCAAACCTTTCGGTCGTTTTGTCCACCGGCATCGATTCGCCGGTAAGGCTGAATTCGTTGGTTTGCAGGTTGTTGGATTCGACGATGCGCAAATCGGCCGGGATCTTGTCCCCCTGCTCAATATCGATCACATCGCCGGGCACCAGAGTCTGAAGCGGGATTTCCGTAAGCCTTTTGTCGCGGATTGCCCGGGCAGGGGAGAAAATGAGCGTGCGGAGCTTACGCACTATCCGGCTGGCGTTGTATTCCAAACTGAACCCGAGGGCCGCGTCGGCGATGACGATGAGAAAAATGATCGTACCGCTTCTGTAGTTTTCCCATGAGTTTTCCACGAGGGCGATACCAAAGGAGATGAATCCTGCCACGATCAAAACGACTACCAGCAGATCCTTGAACTGCGAGAATAAAATGGCAAGGCGGGAGCGAGACTTGGCCGAAACGAGGTCGTTGGAACCATGGACGCGGAGCCGACGCGCAGCCTCCTGTGAGGAAAGTCCCTGCATGGAAGAATTCAATGCGGCGAACGTTTCGTCCACTGACAAGGCATGGAATGCAATTTCGTCCATGGCCCGCTCCTTTTCCAAAATTTGATCCCGATCATCCATAGCATGACTATGCGAAACGGCGTGTTATTTATTCGTATCCCTTACCCGTCTCTTCTGTCATATCCGAAACCGCTCGTTCCGCCTCCAATGGCTCGCCCCCGGAGTTCGGCCAAGCAGAAGCAGCCATCCCTGGCTGGCCGCAAGCGTCGAACGACGGGGATTCCCCGGGTCTTCACAAACCGAGGACCCTGCCGTGGCAGGGCCCTTCCATTTCCGACAATTCTCTTTTGTCGTCTTTCGTCACGCTTGCGGCAGGGTGTTCTTCGGCGGGGGCTTCAGGTAGATGCTCGGCTCGGCGCTCTTTTTCCTGTCGATCTCCCGGCTCATGTCTCTGGCTTTCTGAAGAAGCACCTCCTTTCCCCCGAAGGTGATGGCGTCGGTCATGCACGCCTCCAGGCAGACCGGGTGCTCCCCGGCCACGATACGGTCGGAAGCCGAGCCCGGAAAGGCGCCAATGCCGCAGACAACGAAAAAGGCCTCACGCTCAAAGCGTGAGGCCTTTGCTGGTCAATATGGCGTCCCCAAGGGGATTTGAACCCCTGTTAACGGCGTGAAAGGCCGTAAACAATCAACTGGAAGGTCACTTACCTACGTTATTTCAATGGGTTGAAAACACCATATTCACCACAAAAAACATTGTTGCCGCTGAAAATGACACTTGGGCGATACGTAGAACCTGCCGGGGAGAGGAGAGAGGAACGGATGCTGGCCCAGTCGTCGGTTTTCAGCTCAGAAGTAGTACACGCACCGAAGTTCGCCCCTGGCTGCGTTAAGCTTGTTGCCGAACTCGGTGTCGGAGCCTCCGATCGGCAGGATGAGCCGGGGCCTCAACTCGAAGTTGGACGTGAGCATGTAGGATGCTTCGGGGTTGAAGGAGAGGCTTCCATCCCCGAGGTTCATGATCACGGTCGCTGTCGTGTTCAGGTAGAGGATATCGAAAGGTTCTTTTTGGGACACGCGGAAATACAGATAGTCCTGTCCGACGCTGCTCTGGTTGTAATAGGACGATACCTGTTTGCTTTTATTCAGGTCGGCGGCGTTCCCCGTGGCCTGATACGTGTCGTACGCCGTGTGGACATAGTCGTAGTAGGTTTCCAGTTGCGAAGCGGTGTACCCCTCTCCGTTGTGGTAATATTCTAGGAGATAGGTCGTTTCGTCCTCGGTCAGGTAGCGCGCGCCAAGAAGAAAGCTCCAGGCGTCGTATTCGTCGACGCTGCGGGTTCCGTCATCGTGGAGCACCGTTTTCTCGTAGCCCAACCGGACCGCCGTTTCGCCGTGGATGGCGAAATTGTCGGTGAGATTCATGGCAAAATCGAAGCCGAGGGACGTATCGTAATAGTCTCCGGCCATGGCCATGACGTCCATGTCCACGTCGGCAATCAGGAAGTAGAGCTTCCCCCCGTAGAGAACGCTTTCATCCGATGCCAACCCCGTGTTCACCCGCTCCCATACGGGAACGATCACCGGCGTGAACGCCAACGTCTGCAACGGTCCATCGAAGCTGAAAATGGCGTCGGCGACGCCCATGACGTAGCCTTCTCGGGTCTGGTCCGGGTCATCTACGTCCTTGGGACGGCTGGCGAAGCTCACGGGATTCCATGCATATCCCTTGCCCCATTTGAGGACCTTTTTCCCTGTTTCAAGCGTGAATCTCGGGTCCGGTCTCCAGGCGGCAAACCCTTCCTCAAGCATGATATCCCCCGCCCAGTGCTGGTCGTTCTTGAAAAAACGCTCCGACGGTTCATCCGGCTCACTGGAGGCCGACAGGGGCAACTGGCTCCACCCGACGTCGGCACGTGGACGGGCATAGAATCCGAACTTCTCGTATTTCAGGGACATTTCGGGCTTGATCTGGAGCAACAGGTCCGCTTGGAGTTCATCCTGCCGGGAGTTGTAGAAGCGTTGCTCGTAGACCGCAGAGTCCCTGTTCAGGAGCCGTTCGTACATTCGGAATTCGGCCTGGCCCCAGAACTCGAAGTGCTTTTCCTCCGCCGTAGGAATGTCGAAGTCCGCATCATACAGGGGCTCATCCTGGGCCAGGGCCGAAGCCGAGGCAACCAGGATAAGCGCCATGCAGAAGAACAGTCCGAGCTGGACGCCGGCTTTCGTCATTCCCTTTCCCGCAATCACTGACGGAGGGTTTCTATCCGCGGCAGGTAGTTGAGGGTAAAGACTTCATCCGAAAAGTCCCTGGCCTTCATCCGGGCGAAAATCATCACCGAGAGGTACCCCTTGTGAAGCGGGCTGTCCGTCTCGACAATGGCCGGACGGATGAATCCGTCGCCGAAGTCTGTCATCTTCTTGAAATGCAGTGTCTTGATGAGCATTCCGGACGCCGCGAGACACTTGATTTCCGTCGGGACCAGTTGGTCCTTCGCCACCAGCATCTCCAGCCTGTCATAGGCCACGTCGTTGGTCTTCGCCTTGAGGCGGAGAACGTAGGCGTCGCCGCTTTCTTCCATGGACTCCGGCGCATATTCGACGCTGTAGTCGAGCCGCATGATGTCGGCGTTATTGAAGATGCCGCCCGTTACCGATTGCAGGCTGGTTATCCTGACCGGCTTGGCCACGCTCGGAATGTGGAGCCACATGTTGTCGCCCAGGCGCAGGGTCGCACGGCCCTTTTCGCTGGAAGGCTCCAGGAAGACGGAGGCCACCATGTCCTGCCCTTTCTTGATGGTGTACAGGACGTATTCCCGCTTGCTCCCGTCCGGCTCGATGTTGATGAGCTTGCGGTAGGATTCGTAGCTGACCGGGGCAAGGTTGCGGTCCACTGCCAGCAGCACTTCCCCGGCATCCATGGCGAACACCTGGCCGCAGCCAAGGAGGAGGCTGAAGGCGACCAGGATGAGAATATGTCTTACGTTATGCATCGCATTTGTCCTCATGGGGTTATACGTGGCCGAGCGCATCGACGGGTTCCATCCGGCTCGCCTTCCACGCGGGTTGCAGCGCGGCCAGGGCGGATGCCACCAGGACGATGGCCGACAGGAAGAGCATTTCACTGGGGTTGATGTCCGGGCGCACGATCAGGTTGTCCATTCGCCCGAAGGAGAAGGCCACTCCCGCCGCCTTGAAGGCCAGCAATCCCCCCACGCCCAGGATCAGGCCGAGTACCGTCCCCAGTATGCCGAGGAGCACGCCTTCGGCCACGAAAAGCGACATGATCGTTCCGGGGGACGTGCCCATGGCCGCGATGGTCCCGATTTCCCGTACGCGCTCGAAGACCGACATCAGCATCACGTTGAGCACGCTGATGAGGACGATGGCGACCATGACGATCTTCACCGTGACCAGCATCAGGTCGATCATGTTCGCTATGTTGGAGAACGGCGACAGCTTGTCCCAGGTGTGCAGTTCAAAGGCGGGCTGTCCCTTCTTGTTCTTGACCTGTCCGAGCGTTGCCGCGAGCGACGCCGCGACGGGCTTCAGCTTGTTGAAGTCGGACACCCTGACCACGATTTCCGTAACTTCGCCCGGTTCGGTGCGGAGTAGGCTGCGGGCGTCTTCGATGTGCATGTAGGCGTCCTTGCCGCCCGGTCCCATGATGTCCTCGATGATCCCGGAAATCTGAAATTCCATGCCGTTGACGGAACCGTCCTTGTTGGTGGCGACCAGCACCACGGAGTCGCCGGGCTTCATCCCCAGGCTCTTGGCCACCTTTTCGGGAACCACGACCTGGCCCTTCTTGAGCAGATCCTCGCCGGGACCGGGGGCGCCCTGCTTCATCCTGCCCGCCAGGGATGTGCAGACGGCCGTTTCCCGTTTCGGGTCGATGGCCGAAAGTCTGACGTTGGTACTTTCCATGTAGTTGCTGAGGACCGCACCGAGCTTCAGCCTCGGTGCATACGCCTCCACGCCGGGAGTGGCATCGAGGGTTTCCGCAATTTTTTTGTATCCCTGTCCCTTCATGTTCAGATTGAGGGGCATGGTGTCGATGGACGAAAAGTAGCCCTTGCGGTGGATCTGCAGGTGGCCGATGCTCGAATCCGTGATGATACCGATCATCATGGACTTGAATGACCCGGCGAGGCCCGAGAACATGACCACCATGCACACGCCGATGACGATGAGCAGGGAAGTGAGGGCCGTGCGCCGTTTGTAGCGCGCCAGGTTGCGCAGGGCGATCTTGAAGATGTTAAGCATGGTCCTTGCCTCCCTGAATGAGGGGATTCCCGTTCAGCAGTTTGCCGTCCTCGATGCCGTGCACCACGTCGGCGTGTTCGACGATACGCGGGTCGTGGGTGGAGAAGACGAAGGTGGTCCCATAGGTGTCCCGCATCTTTTTCATCAGATCGATGATCTTGTGGGCCGTGTCATGGTCGAGGTTGGCGGTTGGCTCATCCGCCAGCACAACCTCCGGGTTGGTCACCAGCGCCCGGGCCACGGCCACGCGCTGTTTCTGGCCGCCCGAAATCTGGTCCGGTCGCTTGTCCTTCTGGTCGGTCATGCCGACGGCCTCCAGCACGGCCATCACGCGTTCCCGCCGCTCGACCGCGGGAGTCCGGGTGATCATGAGCAGGGGATATTCTATGTTCTCGTACACGCTCAGGACCGGGATAAGATTGAATGACTGGAAGATGAAGCCGAGATGCTTGCCGCGAAAATGGGCTGCTTCCTTTTTCCCCAGGGTATCCACCCTGGTGCCGGTCACCCGGACCTCTCCGGACGATGGCTTGTCCATGCAGCCGATGATGTTGAGCAGTGTTGTCTTGCCGCTTCCCGAAGGTCCCACGAACGTTACGAGTTTTCCTTTTTCGATGGAGACGGTGATCTGTTTCAAGGCTTCGGTTTCGACCTGCCCTGTCAGATATTTTTTCGAAATGCCGTTCAGTTCGATCAGCGACATGGTTTTCTCCTGTCCGCATGGCCTGGGGTTTTCCCGGCCGTGCAATTAATTCCAACCCGGATTTCCCCCGGCCATTGCCCCAAATCCTGGCCCACGGCCGCCGTAATTCTGAATCGCCTGTATCAGCCCTGAAAACTGATCCGGCCGCAACACGGCCTTTTCGTGGAGCAGAAGGCGAAGCACCTCGTCTTTCATTCCACCCTGATTCATAAGAATCTTTTGCTGAATGGCCCGGATCGCTTTTTCGTCGGCAACGGGTTCGGCCAGCAACTCCAGCATTCGCGTTCTCAGTTGCATCGTTTCCCGGCGGATACGGTCCGCGTTGGTCTTGAAGGCCAGGGCATAGGGCTCCAGTTTTTTCCATTGTTCGGGAGTCACCTGCACGCCTTCATACCGCGCCGCAAAAAATCGGTCTCCTGAAGGACGGGAAGCCTCCAACGGAGTCGAATTTTGTCCGGGGAAATACTGCATGCCCCAGAACAGGACAAAGGCGATGTTCAATCCCAGCGACAGGGCCAGCAACGACCGCTTCAGATAATGCATGACTACAACCTCCCCCCGCCGTCGAATCCGGCTAGCACCGCGGCCTCGATAGACCCGCCGGGAGCCGCACTCAGGGACGCGAAGACTACATTCTCGGTCCGCATCATGGCCCGTTCAGAGATAGATCCGCCATGGCTGTTCCACCCGAGCAAACCTCCCAGAAGCAGGCCGACGGCAAGGGCGGATGCCGTGACCGTCATCCCCAGCCCTCTGCGGACAATCTCCCGGAAGCGGCTTTTGGCCGGGGAATCGAAATACTCTCGTGAAGCCCGGGCCATGATCCGGAATTCCAGATCGCCCGGCATCGCCGGAGTGTCCAGGGAGGCAAGAGGTGCTTCCAGAGCCTCCAGCTCGGCAAGGCGCGCGCGGCAGGCCGCGCACCCATCGAGATGGCGTTTCATCTCCCGCAGTTCCCGTTCGGGCAGTTCGCCGTCCAGGTAGGCGGAAAGACGTGTATGGCAATTTCGGCAATGCATGTTTGCTGACCTCGTTATCATTAAACGACTCAAGTAGGGAAAACCCCCGCCTTCGAACAAAAAAAGTTCAACGCGATGCCAATTCCGTGCGCAATGCCTCGCGTCCCCTTGACAGTAGCCGCTCGACTCCCTTGCGCGACGTTTCGAGCACGGTGGCCATTTCATCGTAGCCGAGTCCTTCATAATAACGCAGTACCAAGGCCATGCGTTGTTTGGGGGGGAGGGTATCCAATGCCAGGCGCACGCGCGTCGCGTCCTGGCTCGCCATCAGCGCCTCCTCCTGTCCGGGGGATGGATCGGCCAATTCCAGATAATCATCCGACGGTCCGGGCTTTTTCTTCTTGGCATGATCCAGACAGAGCCGGGATATGATGACGTGGAAAAACGTCTTGAAACGAGCGGTTCGGCGATAGCGGTGTGATGCGGCAAGCAGCTTGATGAAGGCGGCCTGGACAATGTCCTCGGCCTCGTCCTTGGAGCCAAGGAAACGATAGGCCACACCCCAGGCCCAGGACTGGTGCCGCCGGACCAGTTCGCCGAAGGCCTGTCGGTCCCCGTTTCCCGAGGCTTCCAACAGGGCCTCGTCCGGGAGTTGCGATTGCGATCGATCAGGCAACCCACCGTCTCCCGGTGTTGTTGAGGCTTGCCTGGAATGGTCCGAGCTCGGATAGCCCCCCCCGCTCCGCGGCAAACGAGATGCTATCCACGGCCTGTACTCCGTCGAACTGCTTGCTTGGATCTTCCATGCCTTCATTTCCCATCAGGCCCGGCCTCCCGCGTCAGCTATCCGTTTCTATTTGACGACGGGGATTCCCCAAGGGGGGAACCCTCTGTCGTCTTCGTAAGAAGTGAAAGAGGGCAGTATTAATATTGTTTTGTCAATCTAGCGCATTCGTACAAATTTCAAAAATCATTTTGCACATAAGAGATCGGACTGGGTGTTCGGACAGTTCGATGGAAAAAATAAAGTGGGCTTGGAATTAGCGATGGCACCCAATGCGCTCCCCATCCCTTGAGCCGGAGTCGAAGCCGCCATCCCTCTCGCCGTCGCCTGCGCGGATGACGACGCAAGCAAAGTCGTCGGGGCCAGGCCGGACCGCGAAGCGTCCGCCCGAAGGGCTTGGCCTTGCCTTGACGGCTGCTTGCGTCACGCTCGCAGGGAAAACGGCGGGAGGTGAAGAATCCGTGCCGCCGGAGCTTGCGCGGCGATTTCCCGAGATGATACGACAGGGCATAACCAGTCAGGTTGAGTAACCGGAAGGAGGTAAAACGCATCCAAGGCGCGTTTATCAGTTTAGACTTCGTTAAAACTTATGAACGCTTATGTTGGCACTAACATTCCGTAACACCAAATACTTCTCTGCCGTTTATTTCCAAACGGCCCGCTTTTACATCCAAACGCCAGGCTGGAACACAGCACCCTCGCCGGACAAACGACAGGTATCTAGAAATCTGCCGTTGTCGAAATTCCCCCACGACCACCGCTTTATGCGCAGGATGAACGAGCCTGCGTGGTAGCACCCCTTATTGAATGGATTCTCAGAATTTTTCCTTCTGTGGGAAACGGACATTGATTTTTCCCGTGTCGGTTGTTGTGTGGCGTATTCGCGTCATGGGCAGATCATTTTCCGGCAAACGGGAAAAGTCCGACCAGCTTTGTCCCGGGGCGCTGCCCCGAATTTCAGGAAGGAGATTCACATGAAATCCATCAGTCTGGTACTGGGCGCGAACAGGGCAACCCTGTCCGGCCCGCGCTCGAAGCAGAACAGGGTCCGTCAGAATGCCCGAGCTTTTGCCAAGCGGCTTCGCCGTGCAGGGTTCGGGGTTCGCAAATGGACCAATGTTACGAACAAGCATTTTTCGGCTGTTGCCCGGCAAATGCAGGAAGAAGGCAAGGGTGACGGGCGCATCGCCGAAATCTTTTCGGCGGCCCGTGACCTTTGCAAGGCCTATGGGAATACCGGCATCAGCCCGACCAATGACGTGTTCGACGTTCGGCCGGGCAGCATTGCCAACGCCAACAGCAAAGCGGTTGCCCCCGCCTTCGTGCAGGGGGCAATCGACAAGCTGGGAAAAGAGCTTGCCCATGAATACGGTCCCCGGTGTGCCGCCCAAATCCGCCTGCAATGGGAACTGGGCGTTCGCCGAGAAGAATCGGCCAAAGTCGATCTGGACACGGACTGGAACAGGGAAGGCCGCAGCCTGCTCGTCCAGTATGGGACGAAGGGGGGACGGCCCAGGACGCTGGCCAATCTGTCCGACAAGCAGCAGGACGCTCTGGAACGGGCGTTGCCATATATCAGCCAATCCAACAGACCGGGGGTACATAATCTCATGCCTGAAGGGATGGGCGACAAGTGGCAGGAAAAGCTTTCGTACGCGGCCAGGCTTTGCGGGTTCACCAAGAAGGAAAGTGGGTGGACACTGCACAGCAACCGTCATGAACGGTTTCACCGCCTGTACGTTGAGCACACGGGCTTTCAGCCGCCCAATCAGCACCCTTCAGTAAAAGTCTTCCAACAAACGGCCTATGACGTGGCAGGGGATGAATGGCATCGGCTTGACGCCGAAGCCCGTGACGAAATCGAAGTGACCGCAGGACATTCCGGAGGAAGGCGGGATGTGTCCGATGCCTACCTTGGCAGCTGTCAGTGACAGGACCCCGCTTCGGCGGGGTTTCCTTTTGGGCGTGAGGTTCCATGGGTGAGAGAGATCGCCTGGGCGATTTCTCTCACCCATGGAACCGTCCTCCCCGCCCATCGGTTCAAACCGATGGGCGGGGAGGACTTTCACTGGGCAGGAGCAATACTTGTAAAAAAACAAAAATATCCGTTTCCGGTTCCTTGCTCTCAAAGATACCGGCGTGCTTAAACTGAAGGGTTGGCTGGGAGTCCCGCACCGGGACAATCCCTTTCAGCATGTGGACAGGTTCCCCGAGGATCGCCACCCGCGCTATGTCCCGCCGCTGGACGATTTCCGCAAGGTGCTGGACCTGGCCGGGCCTCGTCGTCGGCAACTGCTGTTGCTGGCCTTCCATACCGCGCCGCGCAGGAGCGAGCTCTGGAAGCTCAAGTGGAGCGAGGTCGACTTCGGATTAGGGCTTGTCGGCTACTGGACACGGAAGCGTCGAAGCGGAAACGCGGAATTCGATGAGCTCCCCATGTCCGCAGGGCTTCGAGCCAAGCTGGCCGAATGGAAGCTGGTGTCCGGCGCCGAGGATCTGGTCTTCGGCAGCCGGTTCAACGGTCTTCTGGACCCGAACAACCGGTGGTTGAAGCGGTTGTGCGCCGAAGCAGGGGTGAAGCCGTTCGGCTTTCATGGCATCCGTCATCTGGCGGCCCGAGTGGCCATCGACAACGGTGCGACCATCATGGAAGTGAAGCACTTGCTCAGGCACAAGTCCATCGCCACGACCCAGCGCTACATCGGACGAAGAAGACCACCGGCGCCGTGGAAGCCCCGGATGCGGCCCTGGCCGATGCGGTCGGAAACTGATCCAGGAGCAATGACGCTCGCGGGTGCCGCGTGAAATGGAAAAGGCCTTACGCAATCTGCGTAAGGCCTTGTGTTTCCTTGGCGTCCCCAAGGGGATTTGAACCCCTGTTAACGGCGTGAAAGGCCGTAAACAATCAACCGGAAGGTCGCTTACCTATGTTATTTCAATGGGTTGAAAACGCCATATTTACCACAAAAACCATAGTTGCCGCTGAAAATGACACTTGGGCGACACGTGAAGTTGTCAAAGATAGACAGAAATTAGAGCCGCTCATATCAACCGAGAAGTGGCTTTTGGGGATAGAGTTAGAACATGTGTTTTTATGAAAACAAGGGACTGTGTATTCCTTGTTGAATGATGTCTTTTAACTTTTCTCTGGAGGGGCCTCCTGTTATATGATTACCAATAGTTGAATAAGAATCATAGATTCATTTTCGATTTGAAGCCCTCGGACAAGGGTTAAACACACAGGAACAGTTGAGACATGACCAAGACTGAGGCCCAAACTCGTTCGGAGCTGATTGACAATCGTTTGGCTGACGCTGGCTGGAATGTCAAAGATCCAGGTCAGGTAATAGAAGAATTTGATATTTTAACCTCTCTTCCAGAAGGTGTCGCTGAGCCTCGTACACTCTATGAAGGTCACCAGTTCAGCGACTATGTCTTGCTTGGCAAAGACCGCAAACCCATGGCGGTTGTTGAGGCCAAGAAATCCAGCAAAGATGCAGCAATAGGTCGAGAGCAGGCTAAGCAATATTGCATTAATATCCAAAAGCAACTGGGTGGAGAACTCCCATTCTGTTTCTACACTAACGGGCATGACATCTATTTTTGGGATCTGGACAACTATCCACCTCGCAAGGTTGTAGGCTTTCCAACGCGAGATGATTTGGAGCGGTTTCAGTACATCCGTCGTAATCGTAAGCCGCTGACCCAAGAACTCATCAATACCGCCATTGCCGGACGAGATTATCAAATCCGGGCCATACGTGCCGTTCTTGAAGGCATCGAACAAAAAAAACGTGACTTTTTGCTAGTTATGGCGACCGGTACCGGCAAGACTCGAACCTGCATAGCGACGATTGATGCCCTGATGCGGGCCGGGCACGCTGAAAGAGTGTTGTTCTTGGTTGACCGTACCGCATTGCGTGAGCAGGCGTTGGCCGCTTTTAAGGAACACCTGCCCAACGAGCCGCGCTGGCCCAACGTAGGCGAAAAGCTCCTCGCCAAAGACCGCCGTATCTACATTTCGACCTACCCCACCATGCTCAACATTATTCGGGACGAGTCGCAGAACCTATCACCGCACTTCTTTGATTTCATAGTGGTCGATGAAAGCCACCGCTCCATTTACAACACCTATAAAGAGGTGTTGGACTTCTTCAAGACAATCACCCTGGGCCTGACGGCCACGCCCACAGACATCATTGACCACAACACCTTTCAGCTCTTCCATTGCGAAGAGGGCCTCCCCACTTTTGCCTACACTTTTGAAGAGGCGGTTAACAGCGTGCCGCCCTATCTGAGCAGCTTTCAGGTAATGAAAATCCAGACCCGCTTCCAGATGGAAGGCATCAGTAAGCGCACAATCTCGCTGGAGGATCAAAGAAAGCTGCTTCTGGAGGGGAAGGAAGTCGAAGAGATCAACTTCGAGGGATCACAGCTGGAAAAGCAGGTGATCAACAAAGGGACCAACACCCTAATTGTCAGGGAATTCATGGAGGAGTGCATCAAAGACCACAACGGTGTGCTGCCCGGCAAGACCATCTTCTTTTGCTCTTCCAAGGCCCATGCCCGACGGATGGAAGAAATTTTCGACAAGCTTTACCCCGAGCACAAAGGCGAGTTGGCCAAGGTTCTGGTTTCCGATGACCCCCGTGTCTACGGCAAGGGCGGACTGCTTGATCAATTCACCAACAGCGACATGCCTCGGGTCGCCATCAGCGTCGATATGTTGGACACCGGTATTGACGTTCGCGAAATAGTCAATCTTGTCTTTGCCAAGCCAGTGTACTCCTACACCAAGTTTTGGCAGATGATCGGGCGTGGCACCCGTCTCCTGGAAACCAGCAAACCTAAGCCCTGGTGCCTAGAAAAGGATGTATTCCTAATTCTCGACTGCTGGGACAACTTTGAATATTTCAAATTGCAGCCAAAGGGCAAGGAGCTCAAGCCTCAACTGCCCCTGCCTGTGCGGCTTGTCGGGTTGCGCCTTGATAAGATTGAAAAAGCCCTCGACCTGGCACAGGAACAGATCGCCAAGCGCGAAATAGACAAGCTGCGTTTTCAAATCAGCCAGTTGCCGCAAAATTCAGTAGTCATCAAGGAGGCGGCGGCCTGTCTGGGCAGGGTGTATGAAGGGAACTTCTGGATAACGCTAAGCCGCCAGAGATTGGAATTCCTGCGCTCCGAGATCAAGCCGCTCTTCCGCACCGTTTCCGAGGCTGACTTTAAGGCCATGCGCTTTGAGCGGGATGTTCTAGAATATTCACTCGCAAGGCTCAGCAACGAAAAGGAAAAGGCTGAAACCCTCAAGGAGGGGCTTATCGAGCAGATCAGCGAACTGCCGCTTTCCGTCAACTTCGTTAAAGCAGAAGAACAGTTGATTCGCGCTGCCCAGACAAACCATTATTGGTCCGTAAGTGATGTCAACGCACTGGAGGATGCTCTTGACGAATTGAACACCCGCCTCGGCCCGTTGATGAAGTTTCGCGAGTTGCAGACTGGCCCGGGCCCTGTGCACCTCGACCTAACCGACGTGCTACACAACAAAGAACGGGTAGAGTTCGGCCCGCAGCACGAATCGGTCAGCATCAGCCGCTACCGCGAAATGGTCGAGACGATGATTGCCGAACTTACTGACCATAATCCCGTCCTGCAAAAAATCAAAAACGGCGAAAATGTTTCTTCGGCAGAGGCTGCCGATTTGGCAGAAATGCTCCATGCCGAACATCCGCACATCACCGAAGACCTCCTGCGCCAGGTCTACAAGAATCGCAAAGCACATTTCATCCAGTTCATTCGCCATATTCTTGGGATAGAGGTTCTCAGAAGCTTCCCCGAGACGGTTAGCGAGGCGTTTGATCAGTTCATCGGTCAGCACAGCAACCTTTCCAGCCGCCAGTTGGAATTCCTGAATCTGCTTAAGGGGTTCATCATCGAACGCGAGAAGGTCGAAAAAAGAGACCTCATCAATGCTCCCTTTACGGTGATCCATCCGCAAGGTATTCGAGGTGTCTTTGGTCCGGCAGAAATTAACGAAATACTGCAACTAACCGAACGTTTGGCGGCCTAGGAAAAGCGATAGCCCATAAGGAATCATTACGTGCTTCAAAATAATCCCGAACTCAAAAGCAAGATCAGCCAGCTCTGGAACAAGTTTTGGGCTGGCGGCATTTCTAACCCGCTCACCGCCATTGAGCAGATCACCTACCTTCTATTCATGAAGCGCCTCGACGACTTGGACCAGAAGAAACAGGCTGATGCTGAATGGACCGGCGAACCCTATACATCGAAATTTGAGGGGTTGTGGATTCCTCCTGAATTCCGAGGCAAAGAAGACGAAGATAAGTACGCTGTCGATAGGCACACCCTGCGCTGGCGCGAGTTCAAACATATGCAGGCCGAGGAGATGCTCCAGCACGTCCAGACCAGGGTCTTTCTTTTTCTTAAGGATATGAACGGGGCAACGTCCAACTTCACCCGCCACATGGAAAATGCTGTCTTCATCATCCCCAAGCCTGCCCTGTTGGTAGAGGCGGTGAAGACCATCGACGAGATCTTCGAGATCATGGAGAAGGATTCGCAGGAGAAGGGCCAAGCCTTTCAGGACATCCAGGGCGATGTCTACGAAATGCTTCTCTCCGAGATCGCCACGGCGGGCAAAAACGGCCAGTTCCGCACTCCACGCCACATCATCAAGCTGATGGCCGATTTGGTGCGTCCGCAACTGGGCCATCGCATCGCCGATCCGGCCTGCGGTTCCGGCGGCTTCCTGCTTGGGGCCTACCAGTACATCGTCACGGAGTTGGCGAAAAAGGCCGGGGCCAAGGATCTACAGCCCGACGAAGACGGTTTTGTCCGTACCTCGGTGGCTGCGGGGCTCACCGAAAAGGCTCAGGCCATCCTGCAAGCTTCGCTCTTCGGCTACGACATTGATGTCACCATGGTGCGCCTGGGACTAATGAACCTGATGATGCACGGCATCGACGAGCCGAACATCGACTACAAGGACACCCTCTCTAAGAGCTATCTTGAGGAGGGTGAATACGACATCGTCATGGCCAACCCGCCCTTTACCGGCAGCATCGACAAGGGCGATATTAACGAGAACCTCACGGTAGCCACCACCAAGACCGAGTTGCTTTTTGTCGATAATTTTTATCGTCTGCTGAAAAAAGGTGGCACTGCCTGCGTCATCGTTCCGCAGGGGGTGTTGTTCGGCTCGGGCAAGGCCTTCAAGGCCCTGCGCGAGATATTGGTGGACCGTTGCGACCTCAAGGCTGTGATCACTATGCCAAGCGGCGTGTTCAAGCCCTATGCCGGGGTCAGCACCGCAATCCTGCTTTTTACCAAGGTATGGGGGCCGAAAGAAAAAGTGACGCAAGCGGCCACGGAGCATGTCTGGTTCTACGAGATGCAGGCCGACGGCTACTCCCTGGACGACAAGCGCAGCAAACAGGAAGGATATGGGGATTTGCTGGATATCGTCGCCCGGTTCCATGAGCGGAATACGGAGAAGGATATAGATCGCACCGCGAAATGGTTTATGGTGCCGCGAGCTGAAATCGCAGACGAAAAGAACGGCTATGACCTTTCTATGTCGCGGTACAAGAAGGAGGTGTTTGAGGAGGTCAAGTATGATGCGCCGGGGGTAATTCTGAAGCGGCTTCTGAAGGAAGAAGTCGGCGAGGTGGAAGACGAGAGCTTAGGCAAAGTTAAAAGTGGGATTGTTCGGGAACTGCTGGGACTGAGGGAGATGATTGGATGACCTGGGGCTTTCGTACACTTGATGCACTACTAGATAAATCCGGTACCGATAGAGCCGGTAAGCAGGATCTCCCAATTCTTTCAATCACAATGAGTGATGGGCTTGTCGACCAATCGGAAAAATTCAAAAAGCGTGTCGCAAGTCGAGACACAACCAAATATCGGATTGCTCACCGAAATGAGCTAGTTGTTGGCTTCCCAATAGACGAAGGGGTTCTGGGGTTCCAAACAAAATATCCGGCTGGGATTGTAAGCCCAGCATATGACATTTGGAAGCTTAAGTCCCCAAATGATACTTTTATACCATACCTTGAAAGATATTTGCGTTCTAATCAGGCCCGCCAGATTTACGCATCAAAGATGAAGGGTGCTGTCGCTCGTAGAAGAAGCCTTTCCAAAGTAGATTTCTTAGGGTTAGAGATCCCATTCCCTTCGTTCGACGACCAAAAGCGTATTGCCCATCTGCTCGGCAAAGTAGAAGGACTGATCGCCCGGCGCAAGCAACACCTGCAACAACTCGACGACCTGCTCAAAAGCGTGTTTCTGAAGATGTTCGGCGATCCCGTGAGGAATGAGATGGGGTGGGAGACGGAATTACTTGGAGAACTAGCAACAATTGAGCGAGGTCGGTTCTCGCCACGCCCACGGAATGACCCGAAATTTTATAATGGGGCCTATCCATTTATTCAAACTGGAGACATAAGTCGATCGAACGGACGGCTTCGAGAATATACCCAGACGCTTAACGAGCTTGGCATCAAAGTCAGCAAAAAATTCGATGTCGGCACGATTGTGATCGCAATTGTTGGCGCGACAATCGGCGAAACAGCCATTCTTCAAATTCCCACCTATGCCCCTGACTCCGTCATCGGCATTACTCCAAAGTCTGCAACCAAAGAAACAGAATCTGTTTTCATAGAATTTTTGCTCCGTTTCTGGAAACCAGTGCTCAGAGCTAGAGCGCCTGAAGCGGCAAGGGCAAACATTAATATTGAGACATTACGCCCTTTGCCCGTTATCTGTCCTCTGGACAAAGATCGAGAAAGGTTCGCCACAATCGTTGAAAAGGTCGAAGACCTCAAATCTCGCTATCAGCAAAGCCTGGCCGATATGGAATACCTCTATGGTGCCTTGAGCCAGAAGGCATTCAATGGTGAACTGGATTTGTCTCGAATTGTTCTGCCCGATGAGCAACAAGATGCTATGGCCGAAGAGTATCAACCTCAGGAGATACAAGAAGACAATACAGCCATTAGGTCTCTGGAACTTTCGACTCCAGACATTGAAGCATTACTGGAGTTGGCGACGCCCGATGGGCGCAAGCCGACCATTGAGCAGTGGTTAAAAGAATGCATCGGGCAGATGAGGGTTGGTGAGACTTTTTCTGCTCAACTATTTCTGGAGAAAGTTCTGAACAAGATGATTGAGTTGGATCATGATGGGTTGTTTGAAGATTGGGGACGAGATGGGGAGCCCAAAATAACTATTGCAGACTACGACAGCCTGAAGGACATGATTTTTAAACTTATAGAAAACGGCACCTTGATTCAGGCTTTCGCTACTGGAATTAATTCTTTGCAAGTGGCTCCCGCCTAACGCTGAACACCATGAAGTTGCTTTATATCAAGATCACTGATCCCAAAGGGTTTCGCAGCCTTCAGACGGGATTCGAATACCGCTTTCGTAGCGAATGGGATTTGGAGGAGGAGCAAGGATTCGCTCCTTTTGTCTGTGCGGGGCCCAATGGCAGTGGCAAATCAAATCTGCTGGAAGTGCTTGCGGCGATTTTTTATCATATGGAATGTATTTATTTGGCAAATAAGCCAGATAGCTTTGTTTATGACGAAGAGGCAAACCCCAATGGATTTCAAGGGTCAGTGTCTACGCCAGATGCTTTTGAACTTACATATAGATTTAATCTGATAGACAAGAATTACTATACCCCTGCATCCGCAGGAGTCGCTCAGGCTGGCAGAACATTAGCCGGAGTAACAGAATTCCGAGATCGTATACGCCCGGTGGAGATACATATATCCAAAGAACTGGGGAAACATCCCGTGGTCACCCAAACCGACCTCAAAACCGGAGAACAAGAAGAGCTGATTGACGGACAAAAAATTCGTAAAATTCTACCCGAATTTGTACTGGGTTATTCGTCTGGGGAAAATGAAATCCTCAGCCTGCCATTTTTTAAGATGCGCTTTGTTCAGTTCGACGAATATTGGGACGCACTTCAAAACCAATTAGACTATCCCGGCCGTCCGGAATCACGCCTGGCTTACCTAGATAGCAACTTCAGCCAAGCAATTTTACTTTGTAATTTACTCTATCATGATCGGGAGACCCTCAAGCCGTTTCGTGAAGATGTCGGAATTGAAGAAATAATAAAATTTCGTATTATTATTCGTCTAAGTATCGAGGTCAGCCTGGACCAGGCGCTTGGATTTAGTCGAGGCGAAAATCCAAGACCTCGGAAGATGCAAGAGGTCGGGCTAAACCATCCTGCAATCGAGATAACAGAAACAGGAGATGAGTCTAGATCAACATACAGAGCAAATTTAATAGAATTGCTCGAAGGTGAAGAAGAATCAGATAAGCTGATTAGTCGATTGAAGCGCTGTGCAACGTGTTCATATGAAGACGAAGCAACAGATTCACTTTATCTGGACTATTACGTTACAGAAGAAACAAAGCAGGCTTTTTCTAATAATTTTGACTTTGAGGTTAACAAGTCTCCCATAGCCCTTTTTCAGGCGTTTCAAGTCCTTTTGATGCTTAATCTTTTCTCGGTAAGCGACACTCTCAAGTCGGATCTTTATCAATCAGACAGCCTGTATGTTTCGGAAACCGTCCCAACGTTGGCGTCAGATGAACGTATTGTCCGTTTTAAAGATTTTTGGCTCAAGAAGGAAGGAGTGGAAGAGCCCGTTCTTCTTAAGTCCCTATCTGACGGTGAACACCAATTGTTGCATAGCCTTGGCCTTTGTTTGTTGTTTAAGAATACCCAAAGCCTCTTTTTGCTTGATGAGCCGGAAACGCACTTTAACCCGAACTGGCGTTCAAGTTTTATATCCCGGCTACACGACTGTTTTAAGGGGGCTGGCGATAACCACGAGATGCTGATTACCACTCACACACCGTTTTTGATCTCAGACAGTAGCCCAGACAAGGTGTTGGTATTCAATAAGACCAATGGGATAGTTTCCGTGATCCGTCCCGACTACAATACCTTGGGTTCGTCCATCAACAAGATCACCATGGCTACCTTTGACAAACGTGAGACCATTGGCGGTCATGCTCAGTCGCAGCTAGACGCCCTCCGCCGCCGGTTTGAAGAAGGTGAGGATAAAGATCAGGTAATTGCGGAGATCAATCGCCAACTAGGCGATTCGGTAGAAAAAGTTCTGCTCATCAAGACCATTCTCGACAGTATGGAAGGACAGAGTTAATGCTGTTCGCCTACACCTATGTCCCCCATGCGATGGAAAAAATGCAAGAATTCATCGATTACATTTTTTCCGAAGTGTGGTGTAAAGCACCAATTGGATTGGATTTCAGTCTTGACCTGTTTGACGATAAGCCAGACTTAAGAGAAGTTCTCTCCTCTTTCGGCTTTGCCGCAAGGGCCCCCGAGCGGGGTAAACAATTCTATAGTGATATCAAATTAATTTATGAACTTTTTGCTGATTTGACATCACCCCAGATTAGCCATCTGAAACAGTGGTATCAGGCCAACAACGACATCGAAAAAATATGTGCCAATGCCCCTGCTGTCCAGATCGTTCGCTATGCAGATATTTCTGTCATCCATCCCATCCTGGGCGAGCAATTGGCTTCTTTTTTTAAGGGACTTTATTCTCAGGGCTTGCTTGGACTTGTGGCGCTACGGGAAAAAATCGGCGATATTGATGACCACTATAAGGCTTTTATTCACGCTAATACTACCGGGAAATGTCCTTTTTGTGGCCTCGGTGATATAAAAGGCATGCACCACACCAGGCGTGAGGCTTACGATCACTATTTCCCCAAGGCTCTATATCCATTCAATTCTATCAATTTTCATAACTTGGCCCCGGCCTGTAACGAATGCAACAGCACCTATAAACTCAGCAAAGACCCTGCATACAATACGGTCGGGCGACGTAAGTCTTTTTACCCCTATGCGACGGGTGGTCACCGAATTGAGATTGCTGTCGATCTACACAGCCCAGATATTGATCGTCTGATGTCCACCGACATTCAACTCACGTTCGGCCCAGCTGCCATCCATGAGGAGATTGAAACCTGGAAAGAAATGTACGGCATCGAAGAGCGTTACAAGGCAAAATGTTGCGGTAGTGATGCCAAGGACTGGTTGGAGCAAGTTCGTATTATGCAAGACCGTGGAATTGTTCCTGCCGACTCGATAAATGACATCAAACAACAAACGGCAAAGTCTCCGGTTGCCAACAGTAACTTTCTCAAATTGGCTTTTCTCGAAGGCTGCCAGAGGGCAGGGATTTTTGAGGTTATGACCCCTTAACCTCCGTCCTTGAATACAAATATGACCAAACGTTCATTCAATGTAACGAACTCACTCTTTTCCTAAGATCCTATCCCAAGCCGCAATGTGGTTTCGGAATCCATAATCGATCATCTCAAATTTTCTGCCCAACTGCTTGGCTGCGACCCTCAGAGTTCCGGTGCCTGAAAAGGGATCAAGAATCGTGTCGCCTTCTTTGCTCAATGCGGAAACCAGGTTTTTGATTACCTCCAGAGATTTTTGAGTGGGGTGAAGGGCCTTGGAGCCTTTTCCCTTTGTCCACTCTTCATCTGGGTCAGGCATTATCCGTTCCTTTCCCGATGTTTTCCCTATGACGGTATGATTTTTATAATAATTCCCCATGTCGAAGTATGAATCGTCCGAGCAGGCATGTAGCCCGAGTTCAAAGCTTTCCTGAAACATACCTTTGTTGTACCCGACTGAATCAGGCTTGCACCAAGCATACTTGCGCAACTTGGTGAAGTAGCGGGAGAGTTCTCGATACCAGGTGCCGAATTGAAAGTCCGAGCAGAAGACAAAAACATTGCCGCCAGGTTTCAGGACCCGATGAAACTGGTAAGCCAGGACGTCGATCTGTAGCTCTTTACAATCCCATTCCTTGCTTGCAATTCCGATTTCGTAAGGTGGGTCCGTGATTATGGCTTCGTACCGATGGGCAGGACAATTCCCCAGAAACAGGTAGGCGTCATTGTTGTGGATGTCGCCGTCTTCCGACGATGAGGTCACCCCCAGATAGTCTTGTTTCCGAAGGTCTTTCAAGCGTCACCTGCCATCGGTTTCCCGTATTCCGGTTTTTGGTTTTTCAAGATGAATGTTCGCATCCGGTCAAGCGACTTTGAGCTCAGCCCCGGATTGAGGGCTTTACGTCGTTTGGCTTGTAGTTTCGGATCGTTCGTCGAGTGGCACTGCTCAGCTGCATGAGCCATTTCCGGGTCATTTTCCAGTATGCTCATCAACGCCTTATACGTGTCGTTGTGCATGGTGACGAGAACGATACGAACGAACTCCGGTATGGGGAGGTCATAGGCCAAGGAAAAGTCTAGGACCCGATCCAGTGGAATGGGAGCGCGCCCTTTCTCGATCTGGGATATGAACGAGCTGGAGTATCCCAACTTCTGGGCAACCCATCTGAGGGGCTTATGCCGATTCTCCCGGACAATCTTCAGATAAAGCCCGACTTCTTCCTTCAACAATTGTTCCGGGGTCTTCACGGGGGTGAGGTCAACGTCATCATCTTCAGCCATGGTTAATCAACCACCTTATTAACAGTGTTAAGCAACTAATTGCTTAACCCTGTTAATAAATAAGTTGCTAATCAGTAGCAAGGGATTTGTTGCTTTTTTGGGGTGGATGCGTGAGCAGGGATCTGAGGATATCCCTTGAGCCGGAGTCGAATCCGCCATCCCTCTCGCCGTCGCCTGCGTTGATGACGACGCAAGCAAAGTCGCCGGGGCAAGGCCGGATCGCGAAGCGTCCGCCCGAAGGGCTTGGCCTTGCCGTGGCGGCTGCTTGCGTCACGCTCGCTGGAAAAACGGCGGGAGGAGCAAATATCCCTTCGCAGAAGCTTGCGCGAAAGTTTCGTGGCGTCATATGGTTGGGCATATCCACCGGATAAATCGGTCACCAGAAGGAGGTAAAACGCACCCAAGGCGCGTTCATAAGTTTTGACGCAAGTCTAAACTGATGAACGCTTAAGTAGGCACTAACATGCCGTAACGCCAAAGACTTCGCTGCCGTTCATTTCCAAACGGCACGCTTTCACATCCAAACGCCAGGCTGAAACACAGCACCCCCGCCGGACAAACGACAGGTATCTACAAATCTGCCGTTGTCGAAATTCCCCCACGGCCACCGCTTTATGCGCAGGACGAATGAGCCTGCGTGGTGGCACACCTTATTAAATGGATTCCTGAATTTTCCTTCAGTGGGAAACGGACATTGATTTGTCCCGTGTCGGTTGTTGTGTGGCGCATTCGCGCCATAGGCAGGTCATTTCCCGGCAAACGGGGAAGGTCTGACCTGCTTTGTCCCGGGGCGTTGCCCCGAATTTCAGGAAGGAGATTCACATGAAATCCATCAGTCTGGTACTGGGCGCGAACAGGGCAACCCTGTCCGGCCCGCGTTCGAAGCAGAATAGGGTCCGTCAGAATGCCCGAACTTTTGCCAAGCGGCTTCGCCGTGCAGGGTTCGGGGTTCGCAAATGGACCAATGTCACGAACAAGCACTTTTCGGATGTTGCCCGGCAAATGCAGGAAGAAGGCAAGGGTGACGGGCGCATCACCGAAATTTTTTCGGCGGCCCGTGCCCTTTGCAAGGCCTACGGAAATACCGGCATCAGCCCGACCAATGACGTGTTCGACGTCCGGCGGGGCAGCATTGCCAACGCCAACAGCAAAGCGGTTGCCCCCGCCTTCGTGCAGGGGGCAATCGACAAGCTGGAAAACGAGTTTGGCTATGAATACGGTTCCCGGTGTGCCGCCCAAATTCGCCTGCAATGGGAACTGGGCCTTCGTCGAGAAGAGTCGGCCAAAGTCGATCTGGTCAAGGACTGGAATAGGGAAGGCCGCAGCCTGCTCGTCCAGTATGGGACGAAAGGGGGACGGCCGAGGACGCTGACCAATCTGTCCGACAAGCAGCAGGACGCTCTGGAACGGGCGTTGCCATATATCAGTCAATCCAACAGACCGGGGGTACATAATCTCATGCCTGAAGGGATGGGCGACAAGTGGCAGGAAAAACTGTCCTACGCGGCTAGGCTTTGCGGGTTTACCAAGAAAGAAAGTGGGTGGACGCTGCACAGCAACCGTCATGAACGGTTTCACCGCCTGTACGTTAAGCACACGGGCTTTCAGCCGCCCAATCAGCACTCTTCAGTAAAAGTCTTGCAACAAACTGCCTATGACGTGGCAGGGGATGAATGGCCTCGGCTTGACGCCGAAGCCCGTGACGAAATCGAAGTGACCGCAGGACATTCCGCAGGAAGGCGGGATGTGTCCGATGCCTACCTTGGCAGTTCCCGTTAGAAGAAGCCCCGCCATTCCCGGTGGGGTTTCCTTTTGGGCGTGAGGTTGCCTGGAGATGAATCGCCTGAGCGATTCATCTCCAGGCAACCGTCCTCCGCGCCCGTCGGCTTGTGGCCGATGGGCGCGGAGGACTTTCACTGGGCAGGAGCAATACTTGTAGAAAAAGTGAAAATATCCGTTTCCGGTTCCTTGCTCTCAAATATACCGGCGTGCTTAAACTGAAGGGTTGGCTGGGAGTCCCGCACCGGGACAGGTGTTTAACCTTTTGGTTTAGGTCGCATGTCGAACGCATTGAAGGTCAAGGATGTCGCCCGAATCCTGAATTGTTCGGAAAGCCTGGTCAGAACTCCGGCCATGCTTGCCGCGCTGGGGGCTTTTCGGATTGGGAAACGGGGCATCCGATTTCACCATGATCTGCTCAAGGCGTACATCGCCAGGGGACAGGTCGGCCATGCAGAAAAGACGCCAGTCACGGACGAAGGCGGTAGCCGGTCAGATTTGACGGATCGTCATGGCATTTGGTAACTTCAATACTGGTAAGCGACCTTCCCTGCAGGAGAAAATATGCCTTACAAGGAAGGAAAACGGTGGAGGGGCGTGGTGCGTTTCGCCCCGACACATGGTCCGATCATCAGGCGCACGAAGTTCTTTGAAACCAAGAGACAGGCAGAGGATTGGGAAGGCGAAACCGTCAAGGCATTGAAGGTGGCCGATCAGAGAAACCCTGCCAAGGCCGATGTGATTGGCCGGGCTCTGACCGTGACGGAATGGGCGAATCGTTACCTCGATCACGTCGAGGCCACGATGTGCCGGAAGACCTACAACGAAAAGCGGTTGGCTTTCCCGCGACTGGGGTCTTTCCTCAGGGACGACCGGTCGCTGGTCGGGCGAATCAGCCTTCACGTGGCTCTGGAACATCTGGCCAGGGTTTCCAAGGCGGTATCCGGAAATTCGGCGAACAAGGATCGCAAGAACCTTGCCGCAGCCTGGGTGTGGGGGATCAAGTACCTCAATCTGGACCGGGACAATCCCTTTCAGCATGTGGACAGGTTCCCCGAGGATCGCCACCCGCGCTATGTCCCGCCGCTGGACGATTTCCGCAAGGTGCTGGACCTGGCCGGGCCTCGTCGTCGGCAACTGCTGTTGCTGGCCTTCCATACCGCGCCGCGCAGGAGCGAGCTCTGGAAGCTCAAGTGGAGCGAGGTCGACTTCGGATTAGGGCTTGTCGGCTACTGGACACGGAAGCGTCGAAGCGGAAACGCGGAATTCGATGAGCTCCCCATGTCCGCAGGGCTTCGAGCCAAGCTGGCCGAATGGAAGCTGGTGTCCGGCGCCGAGGACCTGGTCTTCGGCAATCGATTCAACGGTCTTTTGGACCCTAACAATCGGTGGCTGAAGCGGTTGTGCACCGAAGCCGGGGTGAAGCCGTTCGGCTTTCATGGCATCCGCCACCTGGCGGCCCGAGTGGCTATCGACAACGGTGCGACCATCATGGAAGTGAAGCACCTGCTTCGGCACAAGTCCATTGCCACGACCCAGCGCTACATCCTCCGGGTGAAGAAGACCACCGGTGCCGTGGATGCCCTGGATGCGGCCCTGGGCGATGCGGTCGGGAGCTGATCCCGGAAAAATGACACTTGCGGGTGACACGTGAAAAGGAAAAGGCCTTACGCGGTGTGCGTAAGGCCTTGTATTTCCTTGGCGTCCCCAAGGGGATTTGAACCCCTGTTAACGGCGTGAAAGGCCGTCGTCCTGGACCAGGCTAGACGATGGGGACGCAGGTGGCTGGGCTGCAAGGACTCGAACCTTGATTAACGGAGCCAGAATCCGTCGTCCTGCCAATTGAACGACAGCCCAACAGCGAGAAGTTGATTTAAGGGTTGGCCCCTTTTATGTCAACTTCTTTTTTGCACAATTTAGACGGCCCGGGCGAGCCGACGGGTGCGCTTCTTCAGCTTGGTGATCTGACGGCGGATGCGATCGCGCTGGGTACGGTCCTCGGTCGCGCTCTTCTTCTCGCGCAGGGCGCGGATCTGCCGCTTGATCTCGTGGATCTGCTTCTTGTAGGGGGAGATCTGCTCCTCTTCGACGATGCCGAAGACTTCCTTGATCTCCTGGACCAGCACTTCCTTTTCCTTGCCGGAGGCGCCGGAGATCATGGGGAGCTTGTCCATGCACAGGGCACGCAGCTCCTTGGCGGTCATCTTCTCAAGGGGCTTGGTCAGGCCAAGCTCGTCAAAGGAAATCTCTTTTACTTCTTCGCTCATGGTGTACTCCTTAAAAAAATACCTGAAGCGGAATTGTGTTACGAGTCGTCAAACATTCGCTGGTAGGCCCGGTAGCACCTGCCAACAGGCGAATCCGGGTCCAGCTGCTCATTCAAGCTGCCTAACTTCTCAGGTTTTTTAAGTTTCCTCGGAGGCTTAGGGGCCTCCGGCCGGATCACTCCGTCCAAAGGAACTCTGCCGTTTAGCAGTTCGAACACCACTTTGTCAAAGACTTCCTGTCCCAAAAATTCATTGACCTTTTTGAGGATCATGGGGCCGAGATACTGGGCCTCCTGCATGACGATGGGATCGCCCGCGGCCAGGACCAGCCTGCCGCCGCGATGACCCACGGGCCGCGCCATGGCGGCCATGTCGCCGAGCAGCTCGTCCCAGGCCCGCCACAGCATGACCAGCCTGCGGCCGCCCGCCCGGTCCAGGCCGTCCAGCAGGCCCGGCAGGGCGTCGCCCACGCTCTGGGCCTTGTTCCGGCGCTTGGGCCGGTCCGTTGTGCGTCGGTAGGCCATGGTCATATCCCCGTGCCCTTGGGCGTCAGCCGGATGGTCACGATGGACGGTTCGAGCACGTAGGCCTCGCCGCTGCGCTCCTGCTCGTCCACCTCCCTGGCCGTTTCCGCGGCCACGGCCTCGGGGTCGCCGCCCTTGATGATCCCGGAGATGACCCCGTCGCGGATGGCGCGGTCCGGTTTGAACTCGCGGCGCACCACGACCTCGACCTGCTCGTACCCCTCCTTGACGATGGTCAGGAGATGGTCGGACCGGCGGTCCAGACGGACCGAGCAGGGCGTGGACCCGCAGGCCCTGTCGCCGTCGGCGTACACCACGGCGCCCAGCGGGTCGGTGGACACCGGAATCTTCTGTTTGGGCACGCCGCAGCCGAAGGCCGTGAGCAGGCAGGCCAGGGCGGCCAGGGCGCAGAGGGTTCGGGCCATGGTCGCTCCTAGATGCACGTGCGCGCGCGGTAGTTGACCAGGATGGCCGGGCAACCCGGCGACAGCGCCACCTGGATGGTGGTGGACCCCACCGAGGGCTTGGCGTGGTCCTCGCTGGACGAGTACTGGGCCATGATGACCACGTCCGCCTCCTGCCAGCGGGCCTGCTTGAGGATTTCCACGTAGGGCAGCCCCTCCCAGCAGTGGAACTCGTGGTCGACGCCGTCCAGGGCCCGGGCGTAGCGGCTGTGCATGCGGGCCAGGGCCTTGTCGATGAAGACCTCCATGGACTGCATGTAGTACTCGGGATTGGGCGTGACCTGGCCCACGTCGAGCACGTGGAAGATGTCCAGGTGCGCCCCGAAGGAGGCGGCCATCTGCACCGCGTAGCACAGGGCCGAATCCGACGGGGTGGAAAAGTCCGTGGCCATGACGATGCGCCTGATGGACGCCCCGGCGGGCATGGGGTTGGTGACCACCATGACCGGGCAGAACACGTTGGCGCAGACCTTGCGGATGGTCGTGTCCACCACCCCCCACATGCGGTCGGCCCGGTGCGGCGGCCGGGTGTGGTGACCCATGATGATGAGGTCCACGCCCTCGGCGTGGATGATCTTGAGCATCTGCTCGTGGGCCACGCCCGTGGTCACCCGGATGGAGTGCCTGACGTCCTTGAGGTCCTCCTGGAAGAACTCGGCGATCCTGGCCTCGGCCGAAGCCAGCAGCCGGTCCCGGTCCGCCGGGTCGTCGAAGGCGCACCACGCGTCCTGCGCAATGGGCAGGGCGTGGAACAAAATGACTTCCGCATTGCGCGAACGGGCCAGGTCGAAGGCCGCCTTGGGCGCGGTCTGCGTGTCGATCTGCGGTGTCACCGCCAACAAAATCTTCGTGAACATTGTCCTGCTCCTTGTCCGGCCGGTAGAGTCCCCGTGGCGCTTCGCCCACCGGCTTGGCGAATGTCCTAGGGTACTATCGCAAAAATTCGTCGTCCTCCGCAACCATAATCCCATTTGGCCCCGGTGTGCAAAAAAAGTGGAGGGGAGGGCGGTCCGGCCGCTCGGACGGCCGTCCAGAAGGGCAGCGCGGGGCGATCCGACGTCCCGTTGCCGGAGACGGGCGAAAAGATGTAACGCAAAAGAGCGGTGCGGCGCGGCGGCGTATTCTATAGGATCGTGGTCCGGCGGGCCGCGGGTCCGGAACCGCACCCTTCTATATGGACTGCCGACTATTATTGTCGTATTAAGCGTGATCCCTCGGAGGCAGGTACAAAGCCCAACATAACAAAAACATGGGTGTCCGCCGCACGAGAGGAAGGGACGTCCGGGGCTCGCCTCAGAGACGTCCCGAGGGTTCCCGCCAATGCGTCCGGCGACGGTTTGCCGGCTTGCCGGTTTGGACGTCGAGCATTTGATGCACGCCCAAGCGCTTGAGGCTGGATTCGGATGTACTTCAGCCCCAAGGGCAGTGAGAGCAGATGGATAGACAAACAGTTGTAAAATGGGGACAGGCCCTTCTTTCCCTGTCCATTCTCGTCGGCCTCGGCGCATATCTATGGAATCATCGGGGTACATTCGCGGGGACGTTGTCGCTGCCGTACTGGCAACTCGTCGCGATGGCGGCCCTTGTCCTGCTCAACTGGACGGCGAATTCCATTCCGCTGCTGGTTTTCACTCGGCTTGCCGGGAAGCGTATCGGGTTCTGGGAGAATTTTTTCGTCATGACTGCGGGAATGCTAGGGAACTATCTTCCCATGAGCCTCGGCACGATTGTGCGGATGCGTTTTTTTAAGAATGTCGTGGGGATGGACTATTCAGCCTTTGTCGGGATAATGATGGCCCGCACTATGTTGCTCGCTCTTATCGCGAGCTTTTTCTGTTGCCTCGGGTTGGTGGGTCTGAAGCTGGGGGGATATTCGGTGCCCGTGGCGGTTTACTGTCTTTTCGCCGGAGTGTTCATTGCGGCCCTGGCGGCATTCTTTTTCCCCGTTGCCAAGATCTCCGTCCGCAATCGCTTCTTGCAAGGGCGGTTGGAAAAACTGACGCAGGCCCACAGGACCATGCGCCAGACGCCGAAGGCCCTGTTGACCGTCCTCGGCTGCATTTTGTGCCAGGAGATATTCTTCAGTCTTCGCCTGTACATTTCCTTTACGGCCTTTGGTGTCGCCGCGCCCATCTGGCTCTACCTCATCGTGGGGCCCGCTTCCTCGGTGCTCACCTTCGTCACCGTGACGCCGGGCAATCTGGGCGTCAGGGAGTGGGTCATCGGCGTTCTCGCTGCATCCACGGGATTCAATTTCCAGGCGGGCTTTTTTGCCAGCACCCTGGATCGCGGCGTCATGCTGGGGCTGACCTTTGTGCTGGGAGGCATCGGTATGGTCCACGCCTTGCGCCGGTCGGCGCAGGGGACCCGAATCCCGGCACGGGAGGCAGGCGCGGGCGAGTGACCGGCGGGGGCGCGTATCATTTGATTGTATGTATTAGTTTCGTTTTACTTGATGATTTATTTGAGATAGTGCTCTTTCGACGAGACGTGTGACAAGCCCCGGGGCGAATCCGAGAGGAACATTCGGCCGTTCGGCCCGGAGGAGGGCGACGCGGGCGGGGACTCCCCGCATCCACCCCGTCGCGGCCAGGGAACGCACCCGGCGGGAAACGGCGTTTTTTCCCGCTTTCCCCTGCCCAACGTCCGCAAACGGCCGAGTTCCGGGAGATGCGAAGAGGTTTCGATGCGTGAGGCAACGGTTTTGAAAGAAGACGCCCGCGGGCGGCGATACGCGTTGTATGGCTGCCTCCTGTTCCTGGTCGCCCTGTCGTTGCTCTTCCGCTTCCTCACTTCGGAACTCGTCGAGGACGGCGGCGACGCCGTCTACAAATGGATGCTCGTCAAGCAGTACGTGCTCTTCGGGGACCTTCCGGCCAGCTGGAACCACCATGCGTGCCGCTGGGCTGTCAACATTCCTGTCTTTTTCATCCAGAAATGGTTCGGCACCGCGCCCACGGTCTACTATGTCTGGCCCTTTTTCCTGTCCACCCTGACGGTGGTCTTCGGGTTCCTGCTGCTGGCAAGACTCCGGTCGTGGCGCGTCGGCCTGGTCGGCGGCATCCTGATCGTCCTGTCCCTGCCCATGATCCGGCTGGGAAGCCAGATTCTGCCCATGGGGGCGGTCATCACCTATCTGCTCGGGGCGCTCTATTGCCTGACCCGCTGGCGGGACGACGGCGGCATGGCGAACATGATCGCCAGTGCGCTGTTCTTCTCCCTGGCCTACGGGGCCAAGGTCACGTCCATCTACTATCTGCCCGCCTTTCTCCTCCTCATCTGGATGCTGGCGGACGGCATGGGCGCCCGGGTCCGCTACGTCCTCTGTTTCCTGGGGGTGTTCCTCGTCGTCTACGCCGCCGAGACCGCCGTCTTCGACCTGCTGACCGGGGCGTCGCTGGGCCGCCTTGAGCTGATCCAGCATTCCCATCGCCCCATCCGCACCATTGATGCCGCCGTCCGGAACTGGCAGTCCTATTCCGTCTCGCTGACCGAATACCTCGCCAATTTCCTGGTCTACTTCCGACATCCGGGCGGGTTCGTCTCCATCCTGCTGTACGGCACATTCCTGGTCTCGGTCTCCGCCCTGCTGAGGAAATGGCGGAACATCTATATCCCGGCCGTGCCGTTTCTCTTCGGGTTCCTCGGCCACGCCTACGCCATCACCTCGGTGTTCCCCTTCAACAGGCCGGAGCGGATGCTTTTCCGCTACCAGTTCGTCGAGTTCGAACTGGCCATCCTGATCATGATGCTCTTCCTGTCCACCGTCCGTTTCGAAGGACTGGCCCGGAAATGCCGGTTGCCGGTCCGGCTGGGGGAGCGGGGCATCCGGGCGGTCCTTTTCGCGGCCCTGGTCCTGCTCATCGCCAGGTACGCCGTCCCGGCCGTGCATGCGGACACCGGCTGCATGCGGACCGCCCGCGTCATGGAGACCGTCCGGCAGGCCCGCGCCGAAGGGCTGCCCGTGTTCATCCCCGAGGGGGAGGACGAGAAGCATACCGTCAAGGGCATCCACAAGTACCGCGCGCTCTATACGGAGATCAGGTATCATGGGAACGTGCCCTATTACGACCGGTCCCATGGCCTCAGCCTGGAGGATTTCCCGGCGCTGACCAGGGACGGGAAGACCTATCTGTTGATGGAGCGGAACGGGTTCGCGGGGGAGTGGGATGACCGCGCGGTGATCCTGACGGAGTATTGAGGACCGGGAGGCCGCATGGCCGCCGGGATGTTTTCGCGCCGTGGGGCGGCGCCGCGGGAGTTTGCAACGGCCGGGCGGATCGGCTGGAATCCGGAGCGCGGATAGGCTAGGGTGCCCGCATCCGGTTCGCGCCGGTTGCAAGGATACGTTTGACAGTTGCCGGATCGGACAAGTCCGTCATGCGGGGCGGGGGCCGGAAGGGACCCGCCCGGCGCAATATTCGAGATGTACGGCGAAGACGACATTTCTTTCGACGTTCAGCATGGAGTCACAGCATGAAGTTGATCATTCAGGTCCCGTGTTACAATGAAGAGAAGACGCTGGGCATTGCGCTCGCCGAACTCCCGCGCACCGTCCCCGGATTCACGGAGGTCGAGTGGCTGGTCATCGACGACGGCAGCCGGGACAATACCGTGGAAGAGGCGAAGCGGCACGGCGTGGACCACGTGGTGCGCCATTCCAAGAACAAGGGGCTGGCCGCGGCCTTCATGACCGGCCTGAACGCCTGCCTGTCCCTCGGGGCGGACGTGATCGTCAACACGGACGCCGACAACCAGTACAACGCGGGCGACATTCCCGAGTTGGTCCGGCCCGTTTTGGAAGGCAGGGCGGACCTGGTCATCGGGGAGCGCCCGATCACCTCCATCGAGCACTTCTCCCCGCTCAAGAAGCTGTTGCAGAAGCTGGGCAGCTGGGTCGTGCGCGTGGCCAGCCAGACCGACGTGCCGGACGCGCCCAGCGGTTTTCGCGCCATGTCCAGGGAGGCGGCGCAGCAGCTGATGGTCTTCAACAACTACACCTACACGCTGGAGACCATCATCCAGGCGGGCCAGAAGGGCATGTCCGTGGCCTCGGTCCCGGTCCAGGTCAACGAGGACCTGCGGCCCTCCCGGCTGGTCAAGGGCATCCCCTCGTACATCAAGCGCAGCATCTTCACCATTGTGCGGATCTTCGTCGTCTACAAGCCGTTCCTGTTCTTTTCCCTCATCGCGGCGATCCTGTTTTCCGCCGGAGCCCTCATCGGGGTTCGCTTCCTCTTCTACTATTTCACCAGCGGCGGCAGCGGCCACGTCCAGTCCTTGATCCTGGCCGGCTCGCTGGCGGGCATGGGTTTCCAGACGTTCCTGATCGCCTTTGTCGCGGACCTGCTCTCGGCCAACCGGCGGCTGCTCGAGGAGATCCGCTTCCAGCAGCGGCAACGGCCCTTGCCCGAGAACGCGGACACGGCCGAAGAGCACGATTCCAAATAGGGGGCACCCCATGCGCGTTAGTCTTGTCGGTCCAACGCATCCCTATCGGGGCGGCATCTCGCACCACACGACGCTGCTCTGCGAGGCCCTGAAAAAGGATCACGAGGTCCAGTTCATCTCGTACAAGCGGCAGTACCCGGCGATCCTGTTCCCCGGAAAGTCGGACAAGGACCCCAGCGCCGACGGACTGCATGTGGAGGGCGTGGATTTCCTGGTGGATTCGGTCAACCCCTTCACCTGGCTGCAAACGGCCAGGGCCGTGGTGCGCTTCAAGCCCGACCTGCTCGTCCTGCCCTGGTGGGTGGTCTTCTGGGCGCCGCTCTACCTGGTCCTGATCACCTGGGTGCGGTGGTTCCTGCCCACCCGCGTCGTTTTCCTGTGCCACAACGTCCTGGAGCATGAGCCGTCTGCCCTCAAGCGGGCGATCACCCGCCTGACGCTGTCCCGCGCGGACCGCATCGTCACCCAGTCGCAACAGGAGAGCGAAAAGGCGAAGGCCCTGCTGGGCGCGGATTTCCCGGTGGTGACCGGGTTCCATCCCACCTACGTCTCCCTGGCCGGGGGGAGCATGGACCGCGAACAGGCCGTCCGGGAACTGAATCTCTCCGGGAACGTCCTGCTGTTTTTCGGTTTCGTCCGTCCGTACAAGGGGCTGGACGTCCTGTTGGAGGCCATGCCCTCGGTCCTGGCGTCCCGCGACGTGACCCTCATGGTCGTCGGGGAGTTCTGGAAGGACAAGGACGCGTACCTGGAACAGCTGGACCGCCTGGGCCTCGGCGAACACGTGCGCCTGGTCGATGAGTACGTCCCGAACGAGCACCTGGGCAGGTACTTTGCCGCCGCCGACCTGGTCGTCCAGCCGTACCGCTCGGCATCGGGCAGCGGCGTGTCCCAGCTGGCATACGGGTTCGGCAAGCCCGTGGTGGCCACGCGCGTCGGCAATCTGGCGGAAGTGATCGAAGACGGCCGCAACGGGTTGCTCGTCCCCCCGTCCGACGCCGCCGCGTTGGCGGATGCGCTCGTCAGGGGGCTGGACGGCCCGAAGCTGGCGGAGCTGACCGATAACGCCCGGCTGACCAAGGAACGGTTTTCCTGGGACCGGCTCGTCGCACTCATCTGCGACGCCCCCTCCGGCTAGAAGGGCCGGGATATTCCCCGGCCGCCATGGCCGCCGAACGCAGCCGCGCCCGGCCTGGACGGCGACCGCTACGGCCCCACCGTCCTTGTCCCCGCCGCGTGTCGTTGCGCGTCGATACACGGCCCTTCCGGGACCGATGCCGCGATCTCCGATCCCCCACAGAAAAGAAAAAGGGCCCCGCGCGAGCAGGGCCCTTGGATGATCGCGCGGCGAAAGGCGGCGGTTATTCGGCGGACTGGCTGCTCGAGCCCTCGGCGCCCTCCAGGAGCTTGATGGCCTCGAGTCCGGCCTCCACGGGATTGACGTGGACCCCGACACTGGCCTTGGTGCTGGTGGTGGTCTGCGTGTAGGAGCCGTCGCTGTTGTGCGAGGTGGAGGTGTGGCTGCTGCCCCATTCCTTGTCCGTGCCCACGGTGGGGGCGGCCACGGCGGCGCCTTCGAGCACGGCCTCGGCCTCCTTGGCCGGATCGTCGGCCACGGCGCTGCCCAGGGTGGCGGGCTCGGTGGTCGAGACGTCCCCGGTCCGGCTCTCCTCCAGCCGCTTCTGGTCGGCCGGGTCGAGCTGGTCGGACGAAATGACCACGGGCGCGTCGGCCTGGGCCACGGCGGGCTGGCCGTTCACGGGCTCAAGCCGGACCACCACCGAGGCGGGCGAGAGCACGTAGGCGTCGCCGGATTCCTCCTCGGCCCCGACGCTCATGAGGGCGTTGGCCACGGCCCCTTCGGTGTCGGCCCCGTTGGAGCTCTGCCACAGGCCGGTCTGGGCCGCGTCGCGGGTCACGCCCGCGGTGTCGTATTTGCGGGTGATCTGGACGTCCACCTGCCGGTAGCCGTCCTTCTTGACGGTCAGGATGTGCGGCTGGGTTTTTTCCAGGGTCACGTTGCACGGCGTGGTGCCCACTGCCTGGCCGTCGGCCAGGACCTGGGCCCCGTCGGGATTGGAGCTGACCGGGATGTTCTGGGTCGCGGCGGAGCAGGCGGAAAGAAGGAGACAGGCCAGAAAAGCGAGATACAAAGGTTTCATGGTAACTCCTGTGCGGTTGTTTCCCGCCCTATACGCAAGGGGCCGGGCAGGTGCAATTATTAACTTTGGTTTTCTTCTTCTTTTCAGAGAGTTACTTGCAATGACCGAACGGGGTGAACCGGGCCGTGGGCAGGGGAATCGGGTCGCCTGGCTCGGTCGCGTCCCGCGCCGTTCCCCTCTGCCGTCGGTCAGACCGTGGACGGACGTTCAGAAGGTCCGCGTGGACGTGAATCACCGCCGCCCGCAGGGAAACGCCCTGTTGCCCCTGAAATGGCGGGCACCCCTTTGCGTCCCGGACGATAAACCCGGAAGCGAGTGAATGATGCGGCTTGACCGGTGGCCCCTTCTTATGTAGGTAAGAGCTGTTCCGTATATCAAGATATCCTGATATAGAGCGAATCAAATGGAAATAATAAAGTATTGCAAAGCGTTGTCTGACGAAACCCGGGCGCGCCTGGTCAATGTCCTGCTGGAATACGAGCTCAACGTGGGCGAGATCGTGCAGGTCATGGAGATGGGGCAGTCGCGGATTTCGCGGCATCTCAAGATTTTGTCCGAGTCCGGGCTGGTGCACGTGCGCCGCGAGGGCCTGTGGGCCTTTTACCGGGCCAGCGAGGACGGACAGGGCCGCGCGTTCCTCAACGGCGTGCGCGAACTCATGTCCGGCGAGCCCGAGCTCAAGCGGGACCGCAACCGGGCCGAGAAGGTCATCCTGGAGCGCACGGCGGCCACCCGCCAGTTCTTCGACGACATCGCGCCCGAGTGGGACCGCATGACCGCCGAGGTCCTGGGCGACCTGGACCTGGGCCGCGAGATCCAGGCCCGGCTGCCCGAGTGCGACTGCGCAGCGGACATCGGCTGCGGCACGGGCGACATGCTCGAGATCCTGTCCCGCTCGTCGCGCTCGGTCATCGGCGTGGACAACTCGCCCAAGATGCTCGAGCTGGCCGAGGAGCGCTTCTCGGGCAACGGGCGCATGTCCCTGCGCATCGGGGAGATGACTCACCTGCCCCTGCGCGACTGGGAGGCGGACTGCACGGTCATGTCCCTGGTCCTGCACCATCTGGCCATGCCGCTCGACGCCATCCGCGAGGCGGGCCGCGTGCTCAAGATCGGCGGCCGCCTGATCATCGCCGAGTTCGACCAGCACCAGAACGAGCTCATGCGCTCGGAGTACGGGGACCGCCGACTCGGCATCCCCCGCGAGAGCATGTGCGGCTGGCTGGAGGAGGCGCGCTTCGACATCCGCTCCGTCACGGAATTCAAGGTCAACATGGGCCTCGTCGTGGTCCTGTACGAGGCCGAAAAACGATAACAACCCCATCTTTGGAGGAAACCATGTCCAAAAACGTCACGCCCGTCGATCCCGCCTGCGAGTACAAGGTGGCCGACCTCTCCCTGGCCGAGTGGGGCCACATGGAAATGCAGCTGTCCGAACGCGAGATGCCCGGCCTCATGGCCATCATCGAGAAGTACGGCACGGAAAAACCGCTCAAGGGCCTCAAGGTCACCGGCTCCCTGCACATGACCATCCAGACCGCCATGCTCATCAAGTGCCTGCACGCGCTCGGCGCGGACATCCGCTGGGCGTCCTGCAACATCTTCTCCACCCAGGACCACGCCGCCGCGGCCATCGCCGACTCCGGCATGGCCAAGGTCTTCGCCTGGAAGGGCGAGACCCTGGAGGACTACTGGTGGTGCACCGAGCAGGCCCTGACCTGGCCCGACGGCTCGGGCCCGGACCTCATCGTGGACGACGGCGGCGACGCCACCCTGCTCATCCACCAGGGCGTCAAGGTCGAGGCCGACCCGTCCCTGGCCGACAAGGAATACGACGTCCACGAGTTCCAGATCATCATGGACCGCCTGGGCGCCTCGGTGAAGGCCAATCCGACCAAGTGGACCGACATCTCCAAGAAGGTGCGCGGCGTGTCCGAGGAGACCACCACCGGCGTGCATCGTCTCTACGAGATGCAGCGCGCGGGCGAACTCCTGTTCCCGGCCATCAACGTCAACGACTCCGTGACCAAGTCCAAGTTCGACAACCTGTACGGCTGCCGCGAGTCCCTGGCCGACGGCATCAAGCGCGCCACCGACGTCATGGTGGCGGGCAAGGTCGTGGTCGTGGTCGGTTACGGCGACGTGGGCAAGGGCTGCGCCCAGTCCATGCGCGGCTTCGGCGCGCGCGTCCTGATCACCGAGATCGACCCCATCTGCGCCCTGCAGGCCGCCATGGAGGGCTTCGAGGTGACCACCATGGACGACGCCGCCCCGCGCGGCGACATCTTCGTCACCTGCACCGGCAACTACCACGTGGTCACCGGCGCCCACATGGAGGCCATGAAGGACGAGGCCATCCTGTGCAACATCGGCCACTTCGACTCCGAGATCGAGATGATCTACCTGGAGAAGACCAAGGGCTGCACCAAGAAGACCGTCAAGCCCCAGGTGGACAAGTGGACCCTCACGTCCGGCCGGTCCATCATCATCCTGGCCGAAGGCCGCCTGGTCAACCTCGGCTGCGCCACCGGCCACCCGAGCTTCGTCATGTCCAACTCCTTCACCAACCAGGCGTTGGCCCAGATGGACCTGGCCAAGAACGACTATGAGCCCAAGGTCATGATCCTGCCCAAGAAGCTGGATGAAGAGGTCGCCCGCCTGCACCTGGGCCGTCTCGGCGTGAAGCTGGAGAAGCTGACCCAGAAGCAGGCCGATTACATCGGGGTCGATGTCGAAGGCCCCTACAAGCCCGACCACTACCGCTACTAGGCGGGAAAGCGCGGAATAAAAAAGGGCGGCCCGAGCGGGCCGCCCTTTTTTTCGCGCTTTCCCGCCTAGTAGGTGCGGCTTCCGATAGCGGGCCATCTGCACATTTTTTCCGGGGGGGCTTTCATCCTCACGTAGACGGCTACGCTGCGGTGAAAGCCCCCCGGAAGAAAATGCACAGCTGACCCACTCTCGAAAGCCTGACTGCGTGCGGGCGCGTGGGGGAGAGCCGCTGTCGGGCGGCTGCGCCGACCGAATCGCTCCAAGGGGGAGGGGGGGGGGGCGAATCGCCACGGGGGAGGGGCTGTCGGTCGGGCTGCGCCGACCGAGCCGCCCCGGTGGGGGGCGGCGCCGTGGGGAGCGCTTTTTATACGGGACGGATTCCGACGTGTTGTGGTAGAGAGGGCGTCATGCGAAATGTTCGTCTGGTGGCCTTGGGGCTGATGGTGTCGGGCGTCCTGTTGTGGGGCGGGGCGGCTTGGGCGTTGAATGTGGACGTCCGGGTGTCCAGCTTCAAGGTGGACTTGGGGCTCGAGTACGCGCCGGGGAACCTCATGGACGGGGACCCGGCCACGGCCTGGGCCGGGGGGAGCATCTCCTCGGGCGAAGGGCAGTGGATGGAGTTCGCCTTCGACGTGCCCGTGCGGGTCACGGGGCTCGGCATCTACAACGGGCACCAGGGGCCGGGGCAGTTCGAGAAGTTCCGGCGCATCCGCTCGGGCCGGGTGGTCTATCCCGACGGCTCGGAGTTCCCCTTTTGGCTGCGCGACGAGCCGGGCGAGCAGGTCGTGAAATGTCCGGGCAAGCCGTTCAAGTCCATCCGCATCGTGGTGGACTCGGTCTTTCCCGAGGGCGTGCCCCTGGCGCGCATGAAGCTGGCCGTGTCCGAGGTCAAGCTGTACCTGACCCTCATGCCCGCGCCGGACGACGGGACCGCTCGGGGCGGGAAATTCGTGCCCCAGGCGCCGCCCGCCGACACGACCAATGCCGTGCCCGACGAGATCAAGACCCTGCTCCGGGACTTCTACGTCAAACAGACCTCCCTGGACGACGACTACTACCTGCTCTTCGCGTCCCACGTGCGCGACCGCTTCGACTTCCAGTTCGAGGTCTTCAAGGAGATCCAGCGCCAGCGCGGCACCTTCAAGCTCCTGCGCTCGGCCAGGGTGGACCCCTCCGGCCTCGGCTTCGAGCTGGTCTACCTGGACAAGGACGTGGCCGAGGTCCGCGCCTTCGGGACCTACCGCGTGCAGGTGGGCAAGCTGGACAAAAACCTCGAGGACGACTCGGTCTTCGTGCTCATGAAGGGCAACGAGGGCTGGAAGATTCTGGAACTCGACGGCCAGGAAGAGGATTTTTAATCGAATGTCAGTCTGTTCAAGACGTTAAACGATCCAGATATCAACCAACGCGTCGGCGTAGAGCCCCTCGGAATCGGCCGGGATGGTGGCCAGCCCATGGGCCTGGACAATGGTCCGCAGCAGCCCGGACTTGCCGAGCACCGGGTGGGCCAGGGGCGGTTGGCCGGGGCGTTCCTCCAGCCGGATGCGCACGTAGTCCTCGCGACCCGGCTTTGAGGCCACGTTGCGGGCCAGCTGCGCCTTGCGCAGGCAGCGGCAGGTCGGGGAGAACGCGGCCGGATCGCCCTGGAGATGGCGCAGGAGCGGTAGGACCAGGACGTGGACCACCACCAGGGCCGAGGTCACCTGGCCGGGCAGGCCGAGCACGGGCTTCTTGCCCACGCGGCCGAGGATGGTCGGCTTGCCGGGGCTGATGGCCACCCCGTGGGCCAGAATTTTCGCGTCCTCCATGGCCTCGATGGCTTGGACCGTGAGGTCGCGCACGCCGATGGAGCTGCCCCCGGACAACAGGACCGCGTCGTTCTCGGCGATGGCCGTGGCCAGGGCTCGGCCGAGGCTCTCCAGGTCGTCCTTGATGATCCCGTAGGGCACGGGCAGGCCGCCCGCCTGTTCCACCAGGGCGGCCACGGTGTGGGTGTTCACGTCGCGCACCTGGCCGGGCCTGGGCGTGGCGCCGACCTCGATGAGCTCGTCGCCCGTTGACAGGATGCCCACCCTGGGCCGTCTGACCAGTGAAATTTCCTCGAAGCCCAGGGCAGCGGCCAGGCCGATCTCCTGGGGCCGCAGGACCGTGCCCGCGGGCAGGGCGGTGGCGTCCTTTCTGGCGTCCTCGCCGCGCTGCATGACGTTGTCGAACGGGGCCGCGCTTTTGCGGATCTCGATGGTCCCGCCCACGATCTCGTCCTGCATGGCCTGGGTGTGCTCGACCATGACCACGGCGTCCGCGCCCTCGGGCAGCACCCCGCCCGTGGCGATGCGCGCGCACTCGCCGGGGTTGAGGACGATGTCCGGCAACTTGTCGATGGACAGGGCGGCCACGCATTCCAGGTAGCCGGGATTGGACTCGCCGGCCCCGAATACGTCGCGGGCGTTGACCGCGAAGCCGTCCATGCACGACCGGGCCAGCAGGGGCCAGTCGTGGGGGGCGATCAGGTCGTGGGCCAGGACGCGCCCGGCCGATTCGGCCAGGTCCACGGTCTCGGCGTCCAGGGGGGCGAAGCCTCGCAGCAGGGCCTCGAACTCGGCGCGGGAGATGATGGTGAAGAATCCGTGCATGGGCCTAGTAGATGATCTCGGTGCCGATGCCGGATTTGGTGAACAGTTCGAGCAGGATGCAGTTCTCGACGCGGCCGTCGATGATGGCCGATTTCTCCACCCCGGCCACGGCCTCCAGGCAGCACTTGATCTTGGGGATCATGCCGCCGGTGACCACGCCCGAGCGGATGGCCTCGAAGGCCTCCTTGGCGCTCAGGGAGGTGACCAGCTGGCCCTCGGCGTCGAGCAGGCCGGGCACGTCGGTCAGCAGGTAGAGGCGCTTGGCCCCCAGGGCGGTGGCCACGGCACCGGCCACGGAGTCGGCGTTGATGTTGTAGGTCTCGCCCGCCTCGTCCACGCCCACGGGCGCGATGACCGGGATGAACCCGTCGTTCAGCAGGGAGTGGATGAGCTTGGTGTTGACCGAGGTGACCTCGCCCACCTTGCCCAGGTCGATGATCTCGGGCGGGGCGTCCTTCTTCTCCACGGCCAGTTCCTTGGGCTCGGCCGTGATCAGCCGCCCGTCCTTGCCGGACAACCCCACGGCCTGGCCGCCGTGCAGGTTGATCAGGTTGACGATCTCCTTGTTGACCTTGCCCACCAGGACCATCTCGACCACGTCCATGGTGGCCTGGTCCGTGACCCGGTACCCCTCGCGGAAGCGGGACTCGATGTTCAAGGCCTTGAGCATCTTGCCGATCTGCGGCCCGCCGCCGTGCACGACCACCGGGTTGATGCCGATGTACTTGAGCAGGATGACGTTCAGGGCGAAGGCGCGCTTCAGGTCCTCGTCGATCATGGCGTTGCCGCCGTACTTGATGACGATGGTCTTGCCGTAGAATTCGGTGATGAACGGCAGGGTCTCGATGATGGACTTGGCCTGAAGCTGATACCGCTTCATGTCCCGCTTGCTGATGGACTCGTGTTTCATGGTGGCTCCTGTTGCCGGAAACGTACCGGAATCGGGCCGAATTGTCGGGGAAAGGGGGCGGGAAGTCAACCGGTAGCGTTCGCCGGGGTCGGTTGTGTCCCCGCCGCGCTCCGGCCCCTAGGTGGTGGACCGGGCCGGGGTCTTCCGCTGGAGCCGCCGGATCAGGTTCCGGGCCGTGCGGATGCTGTCGTCGATGTCGTCCCGGAAGCCGGGGGACTGGTCGCCGAGGTTGTCCCTGGCCTGCAGCAGCAGGGACAGGGCGGTCTCCGCCGTCTTGCCGTCCCCGCCCATGGAGGCGATGGACAGCTGGGCGTTGCCGATGTTGTAGAGGGTCATGGCCCATTGCAGGGGGTATCGCTCCCTGGTCCAGACCGCCTGCACGGCGCGGTAGGTGGCGATGCCCTGTTCAAGGCTGCCGGTCTTCCGCGTCAGTCTGCCCTGGAAGCACAGGAGATTCGCGTAGTTGTTGCTGACGCGCGCCCACCGTGCCGGGTCCTGCTCGCGGTTGAGATGGTCGAGTGCGGCCTGGAAGTGGGTCCCGGCCTCTTCGGCCATGGAGACGTCGTCGAGCTGCGCGGCCTTGCGCTTGAGGGTCATGCCCAGGTCGCTTTGGGTGTCCACCCACAGTTCCGGGTTGTCTTCGAGCCGGATCGCCGTCAGCACGGTGGAATACGCCCCGATGGCCTTGTCGTAGTCGTCGATGCTCCTGTAGTGGTCGGCCAGCCTGGCGTAGGCCATCCCCTTCACGGCCACGGTGTTGAGCCAGTCGGCGGGGTGGGCCTTGTCGGCAAGGTCTTTCTGCGCCTCGTCCAGGCGCGCCAGGGCCTTGACGTAGTGGTCGGCCTCGGCCAGCCGGTCTCCGAGGTGGAGGAGGCACCGGGCGATGTAGATGTTGCACCGGGCCGTCGCCAGGCGTTCGTCGTGACCCCGGAAGTGGTCCAGGGCCTTGGTGAAGGCGGACAGCGCCTTGTCCAGCGATTCGACCTGGGGCGTTCTCGCCGTGAGGGAAAGATAGCTGCGCCCCTCCTGGAATCGGGCCAGGGCGCATTCCTCCTCGTCGCCCGACCGCGCGAACAGGGCCGCCGCCACGGCGTAATCCTGCCCGCTCCTGTCGTAATATTCCGGCAGGCTTTCGCGCTCGCCGAGTTGCGCGAGCACGTACCCGAGCCGCTTGTAGGTATAGGGCCTCAGGTCCAGGTCGTCGTCTGGCAGCTTGCCGAGGGTCTTGTCGTACCAGGTCGCGGCGGTCTCGAACTGTACGGCGTCGTCCCCGGTCTCGCCCAGCTGCTCGTGGGCCAGCCCCAGCCAGAAGGACATCTCGGACCAGTCCAGGCCCTCCGCCTCCGCTCTGGGCACGGCCTTGTCGAGCAGGGCGGCGGCCTCCTGGTACGGCTCGGGCGTTCCGGTCTCGTCGCCGAGGCTGACCAGGCTGCGCCCCAGGGCGACCTCGGTGGCCAGCCATCGGCTCGGATAATCCCGCAGGGTGAAGGCTTCCAGGGCCAGCCGCAGGTTCTTGTTGGCCCGCCGCCGGTTGTCCACCTGGTCCTCGATGTCGGCCAGGCCGATCAGGGCGCAGGCCCGGTTGACCTGGGCCATGCCCCAGCTCCAGGGGTATTCCCGCCTGTCGAAATTTTCGATCGCCCGGTCGAAGTGCCCGATGGCGTCCTTGAAGAGCCTGGGGTCCCCGGTGGCGCGGGCCATGTCCATGCCGTTGAGGCCGAGGTCGGAGTGCATGTCGCCCCGTTGCCGGTTCGGGCCCTTGGGCAGCAGGTCCAGGGCCCGCATGAAGTCGTCGCTGGATCTCCGGTACAGTCCGTTGTCATCGCGCAGTTGCGCCAGCCGCCGCAGGTTTTCCCCCTTCTGGGCATAGGTCCACGACGCGGTCTCCGCGTCCTCCCCGGTCTCGGGGAACGCGAGCACGGCGTCGCAGTCGGCCACGGCCCGCAGCAGGGCGGCGGGGTCGTCGTAGCGGTCGCCCAGGCGGGTGTTCAGGAGGATGGACAGGGACCAGACGTAGCCGCGCGTGTCGGGGTTGTCCTTTTCCGAGGCCAGCAGGGGCGCGAGCCGGGTCATGACCTCCTCGAGCACGAAGCGGTCCTCCACCTCCCAGTCCAGCTCCATGAGGGTCTCCACCACGGCCAGGCGCAGGGCGTAGGTGTTGCCGGGGGAGCGGAAGAACGGGCTGTCCTTGAGCCCGAGGGCCGTCTTGAGCCTGTCCGCGTGGCGGGAGAGCCGGTAGGCCCGGTTGTCCATGTCCTCGTCGTCCACGAAGTCGCGGGCCGCGTTGATCACGGCCCGGCCGATGTCGCGGGCCAGCCGGTCCATCTCGGCCGGATCACCGGGGCGGTAGGCCGTCAGCTCGTTGGGCGAGTCGTCGTAGTCGTAGCCGGGGTAGATGCCCAGGACCAAAAGGTCGCCGTCCTCCCGGCCGAACAGGACGTATTCCGCCTGGGTCCGGGCGAGCCAGCCGTCGCGCCAGGCGGGCTCCAGCCACTTGGAGACGCCCGCGTACCGCCCGGGGCCGTTCAGCAGTTCCGGCGGCTCCACTACGCGGAACCCGTTGGCCGTCAGGAGCGCCTTGAGCGCGGCCCGGTGCGCCTTCCCGGCGGTATCCGGGGTCTCGAACGGGGCCAGCAGGACGGTGAAGTGCACGGGCGCGGCAACGGCGGGCGTGGCGGCGGGGCCGATGGCCAGCCAGAGGAGGGCGGCGCACAGGCACCATGCGGGGCGGAGTGGGGTCGAGGGGTGTCTCATGGTCGTGTTTTCGGGCTGCGTGTCGGGGAAAAGCGGCAACCAATATTTGATGATATGTGCAGGGTTCACGCCCTGTCAATGTCCGCGCAACGCGGTTTCGGGTGATGGTATCGGCGGATTGCATGACATCCATAGAAAAATATGGTGAAAAAGATCGCGGGAAGTCAACAGATTGCGGTTGCATCCATTGTACCGAGTTTGTTAAATCCTCCTAAAGTGCTAGGAAATTAACCAGGGGATAGCCGTATGCGACTGAGTTTCAATCGGATGGAATGGGCGGGCTCCATGGGCGACCTGGGCACGCTGCTGCCGCTGTCTTTCGGCATGATCATGATCAACGGCCTGTCGGCCACCGGGCTCTTCCTGACCGTGGGGCTCATGTATCTCCTGGCCGGATTCTACTACCGGGTGCCCATCGCGGTCCAGCCCATGAAGGTCGTCTCGGCCTACGCCATCGGCCTGGCACTCTCGCCCCAGATGATCACCGCTTCGGGCATCCTCCTGGCCGTGATGCTCCTGTTCCTCGGGACCACCGGCCTGGTGGACCGCGTGGCCCGCCTGGTGCCCCGGCCGGTCATCCGGGGCGTGCAGCTGTCCACCGGCATCCTGCTTCTGTCCAAGGGCGTCCACCTCATCGTGGGCAAGAACCCGCTTCAGCTCATGAATGGGATGTGCGAGCCGTTTCTGCTTGTCCAGTCCCTGGGCCCGGTGTCCATGTCCGTGCTGTCCGGCGTGCTCTTCGGCCTGATCGCCCTGCTGCTCCTGCGCAGCAACCGCTTTCCGGCCGGGCTGGTGGTGGTCGTGGCGGGCGCGGTCTTCGGCACCCTGTTCGGGGCCTGGCGCGAGCTGGTGGACATCCGCGTGGGGCTGCACATGCCCGAGATCCTGCCCTTCGGCATCCCGACCATGGCGGACTTCGGCTTCGCCCTGGTCGCCCTGGTGGCCCCGCAGATTCCCATGACCATGGGCAACGCGGTCATCGCCAGCCGGGACCTGAGCTTCGAATACTTCGGCAACGACAGCCGGAGGGTCACGGACCGCGCCCTGTGCATCTCCATGGGGCTGGCCAACGTCTTCGCCGCCCTGGTGGGCGGCATGCCCGTGTGCCACGGCGCGGGCGGCCTGGCCGCGCACTACGCCTTCGGGGCGCGCACCGCGGGCTCCAACGTGATCATCGGCCTGCTCTTCGTGGCCCTGGCCGTGCTCCTGGGTTCCCAGTCCATCAATGTCCTGCACCTCCTGCCCATGGGCGTGCTCGGCATGCTCCTGTTCTACGCCGGGGCGCAACTCGCCCTGACCATCCAGGACGTGCAGACCCGCTCGGGCCTGTTCGTCATGATGGTCATGCTCGGCATCACCATGGCCTCCAATCTGGCCTGGGCCTTCGGCGTGGGCATCTGCATGACCTGGATCATCAACAAGGGGCGGATCTCCATCTAGGCATGATGCTCAACCTGGCGCGATTCCAAGCGGCTTGCCATTTTTCCACCGGCAGGTACAATGTATGACAATTCATAAACACACCTGGAGGACACCCGCATGGGCAAGCTGATCAAGGAAAAGGACGCCAAGGGCAGACTGCATATCGACACCCCGCTCATGGGCGAGTCCCTGGTGGACCGCAACGTGCTCAAGGGCACCGAGGCGAGCGAGTACTTCCGCATGCAGCCGGACGTCAACGTGCTCAAGATCGGCGGCCAGTCCATCATGGACCGCGGGGCCAAGGCCCTGTTCCCCATCCTCAAGGAACTGGTCAAGGCCAAGGAAAAGCACAAGATTCTGCTCATGTGCGGCGGCGGCACCCGGGCCCGCCACGTCTACTCCATCGGTGTGGACCTGGGCATGCCCACCGGCGTCCTGTCCAAGCTCGGCGACAAGGTCTCGGCCCAGAACGCCGAGATGCTCTCGGTCCTCCTGGCCAAGCACGGCGGCGCCCTCATCGGCCACGGCGACCACCTGGAGCAGCTGCACATGTACTGCCAGCTCGGCTACCTGCCCATCACCACCGGCATCCCGCCCTACGGCTTCTTCGAGCACCCGGCCGAACACGGCTCCATCCCGCCCCACCGCACCGATTCCGGGGCCTTCCTCCTGGCCGAAAACATCGGCGCGCGCTCGCTTATCTACCTCAAGGACGAAAAGGGCATGTTCGACGGCGACCCCAAGAAGGCCAAGAACCGCGACGCCCTCAAGTTCTACGACAAGATCCACGTGGACGAACTGATCAAGCTCGACCTCGACGACCTCATCGTCGAACGTCCGGTCCTGACCTTCCTCAAGAACGCCAAGACCCTCAAGTCCTTCCAGATCATCGATGTCCTCCGCCACCCCGAACACCTCCACGCCGCCCTGGACGGCGAACACGTCGGCACGATCATCTACAAGGATTAGCAAGGAATGCCTCCGGCGGCCGGGGGAAGGGGAGAGGGAAACCCTTTGTAAAGGGCTTTCCCTCTCCCCTTCCCCCGGGCCCCCATCCCCTCTCCTTTCCTATACTTTTTATTGCCGCTTCGCGGGCCAAAGAGCACAAAAAGGCCTTCGACTCTGTATCGAGTCGAAGGCCTTTTTCTTCAAAAAACTGGAGCGATTCGGGTGCGCAGCACCCGGCAGCGGCTCTTCTCCCGCGTTCGCACGAGGCTTTTGAGAGTGGGTCAGATGTGCATTTTCTTCCGGGGGGGCTTTCGCCGCAGCGTGGCTTACCACGTGAGGACGCAAGCCCCCCGGAAAGAATGCGCAGATCGCCCGCTATCGGGAGCCGCTACGCGGCCTTCTTCTTCCCCTCACTCCCTTCGCCGTCACGGGGGAGGTAGACGATCTCGGCACCCGTCTGTTCGGCCAGCTCCTTGAGCTCGCACCGGCGGATGCGCTTGGCGTAAATCTTCAAATCCCCGCCCTGGATGCCGACAACGCGGTATCTCGGCTTCCTGGTCCCTTCCTCGGCCCGCATGCGTTCACGTACGAAAATCTTCATGATTGTCTCCTTGGCTTGTGCCTTAATGGACATTGGTCTATACTGTATATATATCCTTAAAGCACCTATAGTCAAGAAGGACATTGCACTCATGTCGAAAAAAGTGGGCGGCTCCAAGCCGCAGCGGTACGTACAGCCCTCCCTGCTCATGGCCCTCAAGGCCGGGCCTTCCTACGGATACCAGCTCATCCAGTCCATCGGGGACTACGGCTTTTTGCGGGACGACGCGCCTCCGGGCATGATCTATCGCCATCTGCGTCAGATGGACGAGGAGGGGTTGGTCACCTCCAACTGGGATGCCGAGGGCGACGGCCCGGCCAAGCGGGTCTACTCGGTCACGCCCGAGGGCCTGGAGGTTCTGGAGGCGTGGATTCTGCACATGGAGAAGCAGCGCGACCGGCTGGACGCGTTCATCCGGCGCTACCGGGAGTCGTAGCGGGCCGGGGGGGCCCGGACTTCGATCAGGACAGGATGCGCCGATACAGGACGCGTTCCCAGCAGCTGGAGACCATCAGGGCGGGCCGATGGGCCAGACCCAGCGAGCGAAGCCTGCAGTAGACGTGCAGGGGGTTGAGCCTGTGTTGCAGGCGGGAACGGAGGGACGTCATGCTGTCTTGTCGATGTTCCCGGCCGGGTGCTGAGGGGCGTTGTGGTCGATGTTGACGATGCAGAAGCGGGCCAGGAGCAGGATGGCCACGGCGCAGGCGAACCCGCCCGTGTACACGGCGTTCATGCCGCCCATGGCGTAGAGCCCGCCCATGATCATGGGGGCCACGGTCTGGGCCAGGCGCAGGAGCAGGCCGTTGGCGGCCATGAATGCGCCGCGCTGTTCCATGGGCGCGATGGTCGTCAGCATGGTCATGACCGTGGGGATGTTCAGGCCCTGGGCCAGGCCGAAGCAGATGACCGGTGGGATGGTCAGGAGCAGGGACGGGGCGTGGGGCGTGAAGAGCATGCACAGGCCGTAGAACACGGCGGCCGCCGAGAGCAGGGTGCGCTGCCCGAAGCGCTGGGTCAGCCGCCCGAGCTGGAACGAAGCCAGCCCGGTGAAGCCCGAGGCGGCCAGGAAGACCAGCCCGATGGTCGCGGACGAGGCCCCGAACCGGTGGCTGAGCAGGATGGGCAGGTAGGTGATCAGCGGGCCGTACAGGATGATGAAGGTCAGCAGGGTGGTGGCGAACAGGCTCATGGCCTCGCGTGTCTTCATTCGCCGGTAGGCGGCCGCGAAATATTCCTTTATGCTGCCGGTCTTCTGCGGCTCCGGGGTCTGCATGAAAAAGAGGATGGCCAGCCCCAGGGGCACGGCCAACAGGGGGAGCAGGAAGGGGTAGTTCCAGCCGAGCAGGGCCAGTACGCCTCCCACGGCCGGATAGCCCGCCGTGCCCATGGCCAGGACCGAGGCGTTGTAGCCCATGGCCTGGCCGCGCTCCGGGCCGGTGTACAGGTCGCCGATCATGGTCGAGTAGAGCACGCCCAGCGGGGCCGCGCCCACGCCCTGGAAGAAACGCAGGACCAGGAGTTGCTGCACGGTCTCGGCGAAGAAGCAGGCGAACCCGAACCCGCTGAAGACGAACAGCGAGGGCACCAGGAGCACCTTGCGGCCCACGCGGTCGGCCAGGATGCCGACCAGGGGCGAGAAGAGCACGCCGGGCAGGGTGAAGGCCGAGATGACCAGGCCGATCCGCTGCGCGTCCAGGTGGAGCCCCTTCATGATGTCGGGCAGGGCCGGGATGATCGACGACACCCCGAGCACGGCCATGAGCGTCACGCCGAAGACGTACTGGAGGTTGCGGTCGAGGTAGAGCCTGCGCATCAGATGGCCGCGTCCAGGAGCATGTTGTCGCGGTGTACGGCCTCGTCCGAGACCGTGGGCCCGATGATGGCCGCCAGTTCGTCCGTGCGCTTGCCCTTGATGCGGCAGAGTTCGTCGGCGGAATAGTTGGTCTGGCCCACGCCGAGTTCCACGCCGTCCGCCGTCTTGATGAAGATCAGCGCCCCGCGTTCGAAGCAGCCCTCCACCCCGGTGATGCCGATGGGCAGCAGCGACGTGCCCTTGGTCAGCAGGGCGTTGGCCGCGCCGCCGTCCACCAGGACGGCCCCGGACGGGTCGTCGTGGTAGGCCAGCCAGAATTTTTTGCTCGAGACCACGCGCTCGTCGGGCAGGACCAGGGTGCCGCCCTGGTCTCCGGCGAGCACGGCCGGGATGTCGAAGGCGCCCTTGCCCGTGACGATCAGGGTGGGCACGCCCAGCTGGGCCGCCCGCCGGGCCGCGCGCAGCTTGGAGTACATGCCGCCTGTGCCCACGCTGCTCTTGCCGTCGCACATGGCCTCGAGGTCCAGGGCCGCGATGTCCTCAATGAGCGGGATGGGCCTGGCCTCCGGATCGCCGTCCGGGTTCCGGTCGAAGACCCCGTCGGCCGAGGTCATGTTCACGAACAGATCCGCGCCGACCAGCCCCAGGCACATGGCGGCCAGGGTGTCGTTGTCCCCGAACTCCAGTTCGCGGGTGGACACGGTGTCGTTCTCGTTGATGATCGGGATGACGCCCCATTCCAGGAGCCGTTCCAAGGTGTTGCGCGCGTTCAGGAAGCGGTCGCGCAGCTTCAGCCCGCTGCGGGTCAGCAGGACCTGGGCCGTGACCTTGCCGTGCCGGGCAAAGGCCTCGTCGTAGTCGTGCATGAGCCGTCCCTGGCCCACGGCCGAGGCCGCCTGCCGGGAGACCATGTCCTTGCCGTTGCGGTGCTTCTTCCGGGTCCGCTCGTAGATGCGCTGTCTGCCCGCGGCCACCGCGCCCGAGGAGACCAGGACCACGTCCAGCCCCCGGTTCGACAGTTCCGACAGCTGGTCCGCCAGCCGGTTGATGGCCGCGCCGTTCAGGCCGTCGCGGGTGGTCAGCACGGCCGAGCCTACCTTGATCACCACCCGCCGGACGTTGTCCAGCAGGGTGTCTCGGGTAATGGGCGATTTCGTCATGGGGCGCACGGTACTCCAACTGGTTCCGGGCCGCAAGGAGGGACTTGCCCGCGGGGGCGCGGGCTTCCGGCCGGGGGCTCGGGTCAGGGGCGCTCCGGGGCCAGCTGGTCGAGGAAGGTCGCCAGGGCCGGGCCGTGCGGACCGTCGCGGGCGATGAGGTGGAACTCCAGCTCCGGCGCGGCCACGGCGAAGGGGATGAAGGCCACGTCCCGGCGGCCCGTGTCCGCCGTGGACCGGGGCACGGGCGACAGGCCCAGCCCGGCGGCCACCAGGGCCACGGTGGCGTGCTTGGTCAGGACCTCCTGGGCCACGCGCAGCCGGGCCCCGTGCCGGGCGAAGAGCGCGGTCCACCGGTCGTGCAGGGCCGGGTTCAGGGCGCGCGGGAACATGATCATCGGCTCGTCGTCGAGCATCGCCGGCGCGATGGCCGTTTCCCTGGCCAGCCGGTGGGCGGCGGGCACGGCCAGGACGTAGGTCTCGCGGTGGTAGACCCGGTGGATGAGCCCGTCCCGTCCCGTCCCGGACAGCCGAACCACGGCCGCGTCCAGCCCGCCGCCGCGCACCAGCTCGGCCAGCTCGGGCGTGGACTTCTCGGTCAGCTCCAGGGTGATGCCCGGATGGCTCTCGCCGAACCGCTTCAGGTCCGGCCCCAGCGGACCGTCGATGGCCGGGCCGATGAATCCGACGCGCAGCCTGCCCACGCGGCCCAACCCCGTGTCCACGGCCCGCCGCTCGGCCGCGTCCACGTCGGCCAGGATGCGGCGCACGTCCTTGAGCAGGCACGCGCCCGCCTCGGTCAGGGCCACGGACCGCCGGTCGCGCACGAACAGCGCCACGCCCAGCTCCGCCTCGAAGGCCGCGATCTGCTGCGACAGGGGCGGCTGGGTCATGTGCAGCCGCTCGGCCGCCCTGCGGAAGTGCAGGGTCTCGGCCACAGCCAGGAAATAGCGCATCTGTCGGGTATCCATGGCTGATATGTAAACCATATCACAGCGCGTTAAAAGCGATATTGGACGTGTCACAGCGCCGGGGCCAGGGTTGGGAAAAAGGAGGTTGTCATGGACAACGAACGGTTTGAACGCGGCATGGAGATGCTCGCCCGCGTGGACGGCGAGCAGGGCGACAGGGTCATGGAGGCCCTGGGCGACGTGGCCCCGGACCTGGCCAGGCTGATGGTCGAGTACGGGTTCGGGGACGTCTATTCCCGACCCGGCCTGTCCCTCAAGGAGCGGGAGCTGATCACCATCGCGGCCCTGGCCGCCAAGGGCGGGTGCGAGCCGCAGCTCAAGGTGCATCTGCACGGGGCGATGAACGTGGGCTGGACGCGTGAGGAGATCGTCGAGACCTTCCTGCAGATCTCGGTCTATGCGGGGTTCCCGGCGGCCCTGAACGCGGTCTTCGCGGCCAAGGCGGTCTTTGCCGAGCGGGGGAGCGGAGAGGACTAACCCTCGTCGTCGAGTTGGGCGAGCTGCCGCCACATGGCCGCGAGCAGCTCGTCCACGCCCTCGCCGGTCAGGGCGGAGATGAAGTAGATCGTCTCGCCCGAGGCGGCGACCTTGGCCTTCATGTCGGCCAGTTCGTCCTCGGACAGGGTGTCGATCTTGTTGATGACCTTGATCTGGGGCTTCAGGGCCATCTCGGCGTTGTACTCGCGCAGTTCCTGGTTGAGCATGGCGTAGCCGTCCACGGGGTCGTCGCGGTTGACGTCCTCGGCGGCCAGGATGTGCACCAGGAAGCGGGTCCGCTCCACGTGCTTGAGGAAGGTGATGCCCAGGCCGCGCCCCTCGCTGGCCCCTTCGATCAGGCCGGGGATGTCGGCGATGACCATGCGCTTGAAGTCGTCGTTCTCGATGACCCCGAGGTTGGGCACCAGCGTGGTGAACGGGTAGGCCGCGATCTTGGGCCGGGCGGCCGAGACCTTGGAGATGAAGGTGGACTTGCCCGCCGAGGGCAGGCCGAGGAGCCCCACGTCGGCCAGGATCTTGAGCTCCAGCCGGAGCAGCTTTTCCTGGCCCGGAAAACCGGGTTCGGCGTAGCGCGGAGTGCGGTTGATCGAGGACTTGAAGTGCAGGTTGCCGCGTCCGCCGTCGCCGCCCTTGCAGATGACGATCTGGGTGCCGTCCTCCACCAGGTCGGCCACCAGCTCCTCGCGGGTGGTGCCGTCCTCTTCCTCTATGATCTCGTAGACGAGGGTGCCCACGGGCAGATCCACGATCAGGTCGTCGGCGGCCTTGCCGTAGCGGTCGCGGCCCATGCCGGACTGGCCGTTCTTGGCCGTGTAGTGGCGCTTCAGGCGGAAGTCGTACAGGGACATGAGCCGCTCCGATCCGCGCAGGATCAGATCGCCGCCCTTGCCGCCGTCGCCGCCGTCCGGACCGCCCTTGGGCATGTTGGCCTCGCGCCGCAGGCTGGCGCAGCCGTTGCCGCCCTTGCCGGACGCCACCTTGATGGTCGCTTCATCCACGAATTTCATGTTTCCGTCCTCACCCTTGGAGTTTCCGCAGCCCCGAACGCAAAAAACGGGCAGGGAGCATGACCGCTCCCTGCCCGGCAACTATGCTTGCGCTATCGGGAACTAGGCCTCGGGGGGCGTCACGCTCACGCGGGTCTTGACGACCTTCTTGCGGGTGTACTTCTCGTACTTGACCACGCCGTCGACGAGAGCGAACAGGGTGTAGTCCTTGCCCATGCCCACGCCTTCGCCGGGATGAAATCTGGTACCGAGCTGACGCACGAGGATGTTGCCGGCGAGCACTTCCTGCCCGCCGAAGCGCTTCACGCCGCGCCGCTGACCGGCGCTGTCGCGACCGTTTCTGGAGCTACCACCAGCTTTTTTATGAGCCATGTTATCCTCCCTTCCAGGCGCTAGGCCGTGATGGAATTGACTTTCAGTTTGGTGTAATCCTGGCGGTGGCCCTGCGTCTTGCGGGAGTCCTTTTTGGACAGCTTGTGGAAGACGACGACCTTCTCGCCACGCAGGTGGCCCAGGACTTCGCACTCGACCTTAGCGCCTTCGACATAGGGGGCGCCGATCTTGGTGTCGCCGTCCTTGTCGACCAGGAGAACGGAATCGATGCTCAGCGCGTCGCCGGCATCGGCCTTCAGCAAATCTACATTGAGTTCAAGACCTTCTTCAACGCGGTATTGTTTCCCGCCGGTCTCGATAATAGCGAACATAGTGTGAACCTCCAATTCGTAAGAGGAGGCAACCTAGCCGCAACCACGCGTGGAAGTCAAGCCCCGAGTCCGGTTTTTTCGCTTTTTTTGCCAACTTTTCGTCCGCCCGGCCAATACATACATTATATGGACTCGGTGGGCTCCCGCTGGGTCCGGGCCAGGACCAGGACGTCCAGCCCGGTGCAGCCCGCCCGGAGCAGGGTCCGGGCGCACTCGTTCAGGGTCGAGCCCGTGGTGTACACGTCGTCCACCAGGAGCAGCCGCCTGCCCCGGACCAGGGCCGGGTCCGCCGCAAAGGCCCCCTTGATGTTGGCCTGCCGCTCCCTGAGCCCGAACCGGGTCTGGGGCGGGGTGTTGCGCGTGCGCGTCAGCCCGTGGACCAGCAGGGGCCGGTCCAGGTGCCGGGCCAGGCCGCGCGCGATCTCCAGGCTCTGGTTGAAGCCGCGCCAGGCCAGCCTCCGGCCGTGCAGGGGCACCGGGACCACCGCGTCCGGCACCAGTCCGCCGCGCGCCTCGAAGGCGGCCACGCCGAGCGCCCCCAGGAGCCGGTCGCGGTCGAACCGGTCGCGGAACTTGTAGCCCAGGATCAGTTCGCGCAGGAGCCCGGTGTACCGGCCGTGGAAATAGAGCCGGTCCCAGGGCGGCGGGTCCAGGCGGCACTCGGGGCACAGGGTGGGCGGGTCCTCCTCCCGGCCGGACATCCCGCCGCAGGCCGGGCACAGGCCGCCGGTGCGCAGGGGCAGCTCCCCGGCGCAGGCCGGGCACAGGGTCCGGGACCCGTCGGCCATGACCGAGGCGCAGACCGGGCATCGTCCGGCCCGCAAGCCCAGGGCGCGCGCGAGGTTCAGGACCGGCCGGAACATGCGCCTAGTCGGCCGTTTCCCAGGCCGTGCGTCCCAGGGCCAGGATGCGCGCCTCGAAGTCCGCCTTGGTCCGCAGGTCGTTGCGGGTGTCCACCCCCCGGAGGGTCAGGGGGGCGGCCAGGTCCATCCCGAAGTTGTGGACGAAGTACTTGAGGGTCAGGCGCGCCCCGTCGAAGAGCTTTTCGCCCGTGGGCTGGCCAGCCAGGAGCACGGCGTGGGCCGTGCGCGGCGGCAGGTCCGCGATCCACGGCTCATTGTCCAGCCGGGCCCGCCAGAACTGCTGGCCCCGGTCGATCCAGGTCTTGAGCCGCGAGGGCAGGTGGTAGAAGTAGATGGGCGAGGCGAACAGGATGGTCCGGGCGGTCAGGCAGGGGGCGAACAGGTCCCAGGCCTGGTCCGTGGGCCCGAGCACGCAGCGCTCCCGGCCCGTGCGCTCCGGCGCGTCGCAGTATCCGCAGGCCAGGCAGGGCATGACCTCGAAGTTGCGCACGTAGTACACGTCGGCCGCGCCCCCGGCCCGGCGCACGCCCTCGGCCAGGAGTTCGGCGGCGTGGTCGGTGTTGCCGCCCCGGCGGTGGGAGCAGGCGAAGACGGCGGCGCGGGTCATTTACGGCTCCTTGTCGTAGAGCGGTTTCCTGCGGGTCATGACCGCCCGGGCGTGGTCCTCGAGCTCCACGACCTCGAAGTTCCAGTCCGGGAAGATGTGTTCCTCATGACGCACCTGGGCCGCCCCCTTGAGGGAGACCAGGGCCTCGATCCGGTCGGTCCGGGCGAAACGGAGGTACCAACCTACCTCCAGTCCCACCCCTCAACACTTGTCGCGGATATCTATGCTGACGGGCTCGCTCATCAGAATCCCCCGAAGAACGGGTTGTGGTTTTTCTCGTCGCCCACCGAGGTCTCCGGTCCGTGGCCGGAGAGCAGCCGGGTCTCGGGCGGCAGGGTGAAGATGTGCTCCGTGACCGAACGCTTGAGCGCGTCCAGGTCCCCGCCGGGAAAGTCCGTGCGCCCGATGGACCGGTAGAAGATCAGGTCGCCCACGAAGGCGGCCCCGGCATCCGGGAAATAGAAGGTCAGGCTGCCCGGCGAGTGGCCCGGGGTGTGGAAGACCGTGCACCCGGTCCCGGCAAAGACGGTCTCGCCCGGCTCCAGGTTGGTCCAGGTGTAGGGGGGCACCAGGGGCAGCCCCATGTCGCCGCCCCGGCCCAGCCAGGTGTCCATGAGGTAGCCGTCCGCGTCGTTGGCCAGGATGTGCGCGCCCGTTGCCTCGGACAGGGCCTTGTTGCCCGCGGTGTGGTCGAAGTGCAGGTGCGTGTTCAGGATCACGCTCAGGGTCAGCCCCCCGGCCTCCAGGTGGCGGAGCAGGGGGGCGGGATCGCCGCCCGGGTCCACGACCACGGCCTGGCCGTCGTTGGCCAGCACGTAGCAGTTGGTCTGGAGGGGACCCAGCGGGAAGGTCGTTATATCCATTACAATTTCTCCAGCAGCAGTTCGTCGAGTGGTTTGCGCGAGGATTTGCCCGGCTGGTCCGGGCGGCCCAGGGCCAGCACGGCCTCAAGCTCGTAGTCGGCCCCGGACAGGCCGATGGCCGACAGGGCGGCGGCCTGATCGTTGACGATCTGGCCCAGCCAGACCGCGCCCAGGCCGAGGACGTGGACGGCCAGGAGCATGTTCTGGATGCACGCCCCGGCCCCCTGGTGGTCCTTCATCTCGCTGTACATGGCCGACCTGTCGAGCAGGACGCAGATGCAGGCCGCCGCGGAGCGGACGATGCGGGCGTACTCGGTGCACGCGGCAAGCCTCTCCATGCGCGGGTCGTCGCGGGTCACGACCAGGAAGCGCCAGGGCTGGTTGTTCTTGCCGCTGGGGGCCCACTGCCCGGCCTCGAGGATGGCGGTCAGCTGTTCCTTCGAAACCGGCTCGGCGGTGAACCTGCGGATGGACCGGCGTTCGCGAATGGCCCGAAGCACCGCATTGTCGCGGGGATCCATGATTGTTATCTCCTATGGTCTGCGTGTATGGTGATAGCCTAGTACGCATCGCCGGGCAAGAGTCTGTGACCCGGACGGGTCCTGGTGCGTATAACTAGGTGCAGATGAGTTGCGGCCCGTTGACGGGGCCGTTGGGATGGCAATGAAAGAGAAACGCGAAGCGGAAATTGTACGGAACATACTGCTGGGCGATGTCCAGCTGTACGGCACCCTGGTACGCGAGTACCAGCGGCCCGTGTACAATCTCATGCTGCGCATGGCGGGCGACGCGGACATCGCGGCCGACCTCGCCCAGGATGCCTTTGTCCGGGCCTACGAGAAGCTTGAGTCCTTCAACCAGCGCAGACGGTTTTTCCCATGGCTGTACACGCTGGCCCTGAACGTGGCTCGGGACTGGCTCCGCAAGGACGGCCGGGACAGGCACGTGTTCGTGGAAGACGCGGCGGTCATGGTCCGCGAACGGGACAGACGGGACGAGCCCAGGGTCATGAACGACCGGCTCGACGGGGCCAAGGCCTTCGAGGCCGTCATGGACCTCGACCCGAAATACCGCGAGGCGCTCATTCTCCGCTACCGGCATGACTTCACCATGCAGGAGATTGCGGGCACCCTGGGGATCAGCGTCAGCGCGGCCAAGATGCGACTGAGCAGAGGGCTGGACATGGTCCGGCAACAATTCGATGGGGGGAACAACCCATGACGAAAAAGCAATTCGACACCCGCATGGAAGATGTCATCATCCATGCCGTGCAGACGGCCCACGAGGCCGATCCGCCGGCGGACCTGACCAACCGGATCATGGCCCGTCTGCATCCCAAGCGGCCGACCCTGTGGACCCGGCTGCGCCTGTGGTTCCTGCGCCCCAGGGTCCTGACGGTGCGGCCGATCACGGCCATCCCGGCCATGACCCTGGCCGTGGCCCTGCTGGCCCTGGCCTTCGTGACCACCCAGAAACCCGTGGAGAATGTCGGCCCGAGACTTGCCACCGTGCGCTTCATCCTGCACGATGCGGACATGCACGCCCGCAAGGTCTCGGTCATCGGGTCCTTCAACAATTGGCGGGCGGAACGCTCGGTCATGTGGTACAGTTCGGACGCGCAGGCCTGGGTACTCGAAGCCCAGCTGCCGCCGGGCGACCACGAATACCTGTTCCTGGTCAACGGGAACCAGCTCGTGCCCGATCCCAACGCGCCCATGACCAGCGACGACGGGTTCGGCAACCGGAATTCCATAGTTTTTGTGAATGGAGAACATGAACAAACGCTATAACCTCCACACCCTGGTCCTCCTGCTGGTGCTGTGCCTCACCTTCCTGGCACGCCCGGCGGGAGCCGGGGATGCAAGCCTCGCCACCCTCGCCGACCGCGCCCGTCAGTGCGGCGTCTTCTCCGAAACCGTGGACCGCGTCCGCGCCGCCGTGGCCTCGGGCGACCTCACCGAAGCCGACGGGGCGAGCCTGCTCGCGCCGCTCGTCGAGGCCTGCGACCGCAAGCTCCCCCTGGCCCCGCTGGAGGACAAGCTTGAGGAGGGGCTGTCCAAGCACGTCAGGCCCGCGCTCATCGTCCACGCCCTCAAGGTCCGCATCAACGACTACGCCTTCGTGGCCGGGCTCCTGCCAGGACCATCCGGGAAGACCGATGCCCGCGTCCTGGTGGCGCTCGGCGAAGGCCTCTCCAAGGGGGCCACGCGCGCGGACGTGGAGGCCTACGTCAACGAGTTCGGCGGGCAACAGCCCGACCCCTTCCTGACCGGCGCCGAGATGGTCTCCCTCCTTGGCCAGGCCGGGTTCGACTACGCCCTGACCCGGACCGTGCTCAAGGCCGGGTTCGACGCGAACGCCCTGACCCCCGAGTGGCGCTACCTCGTCCGGCTGGTGCTCATCGCCCGGCAGCGGGGGGTGCGCGACCCGGAGATCGCCGAGAACGCGGTCGCCGTGCTCGGGGACGGCGGCACCCTGGGCGACCTGTCCATCCGCCTGGGCTTCACCTCCCGCAGCCTGACCGGGCGCACGATCTCTAATTAACATTTCCTTATTTCTGTGTGACCCTGTTCCCCTGATCACGGTATATCCTACTGAGGGGTCGAGAGGCCCGGAAACCCATGGGAGTCTTTGAGTGAAGAAGTGCATCGCGATGCTGCTGATCGCATCCGTCCTGGCCGCCGCCGGATGCGCCAAAGTGATGGGGCCGTACTACCTGGAGCAGGAACAGTACGAGGAAGGGATCAAGGTCATGGGCGGGCAGCTCAAGGAAAATCCCGAGGACGCCGCCTCCGCCTATTACGTGGGCCGCTACTACCTGGCCCTGAACAAGCCCAAGGACGGCCTGCCCTATTTGAATGAGGCCGTTCGACTGGCCCCGGACAACGCGGATTACGTCTTTTGGACCGGGGTGGCCTACTGGGCCATGATGGATTTCGACCGGGAAAGGGCGGCCTACGAGAAGGCCATCAGCCTGGACCCGAAGCATATTTCCGCCCACCTGTACCTGGGACACGGCTACATCGACCGGGGACAGTGGGCAAAGGCCCTCAAGCAGTACGACGTGGTCCTCGAATTGGACCCGTACAACCCGGAGGCGCTGTACAACAGGGCCCGGGCCTTGGGAAAACTTGACAAGAAGAGCGATGAGATCGCGGCATGGAAGCAGTTCCTGGAGTTTTATCCCGACGGGAGCATGGCCATGACGGCCACGGAGCAACTCAATCTGCACGGGGACTTCACCTACCGCAATTACATCATAGGAAAACGGAACGTCACGCTGCGAGGCATGACGTTCAAATCCGGGACCAGTGCTCCGGATGCCGATGACAGGGCCTCATTGGAAGTGCTCAGCGCGATGATGCAGGCCAACAAGTCGCTGGCGGTGAATATGATCGTGTACGTCAAGGGGAACGCTTCCCTTGCCAAGGCCCGCGCCATCGCCATGCGCGACTACATGCTCAACGGTCATCCGGACGTGGATCGGAACAGGCTGCCTCTGAGTTGGTTCGGAACCGCCGAACGGGTTCAGGTGGGCGACAAGACCTTCGCCCTGGACCAGTCGGTGAACTTTATCACCGAAGTTAGGTAAGCAAACTGGAGAACAATGTTATGTCTACCAAGTTGAATAGATTGAGTTTTTGGTTCGTCGTCCTGCTTCTCGCCCTGGTGGTCGCGGCTCCCCGCGCCATGGCGCAGACGGATGATCCCACCGGCGACCCCACCGGCGAGGTGACCGGCGATACCGGCGACACCGGAGATACTGGTGACACCGGTGACACCGGCGACACCGGCGATACCGGCGATACGGGCGACACGGAAGCGGAGGCTCCGTCCTTCTCCAATCCGGCCCAGGCCGCCAAGGCCGAGGCCCTGGCTGAAGCCGCTGCCGCCGCCTCGTCCCAGGCCGTGGCCGACGCCGAGCAGGCCGTGAGCGACGCCGAACAGGCCGTGGCCGACGCCGAGAAGGCCGTGTCCGACGCCCAGGCCGCCGAGGACGAAGAGGCCGAGGCAGCCGCCCTGGCCCAGCTTGAAGCCGCCCAGGCCGACCTCGAGACGGCCCGGACCAGCGCCGAACAGACCGTGGCCGACGCCGCATCGGTCTCCCTGGATACCATCGCCTCCATGCGCGCCGACGACATGGGCTGGGGCGTCATCGCCAAGGAACTGGGCGTGCACCCGAGCACCCTCGGTCTCGGGCACCGGAACCAGTTCCAGCACCAGACCATGGCCGAGACCAAGAGCCGGGGCGAGCGTCAGACCATGGCCGCCGTGGCCGCCCAGCCGGGCAACGCCACGAGCCGCGACGTCAAGACCGGCGTGTCCAAGACCCCTGGCGTGAGCGGCGGCAACGGTTCCAAGGCTGTCGGCCTGAGCCGGGCCTCGGACAAGGCCAAGACCGGGGCCAAGAACTCCAGCTCCTCCAAGGACAACGATTCCTCGGGCCGTGGCAACTCGAACTCCAATGCCGGCGGCAACGGCAAGAGCAAGAGCAACTCCTCCAATGCCGGCGGCAACGGCAAGGGCAAGAGCAAGTAGCCTGCCGCGCGATACCAGCCACCACCAGGCGGGTCCCGATACCGGGACCCGCCTTTTTTATCCCCGGGAACCGTTCCGCCCCTTCAAAACAGGAGAAAATCCGGGTATGGGTCGGTGACTGGCGGACAACATTTAAGGTGAATGCATGGCTGAACATCCCGATTCCGGTGCCCTTTCCGAAACCTACCTCCAGATCAGTCCCAACATTCTGGCGAGTTTTCCCAAGTTCCGGCCGCCCGTGGACCTGTACGTCTTCGACCCGTCCGTGGGCCGCACGGGCCGGTACATCCGGGGCGGCGAGCGGCTCTCCCGCGACGGCCAGGCCGAGGTGGCCCGGTACGCCGAGGAGGGGCTGCTCTACCTCCTGCGCGACGACTACCGCATCTACGCCGAACATCTGAGCCGGAAGCTCGGCCTGCTGCTGGTGGAGGAGGGGTTTCAGCCCCAGGAGGTGGCGGAGATATTCTTCATCGCCCTGCGCAACCGCATGGCCGAGTTCCTGAACCAGCCCACGGAGGATACCCTGGAGGCCTTGCGCACGGACGTCGCCATCCTGGCCGAATACATCTGGATCGATCCCGGCCGGGTGGCCTTCCTGACCCACACCCTGGAGCGGGACTACGACCTGGCCGTGCACTCGGTGAACACCATGCTCATCGGCCTGGCCCTGTACCTGCGCCTGACCGGGGGCAAGGTGGAGAAGACCGTGCTCATCAGCCTGATCCTCGGGCTGCTGCTCCACGACCTGGGCATGGTCATGGTTCCGAAGTTCATCCGCGACAAGGAGCGCTACCTGGTCCGCCGGGACCGGGAGTCCATCGAGCGGCACATCGAGGCAGGGCTGAACATGGTCCGTCGGCTCAAGATTCAGGACCCGATCATTCTGGAGTGCATGGACCAGCACCACGAGCGGCTGGACGGCTCGGGCTACCCGGCGCGGCGGTTCGACGGGGGCATCTCGACCACGGGCAGGCTGTGCGCCGTGGCCGACTCCTTCTCGGCCATCGTCGGGGACAGGCCCCACCGCTCGGCCAGGGACACGGCCGAGGCCGTGCGCATGCTCGCCGGGGACGGCAAGCGCTACGACCAGGCCCTGACCGCGCTGCTGGCCCAGGTCATGGCCGAGCGCGTCACAGCGTGATGTAGCCCCTGGCCGCGGCCCCCTCGGGGTCGTCGCTCAGGGCCATGGCCGTGAGCATGGGGTGAAAGCCCAGGCGGGCGTAGAACGGTTCCTTGCCCGGCACGGCCCAGAGCACGCAGCTGGGCGTGCCCAGCCGCTCAAGCATGGCCCGCATCATCCGCGTGCCCAGCCCCTTGCCCTGGTATTCCGGGAGCATGCACAGGTCGTAGATGACCGATTGCACCGTCCGGTCGCTCAGGGCGCGGGCGATGCCCACCAGCCGTTCCCCGTCCCGGGCGAAGCAGGTCAGGTCGCTGTTCTCGAAGGTCCGGCGCAGGGTGTCGGGTTCGCGGGTGCCCAGCGGGGCGCGCTCGAAGATTGCGGCCGCCTCGGCCCAGTCCACGCCGTTCGTGTCGAAGCGCAGGCCGATGTCCGCGCTCACGGCCGTTTCCACCAGGAGCGCATGCGCACGACCTCGCGGCCGTCCGACGCCCTGGTCAGGCTGTGCAGGAAGGTGTCCAGACCCTGGTCCGGCTCGTCCGGGGCGCAGGCCGAGACAAGGGCGTCGCCGGGGAAGGTCTCGCTGCGGAACTGGATGTCCACCCCGTGGCAGCGGTGTTCGCCGATCCACTCGACGGGCACGGCCTCGAAGCAGTATTCCAGGTATTTCACGTTGTTCACGTGACCGTTGATGTCCACGTCCGAGCGCCGGGCGGTGAGGTCCGCGCGGTGCTCGCCCTGCTTCAGCCGGGTCACGGCCTTGGTCGGAAAGGTCAGGGCGTGCTGGCGGTCCGGGATGAACCGTTCGTTGAGCACGGTGTCGGGCGCGTCCGGGCGGTGGGTACGGGTGTTCATGGTCACCCAGGAGGTGGTCGCCCGGCCCATCGCCCCGTCCTCGTCGAAGACCAGGAAGTCGCGCAGGGCCACCAGCCGCTCGTTGCCCGAGGGCCAGGTCAGGATGCTCGTGCGTCCGCCGAAGCCGGGCAGCCGGTCCACCATGAGGTGCAGCCGGGCCAGAATCCAGAAGTGGCCGCTCTGTTCCAGGTCGTGGTGGCCGAAGCCGAGGCGGTCCGCATGGCGCGAGGCCGCGTCCTGCAACTGGTTGCAGATGGCGGTCACGGACACGCGGCCGTCGGGGCGCGGTTCGTAGGAGCGGATGTCATAGCCGTGTTCGAAGGTCAGGGGTGAATCGGTTGTCATGGCAACCAATTTTTAGGGCAGTTCGCGCCGGGTGTAAAGGGGGTGACGTCAGCGCGGGCGGATGTCTCCGAGGATGCGGTCGATCTCGCCGGAATCGTGCATGGCCCTGAGTTCGCCGGTGATCCGTGGGACCAGGTCGGCGTGGCTGTTGTTCAGGTAGTGGTAGAGCGGCACGACGATCACGGGCGGTTCGTTGATGCGCAGGCATTGCATTCCCGGCTTGGCCAGCTCGCTTTCGGCCCAGGCGCGGTCCACCAGCAGGGCGTCCAGCCGTCCCTCCAGGAGCAGGATCATCAGCCGGTCCTCGCGCGGCAGGCGGACCACGTCGGGCATGCCGTCGGTCAGCATCTCGGCGTAGCGGTTGCCGATCTTGATGCCCAGGTGCAGCTTGCGCACGGCCTCCATGGTGACGTGCTCCAGGCGGGAGTTGCAGGTCACGACGACCCCTTCCAGCCGGTTCACCGGCACGTCGATGCGCAGAAGATGGGGATACTCCTCCTCGATGGCCCGGATGCGGTTGACCTCGCCGTCCACCAGGCCGCCCTCGGCCATTTCCAGGGAGCGGGCCGCAGGCATCTGCCGCCCCTCGATCGTGATGCCGAGACGCTTGTAGGCCTCCTTGAGCACCTTGAGCGAGTTCTCGGACAATGCGCTGCCGCCGTAGCCGAAGACCAGATGGTCCTGGGCCCAGGCCGGAGCGCCCAGGAGCAGAGCGAAGATGCAGAACAGGATGATGCGCATGCCCTGAACATACACCCGGATCGCCCCCGGGTCCATGTTCGGAGGGGGGAGGTCATTCGGCGGGGCGCTGGTGCGCGGCACCGGCCCCGGCGCGCAGACGGGCCATCTCGCCGTTGATCCGCATGCGTTCGAGCACGGCCTCGAGCCGGGGCACCAGGTCCGCGTGGCGGCGGTTCAGGTAGTGGTACAGGGGGACCCGCCAGCGCACGGGCCGGATGACCCGGAGGCGCTCGGCGCCGGGGTGCCCGGCCTGGGTGCGTTCGATGCCGTCGTAGCCGATGATCACGTCCAGGCGGCCGAGGTAGAGCAGGTGGAAGAGCTGGTCCCAGTGTCCCTGGGTCACGCGGTCCAGTCCCTGGACCAGCTTGTCGGACAGCCGGAGGCCGGTGTGCACGCCGATCCTGAGGGGCACGAGGTCGCGCCGGTCGCGGATGGTCAGGTCCGGGTCGCAGGTCACGGCCACCCCCTGGACCGAGACGATGGACGGCCGCACCTGGATCAGGTTGGGCAGCTCACTGCCCAGTCCGCCCATGCGCGCGGCCTCACCGTCGGCCCCGCCCGCGTCGGCCTCGGCCAGTCCGCGTCGCGCCGGGTAGTCGCGGAAGATCACCTGGATGCCGAGCCGGGCGTAGGCCTCCCGGAGCACGGCCATGCCCTCGATTACGGGTTCGGCCGGGGCCGCGCTCAGGACGAGCGCGTCGCGCGCCTGAACGGCCTTGGCGGGCCAGGCCAGCAGAGCGGGGATCAGGGTCAGGAGCAGGGGCAGGAGCGGGAGACGGGGCATGGGGCGACGATAGGCCCGAAATCGGGGCCCGTCCATGGGGAATCGGCCCGACTCAGGACATGAAATTGCGCACGCCGGTGAAGGCGATCTGGGCGGCCATGGCCGACAGGACCAGGCCGGTGATCTTGGTCAGGACGTTGAGCCCCATGCGCCCGATGACCCGCTTCAGGGAGGAGGCGGAGAACAGGATGATGCCCACGGACAGGCAGGCGCAGACCAGGGCGCCCGCGCCGGTCAGCTTCTGCTCCGGGGTGGACAGCTCCGCGCCCAGGATGAGCAGGGTGCCGATGGTCGCCGGTCCCACGGTGATGGGCATGGCCAGCGGAACCACGGCCACGTCCGCATCGTCCTCGGGCTCGGGCCGCTGCTTTTTGCCCGAGACCAGCGACACCGCCGACAGGAAGAGCAGCGCCCCGGCCCCCACGCGGAACCCGTCCAGGGTGATCCCCAGGGTGGAGAAGATGGGGTTCCCGGCGAAGTAGAGCACCAGCGAAATGACCAGCACCGCCGTGGTGGTCCGGATGGCCAGCCGATGCTGCGCCCGCTTGTCCATCTCCTCGGTCAGGGACAGGAACACGGACAGCACGAAGAACGGCGTCAGCAGAAAGAACCACTTTATGTAGAGCGAAATGAACAGATTGGTCACGACCACCCCCGCGCGCAGCGCGCGCAAAAAGTTTAGGAAAAGGAGGGGATGGGGGGCTGGGGGAAGGGGAGGAACCAACCCTTTTCAAAGGGTTTTTCCTCCCCTTCCTCCAGCCGCCGGAGGCATCCTCCGTCCTACTTGCACAATTTCTCGGCCAGGGCCGCGCCCTGTTCACCGCCTCCGGCCATGCGGGCCAGCTCGCACTTGATGTCGCCGCCCTCGAGCCGTTCGCACCGGGTGTAGGTGGCGTTGTCCACGACCTCCTTCTTGATGAGGAAGTGGCGGTCGGCCATGCGGGCCAGTTGCGGCCAGTGGGTGATGAGCAGCATCTGCTGGCGGTCGGCCAGGTTGCGAAGCTTCTTGCCCACGGAGTTGAGCGTCAGGCCGCCGATGCCCGCGTCCACCTCGTCGAAGATGAGCGAGGGCCGGGCGTCCTTGGTCTGTCCGTCCTGGTCGCCGTGGCCTCGCATGGTCACCAGGGCGAGCAGGAACCGGGAGAGCTCGCCGCCCGAGGCGATCTTGTCCAGGGGCTGGGCGGGCTGGCCCGGGTTGGGCACCCACATGAGCCGCCCGCGCATGTCCTCGCAGCCGGGGTAGAGCTCCCGGGCGTCGAATTCGAAGTGGACCTTGACGTGCTCGGAGAAACCCAGGTCGGTCAGCTCGTCCACTATGCGGATGGCCAGCTCTCCGGCCGCCTTTTTCCGCGCCTTGTTGAGCTTTTCCAGGACCTCCCGGAGACCGGCGGCGGCCTTGTCCTCCTCGCGGCCCAGGCTCTTCATGTCCAGGGCGCAGGCGTCGAGGAAGGAGAGGCTTTCGTCGATTTCGGCCTTCATGTCAACGATTTCGTCCAGGCCGCGCCGCAGCTTGCGTTTGAGCCGGGCCAGGGCGAACAGGCGCGCCTCGATGTCGTCCAGGGACATGGGATCGTCGTCGTCGAAATCCGAGGGGCCGCGTCGCAGCCGGTTGTCCAGGTCGTGCAGGCGCATGCGGAAGGTCTCCACGGCCTCGCGGTCCTCCTCGAAGCCGGGGAAGAGCCGGGCGATGATCTCCATCTCGCGGTTGAGCAGGGTCATGGCGTCGAGCATGCCGACCTCGCCGTGCAGGATGTCCAGGGCGTTCTGGAGGCACTCGCCCGCCCGCTCGCGGTCCTTGAGGATTTTCTTGCGCTCCTCAAGGTCGTCCTCCTCGTCCGGCTGCGGGTCCACGGACTCGATTTCCTTTTTCTGGTATTCCAGGAACTCGCGCTGCTTCTGGAGGTCGTCGAATTTCTCGGACAGGCGCCGCTTGCGTTCGAGCACGTCGTTGAGCACGGCCAGCCGGTCGTTGCGCTCGGCGAGCAGGGACGGGTCCGGCAGGAAGGAGTCCAGGATCTCGGCCTGGAAGGCCGGGGAGAGCAGCTTCTGCTGCCCGTGCTGCGAGGTGTGGATGACCAGCTGCGCGCCCATGTCGCGGATGGTCGGCTGGGAGGACAGGGCGTCGTTGACGTAGACCCGGCTGCGCCCGGTCTCGGCGGACAGCTCGCGCCGGATCACGGCCTCGCCCTCTGGCAGGACGAAGAGCGCCTCCACCGTGGCCTTTTCCGCGCCGGGCCGGACCAGCTTCTTGTCCATGCGCTCGCCCATGAGGAAGTCCACGGCGCGCATGATGAAGGACTTGCCCGCGCCGGTCTCGCCGGTCAGGGCGTTCAGGCCGGGCGAGAACTCCAGTTCAGCGTCCTCGATGAGGGCCAGGTTTCGAATGCGCAGCAGTTCGAGCATGTGGTGGTGCCTCCGGCGGCCGGGGGAAGGGGAGAGGGAACCCCTTTGAGAAAAGGGGTTCCCTCTCCCCTTCCCCCGGACCCCCATCCCCTCTCCTTCCCTAAACTTTTTGGTGCCGTCTTCGGCGGGTCGGCAGGGGGCGGTCCGTGTAATCGTTTCAGTATGCTATGAAGGACGGCTGGCGGGCGAGGGTCTTCGCATCCAGCGCGTCCAGATAATCGAGATAACGGGTGTCTTTATACACCAGAGCCGCGCGGCGGAAAAGGGGAACGTACGGGTGGGGGTCGAAGTCGGGTTCGGACGCGCCGTTCATGGGGCGGTCCTGGGCCAGGAACGGCCCGGCGTGGTCCAGGGCCCGGCGGATGGACTGGCCCGTGGCCGAGGCCCAGCGGTACAGGTCCAGGCCGCACCGCTCGCCCACCGCGGCCAGGACCATGAACGCCTCCAGGTTGAAGAAGGTGTAGTGGCGCGGCCGGGTGCGTTCGAGCTCACGCGGCATGGTCCCGTCGGGCAGGATCTGGGTGGAGATGCGCCGGTTGCCGGTCAGTCCGGCCACCTCGCGGGCCAGCTCGCGGTCGCCGCGAAACAGGGCGAAGACCGCCACCTGGGCGTCGAACCAGGTGCCGTGGTTGTTCAGGGAGGCGGCCTCGGCCCGGCCTGGGTCGCTCCGCAGGAGCCAGCCCAGGTACTGGCCGAACCACTCCCGCAGGCGGCGGGTGTCGGTTCGGGTCCAGGCCTGGGAGGGCTCCAGGAGCCGGACCGCGTCGCACACGGGGATGAGCGTCGCCGTCTCGATGATCCCGGTGCGGTTGCCCTGGTCGAGGCCGGGGCGCATCTGGGCGTGGTCCAGGTCCGGGATCATGCGCGTGGCCGGGTCGCAGAACCAGGCCCGCACGTGGGCCGTGGCGCGCGCGGCGTAGCGCTCGTCGCCCGTGAAATACCAGGCCAGGGCCAGGGTGCGCACCGTCCGCGCCATGCGCGTCAGCCGTCCCCGGTCGTAGCGGTCCGAGTCGGCCTCGGGGTTGCGCTCGCCGTCGCGGCGCACGTAGGGCAGGCCGTTTTTCGCCTGCGGGTCGGGCCACCAGTAGGGGGACAGGGAGCGGTAGGCGCGGGTCATGCGGTTCCCACCGGGTTCGGGCCTGGCCGGGACGGGCTCCACCGCCGCCTTCATGGCCGAGTCGGCCCGGGCCGTGAGCGCGGCCACGGCCCGGCCCACCGTCCGGTCCCGGGCCCAGGCCTGCTGGCGGGCCCGGTTCAGGACCTCGGGCGAGAGCACGATGGTCTCGGGCAGCTCGGTTCCGGCCAGGGCCGGACGCGCGGTCGCCAGGGCGAGCAGGCAGATCAGCAGGCAGATCGGGAAGGGGAAGATAAACGTTGTCGGGCGGCGCATGGTCACGCCCCCGTCGGGGGGAGCGCCTTGACCATGAAGTGGACGCGCTCCCCGGCCAGGTGGTTGGCGGCGGTGTAGGTCCGCTCCACGGCGTAGCCCCGTGCGCGGTAGAAGGCCGCCGCCTTTTCGTTGCGCTGCAGGCAGTCCAGGGTCAGCCGGCCGTATCCTGCCCGGGCGGCGTCCGCCTCGGCATGGGCCAGCAGGGCGGAGCCCACGCCCCGGCCCATGTGGTCCGGGTGGGTCCAGAGGTGGTCCACGTAGTCATCCCTGCGCAGCAGCGCGCCCGCCGGGACGCCGTCCGCTTCGGCGATGAGAAAGTCCGGGCCGTTGGCCTCGGCCACCTGGGCCGGGCGGTCCATGTCCATGAGCCGCTGGAACACGGGCGCGGGCAGGAAGCGGGCGTAGGAGGCCAGCATGGAGTCGCGGATGATCCCGGCGATCAGGGCTTCCTCGCCGGGGCGGGCCTGGCGGATGCGGATCACTGCTTGAGCCTCGGGTCGAGGAGGTCGCGCAGGGACTCGCCGAGCAGATTGTAGCCGAGCACGGTCACCAGGATGGCCATGCCGGGGAAGACCGACAGCCACCAGGCGATGCCCAGGACCTCCTTGCCCTCCATGAGGATGTTGCCCCAGGAGGCGTCGGGCGGCTGCACGCCCAACCCCAGGAAGGAGAGCGAGGACTCGGTCAGTATGGCCCCGGCCACGCCCAGGGTGGCGGAGACCAGCACCGGGCCGAGCGCGTTGGGCATGATGTGGCGGAAGATGATCCGTCCGGCCCCGGCCCCGGCTGCGCGGGCGGCCAGGACGTAGTCCCGCTCGCGGATGGTCAGGGTCTCGGCGCGGACCAGCCGGGCCACGCCCATCCAGCCGGTCAGGCCGATGACGATCATGATGTTGGTCAGGCTCGGCTCCAGGAAGGCGATGACCGCCAGGATGAGGAAGAACGACGGGAAGCAGAGCATGACGTCCACCCCGCGCATGATGATCTCGTCCACCACGCGCCCGAAGTAGCCCGCCACCAGGCCGAGGACCACGCCGATGGAGGTGGCGATGCCCACGGCCACGAATCCGACCCACAGGGACACGCGCCCGCCGAACAGGATGCGCGAGAACACGTCGCGGCCGAGCGCGTCCGTGCCCATGAGGTGGGCCGCCGAGGGCGGCAGGAGCAGGGCGTCCACGTTGATGAAATTGGGGTCGTAGGGCGCGATGAGCGGGGCGAAGACGGCCCCCACGGACATGACCCCGACGATGAGCGCGCCGAGCACGAGCAGGGCGTGGCGCGCCCAGGGCGAGACGCGCTTGAGCGGGCGGCGTTTCATCGATCCCTCCCGCTGCCCACGCGGATGCGCGGATCGGCCAGGCCGTAGCCCACGTCGGCCAGCAGGTTGCCCGCCAGGGTCAGGACCGCGCCGAGCACGAGGGAGCCCATGATCAGCGGGTAGTCGCGGGCCATGACCGCCTGGTAGAAGAGCTGGCCCAGGCCGGGCAGGGCGAAGATGGACTCGATGATCACCGACCCGCCGATGAGGGCCGGGACCGACAGGCCGAGGATGGTGATGACCGGCATGAGCGCGTTGCGCAGGGCGTGCTTGAACAGGACCACGCGGCTGGACAGCCCCTTGGCCCGCGCGGTCATGATGTAGTCCTGGCGCAGGACTTCGAGCATGGACGAGCGCATGAACCGGGACATGCCCGCCCAGGAGCCCGAGGTGTAGATGAAGATGGGCAGGATCAGGTGCTTGGTCACGTCCCACCACTGTTCGGGGCCGGACATGGACGCGAAGCCCATGGAGGTCAGGCCGGAGATGGGCAGGATGGGCCAGGCTATGCCCAGCCAGAGCATGAGCAGCAGGGCCAGCCAGAAGCCGGGCATGGCGAAGCCGATGAAGACGATGACCGTGGAGATCTTGTCGAAGGCCCCGCCACGCCACCAGGCCGCGGCCACGCCGATGGGCACGGCGATGAGCAGGGTCAGGATCAGGGAGGCCACGTTCATGCCGAAGGTCAGGGGCAGCCGCTCCTTGATCTTGTCCCAGACCGGCCGGTGGTCGCCGGACATGGACTGGCCGAAATCGAGGCGCACCAGCCGCTTCAGCCAGCCCACGTACTGCACGTGCAGGGGCTGGTCCAGGCCGTAGAGCTTTTCGAGCTGCAGCCGCGCCTCCACACCCGCCTCGGGGTTGAGCGTGGTCTGCAGGTCCGTGGGCGAGCCCGGGGCCAGATGGATGACCCAGAAGCTGATGACCGTGATCCCGAGAAAGACCACGCCCACCCAGAGCAATTTGATGACGATTTTTTTGAGGACCTGGCCCATTGATTCTCCCAATGATTCCGACCAGCCTCAATTCCTACCGCAAGACCGCGCCCGAATCAATCCACAAGACCGGGCGTTGATTTTCCGGTTGACAACCGTCCGCCCCTTGGATAATTACCCTCCACCCAACGACGTGGGGCTGTAGCTCAGTTGGGAGAGCGCTTGAATGGCATTCAAGAGGTCGTGGGTTCAATTCCCTCCAGCTCCACCACACGAAAATTAAGGGCTTCGGAAATCATCCGGAGCCCTTTTTCTTTGGCCCCAGCGGGAAATAGCCTGGAAACGGGGCTTTTCCGAAATACTTCTCCGTGCGCATCGTATCCCGTGTCGTGTTTTCCCCATTTGAAAGGCGGGACCGAGGCCTGTTCGCTTGTGGGAAATCCCGCATCGACATGCCCCCCCCTTGCAGACCCGAAGTGGAAAATCCTTGCGCAGCCCTTGGCGAGGGAGGCTGCTCGGACTCCGGGGATACGGTGGGCGGTGGCGACCGACGCGTGCAGTCCCTTTCGGGCAGTCTACCTGTAGGCCGCCAGCATGGATTCCATTTTTTCCGCAATGGCCTCCCGCAGTTCCGCCGGTTCCAGGATTTCGGCCAATTCGCCGAAACCGAGGACCCAGGCCAGGACCTCGGACCGGCTGGTGGCGCTCATGGCCAGGTCCAGAGAGCCGTCCTTGCGGAGGGTCACGGCCTGGTCCTCGCTCCAGACCCGTTCGGACACGTAACGGGCCACGCTCTCGTCGAACCGGACGACCACGCGGAATCTCGTCCCCGGCATGAAACCGAAGCTGCCCGCGCCTTCCTCGACCGGCGGGAAATCGTGGACGTCGGCGGTGACCGCGATGTCCACCAGCCGCTGCACCGCGAGGGTTATGGTGTGGCGGATCTCCCACGGGCTCGACGGTGAGACCACGTGCCCCAGGACGTAGAGGGCGTCGTGGAAACAGACCAGCCGCATGGGGGCGAAATGGTACGACTTGGGTTCGGACGCGTTCGCCGCATGGTAGGTCAGTTCGCAGATGTTGCGTCCGTGAACGGCCGCCAGCAGCGCCTCGAGCCGGTCCTGGAACGACGCGTAATCGACCTTCCCCTTTGTCCTGGACGCGGCCACGGGGCGCAGGGCCTCGGCCCGCCGGGACAGGTCGGGCAACATGACGCCCGTCTTGGACAGCGAGTTCCCCACGCTCTCCCGGAGCGAAGGGGGCAGCAGGTGCAGGACGAGATCCCTGCACAGGGCCAGCTTCTGCATCTCCTCCGGGGCCAGCGACAGTTTCGGTCGCTGCTCGGGAAGCACCATCCGGTACCAGCGCTGCCCGCCCTTGCGGAAGGATTCGATGCGCGCCCACGATCCGGCCTCAAGGGCGTCCACCAGCCGCAGGATCGTCTGCTTGGAACAGTCGAGATGCCGGGCCAGACCGGTCAGGGAATAGGTCCGCCCGGTAAACAGCAACAGGCTGTACAGGCTGATCAGCTTCTGCGCCGACGTGGTCGTCGGGTCCAACTTCGGGGGCATGGCGTCACTCCTTGCACTGAAGATATCGGCTCCGTATTCCGTATTCTGGAATTTGCGTCAACGATAATCCTGAAATTGTTCCTGGATAGTTAAAAAGCATCATGTTATCGCCATGTTGAAAATACAACTCGTTGAACGGGAAATCGATGTGTCCCCAACGGCCGCACAGGACGGCGGGTACGTCCGCCGGGACGACAACGCGCACCGGCGGCGCGGAACAGGTGAAACGGACATCGGTCGCAGAGGTTGAATATGGATCTGATTGTTGGCCCCCAGTACGATTCCGGGGCATGGCCCGATGCCCTCGCTGGCAGGGACGCGGCCGAAGGCGTCGCAGTGGTCGGTCCCCTGGGACTCGTTTCGGTCCTGGAGACCCGTTTGGGAATGGCCCCGCAACGGCACAACCAGACGCATCGAATCGCCCAGTTCCAACGGGGGCTGAAGGCCTGCGACGGCAGTCCGGAACCCTTCTATTCGCAGTCGCTCAAGGCCGACGCCTGGTCCACGGCCCGGCATCTTCTCGCCGAACTGGACGGGTTGCGCATGGCGGGCTGGGACGGTTCCGCCGAGACGACGGGCCGTCTGCGGGAGCTGCGCGACGCAGCCCGGGCCGCGGAACTCTCCCCGGGGCTCGCCGAACGCATCGACGCGATCGGCGCGCGCATCGCCGATTGGGGGCTCGGCGGGTTGTCCTCCCTGACGCTTGAGGCGGAACTCCGCCTGTGGCCTTCGGCCTGGCGGCGGCTCTTCGCCCGGCTCGAGGAGGCCGGAGTCCGGTTGATCGAACAGGACGGGGTGCTTCGGGGCCAGGGCTTCCCGGAAGGGAACAGTCCGGCTGTCCGGGTCCTCCGCACGACAAGTCTCGAAGAGGCCGGGGAACTTCTCGCCTCCTGGCTGGACACGCATCCGTCTCCGGAGGACGTCGTGCTCCTGGCGGAAAGCGACGGCCAGTCACTGGACACGGCGCTCAGGCGCCAGGGGCTGCCCGTGACGGGGCAATCCGCGCGGTCCGCGCAGCGGACGGCCTTGCAGTTGTTGCCCATCGGCCTCGCCCTGCTCTGGAAACCGTTTTCCCCCTCGGCCCTGATCGACCTGCTGACCGCCCCCCTGAGCCCGATCCATCCGGTCCTGGCCCGGCATCTCCTGGACGCCCTGACCGCCCATCCCGGCCTCGGCGGCCCCCGGTGGGAAAAGGCCCTCGCGCGGTGCGCGGAATGGGCCGCCGGACGGGAGAACGGCCGGGATCTGCTGGAGGAGGTCGCCTTCTGGACCGGCCTTTCGCGCCACGACCAGCGCAGCCCGGTGGACGCGGGGGCCGTGACGGCCGTCTGCGGGCGGCTTTCGGACTGGGCGGGGAGGATGGCCGCGCCCGATCGGGCGGACGTGCTCGCCGCCGTCTCCGCCATGGCCGGAGAGATGGCCGAGACCCTCGCCCTGACCGGCATGGATGCCGTGACCAAGGCGCAGTTGAGCCGAATCCTCGACAGCGTGGTCGGCGGGGGCGTGAAGGGGCCGGAACGGGCCGAGGCCGCCCCCTGGGCGGTGGTCTCCCGGCCCGGACAGGTCCGGGGACCGGTCGGGACGCTGGTCTGGTGGAATTTCTCCGAGACGCAGCCCCCGAGGCTTTTTCTCCCCTGGACCGGGGACGAACGCGCGACCCTCGGACGGGGCGGCGCGGACCTGCGGGACTTCGACCATGCCCGGCAAATGGAGGTCCGTTCCTGGAAAGCGCCCCTCCGCCATGCGGAGTCCGTGCTCCTGGTCCTGCCGGACAGCGTCCGGGGGCAGGCGGTCGCGCCGCACCCCCTCTGGGACGAGCTGACGGCCGCCCTGGGCGAGGCGGTTCTGGAGGCCGGGACCATCCGCGCGGCGGACGTCCTGCTCGATCCCGCGCCGGAACTGCTCGGCTGCCCGCTGAGCCTGACCGACGTCCGGCCGGGGAACCCGGTGGCCCCCCTCGCGGACTGGCGGCTTCCCCAGGGTCCGGCCGCACGGCGTCCTCGCGAATCACCGTCCGGCCTGATCAATTTTCTCGGCTGTCCGCTGAGCTGGTTCCTCAAGTACATCCTGCGCATCAGACCCGGAAATCTGGCCGAACCGCCCGAGGGCGGGCAGCTCTACGGCAACTTCTGCCATCGCCTGGTCGAGTTGCTGGTCGGGGAGAAGACCGACTGGACGCCGTCCGAGGCCAGGGCAAGGGCGGACAGGCTGTTTGACGCGCTCGTCGCGCAGATGGCCGCGCCCCTGAATGAACCGGGCCGCGAGACCACCCTGCTGGTCTTTCGCGAAAAGGCCCTGGACGCCGTCGAGTGCCTGTTCGCCAGGATTCTTAAAGCGGGACTGAGCATCCACGCGTCCGAACAGGAGAACGTGCGCCGTGACCAGGCGGGCCAGGAGTTCGTAGGATATGTGGACCTGGTGCTCAAGGACGGACACGGCGCGGAGATTCCCTGGGACATGAAGTGGTCGAGCACCAGCCGGCACCGCCGGGAGGAGATGGAGCAGGGGCGCGCCCTCCAGCTCGCGGCCTATTGCTGGCTCCTCGGCGGGGACGGGAAGGACGCGGCCTATTTCATGCTGAACCAGCGGGAGTTGATCAGCACCGACGCCCCCTGGGCCGAGGAACGGGAGTCCGTGGCCGCGGACCTGCCCGGCCTCTGGACCGAAGCGCTCGAGGCCTACCATGCGGGCCAGGCCTCGCTCGATGCGGGCACCTGTCGCGCCCGGGGACTGGACACGCCGGACGAGGCGCCGGGACTGGCCGGGCTGACCGTCAATTGCGGCTTCTGCGACTACGCGGTCCTGTGCGGGAGGGAACATGCCGAATGATCTGACCATACTCAGCGCCAGCGCCGGTTCGGGCAAGACCTACACCCTGACGGGGCTCCTGGCGGGTCTGCTGGACCAGGGCGTCCGGCCCGACGGCGTGGTGGCCACGACCTTCACCAGGAAGGCTGCCTCGGAGCTCTCGGCCAGGGTCCGCTCCCGGCTGATCGCCGCCGGAAAGGCGGACGCGGCCCAATGCATCCAGGACGGATACATCGGCACGGTCAACGCCGTGTGCGGGGCCATCCTCGGGGACTACGCCCTGGAGGCGGGCCTTTCCCCCAACCTGGACGTCCTGCCCGACGGCGAGGATTCGGCCGTGTTCCGTGCGGCCGTGTCCGAGGTGCTGCGCCTCAACACGCCGCCGCTGACGCCCGTGTTGCGGTCCCTCGGCCTGTTCGATCTCCGGGAAAGCTGGGACAAGCCGGTCAAGCGCATCATCGACGCGGCCAGGGCCAACCGGATCGACCGCGCCGAACTCCTCGCCTGCGCCGAAAAATCCTGGGAATCCTTCCGGCAGCTTCTGCCCGAACCCCTCTCTCTCCAGGACGGCCGACGGCTCGACGACGAGTTGCGGCGGGCGGTGGACGAGGCCCTGCGGGACCTCCCCGCTCCTGGAGACGGAACCAAGGCCACGGAAGGGGTCCGGGACCGGCTCCGGATCATCCGGAACAACATGCGCAACGGCGCGCCCGGATGCTGGGGGGACTGGATCTCCCTCGCCAAATTCGCCCCCGGCAAACAGAGCCGGGACATCGTCCAGCCGATCACCGAGCTGGCGGAGCAGGTCCTCGGCCACCCGCGCCTGCACCACGACGTCGAGACCTACATAAGGAAAATGTTCGAATGCGCGTCGGACGCCATGGGCCGGTACCAGCAGTACAAGAAGGATCTCGGCCTGATCGACTTCACCGATCAGGAGGCGCTGACCCTCAGTCTCCTCGAAAACGACGACATCGGGCAACGGCTCCGGGAGCGGCTGGACCTGCTCATGGTGGACGAGTTCCAGGACACCAGCCCCATCCAGCTGGCCCTCTTCCTGCGCCTTTCGCAGGTCGCGGGCAAGTCCGTCTGGGTGGGCGACCAGAAACAGTCCATCTACGCCTTTCGCGGGACCGATCCCGGTCTCATGGACGCCGTGGTCGAAAACGTGGACCGCGTCGAGGTCCTCGGGGAGAGCTGGCGCTCCCAGCCGGACCTGGTTCGCTTCGCCAACGCCTTTTTCGGCGCGGCGATGCGGCCGCACGGCATCCCCGCCGCACAGGTGGAGCTGGTCCCGAAGGTCGTCGAGCTCGAAACGGACGACCCGCACCTGATGTGCTGGCGGCTTCAGGCCAACAACAAGACCGTCGAGGCCGCGTGCCTGGCGAGCGGGATCGTGGACCTGCTCTCGTCGGCCGGGCGTCATGCGGTGCTGGACAAGGCCACCGGCGGGGCGCGTCCCCTGCGGCCGGGAGACATCGCCGTCCTCTGCCTGAAGAATCACGAGTGCGAGCTTGTGGCCGAGGCCCTGAATGACCGGGGCATCCGGGCGGCGGTCCCCCGTCCCGGATTGATGGCCCAGCCCGAGACGCAGCTCGCGCTGGCCGCGTTCCGCTACCTCGCGGACGAGAGCGATCTCCTCGCCGTGGCCGAGATGGCCCGGCTCCTCGCCGGGGAGGAAGGCCCGGACTGGTGGCTCCCTCTGGTACGGCCGGGCGACCTGGAGGCGGTCAAGGAACGGATTCCCGCAATACACAGGCTGGATGCGGCCCGGTCGAACCTGGTCCAGTTGACCGCCGTGGAGACCCTGGACCTCGCCGTCAGCCTCGTCGATGCCCGGCCCGTGGCCAAGTCCTGGCCGCACCCCGGCAACCGGCTGGCCAATCTCGACGCCCTCCGGGGTTATGCCCTGGCCTATGAGGACGCGTGCGGCGCTTCGCGGTCCCCCGCAACGTCGGCCGGACTCCTCGCCCATTTCTCGCGCCTGGCCGCCGACAAGGAGGACAAGCAGGCCGAAGGGGGCGGGTCCGATGCCGTCCAGGTGCTGACCTATCACCGTTCCAAGGGGCTTGAATGGCCGCTGGTGGTCCTGACCGGCATGGACTCCGTGGACAACCCCCGGATTTTCGGCCTGAACGTCTGCTCCGATTCCGAGACCTTCGACATGGACAATCCCCTGGCCGGACGCTGGCTGCGCTTCTGGCCCTGGCCCTTCGGCGCGGGCCGGAGGATTCCCGCCCTGGAGGAGGCCCTCGAAGGCACCGCCGCCCAGCGGCGGGCCGAGGCCATGGAGCGGCGCGAGCGGCTCCGCCTGCTGTACGTCGGCATGACCAGGGCCCGCGACCATCTCGTCCTCGCCGCCCGGATTCCGGGCAAAACCGACGGCACCACCAGTTGGCTGGACGCCTGCGTGGACGAGACCGGGGAAAAGGTGTTCGTCTTTCCCCTGGAGCCGGGTGTCCAGACCATCCGGGTCGGGGCCGACCACCAGGCGCGTATCGATGTGGGCTCCTTCGCCCCGGAGTCGGAAGGCGCGGTCCCGCCGCCTGGAGTCCCGCGCACTCCCGCGCTTCCGGTCGAGCCGGCCGGGCGGGAACCGGCCCGTTTCGCCTTGGGCGGGTACCCGTCAAACGGCACGGTGAGGACCGAGGCCGTCCGGATCGGACCGCCGTACCCCATCGGGAAACGAGAGGACCCGGCCCGCCTGGGCAGTGCGGTGCATGCCTTTCTGGGGGCGGTCCCCGGCGGGCTGGATCGGGCCGTCCGGGAGACGCGGGCGCAGGCCGTCCTGGCCGACTGGGAGCTGTCCGAGGTCGATGCGGCGACCCTGTGCGAGATGCAGGACCGCCTGGCGGCCTTCATCGGGGAGCGGTTCGGCGACCCGGGCGTGCGCACGGAATGGCCGGTGCACCTCCGTCGCGGCCCGGCCAGCGGGGCGGGCTGGGTGGACATGCTCCTCGGCCTGCCCGAGGCCGACGTGATCATCGACCACAAGACCGCGACCGGCTCCGCGGACCGCCTGGAAGCCAAGGCGGCGTCCTACGCCGGGCAGCTTTCGGCCTATGCCGAGGCCATGTCCAAGGCGAGCGGCCGTCCCGTCCGCGAGACCTGGATACATTTCCCCCTGGCGGGGCTCATGGTCAACGTGACCGTTTCGGATGAATAGATTCCCGTCGAGGGACAAGCAAAGGATATGAACATGAGCACGGAAAAGAGGACATACTGGTTTGTCGGCGCGGCCTGGAGCAAGGGCGACCAGGCCGACCGTTTTCTCTCCGAGGGCATCTGGGAAAACGGCTACGACGACAAATACACCGACCATGTGAAGGCCATGAAGCCCGGGGAGCGCATCGCCATCAAGGCCAGCTACACGCGCAAGCGCGACCTGCCCTTCGACAACCGGGGCAGGCCTGTCTCGGTCATGAGCATCAAGGCCGTGGGAACCATCACGGCCAACGACGGCAACGGCAAGACCGTCCAGGTGGACTGGACCCCTGTCGACCCCATCCGCGAATGGTACTTTTACACTTACCAGGGGACCATCTGGAAGGTGGTCGAAGGCTCGTCGTGGATGGCGGACGCCCTGATCGCCTTCACCTTTGACGGCAAGGGGCAGAATTGCGCGCAGTTCCGCAACGAGCCGTACTGGAAGGACCGCTACGGTTCGGACGAGGAACTGGACGCCGACGAGGCCCCCCCGGTCCTGGACCTTTGGCCCGCCAACAAGCAGTTCAAGGGCATAGCGGCAACGAACGGGTACGTGGACGGCTACCGGGAAGCTATCGGCATGACCATCGGCGGCATCGACAAGGAGGAGTTTGCCGAGGTCCTGCGCAACGGTGATTTCTTCAGCCAGTACACCCCGCAGTCCTGTCGAAGCATTTTCAGTATCTTGAAACGGCTGGGCCTCATCGAGCACCGGGGCGGCGGCCTGTGGCATCCCAGCGAGTTGGGCGAGCAGTTCCTCGAATCGGAGCTGCCTGACCTGCTCGTGAAGCGGATGGTCGAGTCGGTATTCGGCTTCGCCCACATCCTGCGCCTGCTCGAACAACAGCCGGTCATGGCCAAAAAGGCGCTCCACGAAGACCTGCGGAAGATCTACCCCCAATGGACCACCGACTTCGCGCCCAGCTCCCTGGGGGCCTGGGCAAAGGGGCTCGGGCTCATCAATGAGGAGGACAAGGAATACAGCCTGACCGACTACGGCCGCTACTGGGCCTCGGCCCTGCCGGAGAGCATCCCCACCCCGTCCCTGCCCGTACAGCAACCGCCCCGGCACGTCGAAGAGGAAGAGGAGGAAGCGGTCTCCTGGCCCTCCCTCCAGGATATCGCCGAGCGCTTCGCCACCGATCCGGAGCTGAAGAAATACGTCTTTTCCGAGAACCAGCTCAATTCCCTCCACCTCGCCTGGCATTGTCTGGACAAGAAGCGCTTCGTCATCCTCTCCGGGCTGTCCGGTACGGGAAAGACCGCGCTGTTGCGGCACTACGCCCGCATGTACTGCGATCTGGCGGGGGTCGATCCCGAAGAGCACATGGCCGTGGTCGCGGTCTCCCCGGACTGGCGCGACCCCTCGGGGCTGCTCGGCTATCTCAACGCGCTGCACGCCGACCCGACCTTCCAGGCGGAGCCCGGACTGCGCGTCGTGCTCGGGGCGGCCCAGCACCCGGACCAGCCCTACTTCCTCATCCTCGACGAGATGAACATGGCCCGGGTGGAGCGCTATTTCGCCCCCTTCCTGTCGGCCATGGAGATCGACGGCGCATTGAGCCTCCACGCCAACGAGGACTACGTCAACGACGTGCCGCCCTCCATCCCCTGGCCGCGCAACCTGTTCGTGGGCGGGACCGTGAACATGGACGAGACCACCCATCCCTTCAGCGACAAGGTGCTGGACAGGGCCTTCACCTTCGAATTCTGGGACGTGGAGCTCGAGGGCTTCTTCGACCGGCAGCCCCCGGAGCGGCGGATGCCCGAGGTGGAGAAGCTGCTCATCGCCCTGCAGGGTGAACTGAAGGCCATCCGCCGCCACTTCGGCTACCGGGTCGCCGACGAGATGCTCGCCTTCGTGGGCAGTTGCGCGAACAACGGCCTGACCGACCAGAGCGTCGCCACCGAGCTGCTCGACCAGGCCGTCTTCTCCAAGATCCTGCCGAGGTTGCGCGGCGAGGAGAGCCCGAGCCTACTCAATGCCCTCGGGAACGTGCGGCACATCTGCCAGGAGAACGGCCTGACCAAGAGCGCGGCCAAGATCGAGAGCATGACGGAACAGCTTTCGGCCACCGGCGTGACGAGATTCTGGGCATGATCGAGTGCAGCGTGTTCTGCGCGGGCGAACGCATCGGCCCCGAGTTCGGCAGCCTGCGCCTGGAGGAAAACGCCTCCTACGAGGTCGTCGTCGAGACCGGCCCGGATGCCCGGCTGTGGCTCGACCACCTGCCGCTTCCGGCCGTTGCCGCCGGGCGCTTCGCCCTGACGACCGGCTTCTGGGTCGGCGACAGCCTGCTGCGCGTCGAGTCGGAAGGGGAGCGGGCCGAGTATCCGGTCCGCGTCCGGCCGTCGGGATACAAATTGCTCCAGGGCGAATGGCAGGCCATGCTGGCCGACGTCGAGACCTGGCTGAGCGGGGCGAGCGTCGGCATGGAGGGCGGCCAGGGCGGCAGCGCCGACGTGCACGGCGGGGCGTCCCCGCAGTTCCTGACCGTGGCGCTGCTGCCGCTCGTCCGCGCCCTTGTCGAGAGCCTGACCGCCATCTGCACCTCGCCCCGGACCAAGGACGCGGGCTACTGGGCCGACGTGGAGCTGCGGCGCATGCGCAAGGCGGGCCGCGAGGCCGTTTCCTGGGTCAGCCGCCACCCCGAAGTCGGGGCCTGGCTCGACCCCTGGAAGCGGCTGGAGCTGCTCGGCGACGAACCGCTCGTGCCGCTGCGCCGGGTCCAGGAGACCATCGACCATCCCGCCAACCGCTATGTGCTCTGGCTCGCCGGGCGCGCGGCCAGGCGGCTCGAGTCCGTGTCCACGGCCCTGCGGGAGATGGCCGAACGCTATCCGGGCAACGACAGCGCCCCCTGGTGCCTGGCGCGATCCTCGGCCATGGAAGCGGCCGCAGCCTCCGTGCGCCGGGCGATCCGCCGGTCCCCCCTGCGCCACCTGACCCCGCGCCCACCGAGTGAAGCCGCCCTGCTCGTGGTCCTGGACGACCCCGTCTACGCGCGCTTCCACAATCTCGGCCGGTTGTTCTGTTCGCCGCGTTTCAACCTCGACGGCAACGCCGCCCAGCTGGGCGCGCCGGTCCGGCCGAGTTTCGAACTGTACGAGATATGGTGCTTCCTCTCGGTGGTCGAGGGGTTGCGTAACGCATTGCCCGGCTGGTCCTGGATCACGCGCGGGTACGGCAGGATCCTCGATCTCGGCAGTTCCGGCGCGGGCGCGGCGGCGTGCGGCGTCGCCCCGGACGGGACGCGGGTCGAGGTCGAGTTCAACGCCGTCTTCCCGGGCTTTTTCGCCCGCTCAAACGCCAAACGCTGGTCCCTGTCGTCCGAACGGCGGCCCGACATCGTCCTGTCGGTGCGCCGTCCGTCCGGCGACGGGTGGTGGGCTTGCCTGGACGCCAAGTACCGGGTGGGCCGGGCCAACCTCGGCAACGCCTTCGCCTCGGTCCACATCTACCGCGACGCCCTGGTCTGGGAGGACCTGGGCGGGTCGCCCGTCTGGTCGTTCCTCCTTTCGCCCAAGGCCGGGGACGACACGCGGGAGTGGTTTTCGCCCGCCTTCCGCGAGACCTTCGCGCGCGGGGTCTGGGAGCTTCGGCCCTCGGCAACCAATGACCGCGAACTCGAGGCATGGCTCGCCTCGGCCGTCGGGCAACAGGACGGGCCCCCCTGCGTCCCCCCGGCGCCGACCAACCCCGCCGACCACGTCCCGCATCAGGAGGGGTGACGGAGGAGAGGGGATCGCGGGAAGGGCATGCAGGAGGTCGCGGGTTCGATTTCCTGCGGCTCCGTCACGGAAAGACAGAGGGCTTCGGATACGTATCCGAAGCCCTCTGTCTTTGGAGAATTTTCATAACCACGGCCCCCGACGGGTCCCCGGAGTCTTCCCGGCGGTCGCCGGAGCCTTTCGCTCGGCTAGGCGTCCAGGAGGCCTTCCCGCTTGATGAAGGCGATGATCTCGTCCAGGCCCTGTTTCGTCTTCATGTTGCTGAAGACGAACGGCTTGTCGCCGCGTTGGGTCCGGGCGTCGCGGGCCATGACCTCGAGGGACGCGCCCACCAGGGGGGCCAGGTCGGTCTTGTTGATAACCAGCAGGTCGGTGCGGGTGATGCCGGGGCCGCCCTTGCGCGGGATCTTGTCGCCCGCGGACACGTCGATGACGTAGATGGCCAGGTCCGCCAGCTCGGGGCTGAACGAGGCGCTCAGGTTGTCGCCGCCGGATTCGACCATGACCAGTTGCAGGGCCGGGAACTGCGCGCACAGCTCCTCCACCGCCGCCAGGTTGGCCGAGGCGTCCTCGCGGATGGCCGTGTGCGGGCAGCCGCCGGTCTCCACGCCCCGGATGCGCTCCGGGGGCAGGGCCGCGCGGCGGGTCAGGAACTCGGCGTCCTCGCGGGTGTAGATGTCGTTGGTGACCACGGCGATCTCGTAGTCGTGGCGCAGGGCCAGGCAGAGCTGTTCGATGAGCGCGGTCTTGCCGGAGCCGACCGGGCCGCCGATGCCGAGACGAAGGGCTTGGGACATGTCCATGTACCTCGAAAGACGCGGACGGCCCGTCAGGAACGGAACAGCCGCGTGCGTTGGATTTCGTGCAGGGCCGAGGCCATGACCTGGCCGGGGGCCGTGCCGCCGACCTCGGCGTCGGGAAGTTCCAGGGCCAGCTCCACCAGCCCGGGAATCAGCCCGGCCGCCCCGGACAGGATGCGCTGTCCGGAGGTCTGGCCCAGGGGGACCAGCTTGATGGCCGCGGCCGCCTGGTTTTCGGCCCAGGCAAAGAGCAAGGCCGCGCTCAGGTCCCCGGTTTCGATCCCCCAGCGGGCCCCGGCCAGGGCGAACAGGGCGGCGAAGGTGCGTCGGGGAAAGGTCGTCCACGCCCCGGCTTCGTCCAGGTCCAGGTCGCGCAGCAGCCGGGCCAGGGCCGCCCCGGTCTGCAACTCCTCCTGCCGCAGCTCGGCGGTTTCCCGCGAGGCCAGGAGGCGGGCGGACCAGCGGCGGACTTCGGCCTCGTCGTCGTCGAGCCAGGCGCGGTGCATGCGGATCAGGCAGGGCAGGTCCAGGCGGGCCGGGCCGTGCTCCATGACCCCGAAGATCCAGGATGCGGCCGCCGCCTCGTCTTCCAGCCCGTGTTCCGCGCCCCATTCGAGCCCCTGGGAATAGGCAAAGGCGCCCACGGGCAGGGCCGGGCTGGCCAGTTGCAGCAGGCGGAGCAGCTGGGGGGACGGCCTCATGGGCGGCTCCCGACGTACACGGGTTCGCAGTTCAGCCGGATGTGGGGCATGTGGTAGGCCCCGGCCTCGGGATGGAACGGCCCCATGAGCGCGGTCACGGCAAAGCCCATGGTGCGGAGCATGTCGTCCACCACCGGATCGTGGATGTAGCGGATGCGGCCGAGGCCGATCTCCAGGGGCACGTGCCGGTTGCCCAGGTGGAAGCAGGCCATGGCCATGGCCTGGCCGTCCGCGAAGCACGCCTCGGACAGGGGCTCGATGTCGGCCCGGACCAGGACCCTGCAGCCGTCCTCGGCCAGCAGGACGTCCCCGTCGCGCAGCACGGTGCCGCGCGGCAGCAGCAGCCCGGCCTCGCGCCCGGAATCCAGGCGCACGCGCTGGCGGGACCGCGCCCGCAGGTGGTGCGGGAGGGTCAGGGCGTCGTCGGTGCGGCCGTCCGGCGCGGCCAGGATTTCGCGGATGCGCAGCATGGCTAGAACAGGAAGTAGCGCTGGGCCAGGGGCAGGACGGCCGCCGGTTCGCAGGTCAGCAGCTCGCCGTCGGCCCGGACCTCGTAGGTCTGCGGGTCCACCTCGATGGTCGGGGTGTAGCCGTTGTGGACCATATCTCTTTTTTGCACCAGACGGCAGCCGGAGACCGGGGCCAGGCGCTTGGCCAGGCCGTACCTGGCCCCCACGCCGAGTTCCAGGGCGGCCCGGGACACGAAGGTCAGTGAGGTGGCGGCCAGGGCCCGGCCGAAGGTCGCGAACATGGGCCGGTAGTGGACCGGCTGCGGGGTCGGGATGGAGGCGTTGGGGTCGCCCATGGGCGCGGCCGCGATGACCCCGCCCTTGATGACCATGTCCGGCTTGACCCCGAAGAAGGCCGGGTTCCAGAGGACGATGTCGGCCAGCTTGCCGACCTCCAGGGAGCCGACCTCCTGCTGGATGCCGTGGGCCAGGGCCGGGTTGATGGTGTACTTGGCGATGTACCGCTTGGCCCGGAAGTTGTCGTTGCGGTCCGAGTCCTCGGGCAGGGGCCCGCGCTGGGCCTTCATCTTGTGGGCCGTCTGCCAGGTGCGGGTGATGACCTCGCCCACCCGGCCCATGGCCTGGGAGTCCGAGGCGATCATGGAGAACGCGCCCAGGTCGTGCAGGATGTCCTCGGCCGCGATGGTCTCGCGCCGGATGCGCGACTCGGCGAAGGCCACGTCCTCGGGGATGGAGGCGTCCAGGTGGTGGCAGACCATGAGCATGTCCAGGTGCTCGTCGGCCGTGTTCACGGTGTAGGGCCGGGTCGGGTTGGTGGACGAGGGCAGCACGTTCTGCTGCCCGCAGGCCTTGATGATGTCCGGGGCGTGGCCGCCGCCCGCGCCCTCGGTGTGGTAGGCGTGGATGGTCCGCCCACGGAAGGCGGCCAGGGTGTTCTCCACGAAGCCGGACTCGTTCAGGGTGTCGGTGTGGATGGCCACCTGGACGTCGTACCGTTCGGCCGCGTCCAGGCAATTGTCGATGGCCGCCGGGGTGGTGCCCCAGTCCTCGTGCAGCTTGAGGCCCATGGCCCCGGCCTCGAGCTGTTCGTTCAGGGAGCCGGGCAGGGAGGCGTTGCCCTTGCCCAGCCAGCCCAGGTTCATGGGCAGCCCGTCCGAGGCCTGGAGCATGCGCATGATGTTCCACGGGCCGGGCGTGCAGGTGGTGGCGTTGGTCCCGGCCGCCGGGCCGGTGCCGCCGCCTATCATGGTGGTCACGCCCGACATGAGCGCGTCCTCCACCTGCTGCGGGCAGATAAAATGGATGTGCGAGTCGATGCCGCCCGCCGTGGCGATGAGCCCCTCGCCCGCGATGGCCTCGGTGCCGGGGCCGACCACGATGTCCACGCCGGGCTGGGTGTCGGGGTTGCCCGCCTTGCCGATGGCGTGGATGCGGCCGTTTTTGAGGCCGATGTCCGCCTTGACGATGCCCCAGTGGTCCAGGATCAGGGCGTTGGTGATGACCGTGTCCACGGCCGTGTCGTTGGCCGCCTGGGACTGGCCCATGCCGTCGCGCAGGACCTTGCCCCCGCCGAACTTGACCTCTTCGCCGTACACGGCGTGGTCCGCCTCGACCTCGATGATCAGGTCGGTGTCGCCCAGCCGGACGCGGTCGCCCGTGGTCGGGCCGAACATGTCGCCGTAGGTCCTTCTGTCGATCTTTGCCATGCCGCCCCCCTAGTCCAGCTTGCCCATGACTTTGGCGTTGAATCCGTACACTTCCCGTTTGCCCGCCAGGGCCACCAGCTCCACGTCGCGGGTCTGGCCCGGCTCGAAGCGCACGGCCGTGCCCGCCGGGATGTTCAGGCGGAAGCCCCTGGCCCGGTCGCGGTCGAAGACCAACCCCTCGTTGGTCTCGAAGAAGTGGTAGTGCGAGCCCACCTGGATGGGCCGGTCGCCCGCGTTGGCCACGGTCAGGGTCACGGTCGCGCGGCCCGCGTTCAGTTCGATCTCGCCGTCGGCGTAGAGGATTTCTCCGGGAATCATGGCGCGCCTCACAGGATGGGGTTGTGGACGGTGACCAGCTTGGTGCCGTCCGGGAAGGTGGCCTCCACCTGGACCTCGCGGATCATCTCGGGGATGCCGTCCATGACGTCCTCGCGGGTCAGCAGGGTGGTGCCGTAGTCCATGAGTTCGGCCACGGTCCGGCCCTCGCGGGCGCCTTCCAGGATGGCCGAGGCGATGAAGGCCATGGCTTCGGGATAGTTGAGTCGGAGGCCCCGCTCCTTGCGCTGGGTGGCCAGCATTCCGGCGCAGAAGATCAGCAGCTTGTCCTTTTCTCTGGGAGAGAGCTTCATGCCCGCGCTCCTTGGTTTACGTGTTCCAGACCCTGGGGGGGCAGGCCGCCCGGCCCAGGCGTTCGAGTCGCATGGCGTCCCAGGCGGCGGCGAGCAGGCCGCGCACCCGGAAGGCGTTGTCGCCCATGACCCGGCAGACGGTCAGGCCGTCGAATCGGGTCAGGGAAAATCGTTCGTCGCGGACCTCGCGCGCGGCGCGTTCGCGGATGCGCTCCGCCAGGGCGGGGTCGTCCACGGTCCCGGCCAGGGTGCCGAAGACCGTGTGCCCGCAAAGCCCCCACGGCTCGCGCAACAGGGCGGAGCCGCCCTCGAAGCGCGCCCGTTCGAGCAGGACCGGCTCCCCGTCGCGGTATATCTCCAGGGTCTGGACGAAAAACCCCCGGTCGAAGGGGGCGTTCGACGCGGGCAGGCCGAGGCAGATCACCTCCCAGCCGAAAAAGGCGGCGTCGCCCGCCAGGTCCACCCTGGTAGAGAGCCGGGCGTCGGCACCGGGGTAGACGATGGTCTCGAGGGGCAGCCAGTCCAGGGCCCCGCCGGGGGCCACGGCCAGCCGCTGTTCCTGGACGGCCGCCGGACCGGCCGTGCGGTAGAACTTGCCCGCCGAGGGCGTGGTCACCAGGCCGTGCGCGCCGCTTTCGGCCCGCACGTCGAACAGCAGCCGGTCCCCGCCGACCACGCCGCCTGGCGGGTGCAGGGCGTAGACGTGGCAGACGTCGCGCTCCGGGTAGAAGGGGCGCTGCATGGCCAGGGGCCCGCGATGGCGGCGGCGGGCCGGGACGGTCCGCCCGCCCGACCGGGCGAAGTCGAAGCCGAGCTCCGCCTTCCAGCCCGAGGGAGCGGCGGATTCCGGGCGGGCGACGGGCCGGATCAAAAGACCATCCCTCCCCGGAAGAGCGCGGCCTGTTCCTTGGCCCATTCGTAGAACTTGCGGATGGCCACGCGCTTCAGGCTCGACTTGGGGCAGGCCAGGTAGAAGCCGTCCTCCAGGGTGACCTGCTCGAAGGGCCGGACCAGCCGCCCGGCGGCCAGGTCGTCGGCCACCAGGGAATAGCGGCTCAGGGCCACGCCCTGCCCGGCCAGGGCGCTCTCGCAGACCATGGCCAGGGTGCTGAAGGCCGGTCCCGCGCCGTCCTGGGGCAGGGACATGCCCAGGGCCGCGAACCAGGCGTCCCAGTTGGTGCTGTAGATGGCCTGGGGCACGGAGTCGTGCAGCAGGTAGCCCCCGCGCAGGTCCCTGGGGGTGTTCAGGGCGTGCTCGCGCATGAAGTCGGGCGTGCACACCGGAAAGATGGCGTCGTGGAACAGGAAGCTCTGGTCCCATTCGGGGTGGTCGGTCTTGCCGTAGGTGAAGGCCACGTCCACCCCGTCGTGCAGGAAGTCGGGCCGGGCCAGGTCCGCATCGACCACGATGTTCAGCTCCGGGGCCCACTGGCGCAGCTTGATGACCCTGGGCAGCAGCCAGCGGGCGGCGAAGGACGGCAGGGCGCGCACGGTCATCTGGGCCAGCTGGCGCGTGTCGTCGAGCTCCTGGAGGGTCTGCTCGATGCGCCCCAGCCCTTCGCGCACGGCGGTCCACAGCCGGGCCCCCTTGTCGGTCAGGGCCAGCCCCCGCGCGCGGCGTTCGAAGAGCCTGAAGCCGATCCCGGCCTCCAGCTTGGCCACCTGCTGGCTGACCGCGCTCTGGGAGATGCCCAGCTCGGCGGCGGCGCCGGTGAAGCTCAGGTTGCGCGCGGCGGCGGAAAAGAAACGCAGGCTGTCCAGGGACTTGAGTTTTTCCATATCAGCTCAACCCCGCGTTGCGCTCGGCCCAGGTGGAGAGGAAGGCCTGAAGGCGCGGGCTCTTGGGGTGCTCGAACAGCTCGCTCGGCGGCCCGGACTCCTCGATGACCCCGTCGGCCAGGAACACGACCTTGTCTGCCACCTGGGCCGCGAAGCCCATCTCGTGGGTGACCACGATCATGGTCATGCCCTCGTCCGCCAGGTCGCGCATGACCGCGAGGACCTCGCCCACCAGCTCCGGGTCCAGGGCCGAGGTGGGCTCGTCGAAGAGCATGATGGACGGCTCCATGCCGAGCGACCGGGCGATGGCCACGCGCTGCTGCTGGCCGCCGGACAGGCTGGCCGGGTACTGGTGTTCCTTGCCGGTCAAACCGACCTTGCCCAGAAAGTGCAGGGCCTTCTCCTCGGCCTCTCGCCGGTCCATCCTCTTGACCAGGACCAGGGGGGTCATGACGTTCTTGAGCACGGTCATGTGCGGCCACAGGTTGAACTGCTGGAAGACCATGCAGACGTTCTTGAGGGCCGCGCAGCGGTCCTGCTGGACCTTGGGCGTGGTCGGGTCCGAGGCGGACAGGGCGCTGAAGACCTCCCCGCCGATGATGATCTTGCCCTCGTCGAAGATCTCTAGGGAGTTGATGCAGCGCAGCATGGTGCTCTTGCCGGACCCGGAGCCGCCGATCAGGCAGACCACCTCCCTGTTCTTGACCTGCAGGTCGATGCCCTTGAGCACGGTGTTGTCACCGAAGGACTTCCACAGGTTGATGAGCTGGACTTCACAGGTTTCGTCTACGGTCTTCATGGCTTTTCCGGGGCTTGAGGTTGACGGGCGAGATAGACCATCTGCCGGGCCTCCCAGGCCCGGCCGCCCATGGAGATGCCCTGGACGATGAGCCAGTAGGCCGCGGCCAGGAGCAGGTAGGGCTCGACGATGGAGAAGGTCGTGGTCGAGACCTTGACCGCCGCGGTGGTCAGCTCGGGCACGGTGATGATGGACAGGATGGCCGATTCCTTGACGATGATGATCGCCTGGTTGGTCAGGGGCGGCAGGATCAGGGTGAGCATCTGGGGCAGCTGGATGTGCCGGACGATCTGCCACCGGGACAGGCCCAGGTCGCGGGCCGCCTCGATCTGTCCGGGGGGGATGCTCTGGAATCCGGCCCGGTAGATCTCGGCGAAGTAGGCCCCGCCGTAGGCGGCCAGGCCGAGGATGCCCGTGGCGATGGCCGACAGGCGCAGGCCGAAGAGCGGGCCGCCGTAGAAGAGCAGGAAGAGCTGGACCAGGAGCGGGGTCCCCCGGAAGATGTTCACGTAGAGGCGGCAGGCCGCGCGCAGGAACTTGAGGTTCGCGCGCCCGGCGGCGTACAGGACCAGCCCCCAGGCCAGCCCGCCGAGGATGCCCGCGGCGCAGACCAGGACGGTGTAGACCAGCCCCTTGAGGAAGAGCGGGTAGTATTCGAGGATGATGGAGACGTCGAACATGGTGCCGCCTATGTCCTTTTCAGCCTGCGCTCGAGCACGACGCCGAGGTGGCTGATGGAGTAGGTCATGACGAAATACATGGCCCCGGCGGCCAGGAAGAACTCGATGGGCCGGAAGGTGGTGGAGGCCAGGGTCTGGGAGATGCGCATCAGGTCGGTCACGGCGATGGTCGAGATGAGCGCGGAGTTCTTGAGGATGTCGATGGACTCGTTGACCAGGGCCGGGAGCGTGGCCCGGAAGACCTGCGGAATCTGGATGTGCAGGCGGATCTGCCAGGTGGTCAGGCCCAAGTCGCGGGCCGCCTCGATCTGCCCGTGGGGCATGGACTGGAACCCGCCGCGCAGGATCTCCGACTGGAAGGCGGCGGTGTTCATGGACAGGGCGATGATGGCCGCGGCCACAGAGGGGATGAAGATGCCGAACAGGGGCAGGAAATAGAAGATGATGGCCAGCTGGACCAGCAGGGGCGTGCCCCGGAAGAAGCTCACGTAGGCCGTGATGGACCGCTTGAGCAGGCGGTGCTCGGAGAACCGGCCGAAGCAGAGCAGGTGGCCGATGACGAAGCCGATGATGATGGACACGAAGGATATCCAAAGCGTCCGCCAGGCCCCGACCATGAGCTCCGGGATGTGTCCCCATATGATGGTGAAGTCGAACATGCCTTGCCTTTCGTCGCGTTGAAACGTTGCGGCTCCCCCGGAGGGCGGGCTGCCCTCCGGGGAGGCCGGTTGCCTGCTAGTTGACCGGTTCCGGCACCTTGTCCATGGGCACGTCCATGGTGAACCCGAACCACTTCTTCTGGAGCTCGGCCATCTTGCCGTTCTCGTTCAGCTTGCGGATGCTGTCGCTGAAGAACTGGACCAGGGAGGCGCTCTCCGCGTCCTTGCGTCCGGCCCAGGCGAAGTAGGTCGGCGGGCCGAAGGGCGGCATGACGATCTCGAAGACGTCCGGGCGCTCCTTGACCAGCGGGGCCAGGTTCGGGACGGTGTTGATGACCGCGTCCACCCGCTTGCCGGCCAGGGCGGCGTAGGCGTCGTCGCTGGAGATAAACTCCTGGAGCTCGGCCACGCCCTTGCCGTACTTGGGAATCAGGACTTCCTTCTCGTAGTCCTTCAGGGCGGTGAAGTAGGGGGCGGCGCCCGCCTGGATGCCGATGATCCGTCCGGCCATGTCCTCGCCGGACTTGATGGAGTCGTCACCGGCCCGCTTGACGATGGTCAGGGCGGCGGTGGAGAAGGGCAGGGTGAAGGCGTACTTGGCCGCCCGTTCCTTGGTGATGGTCAGCGAGGTGCACACGAAGTCGTACCGCTTGGCGACCAGGCCCGCCAGGATGCCCTGGTAGGGGAGGTCCAGCTGGTTGAGTTTGACGCCGGGCAGATCCTTCATGATCTCGTCCAGCAGGTCCTTGCTGTAGCCGACGATCTTCCCGTCCTTGAGCATCTCGAACGGGGCGAAGCGCGCTTCGGTGGCGACGACCAGTTCGCCGCGTTCCTTGACTTCGCTGAGCAGATCCTTGGCCTGGGCCTGTACGCCCAGCATCAAGAAGCATGCCAGCATGAGGGCAACGAATTTGAATCCACGAATCATGACAACTCTCCTGTAAAACGGTTTCTCTCTCATAGGGTTCTTGGCAAAGGTCGATTACTTCCTCGGTCTGGCCGATGATCCGGCCCACGCCCGGCGGCGTCCGGCGCAGAGGTTGGCGAAGAGCGGGCGCAGGGAGTCCAGGGACCCGACCACGGCCCCGCCCGTGACCAGCACGACCGCCGCCCCGTGCAGGACGGTGAACGGCCTGCCGTTCACGGCCACGAGCAGCAGGGTGGACAGCATGGGGGTCAGGTAGGCCAGGGCTCCGATCATGCGCGGATCGCCCCGCTTCATGGCCGCGTCCCAGGTGTAGAAGGCCGCGCCCATGGGGCCGCAGCCGAGCAGCAGGACGATCAGCCAGTCCCCGGACGACGGCGCCGGTCCCGGCCCGTCGGTGGCGAAGTGCAGGGCCAGGGACAGCAGCCCCGAGACCAGGCAGAAGCCGCCCACCGCCGACGACGGGAAGGGGGGCAGCCGCTTGGTCCCGAGGGAGTAGCAGGCCCAGATCACGGCCGCGCCCAGGGCGCAGAGGTAGCCGGGCAGATACTCCATGCGCAGCCCCAGCCGTCCGCCGGTGACGATCAGCCCCGCGCCCGCCAGGCCGAGGGCCGCGCCGAGCAGGTGGCCGGGCGTCAGCCTGTGGCCGGGCAGGAACAGGGGCGTGAACAGGACGATGAACAGGGGCCAGAGGTACTGGATCATGTTCGCCTCCACGGCCGGGGCTCGCCCGAAGGCCGCGAAGAGCAGGAAGTGGTATCCGAAGATGCCGCCCACGCCCACGAGCCACGTGGCGGGCGAGACCTTCCAGTGCCGCAGGCGCACGGCTCCGGCCAGCCCGCACACGGTCAGGACCAGTCCCACCGAGAGGAGCGGCGGGAGGTGCGAGATCCGGTCCGTGAGCAGGGCCAGGGAGCTCCACATGAGGATGGTTGCGAGGGCGGGCAGGGCGGCGTTCATTTCGGTGTTCCGGGCGGGTTAGGCCTTGATGATGTTGTGTTCCGGGCCCGTGGGGAAGCCGGTGATGTCGCGCGCGCCGTCCTCGGTCACGACCAGGATGTCGTGCTCGCGGTAGCCGCCCGCGCCGTCCTCGCCCTCGGAGATGGTGATCATGGGCTCCATGGAGATGACCATGTTCGGTTCGAGCACGGTCTCGATGTCCTCGCGGATCTCCAGCCCGGCCTCGCGGCCGTAGTAGTGGCTGAGCACGCCGAAGGAGTGGCCGTAGCCGAAGGTCCGGTTGGCCAGCAGGCCCTTTTCCGCATACATCTCGTTGAGTTCGGCGGCGATGTCGCAGCAGCGGACGCCCGGTTTGATCAGGGTCAGCCCCTTGCGGTAGACCGCGCAGTTGAACTCCCACAGTTCCAGGGCGCGGGGCGAGGGCTCGCCGAAGAACAGGGTGCGCTCCAGGGCGGTGTAGTAGCCCGCGATCATGGGGAAGCAGTTCAGGCTGAGGATGTCGCCCTTCTGGATGCGGCGGCTGGTCACCGGGTTGTGCGCGCCGTCGGTGTTGATTCCGGACTGGAACCAGGTCCAGGTGTCGCGCAGCTCGCCGTGCGGCACCCGGCGGGCGATCTCGCGGACCATGGCGTTGGTGGAGGCCAGGGCCACCTCGTGCTCGGGCACGCCCTCGCCCACGGCCGCCGCGCAGGCCGCGCCGCCGATGTCGGCCACGTTGGCCCCGATGGTGATCAGGTCGATCTCCTCCTGGGACTTGATCATGCGCATGCGCATGACGCCCTCGCTGATGTCCACGAATTCCGCGCCCGGGAAGATGGCGTCGAGCTTGCTGCGGTTCTGCACGGAGATGTGGTCGAACTCGATGCCGATGCGCTTGCTTCCGGCCAGCAGCTTCTTGATCGCCTTGAAATAGTTGTCCTTGCTCCAGTCCGTGTAGACGATGTTCTCGCCGAAGCTGCGCCGGTAGGGCTGACCGTAGTCGATGTTGGCGCTGATGGTCGTGGAGTTCGTCTGGGTGACGGTCAGTCCGAAGAACCGGCCGAAGGAGGTGTAGAGAAAGTCACTGTAGTAATTGATATTGTGTATGGAGGTGAAGAGGATGGCGTCCACGCTCTCCCTGGCCATGTAGGCCCGCAGGGAGTCCATGCGGCGCTGCATCTCGGCGCTGGAAAAGGTCCCCTTGACCCTGTTGCCGTTCTTTATCTCCAAAACATCGACCATATCCATTTTCGGTTCCTCCAGGTATTTGTTGCGGGCGGATGCGCCTGCGTTTGCCCCCTTCTCTGCAACGGGCAGGCCTGAACCCCGCGGAACCGGGGCCGGATTTGCCGACTGTAAGCCATAAGCAATCACAACATACTGATTTAATTCATGTAGTATTTTACTTTTCCGGAGATGTTCCGAGCGACTGTGCAACGGTGCGCGCCCGTAAAATAAGTTTTACTTATGACTACATCAGCAACACCGTTGGCTGAGGGCGCGCGATGGGCAGAATTTACATTTTGCGGCAATAAGCCGGATGAAAAATGCCAAAAATGGGACAATACTTTCCATTTTTGATAAATAATTGGCTGCCGATGGCGAACGGTTTTCGCTTGCTTATGGCTTGTGCGGTCGTCCGGGGCGCTGGGCGTGGATCGCAGAAGAAAGTCTTATGGATTTGGCCGGGGCGGTTGACGATTCGGTGCAGCCGCCGGTCCGGCCCGGCGTTCCCGGTGGCGGGGCCTCGGGCCGGGGCTCACCATGTCCGCTTGCGGCCGAAGAACGGGGCGCCGCGCAACCAGTCGGCCGTGCGGTCGAGCACTCCTCGTTCCGCGCCGCCTTCGAGCAGGAGGAGCACGGCGCGGGCCATGAGCAGGTAGCCCGCCTCGAGGTTCAGGGCGGCGGCGCCGCGCAGCAGGCCGTTCTGGACGGCGTCGGCCAGCCGCCGGACGATGGGGTGGTTCTCGATCATGGTCAGGGCGTTTTCCGACAGGTTGCTCTGCACGCAGCGGCCCACGTCCACCGAGTTCCAGCCCCGGCAGGCCAGGGGACGGGCGGGGTAGACCGAGCATCCGCCGTTTTCCAGGAACAGGCAGGGTAGCCGGTGCCGGATCATGCCGATGTCCTGCCAGCTCTTGCCCTTGAGGTCCTCGACCAGGGCCCGCGTCCGGGTTTCCAGGTCCAGGAGCCGCCCCCTGTCGCGCGTTTCCAGCAGATATTGGCCCAGGAACAGGGCCTCGGGTTCGGTCAGGGCCACCTGGTTGCAGCAGCAGTGGACGCACCCCGCCTTGCAGGCCAGGGGCGGGTCCAGGGTCAGCTCGGCGAACAGGGCGTCGAGCCGGTCGTAGGCGTCGCGCACGGCCAGGCAGAGGTCCTTGATCCGGGGGCCGGAGCCCTCGTCCGGACCGCCTTCGCCCTCCAGCAGCAACCCCGGAAGCAGGGCCGAGGCGAAGCGCTCCATGCGCTCCCTGGCCACGGTGTCGGCCAGGTCGTCGAGCTGTGCGGCGGGCGGCGGCGCGGACAGGGGCGGGACGCCGTGAACCACGCGTCCGGGATGGCGTCTTCCGCCGGGTCGGGATCGGGAACGAGCGGCCATGGCATACCTCGACTGTCCATGGGTTTCGACGAGGAACCGCAGAATTCATCCATCGGGCCGGAAAGGGCTCGTTGTCAAGGGAATGTTGGCGGCTCGGGGCGGGAAACGGTGATATGCGCCGGGATGCGGGCGTATCCGCCGTCTCGCGGCGGGGCGGAAAGGAACCGGTCAGGGCGCGGCTGTCAACGACGAGGGGGAGAGCGGGGCCGGGGCTAGGGCGGCCTCGCGGACCATGGCCCGCATGCCCTCGGCCAGGGACGCGCCGGTGTCGGCGTAGCCCGGCACGGCGGCGAGGTCGTCGAAGATGCGCGCCGCGCCGGTCCAGTCGCCCTCGCCCCAGCGCAGCTCCCCGGCCAGGAGCAGGAGGGCTCCCCGCAGGCGCTGCACGGTCCGCCCCGGATCGGCGGCAGGGGGACGCGCCGACGCCAGCAGCCCGTCCACGGCCTCCCCGGTGCGGCCCAGGTCCCGGAGGATGCGGCCGCGCAACAGGGCGGCCCGCAGGACGTCCTCGGGGGTGACGGTCGGGCCGGTTGCGGTGTTTGCGGCCCGCTCCCGGTCGAACCGGTCCAGGGCTTCCAGGGCCTCCCGGTTCCGGCCGTTCAGGCGGAGCAGTTCGGCCCGGCGCAGGGTTGTGCCGGGCTCGTCGGCGGCGGCCAGGCAGCGGGCCGCCTCGGCGTGGGCGTGGCCCAGGGCGTACAGGGCGGCCAGCTCACGGTATTCGTCCGGCGCGGCCCGGCCGTCGGGGCGCAGGGCGCGGGCGGTCTCCAGGGCGGACGCGGCCGCGAGCGGGTCGCCGTGGCGGGCCAGGACCCGGCCGAGCAGGGACCAGGCCGCCGGGTCGCGGGGATGGCGTCGGGCGCAGGCGCGGCAGCGGGCCAGGGCCGCGTCCGTTCTGTCCAGTCGCAGGCAGCAGTAGGCGGACATGGCGGTCCAGGACACGGGCGCGGCGGGCTCGGTGGTCTCGGCGCGGTCCAGCAGGCCAAGGGCCTGGGGGAAGCGGTGCATGCGGGCCTGGGCCGATCCGGCCATGGCCAGCAGGGTGGGCTCGCGCCCCTCCTCGGGTTGCAGGCCGTAGGCCCGTTCCAGGGCCGGGGCCGCCTCGGCGAACCGCTGGCGGTTGAACAGCAGGATGCCCAGGTTGCGCGCCGTGCCGGGGTCGTTCGGGTAGAGACCGGCGGCCCTGCGGTAGGTGACCAGGGCCGCGTCATGGGCACCGGCCCGCTCCTGGGCCCAGGCCAGGTGGTCGAGGACCACCAGGGGCGGGCGCGCCTCGTCGGCCACGGGCAGGAGCCGCTGCGCCGCTCCGGCCGGGTCGCCCTGTTCCATCAGCTCCCGCGCCTCGGTCACGGCGGCATACTGTGCCGGGCCCAGGCGGTCGTCCCGCGCGCGGCCCGCCCGGGCCGGACCGGGCAGGCCCAGGGCGAGGCCCAGGCACAGGACCAGGGCCAGGGCGAAAGGCGTGAGGGCGGCGTGGCGGCGGGGGCGGGTCATCGGTCCAGCCTGAAGCGTATGGGGATGTCGATGCGCACGGCCACGGGCTCTCCCCGGCGCCGGGCCGGGGCAAAGGTCCAGCCGCGCACGGCCTTGAGGGCCGCCTCGTCGAACACGCCCGCCGGTTCGGACTCGACCACCTCGGTCTCGGTCACCCGGCCGTATTCGTCCACCAGGGCCCGGACCAGGACGTGGCCCTGGGTGCCGGTGCGCCGGGCGGACGCCGGATAGTACGGGTCCAGCCGGGTCAGCACGCGCGGCGGCTGGTCGAAGACGGGGTCGCCCGGCCCGGCGGGCACGGCTCCAGGCCCCTCGGGCGCGTTCATGGACAATCCCAGGGACTCGGGCTCCCCTTCCAGGGCCGGGAGGGGCATGTCGGACGGTCCCTGCAAGGCTGGCAGGGTCAGGGGCGCGGCCGGTGTCCGGGGCGCGCTCGGCAGGGCGCGGGCCATGCTGCCCGGCGCGCCCGCCTCGGTCGGATGTCTTGTCTCGGGCGGCATGGCCGCCACGGGCACGGGGTCGTCCCGGAGTATGGGGGCGTCCGCGTGGCGCACCGTGCCGAGCAGGGGGATGAGCAGGCAGAAGGCCAGGGTCACGGCCGTCGCGCCCGTCAGGGCGATCAGCGGCTTGCCCATGGTCATGGGGCCGCCCCGGCCGGAGCGTATCCGTCCTTCACGGCCCGCGCCCCCAGGCTGACCGAGCGCACCCCGGCCAGACGGCAGGCGTCGAGCACGCGCACGGTGATGCCCGTGGGGCAGTCCCGGTCCGCGACCACGACCACGGGCCCGCCCGGGCGTTCGGCCACGAACCGCTCCATGCGCGGGCGCAGGGCCCGGATGTCCAGCCGCTCGCCCTCGATGGACAGCGCGCCCTGGGCGGTGACCCCGATAATCAGGGCCTCGTCCGCCGAGGTCTCGGCGCTGGCCGCCGCAGGCCGCTGCACGTCCACACCGCTCTCGCGCACGAAGCTGGCCGTGGCCAGGAAGAAGATGAGCAGGATGAAGATCATGTCCACCATGGGGGCGACGTTGATGTCCACGGACTCGTCGCGTTGGGCGCGGCGCAGGATTCTCATGGCGCGACGCCTCCGGTCACGGCGTGGACGGCGGGGCGTGCGCGTTCCGGGCGGATGTGCAGGCGCAGGGCGCGGCGGCGCAGGAAATACACGGCGATGAGGCCGGGCACGGCCACCACCAGGCCGGTCTGGGTGGAGATCATGGCCTGGCTGATGCCCGAGGACAGGACCTGGGGCGAGGCCGAGCCGAAGCGGGCCACGCCGTCGAAGGTCTCGATCATGCCCGTGACCGTGCCGAGCAGGCCGAGCAGGGGGGCGGCGGCCGCGAACACGGCGGCCAGGGAGAGCCTGCGCCGGGTACGGGCGCGCACGCCCTCGGCCAGGGCGTCGGCCAGGTCGGCGTCCCCCGGACCGGGGCCGGGGCAGAGCCGGGCGAAGGTCTGTTCCAGCTCGGCCCGCAGGCCGCCCGCCGATGCGGGCAGGAGGTCGAGCCAGGCGCGCAGGATGAGATACCACATGGCCAGGCAGCACAGCAGCAGGGGCGCCATGGTCGCGCCGCCCGCGTGGACGAAGTCGAGCACGGTCCGCAGCAGGCCGGTCATGCCGCGCCGTCCTTGTCCGGGTTCGCGGCGAGCAGGGCCTGGAAGGCCGCGCACTGCTGCTCCATGTCCGAGGCCAGCCCCTGGACTCGCTGCTTGAGGAACTGGTGCAGGAGCATGGCCGGGATGGCCACGCCGAGGCCTGCCTGGGTGGTGATCAGCGCCTCGCTGATGCCGCTGGACATGATCCGGGGGTTGGCCGTGCCGAACACGGTCACGGCCTGGAAGGAGTCGATCATGCCCGTGACCGTGCCGAGCAGGCCGAGGAGCGGGGCCACGGCGGCCATGACCGCGATGAAGCCCAGCCCGCTTTCCAGCCGGTGCAGCTCGGCCAGGAACCCCTCCTGGAGCCGTTTGTCCCGGAGCTCCGGGTCGGCGTCGGGAGCGGCCCAGAGCAGGACCCGCGCCGCCGGGGTGCGCGGCAGGGATTTCAGCAGCCGGGTCAGACCGGACGGGCCGTCCGCGTCCCAGGCCGTGCGCAACCGCAGAGCGAAATCCCTGGGGCAGGGCCGGGCCAGGAACAGGCGCGCGCCCTTGTAGAAGACCACCAGCAGGGCGGCCAGGCCGATGACCAGGATGGGCCACAGGAGCAGGCCGCCGCCCTGGACCCAGTCGTCCAGGGTGCGCCGGGCCTGAAGCAGGGACAGGGCCGCGCCGTGGGACGGGTCCACGGGCAGGACCTGCCCCGCGCCGTCGGCCCAGGCGGCCATGGCCTTTTCCGCCTCGCCGGGCGTGGCGGCCACGGCCTGCGGCGGCGTGGAGCCGGGAGTCAGCAGGCAGGTCCGGCCGTCCTCGTCGCGGGCTCCGAGAAACAGGCTGCCCGCGCGCAGCAGGCCGCCGGTCCGCGTCCGGCCGTCCGGGCCGAGGAAGGTCCCCGGCCGCGTCTCGGCGGTGGCTCCGGAGCGGATCTCGTCCAGGAGCAGCCCTCCCAGACCGGTGATGGTCGGGAGGCCGGGAAAGTCGCGGGACCGGGCCACGCGGTCCAGGGGGGCCAGGCGGTCCGGAACCAGGGAGGTCAGGGCGCTCGCCGCGAGCAGGGTGCGGGCCTGGGCCGCGTTGGACCGGACCGCGTCCTCCACCGCGCGCATCTCCCCGGCCACGGCGTCGTATCGGGCGGCCAGCTCCGCGCGCTCGCCGCGCAGCCGGGCCAGTTCGGCCACGGCCTTGTCCAGCCGGGCCCGCTCTGCGTCGCGGGCCTTGCGCAGGGCGGCCACCTTTGTGCGGAGTTGATCGCGGTCCAGGTCGAGGAGTTTGTTCACGGCCCCGGTCCGGGCCGTCATGTCCCGGGCCAGGCCGTCCAGGCGGGCTGTGGCGTCGTCCGCCGCGCGAGCCGTTCGGGCCAGGACCGGAACGGCCACGGCGAGACAGAGGAGCAGCCACAGGGCCGGGCAGAGCCGCAGGCGGAGGATCGGAAAAACAATCGGGCGGCGGGCAAGGCGGATCATTGCGCCTCCCCGGTCTGTGCGGTTTGGGCGGCGGACTGCGATTCGGTCGGCTGGGCTCCGTGGCCCACGGGCAGGTAGATCAGCTCCGCGATGCGCTGCTTGCGGGCTATCTGCACCGCCTTGACCAGCTCGCGGCCGTCGGCTCCGGGCAGTTCGACCCACTCGGCCGAGGCCGGTTCGAACCGTTCGACCCACGCGCCCGAGGCGGGCATGCGCAGCAGGGCCAGCCTGCCCGCGCGCAGCACGGTCACGGCCATGGGCGCGCCGCGCACCTGCATGACCGCGTCCTCGGCCTCCACGTCGAGGCTGTAGCCCGCCTCCATGCGCAGGGCCTCCAGCAGACGGCCGAGCTTTTCGCCGGACGGGGCGTCGGGGTCGTCCAGGGTCCGGCGCAGGGCGGCCAGCCTGGCCCTCCGCTCGTCCTCGGCAAAGGGCAGGTCCCGGTCACGCGCCCGGACCAGGGCCGCGTAGAGGGTCTCCATGACCCGGTCCAGATCGCGCCGGGTGGCCAGGGCCGCGTCCGTGCGTTCCCCGAGCTCCTTGATGTCCGCCCGTTCGCGGGCGATGTACGCCTCCTGCCGGGCCACGGCGAAACGGTCCGCCTCGGTGTCGTAAAGCAGCTGGCGGGCCTCGTCGAGCAGGCCTTCGCGCTCGGCGGCCCATTTCTCGGCCCGGACCCCGGCGGTCCCGGCACGGCGCGCCGAATCCTCCACCCGCGTCCGTGCGGCCGGGATAGCCTCGTCCCCAGCGTGGGCGGGGCGCTCGGCCAGGACTCCCGCGCAGAGCGGGAGCAGGAGGAACAGAGCGGCGAACAGGCGGAGGCGGGTCTTCATGGCACATCCTTGCGGGCTGGGGCCGGGCTGCGGCCGTTGACTCAGTAAATCTTCAATTCCTTCTTGTGCAGCAGGCGCATGGTCCCGTTCCCGTTGTCGGGGCGGGCCAGGAGCACGGCCTGGCCGTGGCGGCGGATGAGCTTGATCTGCTCCTGGAGCAGGACCGGGGTCTCGTCGGCCAGGACCGCGTCCGCCTCGTCCTGGACGTGATGGGCCCCGCACAGCCGGGCGACCTCGCCCGCGGGCATGACCGTGCCGTCGGGCCCCAGGTGCATCCAGCTCCGGTAGCGGCCGTCCTGGCCGCCCATGCGCAAGCCCACGCCCGCCAGGGCGCCGACCACGCCGTCGCCCGTGCCGCCGTGCTCGGACAGGTGCACGCCCAGCTCACCGGCCAAGCCGTAGGCCAGTCCCTTGTTCAGCACCGTGCACTTGGCGTCGTTGCCGAAGCGGATGAGCCGCTCCCTGGCCTCGCCGGACAGGGTCTCGGGGACCAGACACAGGCCGGGGTCGGAGCCGGGCGCGCCGTTGCGTTCGAGGAAGGCCTGCATGTAGCGGATGACCGCCTCGGGGTCGCCGCACTCCTCCATCTCCATGCACATGGAGCTGTTGTGCGAGGTGTAGGGCACGTCCTCGTGGACGAAGAGCTGGTGGCGGCTGATGGCCGAGAACGAGCCCAGCCCCAGGTCCTTCATCTCGTTGCAGGCCTGTTCGGCCAGCCAGCCGGTGCCCTTGGTCTCCAGGTTGTCGGTGTCGTCGATGCAGAGATAGTAGCGCATGTCAGCCTCTTGGTTGTGGGGTCGCGGGGAGAAGGCCCCGTGCCTTGAGTTTACGGATGATGGGTGCGACGGCCAGGCCGCCCAGCGCCCCGAACAGGGCGCCGCCGAGGGTCTTGAGGAAGGCGTGGGCCATGATGATCTCGGGGTCCATGCCCACCAGCCAGTCCGTGACCGCCACGCCGATGATGCGGGTGGCGGCCGCGATGAATCCGACCAGGGCGCAGAAGAGCAGCGAGCCGCCCAGGCCGGGAAAGAACAGGAAGGCCAGGTCCACGCACAGGGACGGGAACAGGAACTTGAGCAGCAGCAGGGGGCCGCCCTTGCCCATGCCGAGCAGCACCGAGGCCAGGCCCGCCGCCAGACCCGTGGCCGTGGCCGCGAACTTCAGCCCGGTCACCGCCCTGGGCAGGATCAGGAAGAAGATGGTGAAGAACATGGCGTGGCCCGGAATGCCCAGGTTCAGGCGCAGGACCATCTTGGTGGCCAGCAGGAACAGGGCGCAGAAGCCCATGAGCAGGGTGTCCCGCAGGGCGGTGGAGGGACCGTTGTAAGGGGCGTTGTCGGTCAAGGGAGGGACTCCTCTGCGGCGGCCTCGGCCTCCGCGTGGCGTTGTGCTTCGTCAAGGGGCCAGGCCGTGCGGTTGCCGCGCATGGAGAACCCCCTGGCCTTGGCGCTGTCCGCGATCTCCGTGGCCAGCTCGATGCTTTGCAGCACGGCGGGCAGGCCGATGCAGGACACGGCGTCGGGCCAGTTGCGCGGGTTGAGCAATTCGCGCGGCAGCACCCGCGCCCCGCGTAGGACCTGGGCCTCGTGGATGACGCGCACGCGTTCGATGAGCAGGGGGAAGAAGCGCAGGCAGCAGGCGGCCACGAAGGGCAGGTTGCCGGGCAGGATGCGCTTGAGGATCCGTTCCAGGGCGGCCGGGGGCACCAGGCGGACGGTCAGCATGCCCGGCACGAAGACCAGGATCAGGCGCAGGGACACGTCCAGTCCGCCGCGCCACTCGCCTGGGCCGAAGCGCAGGCAGTACAGCCCCGTGACCACCGCGATCTGCCAGAAGCAGGCCATGGCCAGGCGCAGCAGACGGCGCGGGCCGGGCCGCGAGATCAGCAGCAGCCCGCCCTCGATCACGGCCAGGACCGGCATGGACCACGGTCCGTGCCAGACCACGGCCAGGAGCGACAGCACCGGGCAGAGGATGAGCATGAGCCAGGCCGGGGGCCTGAAGCGGGCCGGGCGCGCGGACGGTTCAGGCCACGGGTTCAAGACGGCCCCCTGAAATCCGCAGCTCGCGGGTATAGAAATCGGCGAAACGAAGGGAAGAGGTCGGGTTGTGACCCGTGACCAGCACGGCCATGCCGCGCCGGGCGCGCTCCGCGTCGAGCACGCCGTGGACCCGCTCGCGGGCCTCCCGGTCCAGCCCGGCGAAGGGGTCGTCCAGCAGGAGCAGGTCCGGCTCCTGGGTCAGGCACGCCCCCAGGGCGGTCAGCCGCTGCTGGCCGTAGCTGAGCAGGAACGGGGCGCGGTCCAGCAGGTCGCTGATGCCCAGCGCCTTGGCCGCGCACCGGGCCCGGCCCTCGGGGTCGTCCAGTCCCTTGCGCCGGGCCGCGTAGGCCAGCTCGCGCAGGACCGTGTCCTCGAAGAGCTGGCTGGAAGGGCTTTGCAGGACCAGGCCCACCCGGCCGCGCAGCCGGGCCGGGGCCACGGGCTGGTCGAACAGGGTCGCGGTGCCCGCGTCCGGGGCCAGGAACCCGGCCAGGATGCGGGTCAGGGTGGACTTGCCGCTGCCGTTGCCGCCCTCCACGTGCACGGCCTCGCCCGGCCGGATGGTCAGGTCGAGGCCGGAAAAGACCTGGTGGTCCCCCCGCCGGAGGGACAGGTCCCAGACCTCCAGCAGGGCCGGTCCGGTCCCGTCGGTCGGCCGGTTCGCCGCGCGCGGCGGCGGGGCCGGGGCGAGGACCGGCTCGGACGGGCGCAGCCCGTGGTCCTCGATGCGCCACCAGTGGGTGATGTGCGCCGCCAGGGGATCGGGCCGGTGCTCGCACAGGAGCACGCCGCCGCCCCGCTTCAGGACGGCGTCCACCACCCCGGCCACGGCGCGGCAGCCGTCCGGGTCGAGCTGGGCGCAGGGCTCGTCGAGCAGGAGCAGCCCCGGTTCCGTGACCAGGGCCCCGGCCAGGACCAGGCGGTACTGGCGTCCCATGGACAGGCTGGAGGTCGGGGTGTGGGTGGGCACGGGCAGATCCGCCTCGGCCAGGGCGCGGGCGACCTTGTCCGGCATGGCGGCGGGATCGACGCCCGCGTTCTCCAGGGCGAAGGCGGTCTCAGGACCCACGTGGTCGAAGAGGATCTGGGTGCCGGGATTCTGGAACACGGTGCCGGCCCGTCCGGTGCGCTCCATCGCCCCGTTCAGGGCCTCGGGGGGGAGCAGGCCCGCGGCGGCCAGCAGGAGGCTGGACTTGCCGCTTCCGGTGGGACCGACGATGCAATGGCATTCGCCGGCCCCCACCGAGAGATTGACTCCGGTGAGGACCGGCGGTGTTCGGTCGTTGAACCGTATGCTCAGTTCCCGCAGGCGCAGATGTGCCGACATATGCTCCTGGACGCTCCCCGGCGGGCTAGAACGTGTAGTCCAGCCCCGTGTAGACGACGCGCCCGGGCCGGGCGAAGCCGTAGGACTCTTCGTAGTCCACGTCGAACAGGTTGTCCGCGCCGACGTAGACTGACAGGGCGTCCGTGAACGCCTGGCTGATCTTGATGTCCACCAGCCCGTAGTCGGGCATGTGCTTGGTCTCGGACCCTTCGATGGTCCACTGGTCGGAGAAGAAGCGCCACCCGGCGAAGATCGTGGTCTTCGTGGGGGCCACCCAGGTGCCTTGGGCGGTGATCTTGTGGCGCGGCCGGTATTGCAGCTTGTGCGTCTGGGCGTCGTCCGAGAGGTTCTGGCTGTCCAGGTAGGTGTAGCCCAACTGGGTGGACAGTCCTTCCGCCAGGCGGGAGGACAGGGTGGTCTCGAAGCCCTGGAAGAGGTACTTGTCGTGGTTCTGGTAAACGTCGCCCACTTTTTCGATGTAGTTCTCGGAATCGTTCCGGAACACGGTGAAGTCCAGGGTGGAGGCCAGGGGCAGGGCCTGGGAGATGCCCACCTCGTACAGCCAGTTGATCTCGTTGGTCAGATCGGCGTTGCCCGCGACGGAGTCATACAGGTTCTGGATCGAGGGGTTGCGGATCTTGCGGGCCTGGGAGGCCTTGATGTTGGTGCCCTCGAAGAGCTGGTAATTGGCCGCCAGCACGTAGGAGTAGGTGTTCAACGTCTTGTAGCTCCGGGCCTGGCCGTTGAGGCTGAGGCCGAGGGAGACCTGGAGGTCATTGAGCGGCGACACGTCGTCCTGGAGGGCGACGACGTAGTTGCTCAGGGTCTCGTCGGCGTCGAGCGGCCCGGACGTGGTGTTGTTGATCCGGGTGAAGCCGTTCTCGCTCCAGTTCTGGCGCTCGCCGATGAGGCCCAGGACGAACCGGCCGAAGGAGTCGGTGTTGTAGCCCCACTGGTTGTTCAGGCCCAGGGTGGTGGACGTGGACTTGCTGTGGAACGAGCCCTTCTTGGTCTGGGTGTCGTAGTTGTCGTCGTCGTAGCGCGAGGTCTCGTTGTACTCGCGGCTGGCGTAGATCATCAACCGGGTGTCCACGGTCTTGTTGAACTCGTGGTTCATGGCCAGTTGCGCGTCCGCGCCGCTGTAGTCCAGGACGCGCTCGTACTTGGGCGTCTTGGCGAACGGGTCGGTGGCGCTGCCCTTGATGGTGGACGGCGGCTTGCCGTACTCACCCTCGAACAGGTTGAGGACCGCGCCGAAGCTGGTGCTGTCGCTGGCCTGGTAGGTCATGTTGCCGAGCACGTTGACGTGTTCGCGGTCGCTGTTTTTGCGCAGGTCCGAGTCCTGGTAAAGGGTATTGTCGAAGTCCGAGGAGACCGGGTAGCCGTTGCGCGTCAGGTAGCTGGCCCCCATGTAGTAGTCCAGCTTGTCCATGCCGCCCGCGATGGTGGTCTGGAGCTTGTAGAGATCGCCCTGGCCGGCCATGGCGCCGGCCGTTCCCTTAAAATCCTTGGTACCCTTCTTGGTGATGATGTCGATGACGCCCGCGTTGCCGTCGTTGCCGTAGAGCACCGAGGACGCGCCGCGGGTGATCTTGATGCGGGCGATGTTCTCCACCGGGATGGCGTCCGGGTCGAACTGGCCGTCCAGCACGGACTGGAACGGGATGCCGTTGAGCAGCAGCTTGATGTTCCGGGTGCGCATGCCGCGGATGTCGATGCGGCAGGTGCCGTCGGCCGCGGTGCGGGTGGTCACGCCGGGCACCATCTTGAAGGCGTCGGCCAGGGTCAGGGCCCCGGCGTTCTTCAGTTCCTCTCCGGTGATCTCCGTCACCGTGGTCGATTTCTCCAGGACGCTGGACGAGTCGCTGACAACGACTTCACCGAGGGTGTACTCGGCCTTGTCCTGGGTTTTGCCGTCCCCGTCCTGGGCGAGGGACGGCGTGGCGCAGAGCGCGACGAACAGTCCGATGAGCAGCAGCAGTCGAGAGCATTTCATTCCGGTTTCCTCATGAGCATGGGCAGACCGGCCGCGTGTCCGGGATAACCGCGCGGCCCCCCATGACCTCGCGGAACGCGACCGTGCCGCATCCAGCAGCAGCGTTGCGAACGGTGGAATAGCAGAACATCCCAGACAGAAGGTTCTATTATTATGCTCGACAGGACATGTCAATTATTATGCTCGATTGAACATACCAATATACATCGGAGCATTCTATTGATCGATGTATTCTCATCAGCGGAAGGGGGCGGAACTGCCCCGGACGGCGGCGCCATGGTCGGGCGGCCTTCCTTTCCGGCAAAGGGTGGCGCCGAATGGGTTCGCCCGGCAATTCCGGGACCAGCCGCACGGTCCGGCGGCGAAGGCGGGGCGTTTTCTCCCGGTATGGTCGGGAATATTACGTAAATCAAAGATGTTGGCGAACCGTGCCGGACCGGGACAACCGGGGTGAATCGACCGCTTTTGGCCGCCGCTCGGCGGGACTCCTGGGGTCATGTGCCCCGTTTCGGGGGTACCGCCGGATCAGAATGACCCGGCGGTCTAACGGACATGCGGGAATTGCGCGTTTTCCGGAGTTCCTGTAGGACCATCTGTCTGTCCGGCGTGCCGGGTCATATCGACAACCAGGAAGGAACAGGAATGGGCAAACACATCATCGAAGAGGCGGCGCGCTGCCTCCAGTGCAAGAAGCCGTTGTGCAGCAAGGGCTGTCCCGTCTCCACCCCGGCCAACCTCATGGTCGAGGCCCTGCTCGCGGGCGACATGCGCAAGGCGGGCGCGCTGTTGTTCGACAACAACCCCCTGACCGCGGTCTGTTCGCTGATCTGCCCGCACGAACGGTTCTGCGAGGGACACTGCGTCCTGGGCAGAAAGGGCGCGCCGGTCCAGGTCAGCAGCATCGAACAGTACATCTCCCGCTACTACCTGGAGCAGTTCCAGCCCGAGCGCCCGGCAAACGGCAACAACAGCAAGCGCATCGCCATCATCGGGTCCGGCCCGGCCGGGATCACCGTGGCCATCATCCTGGCCCGCCAGGGGTTCGACGTGACCCTGTTCGAGTCCAAGGAGAGGATCGGCGGGGTGCTCCAGTATGGCATCCCGGACTTCCGCCTGCCCAAGGACATCCTCGAGAAGCTCAAGGAAAAGCTCCTGGGCCTGGGCGTGAAGATCCGGCCCAACACGCTCATCGGGCCGGTCATCGGCATCGACGACCTGTTCCGCGACGACTACCGTGCGATCTTCATCGGCACCGGGGTCTGGAACCCCAAGCCGCTGCGCCTCAAGGGCGAGACCCTGGGCAACGTGCATTACGCCATCCACTATCTCCAGAATCCCGGCGTCTACAACCTGGGACCGAGGGTCGCGGTCATCGGCGCGGGCAACGTGGCCATGGACGTGGCCCGGACCGCCCTGCGCAAGGGCGTCCGCGAGGTCACCGTGCTCTACCGCCGGGGCGAGGCGGACATGACCGCCACCAAATACGAATACGAGTACGCCAAGGTGGACGGGGTCCGCTTCCGCTTCCACACCTCCCCCGAGGAACTGACCGAACAGGGCGTGATCTGCGTGGAAACGCGGGTCGTGGAGGGCGAGGACGGCCGCAACCGCGTGGAGCCCGTGGAGGGCTCGGAGTTCCTGTTCGAGGCCGACTCGACCTTCATCGCGGTCAGCCAGGCCCCGCGCTCCAACCTGGTGGGCCTGGAGGTGGGCAAGACCGGCCTGATCATCACCGACGAGGACGGCCGGACCACCCGCGAGGGCGTGTTCGCCTCGGGCGACGTGGTCACCGGGGCCAAGACCGTGGCCGAGGCCGTGAGCCGCTCCAAACGTTCGGCCCAGGCCATCATGGACTACGTGGCGGGTCTGGACTGATCCGGGCATCGGGCGGCGGAACGTGCGCCGCGGGGGGCACGGCCGCGGCGTTCGTGCCAAGCCGTGCCACCCGGCCGGGACCGGTCCCCGGGTCCGGGCACGAAGGGAATTTTGTTGCGGGGCTTGTCTTCGGCGGGAATCGAATACATACTTTATTCAGAGGGCTATGATTCAGCCCCGAAGGAGGACGCCATGTGCAAGGACTGCGGTTGCAACACCGGCAAGGACAAGGTGGCCCACAAGCACGCCCACGGTGACAAGGGCGGGCATATGCACGAACATGAGCACGAACACGCTCACGTGCACGAGCACACCCACGAGGATGGCACCACCCATACCCATGAACACTGCCACGTGCACAGCCATGAGCATGAGCACGGGCATGAGCACGGGGTCGAGGGCGAGCACAAGCACGGCCACGGCACCCACAGCCACGACGAGGGCCACGCCCACGACGGCGGCGACGGGCACGGCCACAGCCACGATTAGGCAACGGGCGCGACGGCCCGGCGCGGACGAAACCGACGGCCCGGAAGGATGACCTTCCGGGCCGTTTTGCGTCCGGGCCGGGGACGGGGCCTCCTTGCCCTTTGCATTTGGCCGCCCGTTGGTCCACAACAGGGGGACGTCCGGGAGGAAGCACATGACGGATCACGCGACCATGGAAAATGTACGGCTGGCGGCCGGGATGGCGGCCGGGATGAAGGACGGGCTCATCGCCCGGCGGCGGGACCTGCACCGGTATCCCGAGACGGCCTGGACCGAGTTCCGGACCGCCTCCCTGGTGGCGCGGGCCCTGGCCGAGGCCGGGTACGCGGTGCGCCTGGGCGGGGACGCGGTGCGCCGCGAGTCCATGTTCGGCGCGCCCCCGGCCCGGGAGCTGGCGGTCCACATGGACCGGGCCGTGGCCCAGGGCGGCGATCCGGACCTCATCGCACGCATGGCTGACGGCCTGACCGGGGTCGTGGGGGAACTCGACTGCGGCCCCGGCCCGGTGGTGGCCCTGCGCTTCGACATGGACGCCAACGATCTGGACGAGGCCCGCGACAACGGCCACCGGCCCCACCGCGTGGGGTTCGCCTCGGTCAACGCGGGGGCCATGCACGCCTGCGGCCACGACGGGCACACGGCCATAGGGCTGGGTGTGGCCGAACTGCTGGCCGAGCTCCGGGACCGGCTGCACGGCACGGTCCGGCTGATCTTCCAGCCCGGCGAGGAGGGCGTGCGCGGGGCCGGGCCCATGGTCGACGCGGGCGTGCTCGACGGCGTGGACTACCTCCTGGGCGGGCATATCGGCCTGCGCGCCCCCCGGACCGGGCAGCTGGTCTGCGGCGTGGAGGGGTTCCTGGCCACCACCAAGTTCGACGTTGCTTTTACCGGGGTGGCGGCCCATGCCGGGGCGGCCCCGGAGCAGGGGCGCAACGCCCTGCTGGCCGCGGCCAACGCGGCCCTGAACCTGCACGCCATTCCGCGCCACGGCCAGGGGACCTCGCGGATCACCGTGGGCACGCTGCACGCGGGCCAGGGGCGCAACGTCATCCCGGCCGGGGCGGTGATCGAGGCCGAAACGCGCGGCCGGACCACCGAGATCGACCGGTTCGTCTTCGAGCGGGCGCGGGAGGTGGTCGCCGGGGCGGCCATGATGTACGGCGTGGACCACGAGATCACGGTCCAGGGTCGGTCACCGGGCGGCCGGAGCGACCCGGAGGCGGCGGCCGTGGTGCGCCGCGCGGCCGAGGCCATGGGCCGCTTCACCGACATCCGCGACCGGGCAGACATGCGCGCCAGCGAGGACTTCGCCCTGATGCTCGACGCGGTCCAGGCCCAGGGCGGCCTGGGGGCGTACCTCATGCTCGGCAGCGACCTGGCCGCCGGGCACCACAACCCCCGTTTCGATTTCGACGAGGCCTGCCTGGCCCCCGGGGTGGAGCTGTTCGCCCGTTGCGCCCTGGCCTGCCTGGACCTTCCCCGGCGACGGGGCCGACCGACGACGCATCCTCCCCTCGCGGGCGGGCAAAGCAAGGAGTGCGCATGACCGGAAGACATGCGGGCGGCTGCCTGTGCGGGGCCGTGAAATTCGAGGTGGACGGGGCGTTCGAACAGTTCTTCCTGTGCCACTGCGAGCGCTGCCGTAAGGACACGGGCTCGGCCCACGCGGCCAACCTGTTCTCGTCCACGGCCCGGCTGCGCTGGCTGTGCGGCGAGGGCCTGGTGCGGACCTTCGACTTCGAGGGCGGCGGGCACGTCAAAAGCTTCTGCACGGTCTGCGGCTCGGCCCTGCCGAACCTCCAGATGGACGGCGCGCTCCTGGTCGTGCCCGCCGGGAGCATGGACACGGCCGTGCCGGTCCGGCCCGACGGCCATATCTTCTCCGCCCGCCGGGCCGACTGGGACCACGACCTGGACGCGGTGCCGGTCCTCGACGGACTGCCGGACCAGGAGTGAACCGGCTCCCCGCCGGTTTTGCCGTTTTGGGCATTTGAACCGCGTCCGTGTGACATTGTTGTAGACGGTCCGGCCCGGCCGGGGACGACGAAGGAACGCGGCCGGAGCGGTCTTTGTCCGGGCGACGCCTTGTCCCGGGGCACCCGGCCGGGTATGGTCGGGGAGCCCCGGCGCGCGGTCCCGTGGCCGGGGACCGGGCTGGAACGATTTTCGCACGGAATCGAGTCGTTCGTCCCGGAAGCGATCCCGTGCAACCCCGAACCCCAGGCCGCCATGTATGCCGTAACCCTCGACAGCGTGACCCACGAATACGCGGACCTGCGCAGCCTGCTGGCCGCTGCCTCGGCCCCCAAGTCCGGGGACGAACTGGCCGGCATCGGGGCGCGCTCGGCGCATGAGCGGGCCGTGGCCCGGCTCTGCCTGGCCGAGGTCCCGCTGTCCGCCTTTCTCGAGGACCTGGTCGTCCCCTACGAGGACGACGCCGTGACCAGGCTCATCGTGGATACCCTGGACCGCGAGGCCCTTTCGCCCGTGGCCGGGCTGACCGTGGGGGCGTTCCGCGACTGGCTGCTCACTGCCGGGGCCGACGGCGACGCGCTCAAGGCTTTGGCCCCCGGCCTCATGCCCGAGATGGTCGCGGCCGTGTCCAAGCTTATGCGCGTCCAGGACCTCATCCACGTGGCCTCAAAGGTCCGCGTGGTCACGCGCTTTCGCACCACCGTGGGGCTGCCCGGCACCCTGGCCGCGCGGCTCCAGCCCAACCACCCGGCCGACGACCCGGCGGGCATCGCGGCCTCGGTCTTCGACGGGCTCATGTACGGCAGCGGCGACGCCTGCATCGGCGTCAACCCGGCCTCGGACAGCACGGCCTCGGCCGTCCGGCTCCTGGAGCTCCTGGACCGGTTGCGCCGGGAGTACGACATCCCCACCCAGACCTGCGTGCTGACCCACGTGACCAACACCATCGCGGCCGTGGAGCGGGGCGCGCCCGTGGACCTGGTCTTCCAGTCCGTCGGCGGCACCGAGGGCGTGAACAGGAGCTTCGGCGTGACCCCGGACCTCCTGCGGGAGGGGCTGGAGGCCGGGTGGTCGCTGAAGCGCGGCACGGTCGGCGACAACGTCATGTATTTCGAGACCGGCCAGGGCTCGGCCCTGTCCGCCGGGGCGCATCACGGGGTGGACCAGCAGACCCTGGAGGCGCGGGCCTACGGCCTGGCCCGGCGCTACGACCCGTTCCTGGTCAACTCCGTGGTCGGGTTCATCGGCCCGGAGTACCTCTACGACGAAAAGCAGATCGTCCGGGCCGGGCTGGAGGACCACTTCTGCGGCAAGCTGCTCGGCCTGCCCATGGGCATGGACGTCTGCCACACCAACCACGCCGAGGCGGACCAGGACTCCATGGACAGCCTGCTGACCCTGCTCGGCGTGGCCGGGTGCAACTACATCATGGGCGTGCCGGGCGCGGACGACATCATGCTCAACTACCAGTCCACCTCCTTCCACGACGCCCTGTACCTCCGCCGCCAGCTCGGCCTGGCTCCGGCCCCGGAGTTCGCGGCCTGGCTCGAGCGCACCGGCATCTTCGAGCACGGCGCGCTGAGGGCTCCGAAGAGCGCCCTGCGCATCCCCGACAAGGAGCGGCTCCGTGGCCTGTCCTCCTGAATCCGATTTTTCCGGCGGCGACCTGGCCGCCGCCGATCTGGTGCCCGAGGACTTCTGGGCCGGGCTGCGCGCCTGGACCGACGCGCGCATCGCGCTCGGCCGGGCCGGGGTCGGCCTGCGCACCCGCGACGTGCTCGCCTTCCAGCTGGACCACGCCAGGGCGCGGGACGCCGTGCACCAGGTCCTGGACCGCGAGGCCGCCTTCGGGGGGATCGAATACCTGGAGGTCATGAGCCGGGCCCCGGACCGGGCGACCTTCCTGCGGCGGCCCGACCTGGGGCGGCTGCTCGCCCCGGAGAGCGAGGCCATGCTCACGGCACGGGCGGGCAAGGGGTGCGACGTGGCCTTCCTGGTCTCGGCCGGGCTGTCGTCCACGGCCATCGAACGGAATTTCCGTCCCTTCCGGGACGAACTGCGCCCCCTGCTCGACGGTCTCGGCCTGCGCATGGGCCCGCTCTGTTTCGTGGAGCAGGGCAGGGTGGCCCTGGGCGACCGGGTGGCCCTGGCCCTCAGGGCGCGCATGGCCGTGGTCGTCATCGGCGAGCGGCCGGGGCTGAGTGCCCCGGACAGCATGGGCGTGTACATGACCTACGGGCCCGCGCCCGCCACCACGGACGAGGCGCGCAACTGCATCTCCAACATCCGGCCCGCCGGGCTGGACTACGCGCGGGCGGCCCGGACCCTGTGCGCGCTCATGCGCGAGGCCTTCCGGCGCGGGCTGTCCGGCGTGGACCTCAAGGTGGACGACGCCCTGGCCCTGGCTCCGGGCGGGGACGCGGAAACCCTCGCCGGAGCGGCCCGGACCGCAACGAAGACGATAAGTTAATGCGTTTGTAACACACCGATATTGCGCAACGGGCCGGATGGCTGTAACAAACGTTTGAATCAACCCAACACGTGCAAACGGAGACGATGATGAAACGGATTTTCGTGGTATTCATGCTGGCAATGTTCGCCTTCGCCGGGACGGCGCGGGCCGAGACCCTCAAACTTCTGACCTGGAAGGGGTATGCCCCCCAGAAGCTCGTGGAACAGTTCGAGCAGGAGACCGGCATCAAGGTCGAGGTGACCTACTCCAACAACGAGGAGATGATCGCCAAGCTGCGCGCCACGCGCGGCGCGGGCTTCGACCTGGCCCAGCCCTCCCAGGACCGCATCTCCTCGGTCCAGGAAAAGTTCAAGATCTACCAGCCCATGGATTACGCCAAGATCGACGCCCCCCTGTTCATCCCGTCCATGCTCGACGCGGTCAAGAAGAACACCCTGGTGGACGGCAAGTCCTACGCGGTGCCGTTCTGCTGGGGCACCTCCGGCTTGGTGGTCAACAGCGACAAGGCCTCGGGCGTGGACTCCTACAAGGCCCTGATCGATCCCAGGTTCAACGGCCGGGTCAGCTACCGCCTGAAGCGGCCCACCCTGATCGCCATGGGCTTCGCCCTGGGGTATGACCCGTTCGCCCTGTACGGCGACGTGAACGGCTACAAGGCCATGCTCGACAAGGTCGCCGAGGTGCTCATCGCGGGCAAGCCCATCGTCCAGAACTACTGGGCCAACGGCGACGCGCTCATCGAGTCCATGCGCTCCGGCGAGGTCTTCGTGGCCATGGCCTGGGACGCGGGCGGGTGGAAGCTGCACGCCGAGAACCCGGCCATCGACTTCAAGGCCCCCAAGGAGGGCGCCCTGGGCTGGATCGACACCTTCGCCATCCCGGCCAAGGCCGAAAACCCGGCCGCGGCCTACAAGTGGATCAACTTCATGATGAAGCCCGAGAACAGCGGCTACTTCACCTCCCAGGAGAAGTGCGCCACCGCCTCCAAGGACGCGCTCAAGTACACGGACGAGGCCGTGGCCGCCAACTTCAGCCGCTCCTTCCCGCAGGAAGCCATCGACAACATCAAGTGGTATCCGCCGGTCCCGGCCCAGCTCGAGAGCCTGGAAGGCAAAGTCCTGGACAAGATCAAGGCCGCCAACTAATCTGGCCGGGTGCATGACGACAGCACGGGGCGGGGAGCCGGCGAGGCTCCCCGCCTCATTCCGTACACAACCGGTTGACGCCTATGACCAATGATCTCTCTGTCCGAGCCCTGGTGAAGCGCTTCGGCGAATTCACCGCCGTGGACGACGTCTCCTTCGACGTGCCCGACGGTTCCTTCTTTTCCATCCTCGGCCCGTCCGGCTGCGGCAAGACCACGCTCCTGCGCATGATCGCCGGGTTCGAGAACCCCACCTCCGGGACCATCGAGATCCGCGGCCGCGACATGCTCGGCGTGCCGCCCAACCGGCGGCCCGTGAACCTGGTCTTCCAGCACCTGGCCCTGTTCCCCATGATGGACGTGGCCGAGAACGTGGCCTTCGGCCTGAAGCGGCGCGGCACGGCCTCGGCCGAGGTGCGTCGGCGGACCGAGGCCATCCTGGAGCGGGTCGGGCTGCCCGGCTTCGGCCCCAAGCGCGTGGACCAGCTGTCCGGCGGCCAGAAGCAGCGCGTGGCCATCGCCCGCTGCCTGGTCCTGGAGCCCTCGGTGCTTCTCCTGGACGAGCCGCTGGGCGCGCTGGACCTGAAGCTGCGCGAGCAGATGAAGGTGGAGCTCAAGAAGCTCCAGGCCAAGGTGGGCACGACCTTCGTCTACATCACCCACGACCAGTCCGAGGCGTTGGTCATGTCCGACCACGTGGCGGTCATGCACAACGGCCGGTTCGAGCAGGTGGGCACGCCCCAGGAGCTCTACGGCTCTCCCGAGACCCCGTTCGTGGCCGAGTTCGTGGGCGACAACAACCGCTGGCGCGGGTCCGTCACCCGGACCCTGGACAACGGCGAGGTGCTCATCACCACGGACGAGGGCTACGCCTTCCACACCCGCGCCCACCGCTCCTGCGCGGGCAGTTCCCGGGTGGACCTCTTCCTCCGGCCCGAGGCCATGCGCATCGAGCCCAGGGAGTGCACCGGCCTGAACCTCTTCGACGTGACCGTCCGGTCCATCCTCTTCGACGGGGCCAACAGCCGCCTGCTCACGGTCACCGGGGAGGACCGGGAACTGATCGTCACCCTGCCCCAGAACCGCAGGTTCGACCATATCCGGCCCGGCGACACGGTCTGCGTGGGCTGGCACCCGGAGTCGGGCATCTGCTTCCGGGCGGAGGACTAGCGCCGTGGCCCGGTCGCGCCTCGCCTTCTGGATTTTCCTGGCCCCGGTGCTCATGTGGCTTCTGCTGCTCATCATCCTGCCGCACATCGACCTGCTGATCATGAGCTTCCGGGGCGAGAACGACTACGGCGACATGGTCTGGACGGCGCAGAACTACCTGAATTTCTTCACCGAGCCCGTGTACTGGCTGACCTTCGTGCGGACCGCGCTCTATGCGGTCGTGACCACGGCCATCACCTGCGTCCTGGCCATGCCCGTGGCCTTCTACATCTCCAAGCTGGCCCGGCCCAGGGTTCAGGGCGCGCTGATGATCCTCATCCTCCTGCCGTTCTGGGTCAGCGAGCTGGTGCGCATCTACGGCTGGATGATCCTGCTGCGCGAGTCCGGGGTGCTCAATTTCTTCCTGGTCAAAATCGGCCTGCTGCACAAGCCCGTGGAGATGCTCTACAACGACGCCACCATGATCATGGGGCTGGTCTACACCTCCATGCTCTTCATGATCGTCCCGCTGGTCTCGGTCATGGACAGCCTGGACGACAGCCTCATCGAGGCGGCCCACGACCTGGGGGCGCGCAAGACCGCCATCTGGCGGACCATCATCATCCCGCACTGCAAGCCGGGCATCACCTCCGGGGCCATCGTGGTCTTCATGCTCACGCTGGGCAACTACCTGACCCCGAACCTCATGGGCGGCAAGAACTCCCTGTGGTTCACCGAGCAGATCTACAACCAGTTCATCGCCAGCTTCAACTGGAACCAGGGCTCGGCCTTCGGCTTCCTGCTCCTGGTCCTAAGCTCCCTGATCATCTGGGCGGGGCTCAAGCTGTCGGGCCAGAAGCTCGGGGAGGTGGCCTCGTGATCCGCTCCCTGCCGCGCTCCAAGGGGTATGACTGGGCCTTCAACGGGTTCATCGTCCTCTATTTCGTCTTTCTCTTCGCGCCGCTGGTGGTCACCTGCGTGCTGGCCTTCAACAACTCGGACTTCCCGTCCCTGCCGTGGCAGGGGTTCAGCCTGGACTGGTTCCTGGCCGACGGCCCGGACCGGGTCGGCCTGTTCCACGACCAGCAGAATCTGCGGGCCATCCTGACCAGCTTCGAGACCGCCTTCTTCGTCTCCATCCTGAGCGTGGTGGTCGGCACCTGCGCGAGCTTCCTGTTCGAGAAGGAGCACTTCCGCTTCAAGGGGCTGCTCTATCTGCTCATGCTCGCCCCGCTGGTCATCCCCGGCGTGATCCTGGGCATCTCGCAGCTGCTCGCGGCCAACACGGCGGGCACCTTCTTCGACGAGACCTTCGGCCTGGACTTCGACGTGTTCCGGCCGAGCTTCTGGCTGGTCGTCCTCGGCCAGTTCTCGTTCATCTCGACCTTCGTCACCCTGGTGGTCTCGGCCCGGCTACGCAAGTTCGACGTCTCCCTGGAGGAGGCCGCCCTGAACCTCGGGGCCACCCCCTTCGGGGTCATCCGCCACATCACGCTCAAGTTCCTGCGGCCCGCCATCGTCGGGGCCGGGGCCGTGGCCTTCCTGATGAGCTTCGAGAACTTCAACACCACGCTTTTCCTCGTGGGCTCGGAACCGACCCTGCCCATCAACCTCTATCTCCAGGTGCGCGACGGCTCCACCCCGGTCATCAACGCGGTCTCGCTGATGCTCATCGTGGGCACCTCCCTGCTCGCCCTGGTCAACTTCTATTTCAACAGGAAGACGGACTGATGTTCTTCGATCACCTGCCGAAGAGCGGCTATGTCTGCGCCCATCGCGGCGTGCGTTCCCTGGCCCCTGAAAACACCATGCTGGCCGCCGAGCTGGCCCTGGTGCTGGGCGCGGATTTCTGGGAGATGGACGTGCAACGCACCAGCGACGGCGAGCTTGTGGTCTTTCACGACGACGACCTGGGCCGGACCACGGACGTCTCCGCCCGGCCCGAGTTCTGCGAGCGCGCGCCGTGGCCCGTGCACGCCTTCACCCTGGAGGAGCTGCGCTCCCTGGACGCCGGGACCTGGTTCGCCGCCCAGGACCCCTACGGGACCATCGCGCGCGGCGAGGTGCGCGAGGCCGACCTCGGGCGCATGCGCGGCCAGCGCATCCCCACCCTGGAGGAGACCCTGGCCTTCATCCGGCGCAACGACTTCCCCATGAACCTGGAGATCAAGGACCTGATCCACGCTCCGGGCGACCTGTCCATCGTCTCCCAAGTCCTGCGCAAGGTCCGCGAGGCCAGGGCCGAGGACCTCGTCCTGATCTCCTCCTTCAACCACGACTACCTGGCCGAGATGCGCCGCCTGGCCCCGGAGATCCCCGTGGCCGCCCTGGTGGAGGAGCGCCACCCCGAGGACATCGAGGGGTACCTGCGCGACCTGGGCGCCGTGGGCTACCATCCGGACGAGGCCATCCTGGACGAGGACACGGTCCGCCGCCTGGCCGAAGCGGGCATCCGCGTCTCGCCGTACACGGTCAACCATATGGACCGCGCCCTGTCCCTGCTCGACGCGGGCTGCTTCGCCATCATCACCGACTACCCCCAGACCCTGAAGTCCAGATTGGCCGGGCGCTAGCCGCCCGGTCCGCACCGCCGGTCCGTACCGCCGCTACAGGAGTTCCGGCCGCGCCGGAATGAATACTTGCCATATCCCGCCCGGCCGAATATCCTGCAAGAGTAGGGAACTCTCTCGGGAACCGGTCAAGCGGGGGTCGCCATGTCGGACGCGGTCAGGGAGCTTGTGGAACGGTACATGCCGGAATTCGATGTCCGGCGCTGCGGCAAGGTGTTCACGGACACCACCCAGTTCATGGACATCAACCACGGTGACGTCATCGAGCTGGCGGGGTCGCACTATCTCGTGCTCAAGGACGAGAGCGAGCGGCGCTTCGGCATGGAGGACCCCAAGTACTGGGTCAAGCGCTGCCGGGAGCTGGAGAGCGGCCAGCCCAAGATTCTCAAGCTGGTCTTTTTCGAGCGCTTCCCCCTCAACGTCGGGGACTTCGAGGTCCTGTGCTACCGCAGCCCGGAAAAGGAGTCGCGTATCCTGGACCTGGTGGCCGACGACCATCGCTTCATGCACGGCGTGACCCGTCGGGACGACCATGACAACCCGGTGCGCATCCTGGACATCGTCCAGGGCCGGGAGATCGGCAAGTACGTCTACGCCGTCAAGGCGGACCACGAGACCTATTTCCACGAGCACTTCCCGGCCATCCTCGACAACTTCATGGGGGCCTGCGAGGCCATCGCCTCCCTGCACGCCCAAGGCGAAAAGCACGGCGACATCCGGCGTGACCACCTGTTCATCGAGTACGGCACGGGCGCCTACCGCTGGATCGACTTCGACTACACCTTCGACTTCCACGAGAACCCGTTCGGCCTGGACATCTTCGGCCTGGGCAACATCCTCATCTACTGCGCGGGCAAGCAGGTCTGGAACCTGGGCAACCTGGACCAGGGCGGCTTTTCCGCCGAGGTCCTGAACGGCCTGGACCGGGGCGACCACTCCCTGGTCATCCGCAACCGGGTGGTCAACCTGCGCAAGCTCTTCCCCTACATCCCGGCGGCCCTGAACAACGTGTTCCTGCATTTTTCGCAACAGGCCGAGGTCTTCTACGACACCGTGGAGGAACTGCTCGACGAGCTTCGGCCGTGCCGCGCGCTCCTCGGCTGAACCGGGCGGCCCGCGCCATCAACCTCAGCCCGAAGGGGGCGGTCATGGATTTCAAGAAGGTGCTCATCGCGGTGGACGGTTCGGAGAATTCGCTGCGCGCCGTGCGCTACGCCGCGGCCATCCTGGACGGCGGCCGGGGATACGACGTGCTCCTGGTGCACATCGAGCGGCTGCCGGAGCGGGACATGTTCCCGGACGAGACCAGCTGGTCCGGACAGTGCAGGGAGCACTCGCAGGCCATGCGCGACTTCCTTGATCGGGCGGCGGCCGAACTGGAGGCGGGCGGCCTGTCCGCCGGGGAGGTCTGCAGCCAGTACATCGACAGCTGTGCGGCCCGGCCCGAGGGCGCGGAGGATTGCAGCCACGGCCGGAACATCGCCCTGGAGATCCTGTCCATCGCCGAGGAGGGCGGCTACGGCACCCTGGTCATCGGCCGCCGGGGCGTGTCCAAGGCCGAGGAGTTCCTGTTCGGCAGCGTCTCCAACAAGCTCATCCACCACGCCAAGGACCGCACCGTCTGGGTCGTCTCCTGAGCCGGTTGCGGGCGCGCGTTCCGTCGGGCGTCGGGCTATTCGTGTGCGGGCGGCGGGGGCACCTCGGGGAAGCGGATGATCAGCTCCCTGTCGGCGACGTAGATCGAGTAGTACGGCGTGCGGACCACGGCGGGGGGCAGGCTGGTGGCGGTGGACGCCTCGAAGGCCAACCCCGCCACGCGCCGGCTGTAATACTGGAGCTGCATGTAACCCCACCAGCTTCTTCCGTCGAGGGTGGCGGGGTTGAGCCGTTTCATCGTCGGATAGATCCCGTACACATTGGCGAGCGCCGGAGAGACTCCCGTTGTTCCCTGTATGTCCAACGACGCCAGGTCGTTGTACTTGTCGAGGCAGGAATCCACGTCAAAGACCAGATGGTTCAGGATGTACGTCTCGTATTGGACCTGGATTTTCGAGATGTATCCATAGAGGGAGACGTACAGGGCGGAATGGATGCAGATCAGCACCACGACGACGCCCAGGACGTTGCCCAGCAGCCTGGAGCTGATCCTGGGCAGGGCGAAATAGAGGGCCGTGACCAGGACGCTGCCCGCCACCAGGACCCGGTAATGCCACACCGGTTTTGCCAGAAGCAGTTGGACCCCCCCGATGACGAGCACGCAGAGGGGAATGATGGCGAGCGTGACCAGGTAGAGCGGTGTCCTGGTCGGGCGATCCTTGCCGATGTACAGGAAAGCGCCCAGCAGGAACAGCAGGATGAACGCCAACATGAGGTAACCAAACGGCGTGCCCTGCCAGTCGGAACGCAATAGCGAGATGTATTGGCCCGTGTTGACAAGGAATCCGCTGAGCAGGTCCCTGATACCGAAAAGCCCTTTGTGGTTCTCGGCGTACCAGGCAAGAGGCATGAAGGACAAGATGATCTTGTACAGGGACAGTGCGCAGATGGATGAGACGGCTGTCTGCGACAGTATTCCGCGAATGCTTTTCCCCAGCAGCAGACGGTTGAACATGAGCAAAAGGGCCAGGAGAACGTAGACGCCGAAGGTCGGCTGATACAGGCACAGGGAGCAGCCGATGAAGAATACCTGCAGGGTGACCCCGGCCAGGAAGCCCGTTTCCAATGTCAGGGTCAGGGCGGAAAGCGTGGCCGTCAGGACGCCGATGGCATACCAGGGGGAATCGAACGCGTAGGAGGCGATCTGGATGATGAAGGGCGACATGCCGATGGGAAAGATGTAGATGACGTTACGTAACGACTCTTTCCGATTGAACATTCTGACAATAATCACGCCCACGAAAGACATGACGGCAAAGAACAGGAGATGGCTGATGGGCGATATGTTGAACGGGGAGGAGGACAGATAGAGGCTGCGGCTGAGGATGTCAGCGAGAGGACGGCCTCCGGTTCTCCAGAGGTCGTAGTTCCTGATGGACCTGCCTATGTCGTCTATGTAGAGCCTGCCGGAAAAGATGTACGTGGAAAAGACGAGAAACCATGAAATCGTCAGTATGATGCATGTCGGGTAATTCCTGACGACCACATCGCGCAGGACGTCGTACAACGTCCTGCATGCCTTGATACACTGCATCATTGACCTCACTGACGGATTCTGCCCGTATTGCTGTCGTGGCGGCATGGACGGATCGTCATCAAAACCTCTGTCGTATTGAACCGTGTCGCGCGGCATCGTTCATGCCGTGCCAAAATCCATTTGCCCGCATGGGGCACCCTCGGGCCCGCGCCTGGCTGGTTTTTTCGGTATCCGGCCGCTCCATGGCGGGGGGACGTGGTCCCGCCGACGTCCGCGGCGCCGCTAGGCCCCTCTGGAGACGATGACCACGCCGATGATTATCAAGGCCGCCCCCAGGCACTGCATGGCGGAGGTCTTTTCCCCGAACCAGAACACGCCGATGAGGAAGACGAGCATGATCGAAAGCCCCGTGTATATCGGGTAGAGCGTGCTGATCTGGATCACCTTGAGAATGTAGGAGTAGTAGAAAAAGATGAAGCCGTAGATGGCCAGGGAACAGCCCACGGCGATCCAGTTGGAAAGGAAGAAATCGACGACCCCGTTGCTCTTGTGTTGCGAGGCGTACTTGAGCAGGGCGTGGGAAAAGGCGAGCAGCGCGGACAGGAATAATGCATTCACCACAGTGCCGCTGTGGACGAGCTTGTCAATCATCGAATCCCCTCTTGTACTTCACGATATAATTGGGACGTCCCTTGACCTGATTGAAAATCCTGCCCACGTATTCGCCGATGATGCCGATGCCCACGAGCTGGATGCCGCCCAGGAACAGCATGACGATCAGCAGGGAGGCGTAGCCCGGAACGTCCACCCCGAAAAACAGGGTCTTGATCAGGGTGAACAGGCCGAACAGGAAGGCGACGGCGGAGACCCCGGCCCCCACATAGGTCCAGATCCGGAGGGGGACCGTGGAGAAGGCCGTGATGCCGTCCAGGGCGAAGTTTCACAGTTTCCAGTAATTCCAGGTTGTTTTTCCGCCCTGCCTCGGCTTGTCCTCGAAGTGGACCGTGTCCACCTTGAAGCCGACCCAGGAGAAGAGCCCCTTCATGAACAGGTTGTTTTCCGGGAGCTCCCGGATGACGGAGACGACCTGCTTGTCGAGGAGCCGGAAATCGCCCGCGTTCTCGATGAGCGGTATCTCGCTGATCTTGTTGATGGACTTGTAGAAACCCTTGGTGATTTTCTTCTTCAGGAAGCCCTCGTCCGACCGCTTGTCCCGGACGCCGACGACCATGTCGGCCCCGCGCTCCCACTTGTCCAGCATTTCCCATACAAGTTCCAGGGGATGCTGCAGATCGGCATCTATGGGGATGACGGCGTCGCCCGTGGCGTGTCTGATGCCTGCAGACAGGGCCGCTTCCTTCCCGAAATTGCGGGAAAAGGAGATGTATTTGATGTGGTCCGAGGCGTCCGCTTGCGCCTTGATCAGTGCCAGAGATGCATCCCGGCTTCCGTCATCAATGAAGAGAACCTCGAAGTCATACTTCTCCGCATCGTTTTTCTTCAGAATTATATCATCGAGTCTTGTGAAGAAAAGGGGCAGGGATTCTTCTTCATTGTACACGGGGACAACAAGTGAGATCGATTTCATTTCCGTACCGCAGGTCTTGCTGTTTGTCCGGCCTTGCCGATGCTGCCAGTAATTACGGAACGAAACCTAACGTGTTTTATTGTATAGTTCAACAGACTAATCCGTGAAATTTCCGAGCCGAAATCCCGTTCGGCAACAGGCTGCGGCTGCCGTACGTCCCTGCCCGGGGTGACGGTTTTCCCCGGCGGGGGGAGGATGGCAGGCCGGACGCTGGGGCTATTTGCGCGGCAGGGTGCAGGAATTGTGGAACAGGGTGCCGAGATATTCGCAGTCCAGGTCCGGGGTCCTTTCGATCCGGGACATGATCAGCACCAGTGTGACCGTGGCCGCGAGCATGAACAGGGGGCTGAACAGCCAGAAGATGAGCGGCACCAGGAAGTAGTAGGCGCGCATGCCCATGTGGAAATAGCCGCCCGCCTTGTTCAGCTCCATGGCCACGAAGGTGATGGACGCACCGTAGCTTCCTTCCTCGGGCGGGGTGTTGATCAGGAAGCCCACGTGGCTGAACAGCCGGATGGCGAAGGAGAAGTTGAAGAAGGCGATGAACAGGTTGCCGAGGATGATCAGCAGCTTGAGGGTGATGGTGCTCTCGGCGCGGGAGCCGAAGAGGTTCATGGCGTGCCAGGTCTCGCCCAGCTTGTCGGCCTGGCCGGACAGGGTCAGCAGCCCCACGGCCAGGAGGATGGAGGTGGAGGCCAGGAAGGTGGCGGCCATGGTCGAGTTGCGCAGGGTCTGCACGGCCAGGATGTCGTTCTTCTCCTCCATGACGTTGACCACCCAGGCGGTGCGGGCGATGGTCGTGGCCCCGTACAGCGAATAGGTCGGGTTGGCCTTGAGCTTGTGGCGCACGTACAGGTGGTAGAACGTGAACAGCCCGGCCGACACGGCCAGGCAGAGCAGGTCCAGCAGGTGCGGGGCGAAAAAGTCATGCATGGAAAACATCCCTCCGGAAACGGGTCGTCGCTTCGGCGGCGAGGATAGCCTGTTTGGACGGGAAAAGCCACCGCCGACTCGGTCCGGCCGGTCACTTGCGGGAAACGTTGTAGCGCTTGAGCAGGGCGTAAAGGCGGGCCCGCGACAGACCGGAGACGGTGCAGGAGGCGGCCATGTCGCCGCCGGTGATCTCCATCAGGTTCATGAGGTAGCGCTCCTCGCTCCGGGCGATCTGCTGGTCGCGGTAGGTGCGCATGTCCGGAAAGGCGTCCGGCGGCGCGATCTCGTGGTGGTGGGCCGGTTTGGCGGCCTGGTGCTCGGGCCTCATGGACCGGCGGGCGATCTGGGCGCGGATGGCCTTGGGCAGGTGGCGGGGGAAGAGGACCGCGTCGTTGCCCGCCCGGGACAGGGCCTGCTCCAGGGTGTGGATCAACTCCCGGACGTTGCCCGGCCAGTCGTAGTGCATGAGCGCGTCCAGGAAATCCGGGGAGAACCCCTTGGTGGACAGTTTGAGTTTTTCGCAGTGGCGCTGGATGAACTTGCAGGTCATCTCGTTGATGTCCTCGGCGATGTCGCGCAGAGCGGGCAGGCGGATGTGCATGCCGCGCAGCCGGAAATAGAGGTCGCGCCGGAATTCGCCCTGCTCGACCATTTCCTCCAGGTCCCGGTTGGTGGCCGCCAGCAGCCGGAAGTCGCTGGTGATCTCGCGGGCGGAGCCCACGGGCCGGAAGCTGCGGCCCTCGAGCACGCGCAGGAAGACCTTTTGCAGGGGCATGGGCAGCTCGCCCACCTCGTCCAGGAACAGGGTGCCCTGGTCCGCCTGCTTGACCAGGCCCACGGTGGGGGCGTCCGCGCTGGTGAACGCGCCCCGCGCGTGGCCGAAGAGCAGGCTCTCGGCCAGGGTGTCGGGCATGGCCGCACAGTCCACGACCACGAAGGGCTTGTTGCGGCGGGCGGAGTTCTTGTGGATGGACCGGGCGAAGAGCTCCTTGCCCGTGCCGGTCTCGCCGATGAGCAGGACGTTGATGTCGCTGGTGGCGGCCTGGGCCACGGCGTCCAGGCAGGAGAGCATGGCCCGGCTGTTGCCGATGATCCCCTCGCGCCTGAGCGACACGGGGCAGAACCCGGAGTGGACCTTGGTGTGGTAGGTGATGACCCGCTCCAGCAGGACCAGGAGCCGTTGCAGGTTCAGGGGCTTGGTGATGTAGTTCCAGGCCCCGGACTGGATGGCCCTTTCCGCCATGTCCGGGTCCCGCCTGCGGGTGATGATGATCGCCTCGGGAAAGGAAGGTACCTCGCGGATAAGGGCCAGATAGTCCACCACGTCCCCATCGGGCAGATCGTCCCCGAGCAGGACCGCCTTGAACGTGCCGGTGTGCAGGATGCCCAGCGCCTTGGACAGCGAGTCGCAGGCATTGGTCGGAAAGCCGTGCTCCAGAAGCGAAGCGGCCAGCCGTTCGGCAAAGACCGCATCGCCGTCCACGATGAGAATGTCTGTCATGGGGTGCCCCCTCCCCTTGCAGCATGAATGATGGCTCACACGTAGCATAATTTTCGGTTCGTGGGCAATGCCTTTTGGTCTGTGAAATCCTTGAAAAAATGTCTCTGGATTTCCGCCCTCGCCGCTCTGGTATCTCGTCGCGCAAGACCGTTTTCGGCCGAAAATCCTCTGGAGACAAGGAGAGTCGGGCCTTGCGCAAGGGGGCTGAAACTCCCGATGAAAATGATTCTCGACTCTCCTGGCCGACTCCCGTCGTCTTGCCGGGCAAGAACCGTCTTGCGCGACGAGACAAAAAATCTCCGTTTTTCATGGGGTTTATGCTGCCGTATTGAACATGTCTATCCATTATCATCTTCATATTCCTCTCTATGTTTGAAACGGCACGCATTTTGACTAGGAGAGAAAGTGAGTTGCCCGCACAGACTGGAAGTCCATGCTGATGTTTGTAGATTTCGTCTTCCAATTCGGATGGTTGGCCATGAAAGCAGGGTGGGACGACCGACGGCGGAGGAGGTGACCGGACTCACCGGCTCTCCTCGGGAGAACGGCGGCAGTGGCGAGACCGGGAAGATCGGCAGGAGGTTCGGCGGATGAGAAGAAAGTGGGATTCCAAGACCAAGGCCAGGATCGTGCTGGCGGGATTGATGGGCGAGTGCGTCAACGATCTCTGCCGGTCCAATGATCTGCGGCCGGGCCAGTACTACAAGTGGCGGGGGCATTTTCTGGAGAACAGCTACCGCGTGTTCGAGAAGCCGCCCCTGGCTCCGAACGACATGGAGCTGGCGGCCGAGAACGAGGAACTCAAGAAGCTGGTGGGCGAACTGACCCTGGAACTGACCAGCGGCAAACCCACCCGTTGACCACGGATTGCATGGAGGATGGGACATGTCCAGAAAGATCGGTGTCTATGTCTGTCATTGCGGGTCCAACATCGCGGGCAAGGTGGACTGCGAGGGGGTGGCCGAGTTTGCGGGCGGTCTCAAGGACGTGGTCGTCTCCCGCGACTACCAGTTCATGTGCTCGGACCCCGGCCAGGAGATGATCATCCGGGACATCCGGCAGTACGGCCTGGATCGCGTGGTGGTCGCCTCCTGTTCGCCCCGGCTGCACGAGAAGACCTTCCAGAAGGCGTGCGCCCGGGCCGGGCTCAATCCGTACCTCATGCAGCACTGCTGCATCCGCGAGCACTGCTCCTGGACCACGGCCGATCCCGATGAGGCCACGGCCAAGGCCCGGCACATCGTCGAGGCGGCGGTGGAGCGGGTGGCCGACCACCAGAAGCTCTACTCGCGCGAGGTCGGGGTCCTGCCCGACGTCATGGTCGTGGGCGCGGGCATCGCTGGCATCCAGGCCGCGCTCGACATCGCCAAGTCCGGGCACAAGGTCCACCTGGTGGAGAAGAGCCCGTCCATCGGCGGGCATATGGCCCAGTTCGACAAGACCTTCCCCACGCTCGACTGCGCGGCCTGTATCTCAACGCCCAAGATGGTCGCGGTCAGCCAGGAGCCGAACATCAACCTGATGACCTGGTCCGAGGTGGAGGAGGTCACCGGGTTCGTGGGCAACTACACGGTCACGGTCCGGCACAAGCCGCGCTACGTGAAGGAAGACGTCTGCACCGGCTGCGGGGCCTGCCTGGAGAAGTGCCCGACCAAGGCCATCAGCGAGTTCAACGAGGGGTTGGGTTTCCGCAAGGCCATCTACCGCAACTCGCCCCAGGCCGTGCCCAACACCCCGGTCATCGACGGCGACGCCTGCAAGATGATCACCAAGGGCAAGTGCGGCGTGTGTCAGAAAATTTGTCCCACCGGGGCCATCGACTACGACATGAAGGAGTCCCGCGAGGTCTTCCACGTGGGTTCCATCGTCCTGGCCACGGGCTACGACACCATGGACCCGACGCCCATGCGCGAATACGGCTTCGGCCGGTACGACGAGGTCTACACCGCCCTCCAGTTCGAGCGGCTGAACAACGCGGTCGGCCCCACCGAGGGCAAGATCGTCATGAAGAACGGCAGGAAGCCCGAGTCCGTGGCCATCATCCACTGCGTGGGCTCCCGCGACAAGAACTACCATGAGTACTGTTCGCGGACCTGCTGCATGTACGCGCTGAAGTACGACCATCTGATCAAGGACAAGGTCGGCCACGACACCAAGGTCTACAATTTCTACATCGACATGCGTTGCTTCGGGAAGGGGTACGAGGAGTTCTACCGGCGGGTCCAGGACGAGGGCGTGACCTTCATCCGGGGGCGGCCCGCCGAGGTGGTGGAGGAGGACGGCAGGCTCGTGGTGGTGGGCGAGGACACCCTGCTCGGGGTCAACGTGCGCCTGCCCGTGGACATGGTCATCCTGTGCACGGCCATGGAGCCCCGGCCCGACGCCACCGAGGTGGCCCGCGTCTTCGGCATCGCCCAGGGCTCGGACGGCTTCTTCCTGGAAGAGCACCCCAAGCTCGGGCCGGTCTCCACTGCCACGGACGGGGTCTTCCTGGCCGGCACCTGCCAGGGACCCAAGGACATCCCGGACGCGGTCTCCCACGCCTCGGGCGGCGCGGCCCAGGCCCTGGCCCTGGCGGCCAAGGGCACGGTCTCCATCTCCCCGACCACGTCCTGGATCAACCCGGACATCTGCGTGGGCTGCCGGGTCTGCGTGGGACTGTGCGCCTACTCGGCCATCGAGTTCGACGAGCGGCGCAACGTGGCCGTGATCAACGAGGCCATGTGCAAGGGATGCGGCTCCTGCGCCGGGTACTGCCCGAGCGGCGCGGCCCAGATCAAGCACTTCAACGAGACGCAGATATTCAACGAAATAGACGGACTGCTAGGGATGGTCCCCGGCTGGCTGCCGCCCGAGGCGGGCGGGGCGCATCCGGTGGACATCCCGGTTACGCGGGTCGTCGAGGAGGCACGTCATGAGTAACGAGTTCGAACCGACCATCCTGGCCTTTGTCTGCAACTGGTGCACCTTCACGGCGGCGGACCTGGCCGGGACCTCGCGCATGATCCAGCAGCCCAACCTGCGCATGGTGCGCATGATGTGCACCGGCATGGTGGACCCCAAGTACATCGTCAAGTCCCTGCTCTCCGGGGCGGACGGGGTCCTGGTCTCGGGCTGCCATCCCGGTGACTGCCACTACATCAACGGCAACTACAAGGCCCGGCGGCGGGTCAAGCTCCTGAACGAGATTCTGCCCCAGTTCGGCATCGAAAAGGAGCGGGTCAAGCTGACCTGGGTGGGGGCGAGCGAAGGCAACGAGTTTGCCGCGACGGTCAATAACTTCATCAACGAAATCAGAGAACTCGGCCCCATGGAAGCGCGTTCCATGGCCGTGATCTAGGGCGCGGGAGGCGAGCTATGGCAACCACGGCGAAGATCCAGATCGACGGGGGCAACCCGATTGCGGCGGTGCAGGGGTTCCTGCGCGGCCTGATGGAGAACGAGAGCATCGGCGGGGTGCTGGTGCCCATGCACCTGTTCGGCAAGGGCATCCCCATGCCGACCCTGGTCACGGACCCGGAGCAGCTCTCCGGAGCGGACCCGCTGGCCCCGGCATTTCCCATGAACAGCGCCAAGCTCCTGGCCCGGCTCACCAGAGGGCAGTCGGGCGAGCGCATCGCCGCGGTCCTGCGGCCGTGCGAAATCCGCGCCTTCGTGGAGCTGGTCAAGCTCAACCAGGGTTCCATCGACGACATCATCCTGGTCGGCCTGGACTGCATGGGGGCCTTCGACAACACCGGGTACAAGGCGTTTCTGGGCGACCGCGATCCCTTCGAGGCCACCATGGACTTCCACAGGCAGGTGGGCAACGGCGGGGCGGACATCGCCTCGGCCTGCCGGGCCTGCGAGCATCCGGCCCCGGAGAACGCGGACATCGTCCTCGGCCTGGCCGGGGCGGACCTGTCCGGGCACATTCCGGTCACGGCCTCCAGCCCGCGCGGCGAGTCCCTGCTCCTCAGCCTGGGGCTGCCCGAGGCCGAGGCGGGCGGCGGCCGCGACGAGGCGCTCAAGGCCATGATCGAGGTGCGCACCGCCAACCGGGACGAGATGTTCGAGCGCACCCGGGCGGTCACCGGCACCCTGACCGACCTGGCCGAGTACCTGGCCTCCTGCGTCAACTGCTACAACTGCCGGGTGGCCTGCCCGGTCTGCTACTGCAAGGAGTGCGTCTTCAACACCGACGTGTTCGAGCACAAGCCGTGGCAGTACATGGGCTGGGCCAAGCGCAAGGGCTCGCTGAAGATGCCCACGGACACGGTCTTCTACCACCTCACGCGCATGGCCCACATGTCCATGGCCTGCGTGGGCTGCGGCCAGTGTTCCAACGCCTGCCCCAACGACATCCCGGTCATGGAGCTGTTCCGCACCGTGGCCGCGCGCACCCAGGAGAGTTTCGACTACGTGCCGGGCCGCAGCCTGGACGAGGCCCCGCCGCTGTCGGTCTTCAAGGAAGACGAGTTCCAGGACGCGGTTTCGCACATGGCCTGATTCATTGGAGGACAAAATGAGAAAGCAATACGGCGCATTGGTGGTCGGAGCGGGCATCGGCGGCATCCGCGCGGCCCTGGACCTGGCCGTCACCGGGCACAAGGTGGCCCTCATCGACCGCAGGCCCAGCCACGGCGGGATACTCGCCCAGCTGGACCACCAGTTCCCCACGGACCACTGCGGCATGTGCCGCATGCTCCCGCTGATGTCGCGCGACTCCTCCAGCCAGTACTGTCTGCGCAAGGGGCTGTTCCACGACAACATCGACCTCATGCTGTCCACCGAGGTGGAGACCCTGGAGGGCGAACCGGGCAAGTTCCTGCTCTCCCTCAAGCGCAAGTCCACGCTCATCGACCCGGCCAAGTGCATCAGCTGCGGCCGGTGCGCCGAGGTCTGCCCGGTGCGCGTGCCCAGCGAGTTCAACGCCGGGCTGACCGAGCGCACGGCCGTGCACCTGCCCGTGCCCTACGCCATCCCCAACCACTACGTGCTGGACCTGGACAACTGCATCCGCTGCTGGAAGTGCCACGAGGCCTGCCCCACCGGGGCCATCGACTTCAAGTTCGAGGATCGCAGGGACTTCCACATCCTGGTGGCCGACCGCGACCCGGACGTGAAGGCGATGATGGAGGCGGAGCTCAAGGAGCAGAACTTCCCGCTGCACTTCGCGCAGAGCGGACGCGAGGCCGTGGACCGGCTCGCCTCGGAGGAGCCCGTGGGGCTGCTCCTGCTGGGCATGGGGCTGAACGACATGGATGCGGAACGGGTCCTGACCCGCGCCAGGGAGCTCAGGCCCGACCTGCCCGTGGTCGTCCTGGCCGATCCGGGGAGCGAGGAGGCGGCCGCGGACCTGGTCATGCAGGGCGCGCGCGAATACCTGGTCAAGCCGCTGAGGCGGAAGCGCTTCGTGCCCTGGCTCGACAAGCTCTACGTGCGCATCCTCTCGGACTCCACGGTCAAGCTCGAGGTCGGGGCCGTGGTCCTGGCCGGGGGCTTCGACTGCTACACCCCGGACATGGACCCCGAGGGCGGGGCGGACGTCTGGGCCTACGCCCATCCGGGCGTGCTCACCGCCGTGGAGTTCGAGCGGCTGCTCTCGGGCACCGGGCCCACGGGCGGCAGGCTGCAACGATCCGACGGCGAGCCGGTCAGACGCATCGCCTGGCTGCAATGCGTGGGCTCGCGCGACGTGCACAAGCATGCGGACTTCTGTTCCGGCATCTGCTGCATGTTCTCCATCAAGGAGGCCCTGCTGGCCAAGAAGGTCGCGGGCGAGGGCCTGGATGCGACCATCTTCTACATGGACATGCGCACCTCGGGCAAGGAGTACCAGCGCTACCGGGTCGATGCCGAGAAGAAGCACGGCGTGCGCTTCGTGCGCAGCCGTCCGCACACGGTCCTGGCCGCCGACGACGGCAAGGGGCTGAAGCTCGAATATCTGAACGACGCGGGCGAGCTGATTGCCGAGGAATTCGACATGGTCGTCCTGGCCGCCGGGGCGCGGCCGCCCAGGGGCACGGACAAGTTCGCCCTGACCATGGGCGTGGACCTGAACGAGTGGGGCTTCGTGGACACCCTGCCGTACCGGCCCGAGCGGACCAGTCGCGTGGGCGTGTTCGCGGCCGGGGCCTTCGGCGAACCCCGCGACATCTCCGAGTCGGTCATCCACGCCGGGGCCGCGGCCCAGGCCGCCTCGCGGATCATCAAGGCCTACGACGTCCTGGCGGGCATCGAGGGCGAGCCCGAACCGTCCTACCCGGACGTGTCCAGGGACCCGGCGCGGACCCTGGTCACGGTCTGCACCTCCTGCCCGACCCTGGAGCAGGCCGTGGACCTGGACGACCTGGCCGAGCGCATGCAGCGGGTCCATTCGGTCTGCAAGGTCATGCGCGTGGGCAGCGCCTGCACCCCGCAGGGCTGGAAGGACATCGAGGCGGCGGCCCTGGAGTACAAGCCCAACCGTATTCTCATCGGGGCGTGCATGCCCTACGCCTACATCCCCAGGCTCAAGGAGCTGGGCCGGACCATCGGCCTGAACCCCGCGCTCATGGACGTGGTGGACATCTACACCGCCACGGTGGGCGGGGACGGCGACGGCCGCGTGGAGCGCGAGATATACGCCTCCCTGGCCACGGCCGTGGCCCGGTTGCAGGGCGCGGACCCGTCCGGCCCGGCCGTGACCGTGGACGTGGTCCGCTCGGCCCTGGTGGTCGGCGGCGGCCTGGCGGGCATGGTCGCCGCCATGTCCATCGCGGACCAGGGCTACGGGGTCTGCCTGGTGGAGGCCGAGGAGGAGCTCGGCGGCACGGCCATGCGGCTGCATACCCAGCTGGACGGCACCGACCCGCACGCCTACATGGAGGAGCTCATCGCCCAGGTGGAGAAGCACCCGAACATCAAGGTCTTCAAGGATTCGCGCGTGGTCCTCTCAAGGGGCAGCGCGGGCCACTTCCGCTCGGCCATCGCCAGCCCGCGGGGGGTCTTCCCCCTGGAGCACGCGGTGACCATCCTGGCCACGGGCGGGCACGAGGCCAAGGTCTACGAGTCCGGCCTGTGTGTGCACAAGTCGGTCATGACCCACCTGGCCCTGGAGGAGCAGCTGGCCACCGGCCGGCTCGACGCCAAGGCCCTCTCCTCGGTGGTCATGATCCAGTGCTGGCGCAACGACGGCGAGGACCGGACCTATTGCAGCAAGGTCTGCTGCCCGGAGATGCTCAAGAACGTGCTCGCCCTCAAGGAGCGCAACCCGGACCTGCCCATCTACGTCTTCTACCGCGACATCATGACCCAGGGGTTCCTGGAGACCTACTACACCAGGGCGCGCAAGGCGGGGGCCATCTTCATCCGCTACGACCACCTGACCGTGCCCCAGGTGACCTTCGAGGAGGGCAGGCCCGTGGTCCGGGGGTACGACCCGATCCTGCGGGGCCAGGTGGAGCTGCGTCCGGACATCCTGTCCCTGGCCAGCGGCATCGAGCCCAACGACGTGGAGGACCTGCTCGAGGTCTTCGACGTGGAGGTGGACGAGCACGGCTTCTACCGCGAGGCGGACTTCAAGTGGCGGCCCGTGGATTTCCTCAAGCAGGGCATCTACATGTGCGGCATCGCCCTGGGTCCCCGGCGCATGCGCGAGACCGTGGCCACGGCCAAGGCGGCGGCCCAGCGGGCCCTGCGCATCCTCAACGCCGAGAAGATCCCCCGCGAGACCGTGGTGGCCACGGTGCGCCACTCCCTGTGCTCCCTGTGCCAGGCCTGCGTCAGCGCTTGTCCCTACGGGGCCCGGGCCGTGGACACCACCGAGGAGAAGATCATCGTGGACGAGATTCTCTGCCAGGGGTGCGGCGCCTGCGCCGCGGTCTGCCCCAACAGCGCCACCGTGCTCAAGGGGTTCCACGACGGGCCGATGCTGTCCGTCATCGATGCGGCCCTGGAGGAACCGGCCTAGGGCCGGGCAACAACATTGCCAAGGAGTGAGGGATCATGAACGGAGCTGTCAGGGAAACGTGGAGCCCGGCCTCGGAGGCCGACCAACTGGTGCTCAAGGAGTTGAGGGAAACCGTGGGGGCGTGCATGCAGTGCGGCACCTGCACGGCCTCCTGTCCCAACTGGCACGCCATGGACATCACCCCGAGGGCCATGTGGCGGATGATCCAGTTCGGCATGCTCGACAAGATACTGGAAAGCAAGACCTTCTGGATGTGCTCGGCCTGCTACATGTGCACGCTGCGCTGCCCGCGCGGGCTCAAGCTGACCTCGGCCATGGCCGCCCTGAAGCGGCTGGCCGGGATCGCGGACGGCCCCCACGCGCGCAGGAACCTGGCCTTCTACCGGGCCTTCATGGACGACGTGGAGGTCCACGGCCGGGTCCAGGAGACGAGCATGATGCAGCGGTACTTCCTCAAGGCCCGCGACCCCATGCTGCCGCTCTCCTACCTGCCGCTGGGCGTGCGCATGCTCGGCAAGGGCAAGGTGCACATGCCGGGCAAGGGGCGGGGCGACGTGCTCCGGCCCCTGTTCGCCAAGGCCCGCGAGATGGAGGGACTGTCATGAAGTACGCCTATTATCCCGGATGTTCGCTGACCGAGAGCGCCCGCGAGTTCGACGTCTCGACGAGGCTGGTCCTGGAGCGGCTCGGCTGCGAGCTGGTCGAGATTCCGGACTGGACCTGCTGCGGGGCCAGCGCGGCCGAACCGGTCAGCAAGCTCATGAACCACGTCCTGCCCGCGCGCAACCTGGCCATCGCGGAGCAGGAACTGGGCGGCCTGGACGTCCTCGCCCCGTGTTCGGCCTGCTACCTCAACCTGTTCAAGGTCAACCGCGAGGTGGTCGGCGACCGGCATCTGCACGGCCGGGTCAACGAGGTCCTGGCCGCCTCCGGCCTGCACTACCGGGGCGACGTGAAGGTCCGCCACCTGCTCGACGTGCTCAAGAACGACGTGGGCGCCAAGATCGTGGAGCAGAAGATCACCGACGGGCTTCAGGGCATGCGGGTCGCGCCCTACTACGGCTGCCAGATCCTGCGCCCCTACCCGGTCTTCGACGAGCCTGGCAGGCCGGTCTCCATGGAGCCGTTCATCGAGGCCATGGGCGGCGAAGTCCACCACTGGGACATGGCCAACCGCTGCTGCGGGGCCTCGCTCATGGTCGGCCACCCCGAGGTGGCCATCCGCTCCGTGGCCGAGATCCTGAACGACGCGGCCGGGGCCGACGCCATCGTCACGGTCTGCCCGCTCTGCCAGATGAACCTGGAGGCCTACCAGGCCAGGGTGCGCAAGGCGGGCGGCACGCCCGTGCCCGTGCTCTACCTGACCCAGCTCATGGGGCTGGCCATGGGGCTGACCGAGCGGGACATGCGGCTGGCGGACAACCTGACCATGACGCCGAAGGTCAGACGGGACATTGCAACCAGGGCGTGGGCCGAGCCCGCGCCCATGGCGGAGGAAAACGAGGAAGAAACGGCGGGTTTGAACGGATAAACCAGAAAGGAAAGGGGGCTAGTCATGTTTAAGGACATCATCGTGGGCGTCACGCCCACCGGCATCGATGCCTGTGCGGTCAAGGCGGCGGTGGAGTTCGCCGTCAAGTTCGAGTCCAAGCTCTACCTGACCCACGTGGCCGGGATGGAACAGGGCTGGGGCTCCATAGAACACCTCGCGCCCTCGGGCGAGACCGAGCAGCTCGGGGACAAGATCCGGGAGATGTACGACGAATACCTGAAGGAACTCCCCAGCGCGCAGATCGTGGTCGTGCCGGGCATCCCGCACAACGAACTGCTGCGCCTGGCCCGGGCCAAGAACTCGGACCTCATCGTCATGGGGCCGCACACCAAGGAATACGAGGAGAAGCGGGCCAAGATGTGGGGCATGGCCGGCAGCACGCTCGAGCGCGTCAGCCAGCGGGCCCGCTGTCCGGTCATGATCGTTCACAAGGAGATATCCTGCCGCGAGCCGCTGTTCTCGAACATCGTGGTCGCCACGGACTTCTCGGACCAGGCCGAATGCGCCGTGTCCTACGGCGGGCAGATGGCCCGTCAGTACAAGGCCAACCTGGTGGTCATGCACGTGGCCGAGCCCGGTGGACCGGGCCGCAGCGAATGCACGGCCCGGCTGGAGGACGCCTACGGCAAGCGCCTCGACGGCATCGCCGACTGCGCCTTCCGGGCGGAGATGGGTGAACCGGCCATGGAGATCCTGCGCACGGCCCGCCAGGGCGACGCGGACCTGCTGATCATGGCCCACCACTCCAAGGAACGCGATCCCGAAAAGGCCTTCCTGGGCTCCACCGTGACCCAGGTGGCCCTGAACGCGCCGTGTCCGACCATGAGCGTCAACCGGCACTTCGACCTGCGCTGCGGCCTGATGTACGACCAGACCGGCCAGGTGGTCGAGGCCGAGGCCCTGGCCTGATCCGAGCTGAAACGAAACCGGTTCCGGGGGCGGACGGTCGCCCCCGGAACGACGCGCGCCGCGGGGAACGTCCGGCGGCGTCCATGCGCGAAAGGAGTGAACCATGGGCGAAGCGGCACAACTGCTGATCGAACCGAAACACTCGGCATTGGTGGACAAGGTCAAGGAACTGCTGCCCGAGGGCGGCAACCTGAACATGTGCCTGGCCTGCGGGGCCTGTTCCTCGGGCTGCCCGGCCACGGGCATGCACGGCATGGACCCTCGCAAATTCCTGCGCCTGGCCCTCTACGGCCAGGAGGAGGAGATCCGGTCCACGCCGTGGGTCTGGCTGTGCACCATGTGCCGGCGCTGCGTCCACGCCTGCCCCATGGAGGTGGACATCCCGCAGCTGGTCTACCACTGCCGCCAGTCCTGGCCCAGGGAGGAGCGCCCCAAGGGCATCCTCGGCTCCTGCGAGCAGGCCCTGTCCACGCCGGGCAACAGCGCCATGGGCGCGTCCAGCGAGGACTTCAAGTTCGTGGTCGAGGACGTGCTCGAAGAGGTCCGCGAGACCCAGCCGGGCATGGAGAACCTCGAGGTCTCCATCGACCGCAAGGGGGCCTACTACTTCCTGAACCAGAACTCGCGCGAGCCGGTCACCGAGCCGGACGAGATGGTCCCGCTGTGGAAGATCCTCAACCTGGTGGGCGCGGACTGGACCTACTCCACCAAGGGGTGGGCCGCCGAAAACTACTGCATGTTCCTGGCCGACGACGAGGCCTGGGAGAAGGTGGTCCGCAACAAGGCCGCGGCGGTCGAGGACCTCGGGTGCAAGGTCTGGCTCAATACGGAGTGAGGACACGAATTCTACGCGGTCCGGGCCGGACTGCAACGGTTCAACGTCGAACACAGCTTCGAGATGGAGTCCATCATCCGCCTGTACGCCAGGTGGATTCGCGAGGGGAAACTGCCGGTCAATTCGGACTGGAACAAGGACCTGGGCGTGACCTTCACGGTCCAGGACCCCTGCCAGCTGGTCCGCAAGTCCCTGCACGACCCCGTGGCCGAGGACCTGCGCTTCGTGGTCAGGTCCGTGGTCGGCGAGGAGAACTTCATCGACATGTGGCCGAACAAGTCGAACAACTATTGTTGCGGCGGCGGGGGCGGGTTCCTGCAATCCGGGTTCGCCGAGGAGCGGCGGGCCTACGGGAGGATCAAGCTGAACCAGATCCTCAGGACCAAGGCCGACTACTGCATCGCCCCGTGCCACAACTGCCATTCTCAGATTCATGATCTGAGCGAACATTACGAGGCCGGGTTCCCCGTGGTCCACCTGTGGACGCTCATCTGCCTCTCCCTCGGCATCCTGGGGGAAAACGAGCGGGAATACCTCGGCGAAGACCTCAAGAACGTGGGGTTGTGACCGTCCCGAGGCGGCGGTCCGGCCCGGGCTCCCGTGGAGCCCGGCGCCGCGCCCCGCGCGCAGGGAACCCTTCTCCGGGAGCGGATGACGCTCCCGGAGAACCGACGGGCGCGGTTGCGCGCCGGGGCCTAGCTCTCCTCGAAGGCGCGCAGCTTGCGGTACAGGGTCTTGCGTCCGATGCCCAGGATGCGTGCCGCCTGGGTGCGGTTCTGGCCCACGTGCTCCATGACCCGGAGGATGTAGCGCTTCTCCTGCTGGTCCAGGGTGGGCAGCGGGGCGCAGCACTCGCCCTCGTCCAGGGAGCGGGCTATGTCCGAGGGCAGGCACTTGGTGGTGATCAGGTCGTTCTCGGCCAGGATGATGCCCCGCTCGATGACGTTGCGCAGTTCGCGGACGTTGCCCGGCCAGTCGTAGGCGATCATGCTCTCCCCGGCCCGCTTGGACAGCCGGTAGGGCGGCCGGTCCGGGTAGAGGTTCTCCAGGAAGTGCCCCACGAGCATGGGGATGTCCTCCTTGCGTTCCCGCAGGGGCGGGATGTCGATGCGGAAGACGTTGAGGCGGTGGTACAGGGCCTCGTGGAAGCGGCCAGCCTCCACCTCCGCGGCCAGGTCGCGGTTGGTGGCGAACAGGAAGCGCACGTCCACCGAGCGCTCCTCGCGGTCGCCCACGCGGCGGTACCGCTGGGACTCGAACACGCGCAGGAGCATGGCCTGGACCTCCAGGGGCAGCTCGCCCACCTCGTCGAAGAACAGGGTGCCCTTGTCCGCCTGGGCCAGGACGCCCTCCTGGGTGGTCTCGGCCCCGGTGAACGCGCCCTTGCAGTAGCCGAACAGCTCGCTGCGCAGCAGCTCCTTGTTGAAGGCGCCGCAGTTTTTGACGATGAGTGGCATGCTCGCCCGCGAGCTGCGGGCGTGCAGAACGTTGACGATGACGTTCTTGCCCACGCCGCTCTCGCCGGTGATGAGCACGGGCGCGTCCGTGGGCGCGACCTTGTCCACCAGGAAGGCGATCTCGCGCATGGGCGCCGAGGTCCCGATGAACCACTGCCGAGGCTTGCCCCCCTTGTCCCGGCGCAGGGTGCGCAGCTCCCGCTGCATGACCCGGCGCTGGTAGGCCCGGTCGATGAGCAGGTTCATGCGGTCCAGGGAAAAGGGCTTGGTCACGTAGTCGTAGGCCCCGGCCTTCATGGCCTCCACCGCGCTGTCCACCTCGGAGTAGCCGGTGATCATGATGACCTCCACGTCGGGCAGGGTCTCGCGGAAATGCTCCAGCAGCCGGTTGCCGTTGCCGTCGGGCAGCCGGACGTCCAGCAGGATGACGTCGAAGTCGCCCCGCTTGACCAGGCGCTGGGCCTGGGCCGCCGTGGCCGCGGTGGTCACCTCCCGGCCGGGCAGGGCCAGCTCGCGTTCGGCCAGCTTGCGGATGAAGGGCTCGTCGTCCACCACCAGGACGCGGTTGATCTCCGTGTTCGCCATGGGCTCATTCCTCAAGCAGGGGCAATATGACCTCGAAGACCGCGCCCTCGCCGGGTTCGCTCGAGGCGGTGATCTCGCCGCCGTGCTTCATGATGATGTTGTAGCAGGTGGACAGGCCGATGCCGATCCCCTGGCCCGCCGGTTTGGTGGTGAAGAACGGCTCGAAGAGCTTGTCCACGTCTTCGGGCGCGAAGCCGCCGCCCGTGTCCGAGACCCGCAGCAGAACCATCCTCCCCTTCACCCGCGTGGAGATGTCGATGGTCCCGATGTCGCGCACCTCGTACAGGGCGTTGAGGATCAGGTTCAGGGCCACCTGCATCAGTTCGCCGGGGTGGCCCATGACGCAGGGCTCCTCCTCGGACAGGGCGAGCTTGATGATCCCGGACGGCAGGATGGACAGCCTGGGGTGGAGCAGCTTCAGGCAGTTGAGGATGATGTTGTTGATGTTGACGATGGACATGGCGCGCACGTCGCGGTGGCCGAAGCTGAGCAGGTTGTGGACGATCTCGGAGCAGCGGTTGCACTCCTTGAGCACTATGTCCAGGTACTCCTCGAAGGTTTCGAGCAGGTCCGTGCACGGCTCGCCGTCCTTGAGGCAGACGCCCAGCCGGTCCAGGTGGCCGTACAGGGCCTCGGCGAACCCCCGGATGGAGGTCAGGGGGTTGTTGATCTCGTGGGCCACGCCTTCGGCCAGCACGCCCACGGTGGCCATGCGTTCGGCCTGGAAATACTTGGCCTGGTACTGCTTCTCCACGGTCACGTCGCGGTGCAGGAGCAGGACCTTGCCCGGCGAGTCCCCGGTGCCGGGCATGAGCGCGGCCGAGCACTCGATCTGCCGGTTCTCGCCGTCCACGTTCATGATCTGCAGTTGGCGGCAGACCTTGCGGCCCTCCTCCCTGGCCATGACCAGGGGGCAGGGCGAGCACGGCCGCTTCGAGTTCTTGAAGACCTTGTAGCAGGGCAGCCCCAGGGGGTCGCGCTTGCCGTAGGTCTCGGAAAAGGCGCTGTTGACCGAGAGCACGCGGTAGTCCGGAGAGACTACGGCGACCACGTCCGGGATGCCGTTGAGGATGTCCTGGACGTCGCGCCGCTTCTGCTCGAGTTCGATGTTCGAGGCCTTGAGCTCGTTGATGGTCTTCTGGACTTCCTTGAAGAACCCGAGCTTGATGGACTCGATGCCGATGATGTCTTCGAGCCGGGCATTGCCGCCGGTGTCGCCGCCGTTTCCCTGGGTCATGTCACCACATCTCGTAGTAGATGTTCAGGATGTCCTTCCAGTCCGCCGGCCGGGGGTTGGTCAGTAGGCAGATGTCCTTGACCGCGTTGTGGCTCGCCTGAGGGAGCATGGTCCGGTCCGGCAGAATCTCGCGCAGGCGGCCGGGGATGCCGATCTCGCCTCGCAATTGCTCCAGGGCCTCGATGCCGGCCAGGGCCGTGGCCTCGTCGGTCTTGAGCCGCTTACCGGTGATGACCTCGCCGATCTTGGCCATCTTGGCCTCGCAGACCGGCAGGTTGTAGCGCATGACGCTGGGCAGGAGCAGGGAGTGGGCCGTGCCGTGGACCACGTCGTGCATGCCGCCCAGGGCGTGGGCCAGGGCGTGGCCGAGCCCCACGCTGGCGTTGGTGAAGGCCATGCCCGACGAGGTGCCCGCGATGGCCAGCTGTTCGAGGTCCTCCAGCCTGCGGTGTTCCAGGGCTGGTCGGATGTGCCGCATGAGCAGGTCCAGCCCCTTGAGGCTCCACGCCTCGGTGAATGGGTTGGCGATGGGCGAGACGTAGGACTCCACGGCGTGGGCCAGGGAGTCGAACAGCGGCGGGATGATCTGGTCCCGGTTCAGGGTCTCGAGGAGCAGGGGGTCGGTGATGGAGATGTTCGGCACCAGGGTCCGGCTGATGACGGTCATCTTGACCCGCCGCTCCACGTCCGTGACCACCGTGAACTGCGAAATGTTCGATTCGCTGCCCATGGTGGTGGGGATGAAGACCATGGGGGGCAGGGGTCGGGAGACCATGTTGGCCCCCTCGTAGTCGGCGATGACGCCCCCGTTGCTGACGATCAGGGCGATGCCCTTGGCCGCGTCCATGGGGCTGCCGCCGCCCAGGGCCATGACCACGTCCGCCTCTTCCCGGCGGTAGAGCTCCGCGCCGTTGTGGACCTGGAAATCGCGCGGGTTGGGCACCACGTCGTTGAAATAGACGAAATCGAGATTTTCCTGGCGCAGGATGTCCAGCAGAGCCTCCACCCAGCCCGCCTCCTCCACGCCTGGGTCCGAGACCACGAAGATCTTGGAGGCCCCCAGGCGTTTGGCGCAGATGCTGGCATATTGCAGGCTTCCCCGGCCGAAAATCACTTCGGGAATAGCGAACTTGAATATGTCCACGGTATTGTCCTTTGGTTCGATTGTATCGTCTTGCGCATCCTCTATCAAGGCACTTGCCGCAATAATTTCTTTCCCCTTGGGCGGTTGGCGTATTCGATCGCGGTGTTGCTTCGGGGCGGCCCCCTAGGCGCGGTGGGACAGCCCCTTGGCCATGCGACGCATGAGGAAGTACTTCTCGTCGAAGCCCATGGCGCGCATCTGCTCGTACAGCTCCGGGGCGATGCCCCGCGTCAGGAGCATTTGCAGGTAGATCAGGTCGTCCACGTCGTGCTCCAGGGTGTAGGGCGGCGGCGGTTCCGTCCCGAGCCAGTAGTCGTCGTCGATCAGCCCGGCCTCCCTGGCACGGTCGTACTGGGCCGACGCCGGGAGCAGAGTGTTGATGCCCATGATGGGCATTGTCGCCGGGCGGATCTCGCGGATGAGCTCCACGGTCTCGCCGATGGTCTCCGGGTTCTCGCCGGGGTTGCCGACCATGAGGAAGCAGCACGGCTCCATGGCCGCCTCGTGGGTCAGGGCGAAGGCCCGGCGGACCTGCTCCACGGTGAATCCCTTGTTGGCGGCCTTGAGCACGCGCGGGCTGCCGGACTCCACCCCGTAGTAGATGCGGTAGCACCCGGCCTTGTACATCCAGCCGAGCAGCTCCTCGTCCACCAGGTCCACACGGGTCTCGGCCATCCACACGAAGTGCAGCTTGCGCGTGATGATCTCCTTGCACAGGGCCAGGACGCGCTCCCGGTCCAGGGTGAACAGGTCGTCGGAGAAGTACAGGTGGCGGACGTGCAGGTCCTCGATGAGGCGTTCGATCTCGTCGGCCACGTTGCCCGGCGAGCGCCTGGCCCAGCGCCCCTCGAAGAACCGGTTCACCGAGCAGAAGCCGCAGTGGAACGGGCAGCCGCGCGAGCTGAGCAGGTGGGTTCCGGTCAGGGAGCGGTATTGCTCCGGGATCTCCGGGGACTTGTACTGGGCGAGGTTGAAGGCGTCGTAGGCCGGGAAGGCCAGCCCGTCCAGGTCCGTGGTCCGCGTCCTCGGCGGGGTCAGGAAGATCCCGTCCTCCGAGCGCAGGGCCAGGCCGGGGATGTCCTTCAGGTCGCCGCCCGCATCGAGACGGGCGACCAGTTCCACGATGGTCTCCTCGCCTTCGCCCAGGACCACCGTGTCCACGGCAGGGTTGGCCAGCATGTGTCCGGGGAAGAAGGTGGCGTGCGGCCCGCCCATGACCACGTGGGCCTCGGGCAGGACGCGGCGCGCCTCGACGGCCAGGCGCTGGGCGTTGGTCCGGCCCAGGGTGAAGCAGCTGATGCCGACCACGTCGGGCTGTTCCCGGCGCATGAGGGCGGCAGCGGACGGCCAGGACTCCTCGTGCAGGTCGCGGTAGACGGTCTCCACGCCCTGGTTTCGCAGGGCGCTGGTCAGATAGGCGATGCCCAGGGGCACCCAGGTCTTGGGCGGCAGCAGGTCCTCTTCGGCAGTGGCCGGATTGCGCAGCCTGGGGGCGGGCGGGGTCAGGAGCAGTACCTTCATCCTTTCTCCTTATCGTAAAACATGCGGGCGGTCTGTTAAAACCGGATATGCCCCGGCCCCCCCGGGAAGGACTTTGGGGGGACCGGGGACTCTGGACGCCCCTGTCACGGAGGTGGACCAGGAACGGTTGCGGTCGCTACGCGGGCAGCTTGAAGGCCTCCTTCTCGAACTTGGCCAGTTCCTTGTCCATGCCCAGGCGCTTCATGAGCCGCCGGGTGGGCATGCCGGTCTTCGGGTCCCATTCCATCAGCTTGTAGTACTCGTCCTTGACCGCCTCGAAGTTCTCCCGGATCAGCGGGGGATGCGGCGGATCGGCCGGCGGATAGCTCGGCAGCAGGCGCGTCTCCACGGGCGTGAAGAAGTGATCGGGCAGTTGGTCGTGCTCTTCACGCAGGTTGACCTTCCTGCCTCCGCCCCATTCCATGGCGGTCAGCAGCCGGTGCAGGACCCAGATGCGGGCGGCCCGGTCGTCCAGGGCCTTCTGGGTCATCTTCTCGCCGGTGACCAGTTCGAAGAGCTTGTACTCCACGGAGATGTCGCCGGTGTACTCGCGGTCCTTGCGTCCGCTGGTCATGATCGGGAAGACCCAGTCGCAGACCGTGATGCTGTCCTTGATGCAGCCGCGGTAGTGGATGAACTGACCCAGGTAGGCGTTGGCGTAGGCCGACTTCTCGCCGTTCCAGGTCAGGGCCACGTCGCGCTTGCGGTGGATGTCGTTGAGCCCGTTCTCGGCGATCTCCTCGCCCCAGTGCCGCACGGCCACGGGCATGGCCTGTTCGAAGGACAGGCCGGTCCACTCCACCAGGTTGGTCATGGAGTGGCGGTTGGGATCGCGATTTTCCACCGCGAAGTTGACCGCCCAGTAGTAGCCGAAGGTGCGCGGGTCGTAGTGGGCCGACATGCCCCAGCCGCCGTTGCCGCCCACGACGCCGCCCATGATGCCTTCCATGTTCACGAAGTTCATGGTCTTCTGGGCGGCTTCCTTCATGTGCATGGCGGTGAACTTGTCGGCGACGATGTCCACTGCCCGGCGGAACCCTTCGGCCAGGGCGTCGCCCAGGAAGCCCTGGCGGTAGGCGATCATGTTCATCAGGGTCTCGAGGCCCACGGTGCTCAGGTCGCCCTCGGGCGGATAGTGGCCCTGTTCCAGGCCGGCCAGGATCTCGTTGCTGACCAGCTTCTTCTCATTGAGGAGGCGCAGCAGGCTCTTGCCGTCGATCTTCTCGTCCTGGAGGTGCCAGACGAACTGGATCATGGGGAACATCTCGAAGGTGTCCACGCCGAGCTTGTTGGCCAGTTGGTTCGCCAGGAAGGTGGCCTTGTCGCGGTTGCCCATCCAGGAATAGAACCACTGGGTGCAGCTGACCGCGCCGCCGCCCATGCCGTCCACGTTCATGTAGGAGTAGCAGCCCTGGGGGCAGGAATAGCAGGACTGGGACTTGACGTGGTACTTGTTCAGCCACGGCGCGCAGCTCTCGGTCTGGTCGAAGCGCAGGGCCTGCTTGTTGATGTCCTTGGGGTCCACGTACTTCTCGGTCCAGCTGAGCGGGCCGGTGGACAGCGGGGTGGAGCCCAGGGGGCCGGGCTGGAACTCGCGCACGCTCTTGACGTACTTGATCAGGTTCTTCTTGTCCGCCACCTGCACGCCACTGGTGCCGCGCACGGCGATGGCCTTGAGGTTCTTGGAGCCCATGACCGCGCCGAAGCCGCCCTGGCCCGCCGCGTTGCCGATGCGGTGCAGGATCGGGGCGATGCGCACGAGCCGCTCGCCCGAGGGGCCGATGACCGCGATCTGGGTCTTCTCGTCGCCGGTCTTGGCCTTGATCATGTCCTGGGTCTCGAAGGTGTCCTTGCCCCACATGTCCGAGGCGTCCTCGATGGTCACCTCGTCGTTGACCACGTTGATGAACACGGGCTTCTTGGCCTTGCCCTGGACGATCACCGCGTCGTATCCGGCGAACTTCAGTTCCGCGCCCCAGTAGCCGCCGAAACCGCTGCGGCTGACAAGGGGCTTCTTGGACTTGGGCGCGTAGACGTGGGGTGAGATCGAGATGACCTCGGAACGCCCGGTGGAGGGCGCCAGGGAACCGGTCATGGGGCCCACCGCGAAGATGATCCGGTTTTCGGGGTCAAAGGGTCCGGCCTGGGGCGCTTCGTCAAAGATGACCTTGTAGCCGATGCCGATGCCGCCGGTGTATTCCAGGTACTTGGACGTGTCTTCCTTGGTGATGGAGCCGTTGTCCAGGTTGATTCGCAATATTTGTCCAGCCCATCCGTACATAGTGCTGTCTCCTTGCTTTGTGGGTTAGCCGAGTTGGATGAACTTCAGCGCGTCAGCCGGGCAGAACTTGACGCACATGGGGTCGCCGCCGCACAGGTCGCACTTGGAGAAGATGCTCTTCTCCTTGTTCTCCACGATCATGTCGTAGGGGCAGGCGGCGAAGCATTCGCCGCATCCCTGGCACTTGGCCGGGTCGATGATCCGGGCCCCGGTCTTCTTGTCCAGGACCAGCGCGTCGTATTCGCAGGCCAGGTAGCAGTCGGCCATGTTGCACTGACGGCAGACGTCGGGCATGACCGCCAGCTTGACCAGCTTGTGCTGGGGATCGTAGGTGGTGTGGATGCGGGCCAGGGCGGGCCGGCAGACGTCGTCGTGGGCCAGCGAGCAGATGATCTCGCAGGTCCGGCAGCCCACGCAGGTGGTCGGGTCGGAGACCAGCCAGGCCCGGGTGTTGGGCAGCTGGTCCGGGGATATCCCGCGGTTGTAGTTTTCGGGCTTGAAATTCTTCGGGGCGGCCATGGCCACGCCGGCCAGGGTCCCGGCGGCCACGACCTGGACGCCCAGGAAACCGAGCATCTTGCGTCGGCTGATGCCCTCGCCCTTTGACGGTAACGTTTCTTCCTGGACCGCCACGTAATCGGTGGCCGTCTCTTCTACCGATGCTTGGTCCGTTGTCTTGATGGTGCTCACGGAAGCCTCCTGTTGGTTTACGCATTGAACCGCATGCCCTCCCATGAGCAAATCCGGGACCAGCCCTTGCGGGGCGGGGCTTTCGGACCTATTTTGTGCAGGATTTGGGCATAATACTAGCTGTGCAAAACCACTCGGTTGAGAAAAATGCAGGAATTTTTCCGTGAGGGGGAAATGGTCCGAAAAGGGGTACGGGCGGGGGGTTCTTAACGTTTCCTTATGACCCAAACGCCGAAATTTCTCGGGTCGGAATGACCCGGATTTTGAGGGGGGGTGGCGCGAAGTTGATTTTTTGCACCGTTTGGGGCGAAAGTACCCGTTGTCCCCGGCAGCCTTGGCCCGCACGTGCGGCCGAACGCCCCGCCGGGTGTTGTGGAAACCCTTGGAGCCGGTATGCAGTCGTTGAAGATCAAGGTCCTTCTGGTGGTCGTCGCCTTTGTCCTGTTCATGCTCCTGACCATGGGCATGTACTGGTGGAACATCGTGGCCTTCCGCGAGCGGCTGACCGTCATGGACGAGTTCCACGACGTGGTCTCGGACATCCTGGAGACCCGGCGCTACGAGAAGAACTTCATGTTCTACCCCGAGCCGGGCAGCCTGGGCGAGGCCCTGGTCTATCTGGACCGCGCCGAGCACACCGTGGCCCTGCTCCAGCCCAAGATCGTGGAGATCGCGGGCCGGGACGTCTACGACGGCCTGCTCGACGACATTGCCGCCTACCGCACGCTGCTGCACGCCCTGGCCAACGGCGACAGATCCGTGGCCGACGACACCCGGCAGCACGGCACCCGGCTGGTGGAGGGGGCCCAGTCCCTGCTGGCCACCAAGAAGCAGGCCATCCACGACGCCCTGGACCGCATCCTGTTCATGCCCCTGGCGGTCATGTCCCTGATCCTCATCTCCATCACCGCGGTCTACCTGTGGCAGGCGCGCAAGATCCTGGACCGCCTGGACTACGTGCAGCGGGCCGCCGAGGGCGTGGCCAAGGGGGACTACGAGGCCATCCAGCACCTGACCAGCCAGGACCCCATCTCCGAGATGATGCGCTCCGCCTTCCAGTCCATGGCCGCCCAGCTGGACGACCGCCAGGAGCAGCTCATCGAGGCCCGCAAGCTGGTCTCCATCGGCACCCTGACCTCGGGCATCGCCCACGAGCTGAACAACCCGCTGAACAACGTCTCCCTGACTGCCGACACGCTTCTGGAGGAGTTGGACGACCTGCCCGAGGCCGAGGTTCGCGAGCTTCTGGGCGACATCATCAACGAGACCGGCCGGGCCTCGGAGGTGGTCCGCAACCTTCTGGACTTCTCGCGCGAGGAGGAGCGGCCCCTGGCCCGGCTGAGCATGAACAACGTCATCCGCCAGACCCTCAAGCTGGTGGGCAACCAGCTCTCCCTGAACGGCATCAAGGTGGAGGCCGACCTGCCCGAGGGGCTGCCGGACATCCACGGCGACATGCACTACCTCCAGCAGGTCTTCATCAACCTCTTTCTCAACGCGGACCAGGCCATGGAAAAGGGCGGCACCCTGGGCGTGAAGGTCCGCAGGGACCACGACCGGCTGTGCGTGGACGTGTCCGACACCGGCTGCGGCATGGACAGGGACACCCTGAGCCGCATCTTCGATCCCTTCTTCACCACCAAGCCCGTGGGCAAGGGCACGGGGCTTGGGCTGTCCATCATCTACGGCATCCTCAAGAAGCACGGCGGGGGGATCGACGTGCAGAGCGAGGAGGGCGTGGGCACGACTTTCACCGTCTGTCTGCCCGTGCTGGCCGACGAAGCCGCCCCGGCCGCCGGGACCGGCGAGGAGGCGGCGTGATGCGCTTCCGGGCGGCGGTCATCGACGACGAGGCCCAGGCCGCGAAGATGGTCGGCAGGGCGCTCGGCAAGCTCGGCTTCGAGGTGGAGACCTTCGGGCTGGGTCACAATTTCCTGGCGCGCATGGCCGAGGACCCCTTCCAGCTCGCCTTCATCGACCTGAAGCTGCCGGACATGGACGGCATCGAGATCCTGGAGGCGGTCAAGACCGGGTTCGAGAACGTGGAGGCCGTGATCATCACCGGCCACGGGTCCATCGCCTCGGCCGTGGAGGCCACGGCCAAGGGCGCGGCCAACTACATCGTCAAGCCCTTCCGGCTCCAGGAGATCCGCACCGTGGCCCGGGAGGCCATGGAGAAGCTCGAACTGCGCGCGGAGAACCGGCGGCTCAGGGAGGCCCTGGACGAGGCCCCGCCGCTCAAGGACTTTCTCGGGGCCGGCCAGGCCATGCTCGACGTCTTCGCCATGATCCGCAAGGTCGCGCCGGTCAACTGCACGGTCCTGCTCCAGGCCGACACGGGCACGGGCAAGGAGCGCGCGGCCAAGGCCATTCACGACCTCTCGCCTCGCAGGAACAAGACCTTCGTCTCCTTCAACTGCGGCGGGTTCACCGAGGAACTCATCTCCAGCGAGCTGTTCGGCCACGAGAAGGGGGCCTTCACCGGGGCCACGGCCACCAAGATCGGCCTGCTCGAATCGGCCAACGGCGGCACGGTCTTCCTGGACGAGATCGGCGAGATGCCCCTGAACATGCAGGTCAAGTTGCTCCACGTCATCCAGGACCGGCGCATCCTGCGCGTGGGCGGTACCCAGCCCATCGACCTGGACATCCGCATCATCGCGGCCACCAACCGCGACCTGGAGGAGGCCATGGCCGCCGGGCGGTTCCGCGAGGACCTGTTCTACCGCCTCAACGTGGTCCGCATCTACCTGCCCACCCTGGCCGAGCGGCGCGAGGACATCCCGCTCCTGGCCAACCATTTCCTGGCCGCCTTCAACGCCCGGTTCGGCAAGGACGTGACCGCCATCTCGCCCCAGGCCATGGAGGTCCTGACCCAGTACAACTATCCGGGCAACGTCCGCGAGCTGGAGAACATCGTCCAGCGCGCCGTGGCCCTGGCCGACGGCGAGGTCATCGGCCTGCGCGAGCTGCCTCCAGACCTGCTCAACCTGACCTTCAGCAACCTGGGCACCCCCGGCCTGCTCCCCCTGGAGGAGGTCGAGAAGCGCCACATCCTCCGCGTGCTCGAGGCCACCGGCCACAACAAGGGGCTGGCCAGCTCCATCCTGGGCATTCCCCGGACCACCCTGTGGCGGCGGCTCAAGAAATTCGGCCTGGCCGGGGACGAGGACTGATCCGTCCGCGGTGCGCGGGCGGAAGATGCGCCGCTTCGTCGGCAACCCACTGTTTTCCTGACCTTTCCCCATGCCGGGCCTCGGCCCCTGTCCGGTGTGCGCGCCCCTGACTTTCTTCGAAAAGACGACTCTCCGGCCATTTTTTTCGGGAAAATCCGCACAAGCCCAGACCACCCTCCGGACTCGCTCCGGACCGCCTGTTCATTTTGAAACACGATTCGCGTGAAAAGCGGTCTCGGGCACCCGTCGTCCTCCATGGGTATTTCAGAATGAAACATGTTTTTCGCCCTCCGCACGCCCGCTCCGGGCGGGCATGATTCTATTATCGCATGATATTCAAGCAGGTTATCAGGCAAGCTTCCGGACAGCTTCCGGTTCGTGCCGGGTGACGTCCGTCTTCCGGTCAGCTGTTCATTTTGAAACATGAATCGGGCCGAAAGTCTGTCCAAAGCCGCACAACGGAAAATAAATTACATATATATCAACATATTGAGATGTTGCTGCCCGCCGCCGTCCTGGCACCGCCCTTGCTCAAGGGGGTGCCGACGGAAGGAAACAATGAAGAACGTACTGATCGTAGTGGACAAATCGGAATCCAGCCTGTGGCTCGCCTATTACGCCATGGGACTGACCCGGCGCATGGCCGTCAACGTCTCCATCCTCATGGTGGTGGACGAGGAGTTCGACGGCATCGAGGACGACGGGGAGTGGATCGGATCGCCCGAGAAGCGGCTGGAATCGATCCTGGCCGAAGGCCGCTCCGAGGGCGCCCGCCTCGATTACTACGTGGTCCGCGGGCGGATGGAGGAGGAGATCCCCAAGTTCATTCGCGAGAACAACGTGACCAAGCTCTTCATCGGAGCCCCTCCGTCTGGCCGCCAGTCCCTCTATTCCAAGCTGATGAAGGTGATTGACGCGGTGAACACCACCACCCGCTGCGAGGTGGAGGTGGTGCAGAAGGTGTCCGCGCACGGCAAGCGCAAGTGATCCGCCTCCCGAAGGGGGCGAGGCGGACCGCCTACGGCACGGACCCGGCGGGTCCGGTCCGGCAGAAGGATTTCAACCTGTGGAGGAGTATCGATGTTTCATATGTATCTTCCCATCGCCGGGAACAGCGTCAACGTGTTCCTGGTGTTCGCCCTGGGAGGGTTCGTCGGCCTGCTGTCCGGCATCTTCGGTGTCGGCGGCGGGTTCCTGATGACGCCGCTGCTGATCATGTTCGGCATCCCGCCGACCGTGGCCGCGGCCTCGGATTCCAACCAGATCGTGGGCGCGTCCACCTCGGGCTGCCTGGCCCACTACCGGCTGGGCAACGTGGACTTCAAGATGGGCATCCTGCTCCTCGTCGGCGGCGTGCTCGGCGGCTTCGGCGGCGTCCAGGTCATCAAGGTCCTGAAGGCCATGGGCAACGCCGACTTCCTGATCAACGTCACCTACGTGCTCATGCTCGGTGGCGTGGGCTCGTACATGTTCATCGAGTCCGTGCAGAGCCTGCGCAAGAAGGAGCCCGAACCGGGCGCCGCGGCCAGGCCGGTCAGGAAATCGCGCTACGCGGTCATGATGGAGAAGCTCCCGTTCCAGACAGACTTCGTCAAGTCCGGGGTGCGCCTGTCCATGCTCATGCCCCTGGTCCTCGGCGTCCTGGTGGGCGTGCTCGCGGCCATCATGGGCGTGGGCGGCGGCTTCATCATGGTCCCGATCATGGTCTACCTGCTGCGCATGCCCATGCACGTGGTCGTCGGCACCAGCCTGTTCCAGATCCTGTTCACCTGCATCAACGTGACCATCCTGCAATCCTACACCAACCACACCGTGGACTTCGTCCTGGCGGTCCTGCTCCTGCTCGGCTCCACCCTGGGCGCGCAGTTCGGCACCCGCATCAGCCGCAAGCTCAAGGGCGAACAGCTCAAGATCCTGCTGGCCACCCTGGTCCTGGCCGTCATGGTCAAGATGCTGCTCAACCTGCTGGTCACGCCCGACGTGCTGCTGGCCATCGCCGGAGGTCACTAGTCATGCCCAAGTTCGCATCCCTTTGCGCGGCCCTTGCCGCCGTCCTGTTCCTGGCCCTTCCGGTCCATGCCGAGACCCCGGTCAAGATGACCCTGCGGCCCAACCTGGTGACCATCGGCACCGGCTTCAACGGGACCAGGGTGACCATCACCGGCACGGTCCCCCAGGGCTCCAGCGCGGTCATCCGCCTGCTCGGCGAGCCGCACGACAAGACCTTCAAGAAGAAGGGCAAGGCGCTCGGCCTGCTGTGGATGAACCTCGGGGCCGTGGAGATCCGGGGCGTGCCCGACGTCTTCCTCATGGGCACCGACGGCGCGTCCGAGGCCGACTGGGAACACTCGGACCTCGCCTTCGCCTCGGTCAAGGGCGATACCGAAGACTGGATCTATGACGAGTTCATCAAGCTCATGGAGCAGGACGGCTTCTACGAGGTGGAGAACGGCGTGGTCCAGTACACCGGCGAGGAGGGCGGCGTGCGCTCCTTCCGGGCCGAGCTGTCCATCCCCTCGGCCATGCACCAGGGCGTGTACCGGGTCGAGGTCCTGGCCGTGAAGGACGGCAAAATCGTGGACATGGCAGCCGAGGAGCTGCACACCAAGCTCGTGGGCCTGCCCGCCTTCCTGGCCAAACTGGCCTTCGATCATTCGCTGCTCTACGGCGTGGCCGCCGTGATCATCGCCATCCTGGCCGGGCTGTTCATGAGCGTGGTCTTCCAGGAACGCGGGAGCGCCCACTAGGGCGGGGGGACCGGCCATGTTCGGCTTGCTCGATCACATCCGCACCAGGCTGCTGCGCAGGCGGCGCAGGGAACGCGTGTCCCTGGCCGCCCTGTTCCGGCAGTTCCAGCAGGTGCTCGAGTTGAACAACCGCATCCTCACGGCCATCGCCTCCATGCACGACAAGCTGGGCGGGGACTACATCTTCGACGTGCAGTACCTGCGCACCTCGAAGCAGTTCATCGTGGATACGGTCCGGGAGCTCATCGACGCCTTCGACGCCATGGCCCCGGGCCGGTATCCCGGCCTGTACGCCATCTTCCGCGACATCCGCCACAAGCTGGAGAGCGAGATGGAGCGCAGGCCCGTGCTGCCCGACGTCATGGCCATGGCCTTTGCGGACATCCGCCTGAAGGACATGGACGCGGCAGGGGCCAAGTCCACCCGCCTGGCCATGATCGCCGAGGCCTCGGCCGGGGCCGTGCCGCCCGGTTTCGCGGTGACCACCTCGGCCTACCGGCTGTTCATGGAACTCAATGACATCGAGGAGGAGATCGTCGGGCTGGAGGGGGCCTGGCGCGACGGGACCATGACCGTGCAGGAGGCCTCGGGCAAGATCCGCTCGCGCATCCTGGCCGGGTCCATCCCGCCGCGCGTGCGCCGGGCCATGGGCCGCGAACTCGACAACCTGCGCCGGGGAGCCGGGGAGGGCGCCCTGCGCCTGGCCGTGCGCAGTTCGGCCTGGGGCGAGGACGGGGACCTGTCCTTCGCCGGGCAGTACGACAGCTTCCTGAACGTCCGGCCCGAGGACCTGCACGACGCCTACCGCAAGGTCCTGGCCTCCACCTATTCCCCGGCGGCCATGGAGTACCGGCGCGAGTACGACTTCAAGCCGGACGAGGTCTTCATGGCCGTGTCCGTGCAGGCCATGGTCGAGGCCCGGACCAGCGGGGTGGTCTATTCCCTGTCCCCGGTCCGGTCCGGCGAGAGCGGCATCGAGATCGCCGCCGCCTGGGGGCTCGGCTCCCCGGTGGTCGCGGGCGAGGTCGAGGCGGACCGTTTCCTGGTCTCGCGCGAGCCCGCCCACGCCCTGCTCCGGGAGAGCGTGGCCCACAAGAAGACGGCCCTGCTGCCCGGCCCCGAGGGGTCCGTGTTCACCGGGGAGGTGGAAGCCTCCCTGCGCGACCGGCCCAGCCTGTCGCCCGCCGAGATCCGGCTGCTGGCGGACACGGCCATCCGCCTGGAACAGTATTTCAAGAAGCCCCAGGACATGGAGTTCGCCTTTGACCGCGACGGCGCGCTCATCGTGCTCCAGTCCCGGCCCCTGCGCATGGAGGTGTACGACGATCCGCACTCCCCGGACCTGAGCGACGTCCTCAAGGGGTATCCGGTGCTCCTCAGCGGCGAGGGCGACGTGGCCCAGCAGGGCGTGGGCTCGGGCCCGGTCTTCGTGGCCTGGGAGGGGCGCGACCTGGAGGAATTTCCCGTGGGCGCCATCCTGCTGGCCCACCTGTCGTCGCCCCAGTACGCCGCGGTCCTGCCCAAGGCCTCGGGTGTCATCACCGACATCGGCTCGCCCCTCGGGCACATGGCCACCATCGCCCGCGAGTACCGGGTGCCCGCCCTGCTCAACGTCAGCCGGGCCACCCTGGTCCTCAAGGAGGGCGACGTGATCACCCTGGATGCCGAGCAGAAGACCGTCTACCAGGGGCTGGTCCGCGAGCTGCGCCTGCACGACTTCATGAGCGACCGCATGGAGGAGACCTACGAGTACCGGCTGTTGCGGCGCATGCTCAAGCTCATCGAGCCCCTCTACCTGGTGGACCCCGAGGACGGCGGCTTCACGCCCCAGGGATGCCGGACCATGCACGACATCGCCCGGTTCATTCACGAGAAGGCCGTGGAGATCCTGACCGAGCTGCCGACTTCGTCCGGGGCCGGGGAGGCCTGTCCCGGCGGGCGGCTGGAGCTCCCGGTGCCCCTGGACCTGGTGGTCCTGGACATCGGCGGCGGCCTGGACGCGTCCTGCGCCGGGGACGTGGACACGCCCAGCCGCAGGCGGACCGTCCGCCCGGACCAGGTCCGCTCCGAGACCCTGCGCGCCTTCATCGACGGCGTGACCTCCGAGGGGGTCTGGCAGTCCAGCCCCGTGCCCGTGGACTTCTCGAGCTTCATGTCGAGCATGACCCGGACCTTTTCGGCGGACTCGGCCGGGGTCAAGCGCATGGGCCAGAACCTGGCCGTGGTCTCGGACCGTTACCTGCACCTGAGCCTGAAGCTCGGTTACCACTTCACGCTCATCGACTGCTACCGGAGCGAGGACGACTCGCGCAACAGCGTGCAGTTCCGCTTTGCGGGCGGGGTGACCGGGGCGGTCCGGCGGTCGCGCAGGGCGCGCTTCCTGGCCGAGGTCCTGAACGGCTTTGACTTCTCCGTGACCGTCAAGGACGACCTGGTGGTGGCCCGGGCCAAGGGATGGATGGCCCGCGACCTGGGACGGCTCATGCGCATCCTCGGGCTGCTGGTGGCCTACACCCGCCAGTTGGACGTCTCCATGGTCAGCGACGCCGTGATTTACGAGCATTGTCAGGAGTTTGAACACATCGCCGAAGAGGCGGTGGGCAATTAGCATTGGAGGTTGGCACCATGACCGCCACATCGAAGACCAGTATTCTCATTCTCGACGACGAACCCATCGTCAGCAAGCGGTTGCAGCCCGCCCTGGAAAAGAGGGGCTACGAGGTGGAGAGCTTCTACGAAAGCGCCAAAGCCATGGCCCGCATCCGCGAGCGGACCTTCGACATCGTCGTCACCGACCTCAAGATGGAGGGCGTGGACGGCATGCAGTTCCTGGCCGAGGTCAAGACGCTCTCGCCGCGCACCGAGGTCATCGTCATCACCGGGTTCGCCACCATGGACACGGCCAAGGAGTCCATGCGCAAGGGCGTGTTCGACTTCCTGGCCAAGCCGTTCAAGCTCGGCGAGATCCAGGAAGTCATCAGGAAGGCCGAGGAACACATCCGTCTCGGCCGGTGAGGGAGGGAATCCATGAACCAGACAACAAGCGAGGTGCGCCCATGGACATGCTGAAAGCCCTTGTCCCCGTGGAAATGACGTTGGCGTCCAATGTGGCCCTGCGATACCTGTGCCGGAAGGCGGAACTGCTCGGCATCGCCGTGCAGCCCGTCCACGTGGAGGAGCCGGACCACAAGCCGCACTCGTCGGAGACCGGCTGGATACGCCGCTCCTGGGAGTCGGGCCTGCGTCAGGCCGGGCTTGAGGAGGTGCAGCGCATCCTGAACAGCGAGAAGCTCGACTGCTTCATCCTGCCCAACCCCATCGTCCGCGTGGGCGACCGCGAGGACACCCTGCTCGAGGAGCTGCGCCTGGGCGGCTACGACTTCTTCGTGGAAGGGGAGGTGGCCAACTTCAACACCGGGGCCTTCCGCAAGCGGCTGCGCTCCAAGCTCTACCGCCAGATGCCCTGCCCGGTCCTGCTGGTGCGCAACATGATCCAGTCCGACCGGCTGGTCCTGCTCCTGGACGAGAAGACCGACGTGGACTCCCTGGCGGGCCGCTTCCATCACCTGTTCGGCTCCCGGGCCGTGGATTTCGACCTGTGCGCCTACGCCATGGACGACCTGCACCGGGACCCGCACCCGGACGAGCTCCTGGCCGAGGGCCGGGAGCTCCTCGGCAAGCTCGGCCACGCCCCGGCCCGCGCCTTCACCCTGCTGGGCGCGCCCGAGACCGCGGCCCGCAGCCTGGGCGACTACGGCATGATCGTGGCCCACATGGACCGCAGGTCCAACCGCAAGTCGCCCCTGACCGAGGTCCTGGGCCTGGTCTCCAGCCCCATCCTCATTTGCTGGTAACCGTACCAAGGGAGAGTTGACATGAAGATTCTCGTCGCCGTGGATGAAAACGCCTACAGCCGGTACGCCGTGCGCCAGGCCGCCCGCCTGGCGGCCAACACCTGGGCCGACGTGGTCATGCTGGCCATCGAAAAGAGCCGTTCCTACATCGCCGAGGAGGAGCTGGACCCGAGCCACGCCCATCCCCGCCTGCGGCTGCTGGGCCGCTACCGGGAGGACTTCCTCGAGGCCCTGGGCCCCGGCGCGGACCTGTACGACCGGCGCGCGGACGCCCCGTGGATGCGCCGGGGGGACAAGGTCCTGGAACAGGACCTCTCCGGGCGCAAGGCCTTCAAGCTCCACCTGCGCGGCGGGGACCCGGTCAAGGCCATCACCACCGAGGCCCGGGCCGAGGGGTGCGACCTGATCATCCTCGGCTGCGGCCACCACGAGGGCGGCTGGGGCCGGGGGTCGGACGTGCCCGGCCGGGTGGCCGACGCGGCCGACTGTTCGGTTTTCGTCATCCGCGAGGAGCCGGCCACCTCGCGGGTGGTCTGCTGCCTGGACCACGCGGACATCTCTCAGGAGTCCCTGGAACTCATCAACCAGTGGGTGACCATCTACGCCGCCGGGCTGGAGGTGGTCGGCGTGCTCAGGAAGGGCGAGCTGCGCGAGCCCGTGGAGGTCAGTATGGGCGAGGTCCTGGACTACTACCTGAAGCGGGACGTCCACGCCCTGATCCGGGTGGTGGACGAGGACTCGCTCGAGACCTTCATCGAGTCCGGGCGCAAGGACGACCTCATGGCCCTGTGGCTCAAGCACAAGTCGCCCCTGGAACGAATCTTTCACTCCAAAAGGGTCAATGCGTTGGTTAATCACGCCTCCTCATCCATGCTTATCCTGCGCTGACCCGCGAACCGAACCGGAGATGGAGCCGCCCGCGACCCTGCCGGGCGGCTCCATCGCCAACCCCTCTCCGCATCCCCCGCGATCCGGCCCGGCCGGGAAGGACCGCAACCGCCCCGTTTCCGTGACCTCCTTGCCGCTTGTGAAAAAACGGCGCAACACTTGTCCCTTCGAAGCCGACATCGTGCTTGATTCAGCATAATGCAGCGCGCGGAATTTCACGACGGGCCCTCCCCTTGACCCCCGGTCCTGCCGGGGCATAGCGGGAGGACGCCGGTCCGGATTCCGTTCGTTCCGGCATCGTGCACAACCATCAATCCGAAAGGAGTACCATCATGTCGTACAGGGAAATGCAGGAAATCCTCATGCGCGAGCTACGGCTCTATCACTACCCCGTGGCGGTCAAATTCTTCTTCGACCAGGCCGAGCTGGACGCCTTCCACGCGGCCGCGCCGGAGATCTACACCCCGGTCAAGGCCATGACCTTCTGTCAGTGGGAGATCGGGGCGCGCATGAAGGGCCAGATCGTCTATTCGGGCGAGGCCGGGCTGGGCTGCGGCAACGCGCGCTACGGCTTCGGCTGGAAGGAGCTGGACGAGGGCGAGATCAAGGGCCACGCCAAGTACACCAGGGACCTGGACCAGGCCGAGCGGTTCGTGCGCTCCAAGGCCCGGCTGCCCCAGGGGCTGCTCGGCATCGCCGTGGCCCCGCTGGGCGCGGTGGACGGCCTGTACGAGCCCGACACCGTGCACTTCTACTGCGACAACATGCAGGCCTACCACCTGGCCGTGGACTACATGGCGGCCACGGACACCCACCCCCTGCACTCGACCATCACCATGAACTCCTCGGCCTGCGGCGGCAACGTGCACTCCTACCTGGCCCGCGAGTTCAACATGCTCCCGGCCTGCTCGGGCAGCTACAACGCGGGTAAGACCGAGCGCGGCGAGATCAACGTGATCATCCCCGGCGTCCAGTTCGGTGCGGTCTTCGACCGGCTCATGACGCGCATCAAGGCGGGCAGCAGCTCCATCACCCGGCCCGGCGACGGCTTCCCCGGCGCGGACGTGTGCAAGAACTGCCCGCTGATCGTCTTCAAGAAGGAGCAGTAGGCGGGATTCCCTGCGACCCGTCCGCGCCGGTGGATGGTGCGGTTCCCGGCGCGGACGGTGACGAGGGTGGCGGCCCGGGTGGCGAGGGCCGTCAGATTGACGGACGGGAGGAGGTAGCCCGCCGTCAGGCGTCGATTCTTTCGCCGGCCACGGCCAACTCGTGGCGCCTGCGGTAATGCGAACAATATTGCATGCGCATTTCGTGCGGCATGGTGTTGCGCGAACAGCCGTTGAAGTTGCGCGATGCGCCGGGCGCGGCCTGGCTCACCAGCAGGCGGGCCAGCTCCTGGGCCCGGCCGAGGAGCGGATATTCGTACATGTCCAGTTCGAGCCAGGGCATGCCCGAGGCTTCGACCATGTCGCGGGTGAAGGGCGAGCCGGGGGCGTCCGTCTCCGGGGAGTGGATGAACAGAGCCCTGGGCCAGCGGCCGCGCGCCGGACCCGCGTAGGGCTCGGTGAAGGCCCGCCGGGGGAAGGGGGCCAGGAGCGAGGCTGTGTCCTCGCCGCACTCCAGCCAGTTCAGCGGCCCGGACACGAACGGGGCGACCTCGGTGGATTCGCTGTTGCCGTCGATGGCCGCGGCCAGGTCCTCGGGACAGACCTCCATGAAACTCCTGCCCGGTTCGGGCAGCACGGCGTCCCAGAAGATCAGGGTACGCACGGCCGTGGGCAGGGCCTCGGCCAGGGCCGGGCCGAGCAGGCCTGACCAGCCCGAGCAGACCAGGGCCACGTCGCGCAGGTTCTCTGCCTCGAAATAGCGGACCAGGTTATCCAGGGCCGCCTTCGACGGGCTGTCCGCGTTGTCCGGTCCGAAGGGCAGGGTGCGCCCGGCGAAGCTCGGGGTGTGGACCTCGTGGCCGAGGTCGCGCAGCTCGCGGGCCGTCTGGCGCCAGACCCAGCCGCCTTGAAACGCGTCGTGCAGGAGTACGAAGAGTGCCATGTCTCACCTCATCCGGGTTGTGCATCGGTCGGACGGGCGCGGCTCAGGGCCACGGGCGCTTCGGGATGCCGTTTTCGCGATAAAAATTCCTAGCTTCCGGTCTCCTCCAGGGCGCAGGCCGCAAAGCGGTCGTCGCTGCGCCGGGTGGTCGCGTTGCACGACTTGCCCTCGAACCAGCCTACGCGGTCGGCGGGCCAGACGTCGAAGTCCGGGACATAGGGCTTGATGTCGATGACCGGGGTGCCGTCGAGCACGTCCACGTTGTTCAGGATGATGCCCTCCTCCGAGACCCCGCACAGGGACATGACCGACAGCCCCAGCGGGTTGGGCCGCTTGGGCGAGCGTGTGGCGAAGATGCCGTGCGGGCTGTTGTCCAGGAAGGGGATCACGGTCAGGTCCTGCCCCTCGATCTCGTGCAGGTGGTAGAGGATGATCAGGTGCGAGAACCCCTCGATGTCCCGCAATCCCTCGCGGAACTCGGGCAGCACCTGGATGGTCCCCTTGACGCCCTGGGCCCCGGAGGGCTGGATGGGCATGCCCGTGGTGTTCTTGTGCGGGGTGTGGAAGTAGCCGATGGGTCTGTAGTGAATTTGCATGGATTATACCTTGTTTGGTGTGTTGTGTCCCGTAAAGCATACAATATGCCAACGGCTAACTCCCATAATTTCAATATGTTGTCAAAACTGCGCCGACGACATTTTGTGCATTTACGTACAAATTTGAAATTAATTAACTACAGAATTGTCAGTCCGTGGTGTGCGACAGGGGGGTTCGCATCGGCGCCGGTCCTGTCCGGTGGAGGAGGGCGCTTTCCGAGTGTTCGCGCGCACGCACACTCGTGATTTTACTGTGCGGCATGCCGCACAAATTTCGCCGGAATCCGTCGGGGCTGAATTTTATAATATATTGCAATAAAACGATAAAATAGCAAAAAGGGGGCTTGGTACGCTTCTTGTTTCCCGGAGAGGCAGGTTGTCCATAGGACGTTGTAATCAGCTTTTCAGGAAACAGGGATATGCAACACACATTCAGACTACTGGCCCTTGCCCTGGTCCTGCTCCTCGCCCTGCCGGGCGCGGGGGCGGCCGCAACCGATCCGCACGGCCTGTCGCCGTCGGCGGACATGACCTTCCTGCCGCACCTGGCGGGGTTGCGCAACAAGGTCTACAAGAACCAGCTCGGACAGAAAAAGAGCCTGACCGAGGCCATCGTCCTGCGCGGCAGCGAGATCGCCGACGGCGCGGCCACGGTCCCGGCCGGCGGGCTGTTCTACCTGTCCGAGACCTCCCACGACGCCCGGCCGCTCCTGCGCGACCCGTTCCTGGTCCTGGGCGAGCACACCTACCTGGTGGACCTCAAGACCGCCACGCGGACCTACCGCGACGTGGCCCTGAACAAGGGCGACCGCACGCCCCTGGGCGACTCCGGCTACCGGCTGTGGTTCGACTATTCCACGGACCACTACGACGTGCCCTACGCCGAGTTCGCGGTCATCTCGCCGTCCGGCGGCTTCCCCCTGGAATTTCCCATCGCCACGCGCTTCCCCAGGCGCGAGGAGGTCCGGGACATCCATCTGCAGGAAGGGCTCAACCCGCAGCTCGAAAAGTTCTACCTGGACAACACCTACTACTTCGGGGCCAGCAAGTACGTGGCCCGCGACGTGGACTTCGACACCGCCGAGTTCGCGTCCATCGAGTTCCCGGAGATCACCGAGGCGACCTTCTCCATGCAGCGCCCGGTCATCCTCGAGGTGCGCCAGGAGGACTATCGCTACTATTTCAACAAGCGCATCTACGCCTTCCGGCGGCCCGACGGCTTCCTGGTCCGGATCACCAACTTCACCGGCAGCGAGGTCCTGGCCGAGAAGCTGGTCAAGCCGACCACGGCCCAGGAGTACAAGACCCGCCCGGCCGAACTGGACAAGTACCAGCTGACCGTGCCGGAGCTGGACATGCGCGTGGAGATCGTCATCGACCCGGCCTTCCTCAAGGACTCGGACTTCGTGCCCTGGTCCACGGGCAAGGCCCACGGCTACTCCTCGGGCAACTTCTCCTTCGTCGTCTACCGCGACCTGGTCACGGTCAAGAACGGTCAGCCCTGGCCCCTGGACAAGCGCTACAACGTGGTCCTGGAGCCCAACCTCAAGACCGGCATGCTCCACCGTCTGCTGCTCGAAAACAACCAGCCCGTGGTCTTCGACAAGGACCACGACGCCTTCGACGGCCCGGTCAAGTACTCGGACGTCTGGAACCGCCCGGCCTTCAAGGTGGTCGCGGGCGGCCTGGACGGGGGCGTGGTCCGCGACCTCTACGTCCGCGACTACTACTTCATGCGCACGGACAACATGGTCATGTGGCCCGGGGAAGGGAAGAACAACCTCGACTTCTTCCTCGGCTCCTCGCCCGTGCTCGAACCGATCATCGAACGCTCCTTCCTGACCCGGCTGGCGGATTCGTCCTACGGCACCGTGGTCGAGGAGTCCAGGTTCACCTCCTATCCCAAGGTCATCCCCGACGCCTCGTTCTACGAGCCCGACCACACCGCGCCCTTCGTGCCCCGGCTCAAGGGGCTCATGCGCAAGGTCTCGCGCAACCGCAAGGGCGAGCGGCTCCTGTCCGCCGAGGCCATCGTGGTCCGCGGGTCCTACGTGGACTACCGCAACAACCGCGTGGTCATTCCCCCGGCCGGGCTGTGCTACACCTCGCGCAACGCGCGCAACATCCGCACCCTGGCGGGCGAAAGCTTCTTCCTGCTCGGCAGGCGGGCCTACCTGACCACGTTCTCCTCCGGGACCTACGTGCGCAAGGACTTTGACCTGGACTTCTGGAAGAACCAGCCCATGGGCGACGGCAACCTGATGTACTGGCAGGACGAGCTGCTCGGCGTGCGCAACAAGGCGCTGCGCTACACCGGCATGTCCTACCTGGACGACCGGCCCGTGGCCTCGCTCTCGCTGATGAAGTACTCCGGCAACCGCTGGGGCGCGCACTTCTACCTGGCCCAGGGGTTCAGCGAGGACAAGTCGGCCCATGACCGCTACTTCATGCCCGACCTCTTCTCCGAGGGCGCGACCTACATCCAGCCCGAGTACATCGGCTCCAACTACGTCAAGATCAGGGAGTTCGGCACCCCTTCCCTGCAGAGCATCAGCTACACCTACAGGAAGCCCGGCGAAAAGGCCCTGGGCGCGGGCGACACGGCCAAGCTCGGCGGATACGTGCTGCGCTGCGACGGCCTGGACGAACAGGCCGGGACCATCGGTCTGTCCCTGCTGGACAAGGCGGGCAAGGTGGTCGCCGAAAAGACCGTGGGCCCGCTCAACGCCGAGACCCGCAAGCTCCTGCCCCAGCACCAGGACACCGCCCGGATGATGCAGTTCAAGGTCGGCTCGGTCCTGGCCGAGATGGACCTGGAGACCCCGTTCAAGGACGGCAGGGCCAACCTCTGGCTGTATACCGGCATCCAGGAGCTGGAGCGCGACACGCCGTTCGAGTTCGACCCGCGCTTCATGGTCCGCCCGGACGTGTGCGGCCACTGCTACCAGCTCAACGAGGTCCTGCTCGACAACCCCGAGGCCATTGTCCTGGACCGTGAGCACCCCGTGTACGAGGGGCCGAAGAATGAGAAGGGCGAGCCTCTGTTCCGTCTGGTCCTGGACAGCTTCGACGGCGAGATGGTCATGGCCTGGCACATCGAGACCGGGTCCGGGGACGAGGTCGAGAAGACCGACAACCTGGCCTTCCGCCCGCGCAACAACGTGGACGTGCTGGTCGGGGTCAACGGGACCATCGAGGGCTTCCTGAGGCTGTCCATGCTCCCGCGCCTGGGCTTCATGGACCACTGGCGCGTGGGCTCCAAGGCCCCGAGCGAAAAGGTCAGCGGCTCGGTCAACACCGGCGGTTCCGCCCACATCCGCCGCTAGCGGCCCAAGACATCACGAGGAAAAGCAATGAATACCCAAAGCATGGCAATACACTACGAGCTGGGCCGCAAATCCTGGTTCAGCGCACTGTATGACCTGAAGGCGGTCCTGCCCGGACTGCTGGCGATGTTCTTCATCGCCATCTTCAGCAACAACCTGGCCGGGGTGCCCAACCCGTTCACCCTGCAAAACCTGTTCGCCTGGCTGGACGGGGTCATCGGTCCGGTGCACCACCAGTCCCTCTTCCAGGTCCTGAACTCCAACTTCGTCTGGAACCCGCTGCTCGTCGGCCTGATCATCGGCAACGTCTTCGGCGTGCCGGACTCCTGGAAACGCGGCCTGTCCTACATCCACATGCTCATGCCGCTGGGCATCATCATGCTCGCCCCGCACTTTATGCTCGGCCACGCCTTAAAGCTCGGCGCTGCCCCGATCCTGATCTGCACGGCCTCCCTGTTCCTGACCGCGACCCTGACCCTGTGGATTGCGAAGCTGTTCAGGCTCGACGACCGCCACGGGTCCATCATCGCGGGCGGCCTGGCCACGGGCGACCCCCACGCCTGCGCCATCCTCATGCCGCTGATCAAGGCCAAGGGCGGCCAGGTGGTCCACGCAACGGCCTGCGTCATCGGCTTCGGGCTGGTCTCCATGTACCTGCTGCCCGTGCTCGGGGAGTGGGTCGGACTGACCCCGCAGGCCCTGGGCCTGGCCTCGGTGGTCGGCGTGGGCAACGGGGCCCAGGCCCTGTTCGCGGCCTTCGGGTCGAGCTACGAGGCGGGCCGCTGGGCCACCTGGTTCGACGTGGGCCGCCACGTCATCATGCCCGCGGGCTTCCTGTACGTCTTCATCGTCATGTTCGTGCGCAAGCTGCGCCGCCGCGACGACGAGACGGTCATGGCCACGCGCGGCATCAAGACCTTCCCGCTGTGGCTCGGCGTGTTCGTCTTCCTGTGGGCCCTGGCCTGCCTGCACCTGTTCAAGGAGCCCGCCCACCACGCCATCTTCGCCATGGTCAAGTGGGACTTCTCCCTGGCCGCGGCCGCGCTCGGCCTGTCCGTGTCCTTCCGCGAGATCACGCAGCACGGCCTCAAGGGGGTCCTGGTCACCCTGGCCGCCGGGCTCCTGCGCATCGCCCTGCTCCTCGCGGCCCTCGTCATCTGCGTCAAGACCGGCCTGTTCGCGGCCTAGGAGGATTGACATGAACAGACATCCGCACACCACCGACGAAACCGGCTTCGACTTCATGGCCAACCAGGGCGTGGAGGAACAGGACAGGGACACCCTGGGCATCGTCTTCGCCCTGGCAGTCATGGCCGTCGTCACCGTCAGCCAGTACCTGGGCCTGCTCTAGGAGGAGATCATGCACGGCATCTACTACGTCATCCTGCCCCTGTTCGCGGTCCTGCTGGTCCTGCTGACCACGGCGGCCTTGTACCTGGGCGTGTTCAAGGCGGGCCGCGACACGGCCTCGACCTTCCGCAAAACCGTTTCCGGCATCGCCAGCGGAGTCCTCTCCTGCGTGGCCTGGTTCTTCATGTACAGCCATCACTATCTCGGCTGGTAAATTCAAAGGAGTATCGAACATGAAAAAGATCTGCCTCATCCTGGCGTTCGTCCTGGCCCTGGCCCTGTCCGCGCAGGCATCCTTCGCCGCGGACAACAGCGGCAAGCTCAACCTCAACGTGGCCACCGTGGAACAGCTGGAGGCCATCGACGGCATCAGCCACGAACTGGCCGAGGAGATCGTCAAGGCCCGCACGGAGAACGGGGAGTTCGTGGACATGTCCGAGCTGCTCGACATCGACGGCGTGGACAACGCCCTGCTCAGGAAGCTCGAGAAGGTCATCTACATAGAGCCCGCATCGGACTGCAACTGCTAGCCGGGAGAACGCCATGAACCGCCTTCTGCTGATCGTGGCCGTCGCCTGCTTCCTCCTCTCCCTGGCGGCGGCCGCGGCCCATGCCGAACTGTTCGGCGACTACGTGGGCTACACCGCCTGCGAGGAGTGCCACGCCGACGTGGTCAAGGGATGGAAGACCACCCCCCACGCCAACGCCTTCGAGGATTTGAAGCAGCAGGGCGAGGAGAAGCAGTCGGTGCCCGGCTGCGTGCGCTGCCACGTGGTGGCCATGGACGCGGACGGCGGGTTCATCGACATGGACCTGACCCCGGAACTCAAGGACGTGCAGTGCGAGAACTGCCACGGCCCCGGCCGGAAGCACGTGGCGTCGCAGGACCCGGCCGACATCGTCGCCAGGCCCGACGAGGCCCTGTGCCGCACTTGCCACACCGAGGGCCAGGACAAGAACTTCGACTACAAGGTCAAATCCCGTTTCGTGCACGGGGAACAATAAGGAGCCGACAATGCGTTTCAGATCCATTGCCCTGGCCTGCGCCCTGGTCGCCTGCCTGGCGGCCGGAGCCTGGGCCGGACCCCTGTCCGTCAGCCAGACCACCGTGGACTTCGGGGCCATGACCGAGGGGCCGGTGGCCCGCCAGACGATCACCCTGACCAATACGGGCGACCGGGCGCTGACCATCGAGAACGTGACCACGTCCTGAAGCTGCACCAGCACTGCTCTCGGGAAGAGCAGCCTCGAACCCGGCGAAGCCACGGAAATGATCATCAACTACAACACGTTCAAATATCCAGGCAAGTTCGACAAAACCGTCACCGTGTTCACCGGCAAGGGCAAGGAGGACGCCCAGGTCATCCACATCGTGGGCTACGTCGAACCCGTGCCCATGGGGGTCATGGAGGTCAACCCGCGCAAGGTGGACCTGGGGACCCTGGCGGCGGGCAAGGCCAATGCCGTGACACTGACCGTGCGCAACGCGGGCGACGCCCCCATGCTGGTCACGAAGGTCGAGTCGCAGAAGTTCAGGAAGACGTACTGGCAGGGCGAACTGACCGTGCCCGCCGGGCAGTCGGCGGCCATCGCCCTGACCCTGGACGGGCTCGAACCGGGCCGGTTCCTGGACATGATCCTGGTCCACTCGGACGCCCGCAACGATATCGGCAAGGGCTACAAGGCGGTCCTCATCGGCGCCGTGCCATAACGACGTTCCCGGAGAAAAGCGTTGAACCGACGCATTGTCCACCTCCTCTCACCGTACTCCCCCGGCATCCCTCCTGCCGGGGGACGTCGGCGTTTTTCGGCCCCGCCGCTTCGGCGGTGGCGCGACGGCCCGCTTTGCGCTAGGCTGGCGATCATGCGCCGCGCCGTCCTTATCCTCATCCTCTGCCTCGGGTTCCTCCCGGTCCTGGCGCATGGGCGGGCCCTGGCGCGGCCGGTTTACCACGTGGGCACGCGGGCCCTGTCCCCGCCGTTCTCCTTCCTGGCCGTCAAGGAGGGCAAGCAGGGCGTGCGCGGCTACTCCGTGGACGAGATGGTCATGCTGGGCAGGATCATGGGCGCGGACATGGAGTTCCGGCCCATCCACGACCTGGGCAAGCGGCGGGAGCTTTTCCTGAACGGCTCGGTGGACATCCTGGCCCACGACTCGCAGGAGACCGCCGACGAACTGGACGCCATCTGGATTCCCGTGGGCATCAGCCTGCGCCACCACCTCTACGTCAACGAGAGCTGCCGCTCGGTGACCTGCCTGCGCGACCTCGCCAGCAAGAAGGTCGTGGCCATCACCTCCGCGCCCTACAGCGCCGAGATCAACCTGCCCGAGGACGTGGTCTGGCTGAGTTCGCCCATGGAGGCCCTGAACATGGTCAGCCAGGGGGTCATGGACGTGTTCGTGGCCCCGTCCGAGCGCGTGGCCGACGACCTCATCGACCGCTACCAGATCCCGAACATCCTCAAGAAGGGCGTGGTTCTCGGCGAGAGCCCCCTGGGCATCATCGTGCCCCGGAGCCGGCCCGCGCTGGCCGAGGATATCCGGGAGGCCTTCCGCCACCTGCGGGAGAGCGGCATGGCCGCCCAGCTGCGCGACAAGTGGTTCGGCAAGCCGACCATCACCGACGACCTCCGCCACTACGCCAAGTACGTGGCCGTGGGCTCGGGCGTGGCCGGGGTCATCTTCGTCGCCATCGTGGTCTGGAACGTCTCCCTCAAGCGGCGCGTGGACCGGGTGACCCAGGACCTGCGCCGCACCGAGCAGCGTTACCGAGACCTCATCGAATCTTCGCCGGACATGATTTTTCTGGTCAACGAGGAGGGCAGCGTGCTCCACGCCAACGAGCGCGCCCGCGACTCCCTGCGCTTCCCCGGACCCGTGAACGAGGTCAACCTGCGCCAGTTGGTCACCCGCGAATACGCCGACGAGATCGACGCCTTTCTGAAGAAGGTCTTCAACGACGGCTGCGACAAGTTCGAGTTCCAGATGGTCGAGAGCGCGGGCCACCCCATGGAGGTGGAGGTGGCCGGGCGGATCATTCAGGGTCCGGTCCGGACCCAGCTCCTGGCCTGTCTGTTCGCCCGCAACGTGACCGAGCGCAACCGCATGGAGGAGGAGCTGATCCAGTCCGAGCGCCTCGGCATCATCGGCAAGATGGCCGCCTCCCTGGCCCACGAGATCAACAACCCCCTGGGCGTCATCCAGGCCAACGCCGAGGACCTCATGTTCGAGGAGGGGCTGGTTCCGGACGTCAAGGACGGCCTGTTGGCCATCCAGCGCAACGCCATCCGCGCGGGCGAGATCACCAAGGGGCTGCTCGAGGCGGCCACGCCCAAGCCCATGAGCATGGAGACCGTGGAGATCGGCGCCCTGGTCCGCGACGCCCTGTCCCTGCTCGGCAGCCGCCGCAAGCAGGAGCGGGTGGAGGTGGACCTGCCCGACGAGCCCCTGTACATCCGGGGCGACGACCGCGCCCTGCAACAGGTGCTCATGAACCTGGTCTTCAATTCCCTGGCCGTGACGGGCGAGGACGAGCGCATCCTCATCCGCGCCTGCCGGGCCGGGGAGGGCGAGGACGAGACCGTGCGCCTGGAGGTCAGCGACAACGGCACGGGCATCGAGCGGCACAACCTGACGCAGATCTTCGAGCCGTTCTTCTCGTCGCGCAAGGGCGGCTTCGGCCTGGGGTTGTTCATCACCCGCCGCATGGTGGAGCGGCACGACGGTCTGATTTTCGCCGAATCCGAGCCGGGAAGGGGCACCTGCATGTTCCTGGAATTTCCGTCGGTCCACGACGAGGAGGCCTGAGCCATGCCCGAAAAGATATTGCTGGTCGATGACGAGCAGGAGCTGCTCGCCGTGCTGAAGCGGTCCCTGGGCCGCCAGGGATACGTGGTGGATACGGCCTCCACCGGCCAGGAGGCCTGGAAGGCCTTGTCCGAGACCGCCTACGACCTGGTGGTCAGCGACCTGGCCATGGAGCCCATGAGCGGGCTCGAACTGCTCAAGCAGATCCGGACCATCGACCACATCCAGCCGTTCATCATCATGACCGGTGCCGGGACCATCGAGACCGCGGTGGAGGCCATCAAGCTCGGGGCCTACCACTACATCACCAAGCCGTTCAAGACCCAGGAGCTGGCCCTGCTGGCCCGCCGGGCCATCGAGTACGGCCGCCTGCACCGCAAGCTCGAGACCTTCAGCGAGCGCGAGCAGCAGGCGGATTCCGGGGCCATGGTCATCGGCAACAACGCCCTCATGCAGCAGATGATGACCATGGTCGAGAAGGTCTCGGACTCGGACGTGTCCATCCTCATCCAGGGCGAGACCGGAACGGGCAAGTCCCTGTTCGCCCGGCGCATCCACAACGCCAGCTCCAGGGCCGACAAGCCGTTCTTCACCATCGACTGCGGGGCCCTGTCCGAGAACCTCCTGGAGAGCGAGCTGTTCGGCCACGTCAAGGGCGCCTTTACCGGGGCCATCCGGGCCAAGCGCGGCCTGCTCGAGGAGGCCCAGGGCGGGACCATCTTCCTGGACGAGATCGGCGAGCTGACCCCGTCCACACAGGTCAAGCTCCTGCGGGCCATCCAGGAGAAGGAGATCAAGCCCGTGGGCGGCAACACGCCCATCACCGTGGACGTGCGCTTCCTGTCGGCCACCAGCCGCAACCTGGAGGAGGCCGTGGAGGCAGGGGAGTTCCGCAAGGACCTCTACTACCGGCTGGCGGTCATCCCCCTGCACCTGCCCGCCCTGCGCAACCGCCAGGAGGACATGGTCCTGTTCGTGGGCCATTTCGTGCACAAGTTCAACGTCCGCTACAACAAGAAGGTCCAGTCCCTGACCCCGGGGGCCATGCAGACCCTGCGCGACTCCCCGTGGAAGGGCAACATCCGCGAGCTGGAGAACGTCATCGAGCGGGCCGTGCTCCTGGCCGAGGGTCAGACCATCAGCGTGGAGGACCTCTGCGCCCACCCCATCTGCTTCCCCGAGACCGAGGGCGGCGAGGAGGGCGCGGTCTCCCTGAAGCAGGCCGTGAAGAACGCCGAGATCAAGGCCATCCGCCAGGCCCTGGCCGCCGCCGAGGGCAACCGCTCCAAGGCGGCCAAGATCCTCGGCATCGGCCGCCGCACCCTGTACGACAAGATCGAATCCTACGACATTTAGGCCCCGTGGCGCGGGTGCGAAACAAGGGCCGGTCCTCGCGGACCGGCCCTTGCCGTTTCCGGGCGTCCCGCAGCTCACCCGGACCGCGCCCGCCATCCGTTCCGGCTCCGGCCGGGGGAGGGGCCGTCTGTGCGGAGGGCGGCACAGTGTGTGCGTGAGAGCGCATGCACAGAGGCGCATGCGCACGGTCAACTGGATGACAACCAATTGAATTACAATATGTTTTTTCCGCCTATCACAGTGGCATGAAACTTGGTTGGTCCATGCTGCCAACCGCGCGGCCCGTGCCGGGCGGCCGCCTCCCCCGCCAGAGTGACCGGGAAGGGAGCGCGGCCGGTGCAGGGTCGGGCGGGAGGCTCGTGTGGCAACAACAGTATTTGTAACAGGTAAGGAGGAAAGAGTGCTCAAACTGCAACGCTGGCATATGGCGCTTCTGTTCGGGATCTCCGTGATGGTCCTGAGTTCGGTGGCGTTTGCCTACGAGGCCATCACCGGGCCCACCGGTGTGCTGTACTACAATCAGGCCATGGCCTATCAGGGATACACCCTGTTCGACCCCACGGTGGCCTGCAAGACCACCTATCTCATCGACATGCGCGGCAACATCGTGCACACGTGGCAGAGTGAATACACCGCCGGTCTGCACTCCGTGCTGCTGCCCAACGGCCACCTGCTGCGCGGCGGCGTTCTGCCGTACAAGAAGGAAATCGGCTACTGCGGCATCGGCGGCGCGGCCGGCATCCTGGAAGAGTTCGACTGGGACGGCAAGAAGGTATGGGAATACAAGATGTTCATCCCCAACAAGGAAATCCAGCATCACACCTTCTGCCGCATGCCCAACGGCAACACCATGATCCTGGGCTGGGAAACCCTGACCAATGACGAGGCCCGCAAGCTGGGCCGCAATCCCCTGACCATCCCGACCAAGCCGGTCATGTCCAAGGGCATCCCCCACGACCGTTTCTGGGTGGATTTCGTCCGCGAGGTCAATCCCGAAGGCAAGACCGTCTGGGAATGGCACATCAAGGATCACATCGGCACGGGGCCCAAGCAGTTCGACATCAACTACGCCCTGCCCATGCCCATGGGCGAGATGTACGCCACCTACGACTGGTCCCACTTCAACACCGTCAACTACATCCCCGAGACCGACACCGTGGTCCTGAACTCGCGCAACCTGTCCGAGTTCTACTTCATCAACCACAAGACCGGCGAGATGGAGTACCGCTGGGGCAACCCCTCGGCCTGGGACCCCACCGCCAAGAAGCCGAGCTACTGGAATGACGGTTCCCAGCAGATGTTCGGCAACCACTGCGCCACCCCGCTGAAGAACGGCCATGTGCTCGTCTTCGACAACGGCTCCGAGCGTCCCCAGGACCGCCGGTCCCGCGCCATCGAGGTCGATCCCAAGACCGGCAAGATCGTCTGGGAGTTCAAGACCCGGCACACCAACAGCTTCAACTCCCACCGCCAGGGCGCGGTGCAGCGGCTGAAGAACGGCAACACCCTGATCACCTCCACCCACGGCGGCCACATCTTCGAGGTCAACCCCGAGGGTCGGCTGGTCTGGGAATTCGTCAACCCGATCTCCGCTGGCAAGGCCAAGGCCGTGTTCCACAACATCGACGGTCTGCCCTTCGAGGCCCACATCGACGGCATGGCCAACATGGTGCACCGGGCCTACCGCTACGGCGAGGACTACCCGGCCTTCTACGGCAAGACCCTGACCCCGCAGGGCTACATCGCGGGCGACGACGCGCCGCGTTTCTTCCGCGACTACCACGAGGGCGCCGGTTTCGGTGCTCCGGCGGCGGCTCCGGCCGCTGCGGCCAAGGCTCCGGCCAAGGCCCCGGCGGAGGACGACGGCAGCGACGGTCCGACCATGAACGCCTACTAGAGAGTGCATCCAGCCCGGGACCGGAGGGCCGGTCCCGGATCAACAGACTTCAATCCGCGTCGCACGAAGCGAGCGACAAAGGAGAAAGTACATAATGAAGAGACGTGAATTCCTTACCGGTGCAGCCGTGGCAACCGCGGCAACGCTGGTCAATCCCCTGAAGGCCTTGTCCTTCCCCACGGTCTTCCCCCACGGTACGACCATCTACAAGCCCGAGAAGTGCTGGGGCGGCTACACGGTCTTCGGCACCGAAGTGGAATCCGAGGGCACCGTGCTCATCGATATGAACGGCAACGTGGTCAGGCAGTGGAAGGACATCTGCCAGGCCGAACATCCGCCCAAAATGCTCAAGGGCGGCTACCTGGCGGGCTCCAAGCGCCCGGCCCCGGACAAGAAGGGCCGCGTCTGGGACGACCCGGACTCCACCGACCTGGTGGTCGTGGACTGGAACGACAAGGTGGTCCGCAGCATTCCCCGCGCGGGCATGCACCACGACTACCAGTTCGAGGGCAACCCCGTGGGCTACCACGTCCCGGGCATGCCGGTGGCCAACTACAAGGGCAAGATGCTCATCCTGTCCCACAAGTTCGTCCACAACCAGTTCATCTCCGACAAGGAACTCTACGACGACTACATCGCCGAGGTGGACGCCGACGGCAAGATCATCTGGGACTGGCTCGCCTCCGAGCACTTCGACGAGATGGACTTCCCCCTGGACTTCAAGAAGACCATGTACAAGTATCCGACCTTCTCCATGACCCGCACTCCGGGCCGCAAGGGCGGCGACTGGATTCACGTCAACGCCGCCTCCTATCTCGGCCCCAACAAGTGGTGGGACGAGGACAAGGAGAAGTACGCGGTCTTCAACCCGGACAACATCATCATCTCCTGCCGCCAGACCAACACCAGCTTCATCATCGACAAGGCGACGAAGAAGGTCGTCTGGCAGGTGGGCCCCGAGTTCTACGGCGATTCCATGTGGACCTTCGGCGGCAAGGAGTACAAGCGCGCCCTGTCCAAGCTCGAACAGATCATCGGCCAGCACCACACCCACATGATCCCCAAGGGTCTGCCGGGCGAGGGCAACATCCTGATCTATGACAACGGCGGCTACGCTGGCTACGGCAAGCGCAACCCCGGCGCGCCCGTGGGCTGGTCCGACGCCCGCCGCGACTACTCCCGCGTCATCGAGTTCGACCCGCGCACCCTGAAGATGGTCTGGGAGCACTCGGCCAAGCAGATGGGCATGCGCAACAAGTACCAGTTCTACTCCGACTACGTGTCCTCGGCCCAGCGGCTGCCCAACGGCAACACGCTGATCACCAACGGCGCCGTCGGACAGTTCCAGGAAGTCACCCCGGACCACGAGATCGTCTGGGAATACATCAGCCCGTACTACACCCAGAACGGCAAGTACAACCTGGTCTACCGCGCCTACCGCGTGCCCTACGACTACGTGCCGCAGCTCAAGAAGCCCACGGAAATCAAGGTCACGCCTCCGGACAACACCACCTTCCGGATCAAGGCGGGCTAACCGATACCAAACCCCATGGGCGGGGCGGCCCAACCTCCGGACCGCCTCGCCCGCTCCCAAAACGCATACAAGGACAACGACATGCAGAAGATCATCCTCTCCATCACCCTGGCCGCCGCCTGCCTGTTCTTCGCGGCCGCCGCCTTTGCCCAGGACGGCGTCGTCAGCTTCAACAAGGCCTCGGTCCAGGAACTCATGGCCATCGAGGACATCGACATCCCCGAGGAGCTGGCCAAGGCCATCGTGGACTACCGCAAGGCCAACGGTCCCTTCAAGTCCGCCGAGGACATGCTCAAGGTCCCGGGCATGACCCAGGACTTCATGGAGGAGCTCAACCCGCAGGTGACCGACGACGGCGACGTGATCTACGACCCGGACGCCGAGCCCGCCCTGGCGCCGTCCAAGTGCTAGACCGGGGGGCCTTCGGGCCGTCCCCCGGAAGCAGCGCACCGGGACCGTGACCCGTCCGTCCGAGGACCGGGTCTCGGGCCTCGGCTGTTTCCGGGATGAAGAACAATGAAAATGGAGGCTTGCACGCTTTGCGCGCAGGCCTTCTTTTCGTCTGGATTACCGGCATGATCCCCATTATGGTAAAGACTCCGCGCGCCGGGGCCGGTCGGACGGCCCGCGCGCAACCCCGACAACACGCAAGGTGGACCTGACATGGGCCTGGCCACGGACATCATCCTGATCATCGTCTTCGCCTTCTTCTGCGGCCTGGCGGCCCAGCGCTTGAAGCAGCCGATCATCCTCGGCTACATACTGGCCGGGGTGCTCCTCGGGCCGTACACCGGCGGGCTGACCGTGTCCGGGACCCACGAGATCGAGCTGCTGGCCGAGATCGGCATCGCGCTCCTGCTCTTCGCCCTGGGACTGGAGTTCTCCTTCAAGGACCTCAAGCCGGTCAAGTTCGTGGCCCTCATCGGCACCCCGATCCAGATGCTCCTGACCATGGCCCTGGGGTACGCCGTGGGCCAGATCATGGGCCTGGACTGGAAGTCCTCCCTGTGGCTCGGGGCCCTGGCCTCCTTTTCGAGCACCATGGTCCTCCTCAAGACCCTGATGAACCAGGGCTGGCTCGGCACCCTGTCCTCCAAGGTCATGATCGGCATGCTCATCGTCCAGGACCTGGCCGTGGTGCCCATGATGATCGTCCTGCCCGAACTGAACGACCCGGTGGTCGGCCTGCCCAAGCTCGGCTTCGCCCTGGTCAAGGCCGCCGTGTTCCTGGCCTCCATGATCCTCCTCGGCACCCGGCTGCTGCCCTGGCTCATGGCCCGCATCGCCCGCCTCGGCTCGCGCGAGCTCTTCCTCCTGGCCATCGCCGCCATCGGCCTGGGCGTGGGCTACCTGACCTACCTGGCCGGGCTGTCCTTCGCCTTCGGGGCCTTCGTGGCGGGCATGGTCCTGTCCGAATCGGACTTCGGCCACCAGGCCCTGTCCGACATCATCCCCCTGCGCGACATCTTCGGGCTGCTCTTCTTCTCCTCCGTGGGCATGCTCTTCGACCCCATGTTCCTGGTCCACCACTTCCGCGAGGTCTGCTGGCTCCTGGCCGTCCTCTGCGTGGGCAAGGGGATCATCTTCGCCGTGCTCTCCCGGCTCTTCGGCTACCGCAACGTGGTCCCTCTGGCCGTGGGACTCGGGCTGTTCCAGATCGGCGAGTTTTCCTTCGTCCTGGCCCGCCTCGGCCTGTCCACCGGGTCCATCGACCAGGACCTCTACGCCCTGATCCTGACCGTGACCATCATCTCCATGGTCCTGACCCCCATCGTCTCGGGCCAGACCGCCCGGCTCTACAACCTGCGCAAGCGCTGGTTCCGCCATGAACAGCTCGAATCCTCGAACATGCCCCGAAACGGCCTGAGCGGCCATGTCATCATCCTCGGCGCGGGCCGCGTGGGCCTGGAGATAGCCCAGATCCTCAAGCGCTTCGACATGACCCACGTGGTCGTGGAACTGGACCACCGCCGTTTCGAACAGGCCAAGAAGGCGGGCATCCCCGCCGTCTACGGCGACGCCAGCCAGGAGATCGTCCTCGAGGCCGCCGGACTGCGCGACGCGGCCCAGCTCATCGTCACCGTGCCCGACCTGGTGACCACCCGGGCCATCATCCAGAACGCCAAGCGCGACAATCCGAACCTCGACATCATCGCCCGGTCCACCACCCGCGAGCACCTCCACGACATGAAGGAACTCGGGGCCGACGAGGCCGTGCTCCCGGAACTCGAGGCCAGCCTGGAAATGTCCCGCCAGTCCCTGCTGCGCCTGCACAAGTCGCCCGTGGAAATCCAGCGGCACACCGACCGCATCCGCCAGGAATTCTACTCCGTGCTGGCCGACTCCTCCGACGAATACCGCGAACTCGTCCAGTTCCGGGGCGCGGAACAACAGTTCGACCTGCAATGGATCAAGGTCCCGCCCACCAGCCCCCTGGCCGGGAAATCCATCGGCGAAAGCAACATCCGCAAGGCCACCGGCGCGTCCGTGGTCGGCGTGGTCCGCAACGGCCTGCTCAAGACTAACCCCGACGCCGCCTACGTCCTTGAATCCGGCGACCTCGTGGCCTTCATCGGCAGCGACGAGGATCGCTCCCGCTTCTGCCGACTCTCCCGCACCGAGGCCGGGGTCACCGCCGACTGCGTGGCGTAGGGCCCTCGCCGGGCGGGCGTCTCCGACGGCCGGGGCGCTGCCCCGGACCCCGCCAGAGAACCTTTTGGAAAAGGTTCTCCGGACTCTCCAAAACTTTTTGGCGCCGCTTCGCGGAGGCCATGTACTGTTATTCGTGCCATATCCAAGGCCGAGTTTTCAGCCCTGAATTTGTCCGGCAAAAACGCACGGCAAAGCGCGCCCTTCGCACCCGCGAAGCGCACAAAAAAGTTTGGGAAAAGAGGGGGATGGGGGTCCTGGGGAAGGGGGAGAAACAACCCTTTTCAAAGGGTTTTTCTCCCCCTTCCCCCGGCCGCCGGAGGCATTCTTATCTGCCCAACCTGAGCACGCGGCCGGAGGGAGTGGAGGTGGCCGGGGTGTCGGGTCCGTGGACTACGGTGCCGTTGATCATGACCAGGTCGATGCCGGTGGGGTGTTGGCGCGGTTCGGTGTAGGTGCCCTTGTCGCGCACGGTGTCCGGGTCGAACAGGACGATGTCGGCGTGGTAGCCGGGTTTGAGCAGGCCGCGCTTGTCGATGTGGAAGGTCTCGGCGGGCTTGCCGGTCATCTTGCGGACCGCGGTTTCCAGCGGCATGACCTGTTCCTCGCGCACGTATTTGCCGAGCACGCGGGGGAAGGCCCCGTAGGTGCGCGGGTGGGGCGTGCCGCCGAGCAGGCCGTCGGTGCAGACGTTCATTTCCGGTCTGGCCATGAACGTCTTGACGTGTTCCTCGAGGCCGTAGAAGTCGACCATGCCGACGGCGTTCTCCTCCTGGAGCAGGAGGTCGAGGGCGGCCACGAGGGGCGGCTTGCCGCGCATTTCGCCGAGCTGGACCAGGGTCTTGCCGATGGCGTCTTCGTTGGCCGGGGTGCGCACGCTGGTGACGAAGATGCCGTCCACGCCCGCGAAGGCCACGAAGTTGTCCCAGCCGAGGATGCCGTCGCGGATGTCGCGGAGCATGCGGGTGCGGGATTTCTCGTCGGCCAGCCGTTCCAGGAGCTTGTCCGTGCCGCCCGCGTGGGCCCAGGGGGGTAGGATGGCCCCGAGCATGGTCGAGCCCGCCACGTAGGGGTACTGGTCGATGGTCACCTTGAGGCCCTCGTCGGCGGCCTGGTCGAGCAGGCCGAGGACGCGGTCGAGCTTGTCGGCGTTGTACTTGCCGCAGATCTTGAAGTGGGAGAAGTGCACGTGCACCCCGGTGTGCCGGGCGATGTCGAGCACCTCGGCCATGGATTCGAGGATGGTATCCGCCTCGGAGCGCTGGTGGATGACCAGGGGGCGGTCGAACTCGGCGGCCACCGAGCAGAGGGCCTCCATTTCGGCCTGGTCCGCGTAGGTGCAGGGCGGGTAGATGAGCCCGGTGGACAGGCCGAAGGCCCCGGCCTCGAGTTCGCGGCGGAGCACGGCCTTGAGCACGGTCAGGTCGCCGAGCCCGGCCGGGCGGCCGTCCAGGCCCATGGCCTCCATGCGCACGTTGCCGTGGGGGGCCAGGTAGCCGACGTTGGCGCCCACGCCGGTTCCTTCCAGGCGCGCGAGGTAGCCGTCGGTGGTCTCCCAGGTCCAGTCCAGGGTGTCGGACTCGCCCTCCAGGCCGCTCAGGTTCTTGCGCCAGGCCGGGATGTGCCGGATGGGCAGGGGGGCCATGGAGATGCCGTCCTGGCCGAGGATTTCCGTGGTCACGCCCTGGCGGATCTTGGGCCAGATGAACGGGTTTTCCATGACCACCAGGTCGGAGTGGGAGTGGGTGTCGATGAAGCCGGGGCAGACCACGCGCCCCTGGGCGTCGATGGTTTGGTCCGCCTCGGGCGGGTTCGGGCCCACGTGGGTGATGACCCCGTCCTCGACGCGCACGCCGCCCGGCATGGCCGGGGAGCCGGTGCCGTCGATGATGCGGGCGTTTTCGATGCGGATGCTCATGATTTCCCCCTGGCTACTCGCAGGCGAGCAGGGCTTCGATGATCGCCTTGTAGCCCGTGGTGACCTTGTGCAGCTGGTCCACCTCGACGTGTTCGTCGATGGTGTGGGCCAGGTTTTCACGCGACGGGCCGTAGCCGATGGTGCGGATGCCCGCCTCGCCCGCGTAGTGGGAGCCGTTGGTGCAGAAGGAGTAGTGGGACAGTCCGGGTTCGAGCCCGGCCTCGCGGAGTCCGGCCAGTGCGGCGGCCACGAACGGGGTCTCGGGGGCGAACAGCCAGCCCGGGAAGAAGCGCTCGCCCTGGATGTGCACGCCGGTGTAGCAGGTCTCGTACCCCTTGGCGAAGTAGGCCTTGGCCTTGAAGTCGGGGTTGGCCTGGGCCAGGCGCGCGATGGCCTCGTTGATGGGGGCCAGGACGGATTCCGGGGTCTCGCCCACCAGCAGGCGGCGGTCGTAGGTGGCCCGGCAGCCGCTGGGGACCACGGACGAGCCGGGGTAGGGCGTGGACTTGATGTCCGTGAGCACGCAGATGCCCTTGCCCAGGACCGGCTGTTCCGGGGCCTCGATTTTATCGATCTCGCGGATCAGGTCGGTCATCAGGTGCACGGCGTTGACGCCCTTGTCCGGGTTGGCCGAGTGGGCGGGCACGCCCATGGTCTCGACCACGATCTCGGCCCGGCCGCGCTGGCCGATCTTGACGTTCAGCTCCGAGGCCTCGCCGATGATGACGAAGTCCGGCTTGACCGCCTGGGAGATTTCGCGCGCGGCGATGCCCTCGAAGAGTTCCTCGTGGACCACGCCCGCCACGCAGACCTCGCCCGCGAACTTGCCCCTGGTCTCCTTGGCGAACCAGGCGGCGGCCCCGACCATGGCGGACAGGGCGCCCTTCATGTCCGAGGTGCCCCGGCCGTAGATCTTGCCGTCCACGATGTCGCCGCCGAAGGGGGCCTGGGTCCAGGCGGACGGATCGGGCACCGGAACCACGTCCATGTGCCCGTCGAACAGGACGCACGGGCCGGGCTTGTTGCCCTTGATGCGCCCCAGGACGTTGCCGTAGCGGTCGGTCGTGACCTTGTGGAAGCCGTTGGCCTCCATGGTCGCGGCCAGGGCCTTGGCCACGTCGCCCTCCTCGCCGGACAGGCTCGGCAGGGAGACCAGCTCCTGGCACAGGGCCACGCTCAGATTGCAGTACTTTTCCTTGTTCGGCATGGTCGCCTCCCTAGCCCTCGAGCAGGCCGGTCTTGGCGTTGAAGGCGTCGATCAGCTTGTCCACCTCCGGGGCGAGCCGCTGGATGTTTTCCCAGTAGTGCTCGTCGTACCACTGGGCCTGGATGTCGGCAAAGGCCATGCCCTGCTGCTCGATCCAGGTGTAGTACTTGAGGTTGTGGATGCGCTTGCGGTCGTAGTAGCCGAGCTCCTCCATGTTGTCGATGGTCGTGGCCGCGAGCATGCCGCGCGAGTAGGCGGCGTCCTGCTCGTCGTACGCGCCCTTCTCGGCGGTCAGTTCGGCCAGGCGGCTCTGGTACATCTCCATGGAGTCCGTGGCCACGCTCAGGACCACGTCGTCCTCGCCCAACTCGTAGTACTTGGCGAACTTGACGGCCGAGATCATGTTGGCCACCGAGGAGATGCCCAGCAGGTGCAGGTTGTCGGCGATCTCCGCCGGGACGCCGTGCTCCTTGAGGGCCGCGACGCCCGCGGGCTCGTTGAACAGCCGGATGAGGTTCATGGGCACCTCGTCGTCCACGGCGATGACCATGTCGGTGTTGCGCACGTTGTGCACCCAGGGCACGTGCTTGTCGCCGATGCCCTCGATGCGGTGCGCGCCGAACCCGTTGTTCAGCAGGGTGGGGCACTGCAGGGCCTCGCAGGCGGCCACCTTGACGTGGGCGTACTGCTGCTTGAGGTAGTCGCCGCTGGCCAGGGTGCCGCCCGAGCCGGTGGACAGGACCACGCCCTTGAACCGCTTGTCCGCGTCGTCGGTCAGCTGCTCGATCAGCTCGACCATGGCCCGGCCGGTCACGGTGTAGTGCCAGAGGTAGTTGCCCATGTCGTCGAACTGGTTGAAGATCATGATGTCGTCGCCGGACTTGCGCAGCTCCCAGCACTTGTCGAAGATCTCCTTGACGTTGGACTCGGAGCCGGGGGTTTTGATGGTCTCGCCCGCCACGGCGGCCAGCCAGTCGAAGCGCTCCTGGCTCATGCCCTCGGGCAGGATGGCGATGGACTCGCAGCCGAGCAGGTTGGAGTCGTAGGCACCGCCCCGGCAGTAGTTGCCGGTGGACGGCCAGACCGCCTTCTGTTTGCGCGGGTCGAACTGGCCGGTGACCAGGCGCGGGGCCAGGCAGCCGAAGGCCGCGCCGACCTTGTGCGCCCCGGTGGGGAACCACTTGCCGACGAGCATGACGATGCGCGCCGGGACCCCGGTCAGGGAGGAGGGCAGCTCGATGTGGTTCACGCCCGCGTACTTGCCGCCGCTGACGGCGGGCTCGTTCTTCCAGGTGATGCGGAACAGGTTCAGGGGGTTGAGGTCCCACAGCCCGACGGAGCCGAGCTTCTCCCGGATGGCGGCCGGGATCGTCTCCGGGTGGCACATCTGTTCCAGGGTGGGGATGATGATATTCTTCTCGCGCGCGCAGGCCACGGCGCTTTCCAGGCCCTGCGGGTTGATGGTCAGGTCAAGCATGGTTGTCCTTCCTTTATCGGTTATGATTCTTGGTTTCGCGTGGCGGTGTTCATGGCCTTGTCCAGGGCGTCGAGGGTCGGGGCGATGACCCTGGGCTCGGCGGCGCAGGCGCGGATGGTCGCGTCCACGTCCTTCAGCCCCGAGCCGGTCACCAGGAGCACGCAGACGGCGTCGCTGCGGACCAGTCCCTGGTCCACGGCCGCGTGCAGCCCTGCCAGGGGCGAGGCCCCGGCGGGCTCGGCGAACACGCCGGTGGCCCTGGCCAGTTCGGGGATGGCCTGGAGGATGGCCTCGTCGGACACGCGCAGGAACGCGCCGCCCGTGTCGGTCACGCTCTCCATGGCCTTCTTGCGGTCGCGGGGCAGCCCCGCGGAAATACTGTCGGCCACGGTGTGGGCCCGGATGGCCGGGAAGGTCACCGGGTCGGCCCCAGCCTTCCAGCAGCGGTACAGGAAGTCGCTGCCCTCGGCCTGGACGCCCATGAGCCGGGGCAACCGGTCGATCCAGCCCAGGCGGTACATGTCCAGGAACCCCTTGTGCAGGCCGGAGATGATGCAGCCGTCGCCCACGCCCACGAAGACCGCGTCCGGGCAGCGCCAGTCCAGCTGCTCGCAGATCTCGAAGGCGGCGGTCTTCTTGCCCTCGGCCATGTACGGGTTGAAGCCGGTGTTGCGGTTGTACCAGCCGTACTCGGCGGCGGCCTTGAGGCACAGCTCGAAGGCGTCGTCGTAGCTGCCGTCCACCAGGAAGACCCGCGCCCCGTAGGCCAGGAGCTGGGCCACCTTGGCCCTGGGGGCCGAGCGGGGCACGAAGATGGTGCACGGCATGTCGCTGGCCGCGCACATGCCCGCCAGGGCGGCGGCCGCGTTGCCCGTGGAGGCGGTGGTGATCATGTCCGCGCCGGCCTCGCGCGCCTTCATCACGGCCAGGGCGCTGGCCCGGTCCTTGAGGGAGCCGGTGGGCTGGCGCGAGTCGTCCTTGACGAACAGGGTGTCGAGGCGCAGGGCGCTCGCCAGGCGGGGGCTCTCGTAGAGCGGGGTCCAGCCCACGGCGGCGGCGGGCGCCGGGGTCTCCGGCAGGACCGGCAGGAGCGGGCGGTAGCGCCACTGGCTGCACGTCTTGTCCCGGGCCAGGGTCTGGGGGGAAATCTGTCGCCCGATGGCGTCGTAGTCGTATTGGATGTCCAGGATGCCTTCGTTGCCGTGGTCGGGGCAGACGTAGTCCACCTCGCCGGGGAGGTAGGTCTTGCCGCAGATGGTGCAGCGCATCCCTGTGACGTGATCGGGTCGGGGTGTCTTGTTCATGTCGTCGTAGGCTGAGGTTGAATGGCCGGGCGGCGGGAAGTCCCGCCGCCCGGCGTCATGGTCTTGGATCGGGTTACTTGGAGGCCTCTTTGATGGCGTCCAGGAAGGCGTTCAGCATGGCCTTGCCTTCGTCGCCGAAGTTCTCTTCGAGGTACTTCAGGACGACCGGCTGGGCGGCGGCGCGGAAGCGCTCCTTCTCGGCCTCGGGCAGGGTGTAGATCTCCATCTTGGTGGACAGGAAGGGCAGGCCGCGGTCGGACGCCTCGATGGCGTTGGCGATGCCGCGGGAGACCACGATGGCGGTCTTGGCGGCGCTCTCGACGACGGTGCGCTCGGCCGGGGTCAGGGAGTTGTAGAAGTCCATGTTCATCAGCCAGACGTGGGGCGCGAACAGGTGGTTGGAGATGGTCAGGTACTTCTGGACCTCATACAGCTTGGCGAACTCGACGATGGGCACCGGGTTCATCTGGCCGTCGGCCACGCCGGTCTGCAGGGAGGTGTAGACCTCGGACCAGGCGATGGACACGGGCTGGCCGCCCAGGGCGGAGACCAGCATCTTGTGGGTGTCCAGGCCCATGGTGCGGATCTTCAGCCCCTTCATGTCCTCCAGGGTCTTGATCGGCCGCTTGGAGTTGGTGAACTGGAAGAACCCGCCGGAGTCGGAGAAGCCCAGGCACTTCATGCCGGTCTTGCCGGTGATGTCGCCCGCCAGCTTCTGGCCGAAGGGTCCGTCGAAGACCTCATAGGCCACGGCGTGGTTGGGGAAGGCGAAGGGCACGTCGAGCACGGAGATCATGGGGTAGACGCTGCCCACCGCGCCCACGGAGTGCACGCCGAGCTGGATGATGCCGTCCTTGACCTGCTGGACCACTTCGGCGTCCTTGCCGAGCTGGCCGCTGGGGAAGATCTGGACCTGGACGTCGCCGTTGGTCCCGGACTCCACCAGGTTCTTGAAGACCACGGCGGCCGCGCCGGACGGGTTGTCGAAGGCGCCGTTCTTGTTCAGGTGATGCATCTTGATGACCTTGGCGGCCAGGGCGCCCTGGGCCGAGCACAGCATCAGCGCCGCCACGGCGAGCAGCACGATCACTTTTTTACCGATTCTCATACGATCCTCTCTCATGGTTTGTTCCGCTACATGTCGAGCAGAAGTTTGGGGAAAAACATGGCCAGGTCCGTCCAGAAGGTGGTTATGACGAGCACGCCCACCTCCACGAGTATGAACGGCCACAGGGAGGCGCTGATGCGCTCTATGCGTTCGCCTGTGACCGAGGAGAGCACGAAGATGCAGGCCCCCACGGGCGGGGTCATGAGCGATATGTTCAGGGTCAGGACGATCATTACGCCCGCGTGCACCGGGTTCATGCCGATGGCCTGGGTCAGGGTGCCGAGCATGGGCGTCAGGATGATGAGCGCCGCGTTGATGTCCATGAACATGCCGATGATCAGGAGCATGACCAGGATCATGGCCTTGATCATCCACGGGGTGGTGGACAGGGTCAGGAACGCGTCCGCGATCTGCTGGGGAATCTGCATGAAGGTCATCCACCAGCTCAGGATCGAGGCCGAGGCGATGATCAGGAAGACCACGCCCGTGATCCGGGCCGTGCGGATGAGCATCCCCAGGATGTCGTTGAAGGTCAGGTTGCGGTGGACGACCACGCCTACGAACAGGGCGTAGAAGACCGCGATGGCCGCCGCCTCGGTGGGGGTGACGATGCCGCCGAGGATGCCGCCCAGGATGATGGCGGGCATGATCAGGGCGAGCAGGGAGCCCTTGAAGGCGGAGAGGATTTCCCGGAGCGACGGGCTGCCCTCCTTCTTGGGCAGGCCGAGCTTGCGTCCCAGCGCCACGATCAGCGCCATGCACACCAGGCAGATGAGCAGGCCGGGCAGGATGCCCGCCGCGAACAGCCCGGCGATGGACACGCCCGCCAGCGAGCCGTAGATGACCATCAGGTTGGACGGCGGGATGGTCGGGCCGATGATCGACCCGGCGGCCGTGACCGCGCAGGCGAAGGGCCGGGTGTAGCCCTGCTTGACCATGGCCGGGACCAGGGTGTTGCCGAAGGCGGCGGCATCCGACACGGCCGCGCCGGTCATGCCCGCGAAGAGCACCGAGGCGAGCATGTTCGAGTGGGCCAGGCCGCCGCGCATGTAGCCCACCAGGGCGTCGGCCAGGTTGGCGATGCGCTGGGTCATGCCCACGCGGTTCATGATCTCGCCCGCCAGGATGAAGAAGGGCATGGCCATGAAGGTGAACAGGTTGAGCCCCTCGAAAAACCGCTTGGGGGCCATGACCAGGAAGTTGTCCCCGCCCACCTGGACCAGGCCGACGACGCCCGCGATGCCGAGCACGAAGCCGATGGGCACGCCGATGAGCATCAAACCGAAGAAGACGATGGCGACGGTCAGCATCAGGCGGCCTCCTTCCTGGCGAACATGGGTGTGATCCGGGCGGCGTCGCGGATCATGACCGCTCCGATCTGGATGACCGTCAGCCCGGCGGTGATGGGCACGGCGGTGAAGGGCACGAACATGGTCATGCCGAAGATGGTCGCGAACTGGTTCGCGCCCGACTTGGCCATGGTCACGCCGTAGTACGCCAGGAACAGAAAGAAGCACAGGCCGAGCAGGTCGAGGACCATGCGCGCGGGCAACTGCCAGTTCAGCGGGAGACGGGAGAAGACCAGGTCCAGGCCGATGTGCTCGCGCCGGTAGGCGCAGCAGGGCACGGCCAGGAGCGCGGCCCAGATCATTATGTAGCGGGCCAGCTCCTCGGTCCAGGTGGCTCCCAGGGCCAGGGCGTAGCGCTCGACGATGCCGAACCAGACCACGCCGATCATGGCGGCCACCAGGAGGGCGCAGAGCCGCTCCAGGACGTAGTTCAGCCGGTAGGCGAACCGCTCGACGGCGGCGGCCAGGCTGACGAATGGGGTTGTTTTCTGTGTTTGCATAGTATGGTGGGTTGAAGTGATACCCTTGTGCAAGGACACCCATGCGAAGCAGATACCGTGCCAGTGTTCACGTCCGCCGCGCACTTTTTTGCCGTTTTGGTGTTTTGGTCAAAAGTCATTGTATGCCTGACAATTGGGTGAATCCTTGCGACCCGTCGCACCGGATGGGAACCGCGCAATAACGCTTGAACACCGGGCTGATTACGTTTATGTCACAGGTGTTTTCATTTTGATACCGGCGGCCGTCTTTCCCTGCCGCCGGGCTAAAACGACGCGATGCCGGGTTGTTGCGATCCTCCGCCAATGGTTGCGGCGCAATGTCGGTATCGTTCTGATACGGGGGGTGACGGGACCCCATTGGAGTTGGTGGACGATGGAAGTGAACGTGGAGAACGTGCCCCAGGACCTGTGGGACATCAGCGGGGCGGCCACCCAGTACGCGGCGGTCATCTCGCGGGTGCTGCGCGTGGACGTGGAGATCGTGGACGGCAACCTCTACCGGGTGGCCGGGACCGGGCGGTTCGCCTCTCTGGTGGGCAAGCAGATGTCCTCGGCCAGCGGCGTGTACCGCCAGGTGCTCAAGACCGGGCGGCCTCTGGTCATCCGCGAGCCCGGCTTCTCCGAGTTCTGCGCCGACTGCCCCAACTGGCAGGCCTGCGACGAGACCTTCGAGATGAGCACGCCCATCCTGTACCAGGGCACGGTGGTCGGGGTCATCGGCTTCGTCTGCTTCACCGAGGAGCAGAAGGCCCACATCCAGGACAACTTCGAGGTCTTTTTCGACTTTTTGGCCCAAATGGCCGACATCCTCGCCTCCAAGGTGGTCGAGTCCATGGAGTTCGCCCGCAGCCGCGCCCTGGGCCAGCTGCTCGAGACCGTGGTGGACAAGGTGGACGAGGGCGTGCTCCTGCTGGCCAAGGACGGGCGCATCGTCCGCTCCAACCGCGCCGCCCAGCAGATCCTCGACTTCCCCCTGGAGGGCCAGGACGCCATCACCGTCCGCCTGAAGCGCGGCGAAAACCGGCTGCTCCAGTACACCGAATACACCGTCAGCCTCCTGGGCCGCTCCCACGACGTGGCCGGGAACGAGTACCGCCTCCAGCACGGCGAGAGTTCGAGCATGTTCATGTTCCGCGACGCCCAGCTCATGCACGACGACGCCCTGCGCCTGGCCTCCAGCCACGAGCGTCTCGGCCTGGACGCCATCCTCGGCACCTCGGACGTCATCGTCACCCTCAAGGAACAGGTGGCCCGGTTCGCGGACTCCAACTCCTCGGTCCTGGTCACCGGCGAGTCCGGCACGGGCAAGGAGCTCGTGGCCCGCGCCCTGAACGAGGAGGGCGGCCGCAAGGAGGGCCCGTTCGTTGCCATCAACTGCGGGGCCATCCCCGAGACCCTGCTCGAAAGCGAGCTCTTCGGCTACGTGGGCGGGGCCTTCACCGGGGCCAACCCCAAGGGCAAGATGGGCCGCTTCGAGCAGGCCAACACCGGCACCCTGTTCCTCGACGAGATAGGCGACATGCCCCTGCACCTCCAGGCCAAGCTCCTGCGCGCCCTGGAACAGCGGGAGGTCACCCGGCTGGGCTCCACCCAGCCCACGGCCATCGACGTGCGCGTGGTTTCGGCCACCAACCGCAACCTCGAGGAGATGGTCCACAACGGCACCTTCCGCGAAGACCTCTACTATCGTCTCAACGTCATCCCCATCCACATCCCGCCCCTGCGCGAACGGCCCCGGGACATCCACCTGCTGTCCAAGGTCTTCCTCGAACAGAGCATGGACCGGCTGGACAAGGAAATCCTGACCATCAAGGAGTCCTTCTGGACCGCGGTCAGCGAATACCACTGGCCCGGCAACGTTCGCGAATTGCAGAACTCCATCGAATACGTGGCCAACGTGGTCGATTCCCCGGCCGTCATCACCCGCGAGTCCCTGCCCCTCAAGGTCCGCTCCGGCGCGCGCGAATCCGAATACGCCGACTACAACCTCGAAACCATGGAACGCACCCTCATCCAGCAGGCCCTCAAGGCCTTCGGCGACGAGACCGGCACCAAGGCGGCCAAGGAACGTGTGGCGAACAAGCTGGGCATCGGCATCGCCACGCTGTACCGCAAGATCAAGAGGTACGGGCTGGAATAGGGGGCGGCTTCCGATAGCGGGCCATCCGCACATTTTCTCCTGGGGGGCTTTCACCGCAGCGTAGCCGTCTACGTGAGGATGAAAGCCCCCCAGGAGAAAATGCACGGATGACCCACTCTCGAAAGCCTAGTGCGAACGCGGTAAAAGAGCCGCTGTCGGAATCGCTCCAAAAGGAAAAGACAGGGGGCTTGCCGCGGCCGCACGCCCTTGCCGAAGGCACACAAAAAGTTTGGAAGGGGGGTCCAGGGGGGAAACTTTTTCCAAAAGTTTCCCCCCTGGCCGCCGGAGGCATTCCAAAACGAAACGGCCGACGCGATCCAGGATCGCGTCGGCCGTTTCATTTCGGGCATGCCTGCGTCAGCTGTGGCAGGGGGGGATGCGTTGGCGCGGGGGGCGGGGGATGAATCGGCCCTGGCCGGGGTTGCTGGTGACGAGGTCGTTTTCGAAGACCACGTCGCCGTTGAGGATGGTCAGGGTCGGCGAGCCGGTGAAGGTCATGCCTTCGAAGATGCTGTAGTCGATGGCGTGGCGGTGGGTCTTGACCGACACGGTGTGTTGTTTTTTCGGGTCCCAGAGGACCACGTCGGCATCGGCGCCGGGCGCGACGACTCCCTTGCGCGGATGGATGTTGAAGATTTTCGCGGCATTGGTGGAGGTCACGGCGACGAACTGTTCCGGGGTGAGGCGGCCCTTGGCCACGCCTTCGCTGAAGACGATGCGCATGCGGTCTTCGAGGCCGGGCGCGCCGTTGGGAATCTTGGTGAAGTCGTCGAGGCCCAGGTTGCGCTGGGCCTGGGTGAAGGTGCAGTTGTCGCTGCCGATGACCCGGATGTGGCCGTCGGCGAGCCCCTGCCACAACGCTTCGCGGTGTTCGGCGGAGCGGAAGGGCGGGCTCATGACGTAGCGGGCGGCGATTTCCGGGTCATCGTTGAAGTACACGGACTCGTCCAGGAGCAGGTGGCCGCACAGGGACTCGGCGTAGACCTCCTGCCCGGCGGCTTGGGCGCGGACGACCGCGTGCAGGGCGTCCTCGCAGCTCATGTGCACGATGTAGATGGGCGCGCCCGCGATTCTGGCCAGGGCGATGGCCCGGTAGGTGGCTTCGCCCTCGGCGATGGGCGGGCGGGACAGGACGTGGCCCCTGGGCTGAGTGATGCCCTTTTCCAGGAGCTTGCGCTGCATGTAGGTGATGATCTCGTCGTTTTCGGCGTGCACGGTGCAGAGCGCGCCCAGCTCGCGGGCCAGGGCGAAGCTGGCGAGCATCTGCTCGGGCTCGAGCATGAGGGAGCCCTTGTAGGTGGTGAAGTGCTTGAAGGAGTTGACCCCGCGTTCCTCCACCAGGGTGCGCATCTCCCGGGCGACCTCGTCGTTGAACCAGGAGACCGTGACGTGGAAGGAGTAGTTGCAGGTGGCCTTGGCGGCCCGCTCCATCCAGACGTCGTAGGCTTCGAGGTAGGACTGGCCGTACTTGGGGTTGACGAAGTCGATGACCGTGGTGGTCCCGCCGGACAGGGCCGCGCGGCCGCCGTTGTCGTAGCCGTCGGCGGTGCGGGTCACCGGGGTGGGCATCTCCAGGTGGGTGTGCGGGTCGATGCCGCCGGGGATGACCATGAGGCCCCCGGCGTCGATGACGCGGAAGTCCGGGCCCGCGGCCAGGTCCGCGCCCACTTCCCGGATGGTTTGGCCGTCGATGAGCACGTCCGCGTGCTCCGAGCGGTCGGCGTTCACGACCAGGCCGTTTTTGATGAGTATTTTCATTGTGTTGCCTCGATGTCCGGTCAGGCCTGCACGGAGCGCCGCCGGAACCATTCGCTGATCACGATGACCAGGATGTTGAAGAAGACGATGAGCATGGCCAGGGCGTTCAGGCTCGGGGAGAGGTGGAACCGGAAGTCCGAGGCGACCAGTACGGACAGGGGCTGGGCCCGGCCGCTGGTGAAGTAGGAGACGGTGTATTCGGCGTTGGACAGGACGAAGGAGATGAACGATCCGGCCAGGATGCCGTTCTTCATCAGGGGGAGCGTCACCCGGCGGAAGGTCTGCCAGGGAGTGGCCCCGAGGTCGCCGGCGGCCTCCTCCAGCCGCTTGTCCACGCGGAACAGGACCGAGGCGATGATCACGGTGACGAAGGGCAGGATGATCATGGCCTGGGAGATCCACACGGTGTAGAGGCCCTTGGGGATGCCCACGTCGTTGAGGAAGGTCACCTGGGCGATGGCGAAGATGAGCTTGGGCACGAAGAAGGGCAGCACGAGCAGGGCCAGGAAGGCGGTCTTGCCCTTGAACTTGTGGCGGGTCAGGACCAGGGCGGCCATGGAGCCGAGCACCGTGGTGATGATCGTCACCGGGAAGGCCACGGCCATGGTCGTCACGAGTCCCTTGAAGATGCGGCCGTCGTGGAGGATCTGGTTGTACCAGTCCAGGGTGAAGCCGGTCAGGGGGAAGGCGATCATGTCCGAGGAGTTCAGGGAAAAGAGGCCCATGAGCATGATCGGCAGATAGACGAAACCGTAGACCACGAAGGTGTAGCCGCGCAGGGCGGCCCATCCGGAGAGGCGCATTATTTCGCCCCCCTGATGCCGCGTCCCCAGGGGGACTTGTAGAAGAGATAGACCGTGGCCGTGATGAAGGCGGCCATGGCGGTCAGGAGCACCCAGGCCAGCGCCGAGCCGGTGGGCCAGTCGAAGGCCGCGCCGAACATGTCGTGGATGGCGCTGGTCACGGTCACGCCCGAGGACCCGCCGATGAGCTGCGGGGTCAGGTAGTCGCCGACCACCAGGACGAAGACCATCATGAAGCCCGCGATGAGTCCCGCGCCGGTCAGGGGCAGGACCACCTTGAAGAAGGTGGCCATGTGGCGGCAGCCCAGGTCCATGGCGGCTTCGAGATAGGAGTTGTCCATGGCCTCCAGGGCCGCCCACAGGGGCAGGACCATGAAGGGCAGGTAGTTGTAGGTCAGGACCACCACCGTGGAAAAGGGGGAGAACAGGAGCACCCAGATGGGCTCCTTGATGATCCCGAGCCACATGAGCAGGGAGTTGAGCACGCCCTCGGCCCCGAGGACCACGCGCCAGGCGAAGATGCGGATCAGGTCGCCGGTGTACAGCGGGATGAGCAGCAGGGTCAGCAGGGCGGCCTTGTAGACCTTGACCTTTTTCGCGATGAAGAAGGCCAGGGGGTAGGCGATGACCGAGCACAGGGCCGCGATGCCGATGCCGTAGACCAGGGCCTTGACCACAAGGCCTCGGTAGGTCGAGCTTTCGAGGACACGGCCGTAGTTGGCCAGGGTGGGATCGCGCACGATGGCCACGAAATCCACCTGGAAAAAGCTGTAGCTGAAGAGCACGGCCAGGGGGGCCACGCAAAAGAAGGCCAGGAACAGGACGTTGGGCCCGGTCAGGGCCAGCAGGGTCAGTTGCCGGACGCGGTCGATGCGCTTCAGGCTCATAGCGCGCCGCCTCCTTCGGGGGGCGTGCCGTGGACCACGCGCAGCCGGTGGCTGGGCACGGCCAGGTCCAGGGAGTCGCCGGGCTCGGCCGGGACGTCGTGGGACAGCCGGGCCACGATGCGCTGGCCCGCCACCTCCACCTCGACCATCTTGACGCTGCCCTGGAAGACCACGTGGGTGACCGTGGCCCTGAAGGCCATGGACCGGGTCTCGGGCGCGCCCACGGGCTGGGTGTCCTCGGCCCGGATGCACAGACAGGCGGGCTCGTTCACGGCGACCTTGGGGCTGCACGCGGCTTCGACCTTGCCGAGCACGGTCTCGATGACCGCCGTGCCCGCTGCCGCGTCCACCGAGGCCACGTTCCCCCGGACCAGGTTCGCGCCGCCGATGAAGTCCGCCACGTAGGCGTTGACCGGGGCGTGGTAGATCTCCTCGGGGCAGGCCGCCTGCTCGATGCGCCCGCCGTTCATGACGATGATCACGTCACTGAGGGCGAAGGCCTCCTCCTGGTCGTGGGTGACGTAGAGGAAGCTCATGGCCAGGCGCTGCTGGAGGTCCTTGAGCTCCACCTGCATGTGGCGGCGCATTTTGAGGTCCAGGGCGCCCAGGGGCTCGTCGAGCAGGAGCAGCTTGGGCTCGTTGACGAAGGCGCGGGCCAGGGCCACGCGCTGCTGCTGGCCGCCCGAGAGCTGGGACGGATAGCGCCCAGCCAGGGACTCCATCTTGACGGTCTCCAGGGCCTTGTCCACGCGGCGCCTGACCTCGTCCCTGGGGAGCTTGCGCAGGTTCAGGCCGAAGGCCACGTTGTCGGCCACCTTGAGGTGCGGGAACAGGGCGTAGTTTTGGAAAACCGTGTTGATCGGGCGCTCGTAGGGCATGACGCCCATGAGGGGCTGGCCCTGGAGCACCAGGGAGCCGTCGGTCACGGACTCGAACCCGCCGATCATGCGCAGGATGGTGGTCTTGCCGCAGCCGGACGGGCCCAGGATGGTCACGAAACAATTGTCCGGGATGTCGAAGTCCACGCCGTGCACGGCGCGGAACGACCCGTAGTTCTTGGTCAGGCCCCGGGCCTCCAGCAGGACGCTGGAGGCCGGGGTCGTTGTGCAATGGCGGTTCATGTACTAGCTGGCCTTGACTTCGTTCCAGATGCGCACCCACTTGCCGTAGTCGGCCGGGTTCTCCTTCCAGACGAAGCTGTCCATGACGCCGATGTCCTTGATGAAGATGCGCTCCTGCTCCTCGGGGGTCAGCCTGTCGCGGGCCGTGGAGGTGGAGATGGCGTAGGGGCCGTCCAGGGCGAGCTTGTAGCCGTAGTCGGGTCCGATGACGTAGTTGATCAGTTCGTGGGCCGCGGCGGCTCCCTCGGGGGAGGCGTCCTTGGGGATGGCGCAGGTGTCGCACCAGCCGATGACCCCTTCCTTGGGCTTGGCCATGCCCATGTTGATGCCCTTGGCGCGCAGGTCGTAGTAGGGCGGGACCCAGGAGAAGGCGCAGACCACCTCGCCGGTGGCGAACAGGTTGGTCAGGTCGGCGATGGAGTTCCAGTAGGTGCGCAGCAGCTTCTTCTGGGCGATGCAGGCCTTCTTGCACTCGGCCAGCTCCTTGTCGTCCATCTTGAAGATGCGCTCGCGGGGGATGCCCACGTACATGGCGGCGATGGCGATGGCCTCCAGGGCGTAGTCGCGCATGGCCAGGCGGCCCTTGTACTTCTCACCCTCGAACAGGGTGGACCAGTCGGGCTCCTTGTCCATGAGGTCGGCGCGGTAGACGATGGGGTTGATGCCCCAGTAGAAGGGCAGGCCGTAGACCTGGCCGTCCTTCTTGCCCAGCGGGGTGTTCATGAACGGGGCGTACCGCTTGGCGGCGTTGGGGATCTTGGAGAGGTCCAGGGGCTGGAGCAGGTCGGCGGCCACGTAGAGCTCGACCTTGTCCAGTCCGGGGGTGATCAGGTCCCAGTCGGCCCCGCCGCCCGCGCGAATCTTGGCAAACTGCTCGTCATCGGAGCCGATGAACCCCTTTTCAATGGAAATGCCGGTGGATTTGGTGAAGTCGGCCACGTACTTGTCGTAGGCCAGGTTTTCCCAGGTCAGCCAGTGCACGGCTTTGTCGGCGGCCCATGACAGGCCCGGAACCGTGCCGAGCATGGTGCCCATGGCGCCCATGGCCGAATATTTCAGGAACTCCCTTCTGCGCATATGTCCTCCTTGTGTGGCGCTGCTCGGATGGCAGACGTGCGTTGTTGATATGCACAACATGAGCAATATGCGTACCAGCGCGACGGAGTTAGATGTCTAAGTTCTTCAAAATGTAAAAAACGATCATTCAATTATGGCATGCATCATTCTGTTTTGCCGTTATTGCAAAAATCGGCAACCCTTGACCCGCCTTGCTTCCGGCCGTTTTCGCCCCGGTTCGACCAGACCTCGGCCGGGCCGGGAGCCGGTCCCGGATCCGTCCGTCCACGGTCCGAAAGGGACGTGTCGGGTTACCCTTTGGCGGGGCATCGTTTGTATCATTTTGAGAACATGCGGTGGGGCAAATGGCTGCGGCCAAGTTTCAACCCGTTGATATGGCGACTTTTCGCGCCTTCGCTCAAGAAGAAAGGGGGGCGTTATCGGATTGATACTGTGGTTGACAATTATGTGGCATACAAAGGGGCGGGGAGTGGGAAAAGGGAGCGATTTGTCCTTGCGCAGGATGCCTCCGGGGGGTATGTTGCCTCCTCCGTCGGCACGCCGGGCGCGCCGGGTCCCGGTGGCCTCGTCCCGGACCGTCAACCGCCGCAGGGCGGCAAACGGTTGGCCAGCAGATCCGCCGGACCGGGAATCGGCCTCGAAAACCGTCAACGCAACCTCAACCCCATGCATCTTCCGTCATGAAAGCCAATCTCTCCGAACTCACCCCGCTCTCTTCTTTCGGCATGGCCGCCGCCCAGGCTGACGACCGTGAAGTCTTCAAACCCGAAAACGTCTGTTCCAAGCTGATCCGCTACAAGGTCGAGGACGGCTGCCTGACCCGCCTGCAATTCACCGGCGGGTGCGACGGCAACCTCAAGGCCATTGCCGCCCTGCTGGAGGGCATGCCCGTCGAGGAAGTGATCGACAAGCTCAAGGGCATCACCTGCGGCAGGAAGAACACCTCCTGCGTGGACCAGCTCTGCGTCGCCCTGCTGGGCGATGCCCACTGATCCGGAGCGTCTTTCGTTCGGGCGGTTCGTCAGGCCGCCGGAGCCCGTTTCTTCGCGCCCCAGGGGCAGACCTTGATGCACACGCCGCAGATGGACGTGCCGATGTTCTCCATCTTGGCGCAGACCTCGCGCACGTGGTGCACGCAGCGCTCGAAGTGCAGGGCCTCCTCCCGTGACGCGTAGTGGGACTCCGTGTTCACGTTCCGGATGGCCCCGGCCGGGCAGGCGTCCGTGCACCGGGTGCAGCTCCCGCAGCGGTTCTTGAGCGGTTCGTCCGGGGTCAGGTCCGCGTCCACCAGTATGGAGACCAGGCGGATGCGCGGGCCGTATTGCGGGCTGACCGTGAGCAGGCTCTTGCCCTGCCAGCCGATGCCCGCGGCCACGGCCACGGCCTTGTGCGACAGGAAGGACATGTTGTTGCGCACGTCCAGCACCTGGCTGGCGGGCAGGGGCATGGCCCGGCCGCCGAGCTCCTCGACATAGCGGGAAACCCGCAGGGCCGCCTCGTCCAGGAGCGCGTTCACCCGCTGATAGTGCGCGGCGTAGATGGGCGTGGGCCGGTCCGTGATGGTCTCGATGATCGGATCGCTCAGGGCCACGGCCAGGGACACCGCGTAGCGGAATCCGTCCAGGAGGTCCGGGGGCATGGTCTCGATCCCCCGCAGCCTCGCCAGGTCCGCGATGCGGGCCACGGTGGCGCCCGCGCTCACGGCGTACTGCTTGAGTATTTCGCTGTCCATGGGGACAGGCTACCAGCGCCCGCCCAGCCTTTCAAGCGCTCCCACGCAGCGGTGGGCGCTTCCGTCGATTCCCATCCATGGTTCCGCCCCGCGCCCATTTGTCGGCATTTTGCCCTTGCCGTTCTTGTCTCCGTCCATTTCTTTTCGGCCTGCACATTCCCATTTACTTCCCTATTCCCTTCCCTCACCCCCCCGGTCTGCACGTTTCCACTCCCTGTGGTTTTTCTTTCGCCCCTCTGAGCCTTACGGCTCCTTTCCCGCCTGTTCCCCCTCTCACCCCCAGGCATCCCTTTCCTTCCGCGCTTCGGACGTGAATACGCCGTTTCGGATGCGCAAGGCCCATGGCAATGGTTTGGCAATATCGCGCCAGCAAAAAGGATATCTGGCAACACGATATTTGCGACAGATCACGCAAGTATAATTATCTAATAATATCAATCAAGTGAAAAAAATATTTTGATTTGGCCCCCTCCGGCATGCCCTATGCAAAGTGGAGAAACAGAAAACGCGACCAGCCAAAAGGAGTATGGATAATGGAAATAATTTTTAGCGCACACGGTCATTCTTGTGACCTTGCCCTGCATCCGGTTTCCGAGAAGACGGCCCGCACCATCGAGAAGTACGGCCCCGACGTCTATTCCATGAAGGCCTTGGAATGGTGGCGCAAGGGCAACACCGCCACCTGGGGCATGCGCATCGACGACATGTGCAATATCCAGGTAACGGTGGATGGCAAGCCGGTGGAGTTCGATTACGGCAACATCATCGCCCACCCCCTACAGATTCGCCGACGCATGTTCCTGGACAGCCGGGCAAAGTATCTCTGCGTGCTCGGCTTCGACAACGAAATTTGCAAGTTTTCCTGGAAGTGGAGCAATGTCTCCGAGTACGACCCCTCCAAGTTCGAGTTCATGGTTCACCAGTGGGACCGCATCATGGGCGAAGAGGGCTACTACATTCTGGACGAAATCCGCTACGGCAACGAGTTCGCCACCAGCCACGACTGGTGCGACGCCTCGGGTTTCACTCTGGTGGCTCCGCGCATCATCGACCTCGACGAGGTCCGGCGCGAGTTGGCCCAGGGCGGTCCGGAGCACATGGGCCCCGCTTTCCCCTCCCCCCAACACACCACACCTTCTCCCAAGTCCCCGGAGTAAGTCCGGGCACTCCTCTTCCCGTCAGGGGCATCCGCAAGCCCCGCAGGGCTGGCCCCGTGCACTTCCTGTGCGCGGGGCCTTAGCTTTTCCAGCGGGCCTGGCGTGGAAGGTCCCGGCCCGCCGGTTCGCATCGTGCCGGACGGCCGCTGACGGCATGTCCGGTGTCGTGTCGGGGCAGGCTCGGCGTGCGCCCGGGCCGAGCGAAGGGTCCGGCGCTCCCGGAGCGCCCGGCGGCACGCATCGACCATGCTCCCAATTCCCGGCTGCGGAGACCTCGAACCGCCGCCGCGCCGGGCCCTGAAACGCCGGAACCCCCGTGCCGTGTGGCGCGGGGGTTCGCTGCTTGGGGTGGGGGAGGGGTCTAGGTATCGTTATCGGCCTTCACGGGCGGGTGGTCCACGTCCATGGCCGGTTGCAGGTGCAGGGTCACGGTGGTGCCCTTGCCGGGGCGGCTGGCCAGGGTCACGCTGCCCCCGGACTCCTCGATGATCTTCTTGATCAGGGGCAGTCCCAGGCCGTTGCCGTCGGCCTTGGTGGAGTAGAAGGGGTTGAAGGCGCGGTCCAGCTCGGTCTCGCTCATGCCCGTGCCCGTGTCGATGATGCGCACGACCACGTCGCTCTTGCCCATGGTCAGGTCCACGACGATCTGGCCGCCGCCGGGCATGGCCTCGATGGAGTTCTTGATGATGTTCACCAGGCACTGCTTGAGGGCGTCGGCGTCCCCCTGGACCGCGGGCAGGTTCGCCTCGGGCCGGACCAAGATGTTGTAGCCCTGGCGTCCGTAACCCACGTCCATGAGCTCGGCCACGTCGCGGCACACTGCCACCAGGTCCACGGCCGCGCCGGGACCGGGCGCGGGGCGCACGAAATTGAGCATGTTGGTCAAAAGCTTGTCCAGACGGAGGGTCTCCTCCACGATGATCTGGACCTTTTCGCGCTCCTGTTCGTCCAGCTTGGGCGAGCGCAGCAGGGCGTTGGCGAACCCGCCCACCGCGTACAGCGGGTTACGGATCTCGTGGGCCAGGTAGGTGGATATCTCGCCGATGATGGCGAACTTGTCCTGCTGTTGCTGGTACTTCTCGCGCTGGGTCCGCTCGGTGATGTCGCGGTGCATGACCATGATGTGGGACATTTGCCCGCGCATGTCGAAGATCGGGTAGGCATAGAGCCGGTAATACTGGAGCAGGCCGCTGCCGTTGACCCGGGTGACCATGGCCTCTTCCTTGCGGCCGCTGAGCAACGTCTTGTGGAAGGGGCAGACCGGGTCCAGTTGGTTGCAGAAGGGGGAGCCGTCGCGCAGCCGGGCGGCCTCCCAGCACGGCTTGCCGAGCAGCTCCTTGCGCGGTACGCCCGCCCGCTGCCAGACCGTGCGGTTCAGGTCCTGGATGTCGCCGCTCTTGTCCAGGAGAAAGATGTCCTCGCGGATCTCGTCGATGATGGACTGGATCAGGGTGCGCTGGTGGTCCAGGCTGGTCATGTAGTGGCCCTTGACCACGGCCATGTCGTGCAGCCCGCACAGGAAGACCAGTTCCCGGTGGTCGATGAGCGAGACGGAAGCGGGCAGCTCGTGCCGCAGCCGGGCCGCCACGCCCCGGTCGCCGGTGATCTCCACCACCAGGTTGATCTCGGGGTGGGCGTCGAGCATCTCCCGGTAGGTCGGATAGATGGGACAGGTCTCGCAGTCCTCGGGCAGGGTTTCGCCGGGGCCGGTGTCGCTGATGGCCGCCAGGCACATCTCGGGCAGAAATTCGCGGAAGGCCTCGTTGTAGATGATGTCGAGCAGGACCCGGAGCATGGAGCCGGTGCCCACCACGCCCACGTTGAACGGGCCGAGCGATCCGTTCCAGTAGCAGATGCCGAGGTTCTCGTATGCGAAATCGTCCATGAAACCCTCCCGGGCCTTGCGCCGGGTCCGGCGGCCTAGCGCCCTCCGGACCCGTCTATCAGTTCCGACACGCCGATCTCCCCGTGGCGCAGCAGCTTGCGCTCCAGGGCCCGCTGCACGGTCTCGATAATCTCCGGCATGGACGCGGGCTTGAGCAGGTAGTCGAAGACCCCGTTGTGCAGCAGCTTCATGGCGTCGCTGATGGAGGTGTGTCCGGTCAGGCAGACGGTCTCCACGTCGAAACCCTGGAGCTGTATTTCGTTGAAGGTCTCCGAGCCCGACATGCCGGGCATCTTCATGTCCAGCAGGACCACGTCGAACTCGTTCGTGGCCAGTTTGTTCAGGGCGTCGAGCCCGTTTTCGGCCGCGTCCACGGTATAGCCCTCCGCGCGCAGCAGACGGCACAGGGACTGCCGGAACCGGTCCTCGTCGTCCACAACGAGGATTCTCGCCTTATTGGTCATGATACACCTCTTATCGTTTGATGGGAATGCGCACGGTGAACGTGGCGCCCTTGCCCGGAGCGGAGGCCACCTGAATGTCCCCGCCCAGTTCGTTGATGATTCGCAGACTGACCGACAGGCCGAGCCCGGTGCCCTGGCCGGGGGCCTTGGTGGTGAAAAACGGGTTGAAGATGCGCTTGCGGTTCTCCTCGGAGATGCCCGGCCCGGTGTCCCGGATTTCGGTGTAGGCCATGTTCCCCTCGCGATGGGTGGTGATGAAGATGTCGCCGTCCTTGTCCACGGCCTGGATCGCGTTGATCAGCAGGTTGAGGATGACCTGGCGCAGCAGCGGCGGGTCCGAGATGACGGTGGGCAGATCCTGGCTGAGCCGCCGGTGGAGATGGATTTCCCGGGGGCCGGCCTCGCGCTCCACCAGCTCGAGCATGTCCTCCACCAGCCGGTTGATGTCCGCGGGTTGGGACACGGGCTTGCGGTTGCGGGCCAGGTCCAGGAGCTTGTGGGTGATGTCCGAGCAGCGCGAGACCTGGGCGTAGATGACGTCCAGGCTGGACCGGACCTCCTCCATGGTCTCGGCCGTGGGGGCCAGGGCCAGGTCGTAGCGCATGAGCTCGGCCTCCTGAAGGATGATGTTCAGGGGGTTGTTGATCTCGTGGGCGATGCCCGTGGACAGTTCGCCCAGGGCCAGGACCCGCTGGGACTGGATGAGCTGTTCGCCCATCTCGTCGCGTTCGGCCTCTGCCTGGCCCAGCCAGTGCGACGAGGCGAAAAGCAGCAGCCACATGCCGCAGACGATGGCCAGGGCCGCGGCCAGGGCCAGTCCGTCCCCGGTGCGCCCGTGAAACCAGGCGGCCGCGCCCACGGCCAGGCAGGACACGGGGTAGGCCGAACGGCCGAGCATGATCACCCGTCGGGCGTAGGTCAGACTCATTGCGGTTCCCGCCTCTCGATGCGCAGCTTGAGGTGTTCGTTGGCCGAGCGGATGCGCCCGAGCAGGTTGTCGATGGAGAACGGCTTGAGGATGTAGTCGTAGGCCCCGAGGCTGATGCCCTCGATGCCCGATTGCAGGGAGCCGTGCCCGGTCAGCATGATGACCTCGGTGTCGCGGAACCGCTTGCGGATCTCCTTCAGGGTGTCGATGCCGGACAGCCCCGGCATGCGCACGTCGAGGATGACCACGTCCACCGGATTCTCCCGGAGGAAGGCCAGGGCGGCCTCGCCGTTGGTCACGGTGTCCACGTGCACGTTCCGTTTGGTCAGCCGCCGCTGGATGAGCTTCAGGAAATCGGGTTCGTCGTCAACCACAAGTACGCGTATCTGGGTCATGCTTCCTCCTTGGCGCTCGTGAATCGCGGACCGGTGAGGGGCAGGTGGATGGTGAAGGTCGTGCCCTGTCCGGATTCGCTGTTGACCTTGATGGTCCCGCCCAGCTTGCTCAAGGTGCTGTAGACGATGGACAGCCCCAGACCGGTCCCTTCGCCGGTGGGCTTGGTGGTGAAGAACGGGTCGAACACCTTTGCCAGGTATTCCTTTGGGATGCCCGGCCCGCTGTCGGCGATGTTCAGGACCACGCCCATGTCGTCCGTCCGGGTGATCACCGTGATCTGGCCGTCGCGGTCGATGGCGTCGATGGCGTTTTCGAGCAGGTTCAGGATGACCTGCTGTATCTGGTTGGCGTCGGTGGTGATCAGCGGCAGATCCGGGTCCAGCTCGGTGACGACCTCGATGTTCCGGTGCCGGGTCTCGTTCTCCAGGAAGGAGGCGGTCTGGTTGGCCAGCATGTTCAGGTCCACGTCCTCCTGGAGGGGCTCCATGCGCCGGGCGAAGCCGAGCATGCGGTGGGTCACGGTCCGGGCCCGCTCCACGTGGCGGTCGATGTCGGAGACCGCCTCCTGGAGTTCGTCCACGGCCGGGCCTTCGCCGAGTTCGCCGTCGTTGATGATGTCCCGTATCCAGCCCGCGCTCTCGCGGATGATGGATAGGGGGTTGTTGACCTCGTGGGCCACGCCCGCGGCCAGCTTGCCCAGGGACGCCATCTTGCTCGACTGTATGACCGCCGCGTCCATGGCCGCGCGTTGGCGGTCCGAGGCCCGCAGCCGGGACACGGCCGAGGACACGGTCACGTAGGCCCCGACGAAGATCATCAGGCCGCAGCCGGCGAACAGGGCGTAGATCAGCGAGCGGGTGCGAATCAGCGGGGAGAGCTCCTCCTCGGGGTTCTCCATGATGACCAGCCGCCAGTTGGTGTTGGGCAGGGGAGTGATCCCGGCGATGATCGGAACGCCGTCCCGCCGCCAGGACTGTATCTCCACACCCTCGCCCTGCGGGTGCACGGGCAGGACGACCCTGGTCAGGGCCTTGCCGCCGAAGCGCGACGGGGTCTGGAGCACGTCCTTGTCGTTGACGATGTAGGCGTCGCCCTGCTTGCCTGTGCGCACGTTGCGCACCAGCGAGGTGAACACCTCGGAGTCGATGGTCGCCCGCAGAATCCAGGTCCGGCCCGCCTCCTGCCGCTTCACCGCGATGATGAAGTGCGGGAAGTTGCGGAAGCCCATGAACACGTCGCTGATATACAGCCCCTTGAGCATGACCTGATGGAACCACGGTTCGTCCTTGTAGTTGACCTGCATCAGGTCGAAGGGCCCGCAGTAGGCCTCGTGGCCGCCGTTCTGGCCGATGACCCCGATGTCGAAGAAGGAGCTGGACGTGCCGTGGATGGCGTCGAAGACCTTGTTCAGGTAGGCCTGGTCCGACATCTCGCCGAAGGTGTGGATGTCGGCCAGCATCTGGAGCTGGACCACCCGCTCGTTGAGGAACATGGAGATGGCGTCGCGGCGGTTGGCGACCATCAGCCGCAGGTTGTCGGTCAGCTTCTCCTCGTAGGTCTGCCGGAATTCGTTGTGGATGAAGTAGCCCAGGGCGAAGAGCGGGACCAGGGAGAACCCCATGATGATCAGCACCAGGTACCACTTGAGTCGGGAGTAGGTGGAGGAACTCATGCCGCGCACCCCGCTTCCCGCAGCTCGCCGGGCAATCCTTCCAGCAGTTCCTCGATGTCCGCCTCGAACTTGTCGCGGTAGCGGACGACCATGGCCGGGTCGGCCATGGACATGTCGATCTGCCGGGTGTGCATGAGCAGGTAGCCGAGCATGGCCATGGCCTGCTCCACCACCGGGCGGCCCACGCCCTCCAGCCGCGCGAACAGGGAGTCCTCGCGGATTTCGGCGATGAAGCCGCGCTTTTCCAGGACCTCGGACACCAGGCGCGCGCGCAGGTGGCGGCGGTCCATGCTCGCCCCGCCTCCCTTGAACTGGAACAGGGCGTAGTTGACGTTGGGGTCGTCGCCCGCGAATCCCTCGATGGTGCAGAAGTGGAAGCCGAACCGGGATTGCAGGTTGCAGTAGTGGCCGCCCACGATGAAGTAGTTGCGCTCGCCCATGTCGTTGCGCGCCCCGGCCACCAGGGCCGGGTTCTGGGCCGCGTTGGTCATGACCGACATGAACCCGTCCATGCGCGGGGGCGGCGGGCCCTCCCAGGGCACGGCCATCATGCCGTACCACAGGGCGCGCATGGGGCTGGACCGGACGTCCTCGATGGTGATGTTCCGGCGGGACCCGTTCCCGTCGGCGCCCGCGGTGCCTCCGCCGATGTCCACCAGCCAGTACTGCATGGCCTGCTGTCCGGCCAGCCTGCGCGCGCCCGTCACGGGTCGCTCGCCCGGGGTGAACATCTCGTGGACCGCCTTTTCGTGGCAGAACCTCGTTATGTCGTGCATGGACCGGCACCCCTCGGGCCGGAAGTCCGGGGACTCGGGGTCGGTCAGGTTGAGCGGGGTGATGAACTTGAGGACCCGTTCCAGGGCCAGCCCCACGTCCGTGGTGCGCATCTTGGCCGCCGGGCGGGCCTCCCGCTCGATCATCCGCTTGCGCCGTCCCAGGTAGATGGTCCCGTTGGTCCCGTTGACCGTGATCACGCCAACGCCGGACAGCCGCTCCACCGCGCCGGGCGCGCCGATGAGCGCGGGCACGGCGTATTCCCTGGCCACGTTGGCCAGGTGGCCCACGGAGCTGCCGAACTCGGCCACCAGGGCGGCGGCGCGCGGCAGCAGGGCGGACAGCTGCGGCCGGGCGTTGCGGGCCAGCAGGACCGCGCCGTCCGGGAAGCGGAACATGTCCTCGTCCGTCTCGACCTTGACCACGTAGCCCGCGGCAGCGCCCGGGCTGGCCGGGATGCAGCCGGACAGGATGGCCAGCCCCCGGCTCTCCTCGTCCTCGGCCGGAAGCTCGGCCGTCTCCTCGCAGATGGTCAGGGGACGGCACTGCAAAATGACGATCAGCCCGTCGCGGTCGCGGGCCCACTCGATGTCCTGGGGGTGGCCGAAGTGCTCCTCGATGCGCAGGGCCAGGGCGGCCAGCCGCTCGGCGTCGTGGTCCGAGATGGCCGGTTCCAGTTCGCGGCCGCCGTAGAGCTTTTCCTTGCGCACCTGTCCGCCCGAGGTCAGCACGAAGCGGATTTCCTTTTCGGCGATGTCGCGGCTCACGATCCTGCCGGTCCCTCGGTCCACGGTCCAGGAGTCGGCCAGGGAGCTGCCGTCCACCACGGCGCAGGGCAGGCCGGGCACGGCGTTGATGATCAGCGTGTCCGCGTCGCCGCCCACCGGGGGCCGGGTGTAGACCACCCCGCCGGCCACGGCGTTGATCATCTCCATGCATCCGGCGGCCATGACCATTTCGTCCTCGCGCAACCCCCGGTTGCGCACGTAGGTGATGGCCGTGGCCGAATACATGCTCGAGATGACCGCGCGGTAGGCGTCGGTCACCTGGGCGGGCTTGATGCCGAGCTTGGAGATGAACTGTCCGGCGAACCCGGTTTGTTCCGAGTCCTCGCCCAGCGCGCTCGAGCGCACGGCGAAGCGGATGTCGCCCAGGCGGGCGCACTGTTCGCGCACGGCCTCTTCCAGTTCGCGGGGCATGGGGGCCATGTCGATGGCCTGGCGGATGCCCGCGGCCAGATCGCTCAGCTCCTCCAGGGTGGTCCCGTCATGAATCTGGATGAGCCGGTTGATCTCGTCGTCCAACCCCGTGGACTGCATGAATAGGCGGAAGGCCGAGGCCGTGATGGCGAAGCCGCGCGGCACCACCGCGCCGAGTTCGGCCCGGATCTCGCCGAGCATGGCTACCTTGGAGCCGGTCTCGGGCAGGTCGATGGCGCGCACGTCGCGCATGCGGATGACCGGGGGACCGAGCGGGCCCTTGGCCGGGCCGGAAAAGGCCTGGTCCATGTCCCGGACGATCTCGTTGAAGGCCTCGCGCAGGCCATCGTACCGGCCGGGGGCCATGCGGCAGAGGCGTTCGATCATCTGGCGGACGCTGGAGGCGACCATGACGCTGAACGCCCGCACCCGGGTGATCCCGGACGGCTGGCCCGACCGGGCCGCGTCCGTCATCTCGGCCATGAGCTCCAGGGCCTTGCCGTTGGCCGAGAGCAGAAGTCGGAAGTCTTCGGACTTGTTGAGGAACTTTTCAACCGCTTCACGCTTTCCCTCGGGATTGCCGTGGATGAAGTGGAACAGGGTCTTGAGCGCGGTCTTCATGGCGAACCTCCGGGTCTACGGTTGGCCGCGACGGCGGGTGCGGACGGCGTCCAGCACCTTGAAATAGAGCTCGTCGGTGCCCACGGGCTTGAGCAGGAAGTCGAAGGCCCCCATGTCCATACCCTCGATGAGCACCCGGGAATCGGCGTGGCCGGTCAGGATGATGACCGGCAGGTCCGGCTTGATGGCTTTGAGCCGCCGCAGGGTCTCGAGCCCGCTCATGCCCGGCATCATCACGTCCATGACGACCACGTCGAACTCGTCGTCGCGGACGAGGTCGATGGCCTCCTGGCCGCTGGCGGCCAGGGTGGTCTCCACGTTCCGGCGCGCGAAGCGGCGGGCGTAGGCGTTCAGGAAATCGGTTTCGTCATCGACCAGGAGCAGACGAATCTTTTGCATGGCGGTCCTCCCGTGTGCGTCCTCCCGTCCGGAGCCGGGGGCGGGGGCATGCCCCCGGCCGGATGGGGAGGGTAAGGAATGCATCTCGCGCGCTGCCCGCAGCGCGGGGTGACTCCTAGTGGAACAATTGCTTCAGTTCGACGATCATGGGCGCGGCGCTCCAGAAGAAGAGGAGCAGGACCACGGCGGTCAGGATGATGAGCAGGGCCGCCCGGACCTTGCCCACCCCGGCCGCCTTGTGCAGGCCCACGCCGATGAGCACGGCCCGCACCGGCTCCATGACGATGGCCAGGCCCGGTATCCAGGAGATGACCATGACCGCGCCGCTGGCGTATGCGTAGATGTTGAAGATGCGTCCGAAGGGCACGCGTTCCTGACCGGTCATCCCGATCAGGATGAAGGTGATGACCGCGCCGAAGGCGGGCATGAGGATGGCGTTGAGCATCATGACGATGCCCATGGCCAGGGAGTTCTCGAAGAAGTAGGCCATGCTCACCGAGCAGTAGAACAGGCCCGAGATCATCAGGAAGATGAGCGCCCGCCGGGAGCCCGGCTCGGCCGCGACCCGCTCGAAGTAGCGCGCGGGCGAGCGCATGACGTCCATCAGGGTTTCAAAATATTCCCGGATCCCCATCCGTGCGGTATTTTCGCTTGTTGCTTCCATGGTTTGCCCCCCATGTGTTGCAGGTCGGTGTGTCTAGAACAGAATCCCGGCGTATTCCACGATGCCCCAGACCAGCATGGCCATGGTCATCAGGAACAGGACGCGTCGTTCGGTCCGCTTGCTGAAGTAGGTCACGCCGTTCTTGTGGACGAATGCCTGTTTGCGGTCGGTGGTCTCTTCCATGTTCATGTTCACTTCCTTTTGTGGACCGGCGGCCCGCCCGAGGCGGGCCGCCGGGTTGGATGGTTATGGTTCAGGGTCGTCAGAATGCAGGCAGGTTGCCGAACCCGATGCCGCTCCAGTAGACCGCCGTCAGCAGGACGATGACGATGTTGGCGACGAACCACATGGGGATGCCCACACGCAGGTAGTCCTTGGGCTCCAGGTAACCGGAGGCGTAGACGATGGCGTTGGGCGGGGTGCCGATGATCAGGCAGTAGGCGAAGGAAGACGCCACTGCGGTGGCCATGGCCATGAAGGGCAGGAAGGTGGTGCCGGGGTGCACGATGCTGGCCATGTTCAGGGTGATGGGACCGACCGCGGCGGCTGCCGGGCCGTCGGCCATCAGGTTGGTCAGCACGGCGGTCAACCCGTTGGAGGTGAGCATCAGCGGGATGCCGTGGCTCATGCCCAGCGGGGCCAGCAGGTCGATGACCGACTGGGCCAGCCAGAAGGCTGCGCCGGACTTGTCCAGGGTACGGCCGAAGATGATCGCGCCCGCGTACAGCCAGACAACGCCCCAGTCGACCTTTTCCTGGTAGTCACGCCAGTTGACCACGCCCGCGAGCAGGTAGGCCACAGCGCCCGCGACCGCGATGACGCCGATGCCGAGCCGCACGGGGTAGATGCCCATGTTGTAGAACTCCTTCTCAGTGAACCAGCCGAAGACCATGACGACGAAGATGATCATCGCCCAGATCTGGCTCTTGTTCCACTTGCCCATCTTGCTGATTTCGCCCTCGAGGTGGCGCATGGCCGGGGCCAGGGAGCGGATGCGGGGCTTGAAGAGCATGTTGGTGACGAACCAGGTGATCGGGATCATGACGATGATGAACGGCATACAGTACATCATCCACTGGGCGTAGCCGATGTCCATGCCGAACATGTCGGTCAGGTAGGTCATCATGATGACGTTGCGGGCGCCGCCGGACGGAGCGCCGGGGCCGCCGATGTTGCAGGCCATGGCGATGGCGATCATCAGCATCTTGGCCAGCTCCTTGTCCTCGGGAATCTCGTCGGTCAGGCTGTTCTGGTAGAGCAGCATGCCGATGGGCAGGAACATGGCCGCCAGCGCGTGGTCGGAGATGAACGCCGCCAGCGGGGTGATGACGATGAAGAAGATCAACGTGATCCAACGGACGTTGGGTACGGCGAGCTTCTTGAACATCATGAGGCACATGCGCTTGTCCACGCCGGTCTTTACGAAGGCGGCGGCGAACATGAGCGAACCCATGATGAACCAGCAGGCGTCATCCCAGTACAGCCCGGCCACCGCGCTTCGCGAGACGACGCCGGTGAAGACCAGGATGAGGCCGATGCAGAATGCCACGCCCGGCAGGGGCATGCACTCGGTCATGAAGCAGAAGACCACGAACACGACCATGGCGATGGAGACCTTGATGTCCCATGCGCCCTTGGTTGCGCTCTTCTGGTCCTTTTCCGACAGGTTGTCGTACTTGAGCCCCTTCATGCGCAGGTCGAAGGCGCTCTTCATCAGGGTCAGGTAGGCATCGTCGGGCACGTTGTCCTTGACGTACTCGATGGCCCGCTTGAAGTTGGCCGAATCCACGGGAATCTTGTAGGTCTTGGCCCACTTCTCGTTGCGCTTCATCAGCCGCGCCTTGGACAGCGCGCCCATGCGCATGTTCTGCTCCATCATGCGGGCGGTCAGGATCTGCCACTGTTCGCAGTCGGAGCTCTTTTTCTGGAAGAGTTGTTCACAGAGATAGTTGGACACCACCTTGGGTCCGACCGAATATTGCATGCCTACGTCCTTCATGCCTTGCGGCACGGGAAGGGCAAGGATCACAGCGAAAAGTACCACCGGAATTATGAGCAGCTTCCAGTTGACGTACTTGTCGTAACCGGTTGCTTTCTTCTTTGCTTGAGCCATGTTGTAACCTCGCTCTCGGACTTCGGGTTAGCTGGACGAAATGATCTTGGCGATTTCGTAGAAGAGTTCCTGTTCGCGGACGATGCCGATGTCCTCGTTGCCCGCCCTGACGAGCATGCGTCGGGCCGGGAGCGTGATCATGTTGTTGGCCACGTCCATGAGGTTGGCGTCGGCGTCGATGACCGGCAGGGTGTCGGACATGATGTCGCGAACGGGATTGTTCATGACTTCCTTGACGCGCGAGGAGAACAGCCCCTGCCAGAACATGGCCGAGTATTGCAGGCTGTCCGCCATGGACGGTTTGGGCGCGGACAGATAGCCGGGCCGGATGGCGTCGATCAGGTCGAGCGGGCTGAGCAGGCCGGCCACGCTGCCGTCGGTGTTGGTGACGACCACCGAGCGGTGACCCGTGTCCATGAGCCGGTCCGTGGCCATCAGGTGGCGCATGGAGTCCTCCAGGGCCTTGATGGCGTCACGCACGGTGCTGTTCAGGGGGATCTGGGTGTATTCCGCCAGGGGGATCATGATCCCTCTGGCCAGTTTTTCGACGTACGGTGCCTTGGTGGCGTACTCGAAGGCGTCCTGGAGCTTGGTGCTCAGGAGATCCACGTCGCAGGGCTTTGCCAGGTAGTCGAAGGCTCCGGTGTCCAGCGCCTTCTTGGCCCCGGGCATGTCGCCGTGCCCGGTGAGCATGATCACCGGCAGCTCCGGCATCTTTTCCTTCATCAATTTGAGCGTCTCGTGACCGTCGAGCCCACCCATCTTGACGTCCAGAACGACGACGTCCGGCCGTTCGGCCAGTTTTTCCAACGCCTCTTCCCCACTGGCCGCCAGGATCGTGTCGAATCCTTTGCGGGCCAGTATCTTCGCAGTGGTGGTGCGGAAGCGCTCCTCATCGTCTACCATGAGGACCTTGATTTTAACCATTACAACCTCCTTGAAGTTAGCTAGCGCAGTTCACCCTGCCCGGCTGACTCGGCCATACGGGCAGAATGTATCTTTTGTTTTTGGAGCGTGACCTTTTCGAAGGCCTCCTCGGCCTTGCTCAGAAAGTCCTTCATGCTGACGGGCTTGATCAGGTAGTCGAGAGCGCCGAGCTTGAGGCCTTCCACCGCTGTCTCCATGGTGGCGTGGCCCGTGAGGATGATGACCTCGCTGAGGGGGTATTCCTTCTTGATGTGCTGGAGCGTCTCCATGCCGTCCATCCCGGGCATCTTGATGTCGAGGAAGATGACATGCGCTTCATAGGTCTTCAGCACCTCCAGGGCGTCGGCCCCCGAGGTGGCCGTGCGCGCCTCGATGCCGAGCTTTTCGAAGAGCTTTTTCGTGGTGCTGAGCAGGCGCTCTTCATCGTCCACGAGCAGGATTTTCATCTTTTCCATGATGTCACCGTTGGGTTGATCGGTTGTTATTCCGCAATAGCTGCCCGAACTTAGCAACTCGCATGCCAAGCATAATCACTTGAATATTAAGTATATATTCTTGCAAAAATGCTTGCGCGACCGCTTTGCAAGATCGCTTTGCGCGCAAAACGGGGGATGGCGAGGCCGGGCGCGGCATGACAGAAAGCCTTGCGGGGAGAGGGCAAAACCCTACAGCCCCAAGGGATGGCAGGAAAAATTGGATTTCGGAGGGCACTTGGCGCATGACGGCAGGCATGGATACTGCTAGGATATGTTACGATTATGTGACAATGTGAGTCGTTGCGAACAGGGGGATAGGGACTCATGCCTTCTTTGTATTACGATAAGAATGATTACAAACTGCTGGAAATAGTTGAAGATGTCTTGAACCGTGGCGTGGACAAGGCGCAGTTCAAGACCCTGCTCGAGCCGTACCTGAAGCCGCATGGCATCAAGGAACTGGCAGCGGACCGGGGATTGCGCATCGCCTATGCCATCATGCATTTGCTCGAGTCCCTGAAGTCGGATCAGGCCTCGGACCGGACCAAGGCGCTCATCGCCCTGCGGGACGAAACCCTGACCGCGGCCAAGGGGGCCATGCGCAACAACCGGGCGCGGGTCCTGCTCCAGATCGGCAAGGAGCTGGTCCGGGCCAAGGGGGACCGCTGCCGTCAGCTGGCCCTGGCCCACGACTTTCGCTGGGCCGCGGCCGGCAAGATCGGCTTCCTGCGCGAGCAGATGCGCCGCTATCACCTCCTGGAGATGCCCGAGGAGTGGAACCAGATCGCCTTCGACGACCGGGTCCACGACGCCAACAGCAAGGGCCGCAAGTCCGCCACCCACCTGGTCATGGACGCCTGGATCCAGGGCATCCGCTACCTGACCGTGGTCTACTACGACTGCGTGGACCTGCCCGTTGCCAGGGAACTGCTCGCTTCGGCGGCCATCCTGGGCATCAAGGTGCGCATCGGCATCGAATACCGGGCAATGCACCGGGGTCGGTTCGTCAAGATCGTCTGGTGTCCGGGCGGATTGCGCGACGACTGCGACATAGAGGGGCTGTTTCGGGTGGACGCCGTGCGCGAGCTCATGGAACGGGGCCGGGAGGTGCACGCCGCACGGTCCGCATACGTCCGGGCCGTGATCGAGGCCTTCAACACCCGCCACCGTCAGTCCATTCACAAGGAATTCGGGGTCCTGCTCCCGCCGGTATCTTATGATGAAATGGCTGCCTCCGCAGGCGTGGAGCAGCCGTCCGTGCTGCACCTGGGCAACTACATCCACTGCCTGGCCATGCCGCTCTTCGAGGAGCGGGTGACCGCCCTGCGCCGGGGCTTCGACGAGGCCGACTACGACGCCAAGGCGGCCATCGCCATGCAGGTGGAGTCCCTGGACGCCCTGGACGTGGACACCCTGGTGGCCCGCTACCTCTCCCCGGAGGAGAACACGGACATTCCGAACCCGGACGCGCCGCGGGCCGGGGGCATGCCCGACCTGCTCTCCCTGACCCCGGCCGAGCTGTCTTCAAGGCTGCGCAAGGCCGCCCACTCCAGCCACCTGACCCTGATCCTGGCCGACCTCGAACTGGAGGACGCCCTGGAGATTCTGTTCCAGTGCCAGGGGCGGATCACCCACCTGGAGGTCTTCAACACCAAGCATCTGGAGCCGGGACAGACCCTACTGCGCATGCCCTTCAGCCAGTTGCAGCAGGCCCTGAACGAGCAGAACGCGGTCAAGCTCAAGCGCCTCATCCGGGGGTGCATGGACTCCGTCCGCGAGCGGGGCGGGGAAGAGTCCGAGGACAGGCTGCGCGTCCTCGAAGGCATCCTGGAGCGGTTCGACCGGCTCCTCGAATTCTACAAGCGGCTGCCCCTGGGCACGAGCATTGGCTCGGGTTCCACCGGGCGTTCCACCCGGACCCACGGCATGGGCTTCGCGGTCCTTGAGACCCTGCCCCTGCGCGCCCAGCGCGAGGCCGCCCGGCTGCGCCCCGCAGACCGCATCCCGGTGCAGGGCACGGCCATCCGGTCCAACGAGTACGTCATGCCCCGGCAGGGCCGGGGCTGGTGGAGCGGGCTGGTCCACATGGCCGCCCAGGTCTCTGGCCTGCGAAGGCTGGTCTGCCGTACGTGCAGCCGCTGGCGCGTGGACGGCTATGCCGTGACCGAGGCGGGCGGCAACGTCATCGCCCTGGGCGGCAAGCGGCGGCAGGGCAACGGGCTGTCCCTGTTCGAGCCCGAGGATTCCTGCAAGCGCCGTCCCTCCCTCGGCCACCTGAACACCGGGCTCAAGAACGTGTTCAAGATCCTGGCCGGGTTCATACCCGCCTTCCTGACCTTCTACCTGACCAAGGATTGGTGGGTCCTGGCCTATTTCGGGGGGATCATCTGGTTCTCCATCACCGGCCTGCGCAACGTCATCCAGTCCGTGCTTGGCGGGGGCGGGTTCCGGCGCTCGGCCTACCTGGCCTGGAACGATTATCTGGACTGGGAGCGTATCTCCGAGTCCCTGCTCTACACCGGCTTCTCCGTGCCCCTGCTGGACTGGCTGTGCAAGTCCGTGGTCCTGGACAAGGGCTTCGGCGTGACCACGGCCACCAACCCGCTGCTGCTCTACTCCATCATGGCCCTGACCAACGGGGTGTACATCTCGAGCCACAACGTGGTCCGGGGGCTGCCCAGGGAGGCGGCCGCAGCCAACTTCTTCCGCAGCGTCCTGTCCATCCCCATCGCCATGCTCTTCAACTGGGGCGTGGAGGGCATGCTCATCCTGGCGGGCTCGACCGATCCCCTGGCCGTGCTGCAGCTCTGGGCGGCGGTCATCTCCAAGCTCGCCTCGGACTGCGTGGCCGGAGTCATTGAGGGGTTCGCCGACCGCAGGCGGAACATCGCCATGCGCCGCTGGGACTACTCCGAGAAGCTGCGCCAGGTCTTCGAGATCTACTCGCGGCTGGAGATCGCCTTCCCCACCAGGGACATGCTCGGCATGCTCAACCGGCCCGCCGAGTTCATCGCCTTCTCACGGGAGTCGAACTTCAACCACGTGCCCGAGGTCATCGCCAACGCCCTGGACCTGCTCTACATCATGGCCTACAAGCCGCGCGCCCGCGAGGCCCTGCGCCGGGCCCTGGAGGCCATGTCCGAGGACGAGCTTGCCGTGTTCCTGGCCTCGCAGCAGATTTTGCGCGAGGAACAGTCCGTGTCCATGCTCTTCGTGGACGGGCTGGTGGGCCGCAACTTCGCCAAGGGGCTGTCCTTCTACCTGACCCGCTACGGGGCCTACCTGGACGAGATCGGCAAGATGACCGCCGAGGCTCTGGGAAAAATGGCGGGGGACGGGTCCGAAGCCCCGTCCCCCGATGGGGTCCCGTCCCGGGAGGAGGACGGTCTTACGCACTCTTGCCGGGGATACGAACGGTGAAGGTCGTGCCTTCGCCCTTGGTGCTGGCCACGGTCAGCTCCCCGCCCAGGGAGTCGATGATGGAATGGCACACGGACAGGCCCAACCCCGTGCCCTGGCCGGGCGCCTTGGTGGTGAAGAAGGGCATGAATATCTTCGACAGACTCTCCTGATTGATGCCGCTGCCGTTGTCGGTCACGGTGATCTCCGCCTGATTGCGGTCGTCGCGGCGGGCAACCACCTCGATGCGGCCGCCCTTGGCCCCGTGCCGGTCCACCACCGCGTGGATGGCGTTGTTCAGCAGGTTGATCATGACCTGCTGCAGCTGGCCGGGGTCGGCCAGGACCGTGGGGATGTCCGGGGCCACCTCGCAGGTCACGTTGATGCCGTTGACCTGGGCCTTGTTGCGGACCATGTCGCCGACCTTGGGCAGGAACTCGGCCAGGTCCATGTCCTGGACCTGGGGGGCGTCCTGCCGCCCGAAACGAAGTATCTCGCGGGTGATGGCCGCGCACCGGCCGATCTGGATCTGGAACTGCTCGGCGATTTCCTTGAGCTCGGCGCACGCCTCGCGGTTGGAGCACTCGTCGGTCACGTCCTTGAGGGTCAGTTCCAGCAGGGCCAGGTCGGTCTTCATGATCTGGAGCGGGTTGTTGATTTCGTGGGCGAAGCCCGCGGCCATCTCGCCCAGTTCGGCCAGGCGGGCGGCCTGAAGCAGCTGGCCTTCCAGCTTGCTGACCGCCTCGGCCTGGCCGTGCAGGGTCTCGGACAACCGACGACTGACGAAGAGTGCGAGGACCACGATGACCGCCCCGCCGCAGAGCAGCACGAAGATGACCGTGTAGCCCGCCATGACGACGGCATGAAAGGCCTCCTCCTCCTTCTGGCGGACAATGAGCCGCCAATTGCCGTCGTTGAGACGGGCCGAGGCGAACAGGTAGTCCTCGCCGCCATCCGAGCCTGTGAAGGAAACAAGATTCTCGTCCTGGGCCGGGTAGGCGTAGTCGTCGTGTTCGAGCAGGTCGCCGCCGGACCGGCGTCCGGTCTGGAACAGCCCCTCGCGGTTGAGGATATACGCCTCGCCGGTGTCCCCGATGCCCGGCGCGTTGACCATGTTGCCGAAGACCGTGGGATTGACCGTGGCCCGGAGTATCCAGACCTGGCCGTTTATGCGTCTGGCCACGGCCACGATGAAGTGGGGCACCTTGCGGTAGCCGAGAAACACGTCGCTGATGAAATAGCCGCTCTCCCGCGTCTCCTTGTACCAGTCCGTGTCGCTGTAGTCCTTGTCGGCCAGGCCGAAGGGCCCGGCATAGGCCGCGTGCCGCCCCTGCGGATCGATCAGGCCCATGTCCTGGAAGACCTGCCCGCCGGTGCGCAGCCAGGCGGCCACCTCCGCCTGCGCCTTGGGCCCGCTCAGGGCGTCCTCGGTCAGCAGGGCGAGGTACGACTCCAGGTCGCTGCGCCGCTCGTGGAGGAACTCGTCGATGAGCTGGGTCCGGTCCACGGCGGCCTGACGGATGGAGGAGACGGCGAAGCGTTTGGACTCCCCGGCAAAGGAATAAAATCCTATGGCGACCGAGAGGAGTAGGGGGATCGCCGGAATGACGATCATGGAAATGAGCAGCAATCTGTGTATCCCGCAAGAGGAGCTTTGCTTGGCCATGGTGTGTCTGCCTGATGTTTTTTGCAAGATGTTTGTTAAAATAATATTTATTCCAACTAGTTAAAAAATTGCGCAAATTTTACGCCTTGCATGATGACGCCGGGGAGTATTTAGCAACCATCGTGCCGAAAAGAGTTTGACAAAGGGGGCGCGGGCGGCATAACGGCAAAAATGTATGAGGCGGGGGACAGTTTTTTCGGGCCGCCGCAACCGCGCGAAGGAGGAGTTTCATGGCGTCTACACCCACTTCAGGTTCCCGCATGTCGGACTGGATGCGCCGGCATCTGCCCGGCCTGGTACGCAGGCTCGGGTTGCGGGGCAAACTGCTCCTGGCCCTGATGCCGTCCATCGTGGGCATCCTCCTGTTCACGGGCTGGGCCTCCTACCGGGTCTCGGACGAGTTCATCGACATCGCCCTGGGCCGCACCGTGCGCCAGAACACCATGGCCGTGGCCCACGAGATGGAGCAGTACCTGGACGGCTGTCGGACGGACCTGCTTTTCTTCGCCGGTGGGCCCACCGGCGGGGCTTCCCTGCGCGACGAGTTCGCCCGGCTCATCAAGGCGGGCGGCAAGCCGTACCTCGAACTCTGCTATCTCCCTGCCTCGGGCGGGGAGCCCGTGGTCCTGGTCCGGCAGGGCGACGACGTCCGGGCCGTCGCCCCGGACGCCCTGGACCGGGTCCGGCCCAATCCCTTTGCCGAACTGGACCGCCTTGGCTCCCTCACTCCGGGCCGGGTGATCGTCTCGGACGTCCTCGACGTGTCCTATCCCATGCCCAGCGAGGGCAGCGCCAACCGTTTCAAGACCGCCAACGTGGTCCGCTTCTATACCGCCTGTCCGGGCAACGGCGAGGAGCCTCCGGGCCTGCTCTTCCTGTCCGTGGAGGCGACCACCCTGCGCAATATCCTCTCCTGGTACAACTCGCGCAAGTCCCCCCTGTGGGCCTATCCCCGGAGCGACGAACTGCGCTTCAGCTATTTCCTGAATCATGACGGGTGGATACTCTTTCAGTCCGAGGACTACGACAAGCAGGACGGCGAGCTGACCACCTTCCTGGCCCGGGAGGGCTTCGACGGCTCCCTGGGCAAACCCGGCAACGCGGCCGCCTTCCGGCCCAACGAGCGGCACACCCTGTACTGGGAGGCCGTGGCCGCCATGGACAAGGGCGAGAACGGTCTGGCCCGCGTGTCCGAGCCCCATCCCCAGGAGTCCGGCGTGGACTTCCACTATTTCAGCTACGCCCCGGTCTACTTCAAGGCCGATCCGGCCGGGCCGCCCACCATTTACGGCGGCGTGGTCTTCGTGGACCGCAGCCAGCTGCCGATCATCGCGGGCTACAAGAACATGGACGTCATGTTCTTCGTGACCATCGGCGGCATCGTGGTCATCTCAGTCCTCATCTTCCTCTTCGGGCGCATCCTGACCAAGCCCATACGTGAGTTGGCGGCGCGAATGAACACCTTGAATTCGTTGGAGGAAATGGAGGAGATTCACCTTCCCTACAGCGGCTACGACATCACCGTGTTCCAGGATTCCATCAACAACATCATCCGTCGGGTCAAACAGCAGGTGCTCGAGATCCAGGCCAAGGACGAGGCCATCCTCAACGTGAACAAGCGCGAGCGAGCCACCCTGGACCGCGAGCGCGAGCTGCTGGTGGAGAACGAACTGAGCCGCATCCCCGAGATCGTCGGCGTGGGTTCGGCCACGGCCAACCTCAAGGTCAACATCCTCAAGGCCGCCCAGGTGGATGTGGACGTGCTCATCGCGGGCGAGACCGGCACCGGCAAGCAGCTGGTGGCCGAGGCCGTCCATGCCCATTCCAGCCGGGCGGAAAAACCGTTCATCTCCATCAACTGCGGCGCCCTGGACGAGAACCTGCTCCTCGACGCCCTGTTCGGCCACGTCAAGGGGGCCTTCTCCGAGGCCAAGGAAGACCGCAACGGCGCGTTCGTCGAGGCCGACGGCGGCATTCTCTTCCTGGACGAGATCCAGTCCGCCTCGCCCAAGGTCCAGCAGTCACTGCTCCGGGCGCTCGCCTCGCGCAAGATCAAGCCGCTCGGCAGCGACCGCGAGGTCACCGTGGACGTGCGCATCCTGGCCGCCACCAACGTGGACATCCAGTCCCTCATCGAGGACCGGACCTTCCGCGAGGACCTCTACTACCGGCTCAAGGTCATCTCCATCAACACGCCCGCCCTGCGCGAGAACCGTGAGAACATCCCGCTGCTGGCCGTCTACTACCTCAAGCAGGCCGAGGCCCTGGCCGGGCGCGAGCACCTGGACCTGAGCAAGGGAGCCCTGGCCAAGCTCGTGTCCCACGACTGGCCCGGCAACGTCCGCGAACTGGTCAACTGCATCACCCGCGCCGCGGTCATGGCCGAAACCGACGTCATCCAGCCCGAGGAAATCCGCCTGGAAAGCGACTTTTCCGCCTGGCCGACCCAATCCCAGCCCGCCGAGGCCATAACGAACGGCAACCACCACCCGTCCCCGGACGCGCCGTCCGCCGCCCCGGCCCCATCCGCCCCGGCCGAGACCGATACCGGCCTCAACTCGCGCCAGAAAGAGGCCTGGGACGTCATCCGCAGACAGGGCACCATCACCCGCAAACAGTACCAGGACCTGGTCGGCGGCAACCTGCCCACACGCACCGCCATCTACGACCTCCAGGACTTCGTCAAACGCGGCCTCCTGATCAAGAAAGGCAAAGGCCCCTCCACCCGCTACGAACTGACCGGAGACTAGCAACGCCTCCGGCGGCCGGGGGAAGGGGGAGAGGGAACCCTTTGAAAAAAGGGCTTTCCTCTCCCCCTTCCCCCGGACCCCCATCCCCTTCACCTTCCTAAACTTTTTATTGCCGCTTCGCGGTGCGGTTCATAATAAAAAAGTTCTTCGACTCAACATTGAGTCGAAGACTTTTTTCTTCATCTTTTTGGAGGAATTCGGGTGCGGAGCACCCGACAGCGGTTCTTTTAGCGCGCAGGCACAAGGCGTTCGAGAGTGGGTCAGCTGTGCATTTTCCCCGGCCGCGGCAACCGCAGCGTAGCTGTCTACGTGATGATTGGCGCGGCCGGGGAAAATGTGCAGATGGTCCGCTCTCGGAAGCCGCCCCCCTGCGCAAAAAAAGGCGGCCCCCCAGGGGGGCCGCCGCATCTTTACGCCGGACAATGCAGAGCTATTTGGCGGCTTCTCGGGCGGCTTGCAGCCAGCCGTCCCAGGTCGCCTTGTTGTTGGCGATCCACTCCTCCGCATGCTTCTCAATGTCCTTGTCGGACTTCTCGCCTTGATTCATGCGCGTGTTCTGGGCGCTGATGTCGGCTAACGGCAGGGTGAAGAGTTCGAGGAACCTGGCGGCGGCCGGGTTCTTTTCGAGGAACTGCTTGTTGGCCACGGCGCGGATGTCCGAGACCACGAAGCCGGCCTTGAGCGGGTCGGAGACCGCGCCCTCCACGCCGGACACGGTCATGCGGTCGGCGTTGGCGGCCTGGGCCTCGGTGGGCTTGATCTCGGGCACGTTGATCCAGACCACGTCCTTGCCGGGCTTGAACTTGAACACGGTCCAGTTGGGCGTCCAGGTGTAGAAGAAGACCGGCTTGCCGGACTTGTACTCGCCAAGCGCAGCGGCCATGCCCGCCTCGTAGGAGGCCTTGACCGGGTTGATGTAGTCATCGAGGCCGTAGACCTTCATGTGGTGGGCGATGACCTTTTCGCAGCCCCAGCCCGGCGGGCAGGCGGTCAGGTCGGCCTTGCCGTCGCCGTTGGAGTCGAAGGCCTTCATGACCTCGGGCCGCTTGAAGTCGTCCAGGGACTTGATGCCGTACTTGTCGGCGTCGCGCTTGGACACCAGGTAGCCCTGCATGCCTCCCGCCTTGGCCACGAAGCCGATCTTCCGCGCCTTCTGGTCGAAGTTCTTGGGAAGCTGCGCGTCGTGCATGGGGAACCAGCCGTTGGTCCAGTAGTCCACGTCGCCGAGCGTCACGGACTTGTAGAAGATGGGGTTGGACAGGTCGCGCGGTTTCTTGACGGTGTAGCCGAGCGTCTCCAGCCCCTTGCGGACCAGGGCTTCCTGGAAGAAGCCGGTGTTCCAGGTGGCGCGCGCGGGTTGGACGGTGACGCCCTTGCCGGGCTGCATGTCCATGGCGAACGCGCCGGTCGCGATCAGGACCGCGAACAGGGCGGTCAGGGTGAGTTTCATCAGTTTCATGGAACCTCCTCGGATTCGATTGCGGTTATTTCTTTCGGGCCATTGACTGGGTGATGCGGTCCAGGACGATGGCCATGAGCACGATGCCCAGGCCGCCGACCACGGCGCGGCCGATGTCCAGGGTGTTCAGCCCCAGGATGACCGGCGAGCCGAGCCCGCCCGCGCCGATGAGCGCGGCGATGACGACCATGGACAGGGCCATCATGATGGTCTGGTTGAGTCCGGCCAGGATGGTCGGCATGGCCAGGGGAATCTGGACCTTGACGAGGACCTGCCAGCGGGTGGCCCCGAAGGCCTGGGCCGCCTCGACCAGCTCCGGGTGGACCTGGCGGATGCCCAGTCCTGTCAGCCGGATAATGGGGGGCAGGGCGAAGATGATGGTCGCCAGCACGCCGGCCACGTTGCCCACGGAAAAGAGCATGACGATGGGCACGAGGTAGACGAAGGCGGGCGTGGTCTGCATGGCGTCGAGCACCGGCCGCAGCCCGGCCTCGAAGCGTTCGCTGCGCCCGGACATGATCCCGAGCGGGATGCCGATCACGGCGCAGATGACCACGGAGGACAGGACCATGGCCAGGGTGATCATGGTCTCCTCCCACAGGCCGAGGAAGCCGACCAGGAGCATGGAGGCCAGGGAGAAGAGGGCCAGCCGCTTGCCCGAGAACTTCCAGGCCAGGAGGCAGACCACGCCGATGACGACGAGCGGGTGCACGCTGGTCAGGCCGTGCTCGAAGCCGGTCAGCAGCCGGTCCACGGGCCATTTGAGCATCTGGAAAAATTCACGGTAGTTGTCCACCAGCCATTCCACGGCGTCCGAGACCCAGTGGTCCAGGGGGATGATCGCGTTGTCGAACATTATTGGTCACCTCCTTCGGACAGGGCGACTTCGGTTTTGTGCAGGGTCTTGAGAAAACGGTTTTTGGAGACCACGCCGAGGTAGCGGCCCGCGTCGTCCACCACCGGGATGGGCCAGACCGCGTCGGCCACCAGCGGCAGGATGTCCTGCATGGAGTCGTCGCGGTGCACGGCGTGGGCCTCGGTCAGGAAGACCTGGCTGAGGGGCTTTTCCGGCAACCCCGCCTCAAGCGCGTTGCGGATGCCCTCGGTGGAGATCACGCCCAGGAAGCGGTGCTTGGAGTCGAGCACGTATCCGTACTCCAGCTCGCTGCCGCTCAGGATTTCGTGGGCCGCGCGCAGGCCGCCGCCGGTCTTGGTCACGGTGATGGTCGGATGGGTGTCGCGCACGATGTCACCCGCGCTGATGACCCCGGTGGGGTCCACGCCCCGAAAAAAGGCGCGCACGTAGTCGTTGGCCGGGTTTTGCAGGATCTCGTCCGGTGCGCCCACCTGGACCACGTTGCCGCCCTCCATGATGGCGATGCGGTCACCGATGCGCAGGGCTTCGTCCAGGTCGTGGGAGATGAACACGATGGTCCGCTGGTGCTCCTCCTGGAGCTTGAGCAACTCGTCCTGCATCTCGGTGCGGATGAGCGGATCGAGCGCCGAGAAGGCCTCGTCCATGAGCAGGATTTCCGGGTCCACGGCCAGGCCGCGCGCCAGCCCCACGCGTTGCTGCATGCCGCCGGACAACTGCTTGGGGTACTGGTCCTCCCATCCGGTCAGGCCGACCTGGGCCAGCGCCTCGCGGGCGCGTTCGTGCCGCTTGGCCTTGTCCACCCCGGCCAGCTCCAGGCCGAAGGCGGCGTTGTCCAACACGGTCTGGTGCGGCATGAGCGCGAACGACTGGAAGACCATGCTCATGTTGTGCAGCCGGAACTTGACCAGCTCGTCGTCATTCATGGCGGTGACGTCCTCGCCGTTGACCAGGACCCGCCCGGCCGTGGGCTCGATGAGCCGGTTGAGCATGCGCACCATGGTGGACTTGCCCGAGCCGGACAGCCCCATGATGACGAATATCTCGCCGTCTTCGATGGTGAAGGAGGCGTTGTTCACGCCCACGGTCATGCCGGTCTTTTCCAGGACCGACGCCTTGTCGTGCCCCTGCTTGAGCAGCTCAAGCCCCTTCTGGGGTTTGCTTCCAAAAATTTTGTACAGGTTTTCTACGGTGATTTGTCCCATGGTTGCTCCGTTGAAAGTAACGACGCGCTCCCTCGCCGGGGGCGGGGAGTGTCGGAAAAAAAGGCTGTCGAAATGGATCAGGAGAGGGGAACCCGGTCGCGAAGTCCGCACGGGGTGGACGAGCGCAGTCCGGGGCTGGACAGGGTTTTCTGTCCGCTATGGCATTTCGAGGTCTGTGGCATGTACAATTGGCGATTTAGCCGAAGATGATGTTGTTTTGTCGATGATACAGTCACAATCTGCTGTAAGAATTTTTTGTATCAGATTGTGGCAACTGCAACAGTTGATTTATTACTGTATTATCTCTCTATCTTTTTGTTACAGATCAAAAACAACGTTCATTTATCTGCATCGTCTGTAATCATTGACAGAGTCTATCTGAATAAATTCACCGTGTCAAAAAATGATTTATTTTGTATTGTATGACATTGTTTTTGGCATGAGAATTGCCAATAACATCACCGTATAGGCACTTCTCGGAGACGCTATTTTGCCACGTTTTGGAGCGGCATCGGACAAGGGGGTGCGCTGGGGCGGGAGCCCTTGCAGGGCATCCCTTCCGGGCGAGGGTGAGAGCGAGAAAGGGGGACGGCGAAGCATGTCCCAGGGGGGCGGCAGCGACAGGACCAGGGAAGGAACGCCTGACGGATTTGGTGGACGCGCAGCGTCGTCCGGACGAATTGAACCAGGCCCTGTCCGACCGCGCAAAGGGGGGGCGCCGGGGCGGAGCGAACCCCGTCATCCCGAATCGCCGCGTAGCGGCTTCAACTTCTGATTTTTCCCAAACAAGAGGCCCGGCGGGAATCCCGCCGGGCCTTGTTGCGTGTCGGTTGCGATGGGTTGTCAGGCGAACAGGGAGAAGCGGAGTTCACCGGTTTCTCCGGAACGGATGCAGCTGGTCCAGGTCGCCAGCGGCGACCAGGGCCGGGTCCGTTTGCGTAGGCGCTTTTTCATGGCGCACTCCTTAGCGGCCGTCCGTCTCCAGGGAGTCGGGCAGCCCCTGGACAAAGGCCTTGATCTCGTCGCGAACCCGTCGGTACACGTCCAGGATTTCGGCCTCGTCGGTCAGTGTCTTGGCCAGGCTCGGCGGGTCGTCGAAGCCGACGTGGACCACCTTGGTCCTGGCCGGGAAATAGGGGCAGTTCTCGTTGGCGTGGCCGCAGACCGTGACCACGTAGTCGAAGTCCACGTCCGCGGGCAGGTCGGTGGTCAGCTTGGAGGTGTGGCCGGAGATGTCCACGCCCGCCTCGGCCATGACCCGCACGGCCAGGGGGTTCAGGCCGTGGGTCTCCACTCCGGCGGACCAGGCCGTGAAGGTTTCGGGCTTGAGCGCCCTGGCCCAGCCCTCGGCCATCTGGCTGCGGCAGGAATTGCCGGTGCACAGGAAAAGAATGTTCATGGCGTCGCTCCTAGTCTGCGTTGGAGGTTTCGCAGCGGACGTGGCAGACGCCGCCGATGGTTTCCTTGGCGAAGGGGAAGTAGCGGCGCTTGAAGCGCACGGCCACGTTGACCAGAGCGATGAGCACCGGGACCTCCACCAGGGGGCCGATGACCGCGGCGAAGGCCTCGCCCGAGTCGATGCCGAACACGGCGATGGCCACGGCGATGGCCAGTTCGAAGTTGTTGGAGGCTGCGGTGAAGCTCAAGGTGGCCGCCTGCTCGTAAGTGGCGTCGGCCTTCCAGGACAGGTAGAACGAAACCAGGAACATGACCAGGAAGTAGATGGTCAGGGGAATGGCGATGCGGACCACGTCGAGCGGCAGGGCCACCACGCGGTCGCCCTTGAGGGAGAACATGACCAGGATGGTGAAGAGCAGGAAGACCAGGGTCAGGGGGCTGATCTTGGGGATGAACACGGTCTCGTACCACTCCCGACCTTTGACCTTGAGCCCGATGAAGCGCGAGGCCATGCCCGCCAGGAACGGGATGCCCAGGTAGATGAACACGCTTTTGGCGATCTGGCCCATGGACACGTCCACGGCCGCGCCCTCGAGCCCGAACCAGCCGGGCAGGACCGTGATGAAGACAAAGGCGTAGACCGAGAAGAAGAGCACCTGGAACACGGAGTTGAAGGCCACGAGTCCGGCGCAGTACTCGGCGTCGCCCCCGGCCAGGTCGTTCCAGACGATGACCATGGCGATGCACCGGGCCAGGCCGATGAGGATCAGGCCGACCATGTACTCGTGCTGCCCGGACAGGAAGGTCACGGCCAGGCCGAACATGAGCGCCGGGCCTATGACCCAGTTCTGGATCAGGGACAGGGCCAGCACCCGGCCGTTGCGGAAGACCCTGCCGAGTTCCTCGTACTTCACCTTGGCCAGGGGCGGGTACATCATCAATATCAGGCCGATGGCGATGGGGATGTTGGTGGTCCCCACCTGAAAGGCGTCGATGACCCGCTTCATGCCGGGGAGGAAGTATCCGCAGGCCACGCCCGCGAACATGGCCAGGAATATCCACAGGGTCAGATAACGGTCTAGGAAGGAAAGCTTTTTCAATGCGGTTTCGGGCATGGCCGGTTCCTCTGCCTAGTTTGAGCAGGTTTCTTCGGTTTTGTTCGCCAGATGGGTCATGAGCCGTTCGTGATCCCGTCTCGCCTGTTCCAGGTCGGGCAGCCGGTTCCTGAGAATCTCGAGAACCTCGGACTGGATCGCGTCCTGCGGTTCCGCCAGGGTGTAGTAGACCCACTTGCCCTTGCGGCGGCTGCTCACCCAGCCGCCGTTGCGCAGGAAGGACATGTGCCGGGAAACCGTGGACTGCGGCAGGTCGAGCGCCGCCATCAGGTCGCAGACGCACCGTTCGCCGTGGTCGAGCAGCCGGAGTACCCTCAGCCGGGTGGGGTCGCAGAGCCCCTTGAAGCGAAGCGCCAGTTGTTCCATGAGGGAATTAATATCCGCTTATGCGGATATGTCAATGACGGTTGGGTGACGATTTTGCGCGGGTTGCATGAAACCGTCGGTGGAATTTCCGTAAAAATGTCTGTATATGTTGTCAGGTACGGAGGGCGCGCCGGGCGATGCACGTTCGGCGGCGACCCCGGAGCATGTTGCATTGCAGCCCGGCCGTGAGCCGGGATCAACCGACGAGACCGACGGCCCGGCGCACGGGCAGGGAGGAATACGGATGAAGCCTATTTCGCGGGAAGTGTTCAGGACCTATGACATTCGCGGCGTGGTGGACAGGGATTTCGACGAGGAATGGGTCGAGCGGCTGGGCCGTGCCTGCGGGCAGTATTTCCTGGAAAACGGCTCCAAGACCGCCGTGGTCGGCCACGATTGCCGCCACTCCTCGCCCGGCTACGCCGCGGCCCTGACCCGTGGCCTGAACTCCACGGGCGTCAACGTCATCACCATCGGCCAGGTCTCGACCCCGGCCTTCTACTGGGCTGTGACCAAACTCGAGACCCACGCGGGCGTGATGATCACCGCCAGCCACAACCCATCGGAATATAACGGGTTCAAGGTCTGGCAGGGGATCAGCACCATCCACTCCGAGGAGATTCAGGACGTCTACGAACTCATGGAGAAGGGCGCCTTCCCCTCGGGTTCGGGCACGGTCCGGCACGAGGACGTGCTCGACAAGTACGTGGCCGAACTGGCCGGGGACGTGACCCTGGCGCGGCCCGTGAAGGTGGTCGTGGACGGCGGCAACGGCACGGGCGGGCTGCTCACGGCCGACGCCCTGCGCAAGGCCGGGGCCGAGGTGGTCTGCCTGTTCTGCGAGCCCGACGGCGATTTCCCCAACCACCATCCCGACCCGGTGGTGGAGAAGAACATGGCCGCCCTGCAACAGGCCGTGCTCAAGGAAAAGGCGGACATCGGCATCGGCCTGGACGGCGACTGCGACCGCGTCGGCGTGGTCACGGAAAAGGGCGAACTGCTCTTCGGCGACCAACTGGTGGCCATCTACGCCCGCGACATCCTCAAGACCTTTCCCGGCGCGTCCATCATCGGCGAGGTCAAGTGCTCGCACCTCATGTACGACGACATCAAGGCCCACGGCGGCAACGCGGTCATGTGGAAGACCGGCCATTCGCTCATCAAGGCGCGCATGCGCGAGATCGGTGCCAAGTTCGCGGGCGAGATGTCCGGCCACATGTTCTTCGCCGACCGCTACTACGGCTTCGACGACGCCACCTACGCGGCCCTGCGCATGGTCGAGATCCTCTCCCGGTCCGACAAGCCCATGTCCGAACAGCTCAACTGGCCAAAGACCTGGTCCACCCCGGAAATCCGCGTGGACTGCCCCGAGGCCCTCAAGGAGCGCGTGGTCGACAAGGCCGTCAAATACTTCAGCTCCAAGTTCGAGGCCATCGACATCGACGGCGTGCGCGCCGTCTTCCCCGACGGCTGGGGCCTCATCCGCGCCTCCAACACCCAGCCCGTCCTGGTCCTCCGCTTCGAAGCCGAAACCCCGGAGCGCCTCGACGAGATCAAGACCATGTTCGAAACCAAGCTCAAAGGCTGGATCGCCGAAGGCTAGGTACGACGACGTACATCAATAAAAAGGCGCGGACCGTTCGGTCCGCGCCTTTTTTCGTCTTTCACGCTACGGGCGCGGACTGCAGTGTTCGCCCCGAGTTTTGTGAGGAATAAGATCGGCGTGTTTTGGCGTGGATTGACCGCGGCTGGTCAATGCCGAAATGCCCACTTTTCAATCTAGAAGCGGTAGTAGATTTCCAGCCCGCCGATATTGGTGTTGGTGGGCCACCACGCGCGCTCCTTGTAGTTTTCGTGTTCGTACCTGTAGTAGGGGCGAAATCCCATGGAAGTGCCTTTGGGTTCGAAGAAAAGGCCGATTTCAAGATTGCCGTTGCCGCCAAAGGACTGCGTCGTGCACGTTTGGTTTGCGTCCGTTGTGTGCCGTTCGCGATAAACCACATATTCATATTGGATGTCGCTGCCGATCAGGCCATAGTCCGTTTCCTTTTCAAAGGAAACGCCTACCGGCAGGATGTAGTCCGTGAAAAATTCGTCATTGCTGTCTCGGATGTCTCGATCCGTGTAGTTGACCCCAACCCCGACAAACGGTTTGATGTCGACCCCGTAGTGAAAGGACGTCCCGATCTTGGCCGTTGTGCGGACATCGGTGTTGCGCCAAGGGCTTATGCCGGTGGTCGTAGTGCGTGGGCCGTGGACGATCTTCCCGTCGATTTTAAACCAGAGATCGTCTGAAATCGTATTCTCGTAGCCCAGCAGAAGTCCGAAATCGGTCCCATAGGCATTGCGGTGGGTCCCGCCTTTTCCATAGTGCGTGTTTGCATATTCGCCGACAAGGCCTACACGGAAGTGGTTTTCTTCCGCGGACGCGGTCAGGGGGAGCAGGGTGAGGGTCAGAAAACAACCAATGAGGAAGAGGAATAGGCGGCGCATGAAATCTCCAGTTGGAATACTCGATGGCGGTCATGGGAGGCATGCCTGAATGAGCAATGCCTCATGTCAGTTGGGAGTGACGAAAAGCTAGTCCTTCACGGGCCGAGATACAAGTGAAAATTTGTAATTTTTTTACATGATTATCTGTAGAGCTAGACGCGAGCGATTACCATTTGGATGGCCTGAAGAAGAGTGCGGACGGCCCGCTCTCGGAAGCCGCCCGCCGTCAAACGCCTCTCCAAACCGATAAAAAAAGGAGGGCCGACAGCATCCGCTGTCGGCCCTTGTCTTATTCGGTTTGGAGAGGCGTTACGCCTTACTTACAGAGACAAAGTGTTCCTGCATGGCTACGGCTCCGCCCCCATGATCCCACTTCTTGATGCCCTTGGGCATGAGCAGGTTGTCGGCGACGCCCCGGCCCTTGGCCCGGGACTCGCACGGCAGGTCGTGGCCGAAGCCGTGGATCATGAAGACCGCCTCGGGGTGGATGAAGTCCGTGACGAACGCCTTGATCCGGCCGTTGTAGCCGTTGCTGGACACGGTCACGTACTCGCCCTGGGCGATGCCGAGTTCCTCGGCCCGCTTGGTGTTGATCCACAGGACGTTCTCGGGCATCTGCTCGAAGAGCAGGGAGTTGTTCACGGTGTGGCCCTGGGTGTGCAGGGCGCAGCGGCCGAAGGTGATGCGGAACTTGCCCGCCGGGGGCCGTTCGGGCGCTTCATAGGGTTTGAGGGACGGCATGCCGTCGCCTTCCAGCTTGGCGTCGATGATCTGGATCTTGCCGGACGGGGTCTTGAAGGAGCCCTCCTTGACCGGCTTGTACAGGGGATCGGAGGCCAGGGAGACGATGCCGGTCTTCTCGAAGTCCTCGATGGTCACGCCGGTGCCCTCGAGCTGGAACTTCCAGATGTCCTCGATGTTGGTGTAGTCGAGTTCCTTGAGACCCATGCGCTTGGCCAGGCCCGCGTAGATTTCCCACACGGCCTTGGTGTCGTAGACCGGCTGAATGGCCCGTTTGCGCACCTGGAAGGCGGGCTTGGGGCCGTTCTTGGTCATCAGAATCTCGTCCCGCTCGAGGTACGGGGAGATGGGCAGGACCACGTCCGCGTTCCAGGCGGTGTCGGACCAGGAGAAGGTCACGGAGACCAGCAGCTCGATGTCGTCCCACATGGCCTTGACGTCGTTCTTGTCCGGGAAGGCCATGAGCGGGTCGTGGCGCTGCACGATGTACGCCTTGATGGGGTAGGGCTTCTTCTCCACCGCGGCGTCGTAGGCCAGGTGGACCAGGCCGGGGCCCTGGTCGAAGTGCTTGCGGCCATCCATCCAGCCCACGCCGTCGGCGCGCTTGCCCTCGGGCTTGGGATAGAGCTCCATGAAGCTCTTCAGCCCCTTGGCACCCACGTCGCCCGGCTTGTTCATGAACGGCAGGCCGCCCTTGGCGCCGATGGCCCCGAGCAGCGAGTTGATGATGTAGATGGTCCGGGTCATGTAGAAGGAGTCGGTGTAGCGCGCGGTCATCCAGCCGGGATGCCACAGGACGCTCGGGGCGGCCTCGGCCAGCTGGTTGCAGAAGTCGATCAGCCGGGCGGCGGGCACGCCGGTCTCGGCCTCGGCCCACTCCGGGGTGTAGGGCTTGACGAACTCCACAAGCTTGTCGAAGTCCTCGACCCAGTCGGCCACGAACTGCTTGTCGTACAGCTCGTTATTTATAAGGACATGAATGACGGCCAGGTTGAAGGCGTAGTCCGTGCCGGGCCGGACCATGAAGAAATTGTCCGCCTTGGTGGCCGGGACGTTGGCGCGGATGTCGATGACCGACAGCTTGGCGCCGTTCTCCATGCCGGTGAACAGGTTGTTCACCTCGGCCACGTTGATGGCCTCCATGATGTTGCGCTGCTGGAGCACCACGTGCTTGGCGTTCTTCAGGTCGTAGGACACGCCCTTGCGGCCGAAGCCGAACACGGACAGGGCCGCGTTCTGGACGTTGCGCGCGCAGGCCGAGTCGTGGTTGTTGTAGTTGGCCGTGCCGATGCCGCGCAGGAAGGCGCGGTAAAAATCGCGGAACGGGCCGCCGCGGTCCGAAAACAGGACCGAGTTCTTGCCGTAGGTCTCCTGGATACGGGTCAGCTCGTCGGCCACGTAGTCCAGGGCTTCGTCCCAGGACACCCGTTTCCACTTGCCTTCGCCGCGCTTGCCCGTGCGCACCATGGGGTACTGCGGGCGGTCCTCGTCGTAGGTCAGGGCCGTACCGGCAGCGCCGCGCGGACACAGGGAGCCCATGATGCCCGCGGCATCGGGATTGCCCTGAATATACTCCGCCTTGCCATCGACCACTTCGACCTCAATGGGACATCGTACCGAGCACATGCCGCAAATGCTCTTTACATATTCCTTACCCATACACTCCTCCTGTACAGACAGTGATGATTCTGCGCGCTATTTGAATTAGGTTGGACCATAGGCATGGCGGTCAACCCCGGGCAATATATACCCGGCATGTGAAATCTATAACATGATTTTTCTTTCCACCGGAAAAAAAATCGGGTTATGATCGCTTTTGGTTGAGAAATATCTCACAAGCGGGGTGGCTGTTGACCAACACAGGATTTTTCTTCAATTCGTGGACTACAAACAAGACTGCGCGCCCAAATCCAAGTCTTCAGAGGTGGAACAATGGCTGGTTACAGGATTAAATTCGACAAGAAGCGGTGCATTGCGTGCAATGCGTGCCTGGTTCACTGCAAGGTGAAGAACAAGGTGCCCGCCGGGCTTTCCCTCAACCGCCTCGATGCGGAGGGGCCCATCGCCGACAAGGACGGCAAGCCTTCGGCAACGCTGAAGTACACCAACTGTCGGCACTGCAAGAAGCCCGAGTGCGTGGCCGCATGTCCCACCGGGGCCATGTACAAGCGCGAGGACGGACTGGTTCTGGTGGACATGGCCAAGTGCGACGGCTGCAAGGCCTGCATCGAGGCCTGTCCGTGGACCGTGCCGGTGTTCAACGACGCCACCGGCAAGATCATGAAGTGTGATTTCTGCGTGGACAGGGTCGATGCCGGCGGCACCCCTGCCTGCGTTGTCGGCTGCACGGCGAACGCCCTGACCTTCGTGCGGCCGGAATAGTCTCTGGTATCAACTCCGCGGCCTTGGGGGACGCGGGGCGACATTTTGGGGTCCTTTTAACTTCGGGATTTTAAAACATTCTGTTGTTTTTCAGCGATTAGGTGTCGTAGCCAATGATTTTCACGACGATCTTGCTGATACCGCTGGTCAGCCAAGCCCCGCCCTTGTACCAGCTCTTCGAACGCAAGTTTCCGCTGACACTGGATGTCTCACGCATTCCGCTTGCATCCCACTGTCTTTCCTTGGTTCTGCCGTCGGCATAATGTTCTTGGATGACGGCACCCTGCTTGAGAAGAAGGCGCTTGAATTCCTTGGTGTCGCCCGGCACATATTCGATGGGTAGGGTCTGCCCGGTTTTGCGTGGGGCAGATTGCGCTGGAGCGGCAGTGGCCTTTGCGGGACGCGGAACACGGTCTTCAAACAGCCCCACGAGCTGGGCCGCTCGCAGATATAGTTCGCTTGTGTCGGCCACCTGCTTTTGGAGCGGGGTCACATCGTCGAGTACGATGTTTTTGAAGCCTTGGTTGATAATGGTCTGGAACCGGAAGCCGTCCCGGCGTCCACGGAAGAAGGATTCCATCATCCGGGCAGCTTCCTTCACGCCCTGGATAGTAGCGTTGTTGACCTTTGGGGACAGGAAAAGGATCTCGGCGGGCACGCCGGGGAAATGGATGTCGATGGTCAGAGCCGTCCGAAACAGCTTCTTGACGATCCGGGCGGCGGTCTCGGCTTTAGGGCCGTATTGCAGCCCGTTCGTGTGAAAGGCAATGTCGGCGGCGATGACTTTCCTTGCCATCCCTTGCACGAACTGCACGCCGAGTACGTCGATTTCGGCCTGGCCGAGGAACTGGGAAAGGCTGGATGTCTTTTTCAAGACTTTTCCCGAGAACTCGGCGGCGCCTTCCCTGTACCACTGTTCGTGTTCGGCAGTGATCTCCCCAGGCCATATGGGGGACGGCTTCCAGTTCAGTTCGGCCAGTTGGCACCCCCTGCAATGGCGTACCCACGTCCTTACCAGCGATTCGCCTATTTCGACCTTCATATCCGCTCCTGATGAGTTTTCACCTCATACGACAATGGCGCATGGCGGTCCACCCCGGAGCGAAACATTTTGGCCGGTTACGGCTCCTGGCCGACCTTGAATGCCCGGAAGTCCCTGACGGGCGCATAGGCGGTCTTGCGGCAAGCCTGACGGTAGAATTCCTCCAGCCTGCTCTTGGATTCCAGCTTGGTCACGATCCGCAACAGGTTGAACCACGCCATGTAGTGGTCGAGGAACTTCGAGGCCACGCCGCAGAACCGGCGCATCCATTCCTTGAGACCCGCGTGGTAGTTGTTGACGTGCTGGATGTGGTGGACACCCTGGGTGTACACGCCCTGACGGCTGTTCAAGCGGACATGCCGGATGCCCTCGCGCTTGGCGTAGGTGGCGAAGCCGGACATGGAGTCCGTGACAAGCGTGCTGTCCGGCATGATGTTGCCGCCGATGGCCCGCGCGACCTGATCGGCCGACAAGCGCCCCCGGCCAGCGGCATGGCTTAACACGTCACCATCGCGGCTGAGCCCCACCAACACGGCCACTTGTTCGTTCGAGATACCGCGTTTCCGTGCGACGCCCCGGTGCTTCCTCGGAGGACGGTGCTTCAGGTTGCGGCTTCCCTTGTTGGATTCGACGAAAAAGGTTTCGTCCATCTCGACGATGCCGGACAGGATATCCCGGGCATGCAACGCCTTCAGGCCACACAGGATCTTGTGCCGCCAATAGAAGGCCGTGGGGATGGAAATCTCGAGCCGCTTGGCGGTCCGGGGAAGGCTCAACCCCTCGATCATGCATCGGATGTAGCGGGACCACAGCTCGGGCTTGTGGGTCCCCGCCATCGGCGTCCCCGTCAGTTCGGTAAAGGTGCGTCCGCAATCCTTGCACATGTACCGCTGGCGGGCCATGTAGGCGTTCTTGTCGCTGTACGCGCCCCAACGCTTCACATCGACGCTTCCGCACCTGGGGCAGTGCCTGCCATCAGCGAAACGCGCCTCGACGATGGTATCCCTGAACCCCTTCAACCCCTCGATGTGCTCGTGGAGATAGGCTTCGATGCGGCGGGCGCAGGCTTCCTGCTGGTCTTTATTCAACGATCTGAACTGGTTGATAACGGCCTGAATAGACATTGCGCTTTGCCTCCTTTTAGTCCATACTAAATAGTTAGACTTTTTTCGGCAAAAGCAACATTATTTTTTAAAATGCCGTTTAACTTTATTCCCGAGGAGGAGGTAACTGTGTTACGTTCCAAGAAAACTCTCCTGATGCTGGCCCTGGTTGCGGCTGTCTGCCTCATGGCCGAGCCCGCTCTGGCCAGCCGTCTGGCCGACGCCATCGCCGAAGCCAAACCCACCGGCGAGCCCGGCTATCTGGGCATTCCCGGCGGTCCGCAGCTGAACATCATCATCGGTCTCCTGTGGGCGATCTGGGTAGGCTGGATCTTCTCCACCGTCGGCGCGTTCGGCGGCATCATGGCCGGTGTCGGTCACATCACCATCTACGGTCTGGGCGACTACGCCAGCTCCTTCGGCAAGGGCGCCAAGCTGAACAAGGTCGTCACCGACTCCATCCGCGTGTCCAACCAGTGGCTGGTCGGCTGCTCCGCGGCCCTGTCCTCCTTCAACTACTGGAAGGCCGGCCGTCTGGTGCTGCCGCTGGGCATCGCCCTGGCCATCGGCTCCGTGTCCGGCTCCTGGCTGGTGCCCTGGCTGACCGCCGGCAAAATCAGCCTGAAGGCCTACATCGGCTACTTCGGTCTGTTCGTCCTCTTCCTGGGCTGCTACCTCTTCTATGAAACCACCCCGGCCGGCCAGGCGAAGAAAAAGTCCGCCAAGAAGGCCGCCGAGGCCTTCCAGAAGTCCGTCAAGGAACAGCAGGCCGGCGGTACCGTCGACATGGCCGAGATGGGCGTGAAGGTCCAGAAGTTCACCCCGACCTCCTGCGAATTCACCTTCTTCGGCGTCGAGTTCTCCTTCAACCCCCTGATCCCGGTCATCGGCGGCTTCTTCATCTCCGCCCTGGCCTCCTTCCTGGGCGTCGGCGGCGGCTTCCTGCTGGTGCCGTTCCTGACCTCCGTGGCGGGCCTGCCCATGTACCTGGTGGCCGGAACCTCGGCCATGGCCGTCTTCGTCGGCATGGTCAACTCCATCGCCTCCTACATGATCCTGCGCTCCACTCCGGTCGAGTGGTCCCTGATCGGCGCCGAGCTCGTCGGCATCGTCATCGGCTCCATCATCGGCCCCAAGACCTCCAAGTACATCCCGGATATCTGGCTGAAGCGCATCTTCATCGTGCTGGCCGTGTACGTTGGTCTGAAGTACACCCTGAAGGGCTTCTTCGGGATCGCCCTGCCCATCTAACGGCGCACAAAGACGAAACAACGGCGGCCGCCCCCGAGGGCGGCCGCCACAACCAACGGATTTTCCATGACCGGTACCACCGTCTATCAGTTCCTCGATCCCTGGCTCATCTGGGCCTTCCGCACCAGCGACAACCCCTACGTGGGGTTTGCGGTGGGGCTGTTCTGGGTCTGCCTGGCGGCCACGGTCATCGGCGAGTTGTGCATGGCCGGGGTCTATTTCCTGAACAAGCGTCATTTCGCGACCATGAACCGCGAGATGATCGACCAGCACAACATGTCGGTCCACGCCCTGGGCGCCAAGGACAAGACCTCCTGGAAGGCCTGCAACTCGCTGGCCAACGACGCCTTCGGCAAGAATTTCTTCGCCCGCATGGCCCTGTTCGCCTCGTCCCTGTGGGTGGTTCCCTTCGCCATCGGCTGGCTCTTCTACCGCTTCGCAGAGGTGGACTTCACCGTGCCCTTCATGGGGTCGGTGGGCCCGGCCTTCATCTTCATTCCGGCCTACATCCTGGTCCGCTACCTCTTCAGCCTTTCCAAGCCCTGGCTGCCGGTCTTCAGGACCATCAAGCAGCGGGTCAAGGAGAACGAGGCCGGGGACGAGATGCTGACCTTCACGGATCTGCTCAGCGAGGAGGACAAGCTGCGCTACGCCCAGTCCCGGAAGAGGCACGGCAAGGACAAGCCGGCGCTCGTCGAGAGCAAGCCGGTCCCCGAAGGGTCCTAGCGATTTCGAAAATGGAAAAGCCGCCCCTCGGGGCGGCTTTGTTCTTTGATATGACAGGCCGGGCGGTCTAGGGGGCGACCTTTTCCACGGCCGCCGTGAAGCCGGACAGGTCGGCCGGTCCGATGAGGTAGAACCGCTCCCCGGTCCGGATGCAGAGCACGTCGTTGCGGTTGGCCACGATGACCGCCTCGCGGCCGTCCTTGACCTCGACCACGCCGGACTTGTAGCCGCCGAAGGACATGTACTTGCGGGTCTTGGTGATCTGGAAGGATTCGTCGCGCTTGAGATCGGCGGGGAAGACCTTCTCCACCGAGGCCCAGGGGATGACCGCCGAGGCGAACGGCGGCGCGGCCAGGAGGATGCCCTCGTCGGACACGGTCACCGAGGCCCGCCTGGGCGTGATGTAGAGCATGTACCAGTAGAACAGGCCCAGCGGCCCGGCCACGGCGATCAGGCAGATGGCCGTCCAGGTCAGGCCGGAATTGAAGCTCCAGGCCACCACGGCCGCCACGCTGGCCATGACCGCGAGAAAGGCGGCCAGCACGGCCCGGCTCATGGGGATGGTGTATATGGATGCCATGGGGTGTCTCCTTGGTTTGAGGCGTCAGGGTGGTTCGGCACTGTACATACTGTCTTGAAGAGATGTTGCCAAGGGATAAGAACTGTTGGAATGCGGCCGGAATTTTTGTACTGTTTCAGGGAACGTCCGTAACGCGGCGCCCCGGGCGCCCAGACAACCGACCCGACGACGATGACCATGAAAAAAACCCGAATGACCACCTGGGCCGTCCTGCTCGCGCTCCTTCTTCCGCTGGTCCTGGCCTCCGGCTGCTCGGACGAGAAGCCGGTCAAGGTGGACCTGTCCAAGCGCGAGGACCTGGTGGCCCCGCGCATGGTGGACGCCATCACCTACGCCTACCTGCCGCAGTATTCCCACACCATCTCCTACCAGCGCCACCGGCAGCTGCTCGAATACCTGCGCAAGACCACCGGCCTGCCCCTGAGGCAGATATTCCCCGACACCTTCGAGGAGCACGTCAAGATGGTCGAGCGCGGGGAGATCGACATCTCCTATTCCAACCCGTTCGTCTACGTGCGTCTGGCCAAGGCCGGGGCCCAGGCCTTTGCCCGGGTCATCGAGCCCTCGGGCGAGCCGAACTTCCGGGGGCAGATCATCGCCCGCACGGACAACGCGGCCATCAACTCCATCGCCGACTGCCGGGGCAAGCGCTGGATCGCCGTGGACCCGAACTCCGCGGGCGGCTATCTCTTCCCCCTGGGGTTGTTCATCGACCACCATATCCATCTGCACGACTTCGAGACCGTGGACTTCGCGCCCGGCCCGGGCGGCAAGCAGGAGAAGGTCGTCCTGGCCGTGCACGCGGGCGTGTACGACATCGGGACCATCCGCAAGGGCACCCTGGACGTGGTCAGGAACAAGATCGACCTCGGCTCCATCCGCATCCTGGCCGAGACCCGCTCCTATCCCGGCTGGGTCTACGCGGCCCGCAAGGGCCTCGATCCGGCCATCGTGGACGCCGTGGCCAAGGCCATGTTCGCCCTGGACACGAAGACCCCGGAACACCAGGCCATCCTGAGCGTCGCGGGCATGCAGGGGATCATCCCGGCGGAGGACGCCGACTACGATCCGGTCAGGGAACTGGCCGAGAAACTCGAGTTGGACCGGTAGGCGGGCATGCGCTTCTTTCCCCGCCTCAGATTCCGCACCAAGCTCAACCTGGGCATGTCCGCCATCCTGGTGGGCATGGCCGTGCTGCTCCTGCCGCTCGTCGGCAGCATGAGCGCCAGTTCCCTGGTGGAGGAGAGCAAGAAGCGCGGCTCGGCCCTGGCCGAGGGGCTGTCCGTGCGCGCCGTGGACCCCATGCTCGCCCGCGACTTCCTGCGGCTCAAGAACATGGTCGACGAGCAGTCCACGGTGGAGGACGTCATCTACGCCTTTGTCCAGGACAAGAGCGGCTACGTCATGGTCCACACCTTCCAGAAGGGGTTCCCGGTGGACCTCATCGACGCCAACAAGGTGGCCACGGGCAAGTCCCTGAACATCCAGCTCCTGGCCGACGGCTCGCGGCGCATCTACGACTTCGCGGCCCCGGTCCTGGTCTCGGACGGGCGGCTCGGGACCGTGCGCATCGGCCTGTCCCAGTCGCGCATCCAGATGGCCGTGCAGCGCCAGCTGACCCTCATGGCCGGACTGTTCGCCGGGGCCCTGTTCCTGGCCACGTCGCTCGGCACGGTCTTCGCCCGGCGCGTGACCGCCCGGCTGGCCCTGCTGCGCTCCCACGCCGAGGACATGCTGACCGGCAACCTGGACACCATTTCCGGCCCCACCTGGGGCGTCCACTGCTGGGAGAAGCAGCAGTGCAACACCCCCCAGTGCCCGGCCTACGGCGAGACCCGGCGGCGCTGCTGGTACATTGCCGGGACCATGTGCCCGGACTGCAACAACGAGGGCAACTTCCAGTGCCGCCTGCAGTCCTGCCGCCATTGCCCGGTCTACCGCGAGAACGCGGGCGACGAGATTCAGGACCTGGCCGAGACCTTCGACGTCATGGCCATGACCCTCAAGAGCCACATCGGGGAGCTGCGCGACGCCGAGCGCAATCTGCGCGACCAGCAGCGGCTGACCCGGACCATCCTGGACGTCTCCCCGGACCGCGTCTCCCTGGTGGACGCGACCATGCGCTACCGGGGGTGCAACAAGAGCTTCGCCGAGTCCGTGGGCATGTCCCTGGCCGAGATCGAGGGCAAGACCGACTTCGACCTCTTTCCCGAGGCCGAGGCCGAAAAGCGCCACATGGCGGCCCGCGACATCCTCCAGTCCGGGCGGCGGCTGGACACCCAGCTCATGGTCGAGACCGGCGGCGGCGAGCACTGGTTCCACGTGGTCTGCGTGCCGGTCTTCAACGACGAGGGGCGCATCGACGGCCTGTTGCGGACCGACCGCGACATCTCGGACATCAAGCGCTACGAGAACCAGCTCATCCAGGCCCAGAAGATGGAGTCACTGGGGCTGCTCGCGGGCGGCGTGGCCCACGAGATCAACACCCCGCTCGGCATCATCCTGGGATACGCCCAGCTGTTGCAGGAGGACGTGGAGGCGGGCAGCCAGATCCACCAGGACCTGGCCATCATCGAGAAGCAGACCCAGGTCTGCAAGAAGATCGTGGCCGACCTGCTCGGCTTCTCCCGCCAGACCCAGTCCGCCAAGCGCGAGATGTGCTTCAACAACTCGGTCATGGAGGCGGTCTCCCTGGTGCGCCACACCCTGGAGCTCGACAAGGTGGAGATCGTCACCCAGCTCGACGACCGCTACCCGATCATCTACGGCGACCCCGAGAAGCTCAAGCAGGTCTGGATCAACCTGCTGACCAACTCGCGCGACGCCATGGGCGGCCAGGGCGGGACCATCCTCATCCGCACCCGGCTGGACACGCCGGGCGGCATCGTCTCCCTGTGGGTGGCCGACAACGGCTCGGGCATCGCCGAGGAGGCGCTCAAGAAGATTTTCGACCCGTTCTTCAGCACCAAGGCGGTGGACAAGGGTACCGGTCTGGGGCTGTCCGTCTCCTTCGGGATCATCGAGGACCACGGCGGCGATATCCACGCCGCCAGCCCTGTCCCCGAGGACTTCGGCTTCCCCCCCCAGGCGCGGGGCGGGGCCGAGGGCGGCGGAACGGTTTTTGAAGTGAACCTCCCGCTGGACCACGAGGGTCCGGACAGCGGGGAGACCGAAAAGGAGTAGGTCATGGCGAATATATTGGTACTGGACGATATCTCCGACGCCGGGATGCTGGTCAAGCGCATCCTGGAGCGCAAGGGCCACAAGGTCTGGAACTTCACCGAGGAGGAGGACGCCCTGAAGCACGCGGCGTCCACGGCCATCGACTTGGCCATCCTCGACATCAAGCTCAAGAAGATGACCGGGGTGGAGGCCCTGGAGGAACTCAAGAAGGTCAACCCGGACATGAAGGCCATCATGCTGACCGGCTATCCCACCCTGGAGACCGCCCGCGAGTCCCTGCGGCTCGGGGCCCAGGAATACTGCGTCAAGCCCATCAACAAGGAGGAGCTGGAGGCCAAGGTGGCCGAGGTCCTCGGAGACGGGGAATAGCGGCGCGAATCACACCGTACAGCCAAGGACGATCCATGTATCTCAAACAGCTCTTCAGGCACTGGACCTACCAGGTATTCGCTCCGGGCACCCTGCTCCGGCGCAAGTACGAGGCCTTCAAGTCCCTGCTTGCCCACGACGCCGTGGCCCTGGAACTGATCGCCGACCTGGAGGAGATGTTCTACGGCAAGCGGCTGGCCGATCGCCAGCGCGCGGTCTGGATGACCAACCGCTTGTCCGCGGCCGTGGCCACCATGGCCGGACAGCTGGTGGAGATGAACCCGACCCGGTACATGGACCTGCCCGAGTACTTCCGCAAGATCGACTTCTACGTGCGCATGGCGCTCGAGCTGGAGCAGCCCGAGGTGGGCCCGCCGTACATCCTCTCCCTGGAGGAGGCCGGCGCCCTGCCCAGGCTTGCGGGCGGCAAGGCCTCCAACCTGGGGCGGGCCAAGAGCCTGGAGGGCATCCCGGTGCCGCCCGGCTTCGTGGTCACGGCCAACGCCTTCAACTACTTCATCGACTTCAACGGCCTGGGCGAGGAGATCGAAAAGCGGCTGCGGCAGATGGTCGTGGGCGACCGCGACCTGCTGGCCCGGCTGACCGCCGAGATGCAGGAGCTCATCCTGGCCGCCGAGGTCCCGGAGGAGATCGCCCGGGGCATCCGCTTCGGGGTCTCGGAGATCATCGACGGCGACGACCTCATCGCGGTCCGTTCCAGCGCCCTGGCCGAGGACGGCGAGATATCCTTCGCCGGGCAGTACGCCTCGGAGCTGAACGTCCAGCCCAACGACGTGCTCGAAGCCTACAAACGCGTCCTGGCGGGCAAGTACTGCCCCCGCGCCGTGGCCTACCGCATCTCCAACGGGCTGACCGACAGCGAGACGGCCATGGCCGTGCTGGTCATCCCCATGGTCGATGCGGACACCGCGGGAGTGCTCTACTCCCGCGACCCGGACTGCCGGGGGGGCGAGGCCATGGGCGTTTACGGCGTGCACGGCCTGGGCCACGGCCTGGTGGACGGGTCCACCTCGCCGGACAAGGCCGTGCTGACCCGCCACGAGACCCCGCGCCTGGACACGAGCTGCACCCCGGACGCGGGCGGCCTGCCCTCGGAGGCGTCCCTGGTCCGCCTGGGCCGGCTGGCCATGCGGTTGGAGGAGGCCTTCGGGCGGCCCCAGGACATCGAGTGGGCCGAGGACGTCACCGGCGAGCTGTACATCCTCCAGACCCGCCCGCTCCAGGAGGAGCGCGAGGAGGCCCAGGCCGGGCACGCCCCCCTGCCCGTGTCCACGCGTCCCATCGCCGAGGGGTTGGAGCGCGCCTCCACGGGCGCGGGCTGCGGCACCGTGTATTTCGCCTCCACGGGCGAGCGCATCGCCCAGATTCCCGAGGGGGCCGTGGTCGTCACCCCGAGCCTCAAGCCGTCGCTGCTGACCTTCATCGGCCGGATGAACGGGGTCATCTCGGCCACGGGCAGCCGGGCCAGCCATTTCGCCTCGGTGGCCCGCGAATCGGGCGTGCCCGTGGTGGTCGGCGACATCAAGGCCCGGCTCGAGCCCGGCCAGCTGGTCACCGTGGACGGCACGGGCGGGGCCGTCTACGACGGCTGCGTGGAAGCGATCATGACCCGCGCGCGGGAGGGCCGCCAGGTCTCGGAGCGGGTTATCGCCCAGTACGCCAAGGTCGCGCCCCTGACCGTGCGTCTGAACCTGACAGATCCTCAGGACGAGGACTTCACCCCCATGGGCTGCAAGTCCCTGCACGACGTGGTCCGCTTCTGCCACGAGAAGTCGGTCAACGAGATGTTCGCCGTCATGGACAAGAAGGGGCGGGGCATGCACTCGGCCAAGCGGCTGGAGACCAGCCTGCCCCTGGTCATGTACGTCCTGGACCTGGGCGGCGGCTTCTTCGCCAACGCGGGCGAGGGCAAGACCGTCTCGCCCCAGGACATCAAGTGCGGTCCCATGTGGGCCCTTTGGTACGGGCTGTCCGACGAGCGCGTCCAGTGGCCCTCGCGGCTGACGGCCATGGACTGGGAGGAGTTCGACAAGGTCTCGGGCGGCATCTTCAGCTTCGATTCCAAGCTGCTGGCCAGCTACGGGCTGATCTCCACGGACTACCTGCATCTGATGGTCCGCTTCGGCTACCATTTCTCGGTGGTGGATGCCATCTGCGGGCCGGAACAGGGGGCCAACTACATCAATTTCCGCTTCAAGGGGGGCGGCGCGGGCTTCGACCAGCGCCTCCTGCGGCTGGAGTTCATCCGCCGGGTCCTGGACCGCTACGGGTTCGAGACGGCCACGCGGGGCGACATGATCGACGCCAAGTGCGCCCGGCTGCCCGAGAACGACATCCGGCGACTGCTCATGCGGCTGGGCTACCTCATGGCCGTGACCCGGCTCATGGACATGCGCCTGGACAGCGAGGAACAGGTGGACGCCGAGGTCGAGCGGTTCATCGGGGACGCGGAGTCGCGCGATGGCTGATACCGATCTCGCCTACAAGGTCACTTGGGTCACGGACCAGCTCGGCGTGGGCAGCGCGCCCATGAGCTATCCCCAACTGGAGGCCATCCGCGCCCAGGGCGTGGACGCCATCCTCAACCTGTGCGGCGAGTTCTGCGACCTGCACGACATCGAGAAGGGCGCGGGCTTCGAGGTCCGCTACCTGCCGCTGGAGGACGAGGAGGCGCCGGGCCTGATCGAGCTGGAAAAGACCCTGGAGTGGCTCGACGAGGCCATCTACCTGGGCAAGAAGGTGCTCATCCACTGCCGCCACGGCATCGGCCGGACCGGCACGGTGCTTAACGCCTATCTCCTGCGGCGCGGCCTGGGCCACAAGCTCGCGGGGAAGGCCCTCAAGAAGCTCAAGAGCAAGCCCGCCAACTTCGTCCAGTGGCGGACCATCCGCAAGTACGGCAAGCAGTCCGGCCAGCTGACCGTGCGCGAGCCGTCCCTGGAATTCAAGCGGCTGGTGGACCTGTCGCCCTTCTTCAACGATTACATGGAGCTGGTCCAGCGGGTGGATGAGAGCGGCCAGGCGGTCAACGGCCTGGCCTGCGGCCTGGATCACAGCCAGTGCTGCACCACCCCGGTCTCCCTGACCCTGGCCGAGGCCGTGTACATCTCCCACCGCATCAACCAGAAGCTGTCCGGCGAGGAGCGCCTCAAGGTCATTGAGCGGGCCGTGGCCGCAGCCCAGGCCGAGCGCAGGGCGGTCCGCGACCTGGGCGACGGGGAGGACGGGGAGTACTGCCTGTCCGAGTCCGGCTCGGTCTGCCCCCTGCTCGACGACGGCAAGTGCCGGCTTTTCGAGCACCGGCCCATCCAGTGCCGCGCCTTCGGCCTGGACCAGAGCGACGCGGGAGGGCTGTGGGGCACGCTGATCACCCCCGCCCTGGGCAAGATCTCGGCGGAAATCTGGTTCGCCTACACCGGGGCCATGGTGACCGGCGACATGCCGCACTTCGCCCTGGCGGACGTGGTCTCCGGCAAGTTCGTGGAGACCGTGTTCCGGTTCATGATGCAGCAGGGCCTGGAATAGCCGCCTAGATGGAGCAGTGCAGCTCCACGAAGGGATTGGCCAGCTGCGGCAGGTAGGGCTCGGCGAAGAAGACGTGTCCCTCCACGGGCAGGACCAGGGGCGCATTGTCCGGGTTGGTCCGGATGCGCACCGTCTCGCTGTCGAACTCCACGCACATGGGCACCACCTCCTGTTCGGCCTCGCTGCACAGGCTCTCCCGGTGTTCCGGGACGTGGCACACGGTGTGCCCGTCCGGGTGGACCACGGTCAACTTGGTCAGGGTGGTGATCACCCGGCAGACCTTCCCCTCATCGTCGAAGACCAGGGAATTGACGTCTCCGTTCACGCCCACGGCGTCGGGATCGAAGGCGGTCATCTCGCCCGCCCGGGTGGGCACGACGGTGGGTTTGGCCGGTTCCAGGGATCGTACCCGGCCGTCCCGGGTGAAGCTCACACCGACGCGCGCCTCCATGGGTCCGGCCGGGGTGGGCACGGACAGGGTCTCGCCCGGCCACAGGGTCAGGCTGCGCAGGCTGCGGTCGTCGTAGAACCCCACGCTCATGATCCGGGTGCGGATCGGGCCGAAGGGCGTGGCCAGGGTCACGGGCCTGGACAGCCCGGCCTCGTCGTCCTGGCTCCAGTAGCCCGAGAGCTTGCCGTTCAGCGGAAAGACGCGGTTCAGGGTGCCGTTCTCGTGGAAGGAGACCAGCTCGGCGGGGATGTCGCCGATCGGGGTGACGATGACGGTCTGCTCCTCCAGGGGCACGGACTTGACCACTCCCGAGGCGTGGTACTCCACAGGCAGGATGTCCCGTTTGCGTAAGTCGTCGGAGGTGTGTTGGGGGATCAGTTCACCGTACTGCGTGGATATGGTCTGCATGGAAACCTCTCTGGGTATCTTGAAAGGCGCGGCGGCGGGACCGGACGTCCGCCGGGGTCCTTGCGGGTGCGGGGCGTCCGGCCAGGCCGTGGCGTCCGATGAAAAGCAGGGTCGCGTAGCTCACGACCAGCAGGGCCAGGGAGAGCATGCCCGCCTGGCCGTATTCCAGGGACTCGGTGTGTTCGAAGATGGCGATGGAGGCCACCTTGGTCCGGCCGGGGATGGACCCGCCGAGCATCAGGGCCACGCCGAACTCGCCCACGGTGTGCGCGAAGATGAGCGCGGCCGAGGCTGTGACCCCGCCCATGGCGTTGGGCAGGATGACGTGGCGGAAGGCCTGGACGTGGGTCATGCCCGAGCAGCGGGCCGCCTCCACGATGCCGGGATCGATCTTCTCGAAGGCGGCGCGCATGGGCAGAACCCCGAAGGGCAGGCTGTAGGCCAGGGAACCGAGAACCAGCCCGGAAAAGGAAAAGGGCAGGGGAGAGCCGAACAGGGCTTCCCAGGCCGCGCCGAAGGGGGACGCCGGGCTCATGACCATGAGCAGACCGAAGCCGAGCACCGTGGGCGGCAGGACCATGGGCAGGTTGCAGGCCGCCTCGACGAAGCGTTTGCCCGGCGCGCGCGACATGGCCAGCCAGTAGGCCAGGGGCATGCACAGGGCGAGCAGCAGGGGCGTGACCGCCAGGGCCAGCTTGCCGGTGATCAGGAGCGCGGTGAAGTCCATGCCGGGTCTACGGGGTGAGGGTGGCCCGGACGGGCGCCGTCGCGAAGGAGGCCGGGGCCTGACTCACGGCCGGCGAAGAGGCCGTGGACGCGGTGCCGGACAGGATGCAGAGCCACAGACAGACGTAGATGAGCTTCTTGAACATGCAACCTCCTAGTTCTTGACCAGCTTGGTCAGTTCCTTGTCGGTCAGGGGGCGTTCCAGCTCCCAGGCCAGCTTCCTTACTTCGTCCACAAGGGCCGGGAGTCCCTGCTCGGGGAGCTCGAGCCCACGGTCCGCAAGGGCGTGGGCGACCGCCGCTCGCCCACTCTTGCCGCCAACCGCGACCATCCGGTCCGCGCCGATGCGGCCGGGATCGAAGGGCTCGAAAAGCTCAGGCGACTTGCTGAGGGCGTGCGCGTGAAGGCCGGACTCGCAAGCGAAAATGTCCTTGCCCGCGATCGCCTTGGTTCGGGGAATCGGCACCCCGGCAGCTTGAGAAACGAAATGGCAGAGGCCGCGAAGGTCTTCAACCTTGTATGCATGACTTTCCTCCTTGAGCGTCAGGTAGGTGGCCAGCTCCTCGGTGGCCGCGATGCCGGACCGTTCGCCGATGCCGAGCACGCTGCCGTCGGCGTAGTCCGCGCCGCTGGACAGGGCGGTGACCGCGTTGGCCGTGGCCATGCCGAAGTCGTCGTGGCAGTGCACGGCCAGGTCGATGTCCAGTTTCCGCTGGAAGGCGGCGACCAGTTCAGCGGTCTTCATCGGGGTGAGCAGCCCCAGGGAGTCGGACAGGCGCACGCGGGCCGCGCCCACGTCCTGGGCCAGTCCGGCCGCCTTCAGGGCGAAGTCCGTGTCGGCCCTGGAGAGGTCCTCCAGGCCGACGGACACGTAATCCATCCCCAAGAGCCGGGCCGCGAGCACGGTGCGGGCCAGGCGTTCCAGAAGCCCCTCGCGGTCGGTCCGGAGTCGGTTTTCGATGTGCAGGTCGGAAACGGGCACGCCGATGTTGATGCGGTCCACCTTCAGGCCCGAGGCCTTGCGGATGTCCGCCTCGCGGCAGGGCGACCAGACGGACAGGGCGGTCCGGCCGCGCCGTTTCCCTATTCTATGGATGAGTTCGTCCAGGCCCTCCTGGCCGACCCAGCCCAGCTCGATCTCGTCCACGCCGATGGACAGCAAGCCGGACACGATCCGTTCCCGGGCCTCCATGGAGAAGTAGGCCCCGAAGAGCTGCGCTCCTTCCCTGAGTGTGGTGTCGATCAACATGTGCTTTGTCCTCTTGTATGGTTGTCGATGATCCTGCCTTCCCTTGAGCATGAAGGATGCCAACGCGGACTTTTCATCTATCATATTGAAATAAAATAAGTAATTTCTTGACTGAAATGAGAGGATTTTACCTACGTTTTTGTAGGCTACAACACTTGTGTCTGGAGCCGAGGTCTCAACCTACACTTTTCGTAGGAAACAACAGTGCTGTAGACAATCTGATTTCTCCTTTAAAAACAGCATGATGACATGTTATTTTGCGTTTGGCACGTCCTTTGCCATAGGGGACCCATCGACGCAAACAAACCCATGGAGGAGAAATCATGAGGAAAGTAGCGATTTACGGAAAGGGCGGCATCGGCAAGTCCACCACCACTCAGAACACGGTTGCCGGCCTGGCTGAAATGGGCCGCAAGGTCATGGTCGTCGGTTGCGACCCCAAGGCCGACTCCACCCGCCTGCTGCTCGGCGGCCTGGCCCAGAAGTCCGTGCTCGACACCCTTCGCGAAGAAGGCGAGGACGTGGAACTCGAAGACATCCGCAAGCCCGGTTACGGCGGGACCTGGTGTGTTGAGTCCGGCGGCCCGGAGCCCGGTGTCGGCTGTGCCGGTCGCGGCATCATCACTTCCATCAACATGCTCGAGTCCCTGGGCGCCTACGAGGAGTCCGAGGGTCTGGACTACGCCTTCTACGACGTCCTCGGCGACGTTGTCTGCGGCGGCTTCGCCATGCCCATCCGCGACGGCAAGGCCCAGGAAATCTACATCGTCTGCTCCGGCGAGATGATGGCCATGTACGCGGCCAACAACATCTGCAAGGGCATCATGAAGTACGCGGAATCCGGCGGCGTCCGTCTGGGCGGCCTGATCTGCAACTCCCGCAACACCGACCGCGAGGCCGAATTGATCACCGAGCTGGCCTCCAAGCTGGGCACCCAGATGATCTACTTCGTGCCCCGCGACAACGACGTCCAGCGCGCCGAAATCAACCGCAAGACGGTCATCGAGTGGGACGGCACCGTGCCCCAGGCCAACGAGTATCGCGGCCTGGCCAAGGCCATCGACGAGAACCAGATGTTCACCATCCCCAAGCCGCTGCAGATCGAAGACCTCGAGCAGCTGCTCATGGACTACGGCATCATGGAAGCCTAGTTCCCGTCACTAACGCTGAAATTAATCAAAAGCCAAAGATAGCAAGAAAATAGGAGATCCCACAAATGATGATCATGATTCGAGCAATTGTTCGGCCCGAGAAAGCGGACGACGTGTTGGCCGCCCTTATGGACAACGGCTTTCCCGCCGTCACCAAGTACTCCGTGGCCGGTCGCGGCAAGCAGCGCGGCATCAAGATCGGCGAGGTCACCTATGACGAGATCCCCAAAACCATGCTCATGAGCGTCGTCAACGCCGAGGACAAGGAATTCGTCATCAACACCATCATGGACGCCGCCCGCTCCGGCACCAAGGGCGCCTTCGGCGACGGCAAGATCTTCGTCACCGAAGTGGAAGGTGTCTACACCATCAGCTCCGGCGTCAACGAGACCGCCGCAGCCAGCGAGGGGGCCGCGTAATGAAGGAAGTCATCGCAGTGGTGCGCATGAACATGATGAACAAGACCAAGTCCGCCCTCACCGAAGCCGGTGTGGATGCCTTCTTCGCCCACGAGGCGCAGGGCCGCGGCAAGGGGTTCGTCAATGCGGCCATCGTCTCCGGAGTGGAGCAGGGCTACGAGGAAGCGGCCGAAGTGCTGGGCGAGAAGGGCAAGCTCTACGCCAAGCGCATGGTGACCGTGGTCGTGCCCGACGACATGGTGGAGGACGTGGTTCAGGCCATCATGGCCGCCAACCGGACCGGCAAGCCCGGCGACGGCAAGATCTTCGTCCTGCCCGTCGGTGACGCCGTGCGCGTCAGAACCCATGAAACCGGTGAAAAGGCGATCGCTTAGCGCCTATTGAAGGAGAAAGTATACATGGCCAAGACGAAAAAGCTCGTGCAGCTCACGCCCACCGACGTGAAGGAAGATATCCTTTCCAAGTATCCTCCGAAGGTGGCCCGCAAGCGCGCCAAGCAGATCATGATCAACGAAGCCACGGGGAGCGACTCGCCGCCGGAGATTCTGGCCAACGTCCGCACCATCCCTGGCATCATCACCATGCGGGGCTGCACCTACGCAGGCTGCAAGGGCGTCATCATGGGCCCGACCCGCGACATCGTGAACATCACCCACGGCCCCATCGGCTGCGGATTCTACTCCTGGCTGACCCGCCGCAACCAGACCGACCCCGGTCCGGACGGCGCCAACTACATGCCCTACTGCTTCTCCACGGACATGCAGGACCAGGACATCATCTTCGGCGGCGAGAAGAAGCTCGCGGCCGCCATCCAGGAGGCCTACGACCTGCTCCATCCCAAGGGCATCTGCGTCTTCGCCACCTGCCCGGTGGGCCTGATCGGCGACGACATCCATGCCGTGTCCAGGAAGATGAAGGAGAAGTTCGGGGACTGCAACGTGTTCGCCTTCTCCTGCGAGGGCTACAAGGGCGTTTCCCAGTCCGCCGGCCACCACATCGCCAACAACCAGGTCTTCACCCACCTGGTGGGCGAGGAGCAGAAGGAACAGGACGGCGAGTTCAAGATCAACCTGCTCGGCGAGTACAACATCGGCGGCGACGGCTTCGAGATCGACCGCATCTTCAAGAAGTGCGGCATCACCTGCCTGTCCACCTTCTCCGGCAACTCGTCCTACGACCAGTTCGCCCGGGCCCACCACGCCGATCTGAACCTGGTCATGTGCCACCGGTCCATCAACTACGTGGCCGACATGATGGAGACCAAGTACGGCATCCCGTGGTTCAAGGTGAACTTCATCAGCGCCAAGTCCGCGGCCAAGTCCCTGCGCAAGATCGGCGAGTACTTCGGCAACCAGAAGCTCATCGACCGCATCGAAGAGGTCATCGCCGAGGAGATGAAGGACGTCGAGGCCGCCCTGGCCGCGCACAAGCCGCACACCCAGGGCAAGACCGCCATGCTGTTCGTCGGCGGTTCCCGCGCCCATCACTACCAGGACCTGTTCACCGAGCTGGGCATGAAGACCCTGTCCGCAGGGTATGAGTTCGCCCACCGCGACGACTATGAAGGCCGCCGGGTCATCCCGGAACTGGTCCCGGACGCCGACTCCCGCAACATCGAGGAGATCGAGGTCTCGGCCGATCCGGAACTCTACAACCCGCGCAAGTCCCCCGAGCAGATCAAGGCCATGGAGGATTCCGGCTTCGAGTTCAAGGACTACGACGGCATGAACGAGCAGATGGGCAACGGCACCATCGTCATCGACGACCTCAACCAGTACGAGGCCGAAAAGCTGGTGGAGCTCTACAAGCCGGACATCTTCTGCGCCGGCATCAAGGAGAAGTACTCCATCCAGAAGAACGGTGTGCCCATGCTCCAGCTGCACAGCTACGACTACGGCGGACCCTTCGCGGGCTTCAAGGGCGCGATCAACTTCTACAAGACGGTCGATCGCCTCGTGAGCAGCAAGGTCTGGTCCTACACGGAGGCCCCCTGGCAGAAGTCTCCCGAACTCACCGGCACCTTTGTGTGGGAATAAGGAAGGAAGAGAACCATGGCATTACTCAGACATACCCCCGTTGAAGTGATGGAGCGCAAGTCGCTGACCATCAATCCGGCCAAGACGTGCCAGCCCATCGGCGCCATGTACGCCGCGCTCGGCATCCACGGCTGCCTGCCGCACTCCCACGGCTCCCAGGGCTGCTGCGCCTACCACCGCTCGGCCCTGACCCGGCACTATAAGGAGCCCGTGTCCGCGTCCACCAGCTCGTTCACGGAAGGCGCGTCCGTCTTCGGCGGCCACGCCAACCTGCTCCAGGCGATCAACAACATCTTCACGGTCTACGACCCGGAAGTGATCGCCGTGCACACCACCTGCCTGTCCGAGACCATCGGCGACGATCTGAACCAGATCTTCGACAAGGCTCAGAAGGAAGGCAAGGTCCCGGCCGGCAAGACCCTGGTCGGCGCCTCCACCCCGAGCTACGTGGGCTCCCACGTGACCGGCTTCTCCAACATGGTCAAGTCCATGGCCATGCTGGCCGAGCCCTCGGGCCACAAGAGCCACAAGGTCAACGTCATCCCCGGCTGGGTCGAACCCTCCGACATGGGCGAGATCAAGCGGCTGTGCGCCATGGTCGGCGTGGACATCACCCTGTTCCCGGACACCGACGGCGTGCTCAACGCCCCCCTGACCGGCGAATACAAGATGTTCCCCGACGGCGGCGTGACCATCGAGGAACTCAAGAAGACCGGCGACGCGCTCGGCACCCTGGCCCTCGGCGAATGGTGTTCGGCAGACGCCGCCCGCTGGCTCGACGCCAAGTGCAAGGTCCCGTGCACCGTGCTGGACATGCCCTTCGGCCTGGCCGCCACCGACCGCTTCATCGACGTCCTGCGCACCGTGGCCGGCGTGTCCGTGCCCGAGTCCGTGAACCTCGAGCGCGGCCAGCTGGTGGACATGATCTCCGACATGCACCAGTACTTCTACGGCAAGCGCGTGGCCATCTGGGGCGATCCGGACCAGCTCATCTCCATGTGCGAGTTCCTGGTCTCCCTGGACATGCAGCCCGTCTACGTGGTCACCGGCACCCCGGGCAAGGCCTTCGAGCGCCGCATCAAGGAGATCTGCGAAGGCCAGCCCTTCGAGGTCAAGGTCAAGGCCAAGGGCGACATGTTCCTGATGCACCAGTGGATCAAGAACGAGCCGGTCGACCTGCTCATCGGCAACACCTACGGCAAGTACATCGCCCGGGACGAAGACATCCCGCTGCTGCGCTGGGGCTTCCCCATCCTGGACCGCCAGGGCCACCAGTACTTCCCGACAGTCGGCTACAAGGGCGGACTCAGGCTTCTCGAGAAGATCCTGGATCTGCTGCTGGATCGTAAGGACCGCGACGATCCGGAGACGAAATTCGAACTCGTCCTGTAGCGTTCATACCCGGTCCGGGGCGGAGTCCTTCCCCCTCCGCCCCGGACCAAACAACCCTGTTTCCCCCTAACCAAGAAGGCCGTCATGTCCAAGACCACCGCTGAAGGCTACGCATCCCATCCCTGCTTCGGCATGACCTCACGCAAGACCGTGGGCCGCCTGCACCTGCCCGTGGCCCCGCGCGCCAACGCCCGCATCCGTTTTTCCGGGAGCAACGGCTCCAAGCCCGCCATGATGCCCGAAGAGGCCCTGAACTGGCTCGACCACGTGGTGGAGCAGGGCAAGCCCATCGGCATCGTCGGCATCACCGGTCCCGGCGATCCCCTGACCGCCCCCGACCTGACCCTGCGCACCCTGCGCCTGGTTCGGGACAAGTACCCCGATCTTTCCCTCTGCCTGACCACGCTCGGCATGAACGGCGCCGAGTACGCCGAGGAACTGGCCGACCTCGGCGTGGCTCACGTGACCGTGCTCGTGGACGCCGTGGACCCCGAGGTGGCGGAGAAGCTCTACGCCTGGGTCAGGCCCGCGCGGCACACCCTGCCCCTCAAGGAGGCCGTGGAGCTGCTCATCACGGACCAGGCCCGGGCCGTGACCGCCTTCAAGCGCGCCGGTCTGACCGTCAAGATCAACACCACCGTGTACCCCGGCTACAACGCCGGGCACGTGGAGAAGATCGCCTCAACCATGGCCGGGCTCGGCGCGGACATCATGGCCGTGGTCCCCTACCACCCCGAGGAGGGCGTGGAGGACGCGCCCGCGGCCACGGACATGGAGCTGCTGGCCGAGATCCGCGACCGCGCGGCCCGGCACATCGACATCATGCCCGGCTTCGACGAGTGCGGCCAGGACCTGGTCGGCCTGGAAACGCCGGGCAAGACCGACGCCAAGGTCTCGATCCTGCCCAAGCCCACCAGGGAACGGCCCAACGTGGCCGTGGTCAGCTCCAACGGCATGGAGGTGGACCTGCACCTGGGCCACGCCATCAAGGCCATGATCTACGGCCCGCGCGGCGACGGCCTGGCCTGCCTGCTGGGCATGCGCGACCTGCCTGAGCCCGGTACCGGGGCCCAGCGCTGGGAGGACCTGTCCGAGACCCTGCACGACTGTTTCGTCCTGCTGGCCGCCTCGGCCGGGGAGAGCCCGCGACAAATTTTGAGCCGCAAGGGTCTGTCCGTCCTGATCACGGACGGCGAGATCGAGGGAACCGTGGATGTGCTCTACGGGGGCGGTAAGAAAGGCAAGAAGAACAAGAAGTAACCAGAAGGAGAATTGAGGAAATGGCTATCCCCCAGAGAATGATCATCTGTTGTCAGTCCTTCCGTGCGGCCGGTGAGCCCAAGGGCATCTGCCACAAGCAGACCGACGGTTTCCTGCAGTATATCGAGGAAGAAATTTTGGATCGCGGTTTGGACGCCCTGGTTGTCGGTTCCACCTGCCTGAAGCAGTGCGAATCAGGGCCCATGATGGTCATCCAGCCCGAGAACTGGTGGTTCAAGGGCGTGGATTCCGAAGCAGCGATCGACGCAATTCTGGACGGTCTGGAAGACGGCGAGCCCGCCGCCGACTACCTGGCGTCCTAAGGAATCGAGAGTCCCATGCCTGAAGCCGTCGTCATCCGCCCCGCAACCCGCGCGGACCTTTCCGGTCTCGTGACCCTGGCCGGTTCGGCCTCCTCGCCCGTCGAGGACCGCGCCTCCGGGGACGGGCGGCGGAGCGATCTGGAACTGATGCTGAAAAACGGTCGGGGACGCATCCTGATCGCGAACGTCGCCGACGGGACTGTGGTCGGCATGTGTTCGGGACGGCTGACGATCCTTGAGGCTGAAGGCGGCCCCGCCGTCCTCATCGAAGATGTGGTTGTCCGTGAGGATTGGCGGGGCCAGGGCCTCGGCGAACTGCTGATCAACCGGCTCACCGAGTGGGCCAGGGCCGACAGCGCGGGTAGACTGATGCTCCTCGCGGACCCGGACGCGGCCCCGGTCCCCGGTCTCGGCCGCAACATCCATCGTCCGGGCAACGACTTGTAATTATTTGATATAGGGGAAGTAAAATGCGTACGACCAGTTCGACCATCCTCGAGGAAAGACGGGACCAGATCCACCGCACCGGCGAAGGCGCCATCGACATCGCCTGCAACCGCGAATCCCTGGCGGGCGCCGTCAGCCAGCGCGCCTGCGTGTTCTGCGGTTCCCGCGTGGTCCTCTATCCCATCGCCGACGCCCTGCACCTGGTGCACGGGCCCATCGGCTGCGCGGTCTACACCTGGGACATCCGCGGCTCGCTGTCCAGCGGCCCGGAACTCCACCGGCTGTCCTTTTCCACGGATCTCCAGGAGACGGACGTCATCTTCGGCGGCGAGAAAAAGCTCGAAGCCGCCCTGGACGAACTCATCGACAGGCACTCCCCCAAGGCCGCCTTTGTCTACTCCACCTGCATCGTGGGGCTCATCGGCGACGACCTGGAGGCGGTCTGCCGCAAGATGAGCGAGAAGAAGGGCATCCCGGTGCTGCCGGTCATGTCCGAGGGGTTCAAGGGCAACAAGCGCGCCGGGTACCTGGCCGCGTGCAAGGCCATGTTCCGGCTCATCGGCAAGGGCGACACCTCCGACATTTCTCCGGTTTCCATCAATATTCTCGGCGACTTCAACCTGGCCGGCGAGATCTGGATCATTCGCGAGTACTTCGAGCGCATGGGCGTGCAGGTGGTGGCCAACATCACCGGCGACGGCCGCGTGGCCGACATCGCCCGCTGCCACGGCGCGGCCCTGAACCTAGTCCAGTGCTCCGGAGCCACCCTGGACCTGGCCAAGATGATGCAGGAGGAGTTCGGCACCCCGTTCAAGCGCGTCTCCTACCTCGGCATCGAGGATATGGCCGACTCCCTGTACCAAGTGGCCGACTTCTTCAAGGACAAGGACCCCGGCATCGTGGAGCGGACCCAGGCCCTGGTCCGCGAGGAGCTGCAGAAGCTCATGCCCGAGCTGGCCCGCTACCGCAAGGATCTGGAGGGCAAGAAGGTCGCCATGTACGTGGGCGGCTCCTTCAAGGCCTTCTCCCTGGTCAAGGCCTTCCGCCACCTGGGCATGAAGGTCGTGGTCGTCGGCTCCCAGACCGGCACCAAGGAGGACTACGCCGAACTGGCCGAGATCACCGATCCCGGCACGGTCATCATCGACGACGCCAACCCCCTGGAACTCTCCCACTTCATCAAGGAGAAGGACGTGGACGTGTTTGTGGGCGGGGTCAAGGAACGGCCCATCGCCTACAAGCTGGGCGTGGGCTTCTGCGACCACAACCACGAGCGCAAGGAAGCCCTGGAAGGGTTCCGCGGCATGCTCAACTTCGCCCGCGAGATCCACTCCTCGGTCATGTCCCCCGTCTGGCAGTTCGCCCCGAGGCGCGCCAACCGCGTCAAGGCAGCCCGCAAGGAGGCCGTCAATGAGTAAGGTCAAGACCGTGAAGCCGAACTTCGTCTCCACCACCAATGCCTGCAAGCTGTGCACGCCGCTCGGGGCCTCCCTGGCCTTCCGGGGCGTGGAGGGGGCCATTCCCTTCCTGCACGGCTCCCAGGGCTGCGCCACCTACATGCGCCGGTACATCATCTCCCACTTTCGCGAGCCCGTGGACATCGCCTCCTCGGCGCTGGGCGAGAAGAACGCCATCTATGGCGGCGGCCCGAACCTGAAGAAGGGCATCCTCAACGTCATGAAGAAGTACGAGCCGCAGCTCATCGGCGTGGCGACCACCTGCCTGACCGAGACCATCGGCGACGACGTGCCCATGTACTTCGGCGAGTTTTACAAGGAATTCGGTGATCTCGACCTGCCAGAGCTGGTCCGGGTCTCGACCCCCAGCTACAACGGCACGCACATGGACGGCTGGCACGGCGCGGTCCGCTCCATGGTCGAGCAGCTCTGCCTGGAGGAGACCCCGCCCACCGGCCGGGTGAACATCCTGCCCAGCCTGGTCTCCTGCGAGGACGTCCGCCACCTGCGCGACATCTGCGACCATTTCGGCATCGAGGCGACCATCCTCCCGGACATCTCCGAGACCCTGGATGGCCCGGCGCTGGAGGACTACGTCAAGATTCCCGAGGGCGGCACGCCCATCCGGGACATCAAGACCATGAGCGGCTCCAGCGCGACCATCGAGTTCGGCCGCTGCCTGCCCGCCAAGACCGGCGGCACCAGCCTGGAGGAGCGCTTCGGCGTGCCCAACCACCGCCTCGGCCTGCCCATGGGGTTGCGCGAGTCCGACCGTTTCTTCGAGGCCCTGGAGGACATCTCCGGCAAGCCCATGCCGCGCCGCTACGAGCTGGAGCGCGGCCGTCTGGTGGACGCCTACGTGGACGGCCACAAGTACATCTTCGGCAAGCGCGCCGTGGTCTACGGCGAGGAGGACCTGGTCGTCGGCCTGTGCGCCTTCCTGGCCGAGATCGGCGTGGACGTGGTCCTGGCCGGCACCGGCGCGCGCAACAAGGGGCTGGAGGAGGCCATCGCCAAGGTCACCGACGGCGTGGCCCGCATCGCCCCGCAGGTGCGCGAGGCCGTGGACTTCCACGACATCGCGGCCGAGGCCGAGGAACTGGCCCCGGACCTGCTGGTGGGCCACTCCAAGGGCTATCGCTACGCCAAGGCGTGGAACGTGCCCCTGGTCCGCGTGGGCTTCCCCATCCACGACCGCTTCGGCGGCCAGCGCACCCTGACCCTCGGCTACAAGGGCACCCAGGCCCTGTTCGACCGGGTGGTCAACGCGATCATCGAGAAGAAGCAGGCCGATTCGCCCATCGGCTACGGATATATCTAAACGGAACGCAGCACTGTCGCGGCGGGCGGGCGCCCAGAGCCCGGCCGCCGGAGCGACCACAGGAGAACGACATGTCCAAGGATACCACCAAGCACCCCTGTTTCAACAAGAAGAGCGCCGGAAGCTGCGGCCGCGTGCACCTGCCCGTGGCGCCCAAGTGCAACATCCAGTGCAACTACTGCAACCGCAAGTACGACTGCGTGAACGAGTCCCGCCCCGGCGTGACCTCCGGCGTGCTCAAGCCGTTCCAGGCCGCCGAATACATGGAAAAGGTCCTGGAAAAGGAACCGCGCATCACCGTGGCGGGCATCGCCGGACCCGGCGATCCCTTCGCCAACCCGGCCGAGACCCTGGAGACCATGCGCCTGCTGAACGCGAAGCACCCCGAGCTGATCTTCTGCCTGTCCACCAACGGCATGGGCATCCTGCCGTACCTGGACGACATCGCCGAGCTCGGCGTGTCCCACGTGACCATCACCATCTCGGCCGTGGACCCGGCCATCGGGGCCCAGATCTACGCCTGGGTCAAGGACGGCAACGTGGTCTACCACGGCGAGAAGGGCGCGGAGATTCTCCTGGACCGCCAGCTCAAGGCCATCAAGGGCCTCAAGGAGCGCGGTATCACGGTCAAGATCAACTCCATCGTCATCCCCGGCATCAACGACCACCATCTCGTCGAGGTGGCCAAGGTCTGCGCCTCGCTCGGGGCCGACATCCAGAACATGATTCCGCTCAAGCCCACGGCCGACACCCCGTTCGCCGGGATTCCCGAGCCGGGCCGCGAGACCGTCCTGCCCCTGCGCAAGGAGGCCGGACCCTTCATCGAGCAGATGACCCACTGCAAGCGCTGCCGCGCCGACGCGGTCGGTCTGCTCGACAACGACCAGTCCTCGGCCCTGTGCGGCACGCTCCAGGCCTGCTCCAAGCTCAAGCCCCTGGAAGTGACCATGGCCCGCCCGTTCGTGGCCGTGGCCTCCCGCGAGGGGCTGCTCGTCAACCAGCACCTGGGCGAGGCCAAGTCCTTCCAGATCTGGGGCGAGTCCGAGTCCGGCGGCTACCGGCTCATCGAGGAGCGTCCCGCCCCGCAGGCGGGCTGCGGCCCCCAGCGCTGGGCCGACCTGGCCGCCCTGCTCAAGGATTGCCGGGCGGTGCTCTGCGCCGCCGTGGGCGAGACCCCGCGCCTGGTTCTCGAGGAACACGACATCAAGGCCCACACCGTGGACGGCTTCATCGAGGACGCCCTGCGCTTCGTCTTCGAGGGCGGCGACATCAACGCCCTGAAGGTCCGCCGCTCGGGCATCGGCTCGGGTTGCGCGGGCGGCGGGGCCGGGTGTGGCTAGATCGGGGCCGCTACGGTCCGGTCTCCCGTTCCGGCGGGGCATCGGACCGCATTGACCTTGGGTGCGGCACGGCCGCACCGGCCCGGCGCGACCTTTGACAGTCTTTCCCGGGCCGGGCTTTCCGGCCCGCGGCAACCTGGAACCCGAATGGAGGAAAACTCATGAACAAGGCGACATTGGAAAAGGTTTTCGAATACGCGTCCAAACCCGTGCAGGGGACCATGTCCCGCAAGCTGCGCAAGGACGTCAAGATCCAGGTCAACGAGGGCGAGGTCTACGAGGGAGCGACCCTGTTCCTGGGCGAGGAATTCGTCCGCGTGACCTGCGTCAAGGACGGCCTGAACATCAACACCTACTACGACTGGGAAAAGATCGCCTCGGTGCGCACCCTCGGCGTTCTCGAATAGCCGATTCGTTCCGACCTCAACGACAAGGCCCCGCCGGTGACGGCGGGGCCTCAGGTTGCCGAGAAAGGCCCGATTGCGTCGTTGCTTCAAAAAAGTCAAACCCTCGCGTACAGGAAGTACGCGTCGGCCTTGCCTTTTTTTGCGCCTGGCACTCGAACCTTTCTCGACAACCTGCCGGAATGAACTTTGATAACACGACAAGGCCCCGCCGGTGACGGCGGGGCCTTTTTCATGGCGTTCGGGCGGGCGTCTAGTAGAAACGCCAGCTTCCGGGCGCTTCGCGGTAGTACTCGTCCATGTCCTCGCTGATGCCGATGCGGACCTCGTCGCCCACTTCGGCGCGGATGACGTTCCTGGACGGGTCCAGGCCGACGTCCAGCGCGATCTCCTCGAGATGGCGCTGCACGCCCTCCGCCTTTTCGCGGAGCGCTTCATCGTTTTTCAGGCGGTTCCTGTCGAACCGTGCGGCGGTAACATAGGTCTTGGCAACCTCCTTTCCGGCCATGGGGCCGGATCGTTCCGTCTCCCCAAAAGATAAGTCCTCCGGGCCCGCAGGCAAGCGCGCAGCCCCGAAAACCCGATGCCCCCCGCCGGACCGTCCGGCGAGGGGCATCTTGAATGGGGTGGAGGTAGGTATGCCGAAAATTTACGCCTGGCCGTCCTTCAGCCGCCGGATTCGGGCCCGGCCCTCGGCGATCATGGACTCCAGGCCGTACTTCTTGACCCGGTAGCCCATCTGGCGGGCGGACAGCCCCAGGGCCTCGGCGGCCTTGTACTGGACCCAGCCGTTGCGCTCCAGGGCGGCCATGACCTCGTTGCGCTCGAACTCCTTGAGGGAGGTGTGGCGCGGGGCGTCCTCGGAGATGGGCAGGGCCTCCTGGACCGCGGCCGACTGGCCGGGCGCCAGGTAGGACTTGACGAATTCCAGGCTGATGCGGTCCTCCTCGGACATGATCACCAGCCGCTCGATGAGGTTCTGCATCTCGCGGACGTTGCCGGGCCAGTCGTAGCGGATGAGCGCGTCCAGGGCCGTGGAGGTCAGGTGGATGTTGCGCCCGTAGTCCTCGGCCATCTTGCGCAGGAAATGGTTGAGCAGGCCGGTGATGTCCTCCTTGCGCTCGCGCAGGGGGGGCACGCGGATGGGAAAGACGTTCAGCCGGTAGTAGAGGTCCAGGCGGAACCGGCCGCGCTCCACCAGGTGGCCCAGGTCGCGGTTGGTGGCGGCCAGGATGCGCACGTCGATGGTCCGGGTCCGGTTGGAGCCGAGCCGCTCCAGTTCCTTGTCCTGGAGCACGCGCAGGAGCTTGGCCTGCAACCCCATGGGCAGTTCGCCGATCTCGTCCAGGAAGATGGTCCCGGTGTCCGCCTCCTCGAAGCGGCCGGGCCGGGTGCCCGTGGCCCCGGTGAAGGCTCCCTTCTCGTGGCCGAACAGCTCGGATTCCAGCAGGTTGCCGGGGATGGACGCGCAGTTGACCTTGATGAACGGGTTGCCCTTGCGCTCGGACAGCTCGTGGATGATCTTGGCGATGAGCGTCTTGCCCACGCCGGATTCGCCGAGCAGCAGGACCGTGGCCCGGGTGGGCGAGACCTTCTCCATCTGGCGCTGCACCTCGACCATGGCCGAGCTCTGGCCCACGATGTACGGGCCCTTGGAATTTTTGGAAATCTGGTACTTGAGGGAGGTGTTCTCGCGCTTCAGGGCGGCCTCCCTGGCCATGATCTTCTCGTTCAGGCTGAGGAACTGGCCGATGAGCGTGGCCACCACCTTGAGGAAGTCGATGTCCTCCTCGAAGCTGATCTCGTCCTCGAACAGGCGGTCCACGTTGAGCACGCCGATGGGGTCGCCGTGGAGGATGATGGGCACGCCGATGAACGAGATCATGCCGCGCTTGACCCGGCGCGACCCGGTCTTGTCCAGGAAGAGCGGTTCCTTGTCGATGTCCGGCACGTAGTAGGGTTCACCGGTCTGGAAGATGCGCCCGGTGACGCCCTCGTCCAGCCGGTACACGCCGCGCCGCTTCTCCTCCACGGTCAGGCCGTAGGAGGCGTTGATGGACAGCTGGCCCGTCTCGGGGTCGAAGAGGGTCACCGTGGCCCGCTGCATGGCCAGCTGTTCCGAAAGTATCTTCAGAACGCCGTCCAGTGCCGATTGCAGGTCCATGGCCTGGTCGATGACCTGGCAGATGGACTGCAGGGCCGACAGTTTCAATCCGGGGACATTCGCATGCATGGCTGATGAATAGCAAACACGATGCCATGCGCGAAATATGGCGCGGGGCTTGGCTTTCCGGGCGGTCCCGCATACGAAAAGGGAAGAAAAATATTACAAATATGTTATTCAGGCGTCGGGGATATACATATCTGCAATATTGCGGACCCCGCCGGTGTCGTTTCGGTGTCCGTGCCGGGTCATTTCCGGGGGTGCTTCCGGCTCCGGCCCCGTCCCCGGTCCCGGTGCGGCGCGTTGCCCGGCGGCCGTCCGGTATCGGGCATGAGGATGGCGTGCTGGCGCAGCCGTTCCGCGTCGGTCTTGGCCACGTGGATGGGGTTGCCCTGCATGTCGCACTCGGCGTGGAACATGGCCGCGGCGGCCGTGCCGGGCAGGGGGATGAAGCACTGGACCTGCTCGGGCTTCCAGCCGCGCGCATCGAGCCAGTGGCGCAGGCTGCGCATGTCCTCCTCGGTGCAGCCGGGGAAGGCGGACATGAGGTAGGGGATGACGTACTGCTTCTTGCCCGCCTTTTTCGATTCCTTGTCGAACAGGTCCAGGAAGGTCTCGAAGGTCTCGAAGCCGGGCTTGCGCATGAGCTTGAGGACGTGGTCCACCTGGTGCTCGGGCGCGACCTTGGCCTGGCCGCCCACAAATTCGCGGATCATGGTCGTCAGGGCCTGCATGTCGGTCACGGCCAGGTCGATGCGCCAGCCCGAGGCCACGCGCACGTGCTCCACGGAGTTCACGTCGGCCACGGACCGGAGCAGGGAGACGAAGTCCCGCTGGGCCACGCGGTAGTGCTTGCAGATGCGCGGGGTCAGGCAACTGGCCCGCTCGCAGGCGGACTGGTCCGAGGCGCAGTGTGCACCCCACATGTTCGCGCTGGGGCCGCCCACGTCCGAGATGGACCCGGTCCATCCTTTGACCTCGGTGATGGCCCGGACCTCCTTCAGGATGGACGCCTTGCTCCGCGAGCGGATGGTCCGCCCCTGGTGCAGGGCCAGGGTGCAGAAGGAGCAGCCGCCCGAGCAGCCCCGGTGGGTGGTCACGCTCGTCCGGATCATTTCCGCCGCCGGGATGCGCTGGCGGTAGGACGGGTGGGGCAGCCGGGTGAAGGGCAGCCCGGCCAGTTCGTCCAGGCCTGCCGTGTCGAGCAGGGGGCCGGGCGGGGAGACCAGGACCAGCCGTCCGTCGGTCTCCTGCACGGCCATGGCCTTGTTCTGGTGGACCTGCTTCTCCATGAGCCGGGTGGCCTCGATGAGCGCCTTGGGGTCTGCCAGGATCGCCTCGTGAGAGGGCAGCTCCAGGACCTCGGCGTCCTCCGGGATGTCGTCGCGGGTCCCGGCCACGGCCAGGCCCGGCAGCCCGACCAGCTGGGGCCTGAGGGCGCGCAGGTCCACCTCGCCGACCTCGTCCAGGATGGTCGCGATGGTCTTCGCCACAATGGCGATGGAGTCTTCGGCCATGCCGTAGGCGATAGCCGTGGCCTTGGAATCGAGCAGCACGGACTTGCGCACCGAGTCGGACCAGAAATCGTAGTGGGACACGCGCCGGAGCGAGGCCTCGATGCCGCCCAGGATCACGGGCAGGCCGGGGAAGGCCCGCTGCACCGCGTTGGTGTAGGCGATGCACGCCCGGTTGGGCCGCGCGCCCGCCTGGCCGCCGGGGGTGTAGGCGTCGTCGGACCGCTTCTTGCGGAAGGCCGTGTAGTGGGCCAGCATGGAGTCCAGGGACCCGGCGGTGACGCCCGCGAAGAGCCTCGGGCGGCCCATGCGCAGGAGGTCGTCGGGCCGGTCCCAGGCGGGCTGGGCGCAGATGCCCGTGCGGAAGCCGTGGCGGACCAGCCAGCGCCCGAGCAGGGGGGCGCCGAAGGAGGGGTGGTCCACGTAGGCGTCGCCCGAGACCAGGAGAATGTCCAGTTCCTCCCAGCCCAGGGCGTCCATCTCCTCGCGGGACATGGGCAGGACCGGGGGCTGGCGGAGGGTTTGTGCGTGTTGTGTGCGTGCCATCCGGAGATGATGACCCAGGCGCGCGCGTTGGTCCACTCCTTTTCGCGCGGGTTGCCGCCTCGCCTCCCCTGTACAGCCCGCCGCGATGCGGGTAGGATGGAAAAAGTGGAGGAAGCATCCATGAAAGCCATGCTGATTGAAGAATACGGCAGGGAATACGCCTTTGCCGAGTCCGACATAGCCGTGCCCGAACCCGGTCCGGGCCAGGTCCTGGTCCGGGTGGCCGGGTCGAGCCTCAACCCCATCGACAACAAGATCGCCACCATGGGCTCGGCCCTGGCCTTCTCGCCCGACCTGCCCGCCGTGCTGGGCATGGACGTGTCCGGCACCGTGGAGGGTGTGGGGCCCGGCGTGACCCGTCTGGCCCTGGGCGACCGCGTGTTCGGCTGCCCCGGCGGTGTCCGGGGATTGCCCGGCGCTCTGGCCGAGTTCATGGTCGGGGACGAGCGCCTGCTGGCCCGCGCACCCCGGTGCATGGACCTGACCGACGCCGGGGCCATGCCCCTGGTGGCCGTGACCGCCTGGCTGGCCCTGTTCGACAAGGCCGGGCTCAAGACGGGCGAACGGCTCCTGGTCCAGGGCGGGGCCGGGGGCGTGGGGCACCTGGCCGTGCAGCTCGGGGTCCACGCCGGGGCCGAGGTCTTCGCCACGGTCTCCTCACCGGACAAGGCCTCCGTGGTCGAGGCCCTGGGCGGCACGCCCATCGACTACACGACCGCGAGCGTGGACGACTACGTGGACGAACACACGGCGGGCCGGGGGTTCGACGCGGTCTTCGACACCGTGGGCGGCCCCGTCCTGGACGCCTCCTTCAAGGCGGCCCGCATGGGCGGCCGGGTGGTCTCCACCAACACCCGCTCCTCCCACGATCTCGGCCCGCTGCACGCCAAGAGCCTGTCCCTGCACGTGGTCTTCATGCTCCTGCCGCTGATCACCGGCAGGGGGCGCGAACGGATCGGCGAGATCCTCGACCAGGTGGCCGCGCTCACCGACGCGGACGAGCTGGCCGTGCTTCTGGACGAGCGCCGCTTCGACTTCCGCGACATCGCCTCGGCCCACCGCTACTGGGAGTCGGGCCGTGCCCTGGGCAAGATCGGGGTTTCGGTCTCCGCCTGAGGACGCGGACACCGACCGGTATTTCCCCCGCACGCATTGATGAACCGTGCGGGATCGCTAAGGAATGATCTATTTGAGGCTTGACAAAACAGGCCTCACGGGAAAGATTGTGACACTACTACTGTAAGTATTGGACGGCGGACCCGTTTTCGCGGTCCGCGCACAGGCAATCCTCAGCCAAGTGAACCGTATGCCACCCGAGAAGAAAGCGTCACCAGCAGCCCCGAAGCCCGCCCCGGACCGCAGGACCGGGTCCGAAGCCTCGCCCGATCAGACCGGGCCCAGGCCCGCCCCCGGCGCGTCCCGTCCCGTCCCCGTCAGGGGCGACGACGGCAAGCCCGTTGCCGGGACCACGCGCATGGACACCGGCCCCATGCCGGGCGGCACGGCCAAACCGGCCGGACCCGCGCCTCAGTCGGCGTCTCAGGCCGTACCTGGGGCCGCACCCCAGTCGGCCGCCGCGTCCGCGACCCAGGCCGCACCGGCGTCCGCGCCCGTCCCGGAAGGGGATGCCGCGTCCGGCAAGGCGCAACCGGGCGCTCCGCAGGCTGGTCGGCCGCAGCCGGGCCAGCCGGTCAAGGGGCAGATGCCGCCGGGCATGCCGCCGTTGCCGGGCATGGAGCGGCCCGCCCGGGTGGAGACCGACGAGCGGTTGACCCCCAAGGACATCGATTTTCAGCCGCCCCTGGTCATCTGCCTGTCCATCATCAGCCGTCTGCTCGGCAAGCCGGTCTCCTCGGCCACCCTCAAGGCGGGCATCCCCCAGCAGGAGGGGGTCATCACCGCCGCGGCCATCGTCCGTTCGGCCGAGCGCATCGGCATCACCGCCAAGACCGTGTACCGCGAGAAGCTGCGGTCCATCACCCGGCTGGTCATGCCGTGCATCCTGCTCCTGCGCGGGGGCAACGCCTGCGTGCTTCTGGACACCACCGGCAGCACGGCCCGGGTCATCGTGCCGGGCCACGGCATGGACGAGACCGAGATGCCGCTGTCCAAGCTCGAGGAGGAGTACACCGGGTACGCCATCTTCTGTCACCGCAAGTCCAAGCTGGACAAGCGGGCCAGCGAGCTCCGGCTGCTCAAGACCAAGCGCTGGTTCTGGGGCGTCATCGCCAAGTTCTGGCCCATCTACAAGCACGTCATCGGCGCCTCGATCATGACCAACATCATCATCATCGCCTCGCCGCTTTTCGTCATGAACGTGTACGACCGGGTCATCCCCAACAACGCCACCGACACCCTCTGGGCCCTGGCCATCGGCATCGCCATCGCCTACCTGTTCGACTTCCTGCTCAAGAACCTGCGCTCCTATTTCGTGGACGTGGCCGGGCGCAACGCCGACGTGCTCATCGGCTCCAAGATCATGAACCACCTCATGTCCGCCCGGCTCGACTACATGCCGGAGTCGGCGGGCGCGGTGGCCAACAACATCCGCGAGTTCGAGTCCCTGCGCGAGTTCTTCGGTTCGTCCTCCCTGGTGGCGCTCATCGACCTGCCGTTCCTGGTCCTGTTCATCTGCGTCATCTACTTCATCGGCGGACCCATCGCCTATCCCATATTCGTGGCCGTGCCCCTGGTCATCCTGGTGGGCGTGTTCATGCAGATTCCCTTCCAGCGGATCATCGAGAACCACTACAAGGAATCCACCCAGAAGTACGCGCTCCTGTTCGAGATCGTCCAGGGGCTCGAGACCATCAAGACCTCCATGGCCGAGGGCCGCATCCAGGCCCGCTGGGAGAACGTGGTCGGCCTGTCCGCCCACTCCAACAGCCACGCCAAGACCATGGCCAACGTGTCCATCACCTTCTCGGTCTTCGTCACCCAGATGGTCTCCGTGGCCGTGGTCATCACCGGCGTGTACCTCATCTCCAAGGGCGAACTGACCGTGGGCGGGCTCATCGCCTGCAACATCCTGTCCGGCCGGTCCATGGCCCCGCTGTCCGCCGTGGCCGGGCTGCTCTCCCGTTTCCAGCAGTCCCGCATGGCCCTGAACGCCCTGGACATGCTCATGGAGATGCCGTCCGAGCGGCCCGACGACAAGGAGGCCTTCCACTACGGCGTCATCGAGCCGTCCGTGACCCTGACCGACGTGTCCTTCAGCTATCCCGGCACGGACAAGGCCGTGCTCCACGACATCAACCTCAAGCTCAAGCCGGGCGAGAAGGTCGGCATCGTGGGCCGCACCGGCGCGGGCAAGACCACGCTGGGCAAGCTCTGCGTGGGCCTCTACCAGCCCGTGAAGGGCTCGGTCCAGGTGGGCGACATCGACCTGCGCCAGATGGACGTGGCCGACCTGCGCCGCAAGGTGGGCTACATCTCCCAGGACAGCCTGCTCTTCTACGGCACCCTCAAGGACAACATCGCCTTCGGCCTGCCCGAGGCGGACGACCAGTCCATCAACGCGGCCGCCGAGATCGCCGGGGTCAACGACTTCGTTCGCGACCACCCGGCGGGCTTCGGCCTGATGGTCGGCGAGCGCGGCACCTCCCTGTCCGGCGGCCAGCGCCAGGCCGTGACCATCGCCCGCGCCATCCTGCCCGACCCGGAAATCCTGATCATGGACGAGCCGTCGAGCAACATGGACAACCAGTCGGAATTCCGCCTCAAGGAGCGGCTGCGGAAATATATCGAGGACAAGACGCTCATCGTCATCACCCACCGCCATTCCATGCTCGATCTCGTGGACCGGCTGGTCATCATGGACCGGGGCAGGATAGTTGTGGACGGGCCCAAGAAGGCCGTGCTCGACGGCCTCAGGACCGGTCAAATCAAGGTTTCCCTGTGAGGTCGCGATGAGCAAGAAATTCGATAGAGAAACGCTCCTGTTCATGAGCGAGGTGGACCAGGCCATGTACGGCAAGGGCCACCGGCTTGCCTACCTCATGTCCACGGCCATCCTGCTGATGATCGTCATCTTCATCGTCTGGGCCAAGCTGGCCATGCTCGACGAGCGCACGCGTGGCTTCGGTCGGGTCATCCCGTCCCAGCGCATTCAGGAAATCCAGAACCTGGAGGGCGGCATCATGAACGAGCTGTTCGTCCAGGAGGGCCAGACCGTGGAGAAGGGCGACATTCTCTGCCGCCTGTCCAACGAACAGGCCGCCAGTTACTACCGCGACGCCCAGAGCAAGGCCCTGGAGCACCAGGCGGCCATCGCCCGGCTCCAGGCCGAGGCGGACGGCGCGGCCGAACCGGACTTCCCGCCCGACGTGGTCAAGAAGGCGCCCCAGCTGGTCGAGGACCAGCGGCGCATCTTCGTGGCCCAGCGCAACAAGCTGAACATCGACATCGGCCTGCTCGAGGACCAGTACCAGCAGCGCCAGCAGGAGGTCAGCGAGATGGTCGCCCGCCGCAACCAGCTCCGCCAGAGCCTGGACGTGGCCGAGAAGCAGCGCAACATCGCCAAGCCGTTGGTGGAGAAGCACATCCACTCCGAACTCGACTACCTGCGCCTGGAGCAGACCGTGGTTCAGCTGCGCGGCGACATGCAGGCCCTGACCCTGGGCATCCCCCGCGTGCAGCGGGCCGCCAAGGAGGCCAAGGGGCGCATCGACCAGGCCCGGGCCGAGTACCGGGCCGACGCGCTGGAGGAGATCAACTCCCGCAGGCAGGAACTCAACTCCATCCAGGAGAACCTGAGTTCCGGCGGCGACCGCGTGACCCGCACCGACGTGCGCTCGCCCGTGCGCGGCGTGGTCAAGCACATCATGGTCAACACCATCGGCGGCGTCATCCGGCCCGGCGAATCCATCATGGAGGTCGTGCCCCTGGACGACACCCTGCTGGTCGAGGCCGAGGTCAAACCCTCGGACATCGCCTTCCTGCACCCCGGCCAGAAGGCCAAGGTCAAGATCACGGCCTACGACTTCTCCATCTACGGCGGCCTGGACGGCATCGTCGAGAACATCTCGGCCGACACCATCGAGGACGAGAAGGGCGAGAGCCACTATCTGGTCAAGGTGCGCACCAAGGAAAACGCCATCACCTACCGGGGACAGCAACTGCCCATCATTCCGGGCATGACCGCGAGCGTGGACATCCTGACCGGCCGCAAGTCGGTCCTGGACTACCTGCTCAAGCCCCTGCTCAAGGCAAAACAGAACGCGCTCAGGGAACGATGAGGCGTGGATGAGGCCGATGCGGGGGACATACTCGGCGGCAATGGTTGCGCTCTGCGCGGCCTGTCTGGCCGTGGTCCTGGTCCTGTCCCCGAGAGCCGTTGCGGCCCAGGCGACGCCGGACCCGGCCACGGCCCGGCCCGAAGCGGTCCGGCCCGCGACCGCCGTGCCCTCGGCGGTCCAACCCGCGCCGGCCAATCACACGACGGGTAAGTCCGACAAGCGCCAGCTGTTCGGGACCCTGGAGTTCAAGGGCAAGATCCAGAAACTGCCCAAGTGGACGCGCGTGCTCGACAAGATGAAGGCCTGGAAGGGGTACTTCAAGGACGACCGGACCAACGACCATCCCTCCAAGAAGGCCTGGAACACCCTCAAGGCACAGGTCGGCGACAAGTCCGAGATGGACCGCCTCCGGGCCGTGACCAGGTTCTTCAACAAGTGGCCGTACCGTTTGGACATGGCCAATTGGGGCGTCAGCGACTACTGGGAGACGCCCTGGGAATTTCTCAAGAAGTCGGGGGACTGCGAGGACTATTCCATCGCCAAGTTCTACGCCCTTCAGGAACTTGGCTTCACCGACGACCAGCTGCGCATCGTGGCCGTCAAGGACGCCATCCGGGGCATCGGCCACGCCGTGCTGGCGGTTTACGCCACGGACGACATCTACATTCTCGACAATCAGACCGACATGGTCCTGTCCCATACGAAGTACAAGCATTACATCCCGCAGTACTCGATCAACGAGAAGTACCGCTGGATGCACGTGGCCCCGCAGAAGCGGACCACCTACGAAAAGGCGAAGCAATAAGGCCCGCCGTCAAGGGCGTGGCCACAAACCAGATGGAGAAGCGACATGGCTGAACATCTTACCAAGACCGCAGCGGTCCCCAAGTCAATCGGCGGGGCCGGGCAGGGCGTCAAGATCGGCGTGGTCCTGGCCTTCGTGCTGGTCATCTCGGCGGGCATTGTCCTGCTCGCCGCCAGGACGGTGCGGGACAAGGAGGCCGCGGTGCTGGAGAACCAGCAGAAGCGGTTCCAGCTCCTGACCCAGGGGCGCACCGAGGTCATCGGCTCCTGGCTCGAGAACCTGTCCCACCAGGGCGACCGGCTGATCAAGTCCGACCTCTTCCGGCTTTACGCCTCGGAGGTGGACTCCTTTGCCGGCGACCTGTCCAACCTCTTCGGGCGGCTGCATGCCGACGGCGCGGCCGGAGGCGAGGAGGGGACGACCTTGGCCGAACAGCTGCCCATGATGGAGAACATGCTCCGCGAGTTCTCCACCTACGCGGGTTTCCTCAACGCCCGCATCCTCAGCCGCAAGGGCGAGGCCTACATCGCCACGGACGGGTACCTGCCGCCCATGAATCAGGAGCAGACCGGCCTGGCCATGGCCGCCATCCGGGACAACGGGCCGCAGTATTCCACCCTGCGCAAGACCGCCCAGGGGCTGGAGATGGACATCTTCGTGCCCGTCTTCCCGCCCGACGCCGTGGGCGGCACCGACGAGACCCCCGGCCAGAAGGCCGTTGGCGTGCTCATGATGACCCGCCAGATTTCCGGCAAGATCACCGAACTGCTGTCCAACTCGCCCCTGGCCGCCAAGGGCGAGAAGACCCGGCTCATGCAGAAGAGCGGGGCGGGCTACCGTGAGGTCGCGCCCTGGACCGCCGACGGCTTCCTGGACGTGCCCTTCCCCATCGAGATCGGCGAGAACGGGCACATCCCCTTCGGCCTGCGTCCGAGCATCGAGGACGGCGACGCCCGGGTCTATTCCCTGGGCGTGCGCATTCCGGGCCCGGCCTGGTGGCTGGTCCAGGAGATCGACTACGACCAAGCCATGCGGCCCGTGGTCGAGTTCCGGCGCACGGTCTACACCGTGGCCGGGCTGGGCATCCTGACAGCCCTGCTCATCGCCGGGCTGGCCTGGTGGATTCTGACCGGGGTGCAGAGCCAGCGCATCGCCGAGCAGTTCCGCGCCCTGGCCACGCGGATCGAGGAGCAGAAGCTGTTCATCGACTCCATCAACGCCAACATCGACGAATTCATCGTGCTCAAGGACCCGCTCGGCAAGTTCACCTACGTCAACGACGCCTTTGCCGAGGCCGCAGGACGGCCCAGGGAGGAACTCCTCGGCATGGACACCGCCGCCGTGTTCGGTTTCGACACGGCCAAGCGGCTGGAGTCCATCGACGAGGTGGTGGTCCGCGAGAACCGCAAGATGACCATCAGCGAGCCCATCTACATCCGCTCCCGCCGCCACCAGTTCCAGGTTTCCAAGTCCCCGTACTGCGGCACGGACGGCGTCTGTCAGGGCATCGTCGAGGTCTATCGCGACGTGACCGAGTTCGTGGCCGCCCAGGAGAAGAACAAGCGGCTGATCAAGAACGCCATGGAGGCCCTCGGCTCGACCATCGAGGCCGCCGACCCGTACCTGGGCGGCCATACCAAGCTCCTGGCCGGGCTGTCCGTGGAGGTGGCCAAGGTCATGCACCTGTCCGAAATGGACATCGCCGAGATCGAGACCGCCGCCAACCTGTCCCAGATCGGCAAGATGTTCGTGCCCAACGAGATCCTGACCAAGCCGGGCAAGCTCACCCCCGAGGAGATGGCCGTCATGGAAGGGCACGTGGAATACGCCTACCGCATCCTCAAGGACATCGACATCGCCGAGGGCGTGCTGACCGCCATCTACCAGATGAACGAGCGCCTGGACGGCTCGGGCTATCCCAAGAAGCTCAAGGGCGGCGACATCATCCTCCTGGCCCGCATCCTCTCGGTCCTGAACGTGTTCTGCGCCATGATCCGGCCGCGCTCCTACCGCAGCGCCCAGCGGCCGGAGCAGGCCCTGGAAATCCTGTCCGGCGAGACCGGTCGCTTCGATCCCGCCGTGGTAGAAGCCCTTTCTGATGTCATCAATACTCCGACAGGAGAAAGATTATTGGGTGATAAGGATTAAGTGACACCCTCTCTCCATCCATCTGGTTGTTGCAAAGCCCCGGCGTCCACGCCGGGGCTTGTTTTTGGGGACGGTAAGCGGCTTCCGATAGCGGGCCATCTGCACAATTTTTCCGGCCGCGCCAATCCTCACGTAGACGGCTATCGCTGCTGTCGTCATCTCTAAGACCGAGCAAGCTCGGCCTAAGAGCTGATGCACGCTGCGGTTGCCCCGGCCGGAAGAAAATGCACAGCTGACCCACTCTCGACAAATCCGCAGGACAGCGGATTTGGACGTTGCGGTCTTTCCGCAACGCCCCGAAGGGGTGAGCCCCAGGACGGGGCGAATCAAAGCCTAGTGCGAGCGCGGGGGAGAGAGCCGCTGTCGGGTGCTGCGCACCCGAGGCGCTGCTAGGTTTTTGTGGTGCGTCCTAATAAAGCAAGGGCCTCGTCCGACGTTGTGTCGGACGAGGCCCTTGCTTTTTTCCCTTCTTTGGAGCGCCTTCGGGGCGCAGCCCCGAACAGCGGCTCTCCGCGCTAAGGATAGGCTCGGTAGAGTGGGTCAGCTGTGCATTTTTCGGGGGCCCGGCTGACCGCAGCGTAGTCTTCCTACGTGAGGATCAGACGGGTCCCCGAAAAATGTGCAGATGGCCCGCTCTACCGAGCCGCTGCTGTTCATGCGCCTTAATGGGGAAAAAAAGAGGGACGCGGCCTTGTGGCCGCGTCCCTGGGAAGTCGATTGTGTGCGCCGTTTACTTGGCGGCGGTCTCGGTGGGCATCTGCTCGTAGGTGGAGGGGGCGATCTCGAGGGTCTTCATGAGAGAGCCTTCGAGGGCCAGGAACTTGTAGACCGTGAAGTCGCGGTTCATGGTCGCGGTCTCGAGCTGCACGCGGTTGGAGAAGACCTCGTTGGTGGCGTCCAGAAGGTCCAGCAGGGAGCGCTGGCCCACGTTGAACTGCATCAGGTACATGTCCAGGGATTCGATGCTGTATTGCAGGGCTTCCTGGTACTTCTCGATCTGGTTCAGGCTGGACTGGTAGTCGGCCCAGGTGGCGGCCACCTGGCGGATGATGTCGTCGGTGGTGTCCTGCAGGTTGTCCTGCGCCTCGCGGATGCGAGCCGCGGCGGTCTGGATGTCGTAGTAGTCGCTGGTGCCGTTGAAGATGTTCCAGCGGGCGCGCAGCATGGCCTTGTTGTCCTGAATCCAGTAGTCCACGCCATCGAGATTGTCGGTGTGGCGGCTGGACAGGTAGGCGTCCACGGTCGGGTACATGGTCGATTCGAGCTGGCCCTTGGTCTGTTCGGCCACGGTGATCTCGGCCTTGTACACGGCGATCTTGGGGTTGTTGTCCAGGGCGAGTTCCAGGATGTTGTCGGCCTTGCCGGGAATGTAGTCGGGCAGGTACTGGGGATCGGCCAGGGAGACCGGGGCCGTGCCCACGGTGCGGATGTATTCGGCCTCGGCGGCGCGCAGCTCGCCGGTGTAGGTCACCAGGGTGGTCTCGGCCCGGGCCACGCGGCCCTTGGCCTGCATCTCGTCGGCGCGGTTGCCCGCTCCGCCTTCGACGCGTTCGGAAATGGAATCCAGCAGGTGCTGGTGGGCGGCGATGTTGTCTTCGGCCAGGGAGACCAGCTTGCGCAGGCGGACCACGTCCACGTGGGCGCGGACCGCATCCAGGCCCACGGTCTCGACGTTGTCCACCAGGCGGCCTTCGGCCGAGGTCAGACGGGCGCCTTCACGCTTGTAGTCGTGCCAGCGGTCGAAGCCGTCGAAGATGGGCTGGGTCAGCGTGGCCTTGAACTCGGAGGGAGTGCGCCAGCGCTTGTCCGTTCCGTTGTTGCGCGTGGTCGAGTTGCTGTACTGCTGCTTGCCGTACTCGCCGGTCAGGTCTAGGGACGGGAAGAAGCGGCCCAGAGCGGACAGCTGGGCCTTGGCGACGGCGTCCTTGTTGTTCAGGAGCGCCTTGATCTGCGGGTGCTGCTTGACCGCCGCGACGACGCTGTCCTTGAGCGTCATTGTGCCGTTATCGGCAAAGGCGGGCACGGACAGCGCCAACGAAAAGAGAAGAATTGCAAGAACAAGTTTTTTCATCGTCAGATCCCATTTCCGGGTTGTGTAAGAAACTTACCGCTAAACTTATAGCCGGTTATGGACTTTGGGTCAAGAAATGACGGTCGTCTCCAATTATAAATCGGAAACTTCGGGCCGGTCCGTTCATTTTGTTTGATTCCTCATGAATCCGAGGGGATGCGCCGTTCCGGGGCATGGGGTTGAGCGGCGTGTTCCTGTTTGTCCGGCAGGGCCTTGCGCCGGGGACGTATCGGTCCTTCTGTTGCGCGTTTGTCGGGGCGATGCCGCGATGGTGCGAGGGATGTCCCGCTTCCGGCCGGGGCTAGCCCACGTGTCTGCCGGAGTGGATCAGGTGGTTGATCAGGTCGTCGGTGGAGTGGTCCGCGTCGATGGGGAAGTCGTGCACGGGGATGTCCGGGTGGGAGACGCCCAGCAGCTTGACCACGATGTCGTCGCCCGCATGGTCGTTCTGGCCGAGGATCACCGAGGTCAGGTCGTGCTCGTTGTCCACGACCACGTCCTTGACGGACAGGTTCTCGGACAGGTGCAGGTGGTCGCTGCCCACGGTGAAGTTGGTGACCACGATCTCGCTCTGGCCGTCGCCCAGGACCGAGGGGGCGATGAACAGGCCGTCGTCCGCGTCCGCGTGCGCCGTATGGCCGTCCGGGTGCCCGGCCAGGTGGGCGGTGTGCCCGTCCACGAAGATGTCGTGCCCCGGCATGTCCACGAGCAGGGCGTCGTGCGGCAGGTCCGCGCCCGCGTCCGCGTGGGAACCGGTGTCCAGGGCATAGGAGCCGTCGTCCAGCCTGATGAGGGCGAAGGTCCCCTCGTGCCCGCCGGGATGGAAACCCGCGTCGTCGAACAGGACGTGGTGCAGGGTGTCGCTGTTGGCCAGCACCCAGTCCCCGGCGTCCCGGATGAAATGGAAGGGACCCGCGAGGTCCACCGCTGCTCGGTCCACGTCCGGGAGCAGGAAGAACCGGATGTCCGGGTCGCCCGCGAACATGTCCACCAGCCGGCCGAGCATGGCCGTGTCGCGGCAGTTGGCCAGAACGATCTCCGGGTCCACCGGAACGTTGCCGTCCAGGGCGTAGGTGCCGAGCATGGTGGTTTCGTTCGTATTCATGTCGTCGCTCATATCCGCATCTCCGTTCAGGAGAGAATCGCCTGTGCAAAGGGAATCCCGACCCGGCCTCGGGGCCGGGTCGGGGTTGTCGTTCGTCTAGGACGTGTGTCCACCGGAATTGATGATGTGCTGGACCACGGTGTTCAGGTCGTCGCCGGTGGCAGACAGGTCCACGTGGTGATCGACCACGTCGTGGGTCGGCGGGAGCACGCCCTGCAGGGTGATGGTGATGTCCTCCCCGGCCGGGTCCACGCCGCCGATGGTCAGGACCAGGTCGCCGCTGTCGCCGGAGGAGGTCACGTCCACCACGCCGCTGGACAGGCTGCCCAGGTCGATGGCGTCGCCCTCGTGGATGTTGAAGTCGGTCACGGTCATGGAGCTGGGCGTCTCGCCGGTGGTCAGGTAGCTCGGGTCCACCATGATGGTGTCCGCGCCCGCGCCCAGGGTGACGGTGTCGTGACCCGAGCTGATGAAGACGGTGTCGTCGCCGGAACCGGCGTCGATGACGTCGTCGCCCGCGCCGCCCCAGAGGGTGTCGTTGCCGCTGCCGCCGAACAGGTGGTCGTTGCCCGCACCGCCGTGCAGCACGTCGTCGCCGCTGCCGCCGAACAGGTAGTCGTTGCCGTCGCCGCCGTACAGGTGGTCGATGCCGTCGCCGCCGCTCAGGTAGTCGTGACCCGCGCCGCCGTCGATGGTGTCGTCGCCCGCCTCGCCGTACAGGAAGTCGTTGCCGCCCAGGCCGGAGAGGGTGTCGTCGCCGTCGCTGCCGTACATCACGTCGCCGTTTTCGGAGGCGGTGTCGGTGACCGTGGCGTTGTGGTGCACCGGCACGTACAGGGTGGCGGTCTCGGTCAGGCCGTGGGCGTCGGTCACCTGGTAGGTGAACTGCTCCACGGTGGGGCCGTCCGTCGCGGTGTCGGCGCTGAAGGCGTCGCTGCGGGGCGTGTAGGTCCAGTCGCCGGTGGCGGAGTCCACCGTCAGGGTGCCCCAGAGGCCCACGCCCGAGCCCACGATGGCGGCGGTCATGCCCGCGTTGTCCGAGCTATAAGCGTTTTCCAGCAGGTTGCCGGAGGCGGGCACGATGGTCTGTGTGCCGGGGATGGTGCCGGTCTGCTGCCACGAGCCACCGGCGGTCACGTCGATGGCCGACAGGACGAACGAGGCGTTCGTGCCCGCGGTGATGGTGATGGTGTCGATGAGCACCTCGCCGTTGCCGTCGCCATCCACGGCCGTGCCCTGGACCACGTACTGCTCGTTGTTGCTCTTGAGCAGGGTCACGCCGCTGCCGCCCGCATCGGTCAGGATCGTGCCGTTGGCCGCCCCGAGGGTGTGGAAGGTGTAGGTGTTGCCGTCGGTGTCCGTGACCGTGAAGACGATGTCCTCGGTGTCGCCGACGTTGCGCAGGGTGACCGCCACGTCCTGGGGCTCCTCGACGCCGTCGTTGCCGAAGTCGAGGATGATGGATTCGGTGGCGGAGACGTAGCCGGAGGGGCTCGGGGCGAGGCCGTGACCGATTTCGCCCGAACCGTCGAAGTACCCCAGGGCCAGGTCCGTGCTCGACAGGCCGATGCCGAGCAGGCCCACCTGGATGATGTTGGAATCGGTGCCCACCGAGGTCACGCCGCTCACGTCGAGGCCGATGCTGTCGGACACGGCGTCCCAGCTGTCGGCGCCGTCCACGTCGGAGAAGTTCACGTGGGAGACGTCGCCCGCGACGAAGCCGTAGACCGGGACGTCCTCACCGGGGTCGGTGATCCAGGCCCCGTGGCCCAGGTCGTCCTCGGTGGTCAGGACCGGGTTGTCGATGGTCGCGGTGACTTCGAGCACGCCGTAGTCCACGGCGCCGTCCGTGTCGGACACCTGGTAGGTGAAGGACTCGGTGTAGTCGCCCGAGGCCAGACCGTCGTAAGTCGTGTAGGTGTAGGAGCCGTCCTCGGCGATGACCAGGTCGCCGTACAGGCCGTGGATGGTCGCGCCCGCGCCGTCGTCGTCCAGGTCGAAGGTCCCGGAATCGCCGTCGAAGTCGCCGTCGGCCAGGTACTGGTCGTATTCGGCCTGGGTCAGGTCGTCCAGGTCGCCCGCGGCGGCCCCGGTGACGGTCAGCTCGGTGGAGCCGTCCGGGTAGCCCGGCCCGTCGGTGTAGTCGGTGTCCTGGGCGTCATGGTCGTTGGCCAGAACGTTGCCGGTGACCACCGCCGCCGCGAAGACGACGGACGAGATGTCGGCCGGAGTGGAGTCGTAGACCTCCTTGAGGGCCACCGAGGCGTCCGGATCGTCGGGGTCGGCCATGATCACCACCGTGGCGATGTCCGAGGTGGCGCTGGAGACCGTGAGCACGTCGCCGGTTTCGCTGAAGGTCAGGTCGGTGATCGGATTGCCTTCGGCATCCCACGCCTGGATGGATTCCTGGCCGTTGCTGTCGGCGGTGAACTTCAGGCTGACGGACTCCTGCGGGTCGTCGAACTGGATGAGCAACCGTTCGGCGGCGCCGTCGTTCTCGATGAACTGGTCCTTGCCGTTGCCGTCGGAGGCGGCCCCGACGCCGTAGTGTGCGCCGTTGCCGGTGCCCCACTGGGTCAGTTCGGCCGAGACCCACTCGCCGGACTGGCTGTCGTATTCCTGGGCCACCAGGGTGTAGCCGTCGGAACCGGGAATCACGCTCATGCCCTCGACGTCGCCGGTGCTCGTGCCGGTGCCGGTGTCGTCCACGGCCACGGGCGGGGTGTTGTTTTCCACCGCGATGATATGGATGGTCGCCGTGGCGATGTTGCTCGGCGCGCCCGTCGGATCGGCACCGTCGTCCCAGACCCGGACGTCGATCAGCCGGTCGCTGGTGTCCGGGTCATCCGAGCCGTTGTTGTAGGTGATCAGCTCGATGGCCGACTCGTAGTCCGAGATGGGTGCGTCGCCGGAGAGGATGATCTCGGTGCCGTTGACCGTGGCGGTGATGCCCGACGGCAGGGCCGAGGTGTCGATGTTCAGGGAGTCGCCGTCCTGGGCGTTGGTCAGGGTGATGACCGCCTGGGACATATTCGCGGAGTCCACGTCCGAGATGTTCACCTCGCCGGCGATGAGCACGGGGCCGCCGCCCTCGGTGAAGGTGTTCTCGAATCCGGTGCCGGGATCGTCGTGTTCCAGTATGATGACGTCGTCGTAATCGTCATCGTCGCCGCGGCTCTTGTAGCCCTCCTTGAGCTGGTCGTCCACGCTCAGGAGGCGGCCGTCGGCCAGGTCCTCGATCCGGAAGGTGCTCTCGGGGTCGCCGACGTTCAGGTCCATGTTGTCGAAGCGGGCGTCGTAGACCTTGTTGCTGCCGCTGAAGGATATATCCCACTCGCCGGTCTCGGTGTTCAGGACGAACTCGGGCGTGCCGGTGGGGGTCGCGCCTCGGCCCACGCTGACCAGGAAGTAGTGCAGTTCCTGGCCGTCCTCGTAGGTGGTCAGCAGGTCGCCCTCGTGCGCGGTGTTGATGTTTTCCAGGATGATCTGCGGATTGATCGGGTTGCCGTCCGCGTCGAGTTCGTAGGTGCCGATCATGTTGTTGTAGTCGGCGTTCTCGCTGACGAAGTGGACCGTGCCCATGGACAGGTCGATGGTCGGCGAGTCGTTGGCCCCGTCGATGGTCACGGTCAGGGTGGCGGTGCTTTCCTTGGCGTCGCCGTCCTGGTTGTCGGACATGGTGTAGGTGAAGACGTCGGTCGGGTGGTCGTCGACGTTCAGGGAGTCGGTGGCGTCGGGATCCTCCACGTACTTGTAGGAGCCGTCCTCGTTCAGGTAGAGGGTGCCGTATTCGCCCTTGAGCACGAAGTCGTAGCCGTCGGTGTCTGTGGTCGCGGTGTTGGTGGTGTTGTCGCTGGTCACGCCGGTCACGGTGAAGTCGGACAGGTCGTTGTCCACGTCGGTGTCGGCCACGCCGCCGTGCTCGTCGCCCGCCAGCACGTTGCCGGTGGTGAAGGAGGCGGCCGCGTCGTCCACGGACTCGGTCAGGGTATTGGTGTCGGCCTGGGCCGTGGGGGCGTCGTTGGCTCCATCGATGGTGATGGTCAGGGTGGAGGAGGAATACCCGGTGTTCGTGGCCTCGTTGTCGGACATGGTGTAGGTGAAGACGTCGGTCACCGGGGTGCTGTCGTTGTTCATCCAATTGGTGGCGTTCTGATCCTCCACGTACTTGTAGGAGCCGTCCTCGTTCAGATAGAGGGTGCCGTACTCGCCCTTGAGCACGAAGTCGTAGCCGTCGGTGTCTGCGGTCGCGGTGTTGGTGGTGTTGTCGCTGGTCACGCCGGTCACGGTGAAGTCGGACAGGGAGTTGTCCACGTCGGTGTCGGCCACGCCGCCGCTTGCGTCGCCCGCCAGCAGGTTGCCGATGACGGACACGGCCGCCTCGTCGTCCACGGACTCGACGAAGGCGTTGGCGTCGGCCACTGCCACCGGGGCGTCGTTGGAGCCGGAAACGTTGATGGTCAGGGTGGTGGGCGCGCTGTACACGCCGTCGTCGTAGGCGTTGGTCAGGGTGTAGGTGAAGACGTCGGTCCTGGTGTCGTCCTCGTTCAGGGCCTGGACGTTGTCCCACTCGTTCTGGAGTGCGTAGGAATAGCTGCCGTCCGCATGGATGGTCAGGATGCCGTACTCGCCGTTGATGGTCACGGTCCCGTCCGGGTCCATGTTGTCGTCGGTGTACAGGGTGTCGCTTTCCCCGGTCTGGGAGGAGACCGTGGAGACGTACATCAGGGAGTCGTCCGCATCGCTGTCGGCCACGCCGCCGTTGGCGTCGCCCGCGACCACGTTGCCGGTGACCACGGCGGAGTAGTCGGCGTCGTCCGCGAACCGCAGGCCGAATTCGGCCACGTTGTTCACGTCGGCGTTGGCCGTGGGGGCGTCGTTGGCGCCGTTCACCGTGAAGGAGATGTTGGCGTAGCTGAAGGCCCCGGAGTCGTCCATGATGCCGTAGGAGAAGGCGTCCACGTTGTCCTCGCTGCCGTAGTTCAGGGCGTTGAGGGCGTCATAGGCGTCGCCGTCTTCGGGGGTGTACAGGCGGTAGTCGTAGGAGCCGTCCGCGTGGATGGTCAGCACGCCGAACTCGCCGTTGACCGTGACCGAGGCGGTCGGGTCCATGGCGGCCTGGTCGTAGGCCTGGTCCGCGGAGGGGGTGAAGTCGGGGTTCTGCTCGTCGGGCAGGATGTAGTCCACGGTCTCGGTGGCGTGGGAGTACACGCCGACCACGAACATGGTCCGGCCGTCCGGGGAGTCGCCGGCGTCCACGTCCGTGTCGCTCACGGAGCCCGCGTCGTCGCCCGCCAGGACGTTGCCGTGGATGAGCACGTTGCCGCCCGAGGTATAGTCGTAATGGTCGCTGTCGTGCACCGTGACCTGGCCGCCCTCGCCGTTCAGGTCGGCGTCGTACACGGAGGCGTGGAGGTCGTAGTCCGTGGAGTCGCCGGTCTCGACGGCCTGGACGTTCAGGTCGTCGTGGGCCACGGGCATGTCGTTGGCGCCGTTGACCGTGATGGTCAGGGTGGCGGTGTTGGACACCCCGCCGTCGGGGTCGGCGATGGTGTACTGGAAGACCTCGTCGTAGTGATCGCCCTCGTTCATGGCGTCGGCCCAGGTCTGGTTCAGGGTGTATTCCCAGTGGCCGTCGGTGTCGATGATCAGGACGCCGTACTTGCCCACGATGGTGGTGTCGTCCGAGGTGATCTCCACCGGGTCGGGGTCCACGCCGTCGTGGTTCGTGCCCACGTAGTCCACGGTGTACATGGCCAGCAGATCATGGTCGCCGTCCGGGTCCACGTCGTTGTCGATGACGTTGCCCTGGATGGTCTCGTCCGTCTGCGGGGGGTTGGGATACAGGATATAGAAGCCGCCGCCCGTGGCCAGGGGGAAATATTCGCCCGAGACCGGGCCGCCCTCGGCCTCGGCGGCGTGCGCCATGGCCGCCGCGTAGTCCTCCTCGCTGTCCACGAAGACGATATGGCGGCCGACGATGAAGTCGGGATCGCCCTCTTCGGTGACGGAGGCCGCGTCGTCGTTGGCGATGGGGGCCACGTTGCCGAGCACGCCGACGAGGGTGGGGAAGGCGTGCCCGTCGTAGGCGTCGCCCTGGCCGCCCAGGGCCTGGATGCCCGCGAAGAGCGTGCCGGGATCGTCGTTGTACTGGCCCGCGCCGGAGCTGCCGGTGTTGTTGCCAGCGGCGGTCTCCACGTCGGCGTTCTGGTCCACGCCGTCGAAGGCGAAGATGTAGACGTCGCCCGCCACCTGCTCGCCGTTGACCATCTCGAACAGCGGCAGGCCGCCGGAGTCGGCCAGGGCCTGGTAATTCTCAAGGATGACGGTGCCGCCGCCCTCCACGGTGATCTGGAGGTTGCCGTCCGTGCCGGAGAACACGGCGTTGGCCAGATCGAACTCGAACTTGACCGGGGTGCCCGGATCGAGGTGGTAGGTCTGGGTATTGCCCGCTCCGGGCAGGGAAACATCAAGCTGGTGTATTTTCGCGTCCGCCATGGTGAACTCCTGAGTCAGAACGTGATGAGTTTTGTTTTGAGCAGTCTGACCTAGTTTATAGCTATGAGGCGTTTTCGAGTCAATTGCAAAAAAAATCATTAAGCCAGTATGTTGCGGTGTGGAGAACGACCTCGGAAGTGGCTTTCTGCCTGGACTTGCAAGGCCTATTTTAAACGGCTGTTTATGTGAATTACACGCGATTGGTTTGTGTTTTCAACAGGTGGCTGTTGAAAATAAAATGACCCGGTTTCAGTTTTCCCCATGCGTCCGGAAGTCCGATTGCTTCGTAACACACCGGATTATAAGAGGAAAAATGTCGAGATAAATATTATTACTAATTTTGGCATGATCGCCTGGAAATTTCGGACGCGAATGAGGACGTGAAAAAAGCGGCAGCCCCCGACAGGGGTTTTATCTCAATGTCCATGGACGGTTGGGATTCCCCTCGGAAGGGCGGGGCAATGGGCCGCAAAGGGCCGTGGGACGCTGTTTCCGGCGGTTTTGGCCGATGGCGGGCCGGGCCGGAATGGGATCGGGAAGGGGCTATTTGCCGGTCATGGTCCAGACCCCGTCCCACTGCTCGGGCGGGTCGGCGGCCAGCTCGGCGCACTTGACCGCGTATTTCCCGGCGGCCGGGTCGCGCGGGGCGATGGCGGCAAAGGTCACGGCCGCGGCCCGGAAGTCGCCCGCCCGGAACAGGGCCAGCCCCTCGGCGAACACGGCCAGGTCCGCCTGCCGGGCGCGGTGCTCCTCCCCGGACAGGGGCTCGAACACGGTCACGGCCTCCCGCTTGCCGACCACGCGCAGGCGGGAGAGTTCCCGCGCCGGGATCTCGCCGCCCAGCCGGTCCAGGGTGGCCTGCGAGACCATGGTGTAGGTGCCGAACCGTTTGTTGATGGACTCCAGCCGGGAGGCCAGATTCACGGCGTCGCCGAGCATGGTGTAGTCGAACCGCTCCCGTGAGCCGAGGTTGCCGACCACGGCCGGGCCGGTGTTCAGGCCGATGCGCATGAACACGTCCGCGTGGGTGCGCTCCCGGAGGGCCGGGCGCATCTCGGCCAGCTTCGCCTGGCAGGCCAGGGCCGCCCGGACCGCGAGCAGGGCGTGGTCTGGCTGGTCCAGGGGGGCGTTCCAGAAGGCGATGATGGCGTCGCCCTCATACTTGTCCACGGTCCCCTGGTGGTGGTGGATGATGTCCGTCATGGCCGAGAGGTAGTCGTTGAGCACCCCGGTCAGGGCCTCGGGGTCGAGGCCCTCGGAGATGGAGGTGAATCCCTGGAGGTCCGAGAAGAAGATGGTCAGCTCGCGCCGTTCGCCGCCCAGGGTCAGGCGCTCCGGGTGTTGCAGGAGCTGGTCGATGACCTTGGGGCTGAGATACTGCCGGAAGGCGGACTTGATGAACTGCTTGCGGCGGCCCTCTGTGGCGTATTTCCAGGTCCCGGCCAGGAACAGGGCGACGAGGCATCCGGTCAGCTGCACGGCCATGCCCGTGCGCACGCCCTGGGCGTACAGGATTGCGCCGTAGGCCACGGGCAGGGCCAGGGTCCCGGCCGAGGCCGCCACCGCCGCCCACAGGCTGGTCAGCAGGGCCACGCCCAGCCCGCCGAGCACGGCGAAGAGCAGGGTCGTGGCCGCGTCCGTCCAGGCCGGGGCCGGGCGCAGGAAGTCCCCGGACAGGAGGTTGTCCAGGGCCGTGGCGTTGATCAGCACGCCGGGGGAGACCCCGCCCATGGGCGTGGGCCGCAGGTCCAGGAGTCCGGTGGCGGAAAAGCCGAAGAGCACGTGTCTGCCCTTGAGGTCCGCCGGGTCGATGACCGGCTCGCCGCCCTCGGCCAGCCGCATGCCGCTCTCCATGAGCGCGGCCGCGCCGTAGGCGGTGTAGGCGTTGCGCCCGCGGTAGTTGAGCAGGGCGTCCCCTTCGGGCGTGAGCGGAATCCTCGTCGCGCCCACGCGCATCTCGTCCGGGGCCAGGGTCACGGGTTCGGGCCGGTCCGCCAGGAATGCGGCCAGGGGCAGGGAGGGCGCGTACCCGCCCGCGAACCGGACCAGCAGGGGCAGCCGCCGGTAGACGTTGTCCGCGTCGGGCGGGACGTTGACGTTGCCCACGGAAAGGGTTCCGCCGGTCAGGTCCGGGATGGGAAAGGTGGCCACCTCGGCTCGGCGCAGGACCGCTTCGCCGCCGACCGTGAAGGACGGCGCGGGCACGTGGGCGGGCCAGGTCCGGCTCGATCCGTCCGACCGGGCGAAGGAGGCCGCGAGCACCGCCCGGCCCATGGAGCGCAGAGCCCCGGCCAGGGCCTGGTCGTCGGCCACCCCGTAGACCGAGGGCTCGGTGAAGATCACGTCCATGGACAGGGAGGCCGCCCCGGCGCGTCGGCAGAATTCGACCATGGGCGCGTAGGCCTGACGGGGCCAGGGCCAGCCCAGGCCGAAGGAGGACTTGGCCCAGTCCAGGGACTTCTGGTCGAGCAGGACCAGCCGGATGCGGTCCGTGGCCGCGCCGGGGTGCGCCAGGGCCCGGACCCGGAGGTCCCGGGTCAGGTTCTCCGGCGCGTCGAGCAGCCCCGTCACCTGCGCGTCCAGGGCCAGTGCCGCCCCGATGAGGCCGAAAAGGAGTCCGGCCAGGACCTTTCTCAGCCTCCGGGACACCCTACAGCCCCTTGGTCATGCCCGCGAACCGGTCGCAACGCGGCTTGATCGGCGTGGGCCGGTGGTAGGTGCCGATCATGGCCAGGACGTTGTTGATGCGGTCCGTGGGCGAGGGGTGTGTCCGGGCGAAGCCCGTGCTCTGCGGGGTGAAGCGCATGCGCATGGCGTTGAGCACGTCGATGATGGCGTCCGGGTCGTAGCCCATGCGCTGCATGATGACCACCGCGTCGTGGTCCGCCTCCTCCTCGAAGGAGCGCGAATACCCGCTGTCGATCATGGTCGTGGTGATGTCCTGGATGGAGTCGTCAAAGGCCTGGGTCACTTCCTTGAGCTTGCCCCCGGACAGGGTGGCGGTGCCGGTCAGGGCCAGGGCCGTGGCCCCCTCGGTGATGCGTGACTTCTGGATGGCCTGGAGCCCGTGTTTGCGCTGCACGTGGCCGATCTCGTGGGCCAGGACCGAGGCCATGGCGTCCTCGGACCCGCAGCAGCCGAGCAGCCCTCTGGTCACGAACACGAACCCGCCGGGCGCGGACAGGGCGTTGATCTCGTCGCTGTCCAATATAAGGAAATGATAGCCGCCGAAGGTCTCGGGCCGGTCCGAGGCCTGGGCCAGGGCCTGGCCCATGACGTTGACGTAGCGCTGGCCGTTGCGGTGGTTGCAGTAGCGGTAGCGGGACAGGATCACGGCGGCCACGGACCGGCCGATGTAGTGTTCCTGTTCCGGGGTGATGTCCTGGAATCCGGAGATGAGCTTCTTGCCGGACTTGAGCATGGCGGTGACCTCGTCCGGCAGGACGTCGGTCAGTTCGTCGAACAGCCCGGCAACGGCCCGTGACACCAGGGGGGAGAGAAGCAGCGGTGCGGCCAGGCCGAGCCCTTTGATGAATTGTCGGCGGTTCATCGGTCGCCTCCGAGTTCGCCCACCCGGAGGAACTCCCGGATGTACTTCTGCGGAACCACGATCTTCTCCATCTCGTCCACCTTGGCGTAGTCGAGCCGGGTCTGCCGCTTGTACTGGTCCTCCACCTGCTTGTTGAACCCCTTGCCCGCCAGGGCCAGCTCGTCGGAATCGGCCGCGGCCGCCACGTCCTTGTCCGTGGGATTGAGCACGATCTCCCGTTCGGTCAGGGCGGAGAAGTGCATCCAGCCAGCCCGGCCGTCGCCCAGGGACTTGACCTGCCGCCAGTCGCCCTGTTCGCCGGTCAGGTCTACCTGGTCGCCGTATTCCAGCTCGCCGACCACCTTGCTCAGGAAGCCCGGCTTGTCCCGGAGCTGCCCGGCGCGTACCTGGACGCTCATGACCTGGGCGGCCCAGGCCAGGGCGGCGGCCAGGACCACCAGTCCGGCCGCGGACAGCAGTGTGCGCATCGTCCGTTGCATCGCGTTCTCCTTCATGTGGCCCACGGGTCCCGTTTGTCGCGGAGCCCCGGCGCGGGCGTCGTCTCGCCGCATCATACTCGTCTCTATACCAAAACCGCGTTGTTGTGAACTTGGCCGACGCCCCTTTTCAGACCGCAACGCGGCGGAAAGACGTGATTCCTACCTCCACGGAACCGCCGCACGGGAAAGTGCCTGCTTCCGCTTGCGGCGTAATCTGGTATGGTGGCCGGAAACAATCGGAGGAAAGAATGGTCATGTTGCATTTCACGGTGGATGCGGACAAGTGCACCCGTTGCGGGGAGTGCGCCAGGGACTGCCTGTGGGGTGTCATCGAGATGGACGGTTTGCCCGTGGTCCGGCCCGAAAACGAGGCCCGCTGCATCGAGTGCCAGCACTGCCTGGCCGTGTGCAAGCCCGGCGCCCTGAGCGTCTTCGGCAAGGACCCGGCGGACAGCCTGCCCCTCAAGGGCATGTTCCCTGACCCGGCCCGGATGGAGACCCTGCTCATGGGCCGCCGCTCCACCCGCCGTTACCGCGGGGAGGGCGTTGACCCGGCCCTCATCCGCCACCTGCTCGAGGTCGTGTCCCACGCGCCCACGGCCGTGAACCGCCGCCAGACCACCCTGACCGTGGTGGACGACCCGGCCATGATGGACCGGCTGCGCGCCGAGGTCACGGCCGAGGCCCTGAAGTTGCTGCACGAGGACCGCTTCCCGGCGGGCTGGGAGCGCATGGCCGACTATGTGCGCGGCTGTGAGGACGGCACGGACGTGCTCTTCCGCAACGCCCCGCATCTGCTGGTGGCCTCGGCCCCCAAGGACGCGCTCTCGCCCATGGCCGACTGCCACATCGCCCTGAGCTACTTCGAGCTGCTGGCCAACAGCCACGGCCTGGGCACGGTCTGGAACGGCATCGCCAAGGCCATGTTCACGGCCATCGTCCCGCAGTTCGCGGCCCGGCTGGGCATCCCGGACGACCATCAGATCGTCTGCGTCATGTCCTTCGGCCTGCCCGCGGTCAAATACCACCGCACGGTCCAGCGTCCGGGCGGCACCATCCGCCGCGCCGAGTTCTGACCGCCCCCTGGAAAAACGTTCGGACCCGGTGAAATTTGAACACATTTTCTGTTGACAAAAACCGTCCCCTTGGGACAAGTTGACTTTCCCAACGCCGTGGGGCTGTAGCTCAGTTGGGAGAGCGCTTGAATGGCATTCAAGAGGTCGTGGGTTCAATTCCCTCCAGCTCCACCAAGAATGTTAAAGGCCTAGAAGGTTTTCCTTCTAGGCCTTTTCTCGTGGAACAGGCAAAAGAATATACAAATGATATCGGAAGGATATCGGAGTGGTCACAGCCGGAACGCCCCCCCGGTGGTACGCGGCGTGAACCCACTCCTGTCCTCCCACGGGCTGCCTGGTTCGATGAGAGCCGTATTCACCCGGAAATCGAAAAGAACAATCCTTCCAATTCCGGGGGAAATTTGGCATAGAGGCTCCTTGCGTAACGCCTGATATTAATTAATTCAAAGGGACTTGCTATGACTATATTAGGAACAGCCAAAACTGCATCGGCAAAGAAAATGATGCTTCTTGGTGGTGGTGAACTTGGTAAGGAAGTTGTGATTGAAGCGCAGCGTCTTGGCATTGAGGTCGTTGTGGTTGATCGCTATGAAGATACTCCTGCCATGCAGGTGGCGCACCGTTCCTATGTCATGTCCATGTTGGATGGCGATGCGCTTCGTCGAGTTATTACGGAAGAGAAGCCGGACTATATCGTGCCTGAGATTGAGGCCATTGCCACGTCTACGTTGGTCGAGCTTGAAAAGGAGGGATTCAATGTCGTCCCCACTGCCAATGCGACCAGGCTGACAATGGATCGTGAAGGCATTCGGCGTCTTGCCGCCGAGGAAGTCGGCCTGACCACCTCGCCTTACCGCTTCGCCGATACGGAAGAGGAATATCGGGCGGCAGTGGCGGAAATCGGCATTCCCTGTGTGATCAAGCCCGTCATGAGTTCTTCCGGAAAAGGCCAATCCACTGTGAGAAGCGAGGCCGATATCCAAAAGGCTTGGGAGTACTCTCAGTCCGGCGGCCGGACCGGTAAAGGGCGCGTCATTATCGAAAAATTCGTACCTTTTGATTATGAGATTTCCCTTTTAACCGTGCGTCACATTGATGGAACAACGTTTTGTGAGCCGATCGGGCATCGGCAGGAAAACGGGGATTACCGGGAATCCTGGCAGCCGCAACCCATGAGTGAGGCGGCCCGTGCGAAAGCGCAGGAATATGCACGCAAGATCACGGACGCCTTGGGTGGGCGTGGCCTTTTCGGGGTCGAACTCTTTGTCAAAGATGATGACGTTATCTTCAGTGAAGTTTCCCCCCGCCCGCACGATACGGGATTGGTGACGGTCATCTCTCAGGATTTAAGTGAATTTGCCCTGCATGTACGGGCTGTCCTGGGCTTGCCGATTCCGGGTATCCGTCAATACGGAGCCGCCGCTTCGAGTGTAATTCTATCCAATGGCACTTCGGACAAGCCCGCCTTTGACGGTGTTGATGTCGCGCTTCGCGAGGCGGATACCAAGGTGTTGATTTTCGGGAAAGGCGAATGCGCCGGAGTCCGGCGTCTTGGCGTTGCCTTGGCGCTTGCCGACGACGTCGAGGGTGCGGTGGAGAAGGCCAAAAGAGTTTCTTCTGCTGTGACTGTCTTGTATTAGTAGTACGTCCCACTCATTCTATGGTTGACGAAAGTCTGTAGCGCGGGGGCGTTGCGCTCGTTTCTTTCCCCTTGAATTCGGCTCGTCCATTACACATAAAAAGCCGAGTGCGATCATACGCACTCGGCTTTGTTTATCGCATCGCCATCGCTTCGGTGGGTAGGCTTTCCGTTCAGTGTTTGCCGGGGAGCTTGGATTACAACCACACGCGAAGAAAATGTTGCCTTGAAGACCGTGTCATTCCGCAATACGTTCATAGTAAACGAATCCCGTCCTGGAATGGCATGCAAGAGGTCGCGGGTTCGATTCCCTCCCGCTCAACCATCAGAAGGGCAAGGGTTCCAAGTCAATGCTTGGAACCCTTTTTCGTGCCTTGTGGCGGAGTTCGGGAACCGGTCCGCCCTGTGTCCGCCGCTTCCGGCGGGGCTAGATGGCCTCGTCGCGGTGGCAGTCCTTGGAGTAGATGTACTCCATGCGTTCCAGGCCGGTGCCGTAGCAGGCCTGCTTGCAGAACGGGGCGATCCAGATGAAGTCGCCGGACTCCACGGGCAGCCAGACCTCGTCCAGCAGGTAGAGGCCCTGGCCCTGGTAGATGTACATGCCGTGCTCCTGCACGTGGGTCTCCACAAAGGGATGGCAGCCGCCGGGCAGGAAGGCCAGGGTGTGGAAGTTCATGTCAAAGGCCTGGTCCACGGGCAGCAGGTCGCGGATGAACACGTTGTCCATCCCGTCGTACAATCCCTCTTGCATGTCGCGGATGGTTCCGCTGACCTTCCACGGCTGTTTCATGGCCGGGTCTGGATGGGGGATGAAGCGCTGCTTGTAGAGGAGGATGGTCACCGGCGCGTCGCCCCTGGAGGCGAAGCCGATGCCCTCGCCGGGCGGGGAGTAGATGTAGCCCCCGGCGGCCAGGGTCTCGGTTTGGCCGTCCACGGTCACGTCGAGGGTCCCTTCGCCGTCCATGACGAACAGGAAGGTCTCGATGTTTTCGGCCCGTCCGTAGGGCATGGTCGTCCCGCCTTCGGTGGAGACCGTGCCCACCAGCTGCACGAAGTTGGCGCCCAGCTTGGGTGAGGCCAGGATGGACAGGGTGCAGCCCGTGATGCCCGGCACCACGTTGTTGACCCTCCCCTCGGTGGTGATGACCGCATATTTGCTCGGTTCGTATGATGACCGGTTTTTCAGAAATCCGTCAGGATAAGGCATGGTAAACCTCGTTGGTTCGGCCTGCTTTGCATTGGCCCGGAATGGGGGAGAGGTCGTTTCCCCCGCTCCGGGCGAGGGGTGTGCTACTTGCCAAATTTCTCGCGCCAGATCGTGCCGGTCTGCTCCATGTCGGACTCGGCCCAGGTGCGGCGCATGCGGTTCAGGGTCGGCATGCCGAGGGAGAACTCCTGGAGCCAGTTGCGGGCGAAGATGCCGCGCTCGGTCTCGGCGAAGATCTCTTCCATGGCCTTTTCGTTGATGACGCGCGGGCCGCTGTGACGCACGGCGAACTCGCAGGTGCGGCTGGCCCGGGAGGTAAGATACGCTTCAATGCCCACGGCGTCGATATCGTCGATGATGGAGCGGATGGAGCGGATCGCCTTGGCATAGGCGAAGGAGCGGGGATACCCGTTCTTGACCATGATGTTGTACATGGTCCGCATCAGGTGGATGGTCCCGCCGTAGAGGACCTGCTCCTCGTAGTTGTCGCCCTCGGTCTCGTGCTGGAAGGTCATGTCCACCACGCCGACGCGGGTGGAGCCCACGGCCTTGGCGATGGCCAGGGCGGTTTCCCGGGCGTGGCCGCTGACATCCTGGTCCACGCTGACGCAGCCCCAGATGCCGGAGCCGTCCTTGTACTTCTGCCGGGTCACGGGGCCGGGGCCGTTGGGCACGAACAGGACCACGTCCACGTCCTTGGGCGGCTTGATGGTCCCGTAGAGGATGGCGAAGCCGTGGGCGAAGCTCAGGGTCTGGCCCGGCTTGAGGTGGCCGTGGATGGATTCGTAGTAGACCGACGGCTGGGCCGGGTCCTGGAGCAGGATGTGGACGATGTCCGCCTTGTCCACGGCCTCCTCGATGGAGTAGACCGTGAAGCCGTCGGCCTCGGCCTTGTCCCAGCTGGAGTGGCGGGTGCGGTCGCCCGCGCCCACGATGATCTTCACCCCGCTTTCGCGCATGTTCATGGATTGGGCGCGGCCCTGGCTGCCGTAGCCGATGATGGCCACGGTCTTGCCGTCCAGCACGGACAGGTCCACGTCTTCGTCACGGTAGATTTTTTCGAATTCGATGTCGCTCATGTTCATTCCTTTATGTGTCGGTGCGGTTCAGTCCGCCATGGCGTAGGACACGCCTTCCGGGTCGTTGCCCGTCTTGATGATGCAGTTCAGGAGCACGTCGGCCCCGGCCGCGCAGTCCGCCCAGGAGGTCTCCTCCACCTCGGCATGGCTGCGCCCGCCGATGGAGGGCACGAAGATCATGGCGCTGGGCGCGAACTGGTTGATGTACACGGTGTCGTGAGATGCCCCGGAGACCATGTCCAGGGCGGGCAGGGCCAGCTTTTCGGCCGATTCATGGATAAGGGCGACCAGTTCCGGATGAAACGGGGCGCGCTCGACGGCCCAGGTCCGGCGGATGTCCACGGTGCAGCCCGTGGCTTCGGCGTTTTGCCGGATGGCCGTCTCAATATCCGCGCACACGCGGTCGGTTTCGGTCTCGTCCCAGCCCCGGATGTCTATGGTGAAGTGGACGTGGCCCGCGATGACGTTGCGCGAGTTGGGCGAGGGATGCACTTCGCCCACGGTGGCCACCACCCCGTCGGCGTTCAGCCCGATGTCGAAGATGCGGGAGGCCATGCGGGAAAAGGCGTAGATGGCGTCCTGCCGTTCGTTCATGGGCGTGGGCCCGGCGTGGTTGGGCACGCCCTGAATCTCCACGTCGTACCAGCGCAGGCAGACGATGCCCTTGGGCACGCCGATGGTTTTGCCCCGCCGTTCCAGGACCGGTCCCTGCTCGATGTGGTACTCGAAATTGGCATGCAGGGGGCGCGGGTCGAAGTCCTCCGCCCCCTTGTAGCCGATGCGCTCGAGTTCACCGCCGAAGGTCAACCCGTTGCGGTCGGTCAGCCCGTACATGGCCTCGCGGTCGAGCTTGCCCGCGAACACGCCGGAGCCGGTGGTGCCGGGGGTGAAGCGGCTGCCTTCCTCGTTGGTCCAGTTGACCACGATCAGGTCCCGCTCAAGGGTCACGCCCGCGTCGTTCAGGGCGCAGACCGCCTCCAGACCGCCGATGATGCCGAGGATGCCGTCGAACCGGCCGCCCTGGGGCTGGGAGTCGCAGTGGGAGCCGGTCATGACCGGGGCGAGCGACCGGTTCTTCCCCGGTCGGACGAAGAACATGTTGCCCATGCGGTCGATGTGCGTCTCGCAGCCGGCGGCCTCGAACCACGCTTTCAACCGGTCGCGGGCGTCCCGGTCCTCGTCGCTCAGGGCCAGCCGGGTGACGCCGCCGTTGGGGGTTGCCCCGTACTCGGCGATCTCGGTCAGGAACCGTTGCAGCCGTTCGGGATTGGTGTGGATGGTATGCATTTGCTTCTCGCGGTTGGAAGTTAATCTATGGCCTGGATGAACGAGGCCAGTTCCGGGGTGGTCGGGGCGGCGAAGAGCGCCTTGGGGTCGCCCTGCTCGTGGACCTTGCCCTGGTGCATGAAGATGAGCTTGTCGCCGACCTCGCGGGCAAAGCGCATCTCGTGGGTGACCATGATCAGGGTCATGCCCTCCTCGGCCAGCTTGCGGACCACCTCCAGGACCTCGCCCACCAGTTCCGGGTCCAGGGCCGAGGTGATCTCGTCGCACAACAGTACCTTGGGCCGCATGGCCAGGGAGCGGGCAATGGCCACCCGCTGCTGCTGGCCGCCGGACAGCTGGTCCGGATAGGCGTTGAACTTGTCGGCAAGGCCCACTCTGGCGAGCATTTCCTCGGCCAGGGCGCGGACCTCGACTGCCTCAGCCTTCTTGACCTGTCTCGGGGCGAGCATGACGTTTTCCCCGGCGGTCAGGTGGGGGAACAGGTTGAACTGCTGGAAGACCATGCCCACCTTCAGCCGAAGGGGGCGGAGGTCCTTTTCCATGCCGGTCATGCGCTCGCCGTCGATGACCAGGATGCCGTCGTCAAAGGACTCCAGACCGTTGAGGATGCGCAGCAGCGTGCTCTTGCCGGAGCCGCTGCGGCCGATGACGGCCACGACTTCGCCTTCCTTGACCTTGAGATCGACGCCCTTGAGGACCTCGTTGTTCCCGAAACTCTTGTGAATGCCCTCAGCGGCTACAAGCGGCATGGAGCCTCCTTTCCACCTGTCTGGCCAGGGCCGACAGCGGATAACAGATGATGAAATATCCCACGGCAACCATGCCGTAGACAAGCAGCGGCCTGAATGTCGCGTTTGAGATCATGGAACCGGTTTTGGTGATTTCCATGAAGCCTATGATCGAGGTGACCGCGGTTCCCTTGACCACCTGGACGGAGAACCCCACGGTGGGGGGCACGGCGATGCGGACGGCCTGCGGCAGGATGACGAAACGCAGCTGTTGCCAGCGGCTCAGGGCCAGGCTTTCCCCGGCCTCCCACTGGCCGTTTGCGATGGACTCCACGCAGCCGCGCCAGATTTCGGCCAGATAGGCGCTGGTGAACAGGGTCAGGCCCAGCGCGGCCGTGATCAGTGGCGAGATGTCGAAGCCGAGCAGCCCGACGCCGAAAAAGATCAGGAAGAGCTGCATCAGAAGCGGCGTGTCCTGGAAGAATTCGATGTACGTCCGGGCCGGTCGGGACAGGGCGGGGCGCGGCGAGATGCGGCCGATGAGGATCAGCAGGCCGACCATGCCGCCCGACACGAAGGCGATGAGAGACAGCCCGATGGTCCAGGCCGCTCCCACGAGCAGATGCCGGACAATGTCCCAGAGGGTGAATTCGATCATGCCGTCCTCCCGAAGATGAACCGGTGCCCCACGACATTCAGGCATTTGCGCACCACGACCGCCAGCAGGAGATATACGAGCGTGCTGAAGGCGTAGATCTCGAACGCCCTGAAGGTTCGGGACTGGATCAGGTTGGCGGTGTAGGTCAGCTCCTGGGCCGCCACCTGGGAACAGACGGAGGAGCCGAGCATGACGATGATGATCTGGCTGCACAGGGCGGGCCAGACGTTTTTCAGGGCCGGCCGCAGGATGACGAAACGGAAAGTCTGCCACCGGCTCAGGGCCAGGGACTCGGCAGCCTCGACCTGGCCGCGCGGGATGGACTGGACGCCCGCCCGGATGATCTCGGTCGAGTAGGCCCCGAGGTTGAGGGCCATGGCCAGGAACGAGGCCTCCCATCCGCTCAGCTTCACGCCGAGGGCGGGCAGGCCGAAAAAGATGAAGTAGAGCTGGACGAGGAACGGGGTGTTCCGGACACACTCCACGTACACGGTGTAGACCGGGTGCAGGATCTTCAACTTCCAGGCCCGGGAGACCGCGCCGAGAATCCCGGCCCCGATGCCGACGGCCGACCCGAGGGCGGTCAGGAGCAGGGTCGTCAGCGCCCCGCCCACGAACAGGTCCCAGTTGTTGATGATCGGCTCTATGGAAAATTGATATGACATGGCATGGCCTTGACGGGGCGGGAGGGCTGTCTCCCGCCCCGGATGGTGGCTACAGGTTCTCGGGCAGGGGGTTGTGCAGCCACTTCTCGGAAATGGCGCCCAGGGAGCCGTCCTTCTTGGCGCCGGCAATGATGGCATTGACCTTGGCCATGAGCGCGGGCTGATCCTTGGCGATGCCCACGTAGCAGGGCGAATTCTTGATCATGAACTTGGTCTCCAGCATCTTGGCGGGCTTTTTCTCGTTGATGGAGGCGGCCACGACATTGCCGGTGGCGACCAGATCCACCTGGCCGGTCTGGTAGGCCGCAATGGTGGAGCTGTTGTCCTCGAACCGTTTGATGACCGTGGACTCGGGCGCGACCTTGGTCAGTTCCAGATCCTCGATGGAGCCGCGGGTGACGGCAACGGTCTTGTCGGCCAGATCGGCGGGTCCGGCGACCTTTTCGTCGCTGGTGCCGAAAACGCCGTTGAAGAACGGGGCGTAGGCGTCGGAGAAGTCGATGACCGCTGCCCGTTTGGGGTTCTTGCCCAGCGAGGAGATGACCAGATCGACCTTGCCGGTGGTCAGGTAGGGGATGCGGTTGGTGCTGGTGACCGGGACCAGCTTGACCTTCACGCCGAGCTTGGCGGCGATCAGGGAAGCCATGTCTATGTCATAGCCGAGGGGCTGCATGTCCGGGCCGACGGAACCGAAGGGGGGGAAGTCCTGGGGCACGGCGACCTTGAGGACTCCGGCGTCCTTGATCTGTGAAAGGGTGTCCGAAGCCAGGGCGGGGCCGCAGGCAAGGACCAGGGCCAGCATGCACGCGAGGACCATCTTGCAGAAGGTGCTGATCGGGGTTTTCATGTTCTCTCTCTCTCCAATTGATGTTGCGGTAAACACGGTTTTTTACCAGCCGGTATGACCGGTAAGTCCTTGGTGGTACAAATTGTAAATATTGTCAATATTAAAAAATTAGCTTTTAAAAAATAGTTAAAATTTAACAAAAAGGTGTAAAAAGTGGGATTTGCCTACAAAGTTGTCGGTTCATAAAAAAGAGGTGGACAGAGTCCTGGTGAGTGTGGTGTAGAGGTGAATATAAACTGGTCTGACCGCACGGTCTGCGTTTTGCCGGTCGGATGGTTTGCTTCAGCCCGGGAAAGCGCGGGAGGCAATGTGAGCAAGGAGAACACTGTGGGACGCAAGTCGCGGTCGGACGAGGCCGTGGAGAGCATCGAGGCCATGATCGCCGACAACGGGTGGGGCAGCGGGTTTCAATTGCCGTCCCAGCGGGCGCTGGCCGAGGAGTTGCCCTTCAGCCGACCGACCATCCGGGAGGCCCTGGTGACCATGGAGGCCAGGGGACGGATCGAGATCAGGCCCGGCAAGGGCATGTTCCTGGCCGGAGGCGAGCCGGGCGGGACGGCGCCGTCCTCCGTCGCCAAGGTGCAGATTCCCAGGGAGTTGTCCGGCCGGGTGTCCCAGATGTACCAGTTCCGCTACGCCATCGAGCCGGCCATTGCCGGGCTGGTCGCGGTCAACGGGACCAACGCGCAGATCGCGGACATGAATGCGGTGGTGGAGGCCATGCGCAAGGCCATGGCCCGGCAGGATTACGCAGCCTTCTTCGATCTCGATTTTTCCTTCCACACCCTGATGATCGAGGCCGCCAACAACAGGTTTTTCACCGAGGCCATCTCCCCGTTCATGGAGCTGTTTTTCGAGAGCCAGAAGCTGCCCCTGGCCTTTGACGAGGGCGTGGTCGAGACCGTGTGCGAGCATGAGGAGCTGATGCGGCACATCCAGGCGGGCAACGCGGCCGAGGCCCATCGGGCCATGGAGCGGCACATCCACGGCGTGGCCAAACGGGCACGGGTCGAGCTGGTGGAGTAGCCCGGCCGGGCGATATTTCCAGACACAGGCATTTCGGCGGAGTCCTGTCCCTGAGTTCGTGCCGGGTCGTCCCGGTAAAGGAGTTGTTATGAGCAAGCCGATCAAGATCGGGATTGTCATCTGTGACCGCTACCGGACCTGCGCCGGTGGCAAGTGCCTGCGGGCCATGCGCGAGCGCGCGGGCGCATTTTCCCTGTATGAAGGCAAGGAGATCGAACTGGTCGGGTACACCACCTGCAACGGCTGTCCCGGCGGCAATGTGGAGTATCTGGGCGACGAGATGGTCCGAAACGGCGTGGACGTCATCCACCTGGCCACCGGGCTTATCGTGGGCTACCCTCCTTGTCCGCACATCGAGACCTTCAAGTCCTTTCTGGAAACCCGGTACGGGATCAAGGTCGTCGTCGGCACCCATCCCATCCCGGAAAAATACCGCCTCATGCACACGAAGCTCGGCTCCTGGGAAACTCCGGAGTGGCAGCCCGTGCTTGCGGCCTCCATTGCGGACGAGGCGACCCGCAAGGCATACGACTAATCGGCAAGGCCACGCCTCTTGTCCCTGCGGTGTTGCCGCCTGCGGGGTTCCGTGTGGCTCCAGGCGTGTGCAACGTGTTTTTCTGACGATGTGGCGAACTTCACTGGCTGAAATGATGAATGCAGGTGGCATTCTGGGGTTGGCTGACGACCTGTCGTGACAAGGCCCACGATCCGTCACTGCATATCAAGGGGTATCAAATAACTATTTGATACCCCTTTTTCGTGACGTCTCGTTTGTCCCGGTATCGCAGTTGAAGAGCTTGGCAGGAATCCGACATGGTCGGGCGCGGCGTGGAATGAGACTAAAGGGCGCATTCGACGCATGCGGCGGCAGCCGATGCAAAACGAGCGGCGGAGCATTCGATTCAATGAATGCCGCCCATGAAGAGATTCGCCGATCAGGCAGACCGCAGGCCGTCATGTCCGGCATTCATAATGCGGTGGAATGCTTTTCCTTACTCCGGAACAGTAATGAACCGGCGACATAGCCCGCCGCGCTGACAAGGGTGGTGGGGACGATGGCGTGCATGCCGCCCATGTCCGGCTTGGCCAGGGACAGGATGATGTAGGCGCCCACGCCGCCGAGGATGGAGGTGATGGCCCCGGCCGCGTTGCCCCTTTTCCAGTAGAGCCCGAGCACGATGGGGCAGAGGAACGCCGCCTCCAGCCCGCCGAAGGCGAAGATGTTGATCCAGACCAGCAGGTCCGGCGGCTCGATGGCCGCGATGACCACCAGCAGGCCCGCCACCGCCGTGATGGCGAAGCTCGCCTTCTTGAGCATGGCCACGGGCATTGCCGAGGCGTCGCCATGCAGCCTGAACTGGATGTACAGGTCCTTGATGATGGCCGCCGAGACGAGCAGCAGCATGGAGTCCACGGTGGACATGATGGCCGCCATGGGCCCGGCGATGAAGATACCCGCCCAGACCGGGGGGAGCAGTTGGACGATCAGGGTGGGCATGGCCAGGTCGCCGGCGGGCAACTCCGGGAACACCGCGCGACCGAAGGCCCCGGCGAGGTGGACGCACAGGATCATGAAGCCGATGAACAGGGTGCCGACGACCATGGCCTGGTGCATGGCCCGGGAGTCCCGGTAGCCCATGCACCGTTGCGAGGTCTGCGGCAGGCCCAGGACGCCGATGCCGACCAGCACCCAGAAGGAGAGGGTGAAGGGCTGGGGCACCGCGTTGTTCGGTCCGGTGGGCGTGATCAGACCGGGGTCGATATCCCGCAGGGTGGCGACGCACCGGGCCACGCCGCCGCCCGCCTTGATGACCGCCAGCAGCACCACCACGACGGCCGTGGTCATGACGAGTCCCTGGATGGCGTCGGTCATGACCACGGCGCGGAATCCGCCCACGGCCGTGTAGAGCACCACGCTGAGGCCGAACAGGGCCAGCCCCACGACGTAGGGGTAGCCCGTGACGGTCTGGAAGAGCCGGGCCCCGCCGATGAACTGCGCCAGCATGGCGGTCATGAAGAAGACGATCAGCGCCAGGGAGCAGAGGATGACCACGGTGTCGCTGCGGTACCGGGCGCGCAGGTAGTCCGTGATCGTCACGGAACGGGTTTCACGGGCCACGATGGCGAACCGTTTTCCCAGGATGCCCAGGGTGAGGAAGACCGTGGGGACCTGGATCATGGCGAGCAGCACCCAGCTGAGGCCCAGCCGGTAGGCGACGCCGGGGCCGCCGACAAAGCTGCTGGCGCTGGCGTAGCTGGCCACGATGGTCATGGCCAGCACGAAGCCGCCCATGGACCGGCTGCCGAGGAAGTATTCCTCGATGAACCCCTGCGAGGTGGCGCCGTCGGATCGTCCGCGGGCCCACAGGGCGATGCCGATGGACGCCGCCAGGTACACGATCACGGGGATGACGATCTGGATCGAGGCGTTCATGGCTTGTCTCCCTCTTCCGGGGCCGTTCCGTCGGCGTCCAGGGGGATGTCTCTGAAGAGGAACCGGATGACCGCCCAGAGCAGCAGGGTGATGAGCGGATAGCCCACGATGCAGCTGTAGAAGAACCATGCGGGGAACCCGAAGACGTAGTCGTACGTTTCGGGATCGCCCGAGCCCAGGCCGTAGCCGCAGGCATACCACCAAGCGAAATACAGGGCATAGACGGCCAGGGAGAGGAGCGCTTCCCGGTTGGCCTGCCTGCCTCTTTTATCCTGTTTCATATCCATTCACGTTGTCCTGCGCCGGGGCGCGGGGCGGTTGTTGCCGGCGCTTCGCCGGTGGATCTAGGACATGGAGCCGCCGCCCATCTCCACACTGCGATCAAAGGCGACCCGGATCGCATCCATGATGTTCCCGCGCACGGCGGTGCGGTCGAAATGGGCCAGGGCGGCGATGGTCGTCCCGCGCGGGGCCACGGACATTTCCCGGAGCAGGGCGATGTGCCGGTCCGATTGTTCCGCCATGAGGCTCGCGCCCCGGAACAGTTTCTTGACCATGCGGGAGGAGCTCTCCCGCTCCAGCCCCAATTCCACCCCGGACTCGATCATGGCTTCGATGAGGTAGAAGATGAACGCCGGTCCCGAACCGATCACCGCGGTAAAGACGTCGAACAGCTGCTCCGGCAGGACGTGGACGTCTCCCGAGTATTGAAACATGGCACGGACGCCCTCTTTTTGCCGGTCGGTCAGGCCGGGGTCGTCGAAGCACACGGCGGTGACGCCCTCGCCGATCAGGGACGGGCTGTTGGGCATGGTGCGGACGACGGGGCAGATGCCGTCCACGCCGCGCCGCAGGTCCGCCTGGGTCAGACCCGCCGCAATGGAAACCAGGCACTTGTCCTTTGTCAAGGCCGGAATGGTCTCGGACCACAGCGCCTCGGCGTGCTGCGGCTTCACGGCCAGGACGACTATGTCCGATTTCTCCGTCAGTTCCCGTATGTCGGCGCACGGGATGAGCCCGGTTTCCTTTGCCAGCGCCTCCAGTTTGCTTCTGGTCCGGTTCAATCCGAAGACGGTGATGCCTTCCGCGCTCTTGAGCCTTCGGATGATGGCCCCGCCCATGTTGCCCGTTCCGATGAAGCCGATGTTCATTGCCGTTCTCCTTTCCGTTGGGCAAGAATCGTTTCCGCCGCGAACCGGATGCCGCCCGTGGGACCGGCGACGCGGCGTAGCGCTTGCAGTTTGTTGCGAATATGCGGCAGCTGGTCGGGATCGTTCAGCCATGCCGCCATTTGTGCGTGGCAGTTGTCCGCCGTGGCGCGCTCCTGGAGGTATTCCGGGAACACCTCCTCGCGGAGCAGGATGTTGGTCAGGCTGATCCATTTCGACGTGGCTAGCCTGCGCAGGAGATAGGCCGCCGGGGGGTCGAGCTTGTAGGCGACGATGGTCGGGGTCCCGATCAGGCCGGTTTCGAGCGTCGCCGTTCCCGACGCCGCCAGCACCATGCCGGATCGCCGTATCATCTCGAACCGGTCGTCGGGTTCCACGATGACGGCGGGAACGCCGTCCGGCCAGAACCGGCGCACATAGCGTCGGCCGATGCCCGGGGCTCTGGCGATTGAAAAGGAGATCCAGGGCATTTCGCGGTGGATGCGCGCCGCCGCCTCTCCGAATGCGGGGAGGAGGAAGGCGATCTCCTTTTTCCGGCTCCCCGGCATGATGCCCACCTGGTACTGATCGACCTGGACGCGATCCAGACTTTGCAGGGGGATCATGTCCAGGAGGGGGTGGCCCGCATACAGCGACCGGCAACCCCGGTCGCGGAGGAAGGTCGGCTCGAAGGGCAGGGCGCAGAGCGTGCTGCGCACGCAGCGTCGCAGGGTCTTCAGCCCCTGCTGCTTCCAGGCCCAGAACTGCGGGGCGATGAAGTAGAGAACCGGGATGCCCATGGCGTGGGCGGCCTTGGCCAGCGGCAGGTTGAAATCCGGGCAGTCGATCATGACGACCACGTCGGGGCGATGCCGTTTCCATGCCCGCACGATCTCGCGGTGCAGGCGGAAGATGCCGGGCAGGCCGCGCAGCACGTCGATGAATCCGGCAAAGCACAGGCGGGCCATGGGGAAGTGCACCTTGGCCCCGCCGCGCTCCAGCATTCGCCCGCCCAGACCGCCGATTTCGAGTTGGGGGTCGAGCCTGAGCAGTTCGCCCGCCAGGGCTCCGGCGTACATGTCGCCGGACGCCTCGCTGCAATTGATCCAGATGCTACCCGGCATGTCGGGGCCGCTCCGTGGCCAATATCAGGACGCCGAGGAGGATGAGGGAGAACCCGGCCCAGCCCGCCGGGGAGAAGTTCTCGTCAAAGAAGCGGCAGGCCCAGACCGTGCCCAGGATCGGCTCCAGGTTGCAGAGCACGGCCACGTGCACCTGCGGCAGCCGTTTCAACCCCTGGCCGTATGCCCAGAACGCGAGGTAGCCCGTGAAGAACGCCATGAGCACGACCATCGACCACGTTTGCGGGGTGTAGGCGGTGTGGAAGTGGACGAAGGGCAGCATGGCCAGGACGCCGCCCATTTCCATGTAGGCGTATATCGTTTCGGTTCGGTAATGTTTCTGCCAGTGTTTGAAGAACGGGTACTGGAGGGCGTAGCACAGTCCGGAGGCCAGGCCGCAGAGAATGCCGACCGGGGAGACCTCGCCCCGGATGCTGCCGCCGGAAAAACAGATGAAGATCACGCCGCAAAGGGCCATGACGATGGCGAGCCATTTACGGTTGGAGACCTCCTCGTGCGAGATGTACCTGGAGAAGACCGCCACCCATACCGGAGCCGTGTAGAGCAGAATTTCCCCCATGGCCGCGCCGCTGTACTGGATGGACAGCAGAAAGACGAGGAACAGTCCGGCGATGCTCAGCATTCCCCAGAGGATGAACAGCAGCGCCCGGGCGGGAGGAATCCGCAAGGCGCGGAGGGAAGCGGCGGAGGCGATGAAGAAGAGGCCGCCGATGGCCGCCCGCCAGAACGAGATTTCCATGGGGGACAGCCCCGCCGCGAGCATGGCCTTTGCGAACAGGGTCATCAGGGACCAGCTGAAGGCGGCCAGTACGGTGAAGCCGTAGCCGGAGGAGGAGGCGGACAGGTGCAGGGTCCGGGTGGACATGGGTCGTGACTCCGTAAAAAGTTGATGTCCCCCGGAAGGAGGCGAGCCGGGGGACATCATGAGGTCGGGTCATGCCGGGGTTAAGGGGTGGCCGGCATGCTAGACGGAGGTTGCGGGTGTTGCTTCGGAACGGGATTTCATGAACCTGGGCGAAGTCTCGGGCGCCAGGACCTGGCAGACGAGGCCGCCGATGACCAGGGTGGCGATGCAGCAGCCCAGGGTGACGGTGACGCCGTACTGTTCCATGACGACCGGCAGCATCCAGGTGCCCATGCCTGCGCCGATGCGGCTGGCGGCGATGGTCAGACCGACGCCGGAACCCCTGAGCTCGGTGGGGAAGAGCTCGGGCGGATACAGCCACTCAGCCACGATGGAGATGGCCAGCACGGTGGAGAAGGCGCCCAGCAGAACCAGCGCGAGGGTGGGCGGCATGTTCTGCCAGACGGTCATGACGGTCAGAATGGCCGCTGCTCCGTAGAAGGTCCACAGCAGGAACGCACGGCGGGAGATGACGTCGGCGATCAGGATGCCGATGATGACGCCGACCATGGTGAAACCGTTATACATCATTCCCGAGGCGTGGGGATTGGCGATGTGCAGTCCCTTGACGACCACGGGAAGGAAGATGGAGATGGCGAAGAAGGGCAGGACCTGGCAGAGGAAGAAGGTGCAGGAGGTGATGGTGTTGCGCCACAGCGCGGGGCTGAAGAGGCGGAAGAACGAGGCGGAAGGCTTCTCTTCCTTCTTTTCCGGCAGGTCGTAGTTCGTGCCGAGATGACGGTGGATAAGGTCGAGGGCCGCACGGGAGCCCTTCTTGGCCAGGGTCCAGCTCGGGGATTCCGGGGAACCGACGCGGACGATCAGGGTGAGCAGGGCGAGCACTGCGGAGGAGGAGATGATCCACCGCCAGCCGCTTTCCCCCATGTCGCCGCCCTTGGAAGCGATGAGCAGCCCGGCGAAGTAGGAGATGATGTAGCCGAAGGTCCAGGCGGCCATGAGCCAGCTCATCATTTTGGTCCGAATCCGTTCCGGGGTCCATTCGCTGAGCAGGGCCACGCCGACCGTGTAGTCCGCGCCCACGCACATGCCCAGCAGGAAGCGTACCGCCACCAGGGTTGTGGGATCGGACAAGAAGAACTGCAGAACGGACAGGGCCAGGCTGAAGATCGCGACAAAGGAATAGGCGGTCTTTCTGCCTACCCGGTCGATGACGATTCCGCCGAGCAGGCTGCCGAGCAGGATGCCGAAGAGCGCGCCCGCTCCGATCAGTCCCATCCAGAAGCCGTCCAGTCCGAGGGCTCCCGTGGCATAGGTCAGGGCAATGCCGACAATACCCAGTATATAGCCGTCACAGATCTGGCCCATAAAGGTCCCGATCGCGATTTTTCTATGCACGGGCGAGAACGGGGCATGGTCAAAATTAATACCTCTCTGTCCATTAGGCACCATCGTACACCTCACAGTAAGGGCTGGAGTTTGTTGAAAAGTTGAAAGGCCACAACGCGTTTGGCAGTTATTCCTTGTAGGCGACCGCATCCATTTCCAGCAGGCAGCCGTGGGCGATCTCGCTGGCTCCGAGGCAGAGACGCGCCGGGCGGTGGTCCCCCATGAACTCGGCGTAGACCTCGTTGAAGTCGTTGAAATCGTCCATGCTGGTCAGGAAAACGGTGGTCTTGGCGATGTCGGTGATATCGAGGCCCGCAGCGTCCAGGACCAGCTTGAGGTTGAACAGGGTCTGGAAGGCCTGCTCCTTGATCGTGGCGCCCACGACCTGTCCCGAGACGGGGTGGAAGGGAACCTGTCCGCAGATGTAGTAGGTGTTTCCGGCCTTCACACAATGGCTGTAAGGGCCTATGACTTCAGAACATTCCGGCGAATTAATGAATTCCATGTCAAACTCCTTTGGGCGTTTGACTCCTGCGGAAAGGATGCCGGAGGGGCTTCTCGGCATCCTTTCCTTTTGCAGGAGTGCGCTAGGGTGGGGTTAGATTTCCGTCTTTGCGTTGAACTCTTCAAACATGAGCCGGGCCTTGGCCCCCATGCTCAGGAAGGGTTCGGGAGGCAGTCTTTTGGGCGTGGAGATCTTTCTGAGGAAGTCGAGGTTCTGGCTGTTGATGCCGCTGACCCATTCCGCCAGGTAGTATCCGAGGAGGCTGGTCTTGGCGACGCCCGCCCCCTCGCCGCTGGCCGACGCGAACACGGAGGGATGCTGCTGCATCATCAGGGGACGGTAGTTCATGGTCATGTTGATCATGCCGCCGTAGACGAATTCGAAGTTGACGTGCTTGAGTTCCGGGAAGCGGTTTTCATAGGCCTTCCGCAGCTTGGGAATGGCCCGCTGAATGCGCTGGTGCGAGGTCGTGAGGTGAGTGGCGAAGGAAAAGCCGTTGCGCACGAAGACGCGATTGTCGCGGGTGAAGCGGACGGTCGTGCCTGCCGGATGCCCGGCAGTGCAGCCCCAGGGCTTGACCCCGGCCATATGCCGCATTTCCTCCTCCGTGAACTGGCGGGTGAACGCCCCGTAGGAGAGCACGGGACAGAACACCTTCTTGCCGATGCCGAACTCGGGGATGAAGGGGCCGCCCGTCACCAGGACGAACTTGCTCTTGATCCGCTTGCCGTTCCTGAGAACGATGCTGCACGGGCTGCCCTCGTCGATGCGCATGACCGGGCATTCCTCGAAGACGTCGACGCCTTCCGGCATGACGCTGAAGAGCCCGCGCAGCACGTCCGCGGGATTGATGAGCACGGTGCCGCCCGTGTATAGGGCCTTCTTGTAGTATCGCGTGCCGGTGCGTCGGTAGAGCTCGTCGCCCTCGACCACCTCGTAGTTGCAGTTCATGCGCTTGAGCTCTTCGATCTCGTGGTCGATGAGCTTGAAGCTCTTGGTCTCGGCGCAGCACAGGTACTTGCCGCAGTGGTCCCAATCCACGTCCTCGATGCCCTTTTCCTTGATCGTGTCCTCCATCCACTTGATGATGAAGGTGTTGAGCTGGAAGTACTTCTGGTTTTCCTCGAAGGAGGAGGCGCCCTGGTCGCCGAAGTCGTGGGGCACGTCGATGATGAATCCGGCGTTCTTGCCGCTGTCGTTGTCGCCGATCTTGATGGCTTCGAAGACGGCGATCTTGGCATCGGGATGGAGCTCGGCCAGGTGCCTGGCGGCCCCCTGACCGCCGTATCCGGCGCCTATGACGATATAGTCGTACACGTCACGGATTTCGGAATGGTCCTTGAACTGGTGGAACTTGTACCCGGACATTTCCAGCCAGCTCTGCCCTGTCGTTGTGGGAAAACGCTTTACGTCTTTCATGATCCGACCCTTTGTATATGAAGTTTATATGGTGTTTGTTACCCGTGCAAAATGATTCTTGCGTCGGCGATGGACAGGCCTTTTTCCAACGCAAAGACCGGGTTGAGATCGACTTCCGCGATCTCGCGCAACTCCGATACGAGTTGCGAGATGATGCAGGCCGCTTCCGCCAGGGCCTCCAGGTCGCACGCCTTGCTCCCGCGGGCGCCCTGGAGCATGCCCAGTCCCTTGATCTCCCGGATCATGCTGCGGCAGGCGGGCATGTTGACCGGGGCCACACGGAAGGCCACGTCCTTGAGTATCTCCACGAATATGCCGCCCAGGCCGAACATGACGGTCGGCCCGAAGGTGTTGTCGTGGCTCGAACCGATGATGCACTCGACGCCGCCGGGGAGCATGGGGGTCAGCATGACGCCGAAGATGTCGGCTCCGGCCTTGTATGTGCGTCCGTTTTTCACCAACTGTTCGAAGGCGCTCCGCGCCTTGGCTTCGGAGTCGATGTTCAGCGCGACGCCGCCGGCATCGGTCTTGTGCAGGATGTCGGGCGATACGATCTTCATGACGACCTTGCCGCCGATCTTCTTGTAGAAGGCCGCGGCCTCGTCGGCCGTGGTGGCCAGGTAGTCGTCCGCGATGTCGAGCCCGTAGCAGCGCAGCACGTGGCGTGCCTCGGTCTCGACGAGGTTCTTGCGGCCCGCCGCCTTGACGGCGTCGAGGATGGCTGAGGCCCTTTCCTTGCGGTCGGCGGGCATGCTCGGCAGTTCGTTGCCGGACTCTTTCCGCAGGGCCTTTTTCAGCTCGCTGTAGGTCGAGAGGACGCCCATTGTCTTGACCGCCGCATCGACGCCGCCGAAGACGGGAACGCCGTGTTCGCTGATATAGTCAAGGCATTCAGGGTGCTGGGGCTGATAGATGGAATGCATGACCACCGGCTTGTCGCCCGCGTTGATCTTTTCCACCATGCTCTTGGCCACGTCCATCTCCAGGACCCGGAACTCTTCGGAGAGGTCGGCGTAGCCGCCGTAGAGGCCCACGATGACGATGCCGTCGACGTCCGGATCCTTCATGAGGACGTCCAGGCAGCGGTCGAACACCCACATGTCCGCCTCGGGTGTACCGGCCAGGTCGACGGGGTTCTTGATCGGGCAGTGGGGCATGAGGATTTCCCGCAGCTTGGCCTGGGTGGCGTCCGAAAGGACCGGCGCCTCAAGCCCGTACTTTTCGGCAAAATCCGTGGCCATGACACCGTGCCCGCCGCCGTCGGTCAGGATGGCGATGCGCTTGCCGCTGGCGGGCTTGCACTTGGAGAAGGCCTCGGCGGCGTCCAGGAGCTCGCCCGGGCTGTCCACCCGGATGATGCCCGCCTGTCGGAGGGCCGCGTCGAAAATCTTTTCACTGCCAGCGAGGGAGCCGGTATGCGAAGCGGCGGCGCGGGCGCCGGCGGCGCTGCGGCCGATCTTGATGGCGGCGATGGGCACCCTGGCGGCCGTTTTTTTGGCCGCTTCCAGGAATTTCCGTCCGTCTTCCTCGCTTTCGACCCGCAGGCCCTCCATGTAAAGGAGGAGCACCTTGGTGTTTTCGTCTTCCTCGATGTACTCAACGAAGTCGTGGAAGCGCATGTCCATCTGGTTGCCGATGGTGGCCCAGCAGCTGTAGCCGAGGTTGCGGGACTTGGCGTTGAAGTTGATGTCGATGCCGAAGTTGCCGCTCTGGAGGACCAGGCTCATGGGGCCGGGGGCCAGGTCGATGATGCTCGCGTTCATGCTTTTGGCCGAGCTGTAGGTGCCCATGCAGTTCGGGCCCTGGACGCGCATGTTTCCCTTGCGGGCGATCTCCAGCATCTTGCGTTCGAGCTCCTTGCCCTCGGGGCCGGTCTCGCCGAACCCGGTGGAGACGACGATGGCGCATTTGACGCCCTTTTCGACGCACTGCTCCATGATGGGCAGGATGTGCTTGGGCGCGATGGCGATGATGGCAAGGTCCACCTCGCCGGGGACGGCGAGGATGTCGGGATAGGTCGGACGTCCGAAGATTTCGCCTCCGGTGCGGGAAACGAGGTGGATATCTCCCTCGAAGCCGTTTTCGATGAGGCTTTTCGCGGTCCAATATCCGTATTTCTTCGAGTTGGAGGAGGCGCCGATCAGCGCGACGCTCCTGGGCTGAAACAGGGGAACAAGATCACTCATGAATATACTCCTTGAAGGCGCCCGCGAGGGGGCGGGCGCCTTGGGCTTTTACTGGTCTACGACGACACCGATGGCCATGTCGGGGCAGATGGTGCCGCAAATGTCGCAAAGTACGCAGTTTTCCGGGTGTTCCTGGACGACGTAGTTGTATCCCTGCGCATTGATTGCGGTGCCGAGGGCAAGAACCGCCTTGGGGCAGTTGTCCACGCAAAGCCCGCAGGCCTTGCAGCGGCGGGCGTCAATGACATGATGTTTCTCGCTCATTCTACGACTCCTTCTTCATGGCGGAATATCCGCTACGCAGCGCCTCGATGTTCAGCTCCACCAGTTGAGGCTTCTTGTTCCCGATGGTTTCCCGTACGACCTCTTCGACGGTCTCCAGCTTGAGAAGGCCGGTTCCGGCCAGCACCGCGCCGAGCATCACCATGTTGGCGCAACGGACGGTGCCGAGCTGGACGGCGGTGTCGGAAACCGGGAGGAAGACCTGCTTGAACGCGTCGCTTTCCTTCGGGTTCTCGACCATCGAGCTGTTGGTGAAGAGCATGCCGTCGGGAACCACTCCGGCAAAACAGTTGCCGTAGATGGACTGGCTGAGCGCCACGGCGATGTCTGCGTCGTTCTCCACGATGGGGCTGCCGATGGGTTCGTCGGACACGATCACGTAGGCGGTGGAATCGCCGCCGCGTTGTTCAATGCCGTAGGTCTGGGTCATGACGACCTTCAGGTTCTCCTTGATCGCTCCCAGGCAAACCATCTTCGCCATGAGCGCGGACCCCTGGCCGCCCGATCCCGAAAACATGCACTTATGCAACATCGCTTTGCTCCGTTTCGTCTTTGAAGACCTGAGGTTTGAAATAGTCCGCCATTTCGTTGCCGCACCGCGCATAGGAGTCCTTGACATTCATCTTGAGGCCGGTGGGGCAGGGGACGATGACTTCCACGAAGGCGTAGCCGAGGCCCTTGACCTGGCATTCGAAGGCCTTGCGGATGCTTTTCTTGGCCTTCCGGACATCCTTGGGGGTGGCCACGGACTCCCGTGCCAGGTACTTCACGCCCGGCATGGCGCGCATCATTTCAGGCACCAGGAGGGGGTAGCCCTGATGGGGAACCGCGCGGCCCTTGGTCGTGGTTGTCGTCACCTGGCCCTCAAGGGTGGTGGGGGACATCTGTCCGCCGGTCATGCCGAACACCGTGTTGTTGACCATGATGGTGGTGATGGGCATGCCCTTGTTGGCCGCGTGCATCAGGTCGCCGAGTCCGATGGCGCAGGTGTCGCCGTCGCCCGCGTAGGTGAAGACGATGTTGTCGGGGCGGGCCAGCTTGTAGCCGATGGCGAAGGACGGAGACCGTCCGTGGGTGGCCTCGATGGCGTCGATGTCCATGTAGTGGTGCGAGAAGCCGCCGCAGCCGATGCCGACGATGGAGATGGTTCGGCTCATGATGCCCAGGCTCTCGATGGCTTCGGCCACCAGGCGGGTCACGATGCCGTGGCCGCAGCCCGGGCAGTAGCTGGTCAGTTTGTCAAGGTTCAGCGTTTTTCCGTACTTGGCGCTCAGATTTTCCATGTGATTACTCCCCCAGAATCCGGTTTGCTTCGGCAATCATCTCAGCCAGGGTGTTCATGGGCATGTCGCCGCCGGTCTTGCCGAGGAAGTGGACGGGTATCCGCCCATTCACGGCGAGCCGGACGTCGTCGACCATCTGGCCGTGGTTCATCTCGACAACGAGAATGTTTTTCACCGAGTCCGGAAGCTCGGCGAAGACGAGTTCGGGGAACGGCCACAGGGTGATGGGCCGGATGAAGCCCACCTTCTTGCCCTCGGCCCGCATCTTGGCGACCAGGTCCCGGCACATGCGGCCGTGAATGCCGAAGGCGGCGACCACGAGCTCGGCGTCATTGATCCCATCCTGTTCCCACAACTGTTCCTTTTCGCGGATGGTCGCGTACTTGGCGCGCAGCCGCTCGTTCAGCTCGTAGCCGTCCTGGTGGGAGTAGCTGCCGGTGATGAGCGCCCGCTTGGGGTGGTCCTGCGTGCCGGTGAATGCCCATCCGGTGGTGTCGAACTCGGCGGAGTAGTCGTGGTAGTCCGGCAGGGTGGTGGATTCGGTGGTCTGGGCGCTCACGCCGTCGATCACGAAGAGGACGGGCGTTCTGTAGGTGTAGGCCAGTCTGATGCCGGTGGGGACGATGTCCGCGATTTCCTGTCCGGAGGCGGGGGCGAGAACGATGGTGTGGTAGTCGCCGTGGGCGCCGCCGCGCGTGGCGACGTAATAATCGCTCTGGGCGCCGAGGATGTCGCCGTCGCCGGGGCCGACGCGCATGGAATCGACCAGGAGGCAGGGCAGTTCGGCCGCGCACATGAAGCCTATGGCCTCATGCATGAGGGTCAGCCCGGGGCCGGAGCTGGATGTGGCCACCAGCTTGCCGGTGCATGCGGCGCCGGCAAGGGCGCTGGACACGGCCAGCTCGCTCTCCATCTGCATCATTTCCCCGCCGTAGGCGGGCAGGATGACCGCCATGCGCTTCATCACGTCCGTCGCCGGAGTGATCGGGTAGGCGAAGTGGTATTTCACTCCACACCGGGCCAGGCTCTCGGCGAAAGCCTCAGTGTTTTTCAGGAACAAAGTTTCTTGGGCCATATGCACCTCAATGAAATTTGTTGCGGTTTGCTTCAGTGTTTGCCTCAATTAAATACCATAATTTGGTACGGTGTACCACTAATGCAGCGAAACGAGTTGAAGCGACAGGCTTGCGTTTCGTATTGTGGTACGGTGTTTTGCAAAATCACGATACCTGGGGGCAACTGCCGCGTCAACCGATTTTGAGGAAAAAGTCGATAATAATGTTAAATTTTCATTTAATATACCGTAAAAATTGATAATTTATGTATTACGTCCGTGAAATATTTGTGCTGATTTTTGTGCGGCTAGCAGATTGACAGCATTTGATTCGTGGAATAAGTTTACCACAAAATGGTATGTCGTTCCAAAAAAAATTGAATCGCCATACCCTTGTGAGGCGTATATCGCATCGTGTAGAGACGTCAGGTTCACGACCCGAGGCGTTTTGCAGGGGGAATAGGAGGCTCACTATGCCGGTTGAGAAAACGGATGATGACAGAAGGTCGCTGAATCCCTTTACGTTTTGGCCCGGATTTATCCTGCTGATCGGCGGTATCGCCCTGGGCCTGGTGTACCACCAGAGGCTTGCCGATTTGCTGGCCTGCACCATGGCCTGGATTCATGTGAATTTCGGATGGCTGGAGGTCTCCCTGGGGATCATCATCGTCATGTTCACCGCCGGGCTGGCCTTTTCGCCCATCGGCAACATCCGGCTGGGCGGCAAGGACGCCAAGCCGGAGTTCACTTTCTGGCAATGGTTCGCGCTGTCCCTGTGCGGCTGCATCGGCATCGGCATCCTATTCTGGGCCATGGGCGAACCCATCTACCACATGATGCAGCCCCCGCTCAGCCTGCATATCGAACCCGGAACCAAGGACGCGGGCGTTTTCGCCATTGCCCAGACCACGCTCCACTGGACCATCGCCCAGTACTGTTTCTATACGGTCTGCGGCGTGGCGATCGCCCTGGTCAGCTACAATAGGAAATATCCCCTGTCCGTGGCGGCGGGCATGTACGCGCTCTTTCCGGAAAGGCTGCGTCCGGTCCTGACGCCGATGGTTCACGCCATCTGTCTTTTTTCACTGTGTTGCGCCGTCGCCACCAGCATGGGCGCGGGACTCATGCAGATCGGCAGCGGCACGGGCAGAATCTTCAACTACACGCCGGGGCCGGTGACCTGGGGGGTGGCGGCGGCCATCATCATCCCGATTTACGTGCTCTCCTCGTATTCGGGGCTGAAGAAGGGCATGTGCTACCTTTCCACCGGAACCACGAGGGCCTTTCTCTTTTTCATGGCCATCGTCCTTTTCGCCGGGCCGACGCTGTTCATCCTCGGCATCGGGGTCGAGTCGTTCGGCTATTTCGCCAACAACTTCTTCCGGAACAGCACCCTGCTCAACACCATGCAGGCAAATGATCTCTGGCCCATGCAGTGGCTTGTCCCGTACATGGAGATTTTCTTCATCTTCGCGCCGCTGCTCGGCCACTTCCTGGCGCGCATGGGCAAGGGGAGGACGATTCGCCAGTTCATCCTGATCAACGTCATTCCTCCGACCGTGTTTTGTCATTTCTGGATATCCACGTTCGGCGGGACCGCCGTGTTCTATCAGTGGAGCGGCCTGGTCGATGTCTGGTCCGGCATCCACGAGTTCGGCATGGAGTCGATGGTCTACATCATTCTCTCGCAGTTCCCGTACAGCAACATATTGATGGGGTTGTTCGTCGTCACCATCGTGTTTTCCTTCGCCACGATGACCGACTCCCTGGTGGCCACACTGGCGATCATTTCGACCAAGGGCGTTCGTGCGGACGAGGAGCCTCCCAAGCGGCTCAAGGTGCTCTGGGGGGTCATCGTCGGGCTCGTGGCATATGTCCTGTGCATAGCGGGCGGGATCGAACCCGTTCGGGGGCTCATTTCCCTTGCCGGGTTCCCCATGATGATTTTCACGTTCGCCATGTGCGTATCGCTTGTAAAAGACGGAATATATTTATTAAACAAACCGAATTGGCTGGACACTGAGTCCGAGAAAAGCTAATATTTGAATGCCCTTCTCTTTATCCGAAGGGCATTCAAATTCTCTGCCCGGCAACTTCGCGGGCGGAAAAGCCTCTGAGGAGACGATGGCAACAGACGACAAGTATTACATGATGCGTTCCCTGGAAAAGGCCCTTTTCGTCGCCGAGACCATGGCCACGAAAAGCAAATGGGAGCTGAAGGATCTGAGCGCGGTCTGTTCCATGCCCAAAGGCACGCTGCAACGGATTCTCAGGACGTACGAGGACCTCGGCTACGTGCGTCAAGTCGAACGCGGCGGGGCATACGCCCTGACCCTGAAGTTCTACAAGTTGGGAAAGCAGATCACGTCGCGGAACGACATCGTGTCCATGGTGCAGCCCATCATGTTGAGATTGCGCGACAAGGTCAACGAGACGGTCAACCTGAGCGTCCTCTCCGGTGTGGACATGGTGGTGATCCACCAGAAGGCTTCCTACCACGCCCTGCAAATGGATTCGATTGTGGGGACGTCCTTTCCGGCCTATCTGTCGGCTTCGGGCAAGGCCTTTTTGGCCTTTTTGCCCGAGGAGGATCTGCGCAGCTTCATCAAGGAGTTGCGCCGTACCGATGCGCGGGTGGACAGCGACAAGATCAACTGGCTGTACAGGGAGCTGGAACTCGCCAGGGTACGTGGGCTCGGACTGGATTTCGAGGAGTTGTTCAAGGGTATCCGCTGCGTTGCCGCGCCGGTTTTCGACGATTCCGGGCGCATCCTGGCGACCATAAGCTGCTCGGTGCCCACCGTGCGCCTGGACAGGAGCTTGTCCCAGAAGCTTCTTGAGGAAATCCCTTCGGCCGCAGTCGAAGCTTCCCGATTGTTCGAAGCTCCGACCCGCTCCTTCTCATTGGATATCGATGAGATTGCCGGCCAGCTTGTCGGCCTCTGATTCGGCTGGGCGGGCTGATCCCGGGTCCGGCCCTTTGAGGCGGAGCAATCACTGCCCCGTCATTGCGACAGGCGTCGAGGGGGAGGTTTGTCCTTTTCGCCTCCCTGCGCGCCCGGTCGCCCTTTGACGGCGTCTGGCTCGAACCGCTGGAAAGGGTGGCAATGGCTTCGTCGTGTCCGCTATGGGGCCGCTTTTCCCCCGACGTCATGCGAAATGAACGACATCCCGTGCGCGCGGGCATGGTCGCGGCCCCAGCCTTCCCCTTGAGCTGTGCGCGGGCCCATTCGCATGGATGTCCTGAGCGAACATGCCCGGACTGGAGTGTGTCCCGACTCCGGAAACCCGGTCCGAAGCAGTGGAATCCGCTATACTGTTCTCCTGATAAGAAGAACTTGACTCCGTAATAACATAGGCTACTTTTATGGCACGTTAGCTGGCAAATATGCATGCGGTCGGACCGATGCCGATGGCGGCAGGGCTCGCTTGCGATGCGAATGGGCGTGCCGACATGCCCCCTATGCACAGTGAACGCACTCGGCGCCGGCTCAGGACATCAACTGAGACCACATGGTTCGCGCCGGATTCCGGATGTCGGCCCCGGAATCGTACACGGAACGATCACAAACCAACGGGAACGGGATATGAACAGCGATCAGGAAGAGGTCAAAAAGATTTTCATGGGCTACCACCCCCGGACGCATGACGGCAGCTCTCCCCGATCACGCTCCCGCAGTGAGTCCATTGCCATCAGGGACGCCTACAACAACGAGCAGGGGGCGGGGCGGCTTCGGGCCGAGATCGTCGAAATCGCCTACAGCGATCTTTGCGCCGTGGCCATTATGGAAACGACCATCGGCAAGGTCTGGGAGTACCTCTGATCCCCGCCGAAATCCCTTCGAAACGTCTCTGTGGCCGTGTCCCCTTTCAACTTGCAACGTCCCGTAAGACGAGTCCATTGCCTAGAGATTCCCGGCCCAACCCGTGCCGAGGAGTGCCCCTTGCGTGCGCGAATCGGGATTCGGCGGGCGCCGGGTCGTCCGGATTGCGAGGCCCGTGCCGTTGCGATTGCGTTTCGCGTGATGCGATTATTTGATCCTTTTTTTGCGCATCTCCGGGCGTTTTCAACGTTGTCCGTCATTCCCTACGGAGCTGGAACGATGCGCCATCCTATGCCACCACGAGCAGGGGCTTTCTGGAAAACTTCTGGATGACGGGCGTGCCCTTGGCCTGCCGCACGGCCCTGAGCGTGGCCTCGGAATCCATGGGCACGGTGCCAGCGAGCAGGCGGACCTTCCCTTGGAACGGGGCCTTCAGCAATGGGGTGGAGGGGCCCATCAGGGCCACGCGCACATCCTTGCCCATGCGGGCGAGCAGATCGTCCAAGGTGTTGTTGATGATGCTGGTGGAGGTCACAATGGCGACCTCGGCCCAGGATTCCAGCCTTTCCGTGAATCGTTGTTCGTCACCCAATCCCTTGCCCCTGTCGACGACTTCCACCAGGGAGCCCCTTTCCTCGAGGCGGGCGACGATGGGGGCGAAGTGGCCCACCATGGCGACCCTGGTTCCCCGGACTATCCCCAACGCGTCGAACAGCACCGAGTTGTTCCTGTCTTCCGGCAGCGTCCGGGCCTGGGCATGGTTCAAGGCATTGACGAGCGCCAGACCGATGGTCCGGTGCAGGGCGCTGTTCGAGAGCAGCAATTCCAATACCTCGGATGCGGGCCTGCCTTCATACTCTTCATTGGGAGGAAGCACCGAACATCCTCCCTTGTTCGATTCGGGGGTATAGGCAACACCGACGCCGCCATCGTCGGTGCAGACGGCGGTGTACCCCAACCCGATAGTCAGATTTTCCAGAAACCTGCCTTCCGCCTGAGTCTGCATGGTTTCGACCAGCTGTCCGCAAATGCCCATGGGGCCTCCTCCGTGGTTCGTCGTATGAACGCGAAATGTTGTATGAGAGGATATTCTTCAATATATTACGTTTGTTGTATTGAATGGTCGTCAACATACCCCCCGGCCGAAAAAAAGCCAAGGTCTGAAAAGGGGCGGGCGGAAACGTTCGTGCCGGTCCGTTGCCGAGAGGGGCGGCTCCACCGGCGGCAGGGCGGTGAATCGCTGGACGATGGAGCCGGACAAAATGCAAGCGGGCCCCGCACCCGGATGCAGGCCCCGCTTTCGTGATTTCCGCCGGATCGACGTCCGAGGCGAATCGGGCATTCCTTACGCCGTCCCGGAAACGACCTCGGTTTTTCCCAGCTGGTGCAGGGTCTTGATGTCGCGCAAGGGCGGGGCGCCGAATTGGCGTTTGTACTCGCGGCTGAACTGCGACGGGCTTTCGTAGCCCACCTGCAAGGCGGCGGTGGTGGCGTCCTGGCTTTCGGACAGCATGAGGCGTCGGGCCTCGTGCAGCCTGAGCCATTTTTGGAATTGCAGGGGGCTCATGGCCGTCAGCGCGCGGAAATGGTGGTGGAAGGTGGACACGCTCATGCCGGTCGCCTTGGCCAGACCCTCCACCTTGAGCTGCTTTGCATAGTTTTCCTTGAGCCAGTCCACGGCCTTGGCGACCTGCTGTCCGTGGCTTCCGGCGGTGGCGATGTTGCGCAGGCGCGGGCCGAGTTCCCCCATGAGGAGACGATACAGGATTTCCTTGTGAATCAGCGGCGAGAGGATGGGGATGTCCTCCGGGGTGTCCAGCAGGTCGACCAACCGCTGAAAACTGTCGAGCAGCGGCCCGGATACTTCACACACGGCCATTCCCCGTCCCGGCTGCGGGTTGCGCGGCACCGGCAGATTGCTGTCCACCATGAGCTGGGCCACCATGCGCAGGTCTATTTTCAGGACCAGGCTGAGGAGCGGTTCCTCCTTGCTCGCCCGGACGATGTTGGCCATGACCGGCAGGCCCACCGAAGTGATCAGCAGGTGATTTTCGTCGTAGATGTATTCCTCGTCGCCGAGCTGTACCCGCTTGGCGCCCTGGGCGACCAGGCAGATGCACGGTTCATACATGGCGCTCATGGGCTCGGTGGGCGCCTCGTACCTGACCAGCATCAACCCCGGTACCTCCGAAAGCAGATGGTCGTTTTGTTCCGTCCAGCGGTAGATCTTTTTCGCAAGCGTGCTCCGCGCCGCGCTGATGCCGTCTGTTCCGTTCTTGCTCATTGAAAGCCTCCTTGCCATTCAGCGTTAGCATCTTCCTCTTTCGGGGGACAAGGTGTGATACGGATTTTTCGGACGATTGGGCAAAATAACAGAGGATCGATCTATCGGGAACGGATGTGTGCCCGGAGCGTTCGGCGGCGCGGAACCTTCGATCGGGCAATCGGAGGCCACAAGGCCTCCGGCGTCGATGTTGCCGAATGCGCCGGCGTGGAGCGGAATCCGCCAATCCCCTCCGTGGCCCGTGGAGGCTGTGCCGCTCGCGGTTTTGCGTCCGGTCCCGGAGCCGAACGGTCGAATCCGGGCCGACCCGTGGTCGGCGAGGATGAGGGAGACGGGGCTGGGGGCGCTCCCCGTCGCGCGCGCATCCCCTGTTGTCGGGGCGGATCGCTTGGGCTATGGTCCCTGTTGAATTCGGGGAAAGCGGATGTTTCAGGGCCGTTTCCCGCAGCGCACGCAACGAGAGAGACCATGCCCATAGAAAAATTCATTGAAACCGGATTCCCCTTTCATCGGCTCCTTGGCGTCAAGGTGGACAAGATCGATGAAGCCTCCGTCCGGTTGTATATCCCCTTCAAGGAAGATCTGATCGGTCATGCGGAAAGCGGCATGATCCACGGCGGAGTCATCTCGACCCTGGCCGACATCTGCGGGGGGTTCGCCGTCTGGACCCGCTGCGAACGGGACGACTTCGTCGCCACGATCACCCTCAGCGTCGATTACCTGCGTCCGGCGGCGGCCGGTGATCTCTATGCCGAGGCTACGGTCCGCCTGCTCGGCAACAAGGTCGGCAACGCCCATGTGGTCATCTGGTCCCAGGCCGATCCCGGGACCCACGTGGCCGAGGGGCGCGGCGTCTACAACATCCGTCGCCGCAGGAAATAGCGCAGTCCGGCCCCGGACAGGCGGACGGTCCCGACGGGGCGCGGCCGGAGCCTATGCCGCCGAGGGAAGTCCGGCCGGGGCGGTTTCCGGATGCAGGATGTCCTCCGGAATCATCGCGATGATCCTGTCGGCGATCTCCTCGTCGCTGTCGTACAACGAGCTGTCCACGGTGAGGTGGTAGTTGGTCGCATCCCGCCAGTCCTCGCCCGTGTATTTCAGGCAGTAGTTGGCCCGCTCGCGGTCCAGCTTTTCGAGCTCCTTGCCCGACACCAGCGACTCGACGCCGTATTCGTGGATGATCTTGGACCGGCGGTACTCCTCGTCGGCATGGACGAACACGTTGAAGCAGTTCGGGTTCCGCTTGAGGACGAAGTTGGCGCAGCGGCCCACGATGACGCAGGGGCCCCGGCTGCCGACGTCGCGGATGATTTTGCTCTGGACCAGGAAGAGCACGTCGGACGGGGGCAGTTTGTCCTGCACGTAGGCGTAGTTCTGCATGTAAAGCTCGTCGAGCAGCGTGCCGGCCAGCTTCTGTTCGTTCTCCCGGATATAGTCCTCGGTGAAGCCGCTCTGTTGGGCGGTGATGTCGATCAGTTCCCTGTCGTAGAAAGCGATGCCCAGCTTCCGGGCGATGGCCTGGCCTATCCCGTGTCCGCCGCTGCCGTATTCGCGCGAGATGGTCACCACGAGATACCGGTTGAGGCCTTCGGGCAGGGGTTCGAGCGCCGTCCTGCCGGGAATGTCGTTGCCCAGCCAGGCGTCGAGCCGGAGAATCCGGCTGTTGTAGAACCTGACGAGGGAGCCGACCAGGAGGGCCGCGATGACGGTGCCCTCGCGGATGCCCTCCAGCCGGTGGAGGAACAGGAAGGAGCTGGCCAGGCCCACGATGACCATGGAGCTGTCCAGGGTGACCTTCAGCTTGCCGAACGGTTTGTTGAACGTGTCGGAGACGACCACGGCGAGGCCGTCGCCGGGAAGGTAGGTGAGCTTGGCCTTGACCAGGAGAAAGACGCCGAAGGCGATGAGCACGCAGCTCAGCAGGCACATCAGCAGCTGCCAGACGTAGGCGTTGGCGTTGATGTCGTCGATGACCATCATGGCCAGGTCGATTCCGAAGCCGAACACGGTGACCGCGAGCATCTGCGAGAGATGGAGCAGGGTGAATTTCCGCCGCAGGATGAGGAACTGGGCCAGGACGAACAGGCTGTTCATCAGGATGGTCAGCTCGCCGATGGTCAGGTCGAACTTCAGGCTGTAGATGTACGGGATGCACGAAATGGGCGAAACGCCCAGATTGGCCTTGACCGAAAAGGCCACGCCGAACGCCATGAAACCGATTCCGACAATGGCGACAAGGATTCTTTTGAATGTTCTTTTCAAGGTGATGCCTCGGTTGAAATCGTTTGATGCAGGGTCCTGGGGCGACCGGGGCCGACTGGGAAGGGGCTAGGCTTCGGGATTGCGGCGGGGTTTGTCCAGGTTGCGGCGGAGGTTGTCGGTCACCCTGTCGAGCAGCGACATGAGCAGGTTCCGCTCCTCCCCGGTGAAGCCGGAAAGGAGCACGTCGTTGTGCGCCTTGAGGATGGCGATCATCTCTTCCTGGAGGCCTTCCGCCTTCGGGGTCGGGTACACGTTCTTGCGGCGTCGGTCCCGGGGGTCCTCTTCCCGGCGGATGAGGCCATCGTTTTCGAGGGACTGGAGGGCCCTGGCCGTGGCCGCCCGGTCAAGGCAGAGATGGTTCGTCAGGTCTTCCTGGACAATGCCCGGAGAGCTCAGAATCTTCATCAGATAGGGAATCTTGCCCTTGCTGACGCCCGCCCCGGACATCGGTCCCGACAGGTAGATCAGGCTCAGGCGCTGGATGAGGGAGAACCGTCGGCCGGGGGATTCCCGGTCGAACGCCGTGATGGTGTCGCTGTGCATGTCGCCTCAATTCGTTGACGTATCAATTGTTGACGGGTCAATAATTGGAACGGTCATGCCTGTCAACCGGCGGGGAGGGCATTTCCGCACCCGTCACATCCTGGAGGCGGCGCCGGGGTGATGCCCGAACAACTGCTTGTATTCCCTGGTGAACTGTAAAGGCGTTGCCTGTCGGCCTTCCTTTGTCAGGGCCGGGGAGGCGAACGTGTACCCCCCAGGCCGGTTTCAGGCAATTTTGTACGATCCGGCAATAATTAGACAGGATCGGTCTACCTCGTTCCCCTCGTCTGGGGATAATAAAATCACACCGACCAGGAATGCTGGGCAAAGCCGAAAGGCGAGGAACTTCGCAGCGTCTGTGATGCGGTTGATTATACAATTATCTAAAATATTTTGATAAAATATGTATAGACCCAACCCGCGAAGCAGATTTTCGGCACGGGTGCCGGTTCGCGATCTGGCTGATCCGGGAGCTGATGCGGCAATCCTGTGACGGGGCTCGATGCCGAAAGGGAGGACAAATGCGGAGAAGACAATTAGGAAAAAGCGGACTGGAGGTTTCGGCCATCGGTTTAGGCTGCATGGGCATGAGCTACGGCTACGGCCCGGCCGCGGACAAGACCGAGATGATCGCCTCATCCGGGACGCCGTGGAAAAGGGCGTGACCTTTTTCGACACCGCCGAGGTCTACGGCCCGTATGTCAATGAGGAACTGGTCGGCGAGGCGCTCGCTCCGTTCAAGGGGGAGGTTGTCGTCGCCACCAAGTTCGGCATCCGGATGATCGACGGCAAGCAGGTGCTCGACGCCAGGCCCGAGACCATCCGCCATTCCGTGGAAGGGTCGTTCAAGCGGCTCGGGGTCGAGGCCATCGACCTCTACTACCTGCACCGGGTCGATCCGGAAGTGCCCGTCGAGGACGTGGCCGGAACGGTCAAGGACCTGGTGGCCCAGGGCAAGGTCAAGCATTGGGGCCTGTCCGAGGCCGGGGTGGAGACCATCCGCAAGGCCCACGCGATCCTGCCCGTGACCGCCATCCAAAGCGAATACTCCATGATGTGGCGGCAGCCCGAAGAGGAACTGCTCCCCGCCCTGGAGGAGCTCGGCATCGGGTTCGTGCCCTTCAGCTCGCTGGGCAAGGGGTTCCTGACCGGGCGGTTCGACAAGACCGCCACCTTCGGCAAGGACGACTTCCGCAGCATCGTGCCCCGTTTTTCCCCGGAGAACCTGGACGCCAACCAGGTGCTCGTGGATTTGGTCAGACGCATCGCGGCGGACAAGGGCGTCACCCCGGCCCGGATCGCCCTGGCCTGGGTGCTGGCGCAGAAGCCGTGGATCGTGCCCATCCCCGGCACCACCAAGCTGCACCGCATGGAAGAGAACGTGGGTGCGGCCGATGTCGTGCTGGCCGACGGGGAGCTGGCCGACCTGAACGAGGCCCTTTCGCAAATCGAGATATTCGGCGACCGCTACCCGGCGGAATTCGCCAAGCGGGTGGGCAAGTAGCCCAGGCTTGGAACACCATTGGGCCCGGTGCCGCGCGGTGCCGGGCCGACAACATGTTGAGCAAGGAGTATGAGAAAATGTCCGACAAGAACAATACTACCGACGTCTTTGAACGCGGCCCCGAGAACACGGCGTATGCCCAGTATTTCGTGGGGCAGAGCTATCTGAACATCCTCAACCGGGAGGGCGTCTTCATCGGCAACGTCACCTTCGAGCCCGGCTGCCGGAACAACTGGCACATCCACAAGACGGACAAGGGCGGCGGGCAGATCCTGCTGTGCACCTCCGGAAACGGCTGGTACCAGGAATGGGACAAGCCCGCCCGGGCCCTGCGCCCCGGCGACGTGGTCCACATCCCCGCCGGAGTGAAGCATTGGCACGGCGCGGCCAAGGACAGCTGGTTCTCCCACCTGGCCGTCGAGGTGCCCGGCGAAAACGGGTCCAACGAGTGGTTGGAGCCGGTTTCCGACGAAGACTACGAAGCGTTGTAGGAGGCGGGTCATGGCAATCAGTGAAACCGCCCGCAACAATCATGCGGCCTTGTTCCCGAACCACCGGTCCACGCTCGCGGCGACGGACCCGGAGTTCGTCGAACTCTTCGACAACTTCGCCTTCGACGAGGTTCCCGCTCAGGTGAACCTCGACGTCCGCACGCGGCTCATGGTCATCCTGGCCTCGCTCATCGCCCAGCAGTCGGTGAACGAGTACCGGGTCATGCTGGGCGGCGCCCTGAACGTTGGCGTGACCCCGGTGGAGGTCAAGGAGATCGTCTACCAGGCCGTGGCCTACGCGGGCATGGCCAAGGTCTTCGACTTCCTCCGGGCGACCAACGAGGTGCTGGAGAGCCGGGGCGTGAAGCTGCCCCTGGAAGGGCAGTCCACGACCACGCCCGAGACGCGCCTCGACAAGGGGCTGGCCCTGTCCAAGTCGGTCTTCGGCGCGGCCATCGACGCCATGTACGAGCATTCGCCCAAGGACCTGCTGCACATCCAGCGGTTCCTGTCCGGCAACTGCTTCGGGGACTATTACACCCGGGGCGGCCTGGACATGAGGATGCGCGAACTGATGACCTTCTCGATGATCCTTTCCCTGGGCGGGTGCGAGCCGCAGCTCAAGGGGCACATCCAGGGCAACGCGGCCGTTGGCAACGGCCGTGACGTCCTGATCGGCGCGGTCACCCAACTCGTCCCTTTCATCGGTTACCCCCGCTCCCTCAACGCCGTGGCCTGCATCAATGAAGTGCTGCCGCCACAGGCCGCGGAATAGTTCCGTTACAACGTCAGGATATTGTCATGCTCAAGAAACTTGGATTCGGCTGCATGCGTCTGCCACTGCTGGACAAGGGCGACCAGACCTCCGTGGATCTGGAAACGTTCCATGCCCTGGTGGATACCTTTCTGGCCAAGGGGGTCACCTAGTTCGACACGGCCCTGACCTGCCACTCGTATCACGGCGAGGCGTTCGTCCGGAAGGCCCTGGCCGGACGCCATCCGCGTGACTCCTTCCTCCTGGCCACCAAGCTGCCGCCGTGCATGTCCGAGGCCGAAGAGGACCACGAGAAGATCTTCAGCGAACAGCTGGAGAAGTGCGGCGTGGACATCTTCGACCACTACACGCCGCACGACATCGGCTTCTCCCGTGACGAGGTGTAGGCCTGGTTGCGCGGCCTGGGCATGGTCTAGGCCCTCAGATCGAACATCCGCATTCCTGCGGCGAGGAACAGGCAATAAACAACGGTCGATGAATCGCTGTTTCTTCTCCATGTCGGAGGATCGGACAATAATTGCACAGTATTCGTCTACTTTTCGAAGCCGAATCATCCTATGTTAGGCCTGTGATCGACGCGGGGGATTTTCCTCCCGCAGGCAACCGCCAAGGAGCAACTCATGAATCTTTTTGAAATAGTACGGATACTTTTCGAGGCCCCGCGTACCGCCTGGAATGCGGTCGCTTCCATGTGGGAGTGGATTTCCCCCGAACTGGTCTGTTCCGCGACCGTCAACCTCGCAGTCCTGTCCGCGGCGCTGCTCGGCGCCATCTGGCTGGTGGCCCCCTTCGACCTGAAGCGGAGGGCCTCCCACCGGAACCGGGCGGAACATTTCTGACCCTGCGGGCGCGGGAGCGAGTCGACAATTGCCGCCGGGCGCGGTTCCCGGCGGAGGTGACGAAAGACCGCCTGGAGAAACGAGGATGCACATGCTGAAAATCATACTCTGGTTGGGGATGCTGGCCATGCTGTCGGCGGGTTCCAGTTTCCTGTTCCTGGGACAGGAGAAGTTCGGCAGGCTCCCGCAGGGAGCGCGGCTGGACAGGATATCGAAGTCGCCCAACTACCGGGACGGAATCTTCCACAACCGCGTCCCCTTCAAGCAGATCGTCAAGGGCGGGAGCGGTCTCGGCGGATTGATCAAGTTCGTCCTCCGCGACGGGGACGGACTGACGCCGCCCGTCCCCATGCCGGTGGTCAAGACCGACCTCAAGGCGCTCGATCCGGACGCCGATGCGGTCGCCTGGTTCGTCATCGACGAACCCGTCAATCGGACCCAGGTCCTGAGCGGAGCATTAATCCTTGCGGGCATACTCGTTGCTCTTTATGGTGGCGCTCCCAAATCAGCCGGTAAGGGAGGAGTGGAACATGAACATGCAGCTGCGGTCGCTAACTGACTCGCTTGCCTGGAATGTCTTTCTGTTGACCGTGGGGTCGGTGGTCTATGTCCTCGGCTACAACGGCATCGCCGCGCACCATAACTTCGTCCCCGGGGCCCTGTACGGCCTGGCCGTGGTGGGCAACAACATGGTGCCGGACCTGTCGCTGTCCCGGTGGTACGTGCTGCTGAACGTGCCGCTCTTTGTCGCGGCCTGGAAAGGCGTGGGGCGGAGGTTCTTTTTTCTCAATCTCTACAGCATGGTGATCATAGCCCTGCTGACCGCCTACCTGCATTGCGACTTCGGCATCAAGGCGGACGTCTACTCGGCCATCGCCGCGGGCGCCTTCATGGGGGCCGGGGCCGGGCTGATCCTGCGGACCTACGGCGGCGGGGGCGGTCTGGACGTTTTGGCCGTCATCCTGAACCGGAAGTACGGCCTGCGCTTCGGCGTGTTCTATTTTCTGGTCAACGCCGTGGTCATGCTCACCGCCCTCAATCGGTTCAGCCCGGACATCATCATCGCCTCGCTGGTCATGCTGTTCATCAGCTCCGTGGTCACGGAATACGTCCTCTCCCTGTTCAACCAGCGCAAGGCCGTCCGCATCCTGACCAGGAAGGGGGAGGAGGTCGTCCAAAACCTCACCCGCGTGCGCAAGCAGCACGCCACGATCTTCCCCGGCAAGGGCGGGTATTCCGGCATCGACGTGGACATGATTCTCTCGGTCACGGACCGGCTGCGGCTGCGCTCCCTCGAACAGGACGTCTTCGCCATCGACCCCGAGGCGATCATCGTCGTGGAGAACACCTTCAGCGTGATCGGAGGCCCCCTGGGGCTGCGCAAGAACTATTGACCCTCAACCCGACGAGGAAGCGCCGCATGAAATCGTTCCAACTCCCTGCCGAACCGCGCACCGTGTTTCCGGCCGAAGCGCCCGGCGACACGGAGGTCTTCATTCCGGAAAACGTCTGCGCCAAGATGATCCGCTTCGCGGTTGACGACGGCCGCCTGGCCTACGTCCGTTTCACCGGTGGGTGCGACGGCAACCTCAAGGCCCTGTCCACCCTGGTCACGGGCATGCGCGTCGAGGACATCCTGGAGAAGCTGAGCGGCATCACCTGCGGCCGCAAGGACACCTCCTGCGCGGCCCAGCTCTGCGCCGCCCTGCGCGGTGCCGTGGAGGATTCCGAGGACTGACGCCCCACGGGCGTCCCGCCCCGCGATGCCCGCACGACGAAGGCCCGGCCGTGAACACGGCCGGGCCTTCGTTTGTCGATCCCCGGTCGGTTCCGGAAGGACCTAGCCGTCCTCGCCCCACGCCTTGGCGCTGCGCTCGACCTTCTTGCGCACGTTCTTCCAGTCGGTTTCGTGGGTGAACATGGACTCGGGCAGGGCGGCCAGCATCTTTTCATAGAGGTCCAGCGGGACCGTGAAGGTCAGCTCGTCGGTCTTCATGAACTTCCGGGCCGAGGGGTCGAAGCCGCCTATGACGGCCTTCTCCAGCCCCTTGCCCTGGTAGTAGAGGGGCCAGCTGATCATGTTGGTGCAGCCCGCACCGAAGGGGGAGACCACGCATTCCATGTCGCCGGTGGTGAAGATGGCGTGGGTGAAGAGCCCGCTCAGGATCTCGGGCCGGGCAAAGAAGATGACGAACTCCGGCTTCTCGTCGTCGGTGAAATGGGACAGCGGCTTGAAGATGCAGTATTTGCCCGGTGCTTCGCGGGGATTCACCTCGAGCATGAATTTCCGCATGGCGTCGGGATTCGGCATGTAGCGCTCGCCGTGCAGGGGGGAGCCCTCGTACCCGGTGGACACGTAGTGCTCGATGAACCGGAGGTGGGGCTTCATCATCGAACAGTAGTACACGCCGCCGGGGCAGCCGTACTCTTCGGAGGAGATGAAGGCCGCGCCCTTCTTCTTCCTGGCCAGCCAGACGTTGCCCATGACGCAGGAGAAGGTCTTCATGACCTCCTGCATGTCCAGTTCCCCCCGGTCCTCCAGCTCGCGCGAGATGGGCGTTCCCGTTTTCGGGCCGTAGGCGTTCTCCGGCAGGGTGTCGGCGTAGTGGACGCCGAAGGGCTCCTCCCCCAGGCCTAGGTGTTCCAGGAAGGCGGCGGTGCCGTCGAGTATGGGTTGCAACGTCATGTCGTTCTCCTTTGATGGTTCGTCCGAACCCCGCGGTCGGGCGGGGCTGTTGCCTTTCGACATGCCTTTTCATACCATGCTCGAAACTAAAATAAATGGGCAATACGGAAAACTCTTTTCCATGGACGGGCAAAATGAGTCGGGAATTTTTCAATGACGTCCCACTGCTGGTGGAAGTGGCGAGGCGGAAGAGCTTCACCAAGGCGGCGGAAACGCTCGGCATGGGCGTCTCGACCCTGTCGCGGCGCATCAAGCTGCTCGAAGAGCGGATGGGGGTGCTGCTTTTCTACCGGGACACCCGGAACGTCGAGCCCACGGACAACGGCGCGTACCTGCTGGACCGGTGCGGGTACATCCTCGACGAGGTGCAGAACGCCTACGACTCGGTGGTCCTGAACATGCAGAAACCGGCCGGACTGATCCGCATCTGCATGTTCCTGGACCTCTACGACGACCGGCCCTTCAAGGACGCCCTCATGGACTTCGCGGTCAAATGGCCGGACATTCAGATGGACCTGACCTTCGTGGAGCATCCGGTGGACATGCGCACGGACCCGTTCGACGTGGCCTTCCTCATCGGTCCCTCCATCGCCCTGCCGCTGATCGCCCGGAAACTCCTGACCATAGAACCGTTCCTGTACGCGTCGCCCGCGCTGCTGGAGCGGTATTCCATGCCCTTGGAGCCGGGAGACCTGCGCCGGTTGCCGTGCATCGTGCTCCAGCGGTTCGGCAACCGATGGCCCATGCACGACGGCACGCGGCAGGTGACCGTCGAGGTGCAGCCGCAGTACAGCTTCGGCTCCGTGGAGATGTGTCGTGAGTTCGCCCTGGCCGGGCACGGCGTGGCGCTGCTCCGCAGGGAGAAGGCCGAGCCGGATGAACGGGCCGGGCGGCTGATCCGCCTCCTCCCGGACTGGAGCGGAGGGTTCGTGCATGACGTCTACCTGGTGACGGGCTCGAACCAGCTGCCCCAGCGGGTCAGGCTGTTCGTGGACCACATTCAGGCCCATTTCGCGGCGGGCGCGTGAACCGGCCCCGGTCCGCTCCTAGGCCGAACGCATCCCCCGAATGATCTCCGCCGGGCTTTGGCCGAAGTGGCGCTTGAACTCCCGGCTGAACTGGGACGGGCTTTCGTAGCCCACGGCGTCGGCCGCCAGGTAGGCCTTCATGTTCTCCTGCACGATGAGGTCCCTGGCCCGGGAAAGGCGAATTTTCTTGAGGTATTGCAGCGGTGAGTCGGCGGTGATCTCCTTGAACGCCTTGTGGAAGGCGGAGACGCTCATGTGCGCCGATTCGGCCAGTTGGCGCACGTCGAGCTTTTCGTTGTAGCTCGCTTCCATCAGGCTGATGACGCGGCCCACCTGGCCGAACGAGTTGCTGCCCCTGGCCAGGGAGTAGAGCACCTCCGCCTGGCTGCCGCACAGGGCGCGGTAATAGATTTCCCGTACCAGTCCCGGGGCCAGAATCCTGGCCTCTCTTTCCGAGCGAAGCGCCTTGAGCAGCTTGGTCACGGCATCCTTCATGTCCTCGTCCATGGCGGACGGGCCGATGCCGAGGGGGTACCCTTGGTTTCCCATGTCGGGGAATTCGGTTTGCAGGTCCATCTGAACGATCAGGTCGTTCAACTGCCCCATGTCGATGTCGATATATACGCCGAGCAGCGGGCCGTCCTCGGCGGGGAAGGATTCGCTTTCAAAGGGCATGGTCACGGAAACGACCAGATAGTTGTCCGCGTCGTAGTGGAAGGACTGGCCGCCGAGATGTCCGATCTTGGCTCCCGAAGCCACGATGCACAATCCAGGATTGTACAACATCGGCCTGCGCCGTACGTGCCGGGTCTCTTTGAAAAAACGGACGCCCTGGTAGGCGGATTCAAGGGCGCCGCCGTCGGGGATGTCGTACTCTTTTAGTAATTCGAGCATGTTGGACATGGGCTGTTCCTCCTGTGGGCTGTGGCTATTATGAACACCATTTGTCGGCCATATTCAACATAAAAGGGATGTGTTTGGAGGAATGAGCAAGGTTTTTGGAGAAATGTGCGTTCACGCCGAAGCGGGAGGATCTTAGATAGAGAGTCATCAACACATGAGATCCAGAAGGAGTGCATGATGAATTTTGAATTTCAAAACCCGACTCGCATTATCTTTGGCGCCGGCAATCTTGCCCGGCTCGGCGATGTCGTCGGTGAATACGGGAAAAAGGCCCTGGTCGTCACCGGCGGCGGCAGCGTCAAGCGTAGCGGCGTGTTCGACCGGGCGGTCGAGAGCCTGAAGGCGGCCGGCATTGCCGTGGCCGAGTGCTCCGGCGTGGAGCCCAACCCGCGCATCACCTCCGTGGCCAGAGGCGCGGAGACCGTCCGCGCCGAAGGGTGCGACGTGATCGTGGCCCTGGGCGGCGGCAGCGTCATGGACGCCTCCAAGGTCATCTCGGCCGCTGCCCTGTACGACGGCGACCCCTGGGACATGATCCTGCACGGCCAGGAAAACGTGTACGTGCCGACCGAGGCCCTGCCGGTCATCACCGTGCCGACCATCGCGGCCACGGGCTCCGAGACCAACTGCGGGGCGGTCATCACCAACGAGGAGACCAAGGTCAAGTCCTTCATCCAGATTCCGCTGCTCTACCCCAAGGTCGCGGTCATGGACCCCGAGCTGACCGTGAGCGTGCCCAGGGACCAGACCGCCTACGGCGTCTGCGACCTGATCACCCACCTGACCGAGTCCTACCTGAACGGCATCGACAACACGCCCATCCAGGACCGGCTGGCCGAAGGCGTCATCCAGACCGCCATGGAATGGGGCCCGAGGGCCATCGCCGACGGCGGCGACGTGGAGGCGCGCGCCCAGATCCAGTGGGCCGCTTCGGTGGCGCTCATCGGCTGGGCCCAGATCGGCACCGACGCGCCCTATCCCGTGCACATGATGGAGCACACCGTGTCCGCCTACCACGACATCACCCACGCGGCGGGCCTGGCCATCATCAACCCGGCCTGGATGCGCTTCGCGGCCCGGTCCAACACCGCCAAGTACGTCCAGTTCGCCGAGCGCGTTTTCGGCCTGAAGGCCAAGGGGGCCGACGATTTGGACTGCGCCCTGGAGGGCATCGACAAGTTCGAGGCGTTCCTCAAGAGCATCGGCTGCCCGACCCGCTTCTCCGAGCTGGGCATCGGCGACGAGCTCTTCGAGACCTACGCCAGGGACACCCTCAAGATCGTCAGCGACGGCAAGGGCAACCTGCCCGGCCGCCCGGTCATGAGCGTCGAGGACATGATCGGGATTTTCCGGTCGGCCCTCTAGGGAACAGCATTTCAACAAGGAGATCGCCATGAAGATCAACGTGATCAAAACCATGCTGGCCATGCTGCCGATCCTGGCGCTGGCCCTGGCAAGCAACGCAGCCTATGCGGAGGAAAACGATATGACCTGGGACAAGACATTCAAGTTGAGCGACAAGGTGGTTCACGAAAAGGTGTCGTACCCCAACCGGTACGGGATCACGCTGTCCGCCGACATGTACATGCCGAAGGACATGGACAAGTCCAAGAAATACCCGGCGCTGGTCGTGGGCACCCCCTACGGCGGCGTCAAGGAGCAGGGCGCGGGCATCTACGCCCAGACCATGGCCGAGCGCGGCTTCGTGGCCATCGCCTTTGACGAGTCCTTCAACGGCGAAAGCGGCGGCGAGCCCCGCCACATCTCGTCCCCGGAGATATTCTCCGAGGACTTCAGCGCGGGCGTGGACTTCCTGGGCACCCGGCCCTTCGTGGACCGGAACCGGATCGGGGCCATCGGCATCTGCGGCAGCGGCGGGTTCTCCCTCAAGGCCGCGCAGGTGGACCAGCGCATCAAGGCCGTGGCCACCGCGTCCATGTACGACATGAGTCGCGTGATCCGCAACGGCTGGCAGGACTCCATGACCGGCGAGGAGCGCACCAGGATGCTCACCGAGCTCGGCGAGCAGCGCTGGAAGGACTTCGAGGCGGGCGCTCCTCTGCTGCCCGAGGGCTTCCCGACCGTGGCGGTCGATTCCATCCCCGAAGGGCTGGACCCCATCAGCAGCGAGTTCTGGGAATACTACGCCATGCCGCGCGGCCATCATCCCCGGTCCCACGGCCCGTTCACCGCGACCAGCAACATGGCCTTCGCGAACTTCCCGCTGCTGAACTACATCGACACCATCTCGCCCCGTCCGATTCTGTTCATCATGGGCGAGAAGGCGCACTCCCGGTACTTCACCGAGGACGCCTACAAGGCGGCCAAGGAGCCCAAGGAGCTGGTCATCGTCCCCGGCGCGCGGCACATCGATCTGTACGACCGCACGGACATGATCCCCTTCGACAAGCTGGAAGCCTTCTTCACCAAGGCGCTGAAGTAGCTTGCAAAACAAACGGTGGCCGCCCCGGCATGTTTCCGGGACGGCCACCGACGCCAAAATTCAGCGTTCAATAGACGCCATTTCCCCGAAAGGGGTTCCTCGCGGGGCGTGCCCCGCCCGTTCCCCCGGCCCCGGCCGCCTCCACATCCTTCCCGCCAAAGCCGCCCGCATGGGCGGCCCGGTCATGCTCCGCACCGAGGCCGACCCACAGCCGGGGCTAGTCCGCGGCCAGGTCGCTGATGGCCTTGAGGGCCCGGCCACGGTCCTGGGCCAGCTTCTTCCACTTCCGCTTTTCCTTTTTCAGGGCCTCGATGGTCTGCAGCAGGTCCTGGACCGTTCGGGCGGGGCAGCCGTGCGCGGCACGGCCGCCCCTCCGGAGTTCCTCGTCGTTGTGCTGCCGGATGGAGGCCAGCTGGTTGGCGTCGAGTATCATGGATGTCCCATGGTCCGTCAGGCGGGCTCGCCCACCGGTTCGGTCGCGGGTTCGCAGGCCGGACGGCAGAAGCTCTGCCGCGAGTACTCGATGCGGTCCCTGTACTCCTCCTGCTTGCCCTTGTTCCAGCGGCCCACCGGGCGGTAGTAGCCGACCACGCGGGTGTAGACCTCGGCCTCCTTGCCGCAGGTCGGGCACTGGAAGTGCTCGCCGTAGAGGTAGCCGTGGTCCTCGCAGATGGAGAAGGTCGGCGTGACCGAGATGTACGGAATCTTGGTCTTGGTCATGGCCTTGATCAGGAAGTTCTTCACGCTCTCCTCGTCCGGGGCGGCCTCGCCCAGGAAGGTGTGGAAGACCGTGCCGCCGTTGTACAGGGTCTGGAGCTCATTCTGGTGCTCCAGGGCGAAGAACACGTCCGAGCTGATGCCCACGGGCAGCAGGGTGGAGTTGGTGTAGTAGGGGGTCTCGTCGCCCGAGGTGTAGATGTCGGCGTACAGCTCGCGGTCGATCTTGGCCAGCCTGTAACAGGTGCCCTCGCCGGGCGTGGCCTCGAGGTTGTACAGGTTGCCGGTCTCCTCCTGGAACCGGACCACAAGGCGGCGCAGGAGTTTGAGCACCCTCTGCATGAGCATCGAGCCGGACGGGGTGTCGAGCCCCTTGTGCAGCAGGTTCATGCACGCCTCGTGGCCGCCGATGAGCCCGATGGTCGAGAAGTGGCCCTTGAACCCGTTCTTGAGGTAGCGCCGGGAGAACGGGAACATGCCCGCGTCCAGGTTCTGCTGGACCACCTTGCGCTTGAACTCCAGGGACTCCGAGGCCAGCCGGGCGTACTCGGCGATGAGGTCCATGAAGTCCTCCTCGTTGTGGGCGAGGTAGGCCAGCTTGGGCAGGTTCAGGGTGACCACGCCGATGGACCCGGTCAGGTCGCCCGCGCCGAACAGGCCGCCGGTCTTCTTGCGGATTTCGCGCAGGTCCATCTGCAAGCGGCAGCACATGGAGCGCACGTCCTCGGGGTTCAGGTCCGAGTTGATGAAGTTCTGGAAGTAGGGCGCGCCGTACTTGGCGGTCATCTTGAGCAGCAGCCTGCCTTCCTCGGATTCCCAGGGGAAGTCCTTGGTCACGTTGTACGTGGGGATGGGGAAGGAGAAGATGCGCCCGTCCGCGTCGCCCTGGAGCATGACCTCCAGGAAGGCGCGGTTGAACATGGCCATCTCCTCGGCGTACTCGCCGTAGGTGGAATCCTTGAACTCGCCGCCGATGATCACCGGTTCCTTGGCGATGTGCGCGGGCGGCACGAAGTCCAGGGTGAAGTTGGTGAACGGCGACTGCCCGCCCCAGCGCGAGGTGGCGTTGAGGTTGTGGAGCAGTTTCTGGATCTGCTGCTTGACGTCGTGGTAGCTGAGCCCGTCGTTGCGGATGAACGGGGCCAGGTAGGTGTCCACGTTGTTGAAGGCCTGGGCCCCGGCCCATTCGTTCTGCAGGGTGCCGAGGAAGTTGACCATCTGGCCGCAGGCCGCGTCGAAGTGTTTTGCCGGGGTGGACGAGCAGCGGTCGCGCAGGTTGAACCCTTCGAGCAGCAGATCGCGCAGGGACCAGCCCGAGCAGTATCCGGCCAGACCGAAGGACAGGTCGTGGATGTGGAAGTAGCCGTGGGTGTGGGCCAGGCGGACCTCCTCGGGGTACTTTTCGAGCATGTACCGGGCCTGGACCGCGCCCGCCATGTGCAGGATCAGCCCCTGGTAGGAGTGGGTCATGTTCGAGTTCTCGTTGACCCGCCAGTCCACGTTGTTCAGGTAGCCGTCGGTCACCTGGGCGATGTCCAGGAAGGCCTCGTCCTGGGAGCGCAGCTCGCGCCGCTTTTCGCGGTAGATGATGTAGCGTTCGGCCACCTTGAACAGGCGGGCCTCCATGAGGACCTCCTGGACCATGTCCTGGACCTGTTCCTGCTCGGGGATGTCCACGTCCTTGAGCTTTTTTTCCACCTTTCCGGCCAGCCGGTCGGCCAGCAGCGGGTCCTTGATGCCGCTGCCCTTGAGGGCCTTGAAGATGGCGTTGCCGATCCGTTTGGTGGACCAGGTTTCGATGCAGCCGTCACGCTTGAGTATTTTGCTGGGCATTGGGGAATCTCTTGCAGGCGTCGAAAGCGGAAGGGCGCGCCGCACGGGGTGCGGCCGCAAGGGGACTGCCTGCACTGTCGTCGATGAACGGACCTGGCGGCGGCACCGCAGGTCCCGGCGACGGTTGTCGGGTGATACGCATTCTTGTCCGCACGCGGGTTCCGCGATCCGCATCCGGCAGGAAACGCTTCAGGTAGGTCTTCTGACTCTCCCCGCCCGGCCCGCCTTCCCGCCTCGCGGCAGTGGCATTCGGACCGGACCTCCATGGGGGATTACAGCGGCGGGACCGCTCCGGCTTCGCACCGGATTCCCTGTTATGGCCTACGGCCACCTGAAGGACATCTAGAACTTTTCGAGAATAGCCAAAGCCCCGGCGAAGCGCAAGGACGGATTCGCCGGGGCGCGCCTTTCAGCCTAGCCGCGCAGCTCCGGCACATCCCGGAGGATGTCCAGGCAGACATCGGCGTTATTCAAGGAATACAAGTGGATGCCGGGAGCCCCCAGGGCCAGGAGCTCGCGGATCTGCCGCCGGGCGATGTCCACGCCCTTGCGCCGCACGGCCTCGTCGCCGCCGGTGTCGAAGGCCTCCCGGATCTCCAGGTAGAGCTTGAGCGGGATGTTCGCCCCGCACAGGGACAGGATGCGGTCCAGGGACTGCATGGCCAGGACCGGCAGGATGCCCGGCACCACGGGGTTGTCGATGCCACGGGAACGCAGCCTGCGCACCAGGTCCTGGTAGCGGCGCACGTCGAAGAACAACTGGGTCACGCCGAAGTCCGCGCCCGTGTTGAACTTGTGGCAGGTCCAGCGCAGGTCGTCGTCGATGGACCCGGACTCGGGGTGGGCGTCGGGATAACAGGCCGCGGCCACGCCCGCCTCCGGCCACCCCTGACGCACGAACTCCACCAGGTCCGAGGCGTGCCGGAAGTCCTTCCAGACCTCGGCCGGGTCGTTGCCCGGCATGTCCCCGCGCAGGGCCAGGACGTCGCTGACGCCCGCCTCGAGCAACCGGTCCATGTACGCGGCGATGGACCGTTTCTCCGCGCCCACGCAGGTCAGGTGCGACATGGTCGTCAGCCCGAACCGCTTGTGCACCTCGGCCGCGATCTCCAGGGTGTTGTCCTGGAACGAGCCTCCGGCCCCGTAGGTGACCGAGGCGAACAGGGGATCGAGCCCGGCCAGCCGCTCCACCTGTCCGAAGAAGCGGGGCCACTGGTCGCGCTCCTTGGGCGGAAAGAATTCGAGGGAGAGAAACGGGCCGTTGTCCCGGATGCGATCGATGATCTTCATGGTCTGTCCTTTCTTCCGGCGATCCCGGACCGGACCGGCTCCGTGCCGTTCCCGGTCCGCCCGCCGTGTGTTGTGTGTCGAATGGGGCCGCCGTTGGCGGCGCGGCCCGTGGCCCGGCAAGGTCCGGGGGGTGCACGCCGCCGGCGTTGTCGACTAAATTCGTATATCAATATGTATTGATATAGCGGACCGTCCAAAAAGGCAACCCCTGTTCCGTGGAAAAAATCCGGGCCGGACAGGGATTGCCGAAACAGGGACGTCCCGTGGCGGGTAGGCGTCCACCGGACCCGGTCGGGCCGGGCGAACGGACCTCGCCGATCAGGCGGGGGCCTGCGCCCGGTTCCGCCTGGCCCTCCCGAAGACCACGTACAATCCCGAAGCCAGGAGCGCGGCGCAGAGCATGGCCAGTCCCATGGCCTTGCCCGGCGCCCAGACCGTGTTGAGCAGGGGGGCCAGGGCGCTGGCCCCGGCCCCGGTGAGCATCTGGAGGGAGTTGATCGCCCCGGACGCGGTTCCGGCCATGTGTCCCCAGGGGGCGACGGCCTCGCTCATGGCGTTGGGCTGGAGTACCCCGAAGCAGGCCATGACCAGGAAGAGCGGGGGCAGCAGGAGGGGCAGCTCCGGGGCGTGGTACCAGGTCAGGACGAACACGGACCCGGCGGCCAGGGTCATGACTCCGAGGCTCACGGCCAGGATGCGGTCCACCCGGATTTCCCGGCGGCCGACCAGCCCGCTGAGGAAGGCCCCGACCATGACTCCGAAGGAGGTCAGGGCGAAGACCAGGGAGTAGGCCTGCTCGGACAGGTGCATCTCGCCGAGCACGAATGCGGGCGAACCCGCGATGTAGGAGAAGAGGCAGCCGAAGCCGAGGGCCTGGGGCAGGGCGTAGCCGAGGAACTGCGGGCTCCTGAAGATGGTCGCGTACCCGCCGAGCAGCTTCGCCGCGCCCACGGTGTTCCGTCTGTCCGGGGGCAGGGACTCGGGCACGAGCAGGGCCACCAGGACGAACAGGGACAGGCCGAGCAGCCCTTGGACGGCGTAGATGGCCGACCAGCCCGTGTAGAGCAGGATCAGGCCGCCGAGCAGGGGGGCCGCCAGCGGGGCCACGCCGCCCACGAACATGATGGCCGAGAACTGCTTGCGCGCCTCGGGGCCGGTCATGGTGTCGCGCAGGATGGCCAGGGGCGCGAGGATGCAGACCCCGGAGGCGATGCCCTGGATCAGTCGCGAGAGGAGCAGGAAGTGGAAGGAGCCGTGCACGGTGCAGGCGAAGGCCGCCAGGGTGTCCAGGAGCAGGGCGGTCATCAGGACCGGCTTGCGGCCGAACCGGTCGGACAGCGGCCCGCCCAGGAGCGGGGCGCAGGCGAAGCCCAGCAGAAACAGGCTCAGGGTCAGGGAGCCCTGTCCCCGGGCCACCCCGAAGGTGGCCTCGATGTCCGGGATGGCCGGCAGGTTCATGTCGATGGAAAGGGGCGGCAGTGTGGAGATGCCCGCCAGGATGGCGAGATGGGCAAGGCCTCGTTTGCGCATGGTGGAATACCTCGGAAAACGTCGTGAAAGCGGTGTGATGGGGGCAGCCGGGATGCGGCTAGCCGGGCATTTCGGGCGGCGGCAGCAGGGGCAGGATATCGTCGAGCACGGCCTGGAGCCGGTCCGTCAGGGAAGACGGCAGGGTGCGGAAGAGATTCTCGTAGGCAGCCGTGGTGTTCAGCTTCAGGCTCCGGAGAAAGGCCAGCCCCTCGGGCGTCAGACTGATCAGCCGCTCGCGCCTGTTCTGCGCGTTGGGCTGCTTGTCCACCTGGCCTTCCTTGGCCAACCGGCTGATCAGCCGACTGGTGGCGCAGTGGCTCAGGTGTGCGCCTTCGGCCAGGTCGGCGATGCGCTGCGGGCCGTGGGTGTAGAGCCGGAAGAGCGCGTTGAGCTGGCTGAAGGTGATGTCCGAGGTGTGCATGGAGCGGGCCATGGAGGTAAATATCTGGGCCGCGGCCAGGCTGTGCAGATGGTCGAAACTGCGCCCGAGCCGGGCGATGTCCTCCGGCTGGCCGGACTCTTGACTCTCAATATATGCATCCATGCACATATTGATACGGCCCCTTTGGCCGAATGTCAACCCTCTGTAATCCTGCGGAAATGAAGAGAGCGAGGCGGGCGGATATCCCGCTTTGACGCCCTGTTGGGTGAAAAACGGGACGCCGCCGTCCTCTTGTCGGGACGAGTTGTTGCGAAAGGGGCGGCAAGTCGGGGGGCGCAATTGCCTGCCGCGAGCCGTGCGCCATCCGGCCCGGCCCGGTCCCCTGCGGAATCGGGGACGGGGCGCAAAAAAGGCCCGGAAGGGGTTGCCTTCCGGGCCGTTGAGTCGTGCGATGTTGCGGGCGGATCAGCCGATCAGTTCGCGGACCACCTTCAGGGCGGCCTCGTAGTCGGGTTCCTCGGTGATCTCCTTGAGGTATTGGACGTAGGCGACCTTGCCGTCCTTGTCCACCACGAAGACCGCGCGGGTCAGCAGGCGCAGTTCCTTGATGAGCGCGCCCCAGTTCTCGCCGAAGGAGGCCTGGGCGTGGTCGGACAGGGTTTGCACGGCCTCGATTCCGGCCGCGCCGCACCAGCGGGCCTGGGCAAAGGGCAGGTCCATGCTGACGGTCAGGATTTTCACCTCGTCGCCCAGGGCCGAGGCCTCGGTGTTGAAGCGGCGGGTTTCCATGTCGCAGACCGGGGTGTCCAGGGAGGGCACCGAGGCGATGACCAGCACCTTGCCGGAGAAGTCGGCCAGGGTGGCGGGGGAGAGGTCGTTGGCGGTCACGGTGAAGTCGGGCGCGGTGTCGCCGACGTGGATTTCAGGGCCTATCAAGGTCAATGGGTTTCCTTGAAACGTGATGATTCCGGTTCGTTCGGCCATGATATAGCTCCTTTCACGAATGTGGGTTGGTCGTTCCTATTCAAATAAGTATCCTTGATGGCGTGTAAAGGAACAATCTGTTGCCCGAGTCCAGATCATCCTGTCCGGGCCGTCGGCCCCACTGCGCTAAAATCCATTTTCCCCGGCGGTTGCCCTGTGGAAAACGGTAAAAACATGATTTTTGGGCTGAGAATCGGTCTGATTGTGTCGAAACGGGCACAAAATGTAAGACCCTTCGACAAGATGTCGGGCAAAATGACATTTCCCTTGCGTTTGAGTCCTGGAAAGTCGCCATTTACATTGCTGGCATACTTTATGCTTAATGGCGTGGAATTCAACGTGGGAGACAATCATGAAACGCTGTATCGCCTTGGCCCTGTTCCTCCTGTGCCTGCTCCAGGCTCCGTCCGCACTGGCCTATTATACCGTGGCCTTCACCGACGAGGTGAATTACTGGCCCGGTTTCAACAACAACCGCTGGGACCCCTATCTGCGGGATTGGCAGGACAACCTGGACGTCATCGGCTCCCCGAACCTGACCGGCGGCAATTTCGTGTACAGTGGCCATACCCTCACCGGGATCGAATTGAACTATGAAAGCACCAGTCGGGAACTCGTTCCCGGAGACTGGTTCTTCGATCTGGATCAGGACGGGAGCTGGGACTACGTCCTGCACCACATCCTGTGCGTCGGCTATGACGGAAGGGTCAACTGGGACGGCGGATACGCCCTGTTCTCCGTCGACCTGGCCTACCTCGGCTATACGGACGACAGCTGGATGGACGACTACAGGGCCTCTTTCTGGCCGTGGGGTTACGAAGGACGCTTCGATCACCCGGTCCAGGCCCTGGTGGACCGGGAAGACTGGCTGGAGAGCGTGACCTTCTCCGGGTGGGAGCAATACCTGGGCTGGAATGAAACCGGCACCTCCACCTGGTCCGACTTCGCCCTCGACCTCTCCGGCTACTCCGGAACGTTCACCTACGCCTTCGCCATGACCTGCGGCAACGACGTACTCTTCGGCGAGTCCACCATTCCCGCGCCGGAACCCTCCACCTTCATCCTGTTCGGTCTCGGTGGACTGGGCGTGGTCTGCTACACCCGCAGGAAGCGTCGTTCTCTCTGATTCTCTTATATAATAGATAATGAATGGCCGGGTAATCTGCGGATTGCCCGGCTTTTTTCGTGTTCCTGCATATGGTCCCGGCGCCCGGCCCGCCGCACCGGAAAGGGCTTGCGAATAAATCCGGAATGTCTTGAAAAATCGGAAAAGGGGGATATAGTGAAAGTGTGGGTATCCGAAAGGATATTCTCGCACGGTCGCAGTCTGTCCGGAAAAAACGGAAACGGGAGATTTTCCTATGGACAGAAAAAATGCGCCTATGTATAGAATGGCCAACTTTTGTCCATCGTCCGGCCGTCAAGCCGACCTGTCCGCGAGCGGGCAAGGAGCTGTTACGTGGAACCTTCCGTGGGAAAGATACTGCTGATCGATGACGATCCGTTCCAGTGCGCCGTCGTCGAGTCCATCATCAAGAAGATGGGCTACGACTGCCACTGCGTCTATTCCGGGATAGAAGGCCTCACCCTGCTTAAGAGTAGCCATTTCGACATCATCTTCCTGGACCTCAATCTGCACGAGGGCAGCGGGTTGAGCCACATCCCCCGTCTGACCGAACTGGACCCCAACGTGGACATCGTCATGCTCACCGGGGAATCCGATTCCGACTGCATCTCCCAGGCCTTTGCCGCCGGGGTCAAGGACTACCTGGTCAAGCCCATCAAGGAAGATCGCTTCCGCAAGGTCATCCAGAATCTCCTGCAACAGAAGACCGTGGAGCGGGAAGAGACCGACACCCTGACCCGCGAGGAGATCATCGGCGACAGCCCGGCCCTGAACCAGTGCCTCGAACGGTTGGCCATCTCCGCCAAGGGCGTGGGCAACGTGCTCATCACCGGCGAGACCGGGACGGGCAAGGAACTTTTCGCCAGGGCGCTGCACAACAACAGCGACCGCAAGGACAACCGCTATATCGTGGTGGACTGCACCAACCTCCCCTCGACCCTGGCCGAGAGCCTGCTGTTCGGGCATGCCAAGGGGTCGTTCACCGGGGCTGACCAGGACCGCAAGGGGCTGTTCCACCTGGCCCACGGCGGCACCCTGTTCCTGGACGAAATCGGCGACCTCGACCTGGGCATCCAGAAGTCCCTGCTCCGTGTCCTCCAGGAAAAGACCTTCCGCCCCCTCAGTTCGAGCAAGGAAGTATACAGTGATTTCAGGCTGGTGGCGGCCACCAACCGGAACCTTGAGGAGATGGTGGCCCGCGGTGAATTCCGCAGGGATCTCTATTACCGGCTCCAGAGCTTCATCATCGAACTGCCGCCCCTGCGCGACCGCAACGGTGACATCGAGATGCTGACCCGGCATTATCTTCCCATCCTGTGCAAGGAAAACGGCATGGATGAGAAGGAGGTGGACCCCCAGTTCATCGAGACCCTGCGGCTCTACGACTGGCCCGGCAACGTGCGCGAGCTGGTCAACGTCCTCCATGTCTCGCTCCAAAAGGCGCGTTTCTCCAAGTTCCTGAACATCTACCATCTTCCGCAGCAGTTGCGCATGCGCCGCGTGTTTCAGGACATGGGCGAGGACGAGGCCGCGCCCCAGGAATCCGCTCCCACGCCGAGTATGTATTCCCTGCCCATGACCGCCGAGGAGTTCCCGGTCATGAAGGCCGCCCGGCAGGAAGCCGTGGAGGCCATGGAGCAGGTCTATCTCCAGCGGCTGGTCCAGTTGAGCGATGCCTCCATCGCCACGGCCTGCAAGCTTTCCGGCCTTTCCCGGGCCCGTCTGTACGAGTTGCTGAGCAAGCACAACCTCTCGCTGAAAAACAACTGATCCGTCGGAATCGGCCGATCGGCGATTTTTTCGGCGCAACGCGTTCGTGTGGCGCGAATTTTGCTTTTATTTTTACATGTACAATTATCAGACCAACAAATGCATGCATGTCGCCGTGAAGGATGGCGAGGCGCTCGGCAGGATTCTCAACCGACTCGAGGCGGGTGAAACCGGCGAAGCGGCTCCGGCCGGGCCGGGCGACCTGGAGCGGCGGACGTCGCCGCGCTGGCCCGTCATGCTCTCCGGGCTCGTCCAGGTGCTCAAGACCAGTGGTGAGATCATGGTCTTTTCCGTGCAGATCCGGAACATTTCCATACAGGGTATGCTCTTGGAATTCATGGATAAAGGCCACGTTTTTGCCGGCATGCTCCAGCAGATCGAAGGGTTGAGCGTGACCTTCATGCTGGACGACGCCATGGTCACCCTGGAATGTCTGCCTCGGCGTATCGTCCTGGATGAGCCCGTGGAAGTCGGGGTCGAGGTCTCGGATGAATCCGATGACAAGGCCCGCATCCAGCGCTTCCTCATGTAGGCGCTGCCCGCCCGTTTGTCCGTCCGGGACGTGTGTCGGTTGCCCGACACGACAGACGGCATGACGGACACTCACTCTCCGTTTTTCAATCTTTCCCGCAAACTGCGCCGCCGGATTCGGCGGCGTTTCCTGTTGCGTTGCAGGACCTGGTTTTCGCTTCTTGTCGGATTACCAGACAATTTGCCGTGGCCGTCCGGCGCGTGCGCGGATCAGACCTGTTGCCGCGGCGCCACGAACCCGAATTTATTTTTCCGCCGTGAGACCCGGGAACGTTGTATAGCTCTCCCGTATGATTCGACAATTTCCCATCGGGCCGAGTCGGGGCGAGCCCGTCTCCCGCAAACGGCCGGGGCATGTTGCGCCCGGACCGCTTCAAGTGACGGCTGCGGTATATTTATTGCAAAAAATCGAGAATTGTTGCGGCATTGGAAAGGGGACACCGGGGGGAACCGTCCCACACACTGCAAGCTAGATTCAAGGTAGTTGAAAAGATGTCTGAAGTGGTGAAAGTGTGTTTTGACATGAATCAGGAGAGTTTTCAGGCACTCAAGCGCATGGCACGGGGAGAAGGGGTGGATTGTTCCCAGTTTGTTTCAGGTATCGTGGAGGGGTGCCTGAGGGACTTCATGAGCAGAGATTGGACTGCGAACGGAAAGGACAGACGGAAGTATCCCAGGGTGGATGTGTCAATTCCCGCGATATCTTGCGTAAAGTTTTCCGACAGGGAGATGCGCAGTTACCCCGTGATGGTGGATGACGTCTCCGAGGGAGGGTTGCGGATATCGTTCAAGGATGTTTCTCCGGATATGGGAGAGCGTTTGGCGAATTCATCCTTTTTCGAGGTGTTCTTCACCATTCCTGAATTATCGCAGACCGTGTCGTTCTATTGCAAGCGACTTCGTCACAAGGTCGATCGGGACTTGACCCTGGTCGGTGTGTTCGAAGGGAATAACGCCGAGACCCGTTCCATGATGGATATCATGTTACAGCACTACATTGCATAGACAGAGAGTGCCTGCCTGTGCAATATGAAAGGCGATGTCAAGCAAAGGAAAGGTCAGCGTAGATTTGCAGAACGGAGTGGAACGTCGAAGGACCTTACGTATCCGGCGGTCTTCCCTTGTGGACAGCAAGCTGGAAGGGCTTGAAAAACCAAGCATAAAGATCGCCGAAACCCGGGATGAACTCGAACAGGCCTTCCGGACGGTCTATTCGGTCTATCGTTCAACCAAGTACATCGTCGAGGACCACCCCTCGGAGATGTCCTTCAGCGTGCACAGCCTGCTTCCCACCACGTGCGCCTTCATTTTCAAGGAATATCTGAAGGTCATATCGACCATGTCCTATTACGCCGACAGTGAGACTTTCGGCCTGCCCATGGACGCGCTGTACAAGAAGGAACTGGACGTTCTGCGCGGGCAGGGGAGAAAGATCGCGGAGCTCGGTGCGCTGGCCACCCCCAGGCGGCGGCGGTGGTCCAACCTGGTCGTCTATCTGTCCAAGGCCATGTTCAACTACGGGCACCTGACCGGCGTGGACGACATGTGCATCATGGTCAATCCCAAACACGTCCGTTTCTACAAGGAAATCTTCCTGTTCGAGGACTTCGGGGAGGAGCGCTGGTACAAGGGCGTGGGCGCCCCGGCGGTGGCCTTGCGGATTTCGTTCCGCGATTATGACGACGCCATGATCGAGGCCTATGGCAAGTCGGACTTCGACACGGACCTGCACAGCTTTTTCACCAAGGTCAACAACTCCATCATGGACCCGCACATCCTGTACCCCGTGGAGAGAAAGAAGCCGCTGAGCCCGGAGAATCTGTGTTACTTCCTGGAGAAGCGTCCGGAAATTCTGGACTGCCTGACCAAGGAGCAACGTAATCGGTTCCAGCTCATGTACCACGACGCATTTTTTGCACAGGGCCTGATGTAGCATTAACCTTGTCCGCTCGAAAAGGACGTTGTCTTGAATACTCCGGAAACCCGGCAGAAACTCGACGTGTTCCACGTCGCCTCCCACAATACGTATCAGGAAGCGGCCTTTTGCCGAAATCTCGGTCTGCTCGACGCCAATGAGCAGAATCGGCTGCAGCACGCCGTGGTGGCCGTGGCCGGTCTGGGCGGCGTGGGGGGCGGACACCTGATCGCCCTGGCCCGCAGCGGCGTGGGCGGCTTCCGGCTGGCCGACTTCGACCGTTTTGATCCGGTCAACGGCAACCGCCAGTACGGAGCCACGGTCTCGGCCTTCGGCCGGGAGAAACTCCGCGTCATGGCGGAGAACGCCCTGGAGGTCAATCCGCACCTGTCGCTCACGCTCTTCGAGGACGGGGTGACCGAGGAAAACGTGGACGCCTTCCTGGACGGGGCGGACCTGGTCCTGGACGGGTTGGACTTCTTCGTCTTCGAAGTGCGCCGGATGGTCTTCAAGAAGGCCCTGGAAAAGGGCATCCCGGTGATCACCGCCGGGCCCATGGGTTTCAGTTCGGCCCTGCTGGTGTTCACGCCCGACGGCATGGGGTTCGACGAATATTTCGACATCCGCGAAGAGGACACGTACATCGAGCGCATCCTCAAGTTCGCCATGGGCCTGGCCCCGCGTCCCACCCATTTCGGGTACGTCAACATGGACTTCGTGGATCTTCGGGCCAAGCGCGGGCCGTCCCTGGGCTGCGCCTGCCAGTTGTGCGCGTCCCTGGCCGTGACCGAGGCCCTGCGTCTGCTGCTCGGCCGCAAGGGCGTGAAGCCGGTTCCCTATTTCCTGCAATTCGACCCCTATGTCCGCAAGCTGGTCAAGGGACGGCTGCGTATGGGCAACCGGCATCCGGTCCAACGGTTGAAGTTGTGGATCGCCAAGAATTACATGCTGGATAGGAACAAGGTCATCGGTCCGGTCAGGCCCGAGCAGCCGGATCTGGCCGCCGACGGTCTGGCCGCAGTGCGCGACTACGTCATCAGCGCGGGCGTCCAGGCCCCGTCGGGCGACAACTGCCAGCCGTGGCGGTTCTCGGGCAAGGGCGAACGCATCGTCCTGTCCCTGGACAAGGGCACTGACGAGAGCTTTTTCAACGTTCGGCAGGCCGCATCCATCGTGGCCTGCGGTGCGGCCATGGAGAACATGACCCTGGCCGCCCAGGCCTGCGGCCTCAAGCCCGAGGTGGAACTGCGTCCCGAAGAGGGGGCGGGGGAAATCCGTTTGGCCGCTCTCACCCTGAAACAGGGGGAGGACGTCCACGAACCGGTTCTGCACGACGCCGTCTGGCTGCGTTGCACCAACCGCAAGTTCTACAGCCGGAAGCCGGTCTCGGACGGCGTTTGGGAACACATCCGCGAGGCTGTGGAGCGGTTTCCCGGCACCACACTGCAGTGGATATCAGCCCAGGATCAATTGAAGAAGTTCGCCGAATCCGTGTGCCTGGCGGACCGCATCCGCACGGAGCATCGCGGGCTCCACGAGCATTTGAACGCCATGATCCGGTTCACGCAAAAGGACGCCGAGGAGACACGGGACGGGTTCCCGCTCGGCAATCTTGAGGCGGGCCGCGCTGGCAACCTGTTCCTCAAGGCCACCCGGTCCTGGTCGGTCATGAAGGCCCTCAATACCCTGGGCGCCTCACGTGGCGTGGCCGCGCATTCGGGCAAGGGCATCCTTCGTTCTGGAGGCGTGGGACTGATCAGCACGCAGGCCCTGGACACGGAATCGCTCTTCCTGGCGGGCAGGGCGCTGGAGCGCGCCTGGCTGACCTTCACCCATTACGGCATCCGGTTCCAGCCTGCGGCCGCACCGGCATTGTTCCGGCTGCGCTGGCTGTTGGAGGGGGAGACGTCCTTTTCGCCCGCCCACGGCAAGCTGCTGGGCAGGTCCTGGTCTCTGGCCGAGGAATGTTTCCCCGGATTCCTGGCGTCCAGGCCGGTGCTCTTCTTCCGGGTGGGCTTCGGGCCGGGCATCAAGTACGGCACCTACCGGAAGCCGCTCACCGCATTCCCGGGCGGCGACGCCTAGCCCTTGCAGACGTAGAAATTCTTGGCCAGGCTCTTGTGCGGGGCCACGGGCACCGTGATCCGGTCTGGCCTGCGGTTCGCGGCCGGGCGGGCCAGGGTCATGTGGGTGACGAAGGCGCGTGAGAAGGTCTCGCGGCCCAGCCCCACCCTGTCGGCCAGGTCCCGCATCTCCTCCTCGGTCAGGCTGGCCATGATCGAATCCCGATACTCCTTCTTCATCAGCTCGTTGTAGGTCAGTCCGAACAGGTTGACGTGTAGCGCTGTCATGAATTTCGACAGCCGCTTCAGGTCCCGGATGACCACGGCCCCCTCGGGTTTGGCCACCCGCAGCATCTCCCGGACCAGCCCCTCGGGCTCGGGAATGTGGTGGAGCATGTTGTGGCAGAAGACCGCATCGAAGGTGTTGTCGTCAAAGGGGATACGGGAGGCGTTGCCCTTGACGAACTCCACGTTGCGCACGCCCTCGTTATCGGCGTTCATGCGGGCGATGGCCAGCATGTCGTCCGACAGGTCGATGCCCGTGACCTGTGCCCCCGAGTGTCGGGCCACGCCGATGGCGATCCAGCCGGTGCCCGTGCCCACATCGAGAAAACGCCCCTGGGCCGGGGCGAGATTGACCACCGACTCCACGAAGCCGGCATGCAGGATGTCGAGGAATTTGCGGGTCAGGCCGTCGTAGGCGGCGGCCTCCTCTCGGCCCATCATCACTTCTTCTTCAAGCTTGCGCGGGGGGATGCTCATGGGGGCTCCGAATAGCAAAAAGCGGGGCCAACATTGTTGGCCCCGCGTATCGGTTAATTGAAGGCAACCGTTCGGTTAGGCGTTGTTGCGGCGGCGACGAGCGTAGGCGAAGCAGCCGACCATGCCCAGGCCGATCAGCAGGAAGGTGCTGGGCTCGGGAACGGTGGTCATGTTCAGGTGAGCGGACTCACCGGAGAAGTCCCAACCGCCCTGGCCGTACAGCTGGATGGCAACCTGGCCTTCGACATCGGACTCACCGGCGTAGGCGTTGGAGTCGATCAGCTCGCTGAAGTTGTTGTCGGAGGTCACGTCGAGGTTGAACTTGCCCTGAGCGATGGTGCCGTTGTCGACGTCGCCGGTGGTCTCGTCACGGTCGGTCAGCTGAGCGACCTGGGTGATCAGAGTGTTGCTGGGCAGGACACCGTCGGTCCAGTCGAAGGTGGCGAAGAGTTCAGCGAAGCGGCCGGTGTCGCTCCAGGAAGACTCGGCGGCCAGAAGGGCGGCCACGTCGAGGATACCATCGGTCGTGTAGTCGGAAACATCCAGGCTGGGCAGGCTGTCGCCATCGGAGGTGCCGGCGTAGAAGGCGCCTTGGCCACCGGAGAAGTACAAGATCGAGGCAGCGGTAGGATCGTCCGGGGTGTCAACACCCACGATCTGGATGCCCCAGAACACGCCGGTGACGGTGTCGGGAATGTCGTTTTCAGACCAGGCGTTGGTGGGGGGAACATCGCCGGTGTCCGTGACGGTGGTCACATTGATGTACCCCCAGAGGTACAACTCGGTCCCGCTGGCGAGCAGGTCGGCGATGGAGGTCAGCACGCTGTTCAGGCTGCTGGTGTCGATGTCCACGTTGTTGCCGTCGGCATCGACGATCTGCTGGTACATGTCGCTGATCGTCCACTTGTAGGTGGAGTCGCTGCTGTCCATGCCCAGGAAGTTTGCGTAGGCGACGCTGCTGAGCAGGAGCGTCAGGGCCATAGTCATAATGATCGCGGAAAGTCTCTTCATTGTCGTTGCCTCCATAAAGGTGTGCGTTTTCCTCCATGGTAGCAAGTGGTGTGCCAAAGAATTTGTGCCCGATTTCATTGTATTTTTTTTCCCCGAAAAAATGGGCGGCGCATAGACTGTAAGGTAATCCGACGTAATATTCGGTACTCTTAACAGTTACCAGAAAAGCCAGTGGCCCGTGGCGATGACGTAGACGCCGAGGAGGAGATTGGTGACCCCGTGGGACAGGATGCACTGCACGACGCTGCCGGTGCGCATGTATATATAGTTATACGCCACACCGGCCAGGATGCCCGCCAGCCACAGGTTGTGCTCAAGGCCGAACAGGATGGCCGTGGCCGTGAAGGTGAAGACCGTGAAGGTGCCGTGGCGCACCGCCGTGAAGTTCTTGTCCACCAGGTAGCGGGCCAGGAAGGAGCGCCAGAACAGCTCCTCCATGATGGGCACGATGATCGCCGCGCCGAAGAGACGGACCGCGATCATGGGCAGCCGCAGGCCGCCGAACCCGCTCGGATCGAAGCCCTGGGGGTCGCCGGTCACGGCAAAGGGCATGTCGAGGTTGATCCAAAGGACGAACAACACCGCGCCGAACACGAGGCTCAGGGTCGTGTCCTTCATGCGACCAAGGTCCGCCCAGGACAACTCGTCGTAGCGCTTCCACAGCAGCACCAGGGCCAGGCCGACCAATCCGATCTTGACCGGGTAGAGGGCGGCCGCCGTGTGGGCGGAAACCTCGAACAGCCCGGACCGTGTCCCGATCTCCGGGACGGCGACAAAGGCCATGTACAGACAGAACGGCAGGATGCGGGCAAGCAGGGGAGTCATGGGCACCTCAGGGCTTGTCGTTGACGATGGAGTTGAATTCGGAGCCAACGGTCTTTTCCGTCTGGATGAAGACGTCGCCGGTCAAACCGGTGACCATGCCTTCCCTGGGCTCCAGCGCGATGATCACCTCGAGCACGGTCTTGTCCACTTTTTCGCCGGGCGTCCGGGGCGGAATCTCGGTCAGCTGCATGGTGCCCGCCTTGCGCAGCACCTTGCCCCTGATCCGCTCGTCGCCGAAGGCTTCGCTGGTGAAGTAGGCGTCCTGGCCCGCGTGCACCAGGGTCACGAACTTCTTGTCCAGTTCGGCCCGGACGTTGAACTTGCTGACGTCGGCCACGGTCATGACCGGGGTCTCCACGAAGACCGACACATGTTCGCCCGGCAACCGGTGGCGCCGCAGGACGATGCCGTCGATGGGTGAACGGAGCACTGTCTGGTCCAGCTGGGCCTCGGCCTCCATGGCGCCCTGCACCGCGGCCTGGTACTCGGCCCAGGCCATGAGGATGTCTTCCTTGCGCGACTGGTTTTCAGTGATGAGCATGCGCTGGACGGCCTCCTCGTACTGCTTTTCGGCCACGAGAAAGTCCTTGGTCGCCCGGTCCACCTCCTCCTTGGCGATGAGTTTCTTGTCGAGGAGTTCCATGCGCCGGTTCATTTCGTTTCTCGCGTTGATCATCACGGACTTGGTCCGCTGGACCACGGACTGGGCCTCGCTCTTCTCCTCCTTGCGCGCCCCGGCCACCAGCTTGTCGTAGTACGCCTTCTTGGCCTGGGCGTTGGCCTTGGCCGTGGCCAGATGGGCCACGTACTGGTCGTCGCGGAGATAGGCCAGGGGCTGGCCCCTGGTGATGTGCTCGTCCTCCTCGACCACCACGGATTCGATCACCCCGCTGATTTCGAAGGCCAGGTCACGTTCCTCGGTGGCCGGTTCGACTCGGCCGTAGGCCGCCACCCACGGGGAGCGGTTACTGATCGGCGGGGTCGCGGCCATGTCTTCGGTGGAGCTGCCGACGTCGGGCAGGGAGGCGGAAAGCCACTGCGGCGATTCATGGACCACGTAGACCGCGGCGCCGATGGTGATCGCCAGGAGCAAGAGTACTATTCTCATGGTTTCCTCTCGGGAGCCTTTGCCCCGTCCTGGGGCTGTGGGTGGAGCAGGCCGTCCTCGATGGTCACGATGCGGTCGGCGAAATCCACGGTCCTGGGGTCATGGGTGACCACGACCACGGCGCGGTCGCCCCGCTTGGCCAGGGAGTGCATCAGCTCCATGACCTGCTGGCCGTTGACCGAGTCCAGGGCGGCCGTGGGTTCGTCGGCCAGGATGACCTGCGGCGACCCGGCCAGGGCGCGGGCGATGGCCAGGCGCTGTTTCTGCCCGCCGCTCATGGTCCCGGGCTTGACCTGGGCCTTGTCGTCCAGGCCCACGTCGGCCAGGGTCTTCATGGCCGTCTCCCTGGCCCGGCGGCGGGTGTAGCCCCGCAGGTCCAGGGCGACCATGACATTTTCGAGGACGTTGAGGGTCGGGAACAGGTTGTATTCCTGAAAGATGTAGCCGAGGTTGTCGAGCCGGATCCTCCCCAGGGCCCGCTCGGACAGGCCGGACACGTCGTGTCCCGCCACGGTGATGGAGCCCGAGGTGGGCTTGAGGATGCAGCCCATGATGGACAGGAGGGTGGTCTTGCCGCTGCCCGACGGGCCCATGAGCATGAGCACCTCTCCCCGGACCACGTCCAGGGTGGCGTCGCGCAGGGCATACTCCTGGTTGCCCGCCGGGCCGTAGGCCTTGGATATGCTCCGGAGTTCGATGGCCGTCTTCGTCGTCATCCTACCTCCCCTTGAAGACCAGGATCGGGTCGAGCGCCATGACCTTGCGGATGGAGATCACCGCAGAGCTGACGCACATGAACAGGGTAAGAAAGAACATGCCCCCGCCCAGCAGGGGGGGGATGACGATGGCCGTTGCCGTGAAATCGCTGAGCCGGGAGACCATGATCGAGATGGTGATGCCGAACCCGTAGCCGAGCACGGCGCTCAGGGACGCCTGGGTGAGCAGGATGCCGTATATGTAGGAATTGGGCGCGCCCATGGCCTTGAGGGTGGCGAACTCCGCGATGTGGTCCAGGGTGGTGGCGTACAGGGTCTGGGCCACGATGACCGTGCCAACAACGAGGCCGAGGAAGGCGGCGATGAGGATGCCCGTGCCAGCGCCGGTGTTGAACATCCAGTACCGCTGGGTCTTCCAGCTGAACTCCCCGGTGGTGTAGACGTCCACGCCCTGCACGTGTCGGCGGATGGAGTCGCGCAGGGCCTCGGGGGAGACGCCCTTGTCCGCTTTCACCAGAATGTATGTGAATTCGCCGGGTTTCAGGCTCGAAACCTTCCAGGCCGTGTCCAGATTGGCGAACACGAAGGGCGAGGTGGTGAAGGACCGGATGCCCTGGGTGAACCCGACCACGCGGGCCCGCTTGTCGTTGATCTCCACGACCACCCCCTGCCTGGGGACGCCGAGCTTGTCCACGTAGAGCTGGTCCGGGATGATGCCGTCGCGCAGGTCCAGGAGGTCGGTGGACCCGGCCACCATGCCCCAGGGGCCGCCCATGCCCTTGGCCGGTTCGAAGCCGATGATCTGGATCGACTCCTGGCCGCCGTCCGGCTTTTTCCAATTGGCGAACTGGGTGATGAACTTGGCGGCCCGGGCCACGCCCGGCGCGGACAGCGTATCGTAATACTTGCTCTCCTTGAGGGGCAGGGCGATGTCGAAGTTCTTGACGCCCGGCGAGGTCACCCAGACGTCGGCCCCGGAGTGGTCGATGACCGACGAGATGGTCGTGGTGAACCCGAGGAAGAGGCCCACCTGGATGGTGATCAGGACCACGGAAAAGACGATTCCGGTCAGGGTCACGACCAGACGGAGCTTGTCGTGGAAAAGATTCTGGCAGGCGATGGTGGCGATCATTGTGGTCCGATTGTTCTCGTTGATGGCTATATCAAATAGCAAATTTCGCGCCGGGGTGCCAACCGGAAAGATATGGCCCCCACAGGCTCATCGTCCACGACTTTTGTGCAAAAAAACGCAAATCGAGGTGAGATCGGACACGCTCAAGTCCTGCCCGATGCATTGTGTCCGGAAATGACCCTCGTTTTGATCCGGGAAAAGCGGACAACTCGCTTATTCATAATATATCTATTCGATATATATATGAATAATGCCATAAGTTCAGGTTGAGGGTGCGTGCATTGATAAAATCAATGGTAAAATGGTTTATGTATCGACATCGATATCAATTCGCTGGAAATGACCGTTCGATACAGAAATAAACGTCATGATCTGTGGAAAACTATCGGGACTTTTTTTTAGAATTTTTCTCGTCTTTTTTTAGAAAGCTGATTGCCTTCCGGGATCATTTTTCGGGGAAAACGGAAAGTCCGGATAAACCGGACTTCAGGGGGGTCCGTTTCGTTTAATATAAGGAATATATCTAGCTTAAACATTCGTTTTTAATGTATTTTTTTGTGAACAGTCCTCCTGGCATGATTCTGGCTATATGGTGGGCTCCGCCTGAGGAATCGGAGCATCATATTTGGAGGATGCCGTGAAACTGAAGAATTTTGTCTACCTGACCATGATCATTGTCCTTCTTGCCGCATGCGGGAAGAACGACGTCGCCAATATGCTGGAAGAGGGCGAGCAGTACCGGAACGACGGCAACTATTCCGGCGCCATCGTCATCTACAAGACGATCCTCGATGAGCACCCCAATGAACTGAAGGCCCGGCTCGGTCTGGCCAAGTCGTACCTGGCCACCGGCAAGCTGGACCAGGCGCGCAAGAATTTCGAAAAGTACCAGCTGCAAAATCCGTATGATAAGGAATTGGGGTACGACCTGGCCCGTCTGGAGCGGCTTTCCCAGAACAAGCCCAAGGCCCTGGAGTACGCGGCCGCGTATTGCAAGGATTACCCCGAATCCGTGGAGGGCGCACTGCTCTTCGGGCACCTGCTGCTTGAGGGCGGCAATGACGTGCAGGCCGAGGAATGGTTCAGCAAGGCGCTCCAGCTGGCCCCCGAGAACACCGAGGCGCGCATCGGCCTGGCCCAGGTCTACAAGAGCCGGGGCCGGAAGGACGCCGCGGACAAGGCCATCGCCGAGGTCCTGGCCAAGGACCCGACCAACCGCGAAGCCCTGTACTTCAAGGCCGGCCGCGAGCTGGAGGATAAGAACAAGAAGGCCTACCGGCAGACCTTCACCGCCATCAGCGACGCCTATCCCCATGACGCCTACGCCAAGTATATCAAGGCCCAGGCCATGCTGGAGGAGAAAAAGTTCGACACCGCGGCCCAGTTGGCCAAGGAACTCCGGTCCATGGCGCCCAAGATGCCGTACGCCGACAAGACCGTCGGTTTGTCCATGTATTTGCAGAAGAACTACCAGGAGGCCATCAACGCCTACCACAAGGCCATATCCATCCGGCCCGACGCGGATTCGTATTTCTTCCTGGGCCTGAGCTACTACGCCGTGGGCGATCTGGAAACGGCCATCAGCCATCTCCGGGTGGCCGCGGACCGCGCCGACGACTATCTCAAGGCCCGTGAGATGATCTCCATGATCCTCCTGCAGCAGCACCGGGTTGACGAGTCCATGGCCGAGGCCCGCAAGGTCCTGGAAAAGGACGCCGACAACGTCGCCGCCCGGATGACCCTGGCCGACGCCCTGACCATGAAGGGCGAGACCGAAGAGGCCATCGAGCAATACGAGGCCGTGACCAAGAACCGGCCCGACGACAGCGCGACGTACCTCAAGATGGGTGCGCTGAACTATGCCATGGGCAACATGAAGCAGGCCGAGACCGACCTGGCCCGCGCCGTGACCGCTTCGCCGGATTCCATCCGGCCCATGATCATTCTGTCCGCCTTCTACATCAAGAACGGTGAGAAGGACATGGCCCGGGCCACCCTCGAAGGCGGCCTGAACGGCAGCAAGACGGACTCCGTGCTCTATTTCCTGCTCGGACGGGTGGAACTCTCGGACAACAACGTCGACAAGGCCAAGGAATATCTGACCAAGGCCAAGGAGAGCAATCCGGATAATTCCGATCCGTACATAACCCTCGCCGCCCTGCACCTGGCCCAGAAGAACCCCGAGGGCGCGCTCACGGAATACACGGCCCTGCTCGAGCGCAAGCCCGACTACGTCCGCGCCTGGCTGGGCAAGGCCCTGGTGCTGCAACTCCTGCATCGCCCGGATGAGGCGGAGGCGAGCTTCCAGGAAGCGCTCAAGACCAACAGTCCCGAGGCCTACCTCAGCTATGCCGGCAGCCTGGTGCGCGGCGGCAAGCCGGACCAGGCCCTGGCCGTGCTCGATGACGGACGCGGCAAGCTGCCCTTCAACGCCTCGTTGGAGCGTCTCCGGGCCCAGGTCCTGCTGTCCATGAAGCGGTACGAAGACGTGCTGCAACTCTGCGACGAGTTGGAAGAGCACAGCCGGAGCGCGGCCCTGGGCCTGCGCACCCGGACCTATATGCTCAAGGGCGACTTCGACAAGGCCGTGGGTTCGGCCAAGCAGATCATCGAATTCTACCCCGACCAGCCGTTGGGGTACCTGACCCTGGCCGATATCTACGGCGGGGCGGGCGACAAGGCCAACCAGTTGGCGACCCTGGAAGAAGGACAGAAACTCTGCGATTCCAACTCGTCCATCCTGGTGGCGCTGGGCAACGTCTATCTCGCCTCCGGAGAGACCAAGAAGGCCTTGAGCTACATCGACGCGGCCATCAAGCGCGACGAGAACAACTACATGGCCGTGACCATCCGCGGCAACATCTACACGTTGCTGGGCAAGGACAAGGAGGCGGTGGACAGCTACAACAAGGCGCTCCAGCTGTCCCAGCGTTATGTCCCGGCCCTGAACAACCTGGCCATGCTCTATCTGAGGGATCCCAAGACCCGGCTCGAGGCGCTGCGGTTGAGCTATACCGCCTACATGCAGCGGCCCGGCGAGCCCGCGGTCCTGGATACCTTCGGCTACGCCCTGGCCGTCAACGGCCGCAACGACGAGGCCGTGCAGGTCCTGGAAAAGGCCCTGGAAAACGCCGGGGAGAACCCGGATATCGAATACCACCTCGGATATGCCTACAAGCAGTCCGGAAAGAATGATAAAGCCGTGCCCTTGCTCGAGAAGGTCGCGAATTGTCCCAACTGCGCCAATGCCGATGCGGCCAAGAAACTGCTGGCCGCCATCAAGAGCGAATAGTTCGGGAACGAGAGGGAGGAAAGAGACATGGTAGCAATCGCATCAGTCAGGGTCTTCAAGGACTTCCTGCTTCTGGTCCTGGCGCTGTTCCTGTGCTCGGTGATGCTGTACAACGAACCGACCGAGATGCTCGCCCTGTTCGAAGGACGTCCAGCGGACGTGTCCGTACTGATCGGGGTCATCCTGGTTTCGTTCCTGGTCGTGCACATCATCGTCCACTACCTGGCGCCGTCGCGCAATGCCGGGGCCCTGGGGCTGGTCATCAGCCTGATCGTGGCCTCGAACATGACCTTCTTCATCTACTGGCAGACCGATCTGTTCAAGCGGCTTGAGGAGATGATCCTGGTCCTGTTGTGCCTGTTCGGCCTCAACCATACCCTGTGGCTGCTGTTTTCCTCCTACTGGCGGAAAATTCCGGGGTTGGTGCACCGGGTGATCATCGTGGGCAACGGCCAGCTGGCCCAGGACATGCGCCTTCTGGCCGCCCAGTCGGGCGGGCGTTACGAGTTCAAGGACTACGTGGAATGCCGGTCCGGTGATTTCGCCGATCCCGCGGCCCAGGTGGACCATCCCACCAACAGGATTCTCGAGGCCGCCCGGCGGGCCAAGGCGAGCAAGATCGTGGTTTCCCTGACCGAGCGCAGGGCCGCTTTCCCGCTCCAGGAGATCCTGGACTGCAAATTGAGCGGCATCGAGGTCCTCGAGGCCCCGGAATTCTACGAGCGGGTCAACCAGAAGCTGATGCTCGAGAAGATCACCCCGAGCTGGTTCATCTTCGCCAAGGGGTTCAAGATCATCGGCATCCGCCGCTTCGGCAAGCGCGTGCTGGACGTGATCCTGTCCCTGATCGGCATCATCCTCGTCTCGCCCATCCTGCCCCTGGTCATGATCGGCATCAAGCTGGACTCCCCCGGCCCGGTGCTCTTCAAGCAGATTCGCGTGGGCAAGGGCGACAAGGAGTTCATCATCTACAAGTTCCGCTCCATGCGCCAGGACGCCGAACGGAAGTCCGGCGCGGTCTGGGCCCGGGAGAACGACAACCGGATCACCCGGTTCGGCCAGTTCCTCCGCAAGTCCCGCATCGACGAGATTCCGCAGCTGTTCAACGTGCTCATGGGCAGCATGAGCCTGATCGGCCCCCGGCCCGAGCGCCCCGAGTTCGTGCGGGAGTTGAAGAAGATCGTGCCGTACTATGCGGAGCGTCATTTCGTGAAGCCCGGCATCACCGGCTGGGCCCAGGTCTGCTATCCCTACGGCGCATCTGTTGAAGACGCCTTTGAAAAATTGCGTTATGATCTGTATTACATTAAAAATTATTCACTGTGGTTCGATTTCAGGATCATGTTCAAGACCGTGTTGGTCATGTTGAAGAAGATGGGCCGCTAGGCAAGGCCCCAGGCAAAGAATGAGGTAGTCGCCGTGAAGAAGCTGTTGCTGGTTCTGCTGATCGTGTTGTGCATGCCCGTCCTGGCCCAGGCGAAGGACTACGTCGTGGGCGAGGGGGACAACCTCTTCGTGCATGTCTGGGGCGAGGATGAACTCAAGACCGCGGTCATTGTCCGCCCCGACGGCAAGATGTCCATGCCGGGCATCGACGATATCGTGGCGGCGGGCAAAACCGTGCCCGAGTTGAAGAAGGAAGTCAGCGAAAAGCTTTCCTCGCTGGTCAAGGACCCCATCGTCAGCATCTCCCTGCTCAGAAGCGTCAACAGCCGGGTCTTCGTGGTGGGCGGCGGCGTCCAGCCGCAGGTGTACGACATGCCTCAGCGCACGACCCTGTTGCAGGTGCTCGCCTCGGTGGGCTCCCTGGATGCGGCGGACCTGAACAAGTCCTATGTCTACCGCAAGGGCAAGAAGGTCATGTCCGATTTTTCCGGTCTGTTCAGCAAGGGCGAATTCGAGAAGGACATCCAGCTCGAACCCGGCGACATGATCTTTCTGCCGGTCAAGTACGACCGCAACGTCTTCGTCATCGGCGCGGTGAACCAGCCCAAGGCGATTTTCTTCCAGGAAGGCCTGACCGTCCTGGACGCCCTGTTGCAGGCGGGCAATTTCAGCAAGTACGCCGATGAGGACGAGGTCCTGATCATCCGCAAGGACGGCGACAAGAAGATCACCATTCCCGTCAAGACCAAGGACCTGATCAAGAAGGGCGACCAGAGCCAGAACATCCTGTTGCAGGCGGGCGACTACATCGTCGCCAGTGAAAGCTTCTTCTAGGCCGAACAGATGACGGACAACAAATTGGAAACGCCGGGGGCGGAAGCCTCATTCGACGTCATGCATTATGTCCAGTTGGTGGGCAACCATCGGGGACTGTTCGTGTTCATTGTCCTGCTGGCCATGTTCATTGCCATCGTGACGAGTTATGTCCTGCCCAAGAAGTACGAAGCCAAGAGCATCGTCTTCATCGAGCAGAACGTCATCAGCGATCTGGTCAAGGGCATCGCGGTCACGCCGTCCATGGACACCAAGATCAAGGCCATCAAGGTGACCATGCTCAGCCGCAACATGCTGTCCAAGGTCATCAACGCCCTGGATCTCGACGTGGATCTCAAGAACGAGATATCCCTGGACTCGACCATCAAGAGCCTGCGCGGCCGTATCAAGATCGGGCTCGACGAGAAACGCGGGGTGTTCGACATCCGTTTCGCGGACACCGATCCGGTCCTCGCGCGCGACGTGGTCAACACCCTGACCCGCGTCTACATCGAGGACAGCGTGTCCAACAAGCGCAAGGAGTCTTACGAGGCGACCCGCTTCCTGGCCGATCAGATCGAGGTTTTCAAAAAACGCATCGATGAGGCCAAGAAGGAGATCGAGGATTACAAGGTGGCCTCGGGCAAGGTCCTGACCACCAACGAATATGCGGTCCGACGGGAGATCGAGAAGGGCGAGGACCAGATCAAGGACATCGACATCAGGATAAGCACCCTGGAGTCCTCGCGCACCATGTTGCTCAGCAACTCGCCCTCGCGGTCCCGGCTGAGGCAGCAGGAGCAGCTTCTGGACGACATGCTCGCCCGCTACACCGAAAACCATCCCCGGGTCCGGCAACTGGAGAACGCCATTGCCGAGACCAAGCGGCAGATCGCCCATAACAGCGAGGAGGAGTTGTCGCTGATCTACAGCTCGCCGGAATACCAGCATCTGAAGGTTCAGATCCGGGCGTTGAACACCCAGAAGGCGAACATCGAGGAAGAGATGGCCTCGAACAAGGCCCTCCTGGACCAGATTCCCCGAGCCCAGGCCGAGTTGCAGGAGCTCAAGCGCAAGGAGAAGAACGAGGTCATCATCTACGAGAAGCTGGTCTCCCGCTATGGCCAGTCCGAGGTCTCCAAGGAGATGGAGCTCCAGGACAAGGCGGTTTCCTTCCGCGTGCTCGATCCGGCCGTGATTCCGACCATTCCGTCCAGCCCCAACCGTCCGCTGATCATGTTGGCGGGCATGGCCATCGGGGTGGCCTTCGGCCTTGGCGTGATTTTCCTTATGGATCTCATCGATCCGTCCATCAAGAACGTGGATGACCTGCGCGAGTTCGGCATTCCGGTGCTCGCGGTCATTCCCAAGCTCAAGAACGTCGAGGAGGAGCGCAAGACCTCCCGGCGCAACCTGCGGATTTATGTTATCGTCGCCGTGGGGCTCATGATCTTCCTGGCCTTTCTCGGCTCGGAGTTCCTGGGCCTGGGCCTTGTCGATAAGCTGATTGCGAAAGGCGCGCTCGTCGTGCAGCAATGGAGGATGTAAGCCATGAGCAGAATAGAAGACGCATTGAAAAAGGCTTCGGAGAAGCGGGACGAGAACCGCCGCCGGGAACCGGAAACGGTGCCTTCCGTGGAGCCTGTCGCCGCGCCCGTCATGGAGGCCGCAAGCCCTGTGGATGCCTCCCTGGACTTCTCGCCGTTGCAGTCGGATTGCCTGGACCGGGCCCGGCAGCAGCGCATGCTGGTGGCCATGAACGAGCCCATCTCCCTGGCCGCCGAGGAATTTCGCAAGCTCAAGCAGAGCCTGGTCCGAAAGACCAAGCGCGAAGGGTTCCAGAACACCATTCTGGTGACTAGCGGCACGGTCGGCGAGGGCAAGAGTGTGACCGCCGTGAACCTGGCCATCAGCCTGGCCCAGGAATTCGATCACACGGTCCTGTTGGTGGACGCGGACATCCGCTCCCCCAGCTGCCACGAACTCCTGTGCATGGAGAACGGCTACGGTCTGTCCGACTGCCTGGTGGACGGGTCGCCCATCGGCAAGGGACTGGTCAAGACCGGCATCGGCAAGCTTTCCTTCCTGTCCGCGGGGTCGCCCGTGCCCAACGTGGGCGAACTCCTGGCCTCCAAACGGATGGCCGAGTCCCTGGCCGAGATGAAGAACCGCTACGCCGACCGCTACATCATCATCGACTCGCCGCCGGTGTTGCCCTTTGCCGAATCGCGCAATCTGAGCCGCCTGGCCGACGGGGTGGTCCTGGTCATCAAGGAGGGACAGGCGTCCCAGGCAGACCTGCGGGACACCATCGAGGCCTTGCAGGGCTCCAACATCCTCGGCGCGGTCTACACCCAGGCCAGCCGGATGCACCGCAGCCTGAACGCGGACGCGTACATGAAGTACAAGTACTACCACTACGCCAGCTAAGCGGGCATGGCCGGATCGTAATGTACGAGAAATTCTTCAATTTCGGCTCCAAGCCGTTCGATCTCCTGCCCAACCCGGACCTGCTCTACATGAGCCGGACCCACGGCAAGGCGTTGTCGTACCTGCGGTACGGCATCGAGGAGCGGGCGGGGTTCATCCTGCTCACCGGCGACGTCGGCGCGGGCAAGACCACGCTGATCCGGCTGCTGATAAAGGACCATCTGGACAAGGTCATCCTGTCCAAGGTGACCAATACCAAGGTGGATTCCCATCAGCTGCTGACCATGATCAACGACGATTTCGGCCTGGAGACCGAGGGCCGGACCAAGGCCGCCCTGGTGCGGGAGCTGAACGAGTTCCTCATCGACCAGTACGCCCTGGGCAAGCGCTGCGTCCTGATCATCGACGAGGCCCAGAACCTGTCCGCCGAACTCCTGGAGGAGGTGCGCATGCTCTCCAACCTGGAGACGGACGGCGGCAAGCTCCTGCAGATCATCCTCGCGGGTCAGCCCGAACTCAAGGAGACCCTGAACAGCCATACCCTGTTGCAGCTCCGCCAGCGCATCCAGATCGGTTGCCACCTGTCGCCGCTCAAGCCCGACGAGGTCCGGGACTACATCCTTTATAGGATGGAGTGCGCGGGCAACCGGGAAGCCGTCAATTTTTCCGACGAGGCCTTTGCCCTGATCGCCGAGCAGACCCGCGGGGTCCCCCGGCTCATCAACATCCTCTGCGACTATCTGCTCATCGACGCCTTTGCCGCCGAACGGCGCGAGGTCGGTGAACAGGATGTGACCGAGATTCTTGAGGAACTGGATTTCGAGCGGCAATACTGGCCGGAAAAGAAGAACCAGCGGCCCGTCTCCGGCATGGTCCAGAGCCGCGGCCGGGGCGTGCCCGGCCAGGCCCAGAAGGTCCTGCGCGCCATCCGTACCCTCGAGGACCGGATGGATTACCTCGAGCGCCAGGAAAACAGCAATCAGCCCGCGAGCATGGTCGGCCTCCTGGATCGCATCGAGGAACTGGAGAAGCAGGTCGCCCTGCAACGGCAGCAGCTGGAAGGGTTGCGGCTCTCCGTGCAGAACCGGGCCATGCTCACCCGCATGGAGACCCTGGCGCGGCCCGCCAAGGAGCCCGAGCAGCCCCGCAAGCGGAGCTGGGCCTACAGATTGTTGTTCGGGGGGGAATAATATGGCTCCGGACACTTGCAAATATTTGATGTTGAAAGTAAAGCAGAGTATATCTGAAGCGCTTTTCCATCTTTCGGACAAAAACCGCATTGATTTTTTTGGAACCCATGATGGCATCACTCCTCCCGAAACTGCTTGCGACCGCACTGCTCCTCGCGTGTCTGTGCCCGGTGGCGTCGGCTGCGGACCTGACCTTTCATCCTCGGATCAGGGTAACGGGGGAGTACAACGACAACGTGGAGCAGACCGACGGCGGCCAGGGCGACTGGGTGGCCATCGTCAAGCCCGGCCTGAGCATGACGTACGCCCACAGTCGGGTGCTCATGGACGTGTCCTACGATTTCGAACACAAGCGCTACCTCAACCAGGTGATGTCGGACGAGTTCAACAACTATCTGGACTCGAAACTGGCCGTGGAGGCCATCAAGGACTTCTTCTACGTCGACGTCACGGACAGCTTCCGGAAAGTCTACGAGGACGTGAACAAGGGCGATGTGCCGGACGGCGACACCAGCAACGGGACCACGGACCAGAACGAGTTCGGCGTCAAACCGTATTTCAGCTTCCCCCTGCAGGAGCGGACCACGCTGAGCACGGGCGCGCAGTTCAAGGATATCTGGTACTCGGAAGAGGGCAACGTGGACAAGCGGGTCTATTCGCTCTTCGCCAACGTGGACCACGAAATGAGCGACAGACTCTCCCTTCAGTTCGGCGCCGGGTACGACAAACAGGTGCCCAAGGGTGGGGAGGATGGCGGGTTTGACCGATACAGCACCACCATCGGCGCCATGTACACGTACGCGGAGAATTCCTTCGTGCAGGCGAGCATCACGCCGACGTACACGGATTATGCCGAGGAGCGGTCCACGGATAAGCAGTATGTCCCGTATTCGTTGAGCATCACCCACGCCATCACCGACACATGGACATGCACTGCCTACACCAGAATGAATTTTGCCGAGGATCCGACCTCGTCCCTGACCAAGAATCGGTTCGAGCACGGGATCGGATTGGATCACATGTACGAACGGGGCCATATCGGCGCCAAGCTGGAATACAGGGATTATCAATCGGAGAGCTCGTCCAGCAGGACGACCTACTGGCGGCCAAGCATCAAAGGAGCGCATGAACTCACGGAAAGGCTGGGACTCGACTACAACGTCTACGTGGATCTGGATACCAATCCGGACTGCGACAAGTACTTGTTCCTGTTGACCAGCCTTCGTTACGCACTCTCGGAAGACTTCAGCTGCAGCCTCAATTACCGACTCAAGTTGAATGATGCGGAACGGGCTTCGAGCGACTACGTATCCAACACCCTGGGAGCATCCCTGTCGTGGGTGTACTAGGAGAGGGGGAGGTGACGAAGGCGGACGCATAAGACAGACGAGCCCGATCCCGGCCACAGGGATTCCGGAGACACGGATTGACCACACGTTTGCAATAGATTTGCGGCAGGGCGCATGCCCGCCAAGCCGGCCACAGGCCGGAGCCGAAATCCCGAATGGCAAGCTGGGGGTCGGTGGCGAGCAAGTGCCGATCAGTTGAATTACGCAGGAGATCGACACTTTTTTTGTGTGAAAAATCGGCTTGGGCCGGAAGATCGGATGACGAGGGCATGATGACGCTACGGGAGACATTGGACAGGTACAAATGGTGGCTGCTGGCCGTGCCGCTGGTTCTGGGGGCGGCCTATTGGGCAATCATCCAGCGGATGGTCGCCAACTGGTACCTGGACGACAACTATTCCCACGGATTTCTCATTCCGTTCATTGCCGGCTGGTTTGTCTGGCGGGACTGGGACCTTCTCAAGGAGACCGTGGTCAAACCCTCCAACTGGGGGATTCCGGTCATTCTCCTGGGGCTGGCGCAGCTGGTCTTCGCCTGGCTGGGCACGGAACTCTTCAACATGCGCCTGTCGCTGATCGTGGTCCTGGCCGGATGCGTCCTCTATCTCTTCGGGACCGGGGTCTTCAAGCGGCTCCGGCTGCCTCTGGCCTACCTGATCCTCATGGTGCCGCTGCCCTACATCATCTACGACGCCATGGCCTTTCCGCTCAAGCTGTTCGTGGCCAAGGTGTCCGTGGGCACGCTCAAGACCATGGGCTACGCCGTGTGGCGGGAGGGCAACATCATCGCCTTCCCCAACATCGTCCTCGAGGTGGCCGACGCGTGCAGCGGCCTGCGCTCCCTGGTGTCCCTCATCGCCCTGGCCGTGACCCTGGCCTTCCTGATGCTCAAATCCCCCTGGACCCGCTGGCTGCTCGTGCTGTCGTCCATCCCCTTCGCGGTCCTGACCAATATCCTTCGGGTCGTGGCCACCGGCGTGCTCGCGCGTCATTTCGGACGGGCCGCGGCTGAAGGCTTTTTCCACGAATTCGCCGGGTTGGCCGTTTTCGCCATGGCCATGGTTTTTCTGGGCGGGACGTGCTTCCTGCTCAAGCTCTGGGAGAAACGCCGTGAAGCTTAGGATTATCATCATTTGCGTGCTCGTCCTGTGCGCCGGGGCGTTCATCAATTTCCACAATGACCTGGCCGTGCCCCTGTCCCGGTCCCTGGACGAATTCCCGACCACGGTCGGGCGGTGGCAGATGATCCACGAATGGCGTTTCGGTTCGGCCGTTCTCGAAACCCTCAAGGCCACGGGCTACGTGTCCAGGCTGTACCGGGACGACCAGGGCCGGGAGGTCGAGCTGTACCTCGGCTACCACGACGGCGGGCCGGACGCCGGTCCCATCCATTCCCCGCGCAACTGCCTGCCCGGCGGCGGCTGGCTGAAGCGGGTGGACAAGACCGTTCCCGTGGCCCTGGACGGCCGACGGATGAAGGCGGTCCTGGCGGCCTACGACAAGGACGACAAGACCGTGACCATGCTCTATTGGTTCCAGGTCTGCGGCAAGGTCGTGACCAATGAGTACGCCCTCAAGCTGGGCGAGATCATGGGGTCCATGACCAGCCGCAGGCGGGACAGCGCCTTTATCCGCCTGTCCACCGAAATATCCGACGAGGACGGGGTGGCCGAGCGGGCCCTGCACGACTTTGCCGAGACCGCCTATCCGGAGATCGAGGCATTCCTGCCAGCCCCGGCGGGACGGAGATAGACGATGACGTCGATGATGGTGACCCAAATCCTGGTGGCGGCCATTCTGGTCCTGTACCCGGTGTACACCATGGTCCACAACGGGATATCCTTTTCACGGCTGTCCCTGGCCGCGACCCTGTGGGTTCTGGCCGCACTGAACCTCCTGGACCTGCTGTCCATGGAGCACGCCACGACCTTCCTGACCTACAAGCGTCCGGCCCTGTGGCTCGAGGCGGCCCTATGCCCCGTGCTTCTGGTCTTCAGCCAGGCCTACAACCGCGAGTTTTCGCTGAAGCGCATGCCGGTCATGCAGAAGGTCGTGCTGACCTTCTCCTTCATCCCCCTGGTCATGACCGTCGTCTTCCCGGGCTCCCAGTTCTTCTATTCCCCGGACTTCGAGATGGACCGCGTCCTGTTCCTGGAGCCCGTGGCCTTCTTCTTCTACCTCCAGATCCTGCTGTTCATGGCCGTCAGCCTGTTCAACCTCGAAATGACGGTGACCAGCGCGCGCCACGGCATCAAGTGGAAGATCAAGTTCGCCATCCTCGGGGCCGGGGCGGTCATCGCCACCTACATGCTTTACTTCAGCCAGAGCCTGATGCTGCGCTCCCTGGACATGGACTACCTGCTCCAGCGCGCCTGGGGCACCGGCATCGGCTTGCTCCTGATAATGTATTCCGAATTGAGCCGGGGCAGCGACGAGCGCATCGTCATCTCCCGCCAGCTGGCCTTCCGCTCCTTCGTCTTCCTGTTCTTCGCCCTGTTCCTGCTGGGCGTGGGGGTCATCGGCGAGGGCATCAAGCTCTTCGGCAGCGATTTCAGCACCGTGGCCTTCATGACCGTGGCCTTCCTGGGCGGCCTGGCCCTGATCGCCTGCATGCTGTCCGAGGGCATCCGGCGGAAGATCAGGCTGTTCATCCAGCGCAATTTCTACGGCGACAAGTACGATTACCGCGACGAGTGGAAGAAGTTCACCAGCCGTGTGGTCAACTCGGGCAGCCGCGATGAACTGTACCGCAACATCCTGATCTTCTATTGCGAGATCTTCGGCATCGGCGGCGGGGCCATGTTCCTGCAAGGCCGCCACAGCAAGGATTATTCCCCGGTCCTGTTCCACGAGATGGACGATTCCAAGCTGGTCCTGCCGCACAAGTCCGCCCTGGTGGAGCGGCTGGGCCGGGAACGGGGGTTGCTGGACCTCAAGTCGGAGCCCCTGGAGTTCGAGGAGGATGTGGACACCTTTCTCAAGGACCGGAAGATCCGCTTCATCCTGCCGATCATGACGGATGACGTCCTGCACGGTCTGCTCATGCTCGGGTCGCCCATCAATCCCCTGGAACACTACGATGTGGAGGATCGGGAGCTGATGGAGACCGTGGCCGGGCAGGTGGCCGCCCTGGTCATGAACATCCGGTTGGGCGACGAACTGGCCGAGGCCCGCGACATGGAGGGGTTCGGCAAGGTGGCCGCCTTTGTCCTGCATGACCTCAAGAACCAGGTCTATCCCCTCTCCCTGCTGGCGGAGAACGCGCGTGAGTTCATCAACGACAAGGAATTTCAGGAGGATATGCTCGATTCACTGGGTAACATCGTCACCCGCATGAACGAGCTTATCGCGCAACTGACCAATATCCCCAAGAACGACTCCCTCAAGCTGGAGGAGATCGACCTCATGGACCTGGCCAGGGATGCGGCCCGGCAGGTGCCCGACGCCGAGATAGAGTTCAAGGGCGGCGGGGTCCGGGCCCGCGTGGACGTGGAGCAGATGCGCAAGGTCGCCCTCAATCTCTTCCTGAACGCCCTTGAGGCCGGGGAGAGCAACCGGTTCACCGTCCTGGTGGAATACGACAACGGCCCGGTGTTCCGGGTCATCGACAACGGCCGCGGCATCGACGAGGAAATCCTCCGGGAAGGGTTGTTCGTGCCGTTCAAGACCACCAAGAAGAAGGGTATGGGCATCGGCCTGTACCAGAGCAAGCGAATCGTCGAGGCCCATGGCGGGGGCCTCTATGCCACGGCCGGCGATGCCGGCGGGGCCGTGTTCAGCGTCGTGCTGCCCGATCCTTCAGGGCATAACGTCTAAGCGGCGATCAGCCACCATGTGCGTATGCAGAAACTACTCATCATAGACGACAACGAAGAAGTTCGCCGACAACTCAAGTGGGGGCTGTCGCGGTCCAACTATGAACTGCTCTTTGGCTGCGACGGCGCGGAAGGGCTCGCACTGTTTGAAAAGCACCGGCCTCCGGTGGTCACCCTGGACCTGGGACTGCCGCCCTTCGAGAACGGCGTGGAGGAGGGCTTGCGGGTCCTGGGCGAGATACTGCGCCTCAACCCCCTGGCCAAGGTCATCGTCATCACCGGCAACGAGGAGCACGACGCGGCTCTCAAGGCCGTGCAGCTCGGGGCCTACGACTACTACAAGAAGCCCATCGACCTGAACGAACTGAAGGTCATCGTGGAACGGGCCATGTATCTCCAGACCCTGGAGGCCGAGAACCGCAATCTGCGCCAGCAGTCGGTCAACGAGATGGGCATCGTCGGCGAGTGCTCCGGCATCCGCCAGGTCTTCACCCAGATCGAACGCGTGGCCGCCTCGGACGTGCCGGTGCTGATCACCGGCGAATCCGGCACCGGCAAGGAGCTGGTGGCCAGGGCCATCCATCGGAAGAGCCTGCGCGCGGACAAGGAAATGGTCTGCATCAACTGCGGGGCCATCCCGGAAAACCTGCTCGAATCCGAGCTGTTCGGCCACGAGAAGGGCGCCTTCACCGGTGCCAACAAGACGGTCAAGGGCAAGGTTGAGTACGCGGACAAGGGCACGCTCTTCCTGGACGAGGTGGGCGAGATGCCCATGTCGTTGCAGGTCAAGCTCCTCCGCTTCCTCCAGGAGATGGTCATCACCCGTGTGGGCGGGCGCAAGGACATCGGCGTGGACGTGCGCATCATCACGGCCACCAACATCGACATCAACGAGGCCATGGCCAACGGGACCCTGCGCGAAGACCTGTTCTACCGCATCGGGGTCATGAACATCGCCCTGCCGCCCCTGCGGGAGCGCGGCGACGACATCGAGCTTCTGGCCAACTATTTCAACAAGAGCGTCAACATCGGCCCGCGCAAGGACATCAAGAACTTCAGCCGGGCAGCCATGGACAGCATCCGGGGCTACGAATGGCCCGGCAACATCCGGGAGCTGGAAAACCGCGTCAAGCGGGCGGTCATCATGGCCAACGGCCCGGAGATCACCCCCGAGGACCTGGGGTTGAGCCCGGACGAGGCCGTGCGGGCCCGGCAGCGGTCCGACGACATCTCCCTCAAGGAGGCCCGCTCCCTGCTGGAACGGGACATGGTCGAGTCCGCCCTGAACCGCCACGCCGGCAACGTGGCCAAGGCGGCGGGCGCCCTGGGCGTGAGCCGCCCGACGCTCTACGACCTGATGAAGCGTCACGGCATCAGAGGGGACTAGCCGCGCGGGGCCGCGCAACCTTCAGCGCGGGTTTTCCATCAATAACGTGGAGGAGAGAACATGAAGTCTTTGCAACCGGTCATACTTTGCGGCGGAGAGGGCACCCGGCTCTGGCCCCTGTCCCGGACCCTGTACCCCAAACAGTTCATCGAGGTCTCCGAGGGCCGCGTGCTCTTTGCCGACGCCGTGGCGCGCTGCGCGTCCCTGCCCGAGGCGGTGGAACCCATCGTGGTCTGCAACACCGAGTACCGCTTCCTGGTGGCCGAACAGTTGCGCAAGCTCGGCACCTCCGGGCGCATGGTCCTGGAGCCCTTCGGCCGCAATACCGCCCCGGCGGCGGCCGTGGCCGCCCTCATGGAGCACGGCGGCGATCCGGTCCTGCTGGTCATGCCCGCCGACCACTCCATCGCCGACCCCGAGGCCTTCGGGCGGGCCGTGTCCCTGGGCTGCGAGCGCGCCGAACAGGGCCGGTTCGTCTGCTTCGGTGTGGTCCCGGACCACCCCCACACGGGCTACGGCTACATCCGCAAGGGCGGGGCCGTGTCCGAAGGCGTCTTCGGCGTGGACAGCTTCGTGGAGAAACCCGCGCGCGAGACGGCCGAGGAATATTTGGCCTCGGGCCAGTACCTCTGGAACAGCGGCATTTTTCTGTTCAAGGCGTCGAGCTACCTGGACGCCCTGGCCGAGCACGCCCCGGCCATCCTCGACAGCTGCCGGACGGCCGTGGCCAACAGCTACAAGGATCTGGACTTCATCCGGCTGGGCGAGGAGGATTTCGGGCGCTGCCCGTCGGACTCCATCGACTACGCGGTCATGGAGAAGGTCAATTCCATCGAGGTGGTGCCCATCGACATGGCCTGGCGCGACCTGGGCTCCTGGAAGAGCCTGCACGACATGCACCCCCGCGACGCGGCGGGCAACAGCCTGCTCGGGGACGTGGTCGCCGAGGACACGCACAACAGCTACGTGCGCTCCTCCGGGCGGCTGGTGGTCACCCTGGGGCTCGACAACGCCACCGTGGTGGAGACCCAGGACGCGGTCTTCGTGGCCGCCAACGACAAGCTGGACAACATGAAGTCGGTCATCCGCCGCCTCAAGGCCGCCAAGCGCCCCGAGACCGAGGCGCACAAGGTGGTCTACCGCCCCTGGGGCAGCTTCGAGTCCATTTCGGCGGACGACCGTTTCCAGGTCAAGCGGATCATCGTCAAACCGGGCGAGGTCCTGTCCCTGCAAAAGCATTTCCACCGGGCCGAGCACTGGGTGGTGGTCAAGGGAACTGCCAAGATCGTCAACGGCGACAAGGAGTTCCTCCTCGGCGAGGACGAATCCACCTACATCCCCCTGGGCAACGTCCACCGGCTTGAAAATCCGGGCAAGATCCTCCTGGAGCTCATCGAGGTCCAGACCGGCAGTTATCTGGGCGAGGACGACATCGTCCGCCTTGAGGACAAGTACAAACGCTAGCGCCGTCCGCGACGACAAGGAGAGGGAGCATCATGTGCGGCATCGCGAGTTTCTTGAGCAACAGGCTGTGGCTGACCGTGCCCGACGTGTCCTGGCTGGGCGGGCTCGACGCGTCCTTTGCCGAGGCCCGGAAGAGTGACGACCTGCTTTCGGCCGCCGGTCCTTTGGCGGAGCTGGCCGGGCGGTTTTACGACCTCATGTCCTTCGGGCTGCATATGCGGCTGGTGGGCGATCCCGAGGCGCGGCGGGCGTTGTCGGGCATCCGGGACTCCATCCGGGCGCTGCGCAACGCGGCCGCCGTCAAGCTGGAGCAGGGGCCGCGCACGGATGCGCTGGAGTCCCTGCGCGAGGCCCTGGACGACTACCTGTGGCAGATCGAGCGCGAGGTCCTGGTCAACGTGGACCGGACCCTGGCGCTCATGCCCGGCGAACTGGCCGCGAACCCCGAGGCGCGCGACCGCCATTTCCTGGCCTGGGGGGCCGAGCAGGTCCTGCAGTCCATCGACAAGCTCGAGGTGCGCGGCCGCGACTCGGCGGGCGTGGCCCTGGCCTTTGTCCTGCCCGCGGGCGTGGACCCCGAGGTCGACCTGACCCCGGCGCAGAAACAGGAACTGGCCGAGCGCAGCTCCATCGGCAACGCCGACACCCGCCAGGTCCTGGTGCGCAAGCTCAACGACGGCCGGACCGCCTGCCGCTTCCTGTACAAGGTCGCCCAGCTGGTCGGCCAGCTCGGGGACAACGGCGCGGCCCTGCGCGAGTTCATCAAGCATGACGACCTGTTGTGGACCATGTCCCAGGGGCTGGAAACCCTGAACATCATCGCCCACACCCGCTGGGCCTCCAACGGGATCATCTCCGTTCCCAACTGCCACCCGGTCGACGGCCTGGTCGAGGGCGACATGTCCACCGGGCTCGAAAAGACCATGTTCGTGCTCAACGGCGACGTGGACAACTACCGCACCCTGGTCGAGGAGACGGTCCTGTCCAAGGGCGCGCACATCCCGCCCGCCATCTCGACCGACGCCAAGATCCTGCCCGTGCTCTTCCACCTGGGCGTGGAGGACACCGGCGACGCCGAGGAGCGCTTCCGCAACGTGCTCCGGCGGTGCGAGGGGTCGCTGGCCGTGGTCATGCAGAACCTCAATGATTTCGACTCCCAGTTCCTGGCCCAGAAGGGGTCGGGCCAGTCCTTCTACATCGGCCGCACCCAGGACGGCTGGCTGGTGGCCAGCGAGGCCTACGGCATGGCCGCCCGGGCCCGCAGCTCCTTCCCGGTGGCCGTGCACCGCCAGGGCGGGGTGTCCGTGGTCCTGCGCGACACCGACCCGGCCGACGCCGTGCCCGTGGCCCGCTACTTGGACAACGGCGGGCCGGTGGAGCTGGCCGAGGAGAAGATCGAGATCTTCTCGCGCGACATCTTCCGGGGCGAGTACGCCCACTACATCGAGAAGGAAATCCACGAGGCCCCGGACTCGGTGCGCAACACTCTGCACGGAAAATATCTCAAGAAAAACGGCGAGGTGGAGTTCCTGCCCGAGGGCTTCGGGCGCGGCCCGGCCCTGGTGGAGCGGTTCCGCGACGCGACCCGGCCCATCCGCCGGATCATCTGCGTGGGCCAGGGCACGGCTGCCGTGGCCGCCATGGCCGTGGCCCAGCTCCTGCGCCGCACCCTGGCCGACACGGGCATGTCCATCGAGTCCTACACCGGCTCCGAACTCATCGGCTTCATGGGCGACGAGCGCATGGACGACGTGTTCCTGATCCCGGTCTCCCAGTCGGGCACGACCACGGACACCAACCGGGTGGTGGACCTGTGCCGCGACCGGGGCGCGTGGGTCAATTGCATCGTCAACCGGCGCAACTCGCCCCTGGTCCAGAAGTCGGACTCGCACATCTACACCTCCAACGGCCGCGACGTGGAGATGGCCGTTGCCTCGACCAAGGCGTTCTACTCCCAGATCGCGGCGGGCAAGCTCCTGTCCCTCTGGCTGGCGGACATCCTCGGCACCCTGGACAAGGGGACGATCCTCAAGGAGATCGAGGCCTTGGAGGGGCTGCCCGGGCTGATCGACAAGGTCCTGGAAAACAAGGAGCAGATCGCCGAGGTGGCCCGCAAGTACGCCCCGGTGCACCGCTACTGGGCCCTGGTCGGCAACGGCGCGAACTGCATCGCGGCCCAGGAAGTGCGCATCAAGCTCTCGGAATTGTGCTATAAATCCATCCCGTGCGACGTCACCGAGGACAAGAAGCACATCGACCTGTCCACCGAGCCCCTGACCCTGGTCATGGCCTCGGATCTGCCCGAGATGGTCGTCACGGACACGGTCAAGGAGACGACCATCTTCAAGGCGCACAACGGCTCGCCCATCGTGTTCTGCGCCGAGGACGAGGACCGCTTCGACCGCGTGGCCGAGGCGACCGTCAAGGTGCCCCGCGCGGGCGGCGGCCTGGACTTCGTGCTCGAGACCGTGGCCGGCCACTGGTGGGGCGTGTCCGCGGCCAAGGCCATCGACTCCCACGCCGAGCCCTTCCGCAAGGCGCGCGTGCTCATCGGCGGGATGCTCGAAAACACGGCCACCTTCGACCGCGCCGCGCTGCTGACGGCCCTGAACCTGTGCGTGGAGCGCATCGCCTCGGGCGCCACGGACTCGGCCCTGCCCGCCCGGGTGGCCGCAAGCCTGGCCAACTACATGCTCTGGCTGGTCAACCAGTCCGAGGCCATCTGCGCCACCGAGGCGCGCCTCGCCGACATCCTGACCATCCTGAACAAGGCCATCGAAGAAATGACCCGCCCCATCGACACCATCCGCCACCAGGCCAAAACCGTCACCGTGGGCATCAGCAGGCCGCAGGGGTAGCATGACCGGTTCAACGCAGCATAGTCCCGGGACGGGCGCCATCGCCCACGTCTCCTTTTCCGGCGACTTCGGCGGCCGGGAAAAGGTCGCGGTGGAGTTGTGCCGCAGCCTTCGCGGGCTGGGCCTGGAATGTCTGCTCTACGTGGTGGTCGAGGAACGGGCCGGTGCGCAGCGGAACGACAACCTGATGAACGCCCTGGGGGACGTCAGCCGGTTCGCCCGCGTGTTCCGCACCCACAGCCGGTTTTCCCCGAGACTCCTGTACCGGCTGGCCGCCAGTCTCCGCGAGCAGGGCGTCCGGGTCGTTCACTGCCACTGCTACAAGTCCCTGTACTACGCGGTGCTCATGCGCATGCTCGGCCTGCTCGACGGCTCGGTCGTCTACACCCTGCACGGCCTTGTCCTGCCCTCCGGGGCCATGTCCTGGTTCATCCGGAACTGCCAGCTGATCGGCCTGCGCATGTCGGACGGCGTCATCGGTTGTTCCAGGGAGATTCTGGCCAGTTCCTTCCCCGATCCGGGCAAGGTCCGGACCGCGTCCATCATCAACGCCATCAAACGGCCCGAGCCCGAGTACGCGGCCCTGGAATCCGGCAGGGCCGAGGCCCGCAGGGAACTGGTCGAACGGTACGGCCTCGACCCCGAAGGGCTGGTGGTCATCAACGTGGGCAGGATCTGCCCGCAGAAGAACTTCCCCCTGTACCTGGAGCTGATCCGGCGGGAAATGACGGAGAATCCGGGCTCGAACATCAATTACCTCATCGTCGGCAACGGCGAGTTGCAGGCCGACATGGAGGCCCTGGCCGAATCCCTCGGCATCCGTCATCGGGTGGTCTTCACCGGGTTCGTTTCGGACATGGACACGGTCTATCGGGGGGCGGATATCCTGGTCCAGACATCCACCTGGGAGGGCACGCCCATGTGCCTGCTGGAAGCGCGTTCCTACGGGCTCCCCATCGTGGCCCCCGCCGTGGGCGGGAACGTGGACGTGGTCGAAAGCGGCCTCGACGGGACCCTGTATCCCACCGGCGACCTGGCCGCCCTCTGGGAGGGGTATGCCGCCTACGTAAGCAGCGGCGAGCTCAGGCAGCGCCACGGCAGGGCCGCATTCGACCAGACCGGCCGGAAATTCGGGACCCGGGACTGGGCCCGCCGGCACGTCGCCTTTTACGGCGAAGTGGCCGAGGGCGTGAAATTACGGGAGACCGCACAATGAATCAGGCGTTCGGCCCCGTAAGGCGGCCACGTTTTATGGACTGGCTGCTGATGGCCATGCCGCTCATCCTGCTCGGACGGGTCCAGGAGGTCTTTCGCGTACTGTGGCCCCTGCGCCTGGTCCTGGTCATGTCCATCGTGCTCATGCTGGCGATTGTGTCGCACCAGGGCCTGGCCAAGCCTCGGCTGGCATTGTTCTGGCGCTCCATGACCTTCCGCTGGTTCGCCGCCATGCTGGCGATCATGTTCGTCAGCATCTTCACGGGCATCTATCCATCCCATTCGCTTTCCTTCTTCAAGGAATTCTGCATGTATTTCTGTGTCGTTCTGCTGGCGCTCAACTGCCAGGTGAACCAGCGGGACGATTTCCGGTACAGCCTGGGCGGGATAGCGCTGACCCTGTTCGTCATGGGGGTGATCTGCTTCGTCGCCCCGAGGTACGTCGAGGGGAACAGGGTCGCGGCGAACTGGTCCTACGATCCCAACGACACCGCGCTCTTTTTCATCATGGGGCTCGCCCTCATCCTGCCGTCCGCCAAGTTCGTCAAGCCGATGTACAAGTGGGGACTGTACCTGCTCACCGTCATCGGCGTAGGCGCCGTGGTCCTGACCCAGTCCAGGGGCGGCCTGGTGGCGGCCCTCGTCACCGTGGCGGCCTGGGGGTTCTCCAAGGGGTTCAAGGGGATGGTCCGGATCGGCCTGTTGGGCGCCCTGGCCCTGGCGGTCATCATGGCGCTCGCCCCCGCCGAGGATCTGGCCCGGTTCAGTTCCGTCTTCACCCTGGAAAGCGATTACAACATGACGTCCAAGGGGGGCCGGATGGATATCTGGGAGAACGGGTGGACCCTGTTCAAGCGGAATCCGATACTGGGCACCGGCGTCGATACCTTCCGGGTGGCGGAAGGACAGGTCAACTCCGGCGGCCGTTGGAGCGAGGCGCACAATTCCTTTATTCAGGTGGGCGTCGAACTGGGCATCCCCGGTTTCATCGTGTTCATGGGCATGCTCTTTTCCGCGTACAAGCGGGCCAAGCCCACGGACGAGAACGATTGGCTCGGGCGGGGGATCAGATTGGCTCTGATAGGCTTCATGGCCGGAGGCATGTTCCTCTCCTGGGGCTACCACATCGTCCTCTATTTCGTCTTGAGCATCGCCATGATCCGTGAGCGGGTCCTGACCATGGAGAGCCCCTTCCCGGTGGAAGTCCCGGTAGCGGAAGTCCCGGTCCGGGAAGCCCCGGTCCCGTCGGAAACCCCGGACCTGCCGGAGAATGCCCCCCTTGCCGGAAGAAGGCGGTACACCATGAGGAAGCCGAAATGAGCCCTCGCCGAAGCGCCGGAACGCGGATGTCGCCGGGGAGCGGGGAGGAATTGTCGTGAAGTCGCCGCTGTTCATCCTTGACCAGTGGGCCAGCCCGAACCTCCAGGCCGGGACCAGCAAGAACTGGCTGTACGCCGGATTGGCGAAGTCCTTCGACGTGGCCATGGTCAACGCGGACACCCCCTTCGTGAAGAAGCGGATCGGTTGCGCCTGCCTGGCCAAGGCGCTCCTGGCCCGGCCCATGGACCTGCGCCGGGAGTACCACCGCCAGCTGGAGTGGGCCGCCAAGACCCCGTCGGCGTTCGGCGCCAGGACCCGGCGTTTCCAGAAGGCCCTGGACCGCACCGCCGGGATCGGCGCGACCTTCCAGGTGGGCTGCCTCTTCGGCCCGGTCAAGGCGCCGGGCATGGTCCATTTCTCCTACCACGACCAGAACGTGGCCATGGTCGAGCGGGTCTGGCCCGACTGGATGCCCAGGCATTTCCCCCGGATCAGGGAGCGGTTCTACGAACTCGAAAGGGCCTCCATGCAGGCCAAGGATTTGGTCTTCACCTACAGCGAGTGCACCCGCCGGTCCATGATCGATGACTACGGCCTGCCGCCGGAACGGGTCATGGTGGCCCCCACCGCGTGCAAGATTCCCTACCCGGACGCGGACCGGGTCCTGGCCGACCGCAAGGAAAAGCTGCTCTTCGCGGCCACGGAGTTCCACCGCAAGGGCGGGGATCTGGTCTTCGAGGCCTTCACCGAGCTTCGCCGCCGCCGGCCCGGACTTGAACTGGTGCTGGTGGGCGTGGCTGCGGACAAACCCCTGCCGGAGGGGGCGCGCCACCTGGGCCTGGTGCCCTTCGGGACGCTCATGGAGGAGTACCTCTCCGCCTCGCTCATCCTCCATCCCGCCCGGCACGACGCCTACCCCAACGTCCTCAAGGAGGCCCAGGCCTGCGGGCTGCCCGCCGTGGTCTCGGACTCCATGGGCATCCCCGAGATCGTCACCCACGGCGAGACCGGCATCGTCATGAAGCGAAACGACGTGCCCACGCTCGTCGAGTCGGTGGAGGGGTTGCTGGACGCCCCGGACAGGCTGCGCGCCATGCGCGGGCGGTGCCTGGTGGACAGGGACCGCTTCAACCCGGAATCCTGCGTGCGGCGCATCGCGGACGCCATGCGCGAAGTCATGGAGAGGGCGGGCGCATGAGCAGGGGAAGCGTGCTGTTCGCCACGGCCCGTCCGCCGTATCCGCTGGATACCGGGGCCAAGATCCGGACGTGGAACATCCTTTCCGGGTTCGTGGACCGCTATGACGTGGACGTGCTGCATTTCATCGACCCCGCGGTGGAGGCCGGTTGGCGCAAAGCGGCGGCAGCCCTGGGCGTGCGGGAGATTTTCGGCATGGAGAATCCCGATCTCAACCGGCCCGCCGCGCCGTCGGACCTGCTGGCCGCCCTGATCAGGGGGCTGCCGGTCTCGACCGTCAAGTACGCGAAGGCGGACTTCGCGGCCCGGTTCCGGGAACTCGCCCCGAACTACGACCTGGTGCACGTGGACACCATCCACCTGGCGGGCGGCCTGGGCGGCCTGGGCAACGGGGGCGGCGCGCCCTTCACGACCCTGAACGCCCACAACGTGGAGTACCAGATCGCGGAACGCATGCGCGACCTGGAGCGTTCCCTGCCGCGTCGCCTGGCCCTGGGACTGCACGCCCGGAACATGCGCCGTTTCGAGACGCGGGCCTTCCGCGAGGCGGGCATGGTCCTGGCCGTGTCCGGCGAGGACGGCGGCCAGATAGACGCCCTGGCCGGACAGGGCAAGGGCGTCCTGGTGGAAAACGGCGTGGACGTGAATTTCTACACCCCGGCCGACGATCCCGCCGATGCCCCCGGACGGGCGGACAATCTGGTCTTCGTCGGGTCCATGGACTGGCTGCCGAACATCGACGGCATGAAGTGGTTCGTCCGCGACATCCTGCCCGCCATCCGGGCCGCCCGGCCCGGAGCCCGCATCACCATCGTGGGGCGCAGCCCCCACCCGGACGTTCAGGCGTTGCACGACCCGGCGGCCGGGGTGGTCGTCACCGGCACGGTGGACGACGTGCGCCCCTTTGTCCGCGAGGCCTCGGTGGTGGTCGTGCCCCTGCGCTTCGGCGGCGGGACCCGGCTCAAGATCCTGGAGGCCTTCGCCATGGGCAAGGCCGTGCTCTCCACCGCGCTCGGCTGCGAGGGCATCCTCTGCGAGGACGGCCGCCACCTGCGCATCGAGGACGAGGCCGCACCCTTTGCCCGGCGCTGCCTGGAACTGATGGACGACGAGGACGCCCGGCGTCGTCTGGGCGCGGAAGGGCGCGAACTGGCCCTGTCCCGCTACTCCTGGGACGCGGTGGTCGGGCGGATGCACGAGGCCGTGGACCGGGAAATCACGAAGAAGGAATCCCATGCCTGACGACAAGTCCGTTTTCAAGGTTGGGTTCGGTCCGCGCACCGACGCCAATTCCTTTACGCAATCCGGGGTCAAGGTGGCCGGGGAACTCCTCCGCGCGGGCGGGGTCGAGTGCGGCTATTTCCGGTGGGAACCCTTCGACCTCGATGAGCTGATGGGCTTCGACGTCCTGATCTTCATCAAATACATCCCCGAGCTGGATGTGCTGAAGGCGCTGAAGCGGGCGGGCAAGATCATGCTCCTGGATTACCAGGACACCTTCCTCTACCCGTCGGTCTACGAGGAGAACCGGCTGCGCCGGTACGCGAAAAAACTGTATTACCTGTCCACCGAGCGAAGGGCCGCGAAACGGTTCGCGCTGCTGGACGGCTGTCTCATCGCCACCCCGCTCTTGGGGGAGGTGGTGCGCAGGGCGGGCATGCGTCCCCTTGAGCTGCCGAGGCAGATCTACAACGACGACAATGAATTTCACTTCAAGGAGGCGACCGACGCCACGCGCGGGGTCGTCCTGTACTGGACCGGCGTCTCGCTGAACCAGCCGCAGAACAACGCCATCCTGCCCGTCCTGCGCCGCATGAAGGACAGGTTCGGCTGCAGGGTGGTCTACGACACGAACCGGACGGGCGAGCACGACTGGATCGAATACCGAACCTTCGACAACGCCACCTGGCCCAGGGAGATGCTCTTGGCCGACATCGCCTTTCGCTGGCGGGACACGTCCAACCTGCAACACCTCAAGGATCCGAACAAGGTCCTGAGCTACATGGCCGCCGGGCTGCCCGCCGTCATCCATCCCACCGCCGCCGAGAGACTCGTGGTCCGGGACGGCGAGACCGGCTTTTTCGCGAACACGGTCGACGACTTCGAGCGGATCGTCACCCGGCTCGTCCTGGAGCCGGAGCTGCGCCGGAAGGTCGGCATGGCCGCCCACGCCGAGGCCTGGGGGAAATATTCCCTGCGCAGCCACGCGGCGTGCTTGCGTGGGCACCTTATGCAATTGATGAAAGAGCGGGGCTGACGGAGAAGACCGTGCTGAAGATATTGGACATACTCCCGCCGAAGGGGTCTCTCGACGCGCCGCTCTTCCGGTCCCGGTACGAGGACATGCCCGAGGACTACGCGTTTCACGTCCTGGTCACCGGCGACACGGCCCACGACGGCGCGGAGTTCGGCCGGGCCAGGCTGCACGTCCAGCCACCGGCCCAACCGTGGACCCGCTGGCGGATGATTCGTCGGGCCGTGGCCCTGGCCGTCCGGGCCGTCCGGCTGGCCCGGCGGGAGAAGGTCGATGTGATCGTCTGCTACGATCCGCTGACCCTGGGGCTCATCGGGGTCCTGGCCAAGCTGTTTTCCGGCGCCCGGCTGGTGGTCGAGGTCAACGGACACCTGCGTGACGCCAAGGACGCGCAGCTGGCCGGGCGCAAGGTCGGCTGGCTCAAGCGGAAGACGTACACCCTGCTGGGCACGGTCTCCCTGCTGGCCGCCGACTGCGTGAAGATCCTGAACCGGGACCAGTTCGAGGAATGGCGGTTTCTGCTCGAGCGCAAGCCGGTCTTCATGTTTCACAACTACATGCCCATCCGCCACTTCGTCCCCTCCGAGGACGAGGAGCCCTTCATCTGCTGCCTGGGTTTTCCGTTCTATCGCAAGGGCGTGGACGTCCTTCTCGAAGCCTTCAGGCTGATCCGGCCGGAGTTTCCCGAGTATCGCCTCATTGTCAGGGGGCACTGCCACGAGCCGGAGTTCAGCCGCTGGAAGGCCCTGGCCGCCGGGATCGACAATGTGGAGTTCCTCAAGCCCATCGACTACGACCGGGTAGGGGACTTTCTCGGGCGCTGCGCCGTGCTCGTGAATCCCGCCCGCTCCGAGGGCATGGGCCGCGTCTTCATCGACGCCATGGCCTGCGGCAAGCCGTGCATAGGGACCAGGGTGGGCGGCATCCCCAATGTGGTCGTCGATGGTGAGACGGGCTTTCTCGTGGCCCCGGAGGACCCGCAGGACCTGGCGGCCAGAATCCGCGTGCTGCTCGCCGACGCGGGCCTTCGCAGACGCATGGGCGGGGCGGGCAGGCGCAGGGCGGAGACGGTCCTCTCCGAGGAACGTTACGTACGCTGCTTCCAGGCCATGATGGAACGCGTAACCCAGGACGGAAAGGGGCGCGTCGGCCTCATTTTCAATGGTTTTGAGGAACAAATCCGGGAGCCTGAGGCTAAATGAAACAGCTGTCCGTAAAAAAGAGTCTTGCCTGGATGGGCGGCACGAGCCTCCTCGGCCAGATCATCACCTGGAGCGTGACCATCCTGGTGGCCCGCCTGCTGACCCCGGAGGACTACGGCCTGGTCGCCCTGGCCGGGCTGTTCACCGTGTTCGCCAACTCCATCTGCCTGATGGGCATCAGCGCGGCCGTGGTTCAGGCGGACGAGGTTACGGAATATCAGATCCGCGCACTCTACGGGCTCTCCTTCCTGGCGGGCCTGATCATGTACTGCATAGGGCTGGCCGCCGCGCCGGTCATGGCCTGGATATTCAGCGAACCGCGCCTGGTCGCCCTGATCATCTTCCAGAACCTGATCTTTCTGGTGGGCGCCCCCAAGTCGCTCCTGTGGAGCCTGCTGGCCAGGGACACCCGGTTCGACATCATCGCCAAGGTGGAGACCGGGGCGCGGATCATGACCTCGTTCGCCACCCTGGGCATGGCCCTGGCCGGTTTCGGGGTCTGGGCCCTGGCCGCGCAGTGGCTGCTCATCGAGACGGCCCAATTCCTGGTTTTCGCCTATTTTCGCCGAATCCGGCCAGCCTTCCGCATCCGCTTCACGGAGATCAGTGACATCCTCTCCTTCGGCATCAAGGTCTTCCTGCGCAATGTCGTCGGCCAGCTCTACAACAGCGTGGACGTCTTCATCCTGGGCAAACTGGGCGCGGCCAGCTTTCTCGGCGGCTACACCTTTGCCAAGCGCCTGGCCAACATCCCCTTCGAAAAGATCGTGACCATCATCAACCGGGTGCTCTACCCCTACATCTCCAAGGACAAGGACAATCCCGAGTCCATGCGGGAGTGGACGCTCAAGGTGGCCGAGTTCCAGGCCATGCTCCTGCTGCCCTTCTTCGTCATGCTGTTTTTCTGCGCCGACGAGGCCGTGTTCGTCCTGCTCGGCACGGGGTGGGGCGCGGCGGTCCTGCCGTTGAAGATATTTTGCGCGGCCAACGTGTTCAAGCTGGCCGAGAACTATGCGTCCATCGCCCTGATGGCCCTGGGCAAGGTCACGGAACAGGTCCACTACGTGCTGATCCAGCTGGTGGCCATCGGCGGCACGCTGCTCGGCCTGGCCCTGTGGAAGGGCGTCAACGCCTCGCTGCTCGTCTGGGTGACGGTCTACCCGCTCCTGAGCATCCTGTACTGCGGATTCCTGCTCCATTCCATCGGACTGGACATAGGCACGCTGGCCAGCCGGGTACGGAGCATCCTGCTGGCCAACGTCCTCATGGGGTGCGCGCTCTATGGCGCGGGCATGGCCCTGCACGCCCCCCTCTGGCAGATGCTGGCCATGAAGATCGGCATCGGCGGCCTGGCTTACGTGGCCACCCTGTACCTGTTCGGCCGGGACAAGCTGGTCATGGCCCTCGACATGCTGCCCCGGCGATGGCGCCGGTCCAAGGCGCAGGGGTCCTGACGGGCCGCGTTGGAAGAGGATGCCGCGCGCATCGCGAAGCCGGATGCGGGCCGCCTCCCGGAGCCTTTGCCCTCTTCGGCGCAGGGCTGGTTGCGGGGTGATCGGATCAAGGAAAATCGAGTTTCACCTGTAGGAGCCGGGTATGTCCAAGATTTCAGTTATCATGCCGTGTTATAATTGCGAAGCGTTCGTGGGCCCCGCCATCGAATCCGTGCTGGGCCAGGACTACCCCGATTTCGAATTGATCTTCATTGACGATGGTTCGACGGATGGATCGTCCGCCGTTGCCGAAAAATATGCCGACGACGAGCGGTTCAAGGCGATCTGGAAGAGCAACGGCGGCGTGAGCAGCGCGCGCAACCTCGGCTTGGATGCGTGTACGGGCGATTACGTCACGTTCATTGATGCCGACGATCAGCAGTTGCCGGGGAATCTGCGCCGGAAGGTCGAGTTGCTCGACGGCAACCCGGAGGTCGTCGGCGTGTTCGGCCGTTTCCAGATGCATGATTCAGCGGATTCCGAACGCCAGCCCGTGGACAACATGTTCCCCGCGCCGGACGTCGATGTGGACGGGTTTATGGAATTCCTGTTGCGCTACGGAATGTATTATGGACTGCATTCGGTCGCGTACAGGATGAGCGTCGTGAACGGGTTGCGCTTCGATACGGAGCTTAAACTCGGAGAGGATTTCAAGTTCATCCTGGAGATGGCCTCCAGAGGCCCCCATCTCTCCCATGACGAGTATTGCGCCCTTATCCGCCGGGGCCACAACTCGATCACGCGGCGCCGGGCCCGTTTCACCTATTCCAGCGAACGACGGCTGGTCACCGATTTCTATCGCGAGCACCCGCTCCGCAACATGTCGTTGCGTGACGCGCTCTCCTGGCAGCACGTCCGTTTTTCCAAGCGGTATCAGGGGAATCTTTTTTTCAAGACATGGAAACACGCCCTGCTGGCATTGGTGTTGAATCCCATGAATGTTTATGCCTACAAACACTTGATAGGGCAGTTGGTGTTGCAGCGTTCCACTTACGCCGTGAAGCAGGCGGAGTGACGGCGTGCCGAATCGGATGAATCGGGGAAGACCGTTCAGGGAACGTTTGATGTCCCGGCATCGCCCATCATGCCGGGATTGCGGTTATTCCCCCAAGGCCGGGAATGAGGTGAGGTAGCATGAAGAGAGTGTATTGCGCGATTCTGGTGGTTCTGAGCATCGTTGCGTGGGGCGTCAACGCCCGCGCCGGGTCCATCACGGCCGTTTGGGTCAACAACGGCGAGGACAAGGTGGTCAAGGATGAACTGCGGGCCACCAATGGCCGGGACGTCCGGAACAGCGTGTGGGACGGCAAGGTCGTTCACCTGTTCGCGGCCCGCGACGAGGTCATCGACTTCAACGCCGTGATCGAGAGCGCCGGCGGGGAGGCCGGGGACGTCCGCGTGTCCATGAGCGACCTGGTGTCCGACAACGGTGGGCGGATCTCCTCGCGCAAGGCCGAGGGCGACGGGGTGTTCGACTACCGCGGCAGAAACATCGAACTGTTTTTCGTCCGCTACCTCAAGATCACCGGGCTTTCGCAGTTGGCCTACACGCCCACCTACGACGAGCGGCACGTGCCCGAGAAGCTGCAACTGCCGTACAGCCTGCCCAAGGGCAAGTCCAAAGGCCGGTTCGCGGACCGCCCCAACGCGAACAAGTTCTACCCCGATATCGCCGAGCCCCTGGAGGCCGTGGGGGCCTTTTCCATACCCAAGGGCGAGAATCAGGCCGTGTGGGTGGACATCTACGTCCCGCGCGACGCCGAGCCCGGCGTGTACAAGGGCGGGCTGAGGATCGAGGAGAGGGGCGGCAATCCCGTCGAACTGCCCGTCGAGCTGGAGGTGCTGCCCCTGGACCTGCCCGACACGTACAACGCCAGGACCATGGTCTGGATCAATTGCGAGGACGTCTACGAGCGGTTCACCGGAATCCGGTGGCGGGACGCGGGCGTCGTGACCCCCGAAAAGCGGGAGATCATGGACACGGCCTGGTACCGCTATTTCCAGATGGCCAAGCGGCACAGGATTCACCTGATAACCGACGGGATGGAGCTGTTCTACAAGGAACAGTTCTCCCGGCTGGACAAGGTCTACGACGGGAAATTGTTCACTGCGGAGCACGCCTACGAGGGGCCCGGCTACGGCATGCCGTCCGACGTCTACTCCGTGGGCACCTACGGCGGGTGGGGGACCCTGAAGCGCAAATGGGACCGCTACAGCAAGGATTCCATGTGGAAAAACACCGACAAGGTGGTCAAGTTCTTCAAGAAGAACTATCCCGACGTGGAGTGCTTCCTCTACCTGAAGGACGAGCCCCACGGGGAGAAGGCCTACGCCGAAGTGGAGAAGTGGGCCCGCTGGGTCAAGGAGAACCCCGGTCCGGGCCGGGAACTCCAGACCCTGTGCACCGTGTCGCTGCCCCGGAAACAGCGGTACATGCCGTCGGTGGACATCGCCTTCGAGCTCTGGGGGCAGACGGACGTCTACGAAAAGGCCCTGGCCAAGCTCAAGGCCGAAAACGGCAAGGTCATGTCCTACAACGGCTGGCGACCCTCGGCGGGGACGTTCATGATAGAGGACGACGGCGTGGCCCTGCGCGTGAACGGCTGGATTCAGTTCAAGCACAACATCGACCGGTGGTTCTACTGGGCGGGGACCAACTACAGCAACCCCAGTTTCACCAAGTTCCGGGTCAACGTCTTCAAGGAGGCGTGCACCTTCGGACGCAGGAAGAGCGAACCCCATCCCAAGTACGGCGCATGGGGCAACGGATACGGCAACGGGGACGGTCTGCTGTTCTATCCGGGCACGGATACGGTCTACCCGGAGGAGAGCTGCAACCTGCTCGGCCCCATCGCCAGCCTGCGCCTGAAGCTGTGGCGTCGCGGATTGCAGGACTACGAGTATCTGCGGATGGCGCGTGCGGTCGATCCCGAGGCCGTGGACGCCCTGGTCAGGAAGATGGTGCCCAAGAGCCTGTGGGAACTGGGCGTCACGGACAAGAGCGACCCGACCTACGTGCACGGCGGCATCAGCTGGTCCGTGAACCCGGACGACTGGGAGCGCGCACGCCGCGAGCTGGCGGATATCGCCATGGGTGGGAAAAAGTGAGCCTCGTGCCAGGGGTCGCATGCGGGAAGACAAACGGGCAGGGAGAACTGAAGCGGCCATGAAGAAACTCCGCGTCATGCACGTCATCATCGGCAACGGGTTCGGCGGGCTCGAAAACGTCATGCTGGACCTGGTCAGGAAGGGCGACAGGGAGCGGTTCGAATACTTCATCCTGTGCCTGAGCACGCCCGACGTCATCCGGGACAAGCTGGAGGCGTCCGGGGCCACCGTCCTGGACCTCGGTTACGGCGAGGGGTTCCATCCGGGGCTGCCCCTGGCCATCCGCAAGGTGGTCGACGGGCACGGCATCGACGTCGTGCACAGCCACGACTACAAGCCGTTCTTCTACGCCACCCTCGGCTGCCTGGGGAAACGCCGGGTGGCCAGGGTCTATACCGAGCACTCCAGCATCCTGTCCATGGGGGCGAAGCATCGGCGGATCGGCCGGATGTTGGCCCGGTTCAACGACGCCATGGTCATGGTCAGCTACCACCTGCAGCGCTATTGGGCCGACCGGGTCGGCCTGCCCGCCGAGCAGTCCCTGGTCATCCACAACGGCATCGACGTCGGCCTGTTCGACCACCCGGAGGACCGGGAGTCCCTGAAGCGGGAGTTCGGGCTGGAGGGCAAACTGGTCATCGGGACCGCCCTGCGCCTCAACGAGCAGAAGGGGCTGCAATACCTGGTGGCCGCCGCCCCGGCCGTCAAGGAACGGTTCCCGGAGGCGCGCTTCCTGGTCATCGGCGAGGGGCCGCTGCGGGACGACCTCACGGCCCGGGCCCGGGCCCTGGGGGTGGACGACGTGTTCCTGTTCCCCGGCTACCGCAGCGACGTCTCGCGAATCCTCCCGGCCTTCGACGTCTACGTGCTCCCGTCCCTGTGGGAGGGGCTGCCCCTGGGCATGATCGAGGCCATGCTGGCGAAGCTGCCCATTGTCGCCACCACGGTGGGCGGCGTGCCCGAGGTCCTGGTGGACGACGACACGGCCCTGCTGGTCCCCCCGGCGGACAGCGGGGCCCTGGCCGAGGCCCTCAGCCGCCTGGCCGGTTCGGCCGATCTTCGGCGGACCATGGGGGAAAGGGGGCGCGACCACGCCCTGGCGGAGTACTCGCTGCAAAAGATGGTCGATACCTACGAAACCCTGTACCTGGACATTCTGGCCGCCAAGTAGCGGCGCCGGGCATCGGGCCGTGGCGGGGTAACGGTCGGTCAGCCTTCCCGGTCGCCGGGATGGTTGGACGACGCCGCGCTCCAGACCTGATCGTCGTTGCGCAGGAAGCGGACCCAGGCCCGGATCACGGCCAGGTTGAGGAGCAGCAGGGCGGACAGCACCCGGCCCGGCCGCGAATTGTTCTTCGTCTTCCAGGCGTACCAGGCAGCCAGCCAGCCCACGGCCTGGAGCACCCCGAACCAGCTCAGCCACCCACCGGCCGCGAGGCTGAAGATCAGCGCCCCGCCGAAGAAGAGCGGCAGGAACAGGCGCAGGATCTTGTGCGAGACGAACCGGAACCAGAGCGGATTCTTCCACGGCAGGAAGAGTTCCGGGGCCAGGCGCAGGAGTTGCAGGTTGCCGTACAGGGTACGCACCTTGCGGGCGCTCTCGCCCGCGTCCGAGACCGGCTTGGCGTCCACGGCCACGGCGCGCGTGTCGTAGAGGACGCGGTACCCCTTGAGGGCCGCGCGCATGGGGATGAGCACGTCGTCCAGGACCGTGCCCTCGGGCAGGGGGGCGAAGCAGACCTTGCGCAGGGCGTATATGGCCCCGGTCACGCCGATGACAGAGCCCCCGGCGGATTCGGCGGCGCGCAGCCGGACTTCGAGACTCCAGTAGGACGCGCCCACGCCCGAGGCCGCGCCCGAGCCGTGCTCGGGGCGGATTTCCAGGCGGCCCGAGACCGCGCCCACCGTTGGATCGTGAAAATGGGACAGGAGCAGGCGGGCCACGTCCGGGGCGAAGGTCTGGCGGGCGTCGCCCATGAGCAGCAGGTCGTGGGAGGCGGCGGCCACGCCCGCGTTGAGGGCGGCGGCCTTGCCCATGGGCCGGTCCTGGCGGATCAGCCGGACGCGCGGGTCGCCGTAGCCGAGGACCGCCTCGTCCGTGCCGTCCACGGACCCGTCCGAGACCACGATGACCTCCAACCGTTCGGCCGGGTAGTCCATGGCCAGGAGGTTGGCGATGCGCGTCTGGATGCGCGGTCCCTCGTCGCGGGCGCAGATGACGACCGACACCGGAGCGTCCGTGTCGGTCGGGTCGGCCGCGTCCACGGGCCGGGGCCTGAACCGGGCCACGGCCGTCTGGAGCAGCGGGTACCCGGCGATGGTGTACGCCAGGAGCAGCAGGGACAGGACGGCCAGGACGGTCATGGTGCGCCTCGTATTCGCTGTCGGTTCGCGGGCCTAGTCTTCCGCGTATCCCTTGGGGTTTTCGGACTGCCAGTGCCAGGTGTCGCGGACCATGTCCTCGATGGTGTGGGTGGCCTCCCAGCCCAGCTCGCGCCGGGCCTTGTCCGTGGCGGCGTAGTTGGCGGCCACGTCGCCGGGGCGGCGGCCGACGATCTCGTAGGGGATGGGCACCCCGTTGACCCGCTCGAAGGCGTGGACCAGTTCGAGCACGCTGCACCCCTTGCCCGTGCCCAGGTTGTGGACCATGTAGCCGGGCTCCTCCTCAAGCTTGCGCAGGGCGGCCACGTGCCCGCGCGCCAGGTCCACCACGTGGATGAAGTCGCGCACGCCCGTGCCGTCCGGGGTGTCGTAGTCGTTGCCGAAGATGCGCAGCTTTTCGAGCCGTCCCACGGCCACCTGGGAGATGTACGGCATGAGGTTGTTGGGGATGTCCGAGGGGTCCTCGCCGATGAGCCCCGACGGGTGCGCGCCCACTGGGTTGAAGTAGCGCAGGATGGACACGTTCCAGCCTGGCTCGGCCGCGTGGAGGTCCTTGAGGATCTCCTCGATGTACAGCTTGGTCCGGCCGTAGGGGTTGTAGGCGCTGGTCGGCGTCTCCTCGGTCAGGGGCAGTTTGTCGGACAGGCCGTAGACCGTGGCCGAGGAGCTGAAGACCACGTTCCTGGCCTTGCCCTTGCCCATGACCTTGCACAGGTTGATCAGGCTGAGCAGGTTGTTCTCGTAGTACTTGAGCGGCTTGGCCACGGACTCGCCCACAGCCTTGTGCCCGGCGAAGTGGATGGCCGCGTCGATGGCCTCCTCGCGGAACAGGGCCTCGACCTCGTCCAGCCTGCAGAAGTCCATGCGATGCACCGGGATGGCCGTGCCGGTGATTTGCTCCACCCGCTCCATGGCCACGGGCGAGCTGTTGCAGAAGTTGTCCGCGCAGACCACCTCGAAGCCTGCGGCGATGAGCTCGATGCAGGTGTGGGTGCCGATGTACCCGGCACCTCCGGAGACCAATACCTTTTTGATTTTCATGGCGAAATCCTTTGTTCCGTGCCCCGTTGCGCGGGGCGGTTCAAGAAATCGGCATCAATTGGGGGACCGTTTCGCGTCGCCGCCCGTTCCGGCCGCCGCGCGGCGTCCGTCGATGAACAGCTCGATCCGCCGGGTGAGTTCCTTCAGGATCATGGCGTTGATCATCGTCACGGCGATTCCGGCATACAGGGCCTCGCCGTAGGAGGCCTTGAGGAGCTTGTTGAACAGCAGCAGGACCCCGCCGTGGACCAGGAAGAACTCGTAGGAAAAGTTCTGGACCGTCAGCAGCGGCCCGTAGACGCGTTGCAGGGTGCGCGCCGCGCCCGGCGACAGGGGCAGGACGGCCCGGCTCAGTCCGCTCCGGAGCAGGAGATAGTGCAGGGACCAGCCGATGGTGAAGGCCACGTAAAAATAGACCGGGATGCGGTAGTGGGACATGATGTAGACCAGGGCCACGGCCAGGAGGAAGCGCAGGGCCATGCTCCTGAAATAGGCCATCAGGAAGACGCAGCAGTAGAGAAAGATGATCACCGAGATGAACCAGGCGATGACGTAGAGCTTGTCCTCGATGAAGAGATTCCCCCCGATGAGCAGGAAAAACAGCTCCTTGACCCCGACGGGCTTGTACTGGACGGCCCAGTTGCTGAGCACCACCACGGTGATGACCAGCCAGTACGGGATATAGATGCGCCGCAGGCGCCGCCTGATCCAGCGCACGGCGTTCTCGCGCCGGACCATGGCGTAATAGCCGGACAGGAATAGGAAGAAGGCGAAGGCGTAGAAGAGCGGACGGCTGTCGCCCCGGCCGTAGAGGCCGTGGCAGTGGAAGAGGTAGATGATCAGGGTGGCCGTGATGCGCAGCACCGAGTTGACGGCCGAGGCCAGGTCCTCGACGACGACGCTGCCGGCGGGTGATTCGGTTGGTTTCATGGCGGCCATGATCGATGGGCGGACTCCCTGTGGCGGGGTTGGGGTTGTCGTGCGGTTCTCCTCGGTGGGCCCATTCCCTTTGAGCGCGTACAGGTTCAACGAATCCGCCGCTTTTGTCCAGTCCTAATGGTGCCCGGAGCGCATCCGTCACCGGGATGTCGCGCACCGCATCATGTCCGGCTGGACTTGATGCTGGACAACCCGTCCGATCTGGCATAAGCCCGGAGCTTGGGCCGGACCCGCCACTCGGCCCGGCACCAATTCCGCACCATTGGAAACCGGTTATCGCACCCCGCACCCTCCGTGCCGGGGTGTTTCAAACGTATGTATTCGGAGTAGCGACATGCCCCTGCAGAGCACCAATCCGTTGACCGGCAAGGTCACGAGGCAATTTGACGAGTTCACCCCCGAACAGACCGCCGCAGCCGTGCGCGAGGTCGCCGGGGGCTACGCAACCTGGAAGACCACCGATTTCGCCTACCGCGCCGAGTGCCTGCTCAGCCTGGCCCAGGTGCTCCGGGCCAGGGCCGACGAGTTCGCCGCCCTCATGGCCGAGGAGATGGGCAAGCCCGTGACCTTCGGCCGGGCCGAGGTCCTCAAGTGCGCGGCCGTGTGCGACTACTATGCGCGGAACGGGCAGGCCATGCTCGCCTCCATGCCCGTGTCCGGCAGCGGACAGGAGGCCTATGTGGACTTCGCCCCCATGGGCACGGTCCTGGCGGTCATGCCCTGGAATTTCCCCTTCTGGCAGGTCCTGCGCGTGGCCGCGCCCACGCTCATGGCCGGCAACACCGTGGTCCTGAAGCACGCCTCCAACGTGCCCCAGTGCGCCCTGGCCATCGAGTCCGCCTTCCGCGAGTCCGCCTTCCCGGACAACGTCTTCCGCACCCTGCTCATCGGGGCGCGCCAGGTGGAGGCCGTCCTGGACCACGACTCGGTCATCGGCGTCAGCCTGACCGGCAGCGAGGGCGCCGGGAGCAAGGTCGCCTCGGCCGCCGGGGCGCGCCTCAAGAAATGCGTCATGGAGCTGGGCGGCAGCGACCCGTTCGTGGTCCTGGCCGACGCCGACCTCGACAAGGCCGCCAGGGTCGGGGCCATCTCCCGCTGCGGCAATGCGGGCCAGACCTGCATCGCGGCCAAACGCTTCATCGTCATGGACGAGGTCTTCGACGCCTTTGTCGAGGCCTTGAGCCGGGAGATGGACAAGCTCACGATGGGCGATCCCATGGCCGAGGACACCGTGGTCGGGCCCATGTCCTCCACCGGCCTGCGCGCCGACCTGCACGACCAGGTGGAGCGCTGCAAGGCGGCGGGCGGCAAGGTCGTCAAGGGCGGGGTCCTGCCCGAGGGCGACGGCGCCTTCTACCCCCTGAGCATCATCGTGGACGCGCCCTTCGACGCCGACGTCTGCCACGAGGAGCTGTTCGGCCCCGTAGCCCTGGTCTTCCGGGCCACGGACGAGGATCAGGCCGTGGCCATGGCCAACGACACCCCCTTCGGCCTGGGCGGCTCGGTCTGGACCGGGGACGGCGAGCGTGGACTGGCCTTCGCCCGGCGCATCGAGGCGGGCGCGGTGGTGGTCAACGGCCAGGTCCGCAGCGATCCGCTCCTGCCCTTCGGCGGCATCAAGCGCTCCGGCTTCGGCCGCGAGCTTTCCGCCTTCGGCATCCGCGAGTTCGTGAACGTCAAGTCGGTCATCCGCGACTGACCCTCGCGTAAAAATCATATGGAAGGGCCCGGCCAGTCAGACTGGCCGGGCCCTTGTCGTTTTGGACCGTGGGTGCGGTTAGGCGCTCTGGTTCTTGATGACGAAGCCCTGGTCGGCCAGGCCGGTGGAAGAGGGCGTGCCGGCGATGCGGGACAGGAAGGTGTCGCCCAGGTTGGCGATGTGTCCCTTGATGGCGTCGAAGTAGTTGAAGTGGGCCTGCTCCTCGTCGATGATCGTCTCGAACAGCTTCTCGCTGATGGAGTCGCCGTTTTCGCGGCAGACCAGCAGGAACTGGTTGTAGGCGTCGATGGTGTCGTCTTCCTCGTTGGAGTCGTAGTCGTAGATGACGTCGATCTTCTGGCCGCGCTGCACGGGCTTGGACTTCTTGTCCGTGGGCTCGCCGCCCAGCTCCTTGATCCGCTCGGCGAACTGCTCGGCGTGGCGCATCTCGTCGATGGCGATGAGCTTCATGTTGGAGGCCAGCTCGCCGTAGTCCATGTCGTCCAGGTTGTAGTGCTGGTTCATGTACAGGTGGATGGCCTGCAGTTCCATGGACCGGGCCTGGTTCAGGACCTCGACGACTTTCGCGCGCCGTTCTTCCTTGGTAGCCATTGGTTCTCTCCTTTGATCGCCGGGGCGGCCCGCCTTGCGCGGTCCGACCGGGCTTTGTCGTTGCGGTTGCTCAATAGGTCATACCTGAGGCATACATTGATAGTGCGAATGGTAACTATCGACCCGCGTTGCGTCAAGGCGGGCAGGCGAATTTCGGAGCTGGGTCGCACGGTCCGGCCCGGCTTGTCGCGGCCCCCCGCAGGTGGTAGGAAACCCCTGGGGGCCGACGGCCCGTCGCGGCCCCGAGACCACGCCCGGAGGCGTCATGGACAGGATCAAGAACATCGCGGTGGTCGCCCACGACAACTGCAAGGAAGAACTGCTCGACTTCATCGCCTGCAACCGCGAGGCCATGATCCCGCACAACCTCATCGCCACCGGGACCACCGGGCGGCTGGTGGAGTCCCTGCTGGCCGAGGGCGTTGCCCGGGGACAGGAGCCCAAGCGCGTCCAGCGCCTCAAGTCAGGCCCCCTGGGCGGCGACCAGCAGCTCGGGGCCATGATCAGCGACGGCAAGGTGGACGTGCTCATCTTCTTCTGGGACCCCATGGAGCCGCAGCCCCACGACGTGGACGTCAAGGCCCTGCTGCGCCTGGCCGTGCTCTACAACATCCCCACGGCCAGCAACCGCTCCTCGGCCGAGTTCCTGATCTCCTCGGCCTATTTCGACCACGAATTCTGCATCAAGCCGGGGCGCTATTTCGAGTACGCCGATCGGGCCCTGAAGTAACGCACGCCCATCGAGGGAGGCCCGCATGAAGTTCACGTTTCTCGTCACCCTGGACGGCATCGAGCAACTGGAGGTCCAGGCCGACATCGCCCGCCTGACCGTGGAATTCCGGGGCAGGAAGCCTGCGGCGGACTTCGTCTGCCGCCGCACGGCCTACCACTGCGACCGCTGTCGCGAGGTGGACGCCGAGGGCCGGGAGACCGGGACCTGTCGCGCGGTCCTGAATATCTTCGAGCTGTGCCGCTACTTCGTGAACACCAAGTCCATCGACATGGTCGAGATGACCGCCATCCACAACGACCGCTGCCGGGTGACCTCCCGGCGTCGGGCCGACGACGCCCTGGTGGAGATGATGCTGGTCATCATCGCGGCTTCGGGCTGCGCCCGGTTCGGCAGGCTGCGCTGGGCCTGGGACTACTGGAACTACGAGTCCGACCTGGACCATCTCTTCTACAATCTCTTCTCCGCCTTCCTGGTCCTGGAGAGCCTGACCGGCGACGGCCGCGACTCCCTGAACAAGGCCATCGGCCACGTGCACGCCAAGATCGACAAGGTCCAGCAGTTCGTGGGCGCGACCATCGATCAGGTCCGGGAGGACTACACGGCCGTCCGTGCCGACGCGGCATCCACCGCCTTGGCGACCATCTGGGCCATCGGCGACATCTTCCGCCTCCAGACCAGCGACCGTCTCGACCGTCTCCGCGAGCGCATCCTGGCCACCCAGCCCTGACCGCATTTCCCGCCGACCCGCGAAAAAAGGGCTCCCGAGATGGTCTCGGGAGCCCTTGCGCATTGGATGACTTGGGAATGAAGGCCTAGAGGAAGACGTACACGGCCATCAGTCCGGTCAGGGACATGGTGATGGTGTACGGCAGCGCCAGCCAGACCATTCTTCCGTAGGAGAGACGGATGACCGGGGCGAGCGCCGAGGTCAGCAGGAACAGGAAGGCCGCCTGGCCGTTGGGGGTGGCCACGGACGGGATGTTGGTCCCGGTGTTGATGGCCACGGCCAGCTTGTCGAAGTGCTCCATGGTCTCCTTGACCAGGGCCGCCGCGTTCTGCGGCAGGGTGGCCAGCACGTCGGCCCGCGCCAGGTGCGGATCGGTCATCTTTTCCATCAGGGCCTGCCCGGTCATGCCGATGTCCGGGATGGCGCCCAGCACGTTGATGAAGTGCAGCTTGGTCTCGGAGATGTAGACCGTGGCCACGAAGACGTTGTCGGAGATGGAGGAGAGCAGGCCGTTGGCGACGAAGTAGGCCACCAGCTGGTTCTGTCCCTTCAGGCTGAGGACGAATTCGATGATCGGGGTGAACAGCTCCTGGGAGTGGATGACCGCGACCACGGAGAAGAAGACCACAAGCAGGGCGGTGAACGGCAGGGCCTCCTCAAAGGCGTGGCCCAGCTGATGCTCCTCGGTGATGCCGGTGAAGGCGGTCAGCAGGATGATGACCGACAGGCCGATGAGGCCGACCGCGGCCAGGTGGAAGGCCAGGGCCAGGATCAGCCAGATGCCGGTGCAGGCCTGGAGGACCAGCTTGAGCTTGCCCTTGGCGCCCTGCTTTACCTCCATCTGCACGGCGGTCTCCAGCAGGAAGGAGCGGATGTTGCCGGGCAGCTGGTAGCCGTAGCCGAAGATGTGGAACTGCTCCACGGCGAGGCAGGTCAGCAGGCCCATGGCCAGGACCGGCATGGTCACGGGCGCGGCATGCAGGAAGAAGGGCACGAAGTGCCAGCCCATCTCGCCGCCCACCAGCAGGTTCTGCGGCTCGCCCACCAGGGTGCACACGCCGCCGAGCGCGGTGCCCACGGCGCCGTGCATCATCAGGTTGCGCAGAAAGCCCCGGAACTGGAGCAGCTCTTCGCGGCTGGTGTCCTTGACGCCGTCGTCGTCGATCAGGTCGTGGGTGTCCCCCGCGCCCTTGCCGGACACGAACCGGTGGTAAATGTTGTAGAAACCGAAGGCCACGGCCATGATGACCGCGGTCACGGTCAGGGCGTCCAGGAAGGCGGACAGGAACGCGCCGGCCAGGCAGAACAGCAGGGCGATGACCTTCTTGGAGCGCACGCGCACCAGGATGCGGGTAAAGGTGAACTGGAGGAAGTCCTTCATGAAGTAGATGCCCGCGACCATGAAGATCAGGAGCAGGATGACTTCGAAGTTCTTCAGGGCTTCATGATACACGGTCTCCGGGGAGGTCATGCCCATGATCACGGCTTCCAGGGCGAGCAGGCCGCCCGCCGGCAGCGGGTAGCATTTGAGCGCCATGGCCAGGGTGAAGATGAACTCGGCGATGAGCGCCCATCCGGCGATGAACGGGCCTACCGTGAGCATGAGCACGGGGTTGAGCACGAGAAAGGCGATGATGGTCAGTTTGTACCATCCGGGCGCGTTCCCGAGGAATGTTTCGACAAAGGTCTTCGACAACGGTGTCTTCATTCGTTTCTCTCCTTCAATACGGCAAAAACGCCCCGGGCGGCCGTGATGGATGGACAGTCGTCCTTCCTGGCCGAGGCGTAATGTCGATGAAAAAATCCTTTGCGGGCTATAGGTTACAGGGGGCCTGGTCCTCATTTGCCAAAAAAAGGGCGCCGGTAATGATTACCGGCGCCCCGTCGGATGTCAGTAGAATAGCATCAAGGCGGACAACATGACAACCATGTAAAGCACGGTCATCCCGGCCCCGCTCTTGACGTAATCGATGGTGCGGTACCCGCCCGGGCGCATGATCAGCGCGTTGACCTGATGGGTGGGCAGAACGAAGGTGTTGGACGCGGCCACGGCCACGGTCAGGGCGGCCACCCTGGGGTCCACGCCCGCATTGAGGGCCATGTTCATGGACAGCGGGACGAGCAGGACCGTGGCACCCACGTTGGAGGCCACCAGGGTGAAGAAGGAGGTCAGCACGCCGATGACCGCCAGCAGGACCAGGGCGGACGGCGTGCCCAGGGCCGCCATGATGGTGTCCGCGATGAACTTGGCCGCGCCCGTGTTCTCGAAGGCCATGCCCAGGGGAATGAGCCCGCCGAGCAGGAACACGGTCATCCAGTCCACGGACTGGTAGGCCTCGTCGATGGTCAGGACCTTGGTCAGGACCATGCCCAGGGCGCCGGTCAGGAGCGCGATGGACAGCTGGACGTGGAAGCCCAGGATCATGACCAGGGACACGGCCAGCCACATCAGCGCGATCTTGGCCTTGTCCGTGCGCAGCAGCTCGCCCTTGACGGTCTCGGTGAAGACCAGGTCGGGCAGCCCCTTGAGCATGTGGAACATCTCCCACCGTCCGTGCAGGAGCAGGGCGTCGCCGGACTCGATGATGATGTCCGAAAGCCCGCTGACGAAGATCTTTTCGCCCCGGAAGATGGCCAGGGGAGAGACCTGGAATCGTTCCCGGATGCGTAGTTCGGCGATGGTCTTGCCCATGAACTCGGACCGGGGGGTGACGATGCCCTCCATGATGCCCGCGTTGTTGGGGGAGAGTTCCTCGGCAAAGGTGGTCAGTTCCGGCCGCAGTTCCCAGCCGAGGTCCTCGGCCAGGTGCTCCACGAACTCCTGCGGGCCCACGACCACGATCTGGTCGCCCGGCCGGATGATCTCGTCGGGCAGGGGCGCGAAGATGTGCTGCTTGCCGTTCTCGCGGCAGATGGCCACCAGGGTGCAGAAGTAGATGGGTCGCAGGTCCAGGGCCTTGAGCGGGGCGTCGTTCCTCCAGTCGGCGGGCACTGCCAGCTCGAACAGGGAGCCGACGTTGTTGTAGGTCCCGGTCAGGATGGAGGACATGGGGCCGGAGCTTTCGTCCTCGGACCGGTTGGGCAGGATGAACCGCCCGAGCAGGATGAAGTAGAGCAGCGCGGCGGCCACGAGCAGCAGGCCCACGGGGGTCACGCTGAACAGGCCGAAGGCCTCGTACTTCTTGCCGCCCACGACCATCAGGTCGTTGAGCAGGATGAGCGGGCTGGAGCCGACCAGGGTCAGGCAGCCGCCGATGATGGCGCAGAAGCCCATGGGCATGAGCAGCCGCCCCACCGGCACGCCGGTCTGGTTGCCGATGCGCTTGGCCGCAGGCAGGAACAGGGCGGCCGCCCCGATGTTCTGCATGAAGCCGGAGATGAGGGCCACCGTGCCCGCGATGAGCGTCATGATCCGCGATTCGCTCTTGCCCGCGAAGCGCAGGATGACGCGGGCCATGGAGTTCATGACGCCGGTCTTGTCCAGCCCGGCGCCGATGATGATGACCGCGATGATGGAGACGACGGCGTTGCTGCTCAGTCCGCTGATGGCCTGTTGCGGCGTGACCAGGCCAAGCAGGGGCAGGAGCACCATCATGATGATGCCGACCACGTCCACCCGGACCCATTCGAAGATGAAGAGAAGTACGGCGAATACGAGAACGGCCAGAACCGTTATGATTTCCGGGGTCATGTTACGTCCTTGGGAAACGTGATGTTTCGACGTTGCGGGCGGAGTTTATCTCGCCCGCAACGTGGCTCGGGTGTACACGGGAATGCTGCTCCTGTTCTTGCAGACGGCTGCGGAGTCGTCCATGACGTAACGGAAGCTCGGATCGGTTTCGTGCATCCGGGCGACGATGGCGTTCTCGTCCCCCTGCTGGATCTCGTGACGGAAGGTCAGGCCCGCGTCGGCCGCCTTCTTGTTGAAGTATTCGATGTTGCGTTCGGCCTGGCTGCGGAACCCGGCGAAGTCCCTGCCGGACTCGTCGATGTTCAGGGCCACCAGGGAGCTGCGGGTCTTGCAGGCCATGTCCACGGCGTAGTCGGCGATGCCCCGGGAGAACTCCTGGCCCTTGCAGACGATGAGGATTTTGCACTGCTGCTTCTCGCGGCAGCCGCAGTCGGCGGCGGCAGCCGCCGCGACAGTCGGAGCGGTGGTGACGGGTTGGCGGCGGGTGCCGGTGATTCGCTTGAAAAATGCCTTCATCGAAGAGCCTCCCGATTTCTCCAATAAATGATTTTCATGGCAGACGACCCACGTGCCCACACTGCACGTGTTGCAGTTTGCCGCGGCCTGCGCCGCATAATGCCTGTCCACAACTTGCTTGACTGCATTGAAGAGGGCCATGTCTCAACTCCTAGCTTTTAGGTTTGGAGGTTGCCTGTTCACCTCTGCGTTCAGGCTTGTGAATCAAAACACATGCCAAGTCCGATATCCAGTGCAACATGTTGAAAAATATAGATTAAATAAAAAGACGACCCTGTGTGGGGACTCAGTGTGATGCCAAATGCAACGGTCGCCCCCCGATTTCCAGCCGGAATATGGCTATACGCCGCCATTCGGCGGTTTCCGGCGGTGATGCAGGATGCAACGGTGTCGCGGCTGAAGTGGCCCCGGTGGTGACACGGGCGAAAAAAGCGGTTTTTCCCCGGTAAACGGCTTTTCGGAAGGGCCTGGATCGAGTGGGGTGAAAATGCGGTATGCCAAGGAGTTAAGCCCTTTTTACCGGGCGGCGCGGTTCCTGGAAAAAGTTGGTTCGGATCGGGGTGGGGCAAAATGGGCCGATGTTGCTTATTGCAACCTTAACAACTTCAAGTTAGCGTGATAGGTAACTATTATAGGCCAATAAGGCGTCATCGCTTGTGAAAAGGCGATGTTTCTCCGTTCAACGGGTAGCAGGAGGCAACGGTCATGGGCTGGTTCGGCAAACGCAAGGCTTCCACCCCTCGGGAAGCGGCGCCCGTCGCGGTGGAGACTCCCTCCGCACCGCCCGCCGCCGCCCCGGTCCGGGCCCACGACTCCCTGCGCGAGCAGGTGGAATCCGCCGGGCTGCCGCCGGAAATCCTGGATACGGCCCGCGCCGAGTGCGACCGCATGGACAGCGTTGACCCGGCCTCGCCCGAATACGCCATCAGCCTCAATTTTCTCGAGGTCATCCTCTCCCTGCCGTGGAACACGGCCACCCGCGACAACCTGGACATCGCCAGGGCCGAGGAGGTCCTGAACGCCCGCCATTACGGATTGCAACGGGTCAAGGACCGGGTCCTGGAGTTCCTGGCGGTCAAGAGCCTGTGCGCTCGGCGCAATCCGCGCATCCTTTTGGTGGATGATGAGCTCATCGCCCGCGAGAACCTGACCATCGTGTTCGAGGCCGACGGCTACGACGTGGAGGCCGTGGGCAACGGGCTCGAGGCCGTGGCCGCCATGGAGCGCGAACCGGCCAACATCGTGGTCTCGGACCTGAAGATGGAGGGCATGGACGGCATGGAGCTGTTGCAGGTCCTGCGCAGGCGCTGGCCCGACACCAAGGTCATCATGATCACCGGCTACGCCACGGTGAAGACCGCGGTGGACGCCATGCGCCGGGGCGCGGACCAGTACCTGGGCAAGCCGGTCAACCTGACCAAGCTGCGCCGGTACGTGGCCGAGCTGTGGGAGCAGAGCCTGCGCGCCCAGCACCTGCGCGGGTTCGTGCTCTGCTTCACGGGCCCTCCGGGCATGGGCAAGACCTCCATCGGCAAGGCCATCGCCGAGGCGTTGGGGCGCAAGTTCATGCGCCTGTCCCTGGCCGGACTGCGCGACGAGGCCGAGCTGCGCGGCCACCGGCGGACCTACGTCGGGGCCATGCCCGGCCGGATCATCCAGGGGCTGCGCAAGGTCGGCACCCGCAACCCGGTGATCATGCTCGACGAGGTGGACAAGGCGGTCCAGGACTTCCAGGGCGACGCCACGTCGGTTCTGCTCGAGATGCTCGACGCCGAGCAGAACACCGCCTTCGTGGACCACTACCTGGGGCTGCCCTTCGACCTGTCCGGAGCCCTGTTCATCTGCACGGCCAACGGGGTGGAGCGTTTGCCCGCGCCGTTGCGCGACCGGTTGGAGGTCATCGAGTTCCCCAGCTACACGCCGGGGGAGAAGTTGCAGATTGCAACCCGCTACCTCATTCCCGAGGTCCTGGCCCAGCACGGCCTGGACGAGAAGCTGGTGACCGTCCCGGACGAGACCGTGGACCTGCTCATCCGGGGCTATGCCCGCGAGTCGGGGTTGCGCAGGCTCAGGCAGCAGATCGCCTCGCTCTGCCGCAAGCTGGCCAAGCGGGTCCTGACCGAGGGCGCGGGCGCGGTCACCGTGGACCGGGCCATGCTCCAGGAACTGCTCGGCGCGCCGCCGTTCACCTCCACCGCGGCCCAGAAGCGGCCCAAGGTCGGGCTGGCCACCAGCCTGGTCTGGACCGAGATCGGCGGCGAGATCATTTTCGTGGAGGCGGCCCGCATGCGCGGCTCCAAGCAGCTCATCCTGACCGGCTCCCTGGGCGAGGTCCTGCGCGAGTCGGCCCAGACCGCCCTGAGCTTTTGTCGCAGCCACGCGGCCGCCTTCGGCATCGACCCGGAGTTCTACGCCACCTCGGACATCCACGTGCACATCCCGGCGGGCGCGGTCTCCAAGGAGGGGCCCTCCGCAGGCGTGGCCATCACCATCGCGCTCCTCTCCCTGCTCACCGGACGGCCGGTGCGCCAGGACGTGGCCTCCACCGGCGAGCTGTCGCTCCTGGGCGAGGTCCTGCCCGTGGGCGGGGTGCGCGAAAAGCTCATGGCCGCCCGGAGCGCGGGCATCCCCGTGGTCATCCTGCCGCGCGGCTGCGAGGCCGGGGTCAGGTCCATCGAGGACGAGGTGGTCGAGGGGCTGGACATCCGCTACGTCACGACCATGGAGGAGGCCGCCGCCATCGCCCTGTGTGATGCGGACAATGCGGACCTTGCGGACGGCGCGGCGGAGAACGCCGCGCAGTAGGGCGCTATTCCAGGTGGTAGCGCTTGATCTTGCGCCACAGGGACACGCGGTCGATGCCCAGGATGCGCGCGGCCTGGGTCTTGTTCCCGGCCGATGAGGCCAACACCTTCTTGATGTAGGATTTCTCCATGTCCTCCAGGGTGGGCAGCGGGGCCTTGGTCTCGGTCGCCGCTATCTCGGCGGGCAGCAACTCGGGCGTGAAGGTCGTGCCCTGGCCCAGGGCCAGCGCCCGCTGGACGATGTTTTCCAGCTCGCGCACGTTGCCGGGGAACGGGTAGGACATGAGGATGTCCAGGGTGTCCTGGTCGATGGCGTTGATGGTCTGGCCCGGCTGGCGGTGCTTTTCCAGGAAGTGGCCGATGAGGATGGGGATGTCCTCGCGGTGCTCGCGCAGGGGCGGGGCGTGCAGGGTGACCACGTTCAGCCGGTAGTAGAGGTCCTGGCGGAACTCGCCCTGCTCCACCAGTTCGTGCAGGTCGCAGTTGGTGGCCGCAATGACCCGGATGTCCACCGGAATCTCCTTGGTCCCGCCCACGCGCAGGAAATTGCGCTCCTGCAACACCCTGAGCAGCTTGACCTGCATGTTCAGCGGCAGCTCGCCGATCTCGTCGAAAAATACCGTGCCCCCGTCGGCCGCCTCCAGGATGCCCTTCTGGCCCCGGTTGGCCCCGGTGAAGGCCTCCTTTTCGTGGCCGAACAGCTCCTTGTCCATGAGTTCGGCCGTGAAGGTCCCGCAGTTGATGGCCATGAACCGCTCGCCCGAGCGCGCCGAGAGCATGTGGATGCCCTGGGCCACCAGCTCCTTGCCGGTGCCGGTCTCGCCCTGGATGAGCACGTTGCAGTTCATCTGGGCCAGCTGGCGGACGTCCTTCTTGAGCTGGATGAAGGCGTCGCTCTCGCCCACCAGGGGCAGGTCGCGCTTGCCTTGGGCGATGATCTCCCGCAGGCGGCGGACCTCCACGGACAGGGCGTGCTGCTCCAGGGCGCGCTCCACCTGGAGCCTGAGCTCGTCGAGCTTGAGCGGCTTGGCGATGTAGGAGTGTGCGCCCTTCTGCATGGCCTTGACCGCGTTGGCCACGGTGGCGTGGCCCGTGACCACGATGACGATGGTCAGGGGATGGTGGGCGCGGATGTGTTCGAGTATCTGGATGCCGTCCATGCCGGGCAGCATCAGGTCGGTGATGACCAGGTCGAACTCCTTCTTGTCCAACTCGCGCAGCCCCTCCTCGGCCGAGGCGATGGCCGTGACCTCGTAGCCGCTCCCGGTCAGGACGTGGGTCAGGTTCTCGCGGGCGATGCGCTCGTCTTCAATGACCAGGATGGACGCGGCGGTCATGCGTTCTCCTCGGGTTCAAGGGGCAGTTTGATGGTGAAGGACGTCCCCTCGCCGGGTGTGGAGTCCACCCGGATGGTCCCCCGGTGCTCCTCGATGATGCCGTAGACGATGTACAGGCCGAGCCCCGTGCCCTGGCCCACCTCCTTGGTGGAGAAGAACGGGTCGAAGATGCGTTGCAGGGTATCCGGGGACATGCCTGGCCCGTTGTCGGCGATGGTCAGGACCTTGTGGTCCGTCTCCCGCGAGGTGGTGATGGAGATGGTTCCCTCGGCGTCGCCGATGGCCTGGATGGAGTTGATGATCAGGTTGAGCAGGGCCTCCTGGAAGCGCTGCCGGTCCAGGTACAGGGTCACGTCGTCCGGCACGCGGATGTCCACGTTGATGCGCGGCCCGAGCTGGCCCGAGACCAGGCGCACCGCGCTTTCCAGGACTTCCTTCAGATTGCACGGCGCGGGCGAGAAGTCCTTGTGCCGGGAAAATTCGAGCAGCCCCTTGACGATGTCCCGGGCGCGCAGGGTCTCCTGGATGATGTTGTGCATCATCTTGTCCGCGAACTCGTCCTGTCCCCTGGTCTCCTCCTCCAGGATCTGGGCCGAGGTGGAGATGTTGTTCAGGGGGTTGTTCAGCTGGTGGGCGATGCCCGAGGCGAGCGTGCCGATGGACGAGAGCTTCTGGGCCTGGACCAGCTGGGTCTGGCGCTTCTTCAGCTCCTCGACCATGGAGTTCAGGGCCACGAAGACCTGCTGGATCTCGTCGCCGTCCTCGCGCACGGCCAGGGGCACGAAGGTCCCCTGGGCGATGCGCCGCGTGGCCGCCTGGACCTGGGTCAGCGGCCCGAGGATGGCCTTGGACACGAAGAAGACCAGGGCCAGGACCACCAGGGCCACCACGCCCATGGAGATGAACAGGGTCATGCGCAGCCGCTGGTTGATGTTCAGGATGTTGTCGCGTTCCAGCTCGGCGATGGCCCTTGAGTGTTCCACCAGGCTCTGGCCGGTTTCGCGCAGGGCGTGGGCGGCCGGGGAGTCCTCGCCCACGTCCACCGAGCCCGCGCCGAACCGGGCGAGCCACTCGCCGTACTGCTTCATGCCCCGCGCCAGTTCCGTGCCGTGGGCCTGGCCGTGGAGCGCGGCGATCTCGCCGGACAGCTCGTCGAGGATGGTTCCGGCCCGGTCCAGGTTGTCCCGGCCCACGGAGAACAGGGCCGCGTCCTGGTACAGGAAGAAGTTCTTTTCCTCGCGGCGGATTTCCAGGATCAGGTTGCGCAGGTCGTCGGCCCGCTCCACCAGGAGCACCGCCTCCTGCAACCGGTTCAGGTTCGACAGGGAGAGCAGGGCGATGGAGCCGAAGGCCAGGGTGAAGATCGCTATCCCGAATATGATGGTCTGTCGCAAATTGGGTCTAACCACTGCCGTATCCCTTCATCCGTATGATTTGCATGTGTTTTTCACACTATGCCGCAGCGGTCGAAAAGGCAAGGGGGGCGGCCCGCCAGGGCCTGCCGGTCGGTCCGGAACCGGCCCCTTGGTGAAGAAATGCGAAAAAATCCCAGTACCCGGGGTCAGTAGTTGACAATGCAACTAATTCGGGCGTAGTCCATGCCTCTCGAAAACTGACCGGTCAGTACCGGGATCGAAACGGCCGCCCCAAGCCGGGCGGTCCCGGCCGCCGACGTCGCGGAGAGGGCTCATGAAGGAAGACAAGGAAAAGGAACAGCGCATTCTGGACACGGCGGCGGAGCTGTTTTCCCGGCAGCCCTTTCACAAGGTTCTCCTGAGCGACGTGGCCCGGGTGGCCGCCGTGGGCAAGGGGACCCTGTACCTCTATTTCAAGAGCAAGGACGACCTCTACTTCGCGGTCCTGTTGCGGGAGTTTTCCTCCCTGGTCGCGTCCATGCAGCGGTTCCTGGACGAGAACGACCTGACGCCGGACGAGGAACTGGCGGGCGTGGTCGGCATCCTGGCCAGGCACGTCTACGCCCGGTCCTTCAACATCGAGCTCATCGGCTACGTGGTCACCTGCCCGGTGACCGAGGAATGGCAGCGGCTGCGCGCCAGCCTGTGGGACCTGTTCGAGGGCATCATCCAACGCGGCATCGACCAGGGGCTGTTCCGCGATGAGAGTCCCGCCCTGACGGCCCGGTACATCTCCGGCCTGGTCCGGGCTGTCTGCCTGTTCACGCCCGCCGGGGCCGACCTGGACGAGCTGTGCCGCCACGCGGCCACCTTCGTCCTGCGCGGGCTCGGCGTGCAACGCTGACCGGAGCGCATGTCCCGGCCGGTTCCCGAGCGCATAAGCAATTTCATTTGAGAGAGATAGATGACTAGCGAGAAGACGCACGACAACGCCGCTTCCGGCGGGCCCGCCTCCGCGCGCAGCCGCCTGAAGTCCCGGAAGACCCTGTTCGCCCTGGGCGCGGCGGTCATTGTCCTGACCACGGTCCTGGGCTACCCCCTGTATCTGCGGATCATGTCCCACGCAACCACGGACGACGCCTTTGTGGAGGCCCACGTGATCTCCATGAGCCCCCGCGTGGACGGCCACGTGGCCGAGGTGCCGGTGCACGACAACCAGTGGGTGGAGAAGGGCGACCTGCTCGTCCGGGTGGACCCGCGCACCTTCGAGGTGGCCTTGGACATCGCCCGCGCCCGGTTGCAGTCCGCCAATGCGGCCAGGGAGGAGGCCGAGGCCGAGGTGGCCGCCGCCCGCTCCCTGGTGGACCAACGCAACGCGGCCCTGTCCTCCAACCGTTCCGAACTGGCTCAGGCCAGGGCCGGGGTGGAGGAGTACGCCGCCGGGCACGACCGCGACCAGAACGACTTCAAGCGCATGGACGAGATGGTCGAGGCCGGGGCCGTGTCCCGCCAGGAATACGACCACGCCCGCGCCCAGGCCGCCGTGTCCAGGGCCAAGCTCCTGTCCGCCCGGAAGAGGATCGACACCCAGTCGGCCCAGATCCGCCAGGCCGTGGCCTCGGCCCAGGCCGCCGGCGACGGGTTGCGCCAGGCCCAGGCCGCCGTGGTCAAGCGCCAGGCCGAGGCCCGCGAGGCCGAGGCCGAGGTCCGCCAGGCCGAGCTGGACCTGTCCTACACCCGGATCACCGCCCCGTGCGCGGGCTTCGTGACCAAGAAGTCCGTGGAGCCGGGGGCCTACGTCCAGGTGGGCCAGAAGCTCCTGTCCGTGGTCGGCCGCGACGTCTGGGTGGTGGCCAACTTCAAGGAGACCCAGATTGCAGGCATGCGCCCCGGCCAGCCCGTGGACATCGAGGTGGACGCCTATCCCGGCAGGACCTTCGAGGGCCACGTGGACTCCATTCAGCGGGGCACCGGCTCCCGCTTCACCCTGCTGCCGCCCGAGAACGCCACCGGCAACTTCATCAAGGTGGTCCAGCGCGTGCCGGTCAAGATCGTCCTCGACCATCCAAACGGCGAGGGCGGCTGCCTGCTCGCGCCCGGCATGTCCGTGATCCCCAGCGTTGACGTGGCCGCGCGGGCCGACGCCCGCCACGCCGAATCCGCCTGCGCCGATGCGGTCCCCGCGACCGCCGTGCAATAGCCGTGAGCGCGTACAGGGACCCGGAGCACATGGCTCCGGCCGAGCGGTGGGTCATCGCCCTTACCGTGGTCTTCGGGGCCTTCATGTCGGTCATGGACACCAGCGTGGTCAACGTGTCCATGCCCCACATGATGGGCGGCTTCGGCACGGACCTTTCGGCCATCACCTGGGTGGCCACCAGCTATTCTATCGCCGAGATCATCATGGTCACCATGTCCGGCTGGTGGAGCGCGCTCATCGGGCGCAAGAACTTCTACCTGCTCTCGTTCGCCCTGTTCACCATCGGCTCCATCCTCTGCGGCACGGCCGTCACTTTCCCCCAGATGATCGTCTACCGGGTCATCCAGGGCATCGGCGGCGGGGCGCTCATCCCCGTGTCCCAGGCCATCCTGCGCGAGACCTTTCCCCCGGCCCAGCAGGGCATGGCCATGGCCCTGTACGGCATGGGCGTGGTCCTGGCCCCGGCGCTGGGGCCCATCTGCGGCGGCTGGCTGACCGACGCCTGGGGCTGGCCTTGGATCTTCTACATCAACGTGCCCGTCTGCGCCCTGGGCATGCTCCTGACCATGCGTTTCGTGCACGACCCGCCGTTCCTGCGGCGCGGCATCCGCTCCGTGGACTGGCTGGGCATCGGCCTGTTGACCGTCTGCCTGACCGGTATGCAGGTGGTCCTTGAGCGGGGCAACGACGAGCAGTGGTTCGAGTCCCCCATGATCGTCTGGTGGACCGCGGCCACGGTGGTCTCCCTCGTCGTCCTGGTCTTCTGGGAACTAAGGAGCGACGAGCCCGTGGTCAACTTCCGGGTGCTCAAGGACCGCAACCTGGTGCTCGGCTCGGTCATGGGGTTGGTCTTCGGCGTCTCCCTGTTCGGGACCACCTTCGTCCTGCCCCAGTTCACCCAGAAGATTCTCGGCTATCCGGCCTTCGAGTCCGGCCTGGTCCTGGCCCCGCGCGCCCTGGTCCTGCTCGCGTTCATGCCGCTGGCGGGCTGGGCCTTCCAGCGGGTGGGGGCCAAGCCGCTGCTCTTCGCGGGCATCGGGGTCATCGTCCTGGCCTACTACGAGCTTATGCGGCTCTCCACCACGGCGGGCTACCTGGACCTCATTCCGCCCCTGATCATCATGGGGATCGGCATGCCGTTCATGTTCGTGCCCCTGTCCACGGTCTCCCTGATCTCGGTGGACAAGAGCCTGATCACCGACGCGTCCTCCATCTATACCCTGACCCGTCGGGTGGGCGGCAACATCGGCTACAGCCTGGCCGCCGTGCTCCTGGACCGGGGCGTGGCCATCCACCGCGTCTACCTGACCGATCACATCAGCGACCTGAACCAGGCCACCCGCGACTATCTGACCCAGGCGGTCCAGACCCTGCTGGCCAAGGGCGTGGGCGCGGCCCAGGCCCTGCCCCTGGCCCTCGGCCTGCTCGAGAAGAAGGTCATGCGCCAGGCCACCATGCTGGCCTACAACGACATCTCCTTCGCCTTCGGCTGCCTGTTCTTCGTGCTCGTGCCCATGGTCTTCCTCATGCCCGGCCGGGCGACCATCCGGACCCTGACCGGCAGGCGGGGAAAATGATCCCGAAACCCGCCGCGCGTCCCTTGCGCGAACGGGCTCCATTCGATAGGTAACCGTCCATGACGCCAGCCATCAACGCGGCCAAGAAGGCCAAGATTCCGTACACGGTCCACGAATACGAACACGACCCCGCCGCCCCTTCCTTCGGGGTGGAGGCGGCCGAAAAACTCGGCGTATCGCCCGAGCGGGTCTTCAAGACCCTGGTGGTGGACGCAGGCGGCACCCTGGCCGTGGCCGTGGTCCCGGTCCTGCTCAAGCTCGACCTGAAGGCCGTGGCCAAGGCGCTCGACGCCAAGAAGGCGGCCATGGCCGAGGTCAAGGTGGTCGAGCGGACCACGGGCTACGTGGTCGGCGGGGTCTCTCCCCTGGGCCAGAAGAAGCGGCTGCCCACGGTCATCGACGAGTCCGCCCTGGCGTGCGGGACCATGTTCGTCAGCGGCGGCAGGAGGGGGCTCGACATCGAGCTCGCTCCCAATGACCTGGCCGGGCTGACCAGGGCGTCCTTCGCGCCCGTGGCTCGCTAGCCCCGGCCGCTCCCCGCACTTTTTCCCGCAGGTCGCCCCGCACCACGCGGGAGAGGCCCGGAAGGGGGGTCTTCCAGGCCTCTCGGTTTACGGGTTCTCCGTTCATCCGCGCTCGTCCGTTTTGCCCGCGTCATCGACTGGGAGGACCTTTCCGGCCCCGATCCCCTAGAGGATGCTGTCGTTGCCGGAGTCGATGATCGTCTGGATGAGCTGGTTCAGATCGTCGCTGGTGGTGATTTCCACCGTCTGATCCACAGCGTCGTGCACCGGGGCAACCCCCAGCAGGTTGACCGTGATGTCGTCGCTGCCGTCAATGTCGGAGAACACCAGATTGACGTCGTTGCTGTCCGAGGTGATGGTCACGTTCGCCCCCTCCATGTTGCCGAGCACCAGCCGGTCGCCGTCGCTGAAGTCCGTGACGTTGACCGTGCCCGCGTCGCTGCCCAGGTAGACCGGGTCGATGACGATGGCGTCGTGGCCGGACCCGGAGGACACGGTGTCGCCGTCCGCAGCGAAGAGGACGTCGTTGCCGTCGGTGCCCGACAGGGTGCCGGAGCCGCCGGTCACGCCCGTGGTGTTCACGTTCAGGGAGACCTCGATGGAGGCGGTGTCGGTCCCGCCCGAGCCGTCGGACACGGTGTACTCGAAGACGTCGGTCGCGCTGTGGTCCAGGTTCTGCCAGCCGCCCTCGCCGTCCGTCTGTTCGGTCGGGGTGTACGACCATTCGCCGGTCTCGTAGATCTTCAGCGAACCGAACTCGCCGTCCACGATCCAGTAGTTGCCGTCCAGGTCGCTGCCCGCGCTGGGGGCGTTGCCGGGCACGTTGGTGGAGTCGATGTCGGACACGGACAGCTCCATGAGGCTCGGGTCGCCGCCGGCCGCCGCGTCGTCGAAGGTCACGTTGTCCACGTCGTAGTCGTTGGCCAGGACATTGCCTTCGGCCGTGCCCATGAGCAGGTTTTCGCCGCCGGTGACCGTGGTCAGGCTCTCCATGCCGAAGGAGCCGTCCGGGATGAAGACGATGGTGTCGAAGTCGAAGCCGGGGGTGATGAATACCGCGTTGCCCACGTTTTCGTACATGACCGGAACGCCGCCGCCGATGGGATAGACCCAGGCGTTGACGTGGTTGTTGCCCTGGGCGATGAACTCGATGCTGAAGGAGCTCTGCGGATCGTCGAACTCGAAGGTGATCTGCTCCTTGCCGTCCAGGTCATCGACCTTCTGGTCGTCGCCGGTGCCGTTGGTGTAGATGCCCAGGTGCTGGTCGTTGCCCCAGGTGGTGAACTGGACGTCGCTGATCGGGTTGTTCTCGGCGTCGAAAGCCTCGGCGGTCACGGTGTAGCCCGGACCGTAGATGACCGAGCCGGACACGCCGCTCCAGTCGTCGATGACCGTTTCCACGGTGTTGGTGATGAAGATCTCGTGCGAGCCGTCATGCACCGCCACGGGCGAGTCGTTGGCCGGGTCGATGGTGATGGTCAGAGTCGCGGTGTCGGTCAATGCGCCGCCCGCCTGGTTGTCGCTGACCACGTAGGTGAACACGTCGCTCACCGGATCGTCGCCCACGTTCAGCGGGTCGGTCACATCCTTGTCCTCGACGTAGTGGTAGCTGCCGTCGTTGTTCAGGTACAGGGTGCCGTACTGGCCTTCCACGATGTGGTCCGCCGTGTAGGCGTCGCTGACCCGCACGGGCGGGGTGCCCGCGCCGGAGTAGGCGATGTCGGTCACGGACAGTTCGAGCCCGGTGTTGTCGATGTCGGTGTCATTGGCCAGGATCTTGCCGGACACGTCGCCGGGGGCCGCGTCGTCCACGGCCTCGGTGAACGAGTTCACGTCAACCGTGGCCACGGGCGAATCGTTGGCCCCGCCGATGGTGATGGTCAGGGTGGCGGTGTCGCTCAGCGCGCCGCCCGCCTGGTTGTCGCTGACCTCGTAGGTGAAGACATCGGTCACGGCCGCGTCATCGCTGTTCAGCGGATCGGTGGCCGTCTTGTCCTCGACGTAGTGGTAGCTGCCGTCGTCGTTCAGGTACAGGGTTCCGTACTCGCCCTCGATGACGTGGTCCGCCGTGTAGGCGTCGCTGACGCGCACGGGCGGGGAGCCCGCGCCGGAGTAGGCGATGTCGGCCACGGACAGCTCCAACCCGGTGTTGTCGATGTCCGTGTCGTTGGACAGGATGTTGCCGGACACGTCGCCGGGCAGCGCGTCGTCCACGGCCTCGGTGAACGAGTTCACGTCAACCGTGGCCACGGGCGAATCGTTGGCCCCGCCGATGGTGATGGTCAGGGTGGCGGTATCGCTCAGCGCGCCGCCCGCCTGGTTGTCGCTGACCTCGTAGGTGAAGACGTCGGTCACGGCCGCATCGTCCGTGTTCAGCGGATCGGTGGCGGTCTTGTCCTCGACGTAGTGGTAGCTGCCGTCGTTGTTCAGGTACAGGGTGCCGTACTCGCCCTCGATGACGTGGTCCGCCGTGTAGGCGTCGCTGACGCGCACGGGCGGGGAGCCCGCGCCGGAGTAGGCGATGTCGGCCACGGACAGTTCCAACCCGGTGTTGTCGATGTCCGTGTCGTTGGACAGGATGTTGCCGGACACGTCGCCGGGCAGCGCGTCGTCCACGGCCTCGGTGAACGAGTTCACGTCAACCGTGGCCACGGGCGAATCGTTCGCGCCCGTGATGGTGATGGTCAGGGTGGCGGTGTCGCTCAGCGCGCCGCCCGCCTGGTTGTCGCTGACCTCGTAGGTGAAGACGTCGGTCACGGCCGCGTCGTCGGTGTTCAGCGGATCGGTGGCGTTCTTGTCTTCGACGTAGACGTAGGAACCGTCGTCGTTCAGGTACAGGGTGCCGTACTGGCCTTCCACGATGTGGTCGGCCTCGTACAGGTCGCTGACCCGCACGGGCGGGGTGCCCTCGCCGGAGTAGGCGATGGCCTCCACGGTCAGTTCGGGGGTGCCGGGATCGCCGAAGTCCACGTTGTCTACGTCCGCATCGTTTTCGAGCACGTTGCCGGACACGGCGTGGGCGGTGGCGTCGTCCACGGCCTCGGTGAAGGCGTTCACGTCGACCTCGGCCACGGGCGCGTCGTTGGAGCCGATCACCGGGATGCGCAGGTAGGCGTAATCGTACTTCTCGCCGTCCCACATGGCGTAGCCGAAGTGTTCGTCCGGGGCGTCGCCGATGTTCAGCGGGTCGGCCTCGGCCTGGTCCAGGGTGTACTGATAGGAGCCGTCGGCGTTGATGACCAGGGTGCCGTATTCGCCGTCAACCGTGAGGTTGCCGTCCCCGTCCGGGGTGCTGTCGAATTGGCCGGTGCCATAGCTGTAGATGCTGGTCACGCCCAGCTCGACAAGGTTGTCGGGGTCGGTGGGCAACTGATCCCTGTAGGTCGGGTCCAGATCCTCGTACCCCACGTTGTCCACGTCGGAGTCGTTGTGCAGCACGTTGCCGGTCACGACCGCGACGCCGGCCACCTCGGTGCCCTGCTCGACGACGTCGGGGGAAACGTCGTCCAGGGCGTCGGGCGCGTCGTTGGTCCCGACCACGGTGATGGTCAGGGTGGCGGTGTTGCTCTCGTTGCCGTCCGGGTCCATGGCCGTGTACCGGAACTGCTCAAGCACTTCCTGCCCCTGGCGCAGGGGATCGGCCAGGGTCTCGTCCAATAAATATTCATAGGAACCGTCGGCGAACACGGTCAGGGTGCCGTATTGGCCGTTGACCTGGGTGCCGGTGTCGGTGACGGGTTCCGGGCCGGGATTGTCGCCGTTGAAGTCCGGGCCGGGGAAGTCGATGGAACTGACGACCAGCTCGGTCTGGACGCCGCCCGTCTCGGGGTAGTCGATGTTGTCGCCGTCATAGTCGTTGAGCAGCAGGTTGCCGGTGGCCGAGCCGTAGTATTCCTGGCCCTCGTAGTGGCCGTTCTCGCCCTCGCGGTTCCAGCCGCTCTCGATGATCTGGTTCACGTCGTCCACGGCCACCGGGGGAACTGGTTCCGTCTCGGGCAGGCCGACGGTGATGGGTTCCAGGGTGGGGAAGAGGTGGGTGCCGTAAGCGTCGCCCTGCGGGCCCAGGGCGTTCAGGCCGTCGAACAGCGCGCCGGGGTCATCGTTGTATTCACCCGCGCCGGAGCCGGAGGTGGCCCCGCCCGCCGCGGTTTCGATGTCCTGCTGGGTCACGGGCTGGTCGCTTTCAAAAGCGAAAAGATACACCCCGCCCGGCACCTGCTGGCCGTCGAGCATCTCAAACACGGGAAGGGTGTCGGCCTCGGCCAGGACCAGATAGTCCTGGAGGATGATCCGGCCGCCGCCTTCCACAATGATTTCAAGGTTGTTGCCATTGCCGATGAATTCCGCTTCCGCGAGGTCAAAGGCGAACCGTACCGTTGCGTCCGCCGTCAGTCGATACGACGCGGACCGGCCCGCACCAGGCAGCGAAACCTGGATTTCCGGGCGTTGGGTGGTGCTGGTGTCGGTCATGATGTCCTCCCATCAGGGTATGAAATATATCGAGTCGTTGTGTTGTATCGGTGTCTATTAAAATATACGAACTGCGTGTGGGGAATGGTACCAAAATAAAGGCTGTAATACTTGATGGTTAAATTGTGTAAAACATGAGATAAAACCCCGCTTCGGCCCGGGTGGAGACCACTGTTGAAAGTGCTGATTTCGTCATTCCCCAGCCGCATCAAGCAATTGTTTACACATGAGCATGTGGAAAACTATTTTGACGAAAATGGGTTTTTCACCGTTCAAACAAATGATTGAGAATGATTATCAGTTTGATTTTATGGAGTATTTTACCCGGATCAAAATATAACGGGAAATTTCTCTGCCGATGGCGGAGGGAATTGTCCCCTGGCCGGGCTGCGTAAAGCGCCGTTTTCCGTTGTTCGGATTTCCGGCTCCTGTCTGGCCGTCCCGATGCCGCTGGGCCGTGGTGCTCATCGGCCACGACATGGACTTCGTGGCCGAAAACTGCGAGCGCGGCGTCTGCCTGGAGGCCTTGCGGCTGCGCTTCGACGGCCCGGTGGCCGAGCTGTTCACCCGCGCGAAACTGCTGCGTTCCTGCGGCCTTCTGCCGTGCCGGGTGGCCCGGCTCCGCGACCGCTTCGCGGTCCGCCCGGAGCGCTGTGCGCCCGACGCATTCCTGGCTGCCCTCGGAGGCCGGGGAGGGGGCTTCGGCGGGGCCTGATCCGTGCCGCAAAAAAGGTCCGGCGCACCCCCGCGATTTGTGTTTACCTGCCGCAGGACCCGGTATATGGGATGTCCATTCTCGGGCGCGTCATGCGGCCCGGGTGTCCTGCAACTTCGGGAGGCTTCATGAGCCTTGCGTGCGAGACGTCCTCCGTCTCCTTTACGTCCTCGTCCGTCCGTCCGGCGACCCTGGACGACCTGCCTTTATTCGAGGCCTGCGAACAGACCGGATTCAGCGAGAACCGGCGCAGTTCAAGGGCCAGCCTGCGGCACAGCATACTGAGTCCCACCCAGACCGCCTTGGTCATCGAGGGCAAGGTCCGGCGCAAGAAGCCGGTCCCGGCCGGGTGCGCCGTGGTCTTCCAGTACAAGCGCTCCCTGCGCGTCTACTCCCTGGCCGTGCTCAGGGAGCACCGCATGCTCGGCCTGGGCGAGGCCCTGGTCCGGCACATCGTCGAGTTCGCCGCCAGCCACGGGTACGAGCGCGTCACCCTGGAAGCGGACATGAACAACCCCAAGCTGGTCAACTGGTACCGCAAGTTCGGCTTCGAGCCGGTGCGCACCCTGCCGGACTACTATGGGCCGAACGAGCCCGCCGTGCGCATGGTCCTGTCTCCGGCGAACCGCGACGGCTCGCCCGAGAGCGTGGTCATCGTGGTGGACGAGCCGGGCCGGGTCCGGGACTGCTGCCCCGGCGTCCAGTTCGTTTCGGCCACGGACTACCTGGCGGACACCAACTACGCCGGGTCCAACCGGTTCCACGTCCTCAACCTGTGCACCTCGTACAAGACCCACTCCATGGGTTACTACGTGTCCCTGCTGGCCACGGCCCGCAACCACCGCGTGACCCCCTCGGTCATGACCGTCAAGGACGTGACCACGCCCCTGGTGGCCCAGAGCCTGCTCGACGAGATCAAGGAGTCCCTCCATCCCCGGCCCCTGCCGGACAAGGGGGCCGTCCTGGAGCTGACCATCATCCTCGGCCGCACCCCGGACCCGTGCCGGGCGGAGCTGGCCCGCAAACTTTTTTCCCTGTTCGCGGTCCCGTTTTTCACCATCACCATGGAGCGCCAGGAGGACGGCTGGAAGTTCCGCAGGGTCAAGCTCCTGCACCTCAAACAGGTGGCCCGGCTCCATCCGGACCTGCTGCGAACGGCCCTGGAGGCCTTCTGCCTGCGCAAGCGCTACAACCGGCCCCGGCTCAAGAGCTACCAGTACGATCTGGCCATCCTGGCCGACGCGGCCGAACCCACGCCGCCGTCCAGCCCCATGGCCCTGGAGAAGTTTCGCAAGGCCGCGGAAAAGGTGGGCTTCTTCGTGGAGTTCATCACCAAGGCGGACCACCGGCGCATCTGCGAGTTCGACGCCCTGTTCATCCGCGAGACCACGGCCATGGACAACCACACCTACGCCATGTCCCGCCACGCCTACACCGAAGGGCTGGTGGTCGTGGACGACCCCTGGTCCATCATGCTCTGCTCCAACAAGGTTTACCTCCAGGAGCGGCTGGCCCACGCCGGGGTGAACCAGCCGCGCGGCTGGCACCTGACGCGCAAGGAGTGCACGCCCGCCTTCCTGCGGACCCTGCCCCTGCCCCTGGTCCTGAAGCTGCCCGAGAGCTCCTTCTCCCTGGGCGTGTTCCGGGTGTCCTCGGTGGAGGAACTGGGCGACAAGCTGGTCGATATGTTCAAGCACACGGACCTGGTCATCGCCCAGGAGTTCCTGGTCTCGGCCTTCGACTGGCGCGTGGGGCTGCTCGACAACAAGCCGCTCTTCGCCTGCCGGTACTACATGGCCAAGAACCACTGGCAAATCTACAACTGGCAGGAGAGCGACGACCAGGACCGCGAGGATTTCAGCGGCCGGTCCGAGACGCTGCCCGTGGAAGAGGCCCCGGCCCACATCCTCAAGGCCGCGGTCCAGGCCTCGTCCCTCATCGGCAACGGCTTCTACGGGGTGGACCTCAAGGACATGGGCGGCAAGGCCTACGTCATTGAGGTCAACGACAACCCCAACGTGGACGCGGGCATCGAGGATCTGGTCCTGGGCGACGAGCTTTACGAACGCATCATGCGCTCCATCTACAACCGCATCGAGGCCGAACGGCACCAGGTGCGCTACATCTACTAGCGAGGACGCAAGTGATCCATCCCCATACCAGGGTCCTGTCCGGGGACCCGGCCATCGGCGTGGGCGTGTATGCCACCCGGCCCATCCCCCGGGGGACCATCGTGGTCGTGCGCGACCGCTTCGACATGACCATGAGCCCGGAGGCCTTTCTTGCCCTGCCCGAGCCCCAGCGCGCGGCCATGGAGACCTACATGTACCACGACAAGTGCGGCAACCTGGTCCTCAGCTGGGACCACGCCCGGTACATGAACCACAACTGCCTGCCGAGCACCATGATGACCGACTACGACCTGGAGATCGCGGTCCGCGACATCGCGGCCGGGGAGGAGCTGACCACCGAGTACGGGCTGCTCAACATCCAGGAGCCCTATGCCATCTGCTGCGGCTGCGAGCATTGCCGCGAGCACCTGCGCCTGGACGACATCGACGTGTACGGCGACGAGTGGGACGTGCGCATCCGTGAGAGCCTGGCATGCATCCCCCTGGTGGAGCAGCCCCTGCTGCCCCTGATGACCGGCGCGCCGCGCGCCCGCCTGGACGCCTTCCTGACGGGGAAGGCCCCTTATTCGTCGGTACGCAACCTCAAGTGGCTGGCCGAGCCGGTCTGCGGCCCGGACGCATAGTCCCGCCGCCGCTCGATCTTTTCGCCATGGGGCGGGACCGCTCCGCACGGGGTGGTCCCGCCCTTTACATTCCGGGCGAATGTGCGAGGATGGACGAAAGATGCCCGCCTCGGGCGGTCGTCTCCCCGAATCGCAATTTGGAACGGAATCCGGAGCGGAATAGTGACTCGACAGACATTCGACGTGATCGTGATCGGTTCCGGCCCGGCGGGCGGCATCGTCGCCCGCAGGCTCGGCGACGCCGGGCTGGACGTGGCCGTGGTGGAGAAGGACGGCTGGGGCGGGGTCTGCCCCCTGCGGGGCTGCGAGCCCAAGAAGACCCTGGCCGACATGGCCCACGAGGTCGTCCGGGTGCGCGACATGGCCGCCCACGGCGTGGCCGGGACCGTGCGCGTGGACTGGTCCGCGCTCATGCGCTACAAGCACTCGGTCATCGATCCCATCGCCGGCAGGGTCTTCGACTCCTTCCACGGCCGGGGCATCACCACCTTTCACGGCCGGGCACGGTTCACCGGCCCGGACACGGTGGAGGTGGACGACCTCGGCCCGCTCACGGCCCGGCACATCGTCGTGGCCGCCGGGGCCGTGACGCGCCCGCTGGGCATCCCCGGCGAGGAACTGCTTCTGACCAGCGACCAGTTCCTCGACCTCGAGACCCTGCCCGAATCCATGCTCTTCATCGGCGGCGGGTTCATCTCCTTCGAATTCGCCTGCATCGCGGCCGCGGCCGGGGCCAGGGCGACCATCCTGCACCGCAGCGGGCGCGTGCTCAGGGGATTCGACGAGCACCTGGGCCACAAGCTGATCCGGGCCATGCAGGACCAGGGCATTGCCGTGCACGTCGATCACCCGGTCAAGGCGGTGATGCCCTTTGACGACGGCGTGCGCGTCGTCGTCAACGGTCCGGACGACGTGGAGATGGAGTTCGTGGCCGCGGCCGCCGTGACCGGGGCGGGCCGGGTGCCCGACCTGGACGGCCTCGGCCTGGACAAGGCGGGCGTGGACAGCGGCCCGCACGGCATCCGGGTGGACGAGTACATGCGCAGCCCGACCAACCCCGTGGTCTACGCCGCCGGGGATTGCGCGGAGCCGGGCCACTCCCTGACTCCGGTGGCCGCCCTGCAGGCCGACACCGTGGTCCGCAACATCCTGGAGGAGGGCTCGGCCCGGTCCGACCTCAGGGGCACGGCGGGCGCGGTCTTCACCCATCCGGTCCTGGCCTGCGCCGGGCTCCTGGAGGAGCAGGCCCGTGAGCAGGGGTACGACTTCAAGGTCTACGAGGGCGACGCGGCCAAGTGGGCCGAACATGCCCGGCTGGGCATGACCCACGCGGGCTACCGGATACTGGTGGAGCGGTCCACCGGGCGCATCCTCGGGGCGCACTACCTGGGCGCCCACGCCGAGGAGGTGGCCAACATCTTCGGCCTGGCCATCCGCTACAACCTGACCCGCGAGGACCTCCTGGCCCAGCCGTGGGCCTATCCGTCCTTCGGCTACGCCGTGCGGTACATGCTGGGATGACCGGCCCCGTCGATCCGCCCCGGTTCGCGGTCCGGGACGAGGTCGTCGAGGACCGCGCCACCGGCCTGGTCTGGCCCCGGTTGGCCCAGCCCGCCGAGACCGGGCTGTCCTGGCCCGAGGCCTTCGACTTCGTGGCGGCCATGAACCGCGACAAGCGCTTCGGGTTTTTCGACTGGCGGCTGCCCAACCGCCGGGAGCTGTATTCCCTGGTGGATCACGCCGAGCGCGAACCCGCCCTGCCGTCTGGCCACCCCTTCGAGCACGTCTGGGCGGGCAAGTGCTGGACCGCCACCACCTCGGCCCGCGACCACGCCTATGCCTGGTGGGTCCAGTTCAGCGGCGGGCGCATGTTCTTCGGCCGGAAGGCGGACGACGCCGTGGTCTGGCCCGTGCGCGGTATTTCCGGGACCCTGTGGGCCACTGGCCAGACCGGCTGCTTCGACGTGAACGGCCGTCCCGTGGACTGCGCCGGGACCGGCCAGGACGGGGCGTTGCGCCTGGGCCGCGCCTGGCCCGAGCCGAGGTTCGAGCCGCGCGGCGGCCAGGTCCTGGACCGCATGACCGGGCTGATCTGGCGGCGGAACACGGATCTGGCCGGGGGTATGGTCGATTTCGACGCGGCCCGGCATGCGGTGGCTGCGCTGGCCGGGGAGACGGGCCTGGCCTGGCGGCTGCCCGCCATCATGGAGCTGGAATCCCTGACCGACTGTTCTCGGGCCGACCCGGCCCTGCCCCAGGGCCATCCCTTCGAGGCCGTGCGCGAGGCCTACTGGTCGGCCACGGACAGCGGCTACGACCCGACCTGGTCGTTCTGCTGCTACCTGCACAAGGGCGCGGTGGGCGTGGGTTTCAAGGAGAAGGCCGAGTTTCACGTCTGGGCCGTGCGTTCGGCCTGAGCCGGAATCAGGCGTCGGGGTCGGAATCCGGGGCCGTGCCCCCGCCGCTCCGGCACTGATCCTCCAGCTCGCGAAGGGTTCCGGCCGCGGTGGTGAAGTCGAACTGCTCGATGAGCCGGGCCAGTTCCCCGGCGTAGGCCGGAGCGTTTTCCCACAGCCGCCCGCGCAGGGCGCGGAACTGCTTCCGGGCGTCGATATCGTGGCGCTGGAGCAGTTCGAGCAGGGCGTCCAGTTCGGGGAGCATATCCCGAATCTCCTCCTCCCGCACCAGCTCCCGGTCGTTGTCCCCGGTCTCGGCTTCCTTTTCGGACGGGAACGCCTCGTTGATGCCGGCGATGACCCGGCGGGACTCGCCCACGGCCTCGTTCAGGCGGGTGTGCAGGTCCCCCTGGCCACCGAGCAGGGCCTGTTCGAGCCGGGCCAGGGCTTCGCGCATGCGCTCGGCTCCGATGTTGGCCGCCACGCCCTTGAGGTTGTGGGCCACGGCCCGGCAGGCCTCGAACCGTTCGTCGTCGGCGTCGGCCGAGAGCTTTCGGAGGAGCAGGTCGCCGTCCTGGGCGAAGTCCCTGAGCAGCTTGCGGTAGAGCCTGTCGTTGCCGCGCAGCCGGGCCAGGGCCTGGTCCGTGTCCACGCCGGGCAGGCGAGGCATGGCCTCGTCCTCGGCGGGATGGAGGGCGGGCCGGGGCGCGGCCTTGGGCCGAGACGCCGCCTTGCCGTCGCCGTCCGGCAGCCAGTGGGACAGGGTCCTCATCAACTCGTCGGGGTCGATGGGCTTGGTCACGTGGTCGTTCATGCCCGCCTCGAGGCTCTTTTCCCGGTCGCCCACCAGGGCGTGGGCGGTCATGGCGATGATCGGCAGGGCGGTCTTGCCCCCCGCGCGGATACCCCTGACCGCCTTGAATCCGTCCATGACCGGCATCTGGATGTCCATGAGCACGGCGTCGAAGTCCCCGGCCAGGGCCATCTCCATGGCCTTCCGTCCGTTGTCCGCGATGGATACGCGGATGTCCGCGCCCTCCAGAATCTCGCGGGCCACCTGCTGGTTGATCTCGTTGTCCTCGGCCAGGAGGACGTGCGCCCCGCGCAGGTTTTGCGGCACCCCGGACGGGTCCGCGCGCGGGGTCAGCCTGGCCCGGCTCTCAATGCCGCCGCTCAGGGCGTCCATGACCGTGTCGAACAGGATGGAGCGGTTGAAGGGCTTGAGCATGTACCCGTCCAGGCCGATCTCCTCGGCCCGGCGTCGGATGGACTCCTGGCCGTAGGCCGTGAGCATGATGATCCTGGGCTTGCGCCGGATGTTCGCGGCCGTGCGGATGCGCAGGGCCAGCTGGATGCCGTCGATGTCCGGCATGTTCCAGTCCGTGATGACCAGCTTGAAGGGATCGTCCGCGTCCCGCGCTTCGAGCAGCTTCAGGGCGTCGGTTGCGCAGCTCGCCTCGGTCACCTTGAAAGTGAAGGATTCGAGCATCTTGCACAGCACCATGCGGGACATCCTGCTGTCGTCGACCACCAGCACGGGCAGCCCTCGGATTTCGGTCGGATATTCGAAGGTGTCGTTGGCGTGGTCGGGCTGGAGCTTCAGGGGGAGGGTGAAGGAGAACTCGCTGCCCTTGCCCGGCTCGCTGACCACGGCCATGTCGCCGCCCATCATCTTCACCAGCCTCTTGGAGATGGACAGGCCGAGGCCGGTCCCGCCGAACTGGCGGGTGATGGAGCCGTCGGCCTGGCTGAAGGGCTGGAACAGCTGGTCCAGGTGCTCCGGACCGATGCCGATGCCCGTGTCCCGGACGCTGAAGCGGATGACCGCCGTGGTCCCGTCCTGCTCCAGGAGGTCGGCCTGCAGGATGACCTCGCCCTTTTCGGTGAACTTGATGGCGTTGTTGGTCAGGTTGAGCAGGACCTGGCCCAGCCTGAGGGCGTCGCCCCGGACCCGGTTGGGCACCGTGCTGCGGACCAGGAGCAGAAATTCGATGCCCTTCTGTTCCGCGGACAACCCGAGCATGTTGATGATGTTGTTGAGCACGTCGTCCAGGAGGAAGTCCGCCTCGTCCACGGTCAGCCTGCCCGCCTCGATCTTGGAGAAGTCCAGTATGTCGTTGATGATTCCGAGCAGGGAATTGGCCGACAGGGATACTTTGGCCAGGTAGTCCGCCTGCTTGGCGGTCAGTTGGGTCTTGAGCGCCAGGTGGGTCAGGCCGATGATGGCGTTCATCGGTGTACGGATCTCGTGGCTCATGCGCGCCAGGAAATCGCTCTTGGCCCGGTTGGCCTCTTCGGCCGCCCGCCGGGCGGTTTCGAGTTCACGGCCGTTGCGCTCCCTGGCGGCGATGAACCGGGCCCGGGTCAGCCCGATCAGGGCCGACATCAGGAAGATGCCTCCTAAGATGGCCAGGTAATGGCCGCGCACGGGGTCCACGTGGGCCCGGATCACGGCCGTGGAGGTCATGCAGACCACCTTCCAGCTCTGGGCGTTGGCCACCTTGACCGTGGCGCCCGCCGTGGGAGCGACGCTGATGGTGCTGGTCGTGTAGATGCCCGTCGGGGTGGTGAACTGGCCCTGGTCCATGGCCTGGATCCTGGCCCAGGCCCTGGGGTGCTCCAGACTGAAGCGCAGGTCCTCGCGGCCCTTGAACATGAAGGCCCAGTTGCGCTCAGGGTAGGGCGAGGCGAGCCAGTAGCCGTCCTCGTTGAGGAGCATGGTCACGCTGTCCTGGGTCGTCTTGTCGTCGTTCAGGCGGTCGATGATCCTCTGGCCGAGGTAGTTGAGGATGGCGATGCCGATGCGGCGCCCGGTGTCGTCGTATATGGGGGTGGAGACCCGGATCATCGGCTTCAGGGGTACCTCGATCTTCTTGTTCTCGATGTTCAGGTCAAAGGGGGAGACGTAGATCTCGCCGTTCTCCAAGGGCAGCGATTCCTGGAAATAGTAGCGGGCCGCCTTGTTCTGGAGCCTGTCGGGCGCGACCGCCTCGGGATGGCCGCCGTTGTAGTTGACCCGGACCAGTTCCATGCCGTCGTTGTCCAGGATGCGCAACTGGTCGTAGGCCCCGGTGATGGCGCACAGGGACAGGAGTTCGGCCTCGAGGTCGCGGCGCGTCCGGTCGGTGCGGTATTGCAGGAAGTGCCTGGTCTCCACGTAGTTGGCCACCAGGTAGAGGTCGATGAACAGGGTCTTGAGATCCAGGTTGACGCTTTGGGCGATCATCCGGTTGTGCAGGGATTCGTTCAGCTTGAGGGAATCCGTGATGGACGTGGCCTCCCGGTCGTAGAGAAAGTAGAGGCCCAGGGCGGCGAGCCCGGTCAGGAACAGGACGGTCCCCAGAAAGCTGCGGACAGCCAGAGAAATGTCGGAGTAATGCTTCATGGACTTCTCAAGTGGCGCTTTCGTCCCGGTTCATCGGTTTGAGTATATATATCCATAAAGAGTGTGCGCGTTGTATTATAATCGATTTTTTTTCGGTTCATTCGCACATCCCGTTGATTCCCCCGGGACTTGTCCGCCACGCAGGGGCCGGGAAACGGTCCGGGAACAATAAAACGATTATAATTGCCTGCGGTTCCTCCGGTGAGGAAGATTTCAGACAGACAGAGTCGGAGAAGAGACAGGGAGCCCGCATGGGAGACAGGGAAAAGCAGACCGTACTGGTCGTGGACGATATCCCGACCAACCTCGATCTGCTCGTGGAGACCTTGAAGGACGAATATCGCGTCCTGGCCGCGCTCAACGGCCGGGAGGCCCTGGAAATAGTGCATTCGGCGACCCCGCCGGATATCGTGCTCCTGGACGTGATGCTGCCCCACATGGACGGTTACACGGTCTGCCGGGAGATCAAGGCGGACCTGCGTTCCCGGAACATTCCGGTGATCTTCGTCACGGCCCGCGACCAGGAGGAGGACCAGACCAGGGGGTTCGAGGCGGGCGGCGTGGACTACATCGCCAAGCCCATCAGCCCGGCCGTGGTTCTGGCCCGCGTGCGCACCCACCTGGCCCTGCACAACCAGAACCTGGCCCTGGAGCGTCAGGTCACCGAGCGCTCGCGCGACCTCTACCGCACCCGCATGCAGATCATCCGCAGGCTCAGCGTGGCCGCCGAGTACAAGGACAACGAGACCGGCCTGCACATCGTGCGCATGAGCGGCTGCTGCCGGGCCCTGGCCCTGGCCGCCGGGCTGGACGAGGGCGCCGCCGACCTCATCCACAGCGCGGCCCCCATGCACGACGTGGGCAAGATCGGCATTCCGGACCATATCCTGACCAAGCCCGCCAGGCTCGACCCGGACGAGTGGGAGATCATGAAGACCCACACCACCATCGGGGCCAAGATCATCGGCGAGCACGACAACCGGCTCATGGTCATGGCCCGGCGCATCGCCCTGACCCACCACGAGCGGTGGGACGGCTCGGGCTATCCCCTGGGGTTGGCCGGGGAGGCCATCCCGCTTGAGGGGCGCATCGTGGCCCTGGCCGACGTGTTCGACGCCCTGACCTCCAGGCGGCCCTACAAGGAGGCCTGGCCCGACGACAGGGCGTGCGACTATATCCGCGAGGAGCGGGGGCGCCACTTCGACGCCCACCTTGCGGATCTCTTCCTCGACAACCTCGAGACCATGCGCGAGATCAGGGCCAACGCGGGCGAGGACGTCTTCGACGAGTAGACGGCCGCCGGATCAGGCGAACCGTTCCCGGATCATCCTGAAGAGCGACGGCTTGCGGTCGTATTGGTGGATCAGGTGGGCCACGCGTCCGGCCCGGTTCAGGACTTCGCCGCGCCCGTTGACCTCGGGTTCGCCGCGGGTCTGGGCCAGGGTCAGGATCGGGCCCGTGTTGTCGAACAGGGTCGGGTCGCCCAACGCCCCGGTGTGGATCAGGTAGTTGTGCACGCCCTGGTCGTACCCGGCCATGCACTCGCCCGTGGACGGGGGCAGGAGCCGTCCGGTCATCCGCTCCAGGTAGGCGACCATGGCGGCGTGGTCGGCCACGGTGGTCCCGGAGCAGGACACGGGCCGGTCCGCGATGCGGTTCAGGGCCTCCGCGCCCAGGTGTTCACGCACCCAGCGGCCGTTGAACGGGCAGGACCCCACGGTGGCCGAGGGGTCCTCCAGGGTGCAGCACAGGCCGTCCGGCCAGGCGAAGGTGAAGGGATCGCGCTGGAAGACCACATCGCGCACGTCGCTGATCAGGATGCGCTCCCAGCGGACGTCGGCCCCCTTCAGGAAATCCAGGTACAGGAAGTAGCGCAGGGCGTTGCACGGCACGTCCTCAAGGCCCGGCCGCCGGACCATGGGCAGGAGCTCCGCCCCGTGGGCGCGCAACCGCTCGAGGTCGCGGGTGGTTTCCGAGACGAATAAAACGAGATCGCCCGCATACGCCGCCCTGTCCAGGGAGGCGAGAAACGGGCGAACGTCGCCGTAGTGGTAGCCCGCGGCCAGGCCGAGGACCAGGGTTCGGCCCACCGGCCTAGCTGCCCGAGGGCTTGCGCCGACGCCTGCGCCTGCGCCGCTTGATCTTGGCCTTGCCTTCGTCGCCCTCGTCGTCGGACGGCGCGGTCGCGCGCGCGGCCCGTGCGGGGCGGTCCTCCTCGGAGCGTGCGGGGCGGTCCTCCTCGAAACGTGCGGGGCGGTCCTCCTCGGAACGTGCGGGACGCTCCTCCTCGGAACGTGCGGGACGCTCCTCTTCGGATCGGGCCGGACGCCTGCTCCGGGACCGGGGCGGGCGTGACTGCTCCCTGGCCGCAGGGCTCGGCTGCTCGGCCTCGCCGGGCCGGGCTTCGGGTTCGCGCTCCTCGCGGGGCTGCCTGTCTTCACGAGGCTGCCTGTCTTCACGAGGCTGCCTGTCTTCACGAGGTTGCCGTCCCTCGCTGGGCCGGGGCTTGGCCTGGCTGGGCTCGTCGGCCGTCTCGGCCGGCGCGGGCCTGGCCTGGCGCCGTTCCCCGGAGGGCTCGTCGGACCTTCGGTTGCGGCCGCCGCGCTTGCGTGCGGGCCGTTCGCGCTGCGGTTCGCGTTGCGCTTCGGAGGCGGTGTCGGGCGCGGCGGGCTTGCCGTGCAGGGTGGGCTGGTACAGCTCGTCCAGGAGCATGGCCAGCAGGGCCAGGGAGTCCTCGTGCTCGGCGTAGGTCTTGGCCACGGGCAGGAAGCGGGAGACCCGTTCCTTCTGGAGATTGGTCAGCTTGCGGAACTTCTTTTCGAGCATGGCGGTCAGCCGTTCGCCGATGATGGCCGTGACGTCCTCGTCGGTCGGGTCCTTGATCTCCTCGAATTGGATCTTGAACCGGGCCGCGATGCGCTCCAGCTCGATGCGCTGGATGACGTCCACCAGGGTGATGGCCGTGCCCGTGGCTCCGGCCCGGCCGGTGCGGCCGGCGCGGTGCACGTAGGACTCCGGGTCCTCGGGCGGCTCCATCATGAACACGTGGGACAGCTCCGGGATGTCGATGCCGCGCGCGGCCACGTCCGTGGCCACCAGGAAGCGCAGCTTGCCCTCCTTGATGCGGGCCATGAGCGCCTCGCGCTTGTTCTGGGTCAGGTCCGAGGTCAGCCCCTCGGCGTCGAACCCGAACTGGGAGAGCAGGGCGGCGGTGAATTCCACGTTGCGCTTGGTGTTGCAGAAGATCAGGGCCGAGGTGGGGTTCTCCAGCTCGATGAGCTTGATGAGCTTGCGCTCCTTGCCCATGGCCGGAACCTCCACGAACTGGTGGGCGATGGCCGAGACGTTTTCCTCGTCCGAGGAGAGGCTCAAAAATTCCGGCTTGACCATGAACTCCTCGGCCAGGCGCAGCACGCTGGGCGGGAAGGTGGCCGAGAACATGTACGCGCCGTCGATGTTGCGCGGCAGGTAGCGCTTGACCTCGACCATGTCCGGATAGAAGCCCACGGAGAGCATGCGGTCCGCCTCGTCGAAGATGACCACGCGCAGGTCGTCCAGCGTCAGGTTGCGGCGCATGAGATGGTCCAGGATGCGGCCGGGGGTGCCGACCACCAGGTTCGCGCCCTCGCGGAAGGCGTCGAGCTGTTCCTTGTAGCCCACGCCGCCGTACACGGCCACGACCCGGAGGTTGTCGCCGGCCAGGGTGCGCGCCTCCTGGGCGACCTGCTTGGCCAGCTCGCGGGTGGGGACCATGACCAGGGCCTGGCAGGTGTGCCGGGACGGGTCGAGTTTTTCCATGAGCGGCAGGACGAAGGCGCCGGTCTTGCCGGACCCGGTGCGGGCCTGGACCATGACGTCCTGGTTGTCGAGGAGGAAGGGGATGGCGCGTTCCTGGACGGGCATGAGCCTGTCCCATCCTGCGCGGTCGCAGGCCTGCCGCAGTTTTTCGGGCAGGTTGTCGAAGGTGATCGGCGCGGGGCCGTTTTCCGGTGTGTTGGTCCCGTTTTCGGGATGCAGGGTGTCGTTTTCCATTGGTACCTACTGTGTGATGTGGATTCCGGCCATTGATGACGTTGTTGCAGGGGCCGGAATGGGAAATTCGTTCGTTGCGGGGAACACTATACCGTATTTGCCCGGTTGTACAATACGCCCGTGGGGGGTGCCCCGGTCAGTGGACGAACTGCTCGTTGAAGATACGCTCCTCCAGGGAGTGGTCCGGGTCGAACAGGACCAGGGCGGGCCGGGAATGGTCCTCGACCACGCGCACTTTGGCCACGTCGCGGACCTCGAAGGAGTCGGCGGCCGCGCCCACGGGCCGGTGATCCGGGTCGAGGATGGTGAACTCCACCACGGCGGAGTGGGGCAGGAGCGCGCCGTTCCAGCGCCGGGGCCGGAACGGGCTGACCGGGGTCAGGGCCAGGACGTTGGACCCCAGCGGGATGATCGGGCCGTGGGCCGACAAATTGTAGGCCGTGCTGCCCGCCGGGGTGGCGACCATGATGCCGTCGCAGACCAGCCGGTCGAGCCGCTCGCGGCCGTTGATGCACAGCCGGATGTTGGCCGACTGCTGGGAGTAGCGGTGCAGGGCCACCTCGTTGAAGGCCAGGGCCGAGCAGACCTGCCCCGAGACGGTCTCGGCGGTCATGACCAGGGGGTTGAGGACCAGGCGGTGGGCCCGGTTGAGCCGCTCCAGGAGCCCGTCGGGCCGGAAACGGTTGAGCAGGAAGCCGATGGTCCCCCGGTTCATCCCGTAGATGGGGATGCCCGAGTCCATGTGGTCGTGCACGGTCTGGAGCATGAACCCGTCGCCGCCGAGCGCCACCAGGGCGTCGGCCTCGTCCGCCGGGACCAGGTCGTACAGCCCGGCCAGCTGTTCGAGACCGGCCTGGGCCTTGGGCGTGTCCGAGGCCACGCAGGCGATTTTTTCTATGGGTCCTAGGGTGTGCATGGGCAGGGCGGTTCCCGGTGGGGAATGGACGGAGGCCCCTTGCCGGGGCCTCCGGTCGGTTTCGCTAGAGCCGGGAATCCAGGGGGATGTAGGCCCTGGTCTGGCGGCCGGTGTATATCTGGCGCGGGCGGTGGATCTTGGTGGTGCCGTCCGCGTAGGCCTCGTACCAGTGGGCGATCCAGCCGGGCATGCGGCCGATGGCGAACATCACGGTGAACATGTTCACGGGGATGTGCAGGGCGCGCAGGATGATGCCCGAGTAGAAGTCCACGTTGGGGTAGAGCTTGCGCTCGATGAAGTAGTCGTCGCTCATGGCCGCGTCGGCCATCTCCAGGGCGATGTCCAGCAGCGGGTCGTCGTTGCCCGTGGATTCGAGCATGTCGTGGGCCGCCTGGCGCAGGATCTTGGCCCTGGGGTCGAAGGACTTGTAGATGCGGTGGCCGAAGCCCATGAGCTTGCATTCCTTCCTCTTGACCTTTTCGAGGTACTCGGGGATGGACGTGCCGCCCGCGTGGATGTGCTCGAGCATCTCGATGACCCCCGCGTTGGCCCCGCCGTGCAGCCGCCCCCACAGGGCGCAGATGCCCGCCGAGACCGAGGCGAACAGGTTGGCCTCGGTGGACTGCACCATGCGCACGGTGGAGCAGGAGCAGTTCTGCTCGTGGTCGGCGTGGAGCAGGAAGAACAGGGTCAGGGCGCGCACCTGGGCGTCGGTCGGCTCGAACTGGCGGTGCGGGATGGAGTGCATCATGTGCAGGAAGTTCCGGCAGTAGGAGAGCTTCGGGTCCGGGTACATGAACGGCAGCCCCTGGGCCTTTCGGTAGGACCAGGCCGCGATGGTCCGCACCTTGGAGATGATCTTGGCCGCGGCCCGCAGGAAGTCCTCCTTGGAGGTGATCTCCAGCAGGTCCGGATGGTAGCAGCCCAGCGCGTTGATCACGGCGGACAGGATGGCCATGGGGTGGCCCGTGGACGGGAACCCCTCGAAATGATGCCGGAGCCCTTCGTGGAGCAGCTCCTGCTCGCTCAGCAGGTCGCGGAATTGCTGGCGCTGGGCCCTGGTGGGCAGCTCGCCGAAGATGAGCAGGTAGGCGGTCTCGATGAAGGTGCCGTGCGCCGCCAGGTCCTCAATGGGGTAGCCGCGGTAGCGCAGGATGCCCTTTTCCCCGTCCACGAAGGTCACGTCGCTCTTGCACGACCCGGTGTTGGCATAGCCGGGGTCGAAGGTGATGTACCCGGTCTCGCTCCGCAGCCGGGTGACGTCGATGGCGTGCTCGTTTTCGGTGCCGATGATCACCGGCAGTTCATAGGTTTTGTCGTCGATAATGAGTTTGGCGGTCTTGGCGCCGGCGCATTTGTCGTCTTTGAGCATCTCGTTACCTCTGGAAGTCATACGTCAAGCCTCCCGGCCGTTGTCGGGTTTCGAAGGAAATTCGGTCGTCTGGCCTGGTTCCGGTCGGCCCTCGGAGGTCAGGCCGTACCATGCGATGGAAGCTTCCGATCAAGAATGGACTTACAATCCGAATGGAATACCTATAATAAAAAGGATTGCGGTGTCAAACGCTCTGTTGGGGAGTATGGAGACAAGTGCAATAATTACTGCGTGTTGAATTGAAAAATTGACTGGTTTGCGGCGTCCGCAACGGATCGTTTTCACGGGATTTCCGCCAAACCGGTCCCTCGGGGTTGACTTTCCGGATTATACCCCTATAGGGTATTTGCACGAAGGCCGGAAGGATGTCCGGTCCGCAAACAGCATCAACAAGAGGTTGCAAAGCGACATGGCAGAGAAGAAACATCGGACGGGGACCGTCAGCCGACGCGGGTTCCTCAAGGCCTTGGGCGTCGGTCCCGCCGGGGCGCTGGTTCCGGCCGCGCCCGTCCTGGCCGCGCAGGAGCGCGTGCCCGCCCCCTCGGACGGGGAGCTGGCCACCTTGCTCGACCTGTCCAAGTGTATCGGCTGCGGCGCCTGCGTCGAGGCCTGCCGCGAGTCCAACGCCGACAAGTTCCCGGAGCCGGTCAAGCCGTTTCCGGCCATGCTCCCGTCCCGCCGGGCCAAGCCCGAGGACTGGTCCGACCTGCGCGACGTGGACGACCGGCTGACCCCCTACAACTGGCTGTTCCTGCAGAACGCCCAGGTGGAGTACGAGGGACGGTCCTACGACATCAACATACCCCGGCGGTGCATGCACTGTCAGAACCCGCCCTGCGCCAACATGTGTCCTTTCGGCGCGGCCAACAAGCAGGTCAACGGCCTGACCCGCATCAGCCCGGACCTGTGCATGGGCGGGGCCAAGTGCCGGACCGTCTGCCCGTGGCACATCCCCCAGCGCCAGTCCGGCGTGGGTCTCTATCGCCACCTCATGCCGCGCCTGGCGGGCAACGGCGTCATGTACAAGTGCGACCGCTGTTACCAGCTCCTGGACAAGGGCGAGATGCCCGCCTGCATCGCGGTCTGCCCGGAGAACGTCCAGACCATCGGCCCGCGCGCCGAGATCGTGGCCCGGGCCAAGGCCCTGGCCAAGGAAATGAGCGGCTTCATCTACGGTCTGGAGGAGAACGGCGGGACCAACACCCTGTATGTCTCCCCGGTGCCCTTCGAGCTCATCAACCAGGTCATCGACAAGGACTCCGGCCCCGGCGCGGGCCAGAACTCCGGCAAGAACGGGGGCAAGAACGCCGGCAAGGGCAAGCAGGCCGGCAAGCGCAGCCCGCTGGGCCCCGGCAAGCCGCACATGGGCCCGGTCAAGGACGTCATGGCCGACGAGACCAACCTGGCCACGGCCGCGTTCATCGCGCCGGTGGCGGGCATCGCCGCGGGTGTGCTCGGCCTGGGCTCCAGGCTGCTGAACAACGGGGAGGACGACCATGAAGGCTAGACCCTATCCGGCCTGGATATCCCGGCTGTTTATCCTCCTGGTGGCCGCCCTGGCCTTCACCGGGCTCCTCCAGATGCCCCTGGCCAAGCGCTACGCCCTGACCACCATTCCGGGCATGGCCTGGACCGGCGATTTCTACCTGGTGCACAAGATTCACTACGTGCTCGGGGCCGCGCTCCTGTTCCTGGCGGCCCTGGTCCTGGTCAACTGGCTCAAGTCCTGGAAGCACCATTTGGCCCTGACCGGCCTGGGGCTGGCCCGCGCCGTGGTCGTGGGCGGCCTGCTCGTCTCCGGCCTGCTGCGCGTCTACCGCAACCTGCCCGGCGTGACCCTGGACCCGGCCGCCATCTTGACCATCGAGTGGACCCATCTCACCCTGGTAATGGTCCTGGGCGTGCTCGCCCTGGTCGCTCTGATCCGCCGGGCTTCGGCCTACGCGGTCCGTAAATAGTTCCCACACACTCCATTCCCATAGCCGGAAAGGGGGCCTTCGGGCCCCCTTTCTTGTGCCGTGCAAACATGGTACCCCCACCCGAACACACCGCAACCGGAGGACCCCCGATGGAAACCATATCCTGGAACGATTTCGAAAAAGTGGAACTGCGCGTGGGCACCATCGTCAAGGTCGAGCCCTTTCCCGAGGCCCGCGTCCCGGCCTACAAACTCCTGGTCGATTTCGGCGAGGACATCGGCACCCGCAAGTCCAGCGCCCAGATCACCGCCCTCTACAACCCCGAAGAACTTCTGGGCAAACAGGTCGTCGGCGTGGTCAACTTCCCGCCCAAACAGATCGGCCCCATGCGCTCCGAATGCCTCGTCACCGGTTTCTACCGCCCTGACGGCGTCGTCCTCGCCGTCCCCGACAAACCCTGCCCCAACGGCCTCAAGTTGGGATAGGAATGCCTCCGGCGGCCGGGGGAAGGGGAGAGGGAAACCCTTTGGAAAAGGGCTTTCCCTCTCCCCTTCCCCCGGACCCCCATCCCCTCTCCCTTCCTAAACTTTTCCTATCCGCTTCGCGGGGCGCAAGCACATAAAAAAGGCCTTCGACTCGGTGTTGAGTCGAAGGCCTTTCCTTCTTCAATTTTTCTGGAGCGATTCGGGTGCGCAGCACCCGACAGCGGCTCTCCGCGCTGGCACAAGGCTTTCGAGAGTGGGTCAGCTGTGCATTTTCTTCCGGCCGCGACAACCGCAGCGTAGCCGTCTACGTGAGGATTGGCGCGGCCGGAAAAAATGTGCAGATGGCCCGCTATCGGAAGCCGCTCCCCGTCCAAACGCCTACTTCAAAATCATCTCATCCACGGATTGGCGCCAGGCCTTGGGGTGGACGACTAAATCAGGGGTGCGGTGGCCCACGGCGATGAGCATGGCCAGCCAGTAGTTGTCCGGGATATTGAACTCCTTGCGCACCGCATCGCGGTCGAAGCCGTCCATGGGGTGGGTGTCCAGGCCATGGGCGCAGGCCGCGTACATGAAGGACATGGCGAACAGCCCGGCGTTCTTGGTGGCGAAGGCCAGGGAGGCGTCCGGGGAGCCTCCGTACAGGGCCTTGGCGGAGTTGACCAGGTAATCGCGCTGCTCCGGCTTCATGTTGTGCTTGAAGTGGCCTTCGAAGGTGGGGTTGCCTTCCTTCCAGCCGTCTTGATCGGCCAGGACGATGAGCACCACCGGGGCCTCGGTCACCTTGGCCTGGTCGAATGCCAGGGCGCGCAGGGCGGCCTTGCGTTCCGGGTCGCGGACGACCTTGACCTTCCACGGCTGGAGATTGAAGCTCGACGGGGCCTTGCCCGCCTCGGCCAGCACGGTGCGCAGCAGGTCGTCGGGCACGTCCTGGGAGGGATCGAAGAAGTTGATGGCTCTGCGCCGTTCAAGGATGTCGTTGAAATCCATATGTATATCCTCCGGATTGTCGGTCGGGGTGAAAATATCTCCCACCAATATAACCACTGCCGGAAAAAAGAAAAGGCCGTCTGAACGACGGCCTTTGATTTCCGACGGTGCTGTTGCCATTTACTTTTGTCTCCTCCCGCAGGCTGTGCAATAGCGTGCGAGTGCAAGGCGCGAAAAAACGGCAAGACCGAAGCGTACTCTTTTGTACGCGAGGGTTTGCCGTTTTTAAAGCAACGCAGCAATCGTGCGTTTTTCAACAGCCTGCTAGGGCATCATCGGGGCCATGGGCAACCCCTCGTCGATGTCCAGGCCGCAGATGAGGTTTGCGTTCATCAGCGCCTGGCCGGACGCGCCCCGGCAGAGGTTGTCGATGGCGGACAGGATGATCAGCCGGCCCGTGCGCGGATCGACCACCAGGCCGATGTCGCAGAAGACCGTGCCGCGCACGAAGCGGGTCTCGGGCAGCTGCCCCTTGGGCAGGACGCGGACCAGCGGCTTGTCGGCGTAGAATTCGGTGTAGGCGGCGTGCACCGCGTCCAGGGAGGTCTCGGCCCTGAGCTTGGTGTAGATGGTCGACAGGATACCCCGGTCGATGGGCAGCAGGTGGGTGCTGAACGAGACCGTGATGTCGGTCCCGCCGAGCTTGGAGAGTTCCTGCTCGATCTCCGGGGTGTGCCGGTGGGTGGGCAGGCCGTAGGCCCGGAAGGAGTCGGCCACCTCGCAGAACAGGTTGCCCACCTTGGCCCCGCGTCCCGCGCCCGAGGCTCCGGACTTGGCGTCTATGACGATGTCCGAGGTCTCGACCAGTCCGGCCTTGAGCGCCGGGGCCAGGCCGAGGATGGCGGAGGTGGGGTAGCAGCCGGGGTTGGCGATGAGCCGCGCGCCCATGATCCGGTCCAGGTACAGCTCGGGCAGGCCGTAGACCGCCTCCTTGAGCAGGTCGGCGCGGGTGTGCTCCACCTTGTACCAGGCCTCGTAGACCGCCTTGTCGTTGATGCGGAAGTCGGCGGACAGGTCCACCACCTTGACGCCCGCCTCGATCAGCTCGGCCGCGATCTCCATGGCGGTCTTGTGCGGCACGGCCAGGAAGACCACGTCGCATTCTTCGGCCAGGTCGGCGGCGTCGGGCTGGGTGATGACCAGGTCGCCCAGGGGCAGCCGGTTGAGAAAGGGGTAGATGTCGGCGAGCTTTTTGCCCGCCTCGGACCGGGAGGTTGCCCGGACCAGCTCCATGGAGGAGTGGTGGACCATGAGCCGGGCCAGTTCCATGCCGGTGTAGCCGGTGACGCCCACCAGCCCGGCCTTGATGATCTGAGACATTGGTTTTCCCGCTATTTAGTCTTGTTAACGTAGGCCATCCGCAGATTGTACACAATCTCGCACAGGAGCTTCTTCTCGTCCGCGTCCAGGCCGTTGTCGAATTTTTCCTTGAGCATGCCGAGCACGTCGATGGTGTTTTTGGCCAGCTCCTTGTTGAACTCGACCTTGCCCGAGCCCGGATCGGCGGCCTCGCCCAGGGCGACCAGCGCCGAGGACGACAGGGAGTAGATGAAGGTGGTGAAGTTGATGCCCAGTGGGATGCCCTTCATGGGGTTTTCTTTGCAGGTGTTTTCGCCCATTTTCCTCTCCGTGCTGATGAAATGCGGTTGTCGCTGACCGATAAGTACGGTTTGGCCGGGCCGGAGTCAATACGGGAGCATCGGTCGAACCGCGCCGTCATGACGCAACTATACGCATTCTGTGAAAATAACCGGTATACATACTTGCGCGAAGAGGCTAAGGTGGGCACAATTGCCCATGATGATGAGAGGAATTTTTTCACAATACCATAACGCAAGGTTTTCGAGATGGTGAGCTCAGTATTGCGTTCCGTGACGGTCAGTTGTGTCGTTCTGCTCTTTTCACTGGTCCTGGCCGGGTGCTCCGGCGACAAGAAGAAGGATCAGGCGGTCGAGCAGGAACCGGTGCCCATGAAGGTTGTCAAGGCCCTGACCCGCGACGTGCCCATCTGGGGCGAGTGGGTCGGCCAGATCAGCGCCCATGAGACCGTGGAGGTCCGGGCCAGGGTGGCGGGTTTCCTGATCAGGAAGAATTTCGAGGAGGGCCGGAGCGTGAAGCAGGGCGACCTGCTTTTCGTCATCGATCCCAAGCCGTTCGAGGAGGACCTGAAGCAGGCCCAGTCCGGCCTGGAATACAATCAGGCCCTCTACGCCAAGGCCGCCAAGGACTTGCAGCGGTTCAAGAAGCTTTTTGACGAGGGCGTCGTCAGCCGCGACGAGTACGAGAGCTACGAGACCCAGGCGGCCACCTACAAGGCCCAGCTGGCCGACAACAAGGCCAAGGTCGAGAACGCCCGCATCCAACTCGGCTACACCAAGATCTATTCGCCCATCGACGGCATCATCGGCCGCGTGCAGGTGGACGTGGGCAACCTGGTGGGCCAGGGCGAGAACACCCTGCTGGCGACCATTTCCACCATAGACCCGGTCTACGTCAGCTTCAACGTCAGCGAGACGGACTACATCCGGGCCATGCGCGACACGAAGGCGCGCGAATCCGGCGAGCGGCCCATCCACCTGATTCTGGCCGACGGCAGCGAGTATGAGGAGCCCGGCAGTTACGACATGGTCAACCCGACCATCGACCCGCAGACCGGCACCCTGGGCATCCGCGTGCTCTTCCCCAATCCCGGCGACCTGCTCAAGCCCGGCCAGTACGCCAAGGTCCGGGTGTGCGTCGCCAACAACAAGAACGCGGTGGTCATCCCGGTGCGCGCCATCATGGACGTGCAGGGCATGAAGTCCGTGTACCTGGTGGACCCGGACGGGACCATCAGGAACCAGCCCGTCAAGCTCGGCACCGAGTCCATGAACCTGGCCGTGGTCGCCGAGGGCGTCCAGGCCGGGGACATGCTCCTGTCCGAGGGCATCAACCGGGTCAAGCCGGGCATGAAGATCAAGCCGGTGGTGGTCCCCATGGATCCCGACGCCCAGCAGCCAGCGGCCCAGGGCTGTGAAGCGGGCGCGTCCTCGGCCCAGGACAGTGAAGAGAGCGTGCCCGCGCCCGTGCCCGCCGCCGGCGGACAGGACGGGGCCAAGACCGCGGCGGAGTAGCCCATGTTCGTCCGTTTCTTCATTGACCGGCCCATTTTCGCCTCGGTGGTGGCCATCATCATCCTGCTGGTGGGCGTACTCTCCCTGTTCGCCCTGCCCATCGCCCAGTATCCGCAGATTTCGCCGCCGTCGGTGTCCGTGCGCGCCACCTACACGGGCGCCGACGCCGCCACCGTGGAGCAGTCCGTGGCCGCGCCCATCGAGGAGCAGGTCAACGGCGCCCAGGACATGATGTACATGAAGTCCATCTCGGCCAACGACGGCTCCCTGTCCCTGACCGTGACCTTCCAGTTGGGCCGCGACCTGGAGCTGGCCACCGTGGACGTGCAGAACCGCGTCAACCTGGCCACACCCCAGCTGCCCCAGGAGGTGCGCAACACCGGCATCTCCGTGCTCAAGCAGTCGCCGGAATTCGTGCTCATCGTCTCCCTGACCTCGGACAAGCCGGAGTACGACACCCTGTTCCTGAACAACTACGGCAAGATCAACCTCTACGACGCGCTCCGGCGCATCGAGGGCGTTGGCGACGTGAACATGTTCGGCGACCTGGACTACGGCATGCGCCTGTGGCTCGACCCGGACAAGCTGGCCGCCTACAACCTGACGGTCAGCGACGTGATCAACGCGGTGGAGGAGCAGAACACCCAGGCCCCGGCGGGTCAGATCGGCATGCCGCCCACGCCCAAGGACCAGCAGTTCCAGATGACCCTGCGCGTCAAGGGGCGGCTGGCCGATCCCGAGGAGTTCGGCAACATCATCCTCAAGGCCGAGGCGGACGGGTCCACCGTGCGCATCCGGGACGTGGCCAGGGTGGAGCTGGGGGCCAAGAACTATTTCACCTTCGCCCGCCTGAACGGCAAGGCCAACGCCTCCATGCTCATCTACCAGCTGCCCGGGTCCAACGCCCTGGACGTGGCCAGCCAGGTGCGGGCGACCATGGAGGACCTGTCCCGGTACTTCCCGGAGGGGGTCCACTATTCCATCCCCTACGACACCACCCGGTTCGTCAACTCGTCCATCGAAGAGGTCATGTCCACCCTGTACGAGGCCCTGATCCTGGTCTTCCTGGTGGTCTTCATCTTCCTGCAGAACTGGCGCACGACCATCATTCCCATGGTCTGCGTGCCCGTCTCCCTGATCGGCACCTTCGCCCTGTTCCCCATGCTCGGGTTCTCCATCAACACACTGACCCTGTTCGGCCTGGTCCTGGCCATCGGCATCGTGGTCGACGACGCCATCGTGGTGGTGGAAGCGACCCAGCGAAACATCGACGAGGAGGGCATGACCCCCAAGGAGGCCACCAAGAAGGCCATGAGCGAGGTCACCGGCCCGGTCATCGCCAGCACGCTGGTGCTCATCGCGGTGTTCATCCCCGTGGCCTTCATGGGCGGCATCACCGGCCAGCTGTACAAGCAGTTCGCCCTGACCCTGTCCGTGTCCGTGGCCATCTCGTCGGTCAACGCCCTGACCCTGTCGCCCGCCCTGTCGGCCCTGATCCTGCGGCCGTACAAGCCCATCCGCGGGCCGCTCGGCTGGTTTTTCGACAAGTTCAACGCCACCTTCGACTGGGTCACGAAGCGTTACAACGCCGCCGTGGCGGCCATGGTCCGGCGCGCCTTCATGGGCGTGCTCGTGGTGGCCGTGCTTGTGGGGGCCTGCGGCGGGCTGTTCGCCATCCTGCCGTCCAGCTTCGTGCCGGACGAGGACCAGGGGTATTTCATCATCAACGCCTCGCTGCCCGAGGGCGCGTCCCTGGAGCGGTCCGACGGGGTCATGCGCAAGATCGAGGCCTACCTCAAGGACGCGCCGGGCATACACAACTACGTGGTGCTCGGCGGCTTCAACCTCCTGACCGGGGCGTACTCCTCGTACACCTCGGCGGTCTTCGTGGTCCTCGACGACTGGGCCGATCGGACCACCCCCGACCTGTCCCTCAAGTCCATCATGGGCAAGGCGCAGAAGGCGTTCTGGGGAATCCAGGAGGCGGTGGTCATGGGCTTTGCGCCGCCGCCCATTCCGGGGTTGTCCTCCACGGGCGGGCTCCAGTTCGAGTTGCAGGACCGTTCGGGCAACACCGTGTCCGATCTGGCCGCCGTGACCAGGCAGTACATGGCCGAGGCGTCCAAGCGTCCGGAGATAGCCAACCTGTTCACCACCTTCAGCGACAGCGTGCCGCAGTACTTCGTGGAGATCGACCGCGACAAGGTCAAGAAGCTCGGCGTGCCCATCTCCGACGTGTTCAAGACGTTGCAGACCTACCTCGGCGGCTACTACATCAACGACTTCAACAAGTACGGGCGCACCTACCGGGTCATGGCCCAGGCCGAGTCCCAGTTCCGCACCCGGCTTGAGGACCTGAACCGGTTCTACATGCGCTCCAACACGGGCCAGATGGTCCCGCTGTCCACCCTGAGCCACGCCAAGCGCATCACCGGCCCGGAGTACATCCAGCGCTACAACGTTTTCCGCACGGTGGAGATCAACGCGGCCACCCCGGCCGGGTATAGCTCGGGCCAGACCATGGCCGCCATGGAGGACGTGGCCCAAAAGAACCTGCCCGACGGGTACGGCTACGACTGGACGGCCATCGCCTACCAGGAGAAGGCCGCCGGGGGCCAGACCGGGCTTATCTTCGGCCTGGCCATCGTCATGGTCTTCCTGGTCCTGGCCGCCCAGTACGAGAGCTGGACCACGCCGTTCGCGGTCATCCTCTGCGTGCCGCTCGGCATCTTCGGGGCCATGTCGGCCCAGTGGATGCGCGGGCTGGACAACAACGTCTACGCCCAGGTGGGGCTGGTCATGCTCATCGGCCTGGCCGCCAAGAACGCGATCATGATCGTGGAGTACGCCAAGGACAAGCACGACTCGGGCATGTCCATCCTGGATGCGGCCAAGGCCGCGGCCTCTCTGCGCTTCCGGCCCATCCTGATGACCTCGTTCGCCTTCATCCTGGGCGTCATCCCCCTGGTCCGGGCCTCGGGCGCCGGTTCGGCCAGCCGCCACGCGCTCGGCACCTCGGTCTTCGGAGGCATGATCGCGGCCACGGTGCTCGGCGTGCTCGTTGTCCCGTCCCTGTATACCGCCATCCAGGGCGCGGGCTCGTGGATCGGCCGGTTCCTGCGGAGCGAGGGCATCGCCAACAAGAAGGAAGAATAGTCCGACATGGACGGATGGATTTGAAAAAGCCGCCTTCGGGCGGCTTTTTCATCCGCATGATTTTTCTCGTTGCGAGAGGCCGTATCTTGTTGACTGACCGTAAAAATCTGCTACCGTTGCAGCATGTTCCACTATTTCTTGCGAAGATTGTCCGGCCGTGCCGGACGGATGCGGGCGACCCTTTGCCTGGCCGCCGCATTGCTGGTCTTCGCTTCGGGAGCCCTGGCGGCCGAGCCGCTGAAGGTGGTCTATCCCGACTACTGGCCCTTCTTCACCCGGAACGACCAAGGGGTCATGACCGGTTTCTTCTACGACATCGTCCATGAGGCCCTGGAACGCCTGGGCATCGAGTCCACGTGGCGGACCTATCCGTGGAGCCGCTGTCAGGCCCTGGTCCGGGACGGCGAGGCCGACGCCATGATCACGGTGCCCACGGCCGAGCGGCTGGTCTACGCGGCCACCCACGACGATCCCTTCTACCTGAAGCAGCTCAAGGTCTTCACCACAGTGGACCACCCCAAGCTGGCCGAGATCCGCGCCATCCGCTCCATCGACGACATCCACCGCCTGGCCCTGGTGGTGGTCACCTACCACGGCAACGGCTGGAACGACAAATACATCCGCTCAAGGGGCATCAAGACCTACGACTCCCCGCTGCTCAAGAACGTCTGGCTCATGCTGGCCAACCACCGGGGCGACATCGCCATCGAGTGGCCCCTGGCGGCCTGGCCGCTCATCAAGGACGGCGGGGTGGCGGGCCGCATCGTGGAAACGGACGTCTCCCTGGAGGCCATGCCCTTCCACCTGCTCATCAGCCGCGCCTGCCCCTGTGCCGACCTGCTGCCCGAGTTCAACGAGGTCATCAAGCGGATGCAGGCAGAGGGCCGGATCGACGACATCATAGGGAAGTACGTGGTCCGGCAATAGCGGTCGCCGGGGTCCGCCTTCGAGCAAGAATGAAAAGAGAAGAGCAAGAGAGAAGAATAAAGGAAGGCCCCGCCCAGCGGGGCTTTTTCTTTGGAAGCGGAAGAGGGCAAGCCTGCGGCTTCCCGAAAGGCCGGGCCGCGGGCGGGAAAGCCGCTGCGCGGGCTACGCAAGCCGCTCCTAGCTTCCGCTCAGACCGTTCCGTTTCTGCTACAGTCGCCCGCTCCGCTCTCTCTAAGGTTCGAAGAACTGCTCCGCCGTTCCGTCAGTTCTAGGCCCGACGGAGAGATAACTGAAATAGATTTTTATACATAGTTTTTAAAATTAATTGGACATATAATTAAAAATCAACTACGTATAAATTAAAAAACGGTGGGATTTATGAGAATCAGATTGTATGCTCAGGGCGGAGATTTTGAAGGTAAACCGATTTTATCAGCAACTATTAGCCTTCTAAGTGGTCTTGAGACGACATCATATTATTGTCTTACTAAATCATTCGAAAAGTATTCTTCGTCAAAATATCGACTTCCACAGCCTAAAATTTATTTAGAAAAGTTGAAGCAGGGGTCGTTAGAAACACTTATCACATGCGATATACCTCAATTTGCAGCTTTGATCGCTCCAGTTATCAATTCATACTCTTGGGAGTTATTTTCAGCTACTTTTGAATATATTAAATTTGCAGTTGAGCATTTCAAGTTTACAGGTAAACCGTTAAGCCCAGAAATTGATAATTCGCCAAATTCAACAAATCTGATCGTTGTTAACAACGGCGAAATAACAGTAAATAATAGTGTATTACTGGCGGCTAATAGATTAAGCAAAGATATTACTGGGTTAGCTGAACAAATTGGAAGTAATGGTCCCAATTCAATTCTGTTTGAGAATATTGAAGACGAATCGCAAAGAGTTTTAGGTTCATTTTCTATCGATGAAAACAATTGTCAACTGTATAAAGTTAATGATGAGCAAAGAAAAGGGTCAGAAGAGATTGAAGTACAATGCCAAGTGTATAAGTTAAATAAAAAAACTAAGAATGGGGGATTAGAAATAGTAGATGATGAAGGAGAATCTAGAATAGTTCAATTTACTATTCATAAAGATGTTGAGAGTATGCGTGACTATGTTAATGCGATGAGCTGTAACCGGTCGTTTTTAAAAGGATTTCCTGAATACAAAATAAATGCTTTGGGTGAGAGCTCATTAATACATATAACGGCTACCGGAATAAAAAATATCACATAGATAGGCTGTCAGGGCCTTTTGGCTAGTTATATGGGAAAGTGTGAGTAAGCCCCCTAATTGTTCTAATGCGCTTCCGCCCAATTCTTCCCAACCCCCATATCCACCTTGAGCGGGACGTCCAGTTTGGCGACGGTCTGCATGATTTCCAGTAGGCGCCCGCCCGCTTCCTTGATGTTCGCTTCGGGGGCCTCGATGATCAGTTCGTCGTGGACCTGGAGGATGAGTTGGGCCCCCAGTTCGCGGAGGCGCTTGTCCTTGTGGGCCTGGACCATGGCCATCTTGATGATGTCGGCGGCCGAGCCCTGGATGACCGTGTTGACCGCCTGGCGGCGGGCCTGGGCCGAGAGCTGGTTGTTGCGGGAATGCAGCTCGGGCAGGAGGCGGCGGCGTCCGGCCAGGGTGGTCACGAAGCCGTGGGTCTCCGCGTCCTTGACCACCGTGTCGTAGTACGCCTTCAGGGTGGCCATCTTGGCGAAGTATTTTTCCGTGAATTCCTGCGCCTCGGTCTGCTTGATCTGAAGCTCGCGGGCAAGCTTCTGCACGCCCATGCCGTAGATCAGGCCGAAGTTGATGGTCTTGGCCCCGCGCCGTTCGTCGGGCGTGACCGCCGAGATGTCCTTGTCGTGGATCAGCGCCGCCGTGCGCGCGTGGATGTCCTCGTCGTGCCGGAAGGCGTCGATCAGCTCCGGGTCCTTGGAGAAGTGGGCCAGGACGCGCAGTTCGATCTGCGAATAGTCCGCCGCGGCCAGCATGTTGCCCTCGGCCGCGTTGAAACAGGCGCGCATACGCGGGCCGTGCACCCCCCGGATGGGGATGTTCTGGAGGTTGGGCTGGGAACTCGACAGCCTGCCCGTGGCCGTGGACAGCTGGTTGAAATGGGTGTGCAGGCGGCCGTCCTCGCCGACCATCTTGGGCAGCGGCTCCAGGTAGGTGGAGCGCAGCTTTTCGAGCATGCGGAATTCGAGCACCGCGTCCACGATGGGGTGCTGGTCGCGGATTTTTTCGAGCACCTGGTTGGCCGTCGAGCGCAGCCCCGTGGAGGTCTTGGACCCGGCCTTGATGCCGAGCTGGTCGAACAGGACCACGGCCAGCTGCTGGCTGGAGCGGATGTTGAATTCCTCGCCCGCGTACCCGATGATGGACCGGGTCAGTTCGTCCAGCTGCGCATTCACGTCATTGAGGAACGCCTGGAAGGCCGCGTCGTCGATGGAGATGCCCGCCCGCTCCATGGCCACCAGCACCGGGATGAGCGGGATTTCCAGCTCGCGCATGAGGGTGTTCAGGTGCGCCCCCTCCACCTGGCCCCGGATGCCGGTCATGTAGGCCAGGGCGGCCAGCCCCTGGGAGTGGGGATGCAGCCCGCGCGCGGCCTCGGCGAACTCCGGGCGGCCGTCCTGGAACATGGACTGGCGCAGCCGCGCCCAGGTGTAGTTGCGCGACTCGGGGTCGAGCAGGTAGGCGGCCAGGCTGAGGTCGAACCACTGGCTCGACAAAATGTAGCCCCACGCCGGGTCCGCGCGCAGCAGGTCCTGCACGCTCGGCGTGGCGATGATCGAGGCGTGCTGGACGGCCCGCACCAGCTCCCCGGCCGGACCGGCGTAGCGGTACTCCGCGCCGTTCACGCCCAGGAAGAAGGCGTCGTCCTCGAAGGTCAGGCCCACGTCCTCGCCGCCCAGGTCGGGCAGGTCGTCCACTGTGGCGGCCACGTTGACCTCCAGCGGCTGCTCCGGCTCCTTCTTGTCCGGTGCGGCCATGGTGTCGCCGAACAGGGAGAGCATGCCGTCTTTGGGCGTGGCCTTGGCCGCCTGCTTGACGGTCTCGGCCAGGGGGGCCTTGGGCGCGGCCGCCGTGTTCCTGGGCAGGAGCTGTTGCAGGCCGCGCAGCTCGTATTCCTCGAAATAGCCGTTCAGGGCGGACAGGTCCGGCGTCTGCAGCCGGAAGAAATCCAGGGCCTGCTCGCAGCAGTTGGTCTTCATGCGCGTCAGCTGGCGGTAGGTGAAGACCTGGTCCAGCTCGGGCTCGACCTTGGCGCGCAGCTTGTCGGGCAGGGAGGCCAGGTTGTCGCGCAGCTCCTCCAGGGTGGGGCCGGTGGCGGCGAATATCTTGCGCGCGGTCACCGGGCCGACGCCGGGGATGCCGGGGATGTTGTCCGCCGAGTCGCCGATGACCGCCTGGAAGTCCGGCCAGGTGGCGGGTTCCATGCCCTCGGCCTCGCGGAAGGAATCGAGGGTGTGGATGGTCTCCTTGCGGCCCATCTGGCTGACCATGACCACCTGGTCGTCCAGGCACTGCTTGATGTCCTTGTCCGTGGCCAGGATGATCACCGGGCGCTCCGCCTTGTAGCGGTCCGCCAGGGAGCATATGCAGTCGTCCGCCTCCACGCCCTCGGACACGAGCAGCGGGATGCCGAGCAGCCCCACGCCCCGGCGCACGGGCTCCACCTGTTCCACCAGCGGCTCGGGCATGGCCGGGCGGTTGGCCTTGTACCCGTCGTACAGCGCGTTGCGAAAGGTCGGCCCCTTGCCGTCCATGACGAAGCCCACGTGGAGCGGGTCCTCGTCCTTGAGCAGGTTCATGAGCACGCGCATGACCGTGTTGATGGCGTTGGTCGGAAACCCGTCCGAGCGCGACAGGTCGGCGCGGGCGTAGAAGGCGCGATAGAGCAGGGCGGTACCGTCGATGAGGTACAGCGGGTCCTTATCGAAATTGAGGCGTTCTTTTAACGACATTCGTTCCGCTCTTTTTTCGTTTTTTTATAGGAAAACAGCTGGCTGTTCCAGGGGGTTCGGGTGCAGGGCGCAAGAAAAAATCAGGGCCGAAGCGTATGGCGCGATACGTGAGGGGCTGATTTTTTCGCGGCAACGCGGCAATCGGGCCCGCTGGGACAGTCAGATTCTGCGGATGGGCGACTTGCGCCCGTGCCCGAGGCGCTTGAGCATGAAGATTTCCGGGTCCACGCCGTCCAGGGCGGACAGCTCCACCTCGGCCCGCGCGGCCTGCTTGTGCCCGCCCGCCGAGCCGAGCCCGTTCATGATTTTCTGGGCCATGGTGCCCATGTCGCGCCTGAGCCCGTCGCCCCGGAAGATGCACACCAGCTTGTCGTCCGCCGTGCCCGAGACCACCACCCAGGCCACGTTGTGCGCCCGGGTGAAGAAGTCGGCCACGATGACCAGGATGTCCGGGTTGTCCACGTTGCCGCAGTGGGCGAACAGCCCGTGGCCGATGCGCCGCAGGTTGTAGAAGGCGCGCGAGAAATAGCGCATCCAGTCCAGATGGAATTCGCTGCGGCTGATGCGGTTCATCAGCTTGGAGTCCGCGAACTTGCTCAGGTACTTGAAGGCGGCCATGTCCGCGTCGATGAACTCGCGCTCGAAGGTCCTGGTGTCGCAGCGGATGCCGTACATGAGCGCCGTGGCCAGCAGCTTGGCCGGGCGGATCTTCATGTTGTACAGGTACTCGGTCATCATGGTGCAGACCGCGCCGTACTTGGGCCGGATGTCCACGAAGTCGGCGCTGACCAGGTTCTCCTGCTGGATGGGGTGGTGGTCGATGACCACCGTGAACTGGAAGGGCTTGAATTCGGGGTTGTGGTGGGGTTGGGAATCCACCAGGGCGAATTTGTCGTACTGGGCCGCGAGGTTCGGGATGAGCTTCTGGGTGGGGATGCGGCAGTAGCGGATCATGGACAGGTTGTCCGGGCGCTTGATCTCGTTGATCTGCGCGATGGCCGCGGCGTTCACCCGCCGGGTCATGATCCGTTTGAGGGCCAACGCCGAGCCCAGTGCGTCCGGGTCGGCGTTGATGACGATCAGCCAGTTGTCTTCTTTCTTGAACAGGCCGAGCAGTTGATCGACCTGGTCGTCAAGTTGTCGGAAAAGTGCCACGTATTATCCCTGTTTCAGGGTTAACGGCAAGCCGGCCGCCACCAGGTACGCCTGGTCGGCCCGCACGGCGACAGCTTGGTTGAGCGCGCCGAGGCTCCGCACGAAGGCCCGGACCGCACTGCCTGCGGGCAACGGTCCAAGCCCTGTCTCACAGGAGACGAGTATCAAGTCCGTGGAGCCCCAGTCGTTGAGAACTCCGAGGAATTCCGCAACATTGTCCGGCTCGCATCCGGCCTCGCCGCAGGCGAACAACCAGTAGTCCAGGCTGTCCACCAGAATGGCCGGAAACGAGAATTTAGCCTTTTGAAGCCGTTGAGGCAAGTCCTCGGCCGTTTCCATCACTTCGATTTCCGGCCCCCGGCTGACCCGGTGTCGGCGTATCTGCTCGCGAAATTCCATGTCCCGTGCCTTGCCCGTGGCCACGAACAGGGCCGGACCGGGGCATCGGGCCAATAAATCGAGGGCGAAATCGGATTTTCCGGATTTGTTGCCGCCGAGCACCAATGTGATCATTTTTTTTCGCTCCAGTCGGCAAACCATCGGCCCAGGAGGTCCAGGGAGTCGAACAGCTCCTCCTTGCGAAAGAGTTCGATGGTCACGGTGAAGTCCGACGCCCGGTCGAGCATGGCCCGCAGCAGGACCTGGCCCACGGGGTCCAGCTCGCGCAGGGGCCAGTGGCGCATGTCCCGTTCGGCCCCGTAGATGTGGAGCATACGCACCCGGTCCCACAGGCCGGGCAGTTGCAGGATGTCGCGCTGGCCGTAGGCCTGGATGTGGCCGATGTCCAGGCAGGCCGAGTAGCCGCCCTCGACCACCTCGTCCCAGACCCGGGTCAGGTTGCACTGGCCCACGTTCTCGATCAGGAAGCGGGCCGGGTCCACGCCCTTGTCGCGCAGCCGGTCGGCCAGGGGCAGGAGCATGTCCGGCGCGGTCGGCGGATGGAGCACGTAGACCCGGGGCGAGACCGGGGCGAGCTTGTCCACCAGCCCGTCGATCTTTCGCCACACGGTCTCGAACCCGGCCTGCCACGGCAGGTCCAGCGGCATGTGCACGTGCCAGGTGCAGGGCAGGTCGGCCAGGCTCGGGGGCATGTCCTCCTCGGTGTAGGCCAGGCAGGCCTCGGTCTCGAAGAAGAGGATGGCGATTTCCGGGAAATAGTCGGCCAGGAACACGCTGTTCTCGGCCAGGCCCGCGCGTAGCACGGACGAGGGAGCGGCCAGGGGGAAGGGGAAGCGCACGCCCCATTTTTCCTCCACCTGGCGCACGGACAGGGTGTCGGAACCGGCATGTTTTTGCCGGTCTGGTCCGGGGGCGGGCGGGGAACCCGCCGGTTTTGTTGACTTGGGATTTCGGGGCATGGTTATTGCTGGATTATTTGGACGATGAACGATTTGCCGAGGTTTCGCATATGACCACGTTTCGCGAATATTGCCAACACAGGTTCAACCCCCTGCATGTCTTCTGCCGGTTGCGCCGCCTCGGCCTGCCGCGCGCCGCGGCCCGCAACGTTTGCTGGGTCTACGAGCGCGGGCTGTACCGCCTCCTGCTCTAGTCGAGCAGGCCGAGCTGTTTTTCCTTGGTCACCTTGCGCGCGGCCAGTGTGGATCGGGTCAGGAGGTTCTCGGGGATTTCCCGCAGGTAGCGCGACCTCGGCAGGATCAGGGTCTTGCCGAAGAGCTGCCGCTGGCCGGCGTGGCTGAGATAGAGGTTGCGCCGGGCCCTGGTCATGCCCACGAACATCAGCCGACGCTCCTCGAAGAACCGCTGGCCCCGGCCCGGGGTCAGGGTGACCTTGGCGGTGAGCAGGTCCATGCCCGCGAAGGGCAGGATGCCCTCTTCGCAGGCGGGCAGGAACACGGCCTCGAATTCCAGCCCCTTGGACGCGTGCAGGGTCATGATCTGGACCTTCTCGGCGGTCTTGCGGACCAGCTCCAGCTCGGTCTGGAGGGACACCCAGTTGACCAGTCCCTGCCAGCCGCCGCGTCGGTCGAACTCCTTCTTGAGTTCCTTGAACTGGCGGCTTTCCCAGAAGAACTGGTCGAACGGCGGGGTCTCGCTGAGAAAGGCGGCCAGCCCCACCGGGCCCTTGGCCAGGATGTGGTCCGGGATCTCGATGGTGTCCTCCACGCCGGACAGGGTCATGCCCAGAAAATGCTCGGCGGCCTTGAGGATGGCGGCCACGCGCGGCTCCTGCCAGAACCCTTCCAGCTCCGGGGTGGAGACCGGCACGCCCGCCCGCTTGAGGGCCTTCTCGTAGACCGGGATGAGCGCCTTGAAGCGGACCAGCACCGCGATGTCGCCCGGCGCCAGATCGCCCGCCCCCTCGCTGTCCACGATGGAGTGGCTGGTGGCCCCGATGAGCCCCTTGATCTTGTCGCTGATCCAGGTGGCTTCGCGCATGGCGTCCGGGGCCTCGAACAGGTGCATGGTCGCGTCCACGTCCCTGCGTGCGATCAGGCGCGGGGAGTCCGGGAAAAGATTGCCCGCCCCGTCCAGGATGACCTGGCCCGAGCGGTAGTTGTCGGTCAGGGTGACCTGCTCCATGTTCGGCCAGAGCCCGTTCAGGTGCGTCTGGACGTCGCTCACGGCCCCCCGGAACCCGTAGATGGACTGCTTGGGGTCGCCGATGCAGAACAGCCCTTCGCCGGACGCACCGGCGATGCCCCGGACCACGGCCAGTTGCAGGGGGGTGAGGTCCTGGACCTCGTCCACCAGCACGTGGGCGTAGGGCATGTGGAAGGTCGGCGCGCCGGACTGTTCGAGCATGAATTCCAAAAGGTCCGTGTAGTCCACCAGGTCCCAGTGGTTCTTCTGGTTGCCGTAGTTGATATGGGCGTCGGCCAGGTCGGCGGGCAGCTCGGTCAGCTGCTCGCGGGCCAGGATGTACTTGGTCCAGTAGTGGTCCAGGTTCTTGCCCGCGAACTCGGGATTGACCTCGGCGAAGAGCTTCTTGGCCGCGATCTCGGGGACCACGATGGGCGTCTCGGAGTAGGCGTGCTTCCAGTAGTCGAAGCACAGGGAATGGAGGGTCCCGGCCTGGGGCATGTCCGCGTTCTCGCCGCGCAGGGCGCGCAGCCTGTCGCGCAACTCCTGGGCCGCCCGCCGGGTGAAGGTCAGGGCCAGGATGCGCTTGGGGTTGACCCCCTCGTCCATGAGCCGCTCCACCCTGCCCATGAGGGTCTGGGTCTTGCCCGTGCCGGGGCCCGCCAGGACGAGCACCGGGCCGGGACCGGCGTCGATGGCCGCCTGCTGGGCGTCGTTGTAGGCCAGGGGCACGGCCTCGACCTTGGGCCGGGAGACCACGCGGCAGGGCGCGGTCAGGCCGGGATCGGGCCGGGTCTCGGGCCGGGGGATGTGGATCAGGGTGGCCCCGTTCTTGATCTGGGCGCGCTCCTTCTCGGAGAAGACCGAGATGACCCCGTACTCGCCGTCGAACCCGGCCTTGCGGATGACCTGGCCGTCGCGCATGCGGGTCAGGCCCTCGGCCAGGTGGCAGGAAAAGCGGCTCAGGTCCTCGGCGGGCACCCGCTGGAGGATGTCCAGCTCGTTGCCGAACTCGAGGATGAGCTTCATGTACAGGTGGTTGACCTTCTTGGACCCCGCGCCCACGCCGAGAACCTCCGACAGGATTTCCTTGAGCGGGATGAGCGAGACAAAGCCGGGCGCGCCCGAGGGCTGGACCGGCTCTTCGCGGTCGGCCAGCTCCAGGATGCGGTTGTACACGCCCACGGTCACGGGCTTGCCGCAGACCGGGCAGATGCCGTCCCGGGCGATGGTCTCGTGGGGGTCCATGACCACGCCGCACTTGCGGTGGCCGTCCATGTGGTATTTGCCTTCCTCGGGGAAGAACTCCACGGTGCCGAGAAATTTGTGGCCCAGCCCCTCGCCGCGCAGGGCACGGTAGATGCCCTCGTAGGAAATTTCGCCCCGGAACAGGTTGGCCTCGCGGCCGAGCTTTTCGCCGGAGTGGGCGTCGGAGTTGGAGATCAGCCGGATGCGGTCCAGCTCGGACCAGGTCCAGTTCATCTCGGGGTCGGAGGACAGCCCGGTCTCCATGGCGAAGATCTCCTCGGCATAGTCGCCGAAGCACTCGCGGATGGAGTCGAAGCCGGACTTGGAGCCGAACAGGGAGAACCACGGGGTCCAGATGTGCGCCGGGACCAGGAAGGCCTGGGGGTGGGTCTCCAGGACCATGTCCAGGAGGTCGCGGGAGTCCAGGCCGAGGATGGGGCGGCCGTCCGAGGCCAGGTTGCCCACCTGGGCGAGCTTCTCGTTGAACCTTCTCACCGCGTCGAGGTTGGGCATGTAGACCAGATTGTGGACCTTGCGGACCTTGCCGCCGCGCTTGTAGATGGAACTGATCTCCGTTTCGAGCATGAACCGGGTCCGGCCGGGGATCTCCCCCTCGAACTCCGGGATCTCCTTTTCCAGCCCGTCGGGCTCCCTGAGGACGAACAGACCCTTGCCGTTGTCCTCCAGCTGCTCCTCGATTTCGGCCAGCCATTCGGGGTGGGTGAAGTCGCCCGTGCCCAGCACCGAAAGTCCCTTCATGCGTCCCCAGGCGGCCAGGTTCCGGATGGTCAGGTTCTTGCTGGTGGCGCGCGAAAAACGGGAGTGGATGTGCAGGTCGGCGGTGAATCTTTCCATGGGGTGAACAGTATAGGCATCCTCCTATTATTGCAACCCGTGTACCCGCCCAAAATGGGTTGACGCATGTGTTTGTTGCAGATACAACAATCGCCATGTTTCTCGAACGATTGAATCCGAGGGAGTCCATCGGCTTCCTTGCATGGAAGGTGGCCCGCATCTTCGCCAACGACCTTGCCGCCCGCTTCGCCGAAGCCGGGGTCAAGGTCACGGTGGAGCAATGGCGGGCCTTGTTGCCGGCGTACAAGGCCGACGGCCTGACCCAGGGAAAGCTGTGCGACATGCTCTCCCAGGAGAAGACCGGGGTCAGCCGGCTGGTGGCGGCTCTGGAAAAGCAGGGGCTGCTGCGCCGCGAATCCGGGGACGAGGACCGGCGGGTGAAGTACATCTACATCACGGACAAGGGTCGTGAGCTGGTGGACTTCACCCTGGAGATCGTCCTGGAGAGCCGGACGGCGATCACCAGGCACCTGGACCCCGAGGAGTTCGCGGTGTGCAAACGGGTCCTGTGGCAGATCATCGAACCCCACCTGGACGCAACCTGTTGCCTCAAGGACGGCTCATGATGAAACTCGGGACCACGGGACAAAAGTGGCTGAAGGGGCTGCACATCTGCGCGGCGGCCTGCTGGGTCGGCGGCGGCGTGGCCCTGATCCTGCTCTATTTCCTCAAGCCGGGCGTGACGGACGGGGGCGTGCTCTACGGCATGAACCAGGCCATCCACCACGTGGACACCTTTGTGGTCGTCATCCCCGGCGCCTTCGGCTGCCTGCTCACCGGGCTGGCCTATTCCCTGTTCACCGGATTCGGATTCCTCAAGCACGGCTGGGTCATCCTCAAGTGGGTGGTCACGGTCTCGGCCATCGTTTTCGGCACGGTCTGCCTCGGGCCGTGGGAGCGGGCCATGATGGACATTTCGGGCGCCCTCGGCATCGGCGCCCTGGGCGACGCCGCCTACCTGTACAACGAAAGGATGAACTTCATCTGGGGACTGGTCCAGGTGGCCATCCTGCTGGCCACGGTTTTCATATCCGTCTTCAAGCCTTGGAAAAACATAGGAAAAAAGGGAGCGTGATGGTGAGAGTCCTGGAGAGTGCGGCAGTCTTTTGTCTGGCGGTCCTGCTGGCCGCCACGGCCTTCGCTCAGGGGGGCGAGCGGCCGCCGTCCCCCGTGGTCACGGCCAAGGTCACCAGCGGGGACATGGCCCCGGAGACCGAGTTCATCGGCACGGCCTATTTTTCCGAGATATCCAACGTGGCCGCCGAGGTCGAGGGCAAGGTCGTGTCCCTGGACGTGGAGGACGGCCAGCGGGTCAAGCGGGACGCGCCCCTGTTGACCCTGTCCTCGGACATCCTGGACAGCAGCATCGCCAACGCCCGCGCCCTCGTGGACCAGGCCCAGGCCGACTTCGAGCTGGCCAAGCGCGAGAACGAACGGACCACCAAGCTGTTTCAGAGCCGCACCGTGGCCGAGGGCGAGTACGATTCCAAGCGGCTGGCCGCCCTGTCCTCCGAAAAGAAGATGATCGCGGCGAAAGCCATCCTCAACCGGCTGCTCACCGAGCGCGGCAAGAAGACCATCCGCGCCCCCTATGACGGCGTGGTCCTGGAGCGCAAGGTCTTTCGCGGCGACTGGGTCTCCGTGGGCTCCGTGGTCACGGTCATGGCCCGGGACGAGGACTTCGACGTGGTCGTCAACGCCCCGCGCGAGGCTTTCGGCGTGGTCAGCCCCGGTCTTGAGGTGACCGTCAAGGTGGCGGGCAAGGAACTGCCCGGCGCGGTCTTCGCGGTCATCCCCAAGGGCGACGTGGCCACCCGCACCTTCCCGGTCAAGATCCGCGTCCACAACGACGGCTCCCTGGCCGAGGGCATGGAGGCGCGCGTGGTCCTGCCCAAGGGGCTGGGCGGCAAGACCATGATCGTGCCCCGCGACGCGATCATCTCGACCCGCGGCCAGGTGGTCGTCTGGGTCGTGGCCGACGGCAAGGCCGTGCCCATGCCCGTGTTCGTGGTCGGCTACCGGGGGCTGGAGGCGGGCGTCAAGTCCAAGACCCTGCAGGAGGGCATGGACGTTGTGGTCAAGGGCAACGAGCGGCTTCAGCCGCAGCAGCCCGTGGCCGCGCAACCCGTGAAACAGCCGTAGGGGGTCCACGATGGATATCGTCGGAACCTCCATTCGCAAGCCGGTGGCCGTCCTGGTGGGCGTCATCCTCGTCGTCATGTTCGGCGTGGTCGCCCTCATGGGGCTGCCGTATCAGCTTTCCCCCAACGTCACCGAGCCGGTCATCACCGTGACCACCACCTGGACCGGGGCCACGCCCTACGAGATGGAGCGCGACGTCATCGAGGAGCAGGAAAAGGTCCTCAAGGGCATCCCCGGCCTGATCCAGATGGAGAGCTCCAACTACAACGCCCGCTCCGAGCTGACCCTCAAGTTCGAGATCGGCACCGAGATCGACAAGGCGCTGCTGCGCGTGTCCAACAAGCTCGACGAGGTGCCGGAATACCCCGACGACGTGGATCGGCCGATCATCTCGGCCACGGGCGCGTCCACCTCTCCGGTCATCTGGCTGACCATGGAGACCCTGCCCGGCAACGACCGGGACGTGACCACCTACCAGACCTTTTTCGAGAACGACGTCCGCCAGTACATCGAGCGCGTGGAAGGCGTGGCCGACCTGTTTGTGGGCGGCGGCCGCGAGGACGAGATGGACATCATCGTCGATCCCGTGAAGCTGGCCTCCTACAACCTGACCGCCACCGAGCTGATCAACGTGCTCAGGAGCGAGAACGTGTCCGTGTCCGCGGGCACCCTCGGCGTGGGCCGCCGCGACTACCGCATCCGCACCCCCGCCGAGTTCAAGACCCCGGAGGACATCGAGTCCGTGGTCATCTCCTCGTCCGGCCAGTACCGCGTCACCCTGGGCGATGTGGCCACGGTGGAGCGCGGCAACGAGAAGCCCACGGTGGCCATGCGCCACAACGGCAAGACCGGCATGGTCGTGGGCATCCGGCCCGAGCCGGGCATCAACGTCCTGACCATGACCGACCGGGTCTACAAGGTCATCGAGGACCTCAACGACGGCCCACTGGCCGAGCAGGGCGTGCGCTTCAACTGGATCTACGACCAGCGCCCCTACATCAACGGGGCCATCGACCTGGTCAAGCGCAACATCCTCATCGGCTCCATCCTGGCCATCGTGGTCCTGTTCGTCTTTCTCCAGTCGGTCAGCTCGACCATCATCGTGGCCGTGTCCATCCCGGTGTCCATCGTGGGCGCGTTCATCATGTTCGCGGCCGCCGGGCGGTCCCTGAACATTGTCTCCATGGCGGGCATCTCCTTTGCCGTGGGCATGCTCGTGGACAACGCCATCGTGGTCCTGGAAAATGTGGACCGCCATCGGCGCATGGGCAAGAGCCCGTTCCACGCGGCCTATGACGGGGCCAGCGAGGTCTGGGGCGCGGTCCTGGCCTCCACCCTGACCACCGTGGCCGTGTTCCTGCCCGTGGTCTTCATGGAGCAGGAGGCCGGGCAGCTGTTCAAGGACATCGCCATCGCCGTGACCTGCGCCATCGCCCTGTCCATGTTCGTGTCCATCCTGGTCATTCCCATGCTGGCCAACCAGTTCTACCGCATCGCGGACAACAAGAAGCGCCGTAGGGAAGGGACCGACGGTCCGCGCTCCCCGGCCGGGCTTTCACTGGCCAAGCGGGTGCTCAAGCCCCTGACCGCCCTGGGCGGCAGGCTGGCCGACGGGATCATCCGGCTTCTCGCCCTGGCCATCGACAACTGGAAGAGCCGCCTGCTCACGGTCTTCACCCTGACCGCCGCGTCCGTGGTCATGGTCGTGACCATGTTCCCCAAGATGGAGTATCTGCCCCAGGGCAACCGCAATCTGATCCTGAACATCCTCATCCCGCCGCCGGGCCTGTCCTTTGAGGAGCGCGACGACATCGGCAAGTACATCTTCGACCAGGTGGAGCCCAACTTCCGCAAGGAGGTGGACGGCGCGCCCGGCGTGCAGGACCTCTTCTACGTGTCCGCGCCGACCATCAACCTGTTCGGGGCCATCTCCACCCAGGAGCAGCACGGCGCGGCGCTCATCCCTGGCTTCATGCGCATCATCGGCTCCATCCCCGGCATGTTCGGCGTGTCCCTCCAGGCCTCCATCTTCGAGCAGGGACTGGGCGAGGGCAGGGTCATCAACGTGGACTTCTCGGGCGACGACCTGAACCAGTTGGTGGCCGCGGCCGGGACCATGTTCGGCATGACCATGCAGGCCATCCACGGCGCCCAGATCCGGCCCATCCCGTCCCTGGAGCTGCTCTATCCCGAGGTCCGCTTCCACCCGTACCGCGACCGGCTCAAGGCCGTGGGGCTGTCCTCCGAGGACCTGGGCACCGCGCTGGACGTGATCATGGACGGCCGCAACGTGGGCGACTTCAAGGAGGAGGGCAAGAAGAAGATCGACCTGGTCCTCAAGGCCTCGGCCAAGGACGCGGCCACGCCCGAGGAGCTGTATTCCCAGCTGGTGGCCACCCCCAAGGGGTGGGCCGTGCCCCTGTCCTCCCTGTCCTCCATGGAGAACACCTACGGCGTGACCCAGATCCGTCACCTGGAGCGCAGGCGGACCATCACCCTCCAGGTCACTCCGCCCGTGGACATGCCGCTCCAGTCCGCCATGGAGGTCATTGAACAGCAGCTCCTGCCCAAGGTGACGCAGGCCGGGCTCATGCACGGCGTGACCGTGCGTCTGTCCGGCGCGGCCGACAAGCTGACCGTGACCCGCGACGCCCTCAAGTGGAACTTCATCCTGGCCCTGATCATCACCTACCTGCTCATGTCCGCCCTGTTCGAGAACTTCATCTATCCGCTGATCATCATGTTCACCGTGCCCCTGGCCGGCGCGGGAGGCTTCCTGGGGCTCAGGCTCGAAAACCTGCTCATCGCCCCGCAGGCCCTGGACATCCTGACCATGCTCGGGTTCGTCATCCTCATCGGCGTGGTCGTGAACAACGCCATCCTCATCGTCCACCAGTCCCTGGGCAACGTGCGCGAGCGGGGCATGGACTACAAGGAGGCCGTGCTCGACGCCACCCGCACCCGGCTGCGGCCCATCTACATGTCCGCGACCACATCGGTCTTCGGCATGCTCCCCCTGGCCGTGGCCCCCGGCCCCGGCTCGGAGCTCTATCGCGGCCTGGGCGCGGTGGTCCTGGGCGGCCTGGCCCTGTCCACGGTCTTCACCGTGTTCGTCATCCCGGCCCTGCTCATGTTCGTCATCCCCATGGAGCGGAAGGGGACCGGGCGGGAAGAGGCCTGAGCCCCGCAACGGAAAACGAAACGGCCCGCCATGCTGGACATGGCGGGCCGTTTTTCGTCGGTCTCGGGGTTGGCCTAATCGCTCGCCCGGGTGGGGTTGTCCAGGACGCGTTCCACCGCGTTGCGGATCTGGGTGCGGATCTCGTAGTCCGAGATGCGGTCCGAGAGCACGATGGACCCGGCCTGGGCGTAGCCCGCCGGAAGCAGGTTCAGGGCCAGGGCGTAGATGTCCTGGATGTCCAGGTCCTCGAAAATATAGTCTTCGTAATATTCCGCGATGATCTGCGGGACCAGTTCGGCCACGCGCCGTTCGTTGCGGTTGACGATCTTGGAGACATCCACGCCGAGTATCTTCAGCGGCTTCTTGAGCATGTTCGGCCCTCCCTCTGCGGCTGCCGTTTTTCCCAGGAGTGCTGGCATACTAACCTCGATTCTCGCCCCTTGGCAATCGAATGGTACATTTCATGCTAAGAATATAGGGTGGACGTCTGCGGTTTATCGGTAAAACGCCTGCGCGGGAAGGCACCATGGCCACGCAACCTATTGAACAGGCTGTACAAGGGTACACGTATCGCCGCCCGAGGAAGACCGCCCCGGACAGCGAATTTCCCCTGGGCCCGGAACAGTCAAAAACCCGTCGGGACGAGTCCCCGGCCTCGGGTTCGGTCATGCGCGGCTATCTCCGCGACCTTCTGGCCGACGCCGTGCCCGACACCACCGGGCAGCTGACCTTCGGCGACGTCGAGACCCGCCACGCCGAACTGCTCGAAACCTGGAACGACGAGGTCAAGGCCGATCTCGCGGCCCTGGGCGTGGACACCGCCACCGTGTTCCGCCTCTCCTACGACCCGGCGGGCGCGGCCACCGTGGTCGGCGATCATCCCGACAAGGACATGATCAACGCCTATTTCGCGGCCAACCCCGACAAGGTCGAACAGCTCGGCCGCACCCTCCAGTTCGGCAAGCTCGCCGCCACAGCCAAAAACCGCCTGTCCGAGCGGGACATGAACCGGCCCCTGTCCACCGACGCCATGGCCTGGTGGTATTCCACCAACATGGATACCCAATCCCTCTTTGATGCGGGCGGCATCGTGGTGGGGGCCGGCGCTGCCCCGTACAAGGGGCTGGACATCCGGGTTTGAGGAGGGACGCGAACGCGGGGGGCGGCTTTCGATAGCGGGCCATCTGCACATTTTTTCCGGCCGCGCCAATCCTCACGTAGACGGCTACGCTGCGGTTGTCGCGGCCGGAAGAAAATGCACAGCTGACCCACTCTCGAAAGCCTGGTGCGAGTGCGGAGAGCCGCTGTCGGGTGCTGCGCACCCGATTCGCTCCAAAGAGGGAGGGCGTTGGAGAATCTATGAGGCGTAAAAAAAGGGAGCATGTTGTCATGCTCCCTTTTTATTGATCAGATTCTTGAGGCTACTTGAAGTCTTGTAAATACTGTTCCAGCCGATTCATGCCTTCCTCAATGTTAGCCATGGACGTCGCGTAGGAGAAGCGGATGTAGCCCTCGGCGCCCTGGCCGAAGTCGATGCCGGGGGTGACGGCGATGTGGGCCTTGTCGAGGATGTCGTAGGCCAGGGCCAGGGAGGAGCCGTCGAACCTGGCGGCTTGAGGGCGCATGTTCACGAGCACGTAGAAGGCGCCGGTGGGCTCGTGCTTGACGGGCAGCCCCATGTCCTTGAGCCGTTCGAGCATGTAGACGCGCCGCTTGTTGTAGGTGGCCTTCATGCGCTCCACATCCGGCCCGGCCTCCTTGAGGGCGGCCAGCCCGCCCCATTGGGCCATGGTGTTGGCCGAGATGAAGAAGTTCTGGCAGAGGTTGCGCAGGGTGCGCATGAAGTGGGGCGGGGCGATGAGGTAGCCGAGCCGCCAGCCGGTCATGGCGTAGAGCTTGGAGAAGCCGTTGAAGACAAAGGCGCGGTCCGTGTATTCGAGGATGGAGTGGGCGTCTCCCTCGTAGACCAGGCCGTGGTAGATCTCGTCGGAGATGACCCACAGGTCGTGCTCCTCGGCGATCTCGGCGATGGCCTTGAGCCGCTCCTCGGACAGCAGGGTCCCGGTGGGGTTGGCCGGAGAGTTGATCAGGATGGCCTTGATCCGGTCGTTCTGGTCGAGGGCCTTGCGGATGGCGGACACGCGGTACTGGAAGCCGTCGTCCTCGAAGACCGGGACCTTGACGGGCGCGGCCCCGGCAAAGGTGATGAAGTTGTCGTAGCAGGCGTAGCAGGGGTCCGAGGTGATGACCTTGTCGCCCTGTTCGAGGATGGTGGAGAAGAGCACGAGCATGGCCGGGCTGGTGCCCTGGGTGACGACCATGTTGTCCGGGTCGAGGGTCACGCCGTAGCGCTTCGCGTAGTCCTCGCAGATGGCCTCGCGCAGTTCGCGGATGCCCAGCGAGTGGGTGTAGTGGGTCTTGTTGTCCGCAAGGGCCTGGCAGGCGGCCTTCTTGGCGCATTCGGGCGTGTCGAAGTCGGGTTCGCCCACGCACATGCGGATGACGGACTGACCTGCGCGCTCCATGGCCTCGGCCTTTTCGTTGATTTCCATGACCAGGAACGGGGTGATGTTGCAGCAACGGTCGGATATGCTCATGGCGTGCCTCGTAAAAAGGAAACCCCGCCCCTCGCCGATGCAGCAAGAGGCGGGGAGTTAATCGAAGTTTAATTATTTATGCTACTTCTACGATCTCAATATCAAACACCAGGGTCTCGCCCGCCAGGGGGTGGTTGCCGTCCAGGGTGACCAGCTCGTCGTCGAACTCGGTCACGCGGACATAGGCGGGCTGGCCGTTCTCGGTGCGGATTTCCAGCATGATGCCCTCTTCCAGCTCCACGGTGGGCGGCAGCTGTTCGCGGCGGACCTGGAAGACCAGCTCCGCGCTGGGGGAACCGTAGCCCTCTTCGGGCGGGATCTCCACGGTCACGGTGTCGCCGGCGGACTTGCCGAGCACGGCCTTTTCGAATCCGGCGATGACCATGCCTTCGCCCAGTTTGAACTCCAGCGGCTCGCGGCCTTCGCTGGAATCGAACTGGCTGCCGTCCTCCTTGAGGGTGCCGGTGTAGTGTACCTTGACGGTGCTGCCGTTCTGCGCAGTCATAGAATCTCCTGGATGGTGGTTTGGCCCGGTCTCGTCCGGGTGGATTGCGTCACCCTAGCCTGTTTTCGCCTAGAAGTCGAAGTTGAGGACCTTGCGGACCTCTTCCATGGTCTTGACGGCGTAGGCGCGGGCCTTGGCGTTGCCCTGCTCAAGGATTTCCCGGACCCGCTCGTCGGTGCAGGCGGCGCGGCGCTCGTGCAGGGGCGTGAGAAATTCCTCCAGGGATTTCATGAGCAGCTTCTTGCAGTCCACGCAGCCCCAGGACGCGTCCCTGCACCCCTTGACGATCTCGGGGAGTTTGGCCGGGTCGGTCATGAGCTTGTGGTAGGGGAAGAGGTTGCAGATGTCGGGGTCGCCCGGATCGGACTTGCGCAGCCGGTTCTCGTCGGTCTTCATGCCGCGCACTTTGGGCATGATCTCGTCCAGCGGCTCGGAGAGCATGATGGAGTTGCCGTAGCTCTTGGACATCTTGCGCCCGTCCAGGCCGGGCAGGACCGGCGCTTCGGTGAGCATGTCCGCCGGTTCCGGGAACAGGTCGGTGTTGTTGAGATGGTTGAACCGGCGGGCGATCTCGCGGGTCAGCTCCAGGTGCGGCAGCTGGTCCTTGCCCACGGGCACGGCCAGGGGCTTGTACATGAGGATGTCCACGGACATGAGCACCGGGTAGCCGAGGAAGCCGTGGGTGTTCAGGTCCTTCTGGGTCAACTGCTCCTTCTGGTCCTTGAAGGTCGGACAGCGCTCGAGCCAGCCCAGGGGGGTGTACATGGACAGGATCAGGTTGAGCTCGGCGTGTTCCTTGATCTGGGACTGCTGGAAGATGGAGCACTTTTCCGGGTCCAGTCCGGCGGCCACCCAATCCTTGACCAGGCCGGGGATGAACCCCTTGATGCGGGTCGGGTCGGCGTATTCGCTGGTCAGGGCGTGCCAGTCGGCCACAAAGAAATAACAGTCATATTCTTCCTGCATCTTCAGCCAGTTGGCGATGACGCCGAAGTAATGGCCGAGGTGCAGGGGGCCGGTGGGACGCATGCCGGAGAGGATTCGTTGTTTTTCGCTCATGATGAAGTGGTCTGCGGTTGGAGGTTAGAGGGGCACGCCCAGCAGGGCGCCCAGACCCTGGACCAGGGGGACGATCACCCGGCCGACGATGTCGAGCCCGGTGTAGCGCCCGAGCAGGATGATCGCGATGAGGATGATGAACCCGTAGCGGCTCATGGACATGTACCTGTAGGCGGCTCGCGGGGAAAGAAAGTACGCCAGGACGTTGCTGCCGTCCAGCGGCGGGATGGGCAAAAGGTTGAAGGCGGCCAGGATCAGGTTGACGAAGACCCCGTAGTAGGCCACGGCGTACAGGGCGTTCTGCGGGTTCAGGTTGAACAGGGACATGAGGTGGAACGCCCCGGCGAACAGGGCGGCCAGGATGAAGTTGATGCCCGGTCCGGCCATGGCCGTGTACATCATGCCCTTGCGCGGGTCCTTGAAGTAGCGGGGGTTGATGGGCACGGGCTTGGCCCAGCCGAAGTGGACGAAGAAAAAGGCCAGGGTGCCGATGGGGTCCAGGTGCTTGAGGGGGTTGAGGGTCAGCCGTCCTCGGGACTTGGCCGTGGGATCGCCCAGCATGTAGGCCACGTAGCCGTGGGCCACCTCGTGGAAGACCAGGGCGATGAGCAGGCCGGGCGCCAGGGTCAGGTAGACCTGGATGTCCTGTGCGGTGATGTCGAACATCAGGAGCGGCTACCATGCAACGGGGTGGGGCGGCAAGGGATTTCAGCCCGGCGGGCCGCCCGTGCCGGGGGTTGTCACACGATCTCCGCCCTGGACAGGAGCTTGATGAACCGCTTGAGCATGTCCGGCTCCACCAGCCCCTTGTCGTCGGTCAGGGATTTGAGGGCGTCGAAGGGCTTGACGGCCCGGCTGTATGGCCGGTTGCGGGTCAGGTCGTCGTAGCGGTTGCACAGGGCGACCACGCGGGTGGGCAGGGGAATCTCCTCGCCCGAGGCCTGGGTGGGGTAGCCCTTGCCGTCGATGCGCTCGTGGTGGAACAGGATGCAGTTGGTGGCGATGATCGGCAGGTCGAAGTGGGCGCAGACGCGCACGCCGATGAGCGGGTGCATGGTGAATATCTGGCGGCTGGCCGGGGACATGGCGGCGGGGTCGGTCTCGAGCAGGGCCTTGTCCATGCCCACCAGGCCGATGTCGTGCAGCAGGGCGCCCATGCCGCAGGCCAGGACCTCGTCGTCGCCGAACTTGTACTCCTGCATCAGGTTCACGGCGTAGATCATGGTCGAGATGCCATGGTGGTAGGTCTCGTACCCCTTGCCGATGAACCGGGTCAGGTTCCGGAGCGGTTCCGGGGAGCTGAGGAAGCCCGCGCTGCTGCGGATCAGTTCCTGGAAGCGGACGTAGCGCTTCTTGAAGGCCGGGCCCGGCAGGTTGGTCTCGAAGAGTTCCTTGGACAGGGCCGTGGCCGCGTTGGTCCAGGCCTGGGCGCGCTCGGTCAGGGAGATGGACTCGTCCTCCAGCAGGTCGAGGAGGTTGGCTCGGATATAGTCGTGGTAGAGCCTGCGGGAGCGCTTGTCCACGTAGATGGTCACGATGCCCGCCAGGGCCAGCTCCTTGCGCTTGGCCTTGGTCATGGTCCGGCCGCTGGCGTTGAACAGGACGTGGCTGTCGTCGTGGCGCAGGAAGATGTCGAAGGGCACCTTGAAGTCGGGCCGCAGGATGAGCGGGGAGATGGGGAAATATTCCGCCTTGGTCGCTTGTGTCATGGGTGTGATCCGCCTTTGCCGGGGCGCACGGGGCCGGACGCCCTCTCCCCCGGAGCCTGTCAGGTACCCATGAAAATCGTCCACTGTCAATTATAGCCGCGAGGCCGGGCCGGGCAAAAAAACGGGACGCCCTCCCGCGTGGTAAGGCGTCCGTCTCCGGGTCGGTCGAGGATGGTCCGGCTAGGCGCCGGCCTTGTTCAGGGCCATCCGGACCTTGTCCTTCAGTTCGGTCAGGTCCACGGACTTGACCACGTAATAGTCCGCGGCGATGGATTTGAGATCGTGCTGGAAGGAGTCGTAGGCCGTCGAGAGTATGACCGGAATCTGCTGGTCCTTGGTGCGGATTTCCTGCAACAGGTCGAGGCCGGAACGGTTGACGCCCAGCTTGATGTCCAGAATGACGATGGTCGGATTTTCCCTGGCGATGACGTCGAGGATGTCCTCTTCGCCGTCGGACGTGGCCACCTTGTAGCCGTCCGCCTCCAGTTCTTCCCGATAGAGCATGCGGATGTGTTTTTCGTCGTCCACTACGAGAATTTTGGGTTGGCTCATGGCTTCCTCCTTGGAATTAGCCCTTGGTACGAGCATAGGCGATAGAACACTTTAGGGTCAACAGCGGTTTTGAATTTTATGGCGAATTATCATCATTTGGCCCGGACCGGCGGACCGGGTCGGCGGACCGGGCCGGGCGGGGTTGAACTCGGCCGCCATCCCGGCTACTGTCCCCCCGGTCGTTGGCCGTCAAAATGGCCTGCGGCAAAGGAGAACCCATGATCATTGTCAATCTGGAACCGGACGGGAAGCGCATCGAGCTGAACGACACGCGCTCGGTGCTCGCCGTGCTGAACAAATTGCAGCTCCGTCCCACCATGGCCCTGGTCGCCCGCAGGGGCGAACTGCTCACCCCGGACCGCAGTCTCGTCCACGGGGACGAGCTCCTGGTCCGCAAAGTCACGTCGGCCGGGTAGGGGGTACTCATATGAAATGCACCCGCTGCCGCAAGACGGCCCACGTGTCCCTGCCGAGCCACCATTCCGGCTTCTGCGCGGACTGCTACCCGCTCTTCTTCACCAAGCAGGTGGAGACGGCCATCCGCCGGGAAAAGATGTTCACCCATGAGGACCGCATCCTGGTGGCCCTGTCCGGGGGCAAGGATTCCCTGGCGCTCATGCTCGAACTCAAGCTCCAGGGCTACGACGTCACCGGCCTGCACATCGACCTGGGCATCCCGAACTCCTCGGAAAAGGCCCGCAGGAAGGTCGAGGATTTCTGCACGTTGCACGGCCTGCCCCTGCGCGTCTTCGAGATGGCCGCCTGGGGGCTGCCCATCCCGGACGTGAAGAAGTACGTCAAGCGCCCGGTCTGCGCCGTGTGCGGCAAGATGAAGCGACACCACTTCAACCGCATCGCCGTGGAGGAGGGCTTCGACGTCCTGGCCACGGGCCACAACCTGGACGACGAGGTGGCCCGTCTGTTCGCCAACACCCTGCGCTGGGACACGGCCTACCTGTCCGACCAGGGCCCGGTCCTGCCCGCGTCCGAGGGGTTCGTGCGCAAGGTCAAGCCCCTGTTCCGCCTGAGCGAGTACGAGACCGCCAATTACGCCTTTCTCAAGGGCATCGAGATCCACTCCGACCCCTGCCCCTATGCGGGTGGGGCCAGCTTCACCGGCCACAAGGAGCTGTGGGGCGAGCTGGAACACCGCTCCCCCGGCCAGAAGCTCCAGTTCTACCAGGCCTTCCTCAAGAACGGCAAACCGGCCTTCGCCCGCCAGGAGAAGGAGACCGGGGCGGTGCTCGCGCCGTGCACCGAATGCGGTTCGCCCACCAGCGCCGAGATCTGCTCGGTCTGCCGCATCCGGGCGGCCGTGGCCGAAAGCCGGGCGCAGGAGGGCTGATCCCGTGGCCGCGCCCCGGATATCCGTGACCATGCCCTGCTTTGACTGCGGGGACACCGTGGCCGGAGCGCTCGACTCGCTCCTGGCTCAGGAGGGCGCGGACTTCGAGGTGGTGGCCGTGGACGACGGTTCAAGCGACGACACTGCGGGAATCCTGGCCGAATACGCGCGCCGGGATTCCCGCGTCCGCTTCCTGTCCATTCCCCACGGCGGGGTCATCCGAGCGGCCAACGCGGCCATCGAGGCGGCGCGGGGGACCTACATCGCCCGTATGGACGCCGACGACGAATCTCTGCCGGGCCGTCTGGCGGTCCAGGCCGGGCTTCTGGACGACCACCCGGAGGTCGGCCTGGTGGGCTGCCGGGTGCGCTTCGGCGGCAGCCGCAGCCGCTGCCGGGGGTACGCCCACTACGTGGACTGGACCAACACCCTGCTGACCCACGAGGCCATCAGCCTGAACCGGTTCGTGGAGTTCCCGGTGCCCAACCCGTCCATCATGTTCCGGCGCGACTGCCTGGAGACGCACGGCCCCTACCGTGAGGGCGACTTTCCCGAGGACTACGACCTGCTCCTGCGCTGGCTGGAGGGCGGGGTCCGCATGCTCAAGGCGGACGCCGAGCTGCTCGTCTGGAACGACCTGCCGGACCGGCTGTCGCGCACCCACCCGCGCTACGACGTGGACGCCTTCTACCGCATCAAGACCGAGTACCTGGCCCGCTGGCTTGCGCGCAACAACCCGCACCACCCGGTGGTCCACATCCTCGGCTCCGGGCGGACCACCCGCAAGCGCGCCGACCTGCTCCGGGCGCACGGCATCGAGTTCGCGGCCTACTACGACGTGGACCCGAACAAGATCGGCCACCGGGTCCACGGCGTCCCGGTACGGGATCGCATGGACATCCCCGGTCCGGGCGAGGGGTTCTGCCTCCCCTACGTGGCCAGCAGGGGCGCGCGCGAGGAGATCGCCGCCTTTCTCGGGGCGCGCGGCTGTCGCCTGGGCCGCGACTACATTCCGGCCGCCTGATTTCGGCTCCTTCTAGCCAAACGTGTCGGAATCTGGCACGGTTGGCCTCAGAAAAGGAGTCTCCATGAAGTACGTATCCACCCCGGATTGTCCGCCCCCGGCGGGGCATTATTCCCAGGGCGTCGCGCACGGCGGCCTGGTCTGGGTCTCGGGCATGCTCCCCGTGGATCCGGCCTCGGGCGAGAAGCTGCTCGGCGACGTCGAGGAGCAGACCCGGCAGGCCCTGGCCAACGTGGACGCGGTCCTGCGCGCCGCCGGGACCACCCGCCAACGGGTGCTCAAGTGCACCTGTTACGTCGCGGACATCGGCCTGTGGGACCGGGTCAACGCGGTCTACGCCGAGTTCTTCGGCAGCCACAAGCCCGCCAGGGCCGTGGTTCCGACCCGCGACCTGCACCACGGCTTCCTGGTGGAGATCGAGTGCGTGGCCGCCGTGGACGAGGGGGCGAGCGCATGACCCGGTTCGTCTGCCGCGACTGCGGCCTGGCCTTCGACGTCATGGTTCCGCGCTGGCGCTGCGACTGCGGCGGGCTGCTGGACCTGGAATTTTCTCCGCGCCTGGACCCGGCCGAGGTGGCCGGGCGGCCCGCCACCCTGTGGCGCTACCGCGAGGCGCTGCCCGTGCCCGAGGGCGCGGAGCTGACCCTGGGCGAGGGGTTCACCCCCATGCTCGAGGTGGACCTGGGCGGGCGCAACGTGCTGGTCAAGCAGGAGCAGCTCTTCCCCACCGGCTCGTACAAGGACCGGGGCGCGGCGGTCATGATGGCCATGGCCGCGCACATCGGCGTGACCGACGTGGTCGAGGACTCGTCCGGCAACGCGGGCTGCGCCGTGGCGGCCTTCGCGGCCAAGGCGGGCATCCGCTGCCGCATCTTCGTGCCCGCCGACAACTCGCCGGGCAAGCTCGGCCAGATCGAACTCTACGGGGCCGAGCTCAACCCCGTGCCCGGCACCCGCGAGGACACGGCCGCCGCCTGCATGGCCGCGGCCGAGGACCGCTACTACGCCAGCCACGTGTACAACCCGTTCTTCTTTCACGGCACCAAGACCTTCGCCTTTGAAGTCGTCGAACAGCTCGGCTGGCGCGCGCCGGACACCGTGGTCCTGCCCGCCGGGAACGGCACCCTGCTGCTCGGGGCGCACATCGGCTTCACCGAGTTGAAGGCCATGGGGCTCATCGACCGCGTGCCCAAACTGGTGGCCGTGCAGTCCGCCCGCTGCGCACCGCTCTGCGCGGCCTTTGAGGCGGGCGCGGCCACGGTGGCCCAGGCGTCCTCCGAACCGACCCTGGCCGAGGGCATCGCCATCGCCCTGCCCATGCGCGGCGAGCAGATGCTCCGGGCCGTGCGCGACACGGGCGGCGTCTGCCTGGCCGTGTCCGAGGAGGCCATCCTGGCGGCCTTCCGCGACATGGGGCGCAAGGGGTTCTGCATCGAGCCCACCTCTGCGGCGGTGGCGGCCGGGGCCGCCGAATACGTCCGGACCGCGCCCCGTGACGAGGTCGTGGTGACCATGTTCACGGGCCACGGGCTCAAGGTCGGGGACAAACTGCACAAGCTGGTCAGCGACTGACCGGGAGGATGACGGCATGGCCGAGACGCAACCCCTGAACGCGCTACGCGAAAAGCCCCGCAACCCGTGGCTGGCCATGGTCCTTTCCCTGGTGGCCGTGGGCTTGGGCCAGGTCTACAACGGCCAGTGGCGCAAGGGCGTGGGCTTCTACGTGGCCGAGATCATCCTGGCCCTGTTCATGATCCTGTTCTGGGCGGATTTCGCGGCCATGCTGCTGTGCGTGTCCATCCTGCTCGGCTACAACCTGTTCGCGGCGGGCGAGGCCTTCGCCACGGCGCGCAGGCTTTCCGGCTACACCCTCAAGCCGTGCAACCGGTGGTGGGTCTACCTTCTCTGCCTGGCCGTCAGCCTGGGCTCGGGCGCGGTCTTCGAACAGATCGTCAAGGGCTGGTTCTTCATGGCCTACCAGGTGCCGTCCGCGTCCATGCTGCCGACCATCCGGGTGGGCGACCACTTCATGGTCGAGGTCCTGGAGCCCGGCGACGCGCTTGAGCGGGGCGAGATCGTGATTTTCTCCCTGCCCGAGACCAATGGGCGCGACTTCGTCAAGCGGGTGGTGGGGCTGCCCGGCGAGACCGTGGAGATCCGGGAGCGGAAGGTCTTCATCGACGGCACGCCCCTGAACGAGCCCTACGTGTTCCACTCCAAGGAGGATTTCCTGCCCCTGCGCGACACCTTCGGGCCGGTCGTCCTGGGGCCGGACGAATATTTCCTCATGGGCGACAACCGCGAGGACAGCTACGATTCTCGCTGGCTCGGGCCGGTCAGGCGGGAACGGATAACGGGGAGGGCCGGGTACATCTACCTGCCCGGCGACCTGGACGCGCCCGACTGGGCGGACAGGTTGGGAGCGCCCCTGCGTTAGGCGCGGCCTACCAGAACTCGCGGGCCGCGAACAGCCCGTCCGCCTGGTTGATCTTCAGCGGGCGCACTTCCTTGATGCCCAGGGCGTCCATGTAGCCCAGGACCAGGATGAGGTTGGTCAACCGGCTCTCGGCGTACTCGCTGTCGAAGTCCTTGTCGGACTTGCCGGTCCATTTTTTCAGGGCCGCGGCCACCTCGTCGCGGGTGTAGACGGCCTTGCGCCCGCCCAGGACCTCGGGCACGGAATAGTAGTGGACCCCGCCGATGCCGGCCACGGTCAGGCCCGGGTGGGCGACCTGGTCGGCGATGTACCGGGGCACGGTGATGGTCGCGTGGGCCCGGATGTAGGCCAGGGCCTGGGCCACTTCCTCGGCGCTGACCGGGTTGGGGCTGGCCGTGGTGTTGATGTCCTTTTTCTGGATGGTCCGGATGACCACGTTCTTGCAGGCCACCGAGGCCATGGGGTCGATGTAGAAGAGCAGCCCGCCGTCCGGCTTGCGGATGGTCATGTGCATGGAGTTGCCGCCGATGTCCCAGACCAGGAGGTCCTCGGTCTTGTCGTCCAGCTCCTGGCGCACGGCGTGGTAGCTGAGCATGGCCGCCTGCTGTTCGGAGATGACCCGCGAGGGGATGCCCGTCTCCTGGCGGATGCGCACGAAGTACGCCCGTCCGTTCTGGGCCTTCTGGAAGATGCGGCCGCCCACGGCGGAGTACTCCAGGGCGTTCTTTTCCACGGCCACGGCCTTGAGCTTTTCCAGGGTCTGGATGCCCTCGGCCATGACTTCCTTGCTCAGGTTGCCGTCATAGGAGCGGGCCAGGTCCTCGGCGAAATCGACCTTTTCGGACAGGGTGTCCACGGTCTTGACGATGAGCCCGGTGGAGAGGTCCACGTCCGCGATGATGCATTTGATGGCCGCCGAGCCGATGTCGAAGGCCGCGCGCCGGACCACGGTGGCGTCCTGGGCAAGGCTCGTCGAGACCATGCACAGGCACAGGATCAGGCCCGCCAGCAGTGTGTAGATCAATTTCGGCCGCATTGTACTCCCCCATATCTCCATCACGCGTACCAGTGTAACCTATAGAAAAAATGAAGGACCCGCAACGCCAAGACAGGACATGTCACTGCCTGGTGGAACGATAGTTGGAGCGGTCGCGCCGGATCTGGTACCGGCGCACGGCCCGGTTGTGCTCCTCCAGGGTCTTGCTGAACTGGTGCGAGCCGTCGCCCTTGGCCACGAAATAGAGATACCCGTGCTCCTCGGGATGGGCCGCGGCCAGGAGGGAATCCAGGCCGGGCGAGCAGATGGGGCCGGGCGGCAGGCCGGGGTGCACGTAGGTGTTGTAGGGGTTGTCCCGGTCCTGCAGGTCGCTCTTCCTCAGGTTGCCGTCGAAGTTCGGGCCCAGGCCGTAGATGACCGTGGGGTCGCACTGCATGAGCATGTGCTTTTTGAGCCGGTTGCGGAACACTCCGGCGATGCGCGCCCGCTCGGTCACGTCGCCGGTCTCCTTCTCCACCAGGGAGGCCAGGATCACGGTCCTGTGCAACTCCTCGAAGGGCGGCAGCCCCTGCGGCCAGACCTTCTGCGCGTTCTTGAGGAATTCTCGGATCATGACCTCGGCCATGTGGCGCGACGGGTGGTCCTTGGGCGGGGTCAGCAGGTAGGTCTCGGGGAAGAGGTACCCCTCGGCGTCGCGGGCCTCGATGCCGTGGGCGGCCAGCAGCGCGGGGTCGGCCACGGCCGCGGCGAATCCCTTGGCGTCGCCCAGGCCCGCCTCCTCGATGATCCCGCCGGTCTGCCACCAGGTCAGCCCCTCGCGCACGGACACCCGGCGCAGGACGCCGGAGGACGAGGTCAGTTCGGTCAGGACGCGCTCCGGCACCCAGCCCGTGGACAGCCGGAACACGCCCGCCCGCACGGCCGAGCCCTTGCCCGTGCGCACGGCCAGGCCGTAGAAGCGGCGGGTGTCGGTGATCAGCCCCTCGGCCTTGAGGTTGGCGGCGATGGTGGTGAATATCTGGCCCGGCTCCACGCGGAACAGGATTTCGCGGCCGGGGGTCTCGGGCGGGGTGGTCAGGAACTTGTCCTCCTGCCACGCCTTGTACCACCTGTACCCGCCCGCGCCGAGTCCGGCGAGAACGGCCAGCAGGACCGTGACGATCAGGATATAGCGGCGGAATCGAGCCATGAGCGTAGGATGACCACGGCGGCCTGGCTGTCCAGGGCGGCCTTGCGTTTTGCGCCGCGCAGTCCGGCGGCGTTGAGTTCCTCTTCGGCCTGGGCCGAGGTCAGCCGCTCGTCCATGAGGTGGACGGGCGCGTCGATCCTTCTCCCCAGGCTCTCGGCGAAGTTGCGGGCCTGCCGAGTGGTCAGGGTGTCCTCGCCGCTGAGGGCCAGCGGCAGGCCGACCACCACGGCCTCGATGGCTTCATCATGAATGATTTCGGTCAGTTCGTCAAAGAGAGCCTGGCGCGTGGTGCGCTCCAGGGTCTTCAGCGGCGAGACCAGGGTGCCGGTGCGGTCGCTGACCGCCAGCCCCACGCGTTTCAGGCCGAAGTCTATGCCCAGCGCCCGCATCTAGACCTCCTCCAGGGGGATCTTGGTGCGGTAGCCCATGGCCTGGACGTCGGCCACGAGCGCGCCGGTCTCGTCCGTCACCCGGACCGAGTAGGTGGCCATGTGCCCCCCGGCGGACAGCTCCAGGGCCTTGGCCGTGAGCAGCTTGCCCGTGGCGGGCTTGAGGTAGGCGATGGACAGGTTCACGGCCAAGGTGACGTTGCCGTGCCCGTTGGCCGCCGCGCCGAAGGCGGTCTCGGCCAGGGTGTAGATGGCCCCGGCGTTGACCGTGCCGAAGGGATTCAGGTGCTCGTCGCCCACGGCCAGGCGGCAGACGGCCGCGCCGGGCGAGACCGAGATCATCTCCACGCCCGCGTGGTTGGCGAAGTTGTTCCGCCGCCCGAGCAGTTCCTTCACGCCGTTGCTGTCCATGGCCGCCTCCCGGGGCCTAGCCGAGCAGTTCGAACATGATCGGGATGGTCACCGCGCCCAGGGCCGTGGTCAGGAAGACCATGCGCGAGGCCAGCCCCGCGTTGCACCCGTAGGTTCGGGACAGGGCCACGGTCAGCAGGGCCGAGGGCATGGCCGCCTCCAGGATGAGAATCTGCACCTCCCAGGAAGGCACGGACATGGCCAGGGTGGGCAGCCAGATGATCAGCGGCTTGAGGATCAGCTTGTTGGCGGCCACGGCCAGTCCGGGCAGGGCCACGGCCCAGATGCCCTTGAAATGCAGCAGGAGGCCCACCAGCAGGGTGACCATCATGGTGTTGGCCGCTCCGGCCAGGTCCAGGGCCTGGATGATCGCCCCCATGACCGGACCTTCGGTGGGCAGCTTGAACCAGGCCCAGATCAGGCCCGCCGCCACGGATATGAAGATGGGCGAGCGGAAGAATTCGAGGGCCGCCTTGAGCCGAGCGTCCCTACCCGCGTCCTCGTTGCCGTAATAGATGGCGATCATGGTGCCCAGGGTGAACAGGAGCGGGCCCACGCCGATCTCGGAGACCACCACGGCCTCGGTCATGGCCGCCGTGTTGCCGGGAAAGACCTGGCTGATCAGCGCATAGCCCAGCAGCGACGAACTGCCGAATCCGGAGACCAGGATCAACGCCCCGGTGGAGGGCCGGTCCAGGCGCAGGAGCCGGGCACCCACCCAGCCCAGGGACAGGGCGAACAGTTCCGCCACGACCATGATCAGGGCCAGCCAGGCCTCGGACCAGACGATGGTGGTCCGGGCCAGGGAGGTGAAGATGAGCGCGGGCAGGGTGGCGTGGGTGACGAGCTTGGCGAAGATGCCGCCGTGCTCCTCCTTGATGAACTCCCTGCGGCGTAGGTAGGCGGCAAAGCAGATCAGGCCGAGCAGGACGAAGACGGACGTGATCAATCGGGCGTATATGCTCATCATTGCTCCTCTATGAGCAATGTCTACACCGCCGGGGAAGTGCGGTCAACGCGCCGATGGGTCACGCCCCCTTGCGCTCCACGCGGTCCAGGAGCTGCCGGAGTTCCTTTTCCCACTTGGGGCCGCCCACGCACTCGGCCAGGTACTCCACGGCGTGCAGCACCCGGTTGGGCCGCTTCATCTGGAGCAGGGACCGCTTGATGCCGATCTTGCACGACGGGCAGCCGACCACCACGGGGCGCTCCCGGTCGAAGCCGAGGTCCTCGCGCAGCTGTTCCTGCTTGCGCTCGCGCAGCCGGTTGTAGATGGCCGGGCTGGTCATGGCCCCCAGGCCGGACTCGCCGCAGCAGCCCGGAGACAGGCCCACGTCCGTGTCGGTCAGTTCGGCCAGGGCCGCGCGGTACATCTCCGGGGCCTTGAGCTTGGGCACGCCGGTCCACTCCATGTGGCAGGCCGAGTGGTACAGGACCGGTTCGGACTGGCGCACGGCGGGCAGCCGCTCCATGAGGAACTGGACCACGTCCAGGTGCTTGAGCGGGTCGGCCAGCTCCGAGGAGAAGTCGTAGGTCTCCAGCGACTCGCGGCAGGTGCCGCAGGCCGTGAGCAGGGTGGTGGCCTTGAGCCCCGCCTTGCCGGTCTTGACCAGCAGGTCCAGGAATTCCTGGAGGTTGCGGTGGCGGTTGGTCTTGTAGGCCTCCTCGCAGCCCGAGGCGAGCAGGGGGTAGCCGCAGCACATGTGGTGGTCGGGCAGGACCACGTTCACCCCGCTCTTGAGCAGCAGGTAGACCGAGGCCATGCCGATGGACCGGGAGAACAGGGACGCGCCGCAGCCCGGGAAGTAGAGCACGGTCTGGTCGCGTTCCGCGCCCGGGTTCCGGAAGACCGAGCCCAGTTCCAGGTGCAGTCTTTCCGAGAGGTTGTGGTAGTCGATGTTCGGGCTGTGGTGCTTGACCACGGGCGATTGGATGCGCGACAGCCAGCGGGCCGGGATCATGCCCAGCGTCTTGTCCTGGATGGACTGGCCCACGGACAGGACCTTGGCGGCCACGGGCAGGGTCTGGGCCGGGTTCTTGGCCAGGTTGCGCAGCACGATCTGCTTGAGCGGGTGGCCGGACTTGCCCTTGGAGTCGAGGAAGGAGCGCATGGACAGGGCGGCCCCGGCCGAGTCGATCTTGACCGGGCAGGCGGCCTGGCACTTGCCGCAGGCCGTGCAGTGGTCCATGAGGTCGCGCAGTTCCTTCATCAGTTCATGGGCGGGCTCGCCGGTCTGGATCTGCGAGTAGTAGATGCCCTCGATGAGCGCGCCGAGCGCGATGTTCTTGTTGCGCGGGTGGTACATGAGCCCGCGCGCGGGCTGGTACATGGGGCAGACCTGCTTGCACTTGCCGCAACGGGTGCAGGTCTGGATGTTCTTCAGGAGCCCCATGAGGGCCTCCTTGTCCTTCAGGGCCGTGCCGTCCAGGTCTTGGATGAGCCGGTTGAAGGAGAAGGTGAAGGGCGTGCTCGGCAGGGTCCGGGACGTGAGCTTGCCGGGGTTGAAGACCCCGTTGGGGTCCACGACCTTGCGGTATTCGGCCAGGGCCTTGATCTTTTCGTCGCTCAGAAAGCCGATCTTGGTGATGCCGATGCCGTGCTCGCCGGACACCTGGCCGCCCATCTCCAGGACCTTGGACATGACCGTGTCCGCGGCCTCGTGGGCGGCGGCCAGCATTTCGGCGTCGTTGGAGTTGACCGGCAGGTTGACGTGGCAGTTGCCGTCGCCCGCGTGCATATGGTTGGCGATGACGATGCGCTTGAGCTGCAGCTCCTGCCACAGCGCCTTGATCTCGCGGTCGAGCTTCGGGTAGGTGTCGCGCAGCTTGAGGAACAGGAACCGGCACTGGGCCTCCTGCTCCACGTCCGAGACGTCGCGGGAGGTGATTTCGCCGTCCAGGATGGCCCGGATGCGCCCGCGCGCCTCCTTCACGTCCGCGTCGTCGGGGTTGACCCCCTCCAGGTCCACGGCCTTGTCCAGGGTGGCCGAGTAAATCTTGGCCAGGTAGACGAGGTTCAGGTCCTCGAGAAATTCCGAGAACTGCGGGATGACCTCCATGGGGATGACCACGTCCTCGTTGATCTTGAACCCCGAGGTGCGCCGGGCGATGGCGGACAGCTTGTGGCGGTCCTCCCAGAACAGCTCGGCCTCGCGCTCGTCGCGGGCGGCGAAGATGTCCACGCCGTCGTAGGGCTGGGCCAGGGCGAGGACGGTCTGGCAGGCCGCGTCCAGGGCCTCCTTGTCGTCCGAGTCGAGCTGCATGATGATGACCGAGATGGGGTCGCCCTCGTACTGGGTGGACTTGGTCTGGTACTCGATGGCCTGGACGTACTTGGGCCCGAACTCCTCCAGCGCCGATATCTTGACCAGGTCGCCCTCCTCGCGGATGGCGTCGCGCATGGCGACCACATCCTTGATGACCAGCATGGCGTTGCCCATGGAGCGGCCGAAAAATTCCAGGCAGAGGACCCGGGAGTGGGCCAGGGTGGGGTAGCAGACGAAGGTGGCCGTGGTGATGATCCCGTCCGTGCCTTCCTTCTGCACGCCGGGCAGGCCGCCCAGGTACTTGTTGGACACGTCCTTGCCCAGGCCGGGGCCGCGTATCTCGTCGCCCTTGAGGGTGACCGTGTCCGTGAGCCGCCCCTTCTCGTCCAGAATCTCGAACACGGCCGTGTCGAAGGGATAGATCTTGTGGCGCGGATGGTCCTTGCGCCGGACCTCGATGAGCGAGCCGTCGGGCCGGACCATGCGGTAGCTCAGGATGTTGTCGATGGTCGTGCCGTATTCGAAGGCGAAGGGCCCGCCCGCGTTTTCCGAGATGTTGCCGCCGAGCGACGAGCCCGCCTTGGAGGCCGGGTCCACGGTGAAGAGCAGTCCCTTCTTGGCCGCGGCCTGGATGGCGTTCAGGGTGATCACCCCGGACTGGGCGGTCATGGTCCGCGCCTCGGGGTCGATGTTCAGGATGTCCTTGAAGCGGGACAGGGACAGGATCACGCAGCGCGCCTCGGCCGGGATGGCCCCGCCGGTCGCGCCCGTGCCGCCGCCGCGCGGGATGACCCCGAAGCGCATCTCGTTGGCCAGCTTGACGATCCCCTGGATCTGCGCCTCGTTCTCGGGAAAGAGCACGAGCATGGGCAGCTCCATGCGCAGGTCCGTGGCGTCCGTGGCCGACTCGATGCGCGAGTGGGCCTCGTCCCCGATGGCGTCCTCGGGCATGAATTTCCTGAGCCGGGCGATGATCTCGTCGCGGAAGGCCATCTCGCGGCCGTGGCGCTCCCAGAACAGTTCGATGCCCTTGGTCAGGATGGTGGCGAACTCCCGGTCGAGCATGGGCCGGGACATGTTCAGCCGCCGGTCCACGGCCGTGCGCACCAGCTCCGGGTCGATGAACGGGTTGTAGCGCACCAGGAACAGCTCGGCGGCCAGGTTCGAGGCGAGTTTCTTGACCTTTTCGGGCCAGTGCTGAAACTGCTCCATGTCCACCACCCCGAAGGCGCGGGTGATAAGCTGTTCGTCCGAGATCGATATATGGGGTCCAAGCTGGGCCATGTCTTATTACTCCATGGGTGGTCGTTGAAGGGAAGAGGAGTAAGACCTTTTGGCCCGAATGGCAAGTTCACAAAAACCGGAAAAAGGGCGCGGCACCCGTCATGGATGCCGCGCCCCGTCATGCGTGTCGGTCGCGTCCGGCTAGAACCGTTCGAAGCCCTCGGTCCCCTGGTCCAGGGCCGGGGGGGACTGCCGGGCGGAGCGGGTCGCGCCGGGCAGGGGCCGGGGGCGGGCCGGGGCGGCATGGATCTGAACGGTCGGGCCGTCGCCCACGTTGAAGAAGGCCATGGTGGACTGCAACTCCTGGCCTTGGGCCGAGAGCTCCTCGCTGGTGGAGGCCATCTCCTCCGAGGCCGAGGCGTTCTGCTGGATGACCTGGTCCAGCTGCCCGATGGCCTGGGTGATCTGGGTCGCGCCCGCGTTCTGCTCGTTGCTCGACGCGGTGATCTCCTGGACCAGGGAGGCGGTCTTTTCGATGTCGGGCACCAGCTGACGCAGCATCCGCCCGGCCTTGTCGGCCACGGCCAGGCTGCTGCTCGACAGCTCGCTGATCTCGGCCGCGGCCACGCCGCTGCGTTCGGCCAGCTTGCGCACCTCGGCCGCGACCACGGCGAATCCCTTGCCGTGCTCCCCGGCCCGGGCCGCCTCGATGGCCGCATTCAGGGCCAGGAGGTTGGTCTGCCGGGCGATTTCCTCGATGATGGAGATCTTTTCGGCGATGCTGTTCATGGCCTCCACGGTCTTGACCACGGACTCGCCGCTCTCGCGGGCGTCGTCGGCCGCCTTGTTGGCCAGGTCCTCGGTCTGCCGGGCGTTGTGGGCGTTCTGGCCGATGTTGGCCGCCATCTGCTCCATGGAGGACGAGACCTCCTCGATGGCCGCGGCCTGTTCCGTGGCCCCCTGGGCCAGGGATTCGGCCGAGGCGGAAAGCTCCTCGCTGCCCGAGGCGATGTTTTCCGAGGCCTCGCCCACGGTCTGAACCACCTCGCGCAGCTTGACGACCATGTTGTTCAGGGCCGCCGCCAGCACGCCGATTTCGTCCTTCTGGTCCACGTCCAGCATGCGGGTGAAGTCGCCGTCGGCCATGCCTTCGGCAAAGCGCACGCCCTTGGCCACGGGCCGGGTGATGGACAGGGTCAGGAGAATGGCGGCGGCCAGGCCGATGAGCAGGGACGCGCCCGCCGCGCTCATGCCCAGGAGGTTGGCCAAGGCCATGTCGTCGAGCATGGCCTGCTTCTGCTCGGCGCGCGCCTGGCGGCAGACCTCGTCGGCGGTTCGGGCGGCCTTGACCATGGCGTCCTCGGCCATGGTCTGGCTCTGCACGCACTGGTAAAAGGTCTCGAATCCCTTCCTGTAGTTGGTCACGGCCTCGGCGACGCGCTTGAGCTGATCCAGATTGCGCTGGTCGTTGAAGCGGGTCTCCAGGTCGGTGGTCAGGGACAGGATGTTGCGCATGTCCTCCAGGTTGGCGTCATGGTAGGTGCCGTTCCCGGAGACGATGTATTCCTTCTCGTTCTTGCGCGCGTCCAGGAGCAGCTTGATGATCCGGTTGGCGTCGTCCGCCTTGGCCAGCTTGGCCTCCAGATCGGACCGGGGGGCCGTGCCCGAGGCGAGCAGGGCGGAGAACTGCCCCTTCTGTTCGCTGCGCAGCGCCTCGGCCAGTTTCAGGGCCGTGTTGGCGCTCTCGCGCATCCCGGCCAGGTTGTCGTTTTTCTTTTTCTCCAGGGCCGTGTAGTCGGCAAAGGCCTTTTCGTATTCCTTGACCGCCGTGGCGGTGGCGGTCATCTGGTCCTTGTTGGCCTGGTTGGCGAACTTGTCGCTGGTCGCGGCCGCCTGGGCAAAGAGATTCTTGAGGACCGCGGCGTGGGCCTCAAGATTCTTGGCGTCGCCCCGGAGCATGAAATTCTTTTCCTGAATGCGCCCTTCGAGAATGAAGCGGACAAGCCGGTTGGCGTCGTCCGCCTTGTCAACGCGATCCCGCACGCTCGACATGCCCAGGAAGCTGACGACGGCGATGGCGGCCGTCAGCACCAGGACGATTCCAAAACCGATGCCCAGCTTCACGCCCAGGCGAAGATTCTTCAACATGGATCTGCCCCCTTCTCTGGATTGGCAATGAATGAGAATTGGCCGAACTAGGCCTCACGGGGCACAGTCTCTTCCTCAGGATAGAATGGAGATATTATAAATTGAGGGGTATATTCACTCGGAACGGACCGTTCAAGCGGCCCGTCCGGCCCCTCCGGGCCACTGTGCCCATACGCCCGAAAGCCCCGGAAACCGGGCGCTGCCGTGGGATCGGGGCCCATCCCGGTCCGTCTTGCCTTTCGGCCCCTCCCGTTATACTGATCGAAAACATTTTTTATGGTATGGGGCCGACTTTTCTTTTCCGTCACAATCACCGAAGGGTAGAGACTATGAGCAAGCCGAATTTTGCGCCTTTGAAACTGTTCATCACCGGGCCGACCTACATCCGGCAGGATGTCAAGGAAGCGGGCTTGTTGCCCGAGTTCGGGCATCGCGACAAGGAGAACGACCTGCGCTTCGTGCCCATCCGCGAGAACCTGCGCAAGCTCGCCGGGTGCGGCGACGACTACGAGCCCATCCTGTGCCTGGGCTCCGGTTCCACGGCCATGGAGGCCTCGGTCCGCTCCCTGGTGGCCGAGGACGAGACCATCCTGAACGTGTCCGTAGGCTCCTTCGGCGACATGTACTACAACATCGCCGCCAGCAACGGGAAGAAGGCCGAGAACCTCAAGTTCGACTACGGCCGGGCCATCGACCTGAACGTGCTCGAGGACAAGCTCAAGGAGCTCAAGCCGCAGGTGGTCTCCTTCACCCACAACGAGACCTCCACCGGCGTGGTCAACGACATGAAGGCCATCTGCTCGCTCATCCGCCGCTACGGGGCCATGCCCCTCGTGGACGGCGTGTCCATCTTCGGCGGGGCGGACATAGCCCTGTCCGAGTCCGGGGCCGCCATGTACTCCACGGCCACCCAGAAGTCCCTGGCCCTGCCCGCCGGGTTCGGCATCGGTTTCGTCTCCAAGGAGGCCGAGGAAAAGGCCGCAAGGGTGACCAACAAGGGCCATCACCACGACATCATCAAGCACCTGGACCGGGCGCGCAAGAACCAGACCCTGACCACCCCCAACACCACCCTGGTCAACATGATGTGGTATCAGCTCGACCGCATCGTCAATGAGGAAGGCATCGAACGCCGCTTCGCGCGGCACGCCGAGATGCGCGGCATCGTCGAGAAATGGGTCGCCGGGCTCGACGGCTTCGACATGTTCGCCCCGGAAGGCTACCGCTCGCCCACCATGTCCACCGTGCTCTGCCCCGAGGGCGTGACCGCCGCGCAGCTCAAGGGCACGGTCAAGGAGGCGATGCGCGGTCACGGGTACCTCATGGACCCGGGCTACATGAAGCTGAACAATCAGCTGGAAGAGGCGGGCCGCCGCCTGGTCTTCCGCGTGGGCCACATGGGCGACATCACGCCCGACATGCTCACCGAATACCTCGGCACGCTCGAAGCCGAGCTGAAGAAGCTCTAACCGGGACCTCGGTGGCCTTGGTCCACTTCACAACACTTCAACCGATTTGAGGAAGCGCCATTTGATCTAGGGAAGCTCACAACGTCCGACAATTCAGCATATCAAGGGGAAGTGACTATGCGGATACTTGCCAATGACGGCCTCGTCGAAGAGGCGCAGAAGTACTTGAAACAGCAGGGCTTCATCGTGGAGACCGAGAAGCGCGACGAGGACGACCTCATGAGCGAGATCGGCTCCTTCGACGCCCTGCTCGTGCGTTCCGCCACCAAGGTCACCCGGGCCCTGCTCGAGGCCGGGGTGCGGGACGGGGGCAAGCTCAAGATCGTCGGCCGGGGCGGCGTGGGCACGGACAACATCGACCTGGAGGCGGCCAAGGAGCTGGGCGTGATCGTCAAGTTCGCGCCCAACGGCAACACCAACGCCACGGCCGAGCACGCCCTGGGGCTGATGTTCGCCATCGCCCGCAAGGTTCCCTTCGCCCACCGCACCCTCATGGGCGGCACCTGGCACAAGAAGCGGTTCAAGGGAGTGGAGCTCTTCGGCAAGACGCTCGGCGTCATCGGCTGCGGCCGCATCGGCCAGGCTCTGGCGGCCAAGGCCGGGGCCTTGGGCATGAAGGTCGTGGGCTACGATCTCTACCGCTCCATCGACGCGCCCCTGACCTACGTGGACTCCATCCCCGAGCTGCTCGGCATGTCCGATTTCGTGTCCCTGCACTGCGGCGGCACCGAGCCGGTCATCAACACCGAGGAATTAGCCCAGATGAAGGACACGGCCTTCCTGGTCAACGCCTCGCGCGGAAAGAACGTGTCCGAGGACGCCCTGTATCACGCCCTCAAGACCGGCCAGATCGCGGGCGCGGCGCTGGACTGCTACGAGACCGAGCCCAAGCGCGAGGGGCTGCCCTTCGTCAACAAGCTCCAGGAGCTGGACAACATCGTCATGTCCGCGCACCTGGGCGCGTCCACCAACAACGCGGGCATCCGCACCGGGCTCGAGATCGCCGAGGTGGTCACCGGCTACCTCAAGCGCGGCGAGTACGGCAACTCCGTGAACGTGGGCGAGACCGTGGAGGAGGAGGGCACCGAGGTCTTCACCATCTTCATCACCCACGAGGACAAGCCCGGCATGTTCGGCAAGTTCGGCACCCTCATGGGCGAGATGGGCGTGAACATCCGCGAGAACAACTCGCGCAAGCTCGGCGAACAGGTCCAGACCGTGTACATGGTCCACGCCCGGCCCACCGAGGAGGTCCGCGAGGCGTTGAACCGTATCGAGGGCGTCAACCGCGTGACCATCTAGTCCTTCGCTGCGGAAGAAATCAACGGGCCGGGGAGACTCCCCGGCCCTTTTTTTTGCGTTTCGGCTACTCCGCCCGGACGGCGGCGGCGATGTTGGGGGCGATCAGTCCGCCCAGGTGGTCGAAGGGGATGGTCACGACCTGTTCGCCCGCCGCGTAGGGGGCCACCTGGTAGGGCGCGAAGAAGAAGGCCACGCCCTCCCCGGTCAGGATGAACCGCTTGAAGTTGTCCTCCACGGGCCGCACGCCCGCGTCGAGCATGTCCGGCACGAGCATGCCCCCGAGGGAGGCGGACAGGACCTTTCGGCACAGGGCCGAGACCCGGTCCAGGGCGGCCTCGCGGTCCGGGAACAGGCGGTTCAGGGTGATCTCCCCGCCGTCGGCCATGTCGAAGACCCAGGTCATGGGCCAGTTGTTGGGGTGGGCCCCGCCGGTATAGGCCATGACGTGGAGCTTGACCGAGACGAAGCGGCCTTCGGCCGTGGGCCAGACCGCGTAGCGCGTGAGCAACTCGTAGGGGTGCGGGAACACGCTCAGGTCGTGGCCCGGATCGACCTTCTTGAAATCGAAGATGGTGTTGGAGACGAAGTCGCGGATGACCCGGCTGGGCTCGGCCCGGCAGAGCACGGGGTATTCGGCGTCCACCGTGAAGCCGGGGGTGCGCTCCTCGATGGCCACGGCGGTCAGGACCGGCGGATCGCAGAACGGGGCGGCCCGGAGCGGCGACGCGCCGAGCAGCAGGATGAGCACGGTCAGCAGCGTCGGAATCCGGTACATGGTCCCTCCCTAGGGTTCGTTGAGCAGCTTGCGCATGCCCCAGGCCGCCTGGCCCAGGGAGATGCACCCGTCGTTGGGCGGCAGCTGGGTATGGACCAAGGGTATCAGACCGGCGCCTTCGAGGGCCAGCGGCAATTCGCTCGCCAGGGTCAGGTTCTGCATGACCCCGCCGGACAGGGCCACGTGGTGGATGTCCAGGAGCATGGAAAAGGAGAAGGCCATCTCGGTCAGGCCGTTGATCAGCCCCCGGTGGAAGCGGCGGGCGATCCTGCCCACGGGCTCGCCCCGCTCCAGGTCGTCGAGCGCGGCCGCCACCAGGGAGAGGGTGTCCAGGGCCACGGGGTCGTCGGACTTGAGCGGGCAGGGGTAGGCCCCGGCCTCGTCCATGTCCTGGGCCCGTTCCAGGAGGATGGCCGCCTGGCCCTCGTAGGTGATGGTCGAGGCCAGGCCGCACAGGGCGGCCACGCCGTCGAACAGCCGCCCGCAACTGGAGGTCCGGGGCGCGTTGATGCCCTTTTCCAGGACCTGGGGCAGGAAACGGCTCTCGGCCGCGAACTGGTTCAGCCACGGCCAGGCGTAGGCGCCGGGCTCCCGGACGCCCAACTCCCACAGGGCGGCCTGGGCGATGCGCCACGGCTCGCGGACCGCGGCCTCGCCGCCGGGCAGCCGGAAGCGCGTGAAGTGGGCCAGCCGCTGGTGGTCCAGGGTCGTCGGGTCCACCAGCAGGCACTCGCCGCCCCAGATGGTCCCGTCCTCGCCGAAGCCCGTGCCGTCCAGGGCCAGGCCGATGACCGGGCCCTCGAACCTGTTCTCGGCCAGGACCGCGTGGATGTGGGCGTAGTGATGCTGCAGGGCGGCCACGGGCAGTCCCCGCTTGCGGCCCAGCTCCTCGGCCAGGGCGGTGGTCATGTAGTCCGGGTGCAGGTCGCGGACGATGAGCCTGGGCTTCACCTGGAGGATGTCCTCGAGGTGGGCGCGGATCTCGTTGTGGAATTCCAGGGTCTCCAGGTTGGACATGTTGCCGATGTGCTGGCTGGAGAAGGCCTGGTCCCCCTTGGTCAGGGTCAGGGTGCACTTCAGCTCCGGTCCCACGCCCAGGACCGTTTCGCCCTTGGCAGGCAGGAAGACCGGGGTGGGCACGAAGCCCCGCGCCCGGCGCATGAACACGGGCGCGCCCGTGGCCGGATTGACTCGGACCACGGAGTCGTCCGTGCGGATGAGGATGTCCCGGTTGTGGAAGAGAAAGATGTCCGCGATGGAGGCCAGGCGTTCCAGGGCCTCGTCGTTGTCCAGGCAGATGGGCTCGGCGCTCATGTTGCCCGAGGTCATGACCAGGGCCGCCTCCGGACCTTTCAGCTCGGCGTAGTCGTGGAGCAGGATGTGGTGCAGCGGGGTGTAGGGCAGCATCAGCCCGACGAAATCCGTGTCCGGGGCCACGGAACGGGCCAGGGGGAAGGGGCGTTTCTTGGCCGTCAGGACGATGGGCCGCCGGATGCCGGTCAGCCATTCCTCCTCGGCCTGGGAGACCAGGGCCAGCCGCCGGGCCGTGGCCATGTCCGGGACCATCACGGCCAACGGCTTGTCCGGCCGGTGCTTGCGTTCGCGCAGCCGGGCCACGGTGCGCCGGGAACCCGCGTCGCAGACCAGGTGGAATCCGCCCAGCCCCTTGACCGCGGCGATGCGCCCGTCGGCCAGCTCGCGGGCCAGGCGGCGCAGGGATTCGTCGCCCTGGGCGATGACCAGGCCGTCGCGGTCGGTCAGCCAGGTGCGCGGGCCGCAGCGCGGGCAGGCATTGGGCTGGGCGTGGAAGCGCCGGTCCAGGGGGTCCGTGTACTCGGCCGCGCACTCGGGGCAGAGGGTGAACCGGGCCATGGAGGTCTGGGGCCGGTCGTAGGGGATGGACCGGGTGATGGTGTAGCGCGGCCCGCAGTTGGTGCAGTTGGTGAACGGGTAGCGGTAGCGCCGGTTGGCCGGATCGTTCATGTCGTCCAGGCAGTCCTGGCAGGTGGCCACGTCCGGGGAGATGAGCACGGAGTGGCCGGACTTGCGCGTGGATTCGAGGATGATGAACCCGTCCTCGCCGTCCACGGGCTCCATGGGTTCGGAATCCAGGGTGACGATGCGCGCCAGGGGCGGCAGCTTGGAGGTCAGGTCCTCGGCGAATCCGCCCACCTGCCCGGCGTCGCCCTGGATCTCGATGAGCACGCCGTCGGACGAGTTGTTCACCGAGCCGGTCACGCCCCGGTCCAGGGCAATGCGGTAGACGAAGGGCCGGAACCCCACTCCCTGTACCTGGCCGGTGATGGTGAATCGCTGGCGCATCCGCATGGTTGTCCATACCGCCCAACCCCTCAAAGCGCAAGGGGGATCAGCTTTTTGCGAGATGTTTCAGCAGGCTGCGCACCCGGCCACGGATAAGCCGCATGGGCGCGAAGGACAGCTCCCGCTCCTCGGACAGGACGAAGCCGTGCGTGTCGAAGGTCCCGGGCGCGTCCAGGGGGTAGTCGAGCAGCGCCGGGTCCGCCCCGTCCATGCCCCGGAGCCCGGCCTCCTCCCACAGGGGGACCCGCTCCGGGGTCAGCCCGAGCAGGGTGCAGGCCATGGTGTCCAGGGCCACGCCGTTTTTCGCGGCGGCCAGCATGCCCAGGGGGAACGGCTCGCCCTTGACGGGGCCGTCCCGGTGCATGGGGTGGACCGCGTCCATGAGATGCACGGTCTTGGGCAGGGCGCGGTACACGTCCATGATCATGGACCGGAAGACCGCGTGGCTGTGCCCCAGCCGGTGGTGGGCGAAGGCCTTGCGGAAGCCGACCACGCAGCCGAACAGGTTCTTGACCGCGCCGGACACGGTCATCTGGCAGTGGACCTTGAGTTTGGGCAGGTTCAGGATGCGGTCCGCCTCGAGCGCGTCGCGGGACAGGCCGATGGTCCCGCCCAGGGTCAGGCCGAGGGGCGCGGGCCGGGCCAGGCTCTGCACCGAAAGGCCGAGGTCCGCCAGGGCCGGGCCCAGTCCCGAGGCGCGGGCCACGTAGGCCGCCGGGCCGAAGGCCGGGGAGTCGGCCACGGTCACGCGGGCGCCGTGGTCCAGGAGCCAGGCGCAGGCCGCCCGCACGACCTGGGGGTGGGTGGTGCAGTGGGCGGCATTGCTGCCGTTGACCAGGTTGGGCTTGACCAGCACCCGCTCGTCGGGCGCGGGCGTGAAGCCGATGGTCTCGAAGAGCCGGTCCACGGCCGGGCCGAGCTGTTCGGACCGGTATTCCTGGACCCGCAGGATGGCGACGGTTTCGGGCATGGGGCGAAGCATAGGCCGGGGTGCGGATGATGACAAGTCGGGGGTTGCCAGCCGGGCCGGGAAAGGAGACAATCCCCGAATGAATCCACTCATTTCCCTCAAGGACGTGACCGTCACCCGCAACGGCGACCGGCTCCTCGGTCCGCTGACCTGGCAACTGGAGCGCGGCCGCCACACGGCCGTGACCGGTCGCAACGGCGCGGGCAAGACCACCCTGTTGCGTCTGCTGCGCGGCGAGTTCCCCCCGGACCTCGGCGGGGAGCGCGTCTACGATTTCGGCGATGGGCCCCAGCGGTCCGTGCTCGGCCTGCGCAGGCGCATCGGCCTGGTCTCGGCGGACATGCAGGACTTCTACTTCCTGCACACCCCCAGGGTGAAGGGCCGCGACGTGGTCCTGGCCGGGTTCTGCGACACCCCCATCCTGTACGACCGGGCCGAGCCCGGGGAGGAGGCCGCGGCCGACGCGGTCATCGACCGGCTGGCCATCCGCGACCTGGCCGAGAGCGAGATGCGCACACTTTCCACAGGCCAGGTGCGCAAGCTCCTGGTGGCCAGGGCCCTGGCCCCGGAGCCGGACGTCCTGCTCCTGGACGAGGCTCTGGACGGGCTGGACGCGGCCTCGCGCGCCGAGGTGGTCGAGCTGCTCGACCTGGCCGGGGAGTGGACCACCCTGGTCTGCGCCGCCCACCGGACCGGGGACCTGCCCGGCTGCGTGCGCCACGCCCTGGCCCTGGACCACGGCCGGGTCCTGGCCGAGGGGCCCCGCGAACAGGCCGTGCGCGCCCTGGCCGAGGCCGCCCCGGACGTGATCGCCTGCGACCTGCCGCCCGCGCCCGCGCCCGAGCGGTTCGACTTTCTCCTGCGCATGAAAGGCGTGTCCGTGGTGGCCGACGGCAGGCGCATCCTGGACGACATCGACTGGGAGGTCCTGCCCGGCGAGCACTGGCTGGTGCTCGGCGAGAACGGAGCGGGCAAATCCACCCTGCTGAAATTGATCCTGAGCCTGATCGCGCCCTACGCCGACGACGAGAAGGGCACGGGCACGGTGGAGCGGCTCGGCGGCATGACCATGGACGAGGCCCGGCCGCTCATCGGCGTGGTCTCGCCCGAGCTTCAGGCGGGCTACGCCCGCGAACTGGGCTGGGAGGTGACCGCCGAGGAGACGGTCATGTCCGGGTTCCGGGGCTCGGTGGGCATGCTCGAGGAACCCACCAGCCGGGAGCGGATTGAGGCCGGGCTGTGGCTGGACGCGGTGGGCCTCAAAGGGCTCGGCGCCCGGCGGCTGCGGCACATGTCCTACGGTCAGCAGCGCCGCGTGTTCCTGGCCAGGGCCATGGCCCCCGGCCCGAAACTCCTTCTTCTGGACGAGCCGCTGTCCGGTCTGGACCCGGCCTCCAGGGCGCTGATGCTCCGGCTCATCGAGCGGCTGGCCGAGGCCGGAACCCCGCTGATCATGGTCTCTCATTACGCCGAGGACATGGTGCCCGCGGTCAATCGGATCATGGAGTTGGCGGGCGGAAGGCAACGTTTTTGCGGCGACAAAGAGGCGTTCGAAAGGGCCCGGTCCGGACGCTGAGAGTGGAAGCCTTGGGGATTATTCCGGTTTATTTTGTAAAAACCCCTTGACTTGTTTTTGTTTTTGGCCAACTGTGCCGACAAGTGTGTCAGCGTACCCCAACTGGGACGGCCCCATTCCGGCCGACGCTGACTGGGGAAAGGAAACAGGTATATCGAGGAGCAGTGTGCGCATCGTGTACGCTGCTTCTTCTGTATTTAGATCGATGCGTAAGCATCATATAGCATTCACCAGGAGTGAATAACATGTCCAAGAATATCTATGTCGGCAATCTGCCCTGGTCCGCCACCGAAGACGAAGTCCGCGCGGCTTTCGAGGCTCACGGCCAGGTTTCCTCCGTCAAACTGATCGAAGACCGTGAGACCGGCCGCCCGCGCGGTTTCGGTTTCGTGGAGATGGCCGACGACGCCGCCGCTCTGGATGCCATCGAGGCCCTGGACGGCAAGGACTTCGGCGGCCGCAACCTGAAGGTCAACGAAGCCAAGCCCCGCGAGCCGCGTCCCCGCTGGTAGTCCGGCGAACGCCATCAAAGGCAAACGTTGCCCGTCTCTCTCGAGGGAGGGACGGGCTTTGTTTTTTTCGGCCGTGAGGCCGTCACCCTCAACAGGGAGTTGTTTTGGCCAAGCCCAATTATCAGTTCGAAAAGCGGCAGAAAGAGTTGGCGAAGAAAAAGAAGAAAGAAGAAAAACTCAAACGCAAGCAGATGAAGAAGGACGGGGTCGAGCCGGACCGCGCGGACGACGCGGACGACGGCGAGGAGAATTCCTGATTCCTTCGTCGGGCCGGGGTCGCGGGTGCATTGCCAAGACTCCGGCCAACGGGTATCGTCGGACAAATCCATGCCACGGCATGCGGAGGCGATCATGCGACACACGGGCGAAGTGACCTGGTTCAACGAACAGAAGGGATTCGGCTTCATCACCGGCGATGACGGCAGGGACGTCTTCGTCCACTACACCGAGATCGTCCGCGACGGGTTCCAGACTCTGGAGCCCGGCGAAAAGGTCACCTTCACCCTGGCCGACGAGGAAACCGGCCCCAAGGCCGTGGAGGTCCGCATCCAGGAGGAGGCCCGGACCGCCTCCCTGATCTAGTCCTGCCCCAATCCCATGCCCGGCCGCATGATCCGGCCGGTCATGTCCGTCTCGTACCCGCCCTGGGCCTTGATTTTGGCCTGGACAGCGGGTTTTTTGATGATCTCGATCAGCGTCAGGATGCGCGGGTCGTCCGCGTAGGCTGCGGGGATGACCAGGTCGTAGCGCTCGTGGGCCAGGGGCACGAAGTCCAGGTCCAGGGCCTTGGCCGCCGCGTAGATGCCCAGCCCGCAGGAGGCCGCGCCCGTGAGCACGTTCACGGCCACGGCCATGTGGGTGAACTCCTCGTTTTCGTACCCGGCCACGTCGCGCGGGCTGATCCCGGCCTTTTTCAGATGATGGTCGAGCAGGATGCGCGTCCCGGCCCCCCGCTGGCGGTTGATGAAGACCACGTCGTCGCGCGTCAGGTCGTTCACGCCCCGGATGGACAGCGGGTTGCCCTTGGGCACGATGAGCCCCTGGTGGCGGATGGCCAGGTTGACCACGGTCACCGGGATGTCCTTGAGATAGCGTTCGATGAACGGAAAGTTGAAGTCCCCGGTCTCGGGGTCGAACAGGTGCGCTCCGGCGAACAGGGCCGAGCCCGCCTTGAGGGCGGTCAGACCACCCATGGACCCGGCGTGGCTCGACACCAGGCGCAGGGGTTCGGACAGGCCCATCAGCTCGTTTGCCAACAGATCCAGGGTGTTGTCGTGGCTGCCCACATGGACCAGCACCCGGTCCAGGTCGCCCTTGTGGACCAGCAGCTCGGCCCTGACCGTTTCGCCCTGTTCCACGCCCTCCACGTCCTCGGGAATGTAGGTCACGGCCTGGGCCTTGGTCATGGTCGTGATCATGCCCGCGCCGCGCGCCAGGGGCGCGCCCACGATGTTTTCGCCGATGCGCCCGGCGGCCAGCCGGATGGCCTCGCGCATGCCCGGTCGGGACGGGGTCTTGCGCGCCAGGACGATGTCCGCCTCGGGCCGTTCGGGCGTGGACTTGCCCATGAGCCAGTGGACCACGGGCGCGAGAATCTTTTCGTGACAGACGATGGCCGACACCGGATAGCCCGGCGCGCCCACCAGGAGCCTGCCCGGATACCCGCTGCGCTCGTCGGTCACGGCCAGCAGGCTGGGCTTGCCCGGCATGACCGAGATGCCGTGCACCAGGACCGTGCCGATGGATTCGAAGACCTTCTTGGAGTAGTCCTTGCTGCCCGCGCTGGAGCCCGCGCCGACCACGACCATGTGGCAGCCCTGTTTCAGGCCGTCCATGACCGCGTTGCGCAGGGCGTCCTCGTCGTCCGGCACCGGGGGGGCCCAGGCCGCGTCGATGCCCCAGCCCTTGGCGTAGGCTCGGAAGACCTGGGAGTTGGACTCGATGACCTGCCCGGCGCGCGGCTCGGGCCGGTCCAGGAAATTCAGCACCTCGTCGCCCGTGGGCAGGAAGATGGTCCGGACTTTTTCGCGGACCTCGATCTCGTAGATGCCCGCCGAGATGAGCGCGCCGATGTCCGACGGGGTCAGCTCGCGATTCTGGGGGATGAGCAGTTCCGTGGCCACGATGTCCTCACCGATGCGGCGCACGTGCTGCCACGGGAAGGCGGGCGCGTCGATGAGCACGGTGGTCTCGTCCTTCTGGACCACGTTCTCGATCATGACCACCGCGTTCTTGCCTTCGGGCAGGGGGTTGCCGGTGTTGACGAAGACGAACCCCTCGCCGAGGTCCAGGCTCACGGGCGCGTCCTCGCGGGCCGGGAAGGTGGACTCGGCCGTCACGGCCACGCCGTCCATGGCCGCCGCGTGGAAGGTGGGCGAGGAGTACCGGGCGTAGATGGGCCCGGCCGTGACCCGTCCGGCCGCCTCGTGGGTGGGCATCCGCTCGGTGCCGAGCAGTGCGTCGCGGTCCAGGTTGGCCTTGGCCAGGGCCACGGCCTCTTCGGGCGGGATGGTCTTCAGATAGATATTGCGTTTGCTCATGAGAATGCCTCCGGACTCCCCTTCTATGCGTTGGCCCGCGCTGCGCGGCGTCAATGAACAGATGTAGATGTATCGTTTCGACCGCGGGAATGGCAAACCCTTTCCCTCGTTCCTTCCCCGGAGGCGCCGTCCCGCGAAGCGGCGCCTACGGGGTCCGGAGGGAAGGGCGGCGGCGTCCTATTCGTACCGGAATTCGCCGTCCGCGTAGATGACCAGCTCCTCGCCGCCCTTGAGGGTGGCGGTGACGGTCTTCTGCTGCGTGTTGACCAGGTCCCAGTGCAGGGCGGAGTCGTTGAAGCCGAGCTCCTTCTTTCTGGCCTCGTCCAGGGTGGACTGGTCGCCGGAGAAGGTGTCGGCGTAGGACGCGCCCACGGCCACGTGGCAGTTGCCCTGGGGCCCGCCGAAGTTCTCGTCGAACAGGGTGTTGGCCATGAAGGCGTTGATCTTGGAGAAGCGCCGGTCGGTCAGGGAGAACTCGCCCAGCCGGTTGGCCCCCTCGTCCAGGGTCAGCTGCTTGGCCACGAAGTCGCCGCCGGTCTTGGCCTCGGTCTTGACGGCCACGCCCTTTTCGAAGGTCAGGCGCACGCCCTCAACGAAGTTGCCCGAGCGGAAGGAGGGCTGGTCGGCGTAGTACACGCCCTCGGTGCCGCGCCAGTCCGGGGAGAGGAATATCTCGAAGGACGGGATGTTGTGGCCGGACACGCCGAGCCAGCGGCGCTGCTCGCCGGGGACCACGATCAGGTCCGTGTCCTTGGATTGGATGCGCAGGTGCTCGATGGACAGCGCGTTGAGCCACGCCTTGACCTTTTCGGCCTCGGCGAAGATCTCGTTCCAGCGGGCGGGCGGGTTGCCGTCGTCCAGGTAGCACGCCTTGACCACCTGGGCCTTGAAGTCGGCCATGGACAGCTTGGCCGCCTCGGCCAGGGCCGGGGTGGGGTAGATGCACAGGGTCCAGCCGAAGTCGCCGGACTGTTCGCGCTTCTCCATGATGTCGCGCATGAACTTGCGGGCCACGGCGGCCTGGCCGATGCGCTTGGAGTCGATGTTTTGGAGATGGGTCAGGGAGGCCGGGGCGATGAGCGAGATGAGCCCGTTGAGCCCGCCGACGAATTCCCGGTCGCCCGAGGCGACGGCGGTCAGCTGGTCGTCGTTGCCCTTGCCGTAGAAGGAGACTTCCATGGGCGCGGACAGGTTCTGGCGCGGGATCGGGTTGATGCCCTTGTCCATGAGCAGGTCGAACATGGCCTCGGCCAGGGGCAGGGCGTCCGGGTCGAAGCGCAGGAGCACGAAGTCGCCCGGCTGATACGGTTTGGTCCGTGCGGTGGACAGTCCCCACCACAGGGTCTCGGCATATTTTTTCAATTCGTCCTTGGTGAACATATGGCTACCTCGTCTGGTTGGAATCGCTATTCGGTCCGCAAGAGTAAACGACTCCGGGCCGCACCACAAGCCGTCATCGCAGGTCACGTTTTTGTAGGACTTTTGAAAAGCGCTTTCATGGCTTGACACGCGGCGGGCATGAATATATCAGCAAGTTCGTGCCCGGTCCCGCGTGACCGGATTCGTACTTTGAAATGTCGTGTCTCGCCCGGGCCCAAGGCCTGAAGGGCAGCGCGAGAAACAGACCCGCATACGGCGGGCATCCCAAATTATTCTCTGGAGGGAAAAATGGGCTACACTATCACTATCGACACCGACAAGTGCACCGGCGACGGCGAATGCGTGGACGTTTGCCCGGTTGAAGTCTACGAGCTTCAGGACGGCAAAGCCGTTCCGGTCAACATGGACGAATGTCTCGGTTGTGAGTCCTGCGTCGAAGTTTGCGAAAACGACGCCATCACCGTCGAAGAAAACTAGTCTTTGCTATTCTGATATGGTTACGGGAGCGGCGGGTATCCGCCGCTCCCGTTCCATTTTGGGCCGCCGGAACGGTGGCCGCGCAGCGGGTCGCGGTCACGGGGAAACGCTCCGGGCCGGGCCGGACATCGCCAGAACCGTCGCCCGAGGGTTCTTTTCCCTCCGGGCACGCCCCCTTCTTTTGCGGCAGCGCGGTTGACGGCGCCGATTCACGACTTAATTGGTCGCAAGCGAAACCCCACCCATGGCCGGCGTTGTCGCCTGGCCGGTCCAGGAGCAGATAATGGCCCTTGATTTTACCGAGTATTTCAAAAAATACGAAGCCATCGTGGCCGAGGTGGACGCGGTCTTCCGGAAGTTCGAGACCGAGATGCCGGACCTGGTCAAATGCGGCAAGGGGTGCAGCGACTGCTGCTACGCCCTGTTCGACGTGACCCTGGTCGAGGCCATGTACATCAACGCCAAGTTCAACGAGAAGTATTCCGGCCTGGAGCGCTCGGCCATTCTGGAGCGCGCCGACCGGGCCGACCGGGACATCCACAAGCTCAAGCGCAAGGTCTACAAGGCGAGCCAGGAAGGTCGTCCGGTCAACGACATCCTTCTGGAAGTGGCCAGGGCCCGCGTGCGCTGCCCCATGCTCGGAGACGACAACCTGTGCGCCATCTACGAGCACCGGCCCATCACCTGCCGGCTGTACGGCGTGCCCACCTCCATCGGCGGCCGGGCCCACACCTGCAACCAGGCGGGCTTCAAGGGCGGCGAGAAATATCCCACGGTGAACATGGACATCATTCTGGACCGCCTCCTGGCCATCGGCAAGGAGCTCCAGACCGGCATCGGCTCCCGCTTCAGCGAGCTGGGCGAGATGCTCCTGCCTGTGTCCATGGCCATCGGCACGGACTACGACGAAGGGTACCTGGGCGTGGGCGAGAAGACCGCCCTGCGCGAGAAGTCTCCCGAGGAAGAGGATCGCCCCAGGGAGATCATCGCCCCGGCCGCGGCCAAGGGTCCGGGCAAGTCCTCGGCCTGCGCCTCCTGTTCCGAATCCGGCTCGGCCTGCGAGTCCTGCGGCGAGTCCATTGTCCTCGGCGGCAAGGAATAGCCCATGACCAAGACCGTCAACTACGAGGACATGGCCGACCACGAGGTCGAGGCCCGCAAGCGGTTCATGTACGAGAAGATGTCGCCCCGGCGGCGCAAGTTCGTGGACCGCTTGGGCTACGAGAACTGGGACCCGTTCGCTGCCCCCTTCGATCCCATCGACATCCGCGTGGAGAAGACGGGGTTGACCCAGGCCCAGCTGACCCAGCTGTTCATCCGGGAGACGGGCAAGCATTTGAACCAGGAGTACATCGACCAGGTCAACGAGTTCAACGTGATGCTGGTCATGAACTTCGAGAAGATCCGGCCCATCTACGACTTCTGCCTCTGGTACGCGGAGCACTGCAAGAAACACGGCGTCGAGCCATAAAGCAAGGATACCCTCATGGAACAATTCGACAATATTGACGACTACATCGCCGATCTCAAATCGAAACTGCGCGACAATCCGACCTGCGGCAACACCCACTACAATCTGGGCGTGGCCTATCTTTCCCGCCGCGATTTTCTGGAGGCCGAGCGCGAGTTCCTGGACGCCGTGGCCCACTCACCGCGCATGGCCGAGGCCTACGTGCAGCTCGGCGGCATCGCCCTGCAGCGCGGCGACATGGAGTCCTGCCTGAGCTACAACGTCCAGGCCACCCAGCAGCGCCCGTTCTTCGCCGTGCCCTGGGGCAACATCGGCTTCGTCTACATGCAGCAGGGCGACAACGACAAGGCGCACAAGTCCCTGAAAAAGGCCCTGAAGCTCGATCCCGACTTCGCCCAGGCCCAGGCGACCATGTCCAGCGTGCTCATCGCCATGAACGACTTCGAGGAGGCGGACAAGCTCCTCAAGACCCTGCTCGAAAAGCACGCCCACTTCGGCCCCGGCTGGAACAACAAGGCGATCATCGAGGCCGAGCGCGGCAACTGGGGCGAGGCCGCCGTGTGCATCAGGAAGGCCGAGGAATCGGGCTTCGACGTGCCCGAGGACTTCAAGCGGGAAGTGGAGGAGAAGTCCGGCAACTGATGCTTGTTTTCGTTGCCCATCCCGCAAAGATGATTATATTGAGGGGGCTGTCGCTTGACGGCCCCCTTTTGCATCGGAGGAAGCATGTCCCGTTTTCGCAGCGTCAAGAAGACCGTCCATGACATCCTGGCTGACGACGATTGGCAGATACGCCTCGCCGAGCTGGACGAATTCCGCCCCGTGGACCTGGTCCCGCCGCTCCTCAACCTGCGCCTGGACCGGCTGGAGACCGTGCGCTGGCACTCGGTCACGGCCTTCGGCCTGACCGCCGCCCGCATGGCCGAGGCCTCCATGGAAAAGGCCCGGATCATCATGCGCACCCTCATGTGGTATATGAACGAGGAGTCCGGCAACCTGGGCTGGGGCATCCCCCTGTTCATGGCCGAGGCCATGGTCAACAGCGAGCGCATCGCCAAGGAATTTTCCAAGATTCTGGTCTCCTACATCTTCTGCGACGAGGAGTGCGACGGCAACTTCCTGGATCACCCGGAACTCCGGCGCGACGTGCTCTGGGGGCTGGCCCGCCTGGCCGAGTACCGGCCCGAGTTCGTGGCCCACGGCGAGAAATTTCTCATGGTCGCCCTGGAGGACCCCGACGCCTACAACCGCGCCTACGCGGCCCGCGTGCTCGGGCTCATCAAGGCCGAGGGCGCCAGGGACGGACTCGAAGCCCTCCGCGCCGACTCGACCCCGATCCGCACCTTCCACCACCGCGAGCTCATCGACACCACGGTGGGCGAACTGGCCCGCATCGCCCTGGACGACCTGGGCTAGCCGCCCCGTCCCACCCGGAAAGACGAAGCCGCCCGAGAGGGCGGCTTTTTTTGTCGGTCCGATCTACAGAAAATACTGCCGGAACTCCTCGCTCGGCTCGATCTCCACGTAGACGTAGAGGGCCACGCCGTAGGGATCGAGGGTGCAGAAGCCCCGGTCGCCCCAGGGGTGGTCTTCGAGGGGCATGACCAAGGGCAGCCCGGCCGCCGCGACGCGCTCGTGGGCCCGTTCGACTGCGGCCGCGTCCGCCAGCAGGAGGTTGTAGGTCAGGCCGCCGCCGCCGTAGACCGGCTGGTCCGGGGACTTCGGCTGCATGAAGTGCAGGGTGGGGCCGCCTTGCCCGAACTGCAGGCCGATGTACCAGCCGCAGTCGAAGATCAGGCGGCCGTCGAGATGGGTGGTGTAGAAGGTCCGGGCCGGGGCCAGGTCCTCGACCACGATGGTGGGGGAGATCGTCTTGGGGAGCATGGTTGTTCCTTTGCGGGCCGCGTGCCCGCCGGGGCGGTTGTCGATCAGGCCTTGCGCTTCCTGTCCCGGACGCTCTTGTGGCCGCCCCTCGCCTGCCGGACCTCGAACAGGTCGATGGCCTCGAACAGGTCGGACAGCCGCTTGTAGCCGTAGTTCCGGGGGTCGAAGGAGGAGTGGTTGCGGATGTGCTGCCCGATGCGGCCCATAAGCGCCCATCCGTCGTCGTCCGCGCACGCCTCGATGGTGTTGCGCAGCAGGTTCATCAGCCGGGTGTCGCCCTTGAGGGTGTTCGCGTCCATGGGCTTGGGCTGCGCCTCGGGCTGGTCCTGGGGTTTGTCGTCCAGGTAGGAGAAGGTGGAGCAGGCGTTGGTGAACGCCTCCGGGGTCTGCCTGGAGCCGTAGCCGACCACGGTCTTGCCCTCGGCGCGCAGCCGGGTGGCCAGGGGCGCGAAGTCGCAGTCCGACGAGACCAGGCCGAACACGCCGATGTCCTTCTGGTAGAGGATGTCCATGGCGTCGATGGTCATGGCCATGTCCGTGGCGTTCTTGCCCTTGGTCATGTCGAACTGCTGCACGGGCTGAATGGCCTTGTCGAAGAGACATTCCTCCCACCCCTTGAGGTACTCGTTCTTCCAGTTGCCGTAGGCCCGGCGGATGGCCAGGGAGCCGTACTTGGCCAGGTCGGTCAGGATGAACTCGATGAACTTGGCCGGGGCGTTGTCCGCGTCGATGAAGAGGGCGATGTGCTGTTCGTCGGATCGGGTGGTCATGGCTCGTCCTTTGGTTTCGTCCGAAGGGGTTTCGGGACAGGTCTGTGGGACCACTATAGGGCCGGGCCGCCGGTCGTGCAACGGGGGCCGGGCAACGGACGTGAAAAATGAAAAAATCCGAATATCGTGCTTGACATCCGACCGACCCCCATATAGTTATTCACTCCGCTTCAACGAGAAGGCGCGTAGCTCAGGGGGAGAGCATTTGCTTGACGTGCAAAGGGTCGTGGGTTCAAATCCCTCCGCGCCTACCAGAACATCCCCGGAAGGGAGGCCTAGTGGCCTCCCTTCTATTTTTTCGTGGAAGCGGTGAAAACCGTCGGGCCGGGACGATGTCCCATTGACGGAGACGGGTTCCGTTCCTACTTTGCCTGGGATGGACCTGGCCGCCCGGCGGATCAGGAAATGTTTCACGGCGCGCCCGACGCGCCACAAGGACCCGGCGTGTCGCCGGTCAGGGAGAGCTGAAGTGCAAGTGGAAATCTCCGGTAAACAGGTTGAAGTGGCCGACGGCGCCTCCTGCGCCGACGCCCTGAAGGAAGGGCTGTCCAAGAAACAGTTCAAGAACGTCGTGGCCGTCAAGTGCGGCGATGCGATCCTGGACCTGTCCACCCCCGTTACCGAGACCTGCACTACCATCGAGCCCGTCTTCGCGGACAGCGAGGAAGGGCTCAAGATCATCCGTCACTCCGCGGCCCACGTCATGGCCGAGGCCGTCAAGAAGCTGTTCCCCACGGCCAAGGTGACCATCGGTCCGGCCATCACCGACGGCTTCTACTACGATTTCGACTACGAGCGCCCGTTCACGCCCGAGGACCTGGAGGCCATCGAGAAGGAGATGCTCTCCTCCGTGGGCGCGGACAAGCCGTTCGTGCGCACGGTCATGTCCAAGGCCGAGGCCAAGAAGATGTTCGAGGCCAAGGGCGAGACCTACAAGTCCGAGATCATGGACGACCTGGGCGGCGACGAATTTTCCATCTACACCCACGGCGATTTCGCCGACCTGTGCCGCGGCCCGCACGTGGCCCGCACCGGCCAGATCAAGGCCTTCAAGCTGCTCTCCGTGGCCGGGGCCTACTGGCGCGGCGACGAGAAGAATAAGCAGCTCCAGCGCATCTACGGCACCGCCTGGGAGGACCCCAAGGCCCTCAAGCAGTACCTGAACCGCCTGGAAGAGGCCAAGAAGCGCGACCACCGCAAGCTTGGCAAGCAGCTCGACCTGTTCTCCTTCAGCGACGAGGTCGGCCCGGGCATGTCCCTGTGGCACCCGCGCGGCATGCTCCTGCGCGCCATTCTCGAGGACTTCGAGCGCAAGGAGCACCTCAAGCGCGGCTATGACCTGGTCCAGGGTCCGATCATCCTCAAGCGCGAGCTGTGGGAGAAGTCCGGCCACTACGACAACTACCGCGAGAACATGTACTTCACGGAGATCGACGAGCAGGCCTACGGCATCAAGCCCATGAACTGCCTGGCGCACATGATCATCTATAAGAGAAAGATCATGAGCTACCGCGACCTGCCCCAGCGCTACTTCGAGCTGGGCGTGGTCCACCGCCACGAGAAGTCCGGCGTGCTCCACGGTCTCATGCGCGTGCGCACCTTCACCCAGGACGATGCGCACCTCATCTGCCGCCCCGACCAGGTGGAGGAGGAAATCCTCAACCTGATCAAGTTCTACAAGGACATCTACGCCCTGTTCAACTACGAGTTCGACGTGGAGCTGTCCACCCGGCCCGCCAAGTCCATCGGCACGGACGAGGACTGGGAACTGGCCACCGAGGGACTGCGCCAGGCGCTGGACAAATCGGGCATGCCCTACGCCATCAACGAAGGCGACGGCGCGTTCTACGGCCCGAAGATCGATTTCCACCTGCGCGACTCCATCGGAAGAAGCTGGCAATGCGGCACGATTCAAGTGGATTTCACCTTGCCAGAGCGCTTTGACATAGTATATGTCGGCGAGGACGGTGAGAGGCACCGGCCCGTGATGATCCATCGCGCCATGCTCGGCTCCATCGAACGCTTCATCGGCGTCTTGACGGAGCACTGTGCAGGTGCGTATCCTGTCTGGCTGGCGCCCGTGCAGGCACGTTTGCTGAACGTGACCGACGCGCAACTGGATTTCATGAAGAAAGCCGAGGCGTTCCTCGTTTCCAAGGGCATCCGCGTCGAAGCGGACACCCGCAACGAGAAGCTCGGTTACAAGATACGGGAAGCTCAGGTCGAGAAGGTCCCGTACATGTTGGTAATCGGTGACAAAGAGGTTGAGGCCGGGTGCGTCAATATCCGTTCACGAGACGGAGAGGACCCCGGGATGGTGACACTGGAGGAAGCCGCGCAGCTGATCCTGGAGGCTGCAAAGGCGCCCTTCAAAGCAGGAGGAATGAGCTATAGCTTTTCGGGGTAACATCCGCCGGGACCAGAAGAGGGAAGACCTGGTCCGGCGCAACGAAAGGATTCGCATCCCCAAGGTGCGGGTCGTGGATGATGACGGCGAGCAGCTTGGTGTCATGGCAACCCGCGACGCGCTTGATCGCGCACGGGAAAAGGGCCTGGACCTCGTCGAGGTCGCGCCCAACGCCGACCCGCCGGTCTGCAAGATCATGGATTACGGTAAGTTCAAGTACCAGCAGCAGAAAAAGTTGCAGGAAGCAAAGAAGAAACAGACCGTCATCAAGATCAAGGAAGTCAAGTTCCGGCCCAAGACCGATGAGCACGATTACCAGACCAAGCTCAAGAACATCGTCAAGTTTCTGGAAGGCGGCGATCGCTGCAAGGTGACCATCTTCTTCCGGGGACGCGAGATTGTCCACAAGGACCGCGGGCTGGCTGTGCTCGAACGGGTCGTGGTGGACACGCAAGATTTAGCCAAAGTCGAGAGCAAGCCCATGGCGGAAGGACGGACCATGACCATGATGCTTGCTCCGGTGAAAAAATAGAGACTTGAGTCGGGACCCCGGTCCCGTTCTAGGAGGATACCATGCCCAAGATCAAAACCCGCCGTGCGGCCGCCAAGCGGTTTTCCCAGACCGCTACCGGCAAGTTCAAGCGTCGTCGCAAGAATCTCCGGCACATTCTGACCAAGAAGAATGCCAAGAGGAAGCGTCGCCTCGGCCAGTCCACTACCGTGGACACCGCGAACATGAAGGCTGTCCGACGTCAGTTGCCCAACGGCTAGCATCCGCCTGATATGGCCCTCCGGCGGCGTCACAAGAGAGGCGGGGGAGTTCCCCGGTTCGCACGTGCGTCGGCAGCGCCCAGTCGAGATGTCCGTTGATTTCCATTAACCCTTAAAAGCTATCCACCTCGTCGGGGGAGTCCGTCCGGCCCGGGAGGTTCATCGAAGCGATGGAGGTTTTACCATGAGAGTCAAGCGTGGAGTTGCCGCCAAGCGGCGTCACAACAAATATCTGAAAATGGCCAAGGGCTATCGCGGCGCGGGTTCCCGCCTGTACCGCACCGCCCGTGAGCGCGTGGAAAAGGCCCTGTGCCATGCCTACAAGGATCGCAAGCGCAAGAAGCGCGAGTTCCGCAAGCTGTGGATCATGCGCATCAACGCGGCGGCCCGCATCAACGGCATGTCCTACAGCCGTCTGATGGACGGCCTGAAGAAGGCCGGCATCGAGCTGAACCGCAAGGTGCTGGCGGACATGGCCGTGCGCGACCCGCAGGTGTTCGCCAAGATCGCAGAGGCAGCCAAGGCCAAAGTGAGCTAGACAGTGAGTAGTGAATTGAAGTCCTTCCTGGAAGGACTCGACGGCCTGGCCCAGGATTGCGCATCGCGCAAGGGCCAGGCCTGTTCGTTGAAGGAACTGGAGGAACTCCGCATCGAGTTCCTGGGCCGGAAGGGCAAGCTCGCCCAGATCATGGGCAGGCTCGGCAAGCTCGACAACGCCGACAAGCCCGCCGCGGGCAAGAAGGCCAACGAGGTCAAGCAGGCCGTCACGGACCTGCTGGACTCGTGGGAGGCCGCCCTGCAGTCGGCCGAGGCCGACCAGGCGCTGTCCCGCTTCGATCCTTCCATGCCGGGCCGCAAGCCGTGGGCCGGCTCCCTGCACCCCGTGACCCTGGTCATGGAGGAGATCGCCTCCATCCTGGTGGGGCTCGGCTTCGACCACGTGGCCGGTCCCGAGGTGGAGAACGACTGGCACAACTTCGAGGCCCTGAACATGCCCCCGGACCACCCGGCCCGGGACATGCAGGACACCCTGTACGTGTCGGACAAGATCGTCCTCCGGACCCACACCTCGGGCATGCAGATCCGCAGCATGCTCGCGGGCAAGCCGCCGCTGGCGGTCATCGCCCCAGGCAAGGTCTACCGTCGCGACTCGGACCTGACCCACACCCCCATGTTCCACCAGATCGAGGGGTTGCTGGTCGACAGGAACGTGTCCATGGGCGACCTGCGCGGCACCCTGACGGTCTTCGTGCGCAAGGTCTTCGGTCCCAAGACCGAGGTGCGCTTCCGGCCGAGCTTCTTCCCCTTCACCGAACCGAGCGCCGAGGTGGACATCTCCTGCGCCGTGTGCGGCGGCAAGGGCGAGCTGGACGGCAAACCCTGCCGCGTGTGCAAGGGCACGGGCTGGGTGGAGATTCTGGGCTGCGGCATGATCGATCCCAACGTGTTCAAGTCGGTGGGCTACGACCCCGAGGTCTACACGGGCTTCGCCTTCGGGCTCGGCGTCGAGCGCGTGGCCATGCTCAAGTACGGCATCGACGACCTGCGCATGTTCTTCGAGAACGACGTCCGTTTCCTGGAACAGTTCGCCTAGATTTTGTGGCGGCACGGGAGGGCGTGAGCCTTCCCGTGTGCCCCGTTGAAATACTGAACCCGACAGGGTTCATCCCTTACGAAGACAACTTTTCCACCTCTCCCGGCTTGCGCGAAGCGCACATAAAAAGTTTAGGAGGGGAGAGGGGATGGGGGGCCGGGAGAAGGGGAGAGGGGAAGCCCTTTTCAAAGGGTTCCCCTCTCCCCTTCCCCCGGCCGCCGGAGGCACTCCATGTTAGTTAGCTTGAATTGGCTGCGTGAATTCGTCCCCTATGAGGGGGACATCCAGGTTCTCGGGGACAAGCTGACCATGCTCGGGCTCGAGCTGGACGGCATCACCGATCCCTTTGAGGCCGTGCAGGACATCGTGGTCGGCTTTGTGGCCGAGCGCGAGCCGCACCCCGAGTCCGACCACCTGTCCGTCTGCACTGTGGACGTGGGCGGGCCCGAGACCCTGACCATCGTCTGCGGCGCGCCCAACGTGGCTAAGGGCCAGAAGGTGCCCGTGGCCCTGGTGGGCACGACCATGCCCGACGGCACGAAGATCAAGAAGGCCAAGCTCCGGGGCGTCAAGTCCATGGGCATGATCTGCTCCGAGCGCGAGCTGGGCTTCTCCGAGGATCACGAGGGCATCTGGGTCCTGGACGACGCCCTCAAGGTGGGCGACAAGCTGGTGGACGCCCTGAACCTGGAGCGGGTGGTCTTCGACTTCGACATCACCCCCAACCGCGCCGACTGCCTGTCCATCCTCGGTTTCGCCCGCGAGACCGCGCTGGCCTTCGACCTGCCCCTGACCATGCCCGCGCTCAACCTGGTCGAGGGCGGCGGCAATGCCGCCGACGTGATCAAGATCCTGATCGACGACCCCGAGTACTGCCCGCTTTTCAACGGCCGCGTCATCAAGGGCGTGGAGACCCGCAAGGCCCCGGACTGGATGCGCTTCAAGCTGCTCGCCCTGGGCCAGCGTCCCATCTCCAACATCGTGGACGTGACCAACTACATCATGTTCGAGCTGGGTCAGCCCATGCACTCCTACGACCTCGACCTGGTGGAGGACGCCACCCTGCGCGTGGCCCTGGCCGAAGAGGGCATGAAGTTCACCACCCTGGACGACGTGGAGCGCACGCTCACGTCCAACGACCTGCTCATCCGGGACGGCAAGCGGGCCGTGGGCCTGGCTGGCGTCATGGGCGGTTCCAATACCGAAATGCACGCCGGGTCCACCAATGTTCTGCTGGAGGCCGCCGTGTTCCGCCCCGGCACCATCCGCAAGACCGCCCGTCGCCTGGCCCTGCCGTCCGAGGCGTCCTACCGCTTCGAGCGCGGTGTGGACCAGCAGCTCAACCGTTTCTGCATCGACCGCGCGGCCCAGCTCATGGCCGAGACCTCGGGCGGCACCGTCCTGAAGGGCGTGGTCACCAACGAGCCCCGGCCGTGGCAGGACCGTTCCCACGGCTACCGCCACAAGCGCTGCATGTCCCTGCTCGGTCTGGACCTGGAGCCGGCCTTCGCCAAGAAGGTCTTCGAGCTTGAGGGCTGCACCGTGGACGACGCGAACCCGGACAACTGGACCGTGAACTCCCCGTCCCATCGCCTGGACCTGGAGCGCGAGGTGGACCTGTACGAGGAGGTCGGCCGGGTCTACGGACTGGACCGCATCCCGGCGGTGCTGCCCCGTGTGTCCAAGTCCCTGGAGGGCGTGGCCGGAACCCCGGTCTATCATTTCATCCGCCGGGTCAAGGAATGGGGCCGCGGCGTGGGGCTGAACGAGACCATCAACTACAGCTTCACCGGCTCCGAGAACCTCGACCGGCTGCATCTGCCCGCCGAGGGCCGCGTGTACATCGCCAATCCCCTGTCCGAGGAACAGAACGTCATGCGCACCGAGCTGGCCCCCGGCCTGCTCAGCGCCCTGAAGCACAACCTGGCCAAGGGCAACAACCACATCCGCCTGTTCGAGGTGGCCAAGCAGTTCCTGCGCGACGAGACCTCGGAAACCGAGACCCGTGAGCAGAATCGCCTGGGCCTGTTGCTCTACGGCCCGCGTCACGCCGAGGAATGGCCCTGGACCCACGGCGACGCGGACTACCTGGACCTCAAGGGCCACGTGGAGCACCTGCTGGCCGACACCCTCAAGCTCGAAGCCCCGGTCTTCACCCTGGCCGAGGGTGAGCATCCCTATCTCGAGCCGTGCGTGCAGGTGGCCGTTTCCGGCGAACCCGTGGGCCTCATGGGCCGGGTGCGCGAGGACATGGCCGACTTCTACCACGCCCGCAAGGAGGTCTGGCTGGCCGACTTCAACCTGGACCAGCTGCGCGAGATGGTCGACGCCCACCGCATCGGCTTCCGGCCGCTGCCGGTCTTCCCGCCCAGCCGCCGCGACGTGACCGTCATCGGCCCGGTGACCCTGCACGCCGACGCCATCCTCGATACCATCCGGTCCGCGGGCGTGGACATCCTCGAATCCGTGGAGCTGGTGGCCGAGTTCGTGCCCCAGGGCCAGGACGAGGAGCGCAACCTGTCCTTCCGCCTGACCTACCGTTCGCCGTCCAAGACCCTCAAGGACAAGCAGGTGGACAAGGAGCACCAGACCATCCTGGACGCCCTGGCCAAGAACCTGCCCATCCGCTTCTAGGCGGCGCGAATACGAAGACAAGGCCCCGTTCCGCAAGGATCGGGGCCTTTTTGCGTCGCGCTGATGCCTCCGGCGGCCGGGGCGCCGCCCCAGGCCCCGCTTAAGAACCTCTTGGAAGAGGTTCTTAAGAATCTCCAGAACTTTTTGGGTGCCTTCGGCAAGGCCGTGCGTGCGCACCATCCGTGCTTCTTTATCTTTTGTACCGCTGCCGCACGGATTTGGGCCGGACCCAAAAGACACCCGCCCCCCACCCCGCGAAGCGGCGCTAAAAAGTTTAGGAAGGGAGAGGGGATGGGGGTTCGGGGGAAGGGGAGAGGGGAAACCCTTTTCAAAGGGTTCCCCTCTCCCCTTCCCCCGGCCGCCGGAGGCATCTTTCTCCTGAACCTTGTTGAAGGCGGCGGGGGGATTTGGTAGGGGTGTGGGATGGAAGATTTGCAGGAATTCAAACGGTACAAGATCGGCCAGGCCGCCAAGGCCATAGGGGTCAAGACCTACGTGCTCCGGTTCTGGGAGGGCGAGTTCGACGAGATCGACCCCATCCGCACCGAGAGCGGGCAGCGGCTGTACACCGAGGAGCACCTGGAGATCATCCGCGAGATAAAGCGGCTCCTGTACGACGAGGGGCTGACCATCGACGGGGCCAAGAAGAAACTGCGCAGCCGCGAGCACGCCGACATTTTGGGCGAGGTGCGCGACGAGCTGCTGGCCATCCGGAACCTGCTGAGACGTTAGCGGGGCAGGCCGCAAAGGGGCGGACCATGGGCAACTTCCTGAAATTCGGGCTGATCGGCCTGGGCGTATGTCTCGTCCTGTTCGTCATTTCGGCCGTGATCTTTGCGGCCGTGTTCGATCCCAACGACTACAAGGGCCGCATCAGCCAGGCCGTGCTCAAGGAGACGGGCAGGACCCTGACTTTTGACGGCGACATTTCCCTGACCTTCTTCCCCGGCCTGGGCGTGACCCTGGGCGGGCTCTCCCTGAGCAACGCCGAGGGGTTTGGACCCGCGCCCATGGCCTCGGTGCGTTCGGCCCGCGTGACCGTGCGCCTCCTGCCTCTGCTCATGGGCAAGGTCCGGTTTAACCGATTGGAGTTGGACGGCCCGGTCCTGAACCTGGGCCGCGACGAAAAGGGCGGGGCCAACTGGGACGACCTGGTGGGCCGCGAGCCGGACAAGGCGGACAAGGCCGACCAGGACGAGGACGCCGGGTCGGGCACCTTCGACCTGGACGTGGCGGGCGTGGCCGTGCGCAACGGCTCCCTGTCCTGGGACGACCGCAAGTCGGACACCCGGTTCCTCCTGCGCGGCCTGGACGTGACCACCGGGGCCATCAGCAAGGGCGGGCTGTTTCCGGTCAAGCTGTCCGTGAATTTCGACTGCAGCAAGCCCGACGCCAAGGGCGCGCTGACCCTTGAGGGCAAGTCCTCCATCGATCTGGCGAGCCGCCAGTACGGGCACATGGACGTGCACGCCACGGTCAAGGCCACGGGCGCGGCCATCCCCGGCGGCGTTCTGGACGGGAAACTGAACTTCCAGTTTTTGGCCCTGGACTTCAACAAGGAGACGGCCCAGGTCACGGGGCTGGAGTGCACGGCCTACGGGGCCACGCTCCTGGCCGACGGCACCATCCGGGGGCTGACCGACGGGCTCAAGGCGGCCACGGCCAGCCTGACCCTGCAACCGGCCGACCTGCGCACCGTGTTCGCGGCCCTGGGCGCACCGGCCCCGAACACCGCCGATCCCAAGGCCCTGACCGAGGTGGGCGGCACGGCCAAGGTGAATTTCAAAACCGGGCGGCTGGCCCTGGACGACGTGGAGCTGTCCGTGGACGGCTGCCGCATCGTGGGCAAGGGCACGGTGGAGCGGGGCCGGGCGTGGCCCCGGATCACGGCGCAGGTGGACGCGGGCGAGGTGGACCTGGACCGCTACCTGCCGCCCAAGCACGGCGAGAACGAGGGCGCGGCCCAGGAACAGGCCAAGGCGGGTGGGCTGGACGACACGGTCCTGCCCGCGGGCGTGATCCGGCGGCTCGAATTCGACCTGGACGCCAATGCGGCCGGGGTCAAGATCGGCGGGGCGAAGCTCGGCAAGACGGCCGTGACGGCCAAGGCCGAAGGCGGCCTGGTGACCGTCGATCCGATGGTCGCCGAGGCCTACGGCGGCACCGTCAAGGTCTCCGGCACGGTGGACGCCCGGCAGGGCGCGCCCGTGGTCCGGATCCGCTCGGAGGTGGTCCATCTGGACGTGGGTGCGCTGGCGGGCGACGTGACCGGCAAGAGCGAATACGCGGGCATCGCGGACTACACCTCCAGCCTGAACGCGCAGGGCGAGCGCATGAAGGATCTGCTCGGCACCCTGGGCGGCGAGTTCACCTTCAAGCTGTCCGACGGCGTGTTTCCGGGCGTGGACCTGGTCGGCATGGCCCGGACCACCCAGACGGCCAAGGGGCGGGACACGGTGGAGTCCGACCATGCCGATTCCACCAAGTTCGGCTCCATCACCGGCACCGGGACCATCAAGGACGGCGTGGTCACCAACCAGGACCTGGAGGTCATGGCCCCGGGCCTGCGCGCGGACGGCCATGGCGCGTTCTCCCTGGTCACCCGCCAGATCGATTACATGGTCAAGGCCAAGCTGGTGCCCACCGGCCAGGGGCAGGGCGGCAAGTCGTCGGACGAATTGTTCGGGGTCATGGTCCCCATCCACGTCACCGGAACCCTGGACAAGCCGCACTACTGGGTGTCGGTCAAGGAGTACGCCAAGGCCCTGGGCGGCGTGGTGGTCGATACCGTGGGCACGGTGCTCGGCGGGGTCAAGAACGTGGTCAAGGGCGTGGGCTCGGCCCTGGACAAGTCCTGCTGCGAGGACGGGGACCAGGCCGAAGAGCCGGAGCGGAAGAAGTTTCTCGGGATTTTCTAGCGGCCGCGCATCTTCACGGTGGGGGGTGGGGCTCCCTTGCGCGGCGGGGCTTTCTTGAGCTGCTGTCTCGGCTTGGCCTGGGGCTGCGGCGCGGCCTGCTTGGGCGGCGTCTCCGGGGCTTCGGCCACCAGTTCGTGCATGGCCTTGAACGCCCCGTCCAGGGTCTCTTGTTCCTCCACCAGCTGGCGCAGGAAGCGGTTGATGGGCCCGACCATGTTGATGGCCTTGTCCACCTCGGGGTTGGCCCCCTTCTGGTACGCCCCGATGTTGACCATGTCCTCCACGCGCTTGAAGGTGGCCATGTGCCGGAGCAGGGCCCGGCCGTCCGCCTGGGCCTCCTTGGTGGTGATGTCGCTTCTGAGACGGCTGATGGACCGGAGCACGTCGATGGCCGGGTAGTGGCCCAGGTCGGCCAGTTCGCGGGTCAGGACGATGTGCCCGTCCAGGATGGACCGGGTGGAGTCCGCGATGGGCTCGGTGAAGTCGTCGCCGTCCACCAGGACCGTGTAGACGCCGGTGATGGACCCCTTGCGGTTCTTGCCCGCGCGCTCCAGGAGCTGGGGCAGGTGGGCGAAGACCGACGGGGTGTAGCCGCCGCGCGTGGGCGGTTCGCCGGCGGCCAGGCCGACCTCGCGGCCCGCCATGGCGAATCGCGTGACCGAGTCCATCATCAGCAGCACGTCCTTGCCCTGGTCCCGGAAATATTCGGCCACTGCCGTGGCGGCGTAGGCCGCGCGCATGCGGATGAGCGGGCTCTTGTCCGAGGTGGCCACCACCAGCACGCTACGGGCCATGCCCTCGGGGCCGAGGTCGCGCTCCATGAATTCCACCACCTCCCTGCCGCGCTCGCCCACCAGGGCGATGACGTTGACGTCCGCCTTGGTGTAGCGGGCCATCATGCCGAGCGTCGTGGACTTGCCCACGCCGGAACCGGCCATGATGCCCACGCGCTGGCCCTTGCCCAGGGTCAACAGGGCGTTGACCGAGCGGATGCCCACGTCCAGGGGTTGGTTGATGCGCGGGCGCTCCAGTGGGTTGGGCGGCTCGCGGTGCAGGGGGGCGAAGGTCTGGGCGTGGATCGGGCCCTTGCCGTCCAGGGGGGCGCCGAAGGCGTCCACGGCCCGGCCGAGCAGGGCGGGACCCACCGGCACGTGCGGCGGGGTGGCCGCATTCTGGATGAGCGATCCGGGCCCGATGCCGCGCATGTCCGAGTAGGGCATGAACAGGCAGGCCCCGTCGCGGAAGCCGACCACCTCGGCCGGGATGGGCTCGTGGCCCGAGGGCAGGAGATAGCAGACCGAGCCGAGCGGGGCCTTGATGCCGTGCCCCTCGGCGATGAGGCCGACCACCTTGGTGACCTTGCCGAAGGTCTGGCAGGGATCGAGGTCTTCGAGCAGTCCGAGCTTCGAATCCGCGTCCATGCTAGTCCTTGTCGTCGGCGGTGATCTGTTCGGCCAGCTGGTCGAACAGGGGCTCCACGGATTTCCAGCGGGTCTCGATGGTGTTGTCCACCTTGCCCCCCTCGGCCTCCACGACCACGCCGCCCAGCTCGATGGCGGGGTCGGCCTTGACCACCCAGTACTTCAGCGACGGGTTGCGGTCCTGGATGGTGCGCACGAATTCGTCCAGCTCCTCTGTCTCCTCGGGGTTGCAGCGGATCTCGATGCGCCGCTGGGCGTCGATGCGCTCCAGGGCCTCGGTCATCAGGGCGTGCAGCGACTCGGTGCGCTTCTCGCTCAGCTCCACCTTGAGGGTCTTGGACAGCGCCAGGCGGATGAGCCGGACCACGTCCTGCCGCCGGGTCTGGTAAATCTTGTCGCCCTGGGCCCCGAGTTGGGCGAACAGGGCCTCGGCCTTGGCCGAGATGTCGCGGATGTGCCGGTCCACGAACTCCTGGGCTTCGGCCAGCCCCTGGGAGTAGCCCTCGTGCCGGGCCGTGGCGCGCAACGCCTCGGCCTCCAGCTCGGCCAGCATCTTGATCTCCTTGGCCGCGTCCCGGGCCTTTTCGCGCACGCGGGCCAGGTACTCCTCGTTGGTGGACTCGTCCCAGATGAGCTGGCGCTTGCCCTCCAGTTCCTGGATGGTCATTTCGTCGGGACCGGGCGTATCCATGCCGACCACGACCTTGCCCGTCATGCGCGGGCGGCGGGCCTGGACCTTAGATAAAGACATCGCTGCCACCTCGGCTGATGACGATCTTGCCCTCGTCCTCCAACCGGCGGACGGTCTTGACGATGGCCTGCTGGGCGGCCTCCACCTCGGAGAGCTTCTTGGGCGGCATGATCTCCAGGTCTTCCTTGATCATGGCCGAGGCGCGCTCCGACAGGTTCTTGAAGAACTTCTCGCGCAGCTCCTCGCTGGCGCCCTTGAGGGCCACGGTGAGGTCCTCGTTGGAGACCTCCTTGAGCAGCTCGCGGATGGCGATGTCGTCGATGCCCTTGACGTCCTCGAACACGAACATGAGGTTGCGGATGTCCTCGGCCATCTGGGTGGACTCCTCCTCGATCTCGGACAGGACCTCTTCCTCGGTGTTGCGGTCCACGGCGTTGAGGATTTCGGCCACGGAATTGACGCCGCCGACCTTCTTGCCTTCCTTGCCGCCCATGGCGATGAGCTGGCTCTGGAGGACCTTGTCCACCTCCATGAGCATCTCCTCGGCCACGGCCTCGAGCTTGGCCAGGCGCATGAGCACCTCGGCGCGCACGCCCGCGGGCAGGTTCTGGATGAGTTCGGCGGCCTGGTCCGGGTGCAGGTGGCCCAGGATGAGGGCCAGGGTCTGCGGGTGTTCGTTGCGCAGGATCTGCGCCAGGATGCGCGGGCTGACGTTCCCCAGCTCCTGGAAGGGCGTGGGCCCGGTATCCAGGTCCAGGGAATCCATGATGTATTTGGCGGTCTCCGCGTCCAGGGACTGGGTCAGGAGGCGCTTGACCTGTTCCGGTCCGCCCACCAGCAGTTCCGCGCCGTAGGCCAGGGCCTCGTTGTACTCCTTGAGCACTTCCAGGACCTGCTCCTTGGGCACGGAGTCGGTTTCGAGCATGGCCTTGGACACGGCGGCGATCTCGTTGCGTTCCATGCGCTTGAACACCTCGGCCGTGAACTTCTCGCCCAGGGCGAGGAGCACGATGGCCGTTTTCTGGGGGCCGCTGAAGTCAGCCATGTCTTACGCCTCCTGGGTAAGCCAGGTTTTGAGCAGGTGGACGGCCTGGTCGATGTTCTCGTCGGACAGCTGGATGGCGTGGTTCTTGGCGTTCTCGAGCCGCCGCGAGGCGTCCAGGGCCTCCTCGTCCATCTCTTCCTCCTCCAGGGCCAGCCGCTCGGAACCGGGCAGCCCGGCCATCTCCTCGATCTCCTGCTCGGCGACCCTCGGCCGGATCAGGGCCATGACCACCGGCCGGACAACCAGGATGAGGAAGAGGAAGATCAACAGGCCGTTGAGGAACGGCTTGCCCAGCCGCTGGGCGTATTCCAGCATGGTCCGCATGAGGGAGTCGCCGTCGGCCAGCTGCGGCTCGCCGAAGGAGATGTTGCTGACCTCGATGGTGTCGCCGCGCTGCGCGTCGAAGCCCACCGCGTTTTCGATCAGGGTGCGGATGCGGTTGATCTCCTCGGCGGAGCGGGGCACGTAGACCTGCTTGCCGTCGGCGTCCGTCTGCCACGTCCCGTCCACGATAACCGCAACGGTCAGCCGTTTCAATTCCCCGACCGGGGTGATGATGTTTTCTTCCTGCTTGTCGATCTCGAAGTTGGTGGTCCGGGACTCGCGGGTGGAGTCCTGGGTGGTCTTGGTGCCGGAGAAGCCGTCGCCCCGGAAGTTGACGTCCGGTGCGCCGCCGCCCAGGTCGGCCGCGCCGCTGGTGGTCTCCTCGTTGCGGGTCTCGGAGCGGACCACGGCGCTGTTCGGGTCGTAGACCTCCTTGCGCACCGTGCGCTGGCTGAAGTCGAGGTCCGCGTTGACCCTGGCGATGACCTTGTCCGGGCCCACGGCCGGGCCGAGCAGTTCGAGGATGCGGCGTTGCAGCTTGCCTTCCACGTCCGCCTTGTGCAGGAGCTGGGCGTTGGACATGGCCAGGCCGGTGGACTGGTCCTCCGGGGTGTACAGGGGATGGCCCTTCATGTCCGTGACCGTGATGTTCTTGGGTTCGAGCCCTTCCACGGCCATGGACACCAGGTTGACGATGCCCTTGATCTCGTCGGGTTCGAGTTTGCCCTCGCCCTTGAGCTGGAGGACGATGGACGCGGACGGCGCCACCTGATCCTCGATGAACAGGGATTTCTGCGGGATGACCAGGTGGACCCTGGCCTTGTCCACGATGGGAAATTCGGTGATGGTCCGGGCCAACTCGCCCTGGAGGGCCCGCTGGTAGTTGACGTGCTGGACGAAGTCGGTCTGGCCGATCTGGACCTCGTCGAAGATCTCGAAGCCGATGCCCTGGCCGTGCAGGTTGCCCTCGCCAGCCACCTTGAGGCGCAGCTCGTAGACCCGGTCCGCCGGGACCATGATGGTCGTGCCGTTGTTTTCGAGCTTGTAGTCCTCCTTCTGGGCCTGGAGCATGCCCACCACCCTGGAGGCGTCCTCCGGGTAGAGGTTGGTCATCAGGACCCGGTAGTCGGGCTTGTTCATCCAGTAGATCATCAGCGCAAAGGAGATGACCACGGCGGCGGTCAGACCGCCGATGAGGATGCGTTGGGACACGGTGCGGTCGGCCCAGATTCCCTGCATCTTGGACCAGTATTCGGCGACGAACGGGGGCATCTTCTCTTTCTCCGGCTAGCGTTGGCGGCAGCGCCCTAGAAGGACATCTGCATGATTTCCTTGTACGCGTTCATGATCTTGGAACGGACGGCGCCGGTCATCTGCATGGCCATGCCCGCCTTCTGCATGGAGATCATCAGTTCATGCACGTTCTGGGTCTTGCCCGAGGCGAACTCCTCGATCATGGTCTCCTTGGTCTCCTGAAGGTCGTTGACCTTGACCAGGGAGGACTTGAGGGTATCGCTGAAGCTGCGGACGGGTTCCTGGGGTTTTCTCAGGCTCTGGGAAACCGTGGAGTCCACCGTGCGGCGGCGGATATCCATGGCGTTCTGATAGGCGTTGAGGGCGACGCTTTTGACGACCATCTACCGTACCTCCTTGCCCTAGCTGCCTATGGTCAGGGCTTTCTGGAACATGTTCTTGACCGCCTGGACGGTCTGGACGTTGGCCTCGTAGCCGCGCATGGCCTGCATCATGTTGGCCATCTCCTCGACCACGTTGATGTCCGGGTAGAACACGTAGCCCTGGTCGTTGGCGTCCGGGTGGTTCGGCTCGTAGACCTGCTTGAACGGGCGGTTGTCGGCGAGCACGCCGGTGACCTTGACCCCCTCCAGGTTGCGGTTGAGCTGGTCCTGCATGGCCTGGTCGAAGGGCGAGTAGACCGGCGTGGCCTCGAAGGAGACCGTCTTGCGCTGGTATGGACCGCCCCCCGCCGTTTCGGTGGTGCGCATGTTGGCCATGTTCATGGAAATGACGTTGAGCTGCGCCCGCTGGGCCGTGAGCCCGGACGCGCTGATGTCGAGTGCCGTCATGAAGTCCATTTACTTGCTCCCTTCCTGGATGACCTTGCCCATGCCGTCGAAACTCTTTTTGATGACCGAGGCCAGGGCGTTGTACATCATGGTGTTCTTGGCGTTGGTGGCCATTTCCTTGTCCAGGTTGACCTCGTCCTGGCCGTATACCTCCCGCGCCTGGAGGTCCTGGATTCCGTCGCCCTTGAACCCGTTGGGGTCGAAGGCGATGGGCAGGTGGTCCTGCTGGGTGCGGGTCAGCTTGCCCAGGGCGTTCTGGTTCAGTGCGCTCTGGAGGCGTTCCTCGAATTCGAGACGGCGCGCCTTGTAGCCGGGCGTGTTCACGTTGGCGATGTTGCCCGTGACGATATTTTGACGTTCCAGGCGCAGGTCCATGACCTTTGCCGTGACGTTGAGGTTGTGCTCGAAAAGTCCTCGCATGCCTTGCTCCTCCTGCATTCGCGTGTCGGTTGCGGCCCGGCGCGGGCACGTTTTTCCGCCGGGGCCGCCAGACACTAAGCAACTCCCGTTCCAATCAAACAACCTATTGAAATTATGAATGAAGTGTGAAAAAGAACAGGGCCGACGTCAGACTCCCGGCCACGGACCGTGCCCGGGCCGGTCCCGGGCGGGCGGCGAAACAGGGCAGAATATTCCCTTTGGCCCGTTTCCGGCCGGTGCCGGGTGCGGACCGTTCACCGGGTGTATGATGTTAAAAGCGTTTTTATTCAGTATGTTGCAAATTTCTCGGCCGGGCGTCGGAACGCCGGCTTCCGCTCCTTGGCACATTGATTGCTAGATCGGAGTCGGCCGAATCGGCCAAGGAGATCTTTTCAGCCCGGCATCCCGGGTAAAGGAGAAATGGAGGGGAACTATGAGTGGTCATCTGGATTACGAAATCAACAAGGAACTCGGCGAATGCTACCTGTTCATGGGTGAGCTGGACAAGGCCGAGGAGTACTACAGGAAGGCCGTCAGCTCCAACGGCGTCCATCCCGACCCGTACCTCGGCCTGGCCACGGTCGCCGTCCAGCGCGGCGATCTGGAGGATGCCGAGGTCATGTACAGGAAGGCCCACAAGATCGAGCCTTCGGACAAGAGTCTTTCCGGGATAGCGCTCATCCGCATGGAGAACGGCGACAGGGACGAAGCCTTCACCCTGTTCGTCGAGGCCCTCGGCATGAATCCCGAAAACATGGTCGCCCTGTTCAGCCTGATCCGGCTCGGCCATGAAACGGAACGCATCGGCGAAATCATCCCGCACCTTGAGAACTATCTCGAAATCGACCCGGCCAAGCACGAAGTGCGCTACTCCCTGGCCGGGTGCCTCGCCTGCGTCGGGCAGATGGACGCGGCCATCCGGCATCTCGAGCTCATCCTGGACAAGGACCCCGAGAACGCTTCGGCCCGGGAAATGCTCGACCAGTTCCGGTCCTGATAACGGTCTCCCCTCCCGTTGATTTCCCGTCCCGCGCCGCGTGCGGAGGCGGGGCGGGAAATCAGCCTTGAGACCATCCCCGGCGCGCATCGGGCACGCCCACGCCCAGAGACGGCCCCTGCGGAAAGTCCGTGGGGCGGTGTCGTTTTTTCGCGTTCCTCCCGCGTTCGGCACCGGGCGCACCCTCCCTTCCGAACTTCCCCACGACTTTGCATCGGATTCCCGTTCTCCTGGCATTGCGGGCTGTTGAGACTCGTCGGCCCGCCCGTACCGGTCCGTCCCCGGCGGCTAGTCCCCGGTTTTTTCGCGGTTTTTGGACCCCGCCTCCGAAACGGTTTGCACACTTGTGGAAAAGTGGCCGGACCTTGCGCCGTTTTTCGGCGGAAACCGGGGCCTTCCGCGCCTTGCCTTTGGGCGGCAAATCTGGCAAGGGCTCTCAAAACATTAAGTGAGGTTGCGATGAATCTGTTGCCTGTTAAGCGAGCCATACTGTCCGTTACCGACAAGACCGGCCTGGCCGAGTTCGCCAAATTCCTGGTGGACCGGGGCTGCGAACTGGTCTCCACCGGCGGTACCAAGAAGATGCTGAAGGAGGCCGGGCTGCCCGTCACCTCGGTGTCCGACGTCACCGATTTTCCCGAAATCCTCGGCGGCCGGGTCAAGACCCTGCACCCGCACATCCACGGCGGCATCCTGGCCGACAAGGACGACGAGGCGCACATGGAGACCCTGCGCGACTTCGGCATCGAGCCCTTCGACCTGGTCTGCGTCAATCTCTACAACTTCGCCGACGCCGTGGCCAAGGGGCTGGACCTCAAGGCCGCGGTCGAGCAGATCGACATCGGCGGACCGACCATGCTCCGCGCCACGGCCAAGAACTTCCACTCCATCTGCGTGGTCCCGGACCCGAAGTACTACGAGACGGTCGAGCAGGAGATCGAGGAGCACGGCGGCCTGACCCTGCAGTTCCGCAAGGAGATGGCCACCCTGACCTTCCGGCTGACCAGCGAGTATGACGCCATGATCACGAAATACCTCAGCGAGAACGACGCCTAGGAATCACGCACGCGGCTTCCGATAGCGGGCCGTCTGCACATTTTGGGCTCGCGCAATCCGTCAACGTAGTCGGCTACGCCTCCGGTTGCGCTTCGCCCGGGAAAATGCACAGCCGACCCACTCTCGAAAGCCTTACTGTGGGATTAAAGAAAGAAATGCCCCTTCCGATCAGGGATCGGAAATCACCCCGAGGCAAAGAATCGGGATGATTTCCGGTCCCTGATCGAGTATGTGTCAATCAGCGTCGGTCCCATGGCCGAATCGGATCTTACCGGGAGCACGATCATAGCCCAGAAGCCCAAGGGCAACCTCCAGGGGTTGAAGCCCAACCAGATAAAGCGGCTGTCCCGCCTGTACCAGCGCCAGTTTCCGACCGGCGCGGTCTACACCACCGAGCAGGCCCGCGAGCTGGCCGAACTGTCCCAGGACACCGGCCGCCAGCTCGGCCTGCTCATCGACCGCCAGGGCAAGGTGGAGATGGTCCTGGTGGGCGACAATCGGTCCATCTACATCCCCGAGCTGCCCCGCGCGCGCATGGCTTCGGGCCGGTTGCGCGGCCTGCGGCTGCTGCACACCCACCTGGCCGAGGAGAGCCTGAGCCAGGAGGACCTCATGGACATGGTCTTCCTGCGCCTCGATTCCGTGGCCGCCCTGACCGTGCGCGAGGGGTTCCCGGTGGCCGTCGAGGCCGCCCACCTGCTGCCGCCCAACCCGGACGAGAAGAGCTACGAGCTGTTCCCGCCCGTGCGCTGGGACCGGTTCGAGCACGACCTGGGGGCCATCACCGCCGCCCTGGAGGACGAGTTCGGCCGCCAGGCTGACGGGCAGGGCACGGGCTCGGACGAGGACCGGGCCTTGTTGGTCAGCGTGGACGAGACCCCGCGCCCGGTGCAGGAACTTTCCCTGGCCGAGCTGGCCGAGCTGGCCGACACGGCCGGGCTGGTCGCGGCCGGGACCATGATCCAGCGGGTGCGCAAGCAGAACCCCAAGTTCATCCTGGGCAAGGGCAAGCTGGCCGACCTCGAGGTCCGGGCCCTCCAGGCCAACGCCTCGATCATCATCTTCGACCAGGAGCTGTCGCCCACCCAGATGCGCAACCTGGCCGAGATCACCGAGCGCAAGATCCTGGACCGCACCCAGCTCATCCTGGACATCTTCGCCCAGCACGCCACGAGCAAGTCCGGCAAGCTCCAGGTGGAGATGGCCCAGCTCAAGTACACCCTGCCGCGCCTGGTCGGAAAGAACCGGGCCATGTCCCGGCTCATGGGCGGCATCGGCGGGCGCGGGCCCGGCGAGACCAAGCTCGAGATCGACCGCCGCCGGGCCAACGACCGGCTGACCCGTCTCAAGGACGAACTCAAGCAGGTCCGCAGGCACCGCTCCCAGACCCGCGAGCGCCGCGCCAAGGCCGGGCTGCCCGTGGTCTCCCTGGTGGGCTACACCAACGCGGGCAAGTCCACCCTGTTGAATACCCTGACCAGCTCCAGGGTCCTGGCCGAGGACAAGCTTTTCGCCACCCTGGACCCGACCAGCCGCCGCATCCGCTTCCCCGAGGAGCGTGAGGTGGTCCTGACCGACACGGTCGGCTTCATCCGCCGCCTGCCTCCGGACCTGAAGGAGGCCTTCCGGGCCACCCTGGAGGAGCTGGACTCCGCCGACCTGCTGGTCCTGGTCTGCGACGCCTCCCACCCCGAGGTGGAGGAACAGGTGGAGGCGGTCCGGGCCATCCTGGACGAGATGGAGCTGTCCTCCATCCCGTCCATTCTGGTCCTGAACAAGTGGGACAAGCTCGACGAGGAGGGCCGCGCGGCCATGCGCAACGTCTACCCCGAGGGCATCCCGGCCGTGGCCGTGGACCGGCCGACCCTGGAGCCGGTGGTCCAGGCCATCCTGGCCAACCTCCCGTGGGATAAGCAGGTTTCCTAGAGGGTTATCGTTTCCCTTCTCGCCGCGCGGCCTTTCGGCGGCTGCGCCAGGCGTCCGCCACAAAGGCCAGCGAGACGAGCTGTTGGGCCATGAGGATGTATTATTCCTGGCTCCCCATCAGGGCCGCGCAACCGAGGTTGCCGAGGATGAACCCGAGGTAGCCGAGCGCGCTGCCCTTGGCCGACAGGTAGGCGCCCATCAGGAATCCGGCGGCCACGCAGAGTTCGAAGACCTGCGTCAGGGTCGTGATGCCCCCGAAATCGTGGAGGCTCGCGCCCAGGCCGAGGACCACCGACCAGCGGGCCAGGAGGTCGAGCCACCTCGGCTCGTGTCCCCGTCCGCGCAGGGCGATGATGAAGCCCATGAGCATGGCCGGGGACCCGCCCGCCTCCACGCTCGCCGCGATCCAGTTGCGTTCCATGGCGAAGACCGCGACCCAGGCGGGCAGCCCTGCCAGGAAGATGCCCCAGGACCACAGCCGCCATTGCCGGTCGCCTTCCGGCGTCGAGCTGCGCTCGGCGCCGCAAAAGCCTATCTTGTTGAGCAGGTAGCAGGACCCGCCCCATATCTGCAGGATGATATCCATACGAATGTCCCTCGTCCGGCCCGGGGCCGGTGTCGACGTTGCGAAAGACATGGGCCGGGGCCCATGACCTTGGTCGATGGAGAAGGGGAATCGGGGCTATTCGCCCGATTCGTCTTCGGGCGGGGGAGGGGGCGGCGGAGAGGCCTGGGAGGCCGGAGATGTCGGGGTTGCCGGGGAGGTCATGGGGCAGTCGCCGCCCAGGCTGGCCGCACAGGCCCCGCCCACGGACTTGCCGTCGTAGGAGGTCTCGCTTTCCAGCGGTTCCACGTGGATGGTCACCTCGGCGCGGGACAGCTTGGAGTGGATCAACTCTTCAATCAGTTCGCAGAGTTCGTGGGAATCGTGCACGGTCATGGAGCCGGGCACGAGGAGGTGGAAGTCGATGAACCGCTTGGGACCGGACTTGCGCGTCCTGAGCCCGTGGAAGGTGCACTCGTCCCCGGCGTAGCTCTGGATGGCCTTGGCGATGAGTTCCAGTTCCTCGGGGGGCAGGGAGTCGTCCATCAGTCCGCCCACGGACCGCTTGAGCAGGCCCAGGCCGGTGAAGACGATGTTCACGGCCATGAGCACGGCGATGATCGGGTCGAGAATCTTCCATTGGGGCATGACGATGATCACGGCCAGCCCGGCCACCAGTCCCACCGAGGTCCAGACGTCGGTCAGCAGGTGCCGGGCGTCCGCCTCCAGGGTGATGGAGTCGAAGCGGTCGGCCGCGCGGAGCATGATCCGGGCGACCAGGAAATTGATGACCGAGGAGAGCAGGGCCAGGAGCAGGCCGGGCCCGAGATGGCTCAGTTCCTGGGGCGAGAGGAAACGGTCGATGGCCGCGTAGCCGATGCCGAAGGCGGCCACGATGATCAGCACGCCCTCGATGCCGCTGGAGAAATATTCGGCCTTGCCGTGGCCGTAGGCGTGGTCCGCGTCGGCCGGGCGCAGGGCGATGGTGATGGCCGTCAGGGCGAGCACGCCCGCGGTCAAGTTGACCAGGGATTCGGTGGCGTCCGAGAGCAGCCCCACGGAGCCGGTCAGCCCCCACGCGCCGAACTTGAGCACCAGGGTCAGGATGGAGGCCCCGATGGAGTAGATGGCGTAGCGCTTGGGGGAGGCCTTCTGCACGGTCCTATCCCTTCTTGAGCCAGGGGTTTTCCTCGCCCCGGGCCAGCCGCCGGATGTTTTCCCTGTGCCGCCAGAACAGGATGAGCATGACGGCCAGGGCCACCGGGATGTAGGCGAAGTTGCCGGACAGGAGCATGAGCACGGGCAGGGACAGGGCGAAGGTCAGGGAGCCCATGGACACGTGGCCGGTCAGCCAGACCATGAGCAGGCACAGGACGATGCAGACCAGCGCGGGCCAGAAGGCCAGGCCCAGGAACGCGCCCACCGTGGTGGCCACGGCCTTGCCGCCCTTGAAGCGCATGAAGCAGGAAAAGACGTGGCCGAGGATGGCCGCCAGGGCGATCAGGGACAGGGCGAAGGGGGACTCGACCCAGGACGCGGCGAAGAGCACGGGCAGCAGCCCCTTGAGCACGTCGCAGGCCAGGGTGGCGATGCCGAACTTCATGCCGCACAGCCGGGCCACGTTGGTGGCGCCCGTGTTTTTGCTGCCGTCCTTCCTGGGGTCTATGCCGCACGCCGATCTGGCGATGACCAGCCCGAAGGGGATGGAGCCGAGGACATAGGCGAACAGGGCCCAGAAGATGAAGGTCATGGTGTTTTCTCCCGATAACTCGCGGTTGGTGCGTGATCCTACAGAGTTTTCGACACGTTGAAAAGCCCGGCTATTCCTCCAGGGCCTCGCTCAGTCGGATTTCGTTGGTCAGCGGGTCGATGCGCGAGAAGTTTATCATGAACTTCTGGCCCGGATAGAGCTTGTCGCCGAGCATCTTCTTGGGCGCGCGCACGTTGACCTGGAGGTGTGGCATGGCCAGGGTGGCCATGGGCCCGGCCTCGTCCACCAGCACGGCGGGCTGGAACTCGCGGCGGCGCTTGGCCAGGTAGACCAGCTTCCAGTACCGGGGGCGGAACCGCTGCACCGCGCTCACCGCCTGGATGCGCATGTTCAGGTGGGTGATCAGCTGGTCCAGCTCGTCGCGGTCCAGGCGCGGCGCGCCCGAGGCCAGGAACGAATCCACCTGGGCCATGTTGATGAAATCGGTGTAGCGCCGCAGCGGCGAGGTGATGGGCGCGTAGGCCGGGACGCCCAGGGCCGCATGCCGCTTGGGCGCGGTCTCCAGGGTGGGCGGCAGGAGCAGCTTGACCGAGCGCAGTATTTCGGCGGGCTCGGTGAAGATGCCCGCGGACTCCGGGGGCAGGGCGATGTCCTGGGTGCGGTGGAGCAGGGGCACGTCGTTGTCCCGCGCCCACAGGGCCAGCCCCGAGTTGGCCAGGATCATGAATTCGCTGACGAGGAGCTCCGAGCGCAGGCTCGGCGTCTTCAGGTCGATGTTCACCTCGGTGGCCGCGCCGCTGCCGGTCAGGCTGACCATGGGCTCGGGTTTGCGGATGACGCAGGCCCCCGAGGCCAGCCGCCGCTCCAGCAAATGGGTGGCCAGGTCGTGGGCCAGCAGCAGGGACGGGTCGGTGCGCTCTGCGATGGCCCGTTCCGCGTCCTCGTAGGTGGTGTTGGCCCTGATGCGGACCCAGGCCGTGCGCGGCGCGACCTTTTCGAGCACGCCGTCCGCGTCCAGGAAGAAGTCCGTGACCAGCGCCGGGCGCGCCTGCCCTTCGAGCAGGGAGTACAGACCGGTGCCGAGCCGCTCGGGCATCATGTGGCTGGTGCCCTCGGGCAGGTACAGGCTGGACACCCGGTGCAGGACCGCCCTGTCCAGGTCCGAGCCGAAGGTCCAGTGGGCCTCGGGCCGGGCCAGGACGATGGTCAGCCGGTAGCCCGTACCGTGCCTCGCTATGCAAAAGGCGTCGTCGATGTCCCGCGTGGTGCTGGCGTCGATGGACACCGCGTCCTCGATCTCGGGCGTCTGGGCTTGATTGGAAAAGCGCGTCTCCAAATCTTCGATTTCACTGATGAAGGATTCCGACCACCCGTCGCCCCAGGCGTACTCCGCCTCGTCCAGGTGGTAGTTGTGGTGGGGCGGCAGCACTCCCCAGGTCTGGGCCAGGAGCAGGGCCAGGTGCGGCACGTCGGGCAGCCCCTTGGCGATGGCCGTCCAGATCTTGCGGTCCTCCTCGTACAGGGTCTCGCCGACCTTGCCCTTGAGGATGCGGGCGAGCCCGTCGGCCAGGTCGGGCGCAAGCTCGGGCAGGCGCGGCTTGCGGCCCTGGTTGTAGGCCCCCCAGAGCTCGGCGAGCAGGGTCTGTCCCGCGCCGGTGATGGCCTCGCGCTCCTTTTCCTCGGCCTGCTGCCGGAGCTTCTGCTCCACCTTTTCGGCGGGCCAGACCTCGAACACGGGCGGGCGGAACTTGAAGTGGGTCTTGGCCTGGAGCATGGCCCGTCCCAGGGCGGCCAGGCGGTCCTCGTCCCACTCCTCCCAGAGGAGGTCCGCGAACCACGACAGGGGCGCGGACTCCACCTCGCCCTGGGCCAGTTCCCACAGCTCCATGACGTCCAGCCCGGCCTGGATCTCGCCGCGCGCCTCCTGGCGCTCGTTCAGGATGTTCTGGACGTCCTGGCGCGAGACCTCGGCGGACAGCGCCGGGCCCTGCCACGGCAGCAGCCGGGCGGCGGGCAGCTTCATCTCGCGCTTGTTGATGGTCAGCAGGCGGAGCTTGCCGGACGACTCCTCGAGCACCCAGGCGAGCTGGGGCTGGTCGCCGTGCATGAATTCCACCACCGTGCCGGGGCGGACCGTGGGACCGAGGGAGATTGGTTTAGCCATATGTCAGTCGATGTGTTTTCGTTGCGATAACGATCCGGTTAGCATGAAACGGTTGTCAGCGTAAGGGCGTGCGCGTATGGGAACGGCATGCGCATGGATATCCTGGAACTCCTCGGCCTTCTGGCCGGATGCTGCACCACGGCGGCCTTTTTCCCGCAGGTCCTGCACACCTGGCGGACCCGCTCCGTGGCGGACCTGTCCCTGCGCATGTACCTGCTGATGACCGTGGGCGTCTTCCTCTGGCTGGTCTACGGCCTCTTCATCGGGTCCCTGGCCGTGACCCTGGCCAACTCGGTCACCCTGGTGCTGGCCGCGTCCATCCTGGTCATGAAGCTGGTCTACGGCAGGCCGTCCGCCAGGGACTTCGACCACCGTCCCAAATAAAAGGCCTCGCCGAACTCCTGCCCGGCGAAGCCCATTTCCTCATGCAACGTCCGGCTTAGTGCTTGAAGGAGCGCTGCCCGGTGAAGACCATGGCCACCTGCGGCGTGGCCTCGTTGACCGCCTGGATGACCTCGTGATCGCGGATGGAGCCGCCGGGCTGGGCGATGGCGGTCACGCCCTGGTCGATGCACAGGTCCACGCCGTCGCGGAACGGGAAGAACCCGTCCGAAACCACCACGGAGCCGGGCAGGCCGCCGCGCGCCTCCTCGGTGCGCCTGTCGATGTCGTCGAGCTGCTTCTTCATCTCCGGGTCCTTGATGGCCGCCAGCTTGAGCTCGAACAGGGACTTGCCCAGTTCCTTGGAGGCCAGCAGGTCCGCGTACTTGATGTACGCCTTGGTCACGGCCAGGAGCACGCAGCCCACGCGGTCCTGCTCGCCGGTGCCGATGGCCGTGGTCACGCCGTCGCGGGCGAAGATCACGGAGTTGGAGGTCACGCCGGCCTCAACGGCCCAGGCGAAGAGCAGGTCGTCCGCCTCCTGCCTGGAGGGGGCGCGGGCCACGAAGGCGTTGCCGTCCTTCTCGGCCTCGGCCGGGAGAAAGTCGTCCGCGGACAGGATGGCGTTGCGGAAGGAGAACTGCAGGACCATGCCGCCGTCGGACAGGGACTTGATGTCCAGGAACGGTGTCCGGGACAGCTTCTCCAGCTCGGCGATGCCCGGAATCTCCAGGATGCGCAGGTTCTTTTTCTTTTTCAGCACGGCGAGCGCGTCGGCGTCGAACTCGGGCGCGGCAACCACCTCGAAATACACGGAGTTGATCAACTCGGCCGTGGCCAGGTCGAGCTTGCGGTTGACCACCACGGCCCCGCCGAAGGCGGCGATGCGGTCGGCCTCGAAGGCGCGCTTGAGCGCCACGGCCACGCCCTCGTCGGTCCAGGCGGCCCCGCAGGGGTTGTTGTGCTTGAGAATGAGCGCGGCCGGCTTGGCGGACAGGTACTGCAGGATGTTCAGGGCGTTGTCCACGTCGGTCAGGTTGGTCTTGCCGGGGTGCTTGCCCGCCTGGAGCATGTGCTCCTCGGTCAGGGCGGAGACCAGTCCCTGGCCCGCGCCGATGAACTTGACCCCGCCGATCTCAAGCTGCCCCTGAGCCAGCTCGTAGAGCGCGGCGGGCTGGTCCGGGTTCTCGCCGTAGCGCAACCCCTTGGTCTGGCCGTCGATCTCCCAGGTCCGTTTCCGGAAGACCAGTTCCTGGTCGCCCAGGGTCAGCTTCATGTCCGCAGGGAACGGGTCCTGCTGCAAGGTGTGGTACATTTTCTTCAGATCGCTCATCGCTAGACTCCCTGTTGTTGCCGTGTGAGGGGGCGTTCATAACACACCTTCCCAGGGCGGGCAATGATTGGGGGTCGACCCTTCCCGGCATTCAAGCATCCGTTTGAAATAACCTGTAAATAATAATTGTTATAACGTCCGGCCGGGGTATTGTTGAGGCAAACGAAAACGCTCCGGACGGGCCGGACTCGTTACCCCGCGTGTATGACGCCGCAGTAATTTCAGCGAACAGGAGGAATTATGCGCATCACAAGATTCAAGGACTGGGGACTGCAAAGCAAGATTCTCAGTTTCTTCCTGGCCGCAGTGGTTCTGGTCCTGGCCGGACTGCTCGGTTATTTCCTGCCGGTGGTGGGCGATTCCCTGATGCAGGAGAAGCGGGTGGCCACCAAGAGCGTGGTCGAGGTGGCCTACGGCGTCATCGCGTCCTGGGCCGGCAAGGCCGATTCCGGCGCCGTGACCGTGGAGGCCGCCCAGGAGGCCGCCAAGGCCGAACTGGCGACCCTGCGCTATCAGGGGCAGGAATATTTCTGGGTCAACGACCTGCACCAGGTCATCGTGGTCCACGGGGTCAACCCCGACCTCAACGGCAAGGACCTGTCCGACATGAAGGACCCCCACGGGGTCTATCTCTTCCGGGAGATGGTCAAGGTCGCCAGGGACAAGGGCGAGGGGTTCGTCAACTACATGTGGCCCAAGCCCGGTTCGGACCGGCCCGTGCCCAAGATTTCCTTCGTCAAGCTGTACCAGCCGTGGGGCTGGGTGGTCGGCTCCGGCATCTACGTGGACGACGTGGAGGCTCAGGTCAGCTCCATGCGCTGGCAGATCCTCATTCCCACCCTCGTGGGCATGGGCATCCTGATCCTGGTGGTCGTCTGGGTCCTGCGCGGCATCATCCGGCCCCTGCACGAGGCCGTGACCGTGTCCAACGCCATGGCCGAGGGCGACCTGACCGTGGACATCGTCTCCCGCAGCCGGGACGAGGTGGGCCAGCTGACCACGGCCATGGGCAACATGCTCAAGGCCCTGCGCAGCGTGGTCAGCGATGTCACCGTGGCCTCGGAACAGGTCACCTCGGGCAGCGAGGAGCTGGCCTCCTCGGCCACCGACCTGTCCCAGGGGGCCACGGAACAGGCCTCGGCCGTGGAGGAGGTCTCGGCGGCCATGGAGGAGATGATCTCGTCCATCGGCCAGAACGCCGAGAACGCCCAGACCACCAACAACATGACCAACAAGGCGGCCCGCGACACCGAGTCCGGCGGCCGGGCCGTGGCCAAGACCGTGGAGGCCATGAAGCAGATTGCGGAGAAGATCTCCATCATCGAGGAGATCGCGCGGCAGACCAACCTCCTGGCCCTGAACGCGGCCATCGAGGCGGCCCGGGCCGGGGAACACGGCAAGGGATTCGCCGTGGTCGCGGCCGAGGTGCGCAAGCTGGCCGAGCGTAGCGGCGCGTCCGCGGCCGAGATCAGCGAGCTGTCCTCGTCCAGCGTGGAGGTGGCCGAGGAGGCGGGCAACCTGCTGGCCCGGATCGTGCCGGACATCCAGAAGACCGCCGAACTGGTCCAGGAGATCTCCGCCGCCACCAACGAGCAGAATGAGGGCGGCTCCCAGGTCAACGCGGCCATCCAGGACATGGACAAGGTCATCCAGCAGAACGCGGCCGCCTCCGAGGAGGTCGCCTCCACGGCCGAGGAGCTTTCGTCCCAGGCCGTGCAGTTGCAGAAGACCATCAGCTTCTTCAGGCTCGATGCGGACGGCTACGTCCCGCCCGTCCAGGTCAAGGTGGCCGAGCCCGCCAGGCCCAGGCTCGCCGGGGGCAGGCCCAAGCTCGCCGGTGGCAAGCCCAGGCCGGTGCCGCCCGGTGCGGCCGGGAATGCGCCCAGGGGCGGCATGGACCTCGACATGGGCGAGGTGGACGACACCGATTTCGAGCGCTTCTGACGCCGTTGCGCGCAACACGAACCACAGGGCCGCCCGATTTTTCGGGCGGCCTTTTTGTCCGGAGCGGAGCGTGATTTTGCCTTGGCGGGCCGGGCTGATATTTGCTATGCAAAGACTCCCGGCATGCGTTTTTCACCTATCAAGGAACATCGATGTCAGAAAGCTACATGGAAAAGGCGCTCTTGAAGCTCGCCCGTCAGATCAATGCCTACGACGAGGCCTCGCTCATGAGCCTGTGGGAAAAATACGCGGAGAAGGTGCGCCATTTCGAGCCCACCAAGCGGTGGGAGGAAGCGGTTCTGGTCTTCAATCTCATCCAGTCCACCCGCCTGAAAAACCAGCTTTTCAACTACAACTGGGCCCAGTCCCGCCACCCCGGCGAGGGCCCGGTGGAGATCGACCTGGCGGCCCTGACCGCGCCGGAAAAGCCGGTCGGCCCCGTGGACGGCACCCTGGTCAACGGCGACGGTCCCGGCGCCGGACACAAGCCGGACAAGAAGGACCGGCGCGGCAAGCTGCTGACCCTGACCCCCAAGAACGGCAAGTGATCGGGGCATCCTCCGGTTGACACGGACACCCGTTTATATTTACGGAACATAACCGTTTGTGCGCGCTTTCCCGGCCGGGGGCCGCAATCCCGGTATTTCCAAGGAGCTAACAATGTCCAATATGGTGGTTTTCGGTTCCCAGTGGGGAGACGAAGGTAAAGGCAAGGTCGTCGATATGCTCGCCGAGAAGGCGGACGCCATCGTCCGTTTCCAGGGCGGCAACAACGCGGGGCATACCCTGGTGGTCGACGGCGAGCAGTGCATCCTGCACCTGATCCCCTCCGGCATCCTGCACCCCGGAAAGCAGTGTCTCATCGGCAACGGCGTGGTCCTGGACCCGTTCGTCTTCTGCCAGGAGCTGGACAAGCTTGCCGCCAAGGGCGTGGACGTGTCCGCCTCCCGAGTGATGATCAGCAAGAAGACCCACGTGATCATGCCGTATCACTGCCGCATGGACGCGGCACGCGAATCCTCGCGCAGCGAGGACGGACGCATCGGCACCACCGGGCGCGGCATCGGCCCGTGCTACGAGGACAAGATGCACCGCTGCGGCATCCGCGCGGGCGACTTCGCCGATCCCGAACTGCTCAAGCAGAAGATTTCCACGGCCCTGGAAGAGAAGAACGTGCTCTTCAAGCACCTCTACGGGGTCGAGCCCATGGACGCCCAGGCCGTCTTCGACGAGGTCCTGCCCGTGGCCGAGCGGCTGGTCCCGTATCTCGGCGACGTGTCCTCGGCCATCCAGGCCGCGGACTGCGTGCTCTTTGAGGGCGCCCAGGGCACCCACCTGGACATCGACCACGGCACCTATCCCTTCGTCACCTCGTCCAACACGGTCACGGCCAACGCGGCCTCGGGCTCCGGCTGTTCGCCGCGCGTCCTCGACCGGATCATCGCCATCGTCAAGGCGTACACCACCCGCGTGGGCAGCGGCCCGTTCCCCACGGAACTGCTCGACGCGGACGGCGACTACCTCCAGTCCCAGGGCCACGAGTTCGGGGCCACCACCGGGCGCAAGCGGCGCTGCGGCTGGCTCGACCTGGTGGTCCTCAAGGAATCCGCCCGGCTGAACGGTCCCACCGAGCTGGCCATCACCAAGCTGGACGTCCTGTCCGGCCTGAAGGAGGTCAAGCTCTGCGTGGGTTACGAATACAAGGGCGGAACCATCGCCTACCCGCCCCAGGAGCAGAACGGCATGGCCTACGTCACGCCGGTCTACGAGACCCTGCCCGGCTGGGACGAGGACATCTCCGACGCGCGCAGCTGGGACGACCTGCCCGAGAACGCGGTCAAGTACCTGCGGCGCATCGAGGAGATTTCCGGCGTGAAGATCGGCATCGTCTCGGTGGGCCCGGACCGGGTACAGACCTTCTAGGGAGCGCGGCATGACGTTGCACGACGACCCGCTGGCCGCCCTCAAGGGGCAGGAACATGCGGTCCGGCGGCTCAACGCCATCGCCCACGACCCGCCACAATCCATCGTCATAGAGGGGGGCGACGCGGATGCCCGCGTCGCCCTCGCCCTGTACTGGGCCATGCGCCTGAACTGCGCGTCCGGTTCGGTCCCCTGCGGCCAGTGCCCGGCCTGCCGACAGATCGCGGACCTGGCCTTCAACGACCTCCTGTTCTTCGACGGCCGCGAGGGGCTCATCAAGGTGGACTCCGTGCGCGAGAAGCGCTCCACCTGGGGCCAGCCGCCCCACGGCGACGGCTACCGCGTGACCATCTTCGCCGAGGCCCAGATGTTCATGACCGAGGCGGCCAACGCCCTGCTCAAGTCACTGGAGGAGCCCCGGCCCGGCAACGTCTTCGTCCTGGCCGCTCCCCAGCGCGAGCGGCTGCTGGAGACCCTGGTCTCGCGCTCCTGGGTGGTCACCCTGGCCTGGCCGGACGTGCGCGTGAACCCGCCCGAGGTGACCGAGTGGACCACGGCCCTGGTCCATTTCTGGCAGACCGGACGGGGCTGGTTCGAGCGCACCCAGGTGCGCGGCGCCGTGGACCGCGACCTGGCCATGAGCGTGGTCGTCGGCATGCAGCGCGAGCTGCGCGAGGCCCTGTCCGGCAGTTGCGGGACCCCGCTCTCGGCGGGCATGGCCAAGATTTACGGTCCGGCGGACCTGCGGCGCATCGGCCTGGTCCTGGAACAGGCCCAGGACGCCCTGAACACCCAGGTGCCGGTCAACCCGACCATGGTCCTGGACTGGGTCGCCACCCGCATGGCCTGACCGTGCGCATCCTCGAATACGCGGGGCACGACCCCGAACCCATCGTCGAGCTGATCACCACCATCCAGATCGCGGAATTCGGCGTGGCCACCTCGGCCGAAAAACAGCCGGACCTGCGCACCATCCCGGACTACTACCAATACGGCGCGGGCAATTTCTGGCTCGCCTTCGAGGGCGACGAACTCATCGGGACCATCGCCCTCAAGGACGTGGGGGACGGGGTCTGCGCCCTGCGCAAGATGTTCGTGAAAAAGGCGTGGCGCGGCAGGGAGCGCGGCGTGGCCGCCCGGCTCATGCGCACCCTGCTCGACCACGCGCGGGCCCACGGCGTGCGCGAAATCTTTCTCGGCACCGTGGACGTGTACCACGCCGCGCACCGCTTCTACGAGAAGTCCGGCTTCGTAGAGGTCCCGAGGAGCGGGGTCCCGGCCTTGGTCCCGCTCATGGACGTGGACGTCAAATACTACCGCTACCGGTTTTAGCGTTGCGCCCGCCCGCAACGGAAAACGCCCGGATCGGCAAACCGATCCGGGCGTTTTTTCGTCGTTTCGGAAGGGGGGCTAGGCGTCCACCTTCTTGCCCGCGAAGCGGATGATCAGGGCCGTGGCCAGGATGCCCAGCGGCAGGGTCAAAGACACGGGCAGCCCCAGGCCGGCGGGCAGGTAGCCGGTGACCACGGCCAGGCCGGCAACCACCAGGGCGTAGGTCAGCTGGGTGCGCACGTGGTCGATGTGGTCGCAGCCCGCGCCCATGGAGGACAGGATGGTCGTGTCCGAGATAGGCGAGCAGTGGTCGCCGAAGATGGCCCCGGTCAGGACCGAGCCCACGGCCAGGACCACAAAGTCCGGGGACGGGTTCAGGGCGTAAGCCAAGGGGATGGTCAGGGGCATGAGGATGCCCATGGTCCCGTAGGACGTGCCGGTGGCGAAGGAGATGATCGCGCCGAGGATGAAGATGATGGACGGCAGCAGGTAGGCGGGCAGGGCGTCGGACAGGGTGCCCACCAGGTAGGTGGCCGTGCCCAGCTCCTTCATGACCCCGGACAGGGACCAGGCCAGGAGCAGGATGACGGCGGTGATGTTCATGGATTTGATCCCGGTGACGAAGGTCTCGATGGCGTCCTTCAGGGGCATGATCTTCTTGAACACGGCCATGGCGGTGGCCACCAGGGCGGCGAGCAGGGCGGCCTGGAACAGGACCACCGAGGCGTCCGAGGCCCCGAAGCAGATGCGCATGGATGTGAAGGACAGGGGCGAGGCGTTCACGGCCGCGAGCATGGCCGGGTCGTCGAGGTTTGCGTAGCCGTTGAAGTAGAAGCCCAGGAACGCGGCGACCATGAGGGTGCCGATGGGCAGGATGGCGCTCCACACGGAGGGCCGGACGTGGGCGGCGGGCTCCAGGGTGGTGGCCTCGTCCGAGGCCATGGGCACGGCGTGGTCGCCCAGGACCTTGCCCTCGGTTCGGGCGCGGTGCTCGGCCGCGTACATGGGCCCGAAGTCGCGCTTGAGCCACACGGCCAGGAGGATGAAGAGCAGGATGTAGATGTTGTAGAACCGGTACGGGATGGTCTGGACGAAGATGCCGTAGGCGTTGCCGGTGATGCCGATGGCCTGGTAGCCGTCGCGGATCAGTCCGACCTCGTAGGCCACCCAGGTGGAGATCAGCGCGATGCCCGCGATGGGCGCGGCCGTGGCGTCGATGATGAAGGCCAGCTTCTCGCGCGAAACCCTGAGCCGGTCCGTGACCGGGCGCATGATCGGGCCCACGGTCAGGGAGTTGGCGTAGTCGTCGAAGAAGATGAACAGCCCCATGCACCAGGCGGCCAGCTGGGAGGACCTGGGCGTTCGGGCCCAGCGCGAGATGGCCTCGGCGATGGCCTGGGCCCCGCCCATCCTGGAGATGAGGGCGATGAGCCCGCCGATGGCCAGGACCTGGAGGACGATGCCCGCGTCCCACGGGTCGGCCAGGGAGGAGAGGACCTGGCCCGACAGGTGCAGGAAGCCGCCGATCATGGCGTGGTACACGTCCCAGCCCTTGAGTTCGAGCATGAAGCAGCCCGAGAACACGCCGATGAACAGCGACAGGACCACGTTCTTGCTGGCGAAGGCCAGGGCGATGGCCAGGAGCGGCGGGATCAGGGTCAGCAGCCCCCATTGTTCGGCGTTGGCGACGGCCGTGGCGGCATCGGCGGCCGGGGCGGAGGCGGGCAGGAGCGAGACCGCCAGGCAGACGGCCGAGAGGATGAGAATATTGCGCATGAACTTCCCTTTGAAATTGGCTCGTGGAGCGTGAAAAAAACGGAATCTACGCGATCATACAAAATTGTATGCCGCTTCGGTGGGGAAAGGGCGTATATCATTCATCAGATTTTGTCGATGGTAAGAAGCCATCAACCGCTGACGAATTGCCAAAAAAAGGAATTTTTTCAGCCCGGATCAGGGGAAGCGGGTCTCCCGCTCCACCCGGCAGACGCGGGTGGTGAAGGAGGCGTACCATTCCCGGCGGCCGCGCGCCTGGGCGGTCCGGTGTTCGGGGTGCTCGCGCCAGACCCTGATGGCGTCGAGGCTCTCCCAGTAGGACACGGTGATGCCGACCTCCTCGCGGGCGGAATCCACGCCCAGGAAGCCGGGCATGGACCGGGCCAGTTCGAGCATGCGTCCGGCGGTCTCGGCGTAGCCGTTGTCGGCGTCCGTGCGCACGGAGGTGAAGATCACGGCCCAGCAGGGCGTCTTCAGGTCAGGCTGATGCGTCGGCATTGGGACCCCTTGGGCGCGAACAGGCCCAGTTGCGCGGCTTCGGCCAGGGGCTGGCCGATCTTTTCGGACAGGAACCGGGCCGGGCTGTGTTCGAACAGCTGGCCGGGCCGGACAAAGGTGCGGCAGAACATCTCGCCCCAGTTGGTGGCGTAGATCACGGCGGCCTGCTCGATGCGCCCGGTCTCGGGCGGGGAGGCCAGGTTGAGGATGAAGAAGGCCCGCAGCACGGTCTCGGCGCGCAGCCCCTCGTTGATGTCCGGCTCGAAGGTCTCGGCAAAGGGGAAGAATTCGTGCAGGGAGCCCATGAGCCGCTGCAGGTCGGCCAGGGCGATGGGCGCGATGGTCCGGTCCGCCTGGAGCAGGCTCTTGGGGTGGTAGATGCGGTTGGCCAGCAGCCAGGCCAGCAGGTGCACCGGGTCCTGGTTGCGGTGCAGCAGCTGGAGATGCACGGCGGACTGCTTGGCCTCTACCCGCTCGCCCCCGCGCACGGTCCAGGCGGGCGGCTTGCCCGGCGTCTTTTCCGCGGCGAAGTGCAGGATGGGGAAGCCGTTCTCCCTGGTGTCCATGAACGGCACGCGCAGGATCTTGTTCGGCTTGGAGGCGAAGTTGGCGGCGATGCGGCGGCCCATGCGCGTCAGGTCCTCGGGGTTGATCAGCGCCTTGGTCCGGCCCGTGGAGCGGCCGCCGGCGGCCAGCCCCTCCTGGATGCGCCGGTAGGTATCGACCATGTAGCGGCGCACGTGCGAGCCCATGCGCAGGGACTTGTCGAAGGGCCAGGTGCGGTGCGTCTCGGCCAGCCTGCCCGGTTCCACGTAGCCCGAGCCGAACAGGACCGAGATCAGGGATTCGTCCTCGGGCCGGGTGGGCAGGTTCATGAACAGCGGGATGTCCGTCAGGTTGGCCTTGAGCCGGAAGGACTCCTTGAGCAGGGCCGCGGCGTTGTCCTCCCCGCGCCCGCTGTAGTAGTCGTGCAGGGTGGAGTACAGGGCGGTGTACGGGTCGGTGTCGAGCTTGCCCTGGCGGTTGCGGATCAGGTTGCGCTTGATGCGGTCGCACAGGGGCAGGGCGGACGCGCCGGGTGCGGCGTAGGTCTCGAGCAGGCCGAGCTTGAGCACGGACTTGAAGGGCGCGTGCACGGCCTTGACCATCTGCCACAGGGAGCCGCCGAAGTATTCGTCCGGCGGCACCTCGGCCAGGTGGCCGAAGTCCTCCAGGCGCGGCTTGCCGCACAGGGGGTAGCGCCGGGCCGCGCGGATGCACGACTCGTACATCTTGCGGCTGGCCCCGGCCGGGATGACCCACCAGGCGATGTTCTTGCCCGCCAGCTTCAGCGCCGTGCGGTAGAACTCCTCCTTGAGCAGCAGGACCTGGGCCGAGCCCGAGCTCTCCTCGTCCCCGGACAGGAAGCGGTTGTCGCGCACGTCGTCCATGCGCATGGGGTAGAAGTGGACCTCCAGCCCGTACTCGCTCTCCGCCCACAGGGCCATGGCGTTGAGTTTGCGCGTCAGGCCGTGCTCCATGGTCATGGTCACGTCGCCGTCGTAGCAGACCCAGCAGTCCAGGTCCGAACTCGACGTCTGGGCCACGGTGCCAAGACTGCCCATGGCGTAGACCGCCAGGATGCGCACCTCGGGCGAGGGGTCGGGCTCGGGCTCCATGTCCAGCCGCTCGCGGACCAGCTCCAGGTCGCTCAGGCAGGGGTAGTAGCCCCAGACCCGGCAGGAGGGGATGTTGCCGAAGTTGTAGCGCCGCTCGAACACGTCGCAGTCCAGGAGCAGGGGGAGCATGCGCAGGAAGGCCTGCTGGTCGCGGGACAGTGTGCCCATGGCCCGGTGCATGCGCTGGCGGTTGTTGTCGAGCATGCGCCGTTCCCGGCGCATGAAGGTCAGCTCGCGCGACCAGGCGGTCAGGGCCTTGCGGGCCGTGAAGGGGTCGGTCTCCCGGCCGCCGGGCATGCCCCCCTTCTCCGCCTCGCGGGCGAACAGGGTCATCTGGCGTAGCCGGTTGGCCAGGAACTGCGGGTGCCCGGCGTCGGAATTCTTGATCACGGACCGGGTCACGAGCGAGCCGGGCAGCTCCATGGACAGCAGCACGCAGTCCCGTATGTACAGCCCGTGCAGGCAGGTCTGGCGCAGCTCCACGCCCCGGCAGTCGTCGCCGACGAGCTCGGCGAAGGACAGGTCGCAGGCCTCGAACCTGACGGCGCGCAGGGAACAGCCGTGCAGGGCGCTGCCCGCCAGGGAGCAGGCGGTCAGGTCCGTGCCCGTCAGCCGGACGTCGCGGAAGGAGGCCTCGCTGAAGACCGAGGAGCGGAAGCGGCATCCCTCGAAGGTGCAGCCTGAGAAGACCGCGCCGGTGAAGACGCAGTCCGTGAACACGCACTCCTCGAACCGGGTGTCCGCGAACTCCGCGCCGTTGAAGCGGACCTCGCGGAACTCCGTGCCGGACAGGACGCAGTCGCGGAAGAGCCCGCCGGTCAGGTCGGCGTCGCCCACCTTGCCCCGGAAGAAGCTGGTCCGGACAAAGGCGGTTCCGGCCAGCCCCAGGCCGGTCAGCTCGCGGTTTTCCAGCTGTTCGCCGTCCACCATGGAGCCGGGCAGGTCCATATCGCGGATGTTTCCCGGCTTGGGCAGCAGCTCCTGGAGGGTCTTGGGCCGGGACTTGAACAATCCCTTGAAGAAGCCGGTCCTGGCCGGTTCGGGCTCTTCTCCGGGCTGTGGAGGCGGGGTCGAACCCTCGCGGGCGCGCGGCGAGTTCGTGCCCCGGGGCGGGCAGGCGCCGGCCGCGTTGCGTACGAAGTCCGGGGCGATCGTCTCGAGCACGCCGAACATCTCCAGCAGGGCGTCGTCGCGGCGCTCCTCGGGCAGGGAGGAAAGATACTGGACCAGGCCGATGTCCCCGAGCAGCGGGGCGCGGGACACGGCGGCGGCGCGCAGGGCCGGCATGCGCGAGCGGATGGAGGCCAGGACCTTGCCCATGGCCGGATGGTCCTGGCTGATGAGCGCGTCCAGGCACGCCCCGGCCAGCCTGGCGTCCGCCTTGGGCAGGATGTTCAGGAGCATGGCCAGGATGGTCTTGTTGCCCGCCTCGCCCACGGTCGCGACGGTCCGCAGGACCTCGACGTCGGCCTTGATCCGGCCCAGGGACACGGCCTTGGCCAGGGCCTCGGCATAGGCCGCGTCGCCCATGCCCCGGATGACCCGGCAGAGCTGTTCCAGGTCCGTGCCCGCCACGCCGTTGGTCAGCTGGGAGTTGATGAACCGGCCGAACAGCCCGCCCACGATGACCTGGCGGACCGGAAAGGCCAGGAGCTCGCCCTGTTCGCCGAGCCGCGCCACGAACGGGACCAGCTCCTCTGGGTCCGTGCCCATGAGCGGCTTGAGCACCCCTTCGAGCCAGGTCAGCAGTTCCTTGTCCTTGTCGCCGGGCAGGTCCAGGAGCATCTCGTGGACCAGGGTCAGCCGGTCGCGGGCGGGCCAGGCCGCCACTTTGGGGTCCAGCCGGGCCAGGGGCGCGTTGCGGGCGGTGATCAGGCGGGCGCACAGGGTCCGCCCGAACCGTCCCGAACGGACCAGGGCCTGGAAGCAGGTCTGGATGGTGTGGATGTCGCCGGAGTTGGCGGCCAGGCGGTACATGGCCAGCACGGCCTCGGCCAGGAGGACGGCCTCGGCATGGGCCGGGCGCGGGGTGCGGTCGCACCATTCCAGGAACTCCACGGCCAGGCCGCCGATGCCGGGCCCGCCGCTCGGGGCGCGCCCCTGGGCAAGGGTCTCCATGGCCGTGGCCAGTGTGCGTATGTTCGGAATCTCTTGGCTCATCACCGCTGCCGCCTTTTGGATGGCGCGATAGTGCAGGGAATCGGGGGCGAAGTCAAAGCGGGATTCCTGTCCTGGCAAACGGCATTTGTTGAGCCCCCCGGACGGACCGTTTCCGGGGAGGGGAAAACGGCCCGGAACCGCCCGGGAAGCCGCTGAAACGCTTGTTTAAGGGATAAAAACACTTTGACTCACCAGGGACAATGGCCTATCGTCCCCGACTATTATTGATAACTGATAATCTCAGTCCAAAATCAACCTTTCGGGGAAGACACCTATGTATACTCTTCGTACTCTTCCGGGAGACGACGTCCGGCAGATCATGTGGCGTTTTGCCGAGCGTTTCGACCTCCAGATGTCCGTGCAGAGCGCCCGGTCCATCGCCCGCTCCACGGTAGCCAAGCTGGTGGCCGGGGGCGCGCGCAACACCCATGAGTGGACCGAGCAGAAGAACGAGCTCCTGGCCGCCTTCGACCAGTCCGGGCTGACCGCCCTGTTCATGGACCCCCACCAGGGCGGCTTCATCGAGGGCCCCAAGAATCTGGCGCTGGCCCTGGTCGCCTTCGAGCTGGCCTGGGTCGATGCCGGTGCGGCCACCTCCTCCCTGGCCTCCTGCCTGGCGCTCGCCCCCATCCACGAGAAGGGCACCCCTGAGCAGCGCGACAAGTACATGTCCGCCTGCGTCCCGCCCCAGCCGGGCGAGGACCGGACCATCTGGCGCGGGGCCTTCGCCCTGACCGAGCCCCTGCCCTACGTGGGCGTGGACACCGGCGTGCTCTGCGGCAAGGCCGCCGTGGCCGAGTGGAACGAGGGCGAGGAGCCCATGCTTCAGATCGACAAGCGCGGTCGGTTCATCACCAACATGGACTTCGCCAACTTCGTCACCGCCGCCGTTGAGTCCAAGGACGAGCGCATCAAGGGGACCTTCATGGTCATCCTCGAAGAGGGCGACGAGGGCGTCTTCGACCGGGGTGCGCCCACCCTGAAGATGGTCCACCAGCTTTCCTCCACCCGCGACCCCGTCCTGAACCTCAAGGTGCCCGCCTCCCGCATCATCGGCGGCTACGAGGTCGTGGACGGCGTGATCGTGCCCAAGTACAACCACTCCGAGATCATCGGCGCGGTCTTCCACCGCACCCGCATCCCCGTGGGGCTGATGACCTCGGCCAAGCTGCTCTCCGCCGTGGAGCCGGTCATCCGCTACCACCGCAACCGCTTCCGGGGCGGCGACGCCTGCAAGGAAGGCTCCCCGCGCTACGACAAGGGCCTCCAGATCAACGAGGACGCCCTGCAACGCCTGGTGGACGTCTGGGCCGCGGGCGAGGCGGGCTGTTCCCTGGCCCTGGGCGCCGCGCGCCTGGCCGACCGCTTCGACCCCATTGAAAAGGCCAAGGAGGCTCACTTCGAGGCCGAGGGCGTGACCTCCATCCGCAAGCAGATGGCCGCCCTGCGCAAGCTCCACGACCAGGTCCGCGAATTCATCAGGCTGGAATACTCGGCCCCGGCCGAGCGCGACGAGGCCCGGTACAACGAACTTTCGAACGACACCCTGGTCCAGTACGCCTACATGGAGGCCCTGGCGGGCATCCTCAACCCCGGCGTGAAGCTCTGGAACACGGGCGAGGGCGCCAACAAGATGCGCGAGGCCGTGGCCCTGGTCGGCGGCTACGGCATCACCGAGGACTGCCCCGGCTTCCTCATGCAGAAGTGGACCGACTGCCAGCTCGAGGCCACCTACGAGGGCCCCGAGGCCGTGCAGCGCCGCCACCTGACCATGACCATGACTTCCGACATCTTCGGCTGCATCATGGAGAACTGGATCGCGCAGATGCGCCGCGCGGGCCGCGACGTGCCCGGCCTGGGCGGCTACGTTCTGGCCGCAGCCATGGAGCTGTGGCAGTGGACCCTGGGCCACCTCCAGGAGGCCGTGGACCAGGACGGCCGCAAGCTCTACCACAACAAGCGGCAGGGCGTGACCTTCCCCATGGCCGACGCGCTCGGTTGGATTCTCGGCGCCTACCACCTGGCCTCCGACGTCCTGGAGCTCATCGAGAAGGGCCCCCTGTCCATGACCCTGGCCGAGGGAATCGACGACCTGACCGGGTTCTACAAGGACCTGTGCCACGTCCAGGCCGCCCGCGCCGCCGGTGAAGTGGCCCGCATCTGTTCAGAACTGGTCTACGGGTACAACTGGAACCGTTGTCCGACCCCGGACGGCGGCATCGCCGAGAAGTGCGAGCCCGAGCTGAAGTCCAAGGCCGAATGCGCCGAGGACGGCACCCTGGGCGACCAGTCCAAGTGCGCGCGCCCGGACCTGATCCGGTTCCGCGAACTCAAGGCCACCGTGGACATGTGCCTGGCGGGCTGCCGCCTGGCCAAGGACCGCGCGGGCAACGCCCTGGCCGAGGTGATGATTCCCGAGGCCCTCGACTACCCGCAGGGCTAGCAAAACGACGACCACGCGGGAGGGAGGCCTTTTCGAAAGGCTTCCCTCCCGCGTTTTCCCTTCCAAAACTTTTTGTCGCCACGCCGCCGGGAAGGGTGCAGGATAGGCAGGCCCGGTCGGGCGGCGTGGAGGGCAGGGGCCGAATCCCCGCCCCGAACGATAACTTCAACCCACCCACCCCCCAGGCGTACCGGGAAGGAAAACGCCTGGTCACTCCCCCCGATTTTCGCGTAGCGACATAAAAAGTTCAGGAGGGAAGAGGGGCTGGGGGTCCGGGGGAGGCGCACCCATGAGCGACGAGATGCCGCGTGTCGAGATGGAGACGGATATTGTATGTGTGGGCTTCGGCCCTGCCGCGGGCGGGTTCCTGACGACCCTGACGCGCGGGCTGATGAACGACGACGGCACCTTCGCGGCCGAATCCAAGGTCATGCCGGGCATGCCGCCCCAGGTCATCTGCTACGAGCGCGCCGACGACATCGGCTTCGGCGTGTCGGGCGTGGTCACCAAGGGCCGCTCCATCCGGGCCACGTTCCCGGACCTGGACCTGTCCCAGATTCCCATGGCCTGCGAGGTCCGGGAGGAGAAGGTCCTGTTCCTGACCGATCCGGTGGGCGCGAGCCGCAGGCCGGGGCTGTTCAGGCTGGCCGACAAGATCCTGGGCGGGTTCATGAAGGACGGCGCGTATGAGCTGCCGTACATCCCGAAATTTCTGGAAAAACATCCCGGCATGTTGTTTTCCATCGGCCAGCTCAACCAGTGGGTGGGCGCGAACCTGATGGGCACGGGCCTGGCCCAGATCTGGCCGTCCAGCCCGGTGGCCGAGCCCCTGGTCGAGGGCACGGCGGTCAAGGGCGTGCGCATGGCCGACCAGGGCGTGGACAAGGACGGCACCCCGAACGCGGGCTACATGCCGGGCATGGACATGAAGGCCGCCCTGACCGTGGTGGCCGACGGCCCGGTTGGGCCGGTGGGACGGGAGCTCAACCGCAGGCTGGGCATGCCCGGCGACAATTGCCAGCGCGAGTGGGCCGTGGGCATGAAGTGCGTGGTCGAGCTGCCCGAGGGCTGCGACTGGCAGCCCGGCACCGTGCTGCACACCATCGGCTACCCCGAGCCCGAGATCTTCGGCTTCCTGTACGTCTACCCCGGCAACGTGGCGAGTTTGGGCATCTTCGTGCCGTCCTGGTTCGACAACCCGGTGCGCACGGCCTACCGCTACATGCAGCACTGGATGCTCCATCCCTACCTGTGGAAGCGCCTTCAGGGCGGCACCCTGCGTTCCTGGGGAGCCAAGTCCCTGAACGAGTCGGGCAAGCACGGCGAGCCCATCCTGTGCGGCGACGGGTTCGCGCGCATTGGCGAGGGGTCCGGCTCCACCAACGTGCTGACCGGCTCGGGCGTGGACGAGGCCTGGGCCACGGGCGTGCAGCTCGGCGAGGCCGTGCTGGAACTGCTCAAGTCCGGCCGCGCCTTCACCAAGGAAAATCTCGAGAACACCTATGTTTCCCGCCGCCGCGCCTCCTGGGTCGAAAAGGAGGCCGAGGTGGCCAAAAAGTCCCGCGACGGCTTCACCCGGTCCGTCCTCTCCGGCTTCCTCGGCATGGGGCTGACCGGGCTGACCAACGGCCTGCTGAACATGCCGGGCAAGGCACTGCGCCCCCAGGAGCGCATCCCGTCCGTGGAGGACTACTACCGCGACGTCATCCCGGCGGGCGAGATCGCGGCCATCCGCGCGGACTGCGCCAAGCAGGGCAAGTCCCTGCACGACGCGCTCATGGACCGCGCGGGCTGGCCGGAAATCCCCCTGGACGGACAGCTGCTGGTCTCCCACCAGGACGCCCTGCTCATGGGCGGCAAGGTCCAGGCCAACCCCGGCTACGCCGACCATGTGCGCTTCGCGGACCCGGCCCGGTGCGCGACCTGCCGCGAACAGGTCTGCATCGAGGCCTGCTCGGGCCAGGCCATCTACACCAACCCGGACGGCGGCGCGCCGCTCTTCGATCGCGAAAAGTGCGTGCACTGCGGGGCGTGCCTGTGGAATTGCAGCAAGTCCGACCCGAACGACCCGGAACGGACCAACGTCCAGTTCCGCGCGGGCTCCGGCGGGCTGCATTCCGTGGAGAATTAGGATAAAGACAGGGTGGAATCGCCTGCGGCGAATGCGACAGGTGATTTCGCCTCCGGCGGCCAAAGGGCGAGCCCTTTGGAGTCCCGCTGTCGCCTTCGGCGAAATAGTTCATTAAAAAAGAGCCAGATATTCGCGGCCAACCCCGCGAAGCGGCGCCAATAAGTTTTGGAGATTCTTAAGAACCTTTTTCAAAAGGTTCTTAAGCCGCCGGAGGCATTCGCCGAAGGCGGTAAATGGACGGCATGAGAAATGCGATTGCCGCCGCTAATCTAAGGAGAACAATGCATGGGTAGTGAATTCCACATCGTGGTCTGCGGGTCCATCGTTCCGGACCCGCTCCAGACGCTCGCGCCCCAGGACGGGCCCGCCGGGCCGTCCCTGAAGAACGAGATGATGCTCCCCGCCGTGCTCGACCCGTGGGCCGGGCACGCCCTGTACGAGGCCGCGAGCCTGGCCGCCAAGAATCCGGGCAGCCAGGTCTGGCTGGTCAGCCTCGGCCCCAAGGCCAAGCTGCAGCAGGTCATGATGTCCGTGGCCCAGAAGGTCCCGTTCCAGCTGGTGGTGGCCGACGGCTCCGCCTCGGGCTTCACCGACGCCTACGAGACCGCCAAGGTCCTGGCCGCGACCATCGAGGGCATCGGCGGGCTGGACAAGTCCAGGCTGCTGCTCTTCGGCGGCTGGCAGTCCGCCTCGCGCGGCTCCGGCGCGGTCATCCAGATGGTCGGCGAGATGCTCGGCGTGACCGAGCAGTTCCAGGGCGTGGACAGGCTCACCGTGGGCGACGACGGCTCCCTGGAGGTGCTTGAGCGCGTGGAGGGCGGTGCGTACCAGAAGTCCGTGGTGGACGGCGCTCCGGCCGCCTTCGGCTGGGCCACCGGCGAGCTGCCCGAGCCGCCGAACAACCCGCAGGTGGGCATGCAGAACATGCAGAAGAACATGCCCGCCCTGATGCAGGCCAAGCCCGCCGACCTGTCCGGCACCAGCCTGAAATTCTCCTCGGTGGAGCTGCCCAGGCAGCGCCGCGAGACCCGCATCGTCAAGGACGTGCCGGTGGAGGAGATGGCCAGGGAAATCGTCGAATGGATCAAGGGCTAGGGGGTATCGCCATGACTGTTTTGTTTCTTGCACACACGGAATGCGACAATTCCCTGCACAAGTCGGCCCTTGAGGTCCTGACCGCCGCCAAGGCGCTGGCCGACGGCCTGGGTGCCGAGCTGGCCGTGGGCCTGATCGGCGCGGACGTTGCCGAGGCCGCCGGGACCATCGGCGGCTGCAACGCCAAATTATACGCGGTGTCCGGCGCGGACTTCGCGGACGGGCGCTACGCCTCGGACCTGGCGGCCGCGGAGGCCATCGCCAAGGCGTGCAGCGCCGAGATCGTCGTGGCCCCGGCCACCTCGCGCTTCAGCCGCGCCCTGCCGGGTCTGGCCGTGCGCCTGGGCGGCCGGGTGGACACCCACCTGTCCGGCCTGTCCGTGGAGGACGGCAAGCCCGTGGCCAAACGCTGGTTCTACCGCCAGCGCATGGAGGGCACCCTGACCCGCGACGAGCGGCCCTGGGTCCTGACCCTCGATTCCGGCTGCGCCGAACCCTTCGAGGGCGCGGGCGCGGCGGACGTGGAGACCCTGGACGTGGCCGTGGCCTCGCGCACCAGGGTGGCGGGCATGGAGTGCGCCTCCGAGGACCAGCAGACCATCCGTCCGGACGCGGCGCTGCTCTTCGTCGCGGGCGCGGGCTGGACCAAGAAGCAGGCCGACGGCGCGACCCACGTGGACGTGGCCGAATCGACCATCCTGTCCTTCTTGGACGCCACCAAGTCGTCGCTCGGCTCATCCAAGTCCCTGGTGGACATCTCGGGCGAGGGCGGCGCGGTCATCTCGTTCCTGACGCACATGCACCAGGTGGGGCAGACCGGCGCGACCCCGCGCCATCCCAAGGGACTGTCCACCTGCTGCCACGGCGAGGAGCCACACGTGGTCGGCTGGCGCTTCATCAAGGAGCGCCGGGCCATCAACCTGGACGCCGGTTGCGGCTGGGCCCAGGGCAAGTGCGACGTGCTCTACGTGGCCGACGCCTTCGCGGTCATGAAGAAGGTCAACGAACTGCTCGGCTGATCCGGGCTCATGGATGCATGATTGAGGCCGTGCCCGCGAGGGTGCGGCCTTTTTTGCGCGGGCCGGGCTCAGACGCGTCCGCGGGTCCGGGCCACCAGGCGCACGGCGTCCAGGAGCCGGTGGGCGTCGAAGGGCTTGGTCACGACATCGTCCATGCCCGCGTCGAGGAACCGGGCGCGGTCTCCCTCGTCGGCAAAGGCGGTCAGGCCGATGATCGGGATGCCCGCGTCGATGCCCTCGGCCGCGCCCGAACGGATGATCTCCGTGACCTCCAGGCCGTTGATGACCGGCATCTGCACATCCATGAGGACCATGTCGAAACCGCCCCGCATCAGGGCGTCGATGGCGCGCTGGCCGTTGTCCACCACGATGGCGGCGTGGCCCTGCGTGCGCAGCAGGCGCGAGGTGGCCAGGGCGTTGATCTCCTCGTCCTCGGCCACCAGGATGTTCAGCTTCGGGTCGGTCGTTTCGTCCGGGGCAGGGAACTCGGTCCAGTTCGTCCGGCGCAGCAGGGGCACCTTCAGGGTGAACACGGACCCCTTGCCCGTGTGGTGTTCGAGTTCGAGGGTTCCGCCCATGAGTTCGGCCAGCTTGCGGGAGATGGTCAGGCCGAGGCCCAGGCCGCTGTACCGCTTGGTCATGTACTCCTCGCCGAGCATGAAGCTCTCGAACACGGCCTCGCGCTTGTCCTCGGGGATGCCCACGCCGGTGTCCGCCACCGAGACGGACAGTGTGATCCCGTCCGGGACGTCCTCGCGCGGCGCGCAGGAGGCGGTCACCGTGACCAACCCCTCCTGGGTGAACTTCACCCCGTTGTGCACCAGGTTGACGATGATCTGACGCAGTTTTTCCCCGTCGCCGTGAGCCCGCGCCGGGACGGAGCCGTCCAGGCGGCAGGCGAGTTGCAGCCCCTTGAGTTCGGCCTGGGGGAGCTGGGGGGTCACGGCGGACCGGATGACGTCGGGCAGGTCGAAGTCCGTCCGGGTCAGCCCGGTGCCGCCGGATTCGATGCTCGACAGGTCGAGCAGGGAGGTCAGCACCCCGGACAGGTTGATGCTCGATTCCAGGCTGAGGGACAGGTATTCCCGCTGTTCCTCGGTCAGCCCCCCGCTGCCCAGGAGGAGTTGGGTCATGCCCATGATGCCGTTTAGGGGGGTGCGCAGCTCGTGGCTCATGTTGGCCAGGAACTGGCTCTTGGCCCGGTCGGCTTGGCGGGCCTCGCGCATGGCCCGGATCAGGTCGGCCTCCATGCGCTTGCGCTGGATGATGTGCCAGACCCCCTCCATGATCAGGGAGAGCTGGACCACGTCGGATTCGGTGTAGTCCTCGTCCTTGTTGGCCACGCCGACCAGCATCCGGATGCGGTTGTTGTCCATGACCGGGACGTTCATGTGTCGGACGAGCGGCACATGCCCTTCGGGGGTGCCCCGCCTGTTCGGGGCCGAGGCGTAGTCGTTGGTGATGATCGGTCGGCGCTGGCGCACGGCCTCGGCCCACAGCCCGGCCCCTTCGATGGCGAAGACCCGCGATCTGTCCTTCACGGTGCACTCGCCCAGGCCGGGCACGGTCCAGGGGCGCAGGAGCAGCCGGGACTCGGTTTCGTCCAGGAAGCCGATGTAGCCCATGCGGCTGTCGGTCATGTACACGCTCTGCACCAGGGCGTAGTCCAGGATGTGCTCTTCGGGTCGGTTGATCATTCGCGACAGGCTGTACAGGGTCTTGAACCGCTGTTCGTCCAGGTCGTTCTTCATCTCCCGCCGTCGCCGCACGGTGATGTCCCGGAGGATGAGGACGAAGAGGGGATCGCCGTCGAGGTCCAGGCCGTGGGAGCGGATCTCCACGGGCGTGGCCCGGCCTTTGCCGCACAGGGTGTGCTCGATGCGCTGGGAGCCGGTCTCGAAGGCGGGCGCGTCTCCGGCCAGGGCCGCGAAATTGGTGATGACCTCGCCGGGCGTCCGGTCCAGCAGTTCCTCCCGGCTCAGGCCGAGCAGGGCGCTGGCGGCCTCGTTGGCCTCGATGATGCGCGCCTCGCCCGGCGGTCCCCCCTCCGTCCGGCAGGCCAGTGCGGCTTCCGGTTCCTGTAGTTTGAGGATGTTGCGGAGGAGGGCTGCGCGGGTCATGGCAGCGGTTTTTTGCCGAGGGTGTCGGCGAGAAACTTGAGCAGCGGAATCTTGCGGATGGGCTTGGCCAGGAAATCGGAGCAGCCCGCCTTCATGGAGCGCTTCCTGTCCTCGTCAAAGGCGTTGGCCGACACGGCCACGATGGGCACCGGGGCGAGCCCCCGCTCCTTTTCGAAGGCGCGGATCTCGCGGGTGGCGTCCAGCCCGTCCAGGACGGGCATGAAGATGTCCATGAGCACCAGGCCGTAGGAGCCGCTCTTGAAGCGTTCCACGGCGTCGCGGCCGTTCATGGCGAAGTCCAGGGCGTAGCCGGAATCGTTCAGGTACAGGGAGAGGAGCATCTGGTTGCTCTCCGAGTCCTCGGCGACGAGGATGTGCACGGGGTTGTCCGGCGCGTGGGTCGTATGGCGCTGCGTGTCGTTCACCTGTGTCTCCGCTCTGTACCCGTTTCCTGCGTCGGCCCGCCTCAGAAGGTCAGCTGGGTCCAGCCGCCCTTGAGCATGTCGGTGAAGGGTTTGCCCACGTAGAGCACGTGTGCGCCCAGCGCTTCGAGGGAGTCGACCACGCCGTAGTTCTCTGCGCAGGCCCGGCAGGCCCAGACCTCCACGCCGTCGTCCAGCATCTCCGTGATCCGCGCCCGGATGTGTCCGTCACGGGCGGCCAGGGCGGCCGAGGGTCCCCAGATGATCAGCCGGACCCGTTCCCACCACCCCTCGCGCAGGGCGTTGTGCGCATACATGAAGGCCAGGTTGTCGGCCACTTCGGGGTCGGAGGAGGTCCAGACGACGCACAGGGAATCGTGCGCGGGCAGGTCGGTCATGGTCGAATCCGGGGCAACAGGGTTTATGTTCGGGTACTTGTCCGATTCTTAATTGTATAGCGCAGGGCCAACGTTCGGGCAAGCCTTCAGATTAGGAAATCGGATATTCGAAAGGGCACATCGGGGAAAGCGATTGGACCCCGTCGCGGCGAGGCGGGTACCGTGACGAAAAAAAACGGAGGCCCACATGCTCACGGCGCTGTTGCTCATCGATCTGCAAAACGACTATTTCCCCGGCGGACGCATGGAACTCGTCGGCGGCCCGGAGGCTTCGGCCCGCGCGGCCGAGGCTCTCGCGTTGTTCCGGAAGCGCGGCCTGCCCGTGTACCACGTCCGCCACGAATCCACGTACGAGGGCGCGACCTTCTTCCTGCCCGGCACCGAGGGCGCGGCCATCCACGGGTCGGTCCGCCCGCTGGAGGGGGAGTCCGTAATCACCAAGCACTATCCCAACAGCTTCCGGGACACGGACCTGCTCGCGCAATTGCGTGCGGCCGGGGTGGAACGGCTGGCCGTGGCCGGAATGATGACCCACATGTGCCTGGACGCCGGGGTACGCGCGGCCGCGGACCTCGGCTTCGATTGCCTGGTCCTGGCCGATGCCTCGGCCACCCGCGACCTCGTCTTCGCCGGGCGGACCATCCCGGCGGGCCAGGTGCACGGCGCGTTTCTGGCCGCCCTGGGCGCGGCCTACGCGCGGGTCCTGACCGTGGCCGAGCTGCCCGCCCTGCTCGCGGACTAGCAGCAGGCGGCGTCGATCTTGCGCCCGGTCAGCCGGTGCAGCCAGACCGAGACCAGGTAGGCGGCGCAGCCCGTGCCGGGGGTGACGGTGATCGCCTCCACCGGGCAGTTGCGGGCGCAGGCCCCGCACTCCATGCAGGCGTCGAAGTCGAGGATGGTCGTCTTGCGCTCCCGCACGGCCAGGATGCGGTGCGGGCAGACGTCCACGCAGGACCCGCAGCCCACGCACTTGTCCGTGTCGAGCGCCAGGCTGGACACGCCGTCGATATAGCGGAAATCCTTCATCATCAGTCTCCCGGTCAACCGAGGAACGGCCCGGCCAGCCACAGCCCTGCGGCGGCCAGCGCGGCCAGTGCCTGGAGCGGCATGCCCCGGCGCATTTCCTTTTCCACGCCCGAGGGCGAGGTGTAGGGGGTCGAGCCCGTGAAATTCATGGCCTGCCAGGAGGCCACGGCCGTGGCCCAGAGCGTCAGGGCCAGGGGGTCGGCCCAGCCGTGCACGGGCAGGTACAGTGCCGCCAGGGTCCCGGCGGCCCCGCCGACCAGCGCGCCTTTGGGCCAGAACTGCCGCCAGGGCAGCCTGTTCAGGAACAGGGGGACCAGCACGCTGCCCGCCAGCGCGCCGACCAGGGTGGCCGTGACGGCCGAGATGCCCCGCTGCCACAGGGCGGGCGGGGAAAAGAGGTCCGGCCCCAGGGCGGAGAGCAGGAAGAGCAGCGGAATGGCCGCGAACAGGGGCTTGCGCAGCTGGTACAGTTCCACCGGGATGAGCGCGGCCCGTTCGCGTAAGGTGAAGGTCACGCCGCGCATGGCCTCGTCCGCCTTGTTGCCGTTGCGCAGGAAGGCGGGCAGGTCCCTGGCCCGGATGGGGCCCCATAGGACCTTGAAGCCGCAGATGCGCTCCACCTCGCGGGCGGCCACGCCCGTGGCGGCCAGCTGGGGCAGGATCAGTTCGCGGTGCTCGACCACCTGGTGCAGCCGGACCGCGTTGACGCTGAAGGCCACCTCGGAAGCGGTGAACAACCCCTTGCCCGCCGCGCACCAGACGTTGATGCCGCGCGTATCCACCACCAGCAGCCAGGCGTCGATGGAGGTCAGCCGCTCGCGCAGGGTGTCGAAGGTCAGCTTGTAGTTGGCGGTGACCAGGACCGGCGAGGTCCGGTCGGGCTCGCCCACGCAGTACAGGCCAGGCACCACCTTGAAGTCGTGGCGGTTGGTGCCCAGGCGGGCGCGCAGATCGCCCACGCGGTCGTCGCGGCGCAGATAGGTGCGCACGCGCGGCACCGGACCGGCCGCCGTCCTGGCGAAGCCGTCCACAAAGGGTTCCACGGCGTAGCCCGGCTTTTCGAAGACCCCGGCACGGGGGTCGGGCCTGGGCCCTCAACAGGGCGCGTCGTCTCGGGCCGGAACGTCCGGCGGGGCCATCAGGGCCAGGGGTTCGAGGGGCTCGGGGGTGGTCCCGGTCAGGGGCTTGTCGTCGAGTCCTTTCATGACGCCTCCTTGGCGAGTCCTGCGCGAAGCAGGGAGCGGACGAGGGGGGCAAAGCGGGCCAGGGTCTCGCGGTCGATGCAATAGCAGGTCCTGGGACCTTCCACCTCACCGCGCACCAGACCGGCATTCTTGAGAATCTTGAGATGCTGACTGACCGTGGACTGGGCCAGGGGCAGCCCTTCGACCAGGCGGCCGCAGACGCAGCGGTCCTCGGCAAGCAGTCGCCGGAGGATGCTGACGCGCGCCGGATGGGCCAACCCCTTGCACACGTCGGCAAGGAACGTCTCGTCGTCGGTCCGGGCCGTGGGGTTGGTCTGCATGGCGTCTTCAGTCTCTTTCATCGTACATCGACGATAGGCGATGAAGCTGCGGTTGTCAACGGTGCGGGGACGGGGCGCGGGACCGGGCCGTCAGGCCGCGTGCCGGGGAGCCGCCGGGCGGCGCAGGCGGCGCTGGTGGCGCATGGTCAGGACCGATTCCACGGTGTAGACGATCAGCCCTGCCCAGATCAGGGCGAAGGTCAGCAGGTGGCTCGGGGTGAACGGCTCCCTGTAGACGTACACGCCGAGCAGGAAGGCGATGGACGGGGAGAGGTACTGGAGCAGCCCCAGGGTGGTCAGTTGCAGCCGCCGGGCCCCGTAGGCGAAGCCGATGAGCGGCGAGGCCGTGACCACGCCCGCGCCCAGGAGCAGCAGGTCCACGGAGAGCCCCTGGTGGAACAGGGCGGACGCGCCGTGGGCCTGGAGCCAGAGGATGTAGCCCAGGGCGAAGGGCCCCAGCACCATGGTCTCGAGGAATAGGCCGGGCAGGGACTCCACTGAGGCGATCTTGCGCAGCAGCCCGTACAGGCCGAAGCTCACGGCCAGGGCCAGGGAGATCCACGGCAGCTCGCCGTGGGCCATGACCGAGTTGGCCACGCCCAGGGCGGCCAGGCCGATGGCCACTGTCTGGAGCGGGCGCAGCCGCTCGCGGAAGAAGACGAAGCCGAGCAGGACGTTGACCAGGGGATTGATGTAATAGCCCAGGCTGGTCTCGAGCACGTGGTCGGTGTTCACGGCCCAGATGTACAGCAGCCAGTTGCAGCCGATCATGAGCGAGCTGGCCGTCAGGATGAGCAGGTCGCGCGGCGACTTGAGCGGGGAGAAGGTCTCGCCCCACCCCCGGCGCAGGGTCAGGATGACCGCGATGAAGACCAGGGACCAGACCACCCGGTGGCAGAGGATCTCGAAGGGGTTCACGGTGATCAGGCCCTTCCAGTAGACGGGCAGGAGGCCCCAGCCCAGGAAGGCGGCCAGGGCGGCGGCGAAGCCGTAGGATGTCTGTTTCGGGTCGATGGGGCGCATGGTCTCCTCTCGGGGTTTCGGAAGCGCGAAGATACTCGGGGAGGCCCTGGCGGTAAAGTCGGAAAACGTGATGGCCCCGATCAGGACGCGCACATGGACCCGGCCAGGCGGCCCAGGGTGCGCACGCCCTGTTCCAGTTCGTCGGTCCACGGGCAGCCGCAGCTCAGCCGGATGTAGTTGGCGAACTTGTCCTGGGTGGAGAATATGGCCCCCGGTGCGATGCCCACGCCCTCGGCCCGGGCCTGGAAGAACAGCTCCGCCCCGTCCACGGACCGGGGCAGCTCCAACCACAGGACCGCGCCGCCCACCGGGTGCGTCACGCGGGTCCCGGCCGGGAAATGGCGGCCCAGGTGGAGCTGCATGGTGTCCATCTGCCGCTCCAGGTCCGTGCGCAGCCGCTTCAGGTGCCGTTCCAGCCGCCCCTGGCGCAGGTATTCGGCGATGGCCATCTGGGCCGGGGCCGAGCTGGACACGTTGGTGGTGGCCTTGATCTCGAGCGCCTTCTGCCGGTACCGGCCGGGCAGCATCCAGCCCACCCGGTAGCCGGGCGCTATGGTCTTGGAAAAGGAGGAGCAGAGCAGGACCAGCCCCTTCCGGTCGAACTGCTTGTAGGTGCCGGGCCGCTTCGGGCCGAAGTGCAGGTCCGTGTACACGTCGTCCTCCACCAGGGGGATGTCGCGCTCGGCCAGCATGGCCACGATCTCCGCCTTGGCCTCGTCCGGGGTCAGGCTTGAGTCCGGGTTGTTGAAGTTGGGCGCCAGCACGCAGGCCGCGATGTCGAAGGTCTTGAGCGCGCGGGCCAGCTCCTCGGGCGCGACCCCGCGCTCCGGGTCGGACGGCACCTCGATGGTCCGCAGCCCCAGGGTTTCGAGCAGCTGGAGGAAGCAGTAGTAGGTGGGCGACTGGATGAGCACGGTGTCGCCCCGGCGGCAGATGGAGCGCAGGGAGAGGTACAGGGCCTCCATGCACCCGGCGGTGATCAGCGGGTCGTCGGGCTCGGCCGGGATGCCGAACTCCATGGAGCGGTAGGCGATCTGCCGGATGAGCTTGGGGTCGCCGGGGATGGGCGCGTAGCCCATGGCCCGCTCGGGCTCGGCCCGGACCATGGCCGCCGTGATCCGCCCCAGCTCGCGTAGCGGCATGCGCTGGGGGCCGGGCGCGATGACGTCCAGCGCCACGCGGTCCGCCGCGCCCACGGATTCGAGCACGGTCTGGATGAGCCCGATGCGCGTCACCGGCCTCGGTTGCCTCATGGGCGTGGGCGCGGTCTCGGTGCGCGGCAGCCGCCGGGACTCCCGGCGCACGAAGAACCCGGACCGGGGCCGGGACTCGATGACCCCCTTGCGTTCCAGTTCGAGGTACGCCTGGTTGACCGTGGACACGGACACGCCGAGCTTGACGCTCAGGGAGCGCAGGGAGGGCAGCTTGTCGCCCAGCGCCAGCGCGCCCGCGTCGATCATGGTCATGACGTTCTTTTCCACGGTGCGGTAGCGGTAGGTGTCCATGGTTCCCCGGAATCTGTTTCGTATGATTTTTGTTTGAACTGTATCTGTACCGATTACAGATTTTCGGCTTTACTGCAAGGCGTGGATACAGCAGATTAACCGGGCCATGGCCCGAAAAACGCTCAGAGAGACGCTTGTCATGACCACCCAAGCCCTTGCCGGGGAGCAGCCCGGCTCGCCCATGCTGTCCGCCGCCCGCCAGGTGGCGCCCATCGTCATGGGCTACCTGCCCGTGGGCGCGGCCTACGGCGTCCTGGCCCAGCAAGCCGGACTGTCCCTGCTCAACACCGTGCTCATGTCGGTCCTGGTCTACGCCGGGTCCGCCCAGCTCATCGCCGTGGCCATGTTCGCGGCGGGCCTCAACCCGGTGTCCATCATCGCCACCACCTTCGTGGTCAACCTGCGCCACCTGCTCATGAGCGCCTCGCTCGCCCCGAACCTCAAGTCCTGGAACAAGTGGGAGCTGGCCCTGTTCGCCTACGAGGTCACGGACGAGTCCTTCGCCGTGCACTCGGTGCGCTTCGCGCGCGGCGACCTGAACAAGACCACCTGCTTTGGCATCAACGGCCTGGCCCAGGTCTCCTGGGTGCTGGCCTCGTTCGCGGGCTATTTCGCCGGGGCGTCCATCCCGAGCGTGGAGCCGCTGGGCATCGACTACGCCCTGCCCGCCATGTTCATCGCCCTCCTGGTCATGCAGATGAAGAACGGCCTGCACGTCCTGGTGGCCGGGTTCAGCGGGCTGCTCGCCCTGGTCCTGAACCAGGCGGGCGCGGCCCAGTGGTCGGTCATCCTGGCCACGGTCATCGGCGCAACCTTCGGCGCGGGAGTGGAATCATGGACCAGAAAATAGTCTTCCTGACCATCGTCGGCATGCTCGCCGTGACCTACATCCCGCGCATGGTCCCGCTGGTGGCCCTGGCCTCCCGGACCCTGCCCGAATCCGTGGTCCGCTGGCTGTCCTACGTCCCGGCGGCGGTCCTGTCGTCCATGCTCTTCCCGGCCCTGCTGCTCCGGGACGGCAGGGTGGACGTGTCCCTCGACAACTACTTCCTGTGGGCCGCGGTCCCGGCCTTCCTGCTGGCCTGGCGGACCAGGTCCTTTTTCGGCACCGTGGCCCTGGGCATGATTCTGGTGGCGGCGGGCCGCTACTTCCTCGCATAGGAGCGCATCATGAAGACCATCGGACTCATCGGCGGCATGAGCTGGGAATCCTCCCTGGAATACTACCGGGTCATGAACCAGGCGGTGAAGGCGGAGCTGGGCGGCCTGCATTCGGCCCGCATCCTCATGAACTCCGTGGACTTCGCCCCCCTGCGCGAACTGATGTGCGCGGGCGACTGGGCGGGGGTGGGCAATCGGCTGGCCGACGCGGCCCGCACCCTGGAGTCGGCCGGGGCCGAACTCATGGTCATCGGCACCAACACCATGCACAAGGTGGCCGACCGGGTGGCCGAGGCGGTCTCCGTGCCCCTGGTGCACATCGCCGACGCCACGGCCGAGGCCGCCCGCGCGGGCGGCTATGCCAGGGTCGCCCTGCTCGGGACCATCTTCACCATGGAGGACGATTTTTACGTGGGGCGTCTCCAGGACCACGGCTTCGAGGTCCTGGTGCCCGAGGCCGGGGACCGCAAACTCGTGGACCGGGTCATCTTCGACGAGCTGTGCCGGGGCGAGTTCCTGGACGGCTCACGCGCCGAGTTCCTGCGCATTATCGAGGAACTGGCCGCGCGCGGGGCCGAGGCGGTCATCCTCGGCTGCACCGAGATCGGCCTGCTGGTCCGGCCCGGCGACACCGACGTGCCCACCCTGGACACCTGCCGCATCCACGCCGAGACCGTGGTCCGGGCGGCCCTGGACTGATCCGGTCCGGCCCGGCCTTCGGTCCCGCATCCCCATCCCGTGCTTGACGCGGGCCCGTAACGTGATATGGCATGTTGGCGCGCCGCTGGGGCCCGCTTTTGTCTCATGATCATCGGGGAGGGTGCGTGAGCGATACTGCCGACATGACCTTGAAGGATTTGCTGGATCGTTCCGTGGAACGGTTCCCGGACCGCATCGCCCTGGCCTTCGTGGGCGGCGAGCCCATGACCTATGCCCGGTTCGGCCGGAACGTGCGTGAATTGCAGACCGTGCTGCGCGGGCTGGGCATCAAGCCCGAGGACAAGGTCGCCCTCATCGGCGAGAACATGCCCAACTGGGCCGTCAGCTATTTCGCCGTGACCACCATGGGGGCCGTCGTGGTGCCCATCCTCCAGGAGTTCCACCCCAGCGCGGTGCAGCACATCCTGCGCCACTCCGAGGCGCGCATGGTCATCGCCTCCCGCCGCTACATGGACAAGGTCGAGGGCGAGGACGAGTCCTTTGTCGAGATCGTCATGGTCATGGACGACTTCTCCATGGAGGACGGGGAGGGGACCCGGACCACCTTCCGCGAGGCCCTGGACAATGCGGGAGGGCGCATCGAGCAGTTCGCCGAGGCCGCCCTGGACCGGGTGGAACACCTGGGCGAGGCGGCCCGCGACAAGCTGCCCGAGACGGCCCGTGAGCGCATGAACCGGTTCAGCGACACCGCCCGGGAAAAGATGGAGAAGTTCTCCGATTCCTACAAGGAGACCGTGGAGCGCTTTTCGGACACGGCCCGCAGGCCCGTGGAGTGGTTCAGCGCCTCGGCCCGCCGGTTCATCGACCGGAAGACCGGCGCGCCCTTCGAGCTGACCGCCGATCACGTGGCCGCCATCCTCTACACCTCGGGCACCACCGGCCACTCCAAGGGCGTGGTCCTGACCCACCGCAACCTGGTCCAGAACTGTATTTCCGGGGTCGGGACCATCGAGGTCCTGGCCACCGACCGCTTCCTGTCCGTGCTGCCCATGGCCCACACCTACGAGTGCACCGTGGGCCTGCTCATCCCCATCCTGTCCGGCAGCGCGGTCTACTACCTGCAAAAGCCCCCGACCCCCAAGACCCTGCTGCCCGCCATGCAGCAGGTCAAGCCCACGATCATGAACGTGGTCCCCCTGATCATCGAGAAGATCTACCGCAGCCGGATCAAGAAGAAGCTGACCGGCTCGGGCGTGGCGCGGGGGCTGATGAAGATCGGCCTGACCCGGCGCAAGCTTTCCCAGGTGGCGGGTAAAAAGCTCATCGAGGCCTTCGGCGGCGAACTGCGCTGCCTGTGCATCGGCGGCGCGCCCCTGGCCCCGGAGGTGGAGCTCTTCCTGATCGACGCCAAGGTGCCCTACGCCAAGGGGTACGGCATGACCGAGACCGCGCCGCTCCTGGCCGGGATCAACATGCAGGAGCAGCGCTTCCGGGTCATCGGCCCGGCCATTCCCGGCGTGGAGCTGAAGATCGACGACCCGGACCCGGCCACGGGCGAGGGCGAGATCCTGGCCAAGGGGCCCAACGTCATGCGCGAGTACTACAAGGCCCCCAAGGACACCGAGGCGACCTTTACCGAGGATGGCTGGCTGCGTACGGGCGACCTGGGCAAGTTCGAGGACGGCTACCTGTGGCTCAAGGGGCGGCTCAAGAACGTCATCATCGGGCCCAGCGGGGAGAACATCTACCCCGAAGAGGTGGAGTCGGTCATCAACGCCAGCGACTACGTCCTGGAATCCCTGGTCTACGAATCCGCCGGTCGGCTGGTGGCCCGCGTGCACCTGAACTACGACGTCCTGGACGAGCAGTTCGACGTGCGCAAAATGATCGAGTCCGAGGTGCGCGACAAGGTCCGCAAGATCCTCGACGACCTCCACAAGGAGGTCAACGCCAAGGTCTCCACCTTCGCCCGGCTGAACCGCGTGGTCGAACAGGTCGAACCCTTCGAGAAGACGCCCACCCAGAAGATCAAGCGGTTCCTGTACACCGACCAGTAGCGTCCGGAGGGGCGTCCGGTCCGCTCCATGCGCAGAAGGACGAAAAAGTCCCCGGTTCCGTTGGGAGCCGGGGACTTTTTGTTACGCCGTGGAGGCTACTGCGCGTCGGCGGCCACGCGCAGGCTGATGATCTTGTCGGGGTTGCTGACCATGCCGTTCTGGCCGGTCCCCTTCTTGATCTGGTCCACGAACTCCATGCCCGAGACGACCTGGCCCCAGACGGTGTACTGGCCGTCGAGGAACGGGGCGGGCGCGAAGCATATGAAGAACTGGCTGTCCGCGCTGTCCGGGTCCGAGGCGCGGGCCATGCCCACGGTGCCGCGCTGGAACGGGGCGTTGCTGAATTCGGCGGGCAGGGTCATGCCGGAACCGCCCCGGCCGGTGCCGGTGGGGTCGCCGGTCTGGGCCATGAACCCGTCGATGACCCGGTGGAAGACGATGCCGTCATAGAATTTCATGCGCGCCAGCTCCTTGATTCGGGCCACGTGTCTGGGGGCCAGGTCCGGTCGCATCTCGATGACCACCCGGCCGGAGGCCAGATCCAGGTACAGGGTGTTTTCCAGGTCCTGGGCCAGGGCGGCCGGGCAGACCGTCAGGACGAGCAGGGCGCAGACAAAGAGGGATTGCAGCAGGCTTTTCATTTCGCTCCCGTGGGTTGTGTTGGAGGTTGGGCGCAACGTTGCCGCGCCGCGTCCATACGGGTGTAGCGATTTTCGCCGGGGAAGGGAAGCGGCGCGCCCGGTTTTCCGCGCGGGCCGGTCAGTTGCGGCAGGTCTTGCCTGGCCCCAGGCAGCGGGTGATGTAGTCCTGAAGCTCCTCGCGCTCCAGGGGCTTGGCCAGGAACAGGGTGGCCCCGAGCTTGAGCAGGTTGGAGATGTCGTTGATGCCGACCACGGCGGACATGATGATGATCGGCAGGTCGTCGAACTGCTGGTCGCCGCGCAGTGTCTTGATCAGTTGCTGGCCGTCCATCTCGGGCATCATGATGTCGGTCAGGAGCAGCTCGAAGTCGTTGTTGGCCATGAGGGATTCATAGGCGTGCCTGCCGTGCGGGCTGACAAAGGCCGTGTGCCCGAGTTCCTCGACGATCTTGACGGCGAGTTTCTGGGAAATGCGGTCGTCCTCGGCGATCAGTATCTTGGCCATGGCTCCCCTCCTGGTTGCGCGGCGTGCGACTGTGCGGACGTACCGAAGGCATAGCAGACAACCCACACCGTGTCATCGGCGTTAGAATTGTTCCGCATGGAAAATAATGGGTCGGGGAAGGAGGGGAGGGGGTTGGCCGCGTCCGCCGGGGCGGGCGCGGCCGGGAAATCAGATCTTCTTGATGTGCATTACATCGCCGAATTCACAGGTAATCTGGTAATTGCCGTCGCCGGTTTCGACGACGAAATCGTTGCCGGGGAACAGGGTGCAGGCCGGGGCGAACCCGTCGTTGACCATAATGTCCTTGGCTTCTCCGTTGGATTCGAACCTGACCGTGGTCCCGTCCGCCAGAGTAATCATTTCCCCATGATGGACGTCAACGGGCAGATCGGCTTCGGTAAAAGATGACATACAATCCTCCTGAGTTATGGATAAGGCTCCACCATATGTGGGGCTATACACCCTGAAAAGGGAAATGAACAGTCAAAAAGGAGGTGTATCGGTACGGGGCTGGTTTTCGCGGGACAAGTGATGTATGGGTCATTCCAGGAGATATGCCGGTGAGCTCGACCATCCTTGTCGCCGACGGCGACGCTTCCATACGCGCCCTGATCAAGGACATCCTCGAAGCCCGGGGATACGAGGTGGAGACCGCCTCCAGCCCGGCCTCCGCGGCCGCGCTCATGGCCCGGCGCGGACCGGCCCTGGTCCTGGCCGCCCACGGCAAGGACGAGGACGGCGGCTCCCTGGTGCACGAGGCCGCCCGGCTCGGCCTGGTCACGCCGGTCATCCTGCTCATCTCCGCGGCCATCGACAACCCCGGACGCCTGGCCAGGGACTGCGGTGCCATGGCCTACGTGCAGAAGCCCGTGGTCCGCGCCCAGCTGGAGATGCTCGCCCGCCTCGGCCTGGCCGAGAACGAGCTGCGCTCCACGGCCCTGGTGCAGGAGGCCCGGCTGTCCACCGCCCAGGCATTCCTGCGCTCCCTGCTCGACGCCGACGAGGGCGTCACCTTTCTGCTGGACGAGACCGCCTCGGTCATCGAGTGCAGCGGCCCGCTGGAGAGCCTGCTCGGCCGGGACGTGGGCGAATGCGCCGGCCGGGCCTATCCGTCGCTCTTCCCGGAGTCCGTGATGAACCTGCACGAGGGGGCCATCGCCAAGGCCCGGACCACCGGCGAGGCGGCCCGGCTCGAGGAGCACCGGGGCGGCATGGTCCTGGAGACCCGGGTGCGGCCCGTGTTCCGGGGCGACATCCTGTCCGGGTTCGTGGTCTCCCTGCGCGACATCACGGCCCGGCGGCGCAGCGAGGTCGGCCTGGCCGAGAGCGAGAAGCAGTACCGCAGCGTGTTCGCCGGGGCCACGGACGCCATCATCCTGGTGGACCGCGAGGCCGGTGCGGTCATGGAGTGCAACGACGCGGCCGCCCGCGCCCTGGGCTATGAGCCGGGCGGGATGCGCGGCGTGTCCATCCGGGGGCTGGTGGCCCACCCGGAGCAGGTCCTGTCGGCCATGACCCACGGCGGGGATCGGGTCTCCTACGACTATCTCAAGCGCCGCAACGGCACCTCCTTCCCGGTGGAGCTGTCCATCAGTCATTTCACCAACGCGGGCCGGGAGGTGTGCATCCTCTACGCCCAGGACATCTCCCGGCGCAAGATCGTGGAGGAGGCCCTGCGCGAGGGCGCGCGGCTGTACCGGGCCGTGGTCGAGGACCAGACCGAGCTCATCTGCCGCTACGGCATGGACGGCCGGCTGACCTTCGTGAACAACGCCTTCGAACGGTTCGCCGGTCTGGACGAGGACGAGATTCTGGGCCGGGAGGTCTTCGACTTTCTGGGCTCCATGGACCGCCGGGCCCTGGGCGAATGGCTGGAACATTTCGATCCCGCGCGGCCCGTGTTCGATCGGGAGGTCCGCCAGGTCCGCTCGGACGGGGAGGAGCGCTGGATCTCCTGGACCCACCGGGCCGTGCTCGACGACCGCAACCGGGTGGTGGAGATCCAGGCCGTGGGCCGCGACGAGACCGAGCACAAGGCCGCCGAGAGCGCCCTGGCCCTGGCCACCGAGGAGAAGGAGCAGTACCGCCTGAACCTGGAGGCCACCTTCGCCTCCATCCCGGACGCCATCCTGACCGTGGACTCCGACCTGTCGATCATCACCTCCAACAACGCGGCCAAGGCCCTGTTCGGGTTCGACGAGGAGCGCTCCAGGGGGCACAGGTTCGAGGAGGTGGTCGGGGACGAGTCCAACCCCTGCGTCCAGGTGCTGCGCCAGGTCCTGGCCACGGACAAGCCCGTGCGCGGCTACGAGATCGAGTTGAGGACCCCGGTCATGGGCGAACGCATGGTCGAGATCAACTGCTCGCCCCTGGAGGACAGGGAACGCCACCATGCGGGCGCGGTGCTCATCGTGCGCGACATCTCCCACATCGCGGACCTGGAGAAGCAGTTGCAGCAGCGCCACGGGTTCCGGAGCATCGTCGGCCGCAGCGGCCCAATGCAGGACATCTACCAGCTCCTGGAACAGCTCTCGTCCCTGGACTCCATCGTGCTCATCCTGGGCGAGTCCGGCACGGGCAAGGAGCTGGCCGCCGAGGCCCTGCACCACGGCGGGGTGCGCGCGGGCAAGCCGCTCATCAAGGTCAACTGCTCGGCCCTGTCCGAGAGCCTGCTGGAGAGCGAGCTGTTCGGTCACGTGCGCGGGGCCTTCACCGGTGCGGTCCGGGACAAGGTCGGACGCATCCAGGCGGCCCAGGGCGGCACCCTGTTCCTGGACGAGATCGGCGACATCTCCCCCATGCTCCAGCTCAAGCTCCTGCGTTTCCTGGAGAGTCGCGAATACGAACGGGTGGGCGAGTCCAGGACCTATACCGCGGACGTGCGCATCATCGCGGCCACCAACGCGAATCTGCGCGAATCCGTGCGCCGGGGGGCCTTCCGCGAGGACCTGTACTACCGGCTCAACGTCATGCCCGTGACCATGCCGCCCCTGCGCGACCGGCAGGCGGACATCCCCCTGCTGACGGACCACTTCCTGGGCGTGTTCGCGGATAATTTCGGCAAGCATTTCGACGGGGTGTCCGAGGAGGTCATGGACCTGCTCCTGACCTATTCCTGGCCGGGCAATGTGCGCGAATTCAAGCACGCCCTGGAACACGCCTGCATCCTGTCGCCGGGCAAGACCATCGAGGTCAAGCACCTGCGCAAGGACCTGGTGGATCAGATCCGGGGCCAGGTCCGCGAACCTTCGGTCCAGCCCGAACCCCTGGTCCCGGCCTCCTTCGCCGTGCACAAGCCGGGCCGGGAGGACGTCCTGGCCGCCCTGGTCGAGTGCGGGGGCAACAAGGTCCGGGCCGCGCGCCTGCTGGGCATGCACCGGGCCACCCTGTACCGCAAGCTCAAGGGGTGGGGCCTGGACGGCTGAGCCCGGACCGTCGCGTCCCGCATCCGGCGGGATGAAGTTATAACCATACTAACGAGTTGATGTAATGCAACACGGCTCGCTCCCTGCTATGTGTCGGAGTAAGCCCGGACGGCGGACCTTCGGCCCGCGTTCCGGCGAGGAGCGAACGCATGCGCACGATCAAGATCATCGAGCCACAGGCCATCGACATGGAACTGCACAGCGGCGGCTCTCCTCTGCTGATCGCCTTCCTGAAACGGAATGAAAAATATTCCGTGCAGTTGCAGGTCCTGGAAACGGCTCACCGGGCCCACGGCGACACCGTTCGGTTCTTCCTGTACAACGCCGACTACCTGGACACGGCCACCGAGCGCTTCGCGGTCAAGGGCACGCCCACCTTTCTGCTGTTCCACGGCGGCCGCGAGATCAACCGGCTCATCGGCGAGTCGGACGGCGCGACCCTGGACGAGTTCATCGGCACCTCGGTGTCCGGTCTGACCTCCCCGGCCGGATAGGGGGACCCCGCCGGGAACGGGCCGCTTGCACCCCTCGACGGCGCGTCCGCTTTGCCGTATACAGGCGGTTCCCCCGACCCAACCCCATGGAACCGCCGTCATGAACCGCCCCCAGACATTTCCCGCTCCCGCCGCCACCCGTCCGGAACCGTCCTTTCCGTCCCGGCTCCAGGTGGAGGTGACCACGCGCTGCAACATGCGCTGCGCCATGTGCGTCAAGTCCGCCCCGGACAGCGACATCCCCGAGACCGACCTGGACCTCGACGCCTTCCGGCGGCTTGAACCGGCCCTGGCCCGGTGCGAGGCATTGGTCCTCAACGGCATCGGCGAGCCCCTGCTCAATCCCGACCTGCCGGACATGGCCGCCTTTGCCCGGTCCGTCATGCCCGCGTCCGGCTGGATCGGCTTCCAGACCAACGGGCTGTTGGTCACGGAATCCCTGGCCCACCGTCTGGTCGAATCCGGCGTGGATACCTTCTGCGTCTCGGTGGACACCCTGGAGATGGGCCTCGCGGCCGGGGGCGAGCTGCACGGCATGACCGGGGCGGCCCGCCTGGAGCGCGCCTTCCGCCTGCTGCGCCGGGCAGGGGAGCGGTACGGCCGGAGCCTGCGCCTGGGCCTGGAATTCGTGCTCATGCGCGACACCGCCGACCAGCTGCCCCTGGTCGTCCGCTGGGCCGGGGAGATCGGCCTGGACTTCGCCATAGTCTCCCACGTGTTGCCCTACGACCAGGCCATGCAGGATCAGTCCCTGTTCAACCCCAACACCCCGGCGGCCACGGCCCTGTTCGAAAAATGGCAGGCCAGGGCGGCGGAACAGGGGCTCGACCTGCACGACCAGCAGGGCGTGGCCTGGAAGTTCGTCAAGTCGGACCGGGAGAAGCGGCTGCTCGAGCTGGTCAAGGGGTTGCTCGCCGAGGCCGAGGCCTCGGGCGTGTGGGTCCACCTGCCCCACCTGCTCGAATGGGACCGGCGCAACCTCGACGGGGCGGAGCGGGACTTGGCGCATCGTTTCCGGCAGGCCGGGGACGCGGCCCTGCGCGCCGGGCTGGAGCTGCGCCTGCCGCCCCTCAAGGCCCGCGACGAGCGGCGCTGCCATTTCGTGGAGGATGGCACGGCCTTCGTCACCTCGCAGGGGGACGTCAGCCCGTGCCAGTTCCTGTGGCACCAGTACGCCTGCCACCTGGACGGCGGCAAAAAGGTGGTCCGGCCGTGGCTCTTCGGGAACATCCGCGAGCGCGACCTGGTGGACATCTGGCGGGGCGCTTCCTACGCGGATTTCCGCCGCCAGGTGCTGGAATACGAATACCCCTATTGCTCCAACTGCCCGTTCGTGCCCTGCGACGACATCAAGGGAGCGCCCTTCGATTTCGACTGCGACTGCCTGGGCGCGACCATCCCCTGCGGCCATTGCCTGTGGTGCATGGGCGGCCTGCAGTGCCTGCTCTGACCCATTCCCCCAAGGCGTAGGGGGGGCAGCGGGGTGAACCCCTGCACGCCGGAGGCGAAGCCATCCGATAACGCCGCCAAGCGATTTCCTCCCCCGATTGCAACAAAAAAGGGCGCCCGGCCAAACCGGGCGCCCTTTTCGTTGCGGGGTCGCTTCCCCTAGTCGGCCGGGGTGTGGCCGTCGAGGGTCAGGAGGGTCCGGTAGTGTTTCGGCCGCCGGTCGCGGTAGAAGCCCCAGCCGGTGCGGAAGTTGCGGATCTCGTCGAAGTCCACCTCGGCGGTGAACACGCCCTGGGTGGTCCGGTCGGCGTCGGCCAGGAGCGCGCCCATGGGGTCGGTGATGAAGGACGAGCCGTAGAAGGTCATGGTCACGTCGTCGTCGGTCTCGGTGCCGATGCGGTTGGACGCGCAGACCGGCAGGATGTTGGCGGCCGCGTGGCCCTGCTGGGTGCGCCGCCAGTGCGGCATGGAGTCGCAGTCCGGCATGGTCGGCTCAGAGCCGATGGCCGTGGGGTACAGGAGCACGTCCGCGTCCATGAGCGCCATGCACCGGGCGGCCTCGGGGTACCACTGGTCCCAGCAGATGCCCAGGCCGACCTTGCCGAAGGCGGTCTCCCAGACCTTGAAGCCGGTGTCGCCGGGGTTGAAGTAATACTTCTCCTCGTAGCCCGGTCCCTGGGGGATGTGGGTCTTGCGGTACAGCCCGAGCATGCGGCCGTTCGCGTCCATCATGGCCATGGAGTTGTAGTACGCCTTGCCCGCGCGTTCGAAGAAGGACACGGGCAGGACCACGCCGAGTTCCTTGGCAAGGGCGGAGAAGCGGGCCAGGAGCGGGTCGTCGGGGCGCGCCTCGTGGGCCAGGGAGAAGTACTCGAACTTCTGCTTCTTGCAGAAGTACGGTCCTTCGAACAGTTCCTGGAGGAGGATGATCTGCGCGCCGCGTGCGGCCGCCTCGCGGACCAGGGCTTCGGCCCGGTCCACGTTGGCTTTGAGGTCGTCGGTGCAGGCCATCTGGGTGACTGCCAGAGTGGTTTTGCTCATGCTGCGCTCCTAGAATACCGGCAGGGGCGTGCCCTTGGGTTGCTGCTGGGTGATGCAGTGGATGCCGCCGCCCCCGGCGAAGATGTCCAGGCACGGGAGCTGGATCACCTCGTGGCCGGGGAAGGCCTCGCACATCAGCCTGTACGCCGTCTCGTCCATGGGGTCGTCGAAGGAGGACATGACGATGCCGCCGTTGGCGATGTAGAAGTTGATGTAGCTCAGGTCCATGCGCCAGTCGCCGTTGAAGCGCGGCGCGGGCTGGGGCATACGGATGATCTCGAAGGACCGGCCGCGCGCGTCCGTGGTTGTTTCGAGCCGCTGTATGGCGTCCCGCGAGACCTTGTAATTGGCGTCGTCCGGGTCGGTGCAGTCGTGGACCATGACCACGCCGGGCCGGACGAAGCAGGCCAGGATGTCCACGTGGCCGTTGGTCTCGTCGTCCTCCAGCCCGTTGCCGAGCCAGACGACCTTTTCCGTGCCCAGGTAGGCGGCGAACAGGGCCTCGAAGTCGCCCTTCGAGAAGCCCGCGTTGCGCCGGGGGTCGAACTGGACCTGCTCCGTGGTCAACAGGGTGCCCTCGCCGTCCGAGTGGATGCCGCCGCCCTCGATGATGCAGGGCGCGGCGTAGCGGCGCATGGACAGGTGTTCGAGCACGGCCTGGGCCATGGGCTCGTCGTACTTGCCCTCATACCGGGCGATGTGGCCCCAGTCGTTGAAGACCCAGTCCACGCCGGCCACGCCGCCCCTGCCGTCGATGACGAAGGTCGGGGCCGAGTCGCGCGCCCAGGAGTCGCGGGTGTCCATGGGCACCAGGGTCACGGCGTCGCCGCACAGGGCCTTGGCCTGGGCCATGAGTTCGGGGCGGCACATCATGTACACCGGCTCGAACCGGCTGATGGCCTTGGCCACTTCGGCGTAGGCAAGACGGGGCTTGTCCATGCCGAAGGGCCAGGCCGACGGCTTGCACGGCCAGATCATCCAGGTGGCCTCGTGCTCGGCCCATTCGCCGGGCATGAAGAGCCCGTCGCAGGCCGGTGCGCGGACCGGGACGCGGATGGGGGTAACGGGGGTGTTCGCCATGTCGCTCTCTGCCTGCCTCGGGCAGGCGGTTGAATGTTTTTTCGCGCCGCTAGACGGCGTTGTTGATCATCACGTGCTTGGTCACCAGGTAGTCGCCCACGGCCTCGGCGGACAGATCCTTGCCGAAACCGGACTGCTTGAACCCGCCGTGCGGGGTCTCGGAGGCCAGGGGCAGGTGGTCGTTGACCCAGACCGTGCCGAACTCCAGGGCCTTGGCCACGCGCATGGTCCGGGCCACGTCTTTGGTGAACACGGACGACGCCAGGCCGAAGACCACGTCGTTGCCCATGGCGATGGCCTGGGCCTCGTCGTCGAAGGTCTGGATGGTGATGACCGGGCCGAAGACCTCCTGCTGGACGATCTCGGAGTCCTGGCGCACGTCGGTGATGACCGTGGGGGTGTAGAAGTGGCCGGGCCGGTCGATGGCCTGGCCGCCGCAGAGCACGGTGGCCCCGTCGGCCCTGGCGCGTTCCACGAAGCCGGAGACCATCTCCAGGTGGCGGCCGGAGATCATGGAGCCCATCTGGGTGGCGTCGTCAAAGGGATCGCCGACCACGATCTTCTTCATGGCCTCGGCCATGACGTTGCAGACCTGCTTCTCGACGGATTTGTGGCAGATGATGCGCGTGGCGGCGGTGCAGTCTTGGCCGGAGTTGCAGATGGCCGCGATGGACAGTTTCTCGGCCACGAGGTCGATGTTCGCGTCGCTGAAGACCAGGCACGGGGCCTTGCCGCCCAGCTCCAGGTGGACCCGCTTGACCGTGTCGGCGCAGCTCTTCATGACCGACTTGCCGGTCTCGGTGGCTCCGGTCAGGGAGACCATGCGGATGTCCGGATGGCTGGTCAGGATGTGGCCCACGGAACCCGCGACCACGTTGACCACGCCGTCGGGGATGCCCGCCTCGGCGGTCAGTTCGCCGAGCATGAGCGAGGTGCGCGGGGTCAGGGAGGCGGGCTTGAGCACGGCGGTGCAGCCCGCGGCCAGGGCCGGGCCGAGTTTCCACACGCCCATGAGCAGGGGGTAGTTCCACGGGGCGATCTGGCCCACCGGACCCACCGGGTCGCGGCGGTACAGGGAGGTGTAGCCCGGCGCGTACTCGCCCGCGTGGTGGCCGCCGGTGTCGCGGGCGGCCGTGGCGAAGAAGCGCAGGTTGTCGATGCAGAAGGGCAGGTCCGCCCCCAGGCTGAGGAAGGCGAAGGGCTTGCCCGTGTCCTCGGATTCGATGCGGGCGAACTCCTCCTTGCGGGCCTCGAGCAGGTCGGCCAGCTTCCACAGGCACTTGGACCGTTGGGACGGGGTCAGGCCGGACCAGCGGCCGTCCTCGAAGGCGGTCTTGGCCGCGGCCACGGCCTTGAGCACGTCCTTTTCACCGGCCTTGGCCACAGTGGCGGCCACTTCGCCGGTCGCGGGATTCTCCACTTCCAACACGCCGCCGTCGGCTGCGTCGGTCCACTGGCCGTTGATCCAAAGCTTCATCTCGTTCGTGTTCATGGGAATCCTCCTTAGCTGACGGGCAGCGATTTAAAGACGTCTTCCATTCTGTTCAGGGCTTCGTCAAGCAGTTCCATGGGAATGTTCAGGGCGGGCTCGAAGCGGATGCACCGGGCGTTGGTCAGGGTCCCGGCGGTGATCACGCCGCGCGCGAACAGGCCGGAGGCCACGTGGTAGCCGATCTCGTCGTCCATGAAGTGCATGCCGATGAGCAGCCCCTTGCCGGTGACCTCCTTGAGGATGCCCGGGTGTCTTTCGGACAGTTCGGCCAGGCGGGCCTTGACATACTCGCCCTTCTGGGCGGCCTGGGCGGGCAGGTTCTCCTCGTGCATGACCGTGATGGCGGCCAGGGCCGAGGCGCAGGCCAGGGGGTTGCCGCCCGTGGTGGTGGTGTGCATGAACGGGTTGGGCTCCATGACCTCCCAGAACTTGGGGGTGGAGAAGAAGCCGGACATGGGCACCACGCCGCCGCCGAGCGCCTTGCCGAAGCACATGATGTCCGGGGCCACGTCCCAGTGGTCCACGCCGAATATCTTGCCCGTGCGGCCGAAGCCGGTCTGGACCTCGTCGGCGATGAGCAGCACCTCGTACTTGTCGCAGACCTCGCGCAGGCCGGGCCAGAATTCGTCGGGCGGGACGATGGCTCCGGCCTCGCCCTGGATGGGCTCGGCCACCACGGCGGCGATGTCGTCGCCCACGGCGGCCGCGTACTTCAGCTCATGCTCCACGGCCTCCAGGTCGCCGAAGGGCACGTGGCGCATGCCTTCGAGCAGGGGCAGCAGCGGGGCGCGGTAGTCGGTCTTGCCCATGAGCGACAGGGAACCCAGCGTCTTGCCGTGGAACCCCTTGAGCATGGAGATGAAGCCCTTCTTGCCGGTGTAGAACTTGGCCAGCTTCATGGCCCCTTCCACGGCCTCGGTGCCGGAGTTGGCGAAGAAGCCGTACTGGATGTCGCCGGGGGTCAGCTTGGCGATGATCCGGGCGAGCTTGGCGCGCAGGGGGTCGAGCATCTCCTGGGAGTACTGGGGCGAGCGGTCGAGCTGAGCCTTGACCGCCTCCACGATCCTGGGGTGGCGGATACCGTAGCTGTACAGGCCGAACCCGCCGAGGATGTCGATGTACTCGCGATCCAGGGCGTCCTTGAGGATGGACCCCTGGCCCATCCACTCGGTCACGGCGAACTCGCCCGCCTCGGTCACGGACTTGCGGTACTCCAGGAACCCCTTGTTGATGTAGTCGCGGAAGTTCTCCACGGTCTCGGTGGCGATGTTTTGGCGCTCCTCCAGGGAGACACTGCCCACAGGCTTCGTAATAATATCAATAAATTCAGTTGCTTCCTTAAATGCTTCGTCAATGTTACGGGTCATGATTCCACTCCGTGTTTCTGGTGGTGCTTTCGGGACTTCGGTCAGGGATGGGGGGAGCGGTCAGGCCGCGGGCCCGTCCCTGGGATCTTCCACCGGTTTGCCTTCCACGACGGTCTTGACGATCTTGATCTCGCGGATGGTTTCCGGGGGTACCTCTGTCGGGTCGGCGCTCAGAATCACCAGGTCGGCGATCTTGCCCGGTTCGATGCTGCCACGATTGGCCTCGTCAAAGGCGCTGTAGGCGGCGTCGATGGTGAACATGCGAATGGCCTCCATCGGGGTAAGGCGTTCCTCCTCGATGGGGTGGAGCACGGCGGTCTGGATGCCGGTGAGCGGGCCGTGCGGGGTGACCGGGCAGTCGGAGCCGCCGGTCATGATGACGTTGTTGTCGAGCATGGTCCGGTAGGGATGCATCCAGCGCAGCCGGTCCCAGCCGAAGCGTTTTTCGTAGTCTTCCATATCCACCAGGTAGTGGATGAAGGCGGGCTGCATGCCCGCCAGGATGCCCGCCCGGCCCATGCGCTCCACCTGGTCCACGGTGGGGATCTCGCAGTGCTCGATGCGGTGGCGGTGGTCGGCGCGGGGGTAGGCCGCGATGGCCTTTTCCATGGCGGACAGGACCTGTTCGATGGCCCTGTCGGTCTCGCAGTGCACGGCCACCTGGAGCCCGGCCTTGTGCGAGGCGAGGACGAAGGCGTCCATCTCCTCCTGGGTGAAGTTCAGGGTCCCGCGGTTGCCCGGTTGGTTCAGGTAGGGCTCGAACAGGGCCGCTGTGTAGGCGTCGATGGCACCGTCGGCGCAGATGCAGCCGCCGATGCGCGTGAGCCCCATGCCCACGGTCTCGTCCACGTCCATGACCTGGTTCCAGAGAACCACGTTGACCGGGAGTTTGTCCAGATTGTCGTGGACGATGCGGGTGTCGCCCGGTCCGAAGCCGCCGCCCTCCAGGCAGTGCAGGGTGGTGATGCCCTGCTTGAGGGCCGCTTCGCACGCCTTGCGGAAGCTCGCGAGTTTGACCTCCACCGGGGTGCGCGTGGACACGGCCGGGAAGATGAAGTCGGGCGCGCCGGGGTCGCGGACCACGCCGGTGGGTTCGCCGTTCGGTTTAAGGTCCATGCCCGGCAGGTCGGCGGGCGGGGCCAGGATTTCCAGCGCCAGGGAGTTCAGGGCGCACATGTGCCAGGAGGAGTGCACGATCATGACCGGGTTGTCGGCGCAGACCGCGTCCAGCTCCTCCTTGATGGGCATCCGCCCTTCCTCGAGGGAGAAGTCGTTGAGGGTGTAACCGAGGACCCAGGCACCGGGCGCGGCGATGGTTGCCGCCTCCCGGACCTTCTCGAAAACGGTTCTGAGGGTCCTGGTACCCTGGAAGTCGATACCGTTCAGGACCTGGCCGGTCAGGCCGAGGTGCTGGTGGGTGTCGATGAAACCGGGCAACACCGTTTTGCCCTTGAGGTCGGTGACCGGCCAGCCCGCCTCGGCGAGGTCGGCCATGTCGTCGTTTGCGCCGACCCGGAGGATGCGGCCGTTTTCCACGGCCATGGCTTCGTACCGGTTGTCCCGGCCGTCCATGGAGATGATGTTGCCGTTGATGAGCAGATAATGGTCTTCTAGCATGATGAGTATGGCGGCCGGGGTGTGGTCCCCCGGCCGCCGGGTTGGAGGATTAACGGGTCTTAACCATGGTCCAGATCTGGTCGTACATCTTGTTGTCGTTGCCCAGGTCCTTGATGAACTGGATCTTGGACATGTAGGACTCGGCCGGGTAGATGGCCGGGTTCTTGAAGTCCTCGGGGGTGATGTACGGGTAGGCCGCCTTGTTCGGGGTGGCGTACTGGGTCCAGTTGGACAGCTTGGCGCCGACCTGGGGCTCGAGCACCCAGTTGATGAAGGCGTAGGCCATGTCCGGGTGCGGGGCGCCGATGGGGATGGACATGTTGTCCACCCAGCCGATGGTTCCCTCGTTGGGGTTCACGAAGGCGCAGGTGTCCGGGTTGTCGGCCACGGCGCGCAGGGCGTCGCCGTTGTAGACGATAGCGGCCACGGCGGTGCCGGCCACGACCTTGGAGCGGCCGCCGGTGCCCACGTCGAAGCCGGCGAAGTAGTCGGACTTCTTGGCCTCGAGCATCTTGTCGAGCAGGGCCTTGAGGTCGGCCTTCTGGGTGGTGTTGACGTCCATGCCCATGGCGCACTGGGCGCAGCCGAGCATCTCACGGATGGAGTCGATGAAGATGAACGGACCCTGGCGCTTGGCCGGGTCGAACATGACCGACCAGGAGCCGTCGAAGTCCTTGAGCTTGTCCTTGCGGTACATCATGCCCAAGGTGCCCCACTGGTAGGCCACGGTGTACTTGTTGCCCTTGTCCCAGGCCGGGTCGATGAAGGTTTCCTGGAGGTTCTTCAGGTTGGGCAGCTTGGAGTGGTCGAGCTCCTTGAGCAGTTCCAGCTTGATCATGGCCGGGATGATGTAGTCGGACGGGACGACCACGTCATACTGGTTCTTGCCGCCCGCCTGGAGCTTGGCGACCATCTCTTCCATTGATTCGTAGTATTCCGCGCGCACCTTGATGCCCGTATCCTTTTCGAAATCCGTCAGGAAATCTTCGGGCATGTATTCGCTCCAGATGAGCAGGCGCATTTCCTCGGCCGCGAAGGCGGAGGGGACCATCACCAGGACCATGAGCATGGCCAGCAGCAGTTTACGCATCATCTCTCTCCTTTTCATTGAAACTGTTTGTTATTTTCTGCGAGGCGATCACCAGGACGATGGTCAGCAGCAGGCCGACCGTGGACAGGGCGTGGATCTTCGGCGTGATGCCGCGATGCACTTCCGCATATATGTAAAGCGGCAGGGTCACCGAGGTCGGCCCGGCCGTGAAGAAGCTGATGATGAAGTCGTCGAGCGACAGGGTGAAGGCCAGCATGGCCCCGGACACGATGCCCGGGGTGAGCATGGGCAGGATGACCTTGCGCAGGGTGTACCAGTTGGTGGCGTAGAGGTCGTGGGAGGCCTCCTCGATCTCGTTGTTGAAGGCCGCCAGGCGCGAGCGGACCACCAGGGCCACGAAGGCCACCTGGAAGGTCACGTGGCCGATGATCATGTTCAGCATGCCGGGCTCGAAGGCCGAGGAGACGTAGCGCAGGGAGGCGAAGGCGATGACCAGGGCGCCCGCGAAGACGATCTCCGGGGTGATGACCGGCATGTACAGGTTGAACTCGAAGAAGGCCGAGGTCTTCTTCGACCACGGGAAGCGGCTCATGCCGATGGCCAGCGCCGTGCCCACCACCGTGGCGACGGCCGTGGAGACCAACCCCAGGAGCAGGGTGTTGCCCACGGCCTCGAGGATCTGTTCGTTCTGGAAGAGCTCCAGGTACCACTTCCAGGTGAACCCGTGCCAGGTCAGGCCGAACCGGGAGTTGTTCACCGAGAACGAGGCCACGGCCAGGAGCGGGATGTACAGGAAGGCCAGGGTGCCCAGGGCCACGGCCGGGATCAGGATCGGCTTGCGTTGGAACTGCATGCTAGACCACCTCCATCTTCTCGCCCTTGCGCCGGAACACGAACAGGCCGACCAGGGTCAGGGCCATCAGGGCCAGGGAGACCGCCGCGCCGAAGGGCCAGTCGCGGCTCTTGCCGAACTGCTGCTGGATCAGGTTGCCCACCAGCATGTACTTGGCCCCGCCCAGGAAGTCCGGGATGAGGAACATGCCCATGGCCGGGACGAAGGTCAGGATGGCCCCCACGGAAAGGCCGGGCAGGGTCTGGGGCAGGATGGCCTGCATGAACACCCGGCGCTTGTTGGAGTAGAGGTCGTGGGCCGCCTCCACCAGGGACCAGTCGAGTTTTTCCACGCTGGAGTAGAGGGGCAGGACCACGAAGGGCAGGAAGGCGGAGATCATGCCCAGGTAGACGGCGAACTCGGACGGGTAGAGCGGGCTGCCCTCCGGGACCAACCCCAGGGCGGCCGCGAACTTGGCGATGGGCAGGTCCGGGGACAGGACCAGCTGCCAGGCGTAGGTGCGGATGACCAGGTTGGTCCAGAAGGGGATGATGACCAGGGTCAGCCAGACGTAGCGGGTGGTCTTGGGCTTGCCCGCGATGAAGAAGGCCAGCGGGAAGGCGAGCGCCGTGCAGACCGTGGTGGTCACGAAGGCCACCCACAGGGAGCGGGCCAGGATGATCAGGTAGTCCGGGCTCCAGCCGAACATGCCGTAGCCCGCCAGCCTGCTGAAATTCTCGAAGGTGAAGATCCACTCGATCTCGCCGTAGCCGCCGCGCGTGGCGAAGGACAGGGCGATGAGCGCCAGGGCGGGCACGGTCAGAAACATGAGAATCCAGAACAGGCCGGGCGAGACCTGAAGCAGTCCGCGTCGCCGGAGCGCGCTGCGCGTGGTCAGCTCGCCGTACCAGATCTGGGTGTCGGTTTGCTTCTCGTTAGTCATCGATGGCCACCAGCGCGTCCTTGAGCAGTTCGACCCATAACTGGTCGCCCGCCTGGACCTTCTTGTGCGGGGCGCAGCGCATGCGCAGCCCGGCCGGTTCCAGGGTGATGTCCAGGAAGTTGCCGCGGTAGAAGGTCTCCGTGACCGTGGCCCAGACGCCGTTGGTCTCGGGCTCCTGGTCGCGCATGACGATGCCCTCGGGCCGGATGACCAGCGCTCCGCGTTTCCACTGGGGCGGGGAGGGCACGGCCAGCTTGCCCGCGTGGGTGATGATCTGGTCGTTGCGCCGCTCGGCGTCGAGGATGTTGGCCGTGCCGATGAATTCGGCCACGAAGCGGCAGTTGGGCCGGTCGTAGATCTGTTGGGGGGAGCCGTATTGCAGGATTTCGCCGTCCTTCATGACCGCGATGCGGTCGGACACGGTCAGGGCCTCGTCCTGGTCGTGGGTGACCAGGATGAAGGTCTTGTTCAGCTGCTGCTGGAGCCGCCGCAGCTGGATCTGGAGCTGGGTGCGCAGCTTGGCGTCCAGGGCGGACATGGGCTCGTCCAGCAGGAGCAGTTCGGGCTCGCAGACCAGGGCGCGGGCCATGGCCACGCGCTGTCGCTGGCCGCCGGACAGCTGGTCCGGGAAGCGGTCCTTGAAATTCGTCAGCTCGAGCATCTCGAGAATCTTGTTCACCCTGATGCGGATCTCGCTCTCCGGAATCTTCTGGGAGCGCAGGCCGAAGGCCACGTTGTCCGCGTTGTTCATGTGCGGGAACAAGGCGTAGCTCTGGAAGACCGTGTTCACCGGGCGCTCGTTGGCGGGCTTCTGGGTGATGGGCATCCCGTTCAGGAAGATGGAGCCCGAGTCGGCCTGTTCCAGCCCGGCGATGATCCTGAGCAGGGTGGTCTTGCCGCAGCCTGATGGCCCGAGCAGGGTGAACAACTCACCCTTCTGGACGGTCAGGTCAACGTTCTTCAGGGCTTGGACGTCGCCGTAGCTCTTGTGCACGGCGTATGCTTCAAGGGTCATATCTTTCCTCCTATTCGGCGGCCGGGACGGGCGGTACGCCCGATTCATCCCAGCCGCGCAGGCGATAGTAGTCATTGAGGAGGAGCGCGTACTCCTCGCGGGTTATGACCTGCCCGGTGGGCAGGGCCTCGTGAAGCTTCCTGGGCAGGCGGTCGTCCTTCGGGGTCAGCCCCTCGCGGACGTTGAACCGCCGTGTGTCGTCCACCACGCGGGCAGCGGCCCGGCGCAGGGTGGATTCATCCCAGGATTCTCCGGTGACCAGGGTGAGCAGCCGGGCCAGTTCGGCCCAGCCGTACATGTCGCGGTAGAAGCGGCACAGGATCAGGCAGTCGAAGACGATCAGCCGGTCCTCGAAATCCATGAGCAGGTCGGCCTTGCCCTCCACGGCGTCGGACGGGATCATCCCGGACAGCTCCGCCTTGTAGAAGGTGGTCCGCAGGTGGCAGGCCCCGCGCGGGGAGGTCCCGTAGGTCAGGCCCATGCCCTTGAGCACTCGCGGGTCGTACCCGGCGGGCTCGAGCCCCTTGACGTGCACGGCCATGTCCGACAGGCCGAGTTTGTCCGCCGCCTTGATGATGCCGTCGGCCAGCACGTCGCCCAGCCCCTCGCGGCCCGCGATCTGCTCCAGCAGGGCGGCGATGGTGGCCGTGTCGCCGTAGGTCAGGGGGGCGTCCAGGCGGCCCTGGCTGGAGGCCTCGGCGACCATGCCGCAGAGGTTGCCCGCCGAGATGGTGTCCAGCCCCAGACGGTCGCACAGGTCGTTCAGGTGGGCGATCTCGTCGATGTTGCGGACCATGCACAGCCCGCCGAAGGCGTAGATGGTCTCGTACTCCGGGCCCTCGATGGTCAGCCCCTTGTGCGGGCCGCTCTTGATCCGCGCCTTGCGGCCGCAGGCCATGAAGCACTTCAGGCAGGCGTGGGGCGTGACCTCGTGCTGTTCGTGGAAGGCGTCGCCGCTGATGCGTTCCCAGTGATCGCAGGACCCGGCCGACCAGTAGCGGCTCGGGAAGGCGCCCACGGTGTTCATCAGGGCGACCATCTGGGTGGTGCCCCGGGCCCGGTAGGCCTTGACCGCCGGGGAGTCGCCGTTGGCGGCCAGCAGTTCCCTGTTGAAATTCTTCAGGCCCTCGGGGTCGGCCATCTCGCGCCTGCGGTCCCCGGAAAAGACCAATCCCTTGATCCGCTTGGAGCCGAGCACCGCGCCCAGGCCGCACCGGCCCGCGCTGCGCCAGTAGTCGTTCTCGATGACCGAGAAGGCCACCAGGTTCTCGCCCGCCGGGCCGATGACCATGGCGCCGGGCCTGCCGTACCCCTCGCCCCTGGGGGCGTAGCGTTCGAGCAGGGCGTCCTCGGCGGCGTAGGTCTCGAGCCCCCTGAGCTGTGGGACCTCATGAAAATCGCAGCCGTCCGGGTGGATGGCCAGGACGGTCAGCACGTCGGCCGCGCCGGTCACGACGATGGCGTCGAAACCGGCCCGGTCGATGGCCTCCGGGGTTCGGCCCCCGGAGTAGGATTCCGCGTAGAAGCCGGTCTGCGGCGACTTGGAAAAGACGCCGTAACGGCTCGCCCCCCACACGCCCGTGCCGCAGCACGGGCCCGTGGTGATGACGAACCGGTTGTCCGGGGAGAGCGGATCCACCCCGGCCGGGTTGTGTTCCAGCAGCAGGCGCGTGCCCAGTCCCTTGCCTCCGGGCAGGGGCGGGCAGGCGTCCCCGAGCGGCTCGATGGAAAAGGTCCGCCCGGTGACGTCGATGAAGAGTATGCGCCCGTAGAGTCCTTTCACCGTGCTACCCCTTTACCACTTCGGCGAAGGCCGCTTCCAGGATGGACAAGCCCTTTTCCAGCTCGGCGTCGCTGATGACCAGCGGCATGAGCGTGCGGATGACGTTGCCGCCGTGGCCGCAGGACAGGATGATCAGGCCGTTTTCGCGGCACTTGGCCACCAGGGCCTTGGCGATGTCGGCGGCCGGGGCCTTGGTGGTCCGGTCGTGGACCAGCTCCATGGCCAGCATGGAGCCCAGACCGCGCACGTCGCCGATGCACTCGTACTTTTTGGCCAGGTCCTCGAAGGCGGCGCGCACCTTGGACCCGAGGGCGCGGGATTGGCCCGCCAGGTCCTCGGTCTCGACCACGTCGAGCACGGCCAGGCCCGCGGCGCAGCTGACCGGGTTGCCGCCGTAGGTGCCGCCCAGGCCGCCCACCTGGGGCGCGTCCATGATCTCGGCGCGGCCCGTGCAGGCGGACAGGACCGTGCCTCCGCCCAGGGACTTGGCCGAGGTCAGCAGGTCGGGGATGACGTCCCACTGCTCGATGGCGAACACGGTGCCGGTGCGGCAGATGCCGGACTGGACCTCGTCGATGATCAGCAGGATGCCGAACTCGTCGCAGATTTCCTTGATGCGCGGGAAATATTCCTTGGGGGGCACAACGAAGCCGCCCTCGCCCGCAACGGGCTCCAGGAGCACGGCGGCCACGCTCTCGGGGAAGGCCATGTCCACGAAGCTCTTCTTGAGCAGCTCGGCGCACTCCAGGTTGCAGCCGGGGTAGGAGCGGCCCACGGGACAGCGGTAACAGTAGGCGTAGGGGATGTGGTAGACCTCGGGGGCGTAGGGACCGAACCCGGCCTTGTAGGGCATGACCTTGGCGGTCAGGGTGGCGGTCAGCAGGGTGCGGCCGTGGAAGCCCGAGGCCGAGGCCACGATGGCCGGGCGGCCGGTGGCCCGGCGGGCGATCTTGACCGCGTTCTCCACGGCCTCGGCGCCGGAGTTGACCAGCACGGTCTTCTTGGCGTGGTCTCCGGGGGTCAGGGCGTTGAGCTTCTCGGCCAGGGCCACGTATCCTTCATATTGGAAGACGTGGTAGCAGGAGTGCATCAGCTTGCCCGCCTGCTCCTGCACGGCCGCGACCACCTTGGGATGACAGTGGCCCACGTTGTTCACGCCGATGCCGCCCGCGAAATCGATGTACTCCCTGCCCTCCACGTCGGTGACGGTCGCGCCCTTGGCGCTCGCGGCGAAAATGGGACCGGCATTGGACACCCCTCTGGGGACGGCCTTCTCTCTTCTCAGTTGCAGTTCTTCGTTCGTCATGATGATTCACCAAATATATTGTAAGAGTTGAAGTCGGAAACAGTCCCGTCTAAAGCAAGGGCTGATCCGTGTTTTAATAATCTTTTTATTACGACTAGTTATGCGAATTTAGTGGAGGCGGTCCGGTTTCTCTGTGATTCAAGATCAAATCAAACGTTTTTGCTATCTTACCGTAATTAAACAAGAAAAGTATGATTCAAAATCAAATCAAGCGAGATTTTAACAATACTGTCGCGACCATTTTGCAGATTCGCCTCAGGACGCAGGATTGCACCCCTTTCATTGCAAAAAAGTCAGACACCGTCATTGCCTCCCTTCAAACTGTGAAGAAATTGACAATAATGCCAAAACTGATCTTTCGGGAAATAGGCTGATTCAGTTATGAATCAGGAATTGCTCAGCTTGTAGCGCTGCATCTTGCGCACCACGGTGGGCTGGCTGACGCCCAGGAACCCGGCCATCTCGCGGGTGTTGGAGCATGCCTCCATGGCCTGGCGGAGCATGCGGCGCTCCAGCCGGGCCACTTCCTCGGGCAACGTGCCGTTTTCCATGACGGCGTCCTCGGTGTGGTCGAAGAGGTCCCGCAGGTAGTCGTCGAGCAGGTCGTCCTCACAGATGACCACGGCCTTCTTGATGATGCCGATGAGCTCGCGGACGTTGCCCGGGAACGGATATGACTGGAGCAGCTTCATGCCCGCCGGGCCGATGCGCTTGGCGGTCCGGAAGGCGGCGTTGAATTGCCGCAGGTAGTGGTTGATCAGCTCGAACACGTCTTCGGGCCGCTTCCTGAGCGGCGGGATGCGCACGGTGAAGGTGTTCAGCCGGTAGAGCAGGTCGCGGCGGAAGGCCTGCTTGCGCACCTGGTTCTCCAGGTCGCGGTTGGTGGCCGCGATGATGATGCAGTCCACGCGCTTGGGCCTGCTCGCGCCCAAAGGGTAGTACTCGTGGTCGTCCAGGCAGTTGAGCAGCTTGGCCTGCATGTCCAGCGGAATCTCGCCCACCTCGTCCAGGAAGAAGGTGCCGCCCGAGGCCAGCTCGAACAGGCCGGACTTGCCCTGCTCCGAGGCTCCCGTGAAGGCACCTTTCTCGTAGCCGAACAGTTCGGCCTCGAACAGGGTTTCGGGCAGGGTGGCGCAGTTGACCTGGATGAACGGCTTGCCGCGCCGGGGGCTGGTGTCGTGGATGAACTTGGCCAGCAGTCCCTTGCCCGTGCCGGAGTCGCCCATGAGCAGGATCTCCGAGGTTTCGAACTGGGCCAGTTTCTGGGCCGTGGCCATGGCCTTGCGCATGGCCGGGCTCTCGGCCACCACGCGGCTCTTCTTCAGTTCCATGAGGGACATGCCGGTCAGCTCGGCCTCGGCCTTTTCCTTGGCCTTGCGCGTCTGGGCCAGGGTGGTGCGCAGCTCGTTCAGGTCGGTGATGTCCCGTTCGTTCAGGACCACCAGCCGGATGTTGCCGTCCGTATCGAAGGTCGGCGTGCCGGTGACGATGAGCTGCCGTCCGGTGCGCGTGACCTGTTGCAGGACCGAGACCCGGCGTCGCTTGCGGATGACCTCCATGGTGGCGGACCGGTCGATGATCCCGTCCTCCACCAGGGCGGCCACGGGCTTGCCCACCACCTCGTCCGCCGTGATGGAGTTGAGGCTCTCCGAGGCGGTGTTGATGTTCAGGACCACACCGTGCCCGTCGGTCAGCCAGATGCCGTCGCTCGAGGCGTTGAAGACCGCCTCCATGTGTTCGGCCAGTGTGCGGTAGGTCTCGGTCCGGACCACCTGGTCCGGTCCCGGTTCGGGGTGCAGGGTCAGCAGACTGCCCACGGTCTCGCCGTTCATGACGATGGGGCTGCGCGACACCGAGTTCAGGGTGCCGTCGGGCAGCGCCACGCTCTGGGCCGCGCCCTCGTCCACGGCATCCGCGCCGTTTCCGTCCCCGTTGACCAGGGCGTCGGGCACCACCTGGGCCAAGGGCAGTCCGTGCATCCGGCCAGGCCCGAACCCGAAGGTCCGCTCCGCGTTCGGCGTGGCGTAGGCGATGAACCCGGCCGAGTCGGCGGCCAGGGCCGAGACGTCCAGATGGTTCAGGATGGAATGGAAGGGAATGTCCACGGGATGTGCTTCGGGCACGCGCCACGCTCCTGGGTCGCTGATGCAACAATGAATCGTGTTTTTGATCTATCCCATTCCCCGCCCGAAGTCATCAAAAAGCAGCACTCGTGCCTACCTGATATGTTTGATTTTCAAGAAAATGTCGTTGTCTTCCAGCGGTGCCGGGCAGCTCCATGAAGGGGTATTCCGATCATTTTCAGGCGGGTTTTTTCAGGAGATGACAATGACTTTCGGTCAATAATGGACAGTGCCTAACGCCTCGTATATGGTGGCGCCCTGATTCATCAACGAGGGAGAGTTCGTGTACAGGATCTTCGCTCTGGGCGTGTGTCTGACGCTGTTTCTGCCGGTGGCGGTTTTTGGCGGCGATTTCAATATGCAGGCCATTGTCTATCCCCCGTTGGTCTACGCCGACGAGGGCAGGCTGTGGGGCGTGGCTCCCGAGGTGATCCTCGAGATTCAGAAGGCGGTCGGCGACGACAGTCCTCTCCGGGAGACGCCCTGGTTGCGGGGCTACGAGCAGACGCAGAAGCTGTCCGGGCAGGCCCTGTTCGCCATCGTCCGCATCCCGGAGCGGGAAAAGCTCTTCAAGTGGGTCGGACCGATCTTCGGCGAGGGGGACTACTTCTTCAAGCACCGGGGCTCGCCGCTCAGGATCGAGACCCTGGACGACGCCCGGGAGGTCCTGCGCATCGCCGTGCGCAAGGACGGCTACACCCACCAGGCCCTGGCGGCCAGGGGGTTCACCAATCTCGACGTGGGGCCGACCTACGAATCCAGCTACCGCAAGCTGGTCCAGGACCGCGTGGACCTCGTGCTCATGGGCGAGCGCACCTATTACTATATGGTCAGGCAGGCCGGTCTCGATCCCGCCGAGTTCGAGCGCACGGACTGCAAGTTCGGGGATTCCGCCGCCTGGCTGGCCTTCTCCCTGGACGTGCCCGACGAAACCGTCCGAAAATGGCAGGATGCCCTGGACGCCCTCAAGGAAAGCGGCGTGTACCAGGACATCATGGAGCGGAATTTCACGCCGTGATTCCTGGGTGTTCGGCAAGAGGAAGCCCCGCCGCGATGACTCGCGGCGGGGCTTTTCGTATTCTTGGTGGAGACGAAGAGATTTGAACTCTCGACCCCTGCCTTGCGAAGGCAGTGCTCTCCCAGCTGAGCTACGTCCCCGTTGGTGGAGCGTTGTTACCGCTTTTCGAGAGGAAGCTCAAGTGGTTTTGAACGAGATTATAAATTCAGTGCCTTGAGCACCGCTTCCACCCGGTTGCGGTAGGTGTGGTCGCGGCGGATGCAGTCCTGCCAGGCGCGGCGAAGGTCGCGTTTTTCCGGGGTTTCCTCGCGGTGACGGATGACCAGGTCGTGGATTTCGCCGGGCCGGGCGTAGGCGATGGGCTCGACCAGTTCGTCCGGGAAGATGCCCAGGCCCGGATGGGTGTCGGTCAGCAGGAAGCCGCCCGCGCACCAGACGTCGAAGTTGCGCTGGTTCAGCCCGGCCGGGAGCTGCATGCCCGTGACGTTGAGGACCACCCCGGCCGCGCGGTACAGGGCGGGCAGGTGGGCGTAGTAGTCCACCACCGGGCGCACATCCGCGTCCGGGGTGTCCAGGTCCTTCCAGCCGTCGTCGCCGAAGATGGTGATCCGGCCCACCGCGTTCAGGCAGCGGCGCTTCCACACCCCGGAGGCGAACTCCGCGCCCGCGCCCACGGCCCGCACCGCGTTGCCCGGCCAGAGCGGGGCCACGCCCAGCCGGTCCCGCCACCAGTGGTAGTCGAACCGGGTCGGCCCGCTCGCGTCCACAACCAGCGCGGCCGCGTCCTCGGGCACGGTGATCCCCGCGAAGAACTTGTCCCGGTCGGGGAACCGGGAGCGGCCCACGAAGATCAGCCCGCCCTCGATGCCTTGGGCGTGGTCCGGCAGCGTGCCGCCGCTCTCGAACAGGGCCGGGGAGGCGGCCAGGGGCAGGTGCGTGACCCGCCGCGCGCCGTTCTCGATGAGCGGGCCGATGAAGCTGTGGTCCGTGACGAACAGGTTCAGCTCCCGCCACGCTTCGGTCTTGATCCCGGTCAGTAGGTGGAAGGGGTTGTCCACCATCCAGACCGCCACCTTGGCCCCGGCCTCGCGCAGGATGGCCTGGCCCAGGCCGAAGTGGTCGAGCCCCCGGAAGTTGACCGAAAAAAAGAGGTCCGGCACGCCCTCCTGGAGATAACCGGGCAGGGTGCTGCCGGGGTGCTTGCCCAGGGATTCGTGGTCGATGCGGACCACCCGCCAGCCCGCGTCCGCAAAGGCCCGGGCCAGCTCCTCCACGAGCAGGGCGTCGTCGCCCACCGGCAGCCACACGGTGCGCTCAAGCCTCGGCCGCTGGCGGTCCTCCAGGGAGAGCCGGGCGGTCAGCGGGCCGTAAAAGGACGGGAAGGCCTTCTGCACCGGCAGGTAGCGGACCACGTGGGCGCGGCTCGACGCGGCGATGGTGAACGCTTCGGGGTCCATGGGCGCGAAATGGGCGGGCACGCGCTCGCGCCACCCCTCCACCTGGGCGATGAAGTCCGGGCTTTCCAGGTAGAAGAAGGTTTCGTCGTCGGGAAGATCAAACCATTCCGGGACCTTGTCCGGTTCCGGGCCGAGCCCGAGAAAGATCACCGGGGCGTCGTCCAGCTGCCGGTTGACCCGCCATTCGAACTGCGCCGCGTCCGCGGGCATGGACTTGGAAAGGCCGAGTTCATCCTGTATTGATATATGTCGGGGTCGGGGCACGTCGGTCTCTTGGCTTTTTCGGCGGATTCGGCTACTAAGCGCTCCACGCCGTTTTGACGGAGCGATACCATGAAACAATACCAGGACAAATACTTCAAACGGGCCAAAAAGGAAAACTACGCCGCCCGCTCGGTCTACAAGCTCAAGGAGATGGACAAGCGCTTCCAGATCTTCAAGAAAGGGCAGACCGTGCTGGACCTGGGCGCGGCCCCCGGCTCCTGGAGCCAGTTCGCCGGGGAGCGGGTGGGCCCGGAGGGGCACGTGCTCGGCGTGGACCTGCAGACCACCAAGCACTCCTTCGCCGGGAACATCACCTTCCTTCAGGCGGACGTGTTCTCGGATTCGCCGGAGCTGCTCGCGGCCGTGGAGCCCCTTGCGCCCTTCGACGTCATTATCAGCGACATGGCCCCCAAGACAACCGGAATCAAGTTCGCGGACCAGGCCAACTCGCTGGAGTTGTGTGAGCGGGCCTTCGAGGTGGCGCTCAAGTATTTGAAGAAAGGCGGCAGCTTCGCGGTGAAGATCTTCGAGGGCGGCGAGATCAACGACTACCGCGACGCCATCAGGCCGTACTTCGCCAGGATAAAGAATTTCAAACCGTACAGTTCCCGATCCGAGAGCAAGGAGATATTCATCGTTGCGCTTGGCTTTAAGGGCGTTGACGGGTAGAACATTGGACCGACCAGGAAAACATACCGATATCGGGAGATTCAGGAGGAAATATGTCCGGACACAGCAAATGGGCAAACATTCAGCATCGTAAGGGTCGTCAGGACGCCAAGAAGGCGAAATTTTTCACTAAAGCCGCCAAGGACATCATCCTGGCAGCCAAGGCGGGCGGCGGCAACCCCGACGACAACTCGACCCTGCGCCTGGCCATCCAGAAGGCCAAGGCCGTGAACCTGCCCAAGGACAGGATCGAGAACGCCATCAAGAAGGGCACCGGCGAACTGGCCGGCGGCGACCTGGCCGAGATTATGTACGAGGGCTACGGCCCCGGCGGCGTGGCCATGCTCGTGGAGGTGGCCACCGACAACAAGAACCGCACCGTGGCCGAAATCCGCCATGCCTTCTCCAAGCACGGCGGCAACATGGCCGACTCCGGCTCGGTGTCCTACATGTTCAGCCGCAAGGGCGTGATCGTCTTCACCAAGGACAAGTACACCGAGGACCAGCTCATGGAAGTGGGCCTGGAGGCGGGCGCCGAGGACATCATCGACGACGATGATTCCTTCACCGTGCACACCGCGCCCACGGACTTCATGGCCGTGCAGCAGGCCTTCACCGACGCGGGCATGGAGTTCGAGTCCGCCGAGTTCAACCAGGTCCCCGAGAACCTCGTCCCGGTGGACGTCTCCGTGGGCAAGAAGGTCATGAACCTGTTCGACGCCCTGGACGACAACGACGACACCCTGAACGTCTACATGAACGCCGACCTGCCGGACGACCTGTTCGACGAGGAAGACTAGGCCGCATGGCGGAAGGGCTGGTCGTCCTGGGGCTGGACCCCGGTACGCGGGTCACGGGTTACGGCATCGTCCGGGAGCTTTCGGGCAAGGCCGAACTCGTGGACACCGGCACCATCCGCACCCCGGTCCGGGAGGACATGGCCACCCGCATGGGGGTGCTCTTCAACCGCCTCCAGGAACTCATCCGGCTCCATGCACCGGCCGAGGCCGCCATCGAAAACGTGTTTGTTTCCAAGAACCCCTCGTCCGCCCTCAAACTGGGGCAGGCGAGGGGTGCCTGCATGGCCGCCTGCGCCGTGCACAACATCCCCATGGGCGAGTACGAGCCGTCCAAGGTCAAAAAGAACCTGGTCGGCCTGGGCAGCGCGCCCAAGTCCCAGGTGGCCTACATGGTCGCCCACTGCCTGGGCGTGAAGAAACCCGACTGGCCCGAGGACGCCTCCGACGCCCTGGCCATCGCCATCTGCCACCTGAACGAGCGGCGCATGCGTCGCCTGACCGGCGTCTGACCCGGGCCGCATCCGATCGCAAGGCGTGAAAAAAGGCCCGTCCGGCATTCCCGGGCGGGCCTTTTCGTGCCTGTCGGAGCTACTTCTTCTTGGGCTTCTTGTCCTTGTTCTTGCTCTTGCTCTTGCTCTGGGCCATGTCGTCGTCCGTGCCCTTGTTCTTGTTCTTGCCCTTGCCCACGCCGTGCATGCCGCATTCCTTGGCGATGCGGCCCCAGCCCATGCCCGAGTCGCGCATGGCCCGGATCTGGTCGCTGGTCTTGTTGCATTGCAGGGCGAGTTCGTTGACCTTGGCGTTGTCCAGGTCGGACTCGGCCTTGCGGTACCGGTCGCGGGCCCGGTCATAGTCCATCTGCGCCTCGCTCACTTCCTGCTGGGGGGCGTCCTTCCTGCCTCGAACGGCGTCGAGAATCCGTTTGGCCCGGGCCACTTCCTCGGAGGAGTCGGCGGCCTCCTGGACCACGGCCTCGCCCACCAGGGAGACGAGTTCGTCCTTGGTCAGGTCTTCGCCCTGGGCCAGGACCGGGGAGGCGGCCAGGATGAGCAGGGCTGCGGCCAGGAGGGAATATGCGAGTCTTTTCATGATGTCTTCCTTGTTGCGGGTTGAGACCGCCCGGACGGCGGCCGGATGGCGGAACATCCGTTATGAAGCATAGAATCGCGCCACCCTTTGGTCAAGGTGGATACCCTTTGAATTACGTCCACTATTCGGATAAAGTCACGTCACGGAGGCAATTCATGATCGGATACCTGCTGGGCGAACTGCTCTCGGCGGATGAAAAGGGGCTGGTCCTGCTCACCCCCGGCGGGGTGGGCTACGAGGTGGCCGCGCCCACGTCGGTCCTGGCCAAGCTGCCGGGCCGGGGTCAGGAGGTGCGCCTGTTCGTCCACACCCAGGTGGGCGAGAAGGCCATCGATCTGTTCGGCTTCCTGACCGCCGACGACCTGGACCTCTTCCGCACGCTCATCTCCCTCGACAAACTCGGTCCCAAGAAGGCCATGGCCATCCTGTCCATGTTCGACGCGGCCCATCTGCGCGAGATCGCCTTCCGCGAGGACGTGAACACCCTGTCCACGGTGCCGGGCATCGGGCCCAAGTCGGCCAAGCAGATTCTCTGGAATCTCAAGGACAAGGTGGACAAGCTCAAGCCCGTGACCGGGCGCGGCTCGGCCGCCGACCAGGGACGGCAGGGTCCGCAGGGCGAGTACCTGGACGCCCTTGCGGGCCTCAAGGGGTTGGGCTACGGTGAGGACGAGATTCGGCCTATGCTGATCGAAACCTTCGACGAAGAACCCGACCTCGACGCCGCCGGGGCCATCCGCGCGGTGCTCAAGAAAATCAACGCGGCACGTTCATGAGCAAATGCACCCTTCCCGAGGAAAACGTCCGGCCCAGGAAACTGTCCGATTTCATCGGCCAGGTGGACCTGCGCACCAACCTCGACGTCTTCATCCGGGCGGCGCGTGAGCGCGACCGCTCCCTGGACCACACCCTGTTCTACGGCAACCCCGGCCTGGGCAAGACCACCCTGGCCCGGATCATGGCCTCGGAGCTGGGTGTGAACATGGTCTCCACCTCGGGCCCGGTCATCGAGCGGTCCGGGGACCTGGCCGCCATCCTGACCAACCTGGAGCGCGGCGACATCCTGTTCATCGACGAGATCCACCGCATGCCGCCCACGGTCGAGGAGGTCCTGTACCCGGCCATGGAGGACTTCCAGATCGACCTGGTCATCGGCTCCGGGCCCGGCGCGCGCACGGTCAAGCTCGACCTCGAACCCTTCACCCTGGTGGGCGCGACCACCCGCCTCGGGCTGCTGACCTCGCCCCTGCGCGACCGCTTCGGCTGCATCTTCCGCATCGAGTTTTACTCCCCCGAGGAGCTGGGGCGCATCGTCGAGCGCAGCGCCGCCATCCTCGGCGTCAAGGTGGAGCCCGAGGGCGCCCTGGCCATCGGCCGCCGGGCGCGCGGCACCCCGCGCATCGCCAACCGGCTGCTCCGGCGCGTGCGCGACTACGCCCTGGTCCACGGTTCGGGCGTGGTCACCCGCGAACTGGCCGAGTCCTCCCTGGAACGCCTCGACGTGGACCAGTACGGCCTGGACAACATGGACCGCAAGATTCTGACCCTCATGGTCGAGCACTTCAACGGCGGTCCCGTGGGGCTGAAGACCATCGCCGCGGCCTGCGCCGAGGAGGTCCGGACCATCGAGGACATCTACGAGCCGTACCTCATCCAGTGCGGCTTCCTGAAGCGCACCCCGCGCGGCCGCGTGGCCACGGCCAAGGCCTACCAGCACCTCAAGATGCGCATGGAAGACGACCAGGCCACCCTTTTGTAATCGATACCCATTCCTGATAAAAAGGTTGTCACTCCGTCCCGTTTTGCTATAATGGGCTCAAATCCGTAATAAAAGATGGAGGAACCAGACATGGAAAAATGGGAATGCCCGTGCGGCTACGTGTACGACCCTGCGGAAGGCGATCCGGACAACAACATCCCCATCGGGACCAGGTTCGAGGATCTGCCCGACGACTGGGTCTGCCCCAAGTGCGGCGCGGAAAAGGAATATTTCGAAAAACTGTAAAAAAACCGTCACAGGCCATTGCATCACCGTCCGTTCGGGCGTATGGTTGCATCAAGTCAAAGGAAGTGTTTCCAGGTAACGCCAGACAAACTGCAAGATTCATCGAATCGGACAGCGTCACAAGGCAACCCGTAGACAACAGCAAAAGTCCTTTGGTAGAGGCCCGTTAGTCGGCAACCTCGTAATTTAACGCAAAAAAGGGCCCCCGAACGGGGCCCTTTTTTGCGTTAAATTACGGGTTGCCGGGGGGCGGCTTCCGATAGCGGGCCATCTGCACATTTTTTCCAGGGGGCTTTCATCCTCACGTAGACGGCTACGCTGCGGTGAAAGCCCCCTGGAAGAAAATGCGCAGCTGACCCACTCTCGAAAGCCTCGCATCGGACGGTCGCGGGGGAGAGAGCCGCTGTCGGGTGCTGCGCACCCGAATCGCTCCAATGAGAAAAAACAAGGGGTTCTGATCGGTATCGATTGGAGGCCCTTTTTGTGTTCGCACCCCGCGAAGCGGCGCCAAAAAGTTCTGGAGATTCTTAAGAACCTCTTCCAAGAGGTTCTTAAGCGGGTCCAGGGCAGCGCCCTGGCCGCCGGAGGCATCCCCGTTATCGGCGCAACCTGCGGAGGGCGGCGATGGTCAGGCAGGTGAGGGCGGTCCAGACGAGGACGCCGATCAGGCCCATGGCGCCGCCGAGCAGGGGGTGGGCGTCGGGGAACATCCACATCCAGATGCCGTAGCCCTGGGCATTGGCCGCGCCGTGGAGGAACCCGGCCAGGATGGAGGAGCGGTAGTGCAGGGTCATCTCGTTGAGGAACGCGCCGAAGGCGAGGCAGACGAGGCACATCATGACGATGCCCTGGACGGGCTGGCCGGGGTAGTTGAGGCCCGCCCAGATGAGCGGGGCGTGCCACAGGCCCCAGAGCAGGCCGAGGACGAGGTGGGCGGCGGGCTTGCCGAGCGGCATGAGCCGGGGCAGGAGGAAGCCGCGCCAGCCGAGTTCCTCGCCCAGGCCGAAGACGAAGTTGATCAGGGGGCCGAGGAAGATGGACAGGGGCAGCATGACCCGGAGGGCGGTTTCGCGGCCGATGTCCGTGCCGGACAGGGCGGACAGGGAGCGCAGGTCCGGGTCGAAGCCGGACAGCCCGGCCGCCCAGGTCAGGCCGTACATGACGGCGTAGGCCACGGGAATGAGGAGCAGGCCGAGGAAGTAGGGGCCGATGGACCCCATGCGCAGGGAAAGGGCCGGTACCAGGTCGCGCGGGGAGGTCCGCTCCGCGACCAGGGTCACGAGGAGGGCGGCCAGGCCGGGAATCCACATGACGCCCATGAGCCAGAAGGCGGGCGCGGCCCGGCTGACCAGGTCGTCGAAGCGCAGGCCGTCCGCGATGAGCGCGCCCTCCACGCCCCAGGTGGCTGCGAAGGTGATGAGGACGAAGGCCAGGACCGGGCCGGGCCGAAAATGGTCGGGAAGGCGGTCGGGAGCGGGGGCGGCATCAGGCATATTGGGCCAGCCTTTCGAAGTAGAGGTCCCGGCAGCGGTTCTCGATCTCGAGCAGCCGGGCGAAGGGGACGTTGAAGTCCGTCTTTCCGGCGGTGAACAGGCCGTGGCCGTGGACGATGGCCGCGCCGTTTCGGGCCATGGCGGGCGGCAGGGTGTGGCACAGCCCGGTGGGGCCGGTGCCGACCTCGCCCGGCACGATGGGCACGCCGTCCACGGTCCGGCACTCGGTGCAGTGGATGTGGCAGCGCCCCCGGTTGGGGCAGTCGTCGCGCTCGCAGTCCATGGACATGATCACCGTGAACCGGGGATGGCCGTGCAGGATGCAGTCGAAGTCCGCGCTGCGGTAGATGTCCTCGTGGGCGGTCAGCTCGCTGGACGCGGTCAGGCCGTTGGTGGTCGAGCCGTCCAGGGGGCACGGGTCGATGCATCCTTCGAGTTCGTCCAGGGAGCTGCCGGTCTGCGAGATGTGGACGGTCTCGCCCAGCCGGTAGGAGATATTGCCGAAAAAGGAGTCCACCAGACCGAAGCCCACCACCTGGCGGCCTGTTTCGGCCATGGCCGCGAGCACGGATTCCTCGTCAAGGAAGGGGCTGGTCATGAGCTGGGGCGGGGCCGTGCGCGGTTCGGGCAGGAGCCGGACCACGCGGGCGAAGGCCTCGGCGTAGCCGTCGTCCAGTTCGATGCGCCGGGCCCGGGCCAGGTAGTCGGAGAAGAAGAGCACGAAGGTGGCGAACACGGCCGAGGACACGGACACGAAGCCCTGCTCCGGGCTGACCGTGCCGCAGGCGGCCACGCCCCGGCCGGGGATCACGATGACCTTGCGCCGTTTGAGCTGCGCGGCCATGGCCTCGGCCGTGAAGTCCGCGCAGACCGGGATGTCGTGCAGGAAGGTCCGGGTCTCGGTGTCCTCGGGGCGGATGGCCTCGGGGTTGCGCGCGGCCAGGAAGTCCAGGATGGTCCGGTACGGCTCGGCCGGGCGGACGAAGACCAGGGAGTTGATGGACAGGCGCGAGAACAGCCCGGCCAGTTCGGCGGTGCGCGGGTCTTCGCGGTTCCAGACCAGGTCCGCGTCCAGGCCGCCGACCAGCGGCGCGTCCGGGCCCGTGGCCGGGGCCAGCCCCTGGGCGGCCAGCTTGGCCGCGTATTTTTCGCACAGCGTTTTCATCGGTCGAGCCCCAGCCGTTGCAGGGTTTCCATGGTGGGGTCGCCGTTCTCGTCCAGGCCGCGCACGACGTAGTAGTTGTGCCGGGCCTGGAGGAACGCCTCGCGGTCGATGGGCGGGACGGTCACGCCGCCGCCCGACCTGCCCGGTTCGGTGAAGAACCGCTCGGGCAGGTCGTCGTCCGAGGCGGTGAAGCCGTTTTCCGCGTTCATGCGCCGCTCGTTGACCGTGGTGCGCTCGCCCACTTCGAGCAGGGACTGGACCGACCAGTCGCGTCCCGTGACCGCGGTCATGGCCTTGGCGTACTCCTCGAGCCCGGCGGCCAGGAAGATCAGGCGGCAGGCGTTCATGGCGTCGCAGGCCGCGATGGCGTCCTCGGCCAGCTTGATGATCCGGGCCTTGCCGCTGAAGGTGAAGCGGTCGGTGGCCACGGGCTTGCGCAGGACCTCGTGGCTGATGGGGTAGGCGCGCTGGTGGCAGCCGCCCCGGGTGGACACGGCGTAGGCCAGGGCCAGGCCGTAGCCGCCGCGCGGGTCGAAGGCGGGCAGCTCCAGCCCCTTGACGGTCATGGCCGTCTCCGGTCTGCCGCAGGCCCGGGCCAGGTTGAGGGCGCCCAGGGCCAGGTCGCCGCCCTCGGCCATGGCCCGCAGGGTCGAGAGAAGGGTCTTGTCCGTGTAGTCCTTGCCGGTGATCTCGCGCAGGCAGGCCAGGGTGGACCCGGCCGAGATGGGGTCCAGGCCGAGCCGACCGCACAGGTCCACGCCCTCCATGGCCGCCTCGGGGTCGGCGTTGCCGATGAGGGCGGTGAAGTGGGCCATGGCCTCGAAGCCGGGCAGGCTGCGTCCGTCCCGGGCGATCTTGCGGCAATGGATGTGGCAGCCCAGGCAGCCGTGGTCGCGCGGCTTGTACAGCGCGGTCAGGGACGGGGCGTCGACCGCGCCGCCGTGCTCGAACCAGGTCTTGGTGAAATTGTCGGTGGGCAGCATGCGCCGGGAGTTGATCAGGTCAAACAGGGCGCCCGTGCCCCAGTGCGAAAATCCGTGGCGGCCCATGAGCACGGGCGAGGCCATGGTCAGGCGAATGATGGCCTCGCGCGCCTCGTCCAGGGCCTCGGGGTCGTGCACCCGGACCTGGCCGGAACCGCGCACGGTCAGGTACTTGAGGTTCTTGGCCGCCCAGACCAGGCCCAGGCCGCCGCGCACGCCGCCGTGGCGATGGTCCACGGCCACCGAGCCGAGGGGCGAGCCGTTCTCGGCCGCCGGGCCGATGCAGGCCAGGGAGGTGTCCTCGGGCAGCCGCTGCTCCAGCTCGTGCAGGACCGCGTCCGTGTCGCGGCCCCACAGGGAGGTCTCGACCACCCGCACCGTATCGTCGTCGATCTCGATGCCGCACGGCGTCTGGCTGCGCCCGGTGATGACCAGCCCGTCGTACCCGGCCTTTTTCAGCCGGGTGGGCAGGCCGCCGCCGATGGAGCCGTCGCACACGGTCCCGGTCAGGGGCGAGCGGGACACGATGGAGCCGCGCCCGGAGGTGGGCGATTCCGTGCCCGTCAGGGGGCCGGTGAACAGCAGGAGCGGCAGGTCCGGGTCGGTGTGGTCGCGGTCGGCGAAGGGGCTCAGGTAGTGCCCGGCCAGCCCCCGGCCGCCGATGAACCGTTCGTAAACGGCGTCGTCCGGGTGCTCGTCCGTGGCCGTGCCCGTGGTCAGGTCGATATGGAGGACCGTGCCGGTCCGGCCGAAGCATTCGCTCATGAACGGGAATCTTCCATGAACCGCCTGAAAAGGCAACCGGTTGCCGCCTTGACGATGCGCCCGAAACAGGTATTCTTCGGGCCGGAGGAATCATGGCCGAAAAGAAGATCGACAAATCCCGCCGCAATTTCCTGTTCGGGGCCGTGCGCCGCATCCGCAAGGAGGACGACCAGCCCGTGGCCTCCACCGCCGGCGGCATCGAGGTGGTCAAGGCCGCCAACGCGCTGTACGTGGACGAACAGTGGGAGGCGGCGCGCCTGAAATATAAGGAGTGCCTGGAGCAGGACAAGAACGACGCGGACGTGCGTTACCGCCTCGGGGTCTGCTCCTACCGGCTCGGCATGTACCGTCAGGCCAAGCTCGAATTCGAGCGCGCCCTGCGCATCGACCAGACCTACCAGGACGCCTTCCTCTACCTCGGCCTGACCCTGGTCCGTCTTGGCCGGTCCGAAAAGGCCCCGGCCGTGTGGTCGCGCTACTTCAACCCCACCGCCGTGAAGGTCATGCGCGAGCTGAACCTGCAACTGGGGCTCATCGAGACCCATCAGCCCGATCCGGACGAGGACATGGCCCTGGCCGTGGAAAAGGCCATCGCCGAGTCCGGCGACGCCGTGGGCTGAGTCTTCCCCTCCCGGACGCGAAAACGCCCCGTCACCATGTGGTGGCGGGGCGTTTTCGCGTCCGGGAGGGGGCGGCGGTCAGCAGTTGCCCTTGATCTCGTCGTCGCCCATCTGCTCGGCGATCCGGGCCATCTGGGCGCGGATGTAGCTGGCGGCCACGTCGCCCAGGTCGTCCCCGCCCGTGGCCCGCATGCCGTGCTGGCGCAGGTCCTCGTCGATCTGCTTTTCCATGCGCGCGGACTCCAGGAACATGACGTAGGCCAGGACCAGGGCCGCGTTGTTGTCGTCGGACCCGTCGCACAGAAGCTCGATGTTCCGGGTGTCCACGGTCTCCAGCAGCCGGTCGATGAACAGGGTGATCCACTTCTCGTACAGCTCGTGCATGATCGGCGGGATCAGGCTGGCGATCTGCTCCGAGGCGTTGCCCGCGGTGCCGGTCACGGCCATGAACTCGTTCAGGGCCTCAAGGCGGCGGGTTTCGTCCTGCTCCTCGACCTTGTTGATGATGACGGCGAAGATGTGGGCCCGTATCTGTTTCCTGTTCATGCTCATTGATCCATGTCTCCAATGGGTGATCGGCAGTGCGCGCGATCTACTGTGTAACGCAATGCGGCGGTCCGGGCAAGGGGCCGAATCTCTTTCCCGCCGACTCCGGTCCGGCCCGGACCATCGGCTTTTGCTTGCTTTTTCCCCGCGAAGGACGGAAGCTGGCCCGGTTCCCCACGCCGTCGGCCTCATACCCATAAGGATTTTTCCCATGGATTCGCTGTTCGTCACTCTCGCTCCCTTTCTCAAGGTCCTCTTTTCCTTTCTGCTCATGCTCGCGGGCATGCGCCTGCGCATCGGCCTGGGCCTGTCCATCCTCGTGGGCGGCGTGGTCATGGGGTTGCTCTTCGGCATGGGGCTGCTGCCCATTGCCACGACCGGAGCCCTGGCCCTGACCCAGGAGAAGTTCCTGTTCCTGGCGGCCATCGTCGGCCTCATCCTGATCCTGAGCGACGCCATGGAGCGGTCCGGCCAGTCTCGGCGGCTCATGGAGGCCCTGTCCGGCTTCCTGACCAGCCCGAGACTCCGCCTGGTCTTTTTTCCGGCCCTCATCGGGCTGCTGCCCATGCCCGGCGGCGCGGTCTTTTCCGCGCCCATGATCAAGACCGTGTCCGAGGACATGCACATCACCAACTCCGACAGGGCCGTGCTCAACTACTGGTTCCGCCACGTCTGGGAGCTGGTCTGGCCGCTCTATCCGGGCATCATCCTGACCCTGGCCCTGGCCAACCTCCAGATCATCGACCTCATCTCCTACACCTGGCCCGGCACCCCGCTCATGCTCCTGACCGGCTGGTTCTTCTTCCTGCGGCCCGGCGTGCTCGGGGCCAAGGACCTGGCCGTGCCCATGCCCGTGACCACCCGCAGCAAGTCCGCCGCCCTGCGCGAGGGGCTGCCCCTGCTCATCGCCATCGTCGGGGCCATCGGGCTGGAGACCTCCATCGCGGCCTTTGCCCGGTCCATTCCCTTCGAGTTCGGCGTGGTCGCCGCCCTGGCCTCCGCCGTGGTCTGCGTCATGGTCCAGAACACCCAGCTCGGCCTGAACTTCCTGCGCCAGGTGCTGACCAAGAGGTCCCTGTGGTCCATGATTTCCGTCATCACGGCCATTTTCATCTTCAAGGACATCCTCCAGGCCGCGGGCGTGGTCCAGGAGATGGCCCGCGTGGCGGGCGGCGAAGCGGCCCTGTTCGCCTCGGCCGCCTTCCTGCCGTTCCTGGTCGGCATGGTCGCGGGCATCAACGTGGCCTTCGTGGGCGCGACCTTCCCCCTGCTTCTGGGCGTGCTCCATTCGCTCGGCATGCAGGACCAGACCGTGCCCTACATCGTCCTGGCCACCTTCTGCGGCTTCACCGGGGTGATGATCTCGCCCATTCACATCTGTTTCATCCTGACCTGCGAATACTTCCAGTGCGACCTGGGCCGCACCTGGCGCAAGGTCGTGCCTCCGTGCCTGGTCTTCCTGGCCTCGGGCGTGGCCCTGTTCTTCCTCTACGTCTAGTCCCGCCGCATTCCCCGCACCGGATAATCTTGCCCGGTGCGGGGTTTTTATGTACACACGAGCCTTTGCCCGCGTCGGCATTCCAGCAACCCATCCGCTTTCGGGAGACCGTTCATGAGCCCATACGGCCGTATCTTTACCGAGGACACCCTGCAGACCATCTTTCCGCCCGAGCGCACCGAGGCCTTTTTCGAGGCCCTGTTCGGCGACGCCGAGGAGGGCAGCTACGATATCAGCCTGGCCTATGCCGGGAACCGGGGCCAGGCCCTGGACTTCGAACTCAAGCTCACGCAGCGCCCCGGCAAGTGCCTGGCCTGCAACCTGACCTACGGCCTGCCCAAGGTCTTTTCCCGCCACCCGGTCATCGACGTGAACGGTATCGCCCAGGCCGTGGCCCGGGCCGCCGGAGCCCCGTCCGCCGACTGGGAATTCGGCAACACCAGGGAAATCTCCCGCGAACTTCACGTCATCCCCCTGACCATCACCCTGGCCTGACGCCGGACAACGCAAGAAACAAAGCCGAATCGCGCATGTGCTCGCGATTCGGCTTTTTTTATCCTCTTGATCGGTTTAATTTTTTTCTAAAAATAACGTCCATTACAAATAAATCGGCCTGTGCTAACAGAATGCCGGGAGGCGATAGATCGCATATATCCACAGCAGTCAAGCGAGGCTTGTCGCATGCCGTATACATATGAAGTGCAGAAGACGGACGGTTACATCTTTCTGACTTCGTCGGGAGAGATCCGGTCGGAGGAAGACCTGGTCTCGCTGGGCCGGTCCATGAAGGACCTCGCCGCCCGGTTGGACTGTCGGCGATTCCTGATCGATGAACGGTCGGTCGACATGAAGATAGACCCGCTGACCCTGACGGAGTTCGCGGAGGGCAGGATCGACGAGCCCAGAAGCAACATGCGGGTGGCCGTCATCTATACTCCGGAAAATCTGTCCCGGTTGCATTGGATCGAAACGTTTCTCCAAAACCGCTGTATACCCTACAGGCAGTTCTCATCCTTTGAACAGGCGACGCAATGGCTTATGTCCTGATGCCCGCAGGAGTCCTGTAGCAACCATGCCGATACGATATCACTCGGAAGTCGAGGGCGACCACCTTCATGTGGTCATAGCGGGGTCGCTCTGTTCCGTGGAGGAAATGATATGTTACATAGACAGGATACACGACGACCTCGTGCTGGCCGGCCTGTGCCGGGTCCTCGCCGACGAAACGAACTGTCATGTCCACATGAATTTCGATGCGTTGAAGCATGCGCTCGATCAAATCCATGAACCGGAGGAGTTGCTGGTGGCCGGGCGGAAATCCGCCGTGGTCAGTTCAGGCATAAATCACGTCTTGTCCCGGCACATGCTCGACCCGATAGGCCCCATCAAGGTCTTCACCGATGAGGAGGCGGCCAGAAGGTGGCTCGCCGAGGTCTGACCGGCCACGGTTTTCGGATTTTCACCCCAAGGGCCCGAAGCTCCTTACTTTTCTCCCCAGAGCGATTCGGGTGCGCAGCACCCGACAGCGGCTCGCCGTCCCGCCCGGCGGCCCTGTCTACAGCGTCCCACCGACCCTCTTTCCCGCACCGTCCCAGCCCTGGAGCGGGCGTCTGGAAGCCGACCGCGAAGGGGCGGCGGCTCCTGTCCCGCCGAAACTCGGTTTGCCTTAAAAGGTGGCGTATCGCACCGGGAGACGCACTATACTTTTGATCAGATGGAGCCGCCCCGAGCGGATCGGATTCTTGCGAACGCTCCCCAGGCGGCCGCGTCCCCCGCAAGGCCATTTTTTTCGTCCATTTTTTTGGGCCGGCAAAAAAATGGACCCCGCCGGGAGGGCATGGAGCAATGTGCGGGCGCAGCCCGCACGACGGCTCTCGGAGGGTGGAGCGCAGCTCCATCCCGGCTCTCGCGCCGCAGGAGCGTGCTTCAGCGCAGCGCCGCAGGCGCTGTTCTTTGGAGTGAGGGGCCGCAGGCCCCAATGCGGCTCGGCTCTACGACAACCTGTCCACGAGAAGCGGCTCTCCCTTCTCGGGCGCCAGCCGCAATGAGATGGCGTCCTTCGAACACGACAAGGTACACACCCCGCAGCCCATGCACCGATCCTCGCGGACAAACGCCCCGTTCTTGTCGAAGCCGATGGCCTTGAACTGGCACTTCTGCGCGCAGGTGCCGCATTTGGTGCACAAATCCTGATCGACCTGGGCCAGATACCCCGAGGAACAGAGCATGGGAATGCCCATGGCGTGGGCCTTCATGGCTCCGCAGCAGCAGGCGCAGAAGTTGCAGATGGCGAAGAACCGGCCGAGGGCCACGTCCTTGAAAAAGGCGTGGGTCACGTGGCCGCGCGCCTGCTCGGCCCGGACGATGGCCAGGGCCTCGTCGGCGCTGATGGTCCGCGTCTTGTCCGGGTGGTGTTCGAGGATGAAGGAGGCGAAGGGGTCGCCCACGATCAGGCAGACGTCCAGGGGCGTGCACGGGTTCTTCATGCCCGCCCGGCAGGGGCACTCCATGAGGGTGATCCTTTCCGGGTTGTTCAGGATGATCTCGCGGGCGCGGGTATAGGGCAGGACGGTCTCCGGGAGCACGGTGTTCACCGGACGGTCCAGGCGGATGAGCTTGGTGGCCTCGTTCAGGGGCAGGGGCTTGCCGTGGTAGGCGTCGCTCCAGGTGGCCTTGGTCTGGTTCGGGTCGCCGGAGCGGTGGGCGTCGGTCTCGTTGAACGGGTGGACGCGGTCGATGATGAAGACCAGCGGCACCCACAACCAGCGCCACCAGGGATTCCTGTCCCCGGCCAGGCCGATGTAGTGGTAGCACCAGCGGGCGTAGACGTAGCCGTGGATGAAGTCGAACAGGGACAACCCCTTGTCCCGGCAGGCGCGGTAATAGTCGCGGGTGGATTGCTTGACGAAGGGGAGTTCCATGATCGGTTCCGGCCCGGTAAAAGTTCTAGGAATATGTCGATACTACCGGTTGGTTCGGTAAAGTCAACTTCATGACGGGCGACAAGCGGGCGGGATTCTGCTAGGGGGAGGGGCGGAGGAAACGGATGAGCGAGACCAACGACGACGTCACGGAACGGGAGCGGCTGGCCCTTGAGCGCAACGTGCTGGCCAGGGAGCGCAACGCCCTGGCCGTGAACCGCACGCGCCTGGCCAACCGGCGGACCTTTTTGGCCTGGTGCCGCACGGCCCTGGCCTTCATGACCTTCGGCTTCCTGCTTGAGAAGGTGGACGCCTTCGTGGCCTACCAGAAGCTGAGCGTGCCCGTCCGGGTGCTCACCGAGCTGGGCTGGCTGGGCAAGTTCGCCTTCGTGGGCGGCCCGGTGCTGGTCATCTTCGCGGGCTGGCGGTATTACCGGCTTGAAAAGGAGCTGGGCTTCGATTCCGGCGACCTCTACGTGGTCCCCGAACTGATCCTGTTCGGCGTGATCATGGCCAGCGCGATCATCTACCTGTTTCTCCCGTAGCCGTTCATGTTCCGCATCATCCTTCTCGGCGTGCTCGCCGCGCTCTTCTTTTCGTCCACCTTCGTGCTCAACCGGGCCATGAGCCTTGAGGGCGGGCACTGGGTCTGGTCCGCGTCCCTGCGTTATTTCTGGATGCTGGTCATGCTCCTGGGCTGGCTGGCGGCCACGGGCAAGGGGCGACTGGCCTCGGAGTCGCTGCGCCTGTTCGTCCGGCACTGGGCCTTCTGGACCGTGGCCGGGTCCATCGGCTTCGGGGTTTTTTACGCCCTGCTGACCTTCAGCTCGGTGTTCGCGCCGGGCTGGGTGGTGGCGGCCACCTGGCAGACGACCATCCTGGCCGCACCCCTGGTCCTGCTCGGTTTCGGGCGGCGGGTGCCGCTCAAGGCCCTGGCCCTGACCGTGCTCATCTTCGTGGGCGTGGTCCTGATCAACCTGGAGCAGGCCACACAATCCGGGCTGCGCGACGTGCTCTTCGGGGCTTTGCCCGTGCTCGTGGCGGCCTTCGCCTATCCCTTCGGCAACCAGCTGGTCTGGGAGGCGAGGCGGGGCGAGAAATCCTTCGTGCCGCACATCGACCATCCGGCCATGGACGATCCCTTCTGCCGGGTCCTGCTCCTGACCCTGGGCTCACTGCCCCTGTGGTTTGCGCTCATCGCCTTCACCGCGCCGCCGCCCCCGTCCACGGGGCAGCTCATCCAGACCGCCGTCGTGGCGGCCTGTTCGGGCGTGGTCGCCACTAGCCTGTTCCTGGTGGCCCGGCACACGGCCGGGTCCACGGCCGAGCTGGCCGCGGCCGACTGCACCCAGTCCATGGAGGTGGTTTTTTCCCTGGCGGGCGAGGCCATCCTGCTGGGACACGTCCTGCCCGGCCTCATGGGCTGGCTCGGCATCGGGCTGACCATGGGCGGGCTGATGCTCTACATCACCGTGCAGAGTCGGGGATAGGGCGGAAGGGCCGGACCTAGTCGTTCTCGGGCATGTGGTGGAGGTGTTCCCCGGCAAAGCCGAGGGTCACGGTGGAGCCGCTTTCCAGCCCCCGGCTGAGGACCATGTGTCGGTCCACCAGGGCGGTCAGGGTCTGGTCGCCGCAGTGGACCACGGCGGTCCAGGTGAACCCCTCGCGCTCCACCCGTTCCACGGTTCCCCGCAATATCCGCCAGCCCTCGGGAAAATCCCCGGCGCTTCCCACAAACACGTCCTCGGGCCGCAGGGCCGCGAACCCGGTCTGCCAGGCGGGCAGTTCGGGCAGTCCCTCGAAAGCGTGGCCCGCGAAGGTGCAGCAGCCCTGTGCGTAACGGGCCGGGAACACGTTGGTCATGCCCACGAAGGAGGCGGTGAACGGCGTGGCCGGGCGACGGAAGATGTTGGCCACCGTGTCCTGCTGGTGCAGGCGGCCGTCCTTGATGACCGCCCCGCGCTCGGCCAGGATCATGGCGTCGGCGAAGTCGTGGGTGACCATCAGGAAGGTCGTGCCCGTGGTCTCGTGCACGTGCTTGAGGGTCCGCCGGAGTTCGCCCCGGAACTGCGGGTCCAGGGAGGACAGGGGCTCGTCCAGCAGGATCACGTCCGGGCCGCAGGCCAGGGCGCGGGCCAGGGCCGTGCGTTGCTTCTCGCCGCCGGACAGGTGCTCGGGACGCCGGTTCTCCAGGCGCGACAACCCCAGGGTGTCGAGCAGCTCGCGGGCCTGGCGTCGGCCTTCCTCCTTGGCGATGCCGTGGTAGCGCTGGCCGTACATGACGTTTTGCAGCACGGTCAGGTGCGGAAACAGGGCGTGGTCCTGGTAGACCAGGCTGACGTTGCGCTCCTCCGGGGGCAGGCGGGTCACGTCGCGGCCGCCGACGCGCACGGTGCCGCCGCTGGGTTTGGTCAGTCCGGCCACGCTCTCCAGGACCAGGGTCTTGCCCGAGCCCGTGGAGCCCATCAGGGCGAAAAATTCCCCCCGCCGCACGTGCAGGGAGATATGGTCCAGGGTGAATCCCGGAAAACGGATGGTCAGGTCGGTCAGGCGGATCACGCGTTCTTCCCCTTGGGCAGCGACAGGGTCCTGAGCAGCAGGAAGAAGAGCATGCTGACCAGGATGAGGATGACGGCCACGGGCTGGGAATACTTGAGGCCGTAGGCCGTGAACCGCTCGTACATGAGCACCGGGGCGACCATGGGGTGGTAGGCCACGATGATGATGGCCCCGAACTCGGACAGGGCGCGGGCCATGCACATGATCATGCCGACCAGCATGTAGCGCCAGCACAGGGGCAGGGTGATGCGGAAAAAGGTGGCGCCCGCTCCGGCTCCCAGGGAGCGCGAGACGTTTTCGAGCCGCCGGGGGATGGACTCCATGCCCGACTTGGCCGCGTTGACGTAGAAGGGGATGCCCACGAAGACGAGCACGGCCACGATGCCCGTGGTCGTGCCCATGATTTCGATGCCCAAGGATTGCAGCAGGTTGCCGAACCACGTATTCGGGCTGGTCAGGCCGAGCAGGGCGATGCCCACCACCGGGTGGGGGATCATGATCGGCAGGTCCACCAGGCTCTCGACCACCTTCTTGCCGGGAAACTCGTTGCGCGCCAGCAGGAAGGCGAGCGGGGTGCCGAAGACAAAGGCGATGGCCGAGGCCGTGGCCGAGGTGGACATGGACAGCCAGACCGACTTCAGAACCTCGGTGTCGCCCAGGGTCTTGACGAAAATTTCCCAGGTGGGGCCCGCCAAGGTGGTCAGCATGGGGATGCCGATGAACAGCAGCACCAATGCCGCCGAGGCGAGCATCCACCCGTGGAATATGCGGCCGGGGAGGGACCGCATGAAGTCGTTCCCTCCCCGGATGGTCGTTTCAGGCATGGGTTATTCGGAGACGGTGGCCAGGGCCTTGAGGGAAGCGGGCATCTTTTCCATGCCCTTGGCGGTGACCTGGACCGGCGCGAACGGCGGCTGGCCCATCTCCTTGAGGATCTTCAGCCCGCCCTCGGGATCGAACAGGTAGGCCAGGAAGGCTTCGGCGGCCTCGGGATTCGGGGCCTTGTCGATCTGGGTGATGCCGTAGGTGATAGACGCGCCCACGCGCTCGATGAAGGTGCCGGGCTCCTTGCCGGTTACCTTGACCCGGGCGGTGGCGTAGAAGGCGTTCATGTCGAAGTCGCCGAGGTTCAGGTGGTTGTCCAGGGTGACGTACTTGAGGTTGTGCTGCACGGCCACGGACAGGTATTCCCAGGCGTAGTCCATGTGCCCGGACTGGAGCAGGGAGATCAGCTCCACGGACTTGGGCCGGACGTTCTTCTCGGGCCGGTTGGCCAGGAGCTGGTCATACAGCCCGGCGCGCTTGTAGAACTTCTCGGCCAGCTGCAGGACCATCAGGGAGCGATAGCCGCAGGGGTCCAGGTTGGGATCGGAGTGGCCCCAGACCACGCCCTTGCGCAACAGGATGTCGGCCCAGTTGTCGCCGTTGATCTCGTTCGCGAACTTGGACTGGTCGGTGTAGCACAGGACCATCTGGTTGGAGGCGAAGCGGGCGTTCCAGGAGGCGAACTTGGGGATCAGGTTCTTGTCGATGACCACGTAGTCGGCCGAGGCCATGATGTCGGCGGGCTTGCCCACCTCGGAAATCAGCCGGGCCATCTTGGTGGACCCGCCGGCCTCGCGCAGGACGTCCACCTTGGGGTACTTGGCCTCGAAATTCTTTTCGATGGCGGCGAAGGGCACGGACAGGGAGCCCGCATGGAAGATGATCAGTTTGCCCGAGGGTTCCGCCTGGGCGCCCGGAGCCAGGACCAGCACCAGGGCCATGGCCAGGGAAGCGATGATAACGGTAAGACGGTGAGACATGTTCACTCTCCTTGAAAGATTGAAAAGCAGTACTGTACGCATGGTTTTTCCATTATGCTCACCTATGAACAATGTGTCAATATGTCCTATGAAAACATACCATTAAAGTACGCTATTGAGTCATCTTGGCATCGGAAAAGCGGTTTTGGGTCATTCCAACCCAAGGCTGCGGCACAAAAAAAGGCTGCGTCGAAACGCAGCCTTTCCTGTTGGCGTTATGCCAGGTTTAGTCGTTTTCCTTGCCCTTTTTCTTCTTCCCTTCCTCACGATGCCGCACCAGGGCCGAGAGCTCGGATTTGCGCAGCCGGATGGACACGGGGGTGACTTCGACCTCCTCGTCGTCCTTGATGAAGTTCAGGGCGTATTCCAGGGTCATGGGCTTGACCGGGGTCAGGACAACGGCTTCGTCCTTGCCCGATGCGCGCATGTTGGTCAGCTTCTTTTCCTTGGCCGGGTTGACGTTGATGTCGTTCTCCCGGTTGTGTTCGCCGATGATCATGCCCTCGTAGACCGGGTCGCCGGGGACCACGAAGATGCGGCCGCGCGGCTCCAGGTTGAACAGGCCATAGGCCACGGCCTTGCCCGAGCGGTCCGAGACCAGGGAGCCGGTGTACCGGGAGGTGAACTCGCCCCGGTAGTCGCCGTACCCCTCGAGGTAGGAGTTCATGATGCCCGTGCCCTTGGTGTCGGTCAGGAATTCGTCGCGGTAGCCGATGAGCGCCCGGGCCGGGACCGAGAATTCGAGGCGCACGCGGCCGGTGCCGTGGTTGACCATGTTGGTCATGCGGCCCTTGCGGACCTGGATCTTCTCGGTGACGATGCCCATGAAGGACTCGTCGCAGTCCACATAGAGGTGCTCGATGGGCTCGAGCTTCCGGCCCTCGTCGTACTTGAAGATGACCTCGGGACGGCCCACGGAGAGCTCGAAGCCCTCGCGGCGCATCTGCTCCACCAGGATGGCCATCTGGAACTCGCCGCGTCCCTTGACCAGGTAGGCGTCGCGGCCGTCGGTGTCCTCCACCTGGATGGCCACGTTGAGCAGGGTCTCCTTGTAGAGCCGCTCGCGAATCTTGTTGGTCTGGACCAGCTTGCCCTCCTGGCCCGCCAGGGGCGAGGTGTTGATTCCGAAGCGCATGGACACGGTGGGTTCGTCCACGGTGATGCGCGGCAGGGCCCTGGGGTCCTCCTTGGTGCAGATGGTGTCGCCGATGTGCACGTCCTCGATGCCCGCGATGACGATGATGTCGCCGGGCTCGCAGGTCTCGGTGGGGACCACCTGGAGGCCGTCGTAGGTCTGCAGCTTGGTGACCTTCAGCGGCACGGTCCGGCCGCCGTCGGCGATGCACAGGAGCTGGTCATTGGACTTGGCCGCGCCGTGGTGGACCTTGCCGATGGCCAGGCGGCCCAGGTAGTCGGAGTAGGACAGGTCGGAGACGAGCATCTGGAACGGCTCGTCCGGGTCGTGCTCGGGACCGGGCACGTGCTCCACGATCATGTCGAGGAGGATGTGCAGGTTCTCGCCGCGCTCGTCCGGGGACTCCATGGCGATGCCGTCGCGGCCGATGGCGTAGAGCAGGGGGAAGTCGAGCTGTTCCTCCTTGGCGTCCAGATCGATGAACAGGTCGTAGATTTCGTTGAGCACCTCGGCCGGGCGGGCGTCCTGGCGGTCGACCTTGTTGATGACCACCATCAGGGAAAGATGCTGCTCCAGGGCCTTCTTGAGCACGAACCGGGTCTGGGGCAGGGGGCCTTCGGAGGCGTCCACCAGCAGGATGGCACCGTCGGCCATGGACAGGGAGCGCTCCACCTCGCCGCCGAAGTCGGCGTGGCCGGGGGTGTCGATGATGTTGATCTTGGTGCCCTTCCAGGTGACGGAGCAGTTCTTGGCGGCGATGGTGATGCCGCGTTCCCGCTCAAGGTCCATGGAGTCCATGATGCGCTCGCTGACGTCCTGGCCCTCGCGGAAGAGGCCCGACTGCTTGAACATGGCGTCCACCAAGGTGGTCTTGCCATGATCGACGTGGGCGATGATGGCGATATTGCGAAGTCCGCTGTTGAATACTTTGTTGCTCATGGTTTCTCCGATAATAAGTAATAGGCGCACGTGCGCAGGGAAGCGGTTAACCGAAAGCGGGAAGGCTGGCAAGAGGAGATTTTGCGTCGCGCCGAGAAAGTGGGTTGAAATCGGGGCCGGTTAGGATACAGTAAGCCGCAAACATCATTCACCTTGCGCAAACGGAGTTCCCCATGCCAGACACCGCGCCCTCCACCGGCAGGATGGTCACCACGGCGTTGATCGTCACCGGCAACATGGTCGGGGCGGGCATCCTGGCCCTGCCCGTCAACCTCGGCCCCTCGGGGCTTTTGCCCGCCGTGCTGGCCTCCGTGGCCATGTGGGCGGTCATGACCTCCACCGGGCTGATCATCGCCCGCCAGCCGTTCCTGCGCGAGAACGAGGACGCGGACCTGCCCACCTTTTTCGAGGCCGTGCTCGGCCCCTGGGGCAAGTGGCTGTCCGTGGCCGCCAACCTGGTCATCCTCTACGGGCTGCTCACTGCCTACCTGGCCGGGGTCGCCTCGGTGGCGGCCAGCTCCTTCGGCGCGGCCGTCCCGGAGTGGGGCTGGCTGCTCCTCTATTTCTGCGCGGCCACGCTGCTGGCCTCCTTTGGCAGCGGGCTGCTCCGGCGGTCCAACGCCCTGCTCATGACCGTCATGTGGCTGCTCTTCGGCGGGCTGCTGTTCATGGTCGTGCCCCATTTCCGCCGGACGGACATCCTGGCCGGAGACCTGACCTTCCTGACCTCGGGCTTGCCCATCCTGGTCACGGCCTTCAATTTTCACAACGTCATTCCGACCCTGTGCCGCACCCTGAACCACGACCGCCGGGCCATCACCCGGGCCATCTGGCTCGGCTCGGGCCTGGGCGCGTTCATGACCCTGCTGTGGACCGTGGCCGTCATGGTCACCCTGCCCATGGAGTCGGCGGACGGGGTGTCCATCATCGCGGCCTTCAAGGCCGGGGTGCCCGCCACCGTGCCCCTCAACCAGCTCATCCGCTCGACCTGGTTCGTGGACGCGTCCATCGGCTTCGCCGTGGTGGCCATGACCACCTCGTACACGGCCACGGGCGTGGCCCTGCTCGCCTTCCTCCGTGACGTGGCGGGCAGGCGGGGGCACAACCGGCCGCTCGTCTGGTTTCTGGCCTTCCTCCCGCCCGTGGGCATCGGCGTGATCTATCCGGACATCTTTCTCAAGGCCCTGAACGTGGTCGGCGGCTTCGGCGTGGGCACCCTGTTCGGCATGCTGCCCGGCGTGCTGCTCATCCGCCAGGGCGGGCCCGGCTCGGCCAGACGGCGGCTGGGCTGGCTCCTGGTGGCGGTGTTCGCCTGCGTCCTGCTGGTCGAGCTGGCCCAGGAAACGGGCATGTTGCGGATCAGCCCGGATGTGGAGTACTGGTCCGCCCATCGTTTTCACTGATCAAGACGACAACGCATCGCTTTCACGCACTGGAGAATACGACAATGACGCAAATTCGGTTGGAACACGACAGCCTCGGCGAAGTGGCCGTTCCGGCGGATGCCTATTACGGGGTCCAGACCCGGCGCGCCCTGGACAACTTTCATATCTCGGGCATCCCCATGTCCCACTACCCCCGGATGATCAACGCCCTGGCCTACGTCAAGATGGCCGCGGCCGAGGCCAACGCCTCCCTGGGGCTGCTGGACGAGGACAAGAGCCGGGCCATCTGCCGGGCCTGCGAGGAGATCCTGGACGGCAGGCTGCACGACCAGTTCGTGGTGGACGTGGTCCAGGGCGGGGCGGGCACCTCGGCCAACATGAACACGAACGAGGTGGTCTGCAATCGCGCCCTGGAGCTTCTGGGCCACGCCAAGGGGGAATACGAACACCTCCACCCCCTCAACCACGTGAACATGTCCCAGTCCACCAACGACGTCTATCCGTCGGCCCTGAACATCGCCCTGATTCTGGACATCCGCGAGCTGATCGACGCCATGGACTACCTGCGCAAGGCCTTCCGGCGCAAGGGCGAGGAGTTCGCCGACGTCATCAAGATGGGCCGGACCCAGCTTCAGGACGCCGTGCCCATGACGCTCGGCCAGGAGTTCACGGCCTGGGCCGTGACCATCGGCGAGGACATGCAGCGGCTGAACGAGGCCCAGGCCCTGGTCCACGAGATCAACATGGGGGCCACGGCCATCGGCACCGGGCTCAACTCCCACCCGGACTACGCCCGCACGGTCACGGAAAAGCTGGTCCAGCTGACCACGCTTCAGCTCATCTCCTCCCCGGACCTGGTGGAGGCCACCCAGGACACCGGGGCCTATGTCCAGCTGTCCGGCGTGCTCAAGCGGGCGGCCGTGAAGCTGTCCAAGATCTGCAACGACCTGCGCCTGCTTTCCAGCGGCCCGCGCTGCGGCCTGAACGAGATCAACCTGCCGCCCATGCAGCCCGGCTCCTCGATCATGCCGGGCAAGGTCAACCCTGTCATCCCAGAGGTGGTCAACCAGGTGGCCTTCACGGTCATCGGCCACGACATGACCGTGACCATGGCCTGCGAGGCCGGGCAGCTGGAGCTCAACGTCATGGAGCCGATCATCGGCTATTCCCTGTTCCAGTCCATGAACATGCTCCGCCGGGCCTGCCTGACCCTGGCCGACAAGTGCGTCTCGGGCATCACCGCCAACCGCGAACGCTGCCGCGAGATGGTCGAACACTCCATCGGCCTGGTCACGGCCCTGAACCCGTACCTGGGCTACGAGAAGTCCGCCGAGATCGCCAAGGAGGCAATGAAGACGGGCGGTTCCGTGTACGAGATCGTCCTGGAGAAGGGGTACCTCAGCCGCGAGGAACTGGACGATGTCCTCAAGCCCGAGAACATGGTCAAGCCGCGCTACGTGCATCGGCCGTGAGCCGGACGGGCGGAAATCCCCACGGGCCGCGACGATCCGCATGGGGACCATTGCTTTTTGTCCGGACTTCCTCTAGGGTTTTCTAGACAAAATTGAGAAAAACTCCCGTTCCCCCGGACAGGGCCTGAACCCTGTCCTGGGGACGACGGAGGAAGCATGCGTCGATGCACAGCCCTGTTCGCCCTTGCGATCCTGTTCGCCCTGGCCGGGTGCGGTTCCATGAACCCCTATCCGGAGCACGTCTATTCAACGCCGTCCACCAAGAACGGCCAATTGGATACCAAGACCAAACCGTACACGGTCCTGGGCCGGACCTACTATCCGCTCCAGTCCGCGGACGGCTATGACGAGATCGGCCTGGCCTCCTGGTACGGCGCGGACTTCCACGGCAGGAAGACGGCCAACGGGCAGACCTACAACATGTACGGCGTGTCCGCGGCCCACAAGACCCTGCCCCTGGGCAGCCGGGTCCGGGTGACCAACCTGGAGAACAACCGCAGCGTGGTCCTGACCATCAACGACCGTGGTCCCTTCGTCAACGAACGCATCCTCGACCTGTCCTACGGCGCGGCCAAAAAGCTCGGCACCGTGGAGTCCGGGGTGGCCAAGGTCCGGGTCACCTCCCTGACCACGGAGATCGTGCCCACGCGGCTCGCCGAGGCGCCGGGCAGGCTCTATCACGTGCGCGTCGGGGCGTTTGCCGTGCGCGAGAACGCCCTGCGCGTGCATCAGCGGCTGCTCGGCGAGGGATACAGCGGGGCGAGCATCACCGTAGTTGACCGCGACGGTCGGGTATTGCACATTGTCCAGGCCGGGAGCTTCCCTTCCCGTGATCAGGCCGAGCGGGTCATGGAGGCCCTCAAGGGGGACTTCCCGACCTGTTATATTATCAGTTGAAAGTTGCCCGAAGTGGTGGCATAGCTTCCCGGTTTTGTGTATGAACTCTCCGTGGGCAACGCTTTTTAGGCTTCCCATGTCCCCGGTGAGCGTGTATGACATGAAGACGTAATTGCGTGTCATATGTAAATAGTATCAATAAACCAGTATAGGAGTTTTTTATGACCAAAGCTGAACTCGTAGCCAAGATCGCTGAAAAGATCGGCACTTCCAAAGCCCAGGCCGAGGCCTCCATGAACGCCATCCTGGATACCATCCAGGACGAGCTGGCCGCCGGCAACAAACTGACCTTGACCGGCTTCGGCACTTTCAGCGTGAGCGAGCGCAAGGCCCGCACCGGCCGCAACCCCCGCACCGGCACCGCCTTGAACATCCCGGCCTGCAAGGTCGCCCAGTTCAAGCCCGGCAAGGTCCTGAAGGACGCCGTAAAATAGCTGCGAGGCTGTTTTTGAGAAGAAAAGCCCCCCTGGTTCGACCAGGGGGGCTTTTCTTTGGGACGTAAATAGTTGACTTTTCGCCGGCTGAAAGCCGCGTAGCGATGAAACATTGCGCCGCAGGCGCAGAAGGGGGGGCAAGGGCGCGAGTCCTTGCCCGCCGGAGGCGAAATCATCCGACTTGCGCCGCGAAGCGGCCTTCATCGCCTGATTTTGTCAGGGCTGTGAGGGGAAGGTTCCCATTTCCTTCATCTGGCCGTGCGGGGCCGGATCACTTCATGTTGCCGACCACGGCGGTCAGGTGTTCGGCCAGTTCGGCCAGGTGGTCGATGGCCTTGGACGCCTCGACCATCAGGTCGTCGGTCTCGCCGCAGACCCGGGTCACCTCCGAGGTGGCCGCGCTGATCTGTTCGCTGGCCGAGGACTGCTGCTCGGCGGCGGCCGCGATGGAGTGCACCTGGTCGGCCGTGTCCTGCGTGGTGGACAGGATGGAGGCCAAGGCCTCGCCCGAGCGGCCCGCCAGCTCGGTGCTGCGATTCACGGATTCCACCGCGGTCTGGGTGGCCCGCACGTTTTCCCGGGCCACTTCCTGGATGCCCTTGACCGCCGAGTGGACCTCGCTGGTGGCGTGCATGGTCTTTTCGGCCAGCTTGCGCACCTCGTCGGCCACCACGGCGAAGCCCCGTCCGGCCTCTCCGGCGCGGGCCGCCTCGATGGCCGCGTTCAGGGCCAGGAGGTTGGTCTGGTCCGCGATGTCCTCAATGACCCCGAGGACCACGCCGATCTCTTCGGCCCGGTGGTCGAGCTGCTCCATGGAGTGCTTCAGGCCGGAGGCGTGGCGCGAGACCTCGTCGATGGCCTCGATGACCTTGCCGACCACGGCCTCGCCCTCGCGGGCCTGCTCGTTGGCCGTGCGGGCGTCTCCGGCCGCCTCCTGGGCGAAGCGGGCGACCTCGAGCACGGCGGCGTTCATCTCCTCCATGGCGGCGGCGGTCTCCGTGGTCCGGTCCGTCTGCTCGCGGGAGCCCTGCCGGGCCTGATCGACCATGCGTTCCAACTGGTGGGAGGCCTCGGCCAGTTTTCCGGAGATGGTCGTGGCCTCGCCCGCGGCCGTGGCGATCCGTTCGTTCTGGTTGAGGATTTCCCGCTCGTGGCGCTTGAGCTGGGTGGTGTTCATGTACAGGCAGCAGCCGCCGATGACCCGTTCTTCCACGTCGTGCAGGGGAAAGAGGTTGATGAGCACGTTGATGTCGCTGCCGTCGGCGTGCTTGAAGACCGCCTCCACGTCCATGTCGCGCTTGTCCTCGGCCATGCAGTCCGCGATCTTGGAGCGCCGGTCGTCCTTGTAGAATATCTGGGAGATCATCCGGCCGTAGAAGGCCTCGGGCGCCTCTCGGGAGCCGAGCATGTTCAGGCATTCCCGGTTCAGATAGGTCAGCCGCTGGTCCGTGTCCACGATGGCGCAGGGGATGGGCAGGCCGTGCAGGATGGACCGTGCGAACCCCAGGCGCTCCTTGTAGCGCGAGGCCAGCTCGCCCACCTGGGCGCCGAGGCCCGGCACGGCGGCGGCCAGGGCGTCGGAGTCTGCTAGGCCGTACTCCTCGTCCAGCATGTGACCGGTGAACTCCGAGAGCACGGCCGCCGGGCGGACCAGGGCCCCGTGCAGGGCCCACAGGATGACCACGCCGAGCAGGGTGAAGGCCGCGATCATGGCCGCCACGGCGAGCATGTTCACGGAAGCCGTACCGAAAATGAAGTAGCAGACCGCGGAGACAGCGGCCGAGACGAGTAGGGCGGCTCCGTAGAGCCCGGCGGACAGTTTGAAGCAGAAGGGGGTTTTGTTGGACATGGATTTCCCTCGGTGGGGGGCTTTGAAAAGAGAGGGTTCCCCGCCCGTGGGTAGGGCGGGGAACCCGTTTGAGGCCGGTTCGTTCAGGAGGAAGCAGGGTGTGGGTGCTTCTACGGATTGCGGTCCTTACCTTCGGAGAGCCTCAAATTTCACGGCAAAGCCGGTTATTTTTTGTTTTTGGACATGACCTCGGCCACGTGCTTCACCTGAATCTTGGAGCCCCGCCGCTTGAGGCCGCCTCGAAGCTGCATGATGCAGCCGGGGCAGTCGGTCAGCAGGGTGTCCGCCCCGGTGGCCTCGACGTTGTCGAGCTTCTTCTTGAGCAGCTCGGCCGACAGCTCCGGGAACTTCATGGAGAAGGTGCCGCCGAAACCGCAGCAGACCTCTTCCTCGGCGCACTCCACGTATTCCATGCCGCTCTTCTCGATGAGCTGGCGGGGCGCTTCGTGCACATCCAAACCACGACACAGGTGGCAAGGCGCGTGATAGGTAGCCTTTTCCCCGGTCTTCGTAAAGCCCTCGGCGTCCACCTTGAGCACATCGTTGACGAAGGACGAGTAGTCGATGATCTTGGCCGAGAACTTGTCGGCGCGGAGCTTCAGCGCGGGCTTGTCCATGACCAGCTTCGGGTAGTTGTGCTTGAGGTGCGCGGCGCAGGAGGCGCACAGGGTGACGATATAGTCATAGGCGTCCGGCTCGAAGGCGCGCAGGTTCTGCTGGGCCACGTCGCGGGAGGCCTTGGTCTCGCCCATCATCTGCACGGGCAGGCCGCAGCAGGACTGCTTTTCCGGGAACTCCATGGCCACGCCGTTGGCCGCGAACACGTCCACGGCGGCCTGGAGCTGCTCGGGGTAGACGAAGTCCTGCACGCAGCCCGAGAACAGGGCCACGCGGTACTTGGGATTCTCGACCTCGGGCCGGTTCTCCTGCCACCAGTCGCGGAACGGGGTCTCGGCGATGGTCGGCAGGGCGCGGAAGCCCTGTTCCTTGGAGAAGATCATGGGCAGATGGCGGATGAATCCGTCCTTTTCGGCCACGGGCTTCTGGCCCCACTTGGCGGTGCGCAGCAGGGTGTGGAACAGCTTGCGGTTGCGCAGGACCTTGCCGAGCAGGAAGCTGGGCAGCGGGTGGCCGTCCTCGTCCTGGATGCGCGCGTGGATCTCCTTGATCAGGCGCGGCAGGTCGATGCCGCCCGCGCAGACGTCCTTGCACGCCTCGCAGTTGATGCAGTTCTGGACCAGGTTCTTGGCCTTGTCCTTGCCGTGGAAGAAGTAGGTCAGGATCAGGCCGATGGCTCCGATGTAGATGTGGCCCATCTTGTGGCCGCCGACCAGCCGGTAGACCGGGCAGACGTTGGCGCAGGCGCCGCAGCGCACGCAGCGGTTGACCTGGGAGAAGAGCGGATCCTTGATCAGCTCGCTCCGGCCGTTGTCCAGGACCACGTAGTGGATTTCCTTCCTGCCGTCCTCGGCCGCCAGGCATTCGTTGTTGCCGGTGATCCAGGTCACGTAGGAGGTGATCTGCTGGCCGGTGGCGTTGCGCGGCAGGACCTTGAGGATGCGCAGGGCGTCGTGCAGGCTCGGCAGGAGCTTGTCGATGCCCATCAGGGCCACGTGGACCCTGGGCAGGGTGGTCACCAGGCGGGCGTTGCCCTCGTTGGTGACGATGCCGATGGAGCCGGTCTCGGCGATGGCGAAGTTGGCCCCGGAGATGCCCATGTCGGCCTCGACGTACTTCTGGCGCAGCTCGCGGCGGGCCACCTTGACCAGTTTCTCGATCTCGGTGTCCTGCTTCTTGCCGGTCACCTCGGTGAACAGGTCGCCCACCTGGAAACGGGACAGGTGGATGGCGGGCATGACCATGTGGGACGGACCCTCATGGCGCAGCTGGATGATCCATTCGCCCAGGTCGGTCTCGGTCACTTCGAGCCCGGCGTCCTCCAGGTCATGGTTGAGGAGCGTCTCCTCGGCGGTCATGGATTTGGACTTGACGATCTTCTTGCACTTGGCGTCCAGGGCGATCTTGGTGATGATCCGGTTGGCCTCGTCGCCGTCCTTGGCGAAGTGCACGTGCACGCCCGACGCTTCGGCGTTCTCCTTGAACTCCTTGTACAGGGCGTCGGCATGCTGGGCGGCGGCGTCCTTGGAGTCGGCGATCTCGCGGATCAGCCCCTTGACGTCCATGCCCTTGAAGGCGTTGGCGCGGCCCGCGCGGTAGGCGATGGCGAAGTTGTCCAGCGTGGTGCGCAGGAAGTCGTTTTCGAGGGTCTCGCGCAGCTCCTCGCGGTATTCTTTGAGGTCGTGTGCTTTCTGCATGGCTAGTCCTCCAGGATCAGGATGTGCAGTTCAAGGGGACCGTGGACGCCCAGGGCCAGGACGCGCTCGATGTCGGCGGTCCGGCTGGCGCCGGTGATGAAGGCCAGGTAGTCCGGCGTCTTCTTCATGCGCGTCAGCATCAGCTTTTCCACGGCGTAGGTGTTGGCCTTGATCTTGGACTTGGGCAGCACGCAGACGTGGAACTCGCTGACCATGGTGGCCAGGCGCAGCTCCTCGCCGGGACAGTCGAGCATCAGGGTGCCGGTGTCGGCGATGCCGTACTCGGCGAAGGTGAAGCCGATGTCCACGCCCGCCAGGTGGTCGCGCATGCCCTTGTCGATGCACTCGAACCCGGCCTTCTCGGCCTGGGCGGCAAGCTTTTCGTACAGTTCGGCCTTGAGGCCCGGCGCGGCGATGACCTTTTTCTGCTTGGTCTCGCACAGGGCCTCGGCCTTGTCGGACAGGTCGGCTTCGCAGCCGCTGATCAGCAGCTGGCAGGCCTCCTTCTCGCCACACAGGTTGATGACGTATTTGATGGCCTCGTCCTCGTTGGCGATGCCGGTGACTTTGGCGGAGACGAGCTCCGCCTTTTGCACGAATGTCTGGTACAGGTCTTCCTTGGAAGGCATGCTACCTACCTCCATGTATGTTTGTCCCCAGGGCCCGCGGGCCCCCCGCAACGGGGCGTGTTACTTGACGAGCGCCAGGGCCTCGCGGGCGATGGCCAGTTCCTCGTTGGTCGGAATGACCCAGATCGCCACCGTGCTGTCGGCGGTGCTGATCTTGCGGGCTTCCTTGGAGCGGATCGCGTTCGCTTCGACGTCGATCTTCATGCCGAAGGATTCCAGCCCCTCGATGGTTTTGGCGCGGACGATGTCGTCGTTCTCGCCGATGCCGGCGGTGAAGACCACGCCGTCCACATGGCCGAGCGCGGCCGTGTAGGCGCCGATGTATTTGCGGGTCCGGTAGGTCTGCACCTCCAGGGCCAGCTTGGCGCGCTCATCGCCCCGGTCCACGGCCGCGTGCACGTCGCGCATGTCGCCGTAGCCGCACAGTCCCTTGAGACCGGACTCCTTGTGCAGGATGTTGTCGATGGTGGCCACGTCCAGCCCCCGGTTCACGGCCAGGTAGTTGTGCACGGCCGGGTCCAGGTCGCCGCAGCGCGTGCCCATGACCAACCCCTCCAGCGGGGTCAACCCCATGGAGGTGTCCACGCACCGGCCGTTCTTGACCGCGGCCATGGATGCGCCGTTGCCCATGTGGATGGTGATCAGGTTGATGTCCTCCACGGCCTTGCCCATGAGCCGGGCGCACTCGCCTGCCACGTACTTGTGGGAGGTGCCGTGGGCGCCGTAGCGGCGAATGCGGTCCTTCTCGTAGTATTCGTAGGGAATGGCATACATGTACGCGTGGGGCGGCATGGTCTGGTGGAAGGCGGTGTCAAAGACCAGGACCTGGGGCACGCCGGGAAAGAGCTTGGCGGCCTCCTTGGCCCCGCCCAGGTTGGCGGGGTTGTGCAGGGGCGCGAGCCGTTCGGTCTCGGTCAGGTCGGGCCACATGCTCTCCTCGATGATCACCGGGGCGTTGAACGGGCCGCCGGCCACCACGCGGTGGCCCACGGCGCCGATCTCCTCGCGGTTGCAGACCGCGTTGTCGCCCGTGCTCAACAGGTCGATGGCCAGCTGCAGACCCACCCCGTGATCGGGAATGGGCTGCTCCAGCTTGACCACGGCCTCGGCGTCCGTGCCGGGATGGGCCTTGTGGGTCAGGGTCCCCTGGGCCTCTCCGATGCGCTCGACAAGGCCGGTGCCCAGGATGGACTCGTCGGCCATGTCGAGCAGTTGGTACTTGATGGAGGAACTGCCTGAATTGATCACGAGAATTTTCATCTATTCACCTTTTTCCGCCTGGGCCTGGATGGCCGTGATGGCGACTGTGTTGACGATATCGGGAACGGTGCAACCACGGGAGAGGTCGTTGACCGGCTTGTTCAGACCCTGGAGCACCGGGCCGATGGCCACGGCGTTGGCGGCACGCTGCACCGCCTTGTACGTGTTGTTGCCGGTGTTCAGGTCCGGGAAGATGAACACGGTGGCCTTTCCGGCCACGTCGGAGTCGGGCATCTTCACGCGGGCCACGTCCGGATCGATGGCGGCGTCGTACTGGATAGGTCCCTCGATGGGGAAGTTCAGGCCGCGCTCGACCATGCGCTCACGGGCGATCTTGGTGGCCTCGATGACCTTGTCCACGTCCTCGCCCTTGCCGGACGAGCCGGTGGAGTAGGAGAGCATGGCCACGCGGGGTTCCACGCCGAAGATCCTGGCGGTCTCGGCGGAGCCCAGGGCGATTTCGGCCAGCTGGCCCGCGTTGGGGTTGGGGTTCACGGCGCAGTCGCCGTAGACCAGCACGCGGTCCTTGAGGCACATGAGGAAGACGCTCGACACGATGGAGATGCCCGGCTTGGTCTTGACGAACTCGAAGGCGGGCCGGATGGTGTGGGCCGTGGTGTTGATGGACCCGGAGACCATGCCGTCGGCAAAGCCCTTGTGGACCATCATGGTGCCGAAGTAGGTGGGATCGGACATACGGTCCCAGGCCTGTTCGGCGATCAGCCCCTTGTGCTTGCGCAGCTCCAGGTATTCCTCGGCGAACGGGTCGAGCAGGTCGGAGTTGGCCGGGTCGATGAGCTGCGCGGCGGAGATGTCCACGCCGTACTTGGAGGCGTTGTCGCGGATGGTCTTCTCGTCGCCGAGCAGGATGACCTGGGCCGCGCCGCGCCGCAGGATGATGTCCGAGGCGCGCAGGATGCGCTCCTCGGTGCCCTCGGGCAGGACGATGCGCTGCGGCGAGCGGGACGCCTTGTCCATGAGCGAGTACTCGAACATCTTGGGCGTGACCTTGGTGGAACGCTTTTCGACCACGCGGTCACGCAGTTCGTTGACGTTGACGTGCTGGGCGAAGCCGCCGAGCGCGGTGGCGATGCGCTGGTAGTCGTCCGCCTCGATGCGGCCGTACAGGGAGTTGAGTTCCTGCACGGTCTGGTAGGTGTGGCCCTTGCAGCTCAGCACCGGAACCGGCACGCCGGTCCAGCCCTCGATGAGCTTGTGCACGTTGACCGACACGTCCAGGCCGCCCGTCAGGACGATGCCCGCGATGTCCGGGTAGGAGCTGGACAGGCGGGAGGCCAGGCTGGACAGGATGATGTCCGAGCGGTCGCCCGGGGTGATGATCAGGCTGCCGGGCCGGATGTATTCGAGGAAGTGGCCGATCTGCATGGCCGCGACCACGTAGTTGTCCACCAGGGCCTGGAGACCGGAGTGCCCGTAGAGCACGTCGGCGCCGAGCCAGCGGCGGACATCGTTGATGCTGGGTTTGCCCAGCGCTTCTTCTTCGGGGATGACGTAAACGGGCATGGGCTCCTGGCCGCCCTTGCGCTCGATGTGGCCGACCATTTCTTCGGTCATGCCCTCGGGCGCGCGGTTGACCACGCAGGCCAGGGAGTCCACGCCCTTTTCCGCCAATGTGTCCAAGGTGGTCTGGGTGATGTTGACCACTTCCTCCGGGGCCTTCTCGCGACCGGACGTAACCACCAGCATGGGGGCACCGATGTTGGCGGCGATGTCCGCGTTGAGATCGAATTCAAAGGCGGGGTCCTTGCCCTTGAAGTCGGTTCCTTCGCAGAGCACGAAGTCGTACTGCTCTTCCAGTGTCTTGTACTTGTTGAGAATGTTCTCAAGCACAAGGGCGTGCTGGCCGGAGTTGATCAACTCGCGGGTCTGCTTCAGGGTGTAGGCGTAGGTGTCTTCATAGGGAATGGACAGCTTGAAGTGATCGATCAGCAGAGCGATGTCGTGGTCCATTTTCCCCGCTCCCGGATCATTGATGATGGGCCGGAAGATGGCGACGTTGTGGAGTTCCCTCGTGAGCATCTGCATGACTCCGAGGACCACGGCGGATTTGCCGCTGCGCTCCTCGGTGGCGCTCACGTACAGGTTCTTGGACATGGTCTTTTCCTTGTGTTTTGCCGTTGGTTATCCGTTATAGGGAGTCGGCATAGAGCTCAATGACATGCTTGACGCTCATGTCGGCTCCTTTCTGAGAGAGCATGTCCGTGATCTGGAGCATGCAGGCCGGGCAGCTGGTCGCAGCCACCTGGGTTTTGGTCGCGATGATGTTGTCCGCCTTGCGGCTGCCGATTTCCTTGGACAGCTCGTAGTGGGCGATGTTGAAGCTGCCGCCGCAGCCGCAACAGGTTCCCGCGTCGGTCATCTCCTTGAACTCGCACCCGGCCGCCTTGAGCAGGGTCCGGGGCTGGGCGGTGATGCCCAGCGAGTTCTTCAGGTGACAGGGGTCATGGTAGGTCACACTCTTGCCGCCTGCAAGGGCCTTGGGCTCGACCTTCAGAATATCCACAAGGAACTGGCTGATGTCCATCGTTTTCCGTTGGAGCACGCCGATGTCGTAGGTCCTGGCGGAATCGCCATGGTACATGTGGGGCCACAGTTCCTTGATGGTCGAGGTGCAGGAGGCGCAGCCGGTGACCAGGTAGTCGAACTCCCCGCCCTTGAACCGGTCCACGTTCATGCCCACCAGGGTGTCGAAGGTGTCGCTGTCGCCGCTGGACAGGACAGGGATGCCGCAGCAGGCCTGGCCCGCCGGCATGAACACGCCCACCCCGTGGTGCTTGAGGACCTTGAGGATGGCCTCGCCCACGTGGGGGTAGATCTTGTCGATGACGCAGCCCACGTAGAAGGCCACGCGCAGCCCGGACGAACCGGCCGGGGTGTCCATCTCCGGGACGATCTTGTGGAACGGCTTGGAGGCCAGGGAGCTGAAGTGACGGTCGCCGATGATCGGCGCGTTGAACCGGGCGCAGCTCGATCCGAGCATGTCGTCCACCTTCTTGGTGAAGACCCCCTGGAACTTGGCGCCCATCTCGGTCAGGGCGTTGAACAGCTTGGGGTTCTTCAGCAGGCCGCGGAAGATGGCCTTCTTGGCCGGGGACAGGCCGAAGTAGCCGGTCATGATCGCGCGGGCCTTGAGGAAGATGTCCATGACGGACACGCCGGACGGGCAGTTGGCCTGGCAGGTGCCGCAGAGCAGGCAGCGGTTGAGCTTCTCGTTGACGCCCTCCGGGTCGGAGAGCATCTCGGAGGCCAGACCGTCGAGCAGGGCCAGCTTGCCGCGGGTGACGTCGGCTTCCTTGCCGCTTATCTTGAAGATCGGACAGACCGCCTGGCACATGCCGCAGCGCATGCACCCGACCAATTGGTCGTCCAGTTCCTTGAACATTTGTGCGAGTTTATGGATATCTGCCATGGTGTCACCTACTCGGCGCCGACGATCTTATCGGGGTTGAGGATGCCTTTGGGATCAAGAACGGACTTCATGCGGCGGGCGTAGGCCAGGGTGGCCTTGGAGGTCTCCTGGGCCAGGTACTTGGACTTGGCCAGGCCGATGCCGTGTTCGCCGGAAAGGGTGCCGCCCATGGCCAGGGCCTTGTCGAAGATCATGTCGATGCCCTTTTCCACGCGCTTCCACTCTTCCTTGTCGCGCTTGTCGGTCAGGATGGTGGGGTGCAGGTTGCCGTCGCCGGCGTGGCCGAAGGTGCCGATGGTCAGGTTCAGTTCCTTGGCGATCTGTTCCAGGGCCTCGATCATGGCCGGAATCTTGGAGCGCGGCACGGTGGCGTCCTCGAGCACGCAGGTGGGCTTGAGCTTGGCCAGGGCGGGCAGGGCGTCGCGGCGGGCCTGCCAGACGGCGTCGCGCTCGGCGGCGTCCTTGGCGACCTTCATCTCGGTGGCCCCGTTCTCCTTGCAGATCTTTTCGACCATGGCGGCCTCGTCCGCGACCTGGGCGGGGTGACCGTCCACCTCGATGAGCAGCAGGGCGGCCGCGTCCACGGGCAGGCCCGCGCCGCGGAAGTTCTCCACCGTGCGGATGGTGAAGTTGTCCATCATCTCGAGGGTGGCCGGGACGATCTTGTTGGCGATGATGGCGGCCACGGTCTCGGAGGCGGCCTTCATGGACGGGAACACGGCCATCATGGACTTGGCGGCCTGCGCCGGGGGAATGAGCTTGAGGATGATCTTGTCGAACACGCCCAGCGTGCCCTCGGAGGCGACCATCAGTCCGGCCAGGTTGTAGCCGGTGACGCACTTGACGGTGCGGGAGCCGGTCTTGACCAGTTCGCCGTTGACGTCCCAGAACTCCATGCCCATGACGTAGTCCTTGGTCACGCCGTACTTCAGGCCGCGCAGGCCGCCGGCGTTCTCGGCCACGTTGCCGCCCAGGGTGGACACGGCCATGGAGCCCGGATCGGGCGGGTAGAACAGGCCGCGCTTGGCCACTTCGGCCGCGAACTGGGCGGTGACCACGCCGGGCTCGACGATGGCGTACATGTCGGCCTCGTTGATCTCGATGATGCGGTTCAGGCCGTTGGTCAGCACGACCACGCCGCCGGGATGGGGAATGGTGCCGCCGGACAGGTTGGTGCCCGAGCCGCGCACGGTCATGGGCAGGCCGTTGTCGTTGCACAGTTTGGTCAGGGCGCCCAGGGCCTCGCTGGTCCGGGGACGGACCACCAGGGCGGGCATGACAGAGTCGAGAACGGCGGCGTCATAGGAATAGGCGTGACGATCGGTCTCGCCGGTCATAACGTTTTCGGCACCGACTATGGCTTCGAATTCTTTGATAATCGCTTCTTTGGTCATGATCGACTCCTAAGAAAATGATGATCCCCGGAAATATGGGCCGGGGCTTGTTGTATTGGGGGTTGAGGTTCTTCCACGCTTGGGCGGTTCGGGTAAGGGGAGGCGGGCGGTTCGCCCGCCTCCCTTTCGATCTCCTTGTTTAGAACAGGCCGGGCAGGAACACGAAGCTCATCAGCGAGGCCACGATGCCGACCACGACGCCGTACAGCAGGAAGGGCCATACGGTCCGTCTCAGGATTGCACCTTCCATGCCGGACAGGCCGACCACGGCGCAGGCGGCGACGATGTTGTGGATGCAGATCATGTTGCCCATGGCGCCACCGACGGCCTGGGCGGCCACGATGACCTGGCGGGGCAGTTCGAGCTGCGCGGCCACGCCCCACTGGAACTCGGCGAAGAGCAGGTCGGACACGGTGTTGGAACCGGTGATGAACGCGCCCAGACCGCCCACGAACGAGGCGAACATGGGCCAGGCGTTGCCGGTGATGGCGGCGACGGCCTTGGCCATGGCCAGAGGCATGGACGGGTAGTTGTTCGGGTTCAGAGCAGCGTCGACGATGCCGGAGCCGCGGAAGATGGAGACCAGGGCCACCGATGCGAACAGGGCGATGGTCGGATTCTTCATGGTCTTGAAGGCCTGGGTCCAGGCCAGCTTGACCTTCTCGCCGGGCATGCCGTGAATCCACACGGTCAGCAGGGCGACCAGGGTGAACGGAATGGTGCCGGGCAGATACAGGTACGCGATGGAGGCATTGACGGACTTGAAGCCGAGGATGTTGCTGAACTTGATGGCCTGACCGGCGAGCAGGCCCTTGAGGCCGAGCTCGGGGATGCGGGTCACGACCAGGATGAGGCCGATGAGGATGTAGGGCAACCAGGCCTTGAACTGGCTCATGTGCGCCTTGAACTCGGTGCCGTCGGAGGACACGGAACCGGTCCACTCGGGATCCCACTTGGCCGGACTACCGAAGTCCCAGCTGGTCTTGGGCATGCAGAAGCCCTTCTTGGCGCCGACGATGATGATGCCCAGGCCGACCAGACCACCGATCAGGGACGGGAACTCGGGACCGACGTTCCAGGCGAAGATCAGGTAGGGAATGGTGAAGGCCACGGCGGCGAAGATGCAGAACTTCCAGGCGGCGAAGCCGGGCTTCCAGCTGCGCTCGGGGCCGAAGAAGCGGGTGATGAAGCCGAGCATGAAGATGGGCAGGATGAAGATCATGCCCAGGTGCATGAGAGTGGCCCACTGGCCGACGACCAGGTTGAAGTCGCCCATGTTGGCGAAGTTCAGGCCGGGGACGCCCGCCTTGACCGCGGCGTCGACGCTGGGGGCCAGGAACTTGAGGCCCAGGACGACCGGGGTGCCGACCGCGCCGAAGGTCACGGGGAAGGAGTTGAAGACCAGGCAGATGATGGCTGCGGCCAGGGGCGGGAAGCCCAGGGAGAGCAGCAGCGGGGCGGCCAGGGCGGCGGGAGTGCCGAAACCGGCCGCGCCTTCGATGAAGGCGGCGAACATGTAGCCGATGATGATGGCCTGGATGCGCCGGTCGGGGGTGATGTTCTGCATGCCGTGCTGGATGGTCTCCATGCCGCCGGAATGCTGCAGGGTGCGCAGGATCAGGATCGCACCGAAAACGATGATCAAAATACCGATGGCCGTCACGAAGCCCTGCAGGGTCAGGGCGGCGACGTAGGCGACGGGCAGTTTCCAGGCCAGGATGCCGCCGACCGCCGCGGTCAGCCAGGCCAGGGGCATGGCTTTGGTGGCGGGCCAGCGCAGACCGACCATCAGAACAAGCGCCACCAGAATGGGCAGCAGCGCGATTAACGCGAGCACTTCGATAGACATTCAACAAACCTCCATGGGTGTGAGGAGCGACCCTCACGGTTGCAACTGATGTGCGGGGCGGGTCAGGCAGAAGCCTCCGCAACAACCCCGCCCCGCACATGCCTCTAACTATTATCTGCCGTCGTCACAGGGTTCGCCGGAACCCGGGGCTTCGGCCGACACACCGGTTTCGCACGCGGCAGGCTCCTCCATCTCGGTCTTGCCGTAGTCGGCTTCGGCCAGATGAGAGAGGATGGCGTAACGGTCGGCGTAGTCCTTCTCCAGTTTCTCGCGGAACGCCTTGGACAGTTCCGGGTGGAACCGTTCGAGCATGGCGTAGCGGTTTTCGCCGGACAGGAATTCCTGGAGGGTTCCGTCGGGAGCCTTGGACTCCAGGATGAACGGATTCTTGCCCTGGGCGGTGAGTTCGGGGTTGTAGCGGTACAGGGGCCAGTAGCCGGAGTCCACGGCCAGCTTCTGTTCGAGCTGGGTCTTGCCCATGCCCTTCTTGATGCCCTGGTTGATGCACGGGGCGTAGCAGATGATCAGGGACGGTCCGTTGTAGGCCTCGGCCTCCTTGAAGGCCTTGATCAACTGCTGCTTGTCCGCGCCCATGGCCACGGAGGCCACGTAGACGTAGCCGTAGGTCATGGCCATGCGACCCAGGTCCTTCTTGCCGGTGGCCTTGCCAGCGGCCGCGAACTTGGCGATGGAGCCGAGCGGGGTGGCCTTGGAGGACTGTCCGCCGGTGTTGGAGTACACCTCGGTGTCCATGACCAGGATGTTCACGTCCTTGCCGGAGGCCAGCACGTGGTCCACGCCGCCGTAGCCGATGTCGTAGGCCCAGCCGTCGCCGCCGAAGATCCACACGGACTTCTTGGTGAACAGGTCGGCGTCGGCCGCGATGGCCTTGAGGTTTGCGTCGGAGGCGCCTTCGAGGGCGGCCTTCAGGGCCGCGCCGGTCTCGGCGGATGCCTCGGCGTCGTCCTTGGCGGCCAGCCAGGCCTCCATGGCGGACTTGACGCCGACGGGAGCGCCGCACAGGGCCTCTTCGCACTTGGCGATCAGGGTCTTGCGGCGGCTGTTCACGCCCATCTCGATGCCGAAGCCGAATTCGGCCGCGTCCTCGAACAGGGAGTTGCCCCAGGCCGGGCCGAAGCCGTCGCGGTTGGTGCAGTAGGGGGTGGAGGGTGCGGAAGCGCCCCAGATGGAGGAGCAGCCCGTGGCGTTGGCGATGATCATGCGCTCGCCGAACAGCTGGGTCAGCACCTTGACGTAGGGGGTCTCGCCGCAGCCCGCGCAGGCGCCGGAGAATTCCATGAGGGCCTGCTTGAACTGGGATCCCTTGACGGAATCACGCTTGAAGGCGTCCTTGTAGGACACGGTTTCGGTGAAGTCGAAGTTGGGCACCTGCTCGCCGGTCTGGGTGGCGATGGGCTTCATGACCAGCGCCTTTTCCTTGGCCGGGCAGATGTCGGCGCAGTTGCCGCAGCCCAGGCAGTCCAGGGTGTTGACCTGCATGCGGTACTTCAGACCGGCCACGTCCTTGCCCTTGGCGTTCTGGGTGGTGAAGGCGGCCGGGGCGTTCTTCATCTCGTCCTCGGTGACCAGCACCGGGCGCAGGGCAGCGTGCGGGCAGACAAAGGCGCACTGGTTGCACTGGATGCAGTTGTCGGCGATCCACTCGGGGACCTTGATGGCCACGCCGCGCTTCTCGTACTTGGAGGTGGACAGCGGCACGGTGCCGTCCTGGGAGAAGACGGAGACCGGCAGGTCGTCGCCCTTCTGGGCCAGGACCGGGCGCATGATGTTCTTGACGTAATCGGGCTCGTCGGTCTCGGGCTTGACGTCGTCGGCAAGTCCGGCCCAGGCGGCCGGGACGGCGATCTCGACCAGGGCGGCCGGGGCCTTGTCAACGGCGGCGCAGTTCATCTCGACGATCTTCGGACCCTTCTTGCCGTAGGCCTTGTCGATGCCGTCCTTGAGCAGGCTGACGGCCTGTTCGAAGGGAATGACGTCGGCCAGCTTGAAGAAGGCGGTCTGCATGACCATGTTGATGCGGCCGCCCAGGCCCACCTCGCCCGCGATCTTGACCGCGTCGATGGTGTAGAACTTGAGGTTCTTTTTGGCGATGGTCCGGCGCATGGCGGCGGGCAGTTCCTGGTCCATCTGCTCGGCGGACCAGGGGGAGTTCAGCACGAAGGTGCCGCCGTCCTTGATGCCGTCGAGCACGTCGTACAGGTGCACGTAGCTCGGGTTGTGGCAGGCCACGTAGTCGGCCGAGGTGACCAGGTAGGTGGACTGGATGGGTTTGTGGCCGAAGCGCAGGTGGGAGATGGTGATGCCGCCGGACTTCTTGGAGTCGTAGGCGAAGTAGCCCTGCGCGTACATGTCGGTGTTGTCGCCGATGATCTTGATGGCCTGCTTGTTGGCGCCTACCGTCCCGTCGGAACCGAGACCCCAGAACTTGCACTGGACGGTGCCTTCGGGGGTGGTGTCCAGGGTCCCGGTCGTGACAAGGGAGGCGTTGGTGACGTCGTCCTCGATGCCCACGGTGAAGTGGGCCTTGGGGGCGGAAGACGCCATGTTGTCGAACACCGCCTTGGCCATGGCGGGCGTGAACTCCTTGGAGCCCAGGCCGTAGCGGCCGGCGGTGAGGACGGGACCGTTGCCCTGTTCCAGGAACACGGTGCTGACGTCCTGGTACAGCGGATCGCCCAGGGCGCCCGGCTCTTTGGTGCGGTCGAGCACGGACACGTACTTGGCGGTCGCGGGCAGCACGGTCAGGAAATGTTTGGCGGAGAACGGACGGTACAGGCGGACCTTGATCAGGCCGACCTTCTCGCCTTCGGCGATCAGGCGGTTGACCACTTCCTCGATGGTCTCGCAGGAGGAGCCCATGGAGACGATGACGCGCTCGGCGTCGGGTGCGCCCACGTAGTCGAAGGGCTTGTAGTTGCGGCCGGTCAGGGCGGAGACCTTCTCCATGTACTCCTCGACGATGGCCGGAATGGCCTCGTAGTGGGAGTTGGAGGCCTCGCGGCCCTGGAAGTAGATGTCCGGGTTCTGGGCGGTGCCGCGAACGTTCGGATGTTCGGGGTTCATGGCCCGTTTGCGGAACTTGGCCACCTTGTCCATGTTCAGCAGGGGCTTCATGTCCGCGTAGTCGATGGTCTCGATCTTCTGAATCTCGTGGGAGGTGCGGAAGCCGTCGAAGAAGGAGACGAAGGGCACGGAGGACTCGACCGTGGACAGGTGGGCCACCAGGGCGAGGTCCATGACCTCCTGGACGGAGGCCGAGGCGAGCATGGCGAAGCCGGTCTGGCGGCAGGCCATGACGTCCTGGTGGTCGCCGAAGATGGACAGGGCGTGGGCCGCCAGTGCGCGGGCCGACACGTGGAAGACGCAGGGCAGCAGTTCGCCCGCGATCTTGTACATGTTCGGGATCATCAGCAGCAGGCCCTGGGAGGCGGTGAAGGTGGTGGTCAGCGCGCCGCCGGCCAGGCCGCCGTGCACGGCGCCCGCCGCGCCCGCTTCGCTCTGGAGCTGACGGACTTCTACGGTCTGCCCGAAAATATTCTTGCGGCCCTGAGCCGCCCACTCGTCGGCGATCTCGCCCATGGTGGACGAGGGCGTGATGGGGTAGATGGCGGCGGTTTCACTCATGGCATAGGCCACCCAGGCGGCGGCGGTGTTGCCATCCATCGTTTTCATCTTTGACATTCGGTTCTTCTCCTATTGTGGATCGTCGGAATTTGTTGGCGTCCGCAGGGCGGACCCCTTCATTTGATGACACGATCCTTACTCAACATCCGTGCCAACTCTGTGAAAAATAAAATGAGCCGGATTTACAGTAGGTTGGGGAGAAGGCAAAACGAAGCGGGCGATTCCGGCAAGGGCGTCAGTCTGAAAAATAGGACGAAATGCAGGTTGCGGACATGATAAAAGCACGATTCATGGGCATTTTTGCGCAAAGTGGCGCGGAGGGGGTGAAACGGGGTGTGTCCGAAAAAAAAGACTGACCGGGATCGTCCGGAATGCGAGGCGTTGCGGATGTCACCGTCCGGTGGTCCGGACCCAGGCCGGGCCGGTTTGGAGAACGGCGTCGTGGATCGGGCATGACGTCGTGTGCGCCCCTTTCAGGTAGCCGGAACTCATCAGAAATTCGCCGACGATCTCGCCGCCCACGAACTTGAAGCGGGTCTTGAACAGTTTGACCCAGTCGGTTTTTTCCAGGGGGTGGTGGGCGTCGAGCCACGCCTTGAAGGAGCCGTGTTCCCGTTGCAGGGCCAGGACGGCGTTCGCGTTGTGGATGGCAGCATCGACCTTGAGGCGGTTGCGGATGATCCCGGCGTCGTTCAGGAGCCGGGTCCGGTCCGCGTCGCCGTAGGCGGCCACGGTGGGAATGTCGAACCCGTCGTAGGCCTTGCGGAAATTGGTTTCCTTGTTGAGGATTGTCCGCCAGCTCAGCCCCGCCTGGTTGATCTCCAGGACGAGCAGGGCGAACAGCTCGGTGTCGTCCTCGATGGGAAAGCCGTACCGGGTGTCGTGGTACGCGCGGTCCACGTCGTTCGCAGGCCGGGTGGCACAGAAGGCGCAATAGGAGTCGAAATCGGCCACGGGCGCGCCTACAGGGACAGGCCGTACTTCTTGAGCAGACCGTAGAAGTGGGAGCGCGAGAGCTTGGACACGTCGAGGATGCGGGGGAGGTCGCCGTCGCACTGGCGGATGAGTTCGCCCAGGTAGACCTTTTCCGCCGTGCTCTTGAAGTCCCGCAGGGTGGGCAGCTCCTGTTCGAAGATGTCCTCGAAGATGTCCTGTCCGATTTTTCGGACAGGCTCCGTGTCTCCGGGCACCGGGGTTTCCTCCTCGGGCAGGGCGTTGGTCATGCGCTCGATCTGGGCCTTGGCGATAAGGATGCGCAGTTCGCGCGGCAGGTGCATGGCGTAGAGGGTCTTTTCCGTGCCGGAGGTGACCACGGCCCGTTCCAGGATGTTGAACAGTTCCCGAACGTTGCCGGGCCAGTCATAGCTCTCCAGGGCCGGGTTGAAGTCCGAGCCGAAGGACTTGGGCGGCATGCCGTACTGGCGGCAGAGCTGGCTGACCCGGTAGGTGCACAGGGCCTTGATGTCCTCGGGCCGTTCCCGCAGGGGCGGCAGGTGGATGTGCATTGTCTTGAGACGATACAGCAGGTCCGATCGGAATGTTCCCTTTTCGACCATGTCGTCGAGGTTCCGGTTGGTGGCCGCCACCAGCCGGAAGTCGCTGGTCTGCTCGCGGGTGTCGCCCACCGGGCGGAAGGTCCTCTCCTGGAGCACGCGCAGGAAGGCCTTCTGCATGCTGAGCGGCATCTCGCCCACCTCGTCCAGGAACAGGGTCCCGCCGTCGGCCAGCTTGACCAGGCCGATGCGGTCCGCCTGGGCCCCGGTGAAGGCGCCCTTGCGGTGGCCGTACAGGGTGGATTCGAGCAGGGACTCGGTCAGCCCTGCGCAGTCCACGACCACGAAGTTGCCGGACTTGCGCTTGGAGTTGGCGTGGATGGTCGAGGCGAACAACTCCTTGCCCGTGCCGGTTTCGCCGGTGATGAGCACGTTGGACTCGGACCGGGCCGCCTGGGACAGGAGGTTGAAGCTGACCTTGATGATCGGGCTGTCGCCGACCACGCCGTTGAGTTCCAGGTTGCGCTCGGCATCCCGTTCGCGCTTTTCGTCGTGGTACTTGAGGGCCCGGCCCAGGGTCAGGGATATCTCGCGGATGGAGGAGGGCTTGAGCAGGTAGTCCCAGACCCCGCCTCGGATGGCCAGCTCCGCGCCGTCCGGATCGCCCTTGCCGGTCAGGATGATGACCTCGGGCGGGTCGGGCAGGGCCATGATGTCCGGCAGGATGTCCAGGCCGTTGCCGTCGGGCAGGCGCACGTCCAGGAAGATCACGTCGAAGGCCTTTTTGCGCATCAGCCGCAGCCCGGAGTCCAGGGTGTGGGCCGAGACGCAGTCATGGGTCAGCCTGGTGATCAGGCTCTCCATGGTCTCGCAGACGTCATGGTCGTCGTCGATGATCAGTATGTCGGCCACGTCATTCCCCCTGTTTCTCTTCGTTCAACACGGTGTTGATGGCCCGAGACAGATCCTGCTTGTCGTATGGTTTGATAACCACCAGACGGATGTTCGGCAAGTCCGCGGCCGCCGAAACCGCGTCCTCGCGGCCGGAGATGAGGATGATCGGCAGGTTCGGGTCGATGACCGCCAGCCGCCGGGCCAGCTGGGTGCCGCTCATGCCGGGCATATCGTAGTCGGTGATGACCAGGTCGAATTCGCCGGGCATGTCGTTGACCCGGCGCAGGGCCTGGAGCGGACTTTCCTGGCCGTCCACCACGTAGCCCATGGTCTCAAGCAGGCGCGGCGTTGTCTGGAGCTGGTCCGCGTCGTCCTCCACGAAGAGGATGTGCGCGCCGAGGTTGTGCGGCACGCCGAGCAGGTCCACGTCCCCGCACTGGTCCGCGTCGCCCTTGGGCAGGAAGATGGAGAAGACCGTGCCGCCGCCCTCGCGCGGGTCCACCCGGAGGCCGCCCTTGTGGCTGTGCACGATGCCGTGGACGACCGCCAGCCCCAGCCCGGTGCCCTCGGTCTTGTCCTTGGTGGTGAAGAAGGGGTCGAATATCTTGTCCACGATGTCCTGGGGGATGCCGGGGCCGTTGTCCTCCACCACCAGGCGCACGTATTCGCCCGGCGTCAGCCCGAGGATGTCCGCCTCCTCGCCCGCGACCTCGGCCTGGTCCAGGCGGACCTCGATGGTTCCGCCCGTGCGCCGCAGGGCGTGGAAGGCGTTGGTGCACAGGTTCATGACCACCTGGTGGATCTGGGTCGGGTCGGCGTACACGCAGGACAGGTTCTCCTTGATGCGCGAGAGGACCTCGATCTTGCGCGGCATGGAGGACTTGAGCAGCTCCACGGCCTCGGTGATGACCCCGCCCACGTCCGTGGGTCGGAACCCCTCGGTGGAGGGGCGGCTGAAGGCCAGGATCTGCTTGACCACCCGGCCGCCGCGCCGGGCCGCCTTGAGCACCCGCTCCAGGTCCCTGGTGGTCATGGACTCAGGGTCCAGGTCGCTCACGGCCAGTTCGGTGGAGTTGATGATGCTGGTCAGGATGTTGTTGAAATCATGGGCGATGCCCCCGGCAAGGGTGCCGATGGCCTCCATCTTCTGGGATTGCAGGAGCTGTTTTTCCAGGTTCAGTTCGGTGGTGATGTTGTCGGCCATGGAGAGCACGCCCACGATCTGGCCCGACCGGTCCGTGATGGGCACCTTGGTGACTTCGATCCAGGCCGGGGTGTCCGTGGCGTCCATGAGCTTGCGCCGCTCCTTGCGGAAGGCCTGGCCCTTGTTGATCACGGCCCGGTCCGCGCCCGAGGCCCAGGAGGCGTAGTCCAGGTCCGGGATGACGTCGTGGGTGGTCCGGTTGACGATGCCCTCGCCGTGCACCAGGCCGAAGAATTCCGAGAAGGCCCGGTTGGTGCCGAGGTACTGCCCGTCCGCGTCCTTCCACGAGACCAACTGCGGGACCGTGTCCATCAGGGTCTCCTGAAAGGCCAGCTGATCCTTGATCTTTCGTTCCACCTTGCGCCGTTCGAGCATGGTCAGGGGCAGGAAGATGAGCACCAGCACGAGCAGGGCGAAGCTGACCATGATGGTCCAGGACAGCTCCTTGGAGAGTTCGTAGAACGCCTTGGGTGCGTTGATGATCCGGCTGCCTTCGGGGAGCAGGTCCATGTCCAGGTTGAGTCGCTTCATGACCGTGTAGTCGAAGATGTATTCGCCGGTGGTCTCGCGGAACACGGGGATTTCGTCGGCGTTCTTGCCGTCGAGGACTTCCAGGGCGGTGCGGGCCGCCCGCTGGCCGTGCAGGAAGCCGGAGAGCATGTTGCCGCCCACCGCGCCGTTGCCCGCCAGGAATTCCCAGGACGTGTAGATGGGTACCGAGGACCGGGCCGAGATGGCCTGCATGACTTCCTCAGCGGTCAGGAAGCGGCCGTCGATGACCTGGTAGTAGGGGACGAAGAACAGGAAGGTGTCCTGGGGAAGGTGGGCCACCCGGTCCATGACGTTGCGCAGGGACATGTCGATCCAGTATTCGGTGGTCAGCGGCACCTTGTAGCGCGCCAACTGGTTCCTGACCTGGCGGGTGATGGCGGCGCCGGTCGTGGATGAGTCGCTGACCACGACCATGTGCTTCTTGCCCGGGTGCAGGCGCAGGGCCACGTCCAGGGTTTTGGACAGGTTGAATATTTCGATGACGCCCGTGGCGTTGTCCACGTCCGTGTCGTCGGTGTTCAGGTAGTTGACGCCACAGTACACCAGCGGAACGCCCGGAAAGAGAATGTCCCGGTAATGGGTGGCAAAGGAGTAGGCGTCGTTGTCCGAGGTCATGATCAGGTCGAACTTTTCGTTCTTGAACTTCTCCTTGTAGAGCCGCAGGAGCATGCGGGTCACGTCCTCGTAGTTGTATCTTTTCGCGTTCATGTATTCGATCTGGAGATCGATCTTGTAGTGGCTGTTCTCCAGGACCGAACGGATGCCGCGCATGATGCCGTCCGACCACTGGTAGCCGTCGTGGTAGGAGTTCAGACAGAGCACGCTCTTCTTGGGTTTCTCGTCCGCGCCGAGGGCCGGTCCGGCGGGCAGGGCGCAGAGGCAGGACAACAGCAGGATCAGACAAAGTATTTTGCGCATGGTGGCTCTTTTTGGCATTTCTTGTGCATGAAGTAGTCTGGCAAAAGGGCGACGCCAAGACGTATGCAAAGGATGGGCCTTTGCCTGCCGAAGTCAAGGCGGCGCACTCCGGGCAGTCTCACCATCTCCCGGAAATGCGGTCAAGGGAATGATATATTTCCCTGCATTGGGGTGACAAAACGGCAAACCGTTGTTATCCTGATTTGTGTAAACAAGTATCTATCGCACGCCGCTTCGTCTATATTGCCAGAATTGTTACCTTTGTAAGGAGTGTCCCAGTGGTCAGACATATCGTCATGTGGACGTTGAAGGATGAGGCCGAAGGTCATACTGCCGCCGAGAACGGCGCCAAGATGAAGGAAATCCTGGAGGCGCTCGCCGGGCGCATCGAGGGCCTTCGGCATATTGAAGTGAGTGCGGACATCGTGGCCGCGGACCCCGAGTGCCATGTGATCCTGTGCTCCGAACACGACGACGTGGATGCACTGAACCATTATCAGGGACACCCCGAGCACCAGGCGTGCGTCGCCTTCGTGAAGAAGGTGGCCTCGGGCCGGAAGGCCATCGACTATGTGATTTGACGTGTTTCGGCCCGGACTGTTCCGTTCGGCCGAGGCACATGAGGTGAATCCGAACCCCGCGGTCCGAATGGGAAGGACGGCCGCGCCAAGGAGGACGCCATGTCCATGCGTTATGACCAGGAACGGAAGCGGATCATCTGCCGCTGGGAAGAACCCACCAAAGTGGTCATGAACAAGAAGGAAGGGTTGATCAACCGTTCCCGTATGATTACCGTCAAGGTGAATGACAACGGCAAGCTGAACAGCAAGGATCGCAAGCGGCATGCGGATCATCCCATGTTCCCGATCATCAGCCGTTTCAATCAGATGCTCAATTCCATCGAGTGCTACCCGAAGTGCGAGAACGAATATCGGTGCGCGGTCTGCGGCACGACGCACGGCGTCAGCCCGCACCTGGACACCGAGACCCAGTCCATTGTCTGGCTGTGCAAGGAACATCTGGACAACTCGCCCAAACTGGACGCCTAAATTCAGGTCGTGACGGGCCCTAACGGCCCGGACGGCCGCCCCTGTCCGGAAAAACGGACTCCCCGGCGCACCCGCTCCATGCGGGTGCGCCTTTTTTTCAGCCGGGGAGGACGCGCGCCTTCCACCGGCATTGCACGACGGCCGATCGCGCATTCGCCCGATTTGGAACGGGCAACGAATCCGGGATCTTGCCGGTCTTTTCCCGAATCGGGCAAATGCGGTATTTCCCCGAATCGGGCAAATGCCGTATTCTCCTGAATCGGGCAAATGCATTGCACGGCAGTCCGCCATCACGCCACCGGATCACGCGAAGCTGTGCGGGATGGTTGGGCGGTCCTTGGTCCGGGCGGCCGCAACGGCGAGAAAAAGGCCCCGCGCAAACGCGCGGGGCCTTGGGAATTGTCGTCGTGCCGGTCGGGGCTACCAGGAGAAGAAGTAGGTGGCGGCCAGACCGGTGAGGGACATGGTGATGGTGTAGGGCAGGGCCAGGACGACCATGCGGCCGTACGACAGGCGGATGACCGGGGCCAGCGCCGAGGTCAGCAGGAACAGGAAGGCGGCCTGGCCGTTGGGGGTGGCCACGGACGGGATGTTGGTGCCGGTGTTGATGGCCACGGCCAGGTGGTCGAAGTGGGTCATCATCTTGGCCACCTGGTCCTGGATGCCTGCGGGCAGCGAGGCGATGACGTCGGTCCGCTCCAGGAACGGGTCGGTCAGCTTGTCCATCAGGGCCGCCGCGTCGGTCACGCCGGGGAAGGTGGACAGCAGCTGGACGAAGTGAATCTTGGTCTCGGAGATGTAGACGGTGGCCACGAAGACGTTGTCCGAGATCATGGAGAGCAGGCCGTTGGCCGCGTAGTATGCGGCGAGCTGGGTCTGGCCTTCCAGGCCGAGGACGAAGTGCATGACCGGGGCGAACAGGTGCTGGTCGTGGATGACGCCGACGATGGAGAAGAAGACCACGAGCAGGGCGGTGAAGGGCAGGGCCTCTTCGAAGGCCGGGCCGAGCTGGTGTTCGTCGATGAAGCCGTTGAAGGCGGTCAGGACGACGATGACGGACAGGCCGATGATGCCGACCTCGGCCAGGTGGAAGGCCAGGGCCAGGATCAGCCAGATGCCGACCAGGGCCTGGACCACGAGCTTGGCCTTGCCCTGGGCGCCGCGCTTGGATTCCATCTCGACGGCGGTCTCAAGCAGGTGGGAGCGGATGTTGCCGGGCAGCTTCGCGCCGTAGCCGAAGAGGTGGAACTGCTCCACGACCACGCAGGTCAGCATGCCCATGGCCAGGACGGGCATGGACACGTGGGCCATGTTGAGGAAGAAGGGTACGAAGTGCCAGCCCATGACCTCGCCGATGAGCAGGTTCTGGGGCTCGCCCACCAGGGTGCAGACGCCGCCCAGCGCGGTGCCGACCGCGCCGTGCATCATCAGGTTGCGCAGGAAGCCGCGGAATTCGCGGAGATCGTTCCGGTTCTGTTCCTTGACGGTCTCGTCGGAGCAGAGGTCGTGGGAGCAGTTCATGGTCTTGCCCGAGGCGAACCGGTGGTACACGTTGTAGAACCCGTAGGCCACGGCGATGATCACGGCGGTGACGGTCAGGGCGTCCAGGAAGGCGGAGAGGAACGCGCCCGCGAAGCAGAAGAGCAGCGAGATGACGATCTTGGACTGCACGCGGGTGAGGATGCGGGTGAAGGTGTACTGGAGGAAGTCCTTCATGAAGTAGATGCCCGCGACCATGAAGATCAGGAGCAGGATGACCGGGAAGTTGGTCAGGGCCTCGTGGTACACGGTCCTCGGCGAGGTCATGCCCATGATGACGGCCTCGATGGCCAGCAGACCGCCCGCGGGGAGCGGATAGCATTTCAGCGCCATGGCCAGGGTGAAGATGAATTCGGCGATGAGCACCCAGCCCGCGATGAACGTTCCGGCCGTTACCATGAGGATGGGGTTGATCACCAAAAAGGCCACGATGGCCATTTTGTACCAGCTGGGCGCGCTGCCGAGGAAGTTTCTGCTAAAGGCCTGGGTCAGTGTCTGAGGCATGTTCGGTTACTCCTGATGATTGGATTGCCGGGATCTGTCTCGATGGCAAGATCTAGTCCCCGATGGTCATTGTCGGATACATGCCCGCATCCTTGCCCGATTGGAAGGGCTGGAGGATGTTGAAGGCCGCATCCCGCGTCTTTTGGGCATGTCCGCGGGTCTTGTCGGACCCGTCGAAGTATGCGCCGTTTTCTTCACGGATGTGATCGATGCGGTGTCTGAACGCATCGACGAAAGCTTTGCCGTCGCCCTTGAAGGTGGCGTTGCCCAGGGTGATGTCGGTGGACCGGGCCAGTTCGTCCAGGTCGATGCACTGGGTCTTCAGGTCGGCCTGTTTGGTCACGTACCCCCAGATGGCGGAGTTGTCCGGAATCTCGATGCACTCCTCGGCGTCGATGATGGTGTGGGGCATGACGATGGAGTCGCGGCCGATGGTGATGGGGCAGTCCTGCCGTCCCTGGATGAAGGAGTTGAAGCCCACGAAGACGTTCTGGCCCACCGTGGCCCAGATGACCTTGCCGCCGTGGGCGGTGACGTTGTTGCCCTCGTAGACCGAGTTCTTGATGTAGCAGTTCTCCTGGGCGTTGGAGCCCTTGCCGATGAAGGAGTCCTCCACGTGGGCGCGCTGCACGATGAGCGCGTTCTCGCCCACCTCGCATTTGCCCTTGAGGACCGCGTAGGGCGAGACGTAGGCGGTCTCGGGCACGACGTGGTCGTTCTCGGGCCGGGCCGTGGAGTAGATGGGCACGAAGTCCTCCTTGAACTCGTCCACGTAGTCCACGAACTTGCCGGTCAGGTGGCCGTTGTTGTCCAGCTTGACGTACTGCTCGATGACCCCTTCGGGATAGCGGTAGTCGAACTCGAACAGGTCGCCGGATTTGATCCAGACCCGGCCGGGCTCCACGGTCAGCCGGGAGAGGTCGCCCGCCTGGACGTAGGCGAAGTCGCCGATGACGCAGTTGTGCATGATGGACAGGTCGGCGGTGGCGAAGGCCCCGAGGTACACGCCCTCGAGCGTGGTCCCGTGGATGTTGGAGTAGTGCATGGCCGCCGAGTTGAGGATGCGGAAGACCTCGGGCGTCTCGGGGTTCTTGGAGTTGTTGTGGACCAGGGTCTTGACCAGGTAGGAATTGATGATCCGGATGACCTCGTCGTAGAAGAGCTTGGTCTTGACCCCGTTGAACTCGACCACGTCGCCCTTGCGCTTGAGCTCGTCGCCGCGCACGTTGGACTTGTACAGGACCGAGCTGTCCACCAGGGTCTTGCCCAGGAAGTAGGTCCCGGCGAGGTTGGAGTTCTTGAATTTGAAGCTGATGGGGTGGTCTTCGGTCAGGGCGTAGAACGCGTAGTACAGCAGGTGCCGTTCGCGCGGGATGGAGTGCTGAAGGATGGAGCGGACGTCGATGCCCATGGGCTTGAGGTTGACGTTCACCCTGGACGCTATGTGATCGAACAGTTCTTCGAGTTTTTCCATGTGCTCACCCGTGGTTGTGGTTCGATTACGCAAACGGCTGCCGTGCCTTATGGGTACGACAGCCGTTATGGTAATTATGACGCGCGCCCGACTGCCTAGCCTCCGGCGGCGATGCGGATGGGCATGCCCATGAGCGGCCAGATGAACTGGACTGCGGCGGCGACCAGGACCATCAGCAGCAGGGACGCCGGGATGCCCAGGAGGAAGAATTCACCGGGGGTGAACTGTCCCGAGTCGTAGGCGATGGCGTTGGGCGCCGCGCCCACCAGGAGCAGGAAGGGCATGCCCGCCATGACCAGCGAGGCGTACAGGATGACTTCGGGGGCCACGCCCAGGTAGGGGGCGATGACCAGGGCCACGGGGAGCGAGATGGCGATGGCCGCCACGTTCATGATGAAGTTGGTCATGATCATCACGAAGAAGGCGATGGACATGATGAAGACGAACGCGTTGGCATCCTGGAACATGACCAGCCAGTTGACGGCCATCCACTTGGCCGCGCCGGTCTCCCACAGGCAGAAGCCGATGGACATGGCGCCGGCGAAGAGCAGGATGATGTTCCAGGGGATGTCTTCGAGGTCCTTGATGTCCAGAATCTTGAAGACGAAGAAGAGGACCGAGGAGCAGAGGATGATGGCGGTCTTGTCCACGGCCTTGAGCGCCGGGACGAAGGCCCGCAGGGACATGATGACGATGACCGTGCAGACGATGATGGCGGCCAGGATTTCCTCGCGGGTCAGGCCGCCCATCTTGGCGTTGAGCTCGCGGGCCTTTTCGCGCAGGCCGGGGATGCGGTCCTTCTCGGGCTTGCAGACGACCATGAAGAAGCCCCAGAGCAGGAAGGTCATGCCCCAGCCGATGGGGGCCATAAAGTAGGTCAGCCGGAAGAAGCCGACGTCCACGCCGACGATTTCCTTGAAGAAGCCGAGCGCCACAGCGCCGCGGGCCGCGCCGAGCAGGGTGATGATGGAGCCCGCGCCGGCCACGTAGGCCATGCCGATGAACAGCCCCTTGCCGAACTTGGTCGGCCGGTCGCCCTCGCCGTACAGGGCGTAGATGGCCAGCAGCAGCGGGTAGATGGTCGCGGCCACGGCGGTGTGGGCCATGATGTGGGTCAGGGCGGCGGTGACCACGAACACGCCGAGGTAGATCATCGAGGTGCGTTCGCCGACGATGTCGAGCATCTTGTAGGCCAGCCGCTTGGTCAGGCCGGTCTTGGTGAAGACCAGGCCGATCATGATGGAGGCGAAGATGAACAGGACCGACGGGTCCATGAAGTCCTTGAAGGCCACCTTGGCCGGGCGGATCAGGAACATGACCTGGAGGATGCCGATCATCAGCGAGGTCACGCCGATGGGCACCACCTCGAAGACCCACCAGGTGCCGGCCAGCAGGAACACGGCTATGGCGCCCTTGGCCTGGACCGACAGGGGGAAGTGCTCGCCCATGGGGTCGATGGCGTCGGGCCAGGGCGAACTGAAATAGACGATGGCGAAAAGCAGGACGCCCGTGAGCATGAACACCAGGCGTTTCCAGTCAAAGGCGGGTTTTGCGGTGCGTGCGGTCTCCATGTGTATCTCCTCGTTGGACCGGATGGCCTAGTCGGCCATGGCGCAGGTGTTCATGCGGCCGATGATTTCGTTGAAGACGTCGGACATGCGCAGCACGCCGGTGACCCGGCCGTTGTCGCGGACGATCAGCGGCTGGGGCGTGCCGATCATGTACATGTGCACGCCGTATTCGATGTCGCTGTCCTCATCTATGTATTGGTCTTCCTCGGGGATGTGCATGGCGTCCGTGACCTTGATCTGCACGCCTCGGGCGCAGATGTTGGTCAGGGTGTCCGTCCAGAGATTGAATTCCTTGAACTGCTCGGCGACATAGCGGTTGGACAGGGTGTCGCTGGACAGGTCTTTCTTGAAAAGTTTCTTGTAGTTGGGTTCCAACGCGGTGATCATGTCGGACATGCTCAGGACCCCGGCGAAGGCGCCCTGTTCGTCCACGATGAGGATGTCCCGGTGCCCGCCGCTCTTGAGCGTGGAGGCCACGTCGCCGAGCGAGGCATCCGTGCCCAGCGTCAGGTAGTTGTCCACCGGAATCATCAGTTCCTTGACTTTCATACTATCCTTCCTCCCAAGAAGTACTGTTTGCACATGCCTGGGACGCCCGTCCCGAGGTGAAGCGGGGCGTCCGCTCGTGAAACACGGCCCCGGACCGGCCGATCGGCATCGACCCCCATCGATGCGGCCCGAACGGAGTTCACGGCCTGAGACGATCATTTGGTCCGCGTTTCTATAGATAGCAATTGGTTCTTTGCGTCAAGAGTATCACGTGAAACTTTTCGCAAGAACGAAATGAAACATTTTGGGACTGTTTTGGAACACCATTTTGTATCAGAATGAAACAAAATGGTACTGTTCGGCGGGTCAGAAATAATTTTGGCCGGAAGAGAGGTGTCCGGCCAGATAGGCCTCGAGAATGGGGTCCACGGGACCGCAGACGTTGTCCAGGACCTTGATCCCCTTGCGTTTGAGAAATTCGTAGACCTCCTTCTCCATGCCCGCGCAGATGATGGTCTGGATGTTTTCGGCCATGACCAGCCGGTACATGGCCTCGGCCGATGGGGTCTCGAAGTTGATGACCCGCTCGCTCAGGGTGCCCATGGCGCTGGTCTCGCGGGTGATGGAGATGATCAGCACCTCGGGCGCGAGGTCGAAGCGGGGGGACAGCTCGTTGTCCATGAGCGGAATGAGGATGTTTTCCATGGGACCTACTCGATGCCGAAGTGTTTCATCTTGCGCCACAGGGTGGAGCGGCCCCAGCCCAGCAGCTCGGCCGCCTTGGTCTTGCGGCCGCCGGTCTTGACCAGGGCCTCCAGGATCATCTTGCGCTGCACGTCCTCCCAGCGCTCGGGGGGGGCCGCCCGGACCGCGCCCGCCTCCACCGGCCGGGGCGGCACGGACAGGTTCTCGGGCAGGTTCGGCCCGTGGAGCAGGTAGCCCGGCAGGTGGCGCATGCGGACCACGTTGGTGTCGCAGAAGTTGACCGCGTATTCGATCAGGTTGCGCAGCTCCCGGATGTTGCCCGGAAATTCGTAGGACCGCAGCAGTGTCTCCACGTTCTTGGAGAAACGGTCCACCTTTTTGCCGTAGCGCACCTGGAACATCTTTAGGAAGTGGTCCTGCAACAGCAGCAGATCCTCGCCCCGCTCGCGCAGGGGCGGCAGGTGCAGGCGGATGACGTTCAGCCGGTAGAGCAGGTCCCGCCGGAACCGCTTGTGCCGGACCATGTCCTCCAGGTCGTAGTGGCTGGCGGCCATGATGCGCACGTCCGTGTGGACCACCTTGGTGGACCCGATGGGCCGGACCGCGTGGTCGTCCATGTAGGCCAGGAGTTTGGTCTGTAACGGCAGGGGCAGGTCCCCGATCTCGGTGATGAACAGCGACCCGCCGTGGGCCATGCGCAGCCGGCCGGGCTTGGCGTGGTCCGCTCCGGGCAGGGCGTTCTTGACGTGTCCGAACAGTTCGGATTCCAGCAGGGGCACCGGCAGGGCCCCGCAGTTGACTTTGACGAACGGGCCGTCCCGGTCCGACTCCTTGTGGATCTCCTCGGCCAGCATGTCCTTGCCCGTGCCGGTCTCGCCCGTGATCAGCACCGGCGAATCCGTCTGGGCGATGGACGGGGTCATGGCGAAGATCTTGCGCACCTCCGGGCTGCGTCCCACCAGTTCGCCCAGGCCCGAAACTCCGCTGACGATCTCGTCCAGGGCGTGCACCGAGGCGGGCATCAGGGTCTCGATGACCCCCCGGATGGACCCGTCCTCGGCCACCAGCGGGGCCAGGGTCAGATGCACGCTGACCTTCTCCCGCTCGCGGTTGATGATGTTCGCCTCCACGGTGCGCGTGCGTTTGTCCGTCCACCCGCCCAGCACCGGGCAGCTGCGCATACAGTAGTCCGAACGCAGGGCGTGCAGGCAGCGGATGCCCAGTACCTGCTCGCCCGTCACCCCGGTCAGGGACTCGTAGTTCCGGTTCACCGCCAGCAGGGTGCCGTCCCGGTCCATGATGGCCACGCCCAACGGCAACACGTCGAGCAGGGCCGCAAGCCCCTGCTTGTTCGACAGACTCCGTATCAGCGCGGCCGGATCGGCTATGGACATGAAATTCCCCTGTGTTGCACGTGGGTTCGTCGGTCCGTGAACCATAATGAAACATGCGGGCATTGACAAGGGCGGGGCGTGCGCAGGGGGGCGCGTACCCGCGAGATTATAATTTCGTTGCACGTCGTCCGGATGGATAGTTGGGCCATGCACACACTGGTCCTTCTCCTCTGTCTGGCGATGGCCTTTTGCTCCCTCTCAACGGCGCACGCCGAGTCGATCATCGCGGCCTCGGACGAGTGGTGCCCGTTCAACTGCGTTCCGGGCGCCCTCCGCGAGGGATATGTCGTGGACATCCTGCGGGCCGTGTTCGAACCGGCCGGGATCGCGGTGGACTATCGCCTCATGGGCTGGGAGCGCGCTGTGGAGGAGGGCCGCCGGGGGCACGTCTCGGTGGTCATCGGCGCGGCCGACGACGAGGCGGAGGGGTTCGTCTTCCCGGAAGAGGAGATCGGCCTGGACCACTTCGATTTTTACGTGCGGGCCGGCGATCCCTGGCGGTACCGGGGGCCGGAGTCGCTCCTGGGCAGGCACCTGGGAATCCCGGCCGGGTATTCCCTGGCCCCGGACATGGCCGCGTATCTGAAGGCCCACAAGGACGGGATGGATATCTACCGCACCGCCAGGGAAAAGCCCGCCGAGCACAACCTCCGGCTGCTGGTGGAAGGGCGGCTGGACGTCATCGCCGACGACGGGCAGGTCATCCGTTACCTCATCCATACCCGGCATCTCGGGGATGCCGTCGAGTACGCCGGAAACGACGGCGCCCCCGTGAAGCTCTACATCGCGTTTTCGCCCGCCGATCCCCGGTCCGCCCGGCACGCCGCCCTGTTCGACAAGGGCATGCGGGCCCTGCGGAAGTCGGGGCGGCTGAAGGCCCTCCTCAAGCGCTACGGGCTGGCCGACTGGCGGTAGGGCGGCGACGCCCCCCGGGGCGCGTTCGCCGAAGAAAAAAAGAGGCGCGGGGCAATGTGCTCCGCGCCTCTTGTCGTCTGTGGCGGTGAGCCCTAGTGGGCGTTCATCTCCTCGATGAGTTTGAGGAGCTGGTTCGACAGCCGGGCCAGTTCGTTGATGGCCTCGGCGGACTGGTTCATGCCCTCGGCGGTCTCCGAGGCGATGAGGTTGATGTCGTCCACGGCGCGGTTGATTTCCTCGGACGCGGCGGACTGTTCCTCGGCCGCCGTGGCGATGGACTGCACCCGGCCCGAGGTGTCGTCGGCGTACTGGACGATGGATTCCAGGGCCTCGCCGGACCGGTTGGCCAGGTCGGTGGCCTGTTCCACGGCCAGGGCCGCGTGATCCACGCTGCGGATGTTGGCCGAGGCCGCGTCCTGGATGACCTGGATGGCGTCGCCGACCTCCTTGGTGGCGGCCATGGTCTTTTCGGCCAGCTTGCGGACCTCGTCCGCGACCACGGCGAAGCCGCGACCGGCCTCGCCCGCGCGGGCGGCCTCGATGGCCGCGTTCAGGGCCAGCAGGTTGGTCTGGTCGGCGATGTCCTCGATGACGTTCATGATCTGGCCGATGTCGGTGGTCTGGTTGCCGAGCTGGCCCATGGACTGCTTGAGGGTGGCGGTCAGGTCGTGGACCTCGCGGATGGCGTCGATGGCCTGGCGCACGACCTTGGCGCCCTCCTGGGCCTGGGTCCGGGCGTTGGCCGCGGATTCGGCGGAGTCGGAGGAGTTGCGGGCCACTTCGAGGACCGTGGCGTTCATCTCTTCCATGGCTGTGGCGGTCTGGGTGGTGCGGTCGCGCTGGACGTCCGCGCCCCGGCTGACCTGGTCGGCCTGGGAGGAGAGTTCGTCGGCCGCCGAGGTGACCTGTTCGGCGATGAGCGAGGCCTCGCCCGCGATGCGCTGCATGGTGGTCAGCAGCCCGTTGGTCCTGGTCTCCTGGGCCTTGGCCTCCTCCATGGCCCGTTCGGCGCGGCCCTGGGCGTGTTCGGCCTCGTCCTGCTTCTGGGCGGCCTCGAACATCTTGGCCTTGAGGTTGCCGACCATGGTTTGGATGGCCTCCTTGACCACGCCCAGTTCGGCGGCGAAGTGGCCCTCGGGCCGGGCCTCGATGTCGCCCTCGGCCACGGCCTTGGCGTAGGTCCGGATGCGGAAGAGCGGGCCGACGATGATCAGCTTGACCAGGACCCAGACCAGGATGCCCACGGCCAGGAGCACGGCCAGGGTCTCGCCCGCGGCGAAGAGTTCGGCCTTGGCCACGCTGGCGTTGACCTCGTCCAGGGAGGTGATGATCTCGAACGCGCCGTGGATCTCGCCTTCCTTCCAGCCTTCCTTGACCCCGCCCACCGGGTCGCGGTCGCCCTTGTTGTCGCCGTGGCAGTAGAGGCATTCCTTGGTCAGGCGGATGGGCCGGAAGTAGCGTATTTCATTGTTTTCGATGAGGATCTTTTCTTTCAGGTCCTTGGCCTTGAGTTCGGCCAGGACCTGTTCCTCAATGGGCGTGGGCTTGTTCACCGGGTTGCGCGGCGCGACCTTGGGAACACGGAAGTTGTAGTTCAGCTTCCTGGCCTGCTGCTTGGCGATGTTGATGGCGGTGATGACCGGGATGGACTCCAGGAGCTTTTCCTGGGAGCCGAGCTGGTCGAAGGGCACGATGATGCCCATGTTGAGCTTTTTGGCCATTTCGTTCCGGGCGGCCTCGGCCATGAGGATGAGCGCCCGGCTCTGTTGGACGATGCCGGTTTCGGCATCGCTGCGAATCTTGATGGCCTGGTGCACGGACAGCACCAGGGCGACGATGACCGGCCCGAGCAGGGCCAGGGCCAGCACTTTGACCTTCAGGCTCAAATTGGCGAACATGGAATCCTCAACTTATTTGAATCGCTCGATAACGGTGTATCGTCCATTTCGGGACAATACTATATGGTCATGGGCGGCATTTCGTAAAGTCGGGCAAGGGGCCGGGGCACCCGCGAGCACCGAGCCGACATCCCGCCAAGCGAGAATGCTAACTGATCGCCGCGAAGCAGGCATCTATCCGAATTCCTTTCATCTGTCCATTATTGTGAGGAGGGCGGGCGGGACGTCGCAGGAATGCAACGGAACGGAAAAAGGGCCGCAACCTGCAGGTCGCGGCCCTTGTTCTTTCTGGTGCCGAAGAGAAGACTCGAACTTCCACGGCCGAACGGCCACATGGTCCTGAACCATGCGTGTCTACCAATTCCACCACTTCGGCACGGTCGGGAAGAGAATGTCTATAAAAGAACCGGGCCGTTGGCAAGCATTATTTCAACATTTTTCGCTTCGCCGGGGCGTTGGCGGACGCGGCCTCAAAGGTGCCGGAAAACGGCCGTCGCAATTTCGTCACGCGTTTGGGTGATCGCGTGACTCGCTTGTCCGAAGTGCCCGTATGTTCATATCAACAGGTCACGTTGTCTACCGTTTCAAACAAGAAAACCCACTTCAGGAGTCGACATGAAACGCATTTGCTCATTGATACTTGTCCTTTGTCTGCTCGTCCCCTCGGGGGCGTTCGCCGCGGATCTGTTTATCGCCCAGGCGGCCAACTTCACCCCGGTGCTCAAGGAGATCATCCCGCTCTTCGAGAAGTCCACCGGGCTCAAGGTCGAGGCCACCTACGCCTCCACCGGCAAGCTGTACGGCCAGATCGTCAACAACGCGCCCTACGACATGCTCATGGCCGCCGATGAGAAGCGCCCGGCCAAGCTCTTCGCCGACGGCCTGGCCGAAGAGCCCTTCGTCTACGCCAAGGGCCAGGTGGTCCTGTGGTCCAACGACAAGAATTTCTGCGGCGGCGACTGGAAGGCCACGGTGGTCAACCCGGCCGTCAAGCGCGTGTCCATCGCCAACACCGAGACCGCTCCCTACGGCACCTCGTCCATGAAGGCCATGCAGGCCGTGGGCATCTGGGACAAGGTCCAGCCCAAGCTGGTCTTCGGCCAGTCCATCTCCCAGGCCTTCCAGTTCGCCTCCACCGGCTCGGCCGACGTGGGCTTCTGCGCCTACTCCTCGGTCTTCACCGACGAAGGCAAGAAGGGCTGCTTCACCGTGGTTGACGAAGCCCCGCCGGTCATCCAGGCCGCCTGCGTGCTCAAGTCCGCTCCCCATCCCGAAGCGGCCGCCAAGTTCGTGAAGTTCCTGGCCACCCCCGAGGTGCAGGCGCTGAAGATCAAGTACGGATATAAATAGCTCATGGATTGGACTCCACTGATCCTGTCGGCCAAGCTGGCCCTCTGGACCATGTTGCTCATTCCCATCTTGGCCTCCCCGATGGCCAGCCTGCTGGCCTTCGGGAGGTTCAAGGGCAAGAGCCTTCTCGACGCCGTCGTCACCCTGCCCATGGTCATGCCGCCCACGGTGCTCGGCTTCGCCCTGCTCGTGGTCATGGGACCGCGCGGCTACCTGGGCGGATTGTGGGAGGATGTCACCGGCAACCGGCTGGTCTTCAGCTTCCCCGGCATCCTCATGGCCTCCATGGTCTTCAACCTGCCGTTCGCGGTCCAGCCCCTGCGTGCCTCCCTGGAAAAGCTGGACCCGAGGCTGCTCGAAAGCGCGGCGGTCCTGGGACTGTCGCCCCTGTCGACCTTCTTCCGCATCGTCCTGCCCAACTGCCTGGGTGGACTGGCCGCCGCGTCCATTCTGGTCTTCGCGCACAGCCTGGGTGAATTCGGCGTCATCCTCATGGTCGGCGGCAGCATACCGGGGCAGACCCAGGTTGCCTCGGTGGCCATCTTCGAGGCGGTCGAGGCCCTGCGCTTCGACGACGCCTTCCGCATGTCGGCGGCCCTGATCCCCGTCTGCTTCGCGGTGCTGCTGATAATCAACAAAATCAATGCGAGGCGCACATAATGCTCAACGTGGATATGACCAAACGGTTGAAGCACTTCGACCTGGACCTGGCCTTCTCCTGCGCGCCGGGCGAGATCACCGCGGTGATCGGGCCCTCGGGCGCGGGCAAGACCACCCTGGTTCGGCTGCTGGCCGGGCTGGAACGTCCGGACACGGGCCGGATCGTCTTCGAGGATACGGTCTGGGCCGACGCGGAAAAGCGGATCTTCGTGCCCGCCCGCAAGCGCGGCCTGAGCTTGGTCTTTCAGGACTACACCCTGTTTCCGCATCTGACCGTGCGCAAGAACGTGGCCTTTGCCGCGTCCGACGAACGCCGGGTGGACGAGCTCATGACCATGTTCGGCATCCGCCACCTGGAGTCGAGCAGGCCGTCGGCCATCTCCGGCGGCGAACGCCAGCGGGCGGCCTTTTGTCAGGCCCTGGCCCGCGATCCGGTCCTGCTCCTGCTGGACGAACCGTTTTCGGCCCTGGACGTGGCCAACCGGCGCAACCTGCGCAGTTGCCTCAAGGAACTCAAGGGCGAGCTGAACATCCCCATCCTGCACGTGACCCACGACCTGGACGAGGCCTTGTTCCTGGGCGACACCATCATGGCCGTGGAGAGCGGCCGCATCGCCCCCAACTGGCTCAAGGAGCAGCAGGCCATTCAGCGCCGTCTGGCCATGACCGGCCTGGCCCGGGGCGAGGGGCCTTCGGCGGCCCATGCCGGGGAACCGCCCATGGCCGGGCACGCGCTGCTCGGCTGCGGATGAGCAGGCGAAGGAATCTGTTGCGCCCGGCGGTCACACGCCGGGCGCGCTCATTTCGAGCGCAGGGTGATCCTGAGGATTTCGCCCGGTTTCCACAGGCGCATGCGCACGCCCCACAGGCCTGCCCCCCGGCTGACGATGAGCGTCATGGAGCCGATGGCGAAACGCCCCTCCACCAGGGGATAGAGCAGGCGGACCACGTAATTGAAGGGCCAGACCTGGCCGCCGTGGGTGTGTCCGGAGAGCATCAGCCCGACCCCGAGGGACGCGGCCTGCTCATAGCGCAGGGGCGTGTGGGAAAGCAGGATGGTCGCCCCGGCCGGGCGGTTGGCCAGGGCCGTGGGCAGGGGGTCGGCGTCCAGGCCGCGCCGCCGCAGGGTGGCCAGGTCCTCCACTCCGGCCACCACCAGGCCGGGCGCGGGCGAGGCCCAGCGGTTCGCCAGGACCGTGAATCCTGCCTCGGTGAGGAGTTTCAGGGATTTTTCCGGGGCGTCTGGGCCGTGGTTCTCGTGGTTTCCGGCCACGGCGAAGACTCCGAGCGGGGCGCGGAAGCGGCGCAGGGCGGGCAGGAGCTCGTCCAGCCGTCGCGAGTGCCCCTCCACGGTGTCGCCCAGGAGCACGATCATGTCCGGGGCGAGGGCCGCGATCCGGTCCGCGCACGCCCCGAGCCAGTCCGGGCCGAGTTGGGTGCCCGCATGCAGGTCGGACACGGCGGCCACCACCAGCCCGTCGAGGGCCTTCGGCAGGCCGGGCAGGGCGACCTCGTATTCGGTGATCACCGGGGCGCGCATGCCCTGGGCCAGGGCCACGCCGGACAGGACCAGCCCGGCGATCACGGCCAGGCCGCGCAGTTTCGGGGCCAGGCGGGGCATGAACAGGCCGAAGCCGGTCAGCAGGTCCACCCCGGCCAGGAGCACGGCGGTCAGGAACAGGACGATGAGCAGGGTTAGGCCGGCGGTCTCCATGGCCATGGACCACGGCCCGAAATTGACGTTGCCCACGGCGCGGGACACGGCGATGAACAGCCAGACAGCCAGGGCCAGGCCCAGGCGGACCGGATCGCGCACCGTCCCCAGCAGGGGCAGGCGGTCCATGCGCTGGAACACGTAGGCGGCCATGAACGCCGCCGCAACCAGGAGAAAGGGGCCGAACATCGCGTTTCCCTATCAGATGCCTTATCGGATATCCAGTGTCGGCCGGGACTTCCGGCGGTCGGCGGGGCCGGGCCGGACGGCGCTGCGCGGTCGTGGAAAATGTGGAAAAGGTCTTTTTTTGTTCGTTTGAAAGGATATGGTGATCATAAACAACCAACCATTGGAGGTTCGTCATGAAGTTGAGCGCCAGAAACCTGATCCCCGGCAAGGTCAAGAGCGTGACCGTGGGCATGGTCAATGCCGAAGTGGTCATCGAGATCGCCCCGGGCGTGGAAATCGTCTCCGTCATCACCAAGAACTCGGTGGAGCGCATGGACATCAAGGTCGGCGACGCGGTCGAGGCCATGGTCAAGGCCACCAGCGTCATGGTCGCCAAGGATTAACCCGTTCCGTCCGGTTCCGGACGACGGCCAGGGGCATCCCAGAGGGGATGCCCCTCTTTTTCGGCCGTCGCGCCGGGGACGCCGGGCCGTTCCCGGTCATTGACTGCCGCCGCGTTTGGGGGCATATCCGCGCTGCGGACGGCCTTGTCGTCGAGGCCCGTCGGAACCGTCGAGCGCCCGGACAGAACCGGGAGCGCCTGCCCGCGGCGGCTCCCCGAGGTCCCCGGATGGACCATATCACCGCCATCACTTCAGCATAGTCGCGGGGTTCGGGCACGGCCCCCTCTGGTACCAGCATGTCTCCGTTTTCCGATTTCTACCAAGGCCGCAAGGTCTTCCTGACCGGCCATACCGGGTTCAAGGGCGCCTGGCTCGCCCTCTGGCTCCATTCCCTGGGCGCGGAGGTCACCGGATATTCCCTGGCCGCACCGTCCGAGCCCAACCTGTTCGAGGCCGCCGGGGTGGCCAAGCGCATCCGCCACGTCGCCGGGGACATCCTCGATGCCGAAAGGCTGGAGCGGGCCATGGCCGAGAGCCGTCCCGAGGTGGTCTTCCACCTGGCGGCCCGTGGCCTGGTCCTCGACGCCTATGATCGCCCCATGGACACCCTGCGGACCAACGTGATCGGCTCGGCCAACGTCCTGGAGGCGGTCCGCCGGACCGACTCCGTGCGCGCCCTGGTCTCCGTGAGCTCGGACAAGTGCTACGACAACCGGGAACAGCCCTGGGGCTACCGCGAGACCGATCCTCTGGGCGGGCACGACCCGTACAGCGCCTCCAAGGGGGCCATGGAGATCGTCTGCGACTCCTGGAACCGCTCCTTCTTCATTCCCGAGGGGCGCGTGGGCGCGGCCACGGCCAGGGCGGGCAACGTCCTCGGCGGCGGCGACTTCGGCGCGCACAGGCTGGTGCCGGACTATGTCCGGGCCGTGCGCGACGGCCACCCCCTGGAGGTCCGCATGCCCCACGCCGTGCGCCCGTGGCAGCACGTGCTCGAGCCCTTGAGCGGCTATCTCTGGCTGGCCGTCAAGCTGGCCCGGGACCCGGCCGGTTTCGCCGGTCCCTGGAATTTCGCCCCCCTGGATAACGCCTGCTCCGTGGAGACCCTGGTGGAGACCATCCACTGTCTGAGCGGCATGGGCAGCTGGCGTGATGTGTCCGACCGGGGACGCGGGCCGCATGAGGCGGGCATGCTCAAGCTGTGCGGCGACAAGGCCGCGCTGTACCTCCAGTGGAAGGGGGTCCTGGAATTGGAGCGAACCGTGGACATGACCATGCGCGGCTACGGGCCGTTCCTGGGCCGGGCCCTGGACGCCGGGGAGGTCTGCCTGGGGCAGATCGACGAATACACCGCCATCGCCGCCCGCAAGGGTCGGCCTTGGGCCCTCTAGGCCGGGTGATCGGCGGGGAGCCGCCTCAGTGCTCCCTGCTCACGGCCCTGAACGATTTGAGGGCGATCCTCGGAGCCTTGCCGGCGGCGTAGGCCAGGAAGGGCAGGTGTCTGAACGCGCAACGCAGGAAGGTCAGCGTGTGCCGCACGCTGTGCAGCCCGCCGCCCCGTGACAGCAGCGCGTCGGCGAGCAGCCCCGCGGCCATGCGCCGCGTCCAGCGCCTGTGTGCGGGGTCGGGGGCATGGGGGAGGTCGTGGGCCAGCATTCCGTTGACGCCCGCCACGGCCCTCCTGATCCCCTCCGGGTCCGCCTTGCGCGTGTAATCCCACATGTCCAGCAGGGGCTCCAGGTCCGCCAACAGCCCTTCGGGGAGCCGGTTGCGGAGATTGGTCTCGCCGATCCTGCGGCAATTGGCGGCCTGCTCCCTCCGCTTGCTGACGGTGATCGCGGCCGGGTGCCGCCGGTATTCGACCAGTATGTCGCCGAGGACGGCGGTTTCTCCCTGCATGGCCATGCGCGACCACAGGTCGAAGTCCTGGGCGGTCCGGTAGACGGGATCGTAGCGGAAGGCGCTGCCGTCGGGGGCCAGGCGGTGGAAGAAATAGGTGGGGTGCGGCGCGGGAGGGTTGAACCCGCCGATCCAGCGTATCTGCCAGCTGTCCAGGGCCTCGTCCGTGCTGCTCACGATTCTGCCGGTCTCGTCGATGACGTGATGCCCGCAGGCCACGGCCACGTGGTCGGGATGTTGTTCCAGGAAATCGAACTGGCGTTGCAGCCGGTCCGGCAGGCTGCGGTCGTCGTCGTCGATGCGGGCGATGTATTTGCCGGTGCACTGCTCGAGGCCGTAATTGAGGGCCCTGGTCAGCCCCTGGTTTTCCTCCAGCCGGAAGAGGCGGATGCGCGGGTTCCGCCGGGCGAAACCGTCGAGGAGGGCGGGGGTGCCGTTCGTCGAGGCGTCGTCCACGATGACGAACTCGAAGCGGGACAGGGTCTGCGACAGGATGCTCTCGATGGCCTCGGCGACATAGCGGTCGCCGTTATGGACGCACAGGAGCACGCTGACCGGGACCGTTGTCGATTCCATGGCGACCTCCTAATCTTCCGCGAGCAGGTGGGGCAGGGGAACGCTTTCCAGGGCGTCGGGAACGGGCACCCCCAGCAGCGACAGGGCGCTGGCGCCGATGTCCTGGAGGTCCGCCTCGCCCGCGTGGCCGCCATTGCGGATGTCCGGCCCCGTGGCCAGGCAGAACCCCTCCAGCCGGTGATTGCCGCACCGGACCCCCCAGGGGGCCCGCGAGACCGCGAATTCGCCCCTTTGCGGATGCCGGACGCGGTTGATGGGCTCATTCCGCCACAGGACGGAGATGTCGGGCAGGACGTCGAGGTGTGCGCCCCCGGCATAGGTCTCCTGAATCTTGAATATCCTTTCCGCGATGGGGTTGCCGGTGTCCGCGTTGACCAGCCGACCGATCTGCTCGACGATGTTGTCCACGGTCCCGGCGTAGTCCACCGGGTCGATGATCCCCTGGGGCTCCCTGCCCCTGACGTTGAGCCGGATGCAGCCCTGGTGGTCCGAGGGCAGCGACCAGGCGATGGAACGGGCGTGGTCCACGCCCTTCCGTTGCTGCAACATGAGATGAATCCGGTCCGTGACGGCCGCCGGGGCGTATTCCTTGACCAGCCGCCGCAGGCCGAGGTCCAACCGCTTGAGCAGTCCGCCCCGGACGGGCCGCCGTGCGTTGCCCCGTGGCTCCCGCGCCGGGTCGGGCCTGCCGGGCATGGAGAGCAGGCCGAGATGGATCAGCACGTCGTCCATGACCCAGTGCGAGCGCTCGTCGCGGTCCATGCCGTGGCCGGACACCAGCAGGATGTTCGCCCTGGACGCGTACCGCTTGATGAAATCGCCGACCGCCTGGTCCAGCGCGACGTAGATCTCCTTCAGCGCCCGGCGGAGCGCGGGATCGCCGGATTGTCCCGCCTGCCCGTCCATCAGGGCCCAGAAATGATGCCCGGCCGCATGGGCCTCCCCGAAGACCGAGATAAAGAGCCGGGGGTCGTGTTCCTCGATCAGCTCCATGCCTAGTGCGTTCTTTTGCCGCACCCCGCGAAGGAGCCCCGCCAGGAGGTCCCGTGACTGGTCGTCCGTCACGGGCTGCCGGAACGGCTTGAGGAGCACGTGCTCGCCGTGTGTCGCGCGCAGCCGCCCGGCCAGGGCGCGGGGATGGCTGGCATAGCGCGAGTAGTGGTCCATGGCCCCGTACTCGACGACCTGGACCAGCCGGGGGTGCGCGCCCAGGGCGACCTTGGGCACGTCGAGGACCACGGTCTCGAGGCCCGCCGCGCAGGCCGCGTTCCAGAACGGCTCGGCCCGCATGTCGTCGGCCCGCATCTTGGCCAGGGAGTAAGAGCCGGGCTTCATTTGGTAGACGAAATACATGCCGTGCCGTCCGGGATCGGCGCTCGTGGCGAAGCCCGGCCAGATGGACCCCTGCAACACCTCGGTGGAGCCGTGCAGGTCCCAGTAGGGGCCGGAGTCGAGGAGCTCGGCGAGATGGGGGAGCGCGCCTTCCGCCGCCCATTGCTTCATGAGCACGTGGTCGTAGGCATCCAGGCCGAGAATGTAGACGGGGTTCATGGCGGGCCTCTCCGGTTGTTGTGTTGCTTGGTTGTCGTTCCGGTCCGTGTCCTAGGTGCTGTCCGTCAGCCGGTCCGCCAGGCGCAGGGCCAGGGCGACGATGGACCAGGTCGGGTTCGCGGCGCCTCCGGTCGGGAAGACGGAGCTGCCGAGCACGTGCAGGTTGTCCACGCCGTGCACCGCGAGATGTTCGTCCACCACGCCGGTCTCCCGGTCCGCGCTCATGCGCGTCCCGCCCATGTGGTGGGACGCGTCCGTGTAGTGGGAGCCGGACAGTTCGGAGACGTCGGTCACCAGCTTGCCGATCCCGTTTTGCTCCAGGAAGTCGGCGAGATGTGTTTGCAGGCGGGCCAGGGTCTCGATCTCCGCCGGGACCACCTCCCAGTGCAGCCGGATGCGCGGGTTGTCGAACCGGTCGCGTTGGTCGGAGAGCGATATCTTGCTGTTTTCGTTGGGTATCTGTTCGCAGTGGTTGACGATGACCAGATGCCGGGGCGGCTTTTTCAGATGCTGCTTCACGAACTGGAGCAGGCGATAGACCGGGTAGGGCACTATCTCGTCGGGCGTGAGCTGGTAGATGAGGTCGCGCATCCCCTCCATCTCCGAGAGGTCCAGGCGGTTGCCCACGTGTCCCTTGCGGAGCAGCCGCTTGAGGATTTCGATGGTCCGGTTGTAGTTGGCCTCGGTACCGCCCGAATAGCTGGGCTCCAGATTGACGTAGGCATTGAGCAGCCCTTCGCGGCGCTGCGTCTCGGGGGACAGCCGGAAGAGCAGCTGGCGTCTTCCGCCGGGCACGGCGTGGCGGCCGACCAGCCGGCGCCAGTCCACCCCCTCGGCGAGTTCTATCCGGCCGCAGGTGGTCTTGGGGTGGTCCATGTAATACTTGCCCAGGGGCGCGCGGGGTATCCGGGCCTGCGCGTTTCGCTCCGCGGCGAGCAGCAGGGTGCGGGTGTTTTCCAGCCCGCCCATGGCCAGGATGTACTGCCCGGCGCGGACGGTGAACCGCCTGCCGGAGCGGTCGCGGGTCTCCAGGGACGTCACGTGGCCGCCGTCGTCGCTGAAGTCGAGCCCTGTGAGGGTCAGGTCGGCGATGAGCGTCACGCCCGAGGACCGGGTGAGCCGTTTCCGGAAGATCGGCCAGAACCGGGCCGGGGCCTTGGCCCACAGCCCTTCGGTCGCGTCCAGGCCCGCCGCGTCCCAGGCCTCGGGACCGGGTATGTGGGACGGACTCCCGCCGTCCGCCAGCGGGGATTCGGGGCACGGCTCGGGCAGGCGCAGCAGGGGTGCGGCCCTGCGCATGTAGGCCGTGTATTCGGCGTAGGCGAGCGGCCAGCCGCTGAAGGGGACCCACGGCCGCCGCTCGAAGTCGATGGGGTCCAGGCGGACGCACCTGCCGGGCCACAGGTTCGATGTGCCGCCGATCATCCGCAGCCGGTTGACGAAGTGCGGACGCAGGGGGAAGCCCACGTTCTCCAGGTCGTTGAGATGCTGTATTTCCTCGTTGGGTTTGTCGATGCCGCTTTCGACGATGCAGACGGAGCGGCCGGAGCCCTCCAGGGCGTGGGCCAGGCTGATGCCCGCCGGTCCCGATCCGCAGATGCAGATGTCCGCTTCGAGGGTCTTCCCGTTTTCCAGATCGCGGGGCGTTATGACTGCCATGGAATGGACCTCTGTTTGGATATGGCCATGTCGTGAGGAGCGGGGAACGCGATGCCGCGAGCCACGTCACGCCGCCTGCCGGAGGGATGCCGTGCCCGACCGTCCGCGCGGATGCCCCGGCAATCCCGGGAGCGTCCGCGATCAAAAGGAACCTGATGATAACGCCATAGCGAGTTATTGGCTTTTTTACAAGGAAAGTCCGCTTCGGCCTGGGGAGTGTCCCGATCAGGCCGCAATGGTCAGGGAGGGAATGGCCGGGGGCGGCAGGGGAAGAGGCCGGGGCGGGGGGCTGTCCCCGCGCACCCGTAGTGCCGGGAGGAGATGCGCCGAACCTTGCCAGCGACAAAAGAAAAGGGGCCTCAACCTGCTGGTTGGGACCCTTGTTCTTTACTTGTGCCGAAGAGAAGACTCGGAAGTCCCAACTTTTCAGCTGTGCGGCAATATTGTGATTTTGTTTGTCTATTGTGTTTTGACGTGTCCTTTGTATTTGCACGTTGACCTACCGTTTTGACCTAGCTTCAGCAACTGGAAGGATATAACTGTAATGATGGCGGATCTATTTCAAAAAATACCCACCACGTTTCTGGAAAGCCACGCCTTGCTCTGTTTTCTAACCAGGGCAGGGGGTTACCTTTTGGGTGATTATGGTGATGGTCAGATAAGGCTGCGCTTGTCAGGCATATCGATAAAACGTTTCGTCATGGACGGATGTTTTATATCTACTCGGCGTAATGTTAAACTTTATTATATGAAGTGGCGAGGGGTGGGGTGCCCATGGCTCGCACCGTGGGCACCCCTGTTTTAGGATGGAGGCGTTAATTGCGTCAGTATGTTGTGTCAAATATTAATCAACAAAAGTTAACTTGAAGTTGTAATCAATGCTCATTGCTTCTTCAAGGCTATATGTAAGCAGTGATCCATTGAGCATATGCTCCGCAACTTCATCAAAGATATGCATATATTTTTCGTTCATTCCAGCTTCTAATTCAATACTCATAGCGCAATAATGCGTTCTCATAGTCAGGTCTTGTTCTTTTTCAGTGTTTGCTGAAGCGTGGATAAATTTGACTTCAGCACCAGAGTTGACAAGCTCGTTGTAAAAAGTGTTGCAGAAGCACGCGAGTGCTGCAGCGCACAACAACCTGGCTCCGGTGTGATCCTGATTTCGTTCTTCAACAGAAACAGAGTTCAAGTCAAAAACAAATTCTTCGGAGAAACAAGAACCAAGCTTGTACGTATCTTTTCCGGTAGCAACGTTTCTTGCAAAAGTAACTTCTGGCATGGTATTTAATCCTTATTTAGAATGAAACAACACTTTCAACGTCTTCACAGAAATCACAGATCTCCTCACGGGGCACAACATCAATACCTTCGATGAGGCTGTCCGGATCGATACCCTGTTCTTTCAGACTTTCTTCCACACAAAAAACTTCGCCATCATTTTCGATGAGTCTTTTTATCATTTCAGCATGGTAGCCGCGCTTGTCAGTCGCACACCACACCCCGTCGCCAAGAAAAATCAACTTTACGTCAAAAGAGTTTTCATGACATGCCCAGGCCGTCCTGACACCAAGGGCGGACAACTCTACCCCAAGTGGTTTGTTGACAAACAACACGAGTGAATTAATCATATTAACCTCTATTGGAATGCATAAGTTACAATGCCCCAAAAGGACTAGCCGTTTGAGCTAGTGCGAGATTGAAAGTAATACATCGGATCCGAGAAGATATTTTGTAAATGTCCCTCCAACATCTCCCCATTTTACTCCATCGATATACTCTCGTGACTCGATGCCCCGGGCGTGTTCATTAGTATGGCATGTTGAAATGTCGGCGCCTTCGCGGCATAACTCTGCAATCCTTGTAAAGCTTTTTGTTGGTTCGATATGCTCAATCAGCATCGGAGCGATATGAAGATCGCCTTCTATGGGGAATTCCTTTTTGGAAAGATTCACCGCATTGCCGAAAAGATAGATTTGAACACGATGTCCTTTTTCAAGAGCTGCCGAACTCAGTTTTGTGGCGAATTCAGCGTCCTCGTTTTCGGCGGAACCGGACATCAGCAGTAAAGTAAGTGTCTTGGGCATGATTTCCTCGTCGTCGGTTGCTACAAAGAAACGATCTGACCATCATGGTTCATCAAGATGTCGACCATGTCAGAATACGTAACGGGCACGCACCGTTCAGACAGGGAAATGTTCCTTGCCTCGACGGCATCGCGATGTACGAATACGTCTTCGAATTCGAAATCGGACAAGAGTTCCTGTCCCGTCGGAGTGCCCAGGGTCACCGCGTCTCCGACAAGGAGAAGACTCGATTCTTCTCCACCAGAAATCATACCAATAAGGTCTACATTTAGTTTACCAGTTTTGTTTAAGAAAAAGAGCATTACGAGTTCTCCTTGCCGGAATTTAGCGTCTAAGAATCAAGGATGGTTCGATTCCTGCGGAAATTTAATTCCCCGCAGAAATCGAACAATGCCTAGTCGGACATTACGCGCAATCGTGTTTGTCCCAAGGCTTGAGGTTGCCTCTTTCGATGTTCAAGGTCAGCGCATCAAGAGACTTCTTGAGTTTTGCCATTTCGCCGGCCTTGAAGTTCAAACCCTTCAGTACGGGGTACGCAGGGGCGGCCTCAACATCTGCCGGGTAGGGAATATCGGCAATCCAGGAAATCGTCGGAGCGATGCAAGTTGCATTGAGCGGCTCTTTCAATTGAACCTTTCGTTGAATGCCAAGGCCATAGAAAATGGCCAAAGTCGGACTGGCGAGGATAATCAGCGTGTTGCTGACGCCAACAGTATAAGCAACAGACAAAATCGACGCCAACTGTTCCTCAGTTTCCGCTTCGGTGACGTACAAGTCCGTATCGGATCCGAGTTCATCAGTTTTATAGCCAGCCGCCTTGGCGGTTTCGACAATGCTTTCGCCCATCGTTGAACCGGCCAGAGCTTCTGTCCGCAAATCGTTTTCAGCCTTCAATGGTACAGCGGAACCCTTGCGAAAAAGCTTGCCGATATCGGAGTTGTCACTGTTCTTCAGAGCCTCATCGGATAACGTAGTAAAGATCAAAACTGCAGTCTTACCCGTAATCATAATTACACCTTCTAGCTTATAAACTGATAGTTAATATACGCCTATGTCAGTCTTTCAATTGTCTGGATGGCAGTGCCATCAATTTTGGCTGTTCGCTTCCTCAATGTTTTTCATCAGCCCATCCATCGTGCGTTTCATCTCGGCGAACTCCCGTGCCTTGAAATCCAGACCATCAAGGACTGCATATGCCGGCGGATAGGCAACCTGGGCGGGAAGCGGCAGATCTGCGATCAGGGCCAAGGTGGGGGCGATGCTTGAGGCAGGAATGGGAGTCGACAATTTCACATTCTTTTTTACACCCAGCCCGGAAAACAACACCGCGGAAGGACTGACAATCGTAATAAGCGTTTTTTTCGGATCCAGCGCCGTTGCCTCTTTCATCAACTCGGCGAAAGATTCCTTCGTAACGCAATCGGCTACATAAAATTCGGTTGCGTCGGACAGTTCTTCCATGACGTAACCGCCTTTGTGTGCCGCATCGACAACGCTTTCACCCGACTCGGCACCAGATAAGGTTTCGATACGAAAATCCTTTTTTACCGTCAGCGGGGCGGCGGTGCCTTCATTAAACAACTTCATCATTCCAGAAGTTTTTTGGTCCGAGAAAATCCCTTCGTTGAGAGATGTAAACACAAGGACAGCTGTTTTTCCCGTTGCCATAATTTGCTCCTATCCGTTAGATTGTTACGCAAAACTCATCGATAACGATGTTATTAGTCGTTTTTACAGTCCATACATCGCGCCCCCCTGCGAGATTGCGTTCAAGCACAAATAGCGGGGTTTTCTGCCATGCATATTCAAAAGTAGTTTTACCAATTTCAGTAATTTGTATTTTGGACAAAATCACATACGGTTCTAAAAAACTTAGTCCAAATCCTTTTGCATTAGCCAGCACTCGAACATATTCCAAAACAAGTTCATCGGCTTTTTTCTGTGGCAAGGTCCGCATAGCATTCTTCACTAGTAAAAGTATCTTTCATAAAAAATGTTGCAACAAAACCAATCATCGTAAAAGCAAGTATCATAATAAAAGCTGATGAATAGGATTCCAAAATTGTATTACCGGATTCCATTCCGCTGTTAACAACAAGACCAAATATCCATTGAATTATTGATGCGTATATAGGGGCACCAAAATTGAGAATTCCGAATGCAGTTCCTATCACTTCCTCCGGCAATGACTCCTTAGCCATTGTAAAGACCATTGGAGCAGGTGCGACAAATGCAATATTCAAACAAGCACTAATAAAAGCCAATGCCGGTACTGAGTGTCCGGTGAAACCAAAACACAGGCCGGATAAGAGGAGTGAAGCGACCACAGACCCGATAACAAGAATCTTTTTTCTTGAATGAAGAATATTATCGGAAAGTACTGCGAAAAGAGGCATTGCGATAGCAGAACAAATAGCCATTATGGACAGACATAATCCGGTCTCATTCTTGTCCAACCCTACCCCCTGCATCAGATAGGTTCCCCACCACATGGTGAAAAGGACATACAAATTACCGACCATGATCAAAAACCAAATAAACAACAGCCAGAAATTGCGGACGCGGACTATTTTGGAAAAGATAACCGATAGACTGATCTTTCGTTCTGGCTCGTGTGATGCGAGGATCTGATTCTCCGGCCTGTCCTTGAGGCCAAATAATGCGGTCAAAGCGAGGGCAATGGTTGCCACACCGACAGCGACAAGGCAGAACTTCCATCCCCAGACGCTGGAAGCAAAAGCAAGAGGGGTCGAGGCGAGAAATGTTCCGACTGTAGCGAAGGTTAAAAGGATGCTTGAAGCCTTGCTATACCATGCTGCAGGCAACCAAAGTGCAAGGTGTTTCAACGCAGGGACATTTACGGCTATCGTCAACCCCAGCACAAATCTTGAGGCAACAGCGAACTTCCAGTCCGTGGAATACGCAAAGCAAATAGCGCTAATGCCAGCAAGTATCTGGTAAACAAACAAGGTTTTTCTGGCTCCAAAACGATCTGTAAATATTCCCGTGGGAACCTGGCTTAAAGCATAGCCGAGCATCGTTGCGGAACCTATTAATCCAATATTCGCTGTCGTCATCGCAAAATCATTCATGATATCGACAGACAGCACAGCAATGCATGCCCGGTGGAAGAAGCTAAAGCAGTACATTATGCACAACAGGCCGAGAATCACCAGTGGCCTGTTAAGCAGGGGGATATTAATATTCTTATTGCTCATAACCTTTTGAACCTTTAGTTGTGGGTAATCCTGATCTGCCTAAAGTACTTATATCCAGAGTATAGGATGGCAATCATGGTTGTTGCCATTATTGAGCCGGATATAGGTCTGGTAAAAAGAACAGATATGTGATTGCTCGACATGATAAGAGTCTGCTGTAAAGATATCTCCAGAGAGCCTCCCAGCACAAAACCAATGACAAAGGAGACGAATGGGAATTCAGTAATCTTCATTAAGAACCCGATTATCATGAAGAACACCATGACATAGGCATAAAAAGGATCACTTTCCATAATGTACGTGCCGACAACGCATGTAAAAAGAATGATTGGGTAAAGAATCTGTTTGGGTACTTCAAGAACCTTCACAAAAATCTTGATTCCAAGATATCCAAGGATGAGAACCGCAATATTACCAACAATCATGCAGCCATAAATCGAATAGACTTCACGGCCATGTTCTTCGAACATCAGAGGACCAGGTGTGATTCCATGAATAACGAAGGCTCCGACAAGGAGAGATGCGGCAACACTCCCCGGTATGCCCAAGGTAAAAAGCGGGATGAGTGACGAACCGACAACCGCATTGTTCGCGGCTTCAGGCGCGGCTACGCCCTTGATTTCTCCGGTCCCGTATTTTTCGCCGGGTTTACCCATTTTTTTGGCGATACCGTAGCTCATGAAACAGGCCACTGTTGAGCCCAGCCCAGGGCAGGTGCCAATGAATGAGCCGACAAGCGAGGAGCGAAGCCAGGTCGGAATCAACGAAATCAGTTCTTTTACGCTGAGGTTGTTATTCTTTTTGTCTTCTTTTTTCAGGCAGGAAAGGTTAACGCCCTGCTCCTTGTTGAGCTCTATTGCCTGCCGGACGATTTCGGCTGCGGCGAGCATTCCGATTGCCATGGCGCCGATAGAAAGTCCGGATTCCAACTGGTAAATTCCGAAACTGAATCGGGCTTGCGAGGCAACAGGTTCCATGCCGACCGTGCTGAAGAACAGACCAAAGCAGGATGCGATGATCCCTTTGAGGAAAGATTCGCTCTCCAGGAGCGCGATCATGGTCAATGCGAGTATCAGGATGGCCGCGATTTCAGCAGGCCCCATTTTTAAGGCGATCGAGGCGATAGGGCTGGCAATGGCAATGACCAAGCATGTGGAGAACAGATCGCCAATCACCGATGAAAGCAGAGAAACTTTGAGCGCCTTACCGGCTTTCCCGGATTGGGCCAGTGGGTACCCATCGAATGTTGTTGCTGTTGCCTCTGGTGCTCCAGGCGTATTGAGCAGGATGGCCGTGATGGACCCTCCAAAACAACCGCCCTTGTTGATGCCGACCAAAAAGCCGATGGCTCCGACGGCAGGCATGAAGTAGGTGATCGGGATGACCATGGCGATCGCGATCGGTCCTGACAGACCGGGAATACCGCCGACGATTACCCCCAGGGCAACGCCGACAAACACATAGCTGATATTTACGATGTTAAAGGCATCAAAGATGCCATTTAAGATACTTGCGTCCATTATTGTGTCCTTATGGGAGTATAATTTTTAGTCCATACCAAAAGGCCGCATACTGAACTAATACTGTTATAATTGAAATGCATACGATCTGGACTATTTTCCGACTGCCAATCAAGTATTGGAAAATTACCATGGATATGAAGCCGCCTATGATGAATCCGAAGTAACAGATCAAAGGCATGCAGGCAGTAATCGCAATAGTGTACTTCAGCAGCCCCCAAAACAGGGACTTATCGATTTTTATACTATCGACAACCTTCAACTTGTACTTATCGAAAATTGTTTTACAAAGAGCCACAGTTGAACATATTAATATTACGGAACACAATAATGTCGGAAAGTACGTTGCAGGTATTCCAAATCCAGGCCATACCGGGCACTGTCTCTGTATTAAGCACAATAAAAATACCAAGCTGAATATTATACAAAAAATATATGATATGACATTTGCTCGATACACAATACTCTCCTCGTATTTCGGTGAATCATCATACATGGGGCATTCATAGAATGCCCCATGATCAGATGCTATTTCGCTGCGTCACCAAGCATTTTTTTGTTTTCAATAACCTGCCTGTCCAATATCCTCTGCAAGTCCTCGCCTTCATGATAATCGATCACGAAATGCATGTTATTGACGAATGCTTTAAATTCATCGGTTGTGATGACTTCAGAAATGGCCTTCAAGCATTCCGTTCTGGCCTCCTCAGGAAAGCCTTTGGGGGCAACGATGATGCGTAACGCGTCCATAACGTAGCTAGGATCGAACAGTTCGCTCGCGGTGGGCACATCCGGATAGTTGCTGGAGCGATTGCTGGTAGTCATGGTCAGCGTCTTGATTTTTCCGGCTTTGGCCTGCGGATAATGAACACCGCCGCTGAAACCGGCATCGCTGTGCCCACCCAGCAAAGAACTGATGATGGACGAGGGGCCGCGGCTGGGAACACAGTTGATTTGTGCTCCGACCTGCTTTGCATACTCCTGCATCATAAGCCGATCTTTAGATGTCTGGAAAAGATAAATAAGCGGTCTACTCTGCGCCTTCACATCTTCCAATGCGTCCTTGATGTTTGTCCATTCCCTTGTTCCGCTACAGATAAAACTGCAATCACCTTTAAATATACTGCACAGGTAATCAAAATCATCAAAGTTAAAATCTGCTGTTTTTTCTAATCCTGTATAGGAAAAGTTCATATCGGCGCCCATGCCGATGACATATCCATCGTTTTTGCTGTTTTTCATTGTCATGGGAAATGCTCCAAGAGCACCTCCGGTAATATTCATTGCAACGAAAGGTTGGCCAAACTTTTCGGATAAAAGCTTTGCGAGGATTCTGCCGATTGAATCAATGGATGACCCCGGCTGCGACCCCAAAATAAATTTGACTGGGCGCTCAGGCCATCCGGCCTGTGCGATACCAAATGAAGAAATGAGCAGGGCAAAAATCGAAATTGTGATCAAACAGAATTTTCTTCGGATCATGGTAACTTCCCCTTTTGTTCAACTGCCTTTTTAAAAAAAGGGGTTTCCGGGGGAGTGCCCCCGGAAACCCTAAACTTATCAGCAGGTGTAGGAATCGGGCTCTTCGAGAGCCTGGTAAAGAACAGCTCCTTCACACGTCTTGGGATACGGCAGGCCCATCATATAACAAATGGTGGGCACGATGTCGGCAAGTTGTGTCACTCGCTCCATCTCGAACCCCTTTTTGAAACCGGGGCCGTAGAAGACACCCATGGTATGAAGATCGCCAATACCCCACTTGGCGGTGGCGAGGAATGCGCCGTGCTGCATACCGAACTCGGGATAGAGGCTGTAGACGACATCACCGCACTGTTCGCCACCCATGCCGATGACCAGCGCATCCTCCTTGCTGAGCGCCAACGCGACAGGTCGAATCCCCGTCTTAGGATCGACATAGGTGTAAAGCGCGTCAATGATTTCCCGTTGGACCTTGTGGTAGTCTTCGGGTTCAACAATACCGTTCGGGTCGCGTCCCTTGAGGTTGACGTACACATAGCAGGCCCTCTGGGGGAATGCTTTGCACTTTTCAATGACAGGTTCCGCCGCGCTCTTGCGCATGGCTTCGGCCATTTCCTTGCTCAGATTCTTCATGGCAAGCTTGATTGCTTCGTTGGGCTCCTTGGTGTCATCGGCCACAAGAAGACCAGCGTCCATCAAGGCATTGACAGGAGAAAACGGAGCGCCGTCCGCCTTTGAACCATGGTCGGAGACAAGGATGATCGCCGTGTCTTCCCCCACGTAATCAATCAGTTTGCCAAGCATGGCATCGGTGGATCTGTACAAACGACGATGGAACTCCCATGCATGTTCGTGCGCTTCCTTGGAGCTGCACGTATCCGGATCAAGCTCCGTCATCATGTAGTGATAGACCGAATCCGTCGGGTGGGTATGGAAGAAGCACAAATCCCATTCGTTGTTATCCATCAACGAAACGAGGGCTTCACCGAGCCACTTGTTGTGCATTTCAATAAGTTCGGAGAACATCTCGTCATCGTACCAGCCCATCATCCTCAGCAGGAAGCCAGCCTTTGTCGTAGGCACGGCTTCGATGTCGCGAAGCGAAGCTGCGGCTTTATTGGGGAAGCACCAAAGGTCGCCATCGGTGTTCAGCATTTGCGTAAGGTAAAAATCAAAGTCGGTGCCATCGTCATTCAATTTCAGAATTTTTCCAAGGAAGGCGACTTCCTTGACGCTTCCATCCTCAAGCCGGATGTTGGCAAAAACCCTGTCACTCCACTCGCCGAGCTTGAGGGTGAAGAAGGCATCATCAAAGTTCCGCGACGGAGAAAGGGTGACCGTGTCATAGCCGTCGCCTTCGACGTCCCTGATCAGCCAATACCAAGTATGCTTTTGCGGCTTGAAGGGGCTTTTTTCGAAAGGCAGGTCGAACTCGATTTCCATCGGATCGTCACCCAGCTCGTGAACGTTTTCCCAATCTTTGGCCGGTGAAAAATCGCTGACGATACCACCCGGGTGGTAGGCAGAACCGACGATGAGGTCGTCGCAGAAAATTTGTCCGCCCGCATACGGGGCGCCAAGATTTTTCGACGTTTCGTTATCTTGAATGGTTCCCACGCTCAGGCCAGAACCGCCGACAACAATTGAATTTTTCAGGCGTTTATGAATGCCGTAGCTGGTAGGATAGTTGACGACGATGGATTTCTTCCCGGCGCGCTCTGCCGCCTCGAAAATGGTTTCAGCCTTGATGCGTTCGCCGCTGAAGTTCATCTCGGTGTTGGCGGCATTGGGCGATGTTCCGGGAATGTGCCTCCAATAGTCAGTAATCTGGTGCGTAACGGGCCAGGCGCCAGTGGAGATCGTCGTCCAGTTGGGCGGCGTGATGGTAGGCATGGGGCAAAGGCTATTCAAACTCTTCACGCCACCTTCGAAAATCTTTTTAAAATTGGGGCAAATCCCCTCCGCAATATGTTTTTCAACAAGCCCGGGTACTGCTCCGTCAATACCAACAAGCAACACTCTCTTCGGTCGTTTCATGACTTCTCCTTTTATAGTTCTACGATACAGGGTTCAACATGAGTTGTGAAATTTATATCAATATGTGTGCCAAAAAAAAGTTCAAATATTACAAATACATAAAAACAATCCACCATACATGTCGTCAAATAAGACGTTTTTATCGTCTTATTCGGTGACAGCTGGCCCCGTGTCTGCTAGAAACGTGTTGAATGTATTCCTGTTGATAATTACAGGCTGGTTAGGCTTTTTTTAAGGGAACACATTTTGAAAAAACGGCTGCGTTAGACGTGGAATTACGGTTTACCGTTTTATGTCGATAAATCGACTATAGGTTTTCCTTATGGTCTCAGATGGATGCATCCTTGACGAATGCCCTGATAGGAAAAAGGGGAAGACGGCTGAGGTGTCTGCGGATGAAGCGGAAGGCCATCCATCCAAAATCGTAAACCGGTCAGTCCGTTTTTTGATAATCGGGGAAGCGCGTGATCAGTTTTGGTATGGATTCGTGGGCTGGGGAGGGCAATTTAGAATGACGCTTTTTGCAATGAAGGCGCTTCTGGCGGGAGAGGAAAATGAGAGCTCGACCGTGCCGGGCTTTGTCTTGGTGATCTGCTTGAAAGCACGTATCGACCTTTGCAAGACGTATACATGAGTTAGCTGGCATGAAGTCAGCGTGGGCGCTGTAAATCTACCATGACGCAATGACCGTAGGGTCGAACCGAATTTTACGTTGTTTGTTTATTAATAAACAGAATTTTTTGTGGTTTGTCCTATACAGACATATTTTTTTGAATGTCAGTAAATAAATAGCAACTAAAAGGGTATCCTGATGAGAGTTTACTATGAACCTCCTTCAAGTCTTGGGAAAGTCACCAATAGGTTTAAAGCGTTATATCAAAGTTATCTAGACATACTATTAGATAATTCATCGATATGTGAAAAGGTTAAATCGATTTATTTCTTATTTAAAAACATATTTCCAGTTGATATGATAATGTTGGCGCTGCCTGCAACTTTATATGGCGAGCATGAATACAATATATTTGCACCTGATATAAATGAAGAGCACTATACACAAATGATTTCCATTGAGCAGGGTAGAGTTGTCATGAATAGTAGCCCAAAGCGTATAGTTAGGATAGCGAATCAGGATGATAAATTCCTTTTGTGCCAAGCGACTAAATCTATCATCAAAAATAAAAATTTTTCATTAATGTACTTCAGAAATATAATTTTTGAAAAATTTGCGGTTACTCTTGCACTAGTTTCGAAAAAAAATAATGCATATAGCGATAAACATGTATCATATTTTTTTAAATTTGCCGATTCATATACAAAATTTTGCGAAAATAAAATCCCATCATCTCAAAAACAATGGCAAATGCAGGATGCCTCAAGACTCCCTCTGGACCTTCCTGGTATGCAACACGTTAATGAACTAATCTGGAAGGTCAGTAGAGAAACTTTCCCTGTTCTCATTCTGGGGGAAACGGGAACAGGAAAAGAGGTCGTCGCAAATACTATATATGAAGGTTCTGTGCGAAGGTCTGCGCCGTTTATTAAGATAAACTGCGCAAATATGCCGGAAAATCTTATCGAAAGTGAATTATTTGGTCATGAGCGCGGTAGTTATACAGGAGCAACAGAAACGGTAAAGGGGAGGTTTGAACGAGCAAATAATGGAGTGCTTTTGCTGGATGAACTCGGTGAATTCCCAATTTTAGCGCAAGCCAAACTTCTTCGTGTCTTGCAAGAAGGCGTTATAGAGCGTGTCGGCGGTTCGACAGAGATTCCTGTCGATGTACGAATCATTGCGGCCACCCACCGCAATATTGTACGAATGTGCGAGGAAGGACGTTTTCGCAAGGACTTGCTTTATCGCTTGAATATTTTTCCGATATACATTCCCCCTCTTCGGGAAAGGCGAGAAGACATTCCTATATTGATTACATATTTTATAAAAAAACGCTGCTCATTCTTAGGGATATGCCATCCTCCACGTGTAAGCGGCAGTGAGATGAAAAAGCTTTGCGCTTACTCCTGGCGTGGTAATATTCGTGAGTTGCAAAATGCCGTTGAGCGCGCGGTTCTTCTTTGGGGGAATTCTCCGGACAAACCGTTTACCATAACTCCAAATAATGATTTCTTTCAGGATATATGTCGTAAGCTCGATGGGTTTGAATCCGAAAGCGACATCTCTGACTTGTCATTCGAAACGGCGGTCAAAGGCCATATTCTGAAAGTTTTGACGATGACATCCGGTAAAATTACAGGAGCAAACGGCGCTGCCGAAGTACTTAAATTGAACCCCAGCACACTACGCGCGAAGATGAGGAAACTGGGGATAGCGCAGACGGCTTAATAGGACAATTCCTGTTGGTTGTCTTAAATATGCAAAAACCGTTTGCGTAAGGCCAAGCGGCTTCATTTTATCCCATGAAAATTTTCCGGCGCTGCTGTAAGAATCTCGCTTTAGTGCTACTGGCTGCTACCAGAAGCGTTTGTTTTGAATGGTTCTCTTTGTTTATGTATTGGCCTTGGCGGGACAGATTCAGGGGCTATTATCAAATGGCGACTTTTTTCTAAACTCGGCAATACTGCTTGCGGGTAGCGATCATTGTTGCCAGAGATTGGCGGCATCGGATCGCTGAAACCTCTACGCACCTCGGCTGCTCTCTTCCAGCAGGTACAGGAGGTTGAAGTAGGGCTTGCCGCTGTGCAGGGTCAGTCCGGATTCGCAGGTCCGGGAAGTGCTGTACCCTTCCCGGCAGGCCGCCACCTGGGCGGGCAACTCGGCCAGGGCCGAAGCGTTCACCTCAGGATGGGTGAACCCCTTGTCCCCGGCAAAACCGCAGCAGTTGATGCCTTCCGGCAATACCACATGCTCGGCGCACAGGGAGGCCACATCCACCATGCTGTCGGTCAGCCCCATGGTCCGGGTGGAGCACGTGGGGTGTACGGCCACGGTTTTGGACAGCTGAACGAAATCTAGCCTGTCCACCAGGAACTTTTTGGCGAACTCGATAGGCTCGAACAGGGCCAGCCGCTTGTCCAGATGCTTTTTCATGCGGGCCAGACACGGGCTGGTGTCGCAGAGTACTGGCCAGCGGCCGTTTTCCGTGGCCTTGAGCAGGGATTCGCCGAGTTCGTCGGACTTGCGGTCGGCCTCCTCGGACATGCCCTTGGTTTCGTAGGCCTTGCCGCAGCATAGATTTTTCATCCCCTCCGGGAAAATCACCTCATATCCTGCACGGTACAGAAGTGTTACCGTTGTATCCATGAGCGGTACCTGGCCCGGGCCGCCGTCCTTGTCATACCCCATGGTACGCACGGCGCAGGACGGAAAGTACACGACCTTCTGCCTGGATGCGTTGGCCTTTGCAGAAGGAACGGATGAACCGCCCCTCAGCTTCATGGCGGGTAGGTCGGGTACGCACATGCCCACGGCCTTGCGGGCCAGACGATCCACGAGGGCGACGCCGCCGTGGCCGATGATCTCCTGGGAGCCACGCCCCACAGTCAGGGCCATAGAGGCCAGTCCGGCCGCCTTCGAAAAATTCCGGCCGATCCGATGGGCCGTGCCTTTGGCGAAATCGCTCAGGTTTTCATGGCGCAAATGCCGCATGTAGGAAGCGGTGTCCACGGCCAGGGGACAGCGCAACTGGCAAAGTCCGTCCGTGGCGCAGATGTCCAGACCGTATTGGCGAAACATCTCCTCCCAATGCTCGGCCCGCTTGGTGTCGCCCTGCTTCCGCAGCCTTTCGATGGTACGCTTGACGTAGATGCGCTGGCGCGGAGTAAAACCGATCTCCCTCGTGGGACAGACCGAATCGCAGAAACCACAGCCGTTGCAGTTGTCGACGAACTCGTGCAGCCCCCAAGGCTGCTTCAGGCCGGTAAAGTTGCAGTCCGGGTCATCGTTAAGGAGAACGCCCGGGTTGAAAAGGCCCTGAGGATCCAGCAACCGCTTCAATTTCTGCATCATGCCATAGATTTCCGGTCCCCACTCGCGGGCGACATAGGGGGCGATGGAGCGGCCGGTTCCGTGCTCCGCCTTGAGGGAACCCTCGAAATGTTCGATCATTACGTCCACGATGTCTTCGGTGAGTCCCTTCAAATTGTCCACAGCGGCCTGCTCCGCCAGAGGAAGGGACAGAATGAAGTGCATGTTTCCGTGAAAGGCATGCCCCATGATCCCGCCCTGAAAACCATGCTTTTCCAGCAGGTTCTGCAAGGTTTCGGCAGCTTCTCCCAGCCTTTCGGGCGGGACGCACCAGTCCTCGGTGACAGTGAACTCGGAGGGGCCGCCAAACCCGGCAAAGGCGGGATAGGTGTTTCGCCGCATATCCCACAGACGGGCGTAGTCCTTTGGATCCGTGACGAACTCGTGCTCGGTTAGACAGGGAATATCCTTCAGCAGCTCCAGAATGGTATCGGTACGCTGTTTTAAGGTGGCTTCATCCCTGGCCTGGGTCTCCAGAAGCACGGCGCAGGCCTTGTCGTCCAGGGTGTGGACGATATCCGAGGTGGAAGGAAAGGACTCGACGGCCTTGAGGGTCACCCGGTCCATGAGTTCGGCGGCCCTGGCGAGGCCCTTTTCCCGACTGAGCACGGAAATGGCCTGGATCGCGTTTTCCAATGACGGGAACAGCATGAAGGACGTGGCCCGGCAGGGCTCCAGCACGACGGTCTTCAGGCAGACGTCGAGGATGCATCCGAGGGTTCCCTCGGAACCGATCATCAGATGCACGAGGATATCCATGGGGTCCTCGAACTCAGTGAAGGCATTCATGCTGTAGCCTGAGGTATTGCGGATGGAGTACTTGCGCTTGATCTTCCCTTTGAGTTCGTCATCGGCAAGGATGCGCGCCCGGATATCGGCAAGACCGCTCAGGAGCTCTTCGTGGGCCTTGCGGAACGCCGTGCGGGAATGCTCGTCGGACGTGTCCAGTATGGTCCCGTCCGCCAGGAGGACGCGCATGGACCTCATAGTGTGGAAGATGCTTTGCTCTATGGTACAACACATGCCCGTGGAGTTGTTGGCGGCCATGCCCCCCAGGGTGGCCACCGAGATGGACCCGGGATCGGGGCCGATGATGCGGCCAAACGGGACCAGGGCTCCGTTAAGGGCCTGCCCCGGAACCATGTTCTGGGCCCATATGGAATCACCGTTGTCGAGGACCCTAATCCCGGTCCAGGCAGGCCCGCGGAACCGGACCATGACGTCCTCGCCCACGGTCTGCCCGTTGATGCCCGAACAGGCGCCCCTGAAGGTCAAACCCGCACCGTGCTCACGCGCCAGGGACAACAGATCCTGCAACTCCTCTTCGCTGCGCACATCCACGAGCATCTTGGCGCGGGGCTCGAAGGGGCTTGCGTCCAAGGACAAGGCGTGGACGATCACCTCGTCCAGATAGACCTGATCCTTGGGAAATGAATCTGAAACGGCATCGATAAACTTCTGGCTCGGCATGAGAGCATACTCCAAATAAGAAACTGAAGGCTCCTGCACGGCCGATAAATGCCATGCAGCGAGCCTTTTAAAATTCATTTGTCGCTTCCGCCTACTCATTATACAGAAAACGGTCAATGGCCTAATTTCAGGGAGTTCCGACTGATAGAAGTGGCCTTGGTTCTTCGGCCCCCTGAGCGACGACTTTTAGGTGGACAGGCTTGCGTCATGCTCGCGGGAAAATCGGCGGGAGGACAGAAACCCATCCGCCGAACCTTGCGCGACGATTTCCCGAGATGATACGACAGGGCATAACCAGTCAGGTTGAGTAACCGGAAGGAGGTAAAACGCATCCAAGGCGCGTTCATCAGTTTAGACTTCGTTAAAACTTATGAACGCTTATGTTGGCACTAACATGCGTAACACCAAACACTTCTCTGCCGTTCATTTCCAAACGGCCCGCTTTTACATCCAAACGCCAGGCTGGAACACAGCACCCTCGCCGGACAAACGACAGGTATCTAGAAATCTGCCGTTGTCGAAATTCCCCCACGACCACCGCTTTATGCGCAGGATGAACGAGCCTGCGTGGTGGCACCCCTTATTGAATGGATTCTCAGAATTTTTCCTTCTGTGGGAAACGGACATTGATTTGTCCCGTGTCGGTTGTTGTGTGGCGCATTCACGCCATAGGTAGGTCATTTCCCGGCAAACGGGGAAGGTCCGACCTGCTTTGTCCCAGGGCGCTGTCCCGAATTTCAGGAAGGAGATTTACATGAAATCCATCACTCTGGTGCTGGGCGCGAACAGGGCAACCCTCTCAGCGCCGCGCTCGAAGCAACACAGGGTTCGTCAGAATGCCCGAGCCTTTGCCAAGCGGCTTCGCCGTGCAGGGTTCGGGGTTCGCAAATGGACCAATGTCACGAATAAGCACTTTTCGGCTGTTGCCCGGCAAATGCAGGAAGAAGGCAAGGGTGACGGACGCATCGCCGACATATTTTCGGCGGCCCGTGACCTTTGCAAGGCCTATGGGAATACCGGCATCAGCCCGACCAATGACGTGTTCGACGTTCGGCCGGGCAGCATTGCCAACGCCAACAGCAAAGCGGTTGCCCCCGCCTTCGTGCAGGGGGCAATCGACAAGCTGGGAAAAGAGCTTGCCCATGAATACGGTCCCCGGTGTGCCGCCCAAATCCGCCTGCAATGGGAACTGGGCGTTCGCCGAGAAGAATCGGCCAAAGTCGATCTGGACACGGACTGGAACAGGGAAGGCCGCAGCCTGCTCGTCCAGTATGGGACGAAGGGGGACGGCCCAGGACGCTGGCCCATCTGTCCGACAAGCAGCAGGAGGCCTTGGAACGGGCGTTGGCTTGGGTAAGCCAATCCGACAGGCCGGGGAAGAATGGCCCCGGCTCAACGCCGAAGTCCGTGACGACATCGAAGTGACCGCAGGGCATCCCGCAGGAAGGCGGGATGTGTCCGGCGCCTACCTTGGCAGCAGTCCGTGACAGGACCCCGCTTCGACTGGGTTTCCCTTTTAAGCGTGAGGTTCCATGGGTGAGATGAATCGCCTGGGCGAGTTATCTCCCCCACGGAACCGTCCTTTCCTCCCGTCGGCTTGGGGCCGATCAGAGAAAAGGACTACCGTCAAATGAGGTCCATCATTTGGGAACGTATTTCGATTTTACCAGATGAGACAGGTCCACCCCATAGTCGAGGTGGGCTATGACCTCCTCGAAGCACATGGAGGCCGGGAAACACCCGCCAAATATTTCTGCGGACATCTTGTTGAGCTTGTGGCCAAAGGTCTGTTCGAACGGGTCGTCCTGCATCTTCTTCTGCTTGAAGAAGTTGGAGAACCCATGAACATTCTTTTCCTTGTTGATGTCCAGGACCCACACCCTTTTCAACGTGGAGTTGGAATACCTCCTCACGCCGTGCGCCCGTGAAAAGGGAAAGAATAGGGCACCGGAAGTCGGACGGGTGCAGGAATGTGTCGTCAACATATTGAGGCGCGTTGAAGATGTTTTTCAAGTCGTTGGTCGTGTACGGGGAGCGGTGCTCCGTTTCCGGCTTTTCTTCTTTGATTTTCAGACGGTGGGCGGGTTGGTGGGAATGAGCTGCTCGTCCTCGCACCACGTCAAAAATGATGAGATGTTGGTCAGGTTGTTATTCACGGTGCTGACGGCAACGGTATTGTCTGGTTCAAGGGCGACCATTTCTTGGATGGTCTTGCCCTTGAATCGTTTGCTATTCCGAAATCTGGGGAGTTGGAGCAGGGTATCGGCGCACAGCTTGCCGGTCCACTTCATCCACCGGAATGTCGCCGAGGATGTCGGTCAGGCTGTTGAGCGTGGACAGGATGGCCTTGGCACTGCCCTCGCTCCAGCGCTTGGCGGAGATCCTGTCCGTCTTGTAGCGTTCCAGGGCTTCGGAAAGCAGGATTTGGGGCTTGGGTTCCTGTGTCGGCTGCGGAGCGACTGATTCGGGCGGAAGGATGGATTTTTCAAAGGTGTGATCGCCTTCGGCCCGGTGGCTGATGATGCGATAGTAGGCGATAAGGGTTTTGATGAATTCGTGCGCGAACTCATCGGACAAGGGGAGCGAGTCAGGTGGGCCGAAAGCCCCGTCTTCAGCCGCCATGATCGTGTATTTCCGCATGGTGGCGTAGTCTTTGGACACCATCAGGTCCTTGAGCGTTTCGATAATCCTTCCGGTATCTCCCGGCACGTATTGCGTGTGTGGATGGGCGGGGTGAGCTTGTTGATGGCAATGTGTTCATTTCCTTTCAGGAAACGCTTGAGCCAGTCGTTCATGAACACTTTTATCGGGTCGAAATCATCCATGGGGAGTTCACCGTTCCTCATCTTGGTCAGTATCCGGTTTACGCCCGAGGCCAATAGTCGGGCCTTGGGCCTTGCTTCGGCCAGGTAGTCGGTCTGTAGGGACATCCTGACTTCGGAGCGGCCCAACGAGTTCCGCAGGTCGTGCGGGATGACGTGGTGAAAGTAATAGATTGAGCGCGTTCCGGTAAAGGTGGTTCGGGGAACGCGCGGTTTGGGGCATGTGACGTCTCCGGCGGCAGACGATTCCGGGTACTTTGACCCCTTGGGGTCAAATCACGCCGAAACGAAGACAATCACGTAACTTGCCGGATAAAAAAGAAAAAGGGTTGCGGTGTATTAACCGCAACCCTTGTTCTTTACTGGTGCCGAAGAGAAGACTCGAACTTCCACGGCCGAACGGCCACATGGTCCTGAACCATGCGTGTCTACCAATTCCACCACTTCGGCACGTTCAGGCGAAGAGGCTTATATATGCCGGGCGGGCGGTTTGCAAGCACTTTTTGTCGGGAAATGCGCAAAAGGGCGGTGCGGGGATCGTGTGAGGGCGGAACTCCTTGAAATCGCCGCGAAATCCCGGTAACGGACTGACCATATCCGGAGTGCTTCATGGACAATTTTCTCTTGTTGGGCGTCTGCTTCCTGCTCGGTATCGGTCTGCGCGTGGCCGGGATCATCGGCGAGCACGGTCCCGCCGCGCTGAACGCGGTCATCATCCACATGTCGCTGCCCGCCCTGGCCCTGCTCTACGCCCACGACCTGCCGCTCGGACCGGGGCTGATCCCGCCCGCGGCCATGGCCTGGATCGTCTTCGGCGTCGGCTACGTCCTGTTCGCCGTCCTGGGCCGCCGCCTGGGCTGGGACCGCAAGACCGTGGCCTGCCTGGCCCTGACCGGCGGGCTGGGCAACACCTCCTTCGTGGGGCTGCCCATGATCGAGGCCTTTTTCGGCCCGCAGTATCTCGGCGTGGGCATGCTCTGCGACACGGCGGGTTCCTTCATGGTCCTGGCCGGGCCGGGCATCCTGCTGGCCGCGGGCGCTTCCAGCCAAACCCTGAGCGGGCGCGAACTGGTCCGCAAGGTCCTGCTCTTTCCTCCGCTCATCGCCATCGCCGTCGGTTTCGCCCTGCACGCGGTCCCGTATCCGTCGTGGCTCGAAGGCATGCTCTCCCGCCTCGGCTCCACCCTGAGCCCCCTGGCCCTGTTGTCCGTGGGGCTGACCCTGCGGTTCAACACCCTGCGCGGCAAGGGCCGGGAACTCCTCGTCGGGCTGGGGTACAAGCTGATGATCGCGCCGGTCCTCATCCTCGTTCTCTACGTCTGGGTCCTGGGGCTGACGGACATGGCCGCCAAGGTCACGATCTTCGAGGCGGGCATGGGCCCGATGATCTCCGGAGGGATCATCGCCATGACCTACGGCGCGCGCCCCCGCCTGGCGGCGGCCATGCTCGGCATAGGCGTCCCCCTCTCCATCCTGACCCGCCCCCTGTGGTACTGGCTGCTCATGGCCCTTTGAGTCCGGCGGATCGCCCCGAAAACGGAACGGGCGCGCCGCATTGTCGCGGCGCGCCCGGTTTTCGTCTTGTCGTAGGAAGGGCTCAGAATCGTTCGAAGTCCCGGTCGTCCACGTCCATGTTCATGTCCAGGTCCACGCCCCGGTCCGCCTGGGCATCGGGCGCCTGGGGCCGGGAGGGCGGCAGCTGGGCCCGGACGGGGCGGACGGCCTGTGTTCGGGCGACGGGCGCGGGGGGCACGACGGGCCGCTCGACGGACCGCGCGGACCGGGAGTCGATGGTGAAGTACTGCATGCCCTGCTGGAGCTGGGCGGCCTGGGAGGTGAACTCCCTGGCGGCCGAGGCCAGCTTTTCCGAGGCCCCGGCGTTCTGCTGGATGACGTTGTCCAGTTCCTGGACGGCCTTGTTGATCTCCTGGGCCCCGGCGTTCTGCTCCATGCTGGCCGTCGAGATCTCCTGGACCAGGTCGGCGGTCTTGCGGATGTCGGGGACCATGCGGGTAAGCATGGCCCCGGCCTCGTCCGCCTTGGCCAGGGTGGTGGTGGACAGCTCGCCGATCTCGGCCGCGGCCGCGCCGCTGCGTTCGGCCAGCTTGCGCACCTCGGCCGCGACCACGGCGAACCCCTTGCCCGCCTCGCCCGCGCGGGCTGCCTCGATGGCCGCGTTCAGGGCCAGGAGGTTGGTCTGCCGTGCTATCTCCTCGATGATGGAGATCTTCTCGGCGATGTTCTTGATGGAGTGGACCGCCTCCATGACCGTGTCGCCGCCCTTTTGCGCGTCCAGGGCCGTCTGGTGGGCCATGCGCTCGGTCTGGGCGGCGTTTTCCGTGTTCCGGCCGATCTGGCCGATCATCTCCTCCATGGATGCGGAGACCTGCTCCACCGAGGCGGCCTGGCGGTTGGCCCCGTCGGCCAGGGCCGTGGCCGAGTCGGTCACCTCGGTGCTGCCCGAGGCCACCTGGTCCGCGCCGTCCTTGGCCTGACCCACGATCTGCCGCAGGCGGCGGACCATGACCCCCAGGGAGGCGGTCAGCCTGCCGGGTTCATCCTTGTATTGGGAAGAGATGTTGCGGGTCAGGTCGCCCGAGGCCACCTGGTCGGCCAGTTCCAGCGCCTCGTTCAGGGGCTGGACGATGGACCGGACGATGAACAGGCAGAAGGGCAGGAGGAGCAGGGCGAACACGCCGAGGATGGCCCCGCCGATGCCCCAGACGTACCTGGAGACGATGTCCTCGATCCTGGCGGTGATGTTCTGTTCCTCCTCGTTCACGTTGTCGAGGTACACGCCGGTGCCGATCCACATGTCCGTGCCGGGGATGAGCGTGGCGTAGGAGAGCTTGGGCTGGTCGCCCTTGCCGGGCTTGGGCCAGATGTAGGTCACGAACCCGCCGCCCGCGTGGGCCACCTTGTTCAGTTCGACCACCAGCTGGAACCCGTTGGGGTCCTTGAGCCCGCTCAGGTCCTTGCCCTGCTTGTCGTGGGCCGTGGGCAGGCAGACGTTGACCGTCTTGTCGTAGACGAAGAAATAGCCGGACTTGTCATTCTCGAAGCGGATCTTGTCCACCAGTTTGCGGATCAGGGCGACCCGCGCCTCGGGGTCGGTCACGTCGGCCAGGGCCGTGCCCAGGGTGCCGGCCATGGACAGGGTGGCGACCTCGAGCTTGCGCTTTTCGCCCTCGAGCATGGCCTTGGTGGCGAAGTCCACGCCCACCTCCTTGACTTTGGTCACGCCGTCCAGGAAGGCCAGGGTGAAGCCCGCGGTGAACAGGACGATACAGCAAATGAGCAAGAGGATTCTGGTTTTGATCGTGATCTTTCTGAGCATCGCTTTCTCCTTGAAAGGTAGTCCCTTCAGCGACTAGCACACTTGTTTCCCTTTGCGCCATGGGGATGCGGCAGATTATAATGCGTTGCAACGTACCGGGTAGGCGGCCGGAACCGTGTTCCGGGAGTTCCATACCGGCCGCTTTCCTGATAGGAACCCCCTCGTGACACACTTCAGCACCTTTTCCGAACTCTCCGCCTACATGGACCGGCTCGGCCTGTTCCGCATGGACCTGACGCTGGGCCGCATGGAGGCCTTCTGGGCGGTCCGGGGCCAGCCCGACATCCCGGTGGTCCACGTGGTCGGGACCAACGGCAAGGGGTCCACCGCCGCCTTCCTGACCTCCCTGGCCCGGGCCCACGGACAGAAGGTCGGTACCTTCACCTCGCCGCACTTCGTCACCCCCAGGGAACGCATCCAGGTCAACCGGCGCATGCTCTCGGAGCAGGCCTGGCTGGAGCTTGCCAACGAGGCCATGACCGTGCCCGGCGCCGAGGACCTGACCTATTTCGAATTCCAGACCTGCCTGGCCATGCTGGCCTTCGAGCGGGCCGGGGTGGACCTGGCCGTCATGGAGGCCGGGCTGGGCGGGCGCTATGACGCGACCAACGTGTTCGCGCCGGGCCTGACCCTGTTCACGCCCATCGGCATGGACCACGAGAAGATCCTCGGGCCCACGCTCTCGGACATCGCCGGGGACAAGGCCGGGGCCATCCGCGAGGGCGGGGTGGCCCTGACCGGCCCCCAGGAGCCCGAGGCCATGATCCGGCTGCAGGAGCGGGCCGAGGCGGTCCGTGCGCGGCTGGTCTACGCCGTGGACGCGGCCGATCCCGTGGACCACGTACGCCTGGGCCTCAGGGGCATCCACCAGACGACCAATGCCCGGCTGGCCCTGGCCGGCTGGCGCTGGTTCGCGGCGGGCCGGTCCCTGCGCACGGACCACGACACGGAGCGGTTCGGCCTGGAGAGCGCCTTCCTGCCGGGCCGGTTCCAGTCCGTGAACCTGGACGGCCGGGAGATCATCCTGGACGGGGCGCACAACGCCCACGCCCTGGTCGCCCTGAACGCGGCCATCCGGGCCGAGGGCGTGCGTCCGGGCAAGCTCGTCTTCGCCTGTCTGCGCGACAAGAATCTGACCGACATGCTGCCGCTCATCCGCACCCTGACCGAAGGGCCCATCCTGGTCCCGGCCATGCACGGCGAGCGGGCCGCGGACAACCGGGCCATCGCGGCCGCCATCGGTGGGCGCGCCTCGGCGTCGGAGTCGTTGCAGGCGGCACTGGACGCGGAGCCTGAACTTTCCGGACCGACACTGGTCTGCGGGTCCTTGTATTTGCTGGCCGAGTTCTATATCCTGAATCCTCGTTTTCTCACCGCCTAACATTGGAAGACGCATGAGCAATCTTTTCAGGCACCTGCCGTCCGTGGACGAGGTCCTCTCGGTCCTGGGCAGGATCGAGGGCATAAGCGAATTGCCTCGTCCCCTGGTCAAGAATCTGGTCAACGAGTTTCTGGACATCTGCCGCGAGGAGATCCGCGCGGGTGCGTTCACCGAGGCCGGACAGCTTTCGGCCAAGGCGCTGTCGCCCCGGCTGACCGCCTACGTGCGGTCCAAGGCGCGGCCCCATTTCCGCCGGGTGCTCAACGCCACGGGCGTGGTCATCCACACCAACCTGGGCCGCTCCCTGCTGGCCAAGTCGGCCATCGACGCCGTGGCCGAGGCCTGCGGGCACTACTCCAACTGCGAGTTCGACCTGTCCACGGGCAAACGCGGCAGCCGCTACTCCCACGTGGAGAAGATCTTGTGCGACATCACCGGGGCCGAGGCCGCCCTGGTGGTCAACAACAACGCGGCCGCCGTGTTCATCATGCTCGAAACCCTGGCCAGGGGGCGCGAGGTCATCGTCTCGCGCGGCCAGCTGGTCGAGATCGGCGGCTCATTCCGCATCCCGGACGTCATGGTCAAGTCCGGGGCGCGGCTGCGCGAGGTCGGGGCCACCAACCGGACCCACGTGCACGACTACGAGAACGCCATCGGCGACGAGACCGCCGCGCTCATGCGCGTGCATACCTCCAATTTCCGCGTGGTCGGGTTCACCAAGGAGGTCTCCCTGGCCGAGATGCGCGTGCTCGGCGACCGTTACGGGCTCCCGGTCATCGAGGACCTGGGCTCCGGCACCCTCTATTCCCTGGCGGGGGAGGGGCTGCTCGGCGAGCCCACGGTGCAGCAGGTGGTCGCCCAGGGCGCGGATGTGGTCTCGTTCTCGGGCGACAAGGTCCTGGGAGGTCCCCAGGCGGGCGTCATCGTCGGCCGCCGGGAGTACATCGACCGCATCAAGAAGAACCCCATCAACCGGGCCGTGCGCATCGACAAGATGACCCTGGCCGCCCTGGAGGCGACCCTGCGGCTGTACCTCGACATGGACGAGGCCCGGCGCAAGGTCCCCACCCTGAACATGATCACCGCCTCGCCCGAGGCCCTCAAGTCCAAGGCCCGGCGGCTGGCCGAGGCCGTGCGCGAGTCCCTGGGCGAGCGGGCCGAGGTGGGCATGAAGAAGGGCTTCTCCCGTGTGGGCGGCGGCTCCTTCCCGGAGTACGACCTGCCCGGCACCATGGTCACCGTGTCCGTGCGGGGGATTCCCCCGGAGGCCCTGCGCGGCGCGCTCCTCGACACCGACCCGCCACTGGTGGCGCGCATCGAGGACGACGAATTTTTGCTGGACCCCCGCACCCTGGGGTCCTCCGAACTCAAGCTGGCCGCCCACGCCCTGAAGCAGGCAGTGGACGCGCTGACCAAATAACGAGGATACGTCATGAGCAAGCAGCAACTGGAATACGAACCCAGGTCCGCCTGGGAGGCCTACGCCTCGGACGAGCACCGTGCGGCCATGGACGCCATGGCCATCGACTACGTCCGGTTCCTGAGCGAGTGCAAGACCGAACGGCTGGTCATGGACTACGTGCGTGAACGGATCGAGGCCGCCGGTTTCGTCGAGGACTTCGCCGGACCCCAGGTCTTCCGCTTCAACCGCAACAAGACCTGCTTCCTGGCCCGCAAGGGCAAACGGCCCCTGTCCGAGGGGTACCGGCTGGTCGGCGCCCACGCCGACTGCCCGCGCCTGGACCTCAAGCAGCGCCCGCTCTACGAGGACCTGGACATCTGCCTGGCCAAGACCCACTACTACGGCGGCATCCGCAAGTACCAGTGGCTGACCATCCCCCTGGCCCTGCACGGCACCGTGGTCAAGCGGTCCGGCGAGACCGTCACCGTGTGCATCGGCGAGTCCCAGAGCGACCCGGTCTTCACCATCACCGACCTGCTGCCGCACCTGGCCTACAAGGAGGTCACCAAGAAGGTCGAGGAGGCCTTCGAGGCCGAAAAGCTCAACCTGGTCCTGGGCCAGTCCCCGGTCGCGGCCCCGTCCGGCAACGACGAGGACAAGGTCAAGGAGCCGGTCAAGCGCAAGGTCCTGGAGCTCCTGAACGCCCGCTACGGCATTGAGGAGGCCGACTTCCTCAGCGCCGAGATGCAGGCCGTGCCCGCCGGTCCGGCCCGCTTCGTGGGGCTGGACGAGTCCCTCATCGGCGGCTATGGCCAGGACGACCGGTCCAGCGTGTTCTGCGCCCTCGAGGCCTTCCTGGCCGAGCCCGAGCCGGAATACTGCCAGGTGGTGCTCTTCTGGGACAAGGAGGAGATCGGCTCCGAGGGGGCCACGGGCGCCAAGTCCTATTTCTTCGAGTACTGCATGGAGGAGCTGGTGGACGCCTGGGAGCCGGGCGCGCGCCTGTCCCGCGTGCTCATGAACGGCTCGGCCCTGTCCGCCGACGTGTCCGCGGCCATGGACCCGGACTACAAGGACGTCTACGAGCCCCTCAACGCCGCCCGGCTGGGCTACGGCCCGTGCTTCAACAAGTTCACCGGCCACCGGGGCAAGGTCGGGGCCAACGACGCCCATCCGGACTTCATCGGCTGGCTGCGCGCCATCTTCGACGGCGCGGGCGTGCCCTGGCACATGTCCGAGCTGGGCAAGGTGGACGCGGGCGGCGGCGGCACCGTGGCCAAGTTCCTGGCCGTGTACGGCATGGACGTCATCGACGTGGGCGTGCCGGTCCTGTCCATGCACTCGCCCTTCGAGCTGTCCGCCAAGGCCGACATCTACGCCTGCGTCCTGGCCTTCCGCGAGTTCCTGAAGCGGTAGGGCGGGGAATCTCCCCGAAAGACATCATTCGCAAGAAAAGGGCGGCGGGAACATTCCCGCCGCCCTTTCTGCGTTCTTCGGAAGGCCGGAGTCCGGACTGTGACGACTATTGGTACAGGGCGGCCAGGCCGTCCCTGGTCAGCAGCTCGTCCCGGACCGGGAAGCCCGCGTCCCTGGCCTCGTTCATCCAGTACAGCCCCTTGTCGAGGTCCTGTTCCACGCCCAGGCCCGAGGCGTAGAGGTTGGCCAGGTAGTACATGGCCGTGTCGTTGCCGTTTTCGGCGGCGGTCCGGATCAGGCCTGCGCCCTTGTCCACGTCGCGCGGCACGCCGTCGCCGTAGAGGTTGAACAGGCCGAGCATGAGCCGGGCGTCGTCCTGTCCGAGGTTCGCAGACTGTTCGAGCAGCCCGGCCGCCTTGGCGTAGTCCTGTTCCACGCCCTGGCCCTCGGCGTACATGACCGCCAGGTGGTACATGGCCTTGGCGTTGCCGTCGGCGGCGGCCTCCTCGTATTTGGCCCTGGCCGTGGCATAGTCCTTTTCCAGATAGGCCTTGGTCCCCTGGCGTTCGTTCATGGTGCTCAGCACGCAGCCGGACAGCAGGAGCAGCAGGGCGGGGATGAGCGCGTATCGCAATGTCTTCATGTCGTCGTTCCTCTTGATGGTTGGCCGGAAACGGATGCGCGGTTATTCGCCCTGGCCGCCTTCGCTGCCGCCGTCGCCGTCACCGCCGGTGCCCAGCCCCGCCGTTGCGCCGTCGCGTCCGCTTTCGGCCGCGTCGCGGGCCTGGGTCTGGAGGGTGATGTTGTGCAGGGCGTTGTAGTCCGGGCGGTCGTCCAGGCCGCCGAGCCCGCCCTTGGTCCGGTCGATGGCCGAGGCAAAGGCCTCGATGCGTCGGTCGAGGTCGGACCGGGGGGGCGCGGCCTGCTCGCCCTGGGTGGTCTGGGGCGCGGCCCGCATGACCCTGGAGCGGGTGGCCGGGTTCGTGGGGGCCGGGGCGGACAGTTGCCCTCCGGCGGCCATGACCGACAACCCCGCGCGGGGAATGGTCCGCTGCTGGCCCGGCATGGACACCTCCACCCTGTGGCCGGGAGTCATGGACAGCACGCCGATCTCCTCGCCCTCGACCGTGTTCTCGGCAAAGACCTCGGTGCCCCGGATGCCGATGGTCGTGGTCGGTGTCTCAAGGGCGAAGGCGTCGGGATTCTGCCTGACGATCTGGCCTGTCACGTAGCGGAAGGTGCCGGTGCCCACCTTGAGGAGCATCTTCGAGGCGGACGGTGTGTCGGAAAAGACGTATTCATCGACACTGGTTCGGGAATCCGGTCCCTGGGAGAGGACCGAGCGGTCCTTGAACAGAATCTCCACGTTGCTCCGGGAGCCGGTGACGATGACGTCCCTGGGTACCACCGGGTGGTTCACGTTCAGGGTCCTGACCGTACCGTCCGCCCCCTGGGCCGTGACCTTCCCGTTCAGGGAGACCACCTGGCCCACGGCGTCGGGGTTCTCCGGGACGGGCTCCATGGCCGCGACGGCCGTCGGGACGGTCGCGACAAGGGCCGCCGCCAGCAGGAAGCATTGCAGTAGCGCACCAATCTTGTTCATGAAACCTCTCCCTTGGGAAAAATATGTCAATGCTGCATCCTCTTACCATAAGTATGGTACAGGTCAATGGAATTCCGGCCCGTTGCGGACGCTGAAACCGCCTTGGGAGAGGGGGCGTCCGTGCCAAACCCCGGATCGCATCCATGGCCTTGTTACGCGGCCCGTTTTTCCCTACCATGGACCTTTGTCTCCACCTGAATCTCAACCAGCACGCAGCGGGGAATACGCACTATGCCCGTCATCATGGGAACCGCCGGACACATCGACCACGGCAAGACAACGCTCATCAAGGCCCTCACCGGCATCGACTGCGACCGGCTGTCCGAGGAAAAGAAGCGCGGCATCACCATCGAACTGGGGTTCGCCTTCCTGGACCTCGGCGAGGAGACCCGGCTGGGCATCGTGGACGTGCCCGGCCACGAGAAGTTCGTCAAGAACATGGTCGCGGGCGCGGCGGGCGTGGACTTCGTGGTCCTGGTCATCGCCGCGGACGAGGGCATCATGCCCCAGACCCGCGAGCACCTGGAAATCTGCCAGCTGCTGGGCGTGACCACCGGCCTGGTGGCCCTGACCAAGACCGACATGGTCGATGCGGAATGGCTGGAGATGGTCCAGGAGGAGGTGGCCGCCTACCTGGAGCCGACCTTCCTGGCCGGTGCGCCCATCCTGCCCGTGTCCGCCCACACCGGCCAGGGGCTCGACGCCCTCAAGGACGCGCTCAGGAAACTGGTGGCCGAGTTCAAGCCCAAGCGGCGCTCGGATCTCTTCCGGCTGCCCGTTGACCGGGTCTTCACCATGAAGGGCCACGGCACCGTGGTCACCGGGACCATGATCTCCGGCTCCATCTCCGTGGGCGAGGACGTCCGACTGTACCCCGGCGAGACCGTCTCCAAGGTGCGCGGCCTGCAATCCCACGGCGAGACCGTGGAGACGGCCCAGGCCGGACGGCGCACCGCCGTGAACCTGGCGGGCCTCGAGGTGGACGACGTGCGCCGGGGCGATGTCCTGGCCCGGCCCGGCACCCTGTTCCCGTCCGATGTCTGGGACATCGAGCTGACCGTGCTCGAATCCTCGCGTCTGCCCCTCAAGCACCGCAAGGAAATCCATTTCCACCACGGCGCGCGGGAGGTCCTGGCGCGCATCTACCTGCTCGACCGCGACGAGCTTGCGCCCGGCGAGACCGCCGTGTGCCAGGCCCGCTTCAGCGAGCCCATGGCCGGGGTCTGGGGCGACCGCATCGTGCTGCGCTCCTTCTCCCCCCTGCGCGCCTTTGCGGGCGGGCGGGTCATCTGCCCGTCCGGGCACCGCGTGAAGCGGTTCTCCGGGGACGTGGACCTGCTCCGCAAGCTGGCCTCGGACAAGCCCGAGGAGGTGGCCGCCGCCCAGCTGGAACTGGCCGGGCCCGCAGGCGTGAGCTTCGCCGAACTGCTGACCATGACCAACCTCGAAACCAAGGGGCTGGAAAAGACCCTGGGCGTGCTCGGCGGACGCCAGGAGGCCGTGCTCTTCGACAAGGAGGCCCGGCGCTACGCGGGCGGCCCCCTGGCCGAGCGGCTGTCCTCGGAGCTCCTCGACTTCCTGGCGGACTTTCACCGCCGCGAATCCATGAAGCCCGGCGTGCAGCGGGGCGAACTGGCCTCGTCCTGGGGCCGGAACCTGCCGCCCAAGCTCTTGCATTTTCTCCTGGAACGGCTGCTCAAGAAGGGCGACATCGAGGCCGAGCAGGAGGTCATCCGGCTCAAGGGCCACACGGTCTCCCTGGCCTCGGACCAGGCCAAGGTCCGCGAGACCATCCTGTCCGCCTACACCGAAGGGGGGGCCACCCCGCCCAACCTCAAGGACGTGCTCGAACCGCTCGGCATGGACGTCAAGCAGGCCATGCCCGTGCTCAAGGTCCTCCAGGATCAGGGGGAGCTGACGCGCATCAAGGACGACATGTACTACCACGCCCCGGCCCTGACCGGTATCCGCGACGCCATCGTCGGCTTCTTCGCCGACCACGAGGAGATGACCGCCCCGGACTTCAAGGACCTGACCGGGCTGTCGCGCAAGTATCTCATTCCGGTCCTTGAATATTTCGACAAGGAGAAACTGACCGTGCGCGTGGGCGATGCCCGCCGCCTGCGCAAACGTTCTTGACAGGTCGGAACGCACCCTTTAGGCCAAGGCTATGCCGATTCGCGCATTGAACATCCTGTCCGTCGCGCTCTGTCTGGCCCTGCTGGCCGGATGCGCCGTCACGGCCTCCGACGGGGCCGCCACCAACCGGGGCACGGCCCAGGCGCTGGTGGACGAAGCCACCGGCATGGTTACGCATTACCTGGAAAAGGACGAGACCGGCCGCCTGCACAAGCTGCTCCATGACGCCCGGGGGATCATGATCATCCCGGCCGTGGGCGACGTCAGCTTCATCTTCTCCCTCGGCCACGGCAACGCGCTCCTGGCAGCCCGCACCGACGCGGGCTGGACCGGCCCGGTCTTCCTGTCCAAGTCCTCGGTGGGCTGGGGCCTCCAGGCGGGCGTGTCCAAGGAATCCGGCCTGCTGCTCATCATGCATGACGACGACGTCCGCTACATCCTCGAAAAGGGCGCGGCCCTGCGTGGCCAGGCCCGCATCGTGGCCCTGAACGCCGACCTCGAGGTCAACGAGACGCCCGAGTTCTACAAGTCCGGCGACATCTTTTTCGTGGGCGAGCGGACCGGCCTGTACGCGGGCATGGCCCTGAACACCGGCGGCTACGCCAACCGCACCGCCCTGAACCAGGCCTTTTCCGGCGTGGAGGGCGGAGCCCCCGAGACCATCCTGTTCGACAGGCAAGTGCGCCCCCACGGCGCGGAACGGTTGCTGGGGCTCCTGGACAGGCCCGATTCCGTGGGCCGGAAAAACGAAAAGGACGGAACCGAAGTTCCGTCCAATTAGTCTGTCTGGGGTGAGTGAAGGGACTTGAACCCTCGGCCCCCTGGGCCACAACCAGGTGCTCTACCAACTGAGCTACACCCACCGCGTGAGGGGCAGTTTGTAACCAAGCTTTATTCCCCGGTCAAGCAAAAGAATCAAAAAAGGATACACATGGATAAACTTATCATCGAGGGCGGCGTTCCGCTCCAGGGAAGCATTCAGGTCAGCGGCGCGAAAAACGCGGCCCTGCCCATACTCATGGCCTGTCTCCTGGCCGAAGGAAAGGTCTCCCTGACCAACGTTCCGCGTCTGGCGGACATCCGTACCTCCCTCAAGCTGCTCAACATCCTCGGCTGCGAAACCACCTTCGAGGACAACGCGGCCACCAGCCTGTGCACCGGCCTCAAGCCCGAGGCCCCCTACGACCTGGTCAAGACCATGCGCGCCTCGGTTCTCTGCCTCGGCCCGCTTCTGGCCCGGCTCGGCGAGGCCAAGGTGGCCCTGCCCGGCGGCTGCGCCATCGGCGCGCGCCCCGTGGACCTGCACCTGCGCGGCTTCGAGCGCATGGGCGCGGAGTTCGAGATCACCGAGGGGTACATCAAGGGGCGCTGCAAAAACGGCCTCAAGGGGGCGCGCATCGCCCTGGACTTCCCCACCGTGGGCGGCACCGAGAACATCCTCATGGCCGCGGCCCTGGCCGACGGCGAGACCGAGATCGAGAACGCGGCCCGCGAACCCGAAGTGGTGGACCTGGCCAACTTCCTCAACGCCTGCGGGGCGAAGATCACCGGCCAGGGCACCAGCGTGCTCAACGTCAAGGGCGTGTCCTCCCTGATCGGCTGCGACTACCGCATCATGCCCGACCGCATCGAGGCCGGAACCTACATGGTCGCCGCGGCCATCACCGGCGGTGAACTCGAAATCCTGGACTGCCCGTTCCAGGACCTGGACGCGGTCAGCTACAAGCTCCGCGAAATGGGCGTCTGGCTCCAGGAGGAGGACAACTACGTCCTGGTCCGCCGGGCCAACGGCCTGCTCGAAAACGTGGACGTGACCACGCTGCCGCACCCCGGCTACCCCACGGACATGCAGGCCCAGCTCATGGCCCTCATGTGCTTCGGCACGGGCATCGGGACCATCGAGGAGAAAATCTTCGAGAACCGCTTCATGCACGTCCTTGAACTCGTCCGCCTGGGCGCGGACATCCGCCTCAAGGGCCGGACTGCCATGGTCAAGGGCGTGGGCTCCCTCAAGGGCGCGCCGGTCATGGCCTCGGACCTCCGCGCCAGCGCCTCCCTGGTCCTGGCCGGACTGGCCGCCGAAGGCACCACCACCATCGAACGCATCTACCATCTCGACCGGGGCTACGAAAACATCGAAGCCAAACTCTCCGGAGTCGGCGCCCGCATCAAACGCGTCGCGGGCTAACGGATACCATCATCAATAAAAGGCCGGGCCCCCTTCGGGAAGCCCGGCCTTTTTTTAATGCCTCCGGCGGCCAGGGGGGAAACTTTTGAAAAAGTTTCCTCCCTGGACCCCCCTTCCAAATTTTTTGTGTGCCTTCGGCAGGGGCGTGCAGGCGCGGCAAGTCTCCAGTCTTTTCCCTCTGGAGCGATTCGGGTGCGCAGCACCCGACAGCGGCTCTTTTACCGCGCTCGCACTAGGCTTTCGAGAGTGGGTCAGCTGTGCATTTTCTTCCGGCCGCGACAACCGCAGCGTAGCCGTCTACGTGAGGATGAAAGCCCCCCAGGAAAAATGTGCGGATGGCCCGCTATCGAAAGCCGCCCCCCGTCCCCCTAAAGCATACCCTTTCTCAATGGGTGGGTTCCTGATAACGGTTGGGGGGTGAAGGATGGTTGTTGGACATACGAGTCGCCATTGCCCGGGTTGTTGCCGTGGCAGACCTACGTGCTGGCCTTCGCGGCCGGGATTTTCGCCGTGCGCTTTGCGGTGGCGGCCGGTGCGGCGGTGATCCTGCTGGTCCTGGCCGAGCGCGTCCTGCGCGGGCGGGAGTGCCGGTTGCCGGTCCTGGCCGTGATGTTGTGCGCGGTCTTCGGGTTCGCCTATGCGGGCCAGCGCACGCCAGCCTTGCCCGTGGGCGTGCCGGAGTGGATGGCGGCGCGCAAGGCCGTGGTCCTGAAGGGCACGGTGGACCGGGCCGAGCCCAGGCCGGGCGGCCGGCTGCGGGTGGTCCTGGATGGGGTTACGTGCGACGCGGGGCAGGGGGGCGAGCCGCTGCCCGGCAAGGTCGCCTGGTTCCTGCGGGATTCGAGGTACGTGCCCTTGCCCGGACAGCGGGTGCGGACCGTGTCCCGGCTGGAGCCCATGCACAGCTTCGGCGATCCGGGGTTGTGGGATTATCGCTGGTACTGGCAGCGGCAGGGCGTGTTCTGGCGCGCGTGGCCCTCGGGCCGGGAGGGGCCGGTCTGGGGCGAACGGCCCGGCGCGTCCCTGGCGGGGCTGCGCGGCGGGTTGCGGGCGCGCGTGGCCGGGCTGCTGCCCGAGGGGCGGGGCGGGGCCATGGTCCTGGCCCTGACCACCGGGGACCGATCGTGGCTGGACGAGACGACCATGGACGCCACCCGGAGTGCGGGATTGGCGCACACCCTGGCCCTGTCCGGGCTGCATGTGGGCTTCGTGGCCGCCATGGGCTGGGCGCTGGCCTGGCTCATCGGGCGGCTGTGGCCGGGGCTGCTGCTGCACGTGCCGCGTCCCAAGCTGGCCGTGTACCTGGCCGCGCCGCTGGTCCTGGGCTATGCTTGGCTCGGCCAGCCGTCGGCCTCGCTGATCCGGGCCTCGGTCATGTTCGGCTTCTGGGGGCTGCTCCTGCTCCAGGGGCGTGGGCGGGTGCTCATGGACGGGCTGTTCTTCGCCCTGGCGGCCTTTGTCTTCGTCTCGCCCCTGTCCTTGTATGATCTCGGCCTGCAGATGTCTCTGGGGGCCGTGGCCGGGATCGGGCTGCTTTATCCATACTTTCGGTTCCTCTTTTTCACCGGCCGCCGGGGGGCGTGGCGGGCGCTCTCGTGGGCCGCGGGCGTGCTCGCGGTCAGCGTCAGCGCCACCCTGGCGATAATGCCCCTGGTGGCCTGGTATTTCGGCACGTTCAGCCCGAACCTGCTGCTCAACCTGGTCTGGCTGCCGGTCCTCGGGTTCGCGGTCATGCCGCTGGGGCTGCTCGGCATGCTCCTGTCCGTGTCCGCCTGGACCGCACCGGCGGGCGGGCTGCTTCTCGGCCTGGCCGCGCGGGTCGCGGACGGCCTGCTTTGGCTGCTGGACGCGGTGCGGGACGGCGGGCTGACCCCGATCTTCGCCGTGCTGCGGCCCCTGTGGCCGGAACTGCTCGGCTTCACGCTGTTGCTGGTCACGGCGGCGGTCTGCCTGCGCTCCAAGCGCCGTGTCCCGGTCCTGCTGGCCGGGCTCGGCTTCGTCCTGCTGGTCGCGCCGCACGTCTGGGTCATGGGGCTGGACAGCCGCGACCGGGTGAGCCTGGCCATGCTCGACGTGGGGCTGGGCCAGTCCCTGGTCGTGTCCCTGCCCGGCGGGCACCGCTGGCTGGTGGACGCGGGCGGCGGTTCGTCGAGCTTCGACCTGGGCGAGGCCGTGGTCGGCCCGTCCCTGACCCTGGGGCGCGCGCCCCGGCTGGACGGCATCTTCCTGTCCCACCCGGACGTGGACCACAGCCACGGGCTGCCGTATCTCGTGGAGCGTTTCCGGGTGGGCGCGCTGTACACCAACGGCATGCTTCCGCGCGGCCCGACCGGCGAGCGGCTGGACCGGGCCCTGGCCGGAAGCGGGTTGGCGCCCGTGTCGCTGGCGGCTGGGGACGCGGTGGACCTGGGGTCCGGCGTGCGCGCGGCCGTGCTCCATCCGGCCGAGGGGTTCGCCGGGTCGCGGGCCAACGAGCGCTCCCTGGTCCTGCGCCTGGAGCGGGACGGGCGATCCCTGGCCCTGTTGCCGGGGGACGTGGAGAGCGGCGGCATCCGGTCCATGCTTGCGGCCGGGGAGGACCTCCGGGCCGAGGTCCTGGTCCTGCCCCATCACGGCAGCCGCAGGAGCTTTGACCCGGCCTTCTACGCGGCGGTGGGCCCTCGGGCGGTGCTCTGCTCCAACGGGTTCATGAACCGTTACGGGTTCCCGGACCCCGACGTGCTCGCGGCGGCCGAGGTCGTGGCCGGAGGGCGGGCGTACACCACGGCGCGGGACGGAAGGGTGGTTTGCGCCTGGAACGGGCCGGGCGGGGAACTGGCGGTGGAGACCTGGCTGCGGTCGCCCTCTTGCCAGGACTGCCCGTCTGATATAGAAGTCCGAGTAGGCCCCGCGCCGGGTCCGGAACAGTGAAGAACGGGGCCGGTTCGCCTGGGCGGGCCGCAAAACAGGCGGATGGGATAATGAACGACGACGTCAGACGAAAATTGCTTGAGGCCGTGGAGCGCATGCCCGCCTTTCCCGAGAGCGTGCACCAGGTCCTGACCCTGTCGGCGGACATCAACTGCTCGCAGAAGGACCTGGTGGAGGTCATCAAGAAGGACCCGGTCTTCACCCTCAAGATCCTGCGCCTGGTCAATTCCCCGTATTTCGGCCTGTCCAGGGAGATCACCTCCATCAACCACGCCAGCGTCTACCTCGGCCTGAACACCCTCAAGAACGTGGCCCTGGGTCTGGCCGCGGTGGGGGCCATCCCCCGGACCGCCTCCGAGCGGCTGGACATGGGCGCGTTCTGGCTCCATTCCCTGGCCGTGGCCGCCTGCGCCTCCATGCTCGGCCGCAGGCTCGGGGTGTCCCGTGACGACGTGGCCAATTATTTCGCGGCCGGACTGCTGCACGACATCGGCAAGGTGGTCTTCGCCCTGTACCTGCCGGACGAATTCACGGCCGTGATCCGCCAATGCGCCGGATCGGGCGCGCCCCTGCACCACTGCGAGCTGGATGTCATCGGCGCGACACACGCGGACATCGGCGGGCTGCTGGCCGAAAAATGGCACCTGCCCGGAGAGCTTCGGGAGGTCGTCGCCACCCACCATTCGCAGGGAGCGGGCGGGGACTTCATGCTCAACGACTGCCTGTTCGCCGCCAACCAGATCAGCAAGAAGCTGTCCTTCGGCTCGGCCGGGAACTTCGTGGTGGAGCCGCTGCCTCCGTGTGTGGTCAACCGGTTCAACATGACCATGGACGAACTGATCGCGGACCTGCCTTCCCTGGGCGAGGAGGTAGAGAGCGCCCGAATCTTCGTCAAGCTCGGGGAGTCCCGCTGATGCGCGTCCGGTTCCGGGGTACGCGCGGGTCCGTGCCGGTGCCGGGTCCGCGGACCGTCCGGTACGGCGGCAACACCACCTGTATCGAGGTCCGCGCCGACGACGGCAACCTGCTCATTCTCGACGCGGGCACCGGCATCCGTGAGCTGGGGCGGGAGCTGGTCCAGGACGGGCCCGCCGCCTGCGACGTGTTCATCACCCACACCCACTGGGACCACATCTCCGGGCTGCCGTTCTTTCTGCCCCTGTTCGTGCCCGGCAGCCGCGTGACCCTGCACGGCCCGGCCGACCCCCTGAACATGACCGGCATCGAGGCCGCCCTGGCCCGGCAGATGGAATACCCCTTCTTCCCGGTGCGGACCGCCGAGCTCGCGGCGGACATCGGCTACCGCACCCTGGCCGAGGGCGAGACCGTGGACCTCGGGTTCGCCGAGGTCACGCCCCTGCTCATGAACCACCCGTCCCCGAATTTCGGCTATCTGGTGCGCTGCGACGGGCGCACCCTGTTCTTCACCGGCGACCACGAGCCGTTCGGCAACATCTACGCCCCCGGCGACGAGGATTACGAGGCCTACGAGGCCCTGGTGGCCGAGCGCAACCACATCGTCCTGGACCAGTTGCGCGGCGTGGACCTGCTGGTCATCGACGCCCAGTACACCCCCGAGGAGTATGAGCGGAAACGGGGCTGGGGCCACGGCTCCATGGACACGGCCCTGGAGCTGGCCCGCCGGGCCGGGGTGGGGCGGGCCGTGCTGACCCACCACGACGTGGACCGGACCGACGCGGACCTGGATGAACTGGGCGCAAGGCTGCGGGACCGCTGGGCGGGCCGTGGGGTCGATTTCGAGCTGGCCCGCGAGGGCGTGGAGCTTGCGCCCTGAGTTCGCGTCCGGGCCGAACTATTGCGCTTTTTACGGGAAAGTGACATGAAACAAATCTCCAACCCAAGACGGAAAGACCGACAGGAGGGCGAAATATGAAAGCGTTGATCGTGGATGACGATTTTTACAGCCGGAACATGATTCACGAGATATTGCGCCAGGTCGCCAAATGCGACATCGCCGTGGACGGCGAGGAGGCCATCGAGGCCTTCCGGCGCAGCCTCCTCGACAACGAGCCCTACGACCTGATCTGTCTCGACCTGCTCATGCCGGGACTGGACGGCCAGCAGGCCCTGCGTGAAATCCGCACCCTGGAGCAGGAGAACGGCGTCAGCCCCCTGAGCGAATCCAAGGTCATCGTCACCACCATGCTCGCGGACGAGAAGGAGACCCACGACGCCTTCTTCCTCGGCGGAGCCACCTCCTACCTGGTCAAGCCCATCGACGAGGAAAAACTCATGGGCGAGATCAAGAGCCTCGGGCTCATCTGAACCGGGTCGCATCGGCAAATCCCAAGACATGACAGCCGGGTGCCGTCCCTTGAAACGGCATCCGGTTTCGCGCTTCCGAACGGATTTGAAGTTGGAGCCGTTTTCTAATATGTTATCTCTCTTTGCGCGATACACACTCCCCCCGCAGCCAGGGGGGCTTTTATACAGGATAGGATTGCATGAGTCAGATACTTGGAGTTAAATTCAATGATTACGGACAGGTGTATTATTTCGGCTCCGGCCCGTTCGTAGTCCGAGAAGGCCAGCACGTCATCGTCAAGACCGACCAGGGCATGGGACTCGGCAAGGTCATCCTGATCCGCCAGGCCCCCAAGGAGATGGACGACGATGACCCCGAGGGGCACAAGGCCATCTACCGGCTGGCCAACGACAAGGACATGGAGGCCGTGGCCGAGAACGCGGTCCTCTCCAGGGACGCCTTCCGGTTCTGCCGGACCTGCATCAACACCCACAAGCTGGGCATGAAGCTGGTGGACGTGGAGGTCTTTTTCGACCGTTCCAAGATGGTCTTCTACTTCACCGCCCCAGGCCGCATCGACTTCCGCGAGCTGATCAAGGACCTGGTCAAGGAGTACCGCACCCGCATCGAACTACGGCAGATCGGCGTGCGCCACGAGACCCAGATGCTCGGGGCCATCGGCAACTGCGGCCAGATGTGCTGCTGCCGCCGGTTCATGCGCAAGTTCGTGCCCGTGACCATCAAGATGGCCAAGGAGCAGAACCTGTTCCTCAATCCCACCAAGATTTCCGGCATCTGCGGGCGGCTGCTCTGCTGCCTGAGCTTCGAGCAGCAGGGCTACGAGGAGTTCCACCGCATGTGCCCGCGCGTGGGCAAGAAGTACCCGACCTCGCTCGGGCAGATGAAGGTCCTGCGCTCCAATTTCTTCAAGAAATCCCTTTCCCTGCTTGACGAGAACTTCGAAGAGCAGGAAGTTTCCATTGACGAATGGAATGAAATAGTTAACAAGCCGCCCAGCGACGAGGCCAAGGCGGAAGCCAAGGCCCGGGCCGCCGGTCCCAAGGCGCGCAGGGGCGGACGCCGTCCCGTGCGGCCCGACATCCTGGCCCCGGAGCCCGATCTGTCCGAGTTGGAAGACCCGTCCCCCGCCGAAGAGCCCGGACCGGTCCGGGAGGAACGCAAGCGCCGTCCGCGCAAGGACGCTCCCGCCGCCCGGCCCGAACAGGCCGCCGCCGCCCCCGAAGACGGGGACGAGGCCGACGCCCAGTCCAAACGCGCCCGCAGGCCCAGACGCCGCCGACGCAGGCCTCCCAAAAAGTAACGCCCGCCCGGGCGGCCGCTTTCGTCACGACAAGGAGAATCCGAATTGCAACGCTTTTACATCACCACGCCCATTTATTACGTGAACGCCAAACCCCATCTGGGCCATGCGTACACCACCACGGTGGCCGATTCGCTGAATCGCTTCCATAAGCTCATGGGCGAGGAGACCTATTTTCTGACCGGCACCGACGAACACGGCGACAAGATCGTGCAGGCCGCGGAAAGCAACGGCCAGACGCCCCAGGAGTATGTTGACGTCATCAGCAAGCTCTTCCGCGACCTCTGGCCGAACATGAACATCTCCAACAACGACTTCATCCGCACCACCGAGCCCCGGCACAAGGCGGTCGTCCAGCAGATCCTGCAGAAGGTTTACGACGCGGGCGACATCTACTTCGGCGAGTACGGCGGCCACTACTGCTTCGGCTGCGAGCGGTTCTACACCGAGAAGGAGCTGGTGGACGGGCTGTGCCCGGATCACCTGACCAAGCCCGAGTACATCGCCGAGAAGAACTACTTCTTCAAGATGTCCAAATACCGCGACTGGCTCCTAGACCACATCAACAAGCACCCCGACTTCATCCGTCCCGAGCGCTATCGCAACGAGGTCGTCTCCCTGCTGGAGTCCGGCGAGCTCGAGGACCTGTGTATCTCCCGGCCCAAGTCCCGTCTGACCTGGGGCATCGAGCTGCCGTTCGACGCCGACTACGTGACCTACGTCTGGTTCGACGCGCTGATCAACTACGTGGCCGCCCTGGGCTGGCCCGACGGCGAGAAGTTCAAGAAATTCTGGCCCGCAGCCAACCACATGGTGGCCAAGGACATTCTCAAGCCCCACGCCATCTTCTGGCCGACCATGCTCAAGGCCGCCGGCATCGAGCCGTACCAGCACCTCAACGTGCACGGCTACTGGCTGGTGGAGGACACCAAGATGTCCAAGTCCATCGGCAACGTGGTCGAGCCTCTGGCCATGAAGGACGCCTACGGCCTGGACGCATTCCGCTATTTCCTGCTGCGCGAGATGTCCTTCGGCCAGGACTCCAGCTTTTCCGAAAAGGCCCTGGTCGGCCGTCTCAACGCGGACCTGGCCAACGATCTGGGCAACCTGTTCAACCGCACCCTGTCCATGACCCACAAGTATTTCGGGGGCAAGATTCCCCGGCCAGACGTGGAGGACGTGGTCGATGCGGAGATCAAGAAGATCGGTCAGGACGCCATGCAGTCCTTCCAGGACTTCTTCACCGACCTGAAGTTCTCCCGCGCCCTCGAAGGGCTGTGGGAGCTGGTTCGCGGCCTGAACAAGTACATCGACGAGACCGCGCCCTGGGCCCTGTTCAAGGAAAAGAACACCGGGCGGCTGTCCACGGTCATCTACGTGCTCCTCGAGAACATGCGCAAAATTGCCGTGCACCTCTGGCCGGTCATGCCCGAGGCGTCCGAGAGGATGCTCGAACAGCTGGGCATCACCTTTGACCCGGAAAAGATCAACCTGCCCAAGGAACTGGACGTCTGGGGGCTGCTCGAGTCCGACGCCATGGTGGCCGAGACCTCCAATCTCTTTCCCCGTGTGGATCTGCCCGAAGAAAAGGCCGAGACAAAGGCCGAGGCAAAATCCGCCAAGAAGGACAAGAAGGCCGCCAAAAAGGACGACAAGACCGCCGAGCCCGTGCCCGAGATCGACTTCGAGGACTTCCAGAAGCTCGATCTGCGCGTGGGCACGGTCCTGGAAGCGGACAAGCACCCGGAGGCGGACCGCCTGCTTCTCGTCAAGGTCGATACCGGCGACAAGGAGCCGCGTCAGGTGGTGGCGGGCCTCGCCGATTATTTCCAGCCCGACGACCTCGTCGGCCGCCAGGTGGTCGTGGTTGCCAACCTCAAGCCCCGCAAGCTGCGCAAGCAGCTCTCCCAGGGCATGGTCCTGGCCGTCAAGACCGACAACGGCATGGAACTCCTCACCCCCACCGGAGCCGTCCCCCCCGGCAGCAAGGTCAGCTAGCCCCGGACAGACATATGTCAACGAAAAGGCCCCGCAGAGCGGGGCCTTTTTTGTTGAGGATGCCTCCGGGCCTCCAGCCGTTGGCGAGTCTTCGAGCCCTACGGATGAGGACAACAGCGATCGGCCAGAGGGGGAACCTGGGAGTCCAGAGGGGGAACCTCTTCCAAGCCCTCCAGAACTTTTTATCGCCGCTTCGCGGAGAACGTGCGAGCGCGGTCAAGCGTGTCCTTTTTTTGTAAAAATGGCGCACGTCGTCAGGCTTCCGAACGCCGCGCACCACGAATACCCCGCGAAGCGGCGCCAAAAAGTTTAGGAAGGAAAAGGGGATGGGGGTCCGGGGGAAGGGGAGAGGGGAAACCCTTTTCAAAGGGTTCCCCTCTCCCCTTCCCCCGGCCGCCGGAGGCATCTTCACTTGGCAAAGTGTTTGCAAAGTCGCCGGTAGGAGCGTCCGAAGCGTCAAAAAACGGACGGCCGAGGGAGCGTATGCGCGTCGAATTGCGAACCATAATGCCCGAGTGGGGCGAGGAACGGGACACTCCCTTTGCGCACGGCGTGGTCCGCTTCGACCGGAGCTGGAATCTGGACGAGGTGGAGCGCGTGGTGGCCGAGCGGGGATTGCGCGCCCTGGCCTTCGAGGACCCGGCCATGTTCACGGACCACGGGCGGGTGGTGGACATGTGTCTGGACATGCGCGTGCGCGATCTGAACGTGTTGTGGAGCGCCCGGCTGGACACGGTGCCCACGGACGGGCTGTTCAAGGCCATGCGGCTGGCGGGCTGCCAGCGGGTGGACATGCGGCTCGATCCGGACGAGGCCGTGGAGGGGCTGTTCTGGGCCCGGCGGTTCGGCTTCGACGTGCGCATCCGCAACCTGGACGGCACGTCCTATGCGGCCGAGCGGATCAGCTACACCGTGGCCGAGCGCGAGGACATCGCCCAGCGGCTGGCGGGGCTGCATTCGGCCCAGTTCGATCTGGCCGTGGCCTATTTCCGGGCCGGGCGGCTGTCCGACGTGATGCTGCCCCTGGGCAAGGCCATGACCCTGCGCTTCCCCCTGAACGAGCTGTGCCTGAATCTGTTGGCCTGCCTGTCGGCGGCCAAGCACTATCCCGACCAGGCGGCCGGGTTGCTGGATCAGGCCGGTTACGGCTGCCCGCATCCGGTGGTCTTCCGCAACCGGGAGATGCTGCGGGCCTGGCTGGCCGGCGGCGGCGACGTCAAGGGCGTGCGCCTGTGCCTGGAGCCCGAACACTCGGCCTTTTCCTAGGCCGCGATATTTCGTTGGAAAGAAAGCCCCCGCGACCGAGGTCGCGGGGGCTTTCTGCATTCAGGCATGGTTGCGCAGTTTGAGGTCCAGGGGGTGCGGGTTGAGATAGTACTGCTCCCGGAGATAGGGGAGGTCGTACTTGCGCACGTAGTGGTTGAACAGGGTGACCGGCACGATGAGCGGGACCAGTTCCTTGCGGTAGTTTTCGATGATCTCCAGGCACTCCTGTTTCTCGTCGGGGGACAGCAGCTTCTTGAAGTAGCCCAGGATGTGCATGAGCACGTCCACGTTCTTGCGCACCGTGGGCATGCGCGCCATGGTCCGGGCCAGCCGTTCGTGATAGCGGGTGAGCAGGACGTTCAGGTCCATTCCCTTGCCCTGGGCCACCAGCTTGCCCAGTTCGCGATAGCCGGTGACGTCGTGGGCGCGGATAAGCATCTTGTGCCGGGAGTGGAATCGGATGAGCCCGCCCAGGGTCGGCCCCTGGTCCAGGAACCGGCGCCAGCGGTGTTCGGTGAAGACGCGTTCGATGAAATTGGCCCGCAGCCCCACGTCGTGCATACGCCCGTCGTCCTCCACGGGCAGCAGGGGGAACCGCTCCATGACCATGGACGCGAACAGCCCGACGCCCGCACGGCTTATGGGTTGGCCGCCGGATTCGGGGTAGACCTTGACCCGGCCGATTCCGCTCGACGGCGACTTGGCCTTGAAGATGAATCCGCACAGCCCGGCCTTTTCCATCTCGGGCAGGAACCCCTCGGCCCATTCGCGCATGGCGTCGGTCCAGTCGCGGCCGGTCCTGTTGCCCTTGAGCCGGGGGTTCTCCGGGGAACCGACCAGCCGCACCGCTTCCCTGGGGATGCCCATGCCGCAGGCGACCTCCGGGCAGACAGGGTGGAATTCCAGGTGGTCCGCCAGAACGCCGTTCAGGTGCTCCGCGCGGGCGGCCAGGCCGTCGTAGCGGACCTTCTGCCCGGCCAGGCAGGCGCTGATGCCGATTTTGATCGGATCGGACATGAGTAAACCTCCGGATGTTTCCGCAAGACTAGCACCGCCGGACGGCGGCGAACAAGTATAATGGCTGGTCGGCGCGGGCCGAAAAAAGGCCGCCCGAAGGGGGCGGCCTCGAAGGATCGTCGGGGGAGGGGAGGGCTAGGAGGCCCTGGCGCGCGGGCCGGGGCAGCAGGTGCAACGGGGACCCTCGTCGGACTCGTCGGGCACGGCCAGGATCTTGCCGGCCAGGCCGCAGCACAGCACCACGTCCGAGCCGCGCACGCGCACCCGGCACCCGTTGGGGCCGCCCGTCAGAACGGTCACCGGGCATCCCGGCGTCATGCCCATGGCCAGCATCCGCGCCCGCGCCTGACGGCCGCCGTCTATACCGGAAATACGTACTACTGATCCAGTCGGAAATTCGGTCAAAGGCTTTTGCATCGCTGAACTTTCCCTCAAGGTTAGCGTTGAAGTTGAGAGTAAGTATCAACTTCGTCCCTGTCAACGGGAAACTGCGATCTTTCGGCTGTTGCTCGACATCCGGCGTCGAATGATTATGGTCCGGGAGAGGGCCATTCCCTCCGAGGAAGGCATATGCCCCGGAAGCCGGGCCCGGCGGTACATAAGCATTGCCTTTCGGGGGATAACCTTATAATAAAGATTGCTTGTCCGGCGGGCGGCGGCGGTGCCGAGCCGGGCGGGGAGGGGAGGCGTACACGCCCCTTCCGAATACCGCCGTAACTTCAACTACTTCGAGCAGAATGCCCAAACGCACAGATATCAAGAAGATCATGTTGATCGGGTCCGGCCCCATTGTCATCGGCCAGGCCTGCGAGTTCGACTACTCCGGCACCCAGGCCCTCAAGGCGCTTAAGGAGGAGGGGTACGAGGTGGTCCTGGTCAACTCCAACCCGGCATCCATCATGACGGATCCGGAGTTGGCCGATGCCACCTACATCGAGCCCATAGAACCCGAAACCGTTGCCCGAATCATCGAAAAAGAGCGTCCCGACGCTCTTTTGCCGACTTTGGGGGGGCAGACCGGTCTGAACACGGCTTTGGCCGTGGCCGACATGGGCGTGCTCGACAAGTTCGGCGTGGAGCTGATCGGTGCCAACATCGACGTCATCAACAAGGCGGAATCCCGTGAGGAATTCCGCGAGGCCATGCGCAACATCGGCCTGCACATGCCCGAGAGCGGCATCTGCCACAACATGGACGACGTGCGCGAGTGGGGCGAGAAGATCCCGTTCCCGATCATCGTCCGGCCCGCCTACACCCTGGGCGGCTCTGGCGGCGGCGTGGCCTACAACATGGAGGAGCTGGAGCAGATCTGCGCCAACGGCCTGGCCCTGTCCATGAAGCACGAGATCATGCTCGAGCGCTCCATCCTCGGCTGGAAGGAGTACGAGCTGGAGGTCATGCGGGACAAGAAGGACAACTGCGTGATCATCTGCTCCATCGAGAACCTGGACCCCATGGGCGTGCACACCGGCGACTCGGTCACCGTGGCCCCGGCCCAGACCCTGACCGACGACGAGTACCAGCGGCTCAGGGACGCGTCCCTGGCGGTCATGCGCGAGATCGGCGTGGAGACCGGCGGGTCCAACGTCCAGTTCGCGGTCAACCCCGAGGACGGCGAGCTGATCATCATCGAGATGAACCCGCGCGTGTCCCGTTCGTCCGCGCTCGCCTCCAAGGCCACCGGCTTTCCCATCGCCAAGATCGCGGCCAAGCTGGCCGTGGGCTACACGCTGGACGAGATTCCCAACGACATCACCCGCGAGACCATGGCCTCCTTCGAGCCGGCCATCGACTACTGCGTGGTCAAGATACCCCGCTTCACCTTCGAGAAGTTCCCCGGCACCGAGGACTACCTGACCACGGCCATGAAGTCCGTGGGCGAGACCATGGCAATCGGCCGGACCTTCAAGGAGGCCCTGCAGAAGGGGTTGCGTTCGCTCGAGACCGGCCACCCCGGCCTGGGCAAGCGGTTCGACACCTGCGATTTCGACAAGAACGAGATCCTGAAGCTCCTGCGCCGCCCCAACTCCCAGCGCATCTACGCCCTGCGCAACGCGCTGTTGTGCGGCATGTCCGAGGAGGAGGTCCACGAGGCCACCAAGATCGACCCGTGGTTCCTGCGCCAGATCAAGGACATCATCGACCTGGAGCACGCGCTCATCGACTTCGGCAAGCGCGAGGGCGTCTCCAAGGAGGCCGAGGGCATGGCCGACATGCTCCGCAAGGCCAAGGAGTACGGCTATTCCGACCCGCAGCTGGCGGCCATGTGGCGGACCAGCGAGGACGCGGTGCGGAGCCTGCGCAAGGAACTCGGCATTGAGCCGACCTACTACCTGGTGGACACCTGCGCGGCCGAGTTCGAGGCCTACACCCCGTACTATTATTCGACCTACGAGACCGGGCAGGAGAACGTCCGCGAGGACCGCAAGAAGATCGTCATCCTCGGCGGCGGGCCCAACCGCATCGGCCAGGGCATCGAGTTCGACTACTGCTGCTGCCACTCTTCCTTCACCCTGAAGGAGCTGGGCGTGGAGTCGATCATGGTTAACTCCAACCCGGAGACGGTCTCCACCGACTACGACACCTCGGACAAGCTCTACTTCGAGCCCCTGACCTTCGAGGACGTCATGAACATCATCGAGTTCGAGAAGCCGGACGGGGTCATCGTCCAGTTCGGCGGCCAGACCCCGCTCAACCTGGCCCTCCGGCTGATGAACGCGGGCGTGCCGCTGATCGGCACCAGCCCGGACGCCATCGACCGCGCCGAGGACCGCGAGCGGTTCAAGCAGTTCCTGAACAAGCTGAACCTGCGCCAGCCGCCCAACGGCACGGCCATGTCCATGGTCGAGGCCCGCGAGATCGCCGAGAAGCTGACCTTCCCCCTGGTCCTGCGCCCGTCCTACGTGCTCGGCGGCAGGGGCATGGACATCGTCTACTCCATGGACGAGTTCGATCACTATTTCCGCCACTCGGCCTTGGTCTCCCCGGAGCACCCGACCCTCATCGACAAGTTCCTGGAGAACGCGGTGGAGGTGGACGTGGACGCTCTGGCCGACGGCGAGGACGTCTACATCGGCGGGGTCATGGAGCACATCGAGGAGGCGGGCATCCACTCGGGCGACTCGGCCTCGGTCCTGCCCCCGTACTCCCTCTCCTCGGAGCTGATCCGCGAGATCGAGCGCCAGACCGTGGCCATGGCCAAGGAACTGGGCGTGGTCGGGCTGATGAACGTCCAGTTCGCCATCAAGGACAACGAGGTCTACATCATCGAGGTCAATCCGCGCGCCTCGCGCACGGTGCCCTTCGTGTCCAAGGCCACGGGCGTGCCCCTGGCCAAGCTGGCCACCAGGGTCATGCTCGGCGAGAAGCTCAAGGACCTGCACCCCTGGTCCATGCGCAAGAAGGGCCACGTCTCGGTCAAGGAGTCGGTCTTCCCGTTCAACCGCTTCCCCAACGTGGACGTGCTGCTCGGACCCGAGATGCGCTCCACCGGCGAGGTCATGGGCATCGACCCGAGCTTCGGCCTTGCCTACATGAAGTCGCAGTTGGCCGCGGGCCAGAAGCTGCCGACCAGCGGCACGGTCTTCATGTCCGTCAACGACTGGGACAAGTCCAAGATCGTCCTGGTGGCCAAGGACTTCGAGGCCATGGGCTTCAAGGTGGCCGCCACGGGCGGCACGGCCGACTTCCTCATGGAGAAGGGCGTCAACGTGGAGAAGGTCCACAAGGTCCACGAGGGGCAGCGGCCCCATGTGGTCGATCACATCAAGAACGGGGCCTTCGACCTGGTCATCAACACCCCCTCGGGCAAGAAGACCGTGGGCGACGCCAAGATGATCCGCCAGAACGCGCTGCTGTACAACATCCCCTACACCACCACGGTGTCCGGGGCGCGGGCGGTGGTCCAGGCCATATGCGAACTGAGACAAACCGGGCTCCAAGTCAAGAGCCTGCAGGAATACTACGGCTAGAGAACAGCCGACAATGAGAGAGTCTTCATGAAAAAAGAGTATTGCGGTCTTTTCGGCATCTACGGCAACAAGGAGGCGGCGCGCATGACCTATTTCGGTCTGTACGCGTTGCAGCATCGCGGCCAGGAGTCCGCGGGCATCGTTACCTGGGACGGCGAAAAGATTCGTGAGCAGAAGGGCATGGGCCTGGTGGCCGACGTGTTCAACGAACGGCACCTGGGCAAGGAGCTCAAGGGCACCATCGCCATGGGCCACATCCGCTATTCCACCACGGGCGCGTCGCTTATCCGCAACGCCCAGCCGTTCCTGGTCCGTCACGGCGACCTGCGCCTGGCCGTGGCCCACAACGGCAACCTGGTCAACACCTACGAGCTGCGCAAGGAGCTGGAGGCCAACGGGTCCATCTTCCAGACCACCATGGACACCGAGGTCTTCGCCCACCTGATCATCAAGTACCTGCACGAGTCCGAGACCATCGAGGAGGCCGTGGGCAAGGCCTGCAACCGGGTGCGCGGGGCCTACTCCATACTCATCCTGGCCAACGACAAGATGATCGCGGTCAAGGACCCCAACGGGTTCCGGCCCCTGGTGCTCGGCCGGGTGGGGGGCAACTACGTGTTCGCCTCCGAGACCTGCGCCTTCGATCTGGTGGAGGCCGACTACCTCCGTCCGCTGGACCCAGGCGAGATGGTCGTCGTCCACAAGAACAAGCTCACCTCCCAGCGCTTCGCCGAGCCCATCCGGTGCAGCAAGTGCATCTTCGAGCTCATCTACTTCGCCCGCCCCGACTCGCACATCTTCGGCGACGTGGTCTACGAGCGGCGCAAGGCCATGGGCGTCATGCTGGCCAAGGAGGCCCCGGTGGACGCGGACCTGGTCATGCCGTTCCCGGACTCGGGCAACTATGCGGCCGTGGGCTACTCCCAGGAGTCCGGCCTGCCGCTGGAGCTGGCCATGATCCGCAACCACTACGTGGGCCGGACCTTCATCCAGCCCTCCCAGGATATGCGCGACTTCTCGGTCCGGGTGAAGCTCAACCCGGTCAAGTCCATGATCCAGGGCAAACGGATCATCATCATCGAGGACTCCATCGTGCGCGGCACGACCATCCGGGCGCGCGTCAAGAAGCTGCGCGAGCTGGGCGCGCGGGAGATTCACCTGCGGGTCAGCTGCCCGCCCATCAAGTTCCCCTGCTTCTACGGCATCGATTTCTCCTCCAAGGGCGAGCTCATCGCGGCCAACAATTCGGTGGAGGACATCGCCCGATTCATGGGCCTGGACTCCCTGCACTACCTGTCCATCCCCGGCCTGCTCGACTCCGTGACCCAGGACGAGTGGTGCCTGGCCTGCTTCGACGGCAACTACCCGGTGCCCCTGTCCGACCGCATGGGCAAGGACTGCCTGGAGGCCACGCCTGGGATCATCAAGGAATTCTGCTAGGCCGCGAATCATCAACGCCCGGCGTCCCTCGGGACGCGAGCCGGGCAAGGGTGGCGTAAGGGCCGCCCGCCGGAAAGGGGACGTTTTTTCGTCCCCGCCGGTTCATATTCGGGAGAACGAAGCATGGCACGCACATCCGAGCGCAAGGACTGGCTGGCCCTGGCCCGCGAGGTCCTGGACATCGAGGCCGAGGGGCTCAGGGCCGTGCACGACCAACTGGACGGGGCCTTTGTCGAGGCCCTGACCGCCATGGCGAAGTGCACGGGCCGCGTGGTCGTCACCGGCCTGGGCAAGTCCGGGCTGGTGGGCCGCAAGATCGCGGCCACCCTGTCCTCCACGGGCACGCCGTCCTTCTTTCTCCACCCGGTGGAGGGGGCCCACGGCGACCTGGGCATGATCCGCGACGAGGACGTCATCCTGGCCCTGTCCAATTCCGGGGCCACGGACGAGGTCAACGCCATCCTGCCCACCCTCAAGTCCCTGGGGGCGAAGGTCATCGCCATGACCTCGGACCCGGCCTCGCCCATGGCCGGGCTGGCCGATATCCACATCCTGGTCCACGTGCCGCGCGAGGCGTGCCGCATGGGGCTGGCCCCGACCTCCTCGACCACCGCGCAGCTGGCCGTGGGCGACGCCCTGGCCGTCTGCCTCATGGACTGGAAGTCCTTCGGCAAGGACGACTTCAAGCGCTTTCATCCGGGCGGGTCCCTCGGCCAGCGGCTGGCCACCTGCGTGGACCAGCTCATGCACACCGACGGGCTGCCCGTGGTCCTGGAGGACGCCGGGCTCGACGCGGCCCTGTCCACCCTGAACAAGGGCGGCCTCGGCCTGGTGGCCGTGGTCGATGCCCTGGACCGCCTCAAGGGCGTGCTCACCGACGGCGACGTGCGCCGCCTGGTCTGCGCCGGGGAGCTGGACACGGCCCGGCCCGTGCGCGAGGTCATGACCGTGTCGCCGCGAAGGGCCACGGCCGGGGAGTCCTCGGCCGGGGTGCTCGACCTCATGGAGCGCAGCCAGATCACCGTCCTGCCCGTGGTCCGCGACGACGGGCGGCTGGCGGGCATGGTCCATCTGCACGACCTGCTCGGCAAGGGCGAACTCAAGTTCGCGGGCAACAACGGCGGGGGCGCCGCCCGATGACCCCGACCCGGACCGACGACGCGGACGTGTGCAGGCGCTGCTCCTTCCAGGGGCCGACCTGCTGCCGCATCTCCTCGGGTCAGGAGGAGTTCTGCTTCCCCCTGTCCCAGATCGAGAAGGAGCGCATCCAGGAACTGGTGCCGTACACCGGCGGGTTCGTGCTCTCGTCCAACTCCAAGGCCTTTATCGACTACGCCTGCCGCCTCTTCCCCGGCGAAGAGGAGGAGGTCCGGCGCATCTTTCCCGAGGGCAAGGAACACTTCCGGCTGGCCGTGGACTCCATGGGCGCGTGCCGTTTCCTCGGTCCGCTGGGCTGCGAGATTCCGCAGGAGGCCCGGCCCTATTACTGCCGCCTGTTTCCATTCTGGATGGCCGGGCGTACGGTCACGCATTTCGACACCCCCACCTGCCTGGCCAGGCGGGAAGGGGGCACCCTGGCGCGGATACTCGACCTCCTTGACACCAACAAGGCGACCGTGAAGGATTTGTACGGGCGGCTGCGTCTGGTCTGGGGGCTGCCTCCGACCAAGGGCGCCAACCCGGTCAAGAAAACCTTCTGATGGATGGCATATGAAGAAATTCCTCAAGATATTCGGTATATTCGTTCTCATCTGCACCCTCGCGGGCATCGGCGGGGCCGTCTGGCTCTATCATTGGGCCTCCCAGGACCTGCCCGGCTTCAAGAACATCACCGACTACAAGCCGCCCCTGGTGACCACGGTCTACGCCAAGGACGACAAGGTGCTGGGCTATTTCTACAAGGAGAAGCGGTTCCTGGTCACCCTGGACCAGATGAGCCCGTGGATTCCCAAGGCCTTCCTGGCCGCCGAGGACGCCTCCTTCTACGAGCACGACGGCGTGGACCTGACCGCCATCGTCCGCGCCTTCAAGGCCAATCTCATGGCCGGACGCACCAAGCAGGGCGGCTCGACCATCACCCAGCAGATCATCAAGCGGCTGCTCCTGACCTCCGAGCGCAGCTACAAGCGCAAGCTCAAGGAGGCCATCCTCGCCTTCCGCCTGGAGAACTACCTGACCAAGGAAGAGATTCTGACCATCTACCTGAACCACATCTTCCTGGGCCAGCACTCCTACGGCGTGGAGGCCGCCTCCCGCACCTATTTCGCCAAGCACGCCAAGGACCTGACCATCGCCGAGGCGGCCATGATCGCGGGGTTGCCCCAGGCCCCGTCGCGCTACAACCCGTACCAGAGCCCGGAGCTGGCCCGGCAGCGCCAGGAGTACGTCCTGGGCCAGATGCGCAACCTCGGCTGGATCACCGACGAGCAGTACCAGGCGGCCCTGGTCGAGTCCGTGGCGCTCAAGTCCATGGATGACCCGTCCTGGCAGGTGGGCGCGTACTATCTGGAGGAGGTCCGCCGCTGGCTCGTGGACCAGTTCGGCGAGGACGAGGTCTACAACGGCGGCCTGACCGTGACCACCCCGTGCGACCTCACGCACCAGGCGGCCGCCGAGAAGGCGCTCCGGCGCGGGCTCATCGACTCGGCCAAGCGGCGCGGCTGGACCGGGCCCATCGGCCACTTCACCCCGGCCGACGAACCGGCCGTCCTGGCGGAGGGCCCGCAGACCACCGACAACATCCTGGAGAAGGACCAGCTCCTCAAGGCCTTCGTGACCAAGGTCGCCCAGGACCGGGCCTTCGTCCATTTCGGCAAGTTCCAGGGGGAGATTCCCCTGAAGGCCATGTGGTGGGTGCGCGAGCCCGACCCCAAGAAGAGCCATGAGGACGTGGCCGACCCGACCGACGCCCGCAAGGTCCTCAAGAAGGGCGACGTGGTCTGGGTGACCGTGGCCCAGGCCCCGAAAAAGGAGGAGGGCACCTGGATTCTCGACCTGGAGCGCGAGCCCCAGGTGGAGGGCGCCCTGGTCTCCGTCAAGCCCGACACCGGCGAGGTCGTGGCCCTGGTGGGCGGCTATTCGTTCGCCCGGAGCCAGTTCAACCGGGCCACCCAGGCCCGGCGGCAGCCCGGTTCGGCCTTCAAGCCCATCGTCTATTCCGCGGCCATCGACAACGGCTTCACCGCCGCGTCCATCGTGCTCGATGCGCCCATCGTCTACGCCAACGACGCCGAGGGCAAGCTTTGGCGGCCCGAGAACTTCGAGGGCACCTTCGACGGCCCGACCCTGCTGCGCACCGCCCTGGTCCAGTCCAAGAACCTGTGCACCATCCGCATCGCCCAGAAGATCGGCATCCGGACCATCATCGATCGGGCCAAGGCCATGGGTCTGGAGTCCGACTTCCCGGCCGATCTGTCCGTGTCCCTCGGCTCGGCCGTGGTCACGCCCATCAATCTCTGCGAGGCCTACACCACCTTCCCGCGCGGCGGCTCCTACATCAAGCCGCGCACGGTCCTGTCCGTGAAGTCCGCCTGGGGCGACGAGCTGTATGCCTCCAAGCCCGAGACCGTGGACGCCATCAGCCCGCAGACCGCCTACATCATGGCCACGCTCATGAAGCAGGTGGTCCAGAACGGCACCGGCTGGCGGGCCAAGATCCTGGGACGGCCCGTGGCGGGCAAGACCGGCACCTCGAACTTGGAGCAGGATGCCTGGTTCATGGGCTACGCCCCGTACCTGCTGACCGGCGTGTACGTGGGCTTCGACGAGCTGACCCCCATGGGCAAGTGGGAGACCGGCTCGCGGGCGGCCTCGCCCATCTGGGTGGACTACCGCAAGCAGGTGGAGAACGACTATCCCTACGAGGACTTCACCCAGCCGCCGGGAATCGTTATGGTCAAGGTGGACGGGAAGACCGGCAAGCTGGCTTCGCCGTCCTCCGCCGAGGAGTTCTTCCTGCCGTTCAAGGTGGGCTCCGAGCCCACGGAGACGTCCCGTCCCTACGGCGACAACGGAGAGGCCCCGGCGTCGGACGACGACCTGTTCAAGCAAACCTTCTAGGCACTTCGGAGGGCGTCATGGAACTCGATCTCTACCAGGTGGACGCGTTCGCGGACGAGGTCTTCACCGGCAATCCGGCCGCGGTGGTGCCCCTTTACGAGTGGCCGTCCGATGAGCTGATGAAGCACATCGCCCTGGAGAACAACCTGGCCGAGACCGCCTTCTTCGTGCGCAAGGGCGAGTACTTCGAGCTGCGCTGGTTCACCCCGGAGATGGAGATCGACCTGTGCGGCCACGCCACCCTGGCCAGCGCCCACGTCCTCTACCACCACCTGGATTACACCGACCCTGTGGTGGTCTTCCAGACCAAGAGCGGGCGGCTCTTCGTGGACCGCGAGGACAACTTCTATTCCATGGATTTCCCGGCCTGGTCCTGCTCCCGCATCCAGGTCACCGAGCGCGTGGCCTCGGCCCTGGGGGCACGGCCCGCCGAACTGTACATGGGCAAACGCGACATGATGGCCGTGTTCGAGACCGAGGACCAGATCCGGGCGCTCGCCCCGGACTTCCGCCAGGTCTCGGCCCTGGACGGGCTGTGCCTCATCTGCACCGCGCCCGGCCTGGACCACGACTTCGTGTCCCGCGTCTTCGTCACCGGCGACTCCATCCCCGAGGACCCGGTCACCGGCTCGGCACACTGCACCCTGGTCCCCTACTGGGCGGACCGCCTGGGCAAGTCCACGTTCCATTCCTACCAGGCCTCGCGGCGCGGCGGCTCCCTGTACTGTGAATACCTCGGCGACCGCGTCAAGATCGCGGGCCGGGCCGTGACCTACATGACCGGAACCATCCACCTCTAGGAGGTCCCATGCCGTTCATAAAAGTCGAAACCAACGTCACGGTGCCCGACGAGTCCGGTTGCCTCCGGAAGCTCTCGGCCCTGGCCGCCGAGTTGCTCGGCAAGCCCGAATCCTACGTCCTGGCCGAACTCGAATCCGGCAAGCGCCTCCTGTTCGGCGGCTCCGCCGACCCGGCGGCCTTCGTCACCCTGGACTCCATCGGCCTGCCCGAGACGCGCACCCCGGAACTGTCCGCCGCCCTGTGCGGCTTCCTGAACCGCGAACTGGGCATCCCGGCCGACCGCGTGTACATCGCCTTCGGCGACATCGAACGCCATCTCTTCGGCTGGGACGGCGGGACGTTCTAAGGGACGGCCTCCTTCCCCCGGCCCCCCCCATCCTCCTTTCCCTCCTAAACTTTTTGGCGCCGCTTCGCGGGGTGGGTCGTCTTTTGCCGTTTGGATGGTCGCGCAAGGGGTATTTTGCGCGATGTTGCGGTATTAACATCTTGAAATGCTGTGATGATTAGTGTGCACGCCTTTTGCAGAAAAGCGGCTTTTGGCAAAGCTGTTTTTTCATCAGGGGGCATTCATGAGCATCAAGAGCAAGTTGATTCTGATTTTCGTGTCCGTGCTGCTGGGGCTGGGCGGCATCTTCACCGTGAATTTCGTGGGCGGGAAATACGTGGTCAGGACCCGCCGGCTGGCCACGCTGGCCAACGACGGCACGGCCCTGTTCCTGCAAGCGCGGCGGCAGGAAAAGAACTTTCTGTTGCGCAAGGATGAGCAATGCACCCGTCTGGCCCTGGCGGATGCGGACAAGGCCGGGCAGGTCCTGGGGGAGATCGCCCGCATCGAGCCTGCACTGACCGCCCGCTGCCGGGAGGCCCAGGACATCCTCAAGCGGTACCGCACCGCGTTGGTCAGGGTGAACGATCTCTATGTGGCCATGGGGCTGACCATGAAGGACGGGCTGCGCTGGGAGTTCATCCAGGCTGCCCGCAACATGGAGGCCGAGTTCGCCAAGCGGGAGCTGTCCCCCGCCTTCGTCATCAAGCTGCTCCAGATGCGGCGGCACGAGAAGAACTACATCATCCGGGGCGACGAGCAGTACGTGGGCCGCGTGGCCTCGGGCGCCAGCGAACTGCGCGCCATGCTCGCCGACGCCTACACCCCGGAGGAGGCCGCCGGTCAGCTCAAGGCCCTCCAGGGCTATCTCGACGCCTTCAACAACTATGTGGCCAGCGAAAAGCGCATCGCCGCCATCACCGCCGGACTCATTGAGGCGGCCCGCGCACTGGAGCCGGTCTACGCCGGGATCGCGCAGAGCAGCGCGGAGAAGTCCCGGGACGAAGCCCGTCTGATCGACTACTGCGTCATCGGCGTGGAGCTGGCCGTGGGCGTGTCCATCCTGCTCCTGCTCCTGTGGATCATGCGCTCCATCAACCGACCCCTCCGGCGCCTCAACATCTATGCCGGGGCCGTGGCCGGGGGCGACCTGGACGCGCAGCCCGAGGGCGATTTCACGGCCGAGCTGGGCGAGCTGCGGGACGTGCTGGTGAACATGGTCGCCAATCTCCGCGCCGTCATCGGCGAGGCCAGGACCAAGGGCGAGGACGCGCGCGTCCAGGCCGAGGCGGCGGGCCGGGCGCGGGACGAGGCCCTGGACCGGCAGGAGCACGTCCAGGCCCTGATTACGCGCATGGCCGAGGCCGCCGGGCGGGCCGACGAGGTGGCCCGGAAGCTGGCCTCGGTGTCGCATGACCTTGAGGGCCGCACCGGGAAGATCGCCGGGAGCGCGGTCACGCAGCAGGAGCGCATGTCCGAGTCGGCCGCGGCCATGGAGGAGATGCACGCCACGGTCAACGAGGTGGCCCTGAACGTGGGCGACGCCTCGGACATGGCGGGCGAGGCCAGCACCGAGGCCAGTCAGGGCATCCTGGTGGTCCAGCGGGCCGAACGGGCCATGTCCGAAGTGGCCGGGACGGTCTCCGTGCTGGAGGAGGGCATGACCCGCCTGGGCGCGGACACAGAGTCCATCGGCCAGGTCATCGGCGTGATCAACGAGATCGCGGACCAGACCAACCTGCTCGCCCTGAACGCGGCCATCGAGGCCGCCCGGGCGGGCGATGCGGGCCGGGGATTCGCCGTGGTGGCCGACGAGGTGCGCAAGCTGGCCGAGAAGACCATGGTCGCCACCACCGAGGTCGAGGAGCGCATCACGGCCATCCAGGCGGCCACGGGCCGCAACATCCGCGACGTGCAGGAGACCCTGTCCCACGTGGCCGAGGCCAACGGGGAGGTCGGCAATTCCGTGGGCGCGTTCAGGAAGATTCAGGAGTTTTCGGCCAACGTGGCCGATCGCATCGAGGGCATCGCCATCGCGGCCCGGCAGCAGTCCGTGGCCACGGAACAGATGAGCGGCGCAGTGCTGGACGTCAGCCGGCTGGTCTCGACCACGGCCGAGGAGGTCCAGGAGTCGGCCTCGGCCATCGCCGGTCTGGCCGCCATGGCCCAGACCCTGCAAACGATCATCGGCACCCTGGGCGGCGACGGGCCGTCCGGCGGGGACGGGGCCGCGGGCCGCCAGTCGGGCCCCGTGCAATAGAAAGGGCGGCCGTTGCGGCCGCCCCTCTCAATCAAATGCATGCACTCCGCCGAGGGCGGGACCTTTTCCCTTGCCCTTACAGCAGCTTCAGCCGCCAGTTGAACTCGCTGGTCCGGGTGGGGCGGGGGACGTTGCGCGGCCAGGGTTCGAGCATGGTCACGAAGGTCTTGTAGCCGAGCCGTTCCAGGGTGCGGATCTCCTTGGTCAGGTCCACTTCCCAGCCGGGGAATATCCAGTTGTTCTGGCCGTACTTGCGGACAAAGGCGACCTCGTTCATGGGGCTCTTGATGGGCTCGTCAAAGGGCACGGAGTCGGCCAGGAACCGGGAGATGGCGAAGGGCCACATGCCCTTGATGACGAAGCCGAGCGGCAGGGGCGGGTTCTGGGCCAGGACCTGGAGGTCCTCCAGGGGCAGCTCCGGGTTGATGATGGCGCTGGAAAAGCCGAGTTGGCGCAACACGTCCAGGGCAAACTTGTTGGCCGTGTTGCAGAACGGACCCGCGATCAGGGTCGTGTTGGGCCGATCCTCGAAGTAGGCGACCTGCCACGGGGCGTTGAGCACGAAGTCGCGCGCGCCCTTGCGCACGGCCTCCTTGATCAGCGAACGGTACTTCTTGTCCTCGCCGGGCCAGATGACCGGGGGCAGCCACCACTGGGCCCGGGAGGCGATCCCGGTGGGCACCTTGCCCAGGACCGACCGCTCAAGCCAGTAGCCGGGCCGGTCCCAGAGCTTGCCCGAGGGCGGCTGACGGAACAGGGTCACGGACTCGGACCGGGAGACGGGCCGGGGGCCGCCCTTGGACCGGGATTTCCCCTTGCTGCGCGGGGCGGCCTGGGGCCAGGTCGGGGTGAAGGTGGACTCCTTGGGCTCCGGGGCCGGGAAGAAGTCGAGTTCCTTCTCCAGTTCCTTGATCCGCTTCATCAACTCGGGCTCGCGCCGGTCCACGAGAAATACCTTGGTGCCCGTGGGCAGGGCGGGGCCGGTCTGGCCCTTGGAAAAGGGGATGTCCATGCGTCCGCGTTTGGGCACGCGGCGGCGGATGGGGATGGTCCGGTGGCCGGGCTGGTCCTCGTAGCCCACGCGCACCAGGTCGCCGGGTTCGAGTTGTTCGCGCGGCTCGAAGAAAAGCTTTTTCTGATCCCGCCGGATCTCGCCGATGAGCCGTCCGGAGCTGGTCTCCTCCTTGGGCTGGACCGGCTGGAAGGCGCGCTGGGGCAGGAACACGGAGTGGCTGGAGGGCCGCCCCAGGGCCTGGTCGAGCAGTTCCATGGCGGTCTTCTTGGCCTGGCCGTCCGACGGGTTGTCGCGCAGCATCTGGTACGCCCGAACCGTGTAGTAGACGTAGTGCGGCCCTTTTTTGCGGCCCTCGATCTTCCAGGCGGCCACTCGCTCCATGGACAGCAGGGGCTTGGTCAGCACGTCCAGGGAGAGGTCCGAGCAGGAGAAGAGCCGTTCGGGCTGATCCTTGCCCTTGGTGTACAGGCGGCGGCAGGGCTGTACGCAACGGCCGCGCAGGCCGGACTTGCCGCCCAGGTAGCTGGACCAGTAGCAGCGTCCGGACACGCAGTGGCAGAGCGCGCCGTGGACGAAGATTTCGAGGTCCAGGTCCTTGGGGCAGGCGTCGGCCATGAGCTTGACCTCGTCCAGGTTCAGCTCGCGGGGCAGGACCACGCGGGAGGCCCCGAGCTTCCTGGCCACGGCCAGGCCGTCCGGGTGGGTCAGGTTGGCCAGGGTGGACAGGTGCAGTTCGCCCGTGAACCCCGCCTGTTTGGCCAGGGTCAGCATGGCCAGGTCCTGGACGATCAGGGCGTAGGGCTTGACGTTGCGCTGCAAACGGTCGATGAGCCGCCCGGCCGCCTCCACGTCATTGGGCTTGACCAGGGTGTTCATGGCCACGTAGGTCTTGGTGCCGCGATCCCGGCCCAGGCTTGCCAGCCGTGCCAGCTCGCTGATAGAGAAGTTCTGGGCCTGCATGCGGGCCGAGAAGTGTTTCAACCCCACGTAGACCGCGTCCGCCCCGGCCGCGACGGCCGCCAGAAAGGCGTTTCCGTCCCCGGCGGGGGCCATGATTTCCGGTGTATGTATAGTGCTCATAAGGTATCTGTATGTCCTTGAGGAATTGCAGCAGTGTCAAGGTATTGAAAGTTTCCCCGGTCGGTCAATCAAAAACGGCGGGGGAATTCTTCGAGCTGACCCTGGAACGCCCGGATTGGGACGGCTGGAAACCCGGCCAGTTCGTCATGATCCGGCCCTCCGCCTGGGAGCTCGACATGCTCTGGGGACGGCCTTTTTCCCTGTGTTCCGGGGATGATGCGTCCGTGACCCTGTTCATCCAGGCCGTCGGGCGCGGCACCAGGCGCATCGCGGCGCTCAAGCCCGGCGACAGCGTGGCCATGTGGGGTCCGCTGGGCAATTATTTTGCCGTGGAGCCGGACACGCCGACCCTGTTGCTCGCCGGGGGCATCGGCATCGCACCTTTTCGCGGATATGTCGAGCAACATCCGCAGCCCGGCAATCTGGCCCTGTTTTTGGCCCACCGGCTGCCCCTCGACTGCTACCCCTACGCGCTCCTGTCCCGTGCCGTGGACTGCCGGTGCATGCTCGAGGCCAAGCCGTCGGACCTGGACTGCATCATCGAGGCCCTGCGCGGGCTGATCGAGGAATACGCGGACAAGGGCGGGCTGGTTCTGGCCTGCGGGCCCACCCCGTTCATGCGCACGGTCCAGCGCTTCGCCGGGGAGTACGGCGTCAGGGCCCAGGTCTCCCTGGAAAACCGCATGGCCTGCGGCGTGGGCGCGTGCCTGGGCTGCGTGACCAGGAACGGCGAGGGGCACCACGTGCAGGTGTGTACGCAGGGTCCGGTGTTCTGGGCCGACAACGTCGAGCTGTAGGAGGCCGCGACCATGGATATGCACGTAAATTTCGGCGGTCTTTCCCTCAAGAACCCGGTCATGACCGCATCCGGGACCTTCGGCTTCGGCCTGGAATTCGCGCCCTACGGCGACCTGACCCGGCTGGGCGGCCTCGTGGCCAAGGGCCTCTCGCTCAAGCCGCGCGAGGGCAACCCCATGCCGCGCATCGCCGAGACGCCGTGCGGCATGCTCAACGCCATCGGCATCCAGAACCCCGGCGTGGAGCACTTCGTGACCAAGGCCCTGCCGAACCTGCCCTGGCGGGAGGTGGCCGTGATCGCCAACCTGTACGCCTGCGACGCGGCCGAGTTCGGCGAGCTGGCCGCAGTGCTGGCGGGCGAGGAGGGCGTGGCCGCGCTGGAGGTCAACGTCTCCTGCCCCAACGTCAAGGAGGGCGGCGTCGCCTTCGGCCAGGACCCGGCCCAGATCACCCGGGTCACCGAGGCGGTCAAGAAGAATGCCGGGAACAAGCCCGTCATGGTCAAGCTCTCGCCCAACGTGACCGACATCACGACCTGCGCCAGGGCCGCCGAGGCTGGCGGGGCGGACTCGCTTTCGCTGATCAACACCCTGTCCGGCATGGCCGTGGACATCCGCAACCGCAGGCCGCGCATCGCCAACGTCATCGCAGGCCTGTCCGGTCCGGCCATCAAGCCCGTGGCCCTGCGTTGCGTGCATCAGGTCGTGCACGCCGTGGACATTCCGGTGGTCGGCATCGGCGGCATCAGTTCGGCCGAGGACGCCCTGGAGTTCCTCCTGGTGGGGGCCCAGGCCGTGCAGGTCGGCACCGCCAATTTCCTGCGTCCGGACTTCGCCTTCGGCCTGGCCGACGAGATGGAAAAGCTGCTCGCCGAGATCGGCGCGAAGGGTTTGGACGAGTTCCGGGGAAGCCTGCAACTCCCGCTTTGAAAAGGGGAAAATTTTTGCTTGCCAAGCCCCACCATATTGGGTAGTTACTCCCTCTCTGCTGCGGAGAGGTGTCCGAGTCCGGCTTAAGGAGCACGCCTGGAAAGCGTGTTTGGGGGGAACTCCAACGGAGGTTCAAATCCTCTCCTCTCCGCCACCGAATGCAAAAAGGCTTACGACGAACGTCGTAAGCCTTTTTTGTTGCGCCTTGCGCCGTGCGTGCGGCTCAGGGCTGTCGGTATTCCCGGATCGCGGCGGACAGTATTTCGACAAGCCGCTTCCGTTGGACCCCCTTGGTCTTGCCCTTGCCCTTGTCCCGCGTCGGGCGCGGCATGGACTTTGCGCCGACCGCCGTATCCGACAGGAGAAAACGGATCTCCGTCTCGCTGAGTATGGGCTCCCGCCCGTTGTGATCGAACATAGGTGCCGCCTTGGTTGAGGTTGCCCCCTCCAATGAAATAAGCGCTCGGGACCGCCTCCGGGTTACAACAAATGGCGGCGGGGTCGGCCGGAAGGACGAAAATAAAGGGCTGGTCCGGTCCGGGAATCGTGTGTTACCTTGCGGCATCCACTGGAAATATCATGGGACAGGGCGACGGGAGGAGCCACCGGGAGACAAGCGATGAGGCGGATCATGCACCTGGTTATTTCGGCGTGTTGCCTGTGCTTCGTCCTGGCGCCCCTCGTGGTGCGGGCGCAGGATGCGCCGTTCCATTGCGGCATGGCCCGCGGCTATCCGCCGTACCAGTTCCTGAACGATGCGGGGGAGCCGACCGGCCTGGACATGGAGGTGGCCGAGCTCGTCTTCGCCCGGCTCGGCATCAAGGCCCGCATGGTGCCCGGGATATGGGACGACGTCGTCGCCAGCCTGCGCCTGGGGCGACTGGACTGCGTGATCGGCATGGAGATCAACAGCGAACGCAGGCCGTTTTTCGAATTTACCTCGCCCTATTACAACCGCCGGGTGGTCGTCTTCGTCAACCGCGACGACCAAGGCATCCGGACCGTGGACGACCTGGTCCTCAAGGCCGTGGCCGGGGACCGGCATTCCTTTGTGGAGCGGTACCTGCGGCAGCGGGGGCTGCTCGATTCCATCCGCATCGTCAAGACCAGAAGCAAGGACCAGTCCATGCGCATGCTCAAGGAGGGCAAGGTGGTGGCGGTCATCGCGCCGCTGGCCGTGGGCCGTCTCCTGGCCGAACGGTACGCCTTGCCCGTGCGGGTCATCGACGTGGGCGATCCCGGTTCGCCGGTGGGCTTCGCCGTGGTCAAGGGCAACTCCGAGCTTCGCCGGAAACTGGACGACGCCCTCCAGGGGCTGAAGGCCGAGGGCGCCCTGCAACCCGTCCTGGACCGCTGGCTGCGTTGACCCGGGCGCGGCCTGATCGGGCCGGGGGGATGATCGGCAAGGATATGATCGGGGCAAGGATGTTGAATATAATCGACGGGAAGTGGACATGGTCCTATGAAAGGGGTGGGGGCGGCCCCAGGGGACCTGGCCGTTCCTCGAGCGCCGAGGCCGTGCGAGGCGTCGGCAGCCTGACCTCGGGCGGTTCCCGGACGTTCTCCCCAGAGGGTACGGAGAAAGCCATTGCTGCATAGAATCGGAAGAAAGCGCTCCCTGGTGCAACACCTGACCACGAGCCTGATCGTGGTGGTCGTACTCTCGACCTTCGCCATCTCCTCGATCACCTTCATCCTTCTGTTCCAGAAATCCGAAGCACAGTTTCAGCAGCGGGCCGACGAGGCCCTGACGCACCTGGCCAACAGCCTGGAATCCTACCTCTGGCATATGGAGGAGGAGTCCGTGGTCAACCTGTGCAATACGTTCGCCAACATCGACATCGTGGTCTTCATCGAGGTCCGGGACCATCGCGGAAACGACATCTACCGCTACGGGGAGATCACGCCGGGCGAGACCATCCTCAAGGAAAAGCGCATCAGCTACGACAACATCGAGGTCGGCACGGTGCGTCTCGGCCTGACCCCGGCCATCTTCCGGGAAAAGGTCTACGAGACCACCTGGATCAGCCTGCTCTCCCTGCTGTCCGTGGTCATCGTCCTCGGTCTGTCCACACGGTTCATCCTCAACCGGGGACTGCGCATGCCGCTCGGGCAGCTCATCAGCCGCATCGACGGACTGTCCGCCGGCGAGTACACGGAATACGTGGACGAGAAGGAGGGGTTCCAGGAGGTCCAGCTGATCCTCTCCAAGTTCAACGAGATGGCCGAACAGGTCCGGTTGCGCGAGACCGAACTGCGCGAGAGCGAGGAGAAATATCGCCGCCTGTTCGAGACGAGCATCGAAGGCATCGTCATGATCGACGTGACCGAGCACATCTTCGAGGTCAACCGGATCTTCGCCGACATGCTCGGCTACAGCGAAGAGGAACTGGTGGGCAAGTTCGTGCCGGACCTCATCCACGGCGAGGACCAGAAGAACCATGAGAAGGAGATCGCGCTGCGCCGCGCCGGGCACGCCTCCCAGTACGAGCGCCGGTTGGCGCGCAAGGACGGCTCCGAGGTCTGGACCATGATCTCGGCCAGCCCCCAGTTCGACGCCCGGGGCGAATTCAACGGGGTGTTCGCCATGATCACGGACATCACCCCCCTGCGCATCGCCCAGGCCAACCTCAAGACCGCCTACGACGAGTTGGAGAAGCGGGTGGTCGAGCGCACGGACGAGCTGAACAAGACCAACCGGCTGCTGACCTCGGAGATCCACATCCGCAAGCAGACCGAGAAGGAGATCATCAAGGCCAAGGAGGCCGCGGAAAAGGCCACCCTGGCCAAGAGCGAGTTCCTGGCCAACATGAGCCATGAAATCCGCACGCCCATGAACGCCATCATCGGCATGACCCACCTGATCAAGATGACCGAGCTGTCCGCCACCCAGCGCGACTACCTGAACAAGATCGACATCTCCGCCAAGTCCCTGCTCGGCATCATCAACGACGTGCTCGACCTGTCCAAGATCGAGGCGGGCATGCTCACCGTGGAGTCAGTGGGCTTCAAGCTGGAGCAGGTCCTGGAACAGCTGACCACCATCGTCTCGCCCAGGGCCAACGAAAAGAAGCTCGAATTTCTCATCAGCGTGGGCAAGGACGTGCCGCCCGCCATCCAGGGCGACCCCATGCGGATGGCCCAGATTCTCATCAATCTGTGCAACAACGCCGTCAAGTTCACCGATGAGGGGTCCGTGGTGGTGGGCATCTCCACCCTGGAGAAGGACGCGGACAAGGCCAGGCTGCGCTTCACCGTCAAGGACGACGGCATCGGCATCAAGCCCGGAAAGATCCAGGAACTCTTCCAGCCCTTCACCCAGGCGGACGCCTCCACCACCAGGAAGTACGGCGGCACCGGCCTGGGTCTGAGCCTGTGCAAGCAGCTGGTGGACCTCATGGGCGGCGAGATCGGGGCCGAGAGCGAATTCGGCAAGGGCAGCCTCTTCTGGTTCGAGGTCACCTTCCCCATCTACCGAGATGAGGTCGAGAGCGCGACCCTGCCCCAGGAACTCCAGGGCATGCCCGCCCTGGTGGTGGATGACAACCCCACCTCGCGGATCATCCTCAAGGGCATGCTCGAATACATGGGGCTGTCCGTGACCACGGTCAAGTCCGGGGCCGAGGCCATCGACGCCCTGCACGGCCGTCGGGGGGCGGACGCCTTCAGGTTGCTGGTGGTGGACTGGCGCATGCCGGAAATGGACGGTCTGGAGACCGCCGAGCGGATACTCAAGGACGAGGCCATCGCGGTCAAGCCGCCCATGTTCATGGTCTCGGCCTACGGCAACGCCTCCCTGGTCAAGCGGACCAACGAACTGGGCTTCCGGGGGCTGCTGTTCAAGCCGGTGAATCAGTCCTTTCTGTTCAACCTGGTGGTCGAGACCCTGGGCAAGGGCATGGTCACCCTGAACGAATCCATGCGGCCCGAAAAGGAGCTTGAGCGGTTGTCGGGCAAGCGGATCCTGCTGGTGGAGGACAACGAGATCAATCGCCAGGTGGCCCAGGAGATCCTGGCCTCCGTCGGGATGGAGGTCTTCGAGGCCTACAACGGCGAAAAGGCCCTGGAATTTTTGAAGGGGAACGATGTGGACCTGGTCCTCATGGACATCCAGATGCCGGTCATGGACGGGCACGAGGCCACCCGGCGCATTCGCGACCAGGCCCGCTTCAAGGACCTGCCGATCATCGCCATGACCGCCCATGCCATGCTCGCGGACATCGAGAAGAGCAAGGAAGTGGGCATGAACGACCACATCGCCAAGCCCTTCGACCCGGACGACCTTTTCGCCGTCCTGAACCGGTGGCTGAGCGGGGCGGCCGGGGGCCGGCGCGCTCCGGTCCGGACCGGGGCCGCCTCCGGGCACCCCGTGGTGAACGACGAGGCCCTGCCGGCCATGATGGACGGCATCGACGTGCAGCTCGGCCTGCGGCGCGCCCGGGGCAACGAGAAGCTCTATCGGACGCTGCTCCTGCTCCTGGACGAGAAGTACGCGGACGCCGCCGACCGCATCCGGGAGTTCCTGGCCGCGAAGGACCGCCAGGAGGCCGTGGCCCTGGCCCATTCGGTCAAGGGCACCTCGGGCATGCTCGGGGCCATGGAGTTGTTCGAGGCCGCCGGGGAGCTGGAAAAGGCTTTGGATCAGGGAGACGGGGACCCGGCCGGGCCGTTGGCCGCCTTTGCCGACCGGCTGGACGTGGTCATCCAAAGCCTCGGCGTGCTCAAGCGGTCACAGGCCAAGGAATCGGATTTTCCCGCCGAAGGGGAGGTCGCTCCGGTGGCGGAGCGATTGGCCGCCCTGGAGGCCCTGCGTTCACCGCTCTCCCAGGGCGCTCCGGTGGAGTGCCGGGAGCGGAGCCAGGCCCTCAAGGAAATGGTCTGGCCCGTGGAGATGCGGGCCGAGGTCGGGCAACTGCTCAAGTTCATCGCCGAGTACGACTTCAAGAAGGGGCTGGCCGCCATGGAGGAACTGACGGCCGCGCTCGGGCGGGAGCCGACGGACGGGCAGGGCTGACCGGGGTAAGAAAAAGGCGCGTTCATGGCTGAACGCGCCTTTGAGTGGAAACCGGACACCCGGCAGCAACCGATACCGCTGCTTCCTCTCGGACCTGACGGAATTCTCGACGCGACCGCCGTCCGGCTTCCCTCTGTACGGGAAGGGTTTTCCTACAGCGTTCCCGACCGTTCGTCAACACTTCCCTTGTACCATCCCGCGATGCTCCCCGGCAAGGCGGAATCCCGTCCCGGTTCGGGTGCGGGCGGCCATGCGGACCGCGCCCGGTCCGGCGGCCCCATGACGGCGACGCCGAACGTCGATTTTCTGGGAAAACGGCCGATGAACCCTGTTTTTTTGCCCGGACATTGACAAGAAGTCGTATTTGGGCCAACCCACGGGCATGAAAATCGACGCCGTCCCCCTTTTCATCGAGCGAAATTTCCTGCTTATCGCCGTGGTCATGTCCGGGGTGGCCCTGGCCTGGCCCCCGGCCTTCATCTGGGTGAAGCCGCACATTCCCCTGGGGTTGGGCGTCATCATGTTCGGCATGGGGCTGACCCTGGAATTCGGGGATTTCGCCGAGATCCTGCGCAAGTGGCCCCTGGTGGGACTGGGCATGGTCCTCCAATACGTCATCATGCCGGTCCTGGCCGTGGCCATCTCCTACGCCCTGGGCCTGCCGTCGGACATCGCCGTGGGCATGATCGTGGTCGGCGCCTGTCCCGGCGGCACGGCCTCCAACGTCATCGCCTATCTGGCCAGGGCCAACGTGCCCCTGTCCGTGACCATGACCCTGGCCTCCACCTGCGTCGCCCCCATCCTCACCCCGGCCATCATCTACCTGTTCCTGGAGCGGCAGGTGGAGATCGACTTCTGGTCCATGGTCACGTCCGTGTTCTGGATCGTGGTCTTTCCGCTCATCGACGGCCTGATCCTGCGCCGCCTCTTCCGCCGCCGCCTGGAACCGTTCCTGCGCTGGTTCCCGTCCCTGTCCATCATCGTCATCGCCCTGCTCATCGCCTGCATCATCGGCCTGAACCAGGCGACCCTGCTCGGCCTGCCGTTCCTGGCCCTGCTGGCCGTGGTCCTGCATAACACCATGGGGCTGGCCGCCGGGTACGGCCTGGCCCGCCTGGCCCGTTGCAACAGGCGGGACGCGCGGACCCTGGCCATCGAGGTGGGCATGCAGAACTCCGGCCTGGGCGTGGCCCTGGCCGTGAAGCACTTCGGCGCGGCCACGGCCCTGCCGGGCGCGCTCTTCAGCCTGTGGCACAACGTCTCGGGCGTGGCCCTGGCCCGGCGCTGGCGCAGCCGGTCGGAGTAACCGCGCCCGCTCCGGTTCCCTCTCCGGTCCAGGCCGCCTCCGCGCGTTCCCGGTCCGGTCCCCCACCCGACGTCCCGTGCGCCGCCTCCCCCGTTGCGCCCCGCAGCCCCATGATTTGAAGAGCAAGTAATCCGTATTCTTACTTGACTTGTGTTACGAATTTAGTATGAGTAACATAATTCGACCAACAAACGGATTTTTATGTCTGCCACAATCATTGAGGAGCGTGTGATGAAAAAAATGACCTTCGGCCTTGCGGTGCTCTGCGTCGCCCTTTTCGCCGGTCCGGCCCTGGCGCATTTCGGCATGTTGATCCCCGACACCGACGAACTGACCCAGGAGAAGCGGACCGTGGCATTGACCCTGTCGTTCTCCCATCCCTTCGAGGGCCAGGGCATGGAACTGGAAAAGCCCGCCGCCTTCTTCGTGGCCGTGGACAACGACCAGCGCGTGGACCTGCTGTCCACCCTGAAGGAGACCAAGGTCATGGGCCATCTGGCCTGGAAGACCGCCTTCACCCCCAAGGCCCCCGGCCTGTACACCTTCGTCTTCGACCCGGTCCCCTACAAGGAGGACGCCGAGAACAACTACATCCGTCACATCACCAAGGTGGTGATCGATGCCTACGGCGAGGGCGAGAACTGGAACGTGCCGCTGGGTCTGGACACCGAGATCGTCCCTCTGACCCGGCCCTTCGGCAACTATGCGGGCAACGTCTTCCAGGGCGTGGTCCTGGTCGGCGGCCAGCCCGCCCCGTACACCCGGGTGGAAGTGGAATTCTACAACAAGGACGGCAAGCGCCAGGCGCCCAACGAGCGCATGGTCACCCAGGAAGTGCTCTGTGACGGCCAGGGCGTGTTCACCTTCGCCTGTCCGTGGAAGGGGTGGTGGGGCTTTGCCGGCCTGAACACCGCCGAAAAGCCCTATGAGGGCCGCGAACTCGAAATGGGCGCGGTCATCTGGGTGGAAATGCAGTAGGTTGTCCCGTCCGGCAGGTTCTGACCGCCCCTCCCGGCGTCAGGGCCTGTCGGACGTCCGTTCGATCATTCTGCTCAGGATGGGCGTGACGAACTCGTCCGGCAGGGCGCCGCAGGCCGCCCCGAGGTAGGCCCCGACAATGGAGCCGATGACCAGGTTGGCCCCGTCCGGGCTGGCGGCCACCTGGAACAGGGTGCCCAGTAGGGCGCCCAGGAACCCGCCCAGCATCCAGCCGTCGTTGTGCACCCCCCGGTAGGGCTTTCGGCCCCGCCAGGTGCGGCAGCAGTCCTTCAGGAACAGACCGGTGAACCCGCCCAGAAAGGCCCCCAGCAGGGTCAGCAGCATGCCCGGAAACGCGGTGTGCAGGGTGAAGCCGTAGCGCACCGATCCCTCGATGATGCCCGCCAGGCCGCCCACGGCCAGCAGCCCGTGAAAGCTCTTCTCCTTGGCGTCCAGCCGGGGAATGAATTCCTTCATGCGTCCTCCCGCGCCGGGAAATATCTTCCGCTTCCCGCGCATGCCTTGCGCACTGCCAGAATCGTGCCGCGTCACGAGTCTTTCGACCGTTCCGGGAAATGAGTTAAACAGCTGTTTGAAAAGGCTTTTTGATTTTACATTATCAGGCCTCTCATGTATGAGTGGGCAGTTTGTGCATCTAATAACGTAATGTTTCCGGGGTGGAATTTCACCGAGGCATCTGGGAGGGTGCCGGAGGCATTGAAACGCTCGTTGCCGCAGGGCGCGGCAGCGATCCAAGGGGGAAGGATGAAACGCGCGTCCGCTTGTTTTGTGTTCAGTGTTCTGGTCTGCCTGCTTGCGACCGCCTCAGTGGTCCAGGCGGGCGGTTTCGCGCTGTACGAGTGGGGCAACCGCGCCCTGGGCATGGGTACGGCCAACTACGCCACCGGCAATGACGCCTCGGTCATCGCCTACAACCCCGCGGAGATGAGCAAGCTTGAGGGCACCAACGTCTACGGCGGCGTGACCGCGGTCTCCCCGTCCTCGGATGTCTATGTGGACGGAGTCGAGAGCCACACCCAGAACCAGGTCTTCGGCGTCCCCCACGGCTACGCGACCCACCAGGTCAACGACGACTGGACCCTCGGCGTGGGTGTCTACACCCGGTTCGGCCTGGGCACGGACTACGCCAGCAACTGGCCCGGCCAGACCCTGATTCAGGACGCCCTGCTGGAGACCTTCTCCCTGAACCCGGTCGTGTCCTACAAGGTCAACGACTCCCTGTCCGTGGGCGGCGGCCTCGAAATCATCAAGGGCTACTTCACCACCCACCAGGAGATGACCACGCCCGGCGGCGGTATCCTCATGACCGACGTGGACGGCGTCTCCTTCGCCTTTAACCTGGGCCTGCTCTACGACATCAACGACATGTTTTCCGTGGGCCTGACCTACCGTTCGTCCATGCATTTCGAGGGCGAGGGCACGGTGTCCGTGACCGGAAGCCCGATTCCCGTCCTGAACAGCAGCGGCGACGCCACCATGATCGCCGACTTCCCGGCGAGCTACACCGTGGGCCTGGGCTTCACCCCCACGGACAAGCTGACCTTCGAGTTCGACATCGTCTACACCCAGTGGGAACAGTTCGACCGCATCGAATACTGCTTCACCAATTCTCCGCTGCCCAACAAGATGGTGGACTTCAACTACAAGTCCACCTGGCGCTTCCAGCTCGGCACGGAATATCGGTTCACCGACGCCTTCGCCATGCGCGCGGGCTACGTCTATGACCAGACGCCCATCCGCGGCGACTACGCCTCGCCCATGCTGCCTGCCAACGACCGCCAGATGTTCACCCTGGGCGCGGGCTACAAGTGGTCCGACTGGACCCTGGACGTGGCCGGCATGTACATCATCACCAAGGAACGCAAGGGCATGTCCATGACCGATTCCGGCGGCACCACCTACAAGGTGGACTTCAAGAACGGCAGTACCTGGGGGCTCGGCTCCTCCATCGGCTACCATTTCTAGAAGCCGCTCCAGCGACGACGAAAACCCCGCTCCGGCGGGGTTTTCTATTCCGGGAGTCTGGGCCCGGGCCGTTCTTTCCGTCCCGCACCGTTGACAGCGGGGGTGGTGATGATGAAGTGTCTTGTGCGAGGAAAACCATGCTGGAACTGAATACCGTTACATTCGCCTATCCCGCCGGGGACGAGGTCCTGTCCGGAGTGTCCCTGAAGGTGGAGAAGGGCGGTCTGCTCGGATTGGCCGGGGCCAACGGCAGCGGCAAGTCCACCCTGCTCGCGCTCATGGCCGGGCTGTACGCCCCGACCGGGGGGAGCCTCGAGGTGGCCGGGCGGGTCAGCCCGGGCCACGAGGGGGACATCCGCCTGGTCTGCCGTCTGGTCATGCAGGACGCGGACCTGCAGATCCTCGGGGCCACGGTGGAGGAGGACCTGCTCCTGGGCCGGGGCCGCGACGAGGCCGTGACCGCCGAGGCCCGCACCATGGCCGAGCGGCTCAACCTTCTGAAATACTGGGACCGGCCGGTGCAGACCCTGTCCTGGGGCACCAAGCGCAAGCTCTGCCTGGCCGCGGCCCTGCTGGACCGCCCGCGCGTGCTGCTCCTGGACGAGCCCTTCAGCGGCCTCGATTATCCCGGCGTGCGCGAGATGCGCGCCCTGATCCGGGCCAACCGCGAGGCCGGGCTGACCCAGGTGGTCTCCAGCCACGACCTGGAGCCGTACATCGACCTGGTGGACGCCTTGGCCGTGCTCGACAACGGCGAGCTGGTCCTGAACGGCCCGGCCGAGACCGTCCTGGACCGCGTGGCCGAACACGCGGTGCGCGCGCCGGGCTCATGGACCGCCTGCCGGACCATCCAGCCGTGGGATGGGGAGACGGGCCGATGATCGACGTGGCGGGACTGGTCCGTTCCCTGGACCCGCGCCTCAAACTGGCGGCGGCCCTGCTGATCGGCCCCTGGCTGTGGAAGGTGGACGTTCCGGCCGCAACCGGGTGCGCCGCGTTCCTGCTGGTCCTGGTCCGCTTCCTGGCCGCCGGGCAGCCGGGCGGCGGCAAGATGGTCCGCAGCCTGCTTTCCTTCGTCTTTTTCTGGGTGGCCATCAAGTCCGTGCTCGACGGGATCAGCGGGGTGCCGGTGGAGTACATGGCCACGGACGCGGCCCAGCTGGCCGTGCGCCTGGTGGCCCTGCTCATGCTCGGCCTGTGCCTGGCCCTGTCCACCTCGGCACGCGCCCTGGGGCTGGCCGTGGCCTGGGCGCTCAGGCCGTTCCTGGGCCGGGAGCGGGCCTGGCGCATCGCCCTGTCCCTGTCGCTCATGGTCCATTTCCTGCCCGCCTGCCTGGCCGCCCTGACCGGGGTGCGCGAGGTGGTCGCCCGGCGTCTCCCCGAGGCCGGGTTCTTCCGGCGCATGCGCATCATCCCCCAGGCGGTCATCCGCAACCTCGGCCAGAAGACCTGGAACCAGACCCTGGCCGTGGCCTGTCGCGGCCTGGACCGGTCCGGGGCCTGGGAGCCGGACTTCACCTGGGCGGGCCGGGACTGGGCCGCGACAGGATTCGTGCTCCTGGCCGCCGGGGCCATGTTTTTTCTCTAGCGCCTTCCGCATCCTGTTGACGGGACGGGCCGTCCTTCCTACTGTTTGTTGAAACGGACGTTTTTGTCGTTCAGACAGCACCATCAGGGGGGAATCATGTCCACCATCACGCAGATGACGCCGGATGAGGCGCGCAAGTTCATGGAAGGCAGCAAGCCGGACTCCTTCACGCTCCTGGACGTCAGGCAGGAGTCGGAATACGAGCGGGACCACATCCCCGGGGCGCGGTTGGTGCCCCTGTCCGAACTGCCGGACCGCTTCGACGAGCTCGACAGGCAGCGGCCGCTGCTCGTCTACTGCGCCTCGGGCGGCCGGTCCATGGCCGCCGCCGCGCTCCTCCAGGGGCAGGGCTTCGAGGACATCAACAACCTGGTGGGCGGCATGTCCGCCTGGGAGGGCGATGGCGCCTTCGGCCCCATGGAGCTGGGCATGATCGCCTTCACCGGGGCCGAGAGCCCGGCCGAGGTCATCCTCAAGGCCTACGCCATGGAGAACGTGCTCCAGGCCTTCTACGTGCAGCGCGCGGACATGGCCGAGACCATGGAGCGCATCGAATTGTTCATGGAACTGGCCGGGTTCGAGGACAAGCACAAGGATGTTTTGTACGAACTCTACACCCGCACCAGCGAGGAGGTCATGAGCCGCGAGGAATTCGAGGACGTCGCCCTGCGCAACGCCTCGGACATGGCCGAGGGCGGGGTGCCGGTCGGCGAGTTCATGGACCGCTTCCCCGGCGCCTTCGACAGCGACCACGGGGTGCTTGAACTGGCCTCCATGATCGAGGCCCAGGCCCTGGACTATTACCTGCGCTGCGCCATGCGCGCCCGGAGCGAGGACACCAGGGACGTCCTGCAACTCCTGGCCCGCGAGGAAAAGGCCCACCTCAAGCTGCTGGCCAGGTACATGGACAAGCGGGACTAGCCCCGGACGTCATCGGGTCGCGGTCACTCGGCCCCGGCCCGTTGCCGCAGGCGCAGGTTGGGCACGACGATGCCGAGGATGATCAGGACCGCGCCCCATATCTGTAGCCAGACCACGGGTTCTCCCAGGAAGACCGCCGCCGCCAGCAGGGTGATGACCGGCTCCACTGATGAGAAGATGCAGGCGTACGCGCTGCCGATCTTCTCGATGGCCGTGTAGAGGAAGGTCACGGCCACCACGCCCGGGAACAGGCCCAGCGCCAGGCTGATGGCCGCCTGTTGGAGGTCCAGGGTCGCCCAGGCGTGGATGTCGCCCGACAGGGTGAAGGAAATGGCCGCGAAGACCATGACGTAGAAGGTCGCGGTCAGCGGCCTGAGCCCCTTGAGCAGCACCTGGACCAGGATCAGGTAGACCGAGAAGGTGGCCATGGCCCCCAGGGCGTAGACCAGCCCGGTGGGGTCCACCGCGCGCAGGAACGCGTCGTAGAAGACCAGGCAGCAGCCGACCATGACCAGGAACAGGGAGAGGACGACCACCCGATCCACGCGCATGCGCAGGAACAGGGAGGCGAGCAGGGTCACGGCCATGGGGTGGCCGTACAGGACCAGGGCCGCCGTGGACGCCGGGATGGTCTCCAGGGCGTTGACGAAGCAGGTGGTCTGCAACCAGTAGACCACCAGCCCCAGGAAGGCGCATTTGCCCAGGTCGCGCAGGGAGATGCGCAGCATCCCCGGCGAGGTGGCCAGCAGGTAGACGAGCAGCAGGGCCACGGCCACGGTGAAGCGCAGCTGCATCATCACCGCCCCGTCCATGCCCGCCATGTAGCCGAGCTTAACCAGGATGGCCATGGAGCCGAAGCAGGCGGCGGAGATGACCGCAAAGACGAGTCCGCGAAGCATGGATTATTCCGGCCGACGCATGTAGGCCATGTATTCCTGGTTGCCCTTGGGCCCCAGGATATTGGACGGGACCACGCCCAGGACCGTCAGTCCCAGCTCGTCCCGGCAGAAGTCGAGGACCGTGTCCACGGCCGACTGACGCAACCTTTCATCCCGGACCACGCCCTTGTCGGTCTGGCCCGGTCCCACCTCGAACTGCGGCTTGACCAGGACCACCAGCTCGCCGCCGGGCCGCAGGAACTGCAGGCAGGCGGGCAGGATCTTGGTCAGGGAGATGAAGGACACGTCGGCCGTGATGACGTCCACGGGCTCGGGGATGAGGTCGGGTTCGGCGTGGCGCACGTTGGTCCGTTCCAGGTTGACCACCCGGCCGTCCTGGCGGAGCTTCTCGTGCAGCTGGCCGTAGCCCACGTCCACGGCGTAGACCCGCGTCGCACCAAACTGGAGCAGGCAGTCCGTGAAACCGCCCGTGGACGCGCCCGCGTCCAGCGCGACCTTGCCCGCGAAATCCAGGTCGAATTCCTCGATGGCCGTGAGCAGCTTGTAGGCCCCGCGCGACACGAAACGGTCGTCGTCCGGGACCACAAACTCCGTGTCCGGCGAGAACTGCTGGCCCGGCTTGGTCACCGGCGTCTTCTGGCCGCGATCCATGTAGTGGACCTTGCCCGCCATGATCAGCCGCTTGGCCTTTTCCCGGCTCTCGGCAAGGCCCTGGGAGGCCAGCAACTGGTCCGCCCGTTCCTTTTTCATGCGGGGGCCCCGGCTACTTTTTTTCCAGCCCGAGACGGGCGACCACGTTGTCCGCGGTCCGGCGGGTGTATTCCGCCTCGGACAGGCTGTCCTTCTCCTCGGGCGAGATGATCAGCTGCGGCTTGTTGGCGAGCGCCATGTCCGGCTTGACCCCGAACTCGGGCGGGAAGGCGTTGTCGAAATACATGTTCTGGAAATCCACAAACTTGAGCTGATGGGCCGTGGAGTCGAGGATGCACAGCTCGTCCTTGGTGACCAGGCCGAGCTCCAGGGCCCGCTTGGCCCCGGCAAAGGACTCGCCGCCCTGGGTGCAGGCGATGTGCCCGTTGCGGTTGGCCTGGATCATGGAGTCCATGATCTGCTGTTCGGTCACCTGGAGGACCTGGAAGGCGCGTTTACCGCCCACGGCCTCGAACTTCTCGGCGAAATACTTGACGCGCGGGAAGGACACCGGGTTGCCGATCATGGCCGCCTGGGCCACGGAGGCGCTGACCTTCATGGGGTGGTACTCGCGTTCCTTGGGGTCGTCCACCGCGTAGTAGCGGTAGACCGGGTCCGCGTGGTGGGACTGCACGCCAAAGATGCGCGGCAGCTCCTCGATGATGCCGAGGTCGTAGAGCTTGAGGAAACCGGCCATGATGGCGGTGATGTTGCCCGCGTTGCCGATGGGCACGAAGATGCACTTGCCCTTCATGTCCCAGTCGAACCACTGGGCGCACTCGAAGGCGTAGGACTCCTGGCCCAGGATGCGCCAGGCGTTCTTGGAGTTGAGCAGGGCCACGCGGTAGTTGTCGGCCAGGTGCTCGACCACCTTCATGCAGTCGTCGAACACGCCGGGCACTTCCAGGACCACGGCCCCGGAGCCGAGCGGCTGGGCCAGCTGGGCCGGAGTGACCTTGCCGTAGGGCAGGATGACCACGGACTTGATCGCCCCGCCCGCGTAGGAGGCATAGAGCGCCGCCGCGGCCGAGGTGTCGCCGGTGGAGGCGCAGACCGTCAAAATCTGGTCCCAGCCATGGCGGCGGATGAGCGAGCGCAGATAGGAGAAGCCGCAGGCCATGCCCCGGTCCTTGAACGAGGCCGACGGGTTCTGGCCGTCGTTCTTGTAGGCCGTGGTCAGGCCCGTGGCCGCGTTGAGGGCCGGGCTCGAGGCCACCAGCGGGGTGTTGCCCTCGCCGAGGTAGACGATGTCCTCCTCCTCCAGCACCGGGGCCATCAGCTCGTAGAAGCGGAAGATGCCGCGCAGGGCGGTCTTCTTGGAGGCCGCGCGGGCGTCGAAGATGGCCCGCCATTCCTTGCCGGAGGTCTTCTTCAACTCGTCGAACTTCAGGTTGTCGAGCAGGAACACGCCACCGCAGTCCGGGCAGGTGTAGTACAGCTCATCCGTGGGGAATCGCTTGCCGCAGCCCAGGCAGAAGTATTCCATGTGTCCGCGATAGGAGGGAAAAAGGTCGGCAGTCATTGTCTCACCCGATGGGAATAAGGTTCTCTTTTCAAGCTCGCCACAAAAGGGACCAAAGGTTCGCTTAAAAGGTAGTGTATGGCAAGTCAAAATTGTGTAGGCTGGCCTCGCAAACAACGGGACGGCGGGCCTTTGCGGCCGAGCCGTCCGCAACGGAGCGGAACGTGAAGAAGAAGAGAACCATCTCCCTGGTGCTGGGCAGCGGCGGGGCGCGCGGCCTGGCCCACATCGGCGTCATCCACTGGCTCGAGGAGCACGGCTGCGAGATCAAGTCCATCTCGGGCTGCTCCATGGGCGCGCTGGTGGGCGGCATCCACGCCATCGGCAAGCTCGACGAGTACGAGCGCTGGGCGCGCGGCATCACCAAGCGGGACATGCTCGCCCTGCTGGACGTTTCCTTCGGCATGGACGGGCTGATCAAGGGCGACCGGCTCATCGACACCCTGCGCAACCTGGTGGGCGAGGAGCGCATCGAGGACCTGAAGATCAGCTTCACGGCCGTGGCCGCGAACATCTCCCGGCGCAAGGAGGTCTGGATCCGCACGGGTCCCATCTTCGACGCCATCAAGGCGTCCATCGCCCTGCCGATCTTCTTCAAGCCCGTGGTGGTGGACGGCGAGGACATCATCGACGGCGGCATCCTCAACCCCGTGCCCATCGCCCCGACCTTCAGCGACCTGACCGACTTCACCATCGCCGTGAACCTCTGCGCGCCCCCGGTCAAGGGGGCCGAGATCACGGCGGAGAAGCACGCCGGGGAGGAGGAAGGCGCGGGGGTATCGCACGCCGTGGCCGACTTCCTCGGGACCATGACCGACAAGATCGTCATGAAGCGCAAGGAGAACCGTGCCTACGACATCCTTTACAAGTCCTTCGACGCCATGCAGGGCTCCATCGCCCGGCAGAAGATCGCGGCCTATCCGCCGGACGCGGTCCTGAGCATCCCCATCAACCTATGCAGCATGATGGACTTCGACAAGGCCGGGCCGATCATCGAGCACGGCTACGACCTGGCCGCCCGCGAGCTGCCGGGGGTCTTCGCCGCGCGCTAGGGTGGCGTTCGGTCCTCTTGATGGCCCGCATCGGATATTCCGGCTGGTTGCGCGCCCGCGCATGGTCCATGGTGGAGTCCCGCAACCAACGAGGAGAACGACATGATCGAGAAGCAGACGGAGTTGCTGGCCGCCAACGAGGCCAACGCCAAGACCTTCAAGCGGCTTATGCCCGAGGTGGCCGAGCCCTACAATGCGTTGAATCGGGAGGTCTACAGGGACGGCGCGGTCAGCGGCAAGCACAAGCGGCTCATGGCCCTGGCCTCGGCCCTGTGCATCGGCTGCCGGGCGTGCGTCCTGTTCCAGTGCCGGATGGCCCTGGACTTGGGCGCCACGGTGGACGAGATTCTGGAGACCTGCGCCGTGACCCTGGCCCTGCGCGGGACCACGGGCATGGGCGAGACCGAGCGCGTGGTGGGCTACCTGCGCGAACTCGGGCTGATCGAGGAATAGAAGAGCAGGGGAGAGGGGCGGGCTACGGCCAGACGCGCGGGATGGCCAGGATGACCATGGTCGCGCCGATGGCCGTCTTGACCGTGAAGCCGAGCGCCTTGCCTACGAAGGCGCCCTTGGCCGCGCGCAGCGCCTCGGGCCGGGTCCGGCCGGGCATCTCGGCCACGAGACAGCCGAGCCAGGCCCCGCCCAGGGCCCCGAGCAGGGCGCCCAGACCGAGGAAGAAGGGCGCGCCGAAGATGGCCCCGGCGATGGCCCCGATGATGCCGCCCACGTTGCCGCGCACGGACGCGCCGTAGCGGCCCGCGCCCCAGGCCTGGAGGCCGAATTCCAGTGCCTCGCCCGCGGCGGCGGCCACGCCCAGGACGAGGACGAAGTTCCAGGTCATGGACTCGGGGTAGACGTATTTCCACAGCGCCGTCAGCCCCAGGGCCACCCAGTTGGCGGGCATGCTGAAGAGCTGGAGTACCTGCGAGAGCAGCAGCCCCAGGATGAGCAGGACGGCCCAGACGTATTCCATGCGGCCCTATTCCTTGCCGCGCAGGTCCACCACGCGCACGGCCTTGCCCTCGGCCTTGGGGATGGAGTCGGACTGGCACAGCTCCACGCGGGGCGTGACCAGTATCTCGGAGCAGAGGTTCTTGGCGATGCGCTTTTGCAATCCCTGCAGGGCGCGCATGTCCTCCACGAAGTATTCGTCCTTGATCTCCACCTTGACGCGCATCTGGTCGGACACGCCCTCGCGGATGAGCTCGATGAGGTAGTTCTGGCCCACCTCGGGCATGGCCATGAGGCACTGCTCGATCTGCATGGGGTAGATGTTCACGCCCTTCAGGATCATCATGTCGTCGGCCCGGCCGGTGATGCGGTCGATGCGCCTGTGGGTCCGGCCGCATTCGCAGTGCCCCGGCAGGAAGCGGGTCAGGTCGCGGGTCCGGTAGCGGATGATCGGCATGCCCTCGCGGGTCAGGGTGGTCATGACCAGCTCGCCCACCTCGCCCTCGGCCACGTGCTCCCCGGTCTCGGGGTTGATGATCTCCGGGATGTAGGCGTCCTCCCACAGGTGCATGCCCTTCTGGTACTGACATTCGAAGGCCACGCCCGGACCGTTCATCTCGGAAAGTCCGTAGGAGTTGTACGCCTTGATGTGCATCAGCTCCTCGATCTTGGCCCTCGCCTGTTCGGTGTGGGGCTCGGCCCCGATGAGCGCGATGCGCCAGGGCATGTCCTTGGGGTCATAGCCGGCTTCGCGGACCTTCTGGGCGAAATACAGGGCGAAGGAGGGGATGATGTGCAGGACGGTGACCTGATGGTCGCAGATCATCTTGATCTGGCGCTTGGTGTTGCCCGCGCCCGCCGGGATGGTCAGCATGCCCAGCCGCTCGGAGCCGTAGTGGATGCCCAAGCCCCCGGTGAACAGGCCGTAGCCGGAGGTGTTCTGAAGCACGTCGGACCGACGGCAGCCGCAGCAGTACATGGACCGGGCCATGAGGTCGGCCCAGGTGTCCAGGTCCTTCTGGGTGTAGAAGATGGCCACGGGCGAGCCGGTGGTGCCGCTCGATGCGTGCAGCCGGACGAAGTCCTCCAGAGGCCGGGCCAGCAGGCCGTGCGGATACTGGTTGCGCAGGTCGTCCTTGGTGGTGAAGGGCAGCTTGGTCACGTCGGCCGGGCTGGTGATCTCGGCCGGGTCGAAGCCCTTGAGGCGCTCGGCGTAGAAGGGCGAGCGCCTGGCGATTTCGATGGTCTCTTTGAGGCGTTTGACCTGGAGCGCTTCCAGGGCGGCGCGGTCCATGGTTTCTACCGGATCGTAGTACATTGCAGTTCCGCTTGCGGTTAGTCGGCGTCCTGGTGGAATCCCTGGGGCAGTTCCGAGGGATATGCCGTGGCGTCCATGTTCTCGAACAGGGTGTATTCCTTCTTGAAAAAGAGCTCGCACCGCCCGGTGGGACCGTTGCGCTGCTTGCCGATGATGACTTCCGCATGGTTCTTGAGCGGGTTGTCCTCGCTCTTGTTGTAGGCGGCGTCGCGATAGAGAAAAATGATGATGTCCGCGTCCTGCTCAATGGCCCCGGATTCACGCAGATCGGCCATCATGGGCCGCTTGTCCGTGCGCTCCTCAACCTTGCGGTTGAGCTGAGACAGGGCGATGACCGGCACGTTCAGTTCCTTGGCCAACGCCTTGAGGTGGCGGGAGATGTCCGAAATCTCCTGCTCGCGGGAGTCGGGCCGGGCGCTGGAGCGCATGAGCTGGAGGTAGTCCACGACCACCAGCCCGAGGTTGTGTTCGGCCTTGAGGCGGCGGCAGCGTGCCTGGAGTTCCAGGGTGGACAGGGCCGGGGTGTCGTCGATGAAGATGGGCGCCTTGCTGAGCACGTCCGCGCCCTCGTAGAGCTTGTTCCAGTCCGAGTCGTCCAGGTAGCCGGTGCGCAGGTTGGACAGCTCCACCTTGGACTGCACGGCCAGCAGACGGGTCATGAGCTGCTCCATGGACATCTCCAGCGAGAAGATGGCCGTGGGACACTCGGACCGGGCCGCGGCGCGCAGGGCCACGTTCAGGGCGAAGGCGGTCTTGCCCATGGACGGGCGGCCCGCGATGATGATCAGGTCCGAGTTCTGCAACCCGGCCGTCATGTTGTCGAATTCGTGATAGTGGGTCTGGATGCCCGTGACCACGGACTTGTTGTTGAAGCGGGCGGTCAGCTCGTCGAAGACCTTGGGCACCAGCTGTCCGCTGGACAGCATGCCGCGCATCTCCTTGGACTGGGCGATGCGGAAGATCTCCTTTTCGGACTCGTCCAGGACCTCTCCCACGTCGCGCGAGGAAAAGCAGTTGGAGATGATCCCGCTGGAAATGTCGATCAGGTCGCGCAGGATGGCCTTGTCGCGGACGATCTGGGCGTGGTGCAGGGCGTTGGACGCGCTGACCACGGAGTCGGACAGTTCGGCCAGATAGACCGGCCCGCCCACGGTGTCCAGGGTGCCGTTCTGGGCCAGCTGGTTGGCCGTGGTGACCACGTCGATGGGCTGGTGGGCGTCGTAGAGCTGGATGAACGACTTGAAGATGTCCCGATGGACAGGGGAATAGAAATCGTCCGGGCTGATGATGTCCACCAGTTGGTGGAACATGGTGTCCGACTGGAACACGCCGCCGAGCACGGCCTGCTCGGCCTCGAAGGAATGCGGAGGGACTTTGCGTAGGATATCGGAAGAGGCCCTGTCCAGGGCCTCTTCCGGATTATCGGCGTACTGGCCTGAATTAGGCCTCTGCGGTTTCGGCGTCGGCATTCTCTGCGGATTCCTCGACGGCCTCGGCCACTTCTTCGGTTACTTCGGTCTCTTCCTCGACAACGGCGCCGCCGTGGCGGACGACGGAGAGCTTCAGCTCGCCGTGGACGTCCGGGTGCAGGCGGATCTCGATCTCGTACTCGCCGAGCGAGCGGATGGGCTCGGGCAGGATGATCTTGCGGCGGTCGATTTCGATGCCGGCGGCTTCCATGGCGTCACCGATGTTGGAGGTGGTCACGGAGCCGTACAGCTTGTCGCCGTCGCCGACACGCACCTCGATCTCGATGGGAGAGGCGGCGATGCGCTCGGCCAGGCCCTGGGCCTGGGCGCGCAGGGAATCGGCCTGCTCCTGCAGTTTGCGGCGCTCCAGTTCGAAGGCCTTCAGGTTGGCGGTGGTCGCAGGCTTGGCCAGACCCTGGGGGATCAGGTAGTTGCGGCCGTAGCCGGGCTTCACGGTAACGATGTCTCCGAGCCGACCCAGAGAGTCGACGTCAGCGCGTAAAATAAGTTTCATCGGGTCCTCCCTCCTACATGGAGCTCCGTTTCTTCACATCGGTGCTGTGAACGGTGGTGTAGAAAAGCAGGGCCATCTGGCGGGCGCGCTTGATCTCGTTGGTCAGGCGGCGCTGGTGCTTGGCGCAGGTGCCGGTGATCCGCCGGGCGATGATCTTGCCGCGTTCAGTGACGAAGTCGCGCAGGATGTCCGGGCGCTTGTAGTCCAGGGGCAGCTCTGCGTCCGCGCAGAAGCGGCAGAACTTCTTCCTCGGGGTGAATTTCTTGCGGAAAGCCATGGTGAAACCTCCTAGGCAGCCAGTTTGACGGTCATGAACTTGAAGATGCCGTCGGTGATGCGGATGTTGCGCTCGAGTTCGGCAACCAGCGCGCCGGGGGCGTCGTACACCAGGCGAACGTAGTATCCACGGGTCTGCTTCTGGACGGGGTAGGCCAGCTGGCGCATGCCCCAGTCGTCGGTCTCAACCATCTTGCCGCCCTCGCGGTCCACGATGCCGGTCAGAGTGTCCAGGATGGTGGTCCTGTCCTCTGCCGCCAGCTCCGGGGAGAGCAGGACGAGCGTCTCGTAATTGTTTGCCATTTCATTCTCCTTTTGGTCATTGGCCCTCCCCCACCTGGGGGAGAGCAAGGCAAGAGGGGTTACATATGAGGAATCGGCCCGACTGTCAAGAGCCGGGCCCGGTCCCACAACCCCCTATTTCTTATCCTTGTCCTCGGGCGGCGTCCAGCCGCATTGGTTCGAGGGTCCTCATCCTCCGCCGAATTTGCCCCGCAGGAGCCGGCCGATGGCCAGGCCCACGACGACCAGGGCAATGAGTTGCAGCCATTCGGGCATGATGCCTCCCTAGACCTTCAGGTCTTCTCCGGTCAGAAGTTTGTAGGCTTCGAGGTACTTTTCGCGGGTCCGGGCAGCTATGTCCGCGGGCACGTGCGGCGCGGGCGGCTGCTTGTTGAAGCCGATCTGAACCAGCCAGTCGCGGAAGTACTGCTTGTCGAAGCTCGGCTGGGACTGGCCCGGCGCGTAGCCCTCCTCGGGCCAGAACCGGGAGGAGTCCGGGGTCAGGGCCTCGTCGATGAAGAGCAGTTCCCCGTCCAGGATGCCGAACTCGAACTTGGTGTCCGCGATGAGGATGCCGCGCTGCTTGGCGTAGTCCCGGGCGCGGGTGTAGATGGACAGGGCCAGGGTCTCGACCTTGCGCATCATCTCCTCGCCGAGCAGCTCGGCCGCCTTGTCGAGCGAGATGTTTTCGTCGTGCTGTCCCAGGTCCGCCTTGGTGGACGGGGTGAACAGCGGCTTTTCGAGCATGGCGGATTCCTGCAAGCCCTCGGGCAGCTTGTGTCCGCAGACCTCGCCGGTCTTCTGGTAGTCGGACCAGCCGGACCCGGTGATGAAGCCGCGCACGATGCACTCGATGGGCAGGGGCTTGGCCTTTTTCGCCAGGACCGAGCGGTCCTGCAACTGGTCGCGGTATTTGCGCAGGGGTTCGGGGTAGTCGTCCACGTTGGTGGCGATGATGTGGTTGGGGACCAGGTCCTCCATCATCTTCATCCAGAACAGGGTGATCTGGTTGAGCACCTTGCCCTTGTCCTCGATGGGGTCGGGCATGACCACGTCGAAGGCGGAGATGCGGTCGGTGGTCACCAGGAGCAGGGTGTCCGCGTCTATCTCGTAGATGTCGCGGACCTTGCCGCGGGAGATGAGCGGATATTCGGTGATGTTGGTTTCAAGAACGGCAGCCATGATGTTCCCTCTTTCTATGGTAATGCTATTTGTTGCGTTGTTCCACGCTGCGGGCGTGGGCTTCGAGGCCTTCCAGCCGGGCCAGCCGGGCGATCTTGGCGCCGTGCTCGGACACGTAGCTCGGGCTCGCGGCGATCACGCTGGATTTCTTGCAGAAGTTCTGCACCGACAGGGCGGAGGAAAAACGGACCGTACGCAGGGTGGGCAGCACATGGTTGGGCCCGGCGAAGTAGTCGCCCACAGGTTCGGGCGAATTGTGGCCCATGAAGATGGCACCGGCGTGGCGGATGGAGCCGAGCAGGGACCACGGGTCGGCCACGGCCAGTTCCAGGTGCTCGGGGGCGAGCAGGTTGACCATCTCCGCCCCGGTGGGGATGTCGGGCACGGTGATGATCGCGCCCCAGTTGGCCAGGGATTTCGAGGCGATTTCGCAGCGGGGCAGGGCCGCGCACTGGGTGTCCAGCTCCGCGCGCACCCGGGCGGCAAGGTCCGCGTCCGGGGTGACCAGGATGGACGCGGCCAGGGGGTCGTGTTCGGCCTGGGAGAGCATGTCCGCGGCCAGCCAGGCCGGGTTGGCCGAGCCGTCGGCCAGGATGACGATCTCGGACGGGCCCGCGACCATGTCGATGCCCACCCGGCCGATGAGCTGGGACTTGGCCGTGGCCACGAAGATGTTGCCCGGACCGGCCAGGACGTCGCACGGCGCGATGGTCTTGGTGCCGAAGGCCAGGGCCGCAACGGCCCAGGCGGACCCGGCCAGGTATATTTCGCTCAGCCCGAGCAGGGCGGCGGTGGCCAGGATGTACGGGTTGAGGGTGCCGTCCTTGCGCGGGGGCGAGGTCACGGCGATGGAGCCGACCCCGGCCACCTGGGCCGGGACCGCGTTCATTATCAGACTGGAGATGAGCGGGGTCTCGCCGCCCTGGCCGCCGGGCACGTACAGCCCCACGCGGTCCACGGGCCGGACCATCTGGCCGAGGATGGTGCCGTCCTCGGCGGTGGTCCACCAGGACTTTTCCTTCTGGTTCAGGTGGAAGGTGCGTACTCGCTCGATGGCCTCGCGGAGGATGGCCGCGTCGTCGTCCGGGATCTCGGCCAGGGCGGCCGCGATGGCTTCTTCGGGCACGCGGAGGTCGGCCGCGTCAAAGGACGCGCAGTCGAATTTGCGGGTGTATTCGGCCAGGGCCTCGTCGCCCCGCTCGCGGACATCGGCGAGGATGCCCCGCACGATGGTGTCCACCTTGGTGTCCGGGTCCTTGCGCTTTTCCAGCCAGCGGGCGATGCCGGGCCAGTCGTCCGGGTTCGCGTAAGTCAAATCTCTGCAATCCATATCGACCTCAAAGGCGGTTGTCTTGTTGTTCGTCCAAGGGGACATTTTATAGCCGAGCGCCGATCAAAAGTCGAGGGCGGCGGTCCCGGCGAAACGGGACGGCTGCCTTGGCGCCTTCCGGCCGGGCGGGGCGGCCCGGTCCGGGCGCGTCTTCATCGCGCTCCGCCGGACAGTGTCCACCCGGCGCCTCCGGCCCGCAAGGGAAAAAGAAGAGGGCCGGGGTTTGCACTCCCCGGCCCTCTGGGCGTTACTTGGCAAATAAGCTTTTCAGCTTACGGTTCTAAGCGAGCTTAGAACTTGTAAACAACACCAGTGGCGACCTTCCAAGCATCGTTGTCCACGTCGGCCCAGATGTCCTTGTCAAAGTCGGAGTTGATGTAGCCCAGCTGTCCGTACAGGGTCAGCTCGTCGTACACGGCGTAAGCGGTGTTGAAGTCAACTTCCCACAGGGAGTCCTTTTCGGTCAGGTAACGACCATCGACAGTGGTGCCGGCGACAACGGAATCCTTGTCGTTGGTACCCTTGACGTACAGGAGGTGGAAGTCGTGGGTCAGGCCTTCAGCGAAGGACTGGATGCCGGTCAGAGACACGCCCAGGGTCCAGAAACCGAGCTCGGAGCTGTCCATATCGTCACCGGTGATGGAGCCACCACCGAAGAAGAAGGAGCCGACAGCCCAGTCGTTGACCAGGATGGGCATACGCTCGGAACCGTTGGCGGCGTCGTCGTCTTCACCGGTGGTGTAGACGAAGTAAGCGGACACGGTCATGAAGTCGAAGCCGGTGTAGTCCACACCCAGGTCGAACAACCAACCGGAAGCGTCAGCGGTGTCGATGTCGTTGTCGCTGTTGCCGTAGTTGATGTCAGCCTTGATGACGAACGGGTCGAACAGGGACATGGTGAAGTCGGTGCCGGCCCAGTAGGTGGTGGCATCGCCCAGGACGGAGTTCACACCGGTGTTGGAATACAGGAAGAACGGGGTGGCGGAGACGCCTTCGAAGTTCAGCGGCAGGGCCAGCAGCCAAGCGTCAACCTGACCGTCGTCGGTGACGTTGGAGTTACCGGTGGTGTCGAACAGGCGGGTGTAACCGGCCAGGACGGAGACGTTGTCGGTCACGGGCGCGGAAACCATGACGGCGCCGGCGCGGTCACCGAGAATCCAGGAGCTGCCACCGATGGCGGTGGGCAGGGCCAGGTACTGGATACCAGCTTTGACGTTGACGTCGGTGCCGGGCCAGTTGAAGTCGATGTAGGCATCACGGACGTACAGGGCGTTGGAGCCGTTGTTGCCGCCGGGGTTGCCCAGCTGAGTTTCGGTACCACCCCACTGATCCTTGTTGGAACGCAGGCCGAGAACGCCTTTCAGGTTCTCGTTGGCGGTGACCGTGAAGTACAGGTCAGCGCGCTGGTAGATGGTCATGTTCTTTTCATCAGCAACTTTGCTGAAATCCCAGTTGTTCTTCCAAACGGCGTTGATCAGAACGTTGCCGGAGATGGCAACTTCGGGCGCCGCGGAAGCGGACGCGGCCATGCCCAGAACCATGATCAGGGCGATGGCGAGAAGGGACAAACGTTTCATTTGTGATCTTCCTTTTTTTGCGATTAAAGACCAAGTTAACGCCTTAACTGTTGTTCCGTTTATCCCAGGTCGAACCCTTTGGCAAGGGTTTGAGCCAAAAAAAAGCCGTTTGGTAAAAAATTTTTTACCGGCCAAAAAATTGAACCAACGCACGGGGTGTCATACGATAAAAATAAACAAAATAGCTTAGTTGTGGAATATATCGGCGGAGATGATTTGCGCCGCGTTTTCCCGTATAGTCACTCCCGACTGAAAAAGTGTTGAAAAAATACCGCACCGACATGGACACCGAGTACAAATTTTTTGCCGACCGTTTTCCGGACACGCCGGGCGTCTATTTAATGAAGGATGGGCGCGGCCGCATCCTCTACGTGGGCAAGGCCAAGAAGCTGCGCCGCAGGCTGGCCTCCTATTTCCGCAAGGCCGAGGCCCTGACGCCCAAGACCCGCGCCCTGGTGGCCCGCATCCGGCACATCGACACCCTGCTCACGGCCACGGAGAAGGAGGCCCTGCTGCTGGAGTCCGGGCTGATCAAGAAGCACCGGCCGCGCTACAACGTGGTCCTCAAGGACGACAAGCAGTACGTGCTCTTCCGGCTGGACCGGCAGTCCGAGTTCCCGCGCCTGTCCATGACCCGCAAGGTGGTTCGCGACGGCTCGGTCTATTTCGGGCCGTTCACCTCGGCCTCGGCCGCGCGCACGGTCTGGAAGCTGCTCGGCAAGGTCTTTCCCCTGCGCAAGTGCAAGGACACCGCCTTCCGCAACCGGGTGCGCCCCTGCCTGTACCACGACATCGGCCAGTGCTGGGCCCCGTGCGTCAAGGACGTGGACCGCGAGGCCTACGCCGAGATGGTCCACCGGGTGGAGATGCTCCTGTCCGGGCGCAGCCTGGAGCTGGTGGACGACCTGACCCGAAAGATGAAGGCCGCCTCGAAGGACATGGCCTACGAACAGGCCGCCGCGTACCGCGACCAGATCCGGGCGGTGCGGAAGACCGTGGAAGGGCAGGCCGCCGTGATCCACGACAACCGCGACCGCGACGTCATCGGCCTGGCCGAGACCGGCCAGGGGCTCGGCCTGGGGCTGCTCTTCGTGCGCCAGGGGCGGCTTTTGGACCAGAAGCAGTTCTTCTGGCCCGGCCTGACCCTGGACGAGGGTCCCGAGGTCGTCGAGAGCTTCCTCGGCCAGTTCTACGGGCCGGGCCGCTTCATCCCGTCCACGGTGGTCGTGCCCATGGAGCTGGAGGAGTCCCCGCTGCCCGAGGTCCTGACCGAGCGCGGCGGCGCGAGCGTGCGCATTGTCGCCCCCCGGAACACCCAGGAAAAACAGCTGCTCGGCATCGCCCGCAACGTGGCCGCGCGGGCCGTGGAGGCCGCGGAGACCATCTCCTCCCGGCTGCAGCGGGTCCTGCGCCTGCCCGAGGAGCCCGTGCGCATCGAGTGCGTGGACGCCTCCCACCTGGGCGGCACGGACATGCGCGTGGGACAGGTGGTCTTCGAGGACGGGCGGCGCAACCCCGACGCCTCGCGGCTGTATGCCTTCCCCGAGCTGGAGGGGGCGGGCGACGACTACGCGGCCCTGGCCGCGTGGGCCCGCCGCCGCATGGAGTCCGGTCCGCCGTGGCCCGATCTGGTGCTCATCGACGGCGGCCGGGGCCAGATTTCCGCCGTGGAGAAGGGGCTGGCCGAGTGTACCGAGGAGTGCGGCTGGGAGCTGGCCTCCATCGCCAAGGGCGAGTCGCGGCGCGCGGGCGAGCTGGGCGACGTCATCTTCAGGCCGGGCCGCGTGAACCCCATGCCCCTCAAGCCCGGCAGCCCGGAGCTGCTCTTTTTGCAGAAGATCCGCGACGCGGCCCACCGCTTCGTCCTGGGCCGGCAGCGCCGGGCGCGCAAGAAGGCGGTCCTGAGCAGCGAGCTGACCTCCCTGCCCGGCATCGGCCCCCGGACCGCACGCATCCTCTGGGACCGCTTCGAGTCCCTGGAGGCCATGCTCGAGGCCGATCCCGGGACCATCGGCGGGCTGTCCGGCATCGGTCCCAGGCGGGCGGAGAAGATCCACGCCGCCCTCCAGTCCCTCAAGTCGTCGCGCGAGGGCTGATCGCACGGGGTTGAATCCGGCGGGAAATGCCGTATGGTGTCCGAAACGGCGACCCCGCCCCATTCCCCCCGCACCGGAGACGACCCATGCCCGAAATCCGCATCCCCCGCATCCCCCGCATCCAATTGAACGACGGCCGGACCATGCCCGCCCTCGGGCTCGGCACCTACCGGCTCAACGGCGCCTCCGGCGCGACGGCCATGGCCGACGGCATCCGGGCCGGATACCGGCTCCTGGACTCGGCCTTCGTCTACGAGAACGAGGGCGCCCTGGGCGAGGCCGTGCAGTGGGCGGACGTGCCCCGCGAGGAGCTGTTCCTGGTCTCCAAGCTGCCGGGCCGCCACCAGCGGCGCGAGGAGGCGTTGCGCACGGTGGAGGAGTCCCTGTACCGGGCCGGGCTGGATTACTGGGACCTCTATCTGATCCACTGGCCCAACCCCGGAAGGGGGCTGTATGTCGAGGCGTGGCGGGCCCTGCTCGAGGCGCGCGAGCGCGGCCTGATCCGTTCGGCGGGCGTGTGCAACTTCCTGCCCGAGCACCTGGATGTCCTGGTCCGGGAGACCGGCACGCCTCCGGCGGTCAACCAGGTGGAGCTGCACCCGTATTTTTCCCAGAAGCCCCAGCGAGCCTTCGACCGGCGGCACGACATCGTCACCCAGGCGTGGGGGCCGCTGGGCCGGGGCATGGGCCTCCTGGGGGAGGAGACCCTGCGCGACATCGCCGCGAACACGGGCAAGACCGTGGCCCAGGTGGTGCTGCGCTGGCACATTCAGTCCGGGGTGGTGCCCCTGCCCATGTCCGCCTCGCCCGAGCGCCGGGCCGAAAACCTGAACGTCTTCAACTTCGAGCTGTGCGACGCGGACATGGCGGCCATCGACGCCCTGACGCGCCCGGACGGCCGCCTCAAGGGACAGGACCCGGCGGTCTACGAGGAGTTCTAGCGGCCTAGATGACCAGGGGCCGGCCCACGGCCAGCTCGAGCATCTCGGTGTCCGGGGCGACCAGGGCGAGCTGCTCGGCCATGGACCGGGTGTTCTGGTCCAGGATGGGCCAAGTCCCCCAGTGCTGGGGGATGAGCTTCTTGCACTTGAGCAGCTTGCAGGCGTAGGCCGCCTGTCGCGCATCCATGGTGAACCGGCCGCCGATAGGCAGGATGGCCACGTCGATGTCGTGGAATTTCCCGATCAACTCCATGTCCCCGAACAGGCCGGTGTCGCCCGAGTCGTAGACGCACAGGCCGCTCGGCTCGGTGATGACGAAGCCCGCGGGCACGCCGTTGGTCGAGGAGTGGATGGCCTGGACCATCTGGATGTCCAGCCCCCTGCGGCTGACCGTGCCGCCGATGTTCATGCCCACGCCCAGGTGCTCCGGCAGTCCCTGCTGGATGAGGGCCTGGATGACGTCGAACATGGCCACCACCTCGGCGTCGTGTTTGACGGCCATCTCCAAGGTCTGACCGATGTGGTCGTGGTGGTCGTGGGTGACCAGGATGAGGTTGCAGTCGTCCACATCCTTGTAGGAGGCGGGCGCGCTGGGGTTGCCCACGAAAAACGGGTCGATGAACAGGGTGGCGTCGGCGCTCTTGATCCTGAAGTTGGCGTGGCCGAACCAGGTGATCTCCATGGCGTTTCTCCTAATCGCCCCACCTCCGGAACAGGGAGTGGGGGATGTCCAGTTGGTCGAGGACCTTGCCGGCCACCTGGCCGGTCAGGTCCGCAATGGTCGCCGGGCGCTGGTAGAAGCCCGGACTCGCCGGTAGAACGACAGCCCCGGCCCGGGTGGCCGTGAGCATGTTTTGCAGGTGGATGACGGACAGCGGGGTCTCGCGCGGCACCAGGACCAGCTTGCGCCGCTCCTTGAGGGTCACGTCCGCGGCCCGGTGGATGAGGGTGTGGCCGAAGCCCGTGGCCACGGCCGACAGGGTGGCCATGGAGCAGGGGCAGATGATCATGCCGTCGTGCTTCCAGGAGCCGCTGGCGGGCAGTGCGGCGATGTCGTCGGGCGCGTAGACCGCGGTCGCGCCCCGCTCAAGGGCGTCCGGGGCCAGGTCGGTTTCAAGGTCCATGACCTTGCGGGCCGCGTCCGAGATGATGACGTGCAGTTCCACGTCGTCGCGTCCGGCCAGGGCGTCGGCCAGGGCGGCCGCGTACAGGGTGCCGCTTGCGCCGCTGACCGCGAGGATGATTCGTTTGCTGTCCATGCTGTTTCCGCTTGTCCTATTCTTCAGACCTATAGACTTTTTTGATCTTTTTTTGCAAGGCGAAACCGCCCGGCGCGGTTTCTGCCCGGTCCTTGTTTCATTTTTACATCGCTTAGTATAGCCTTGACAAACGAGAACGCGAAGTATAGCTACTTCCTTCCCGTGGGCTATTAGCTCAGTTGGATAGAGTGCTTGCCTCCGGAGCAAGAGGTCGCAGGTTCGAATCCTGCATAGCCCACCATGAAAAAAGAAAAAGCCCCTGCCGCGCAGGGGCTTTTTCTTTTTGTTCGCTATGCCCCCTCGTCGTCCGTCTCCGGGAGCCAGGGGAGGAATTTGCGGTCCTCGTGCATGATGTGGCTGGTCAGCCAGCGGCTGAGGAAGATGAAGACCTGGGAGAGGTTGGCCTGGGCGGCCAGGTTGCGCCGGAACTCCTCCACCTTCTCTTCGAAGACGCGGTGCTGCCCGGCGTGGACCTCGCTTTCGGGGTAGCCGCAGCTGCGCAGGATCGCCTCCTCGGCCTCGAAGTGGACCACGGCGTAGTCCCGCATCTTGTCGATGAGCGGGGCCATGCATCGTTCGTCGTTGCGCTGGATGGCGTCAAAGGCCTCGTTGATCAGGTCGATCAGTTCCCTGTGCTGTTCGTCCAGCTCGTCCATGTCCAGGGACATGGTCTCGTCCCATTGAATGAGGGGCATCGATATCCTCCGAAGGCGGTATTGGGTCCGCGAAATCTAGCAGATACCGGGCAAATGACAAGGCCGTGATTGCGTGCGGTTGAAGAATCGCGTCATTCCGGCGGGTTGGTCCCGGCTCCGTGCCCGGCGGGGAAAAAACAGGCTGGGCGGATCAGATTATAATACAAAAAATGCGGCCGCCGTGCTTACAGGGCATACTGAGATCATACCCGGTTCGGAGGACTGAGCAATGCAGAAAATGTTAACGATGTCAAACAACTGCCAGGAATGCGTCTTCTTCCACAAGCGATGCATTCTCGGGCGCCAACGTCCCTGGAACTCCCTGAGCTGCGACGACTACCAGCCCTATTGTCTGGTGTGCAGCTACCCCGAGGAGTTCTGCAATACCTGCCGCAATCTCGCCTCGCGCTGGATGAAACCCCTCGATGTGGAATTGAATACGGCCTATCGCAGGCTGTCGCCCATGCGCTACGACTGCGTCTGGGAACCGCCCTCGGCCACGCAATAGCCCGGCGATTTCCGCTCCACGGCTCCCGTGCGGATCGATTCTTCGCTTAACTTTTCCGCCGTTTCCGTCTAGATTGTCGGGCCACAAGTCAACAAACGGGAACCGCAATGGGATACAGGAACACGCGTGAATGCCTCGACGCCCTCGAGGCGCGGGGCGAACTCGTCCGCATCGACAAGTGCGTGGACGCGGACCTGGAGATCGGCGCCATCCAGCGCCGCGTCTTCCGGGCCAAGGGTCCGGCCCTGCTCTTCAGCAACGTCCGGGGCTGCCGCTTCCCCATGGCCGCGAACCTCTTCGGCACCCGCGAACGCATGCGCTTCCTGTTCCGGGACACCGTGGACACGGTGGAACGGCTGATGAAGCTCAAGCTGGAGCCCATGGAGCTGCTGCGCCGTCCGTGGCAGTACCTGGGCGCGCCCCGGACCGCCTGGCACACCCTGCCCAGGACCGTGTCCGACGGCCCGGTCATGGCCAACGAGACGGCCGTGTCCAGCCTGCCCAAGCTCAAGTCCTGGCCCCTGGACGGCGGGCCCTACGTGACCCTGCCCCAGGTCTACACCGAGGACCCGGCCCGGCCCGGCTACGCCGGTTCCAACCTGGGCATGTATCGCGTCCAGCTGTCGGGCAACGACTACGTGCAGGACCGGGAGGTGGGGCTGCACTACCAGATCCATCGCGGCATCGGTCACCACCACGCCGAGGCCCTGCGCCGGGGCGAAGCGCTCAAGGTCAACATCGCGGTGGGCGGCGCACCGTCCATGACCGTGGCCGCCATGATGCCTCTGCCCGAGGGGCTGGCCGAACTCTTTTTCGCCGGGGCCCTGGGCGGCCACCGCATCGCCATGGTCAGGCGGCCGGGCCAGCTGCCCATCCCGGCCGAGGCGGACTTCTGCATCTGCGGGACCATCGTCCGGGGCGGGGAGAAGCCCGAGGGCCCCTTCGGCGACCACCTGGGCTACTACAGTCTGGCTCACGATTTTCCGGTCCTCAAGGTGGACAGGGTCTACCACCGCGACGACGCGGTCTGGCCCTTCACCACCGTGGGCCGCCCGCCCCAGGAGGACACCCTGTTCGGCCAGTTCGTCCACGAGCTGACCGCCGAGCTGGTGCCGTCGGTCTTCGCGGGGGTGCACGAGGTCCACGCCGTGGACGCGGCCGGGGTACACCCGCTGCTTCTGGCCGTGGGCAGCGAACGTTATGTGCCGTATGCCGCCGAGCGCCAGCCCCAGGAGCTGCTGACCAACGCCATGGGTTTGCTCGGCAACACCCAGACCGCGCTGTCGAAGTACGTGCTCATCGCGGCCCGCGAGGACCTGCCCGCCGGGGTGGGCTGCCACGACGTGCCCGCCTTTTTCCGCCACATGCTCGAGCGGGCGGACCTGACCCGCGACCTACACTTCATCACCCGGACGACCATCGACACCCTGGACTACTCGGGCATCAGCCTGAACCAGGGCTCCAAGGTCATCTTCGCCGTGGCCGGGCCGCCCAAGCGCGAGCTGGGGACCGAACTCCCGGCCGGGCTCGACCTGCCGCGCGGCTTCCGCGATCCACGGGTCTTCGCTCCGGGCATCCTGGTCCTCAAGGGGCCCAGGCACCGTCGGGGACGGGACCGGCAGGACCCGGCCCTGGAGCGGTTGGGCGAGACCCTGGCGCGGGTGCCGGGCATCGAGGGGTTCCCGCTCGTCGTGGTGGCCGACGACGCGCGCTTCACGGCCGCGAACTGGGACAATTTCCTGTGGGTGACCTTCACCCGCTCCGACCCGGCCACGGACATCTACGGAGCGGGCGCATTCACCCACGCCAAGCACTGGGGCGCGGACAAGGCCCTGGTCGTGGACGCGAGACTCAAGACCTACCACGCGCCGCCCCTTGAGGAGGACCCCGAGGTGGAGAAGCGCGTGGACGAACTGGGCGCCGAGGGCGGCCCGCTGCACGGCATCATCTAACGGAGAAGCACATGGACCAGAAAGTCGCCGACGAACTGAAACTCGCCTTTGCCCTGGACCTCTACGAGACCGTCAAGGCCGCCCGCAGGAACCGGGACGAGCACGTCTTCCGCCACACCATGGCCGAGGAGGGCGGGCAGATGGTCTTCGTGGGCATGTACCCCAAAAAGGACCTCCTGGAATTTCCCGACATGACCGAGGAGTTCGCGGCCCGGCTCATGAACTTCAACCTGCTCGGGGTGGTCACGGACGGGCGGTCCGGCCTGGACATGTTCTTCCTGGGCGGCCTGAACAAGCCGTTCACGGCCATGAACAACGGCCGCGACCTGGCCAAGTGCCTCGGGGACGAGCCGGTCTACGCCTTCCTTGAGGCGTACTTCAAGGTCAAGGGCGTGATGATGGACTTCCGGATCATGACCTACGACGAGTTCGTCAAGGCCGTGGAGGGCGAGGTCTTCAAAAACACCTCCTTCGCGCGCATGAGCGAGGCCCAGGAACTCCTGTCCACCCTGGAAAACTAGTTTTCGCGCACAAAAAAGCGGCCGCATCCCGAGGGACGCGGCCGTTTTGTCGTGTTTCGGGAGTCATTCCCCATGCAGGGTCTTCTGGACCGCCACGGCGAGCATGTGCGTGTGCAGCCGGGTGGAGATGGTCTCGCTGCGTTCGACGTTCTCGATCAGCTCGCGCAGCTTGTCCACGGATTCGAGGCAGGCGGTGACGATCATCTCCGAGGGCGCGATCTGTTTTTTGCGAATCATCTCCAGGACGTTCTCCAGCTTGTGGGCCAGGTCCTCGATGTTGGTCAGCTTGAGCAGGTTGGAGCCCGCCTTGACCGAGTGGGCGTCGCGGAAGATGGAGTTGATGGTCTCGGACCCGCAGTCCGCGCCGCAATTCTCCAGGTGGAGCAGGCCCGACTCGATGGCGTCGAGCCGCTCCGCCGTCTCTTCGAGAAAGATTTCCAGGACTTCGTCGCCCCGTTGCATCAACCCGCACCGCCTTCGATGAGTTCGAGCGCCACCTGGGGGATGGTGTGCAGGTCGGGCTTGGATATCTGCATGTCCGCGCCGACCGACTCGCCCTTGTGCCGCAGTTCGTTCGTGATGATGGAAGAGTACAGGATCACGGGGAGCTTGCGCAAGACCGGATCCTGCTTGATGTTCTTGGTCAGGCTGAAGCCGTCCATGAGCGGCATCTCGATGTCGGAGATGATCAGGTCCACGTATTCGGTGATGTCCCTGCCATCGGTCTCGGCCCGGGCCTTGAGGTCCAGGACGGTGCGCAGGGCCTCGTCGCCGTTGTTGGTGATGATCGGCCTGAAGTTGGCCTCGGTCAGGTTGGCCTTGATCATGGCCCGGATGGTCGCCGAGTCGTCGGCCACCAGGACCTTGTACTCGTGCTCGGACACGGCCATCTCCACGCCGTCGTCGGGCTCGAACTGGGACAGGATGGTCTCCAGGTCCAGGAGCTGAACGAAGTAGTCGCCCTTGTCGATGAGGCCGACGATGGCGTCCGTGTTGGTCGAGATGATGCTCGACGGCGGGATGACCTCGCCCCAGCCCACGCGGTGGATCTCGGTCACGCCCGAGACCAGGAACCCGGTCACGGATTTGCTGAACTCGGTGACGATGACGATGTCCCGTTCGGTCTTGGGCATGTCCAGCTCCAGCCAGACGGACAGGTCCAGGACCGGGAGGATCAGGTCGCGCAGCGGGATGGTGCCCATGAACGAGGGGTGGGGGGCGGACTCGGGCGGTTCGAGATTGGGCGTCTCGATGACCTGCATGACCTTGGCGACGTTGATGCCGAAGAAGTTGGGTACGGGCTCCTTGCCCTCCTCGCGGATCTCGTTGATGTAGAACTCGAGTATTTCGAGCTCGTTGGTCCCCGTTTCCAGGAGGATGCCGGTATCTATGGCGCTTTTACTCATAATGCCTGCTCCCTTTTCGAATGCTCTTTCCCAGGTGGTCATACCCGAGTCATTACGCTGTCGCACATTTTATGTCCACGGCATTAGATTGAGAACTAAGACATTTATAACGTCTTCGGGCTATGGCCCGGCCGCCTCGCCGGTCCTCCTCGGGCCCTCTCACGGGGTTGACGCGCTGGCCGCGTCCATGCACAAGGAAGACAAGCGAAAAACTGACCCGTACCCAAGGGAGATGCATGATGGACGGCGCAAGGCCTGTTGATCCGGAGAAGATTCGGCGGAAGCTCCTGAAGACCCTGGAAAGCTCGGCGGCCACCCTGGTACCGTGGTTCTATGCCGACATGCCGGAGTATTATTTCCAGACCCACGGCGAGGACGAGCAGGTCAAGCACCTCATGGCCCTGATCTCCGGCATGGTCCGGGAGGAGAAGCAGGCCATCGCCCTGCACAGCCCGTGCGGCTCGCGGGTGACGCACATCTCCCCCGGCGGGGACATGGACACCCTGGGCTGGGTCCTCAAGCAGTACCGCGACAAGGACATTCAGCACGCGCGCATCTACTCCAGCCGCGACGACACCATCCGGCTGGACACCTTCGTCCTCGGGCCGCAGCCCGCTTGCGCGGCGGACAACGTGGGCGTGCGCGAGGTCCTGGAAAAGGCCAGGGCCGGGCAGATGGACCTCGCCCCCGGCGACCTGAACGGGTTCGAGCGGTTCCTCGGCTGGGTCAGCGAGGACTACATGGAGAAGTTCGAGCCGGGCCGGGCCGTGCGCCACTTCAAGACCTGCGGCTGCGTGGAGAACGAGGAGCGCGTCCAGGTGCAGCTCGAAAAGGAGGTCCACCCCGGCTTCGACCGCATCGGCGTGGCCATGGTCCAGCCGCCCAAGAAGGGGCTGCTGCACACCGTGGTCAACGTCTTCGCCAGGGAGGGCATTCCCGTGGACCGGGCCTATGCCGACGAGTTCGAGCGGCCCGGCCTGCCCGCCATCTCCATCATGAGCTTCTACCTCGACCGCACGCGCGTGGACCTCGAGGAGGGCGGCGAGCGCTGGCTGCGCCTCAAGCGGCAGCTTGAACTGTGCAAGTGGTTCGCGCCCCACGGCCTGGAGGCGCTGGCCTACGAGGACGGCTGGGAGATCGGCCAGGTCATGCTCATGCAGGCCGCGGGCGAGTTCGCCCATCAGTTCCTCATCCGGCGGGACCTGCACGCCTACACCTCGTCGCGCATCGTCTACGCCATCCTCAAGCATCGGGACGTGACCCGGCTGCTCATGGACTACTTCCGGGTGCGCTGCGACCCGGCCTTCACCGGCGACCGGCCCGCGGCCGTGCGCGAACGGCGCGACCGGGTGCGCGCGGCCATCCGCGACGTGGACAACGCCATCCACCGCGACATCCTGACCTACGTCTACAAGTTCTTCCGCTACACCCTGCGCACCAACTACTACCTGGAGCACAAGTTCGGCCTGAGCTTCCGGCTCGACCCCCTCATCCTGGCCCCGTTGCCCCGCAGGGAGCGGCCCTTCGGCCTGTACTGCTTCCACGGTCCCTACAGCTGGGCCTTCCAGGTGCGCTACCGCGACATGGCGCGCGGCGGCGTGCGCGTGGTCCGGACCTGGAGCCAGGAGCAGTTCGAGGTGGAGTCCAACCGGCTCCTGGACGAGGTCACCAAGCTGGCCCGCGCCCAGCAGTTCAAGAACAAGGACATCCCCGAGGGCGGGTCCAAGGCGGTCATCCTCCTCGGTCCCGAAGGGGACATCGACCTGGCAGTCAAGTCCATGGTCGACTCCTTCCTGGACCTTCTGGTGGTGCCGGAAGGGGCTGAGGGTTTCGTACAGCCCGGCATCGTGGACTACCTCAACCGCGAGGAGATCATCTTCCTGGGCCCGGACGAGAACATCACCCCGGCCCACATCCAGTGGATGGCCGACCGGGCGGCCCGGCGCGGCTACAAGTGGCCCAGCGCCTTCATGAGTTCCAAGCCCGGCGCGGGCATCGCCCACAAGAAGTACGGCGTGACCTCCGAGGGCGTCATCGTCTTTGCCGAGGAGCTGCTGCGCACGCTGGGCATCGACCCCCGAAAGCAGCCGTTCACGGTCAAGCTGACCGGCGGTCCGGCCGGGGACGTGGCCTCCAACGTCATGCGCATCCTCATGCGCGAGTATGGCGACAACGCGCGGATCGTGGCCATGAGCGATGGCCACGGCGCGGTCTTCGACCCGGCGGGCATGGACCACGCCGAACTGCTGCGGCTCATGGACAACGACCTCAAGGCCGCCGACTTTGACCGGACCAGGCTCAGGGGGGAGGGCGCCCTGGCGGTCTCCACGGCGGAGCCGAACGGGACCCGGGTGCGCAATACCCTGCACAATACCGTGGTGGCCGACATCTTCATCCCCTCGGGCGGCAGGCCGGATACGGTGAACATGTCCAACTGGAAGGAATTCCTGCAAAAGGACGGCACGCCCTCGGCCAGGGGCATCGTCGAGGGAGCGAACATCTTCATCTCGACCGACGCCCGCGCCCAGCTCGAAAGGGCGGGCGTCCTGGTGGTCCCCGGCCCGTCGGCCAACAAGACTGGGGTCATCTGCTCGTCCTACGAGATCCTGGCCGGGCTCATCCTCAGCGAGGAGGAGTTCCTGGGCATCAAGGACGAGTATATCCGGCAGCTCCTGGACATCCTGCGGCTGCGGGCGCGTTCCGAGGCGCGCGTGCTCATGCGCGAGTACAAGCTGTCCGGGGGCGGACGGACCATCACCGAGTTGTCCTACGCCCTGTCCGCGTCCATCAACGCCCTGGCCGACCGCGTGGACGGCGTGCTCACGGCCTCGGTGGACCGGGTGGCCGACGACCCGGAGCTGGTCGAGGTCCTGCTGGCCTATTGTCCGGCCGTGCTGGTCGAGAAGTACCGCGAGCGGATCGTCACCGACCTGCCGCGCGCCCACCAGCTGGCCCTGCTGGCCTCGTTCATCTCGGCCAAGATGCTCTATCAGGAGGGCATGGGCTGGGCCGACCGGCTGGTCTCCCTGCGCGACGTGCGCGAGGTGGTCTTCGGCTACCTCGAACAGGAGAAGATCGTGGCCGGGCTCATGGCCGAGGTACGTGCCGCGGGGTTGCCCCACGCCGAACTCATCGACCGCATCCTCGACTACTCGGGCCGCAAGCTCCTGACCCTGGACCGCCTGGGCCTGGGGTAGGGTGGTATGCGAAAATCGGCCCGGCGCCCCGGCAGGCGGGGAGACCGGGCTTGACAAACAGGGTGTATGACTGTATTGTCATAGCAAATGAGTGATTATTCATGTGAGGGAAGAAATGTCGAACATTGCTTGCAGTGACACCGAGCAGCACGCCAAAAACGTGGCTGCCGCCAAAACGGCCATGCTCTCCGAACGGGAGTTCCTGTTCCTGGCCGAACTCTTCAAGGCCCTGGGGGACTACACCAGGGTGCGCATCCTGTTCGCCCTGTCCGTCGGCGAACTCTGCGTATGCGCCCTGGCCGAGGTCCTGGACATGTCCCAGTCGGCCATCTCCCATCAGCTCAGGCTGCTGCGCGCCGCCAAGCTGGTGCGCTACCGCAAGGAGGGCAAGAACGTATTTTATTCCCTGGACGACGACCACGTGCGCAACCTGGTCTCCCAGGGGCTGGACCACATCAAGGAAGAGGCGTAGCCCGCCTCTTCTTTTTTTGTCCGGTTTTATGAACAACTACTCACTTGTGAATATAATGAACTTGTAGGTTGAGTGTATGATGGAGATGGTTTTCAATGTCCTGGCGGAGTCCTGGCACGTCCTGGTGGAGGCCTCCCCCTATGTGCTCTTCGGCTTTTTCGTGGCCGGACTGCTCAAGGGGTTCGTGCCCGACGCGTTCATGGCCCGCCACCTGGGCGGGCGGTCCGTGGGCTCGGTGTTCAAGGCCGCCGTCATCGGCGTGCCGCTGCCTTTGTGCTCCTGCGGCGTGCTGCCCACGGCCCTGGGGCTGCGCCGACAGGGGGCCAGCAAGGGCGCGACCACGGCCTTCATGATCTCCACCCCCGAGACCGGGGTGGACTCCATGGCCGTGACCTACGCCCTCATCGATCCGCTCATGACCGCCATCCGGCCCGTGGCCGCCTCCCTGACCGCCGTGTTCGCCGGGGTGCTCATCAACCTGTTTCCGGACGAAAAGGACGCGCCCGCGCCCCTGGCCGGACTGGCCGACGGACTGTCCGCCGGACCGGCCCCGCGCTCAAGCTGCGGCTGCGGCGGCAGCTGCGCCGTGCCTCCGCGAGCCACCTTCGGGGCCCGCTTCGCCTCGGGCATGCGCCACGCCTTCGGCGAGATGATCGAGGACATCGGCCGCTGGCTCCTGGTGGGCGTGCTCGTGGCCGGGCTCATCTCGGCCCTGGTTCCGGCCGACGCCCTGGACCATTGGGTGGGCAGCGGTCCGCTCTCCTACCTGGCCATGCTCGTGGTGGCCCTGCCGCTCTACGTCTGCGCCACGGCCTCCACGCCCATCGCGGCCTCGCTCCTGCTCAAGGGGCTCTCGCCCGGCGCGGCCCTGGTCTTTCTCCTGGCCGGACCGGCCACCAACGGGGCGACCATCACGGTCATGCTCAAGACCCTGGGCAAGCGCGCCGCCGGGCTGTACGTGGCCTCCATCGTGGTCTGCTCCCTGGCCCTGGCCTGGGCCACGGACCATCTCTACGCCGCGCTCGGCCTGGACATCCGGGCCACGGTCTCGAACGTGGACGAGCTGTTGCCCCACTGGGTGGGCGTGGCCTCGGCCCTGATCCTCCTGACCCTGGTGGCCAGGAGCTTCGTCGGGCGGGGCGGGCACGCGGACTCGGGCGGCTGAGGCTGATTCCGGGTTCCGGTCGGAACCTTTCCCCCGACGCGGTCATAACGGGCGGTCGCGCCTTTTCTTTCCCTGCGCAACATGCTAAAAGCCCGCCAGCAAATCCAAGGGGAATCGGTATGAAGAAAATCCTCCTCGCCCTGGCCGTGATCCTGGCCCTGGCCACCACCGCACGGGCGCAAGACGCCGCCATGCGCTTCGGCGTGCTGCCGGTCATCGACACCCTGCCGTTGCAGGTGGCCGACAGGGAAGGGCTGTTCGCCAAGCACGGCCTGAACGTGACCCTGGTCCGGTTCATGTCCGCCCTGGAGCGCGACACGGCCATGCAGACCGGCCAGATCGACGGGTATTTCGGCGACCTCATCGCCACCTACCTGCTCCTGGACCGGGGCGTGCCCATGCGCATCGCCCTGACCTCCTGGCGGACCACGCCGGGCTATCCCATGTTCGGCATCGCCCTGTCGCCCGCCAACCGCGACCAAAACCTTGCCGGGATGCAGGGCCGCTCCCTGGCCCTGTCCAGGTCCACGATCATGGAGTTCCTCTGCGACAGGCTGGAGGACCATCTCGGGGTCAAGCGCGGCTATTTCTCGCAGCTGGAGGTCAAGAAGATGCCCATCCGGCTGCAGATGCTCCTGACCGATCAGGTGGACGCCGCGCTCCTGCCCGAGCCGCTCCTGTCCCTGGCCAGACTCAAGGGCGGCAACGTCCTGGTCACGGCCGAGGACCTGAACCTGCCCGTGACCGTGCTCTGCCTGCACCAGCGTTATTTCGAGAACAACGGCGCGGCCTACGACAAATTCCTGGCCGCCTACCGCGAGGCGATCCGGCTCCTGGCCGAAAATCCGGAGAAGTACCGGCCGCTCATGGCCGAGACCTGCCGCATCCCCAAGCCGCTGGTCTCCGGATTTCCGGTCTATCCCTACCCGGCGCCGGAGCTGCCCGCACCGGCCGAACTGGCCGAGGTCCAGGACTGGATGATCGCCAAGGGGCTGCTCAAGGCGCGGGTGGCCGATGCCGTGGCCCTGCCGCCCGTGCGCAAGTAGCCCATGCTGACCGCCGAGAACCTGGGCAAGTCCTATGACGGCAGGACCGTCCTTACGGACGTGTCCTTCACCCTGGCCGAAGGGCAGACCCTGGCCGTGGTCGGCCCGTCCGGCTGCGGCAAGACGACCCTGCTCTACCTGTTGAGCGGGCTGTCCGCGCCCGACACGGGCCGGGCGCTCCTCGACGGCAAGCCCATCGCCGGACCGGCCTCGGACATCTCCATCATCCTCCAGGACTACGGGCTGCTGCCCTGGCGCACGGTCATCGACAACGTGGCGCTCGGCCTCAAGATTCAGGGCGTGGGCCGCCGCGAACGCATGGAGCGGGCGCGCACCCAGCTGGCCGAGGTCGGCATCACCGGCCGCGAGAACGACTACCCGGCGACCCTCTCGGGCGGCGAGCAGCAGCGCGTGGCCATCGCCCGGGCCTTCGTCACCCGGCCCCGCCTGACCCTGCTGGACGAACCTTTTTCCTCCCTGGACGCCCTGACCCGCGAGCGGCTCCAGTTGGCCCTGCTCGACACCTGGCTGGTCCGCCGCGTGCCCTACGTGCTGGTCACCCACTCCCTGGAGGAGGCGGTTATGCTCGGGCAGCGGATCATGGTCATGTCCGCGCGTCCGGCCCGGCCCGTGGCCGTGTTCGACAACCCCGGCTTCGGCGACGCGCGCATCCGCGACACCGAGGCCTGCTTCGCGCTGCTCAGGGAACTGCGCCACACCGTGGAGGCCCAGTGGTGAGGCTGTTCAACGTCGCGCTGCGCTACGGCCTGGTCGTCCTGGTCATGGGCGTCCTGTGGAAGCTGGCCGCCGTGTCCATGGGCGGGGTCATCCTGCCCGATCCCGAGGACGCCCTGGTCGCCCTGGTCCAGGCCATGTCCACGCAAATCTTCTGGGAGCACTTCGGGGTCAGCCTGTACCGCTCGGTGACGGGCATGGGGCTGGCCTGGATCATCGCCTTCCCGCTGGGGTTGGTCATGGGCAGCGTCAAGCGCGTGGACAGGGTCCTGTCGCCCTTCGTCTTCCTGACCTATCCGGTGCCCAAGATCGTGCTCCTGCCCATCTTCCTGCTCCTGCTCGGCCTGGGCGACACCTCCAAGATCGCCATGATCGCCCTGATCCTGGGCTACCAGGTCCTGGTCACCACCCGCGACGGGGTGCGCTCCATCCACCCCAAGTATTTCGACTCGGTCCGTTCGCTGGGCGGCGGGCACATGGACGTCCTGCGCGAGGTCCTGCTCCCGGCGGCCCTGCCGCACGGGTTCACGGCCTTGCGCCTGGGCACCGGCGTGTCCGTGGCCGTGCTCTTTTTCGTGGAATCCTTTGCCACCACCCGCGGCCTGGGCTACATGATAATGGACGCCTGGGGAGCCATGGATTATCTGACCATGTTCTCCGGCATTCTCGGCATGTCCATCATGGGCGCGGCCCTGTACGAGGTCGCCAACGTGCTGGAGCGCAAGGCGTGCAGGTGGATGTTCCTGCGCGCCAAGGACTAACTGGGAGGAAATCGTTCTGCCCGTCACCAAGCTCGAATTCGACGACGGCCGCATGGCCGGCCAGCTTTTCGGTCCCCACGACCAGCACCTCAAGCTCCTGGCCGAGCGCGCGGGCGTGCGCATCGACAGCCGGGGCAACACCCTGACCATCACCGCCCCGGAAGGGGAGGAGGGAAGGGCCGACCTGGCCGCCCAGGTCCTGACCCAGCTCTACGCCATGGTCCGGCGCGGCAAGGCCGTGTATCCCCAGGACGTGGACTTCGCCTGCCGCATCCTCGAACGCCAGCCCTCGGCCGACGTCGGCGAGGTCTTCAAGGGCGACGTCTACGCCACCTCCGGCAAGCGGACCGTGTCGCCCAAGTCCCTGAACCAGCGGGAATATCTCGACGCCATCCGCGACGCGGACATGACCTTCGGCATCGGTCCGGCGGGCACGGGCAAGACCTACCTGGCCGTGGCCATGGCCGTGGGCGCCCTGAGTCGGCGCGAGGTCAAGCGCATCGTCCTGACCCGCCCGGCCGTGGAGGCGGGCGAGAAGCTCGGCTTCCTGCCCGGCGATCTGGCCGAGAAGATCAACCCCTACCTGCGGCCCCTGTACGACGCCCTGCACGACATGCTCGACTTCGCCAAGGTCCAGGACTACCAGGACTCCGGGGTCATCGAGGTGGCCCCCCTGGCCTTCATGCGCGGCCGCACCCTGAACGACGCCTTCATCATCCTGGACGAGGCCCAGAACACCACGCCCGAGCAGATGAAGATGTTCCTGACCCGGCTCGGCTTCGGCTCCAAGGCCGTGGTCACGGGCGACATCACCCAGATCGACCTGCCGGTCCACGCCAAGTCCGGCCTGGTCCACGCCCGGCGCATCCTCGACGGGGTCAAGGGCGTGCGCTTCGTGACTTTCGACGAGCGGGACGTCATCCGCCACCCCCTGGTGGGACGCATCGTCAAGGCCTACGAAACCCGCGAAGGCGAGGCGGAATGAGCGTGACCGGCCCGGCCGACATCCTCTACGAGACCCGGCTCGACCCGAGGTTTCCCCTGTCCCGGCGCGAGCTGTCCGGACTGGCCGCAACCCTGCTGGACGCCCTGGGACTGACCGGCCGCACCTTCCTGCTCAAGCTGGTGGACGACCGCGAGATCGCCCGCCTGAACCGCGAGTTCCTGGGCTGCACCGGCCCGACCAACATCCTCAGCTTTCCGGCCCGCGACGGGGACGGGACCGACGCCCTGGCGGACGGGGAGGTCGGCGACCCGGAGGACGACGGCGAATTCCTCGGCGAACTGGCCCTGTCCGTGGACGCGCTGGCCAGGGAGACCGACCTGTACGGCCAGCTCCCCCTGGAGCACCTGGCCCGTCTGCTGGCCCACGGCCTGCTGCATCTGGCCGGGTTCGACCACGGCGAGGTCATGTTCGACATGACCGACGCGGCCGTGGACCTGGCCCTGCTCGAACATGCGGAGGCACCCCTGTGAGCATGCACGGTCTCCGGGGCAGGCAACTCTACCAGCTGGTCTTCTACGGCGTCATCTTCGTGGTGGCCGCCGTGGGCGCGCTGGCCTACATGGGCGTGCGCGAGATCCGCCACGACGCCGCGGTGGTGGCCGTGGAGAGTTCCGCGCGCGGCCTGTCCGGCGCGGTGACCGTGCTCCTCAACGCGGTGCGCAACTCCAACCAGGAGATGGGCCAGGGGCTGCTCAAGAGCCTCAAGTCCGAGGCCCTGCGCCGGGAATTCGGCACGGTCCTCCGGGACCACCAGAACCTTTCGGCCATCATGGTCAGCGACGGCCAGGGGCTGCGCTACCTGCTGACCCGGCGCTTCGGCGGCACGGTCGAGGCCGTGCCCGACGAACTGCACACCGCCGTGTCCTGGACCCTGCTCAAGGACGGCAGGCCGGACAAGGAGCCCTTCACCGGCTGGGACATGGACCTGCACCAGGTGGACCGCGTCCTGTCCGACGAGTTCAGCCACCTGGAGCCGGGCCAGGTCAACTGGCGCAGCGCGGGCCGCTTCCATCACGTCAGCGCGGCCTGGATCACGGCCTCCTCCCTGGCGGAGTCGGGCGCGGGCGACCGGCTCATGCTTTCCTTCGCCTTTCCGGCCGAGGCCATCCTGTCCCAGCTGAGCGAGGCGGAGCGGGGCGGTGCCGAACGGATTTTCCTCTACTGGGGCGACGGCCGGGCCATGCCCGTGAGCGGCCTGGGCGCGGACGTTGGTCCGGACCTGGCCGGACGGGCCCTGGCCCCGGAGCAGCTGCCCGATCCCGTGGTCCGGCTGGCCGTGTCCGGGCTGGCCACCCATGCCAAGGCCCCTGACGGCGCGCCGGGCAAGCCCTTTTCCTTCGTCAGCGACCACGAGGTCTGGTGGACCTGGGCCATGCCCTTGTCCATCTTCGGCGACACCCTCTCCCTGGGCGTGGCCGTGCCGCGCAAGAACGTCCTGTCCACCCTGACCAGCGACTCCTTCCTCCAGGCCGGGGCCGTGGTCCTCATCCTCATGGCCTTCGGCGTGCTCTTCGTCCTGCACCGCAACCGTGAGCGCATCGAGTCCCTGGGCCGCCGCCGCGAGGCGGCAGCCAGCGCCGGGGACGTGCTCGACCTCATCCGTTCGGGGGAGGGCGGCCGGCTGGAATTCAAGCAGACCCTGCGCTTCAACCTCAAGTCCGGCAAGAACGGCAAGGAGATCGAGCACGCCTGCCTGAAGACCGTGTCCGCCTTCCTCAACACCGAGGGCGGGACCCTGCTCATCGGCGTGGCCGACGACGGCACCGTGACCGGCTTCGACGAGGACGGTTTCGAGAGCGACGACAGGGCGCTCCTGCATTTCAACAATCTGGTGGACCGGCACATCGGCACCGAGTTCTCGCGCTACATCGACAGCCGGATCATCGCGGTGGACGACAGGCGGGTCCTGCGCGTGCACTGTATCCAGGCCCAGGCCCCGGCCATTCTGGACGCGGCCAAGGGCGAGGAATTCTACGTGCGCAGCGGCCCGGCCAGCCGGTGCCTGACCCTCAGGCAGTTCCACGACTGGCTGAAGAAGCACCAGTAGCCGCGCGGCCATGCGCCGCCTGGGTTTTCCCCATTTTCCGGGGGCCAAATCCCTTTACATTCATGGTAATATGGGCCAAACTCCATCTCTTTGTTGATATCAAGGCAATCGCTGAGGGAGTAAACGTACGATGCCCAAACATTTTTTGACCATTCTGGACATCCCCAAGGATGAAGTGAGGCAGGTCATCCTGCGCGCCAAGGAGATGAAGGACGGCAAGGTCCGCACGGATCTTCTGGACGGCAAGACCCTGCTGCTGATTTTCGAGAAGGCCTCCACCCGGACCCGCGTCTCCTTCGAGGTGGGCGTGCGTCAGCTGGGCGGCGAGCCCGTGTTCATCTCCGCCCGCGACTCCCAGCTGGGCCGCAGCGAGCCGATCAAGGACACGGCCCGCGTCCTGTCGCGCTACGCCGACGGGATCATCATGCGCACCTTCGGCCAGGAAAAGCTTGAAACCCTGGTCGATTACGGCGACATCCCGGTGGTCAACGCCCTGACCGACGAATACCACCCGTGCCAGGTCATGGCCGACATCCTGACCATGTACGAGCGCACCCCGGACCTGGACAAGGTCAAGGTGGCCTGGGTGGGCGACGGCAACAACATGGCCCACTCCTTCATCAACGGTGCGGCCGCCTTCGGCTACGAACTTTCCCTGGCCTGCCCCGAGGGGTACGCCCCGGACGCGGCCATCCTGGACAAGGCCGTGAACCTCGGCGCCAGGATCACCCTGACCGACGACCCGAAGCGGGCCGTGGACGGGGCGGACTACGTCAACACCGACGTCTGGGCCTCCATGGGCCAGGAAGAGGAGCAGAAGAAGCGCGAGGTCGCGTTCGCCGGGTACATGGTGGACGAGGCTCTCATGGGCCTGGCCGCGCCGGGCGCCTCCTTCATGCATTGCCTGCCCGCCCATCGCGGCGAGGAGGTCTCCGAGGCGGTCTTCGAGTCCCCGGCCTCCATCGTCTGGGACCAGGCCGAGAACCGGCTCCACGCGCAAAAGGCGATCCTTGAGTGGATCTTTAAATAATTCGACACAGTACGAGGAATTTACGATGCAGAAGATAGACAAGGTCGTGCTGGCCTACTCCGGCGGGCTGGACACCTCCATCATTCTCAAGTGGCTCAAGAACAACTACGACTGCGACGTGATCTGCATGACCGCGGATCTCGGCCAGGGCGAGGAGATGCACGGCATCGAGGCCAAGGCCCTCAAGACCGGCGCGGTCAAGGCCTACGTGGAGGACCTGCGCGAGGAGTTCGTCCGCGACTACGTCTTCCCCATGTTCCGGGCCAACGCCCTGTACGAGGGCCGCTACCTACTCGGCACGGCCATCGCCCGGCCGCTGATCTCCAAGCGCATGGTCGAGATCGCCGAGATGGAGGGCGCCCAGGCCGTGGCCCACGGCGCCACCGGCAAGGGCAACGACCAGGTCCGCTTCGAGCTGGCCACCATGGCCCTCAACCCCCGGCTCAAGACCATCGCCCCCTGGCGCGAGTGGGAGCTCAAGTCCCGCACCGACCTGATGAATTTCGCCCAGGAAAACGAGATTCCCATCCCGGTCAGCCGCAAGAAGCCGTGGTCCATTGACGCCAACCTGCTGCACACCTCCTTCGAGGGCGGCGAGCTGGAGGACCCGTGGAACGCGCCCGGTCCGGACTGCTACCGGAACATCACCCCGGCCGAGATGTGCCCCAACGAGCCCGAGGAGATCACCATCGACTTCGAGGCCGGTGATCCCATCGCCATCAACTCGGTCAAGTACTCCCCGGCGGCCCTGCTGGCCAAGCTCAACGAGCTGGGCGGCAAGCACGGCATCGGCCGGGTGGACATGGTCGAGAACCGCTTCGTGGGCATGAAGTCGCGCGGCGTGTACGAGACCCCCGGCGGGACCATCCTGGCCGCCGCCCACCGCGACCTGGAGGGGCTGTGCATGGATCGCGAGATGATGCACCTGCGCGATTCCCTCATTCCCAGGTACGCCGAGATGGTTTACTACGGGTATTGGTTCTCGCCCGAACGCGAGGCCCTGCAGGCCATGATCGACAAGTCCCAGGAGAAGGTCACCGGCACCGTGCGGCTCAAGCTGTACAAGGGCAACTGCGTGCCGCTGGGCCGCAAGTCCCCGTTCTCCCTCTACAACTCCGAACTGGCCACCTTCGAGGAAGACTACGTGTACGACCAGGCCGACGCCGCCGGGTTCATCAAGCTGGTGGGCTTGCGCCTGAAGGGCCGCATGCAGCAGTCCAAGTGGGGCGGGAAAGAGTCCGAAGACTCCTGCGAGTAAGTTATGGCAGACAAGAAGATGTGGGGCGGGCGGTTCTCCAAGGGAACCGCCGCGTCCATGGAAGCGTTTTCCGAGTCCGTGTCCTTTGACCGGCTCCTGTACGCCGAGGATATCCGCGGCTCCCAGGCCCATGCCCGCATGCTGGCCAAACAAGGCTTCCTGACCGAGGACGAGGGCCGGACCCTGTGCGAGGGGCTGGACCGGGTCAAGGCCGAGATCGAGTCCGGCGAGTTCGTATGGAAGGCCGCCATGGAAGACGTGCACATGAACGTCGAGTCCCGGCTGACCGAACTCATCGGCCCGCTGGGCGGCAAGCTGCACACCGCGCGCAGCCGCAACGACCAGGTGGCCCTGGACTTCCGGCTGCACGTGGCCGCCCGCCTGGCCGGGTGGCAGGAGAAGCTGGCCGCCCTGATAACGGTCTACGTGGACCGGGCCGAGGAGCACAAGGACACCATGCTGCCCGGCTGCACCCATTTCCAGCCCGCCCAGCCCGTGACCCTGGGCCACCACCTGCTGGCCTACTGCCAGATGTTCAAGCGCGACCATGAGCGCGTGGCCGACGCCCTGAAGCGCGTCCGGGTCATGCCGCTCGGCGCGGCGGCCCTGGCCGGAACCACCCACCCGGTGAACCCCGCGCTGGTGGCCGAGGACCTGGGGCTGACCGAGACCTTCGCCAACTCCATGGACGCCGTCTCCGACCGCGACTTCGTGGTCGAGGCCGTGTTCGCGGGCTCCCTGATCATGGCCCACCTGTCGCGCATGTGCGAGGAGCTGATCATCTGGGCCAACCCGAATTTCGGGTACGTGAAGCTGCCCGACCAGTACTCCACGGGTTCCTCCATCATGCCCCAGAAGAAGAACCCCGACGCCTGCGAGATCATGCGCGGCAAGACCGGCAGGGTGGTCGGCTCCCTCATGGGGCTGCTCGTCCTGATCAAGGGGCTGCCCATGACCTACAACCGGGACATGCAGGAGGACAAGGAGCCGTTCTTCGACGCCGACCGCACGGTCTCCGCGTCGCTCGGCATCATGGCCGACATGCTCCGGCTCATGGAGTTCGTGCCCGAAAAGATGGCGCAGACCGTCAGGCGCGGCTTCCTCAACGCCACGGAGCTGGCCGACTACCTGGCCGCCAAGGGCGTGCCCTTCCGCGAGGCGCACCACATCACCGGCGCGGCCGTGGCCTATGCCGAAGGCAAGGGCGTGGGACTCGAGGACCTGGACCTGGCCGAGCTGAAGCGTTTCTCCGGCGAGATCGGCGAGGACGTCTACGCGGTACTCGACTATCACGCGGCCATCGAGCGGCGGATCACCCCCGGCGGCACCGGACCGGCGTCCGTGGCCGCGCAGATCGGGGCGTTGCGGGCGTGGCTCGGGTCCCTGTAGGGGGCTGTCCGTAATCCGGGTTTTTTTGCCGATTCACTTGATTTTTGAAACGACGGCATTACTCTAGATTCCTGAAATCGCGGCAACGCGGACTCAGCGGGCCCCCCGGGCCGTTCAATAGACCCTTACGGAGGACTCTCCTTTGAACAATCATATGAAAAATCTTGTCATCTGGGCGATAATCTTCATCCTGATGGTCGTCCTGTTCAACCTTTTCAATCAGCCGCCCGTGCCCAAGGACACGCCGTCCTACAGCGAGTTCCTGTCCATGGTGGACAGCGGCGCCGTGGCCCAGGTCAAGATCCAGGGCCAGAAGATCACCGGCCTGAAGAGTTCCGGCGAACAGTTCCAGACCTACGCTCCCGAAGATCCCAAGATGATCGAGACCCTCATCGCCAAGGGCGTGGAGGTCAAGGCCGAGCCGCCGGAGGATTCGCCGTGGTATCTGACCCTGCTGCTCTCCTGGTTCCCCATGATCCTGCTCATCGGCGTGTGGATTTTCTTCATGCGCCAGATGCAGGGCGGGGGCAGCGGCGGGCGCGGGGCCATGAGCTTCGGCCGGTCCAAGGCGCGGCTGATCAACGAGGAGACCGCCAAGGTCACCTTCGATGACGTGGCCGGCGTGGACGAGGCCAAGGAGGAACTCTCCGAGATCGTCGATTTTCTGCGCGAGCCGCGCAAGTTCACCCGTCTGGGCGGACGCATCCCCAAGGGCGTGCTCCTGGTGGGCGGCCCCGGCACCGGCAAGACCCTGCTGGCCCGGGCCGTGGCCGGAGAGGCGGGCGTCCCGTTCTTCTCCATCTCCGGTTCGGACTTCGTCGAGATGTTCGTCGGCGTGGGCGCGTCCCGCGTGCGCGACCTCTTCGCCCAGGGCAAGAAGAACGCCCCGTGCCTGATCTTCATCGACGAGATCGACGCCGTGGGCCGCCAGCGCGGCGCCGGCCTGGGCGGCGGTCACGACGAGCGCGAGCAGACCCTGAACCAGCTGCTCGTGGAGATGGACGGCTTCGAGTCCAACGAGGGCGTCATCCTGGTGGCCGCCACCAACCGCCCGGACGTGCTCGACCCGGCCCTGCTCCGGCCCGGCCGCTTCGACCGCCAGGTGGTCGTGCCCAGCCCGGACCTGCGCGGCCGCGAACGCATCCTCAAGGTGCACTGCCGCAAGACCCCGCTGTCCCCCGAGGTCAACCTGGAGATCATCGCCAGGGGCACCCCCGGCTTCTCGGGCGCGGACCTGGAGAACCTGGTCAACGAGGCGGCGCTCGGCGCGGCCAAGCTCGGCAAGGACCGGGTGGACATGAACGATTTCGAGGAGGCCAAGGACAAGGTCATGATGGGCGGCCGCGAGCGCCGTTCCCTGATCCTGTCCGAGGAGGAGAAGCGGACCACCGCCTACCACGAGGGCGGTCACGCCCTGGTGGCCAAGCTCCTGCCCGGCACCGACCCGGTGCACAAGGTCTCCATCATCCCCCGCGGGCGGGCGCTCGGCGTGACCATGCAGCTGCCCGGCGAGGACCGTCACAACTATTCCAAGGCGTTCCTGACCAACAACATGGCCGTGCTCATGGGCGGTCGCGTGGCCGAGGAGGTCGTCCTGGACCAGCTGACCACCGGGGCCAGCAACGACATCGAGCGGGCCACCAAGACGGCCCACAACATGGTCTGCATGTGGGGCATGTCCGACAAGCTCGGGCCCATGAGCTTCGGCGACAACCAGGAGCAGGTCTTCCTGGGCCGCGAACTCATCCACAACAAGAACTACGGCGAGGAGACGGCCAAGCTGATCGACTCCGAGGTCCGGCGCTTCGTGGACGAGGCCTACGAGAAGGCCACCAGCCTGATCAAGGACAACCGCGAGATTCTGGACCGCATCGCCATGGCCCTGCTGGAACGCGAGACCATCACCGGCGCGGACATCGACCTGCTCATGGAGGGCAAGCCGCTGCCGCCCATGGAGCCGGCCAACCACTCCGGCTCCTCGAGCGCACCCTCGGGTGCGGGTTCGTCGGGCACGGCCTCGGGCTACACCGCCGACGGCCGGGCCGCCCAGCCCTCTGGCCCCGGCTATGAGCCCGTGAGCGAGAAACCCGGCGAGTCCGGGGACGCCGGAAAATCCTCCGGCGGTTCCGGCGACGACTTCATCCTCGACGAGGGCGAGGGAGACGGACACGACGGGGACGACGGCAAGAACAAACTGCAATAATCACCGGACGTACCGATGATGCACGATACAATATGGACAGTTAAGGGGGGCAAGGTCTTGGGACCAGCCCCCTTCTTTATTGCCGGGATCGTCAACGTGACCCCGGACTCCTTCTACGACGGCGGGACCCACCCCGACACGGTCACGGGCGTGGCCCACGGGCTCAGGCTGGCCCGCGAGGGCGCGCACATCCTGGACGTGGGCGGCGAGTCCACGCGGCCCTACGGAGAACCGGTGAGCGAGGCCGAGGAACTGGCCCGCGTCCTGCCCGTGGTCGAGGGGCTGATCGCGGCCCGGACCTGCTCGGTCATCTCCGTGGACACCTACAAGGCCAAGGTGGCCGCCCGCTGCCTCGAGGCCGGGGCCGCCATCGTCAACGACGTGTCCGGGTTCCGTTTCGAGCCGGAGCTGCTGGACGTGCTCGTCGAGTACAAGCCCGGCTACGTGCTCATGCACTCCCTGGGCCGCCCCGAAGACATGCAGGACGAGCCGCGCTACGACGACGTGGTGGAGGACATCCTGGCCTTTTTCGAGGAGCGGCTGGGGGTCCTGGAGCGGGCCGGACTGCCGCTGGACCGGGTGGTCCTGGACCCCGGCATCGGCTTCGGCAAGAAGCTCGAACACAATCTGGCCATCCTGCGGGAGATCGAGCGCTTCAACCTGTTCGGCCTGCCCGTGTACATGGGGCTGTCCAACAAGTCCCTGTGGCAGGGGCTCCTCGGGCTCGAGGTCGGGCAGCGCGGGAACGCCACCCAGGCGGCCACGGCCGTGCTGGCGGCCAGGGGCGTGCCCATCCATCGCGTGCACGAAGTCGAATTAACGCGACAGACGTTGACCATAGCTCGGGAATTGGCGTAGTTAAAGAGCATGTTTGAGCTTTTCGGTATTCAAGTCACCTGGAGGGTCCTGCTCGACATCGGGCTGGTGGCCTTCATCTACTACAACATCATCGTCCTCGTCCGGGGGACCCGCGCCGCCGCCGTGCTCTACGGCCTGGTCATCGTGCTCGTGGTCTACTACGTGGCCGAGAAATTCAACCTCTACACCCTGAACGCGCTCCTCGGCGAGTTCCTGACCTCCCTGTTCCTGGTGGTGGTCATCCTGTTCAAGACCGACATCCGCAAGGGGCTCGCCTCGGTGGGCACCAAGCGGTTCTGGACCAAGTCCAACGTGCGCGACGACACCCTGGACCAGCTGACCCAGGCGGTCATGTCCATGTCGCACTCCTCCACCGGCGCGATCATCGTCATCGAGAAGAACATGCCGCTGGGCGACATCATCGAGCGCGGCATCGAGCTGGACGCCAAGGTCAACAAGGAACTCATCGAGACCATCTTTTTCACCGACACGCCCCTGCACGATGGGGCGATCATCGTCCGCCGCGACCGCATCGTGGCCGCGGCCTGCATCCTGCCCCTGTCCAACAAGCTGCGCGGCCAGCCCATGTACGGCACCCGGCACCGGGCGGCGCTCGGCATTTCCGAGGGGTCGGACGCCATCACCGTGGTGGTCTCCGAGGAGCGGGGCGAAGTTTCCGTGGCCATGAACGGCCGCCTGACCACCAGCCTGGACGAGACGCGCCTGCGGCGCGTGCTCAAGAACGCTTTGGGGCGCTGACATGCTCAAGAACTGGCAAACCGTACTGCTGTCCGTAGCCCTGGCCGTGTTCACCTGGTTCCTGGTCACCGGCCGTGAGGTGGTCGAGACGTGGGTGGACATGCCCGTGGTCATGACCAACCCGCCCGAGGGGCTGATCATCGAGGACGGCCTGGTGGACAAGATTCAGGTCCGCCTGCGCGGGCCCAAGGGGCTGGTCGGCAACCTGTCCTCCCAGAACCTGGTCTATCCGATCAACGTCAGCAACCTCAAGATCGGCGAGCAGGTGGTGGACATCGACCCGGCCAAGATTCCCCTGTCCTCCACCTACGAGATCATCGAGGTCCGGCCCAACCGGCTGCGCCTGACCGTGGACCGGCGCATCTCCAAGAAGATCACCGTGGAGGCCGCCTGGGCGGGCAACCTCAATTCCGACTACCGGTTGCAGGAGGTCACGGCCTCGCCCGACGTGGTCACCATCCGGGGGCCCGAGACCCTGCTCAGAAAGATTTCCAAGACCCGGGTGGTCCTCAAGGGCGACTTCCCCGAGGACGTGCCCCGGTCCTGGGCCGAGGACGTGGCCCTGGAGGTCCCCGACGAGATCGAGGCCTCGCCCGGCCAGGTCAACGTGGAGGCCTACTTCGCGCCCAAGACCCGCGAGATATGGGTCAAGGTGCCCATCGAGTACCAGGACCCCGAGGGGTACAAGGTCTCGGTCTCCCAACGTTACGTGCGCCTGCTCATCCAGGGCCCGGTCTTCCTGTTCCACGACGACGAATACCGGAAGGCCATCCTGGCCTCCGTGGTCTTCGGCGGCAAGGTGGCCGAGGGCGAGTTCGAAATGAACTACGAGGTGACCCTTCCCGAAGGGTGCAGGCTCGAAAAGAAGAATCCCGAGACGGTCACCACCGTCATCAAAAAGAATTAGCCGCCCGCCGGGCGACAAGTTGGAGCGTGTCATGAAACAGAGGCTTTTCGGAACCGACGGCCTGCGGGGGCAGGGGAACATCTTCCCCATGACCCCCGAGATCGCCCTCAGGCTCGGCCTGGCGGCGGGGCAGTACTTCCGCAACGGCGACAAGCATCACCGGGTGGTCATCGGCAAGGACACCCGGCTGTCCGGCTACGTCTTCGAGACCGCCCTGACCAGCGGCCTGTGCGCCAACGGCATGGACGTCTTCCTGGTCGGCCCCATGCCCACCCCGGCCATCTCCTTTCTGACCCGGAACATGCGCGCCGATCTCGGCGTGGTCATCTCCGCCTCGCACAACCCGTTTATGGACAACGGCATCAAGTTCTTCGACCGCAACGGCTTCAAGCTGCCCGACGAGGTCGAGGACGAGATCAGCGAGCTGGTCCTGGGCCAGGACACCAAGTGGGACTATCCCCCGGCCGAGGACGTGGGCCGCGCCCATCGGATCGCCGACGCGCGCGGCCGGTACATCGTCTACCTGAAGAACAGCTTTTCCCCGCACCTGACCCTGGACGGGCTCAAGATCGTGCTCGACTGCGCCCACGGCGCGGCCTACGGCGTGGCCCCGGACGTGCTCGAGGAGCTGGGGGCCGAGGTGGTCAAGGTCGGTGTGAACCCGGACGGCCTGAACATCAACCGGAAATGCGGCTCCCTCTATCCCGAGGTCATCGCCAGGATGGTCGTGGAGGAGGGCGCGGACCTGGGCATCGCCCTGGACGGCGACGCGGACCGACTCATCGTCTGCGACGAGAACGGCCGCATCCTGGACGGCGACCAGATCATGGCCCTGTGCGCCCTGGAGCTCATGGAGAAGGACCGGCTGCCCGGGAACATGCTCGTGGCCACGGTCATGTCCAACATGGCGCTCGAACTGTTCATGACCGAGCACGGCGGGCGGCTCTTGCGCACGGACGTGGGCGACCGCTACGTGGTCGAGGCCATGCGCCGCGAGGGGGCGACCCTGGGCGGCGAGCAGTCCGGGCATCTCATTTTCATGGACCATGCCACCACGGGCGACGGGCTCCTGGCCGCGCTGCAACTTCTGCGCATCATGCGCGAGCGGGAGCGGCCCCTGTCTGAACTGGCCGGGCTGCTCGAACCCTTCCCCCAGGTGCTCCGGAACGTCCACGTCAAGCGCAAGGTTCCCTTTGACCAGGCCCCCGAGGTCCAGGAGGCCGTGCGCCGGGTGGAGGCCGCCCTCAAGGGCAAGGGCCGAGTGCTCCTGCGCTACTCCGGCACCGAGGCGGTCTGCCGCGTCATGGTCGAGGGCCAGGACCCGGAGCTGGTGGAGAAATTGACGGGCGACATTGTTGAGGCGTGCGAGAAGCACTTGAAGTAGTTCAACTTCCACAGCGGAGGATCCCATGGATATCACCAAAGCCGTCATCCCGGTCGCTGGCTGGGGCACCCGTTCACTCCCGGCCACTAAGAACGTCCCCAAGGAGATGCTGCCGATCTTCCGCAAGCCCATCGTGCAGTACATAGTGGAGGAGGGCATCAGCGCGGGCCTGAAGGACGTGGTCTTCATCACCAACCAGAACAAGACCATCATCGAGGACCACTTCGACCGCAACTTCCTCCTGGAGCAGCTCCTGGAGCGCGCGGGCAAGACCGCCATGCTCGAGGAGGTCCGCCGCGTGGCCAGCCTGGTCAACGTCATCGGCGTGCGCCAGAAACAGCAGCTCGGCCTGGGACACGCGGTGCTGACCGCCCGCGAGGTCTGTCAGGACCAGCCCTTCGCGGTCATGCTCGGCGATGACCTCATGTTCGGCGTGCAGACCGGCATCGGCGAGCTGATCAAGACCGCCAAGGAGACCGGCAAGGCCGTCATCGGCGTCATCGAGGTGCCCAAGGCCAAGGTCAGCCGCTACGGCGTGATCCAGGGCGAGGCCATCGACTCGCACACCTACCGCGTGACCAGCCTGGTGGAAAAACCCGCGCCCGAGAAGGCCCCGTCCAACCTGGCCATCATCGGCCGCTACGTCCTGCTGCCCGAGATATTCGACATCCTCGAGGGCCAGCGCGCGGGCGTGGGCGGCGAGATTCAGCTGACCGACGCCCTTCAGGGGCTGGCCGACCGGGACAAGCTCCTGGCGGTCCGGCTGGGTGGCCAGCGGTTTGACGCGGGCGACTGGGTGGAATATCTCACGGCCAACATCTACTTCGCCCTGCAGGACGAGGAACTGCGCGACGATCTCGTCAAGCGGCTGCGGGAACTGTTGTCCTGCTCCTCGACCTAATGCGTATTGAACCGGCGGGCGCCCGGCGCGCCCGCCGTTCCGAACCGGAATCAGAGAGACCATGAAGACCCTGCTGACATTACTGCTCCTGTGTCTGACCGCGCTGCCCGCCCACGCCTTCGTGCCCGACGGCGAGGAACTGGCCGCGCGCCTGCAAAAGCACTACGGCCCCATGCGTTCGTGGCAGGCCACCATGACCTTCCCGGACCATCCGGGCGTGGCCGTGGACCTGTGGTACGCGGGCGGCCGCTGGCGGCAGGAGTGGCGGGCGGACGGCAAGGCCGTGGCCGTGGGGTCGCTGGGCAACGTGGTCGGGGCGTGCACCCCCGGTCCCTTCCCCCTGTCGCCCCTGTTCGTCTGGATGGTTCCCCATCCGGTCAAGGCCTGGCAGGCCTGGGGCGTGGACGTGACCGCGGGCGACTATGGCTTCTGCGGCGAGGACCCGTGCCTCATGCTCGGCGCGAATCCGGCCGACGCGGCCCGGCCCACGGTCTATCTGAACAACGAGGACCTGGCCCCGCTCCTGGTCCGCTATTCTTCCGCCGCGGGCATGATCTCCGTGGAGTTCGCCGACTACCGGACCTTTGCGGGCTACCGCGTGCCGGGCCGGGTGACCGTGCGCACGGACCGGGGCGAACTGGCCGCCGACGTGCAGTGGGTCCGGCTGAACAATGCGGGCGGCGAAGAGCTCTACGCCCGCGAGGGGCTCGATCCCGCGCCGTGCGTGGAACCGGCCGAGCCCTTCGGTTTTCTGCGCGACGCCTTCCGCTATCCAGGGACCAAGTAATCCCGTCATGGCCGATCTCTGGCAGGTAACGCTCGTCAGTCCGCCCTATGCGACGTGGACCTACGGGCTCCCTTCCCATTTCCCGCCCCTGGCTCCGGGGCAGCGGGTGGTCATCCCCTTCGGCAAGTCCCACCGGGCGGGCGTGGTGGTCGGTCCGGCCGAGTCCGCGCCCGAGGGCGTGGAGATTCGGAACATGATCTGGCCGTTGGAGCCCGCGCCGCTGCTGGACAAGGATTTCGTGGACATGGCCGTGAACCTGGCCGCCCGGCAGATGGTCCACGTGGGCCGCATTCTGGAGATAGCCCTGCCGCGCGGGCTGCGCACGGCGGCCGTGACCTTCAAGGTGGACCGGCACATGACCGGCCGCGACCTGCCCGGCTCCCTGCGTCCGCCGGACATCGTCCGGGCCGGGGACAGGGATCGGGAGGCCCTCCTGGCCCTGTGGCTCGACGGGCGCATGCGCGTGCGCGTCAACGCCCGGAAGGAGGCCGAGGAACGCTTCGTGTCCCTCCTCTCCGACCCGCCGTGGGCCGTGCGGCCCAACGCCAAGCGGCAGCTCAGGCTGCTCGAATATCTCATGGAGAACGGCCCGCAGTCCCTCTATGCCCTGCGCCATTCCCTGGGCGACTGGGCCCCGGACACGGCCGCCCGGCTGGAGGGCGCGGGCGTGGTCCGCATGGGCGAGCTGACCGCCGATCATCTGGCCGAGATCGACGGCGCGGGCCGGGGCGGAGAGGGCGGGAGCCAAGGGGATGATCCCGGCTGCGCCTTCACCCTGACCCCGGAGCAGCGGACCGCCCTGGACGAGATGACCGAGACCATGGAGCGGGGCGGCGGCGCGCACCTGGTCCACGGCGTGACCGGCAGCGGCAAGACCGTGCTTTACATGGAGATGGCCCGGCGGCTCCTGGAACGGGGGCGGTCCGTGCTCTTCCTCGCGCCCGAGGTGGCCCTGGCCTGCCAGCTCTACCGCACCGTGGCCCGGCGGTTTCCGCAGTACCGGACGATTTTCTACCACGGCTACCAGAGCCCGAAGAAGCGCGAGGCCGCCTTCCGCGAGCTGGCCGGAGGCCATGACCCGGTCCTGGTGGTCGGCACCCGGTCCGCCGTGTTCCTGCCCCTGCCCGACCTGGGCATGGTGGTCATGGACGAGGAGCACGACGAGTCCTTCAAGCAGGAGGACCGGCTGGCCTACCACGCCAAGGAGGTGGCCTGGTTCCGCACCGGCCGCAACAAGGGGCTGCTCCTGCTCGGTTCGGCCACGCCCGACGTCAAGACCTTCCAGGCGGCGGTCACCGGGCGCATCCGGGTGTCCACGCTGAAGGAGCGGGTGGGCGACAGCCGCTTGCCCGAGGTGGAGCTGGTCAACATCGCCGACATCGGCGGTTCCGGGCAGCTCCTGTCGCCCAAAGTGCGCGAGGCGGTCCGCGAGACCGTCGAGGCCGGGGAGCAGGTCATCGTCATGCTCAACCGGCGCGGCTACGCCCCGCTCATGTACTGCCTGGACTGCGGCGAGACCGTGCGCTGCCCGGACTGCGAGGTGGGCATGACCTACCACAAGGGGCGCGAGCGACTTGTCTGCCACTACTGCGGCCGGACCTACGGCTGGCCCCTGACCTGCCGCAAGTGCGGCGGCGCGCATTTCATCCCCATGGGCGAGGGCACGGAACAGCTGGAGGAGACCCTGGCCGAACTGTTGCCCGAGAACACCGGGGTCCTGCGCCTGGACCGCGACTCCACTCGGCAGCAGGAGCGGCTGGAGGAGATTCTCGGGGCCTTCGGGCGGGGCGAGGCCCAGGTCCTGGTGGGCACCCAGATGATCTCCAAGGGGCACCATTTCCCCGGCGTGACCCTGGTGGTCGTGGCCGACGGCGACCTCGGCCTGAACCTGCCGGACTACCGTTCCTCGGAGCGGACCTTCCAGCTGCTCGTCCAGGTGGCGGGCAGGGCCGGGCGCGGCGACCGGCCGGGCCGGGTGCTTATCCAGACGCGCAACCCGGACCACCCCATCTGGAAGGAGGTCCTGGGCGGCGACTACCGGGGATTCTTCGACCGCGAGATATCCCGGCGGACCCTGTTCCGCTACCCGCCGTTCTCGCATCTGGCCCTGGTGCGCATCAGCTTTCCCGCGGACTTCGAGAACGGCCAGGCAGCGGTCAACCTCCTGGGCCAGGTCCTGCGCGAGCAGGGCAGGGCGCTTCAGGTGGACGTGCTCGGCCCGGCCCCCGCGCCTCTGGCCATGCTGCGCGGGCGCAGGCGGTTCAACTGCCTGCTCAAGTCCGACGACTGGGGCAAGGTCCGGGGGCTGTACGCGGCCATGGTCCGGGCCAACCCCGACCCGCGCACGGTCCGCACCGGCCTGGACCTCGACCCCCTGTCCACCCTGTAGGTATCGACAGGGGCCGGGTTGTCGGCTAGGCTGGCCCCACTTTGCAACAATGAGGTAATCACCCCCTATGAAGCGTTTTTCCCTGTGCCTGTGGCTGTGCGCCGTCCTGCTCCTGCCTGCGGTTTCGGCTTCGGCCCAACCTTCGAAGGTCGGGTTCGTCAACCCGCAGCGGATCATCAACGAGTCCAGGATCGGCAAGATCGCCCAGGAGGACTTGGCCGGACTGGGCAAGGAAAAGGACCGCCGCGTTCGCGGGGCCCTGGACAAGGTCAACAAGTTGCAGGAGGGCCTCAAGGAGGACGCCCTGTCCGTGAGCGAACAGCAGAGCCGCGAGAACGAGCTGCGCCTGGCCGTGCGCGGCTACGAGCAGCTGGTCCAGAACAGCAACCAGGAGATTCAGGACGAGGAACGCCGCCTGATCCGCTTCGTCATGCGCCGGGCCGACTCCATCCTCAGGGAGATCGCCCGAGAGCAGGGGTTCACCATGATCCTGACCGACCCGGAGATCATCGGTTACGTGGACGGCAACATGGACATCACGGACCGGGTCATCCGTGAACTCAACTCCATGAAGTAGGGGGTGACGATCATGCGCAGACTTTCCCTGACTCTCGTCGCGGCCCTGGCCCTGGTCCTGGCCGCTTCCTCCGCCTTCGCCTTCGGCAGGATCATGTACACGGACCGTCCGCTCAACCTGCGCGACGGCCGTTCGCCCAAGGCCGAGTGGATAGGCAGCCTGTACGCCGGACAGAAGGTCCGGGTGGCCCACGAAAAGGACGGCTGGGTGGCCATCTACGAGCCCGCCGCCACGGACCCGAGCGAGGCCAAGGCCGCCGGCTACTCCAACGCCAAGTTCCTCACGTCCACACGGGACCGTTACGAGCCCAAGCCGTGGGGTGAGCTGGTCCGCTCGTCCACCAAGCTGAACATCCGCTCCGAGCCGAACGTCCGGGGGACCAAGGTCCGCACCCTGGAGGCCGGGGAGCCCGTGCTCATCGATTTTCCCGAGGACGACTGGACCATGGTCTTTTCGGCCGAGGCGACCATCCGTTCCAAGATGAACGGCATCGGCTATTGCAGCACCAAGTACCTGGAGCCGGTCCCGGCAGGGGAGCGCACCGCAGCCCCGGCTCCGGTCGCCGCCGCAGCCCCGGCCCCGGCTCCGGCCGCCGCGCCCGCCGCGCCGGTCCGGGCCGAAGCCGCGCCCGAACAGCAGTCCACGGCCATCCAGCGGGTGGCCCTGACCAACGAGGTCAACGTGTACCAGAGCCGGACCACCAATTCGCCCCTGGTCAGGACCCTGCGGCCCGGCGACGTGGTTCAGCTCGGCCTGCTCGCCAACGGCTGGTACGCGGTCTTCAAGGCCAGCGACATGATCCGCTCGGAGAGCAGTTCCCTGGGCTACTCCCTGCGCTCGGCCATGGACGCCAATTCGCGCGAGGCGGGCGTGGTGGTCGCGCCGGTGACGCCCCAGGCCGCGTCCGTCCGGGCCGAGGCCCCGGCGAAACCCGCCGAACCCGCCCGGCCCACCAAGGTGGAGGCACCCGAGCTTTCGGCCGCCGCCATCAAGGCCGAGGCCACGAAGTCCGAGCCCCGGACCGCGCCGGAACCGGCCTATGAGCCCCGGACCGCGCCCGAATCCGGAAAGCAGCAGACCCTGGTCATCGACCGGTCCGCCTTCCAGGACGTCAAACGGCCCGATCCGACCCCGGACCAGACCGCCCACGGCTACCGCTACAAGCTCCTGGAACAGTCCGAGACCCGCGAGTATGGTCAGGTCTGGATCGTGCTCAAGGTCTTCCTGTCCACCACCAAGCTGCCCGACCGCGCGGCCCTTCAGGACTTTGCCGCCAGCCTGTGGAAGGACCATCGCCGGGTGACCAAGAACGTGCTCGTGGCGGTCTATCTGCCGGGCATGAACGTGGACGACCTGGCCTGGGGCATGGTCAAGTTCGACTACGACGGCATGACCGAACTCTGGACCCGGAGGGCCACCCTGTTCGGGACCAAGTTCCTCTAGGCCGGTCCCTGCGTTCTTTCTCCGCAAAGCGGCCTTCGGGATTCGATTCCGCCCATCGGAAAATCAACGTCAAGAAAAAGCCCCCGCACGGCGTTCCGTGCGGGGGCTTTTCTCGCGTGGCGGGGCCGGATCAGCCCATTTCCTGTTCCAGGAACAGGGGCACGCTCTTTTCCATGGCGGAGCGCATGCGCGGCTTCTTGGGCGCGGGCTTGTCGGCCTCGCCCGAGGCCACGTAGAGGCTGTGGCAGCTCTGGCATTCCCAGTGCTTTTCGTGCCGGTGCAGATGGACCAGCAGCCCGTCGCGGTCGTAGCAGACCTGGCAGAAGGGCCCCTTGCGCTCGCCGTCCTCGTCGAGCCAGTACTTCTGGCCGTCGAACCGAACCTTTTCCGCCAGGTCGAGGACTTCCGCCACCTCGGCCAACTGCCGCTTGAGGGCCTCGTTCTCGTCGCAGACCGCCAGGAACTCGTCCTGAAGGCTCTTGAGCAGCACCCTGCCTTCGTCTAACCGACCCGCCTCGAACAGGTCGAGGGCCCGCTTGAAACCGGTGGCCTGGAACAATGTGGAAAACATGAAGGACATCCCCCGTTGTATGATATGCCTCGGCAGCCTTATCGGCCGCTTCAGGACGGTACTTTAGTGTCCATGAATAACTTTACAGGGGTTGGAAAAGGGCATAGGTTCTTTCTCAGCTAGGGGGGCCCTTCGGGGCTGAGATGGATCGAGCGGATCCGACCCTTTGAACCTGATTCGGACAATACCGACGTAGGGAAGCTGCCACAGGGTCGAAATTCGTCATCATGTAGCGCTTGCCTCACCTCGGAGGCAGGCGCTTTTTCTTTGGCATCGCGCCTGCAAGGAGACCGTTATGATCGTCACCATCAACGGCAAGGCGGCGGAGCTGGACGAGCCCCTGACCATTCTCGCCTTGCTCGAATCCAAGGAGATCGCGCCCCAGGCCGTGGTCGTCGAACGCAACGGGGACATCGTGCCCGGCGAGCGTTTCGAGTCCGTGAGCCTGAACGACGGCGACCATCTGGAAATCCTCCGCTTCGTGGGCGGGGGCTAGGAGCACGCATGACCAAGGACACCTTCACCATCGGCGGCAGGACCCTGACCAGCCGCCTGTTCACCGGCACCGGAAAATACGGCGACGACGGGATCATCCCGGCCGTCTGCGAGGCCTCGGGCTCCGAGGTCATCACCGTGGCCCTGCGCCGGGTCGACCTTCAGTCCACCACGGGCAACGTCATGGACTGCATTCCCGAACACATGCAGCTTTTGCCCAACACCTCGGGCGCGCGCAACGCCGACGAGGCAGTGCGCATCGCCCGGCTGGCCCGGGCCATGGGCTGCGGCGACTGGATCAAGATCGAGGTCATCTCGGACAACCGCTACCTCCTGCCCGACGGCTACGAGACCGTGAAGGCCACGGAGATCCTGGCCAAGGAGGGCTTCGTCGTCCTGCCCTACGTCAACGCCGACCTGTACGTGGCCAAGGCCCTGGTCGATGCGGGGGCGGCCGCGGTTATGCCGCTGGGCGCGCCCATCGGCACCAACCGGGGGCTCAAGACCCGCGAGATGGTCCGCATCCTCATCGAGGAGATCGACCTGCCCATCGTGGTGGACGCGGGCATCGGCCGTCCGTCCGAGGCCTGCGAGGCCATGGAGATGGGCGCGGACGCGGTCCTGGTCAACACGGCCATCGCCACGGCCGCCGATCCGGTCATGATGGCCCGCGCCTTCGGTCGCGCGGTCCGGGCCGGGCGCGAGGCGTACCTGTCCGGTCCCGGCGCGAAACGGATGCTGGCCGACGCCTCCTCGCCCCTGACCGGTTTCCTGGGAGGCGCGGCATGAGTTTTTACCCGCTCATCGAAACCTACGCCGAGGCGCTGCCCGACGCGCGTTTCGACGACTTCACGGAAGAGGACGTGCGCCGGGCCCTGAACCGGACCACGGCCACGGTGGAGGACTTCATGGCCCTGATGAGCCCGGCCGCCTCCACCCTGCTCGAGGAGATGGCCCGCAAGGCCAGCGGGTTGACCGTCCAGCACTTCGGCCGGACAGTCAGCCTGTTCACTCCCCTCTACCTGGCCAACATCTGCACCAACCACTGCGTTTACTGCGGGTTCAACTGCACCAACAAGATCCACCGCTCCATGCTCAGCCTGGAGGAGGTGGACGTGGAGGGCGCGGCCATCGCGGCCACCGGGCTCAAGAACCTGCTCATCCTGACGGGCGACGCCCCGGCCAAGACCGGGGTGGACTACCTCGAGGCCTGCACCAGGGTCCTGAACAAGCACTTCCCGTCCGTGTCCATCGAGGTCTTCGCCCTGACCGGGGAGGAGTACGCGCGCCTGGTCAAGGCGGGCGTGGACGGCATGACCATGTTCCAGGAGACCTACGACGAGGAGCTGTACGCCGTGCTCCACCCCAAGGGGCCCAAGCGGGACTACCGCTTCCGTCTGGACGCTCCGGAACGGGCCTGCCGGGCGGGCATGCGCGTGGTCAACATCGGCGCGCTCCTGGGGCTGGGCGACTGGCGGCGCGACGCGCTCCTGACCGGCCTGCACGCGGCCTATCTCATGCACCGCTACCCGGAGACGGACATCGCCGTGTCCCTGCCGCGCATGCGTCCGCACGTGGGCGACTGGGAGCCCAAGACCATCGTTTCGGACAAGGACATGGTCCAGTTCCTGATGGCCCTGCGCATCTTCCTGCCCAGGGTGGGCATCACCATCTCCACCCGCGAGAACGCCGAGTTCCGCGAGAACATCCTGCCGCTGGGCGTGACCCGCATGTCCGCGGGCGTGTCCACGGCCGTGGGCGGGCACTCCGCCGAGACCAGCGACGAGGAGAACACCGGCCAGTTCGACATCAGCGACGCCCGCAGCGTGGACGAGGTCTGCGCCGCCCTGCGTCTCAAGGGATACCAGCCCGTGTTCAAGGACTGGGAGCCCATCTTCGAGACTTCGTCTGCAACCATGGAGGGGGCATGAACAAGGTCGAGGAAGGGATCGCCGCCCACATCGGCGAGGACAGGCTGGCCCGGCTGCAACGGGTGAAGATCGGCATGGCCGGGTGCGGCGGACTGGGCTCCAACTGCGCCATGCACCTGGTGCGCAGCGGCTTCACCCGCTTCGTCCTGGTGGATTTCGACCGCGTGGAGTTCTCCAACCTGAATCGCCAGGCGTTCTTCAGCGCCCAGGTGGGCGAGTTCAAGGCCGAGGCCCTGGCCGCCAACATGCGCGCCGTGAACCCCGACCTCGAGCTGGAAATCTACGTGGAGCGCATCGACGTGGCCCGTGTCAAGCGGCTGTTCGGCGAGTGCGACGCCGTGGTCGAGGCCCTGGACCGGGCCGTGGCCAAGAAGCGGCTGGTCGAGGCCCTGCTGCCCCTGGGGAGGCTGGTGGTCACGGCCTCGGGCATCGGCGGCTGCGGCGACGGCGACGCCCTGGTTACCCGCAGGATTCGCGACAACTTCTATCTCATCGGCGACGGGACCACCGAGTGCAACCTGGACACGCCGCCCCTGTCGCCCAGGGTGGGCATCGCCGCCGCCAAGCAGGCGGACGTGATCCTGTCCCATTTCCTGGGGACCATGAACGGCAAGGAGGGCGAGTGATGACCATCACCCGACACAATATCCTGGACACGGACCTCTACTGCCTGACCGCCGAGAAATTCTCCCTGGGCCGGTCCAACGTCGAGGTCGTCCGGCAGATGCTCGACGCGGGCATCAAACTGGTCCAGTATCGCGAGAAGGAGAAGAAGGCGGGCGCCAAGCTCGAGGAGTGCCGCGCCATCCGCGAGATGACCCGCGAGGCCGGGGCCGCCTTCATCGTCAACGACGACATCGACATCGCCATCCTGGTGGGCGCGGACGGCGTACACGTGGGGCAGGAGGACCTGCCCGTGGAGTGCGTCCGTCGGCTGGTCGGCCCGGACATGGCCATCGGCCTGTCCACGCACAGCCCGGAACAGGCCCGCGAGGCCGTCCGGTGCGGCGCGGACTACATCGGCGTGGGTCCGATCTTCAGGACCTACACCAAGGACGACGTGGTCGATCCCGTGGGCTTCGAATACCTCGACTGGGTGGTCGCCCATCTGGACATCCCGTTCGTGGCCATCGGCGGCATCAAGGAGCACAATCTCGGCGAGGTGGTCCGGCACGGCGCGCGCTGCGCGGCCCTGGTCACCGAGATCGTCGGGGGAGCGAATATTGCAGACACAATAACCGCGCTGCGTCACCAAATGGACGCGGCGAAGGAGTAACCCAATGAGCTATACCACGCAAATGGACGCGGCCCGCAAGGGCATCGTCACCCCCCAGATGGAGACCGTTGCCCGTAAGGAAAACATCCGCATCGAGGACCTCATGGAGCGGATGGCCAGAGGTTCGGTCATCATCCCGGCCAACAAGAACCACAAGAACCTGGACGCCGAGGCCGTGGGCGAGGGCATGCGCATCAAGATCAACGTCAACCTCGGCATCTCCAAGGACTGCTGCGACGTCGAGCCCGAGCTGGAAAAGGTCCGGGCCGCCCTGGACATGAAGGCCGAGGCCATCATGGACCTGTCCTGCTACGGCAAGACTCAGGAATTCCGGCAGAAACTGGTGGAGATGTCCCCGGCCATGATCGGCACGGTGCCCATCTACGACGCCGTGGGCTTCTACGACAAGAACCTTCAGGACATCACCGTGGACGAGTTCTTCAAGGTGGTCGAGCGCCACGTCATGGACGGCGTGGACTTCCTGACCATCCACGCGGGCCTGAACAAGCACACCGCCGAGAAGGTCAAGAGCGCGAAACGGCTGACCAACATCGTCTCGCGCGGCGGCTCCCTGCTGTTCACCTGGATGGAGATCAACAAGGCCGAGAACCCGTTCTACGAGCACTTCGACCGGCTGCTGGACATCTGCGAAGAATATGACGTGACCCTGAGCCTGGGCGACGGTTGCCGTCCCGGCTGCCTGTACGACGCCACCGACGCCTCCCAGGTGGAGGAGCTGATCACCCTGGGCGAGCTGACCAAGCGCGCCTGGGAGCGCAACGTCCAGGTCATGATCGAGGGCCCCGGCCACATGGCCATGAACGAGATTCCCGGCAACATGATGATCGAGAAACGGCTGTGCCACAACGCGCCGTTCTACGTCCTCGGCCCCCTGGTCACGGACGTGGCGCCGGGCTACGACCACATCACCGCGGCCATCGGCGGGGCCATCGCGGGCGCGTCCGGCGCGGACTTTCTGTGCTACGTCACCCCGGCCGAACACCTGCGCCTGCCCACCCTCGAGGACATGAAGGAGGGCATCGTGGCCACCCGCATCGCGGCCCACGCCGCCGACATCGCCAAGGGCTATCCCGGCGCCGTGGAGTGGGACAACAACATGGCCCGGGCCCGCGCGGCCCTGGACTGGGACGCCCAGTTCGCCCTGGCCATGGACCCGGTCAAGCCCGTGGAATACCGCAAGTCCTCGGAGCCCGAGCACAAGGACTCCTGCACCATGTGCGGCAAGATGTGCGCGGTGCGCAACATGAACCGCGTGCTTGAGGGCAAGGACATCCAGCTGGACGACTAGTCCGGCCCGGCTTCCCGCCGAAACCGGCCCCGGAGGTGTTCCGCCTCCGGGGCCTTTTCGTTTCCGCGCCCGATTTCCGTCTGTTCTCGTCCATTTTCTGTGGTTCGTTTTCTGTTCGGAAAGCATACAGTTTTGTCAGCCCTGTTCGAATTTCGCACAGCCCGCTTTTGTATACCGATTCGGTCCGATACCCAAATTGGCCGTGTTCGTGACTTGGGATCATTGGAGTTCCCGGCCGGGGAAGAGGGAGGCCGGGCGCGTCCGCTTTCCCCTTGGCATCTGGGGTGCATCAGGGCGGACACCGTCAAGAGCGCACCGGTGGCAACCGTGAATCCATCAACCTGAACGTAATGGAGGTTTTCCCATGAGTGAGACAATGCGAGCCGCTGTTTGGCATGCCAGAGAGGACGTGCGGGTGGAGACCGTTCCCGTTCCCCCGTCCCCTCCGGCGGGTTGGGTCAAGATCGCGGTCGAGTGGTGCGGCATCTGCGGGTCGGACCTGCACGAATACGTGGCCGGGCCCATTTTCATCCCGGTGGACGCTCCGCATCCCCTGACCGGCAAGCAGGGCAGCGTCATCCTGGGCCACGAGTTCACCGGCCGGGTGGTGGAGCTGGGCGACGGCGTGACCAACGTCAAGGTCGGCGACATGGTCGCCCCGGACGCCTGCCAGCACTGCGGCGAGTGCGTCACCTGCCGGGCCGGACGGTACAACGTCTGCGAGAAGCTGGCCTTCACCGGTCTGCACAACGACGGGGCCTTCGCCCGGTACGTCAACGTTCCGGCCGAACTCTGCTACGTGCTGCCCGAGGGCGTTTCCCCCGAGGCCGGGGCGGTCATCGAGCCGCTGGCCACGGGCTTCAAGGCCGTGCGCGAGGCGGGCACCATCCTCGGCGAGACCGTGGTCGTCATCGGCGCTGGGACCATCGGTCTGGGCACCATGATGGCCGCCAGGGCCGCCGGAGCGGCCAAGGTCATCGTCCTGGAGATGTCCGCCGCCCGCATCGCCAAGGCCAAGGAGTGCGGCGCGGACGTGGTCCTCAACCCCCGCGAGTGCGATCCCGTGGCCGAGGTCAAGGCCATGACCAACGGGTCCGGGGCCGACGTGTCCTTCGAGTGCGTGGGCAACAAGATGACCGGCCCCCTGGCCGTGGACCTCATCCGCAACGCGGGCCGGGCCATCATCGTGGGCATCTTCGAGGAGCCGAGCGAGTTCAACTTCTTCAGCCTGAGCGGCACGGACAAGCGCATCATCGGCACCCTGGCCTACACCCTGGACGACTTCATGGGCGTGTCCGCCCTGCTGGCCGGCGGGCGGCTCACGGCCGAGTCCCTGATCACCGGACGCATCGGCCTGGAGGACATCGTGGAGAAGGGGTTCCTGGAACTGATCAACAACAAGGACGAGAACATCAAGATCCTCGTCAAGCTCGGGGAATAGCCGCGTAACGCACGTCCCCGGACGGGGCGGCGTCCGGGGCGGTCCCCATGTCCCACCTTGCAGCGGGCCGCTGTTTCATGGCGGCCCGCCGTCCTTTCCGCTTTCCGTCCTATTCCGGCTTGCGCCCGTAGGCCACGAACAGGGTGTCGCTGACGCCCTTGGTCTCCAGGAACCGGGGGTCGTCGCGGTCGCGCCAGTCGTTGCGCACGGAGACGGTCCCCAGGTCCCGGGTGAATCCGGCCATGCGCAGGTATTCCAGGGCCAGCCCCATGCGTTCGAAGGGCAGGAGCTCCCGCCATCCCCGGATGGCCCGGTCCGGGTCGAAGGATTCGGAGAAGGCCAGGACCACCGGAGCGCCGGGCGGCAGGAAGTAGGCCACGTAGCGCAGGATGTCCACAGGCCGGTCCATGTATTCCAGGGCGCCCAGGCAGGCCGCGCCGTCGTATTGCCCGGTGGGCCGCTCGGAGTCCGGGGAGAGGTCCAGCAGGCGCATGCCTGGTTCCACGAACCGTCCGAGGATGGACTGGTAGTTGCGCAGGGCGGCCGCATCGGGCCTGGGCGGGCGGAAGTCCTCGTCCAGGTCGGCAAAGCGGTCGAAGAAGGCGGGGTGAAAGAAGTCCGGCGGCTCGCCGTGGAGCATGGCCTGCATGCCCGGCCCCCAGTCGCAGACGGCCTCGCGCCAGTGGGTCAGGGAGCCGTAGGTCCCGGTGTCGCGCTCCTCCAGATACTGGATCTTGGCCGCGATGGTCACCGGCACGTCGGCCAGGGGGTGGTTGCGGTCCGCCGTGAAGGTCTCGTTGTCCAGGTCCACCAGCCGGAACGGGGTCAGGGTGTCCGGGTAGATGTCCAGCAGGCCGTCGATGTGTCCCTGGGGATAGAACCGGCCCACACGCGGCAGGATCGGCTCGCCCCGCACGGTCTTGCGCCGCAGCCGGTCGCGGTCCAGGCGCAGGACCAGGCTCTCCTTGCGCCGGGGGATGCACAGGCGCGGCTCGTAGGTGAAGACCACGGATTCCCCGGCCTCCTTGCCTTCCAGGGCCTCGCGCATACCGGTCGGGAAGATGTCGTTCACCGGGTTGACCTTGCGGCCCAGAAACCATTCCTCATGGCGCTCGCCGTCCGATTCCCAGGTCACGGTGAATTCCAGCGCGCCCACAGCGTTGTCGTTGAATACGGTCATGGTGGCCGGATAATGGACATAAAAAAGGCGGGGTTGCAAGCCCCGCCGTGAAGTTTTCGCGAGAATCACGCCTAGGACGCGAACAGTCGGCCGAGGATGACGAGGCCCGTGACGAGCTGTCCCAGGGCCAGGAGCAGGAGGAGCATGTTGGCCGCGCCGTGCAGCACGGGCATGATCGAGCGCTTCGCCTTTCTGCGGTCCATGTACAGCCCGGTGGCCGCGCCGAAGACGATGAGCGCGAGCATGATCTTGGCCATGGTCCCGTGCAGTTCGTAGGCGTCGGGGATGCCCTGGAGCATGTCGGTCACGATGGACCCGCCCACGGCCCCGACGAACCACAGGGCCATGACCACCAGCCCGTAGCGGGTGTGTCCCTTCCAGTTGAAGGCGACCTTTTGCCCGAGCAGGGTGAAGCGGGCGCGGTTCACGCCCTGCCAGGCCACCCACAGCCCCAGGAGCAGGACCAGGATCATGAGCAGGGGATGGCCCAGGATCACGGCGGTGGGGACGGCGGCCGCCGTCTCGGGGCTGCCCGGAGCCGGGCAGTCCAGCAGCCTGCGGACCTCGGCGTGGTCGGGGTTGGCCAGGAGGGCGACCAGGCCGGGGACCTGATCCGGGCCCACGTGCGCTCCCTTGGCGATCATGCGCTTGACCGTGTCGGTCCAGAACGCGTCGCCGCTGTCCACGTTCCGGCAGATGCGTTCCGCCGTGTGACAGGCGAGGCAGGGCGCGATCATCTGTCCGGGATCGTCGGCCCGGACCGGCACGGTCAGCAGGAGAAACCACAGGGCCAGGAAGGCCGGAAGCCGCCAGGGGAGGCGGAGACTTGCCGCAAAATGGAAAATGGTATAGATTCGCATGGTCAGATCATATAACCGATAAACGGGGTTGGCCGTCAACCGGTTACACCGTTTCTTCACCAAATGGCTCCTTTCGTGCTCAATCGGACGTGTTTTTCGAGTTTTCCACAGGGTAACATGCGGAATTAAACTGCTTTTGACAGTATTGTTTAGTTGTGTTAATGATGTGCAGCGAACGGCACATCATGGTCGGTGCCGACCCCTTATCCCCAGGAGGCTATCGTGGCGGAATCCGCTCCCACTCACACGTCCATGCTGGTGGATCTTCCCGAGCCCGGCAAAGTCGCCGAGTACACGCTTTCTCCCGACGTTCCCGTCAAATTCGGTTTTTACGTGTCCGAGGTCGTGTTTTCGGCCCAGGGCAACGACTTGGTCCTGACCGGCGAGCATGGCGGCGTGGTGGTCATCAAGGATTACCTGTCCATGGCCCAGGACGGGGCGTTGCCCATGTTCGAGCTGCACGGCGGCGAGGAGGTGCCGGGCGACGTCTACCTGTTCGCCTTCGGCGACGCGGCCATGAACATGGAGACGGCGGCCGGACCGCTCACGGACCGGTCCATGAGCGGGGAGTTCCGCGACCACGTGGACTCCAAGGGCGACGTGCCGTCCGGAGCGGACGAGCATTCGGCCCTGGACCAGGCCCATGGCGCGCACGCGGACCACGGGGCCGACATCCTGACCTATTTCGAGCTGTTCTCCGACGGACCCGAGGTGTTCCCGCACCACACCGACGAGGCCGGATACGTGCCCGCCCTGTTCGGCGCGGAGCACTGCGCGCCCCTGACCGACCTGTCGTTCTGCTCCTTTGCCGACACCTTCGACCCCCTGGGCGACGCCCTCCAGCACGTGGTCGATTTCCACCACGCCCTCTAGATTTTCCCGTCGAACGCGAAAGCCCGGTCTTTTGACCGGGCTTTTTTTTTGCGCTTCCGCTCGACCCGGCGAACGTCGTGAGGCGGCCTCCGCTTCCGATCGTTTCTTCATTTCCACCGGCGCACGAAAAGGCCGGCCGCATCGGGGATGCGGCCGGCCGGTCGGTTGGGGTTGTCGGGGGCGTCGGGGTTAGACGTAGAATATGGTCACCCCGATCATGGCCAGCAGGTAGAACAGGCCGAAGATGCCGCCCAGCGCCCACCAGCGCGCCTGGCTGATGAAGCCCGCGCCGTACCAGATGGGCGAGGGGCCTGTGGCGTAGGGGGTGATGATGCCCATGAGACCGAGGGAACCGGCGAGCATGAGCGCCAGCTTGGGCAGCATCTCGGGCGGCAGCAGCGGGGCGGCCGTGGCCATGAACAGGGGCAGCAGGGCGGTGGTGTGCGCCGTGGTGCTGGCGAAGAAGTAGTGGAGCACGAAGAAGAGGATGACCAGCAGGATGATCACCGAGCTCGGCGCCATGCCCGCGAGGTTGTTGGAGATCATGTGGCCCACCCAGTCGAGCACGCCGGTCTTCTTCAGGCCCGCGGCCATGGCCACCAGGGTGGCGAACCAGGTCAGGACGTTCCAGGCGCCCTTGTTGGTGATGACGTCCTGCCAGGTGATGACGTTGGTCAGGACCATGAGCGAGAGCACGGAGATGGCGGCCACGGTGCTGTCCACGTGGAACTGCTTGCCGAATATCCAGAAGACCAGGGCCAGCACGGCGTAGCCGAGCATCATCAGTTCCTTGGTGGAGATGCGGCCCATCTTGCGCAGTTCCTCGACGGCCCAGGCCGGGGCTTCGGGGGAGTGCTTCAGGGTCGGGGGATAGAGCAGGTAGCCGAGCCACGGGGTCAGCAGGAACAGGGGCAGCATGGCCGGGATCATGATCTTGCCCCAGTCGCCCCAGCTGATGGTCACGCCCACGCTCTTCTGGATCATGTCCACGGCCAGCAGGTTCGGGGCCAGGGCGGTCAGGAACATGGAGCTGGTCACGCAGGTGGCGCTGATGCCCACCCAGGCCAGATACGCGCCCATCTTGCGCGGCTCGTTGTCCGGGGTGGAGTTGAACATGGGCGGGATGTTGCTGGCGATGGGGTAGATGGTTCCCGCGCTGCGCGCGGTGTTGGAGGGCATGAACGGGGCCAGGATCGCGTCGGAAAAGGCGATGGCGTAGCCGAGTCCCAGGGTGGACTTGCCCAGGTAGCGGATGAGGTGCAGGCTGATGCGCCTGCCCAGCCCCGTCTTCTGGTAGCCCAGGGCGAACATGAAGGCCGAGAAGATCAGCCAGATGACGCCGTTGGAGAAGCCGGACAAGGCCCAGTTGCGGTTGGCCGTCGGGCTGGGGTCCACCAGGCCGAGGAAGGCCACCAGGGCCACGCCGGCCAGGCCGACCAGGGCGGCCGGAACGGGCTCGATGATCAGGCCGACCACGACGCCGACGAAGATGGAGAGGAAATACCACGCGTTGGGTGACAACCCTTCGGGCGTGGGCAGGAGGGCCATGAGTACGGCCACTATGATGGGGGAGAACTTCAGGAGTGTCTTCATGGAACAATCCTCGTTTCAAGGTGTTGTCTGCGGGTTGGTCTGTGAACGTATACCCTTCCTCTGCCGATGCGTGTTGTCCCGCAGCCGGTATTTACTCCTATTCTCTCCATTGCACCAATTGAATTGTACAGTCAATCAAAGGGTTGCCCCGGCGCGATAATTTCACGTTGCGGCATATTTCCCGTTTCCTGTGCGGCGGAACGGCGCTGAAGGGTATTTATAAAGGCCCGAATGTTGTAGCGGATTGTGCAACATGGTATGTCCCGGATACCTGCACGCGCACCGGCGGGGGATGGGGGCGGGGCGTGTTCACCTGCGGAGGAGGTTGTATGGATCCGACTGCGTTGATGCCCGTGCCGGATGCGATTCCGGTGGGCTGGGGCTGGTTCGAAGGATTGAACATCCTGACATTCGTCGCGCACATCATCATGGTCAACATCCTGCTGGGGGGCGGGCTGCTGGCCGCCTGGCTGGCCCTGGCGGACCGGCATGATCCGCTGGCCCGGGCCGTGGCGAACAAGCTGCCCACGACCTTCGCCCTGGCGGTCAATTTCGGCGTGGCCCCGCTGCTCTTTCTCCAGGTGCTCTACGGCCACCTGTTCTACACCAGCGCGGTGCTGTCCGCGGTCTGGTGGCTCAGCGTCATCGTCCTGCTCATCGCCGGGTACTACGCCCTGTACATCCACCAGCACCGGCAGAAGGCCGAGCATCCCGGCTCACCCGTCTTCCTGGTCTTCGGACTGGGCATGGTCCTGTGCATCTCCCTGGTGCTGACCAGCGTGCTGGCGACCATGGAGACGCCGTTCAACTGGACCGAATACTTCACCAATCCGCAGGGGACCATCCTGACCTTCTTCAAGGCGACCACCGTGCCCCGCTATCTGCACTTCCTGTTGGCCAGCGTCGCCCTGGGCGGCCTGTTCGCGGCCTTGGTCGCGGACCGCCCGGGCCAGCTCCCCCTTTGGGCGGCCGAGCAGGGCAGGGCGCTGGGCATGAAGGTCTTCACCTCCGCGACCCTGGTGCAGATGGCCGTCGGGCTGTGGTGGCTCATGGCCCTGCCTCGGGGTATCCTGCTTCAGTTCATGGGCGGCGACCTCCTGGCCTCGGGCCTGCTCCTGGCGGGCGTGGCCAGCACCATTCCGTTGCTGCTGGCCGGGTTCGCGGGACGGCCGAGGAGCGCGACCCTGTGGGTCGTGGTCACCGTCTCCCTGATGGTCGTGGCGCGGGCCGTGCTGCGCAACCTGTCGCTGGCCCCGTATTTTTCGCCGCGACACCTGACGGTCACGGGCGAGGTCTCGCCCCTGGTCCTGTTCCTGGTTTCCCTGGGGCTGGGGCTGATCGCCGTGGGCTACATGCTGCGCCTGGCCGTCGGGCCGTCCAGGGAGGGCTAGTCATGCAATACCCCATCTGGGAACTGACGACCTTCGGCGGCGGCTTCTTCATCGCCCTGGTGGCGGTGGTGCACGTGTTCGTGGCCCACTTCGCCGTGGGCGGCGGGCTGTTCCTGCCCGTGTTCGAGACCCTGGCCGCGAAGCTCCGCTCCGCGCCGCTGTTGGAGTACGTCAAGCGGCACACGCGCTTTTTCCTGCTCCTGACCATGGTCTTCGGCGGCATGACCGGCGTGGGCATCTGGATCACCATCTCGGTCATCGCGCCACAGGCCACGTCCACGCTGATCCACACCTTCGTCTTCGCCTGGGCCACGGAGTGGGTCTTCTTCCTGGCCGAGATCGTCTCCCTGCTCATCTACCATTACCGGTTCGACCGCATGGACCGGCGCAGCCATCTGATCATCGGCTGGCTGTACTTCGTCTTCGCCTGGCTCTCCCTGTTCATGATCAACGGGATCATCGGCTTCATGCTCACGCCGGGGGCGTGGCTTACGGGCGGCGGCTTCTGGGCGGGCTTCTTCAACCCGTCCTTCTGGCCGGGCCTGTGCTTCCGCACGGCCATGGCCCTGATGATCGCCGGGCTGTTCGGCTTCCTCACCGCCCACCGCATCGAGGACGAGGAGACAAGGGAGCTGGTCTACCGCTGCTGCGCCCGCTGGACCATCGTGCCGGTGGTCCTGGCCGTGGGCTTCGGCTGGTGGTACTTCTCGGTCCTGCCGCCCGAGGCCCTGGAGCGGCTGACGGTCAAGGCCGCGCGCATGACCGCCTTCTACCGGCTGATCCCGTTCCTGGCCGCCGGGCTGTTCGTCCTGGGCTCGGTCATGATCCTGCGCCTGCGCCGGGAGGCCCGCATCAGCCTGTCCCTGATCCTCCTCCTGCTCGGCTTCGGGTTCATCGGCACCTTCGAGTTCCTGCGCGAGGCCGCCCGCAAGCCCTACGTCATCCACGGGTACATGTATTCCAACCAGATCCGGACCGCCGACCTGGACGGGCTGCGCGAATCCGGCCTGCTGGCCTCGGCCGGGTGGGCCAGGGTCGGACCGATCACCGAGGCCAACCGCCTGGAGGCCGGGCGCGTGCTCTTCCAGCTGCAATGCGCCTCCTGCCACTCCATCGGCGGCCCCATGAACGACATCCTGCCCCTGACCGCGCAGTATCCGCTGGTCGGCATGGACGCCAAGATCGCGGGCATGGGCCGGATCACCCCGGTCATGCCGCCGTGGGCGGGCACGGACCAGGAGCGGCTGGCCCTGGCCGCGTACATCGTGGACGGCCTGCACGGCGGCAAGCCCGGCAACCGGGCCTGGACGCCTCCGCAACTGACCGTGGACATTCCGCCCTTCGACCGCGACAAGGACGAGTACGTCCTGCTCGCCTGGAACAACCTGGGCATGCACTGCATCTCGGACAGCTATGCCGAGTGGGTCCTGCTGCCGCCCGCCAACGACCTCTTCGCCCAGCTGATCCGGCGGGGCGACAAGCCCGAGGTGGTCACCGAGGGCGTGGAGCTCTCCTACCACGTGGAGCCGGGCTTCGAGGAACCGGCCAGGGCGTCCCTGTTCTGGGAACACGCGGAGTGCCTGTTCGGGGCGCGGCCAGAGGACAATGTGGGGCTGGCCGGTTGCGGCCTGATCGGGCCCATGCACGAGAACGGCGAGCTCAACTGCTTCGAGGCCAAGCTCATCCCGGTGGAGCCGTACCCGGCGGACGGCGGCTTCAACCCCTATCCCGTCTTCACGGTGGTGGCCCGCGAAAAGGGCACGGGCAGGCTCCTGGCCGCGACCAGGGCCGTGGCCCCCACGTCCACGGAGATGGGCTGCCGGAACTGCCACGGCGGCCCGTGGAAGGTGGACGACCTGGCGGGCATCTCGCGGACGACCGGACGCAACGTGCTCCGGTCCCACGACCGCCTGAGCAACACCGAGCTGGCCGCGTCCGCCGAGGGAGGCAAGCCCCGGCTCTGCCAGAGCTGCCATCCGGACCCGGTCCTGGGGGCCGAGGGCAACCCCGCCCTCCTGAACCTGCCGGCGGCCATCCACGGCTTCCACGCCAACTTCCTGTCCGGCCGGGGCTCCGAGGCGTGCGCCTACTGCCATCCCAACCGGCCCGACGGCCCGACCAAGTGCCTGCGCGGGGTGCACGCCCAGGCGGACATCGGCTGCGTGCGCTGCCACGGCTACCTGGAGGACCACGCCTTGTCTCTGCTCAAGCGTGAACAGGAGCAGGGCAAGCAGCGGGCCGGTCGGCTCATGGCCCACCTGACCCCGCGCTCCGCCGAGAACCTGGCCGCCATCAACCCGCGCCTGCCGTGGATGCAGGAGCCGGACTGCCGGACCTGCCACGTGGACCCCAATGTCAAGCCGGACGCCAAGACTTCCCTCGGGTTCAACACCTGGACCACGGGCGGGGACACCCTCTACCGCAACAGTCCGGACAAGACGGGCAGGATGCTGTGCATCGCCTGCCACAACAGTCCGCACGCCAACTACCCGGCGGTGAACCGCTACGGCGCGAACCGCGACAACATCGCGCCCCTGCAATACCAGGGCAACATCCGGGCCATAGGCGCCCAGGGCAACTGCGCCGTCTGTCACCTGAAGGAGGTCACGGCCGACGTGCACCACCTGGGCCGGGCGGCCATGAAGTAGGGAAGCTCCTGATCGTGCGACAAGGGGACCCGGTTCCGGCCGGGTCCCTTTCATTTTTCGGGCGGGGCATGCTATACCGGTGGGCAGGGTGCGCCCGGGGCGAGGGAACAGGGCGGGTGACGGCCCGGCGCAACCGGAAAACCGCTTCACCCGCGCCAAAGGGGGCAGGCATGAAAACGCGACGATTGGGAACCGACGGCCCGACGGTTTCGGCCATCGGGCTCGGCTGCATGGGCATGTCGGATTTCTACGGGCCGAGGGAGGAGGGCCGCTCGCTGGCGACCCTCGAACACGCCCTGGACGTGGGCGTTAACTTCTGGGACACGGCCGACATGTACGGCCTGGGCGCGAACGAACGGCTGCTCGGCAAGGTCCTTGCCGCCCGCCGGGACGAGGTCGTCCTGGCCACTAAGTTCGGCGTGGTGCGCAACGAGGCGGGCGACTTCATCGGCCTGGACGGAAGCCCGGATTACGTGCGCCGGGCCTGCGAGGCCAGCCTGCGCCGCCTGGGCACGGACCGCATCGACCTCTATTATCAGCACCGCATGGACCCGGACACGCCCATCGAGGATACCGTGGGGGCCATGGCCCGGCTGGTGGAGGAGGGCAAGGTCCGGCATCTGGGTCTGTGCGAGCTCTCGGCCGACGAGCTGCGGCGCGCCGCCGGGGTGCATTCCATCGCCGCGCTCCAGTACGAATATTCCCTGTGGACCCGCGAGGTCGAGGGCGAGGTCCTGGACGCCTGCCGTGAGCTGGGCATCGGGTTGGTCGCCTACAGCCCCATGGGCCGGGGCTTCCTGACCGGGAAGATCAAGAGCCGAAGCGAACTGAGCCCGGACGACTGGCGGTTGGAGAACCCGCGTTTTTCGGAGGAGAATTTCGCCCGGAACCTCAGGCTGGTCGAGGCCGTGGAAAGCCTGGCCCGGAACAAGGGCTGCACCCCGGCCCAGCTGGCCCTGGCCTGGCTGCTCGCCCGGGGCGAGGACGTGGTGCCCATCCCCGGCACCCGCCGGGTTGAACGGTTGGACGAAAACGCGGCCGCCGTCGAGGTCCGTCTGTCCCCGGAGGAACTGGGGCGCATCGACGCCGCCTTCCCCCCGGACGCCGCCGCGGGCGAGCGGTATTGAGGGCCGGGGCGTGGGGACAAAAAGAAGAAGCGGTTGCATCCATTCAGATGCAACCGCTTGATTTCTTTGGTAGCGGGGGCAGGATTTGAACCTACGACCTTCGGGTTATGAGCCCGACGAGCTACCGTACTGCTCCACCCCGCGACACGTGAGAGGCTGTATCTAGGTTGGTGACGGATTTTTGTCAACAGCAAATTTAGAGAAATTCCAAAAAATATTTTTCGGGCCGCGAAAACTGCGGTCCGGCGGGGAAAGGACCAGCAAAAAGTTTACAACCCTTCCCGAATTCCGTAGAGAATCACCCCTATGAGCAACGCCGAAAAGTTTTCCGTGGTCCTGCCGGTCTACAACGAGCAGGACAACCTTCAGACCCTGTTCGCCGAGATCCGGGCGGCGGCCGATTCCACGGGCCGTCCCTGGGAGGCCGTGTTCGTGGACGATTGCAGCACGGACCGGAGCCTCGACATCATCCGCGACCTGGCCGCCGAACACCCCGAGGTGCGCTACGTGGCCTTTGCCGAGAACAGGGGCCAGTCCGCCGCCTTCTGCGCCGGGTTCGACGCCGTGGAGTCGGACATCGTGGTCACCATGGACGCGGACCTCCAGAACGACCCGGCCGACATCCCGGACATGCTCGCCGCCTTCGGCCGGGACTGCGAGATGGTCATCGGCTGGCGGGCCAGGCGCCGCGACACCTTCATCAAGCGCATCTCCTCGCGCATCGCCAACAGGATCCGCGACTCCATCGTGGACGACGGCGTGCACGACACCGGCTGCTCCCTCAAGGTCATGCGCACGGACCTGCTGCGCCGCATCCCCCGGTTCAAGAACATGCACCGCTATTTCCCCATTTTGATGAAGATGGAGGGCGCGCGCATCCACGAGGTCAAGGTCAACCACCGGCAGCGCGGGGCGGGCGTGTCCAAGTACGGCACCCTGGACCGGGCCCTGGCGGGCATCTGGGACCTCATCGGGGTCAAGTGGCTCATCACCCGGCACATCGGCTACACCGTCAAAGAGAAGAAATAGGCATGACCCTGCCCGACCACTGGTGGCTCCTGGCCCTCGTCGTGGTCGTGCAGGGGGCGTTTTTCGTGCGCATCGCGATTTTACGAATGCGCGGGAAAGGCGTACAACCTCCGGCGCGCCCGGTGCTGGCGGCCCTGGGGGGCTCCGGATTGGCCGGGCTGGCCTACGGGTTCGCCCAGCGCGACCCGCTGTTCGTCATCGGCCAGGCCTGCCTGCTGGCCCTGTACTACTGCATGCAACGTGAGCGAAATGACCTCGGATAAGCGCGACTCCAACCTGAATTTCAAGTCCCTGACCAAGGGCTTGGTCATGCTGGCCATCCTCGGCGGGGCCGTGTACCTCTCCCGGTACCTGGGGCTGGGCGACATGCTCGCCAACACCCAGTGGTTCAACGACCACATCCTCGGACGCGGCCCGCTGTCCGTGGTCATCTTTCTGGCCGTGGGCGCGGTCTTCACCGCCGTGGGACTGCCCCGCCAGCTCATCGGCTTTCTGGGCGGCTTCGCCTTCGGGACCTTCAGCGGCACGGTGCTGTCCACCGTGGGCGCGGGACTGGGCTGCGCCATGGCCGCGCTCTACGCCCGCATGGGCGGCCGAGACCTGGTGGAGCGCAAGCTCGGCCCGCGCGTGCACAAGATCAACCACTTCCTCCAGCACGAGCCGTTCAACACGGCCCTGGCCATCCGGCTGTTCCCCCTGGGGTCCAACCTGATCACCAACCTGGCCGCCGGGGTGAGCTCCATCCCGCTCATGCCCTTCGTGCTCGGCTCGACCCTGGGCTATATCCCGCAGAATTTCATCTTCGCCCTGTTCGGTGCGGGCATGAACCGCGAGTCCACCGAGGGCGTGATCCTGTCCGTGGGCATGAGCGTCGTGCTCTTCGTGGTCTCGGGCTGGCTGGGCATCCGGGTCTACCGGCGCTACCGCAGGCAGGCCGGGGTTTCGGAGGACGCGGACGAATAGTCCGTCGTTCGATGGGACGAGTAGTCCGTTGTTCGGCGGCGAGGAAATTGACGATTGGCGAATCACTCCGGGCGCAGGGCCGGAAAACGGCGCGTGAGCTCCTTCCACAGGAGCCAGACCAGTCCCGCCACGACTACGCCCCAAAGCCATCCGGCGAGGACGTCCGTGGGGTAGTGCTTGCCCAGGTAGAGGCGGGAATAGCCCGTCACCAGCGGGACCAGCAGGGGCCACAGCCGGAGCTTCGGCCACAGGAGCACGGCGAGCAGGGCCAGGGTCATGGTGTTGGCCGCGTGGCCCGAGGGGTAGGAGGTGCCGTTCTCCTTGGTGCGGACAAAGGTGTCCGGCCGGGTGCGCCACTCCCCGTTTTCCACATAGCGGGTCCCGGCCACCTCGTTGAGCGGGCGGACCCGGTGGATCTGGTGCTTGACCAGGTTGGTGGAGAAGTCCGAGACGCCCATGCCGACGAGCAGGACGAGGAACAGGAGCAGCTGCCTCCTGCCGCCCTTGAGCACGGCCAGGCCCACGGCGGCCACGAGCAGGACCATGAGCACGGCCATGGACGAGAAGAGCGGCATGACGGTGTCCAGCAGGGCGCAGTGCCAGTGCTGGTTGATGAGCAGGAAGAGGTGCAGGTCCGGGGCGGGGGTGCTGAAAAACATGGCGTTCCTTCGGATTTTTCGGAATGCATAGCCGTCTTTGGCCCGGCGGGCAACTCCACGGTTGCCAAACCATAAAAAAGGTTCGAGAGTTCACTTCATGGAAAAGGCGTTGAGAACAGGGCGGCTGGCCGTGACCATGCCCAGACTGAGCCGGTACGGCGGCGCGGAATCCTTTGCCTGGCGGCTGAGCGAGGCGTTGGCCGCGCGCGGCCACGAGGTGGACTTCATCTGCGCCCGCTGCGAGACCGATCCGCCCGAAGGGGTGGAGCCCGTGGTCCTGGGCCGGTTCGGGGGGTTCCGCCTGGTCAAGGTCCTGTGGTTCGCCTTTGCGGCGGACAGGGCCTGCCGCAGGGGGGACTACGACCTGGTCTTCGGCATGGGCAAGACCCTGAACCAGGACATCCTGCGCATCGGCGGCGGCCCCATCTCCAAATTCTGGGAACTGTCCAAACGTGCCTGGCCCAGGGGGTTCGCCCGCTCCTTCAAGATGCTCCGCAGGCGGCTGTCGCCCGGCAACTGGGCCATCCACGTCATCGATCGCATCCGCATGCGCCGCACCCCGCACCTCGTCTGCGTGTCGGACCTGGTCCGCGACTGGCTGGTGGAGTCCCATCCCCACCTGAACCGGGACGACATCGCGGTGATCTACAACCGTCCGGACCTGGAGCGCTTCTCGCCCATCGGCGACCAGGAGCGGCTGCGGCTGCGGGCCGCCTCGCACATCGCCGAGGACCAGGTGGTGGTGGCCACGGCGGCCACCAACTTCGCCCTCAAGGGCGTCCGGCACCTGGTGGGCATGCTCGCGCGGCTGCCCGAAAACTACGTCCTGCGCGTGGCCGGGGGGCGCAACCCCGCCAAGTACGAGCGGCTGGCCCGCGACCTCGGCGTGGCCGACCGGGTGCGCTTCCTGGGGAGGGTGGACGACATGCCCGCCTTCTACCGCGCGGCCGATGTCTTCATCCTGGCCTCGTTCTACGACGCCTGCTCCAACGCCGCGCTGGAGGCCTTGGCCTGCGGCTGCCGGTCCCTGTCCAGCGCTCTGAACGGCTCGGCCCGCTTCCTGCCGCAGCGCTGGGTCTTCCCGGACCCGGCGGACGAGGCGGCCATGGCCGAGGTGGTTCTGCGTGCGGCGGGCGAGTCCCGGCCCGGCCCGTTCCAGTGGCCGGACCACGTCCTGTCCGGGCTCGATCCCTACGTGGAGATGGTCGAGGGGCTGCTGGACGGGAAATAACCCGGACGACAACGGCGAAGGGGCCGGGGGACGTTGCGTCCCCCGGCCCCTTCGCCGTTGTCGCGGGGAGCGCCTACAGGGAGCGGAGCACGCCCTCGAAGTATTCGATGGTCCGGGCCAGGCCCGCGCGCAGGTCCACGACGGGCTTCCAGCCCAGGGTCTCGCGGGCGAGACCGATGTCCGGCCTGCGTTGCAGGGGGTCGTCCGAGGGCAGGGGGGTATACCGGATTTTCGAGGCCGAGCCGGTCAGGTCGATGATCGTTTCGGCCAGCTCGCGGATGGTGCACTCGTCGGGGTTGCCCAGGTTCATGGGGCCGATGAAGGCGTCGTCCGTGTCCTCCATGAACCGGACCATGCCGTCCACCAGGTCCGAGACGTAGCAGAAGCTGCGGGTCTGCTCGCCGCTGCCGTAGATGGTCAGGTCCTCGCCCCGGAGGGCCTGGACCACGAAGTTGGAGACCACCCGGCCGTCGTCCATGGCCATGTGCGGGCCGTAGGTGTTGAAGATGCGGCAGACCTTGATGCGCAGCCGGTGCTGCCGGTGGTAGTCGAAGAACAGGGTCTCGGCGCACCGCTTGCCCTCGTCGTAGCAGGAACGCAGGCCGATGGGGTTTACGTTGCCCCAGTAGCCCTCGGCCTGGGGATGGACCTCGGGATCGCCGTAGACCTCGGAGGTGGAGGCCTGGAAGATTCGTGCCCTGAGCCGCTTGGCCAGGCCGAGCATGTTGATGGCCCCGTGGACCGAGGTCTTGGTGGTCTGGACCGGGTCGTGCTGGTAGTGGATGGGCGAGGCCGGGCAGGCCAGGTTGTAGATCTCGTCCACCTCCACGTAGAGGGGGAAGGTGATGTCGTGCCGGATGACCTCGAAATAGGGATTGTCCAGCAGGTGCAGGATGTTGGCCTTGCTCCCGGTGAAGAAGTTGTCCACGCAGATGACCTCGCGGCCCATGTCCAGGAGCCGTTCGCACAGGTGCGAGCCGAGGAACCCCGAGCCGCCGGTGACCAGTACGCGATTTTTCATCATGTCGCTGGTTTGCAATAAAATGAGCGGTCCGTCAACCGGATGGAAAACCCTTTACTGTTGCCGCGTTGCCGGTTTAAGAGAGATGGTAAAACGTTTTCGGGCGACCATGTTCCGCATGAGATTCAAGCGGTTGAGGTGATTTGGAGCGGGCCGCCCGGTGCAGAACCCACAGGATTTTCCGATGATCGTGAACGTGGTGGAGTGTTTGTCCGGCGCGCAGCGCGCCAAGGGTCTGGTCGTCATCGTGGACGTGTTCCGGTCCACCACCCTGGGCTGCTTCCTGGTGGCCGGGGGCGCGGCGGAGTACATCGTCACCGACAGCTTCGAGCGGGCCCGGTCCATGGCCGCCGAGCGCGGCGGCAAGGTCATCGGCGAGCTGGTGGACGTCCCGCCGCGCGAGTTCGACTACCTCAACTCCCCGGCGCTCATCGAACAGGCGGACATCCGGGGCGAGACCCTGATCCACGTGACCAACGCGGGCACGCGCGGGCTCATGGTCTGCACCGATGCCGACGAGGTCATCATGGGCTCCTTTGTCAACGCCCAGGCCGTGGTGGACTACGTCCGGGCCAGGAATCCCGAGGTCGTCACCCTGGTGGCCATGGGCACCGGCGGGGTCATGCGCGCTCAGGAGGACATGATGTGCGCCATGTACATCAAGAACGAGCTCGAGGACTATCCCAACAGTTTCAAGACGTTGAAGAAGTTCCTGCGGGATGTGGACACGGCGGCCAAGTTCTTCGACGACGCCCGTGACGACTGCCCGGAGGAGGACTTCGAGCTGTGCATGGACCTGGACCGCTTCGACTTCGTCCTCAAGGGGGAACCCGTGGAGGGCGGCGTGCGCCTGGTGAAGGCGGCCGCGCCCCAGGGAGAGACCGCCTGAGGAGGGAGCATGACCGACCCGCAGAAGATTCTCATCGTCGATGACTCCCGGACCAACCTGGCCCTGCTCAACCACATGCTCCGCGACGTGGAGTGCGAGGTCGTCCAGGCGGACGGCGGTCTGGAGGCCGTGGAGCTGGCCCGCGGCGACGACTTCGCCCTGATCCTGATGGACATCCAGATGCCCGGCATGAACGGCTACGAGGCCGCGGCCAGGATCAAGGAGCACGAGCGCAGCCGCCACGTGCCGATCATCTTCATCACCGCCATTTTCCAGGACGAGGAGAACGTCCGTCAGGGTTACGAGACCGGGGCCGTGGACTACCTGTTCCGGCCCGTGGACGTGGACGTCCTCATCAGCAAGGTCAAGGCGTTCCTCGAGATGCACCGCCAGAAGGTCCTCCTGGAGCGGGAGGTGGAACAGCGCCGCCGCACCGAGGCCGCCCTGAGCGTGGCCGAGGAAAAATACCGCTCCATCTTCGAGCGGGCCATCGAAGGCATCTTTCAGTGCACCCCGGAAGGGGCGTTCCTGGAGGCCAACCCGGCCATGCTGCGCATCCTCGGCTACGAGCGCGTGGAGGAGGTGGTCGGCCGATCCGGTTTCCGGGACCGCTTCATGGTCGAGGAGAACGACCGGCGGCACTACCGGGAGCGCATGGAGCGCGACGGGGCCGTGACCGGCTTCGAGTTCCGCCTGCAACGGCGCGACGGCAAGGTTGTCTGGTGTTCGGAGTCCTCCCGTATGATCCGCTCGGAAACGGGCGGCGCGTTCATAGAAGGGGTCCTCGAGGACATTACCGAGCGCAAGAACGTGGAGCTGGAACTCAAGCGTCTGGCCACCCTGGACAGCCTGACCGGCGTCGCCAACCGGCACCGCTTCTTCGACCGCCTGGAGCACGCCCTGGCCGTGGCCAAGCGCTACGGGACCAGGGTGGCCGTGCTCTTCGTCGATCTCGACCACTTCAAGCGGGTCAACGACACCCACGGTCACCAGACCGGCGACGAACTGTTGCGCCTGGTGGCGGGCCGGTTGCGCCAGCGCACCCGCGAGTCCGACACCCTGGCCCGGCTGGGCGGGGACGAGTTCGGCATCCTCCTGCCCGGCATCGTCGATCAGGAGGGCGCCCTGAGCTTCGCCCGCGACCTCCTGGAGGTGGTCCGGCAGCCCTACGAGGTCGGCGGCCTGCCCCTGACCATCGGGGCCACCGTGGGCATCAGCTTTTATCCCGAGGACGGCAGGGACACCGTGACCCTGATCAGCCGCGCCGATGCGGCCATGTACGGGGCCAAGAAGCGGGGGCGGAGCGATTTCGGCACCTTTGCCGAATACGACGGCCCGGAATAGGGCGGTTTTCGGATCACGACCTTTTCAGGGGGCGTTCCGCCGGGGCGGAACGCCCCTTTTCCGTCACCGGCAAGGCCGAATTCCGCGCCTTGACGGAGGGGAAATGAAGAACCGGGCGTCTGTCCGGCGAGCTTTGGCGCAGAGTGAAGAAAATTACATACTTAGGCGGTGGGTTCTTTACGAAAAAAAGCGCAAGGTGCTTGACTTGGCGCTTTTTTCGGGGCATGGAACTCGTTAATTCTTGAAAAAACTTTTTGTTTCAAGATTCCCGCAAATTTACTGCCAAAGGATGGGGTATGCTTTTCGACTGGCTGCATTTTGCAATCGTATTGTTTTTGGTCGGCGGCGTCCTGTTCGCTGTCGGGCCATTGTTGCTTGCGGTGCTGCTTGCCCCCCAAGCAAGGGGCGGGGACATCGGCATGCCGTACGAGTGCGGCATGGTTCCCTACGGCAGCTCGTGGTCCAGGTGGGGCGTGTCATATTATGTCTACGCCCTGATCTTCCTGGCCTTCGACGTTGACGTCCTTTACCTGTTCCCGGTCTCCACGGCGTATGCTGACGCCGAGGGCTGGGTTCCCTTCGTAAAGGTCTTCATCTTCCTGTTCTTCCTTATTCTTTCCGTCATCTATTTTTGGGCGAAAGGGGTGTTCACATGGCCGCGCAGGATTCAGTAGTGCAAAAGGAATTCCTGACGGCGGGCAACCATCACATGGACCCGCCGCTGGTCAACATGAAGTTGGCCCAGGACATCATGAACGTCTGTCGGGCCATGTCCTTGTGGCCCATGACCTTCGGTCTGGCCTGCTGCGCCATCGAGATGATGGCCACCGGTATGGCCAGGTTCGATATGGCCCGGTTCGGGGCGGAGGTCTTCCGGCCTTCCCCGCGCCAGTCCGATGTCATGATCGTGGCCGGGACGGTGAACAAGAAGATGGCCCCGTCGGTGGTCAGACTCTACGAGCAGATGCCCGGTCCCAAGTGGGTCATCGCCATGGGCAACTGCGCCATTTCCGGCGGGCCCTTCAAGATCAAGGACAACTACAACGTGATCCAGGGCGTGGACACGCTCATCCCCGTGGATGTGTACGTGCCGGGCTGTCCGCCCAGGCCCGAGGGGCTGCTCGAGGGGTTTTTCGAGCTGCAGCGCCTGATCACCGGTAAACGTTGGTGGCCCGTCGCCGCCAAGGTGGAGGGGTAACCATGTTGCAGGCTTTGGATGGAGTGGCGACCAAGTGCGTCGCCAAGCAGGATCCGGCGACCACGGGGCATGTGTGGTCGGTCTTTCTGGCCCCCGGCCAGATCGTGAAGGCCGCCCGGAAACTGTATGAGGCGGAATACTCCCTGGAGGACATCTTTGCGCTGGACGTGGAAGAGGGGTTCCTGGTGCAGTATCATTTCAATAGATGGACCATCAACGAACGGGTCGTCCTCCGAGTGCTGATCGGCAGGGACAATCCCGTGATCCCGTCCATCGTATCCGTCTTCAGCGGCGCCGAGTGGCATGAGCGCGAGACCCGCGACTTCCACGGCGTCGTCTTCGAGGGGCATCCCAACCTCGTGCCGCTGCTCGTGGCGGTGGAGGACGTGGATCTCTGCCCGCTGCGCAAGAGCGACAAGGTGCGCAAGTCCATCGGGGAGCTGCTCTCCCTGGGCGAAGTCGTGTCCTGCTCCGAGGAAGTGGAAGCGTTGTTTGCGGAAGCGGAGGCCGGGGAGGCCTCCGACGCGTAGGCCGGGGCGACCGGTCGGTATCAAACACCGGACTGAGAGTGTATGTCGGCTTACCAGAATTTAGAACAGATGAAGGGTGATTTCTACACCCAGAAGTTCGAGGCCGGGAAGCAGGACGGAACCCTGATCATCAACATGGGCCCGCAACACCCGTCTACGCACGGCGTTCTGCGGGTCATGATCGAGGTGGACGGCGAATACATCGTCCGCGCCGAGCCCGTGCTGGGCTACCTGCACCGCATGCATGAAAAAATGGGCGAGACCCAGATGTGGGGAGGATTCATCCCCAACATGGGCCGCGTCGACTACGGACACGCCATGGCCTGGAACTGGGCCTACGTGGGCGCGGTCGAAAAACTGATGGGCATCGAGGTGCCCGAGCGGGCGGAGTACCTTCGCGTCATCATGACCGAACTCAACCGCCTGGCCTCCCACCTGCTGTGGTGGGGCGCCTACATCCTCGACCTGGGGGCCTTCACCCCCATCCTGTACGCCTTCGAAGACCGCGAAATGCTTCTGGACATCCTGCAGAGGCCCTCGGGCTCCAGGCTGACCTACAGCAACTTCCGGGTCGGCGGCATGCAGATGGACATGGACGACAAGTGTGTCGAGCTGATCAAGGCGTTCATTCCGCACTTCCGGAAGCGGCTGCCCATGTATCACGACCTCGTCACCGGGAACATCATCCTGCGCCGCCGCATCGAGGGCATCGGCATCATCGATCAGGACATGTGCCGCCGCTACGGCTGCACCGGTCCGGTCCTGCGCGGCGCGGGCGTGCCCTATGACATCCGCAGGGCCGAGCCCTACGGGATCTACGACCGGTTCGACTTCGAGATTCCGACCCAGGACACCTGCTGTTCGGCGGGGCGCTATCACGTCCGGCTGGCCGAGATGGAGCAGTCCCTGCGCATCATTGAGCAGGCGGTCGAGCAACTGCCGTCGGCCGAGGGCGGGTACATCATGGACAAGGCGCCCAAGCCGTCCATGAAGCCGCCGGCGGGCGAGGCCTACTTCTGTGTGGAGGGCGGCCGCGGCAAGATCGGCATCTACGTGCTCTCCGACGGCGGCAAGGTTCCGTACCGCGTCAAGCTGCGTGCGCCCGGCCTGTCCAATCTGAACGCATTCGTCGAGGCCGCCACCGGCACGCTCATCGCTGACGCCGTCGCCATCCTGGGCAGCCTGGACCTGATCATTCCCGAAATCGACAGGTAGGTGGAATTCATGAACGCATTCTTACAACACCTGATCCCCCTGGTTATCGCGGTCATTGCGGCCATGATCTGGCTGGGCATCAACGCCCTGCTGTGGGTCTACTGCGAACGCAAGTTCGCGGGCCACATCCAGCGCCGGCCCGGTCCCTTCGAGGTCGGTCCCCACGGCGCGCTCCAGCCGCTCATCGACGGCCTGAAGCTCATGGGCAAACAGCTCCTGACCCCGGACAACGCGGACCCGGTCCTGTACTGGCTGGCCCCGCTTCTGTCCATGATCCCGGTCCTGCTGCTCTACATGCCCATCCCGTACGGCCCGGTGCTGACGGGCATGGACGTCAACCTCGGCCTGCTGCTGATTCTGGCCTTCTCCAGCTTCAGCGCCCTGGCCGTCATCCTGGCCGGCTGGGCCTCCAATAACAAATGGGGCCTCCTGGGCGCGGCTCGTGCCGTGTCCCAGACCGTGGCCTATGAGATCCCGCTGCTCCTGACCGTGCTGGCCATCTCGTTCATGACCGGCACCCTGAGCCTGACGGAGATCACCAATCTGCAGTCCGGGTACATCTGGAACTGGTACATCTTCCAGCAACCGCTGGCCTTCCTGATCTTCCTGGTGGCCATGTTCGGCGAGACCAACCGCGCGCCGTTCGACCTGGCCGAGGCCGAGTCCGAACTGACCGCCGGTTTCCACACCGAGTATTCGGCCATGGGCTTCGGCCTCTTCTTCCTGGCCGAATACGGCTACATGGTGGTCATGTGCTCGGTCTGTTCCGTCCTGTTCCTGGGCGGCTATCACGGACCCTTCCCCGGCATCGATGGATGGTGGTGGATGGTCCTCAAGACCTTCGCCCTGTTGTCCTTCATGATCTGGGCGCGCTGGACCTTCCCCCGCGTGCGCTTCGACCAGCTGCTGAACATCAACTGGAAATGGTTGCTGCCGCTGGCCACGTTCAACCTGTTGGCCACCGCGCTGATCATGAAGTTGTAGGGGTAGAGAGATATGGGTAAATTCAAGGAAAACGTCATTCAGCCGATTCTCGATTGCTGGAGCCTGATCGTCGGACTCAAGATCACGGGCAAGTACTTCTGTCAGCCCCTGGTCACGGTCCACTATCCGCGAGAGGTCATCGACGACGAGAACCTGCGTACATACGGCGGGCATGTCGAACTCATCGGCAAGCCCAAGGATCCGGCCACGCCCAAGTGCATCTCCTGCATGATGTGCGTGACCAACTGCCCGAGCAAATGCCTGACCGTGGTCAAGTCCAAGCCTCCCAAGCTCACCGCCGAGGAGGAAGCGGCCATGAAGGCGGCCGAGGAAGCGGGGGAAAAGGTCAACAAGCCCAAGGCCCCCAAGAATCCGGCCAAGTTCATCTATGACTACACCCTGTGCTCGCTGTGCGGCACCTGCATCGAAAACTGTCCGGCCAAGTCGCTGAGATTCTCCAATGACATCTATTGGGTGGCGACTTCCAGGAAGGAGATGAAACTCGATCTTCTCGCCCGGCTCAAGGCGCAGGCCACGGAACTCTCCGCGCCTGCCCACAAGACCGAGGCCGTCCCGGCCGCGGCGGAGAAGGAGGCGTAATATGGAAGTCTTGGCAAAAATTGCATTCGGCGTGTACACGCTCGTCATCCTCGGCGGGGCCGTCCTCGCCGTGTCGAGCAGCAGTCTGGTGCGAGCCCTGATCGGCTTGATCACCACGCTCATCGGCGTGGCCGGGATGTACCTGCTGCTGGCCACGCCCTTCATGGCCTTCATGCAACTGCTCATCTACGTCGGCGCGGTCAGCGTCCTGATCTTCTTCGCGGTCATGCTGACCCGGGCGGAGCAGGGCGGCGACGAGGCCGACAAGGCGCCCATGAAGCGCTACGTCTTCGGCCTGGCCGCGACCATGGCCCCGGCGGCCATCCTGGGCTGGCTGGTGCTGACCCGGCCCGCCCCGTCCGTGGCCGTGCCCGTGGAGGTGCCCATCAAGCAGCTCGGCGAAGGGTTGCTCGGGTCCTACTTCCTGCCCTTCGAGCTGATCTCGGTCATCCTGATGGTCGCCATGTCCGGCGCCGTCCTGCTGGTCTGGGAGAAGAGGGGCCAGAGAAACGGAGGGGACAAGTAAATGAGCGCACTGACCTTATTCCAAATCGTCGCCCTGATCCTCCTGTGCGCGGGCCTGTTCGGCCTGACCCAGCGCAGGAGCCTGGTCGGCATGCTGATCTCGGTGGAGCTGATGCTCAACGGCGCCGGGCTGTCCATGGTGGCGGCCGCGCAACTGACCGACTTCAGCGCGGTCATGGGGCAACTCGGCACCCTGTTCGTCATGGGGCTGGCCGCAGCCGAAGCCACGCTGGTCCTGGCCATGATCGTGGTGGTTGCGCGGCGTTTCAACTCCGCCAAATCCAGTGACATCACTACCCTGAAGGAATAGCTATGATGGAAGGTGTAACGACATATAGTCCAATTCTTCTGCCGGTGGTGTTCACGCTCCTCACTCCGCTTTTCATCTACCTCTGTCGGGGGGATGAAAACCGGCGGGAGGCGATTAGCTTCATCGGTGCGTTTCTGACCTTCACTTCGGTGCTCTGGATGGCGCCGAAGGTCCTTGCCGGAAAGGTCCTGTACTACCACGTAACCACCATCCTGCCGGGCATCAGCATAGCCTTTGCCGCGGACGGCCTGTCCATGGTCTTCGCGCTGATCGCCCCGTTCCTCTGGTTCTTCGTGACCAGCTACAACATCGGCTACATGCGCGGGCTGAACGAACACGCCCAGACCCGCTATTACGTCTGCTTCGCGGTGGCCATCTTCGGCGCCGTGGGCGTGGCCCTGTCGGCCAACGTGTTCACGCTCTACCTCTTCTACGAGGTCATCACCGTGTTCACGTATCCGCTGGTCTACCACCATGAGGACGAGGAGGCCAAGATCGGCGCCCGCAAGTACATCGTCTACTTGATGGGTACCTCCAAGCTCTTCCTCCTGCCCGCCATGGTCCTGACCTACGTCCTGGTCGGCAACCTCGACTTCAACCTGACCGACATCCAGCACGGCATGTTCTCCGCCCAGGTCATCGCCGCACATCCCAGACTGGTGACCCTCACCTACTGGCTGTTCATCCTCGGCATCGGCAAGGCGGCCCTCATGCCGTTCCACAACTGGCTCCCGTCGGCCATGGTCGCGCCCACCCCGGTCTCGGCTTTGCTGCACGCGGTGGCGGTCGTCAAGGCGGGCGTCTTCTGCGTCAGCCGCATCGTGCTCTCGGCTTTCGGGACCAAGACCGCCGCGGCCCTGACCATGAGCCAGATCTACATCGGTTCGCCCGGCTCCTGGCTCGGCGATCTGAGCATGGGCATGGCCACGGCGTACATCGCGGCCTTCACCCTGACGGTGGCCTCGTTCATCGCCCTGACCAAGGACGACATCAAGGCGCGGCTGGCCTACTCGACCGTGGCCCAGCTCTCCTACGTGATTATCGGCGTGACCATGCTGGTGGACTCGGCGGTGCAGGGCGGCGTGATGCACATCGCCCACCACGCCTTCTCCAAGATCACGCTGTTCATGGCGGCGGGCGCCATCTACGTCGCCTGCCACCTCAAGAAGATCAGCCTGATGGACGGCCTGGGACGCCGCATGCCGCTCACCTTCGGGGCGTTCGGCATCGCCTCCCTGTCCATGATCGGCATGCCGCCGGTCTGCGGCTTCGTCTCCAAATGGTACCTGGTCAACGGCACGCTCGACGCGCACCAGTGGCCGCTGCTCTGCGCGCTGCTCCTCTCGACGGCGCTCAATGCGGGCTACTTCGTGCCCATCACCTACCGGGCCTTCTTCAAGAAGCCCCTGCCGGAGGCCAACATCGGCCAGTACAACGAGCCGTCCATGACCATGGTCATCCCGCTCTGCGTCACGGCCTTCATCTCGGTGTTCCTGGGTCTGTATCCGCAGACATTCCTGAACTTCGTCAACGCGTTCGGCAAGTTCTAGGGGGGTATATATGAGTCAACAGAAAGGATTGGGCGAGCTCCTCGCCAAATGGAGAGACAACTGGAAGACGTGGAGGACCATCTTCTTCGTCGTGTTGGGCGTGCTCGTGGTGCTCAACGTCCCGTTCGTCACGCATCACCCGCACTTCGGTTTCGACCGGTACCCCGGGTTCTGGGCGGGATTCGGCCTCATCGTCGGGCTGGCCATGGTCATCATCATGAAGAAGATCGTCCAGCCGTTCATCGCCCGGAAGGAGGATTACTATGGGGACTGATATGTTCATCCACCCCGCCGCGGGCTTTCTTCTCCTCGCTCTGCTGGTGCCGTTCGTGCCCGAGAGCCTGTGGAAGAACAAGGCCTTGCGGGGCGCCCTGGCAATCCTCCCGCCGCTTGCCGCCCTGTACTCCATCTTCACGGTGGAGCCGGGGACCTACGCGCAACTGCACTACCTTGACCAGGCCCTGATCTTCGGGCGCGTGGACAAACTGTCCATCGTCTTCGGCCAGGTCTTCGCCATCATCTCCTTCATCGGCTGCATCTACGGCATGCACGTGGAGGACAAGGGACACTACGTCTGCGCCTCGCTCTACGTGGCGGGCGGATTCGGCTGCGTGTTCGCGGGCGACCTGCTGACGGTCTTTCTGTTCTGGGAGCTGATGTCCATCGGCTCGACCTTCCTCATCTGGCAGGCCAGAACCAAGGAGTCCGTGAATGCCGGTTTCCGCTACTTCCTGTACCACACGGTGGGCGGCCTGTTCCTGCTGGCCGGTCTGCTGCTCAAGTACAAGGCCACCGGCAGCTTCGCCTTCGACCTGGTCAACCCGGCCGACGGCCGCTACTACGACTGGCTGATCCTGACCGGCTTCTGCGTCAACGCCGCGGTCGTGCCCCTGCACGCCTGGCTGCCCGACGCCTACCCCAGGGCCTCCGTGGCCGGTGCGGTGTACATGTGCGCCTTCACCACCAAGACCGCGGTCTACGTGCTCTGCCGGGGCTTCGCGGGCTGGGAGATCCTGGCCGTGGCCGGTACGTGCATGGCGGTCTACGGCGTGCTCTACGCGTGCATCGAAAACAACGCCCGGCGCATCCTGTCCTACCACATCGTCTCGCAGGTGGGATACATGGTCGCGGGCATCGGCATCGGCACGGCCATGACCATCAACGGCGCCGTGGCCCACGCCTATGCCCACATCCTCTATAAGGGTCTGCTCTTCATGGGCACCGGCGCCATCCTGTACTCGGTAGGCACGGCCAAACTGGACGAACTCGGCGGCCTGGTCACCAAGCTGCCCTGGGTCATGGTTTGGTACATGGTCGCGGCCCTGTCCATCTCCGGCATGCCGCTGTTCAACGGCTTCATCTCGAAGACCATGACCATCGCGGGCGCCGCCGAACACCATCGAACCTTCCTCGCCCTGGGCATGGAGATCGCGGCTGTCGGTACGTTCATCTCGGTGGGCATCAAGCTCCCATACTTTGCATTCTGGGGGCGCAAGAAGGAGTTCACGGGCGAGGTCAAGCCGCTGCCCGTCAACATGTACATCGGCATGGGGCTGTGCGGCCTGCTGTGCATCGCCCAGGGCGTCTACCCCCACATGCTCTACAAGTACCTGCCCATGGCCATCGAAGGACACGGCTTCCAGCCCTGGACCATCGACAAGGTCATCAACTCGGGTCTGCTGCTCGGCTTCTCCGGCCTGGCCTTCTACCTGACCCGTTATGTCATCACGCCGCACAAGGCGCTCAACCTGGACTTCGACTGGTTCTACCGCCTCATCGGCCGGGTGACCATGCGGGCCATCTGCTGGCCCGCCTCCAAGGTTGACGACGTCTGGACCGAGGTCTATCGGACCGTCGGCCTGCGCGGGCTCATCGGCATGGGGAGAGGCACTTCTTGGTTCGACAAGAAGGGCATCGACACGGTGGTGGACGGAAGCGCCTACACCGTCAGGAATCTCGGCAGGCTGGGGGCCAAGGCCCAGACAGCCAACCTGCAGGATTACCTGGCCATGGCCGCCGTTCTCGGCTTGGGCATCTTTGCCCTGATTTGGTACTTCGGCTAAGCCGGACAATCTAAGGAGAGCTCACTTTGGACTTCGGATATCCGGTACTCACAATATTGATCGCATTCCCGCTCGTCGCGGCATGCGGACTCTTCTTCCTGCGGGCTCCGCAGGTGGTGAGGTACTACACCATGGCGGTGTCCCTCATCGAGTGTCTGCTTGCAGTGCCGCTCATGGGCTTCAAACTCAACGCTGACTTCCAGTTCGTCGAGAAGATAGACTGGGTCCACCAGTGGGGCCTGCAGTACTACCTCGGCATCGACGGGATCAGCATACTCATGGTCCTTTTGACCATCGCGGTCCTGCCGCTGTGCGTCATGTGCTCCTGGACCTACATCGGCAAACGGGAGAAGGAATTCCACTTCTGCCTGCTGTTCATGACCTCGGCGGTGCTCGGCGTGTTCTGCGCCCTCGACCTGGTCCTGTTCTACGTGTTCTGGGAAGCCATGCTCATCCCCATGTACCTGCTCATCGCGGTATGGGGCGGCGACGATCGCAAGTACGCGTCGCTCAAGTTCTTCCTGTACACCCTGGCGGGCTCCACCCTGCTCCTGGCGGCCATCGTGGCCTTCCGGATCACGGGCGGGACCTTCTCCATCCCGGACCTGATGCAGATGAACTTCAGCTTCCGCTTCCAGTTCTGGGCCTTCCTGGCCATGGCGCTCGCCTTCGCCATCAAGGTGCCCATGTTCCCGTTCCACACCTGGCTGCCCGCGGCCCACGTGCAGGCGCCTTCGGCCGGTTCCGTCATCCTGGCGGCCGTCCTGCTGAAGATGGGAACCTACGGTTTCCTGCGCTTCTGCCTGCCGCTGACCCCGGCCGCCTCCGAGTACTTCGCCCCCATGATGATCGCCATCTCCATCGCGTCCATCCTGTACGGCGGAGCCATCGCCCTGGGACAGTCCGACATCAAGAAGCTGGTCGCCTACTCCTCGGTGGGCCATATGGGCTTCGTGACGCTCGGCATCTTCCTGTTCGACCAGCGCGGCGTTGAAGGCGCGCTCTTCCAGATGCTCAACCACGGCATCGTCACCGGCGCGCTGTTCATGATGATCGGCGCGGTCTACGAGCGGAGCCACAGCCGCGAGATCTCCAAGAACCTGGGACTGGGCAAGTACATGCCCGGCTTCATGTTCTTCTGGGGTCTGATGGCCCTGGCCTCCTTCGGGTTCCCCGGCACCAACGGCTTCGTGGGCGAGATTCTGGTCTTCATCGGCGCCTTCCAGGTGTCCCCGTTCATCGGCATGTTCCTGGTTCCCGGCGCGCTTCTGGGCGCGGCCTACATGTTCCGTGTGTCTCTGAAGATGGCCTGGGGCAAGCCCAGTTCGGCCAAGACCTGGCGCGACCTCAACGCCCGCGAGTGGATCTACCTGACCATTCCGGCCGTGTTCGTGCTCTGGATCGGCCTGGCGCCCAAGCCGTTCTTCAACATCATCGACCCGTCGGTCAACAAGCTGCTCAATGACTTCGACAAGCGCAAGGTCGCCATGGTCGAAACCGAACAGCCCATGCAAACAGCCGCAGCGGACGTCCTGAATCTGCTGGCGGAAAAGGAATAGGGGGCTAACGACGTGAACTTCAACATCACTGCGCTTGTCCCGGAACTGTTCTTCCTCTGTCTGGTCCTGGCCCTCATGGTCCAGTCGCTGGGCAACAGGGAGTGGAAACCGCCCGTCGAGCGGTGGTTGCCCTTTGGCGCCTGCGCCGCCTTCTTCGTGACCATCACCGGCTTCCACCTGCACGGAACCATGTTCTGGGATGTCTACAAAGTGGACCTCATGTCCCAGTTCTTCAAGATCGTCATCACCTTCGGCTTCTACGTGGTCGTGCTCAACGCCTCGCGCCAGCCGACCCTGGAGGAGGGCAAGCGGGCGGACTACTACATGTTGCTCGGCTTCTCCACCCTGGGCCTGATGATGCTCGCCTCCTCCGTGGAGCTGATCACCATCTACCTGGCCCTGGAGCTGGCCTCCTACTCCATGTACGCGGTCATCCCGCTGCGCGCCAAGGACAAGGGCGCGGCCGAAGCGGGCATCAAGTACATCATGTTCGGCGCGGTCGCCACGGCCCTGGCCCTGTACGGCTTGTCCTACATCATGGCCACCCAGCACACGACCTACATCGCCGAGCTCATGAACAAGTCCTGGTCCTTCGCCGACCAGCCCATGGCCGTTGTGGGCCTGTCGCTCTTCCTGGGCGGCATGTTCTTCAAGCTGGCCCTGTTCCCGTTCCACTTCTGGTGCCCGGACGTCTATCAGGGCGCCAGCAACGAGACCGCCGCGTTCGTGGCGACCATGCCCAAGATGGGCGCCATCGTGGTCCTGTGCCGGTTGGCCGTGCTGCTCAAGCCCGGCCTCGAAATCACTACCATCCTGGCGGTGCTCGGCGCCTGCTCCATGACCTACGGCAACCTGGCGGCCCTGGCCCAGACGGACATCAAGCGACTGCTCGGGTTCTCGTCCGTGGCCCACGCCGGGTACATCATGGTCGGCCTGGTCTCGGGCACGCCCGAGGGACTGGGCGCGGCCGCCTTCTACGGCATGGCCTACCTGGTCATGAACCTGCTCGTGTTCTGGATCGTCAGCCGTGTGGCCAGTGACGGCCGCAACCTCAAGCTGACCGACCTGAACGGCCTGTACAAGAAGGCTCCGGTCCTGGCGTTTTCGCTGGCCGCCGGCGCGTTCGCCCTGGTGGGCCTGCCGCCGACCATGGGCTTCATGGGCAAGTTCTTCCTGATCACCTCTGCCTGGGATCACGGCTACAACTGGCTGGTCATCACCCTGGTGGTCAACTCGGCCATCGCCATCTACTACTACCTGTCCCTGTTCCGGCACGCCTTCACCGAAGAGAAGACGCCCACCCAGGTGGCCCCGCCCGACAACGGCTGGTTCGCCTCGGCCGGAGCGGGCATGCTGGCCGCCGCCGTGCTGCTCATCGGCATGGTCCCGGCCCCCCTGTTCAACTTCGCCATCAACGCGGGCAAGACCCTGTACGGCATCACCGTCACCTTTGCGGGCGGCGGGCACTAGAACAGGCTGCACAAACCAATGAAAAGGGCGGAAGCACGGCTTCCGCCCTTTTTTTTCGCGGCGGCCGAGTCGCCGAGGTTTTCCGGGCGGGGCGATTGACCGGGCGGGGAGGGCGGTCTACAACATGGGGGCTGTACCGTCAGGCGGATGGGTATGTTGCGGGAAGTGCGTCGAGGGAGCGCGACCCGCCCGGCTCGGGAAAATTCGTGCTATCATTCTAAATCACACAGGAAGACCGCCCATGCGCATTCAATCCCTGAAACTGGCCTATTTCTCTCCCACCGGAACCACCGCGTCCGTGGTCCGCGCCATGGCGCGCGGCCTGGACTACGCCGTTGCCGAGGAGGTGGACATCACCCTGCCCGAGGCGCGGCAACAGCCGCTGCAGGCTGCGGCCGACGACTTGCTCGTGGTCGCGACCCCGGTCTACGGCGGACGCATCCCCATGCTCCTGGAGCCGTGGCTGCGCTCCCTGCGACTGGACCGGACGCCCGTGGCCTGCGTGGTCATGTTCGGCAACCGCGCCTTCGAGGACGCCCTCATCGAACTGACCGACCTGGTCATGGCGCAGGGCGGCGTGGTCGTGGGCGGCGCGGCCTTCATCGGGGAGCATTCCTTCTCGAACGAGGCGTATCCGGTGGCGGTGGCCCGGCCCGACGCGGAGGACCTGCACCTGGCCGAGACGTTCGGCCGCAAGGTTCGCGAGATTCTGGACGGGCTCGCCTCCGTGGACGAGGCCGCCGAACCGGCCATCCCCGGCGACCGCCCCTACAAGGAGCGGAAAAAGGGCGGTCCCGTGGACTTCATCGCGGTCGGCGACAGCTGCGTCCAGTGCGGCACCTGCGCCGAGCATTGTCCGGTCGGGGCCATCAGCGCGGACGACTACACCAAAACCGATGCCGAAAAGTGCATCAAGTGCTGCGCCTGCATCAAGGTCTGTCCGGAAAACGCCCGGACCACCAAGCCGGGCAGCCCGATAGAGGGCTTCGCCAAGTGGCTGAACGAGAACTGCGGCGAGCGCAAGGAGCCCGTGTACTTCTTCTAGCCCCGTGACGGGAAATCCCCCGGCCCGGCGCGCCCGCCGGGTTGCGCCGGGCCGGAAGGGGATTTATGTTGGAGGAAAGGGAGGGATTCCATGCACGAATCGAGTCTGGGCGGCACGCTCCGCGACTATCTTTCCGGCGAGGAGATCGACGAGACCACCTTCGAGGAATTTCGCCAGCTCCTGGCCCGCCTCCTGGTGGAGGAGAAGGGCTACCCCAAGGACCGGCTCAAGGCCAAGGTCCCGCTCAAGTACTGCGTGGAAGGCGAGGAGTTCGAGCGGATCATCGACTTCGTGCTCTACGACGGGCAGGGCGTGCCCGTGTTCCTGGTCATGTTCTGCGCGGGCGACGTGAGCACCTTCGAGCGCGAGACGGTCTGCGCGGCCCGGCTCATCGACGGCGGCCCGGTGCCGTATGCCCTGGTCACCGACACCATGGACGCCACCCTGCTCGACGTGCGCAGCGGTGACGAGGTGGCGCGCGGCATGAACGCCGTGCCCGATTTCGACCGTCTCGAAAAGATGGTCGCCGCGGCCGAGGTCAAACCTCTGACCGCCGAACAGCGCGAAAAGCAGACCCGCGTCTTCCACACATACTGCGGCTTCGTCTGTGGCGATCACTGCGAGTGCACGCTGCCGCCCATGCCGACCTTTCCGCTGAAGAAGTAGGGCGCCGTGCGCAAATCGGGAGAGAAGGTGGGCGTTGCCGCCGCAAGCGGGGAAATCGTCGTCGGACGCTCCCTGTCCGTGGCCAAGCGGGTCTTCCTGGTACTGGAATGCGCCCTCGAGCTGTTCATCCTGTGGTCCATGCTCCTGAACCGGCAGAACGTGGGCTGGTACCCGGTCAAGTTGCCGTTCTTCTACTGGCTGGCCGTGTTCATGGGCGTCTATTGGATCGCCCACGGCGGCTGGCTGTTCTACACCGGCCTTTCTCCAATCCCGCAGATCGAGACGAGTCTTGATGGCGTCCGGTTGTTCTGCCTGGTCCGCTTCAGCACCCCGTGGGAGAACATCAAGGCCATCGAACCCGCCTCGACCGCGTACATCGGCCCCGGCCGGAACGTGCTTCCCGGCAACATCCTTCCATACGGGCCCACGCCCGTTTCCGGCCGCCCATCTCCCGGACCCGGCGGTATGTGTCCGTGGAACTGGCCGATCCCGGCAAGGTGACCTTCTACAGCCCGCTGCATCGGCTGGTCTTCCGCTTCCAGATGTTCAAGAACCACTATAAATACAGCCTGAAACATTGCCCGGACCCCGAGGCTGTCACCCTGCGCCTGCAACCGCGCTGGCGGGACGCCCTGGACCAGACGCGAGAAAGCCGGGCCTAGGCCCGGCTTTCTCTTTTTCAAAGAGAAGGTTGAAGGGGATCAATCCACGAACACGATGCACCCTTCGGGGCAGGCATTCATGATGTCGCGCACCTCGTCCTCGGTGACCTCGGATCTGCTCACATAGGGCATATCCAGGGCCTCGTCCCATTGAAACACGTCCGGGTTGAGGTCGATGCACCCCTGGCAGGAGCGGCAGTCCCCCAACTCGATGGCCACTTCACGAAGCTTGGTACAGGTATTGGTGTTGCTCATGGTTAGATAATAGTAACCATTATCTAAAATGGCAAGCATATTCGCAACGCGTCGGGGGGGGGCGACCACTCTGAAATATGAGCGGATATCTGCACGGTAAACCGCGTCCGCACGCCACCCGCGAAGCGGCGATAAAAAGTTTGGAAGGAGAGTTCAGAGGGGAAACTTTTTCAAAAGGTTCCCCTCTGGCCGCCGGAGGCCTTCCGCCTTCCGCGTGCGGATGGCCCGCTATCGGAAGCCGCTACACGTTAAATCGAAATTCTATGATGTCGCCGTCCTGGACGATGTATTCCTTGCCCTCCAGGCGCGCCTTGCCCGCTTCCTTGACCTTCTTGAAGTCGCCGTAGGCCAGGAAGTCGTCGAAGCCGATGACCTCGGCGCGGATGAACCCCTTTTCGAAGTCCGTGTGGATCACGCCCGCGGCCTGGGGCGCGGTGGAGCCCGCGCGCAGGGGCCAGGTGCGGCACTCGTCCTCGCCCGCCGTGAGGAAGGAGATGAGCCCGAGGAGGCGGTAGGTCTTGTTGATGACCTTGTCCAGCGCGGATTCGGTGATGCCCAGGTCGCTCAGGAATTCGGCCTTTTCCTCGGGGTCCTCGATCTCGGCCAGCTCGCGTTCGAGCTTGGCGGCCACGGCCATGTGGGCCATGCCCGGCGCGTCCTCGGGCAGGGCTCGGTCCGCCTCCTCGCCCTCGGCGCAGTTCCAGACGTAGAGGATGGGCCGGGCGGACAGGAACTTGAACCCCCGCAGCTCGGGCAGGGCGGCCAGTTCCGGGTCCGCGCGCAGGGGACGCTCCTCCTCGAGCAGGGCGAGCGCCCGCTTCAGGGCGGCCTCCTCCTTGGGGTCCACCAACGCCTTGTTCTTCTTGCCGTCCGCGGCCAGCTTTTCCAGCCGCTTCTCGATGACCGCCATGTCGCTGACCATCATGTCCGCCTCCATGGCCTGCCACTGGCGCTCAGGATCGTTCATGCCCGAGAAGCCGTCGAGCACGCCGATGAAGCTGTCGTAGGGGCGCACCTCGTTGAGCACGCGCTCGCCGAGTCCCGCGCCCTTGCCGCCCCCGCCCGGGATGTCCAGGTACTCGATCTCGCTGTAGGTCACCTTTTTCGGGTGGAAGAGGGCGATGAGCGGGTCCAGCCGGGCGTCCGGGACCTTGACCATGGCCCGGTTGCCGGCGGCGGCCGCCTCGGGGCCCGCCAGGGCGGCGAACAGATCGGTCTTGCCGGAGCCGGAGAAGCCGAAGATGGCGGTTTTCATGTCTTTCTCCTTTGCGAAAGCGGGTGTTCGGCGGTTGGCCCGAAAAGGGGCTCGGCGGAAGGTACCAGCAATCGGCGGGAATGCAAAGACGGGGGCGGCCTGCAAACCGTTGAAGGCGGGCCGGTTTTCCCTTAGGGTGCCTGACATGCACAAGACGAGGAACATCTTTCTCATCGGGCCGCGCGCCTGCGGCAAGACCAGCGTGGGCCGGGCCCTGGCCGAGCGGCTGGGCATGGACTTCGTGGACACGGACCACGCCTTTGTGGAGGCCGTGGGCATGGATATCGCCGCCTTTGTCGCGGCCAACGGCTGGGAGGCCTTCCGCGACGAGGAGGCCGCGACCCTGGCCCGCGAGGCCGCGCCCGGCGGCCGGGTCATCGGCTGCGGCGGGGGCATGGTCCTGCGCGCGGAGAACCGGGCCGTGCTGGCCGAGGGCATCGTCCTCTACCTCCGGGCCGAGCCCGAGGAGCTGGCCCGGAGGCTTGCGGCCGATCCGCTCGAGGGGCAGCGCCCATCCCTGACCGGCAAGTCCGTGGCCGACGAGGTCCGCGAGGTCCTGGCGGCGAGGGCCCATCTGTACGAGCAATGCGCCCACCGGATCATCGAGGGCAGCGACCTGGCCGGGACCGTGGAAGCGGCCCACCGGGCGGTGCAAACTCTTTTCTGAGCGTTTTTGACAGGTTGGGCCGTCAGGCATATAAGCGTGGAGAACCATGCGCACTAAAGTCTTTTCGCCGTACTGGATGCCTGTCTGGTTCTTCGCCGGGGCCATCCTCATCGGCACACTCATTCTGCACCTGGACGTGAGCCATCCCGGCGGCCCGCTGTCCTTTGTGGACGCCCTGTTCACGGCCACCTCGGCCATGTGCGTCACCGGGCTGGCCGTGGTGGACACCGGCACCTATTTCTCGACCCTGGGGCTGGACGTCATCCTGGTCCTCATCCAGCTCGGCGGCCTGGGGATCATGACCTTCACCACCCTGATCATCCACCTGCTCGGGCATCACGTCTCCCTGACCGACCGGCTGGCCGTGGGCCAGTCCCTGCTGCACGACCCGTCCTTCAGCCTGCCCCGGTTTCTCATGCGCGTGGTGGCCTGGGCCTTCTCCTTCGAGGCCCTGGGCGCGCTCTGCCTGTGGTTTCTGGACCCGGTGGGCTTCGGCCCGTATTCGGCGGTCTTCCACTCGGTTTCGGCCTTCTGCAACGCCGGGTTCTCCCTGTATCCCGATTCCCTGACCCGCTGGGCCGGGGACGGCGGGGTCAACTCGGTCTTCATCGTGCTTATCACCGCCGGAGGCCTAGGCTTCTACGTGCTCAACGAGTGCGGCATCCTGATCTGGAACGCCCTGTTCAAGCGCGGGGGCCGCAAGAGCGGACGGCCGCGCATGAGCTGGCACACGGCCATCGTGCTCAAGACCTCCCTGGCCCTGGTGGTGGCCGGGACCGTGGTCATCTTCGTGGCCGAGGGCGCCGCGGGCAACGCGCCGGACAATTTTCTCGAGCACTTCTGGAACGCCCTGTTCCAGTCCGTGACCTGCCGCACGGCCGGGTTCAACACCGTGGACATCGGCGGCATGACCAACGTGTCCCTGGCCTTCATGATGGTCCTCATGTTCATCGGCGGGTCGCCGGGTTCCTGCGCGGGCGGCATCAAGACCACCTCCTTCCGCGCCCTGGTGGGCTTCATCTGGGCCGAGTTTCGGGGGTGGGAGCAGGTGCGCATCGGGCGCTTCGCCCTGGACCAGAAGGCCATGAACAAGGTCGTCTCCCTGGTGACCATGAGCCTCCTGCTGGTGGGCGTGGGGACCATGATCCTGACCTCTCTGGAGAGCGGGGACAGCTCCTATCTCATGGCGCGCGGCGAGTTCATCGCCGACATGTTCGAGTCCATTTCCGCCTTCGCCACCGTGGGGTTGTCCACGGGCATGACCCCGCTCCTGGACGACTTCGAGCGGGTCACGCTCATCGTGCTCATGTTCGTGGGCAGGCTCGGGCCCATCTGGATGCTTTCGGCCCTGCAGAGCTGGCAGACCGAGCGGCGCTTCAAGGTGCCGACCGCCACGCTGCCCTTCGGCTAGATCGACAAGGAGAATCGTATGCCTGCAAAAAAGGAAATCGCCGTCATCGGGCTGGGGAAGTTCGGCTACGCCCTGGCCAAGGCCCTGGCCGACCTCGGCCATTCCGTGGTCGGGGTGGACATCAACCCCGAGTACGTGCGCCGGGCCCAGGACATCATTGCCCAGGCCTACGAAGCGGACGCCACGGACGAGAAGATGCTCAGCCAGATCGGCATCAAGGATCTGGACCGGGTCATCGTCTCCACCGGCGACTCCATGGAGGCGTCCATCCTGGTGGTCCTGAATCTCCAGGCTGCCGGGGTCAAGAACATCTGGGTCAAGGCCATCAGCGAGGCCCACGAGCGGGTGCTCTACAAGCTCGGCGTGCCCTTCGTGGTCTTTCCCGAGGCCTTTGTGGCCGCCCAGATGGCCAACCGGCTGACCGCGCCGGGGCTGCAGGAGTATTTCGGCCTGGGCAAGGACGTGGCCGTGCGCGAGATCATCGTGGACAACTGGATCGGCAAGACCCTGCGCGATCTGGACCTGACCAACAAGTACCAGGTGCAGGTCATCGCCTTCCGGCTGGCCGGGGATTCGGAGTTCCACTTCGTGCCCCAGGCGGACAGGGCACTCAAGGCCGGGGACGTCCTGGTCCTCCTCGGGCGCACCGAGGACATCATGCGGGTCGATAAATTTTAGGGAGCAATCATGAGCGGCAACACCTTCGGGCAGATATTCCGGCTGACCACCTTCGGCGAATCCCACGGCGCGGGCCTGGGGGGCGTGGTGGACGGCTGTCCTCCGGGCATCCCCCTGGACGAGTCCATCATCCAGCGCGAACTGGACCGGCGCAGGCCCGGCCAGGGCGGGCTGGCCTCGACCACCCGCAACGAGCCGGACCAGGTCCGGCTCCTGTCCGGCGTGTTCGAGGGCAGGACCACGGGCACGCCCATCGGCTTTTTCGTGGAGAACACCAACCAGCGGTCCCACGACTACTCCAAGATCAAGGACGTGTTCCGGCCGGGGCACGCGGACTTCAGCTACCACGCCAAATACGGGTTCCGCGACTACCGGGGCGGCGGGCGGTCGTCCGGCCGCGAGACCGTGTCCCGCGTGGCGGGCGGGGCCATCGCCCAGGAGCTGTTGCGCCTGGAGGGCATCTCGATTCACGCCTACACCGTGGAGTTCGGCGGCATCCCGGCCGAGGTCAGGGACATCGAGGGGGCCCAGGACCGGCCGTATTTCAGCCCGGACCCGGACATCGTCGAGACCTGGAACGAACGGGTCATCGCGGTCCGCGACGACGAGGACACCCTGGGCGGCGTGGTCGAGGTCCGGGCCACTGGACTGCCCGCCGGGCTCGGCGAGCCGGTCTTCGGCAAGTTCGACGCGCGCATAGCCGCGGCGTTCATGTCCGTGGGCGCGGTCAAGGGCGTGGAGATCGGTTCGGGCATGGCGGCCGCGCGCAAACTCGGCAGCGAGAACAACGATCCCATCACCCCGGACGGATTTTTGTCCAACAACGCGGGCGGCATCCTCGGCGGCATCTCCTCCGGCCAGGACGTGGTGGCCCGGGCCTACGTCAAGCCCATTGCCTCCATCCTCCAGGAACAACAGACCATCACCACCACGGGCGAGCCGACCTTCATCATGGTCGGCGGCCGCCACGACATCAGCGCCATCCCGCGCATCAACCCGGTGCTCAAGGCCATGATGGCCCTGACCATCGCGGACCTGCTGCTCCTCGACCGGCGACTGGGCGTGCGCGACTAGCGCCGGAAAGACATCATGAAAGGAAAGGGCCGGCGTACTCAGTGCGTCGGCCCTTTCCTCTTGCGCAGCATAAAAACCCGCGCCAAAGGCGCCAAAGAGGGATGCAAGGGGGTGAACCCTTGCCCGCCGGAGGCGACAAATCCGCAGGACAGCGGATTTGGACCGCGCCTGATAAGGCGCGACCCCGAAGGGGTGAGCCCCAGGACGGGGCGAATCAAATCACCCGTCCACCGCCGCGAAGCGGCTTTCCAACCCTGATTTTTACGTAAGCTGCCGCTCGGCCCTGATCCCCGAAAAGAAGAACAGCACCAGGGCGGTGACGGCGCCGAGGGTGTCGCAGAGCATGTCGGACTGGGCGTCCCAGATATCGCCCTGGGAGCCGAGGAATTCGATGCCCGCCTCGCCGCCCGCGGTCACGGCGTACCACCATTCGATGATCTCGTAGCCCGCGGCCAGGGCCATGATGGCGAACAGGCCGAAGAGGTAGGCGACCACGGGCCGGGCCAGGTTTTTGCGGATCAGCAGTTCGGCGATGGGGAAGGCGTAGAAGCCGATGGAAAAGTGGCCGACGCGGTCGAAGTGGTTGCGCTCGAAGCCGAACAGGTCGGTGACGAAGCCGAAGGGCACGTTGGCGAAGGTGTAGTGGCCGCCGATGGTGTGCAGGACCAGCCAGCAGGCCATGAGCACGTAGGCCAGGTTGGAGAAGCGGAAGAGCGGGTAGGTCGCGACCAGGACCAGGTAGACGGCCATGATCGGGATGTTCTCGGCCCACCACACGTCGCGCATGACCGGGTTCACGGCCATGATCGCCCAGAAGACCAGGAAGGCGGCGGCCAGGGCGGGAGGGAACCAGCGGGCCGGGGCGGATTCGTTGTTCATGGGCTACTTGAGCTTTTTCAGGCGCACGGCCGTGCCGTAGCAGGAGTAGTACTTGTCGCCCTCGGGGTGGAAGGCCACGGTCTCGCGGTAGCCCACGATGGCGTCCGCGTTGACGTCCACGGCCTGGGCCATGAGCCCGTAGAAGGCGTTGTCGAAGACGTAGCTGCGGCAGACGATGAGCCCGAAGGCGGACTGGATGTCGCGGCCCGGCACGGTCTCGGTGGTGACGATCTTCATCTTCCCGGCCATGTAGATGTCCTTGGCCAGGGTCAGCCGGTGATCGGTGCCGACCTCGTCCCTGTCCGTGGCCTGCTTCCTGGGCGAACCGAATATGAGCGCCATGCGTCTCCCCTCTGTGAGTGGCAAAAGTTGCTGCTCACGATTTGTAGCGCACCATGCGGCAGGGGGCAACCCCTTGGAATACGGACAGGACAGGCAAGGGGACCGGCGCGGGGCCGGTCCCCGGTCGGCGGCTATTTGTCGGCGAAGGTCCGGAAGACCAGGCCGATGGTGGCCATCTGGGCGGCGTAGGCCGTGCCCTCGAATATCTGCGGATCGGTCCAGCCCGCCGCGCGCACCGTGTCCACGTCGGCTTGGGTCACGTCGTCCGGCTCCCGGACCGCCTTGGCCGCAAAGGCGAGCAGGGCCGCCTCCTTGGGCTCGAAGGCCCTGGCCGGGTCCGTGGCCAAGGCATCGAGTTCGGCCTCGGTCAGCCCCATGGAGGCCAGCAGCCCCCGGTTGAAGGTGGTGCAGAAACCGAAGCAGGCCGTGGACGCCCCGATGTAGCGCAGGGCGGCCAGCAACTCGGGCGAATAGGCTTCGTCCTGCATGTAGTCCCCGGCAATGGCCATCTGCCGGGCCAGGTAGCGCGGGCTCGCGCTGTACAGCTGGATGGGGTCGGGCACGGCAATGTGCGCGGGGAACGCGGAATACATCTTTTGCACCAGACCTTCGGCCTGCTCGGGCCGGACGTAATCGATCATGAACATGGTCAGCTCCTTGGATTTGTAGTAGACCGGTCGTCTACAAGTTGGGTACACAAAAGCCGCCGTGGGCGCGGGGCCGTGTCGGCGGCTACTTCAGCACGTTGTTGAAAATGAACCGGGAGAAGAGCTTGAGCGGCTCGCCGTCCTTGGTGACCTTCATGCGGATGATTGCGCCGTGCCAGGCCTCGACCAGGAAGATGGCCGTCTCCCGCGTGTTCGTGTCGGCAGGGATTTCCCCTTGGGCTTTTGCCCTGTCCAGAATGGCCGCCAGGCTTGAGGACATGCCGTCCATGGCCTGGACCAGCCGGACGCGGAACGGTTCGCTCAGGTCGCTCATCTCCTGGGCCAGGTTGCCGATGGGGCAACCCCTCGTGTAGCCGTGGGCGGCGAAGTGTGCGGCGAACCCGTCGAATATCTTCCGCAGTTGTCCGAGGGGCGTCAGGCTGGAGTCGTTCAGGGCGGCGTCGATGATCCCCCGGAACATGGCCCCGAAATGGTTGACCATCTCGATGCCGAACGCCTCCTTGCTGTCGAAATAGAAGTAGAACGACCCCTTGGGCACCCCGGCGGCGCGCAGGATGTCCTTCAGCCCGGTGTTGTTGAACCCCTGCCGGTGCACCAATTCGGCTCCTGCTTCCAGAATTCGCTGTCTCGTGTCTTCGCTCATAGGCGTGTAATAGACCGGTCGTCTAGCAATGTCAAGCGGGATGTCGGGAGGCGGCTTCCGATAGCGGGCCATCCGCACATTTTTCCTGGTGGGCTTTCATCCTCACGTAGGCGGCTACGCTGCGGTGAAAGCCCCCCAGGAGAAAATGCACGGCTGACCCACTCTCGAAAGCCTAGTGCTAGCGCGGGGGAAGAGCCGTTGTCGGGTGCTGCGCACTCGAATCGCTCCAGGAAAGAGAAGAGAGGGCTTCCGTTCGGTTTGTTGGGCGGGGGCCGTGAGGGTGCACCCCACACCGCGAAGCGGCGGTAAAAAAGTTTAGGAAGGTGAGGGGGATGGGGGGCCGGGGAAGGGGAGAGGGAAGCCTTTCAAAGGGTTCCCCTCTCCCCCTTCCCCCGGCCGCCGGAGGCGACAAAAAAGGCGGGCCGGTGCAGCCGGTCCGCCTTTTGGGGGGGGGCAAGGGCGTGGCTTACGGGGTGACGGTCATGAGGTAGGCCTTGTCCGGGGTCAGGTACTGGGTGACCGTGGCCTGGATTTCGGCGGGGGTGACGGTCTGGGCCCGTTGGATGAGCTGCTGTTCGTAGTCGAGGTCGAAGCCGCGCGCCTGGAGGCTGGCGGCCTCGCGGCTGCGGGAGAGCAGGGACTGGTGGTCCTGGTAGTAATCGCCGGTCAGGATGTTCCGGGCGCGGTCGATCTCGTCCTGGGGCAGCGGCTTGGCGGCCAGGTCGGCTAGGACCTTCTTGAAGCCGGTGATGGACTGGTCCACCTTGTCCGGGCCGGTGCCGATGTACAGGGCCATGAACCCGGTGTTGCGGCTCTGCCAGAGCATGGCCGTGACCGTATAGGCCAGGCCCTGCTTGTCACGCAGGTCGCGGAAGAGCAGGCCGGACTGGCCCGCCAGGGCGGCGCGCAGCAGTTCGAGCTTGGCCGAAGCCTCCTGGTCGGTCTTGCCCGGGGTGGGGAAGACCATCAGGACGTGGGCCTGGTTGCGCTCGGCCAGGTGCAGGGAGTCTTCGCGGACAGAGCCCCATTCCGGGGTGGTGAAGGCGTACTCGCCGGTGGGCGCGGTCAGGGTCTTGGCGATGTTCGTGGCGAACGTTTCCATGGCCGCCTGATCGAACTGGCCGCACACGGCCAGGGTGAACGGGTGCATGGACTGGCGGCCCCAGAAACGGATGATGTCCGAGGAGGTGAAGCGCTCGACGCCCTCGGGGGTGCCCTGGTGGAGCAGGGCGTAGGGGCCGGTCTTGTATAGGAACGGGAAGAGGTGGCGGAAGGCCAGGCCGAGCGGGCGGTCCTCGCTCTGCTTGATGGTCGCTATCTGGTCCTGCTTGGCGCGTTCCACTTCGGTCTCGTTGAAGGCCGGTCCGGTCAGGGTCTGGCCGATGACCGGCAGGACCTGGTCCGTGAACCGGGTGGGGAATTTGGCCTCCAGGGCGAAGACGTTGCGCCCGGCGGTGGAGCCCAGGCTGGCCGCGTGGTCGGACAGGAAGTCCTGCAACTCGGTGGCGGACATCTTGAGGGTCCCGCGCGTCAGGGCCGCGGCCGTCAGGGCCGCCAGCCCCTGCTGGGACGGGTCGAGTTCGCCGTCGCCGCCGGTCCAGTACATGGACATGGCCGTGTACGGCAGGGTGTCGTCGGGAAGCAGGATGAGCGTGGAGCCGCCGGGCAGGGCGATCTCGGCCGGGCCCGTGGCCTGTGTCGCGGCCTGCCGGGCCTCGGCGGCCTTGCGGGAGGGCCAGTTGGCCTTGGTGATGCCGGTCAGGGCGTCGGCCGAGACCGGGGCGTCCTCGGGGGTGAGCACGGCCAGGGCCAGCCGGTCGGGCCGGATGTATTCGTCGAACAGCCGCTTGAGCTCGTCGCGGTTCACCTGGCTCAGGGCGAAGAGGTAGTTCTTCTCGGCCTGTTCGCCGCTGTCCAGGAACTGGAAGTAGCCGAGCTTCCCGGCCAGACCGGACAGGGTCTCCTTGGCCAGGAACAGGGAATTTTCGAGGTTCAGGCGGGCGCGCTCGATCTCGCGGTCGGAGAAGTCCGCCGGGTCGAACCCGGCCATTTCCTTGTTCAGTTCGGTCCAGAACTCATCCACCTTGTCCGCGTCGAGCACGGCGTGGACGTAGAGCATGCCGCCGCGCTCAAGGGACAGCGGCGAGACCGAGATGTCGTCCACCAGCTGCTTGTCGTACTTGAAGGTCCGGTAGAGGCGCGAGGTGTCGTCGCCGCCCAGGAGCTGGCAGAGCATCTCCAGCCCCGGAATCTCGGCCGAGGTCCCGTAGGGGATGGGGAAGGCCGCGCCCATGTAGACCTTGTTCCACTTGCCGGTCAGCTTGACCACCCTGGGGCCGTCGCCCGCCTCGGGCACGGGCAGGGGGGCGGGCGGGGTGAAGGAGCGGGTGTTCCTGAGGGATCCGACGAGCTGGTCGGCCTCGGCCAGGATCTGGTCCGGATCGACCTTGCCGACCACGGCCAGGAGCATGGACTGCGGCTGGTACCGGGTGGCGATGTAGTTCTTGATCTGCGGCCGGGTGATGCCCGCCACGGTGTCGCGGAAGCCGATGATCGGCCACTCGTAGCTGGTGTCCTTCCAGACCATGGACTGGAGGGTCTTGAACAGCTTGCTGGTGGGCGTGTCCTCGCCGCGTTCGAGTTCCTCGAGCACGACCTTCTTCTCGCTCTCCAGCTCCTTGGGGTCGATGGTCTGGTGGAAGGCCATGTCCGTGACCACGTCCATGCCGAGCTTCCACTGGGTTTCCGGGACCTCCACGTAGTAGACCGTGTAGTCGAAGCTGGTGGCCGCGTTCAGGCTGCCGCCCACGGACTCGATCTGGCGGGCGGTCTCGCCCGGACCGCGCTTGTCCGTGCCCTTGAAGACCATATGCTCGAGCAGGTGGCTGATGCCCGCGATGTCGGGCGTCTCATAGGCGCTGCCCGCGTGCACGTAGAGGCGGACGTTGACCAGCGGGAAGCGGTCGTCCTCCTTGATGAGCACGGTCAGGCCGTTCTTGAGCCGGACGATGTGCGTGGCCGCCTGGTCGGAACCGTCCAGGGAGGGAAGGGCGGCCGCCTTGGCGGTCGTCGGGGCCGGGGTCGGGACGGTTTCGGTGCGTTTATTCATAGTTGCGGTTTGACAGGCTGCAAGGATCAGCGCGAGCCCTGTCAGCAATATCAGTTTTCGGATCATGGATACGACTCCATCGTGTTGGTCCAGCGCTCTGCCGCGCGCAGGGGATCGATTTTCGGTTTGCCCAATAGGGTAAGTCCGAATACCGGGATGGCAAGCGGGCAGAGGATTCCACAGCCGAAGCAGGGGTGCACCCTACCCGAGGCGGAGGGAAATGGAAACCGGAAAAGGCGGGGCGCGGGACGGCGGCGGAATTTTCACAAAAAAAACGGATCGGCGGAAATCCGCCGTTTGACCGTGCAATCAATGCCTTTTTCCCTGTCCCGGCGCCCCCGCGGCCGGTGGAGGAGCCGTAGAGATGGGCTTGGAGATATTGACAAATTTCTTTTTTCAAGACTACGTACTCAGATAATTGTCTAGGGTGCTTCTGTGTTCAACCAAACGGAGGAATGAATGTCCATTAGTTACGCACCAGCTGGCAAATCCGGCAAGTGGGATGGTGTGCTGGATTGGCTGCAGATGCTGTCCGGCGCCAGCCTGATTTTGTTCATGTGGTGTCACATGCTGCTGGTTTCCAGCGTCGTCATCAGTCCGAGGCTGATGAACGCCCTCGCCGAGTTCTTCGAGGCGACGTACATGGCCCAGGTGGGCGGCCCGCTCATCTTTCTCGCCTTTCTCTTCCATTTCGTCCTGGCCGCCCGGAAGATTCCCTTCCGCGCCGAGGGCCAGAAAACCATCTGGCAGCACGCCCGGATGCTGCATCACGGCGACACCTGGTTGTGGGTGGTCCAGATCGTCTCCGCCATGCTCATCCTGGTCATGGGCTCCATCCACATGTGGGTGGTCCTGACCGACCTGCCCATCACGGCGGTCAAGTCCGCGGCCCGCGTCCAGAGCGGGTTCTGGGCCGTGTTCTACCTCTTTCTGCTGCCGCTGGCCGAGCTGCACGTGGGCATCGGCTTCTACCGCATCGGGATCAAGTGGGGCTTCGTCAAGGATCGGGAGCGGGGCAAGTTCAAGCGCGGTGAGAACGTGCTGACGCTGATGTTCATCGCCATCGGCCTGATCACCCTGATCCGTTTCCTGTTCCTGAGCATCAACTAACGGAGAATTTGCCATGCAGACTATCTACACCGATTTTCTGGTTGTCGGCGCGGGTCTGGCGGGCGAGCGCGCGGCCGTGGAAGCGGCCGAGGCCGGATTCTCCGCCATCTGCCTCAGCCTGGTTCCGGCCCGGCGGTCCCATTCCTCCGCCGCACAGGGCGGCATGCAGGCTTCCCTGGGCAACTCGGTCATGGGCGAGGGCGACAACCCCGACATCCATTTCGCGGACACCGTCAAGGGGTCCGACTGGGGCTGCGACCAGGAGGTCGCCCGCCTGTTCGCGGACACCGCCCCCATCGAGATGCGCCGTCTGGCCCATTGGGGCGTGCCGTGGAACCGCGTGGTTCCGGGCAAGTCCATCTACTACAAGGGCGGCAAGCAGTTCGAGAAGGTCGAGGCCGAGGACAAGGAAGGGCTGATCATGGCCCGCTCCTTCGGCGGCACGGCCAAGTGGCGCACCTGCTATACTTCGGACGGCACCGGCCATGCGGTCATGTGCACCATGGACAACCGCTGCGCCGAGAAGGGCGTGGAGGTCCACGACAAGACCGAGGCCATCGGCCTGATCCAGGACGGGGAGACTTGCTACGGCGTGGTCGCCCGCTGCCTGCGCACGGGCGAACTGCGCGTCTACCTGGCCAAGGCGACCATGATCGCGGCGGGCGGCTTCGGGCGCATCTACCCGAACACCACCAACGCGGTCATCTGCGACGGCGGGGCGCACACCCTGTGCGTGGCCTCGGGCGTGGTGCCCATGGCGAACATGGAGGCGGTCCAGTTCCACCCCACGGGCATCGTGCCCACCGACATCCTGGTCACCGAGGGGTGCCGGGGCGACGGCGGCACCCTGCTCGACGTGGACGAGAAGCGCTTCATGAACATCTACGAGCCCGAGAAGGCCGAGCTGGCCTCGCGTGACGTGGTCTCCCGCTGGATGACCCACCACATGCGCGAGGGCCACGGCGTGAAGTCGCCCTACGGCGAGCACCTCTGGCTCGACATCCGCCACCTGGGCGCGGAGCACATCACCGGCAAGCTGCGCGAGGTCTACGAGATCTGCACCTCGTTCCTGGGCATCGACCCCATCCACCAGCTCATCCCGGTGCGGCCCACCCAGCACTATTCCATGGGCGGCGTGCGCACCAACAAGGACGGGGCCGCCTACGGCCTCAAGGGGCTGTTCGCCGCGGGCGAGGCCGCCTGCTGGGACATGCACGGCTTCAACCGGCTGGGCGGCAACTCCCTGGCCGAAACCGTGGTCGCGGGCGGCATCGTCGGCCGCAAGGTCGCGGAATACCTCGAAGGGTGCGAGACCGAGTTCAAGACCTCGCTGATCAACGACGAGGTCAGGAAGCAGCAGTCCCGCATCGACGATCTGATCGCCGGGATCAACGGTTCCGAGAACGTCTACAAGGTCCGTTCGGCCATGCAGGACGCCCTGCACAAGGGCGCGAACATCTTCCGCACCCAGGACGGCCTGGAGAAGTGCGTGGCCGCCTTGCAGGAGACGCTCATCCGGGCCAAGAAGGTCGGCCTGCGCTCCAACGGCAAGGGCGTCAATCCCGAGTTGGCCTCGGCCCTCAAGCTCGAAGGCCAGGTCCGGCTCGCCCTGATGGTCGCCTACGGCGCGCTCATGCGCACCGAGTCGCGCGGCTCCCACAACCGCGAGGACTTCCCCGCGCGCAACGACCGCGACTGGCTGACCCGCACCCTGGCCTATTGGAAGAAGCCGGAGGACACCCTGCCGACCCTCGAATACGAGCCGGCCACCACCGTGGTGGAGATTCCGCCCGGAGACCGGGGCTACGGCCACGCCGCAATCATCAGCGCCGACGACAAGAAGGAATAGACAATGTCCAGATTACTGAAATTCAATATATTCCGGTACAATCCCGAAGACGGGCAGTCCTCGCCGCACATGCAGGAGTTCGTCCTGGAAGAGACCGACGCCATGACCCTGTTCATCGCGCTGAACCGCATCCGCGAGGAACAGGACCCGTCCTTGCAATTCGACTTCTGTTGCCGGGCGGGCATCTGCGGCTCCTGCGGCATGGTCATCAACGGCCGCCCCGGCCTGGCCTGCCACACCAAGACCCGCGACCTGCCGGGCGAGATCACGCTCCTGCCCCTGCCGGTCTTCAAGCTGGTCGGCGATCTGTCCGTGGACACCGGCACCTGGTTCCGCGAGATGTACGACAAGACCGAGTCCTGGATTCACACCAACAAGGTCTTCGATCCCACGGCGCTCGAGGAGCGCATGGACAACAAGGACGCCGTGGCCATCTACGAGCTGGAGCGGTGCGTGGAATGCGGCTGCTGCATCGCGGCCTGCGGCACCGCGCGGCTGCGCGAGGACTTCATGGGTGCGGCGGCCCTGAACCGCGTGGCCCGGTTCCTCATCGACCCGCGCGACCAGCGGACCGAAAACGACTACTACGAGATCATCGGCAACGACATGGGCATCTTCGGCTGCATGGGGCTGCTGGCCTGCGAGGACGTCTGCCCCAAACATTTGCCGCTTCAGAACCAGCTCGGGTTCCTGCGACGCAAAATGGGCATCACCTCCCTGAAGCGCATCTTCAGGAAATAAGATGCCTCCGGCGGCCGGGGGAAGGGGAGAGGGAAACCCTTTGAACAGGGTTGTCCCTCTCCCCTTCCCCCGGACCCCCATCCCCTCTCCCTTCCTAAACTTTTTAGCGCCGCTGCGCGGGGAGGGGGGCGAGGGGACGGCAGCTGCACTGGTTTTTTGTATTGATCGAAAGGAAACACGTCACGCGCTCGCAGGGCTTCGAGCGAAGCGAGCGACAAAAAGTTTTGGAGAGTCCAGAGAACCTTTTTCAAAAGGTTCTCTGGTCCCGCCGAAGGCGACCCCCGGTGGGGCCGCCGGAGGCATCAACCGGAGGCAAGCATATGCGAGAGATTCAAGGTAAGGACGTGGTGGAGGCCGTGGCCGCCATGTGCATGAAGGGGAACACGGAGTTGCCGCAGGACGTGCGCGCGAAGTTGGAGCAGGCCATGGCGGCGGAGGATTCCCCGTCGGCCAAGGAGGTCCTGCGCCAGTTGCTGGAGAACGCGGACCTGGCCCTCGACACCAAGTTGCCGTTGTGCCAGGACTGCGGGCTGGCCGTGCTGTTCGTGGAGGTGGGCGACGATTGCCGGGTGGTCGGCGGCAACCTGCGCGACCTGATCAACGAGGGCGTGCGCAAGGGGTATGCCGACGGGTACCTGCGCAAGTCGGCCTGCGACCCGCTGACCCGGGCCAACACGGGCGACGGCACCCCGGCGATCATCCATTTCGACATGGTCCCGGGCGACAGGTTGAAGATCGCCTACATGGCCAAGGGCGGGGGGGCCGAGAACATGTCCCGCGTGACCATGCTCGCCCCGGCCCAGGGCTGGGAGGGAATCAAGAAGTTCGTCATCGAGCGCGTGGCCGAGGCGGGCCCGAACCCGTGTCCGCCGACCATCATCGGCATCGGCATCGGCGGGACCTTCGAGCACGCGGCCAAGATCGCCAAGCGGTCGCTTCTGCGCAAGCTGGACGACGTCCATCCCGATCCCAAGGTCGCGGCCATGGAGAAGGAGTTGGAAGAGGCCCTCAACGCGCTGGGCATCGGCCCCATGGGGCTGGGCGGCAAGACCACGGTGCTCGGCGTGAAGATCACCCTGGAGCCGTGCCATCTGGCCAGCCTGCCGCTGGCGGTCAATGTCCAGTGCCATTCCCAGCGTCACGAGGAGGTTGAACTGTAATGGCCGAATACAAGCTGAACACGCCGCTGACGGATGCGGACATCGAACCGTTGCGGGCGGGGGACGTGGTCTTCCTGTCCGGGACCATCTATTCCGCGCGCGACGCGGCCCACAAGAAACTGGTGGAGCTGCTGGACGCGGGCAAGGAGTTGCCCTTCGAACTGACGGGCTCGGCCATCTACTACGTGGGCCCGAGCCCGGCCCCTCCGGGCCGTCCCATCGGCTCGGCCGGACCGACCACCTCCTACCGCATGGACACCTACGCGCCCAGGCTGCATTCGTTGGGCATGAAGGCGTCCATCGGCAAGGGTAAGCGTTCGGACGAGGTCAAGGAGGCCATGAAAAAGTATAAGGGCGTGTACTTCGGGGCCACGGGCGGGGCGGGCGCGCTGCTGTCCAACTCCATCGTGGAATCCACGGTCATCGCCTTCGAGGAATTGGGCCCCGAGGCCATCCGGGCGATGAAAGTCAAGGATTTCCCCCTGCTGGTCATCAACGACTGTCACGGCGGCGAATTGTACGTCAAACCGAAACTTGACACTGCCGGGTAATTGATACACGAAAGGGGCGGGACGCAGGTCGTCCCGCCTCGAACGCAGACCGCTTCGAGGTGGATATAGTTCAGGATATCAGAGGTTTGTCATGGAACATGCACACTTTGAGAACGTGGATTCTCACGATAACGCCCACAAGGACGACAACATCTACACCCCGTACCCCGGTGCGGACGAGAAGTATGATGACGGTCGTGACTGGCGTCTCTACAATCCCGAGAAATATCGCGACCCGAACTGGTCACCGGACAAGGAATAAATGACAAAGGGGCCGCCGGGCCCCTTTCTCCTTTCGTGCTCGATTTCGTCCGGCGTGCCGGACCCTCCCTTTCGTTTCCTCTGCCGGGCCCGGCCCCGTTCGTCTATTCGGCGACCATCCGATCGTAGCGGCCGACCCCTTGCGGGCCGGCGGCCTTGATCTCTCTGAGCGCCTGGTTGAGGCGCGAGATGAGCTGATCGTCCGTATCGCGGCTGAAGGCGAAGTACAGGGGCTCCTCGTCGAAGGTGAAGTAGACGGTGTAGTCCTCTTCACGCATGCCCATGCCCGCAAGCAGGCAGGGTATGCCGAGTTCCGTGGCCGCGAACAGGTCCACCTCGCCGCTGTCGAGCTGGCGCAGGGCCTGGACGTGGCTCGGGCTGCGGTGCAGTCGCGTCTCTTCCATGCCTCCGGCCACCAGGATCTTCTCCGGACGGCTCCAGCGTACCGTGGCCACGCGGTAATCCTTGAGATGTGCCCTGGTGGGGATGAACAGATGGTCCCGCTTGCGGCCGATGAGCACGATCCTGGCGGTGTCCACCGGACCGACCCACTTGTACAGGTGTTCGGTCTGGGGCGTGCGCGGGGCGTTGAGCAGGATGCGTTGGGATTGCCGGGCCGCGCTTTCGGAGGCGTAGGCCCAGGGCATAAGCTTGATTTCCCGTTCGCCGATGGGCATGCCGCACATGCCCATGATCGTCGTCAGGGTGGACACCGCCATGCCTTTGACGCTCAGTCCGTAGCTCTCGGAGTAGGGCGGATAGGGCGAGGCCATGGCGATGAAACTCCCGGCCCGCGCGGAACGCGGGGCGGTCAGGCTCAGAACCAGGAACAACGTGAGGGCGATGATGCGTTTCATGATATCCTTGTGTGCTGAGTTTCCTTAACAAAACTTTCCACCTAAAGCAAAATTCGTTCCAGGCCGCACGGGCTGCCCTTGGTCCCGCGTCCGGATTTTTCGCGTGAAGGGGGCGGAAAATGTCGGAATGTGCTTGACAGAATTTTGGTAATAGTTATCTTTAGTGTGCATTGGCCGTCACCCCGGACGGAGCGTTTCCGGGCGGTGCGTGATGGCCGGACCGCATGGTACATGCATATTCTCCTCTTCTTGCCCCCTGAGGACCGGATTGATCCCCGGTCCTCTTTTTTTTGGGATTTGCGCGGCCCGCGAAGGAGGCTTCCCGCAACCGCCTTTGCCGGGCGCATCCTCTTGCAAGGGATGGCCTTTCGGAGTATCCCAAGTGGCTTGGAGGTAACATCATGTCCCAACAATTCGCCCGGAGGATGAGCACCGTTCACCGCTCGTTCATCCGGGAAATCCTGAAAGTCACGGCGGATCCGGAAATCATTTCCTTTGCGGGCGGCCTGCCCAACCCGGAACTCTTCCCCGTCCCGGCCATGGACAAGGCGGCCCACGAGGTCTTCGCGAACATCGGGGCCACCGCCCTGCAATATTCCACCACCGAGGGCGACGCGGGCCTTCGGGCGATCATCGCCGAGCGCTATGCGAAGCGCGGCCTGACCGTGGACCCGGACACCATCCTGGTGACCACCGGCTCCCAGCAGATCCTCGACCTCGGCGGCAAGATCTTCCTGGACCGGGGCGACAAGGTGGTCATTGAGCGGCCCGGCTATCTCGGAGCCATCCAGGCCTTTTCCCTGTTCGAGCCCGAATTCGTGACCGTCTCCCTGGATGACGACGGCCCGAACCTCGAGGAGCTTGAGGCGGCGTTCAAGGCCGGGGCCAAGTGCTTCTATGCGGTGCCCAACTTCCAGAACCCGTCCGGGGTGAGCTATTCCCTGGAGAAGCGCAAGGGCGTGGCCGCCCTGTGCGACCGCTACGGCGTGCTCTTCCTCGAGGACGACCCCTACGGCGAACTGCGCTTTCTGGGCGAGGACCTGCCGAGCGTCTTTTCCTTCTGCAAAACCAAGGGGCTGCTCTGCGGTTCCTTTTCCAAGATCGCCGCGCCGGGCTTCCGCATCGGCTGGGTGGTCGCTCCGCAAAAGGACATCTACGACAAGCTGGTCATCGCCAAGCAGGCGGCAGACCTGCACACGTCCACCGTGGCCCAGGCGATTATGCGCCGCTATCTCGAGACCAACGACATCGAGGCCCATGTGGCCCTTATCCGCGAGCGGTACGGCCGCCAGCGGGAGTGCATGGTCGAGATGATCGGCAAATACTTCCCGGAGGGCGTGACCATCACCCGGCCCGAGGGCGGCATGTTCCTGTGGGTGACCATGCCCGACGGCTGTTCGAGCATGGAGCTTCTGGACATGGCAGTACGGGACAAGGTGGCCTTCGTGCCCGGCAGGCCGTTCTACGTGGACGGCTCGGGCGAGAACACCCTGCGCCTGAACTTCTCCAACTCGGACGAGGCCCGTATCGAGGAGGGCATCAAGCGCTTGGGCCGGTCCATCCAATCGTTTTTGAAGTAACGCCGCGGGTGTGAGGGACGCCCGCAGCCCAGATTCCAAGGATTGATAGTATGTCTCAGCACGTTGTTGTCATCGGCGGTGTGGCCCTCGGCCCCAAGGCCGCCTGTCGTTTCAAGCGGTTGGAGCCCGAATCCCGGGTGACCATGATCGACCAGACCGCCATGATCTCCTACGGGGGGTGCGGCATTCCCTATTACGTGTCCGGCGACGTGTCGGACGCGTCCGAGCTGTCCACCACCAGCTTCCACATGCTGCGCGACCCGAAGTTCTTCAAGGAGGTCAAGGGGGTGGATGCCCGCATCCTGACCAAGGCCACGCGCATCGACCGCGAGAACAAGTGCGTGGAGGTGGAGAACGTGGCCACCGGCGAGAAGGCGTGCATCGCCTACGACAAGCTGGTCATCGCCACGGGCGCCTCTCCGCGTCGACTGGGACTGCCCGGAGAGGACCTGAAGGGCGTCAACTACGTGGCCAACCCCGGCGACGCCACACGCATCCGCGAGGCCATCTCCAAGGGCGAGGTGAGCAACGCCGTGATTATCGGTGCGGGCTTCATCGGCCTGGAAATGGCCGAGGCCTTCGCCGACATGTGGGGCGTGGAGACCTCGGTGGTGGAGATCACCGGCCAGATCATGCCCCGCCTGGTCAGCCCGACGCTCGCCACCATGGGCCGGAAGCACATGGAGGAGAACGGGATCACCTTCTACTTCGGCGAGACCGTCAAGGCCCTGGAGGGCGAGGACGGCGTGGTCAAGCGCGTCGTCACGGACAAGCGCGTGCTCGACGCCGACGCCGTGATCATCTCGGCGGGCGTCATCCCCAACTCGGACCTGGCCCGGGATGCCGGGCTGGCCGTGCACGAGCGCGGCGGGGTGTACGTCGACGAGTTCATGCGCACCAACGACCCGGACATCTATGCGGGCGGCGACTGCTGTATCGTCCGCAATCTGATCACCGGCAAGGACGCCTTCCTGCCCCTGGGCTCCATGGCCAACCGCCAGGGCCGGATCATCGGCACCAACCTGGCCGGCGGGTCGTCCAAGTTCGACGGCGTGGTCGGCTCCTTCGTGGTCAAACTCTTCGAGACCTCCATGGCGGGCACGGGAATGAGCCTGGAGTCGGCCAAGGCGGCCGGGTTCGACGCCATGTCCGTGCTGCTCATCCAGCTCGACCGGGCCCATTTCTACCCGACCAAGGAGCTGATGACCCTGGAGATGACCGTGGACAAGGCCACCCGCCGCGTGCTCGGCGTGCAGGGCTTCGGTTCCTCGGGCGACGCCATGGTCGGCCGCATCAATGCGGTGGCCGCGCTACTCAAGTCCGCCCCGACCATCGACGACGTGTCCAACATGGAGCTGGCCTATTCCCCGCCGTTCGCCGCGGCCATGGACATCCTCAACACCCTGGCCAACCTGGCCGACAACGCCCTGAACGGCATCAACCGGGGCGTGGGCCCGGCCGGGTTCAAGGAGCTGTGGGACAACCGCGACAAGGACGCCTGCTTCTTCCTGGACTGCCGGGAAAAGGGCGACGCCGACCCCTTCGTGGAACGCAACCCCGGGTGCTGGCACAACGTGCCCCAGGGCGAGATCTACGACCGGCTGGACGAGATCCCCAGGGACCGTCCCATCGTCCTGGTCTGCAACACCGGGGCGCGCTCCTACGAGGCGCAGATCATGCTCGACGACAAGGGCTACAAGGACGTGACCAACATCCACGGCGGCATGGCGGCCATCAAGAAGTACGGCGTGGACTTCTAGTCCGCCCGCGACGGCCGATCCGCCAACCAGACCAAAACAAGACGGCGCACCCCTCGGGGTACGCCGTCTTTTTGCGTTCGGGGAACGGGGTGCCGGGCTATATCCGGCCTTCCTCCACGCCGTGGCAGGCGACCACCGTGCCATTGGCCAGGGTGTGCTGCTTGGGAATTTCCCGCGAGCAGCGCTCGTCGGCATATTGGCACCGGCCGTGGAAGACGCAGCCCGTGGGCAGGTTGATGGGGGTGGGCACGTCGCCGGAAAGCTTGACGTGGCCCCCGGCCTTGCCGCCGAGCTTGGGGATGGCCGACAGCAGGGCCCGGGTGTAGGGATGCTTCGGGTTGGAGAACAGCTCCTTGGCCGAGGCCAGTTCGCAGACGCAGCCGAGGTACATGACCAGCACGCGGTTGGAGATGTGCTCGACCACGCTCAGGTCGTGGCTGATGAACAGGTAGGTCAGGCCGCGCTGCTCCTGGGCATCCATGAGCAGGTTGAGAATCTGGGCCTGGATGGACACGTCGAGCGCCGCGATGGGTTCGTCGGCCGCGATGAATTCCGGGTCCAGGACCAGGGCGCGGGCGATGGAGATGCGCTGGCGCTGGCCGCCGGAGAACTCGTGCGGGAAGTTGGTCGCCCAGACCGGGTCCACGCCCACCTGGCGCATGACCTCGGCCACGCGGTCGCTGACTTCGTCGCGGTTCATGTTCGGGTTGTGGAAGCGGACCGGCTCCTCCAGTATCTGACGCACGGTCATGCGCGGATTGAGGGAGGCGTAGGGGTCCTGGAAGACCATCTGCATCTTGGTCCGGTAGGGGAGCATCCTGTGGGAGCTGAGGTTGTCGATGCGCGCCCCCCGGTAGTGTATTTCGCCCTTGTTGGGCCGGTACAGCCCCATGACCGTGCGGGCCAGGGTGGACTTGCCGCAGCCGGACTCGCCGACCACGCTCAGGGTCTCGCCGGCCTGGACGTCCAGGGAGACGCTGTTGACCGCCTTGACCACGGTCTTCCGGCGGTGAATCCGGCCGCCGGTGAAGCGCAGCTGGTCGATGACCGAGCCCGATATGTCGAAGTGTTTATCGATGTCCTTGACTTCGAGGATGGCACTCATGGCTACTCGCCTCCTTCGCACATGAAACAGGCGACCTGGGTGCCGTTCCCGAGTTCATGGAGTTTGGGAATTTCGGTCTTGCACCGCTCGCAGCTCACGGTGCAGCGCGGCTCGAAGGGGCATCCCTTGGGCATGTTCAGCAGCGAGGGCATCATGCCGGGGATCTGGTTGAGCCGCTTCGCCCCGCCCGCCATCTGCGGCAGGGCCTGGATGAGCCCCTTGGTGTAGGGATGCTGCGGGTTCTCGATGAGTTCTCTGGCCGCCCCGAGTTCGACCACCTTGCCCGCGTAGAGCACGGCGATGCGCTGGGTCACCTCGGAGACCACGGCCAGGTCGTGGGTGATCAGGATGAGCCCCATGTTCTCCTTTTCGCAGAGCTCCAGGAGCAGGTCCATGATCTCGGCCTGGATGGTCACGTCCAGCGCCGTGGTCGGCTCGTCCGCGATGATCAGCTTGGGGCTGGTCAACAGCGAGATGGCGATGACAATGCGCTGGCGCATGCCGCCGGAGAATTCGTGCGGATACTGCTTGAGCCGCTTCTCCGGAGAGGGGATGTAGACCTTGCGCAGCTTGTCCAGGCAGATGGCCTCGGCTTCCTTGTCCGAGACGTCCATGTGGGCCAGGATGGTCTCCTTCATCTGGGTGCCGATGGTCAGCACCGGATTGAGCGTCATCATGGGGTCCTGGAAGATCATGGAGATCTCGTTGCCCCGGATGTGGCGCATCTGGTCCGCGTTGAGCTTGGTCAGGTCGCGGCCGTCGAAGAGAATTTGGCCGCCGGTGATCTTGCCGGGCTTGGAGATGAGGTTGATGAGCGAGAAGCCGAGCACGGACTTGCCCGCGCCGGACTCGCCGACGATGCCCAGCCGTTCGCCCTTGTTGATCACCAGGCTGACGTCGCGCACGGCCCGGACCCTGCCGGCGCGTAGGGCGAAGTCAACGCGCAGGTTCTTGATGTCGATGAGTTTTTCCACGCCTTACCCCTTGTAGAGTTTGGGGTTGAGGAAGTCCCGGACCCAGTCGCCCAGGAGGTTGATGACCAGGATCAGGCTGACCAGCAGGATGCCGGGGAAGATGGTGATCCACCAGGAGCCGGAGAAGATGTACTCGAAACCGGCGGTGATCAGGGATCCCAGCGAGGGCTTGGTCACGGGCATGCCCAGTCCCAGGAAGGACAGGGCCGCCTCGCTCATGATGGCGTTGGCCACCTGGACCGTGGAGATGACGAGGACCGGGGAGAGCGTGTTGGGCAGGATGTGCCGCCACATGATCCGGGACTTGGACAGGCCGATGACCCGGGCCGCCTCCACGTATTCCTTCTTGCGCTCGGCCAGCACCGAGGCGCGGACGGTGCGGGCGTATTGCGGCCATTCGGCCAGGCCGATGATGACGATGATCAGGGGCACGGCGACCCGGTCGTACCCGGCCACGCCGAAGGCGGTCTGGACGATGGCGCCGATGAAGATGGCCACCATGTAGGTGGAGAACGAGAGCTGGACGTCGGCGATGCGCATGAGGATGTTGTCCAGCCGCTTGATGTATCCGGAGAGCAGGCCGACCACGATGCCGAGGAAGGCCTGGAGACAGACCGCGCCGATGCCGATAATGATGGACACGCGCATGCCGTAGAGCATGGTCGAGAGCATGTCCCGGCCCTGGGCGTCGGTGCCGAGCAGGAAGTCGGAGTTGCCGCCGTGCTCCCAGATGGGCGGGAGCTGGGCGTTCATGATGTCGATGGTCTTGGTGTTGTAGGGGTCGTGCGGCGCGATGATCGGCGCGGCGAAGGCCGTGACGAAGAGCACGGCCAGGATGACGAAGCAGGTCATGGCCATGGGGTCGCGCAGGAAGCTGTAGAGCATGTACGAGTCTTTGAAGCGTTGCCAGCGGGATCTCATGCTACTGCCTCCCTGCCACGCGGACCGTGGGGTTGACCAGGCCGTAGATGATGTCCACCAGCGTGTTCACGAGCACGAAGACGATGCCCACGAAGACCAGGTAGGCGACCATGAGCGAGGTGTCGGACCGCTCCACGGACTCGATGAACATGGAGCCCATGCCCTGCCACTGGAACACGGTCTCGGTCAGGATGGTGAAGGCCACCATGATGCCGAGCTGCACGCCGCCCACGGTGATGACCGGCAGCAGGGTGTTCTTGAAGGCGTGGACCAGCCAGACGCGCCAGGGCTTGAGGCCCTTGGCCCAGGCGAACTTGACGTATTCGCTCTCCAGGACCTCCATCATTTCGGAGCGGATGAGCCGGATGAATAGCGGGAGCATGATCGAGGACAGGGCGATGGACGGCATGATCAGGTGCTTGAGGCCGTCCGCCGTGACCAGGCCGCTGTCCCACCAGCCGAACAGGAGCACGGTCTGCCCCCGGCCGTAGGAGGGCAGCCAGTGCAGCTCCACGGAAAATATGTAGATGAGCAGGATGGCCGTGAGAAAGACGGGCATGGACACGCCGACGATGGACCCGCCCATGACGAACCGGGAAAAGAGGCTCTTGGGCCGGATGGCCGCGTAGATGCCCAGCGGGATGGACAGGAGCACGATGATCATCGCGGCGCAGAAGACCAGCTCCAGGGTGGCCGGGGCCTTCTTGACGATGACCTCGGTGGCCGGTTTCTTGAAGAAGTAGCTCTGGCCCAGGTCGCCGTGCAGGGCATCGCGCAGGAAGCGCACGTACTGCACCGGAAAGGGATCGTTCAGGCCGAGGCGCTCGCGGATCTCCGCCCGCTCGGACGCGGTGACCCGCTGACCCACCAGGTCGCGGATCGGGTCGCCGAAATTGTGTTTGATGGCGAACCCGATGAAGCTGATGATCAGCATGACGATCACGGCTTGCAGGATTCGCTTTACGGTGAATGCAAACATGTTGACTCGTTGACGTTTATGTTCTCCGGCCACGGGATTGTGGACCGGGCAAGGGGGTGGACCGCAACGGTTCCGGCCCCGGGGGCCGTGTTTTGTATGAAAGGGGAACCCTGGCGAAGCCGGGGTTCCCCTTTATGGTTATTTTCCGGTTAATGCAAGCCGTCTGGGCGTTAGTTGATGACCAGGTCGCCGAAGTACGGGAAGTTCATGACGTTCACGATGTCTTCGGTGTTCATGTTGGCCTTGGAAGCCCAGGACAGGTTCTGCCAGTGCAGCGGGATGTAGCCGGCTTCGTCGTACTGGATCTTCTCCACTTCCTGCAGGTCGGCGGCGCGCTTGGCCGGATCGGTCTCGGTCTGGGCGGCCAGGGTCAACTCGTCAACCTTGGGGTTGCAGTAGTTGCCGGAGTTGTACTGGCCGTAGCCGGTCTCGGAGTTGCGGCACATGGACAGGAACTCGTAGAAGTTGCCGGAGTCCTCGGTGTCGGAGTGCCAGCCGATCAGCTGGATGTCGGCCACCTGGGCGTCGAACTGATCCCAGTACTGCGCCTTGGGCATGGTCTTCAGCGAGATCTTGATGCCGATCTTGGACATCATGGAGGCGAAGGCCTCGGCGATCTTCTCGTCGTTCACGTAGCGGTTGTTCGGGGCGATCATGGTCGCCTCGAAGCCGTCGGGGTAGCCGGACTCGGCCATCAGGGCCTTGGCCTTGTCGAGGTCGTAGCGGGGCACCAGGGTGTCGAGGTGGCCGACGTAGCCCTTGGGGGACATCTGGCCGGCCGCGGTGGCGAAGCCGTTCATGATCTTCTCGACCACGCCCTGGTTGTCATAGGCGTAGGCCATGGCCAGGCGGACCTTGGTGTCGGCCAGGGCCGGGTTGCGCTTCTGGTTCAGCTGGAAGGTGATGATGCGCGAGCCGGACATGGTCACGAGCTGGAGACCATCGGTGGACTTGATGCGGTCCAGGTCCTGCGGAGGCACGGGCATGACGAAGTCCACGTCGCCGGACATGAGCGCGGCGGTGCGGGTGGCGTCGTTCTTGATCGGGGCGAGGATGATCTCCTCGACGTTGCCGGTGTCCTTGTTCCAGTAGTCCTTGAACCGGGTGAAGACGGTCTTCACGCCCTGCTCGCGGCTGGTGACCACGAAGGGACCGGTGCCGGACTCGTTCTCGTTGGCGAAGGAGTAGTCGGTCTTGACGATGGCGTCCTTGGCCTTGCCCTTGTCGTCGGTGCCGCTGTAGAACTTGCTGTCCAGCGGGAAGACGTAGGTGGCCATGTTGAGCACCAGGCCGTAAGGCTTCTTGGTGACCAGGTCCACGGTGTAGTCGTCAACGGCCACGGCGCCGGAGAAGGGCTCGAAGAGACCCTTGAAGTCGTCGGACTTCTTCAGGCGGTCGAGGGTGAAGACCACGTCCTTGGCGGTGAAGTCGTTGCCGGAGTGGAACTTGACGCCCTTGCGCAGATGGAAGCGCATGGTCAGGTCGTCGATGCGTTCCCAGCTCTCGGCCAGACGGGGCACGAAATTCATGTCCTTGTCGTAGCGGACGAGCGGATCGAAGACCAGGTGGGAGAACTGGAGCATGCCGCCGGACAGCTGGACATGCGGGTCGAGGGATACCGGATCGGCATCCATGGCGAGCTTGAGGGTGACTTTTTCAGGGGCAGCGGGGGCGGCTTTCTCGGCTGCCTCTTTCTTCTCCTCGCCGCTGCAGCCGACCAGCATCAGCGCGGCGACCAGCAGCGAGAGAACGAGCAGGGAGAACTTGCCGGCGGTTTTGAACGTCGACACTTTCATAGGTGATTCCTCCATAAATTGATCCGATTGCGCCAGCACAGGCGCGTACCATACCTCTCTTGCGTCCACACGACGCGGTCCGAAAAAACCCGTTCTTCCGGGGGTTGCGAAAATCCCCCGGGACAGCGTAGTTTTTCCGAACGAAAACAAAACAGTCATACACGCTTCGAACGCCTTTAACAATAGCGTAATGAATTTGACGACGCACATGTGGGAGCGAATCTTGTTCAAAAAAATTCTATTTTTCGCGATTTGTCCGTTTTTTATTCTGGCTTTATCGGCATGCTCCGGTTCTTCTTCAGTGAATGGCGGGTTATCCCCTGTTGAAACAATTGTTTTGGACGACGGCTACGCCACCGCACTGAGCGTGGAAAAGGACGATGTTTTCGCCCTGGACGTGCTCAGGCCGACGGCCAAGGGGTATCGCATCACCGGGGCGGCCTTCGACCCGGAGATGCTGCGCATGGAGCGGTATCTGGAATATGACGACGACGGCGAGCCCAGGGCGCGCTATCTGTTCACGGCCTTGGCCGAGGGCGCGACCGACGTGCTCATCCGCATGAGCCCCGAGGCGGGCGGCGAGGTGGACGTCTACCGGCAGGTGACCGTGACCATCGGCAAGGGCAGGGGATTCTTCGGCTAGGCCGGTTCGTCCTCTTCCGGCGCGAAGCGCTGTTCGGTCTTGGTCAGCCCGAAGTCCAGCAGGCCCGCGTCGGCCATAACGATGGAGCACAGGGAAAGCGGGCTCATGTACTGCTCACGCCAGTCCAGGACCAGGGTCAGGCCGTCTCCGGTCTCCACCGCCTCCCGGACCATGGGCCGCAGGTCCACCTGCTTGGGCTTGCCCTTCTTGGTCTTCTTCTCGATGAAATGGTGCTCCGCGTCCATGAACGCCCGCCACTGTTCCAGGCGGCGCGCCCCGTCGCGGGTGAAGCGCAGTTCGTAGACCTCTTCCACGGCCTGGGACTGCTTGCGGCCCATGGACAGTCGGTCCGCCCGGATGGGGGCCAGCCCCCTGGGCATGGACCGGGCCAGCCGCTCGATCACCTCGTCCGGCCCGAAGTCCTCGCGCAGGAAGACGTTGATCCATTCGCAGCGGCTCTCCACGCCCACGGGCAGCGCCTTGCCGAAGGACAGCCTGGGCATGGGATGGAACCCGGCGGAAAAGGCCATGGGCAGCCGGGCCCGGCGGAAGGCTCGTTCGAACACGGCCTGGAGCTCCAGCTGGCTGAGGAATGCGGCCGGGCCGGTCTTTTCGTACCACACCCGGAAGTGGCCCGCCTTGCCGGTCAGGTCCGGCTTCTCCACGGTGTAGGGCGGCTGTTCGCCCTCCTGGTCGCGGCGGTGGAAGACCAGCCTGGGCCGGATGTCCTTGTCCCCGGCCTGTCCGGCCAGGGTCGAGACCCGGCCGTCGAACTGGCAGACCCCGCAGTTGCGGCAGGCCCCGTAGCGGCAGTCTTCGGTGATCTTGCCGCTCAAGGCGCGCTCGCGTTCCGTGAGCAGGAACCGCCGGGTCACACCCGAGGACAGGTGGTCCCAGGGCAGGGGCTTTTCGGGGTCGCGCGGGCCGATGTACTCGTCCCAGTCGAGCCCGGCCTCGGCCATGGCCTCGCGGTAGGGTTCCAGGCGCAGGTGGTCCTTCCAGCTGGAGAAGAGCGCGCCCTTGGCGTAGGCCCGCTCGACCACCTCGGCCAAGCGGCGGTCGCCGCGCGAGAAGACCCCTTCCAGGGAGGTCATCTCGGGTTCGTGGTACTTGATGGAAATGCGTTTGTGCGGCCGGAAGATGTTCCGCAGGTGGGCGATGCGCCGGTAGATTTCGTCCAGGGGAATCTGCGGCTCCCACTGGAACGGGGTGTGCGGCTTGGGCACGAAGGGCGAGACCGCCGCCGTGACCTGGAGCCGCTTTATGTGCGCGCCCGCCGCGTCGCGGACCTTGAGACAGAGGTCCAGGATGGCGTCCAGGTCCTCGTCCGTCTCGGTGGGCAGGCCGATCATGAAGTAGAGCTTGACCCCCTGCCAGCCGTTGTCGAAGAGCAGCCGGACGTGCTCCAGCAGCCCCGCCTCGTCCACGCCCTTGTTGATGACGTCGCGCATGCGCTGGCTGCCCGCTTCCGGGGCGATGGTCGCGCCCGTGCGCCGGATGGACGAGATGCGCTCCATGATCGGCGCGGACAGGGAACCGACGCGCAGGGAGGGCAGGGAGATGGCGATCTGTTCCGCCGCGCACTTGTCGAAGCTGCGGGTGAAGAGCGAGTCCAGGCCCGAAAAGTCGCCGGTGGACAGGGAGAGCATGGAGGTCTCCTCGTACCCGGTCTCGGCCAGCCCGTCGGTCAGGATTCTGTCCAGCCCGTCCAGGGAGCGCTCGCGCACCGGGCGGTAGATCATGCCCGCCTGGCAGAACCGGCAGCCGCGCGTGCAGCCCCGGGCGATCTCCAAGGTCAGCCGGTCGTGGATGGCCCCGAAGGGGATGGCCTGGCCCGTGGGGAACGGCGCGCGGTCGAGGTCGTCCACCACGGCCTTTTCCACGGACTCGTAGCCCGTGAGCAGGGGCTTCAGCGGTTTGCCCGGCCCCTGGTCCTCGAAGAACGACGGGACGTACAGCCCCGGAATGGCGGTCAGGGAGACCAGCAGTTCCCGCTTGGTCGATCCCTGGGCCTTGGCCCGCTCCACGGCCTCCAGAACCCGGACCATGGCCTCCTCGCCGTCGCCGATGACCATGGCGTCGAAGAACGGGGCCACGGGTTCGGCGTTGAAGGCCGCGCCGCCGCCCGCGATGATCAGCGGGAAGGGGGCTTCGCGGTCCGCGCTGCGCAGGGGGATGTCCGAGAGATCGAGCATGTACAGGATGTTGGTGTAGCACAGCTCGTGGGTCAGGCTGAAGCCGACCACGTCCATGTCCCTGAGGGGGGTGTCCGATTCCAGGGTGGCCAGGGGGACGTGGTGCTCGCGCAGAATGGCCCCGGCCTCCTCGTCGGGCGTGAAGACCCGCTCGGCCCAAAAGTGCGGGTGCGCGTTCAGGGCCTCGGACAGGATCTTCTGGCCGAGGTAGGACATGCCCACCTCGTACATGTCGGGAAATGCCAGGGCGCACCGCACGGTCACGGTGGACGGGTCCTTGAACACGGCGCCCCATTCGCTGCCGATGTAGCGGGAGGGGCGGGGGAGGATGGGCAGCAGTTCTTTCATGGTCGCGGGGCTGACGTTGAACGGAAAGGACGGGGTCGGTTCGGTGGAACCGGCCCCGTCCGGGATAGCAGGTTTCGCGCGGGTCGGCTAGCCGAGATCGAGGCCACCGCCGCCGCCCAGGCCGGACAGGTCGAGCCCGCCGCTGGACATGGAGATGTTGGTTTTGGCCTCGATGTACTTGGTCTTCAGTTCCTCGGGGCAGTTCTTGTACTCGAAGAGCACGTGGGCCTGGGCGATCTTGCCCTGCATCTCCTGGTCGAAGGGGTAGCCGTAGGGCAGCAGGATCATCTGGGTGCCCTGCTGGGTGGGCATGGCCTGAAGGATGGCGGGGTCCTCGATGTCGCTGCCGACGAAGTTGCCGACAACCATCTCGCCGCTCACCAGTTTGACCAGCCGAATATCGTAATTCATGTCGCTCTCCTTGGAAAGTTGTGGTGCGTCCTTAAGTAGGTACCCCCGCCGTTCATGTCAAGAAGAGCCCTTCCCTTGCACGCCGATGAAGGGCGAAGCCGCACGTCCTTTCGCTTCCGCACGTTTTTTCATTTTCGTAGCTCCTCCGCGAAGCGGCGCCAAAAGGTTCCGGCGCGCGGTCCGGGGCGGTGCCGCGGCCGCCGGAGGCCCTCCCCCAAAAAAGCAGGGCGGGCCGGGGGTGCCGGACCCGCCCTTTGAGGGGAGAGGGTACAGGAGCGTTACGCTCTTTCGGGGCCGTGGAGCAGGGTCATGACCTCCATGGTGTCGGGCGGCAGGGCGGCCTCGCCCTTGGCGGCGTACTCCATCTTGGAGACCGCGTAGATGGCGATGAAGGTCAGGATCATGACGAATCCGCCGGGATTGTTGTATTGCAGGAAGTGCGGCAGCATGGACTTGCCCAGGATCATGGCGAAGGAGCCGATGATGCCGGTGACCAGGCCAGCGCAGGCCCCGCCCTTGGTCATCTTGGGCCACCACACGCCCATGACCAGGACCGGGAAGAAGGTCGAGGCGGCGATGGCGAAGGCGAGTCCCACGAGGATGGCGATCTGCATGGATTCGGCCCAGAAGCCCAGGGGGATGCCGAGCAGCCCCACGCAGACCGAGGCGATGCGGGCGACCTTGACGCGGGAGCGTTCGGGCATGTCCGGGTTAAAGACGTTGACCACCAGGTCGTGGCCGATGGCCCCGGCGCAGGCGATGATCAGCCCGGCCACGGTGGACAGGATGGCGGCGAAGGCCCCGGCCACCACGATGCCGAGGAGGATCTGGCCGCCGAAGTAGGAGCCCGCCACGGGCACGGCCAGGTTCTTGCCGTTGTCGGCCAGCCACTGCATGAGGTGCGGGGAAACGCCCATGGCCTCGCCCTTGAGGAAGACGTAGCGAATCACGTGGCCCACGTAGGGGCTCATGATGTAGAACATGCCGATGAGGAAGAGCACGTAGATGACGGTCCGGCGGGCGGCCTTGCCGTCCGGGGCGGTGTAGAAGCGCACCAGGATGTGCGGCAGTCCGGCGGTGCCGAACATGAGGGCGAGCAGCAGGGACAGGGTGTCCTTGAGGCTGGTCAGCCAGTAGGCCGGGCTGGTGTAGGCCGCGCCGTCGAACTCCTTGCCCGAGATGGGGGCGGCGCCCTTGAAGTCGTGCAGGAACTTGACCACGTCGGTGTAGGTGTAGCCCTTGATCATGAAGGGGATGAAGGCCAGCAGGAACATGGCGCCGAACAGGATCCAGAACTGGACCAGCTGGTTGACGGTGGTGGCCTTCATGCCGCCCACGGTGACGTAGAAGGTGATGATGCAGGCGATGATGACGATGGACGTGGAGTAGTCCAGGTTGAGCAGCAGCCCCATGACCTTGCCCGCGCCGAGCATCTGCGGGGCCATGTAGAAGAGGGAGATGAACAGCACGCCGATCACGCCGAGCACGCGGGCGGGTTTGGAGTGGAACCGCTCCGAGACGAAGTCGGGCACGGTGTAGCGCCCGAACTTGCGCAGGGGGCTGGCCAGGAAGAGGAGCAGGGCGATGTAGCCCACGAAGAAGCCCAGCGCGTAGATGATGCCGTCGAAGCCGAACAGGAAGGCCACGCCCGCCACGCCCAGGAAGGAGGCCGCGGACAGGTAGTCCGAGGAGATGGCCGAGGCGTTGATGAACGAATTGACCTTGCGTCCGGCCAGGTAGTAGTCGGCCGAGGTCTTCTGGCTACGGAACATGAAGGTGGTGACCACGGTGAAGGCCAGCATGCAGCCGATGAGCAGCAGGGCCGTGACCGGTATCTGATATCCGAGTTCCATGTTATTCTCCTTCGACGGTGTCGGCTATTTCGTCTTCGATGCGGTTGGCCTTGCCCACGTACCAGATGAACAGTCCCCAGGTGATCGGGTAGATGGCGACGGCCACCAGCCAGTAGTGCAGGGGGAAACCGAGGATGGAAATGCCGGTTACCCATGCGCTGGCCAGGTAGACGAGCAGGAAGATGCCGATGACGAAGGCGAAATAGGGAATGCCGACGCCCAGCGCGAATTGCAGTTGTCGTTTACGAATTCTCTCGATCTGTTCCATGATGGTTACCCCCATACGGTTGAAAGTTTGCCGTTGGAGCCCTTTTACAGTAGGGAAAACAAGGGGAGCATCCGTTTTCAGGTAAGCGGTCGAACCCGGACGGTCGCGGGTTCGGGGCGGATCGCCCCGGCGGCGAACGGGCGGTTTCTCCCGGTCAACGGTCGGACTTTTTGCCACGGAGCAAGGATTTGGACGTGAATTTGAACGGCGACAGCCCCGTGAACGGCGATTTCGGCGTCCCGGACGGCCTGTTGGACGAGTTGCGGGTCATGGCCCGCGAGGGCAAGCTGGCGGGACTGCGCCGGACCCGGCTCGACCTGGTCGGGGAGTGGCTCGACCGGGGGGCGGGCGCCGAGGAGACCTGTCGGCGGCTGACCCGGTTCAACCGCGACGTGGTCACGGCCGTGCTCGAAGCCCACGTGGCGGAATATCCATGGCTCGCCCGGTGCACCTTCATGGAGTTCGGCTCGGGCGGCCGCGAGGAAATGGTCCCCGGCTCGGACCAGGACAACGGGCTGCTCGTGCCGAAAGCCGTGGACGAGGCCGTGGACGAGGCCGAGATGGACGACTGCACCCAGTCCATCGTCATCGCCCTGGACGGGGCCGGGCTGGCCCTGTGCGACGGCGGGGTCATGGTCTCCAACCCCGAGTGGCGGGGGGACTTCGACACCTGGCTCGCCCGGCTGACCGGATGGCTGTCCAATCCGGCGGAGAAGGGGCCGTGGCAGTCCGGGCTGATCCTCGACTTCCAGGCCGTGTTCGGGGCCGAGGACGAGGTTCGGCGCATGCGCGAGCGGCTGTGGGAGTACGTCCGCACCAAGCCCATCGCCCTGTCCCTGCTGGTCCGCGAGTTGACCGACTACCGGCTGCCCCTGACCTTGTTCGGGGCCTTCGTCACCGAGCGCGAGGGGCCGTGGCACGGGTACCTGAACATCAAGAAGTCGGTCCTGGCCCACCTGACCAACAGCGCGCGCATCCTGGCCCTCAAGTACGGCGTGCACCCGCACAACACCTGCGAGCGCATCCGCGCCCTGGCCGGGGCCGGACACATCGCCGAACAGCACGGCCGCGCCCTGCTGGACGGCTGGGAATACCTCCAGCGCAAGCGGCTCGACATCGGCCTGGAGTGCGACCGCACCGGGCTGCCGCCGCACAACTACGTCAACCCGGCGGCCCTGGACCAGGCCGAACGGGGCAGGCTCAAGGCGGCCATCCACGCCGTGGAAAAGCTCGTCCGTCTTGTCCAGGCCGGTTCCGGCCTCTGATTCGGCTCCCTTTTTGCAACGATCTCGCGGTCCGGCGGTTTTCCGACGGCGCATCCTCCATATGTATAAGGATTTGGCCCGTGAACGTCCTGATCATCAACCTGACCCGCTTCGGCGACCTGATCCAGACCCAGCCCGTGATCGCCGGTTTCAAGGACCGAGGGGACCGGGTGGGGCTGGTCTGCCTGGTCAACTTCGCCACGGCGGCCACCCTGCTGCGGGGCGTGGACCGGGTCTTCGCCTTTCCCGGCGCGGGACTCCTGTCCGGCCTGGACCGGGACTGGCGGCTGGCCGTGCGCGACCTGGACGGGTTCCGGCGCACGGTCTTCGCCGACTTCGCGCCGGACGAGACCGTGAACCTGACGCCCTCGGTGGCCTCCCGGCTGCTGGCCTACGGACTGACCCCGCCCGGCGGGGTGACCACGGGCTTCACCGTGGACGAGTTCGGCTTCAACGCGGACACCTCGTCCTGGGCCGCCTTCCTGCAGATGGCCGGGGCCAACCGGGGGGCCAGCCCGTTCAACGTCTGCGATCTCTTTCTGCGGGCCGCCGGACTGACGGGCGGCGGCGACGGCCTGGGTTTGGCCGATCCCGGCGAGGACGCCCTGGCGCGGGCCGACGAGCTGCTGGCCGCACAGGCCGGACCGGACGGATTTGCCGCCCTGCAACTGGGGGCCAGCGAGGACCGCCGCCGCTGGCCCGTGGAAAATTTCATCGAGACGGCCCGCATGCTTCACGAGCGCGACGGCCTGGTACCGGTCCTGCTCGGCAGCAAAGGAGAGGCCGGACTGGGCGCGCGCTTCGCCGAGGGCGCGGAGTTCCCGTTCATCGACTGCATCGGCCGGACCTCCCTGACCGAACTGGCCGGGGTCCTGCGCCGCTGCCGGGTGCTCCTGACCAACGACACCGGGACCATGCACCTGGCCGCCGGACTGGGCGTGCCACTGTGCGCGGTCTTCCTGGCCACGGCCCAGCCCTGGGACACCGGGCCGTACCGGGCGGGCAACATCTGCCTGGAGCCGGACCTGGACTGCCATCCGTGCGGGTTCGGCACGACCTGCCCCCATGACGAGGCCTGCCGCCGGGCGGTGACCCCGGAGGCCGTGTACGGCTGCGCCCGCGCCCTGGTGCACGGCGGCGAACCGGCCCCCGTGCCCGGCGCGCGCATCTGGCGCACGCGCGTCGGTCCGGACGGGTTCATGGACCTCGACTCCCTGTCCGGGCACGAGACCACGGACAGGGCCGCGTGGATCGGCCTGCAACGGGCGCATTTCAGCGCCTTCCTGGACGGAAGGACTGCGGAGGGCCGGACCGGGACGGGCCCGCGTCCGGGGGAAGCCCTGCGCCGGGAACTGTCCAAAACTTTGACGAGCGCGCGGGACATGCTTTTCCTGCTCTCCCAGCAGGGCGCGCTGTTGCGCATCAACCCCCGGCCCCAGGCCAAAACCAAGTTCCTGGCCTCCTGGCAGCGGGTGCAAAACATCTTGTCATCTAATAATTACCTTAATATATTGGCGTTGTTGTGGATGTTCGAGAGTCAGCGCCAAGGCGACGACCTCGCCTCCCTCCTGACGGTGGCCGAGCGTCACTCCGCTCTGCTCACCGGCCTGCTCGACGACCTCGCCTGAGCGGCATGAATCTTGAATTATCCGGTTCGCACCGGAGAAAACGGCAAATTTTATCTACTCACGGAGGAGAAGGTCAGCATGATCATCATCGATGGCAAACAATATGATATCGGAGCACAGAATTTCGAGAACCTGGAGCAGGTTTTCAACAAGGTGGTCGAGGACGGGCACCTGGAAGACCGCATCGTGACCGACGTCATGGTCAACAAGGAGCCGTTCACCGAGATCTATCCCCACCAGGCCGAGGACATCGACATGTCCGAGGTCGAGTCCGTGGAGATCGTGACCATGGCCACCGAGGACATGGCCGTGGAGATCACCCTGGAGCTCTACAAGGTGGTCAACCTCATGAGCGAGGGCGGCAAGCGCGTGGCGGCCCTGTTCCGCCAGGCCGACGACGCCGAGGCCCTGGAGACCTACCAGGACCTGATCGACGTCATGCGCAACTTCCTGAACATGATCGGCATCCTGCGCGACGAATACTCCCTCAAGGATCACAAGGACTACCTGGAGAGCGCCGAGGAACTCAACACCATGTTCACCGAGATGAGCACCGTGCTCGAGAACGAGGACTGGATCCTGTTGGCGGACCTGCTGGAATACGAATTTCTGCCCGCGGTGGAAAAATGGAAAAAAGTCATCAAGGCCCTGCGCGACGACATCCGCAAGGTGAAGAAATAGGCATGGCCGAACGCAGCCGCATGCTCGACGAGGCGCTGGCCATCGGCCGGAAGGAACTCCATTCCCTGATGGCCGGAGACGTGTTCGAGGCCGAACGGCTCGCCCGTTCCAGGGAAGAGATTCTGGACCGGGCCGTGGACGGTCTGGCCGGGGAGAACCTGGAGCCGCTGGCCGACAGGCTCGTGGAAATGAAGTCCCTGCACGACCGGATCACGGACGAGGCCCGCACCCTGCGGCAGTCCCTGAAAAAGGATTTGAGCAGCATGAAGCGCCAGAACCGGCGCATCGCGGGCTACAGCTTCGGCGCCGGGAACATGCCCCGGCTGGCCAAGGAGCGGTTCGTGAACAAGAAAGGGTGAGCCCTTTCCCACAGGACGCTGAAAAAGCCCCGGTCGCAAGGCCGGGGCTTTTCGTTTCGGGGAGGTGGGGCGGTCCTACAGGTCGATCCAGTGCAGGCGGCCGGAATCCCGGTCCGGCCGGGCCGTGGCCGTGAACTCGATGCCCATGCGCGTGAAGCCGGGGCGGCCGTCCTCCAGGGAGCGTACCTCGCCCGCGTACCAGTAGGGCTTGAAGGTCTTTTCCCGGAAATGGAACATGAACAGGTTGATGACCACCGGCGTGGACACGGTGCAGGTCTCGGGGATGAGCCGGTTGAGCACGGACAGGCCGAGCCCGCCGCCGGAGATGTTGATGACCGCGTTGGCGCTCTGGTCCGGGCCGTCCGAGGCAAAGGAGTTGACCCCGATCTGCGGGGCCGCGTCCTCGAAGGCCAGCTCCGAAGTTTCGGGCGAGGCGGTCCACAGCTTGACCCGGATGAACTGCTGGTCGGCCACGCGCTTGCGCTGGTGCTTGCGGCGCGGGATGAGCCCGTAGTCCGTGGGCCCGGCAAGGAGCAGCTGGTCGGCCCTGCGACCCCCTCGGTCCGACTCCGTCAGGGTGGCCGTGAAGGAATTGATCCGCCCCCTGCGCGTCTTCATGGGCGCGAACACGCAGACCAGGTCGTTGCCCGGCCTGGTCCTGATGACGTCGAGCCGCTCGATGATCTCGCAGCGGATGGCGTTGGACTTGACCGCCGTGATCACGCAGCGCACGGCCACGGACTCGTCGTCCGGCCCGGCCAGCACGTCCACCACCACGCCCTTTTGTTGCAGGGTGCGCGGGATGCCCGTGCGCGTGGACTGGGAGTTGTGCGCCGGGCGGCGCAACAGGCGCAGGCCGACGAGCAGCAGGATCAGGGCGAGCAGCCCGAGCAGGACGCCCCCGGCCAGGCGGAGGTGGTCCGGGGACACGCCGGGGAAGAGCTGGGCGGTGAGCCGGTCGAGTCGGGTCCCGGCGGCGGAGAGGAGTTCCTGGAGGTTCATGGCTCGCGATGACTAGAAGTTGACGAATTCCTTCTTGGCTTCAAGAACCTTGCCAAGATATCGTTTCGTCTCCTCGAAGGGAAGTCCCCGGCGCAGGGTGTCGTAGACCCCGGCGGGCGGCAGGGCGTTGATCTTTTTCACCGCGCGGGTCCTGTCCCCGTCGAAGGTCTTGAGCACTCCGCCCGCGCCGCCGTTGTACCCGGCGATGACGCAGTACTCCCTGGACACCGGGTCCTTGACCCCGCCCAGGAAGCGGGTGTCGAGCAGGTGCAGGTAGGCCGTGCCGTAGACGATGTTGGTCGGCGGCTCGAAGAGGTCCCCGCGCGACGGCTCCCCGGCCCTGCCGTGCAGCAGGCGGTAGACGTCGCCGCCCGCCGTGGACGGGACCACCTGCATCAGCCCCACGGCCGAAGCCTGACTGACCGCGAACGGGTTGAAGTCCGACTCCACCTTCATGATCGCGTAGACCAGGTTGCGGCTGACCGCGAACCGCTCGGCGGTCTTCTCCACCAGCTCCCGGTACTTGGCCGCGCGCACCGTGAGGTGGTCCCGGATCATGTGGAAGCTCACGGAGCGGGCGGTCCTGCCCTTGACCTCGCGCGTGCGCAGGTCGTTCTTGATGAGATGGTCGGCGTACCGTTCGGCCCGCCACGCCCAGCGGATGTCCTTGCCGTCCGCGTCCTTGACCTCGCCCAGCAGGAACGGGGTCTCCCCGAGCTCCACGGTCCTGGCCGAATAGAGGTCCACGGCGCGCGGGTCGCCGGGGGTGAGCAGGGTGGTCACGATGGCGTTGCGCAGGCTCATGAGCGGCTCCTTGTCGGCCACGGTCTCGACCACGATGACCCCGGTGTCGAAGTCCACACTGGCCCGCGAAAGATAATTGTCAGTGTACTTGACGTATTGTTTGGGCGCGGGCATCCGGACGTCGTCCTCGCCCCAGACGCCGGTCACGGTTTCGATGAAGTTCTGGACAAGCTTCTGGAAGCTTTTCAGGTCGTTGCCGATGGCGGCGGGATTGGTGGCGTAGCCGATGGCCTTGTCCCTGGCCAGGGCTTCGGCCGCAGCCGTCGGGCTGCCCGTGGCCGCAGCCCGGGCGATGCGCACCGCGTCGTATCGGGAACAGGCGCCCAGCAGGCAGAGCAGGGCCAGAAGAAGAATCCTTGGTGTCATATCGTTATAATGAATAATTTGTTTGACAGTGTTTCGGTGATCCTTAATGTCCGCCTGGATTATACGTTCGGATTTTCACATGTTCAACCAAGTGCAGCGTGCTGCACCAAGGAAATAGACCCATGCCCGAGTACCCGGAAGTCGAGCGGATACCGCCCGATCTGGAGCAATTGCTGGATCGGTTCTTTGCCGTGTCGCGACAGGACCTCGAACAGATGCGCGACGCCCTGAACGTCCGGGATTTCGAAACCCTGGTCCGGCTGGGTCACACCACTCGCGGCACCGGCAGCGGGTACGGGTTCAAGGGCATGGGCCGCATCGGCCACGACATCGAGCTGGCCGCCCAGCAGCGCGATCCCGGCGCGTTGGAACGGCACATGAACACTCTCGCCCATTACCTCGACACCGTCCAGGTCGAATTCGACGGCTAGGACGGAAGCGCGCCTCGCCGGCGGGGCGTCTCCGACGGCTTAAGAACCTTTTGAAAAAGGTTCTTAAGAATCTCCCAAACTTTTTGTGTGCCTTCGGCAGGGGCGTGCGTTCGCGTTTGGCCGTGCTTTATTGCGGTCAAATCTTTCTCTTCGCATATCGTCAGGCAAGGCGACAGGCCTTCCCATCTCCCTTGCACCCCGCGAAGCGGCGCCAGAAAGTTTAGGAAGGGAGAGGGGATGGGGGGCCGGGGGAGCGGCAGCTCTTGGCGAGTCTTCGAGCCTTAGAGATGGCGACAGCCGCGATAGGGGAGAGGGACAACCCTTTTCAAAGGGTTTCCCTCTCCTCTCCCCGGCCGCCGGAGGCATTCCTTGCCTACAGCAGCTCCATGGCGGCGTCGACGGTCCAGTTTTCGTGGACGACCTTGTTGAGGGCGGCCACGATCTTGGCCGGGTGGGGGTGCTGGAAGATGTTCCGGCCCACGGACAGGCCGGAGCCGCCCGCCTGGATGGAGTCGTAGACCATCTGGACGAGGTCGCGTTCGGAGTCGAGCTTGGGGCCGCCCGCGATGACCACGGGCACGCAGCATCCCTCGACCACGCGGGCGAAGGATTCGGGGTCGCCGGTGTAGTTGACCTTGACGATGTCCGCGCCGAGCTCCACGCCCACGCGGGCGCAATGGGCCACAACCTGCGGGTCGTACTCGTTTTTGATCTTGGGGCCGCGCGCGTACATCATGGCCAGCACGGGCATGCCCCATTCGGCGGCCTCGAAGCAGAGCCTGCCGAGGTCGGCGAGCATCTGCGGCTCGGTCTCGTCGCCGAGGTTGACGTGGATGGACACGGCGTCCGCGCCGAGCTTGAGGGCGTCGGTCACGGTGCCGACCATGGTCTTGGCGTTGGGGAAGGGCGAGAGCGAGGTGGACGCGGACAGGTGGATGATCAGGCCGATGTCCTTGCCGCCCGCGCGGTGGGAGCAGCGGGGAATGCCCTTGTGCATGAGCACGGCGTTGGCCCCGCCCTCTGCCACCTGGTTGACGGTCTCGCGCAGGTCCACGATGCCGTAGATGGGGCCCACGGTCACGCCGTGGTCCAGGGGGACTACGATGGTCCGGCCGTCGTTGCGGTTCATGATCCGTTCCATCCGAATGGCTTTTCCGAGATGCATGGCGTTGCTCCTTGCTGGTTCCGGCTGCGGCGCGGCCCGAAAAGAAAGAGGCCGCGGACTTTGCCCGCGGCCTCTTGGTTTGTTCTTCGTTGTTTATTGACTAGCGCACACCAAGACCGCAGGCGTTCCTGATAAAGCTAAAAAAGAAAAAGAAACGGGCGGTGTTGCTGTGCATGCGTCAGAGGTAGCCGTTTTGCGCGAGAACTGTCAAGCGGAGATTTCGCGGCGCGCAGCTAGTCGATGACGGCCGTGCACTTGAACTCGACCAGTCCGCCCAGGGGCAGGGCGGCCACCTGGACCGCGGCGCGCGCGGGCTTGTGGGCGGAGAAGTACTCGGCGTAGATGGCGTTGAGGTCGGCGAACCGGCCCATGTCCATGATGAACACGTCCACGGCCATGACCTTGTCGAGCGACGATCCGGCCTCTTCGAGGATGGCCTTCAGGTTCTCCAGGGCCTGGCGGGTCTGGGCCTTGAAGCCCTCGGCCAGCTTGCCTTCGGACGGGATGATGCCGAGCTGGCCGGACACGTACAGGGTGCCGTTCACGGCGGTGGCCTGGGAGTAGGGACCCACGGCGGCCGGGGCCTTGTCGGTGTGGATGAGCTGGATATCGGACATGTTGTTCTCCTTGTCGCGGGTTATTTGTCGGCCCACAGGTAGGCGGTGCGCACCCTTTCGGGCACGTGGCGGACGATCTGGACGATGGCGGCCATGGCCAGCACGGCGAACAGGAGCCGTCCCCAGAGCACGCCGCTCAGGTGCCCGCCGATGAGTATGATCAGCAGGGTATCCTCGATGAGCGAGTGGCACAAGCCCATGAAGGTCAGGGAATAGAAGACGTCCTCCCGGCTCAGGGCCCCGTTGCGGGCCTCGCCGATGATCAGCCCGCCGCCGTAGGACAGCCCCATGGTCAGGCCGATGACGGTGATGGCCGAGGCCTTGGGCCCGATGCCGATGAGGTCGAGCACGGGCCGCAGGACGCGGTTCATGAGGTCGATGGCCCCCACGGCGCGGAGCACGCGCATGATGGTGATCAGGGTGAAGATGATGCAGAAGATGGACGCCAGGTTGCGGACCTGGCCCAGGGCCCAGGCGGCTATGGAGCCGGTCCCGGCCGTGGGGTCGGTCTTGAAGAGCATGACCGCCGGGCCGCTCAGGGTGCCGGTGGCCGAGTAGATCAGGTGGAGCAGCCAGGCCAGGACAAAGGCCCCGGCCATGCGCACACAGCACTGGAACAGGAAGCGCGCCCCGGAGCGGTCCGCGATGGCGGTCTCCACGGGCAGGCCGTGGGCCACGAGCATGAGCACGCCGAGGACCGTGGCCTGGGCCGAGGTCAGGGGCGCGTCGCCGGTGAACGAGGCCAGGACGATCATGCCGGTGTAGATGTTGTTGATCAGGGTGGTGGCCCAGACCAGCCCCATCTCGGCGGGCAGCCCGAGCACGCCCATGACCGGCTCCAGGGGCCAGGCCAGGTACTTGATCAGGCCGAATTCCTGGAGGATTTTGACCAGGACGAGCACCGGAATCATGATCTTGAACAGTTGCAGGCAGGCGTCTACGGTTTCGTGGAAGATGGCCTTGAGGGTCGTGAACAGTTTCGCCACGGCGGGGCTCCTTTACCGTGCGGAGGATAGGGTATGCTTCCGCAAAAGAAAAGGGTCCTTCCACCCTTTTTGTCGCCATCCCGCATCCCTTCCTCAACACTCCTTCCCTGTCTTCGTCACGCAAAGACGCACACACCCCCGCCAACCACCGCCCTTCGCGAAGCGGCGATAAAAAGTTTAGGAAGGGAAGGGGGAAGGGGGTCCGGGGGAAGGGGGAGGGGAAAGCCCTTTTCAAAGGGTTTCCCCTCCCCCTTCCCCCGGCCGCCGGAGGCAACAAAAAAAGGGAGCCCCGAGGGGCTCCCTTTGAAGGTGTGTTTTTCGCCGGGCTACAGGAACGCCTTGGAGACGTTGTAGGCGAGGACGGCCATGACGAAGGCCAGGGTGGTGGAGCCGACCACGCTGAAGGCGGCCCAGCGCCAGCTGGATTCGCGGGCCATGGTGACCACGGTGACGAAGCAGGGCGCGTAGAGCATGGTGAAGATGATCAGGGCGATGGCCGTGGCCGGGGAGAAGGCCGGGTCGGCCACCAGCCGGTCGGACAGGGGCTGGGATTCCTCGGCGTCAACCTCGCCCAGGGAGTAGGCCGTGCCCAGGGTGGAGACGATCACTTCCTTGGCCGCGAAGCCGCCGGTCAGGGCGATGTTCACGCGCCAGTTGAAGCCCGCCAGCTCGGTGACGGGTTCCAGGGCGGTGCCGATGCGGCCCGCGAGGGTGTGGCGGACGGCCTCCTCGGCCTGGGCGTTGTCGATGGCGGTGACCTGCTCCTCGCTCTGCGCCGCGGCGCGCTGTGCCTCGTACTGGGCCACGCGGTCGGCGGGCAGTTCGGGGAAGGTCATCATGGCCCAGATGAGGATGGAGATGCCCAGGATCACGGTGCCGGCCTTCTTGGCGTATTCCCAGGTCCGCTCCCAGGTGTGGATGAGCACGCCCTGGAGGGTGGGCATGCGGTAGGGCGGCAGCTCCATGACGAACGGGGTGGACGCGCCACGGATGACCGTGGAGCGCAGCAGCCGGGCCACGAGCAGGGCCATGGCCCAGGCGGACAGGGTGATGACCAGCATGATGGTGGCCGAGTCCTCGGGGAAGAAGGCGGCGGCGAGCATGAGGAAGACGGGCACCTTGGCCCCGCAGGTCATGTACGGGGTGACGAACAGGGTGGCCAGTTTCTCCTTGGGCGAGCGCAGGGTGCGGGTGGCCATGACGCCGGGCACGGCGCAGCCGCCCGCGATGCCGCCGGAGACGATGAAGGGCAGCACCGAGGTGCCGTGCAGGCCGAAGACCTTGAAGATGCGGTCGAGCATGTAGGCCATGCGGGCGATGTAGCCGGAGTCCTCCAGGGCCGAGATCATCAGGAACATGAACATGATCAGCGGCACGAAGCCGAGCACGCCGCCCACGCCGTCGATGATGCCGGAGACGATGAGCGATTGCAGGTGCCCCTCGGGGATGAGCCGGGTGGCCGTGTCGCCGAGCAGGCCGAACAGGGATTCCAGCCAGCCCATGGGGATCTCGCCCACGGTGAAGGTCACCTCGTAGATGAGATAGACGATGCCGAGCATGATCAGAGGGCCGAGGAACCGGTGGGTCAGGACCTTGTCCATCTTGTCGGACCGGCTGATGCGGTCGGCGCTGGAGGCGGGGTAGGTGACCACGTCCTTGATCATGGCGGCGATGAACCCGTAGCGGTAGTCGGCGATGAGCGCGTCGGGCCGCATGTTCAGGGTCTTCTGGGTGTGGTCGGCCACCTCGCGGGCCATGGCCTCGAGCCTGTCCGAGAGCGCGGTGTTGGCCATGCGGCCCTTGATGATGACGTCCTCGTCGCGTTCGAGGTACTTGATGCCGGTCCAGCGGGCGGGCGCCTTGTCGGTCAGGAACCCGGCCTCGCGGATGATCGTCTCCATCTCGCGCAGGACCGGGTCGAGGTCCGGGCCGTAGGAGATGTTCAGGGGCTTCCACTCGCCGGTGTGCTTCTCGGCCACCTCGATGGTCGAGCGGAGCAGCTCCTGGGCTCCCTGTCCCGAGCGGGCCACGGTCTCGACCACGGCGCAGCCGGACAGCTCCTCCAGGCGCGCGCTGTCGATGCGTTTGCCGGACTTGCGCACCTCGTCCATCATGTTCAGGCCGAGGATGAGGGGCACGCCGAGCTCCAAAATCTGCACGGCCAGGTAGAGGTTCCGTTCGAGCGCGTCGGCGTTCATGATGTCGATGACCGCCTGGGGACGGTCCTCCACCAGGAAGTTCCGGGCGACCAGCTCCTCCTGGGTGTAGGCGGTCAGGGAATAGGTGCCGGGCAGGTCCACGAGCTCCACGTCGTCGGCCCCCGTGTGGATGTGGCCGATCTTCTTTTCGACGGTCACGCCGGGCCAGTTGGCCACGTGCTGCCGCGCCCCGGTCAGGGCGTTGAACATGGTGGTCTTGCCGCAGTTCGGATTGCCCGCGATGCCGATGGTGTATTTACCCATGCGCCTAGTCCTCCAGGGGGGTGACGGTGATGTGGTCGGCCTCGCTGTTGCGGAGGGTCAGGGTGAAGTCGCGCAGCCGGAGGGCCACGGGGTCGCGCAGGGGAGCCTTGCCGATGACCGTGACCTCGGTGCCTGGGATGAGCCCCAGGTCACGGATGCGGCGGCCGAGTTCGCCCTCAGCGGTCACCGTGCGGATCTTGAGTTTCTGATTGACCCTGGCTTTGCGTAAACACATGTCTTGCGCCATTTTCTTGCATCCTCAAAAGCGTTGGTTGAGAACTGTTCTCAACGTTTCGTCAAAAAAAATTACCTGGGGCCGCAACAATCGCGCCTGTCCGGGCCGTCCTTCATGCCGGAGCATGAACCGGACTGCCCGCAGCCGCTACAGCCGCAGGAAGGGTGCTTTGCCGAGAAGGAGCGCAGGAGCCTGCGGCCCACGAAAAAGGCCGCTACGGCAACGATGGCCCCGACGATGATGGTGTCGAGCATGTGGATTCCCTCAAAGTTTTTCCCGGCAGCAGTGCCGGACACACACTTGATAGTGATGTTGAGAATCAATGTCAAGTGAATGTCCGAAAAAATACGCGGACCGCCCCGCAGGGCTGAAGAGCCCGGTATTCCTTGTCTTCCGCTGTGATTTATGGTCATATGCCAGCGGTCGAGAGCGGATGATAATGGTATTGTTCGCGTCCGGCAACAGCAAACATCAACCCAGTCACGGAGCGGATCATGGATGACGACGGCAGGGAATTCATGCGGTGGATCGATGTCCTGGCCAAGGGCATCATCGCGGGCTGCGCCATCGGCTATCTTTTCAGCCTGACCGGCATGATGGCTCCGGGCAAGGCCGTGGCCCTGGGCGGCCTGGCGGGCTGTCTCGCGTCCATCACCTTCAAGAATCGCCAGGACGACCGCAAGAATCGGGACAAGTAGCCGCCCTGATCGGTCGGGATGTGACCGGAAAGATGTCCAGGCACAACGCCCTGACATCCACCTCCGGCAGTTCGGTTCGGCCGCGCGCAGGCCGTTCAGCCTGCGTTCCACCTCTTTCTTCCACAATGGTGAAAACACGCTCGGGACGGAGCGGACTTAGCGCCCGTTGCGGCCGGGCCCCCGCGCGTGGCGTCCACGGCATGGTTCCCGCTCGATGCGGGGCGGATACGGGATGCCGTCCGGCCCCCGGCTGACGGTCTCTGTCCGACCGGGACGCTACCAGGCCGTCCAACCGCCATCGACCATCAGGTTTTGGCCGGTGACGTAGGCGGACAGGTCGCTGGCCAGGAAGAGCAGGGCGCCCTTCATGTCCTCCTCGGTGGCCATGCGGCCCATGGGGGTCCTGGCCACGTACCGCTCCACGAATTTCGGGTCCTGCCCCCGGGCCACGCCGCCGGGGCTGATGGCGTTGACCCGGATGTCCGGGGCCAGCACCGTGGCCAGGTAGCGGGTCAGCTGGATGAGGCCGCCCTTGGACGCCCCGTAGGCCGCCGGGTTGCCCATCTTGGTGTCGTCGTACAGGGACATGTCCGGGCCGACCACGCCGTAGGTGGAGCCGATGTTCACCACCGAGCCGTGCCCGGTCCGGCGCAGAAAGGGGATGGCCGCCTGGGTCAGGGCGAACGGCGCGGTCAGGTTGGTCTCCAGGGCCGCGCGCCAGGTGGCCACGGACTGCTCCTCCAGGGGGACGCCCCAGCCGGTCAGCTTGGAGGTGCCCACGAAGGCGGCGCAGTTGATCAGGATGTCGAGGGAACCGAGGGCTTCGGCCACCTCGCCCGGCATCGTGACCAGGGTGGCCTCGTCCGCCAGGTCCAGGGTCAGCCCCAGGGTCCTGACCGACCACTCCTCGGCCACGCGCACGGCGGTGTCCTCCACGCGGTCCGCGTCCATGTCCAGGACGGCGATGTCGGCCCCGGCCTCGGCCAGGGCGTCGCAAAAGGCCTGGCCGATGTGCCCGGCCCCGCCGGTGATCATGGCGGTTCGGCCGGTCAGGTCCACCAACTCCTTGATGTTCCTCATTTGTTTCGCTCCATCAGGAATTCGGCAAAGGCGAAGTCCTGTTCGGTGTCGATGTCCAGGGCGCGCTCGGGCGGGATGATCACGGCCTTGACGCGTCCCTGGAACGCGCCTTCGTACCGTTTGATGAAACTCGGGGTGGTCACGTAGCAGACCGTGGTCAGGTCGAAGATGGGCGGCGCGTCCTGGCGGCGGGTGATGCGCGCGCTCGGCGGCATGGCGATGGCGGCGAATCCGTCGTCGTTCATGGTGATCATGTTGAAGGACGGGTGGCGCTCGGCGGGCCGGGCCGTGACCACCATGTCGCAGCCGCCGCGTTCGAACAGTGCGATGCAGTCGCGCACGTCCTGGCCGATGCGCAGGGGGGCGGTGCACGGCAGGGAGACGAACAGGTCGAAGTGGCCCTCGGCCTCCATGGCGTCCACCGCGTGCCGCCAGGCCATCCACTCGGGCGCGTCGTCGCGGGCCAGTTCGGCCGGGCGCATGAACGGGACCTCGGCCCCGTACTCCTCGGCCACGGCCGCGATCTTCGGGTCGTCCGTGGAGACGATGATCCGGTCGAGCAGGCCGGAATCCCGGCCCGCGCGGATGGCGTGGCCGATGAGCGGCACCCCGTTCAGCGGCCGGATGTTCTTGCCGGGCACGCCCTTGGAGCCGCCCCGGGCGAAAATGAATCCGTAGCGTTTCATGACGCGGTCATCCATACCTGCTTTTCGGCGCAGGTTTCCAGGGTCTCGATCAGTTCGCACAGGGCCAGTCCCTGGGCGTAGGTGCACGGCGTGGGGTCGTCCCCGGCCATGGCTTCCAGCTGGCGGCGGTAGGTCGCGTCGCGCTCGGAGGGAAATTCCTCCATGGTCCCGTCCACGGTGAGCATGCCCGCCATGAAGTCGGCCCGCAGGGTCATGTCCGCGCAGGTGATGTCGTACCCCCGGTGCACGGACCGGCTGAGGTAGTCCATGTGCACCCCGACCACGGGGCAGTGCGCGGTCTCCATGAGCACGGCGAACTGGTCGTCCGAGTCTATGGACAGGTCGCTGTAGTGCCCGCCCATGGCCGTGGCACGCTTCCAGTCGCCCAGGAGGTACAGGGCCAGGTCCAGCTCGTGGGACAGGTCGCGCAGCACGCCCCCTCCCCGGGCCCGGCTCGCCGAATAGCTCTTGGTGTAGTCCGTGCCCGGCCGCCAGTCGGGCAGGTACTGGCCCACGGCGAAGCGCGCGTTCAGGATGGTGTGCCCGGCCAGCAGCTCCCGTGTGCGCGCGACCAAGGGGTGAAAGCGCAGGTTGTAGGCCACGAAGACGTTGTCGCCGGGCGCGGGAGTAAGTTCCTTCGGGTGGTCGAAGAGCGGCTTTTCCACCAGGATGCGGCCCGTGAACCCGGCCTCGATCAGGGCGCGCAGGTTCGTGGCGTGCTCCACCGTGGCCGTGGAGATCACGGCCAGGCCCGGCGCGGTTTCTTCAAGCGCCGCTTGAATGTTCGAAAAGGTCGGGTAGGGACACTCCCGGTTGCGGGTCACGCAGGCCACGGCATGGCCCATGTCCTTGAGCAGGCGCGCGTGCCGGGCTCCGATGGAGCCGTAGCCGATGATCAGGGCGTGCATGGGCTAGCCTTCCTTGCGCATGCGGAAGTGCAGATCGTAGTCGCAATTGGCCTGGTCGAAATCCTGCTTGCGGCCGATGTCCATCCAGTATTCGTGGATGGGGAAGGCCGCCGTGGTCTCGCCCTGGTCCATGAGCCTGCCGAACAGGCTGGGCATGTCCAGGTACTCGTTGGCGGGGATGGCCGCGGCCACGTCCGGTTCGAGCACGTAGATGCCCGCGTTGACGAAGAATTTGTGGGTCGGCTTCTCTTCGAGCCGGACGATGCGGTGATCCTCCACCTTGACCACGCCGTAGGGCACCTGGATGTCGAAGCGGCGCACGGCCATGGTCGCCTTGGCCCCCTGTTCGTGGTGGAAGGCGAGCATGCCCGGGAAGTCCACCTTGGTCAGCAGGTCGCCGTTCATGACGAAGATGGGCGCGTCCGGCTTGTCCTCGATGAGGCCCACGGCTCCGGCCGTGCCGAGCTGTCTGTCCTCGCGCAGGTAGCGGATCTCCACGCCGCGCTTGGAGCCGTCGCCGAAGTACTCCTCGACCATGTCCGCGCGGTAGTTGACCGAGATGTAGAACCTGGCGAAGCCGTAGTCCGCGAACTGGTCCAGGATGGTCTCGAGCAGAGGCTTGTTGCCCACGTTCAGGAGCGGCTTGGGACAGTCCTCGGTCAGGGGGCGCAGCCGCTGGCCCAACCCCCCGGCCATGAGCACCACCCAGTTGTCCCGTTTGGCCGGGCTGATAATGTCGAACAGGGTGCGCAGGCCGATGACCCGGCCGTTGGGGTCCAGCAGGGGCACCTGGCGGATGTTCCGTTCGCGCATGGTCCGGAGCAGGGCGGCCTGGTCGTCGCTGGGCACGGCCGAGAAAAATTTGGTTTCCATGATCTCGGTCGCCGGGGATTCCAGGGTCTTGCCCGCCAGCAGGCCGCGCCGGATGTCGCCGTCCGTGACCACGCCCATGAGCCTGCCGTCCTCCCCGGCGAGCATGACGATCTGGAGGGAGGTTCGGTTCAGGGTCTCGGCGGCCTCGCGGACCGTGGCCGAGAGCGGGATGATGGCGTTTCTCCAACTTTTCATTATATTCCTCAGTCCTTGGATGGGCAGTGGTCGATGTCGAAGAAGGGCTTGGCGCCCGCGGGCGCGCCCTGTTTCAGGATAGCCAGCATGCGCCTGCTGGTGTCCTTTTTTTCATACGGGTTCCGGGCCCGCTTGGCAACGGCCGCCCCCTCGGACGACAGGGCCAACCGCAGGGCTCCGGCCACGGCCTCCGGGGCGGGCGCGCAGTCGAGGACGCTCTCGGCCCGCACTCGGCCCTTCTGGCGGTCGCCCACGTTGACCGTGGGCACCCCGAAGCTCGGGGCCTCCAGGATGCCGGAGGAGGAGTTGCCGGCCACGGCCGCGCACAGCCGCAGGGCCGACAGGTAGCGGACCAGTCCCAGAGAGGGCGTGACCAGGGTGCGTCCGGGAAATTTCTCGTGCAGCGCCGCGGCGCGGGCGTCCACCAGGGAGCCGCCGGGGTCGGCGTTGGCCCCGGTGATCACGGCGGTCAGGGTCTCGTCCCCGGCCAGCACGGTCTCGAGTCCGGCGAAGAAGGCCTCGGCCTCGGCCGCGCCGTCCCCGGCCAGGGTCGCCGGGTGGTAGGTGACCAGCAGGAATCGCTCGCCAAAGGCGAAGCCGAGGTCCGCTTCCAGGGCCTGCCTGTCCATGAGCGGCACGGTGCGGACGTTCTCCACGCCCAGCGCGCCCACGTCGAAGACCGTGGACGGGGATTCGCCCAGCTGGATGACCCGGCGGCGGTAGGCCTCGCAGGCGGTGAAGTGCAGGCGCGAGAGCTTGGTCACGGCGTGGCGGAACTGTTCGTCCACGGCCCCCTCGGTGGTCTCGCCGCCGTGGATGTGGGCCACGGGGATGCGCAGCAGGGCCGCCGCCTCGGCGCAGGCCAGGCACTCCCAGCGGTCGCCGAGCAGGACCAGCAGGTCGGGCGCGATGGCGTCGAGCGCGCGGGCGCAGCCGGACACCGCCTCGCCCATGGCCAGGGCCACGCCCAGCCGGGAGTCGTCCTTCAGCGGCAGGGGAACCTCGGCCCCGATGGGGAAGCCGTCGGCCCGGATGGCGTCCACGGTGTGCCCGTGGCGCTCCGACAGGTGCGAGCCGCTGACCAGCAGGCGCAGTTCCGTATCCGGGTCGTCCTGGATGCGCTTGAGGAGCGGGGTGAGCAGGCCGTATTCGGCCCTGGTGCCGGTGAAGACGCAGATTTTCACAGCTCGATGCCCTCGCCGGGTTGGAAATTCCGTTTGGCGGTCAACCCCATGACCTCGTCCCAGCGCATGGGCGACACGCCGCCGCAGCCCGTGCGCCGGGCCGCCACGTTGGCCTCGGTGAACGGTTCGCCCGCCTTGATGGGCGCGGTGGCCACCAGAAACCGCCGGGCCACGTCGATGTTGGCCCGCTCCGAGGGGCTCGGCTTCTTGACCCCGTCGCCCAGGGCCCGCTCCACCTCGCGCACGGACCGGACCATGGCCTTGAGCTCGTCCGGGTCCATGGAGGCCGCGTGGTCCGGGCCGGGCAGGGACTTGTCCAGGGTGAAATGCTTTTCGATCACGGCCGCCCCCATGGCCGCCGCGGCCACGGCGCAGGCGATGCCCGGCGTGTGGTCCGAGCAGCCCACGCGGCATTCGGGAAACGTTTCGGCCAGGGTGGTCATGGCCCGCAGGTTGGCGTCCTCCACGGGCGTGGGATACTGGGTGTTGCAGTGCAGCACCGTGATTTGCCCGGCCGGGGTCCCCGCCTTGGTCAGCACGGATACGGCCGCGCGCACTTCGTCGAGCGTGGCCATGCCCGTGGACAGGATGACCGGCAGCCCCTTGGCCCCAACCCTGCGCAGGTAGGGCAGGTTGGTGATCTCGCCCGACGGGACCTTGATGAGTGGCAGCCCCATGTCGATGAGCATGTCCAGGCTCTGCGCGTCGAAGGGGGTGGACAGAAAGGCGATGTTGCGCCTGCGGCAGTGGTCCATGAGCAGCCTGTGGGCGTTCACGTCCAGTTCGAGCCGCTTGAGCATGGCGAACTGCGATTCCCCGGCCCCGGAGGTCTCCTTCTGGTAGGCGGCCTTCTGCGCCGTGTCGGTGACGATCTCCTCGGCCCGGAAGGTCTGGAACTTGACCGCGTCGGCCCCGGCCTCGGCGGCCAGGTCGATGAGCTGTTTGGCCAGGTCCAGGTCGCCGTTGTGGTTCACGCCCGCCTCGGCGATGAGGAAGATCGGTTCGCGCTGCATGGCTACGCCTTGAGTCTCGGCCCGCTGGGCAGGTTCACGGCCCGCGCCGACAGCTCGCGGGCGTTTTTCAGCCCGTCGTTGTCGTTGTCCGCGTACATGGGCAGGTCGGCCATGAGGGCCCACAGGGGCCGGGTCATGACGCCCGCGTCGTTGGACAGGGCCAGGAAGGCGTCGCGCGCCTCGCGGTCCCTGAAGAGCACGGTGTTCAGCCAGAAATTCGACAGGCAGCCGGGGGGCGCGTCCACGAAGTCCACGCCGTCCACGTCCGCGAAGAAGTCGCGGTAGGCGGCGGCCACGACCCGCTTGTCGGCCAGGATCTCGTCGAGCTTTTCCATCTGGGCGCAACCCAGCGCCGCGTTGATGTTCGGCATGCGGTAGTTCCAGGCCACGGCGTCGTGGCGGAACTCCCAGCGGTGCGGCACCTTGGCCGTGGCGGTCCGGTGCTTGACCAGGTTGCCGAAGTCCTCGTCGCCGGCCAGGATCATGCCCCCGCCGCCGGTGGTGATGGTCTTGTTGCCGTTGTAGCTGAGCACGCCGAGCCTGCCGAAGGTGCCCAGGTGTTGTCCGTTCAGGAAGGAACCCAGCCCCTCGGCCGCGTCCTCCACCACCGGGATGGCGTGCTCGTCGCAGACGGCGCAGATCTCGCGGATGCGGCAGGCGTGGCCCAGGATGTGGACCGGCACGCACGCCTTGACGCGCGCGATCTTTTCGGGGTTGGCCGCGAACCAGGCCCGCAGCGCGTCCGGGCTCATGCCCAGGGTGTCCGGGTCGGAGTCGAGAAAGATCGGGGTCGCGCCCGTGTTGGAGATCGCGTTGGCCGTGGCCACGAAGGTCAGGGCCTGGCTCAGGACCAGGTCGCCGTGGCCCACGCCGACCAGGGAGAGCGCGGCGGTCAGGCCGCAGGTGCCGTTGACCACGGCCACGGCCCTGGCCGCGCCGGTGAAGTCGCGGGTCATCTCCTCGAAGCGGGTCACGTATTCGCCCACGCTGGACACGAAGGTGGTGTCGATGCAGCGGGCCAGGTATTCCTTTTCCCGCCCGGTGAAGACCGGGGCGTGCAGGGGAATGAACCCTTCCGGCTCGTCGTAGAGCTGCCGTATGAATCGGATGATGGCGTCCACGGATCGTCCTAGATGTTGTAGATGTCGGCCTTGTAGCGCCGCAGGTTGTCCGGGTCGGCGAACCACTCGGCGGTCAGCTTGAGGCCCCGCTTGAAACCGTCCAGCCCGCCGAATTCCGGCTCCCAGCCGCACAGCCGTTTGGCCTTCTCGTTGCCCGCGAACAGCCGCTCCACCTCGCTCTTGGCCGGGCGGACGCGCTCCTGCTCGCAGACGATCTCGATGTCCGCGCCCATGACCTCGGCGATGGCCCTGGCCGTGTCGCCGATGGACACCTCGAACCCGCTGCCCACGTTGACCACCTCGCCCACGCAGGCGTCGGACTGGGTCACGGCCTCGAAGCCGCGCACAGTGTCGGAAACGTAGTTGAAGTCGCGGGTGGGGGTCAGGGCCCCGAGCTTGATCGTTTCCGCGCCGTTGGCGATCTGGGTGATGACCGTGGGGATGACCGCGCGGGCGGACTGCCTGGGCCCGTAGGTGTTGAACGGGCGGATGAGCGACACCGGGGTCTCGAAGGCGTTGTAAAAGCTCATGGCGATCTGGTCCGCGCCGATCTTGGTGGCCGAGTAGGGCGACTGGCCCTGGAGCGGGTGGTCCTCGGTGATGGGCACGAAGCGCGCCGTGCCGTAGACCTCGCTGGTGGAGGTGACCACGCAGCGTTCCACGCCGAGGTCGCGGGCCGCCTGGACGATGTTCAGGGTGCCCTTGACGTTGGTGTCCACGTAGGTGTCCGGGGAGTGATAGGAGTAGGGGATGGCGATGAGCGCGGCCAGGTGCAGGACCACGTCGCATCCCTTCATGGCCGTGCGCACCCCGTTGGGATCGCGCACGTCGCCCGCGAAGATGTCCAGGGAATCCCGGATGTCCCTGGGCGACTCGTCGAGCCAGCCCCAGGAATTGAAGGAGTTGTACAGGACAAAGGCGCGGACGTCATAGCCCCGCCGGACCAGGTGTTCCACCAGGTGGGAGCCGATGAACCCGTCCGACCCGGTGACCAGTATTTTCTTGTTCTCAAGCTGCATGGCGCTCCAACGGCCTCGGCCGGGAAAATGGCGAATGATGATGCAAGACTGTATATATCCTGTGCCTGCCCATGGCAAGGCGGGGCTCACTTGAGCTTGAAGGCGAGCAGGCGGAGGGCCTCGTCCAGGCATTCCTCGGGCAGGAAGGTCTCCAGGCACTCCAGGGTGGGGCAGGTGTTCTTATTGCAGGAGCGGCAGGGCAGCCCCTTGTCCACGCTGGAGTGGCGCTCGGACTTGGGGCACCAGCCGAAGCCCGTGGCCCCGTGGATGGCCAGGGACGGGGTGTCCACGGCCACGGCGAAGTGCCTCGGGGCCGAGCAGTTGCCCACGTGCAGGGCGGCCCGCTCCATGACGGCGCCCATCTGGCGCAGGGTCAGCATGGTCTCGGAGACCACCGCGCCCTCGCCCGCCAGCTCGGCCACCTTGCGGGCCACGCCGATCTCGCCCGGCCCGTAGAGGATGAGGAACTTCAGTTCGGGATGGCGCTCGCGCATGAGCTTGATCAGCCCGGCGTAGTGGCGCTCGGGCCACTTGCGGGTGATCCGCCGGTGGGACGGGTCGATGGTCACGAAGCGGTTTTCCGTGAGCCCCTCGGCCCGGAGAAATTCGGCGGCCCAGGCGCGCTCGTCCTCGGTCAGGTAGAGCTTGGGCAGCTCGCCGTTCCAGTGGATGCCCAGCGGGCGCAGGATGGACGCCTTGAGTCCGGCCGCGTAGCCGTAGATGACGTCGCTGAAGTGGGTGTAGAAGATGCGGTTGTACCAGGCGGTGTACTGGGTCAGCTTGACCGGGGCGTCCGAGAACATGACCACGTACCGGCAGCGGGGCAGCCGCTGGAAGTCCACGATGAGATCATAGCCGCCTCGGCCCACCTTGCGATACCAGAGCAGGGCCGTGAGCGGGTTCCTGAGCTTGTTCTTGTCGATGGCCCAGACGTGGGAAACATGGGGGTTGTTCTCCACCACCGGCAGGCACTTCTTCTCGGTCAGCAGGTGGATTTCCGCGTCGGGAAAGCGCTCCTTGAGCAGTTGGAGGGACGGCGTGGCCAGAAGCACGTCGCCGATCTGCCGGAGCTGGCAGACCAGGATTTTTTTCGGGTGCAGGTTGGAAATGTCTTTCATCGGTTGTTTCCGGGCCCCCGCATGGGGGCGCTTTCTGTCGGTGGCGGGAGTCCTCCCGTCCGAAAGAGGGAATGTGTCGTACTTGGGCCGACGGGTCAAGCGGTTCGCCGACGGCGGCAACCTAGCGCCATCCGGGGGACGCTGTCCAGGGCGGAGACCCCCCTTGTCCATCGCCCGCGCCCGTCGGTCCCCCGGTCCTTCGCTCCTGCCTCTCGCCCCGGCGGGGCGGATAGCCTCTTTCGTGGATGGGGGCCCGGCGGCGAAATCGGCCTTTACAACAGTCGGGGAAGTTGGCTACCTAATTTCTGCCTGTTTTGCCGGGGCTGTCGAGGTATTGTCCCGTGTCGGCGGATGGGCGAACCGATGCCTGCGGATTCCCCGAACACCCGTGAACGCCATCCTATGAAACATGATTGAATACAGAAGAGAAATCGACGGCCTGAGGGCCGTCGCCGTGCTCGGCGTACTGTTCTTCCACCTGGGGTGGGCGGGCTTCAGCGGCGGATGGCTCGGGGTCGATATCTTTTTCGTCATCTCCGGCTACCTCATCTCCTCGCTGCTGCTGGAGGAGAGCCGGGTAAGCGGCACCGTGTCGCTCTCCGCCTTTTACCTGCGCCGCGCCCGGCGTATCCTTCCCGCGCTGCTGATCAGCCTGATCGGCTCCTACCCCATGGCGCTCCTGGTCGCCCGGACGCACGTCTTCACGGAATACTGCCAGTCGTTCTTCGCCGCGCTCTTTTCCGTTTCCAACATCTTTTTCTGGCAGAAGACGGGCTATTTCGCCGTCAGCTCCACCCTGTCCCCGCTGCTGCACACGTGGACGCTGGGGATCGAGGAGCAGTTCTATCTCATCATCCCCAGCTGCTTCCTGCTCCTGGCGGGCGGGACATCGCGCCGGAAATGGGCGGTCATCGGCTCCCTGTTCCTGGCCATGGTCGCCTCGTTCCTGGTCTGCCGGTACGGCGGCGACGTCCTGTCCTATGAATTCCGCTTCTACATGCTCCCCACGCGGATGTGGGAACTCCTGCTGGGGCTGTTCACGGCGGTGCTGCTGGCCGACCGCAGGTTTTTCAGGAAACGGTCGATCCTCACCGAACTGCTCTCGGTGACCGCCTTCGGGGTCATCGGTTTCGCCTTCGTCTACTACCGCGGCGGGTCCCATTTCGCCGAGAAGTCCCTGTTCACGGCCCTGGCGGCGACGCTGTTCCTGATCACCACCGGCGAACGCCACCTGCTCGGCAGGCTGTTGTGCCTGAAACCCATGCAGGTCATCGGCAAGATTTCCTATTCCGTGTACCTGTGGCATTGGCCCTTCATCTTCCTGGGCAATCTCATGGTCCTGAAGTACGGCTACACGAGCACGATCTACTCCGATCTCGCCCTGGTGGCCGCCACTATCTGCCTGTCCTACGTGTCCTGGCGGTACGTGGAGCGGCCCTTCCGGAGAATCATCTCCTGGACCGTCTGCCTGCGCAGGCTCGCGCCCCTGGCCGTCGTCGCCGTGGCCCTGGCCGGATACGGCCTGGCCTACCTGGGCGGGGACAAGGGCACGTATGTCCTGCGCGAGGACGGGCGGGCGGACTTCACTTCCTGGAACGGGGCCAGGGAGGGACATTATTTCCATGTCGGTCCCAAGGGCGCGCCCCGGTTCCTGCTCATCGGCGACAGCCATGCCTGGTCTACGAGCCCGGCCCTGATGCGCCTGGCCGAGGAGTACGCCGTGCCCGGAGAGGCGGCCATGAAGGACGGGACAGGGCCCCTGGAGAACATCCGCCGCTCCCACAAGCTCGGCGATCCGCCCTTTGCCCATGAATGGCTGCGCTACGCCCTGGAGAGAAAAATCCCCAACGTCATCCTCGTCGCCAAGTGGGACCGCTACTACCTGACGGACAAGTGGAAATACTTCGGTGCGCAACCGGAATGGAACGTCTCGACGGCCATGCTCGAACTGCGTCAGACCGTGCGCAGGCTGCTCGACAACGGGAGCCGCGTCTGGATCATGGAGCAGGTCCCGCAGTTCTCCAAAGACCCGATCGTCATGACGCGGATCCTGAGCAGGCCGTATGTGGAGGAGGTCTCCACCGAACAGCGGCACTTTGCCGGTGCGGCCCTGGGCGACATCCACGACCTGGCGTTCCACCTGCTCGACCCCTGGCCGCTCCTCCTCCGCGACGGGCGACTCTCCTCGGTGCGCGACGGGGCCTTCCTGTACATGGACGAGAACCACCTGAGCACGGACGGGGCCATCGCCATCCAGGAGGTCTTCCGGCCCGCCTTCGAATCCATGCGCCAATAGCCCGGCGGGACGCCGTTCCGCCGCTTAGGCCGGGGACTTCGGTCCGCGGGCGCTCGGGGCCGGACGGCATCGCAAATCCATCGGATCAAAAAAGGCCTGCGCACTGGGTGCGCAGGCCTTTTTAATGGTTGGATCGTCGGGCGGCTAGAGGATCTGGCTCAGGAAGAGCTTGGTCCGGTCGTTTTGCGGGTTGGTGAAGAAGTGTTCCGGGGTGCCCACTTCCACGATCTTGCCCTCGTCCATGAAGACGACCTGGTCGGCCACCTCGCGGGCGAAGCCCATTTCGTGGGTGACCACGACCATGGTCATGCCCTCCTTGGCCAGGGTCTTCATGACGTCCAGGACCTCGCCGACCATCTCCGGGTCGAGCGCCGAGGTGGGCTCGTCGAAGAGCATGACCTTGGGGTCCATGGCCAGGGCGCGGGCGATGGCCACGCGCTGCATCTGGCCGCCGGACAGCTGGCCCGGGAAGTTGTCCGCCTTGGCGTGGATGCCGACCTTATTGAGCAGGGTCATGGCCTTTTCCGCGGATTCCTTCTTGCCGCGCTTGCGCACCGAGGTCTGGCCCACGGTGACGTTCTCGAGCACGGTCAGGTGCGGGAAGAGGTTGAAGGACTGGAAGACCATGCCCACCTCCATGCGCACCTTGTTGATGTTGGTCTTGGGGTCCAGGATGTCCACGCCATCGATCATGATGTGGCCCGAGTTGGCCTTTTCCAGGCGGTTCAGGCAGCGCAGGAAGGTGGACTTGCCGGACCCGGACGGGCCGATGACCACGACCACCTCGCCGGGGTTGATGTGGTAGGACACGTCGTGCAGGGCCTGGACCTCGTGCGGGACGAAGAAGGTTTTGTAGACGTTTTTGACATCGATCATGACTTAAGCCTCCGCTGTCCGCTTTTCGAGATACTGGACGAACATGGACAGGGTGAAGGTGATGACCAGGTACAGGACGCCGCACACGAACCACAGTTCGTAGGGCATCAGGCTGGTGGTGACCGCCTCGCGGGTGGCCTTGGTCAGCTCGCGGATGGCCATGACGCCGAGCAGCGAGGAGTCCTTGATCAGGCTGATGAACTGGCCCGCCAGGGGCGGCAGGATGCGCTTGAAGGCCTGGGGCAGGATGATCTTGCGCATGGCCGTGACCTTGGTCATGCCCAGCGACCGGGCCGCCTCCATCTGTCCCTTGTGGATGGACTGGATGCCGGCGCGGACGATCTCGGCCACGTAGGCCCCGGCGAAGATGGCCAGGGAGGCCACGCCGAACCACAGCTCCGGGATCTGGAACAGGCCCGCCTTGATCAGCAGGTTGTTCAGGATGGTGCCGAGCACGAAGTACCAGATCATGATCTGGACCAGCAGCGGGGTGCCCCGGATCAGTTCGATGTAGGTGATGGCCGACATCTTCAGGAACGGGTTGCTCGATATCCTCGACAGCCCGGTGAACAGGCCGATGAGGATGCCGAAGAAGATCGAGATGATGCTGACTTCGATGGTGATGAGCGTGCCTTCCAGCAACAGCCCCATCTTGCCCTCTGTGTACGAGCCGATGGTGTCGCCCATGAACACGGTTTCGCCCTGGCTCACGTTCAGGTTGGAGCCCGGAACCGTGTAGTATTCAGAGTCCGTGCCGTCGGAGACGATGACCACCGAGTCCTTGCCCTTCTTGGTGATGGAGGTCACTTCGCCCTCCATCTCGGTGTTCACGTTGATGGTGTCCACATAGTAGAAATATTTGGGGATACGGTTCCAGCGCCAGATGTAGTCGGTCTGCGTGGTGGCCCAGTAGAAGCCCAGGCACACGGCGATGAGCGCGACCACGTATGCCGCGGTCCAGATGGTGTTCCTGTCGAATTCCTTTTTGGGTTCGACCGTCGCGGTTTCATTCATTGTAAGCTCGATGGGATAGGTGCGCGAAAAAAACCGGGGGCCGCTTTGAGCGGCCCCCGGACAATCGTCGGAAGGCTACTGGATGTTGTTGTACCAGTCGTTGGAGCCGAACCACTTGTTGTAGATCCGCTCGTACCGGCCGTCGTTCTTGATCTGGACGATGAAGTTGTTCAGCCAGTTCAGGAAGTCCGGGTCACCCTTGTTGATGGCCCAGCCCAGCGGCTCGTAGGTGAAGGGCTCGTCCAGGAAGACCATGCCCGCGTCCTTGCCGTGCTGGGTGTAGAAGATGGAGGTCATGGGCAGGTCGTAGACGGTGGCGTCGGCCTTGCCGTTCATGGTCTCCAGCATGGCCTGGTCCTCCATCTCGAAGGACTTGTAGGTGGCCTTGGGGAAGAGGCGCTTGGCGGCCTGTTCGCCGGTGGTGCCCAGCTTGGAGGTGATGACCACGCCCGCCTGGTTCAGGTCCTTCCAGGACTTGATCTTGTCGGCGGACTTCTTGGCGATCAGCGCGGTCTGGCCGACGATGATGTAGGGGTTGGCGAAGTTGACCTTCAGGTTGCGCTCCTGGTTGATGGTCATGCCGGAAGCGATGATGTCGTACTTGCCGGAGAGCAGGCCGGGGATGATGCCGTCCCAGGCGGTGTTGACCAGTTCGAGCTTGACGCCCATGGCCTTGGCCATTTCCTTGACCATGTCGACGTCGAAGCCGACGACGTTGCCCTTCTTGTCGGTCATCTCGAAGGGCATGTAGCCGGCCTCGAGGCCCACGCGCAGGGTGCCGCTCTGGACGATCTGCTCCAGGGTGGATTTTTTGGCGAGTTCGATGTCGGCAGCCTGAGCGGACATGGCGGCGCACATCAGCAGGGACAGTACGGCCACAAGAGTAATGATGCGTTTCATCCTTTCCTCCAATGAAACATTAGGTTGGTTGGTATCCACGGCCCTGATCCGTCCGGGTACACGGCATTCGGGCTTGGGTTCCTCTCCGTCGGATTCGTTTTGAACGTTTTTGTTCACAGAACGACAGTATTCCATATCCTCAATGCCTGGAAATTTCAAGGGAGTTCTCCTTTGCCGGTGATTGCCCGGATTCTGTTTAAAACAGAATCTTGTGCGGCCGTTTTGAAAAAAGTCCGAATAAGCATCGTCATTTCGCAGGGAAAAAACCCGTCCGGCTGGCGACCGTTCGGGGGTGCCGAAAAAAGCTGAAAGAAGGTGCCCGTAAAAATTTATTTATCATTTTTCTGTGTTATGGAGAATGGTAGGTATCGAACAGGGACAAAAAGGACCCGAGGCGGGCCATCTACGGAGAAAAGCATGCCCACAACCAAGATATTGGTCGTTGAAGACGACGCCCTGGCGCAATTGGACATCAGACTGGCCCTGGAGAGGGCCGGATACGACGTGATCGGCATGACCGGCAGCGGGGAGGAGGCCCTGGCCCTGGCCGACCGGCTGGCCCCGGACATCGTGCTCATGGACATTTTGCTCGAGGGCGGCATGGACGGGCTCGAGGCCGCGGGCGAGATGCGCACCCGTTTCGACATTCCCGTCATATACCTGACCGTGGTGGTGGACGAGGAGACCCTGCACTGGGCCAAGGTGACCGGCCCCTTCGGTTACCTGGTCAAGCCCGTGGACCACTACGAGCTGCGTTCGGCCATCGAGGTCGGGCTGTACAAGCACCAGATGGAGCGGGAGCTGCGCAAGGCCAAGGCGTCCGCCGAGGCCGCCAGCCGGGCCAAGGCCTCGTTCCTGGCCACGGTCAGCCATGAGCTGCGCACGCCCATGACCGGCGTGCTCGGCATGACCGAGCTGCTGCTCATGTCCGACCTGGGCGATCCCTACCGAGAGAACGTCCGGCTCATCAAGGAGTCCTCCATGGCGCTCCTGTCGGTGCTCAACCAGATCATCGACTACTCCAGGCTCGAGACCAGCTCCCTGACCGCGCGCAAGATGGACTTCCGCCTCGAGGACCTGATCACCGGGGTCCTCTCGCAGCATCGGCGGTCGGCCGAGATCAAGGGGATTCGCCTGGAATACACCATCTCCCCGGACATCCCGGCCTGGGTGCGCGGCGATCCCGCCAAGCTCCGCCAGGTGATCGGGAACCTCGTCGCCAACGCGGTCGGGTTCACCGCCTCGGGCCAGGTCCTGGTGGACGTCTCGCCCGCGCCGGAGGGCGGGGAGGCCGAGACCGACGGCGGCCCGACCGTGCAGATTCTGGTCCGGGACACGGGCGCGGGCATCCCGCGCGATAAGCTGGACGAGATTTTCGAGAGCTTCCGGCAGGGCACGGACCCGTTGCACCACACCACGGGCGGCCTGGGCCTGGGACTGGCCATCGCCAACCGGCTGGCCGAGTTTCTGGGCGGCTCCCTGCGCTGCTCGAGCGAGGAGGGCAGGGGGAGCGTCTTCGTGGTCACCGTGCCCCTGGAGCGCAGCCCCTTCGAGGCGTCCTCTCCGTCCGCCTCGGCCCTGGGCGGGGATTCGCCCCTGGCCGGGGTCAGGGTCCTGGTGGCCGAGGACGACATGGTCAACCGGCGCTACCTGGTCCGCCTGCTGGAGAAGATGGGCTGCGCGGTCGATGCGGCCGAGGACGGCCTCAGGGCCGTGGAGATTCTCCAGGCGGCCCACTTCGACATCGTGCTCATGGACGTGGAGATGCCGGGGCTGGACGGCATCGAGGCCACCCGGCGCATCCGCAACCCGGAGACCGGCTGTCTGGACCCGCAGGTGCCCATCGTGGCCCTGACCGCGCGGGCCATGTGGGGCGACGAGGAGCGCTGCCTCCACGCGGGCATGAACGAATATGTTCCCAAGCCGGTTGACGTTGACACCGTCGCCGCAATCATACAATCAACCCTGAAGAAGGAATGATACCGGCCCTGCCGACCCCTTCCACGGAGCTTGAGCGAGTATGAGCGAATCGAACGGACAGACCCCCCTGATCAGCGGGGGCATCTACAAGGTGTTCCTGATCATCCTCCTGCTGTTTTCCCTGTACCTGGGATTCTCGCTGGTGGAGCCCTTCATGCACACCATGATCTTTTCCACCGTGCTGGCCGTCCTGTTCACGCCGGTGTTCAACTGGGCCCTGAAGCTGTGCAAGGGCCGCCGGACCTGGGCCTCGGCCCTGACCGTGGGCATCATCGTCTTCGCCCTTGTCCTGCCCATGGCCTTCCTGTTCATGGCCCTGATCAGCCAGGGCGTGGAGTCCCTGGTCGCCCTGAACGCCTGGATCGCCCAGGGAACCTACAAGTCCTTCCTCAGCCTGGAGATGCTCGACAAGTACGCGGCCCTGGTCCATGAACAGCTGCCGTTCCTGCGCATTGACGAGGTCCAGATTCAGGCGGGCATCCTCCAGTATTCCAGGGAGTTCGCCCAGAATATGCTGTCCTTCGGCACCTCCCTGGCCCGGGACGGGGCCAAGCTGGTCATGCACTTCCTGCTCATGGTCTTCATCCTCTTCTACTTCATGCGCGACGGCACCAAGATGGTCGCCTACATCAAGCGCCTCTCGCCGCTTAAGCCCAAGCAGGAGGACTACATCATCGACAGCCTGAAGCGGGTGGCCAGGGGCGTGCTCATGGGCTGCCTGCTGGTGGCCGTGCTCCAGGGCTTCGCCGGGGGCGTGGGGCTGGCCGTGGCCGGCATCCCGGCCTTCTTCTGGGGCGGAATGATGGCCCTGTCCTCGCTCATTCCTGTGCTCGGCACCGGCCTGGTCTGGGTGCCCGCCGTGGGCTACCTGTTCCTGTCCGGGCAGTGGAAGATGGCCATATTCCTGGCCCTGTGGTGCGGCATCTTCGTGGTCGGCATCGACACCATCCTGCGGCCCATCTTCATGCGCGAGGCCTCGCGCGTCTCGACCTTCTACATCTTCATCGCCATCCTCGGCGGCATCTATTCCTTCGGCATGCTGGGCATCTTCTACGGCCCGCTGATCCTGAGTTTCGTCATGGTCATGCTCCAGCTCTACCTCGAGGAATACGCCGACGACCTGGACGATCACGAAGAGGCGGCCTGATGATCCCGCGCAACGCTCTTTTCTGTCTGTTTCTGCTCGTCCTGTTCGCGGCCGCCGGGTGCGTGTCCGAACCCCCGGCCCCGCAGCCCGAGCCCGCAACCCCGGCCTACGTGCCCGTGGACCAGGCCGCGGCCATGGGGCTGGCCTCGGCCCTGTCCCTCAAGCCGCAGAACTTGTGCTCCTGGAAGGACCTGCGCCCCGGCATCGAGGACAACCTGCGCTACATCCGCTCCCGGCCCCGGGACGAGGTCTGCGTGCGCCGCCCCGGCCTGCTCCTGACCTGGGGGCAGCTCTACGACTCCGTGAGCGAGCTGGACGGCCTGCTGGACCAGCTGGACGCGGATCCCTCCCTGCTGGCCGAGCGGTTCGCCTGGTTCCGGCTCGCCCCCGGCACCCTGCTGACCGGCTACTACGAACCGTGGCTCAAGGCCTCGCTCACCCCGGACGCGACTTACAAATACCCGCTCTACGGCGTGCCCGGCGACCTCAAGGTGGCGGACCTGGGGGCCTTCCACCCGCGCTGGGCCGGGCAGCGGCTCGTCTACCGCGTGGAGGGCGACGCCATCAAACCGTACTTCGGCCGCTCGGACATCGACGGGCAGGGCGCCCTGGCGGGCAAGGGCGACGAGATCGCCTGGGCCGCGGACCCGGTGGACGTCTTCTTTCTCCAGATCCAGGGCTCGGGCAGGTTGGACCTGGCCGACGGGACCTACAGGCACATCCTCTACGGCGGCAAGAACGGCCGCCAGTACGTGTCCATCGGCCGCATTCTCATCGACGAGGGGTACGTCCCCAAGGAGGAGATGAGCATGCAGCGCATCCGCAAGTTCCTGAACGAGCACCCGGACGTGGCCGAGGACATCCTCTTCCGCAACCCGAGCTACGTCTTTTTCCAGCTGGCGGACGAGGGGCCGTTCGGCTCGATCAACGCCATCCTGACCCCGCGCGTCAGCGTGGCCGTGGACCGGTCCATGATTCCGCTGGGCAGCGTGGTGGCCCTGCGCACCGCGCTCATGGACTATGCCACCGGCGAGGCCGATCCGTTCTTTTCCCTGGTCCTGGCCCAGGACACGGGCGGGGCCATCCAGAATACGCGCATGGACCTCTTCTGCGGCACGGGCGAGGCCGCCGAGACCCTGGCCGGGCACCTCCAGGAGGGGGCCGAGGTCTACATGCTCCTGAGCAGGCGGGTACTGGCCTCCCTGCCGAACAACGTCGAATAGATTTTCCAACCCGGATCACACCACCCAAGGAGGCGGCGGATGCAATACGTAGCCCTGTTCGAAGAGGAGAAGCACGGCGTGTCCGTGACCTTCCCGGATTTCCCGGAATGCACCAGCTTCGGCGAGGACCTGGACGAGGCCGTGGACAACGCCCACGAAGCCCTGGCCATGTACGTGGAAGAGCGTCTTGAGCAGGGGGAAGTCCTCCCGGAACCCTCGAAAAAGAAGGTTTTACTCGTCCAACCCGAGAACCAGGACAGAAAAGCGATCAATATCTCGGTCCAAGGGGATGGAAGCGACTTCGAGGAGTTCGAAATGGTCATGCACGTTCATCTCCTGGCCCGAATCGAGAAGTATTGCCGTCAGTATGGGGTTTCCCCGGCCGATTTTTTGGCGGCGGCGTCGCGTTTGGCGATCAAAAGTGATATTTTCGCCGCCTGACCTCCCTGAATCCACCATTTCGTAGCCTGTTTTGTCCCTGGTCCGCATTGGGGTGAGAATTTAATTCTCCTGTCATTCGTGGGGGCTAGGGGGACTCTTGCAGTGTCCTTTGCCGGTGAATTACAAATTTGGCAAAGGTTATTAATATGTTACAGTTGCACGTTCCCCGGTTTTGTTTTACGTTCTTCTTCCGGGATTTGTATAGACTCCTTATACAATGCAACGGGATACAGCTCATTGGAAGTTGCATTATTGTGAAACGCCTGAGCCGAAGAGCCTGCCGTGACCGCCCTGCCGGTCGTACCGCAGGCTTTTTTGCCCCTGCCGGGCGAGTTTCCGCTGATGCTGCGTTTTTTTGGAATCATTGGATTTTGTCCGGTGTCTGCCATGCGTGCCGCCGATTGTTCGCGGCGGGGCGGGGGACCTTTAACTGCGGAGTGAATCGAGACCATGTGCCGTTTGTTTGCGCTCACAAGCCGTGACCCGGTGTCACCCATGCGCGCCATCGATGCCCTCAACGTCATGAAGGAAGGGCACGACGGCTCCGGCGTGGGACTGTTCCTCAGCGGTCTGGGAGGACCGTGGGAGGAGCTTAAGGAATATCCCATCCTGTCCGGCATCTTTACCGACGCCGGCCTGGCGCGGATGTCCGAATACATGACGAAAAACGGATTTCAGTCCAAGTATTCCGCGACCTTCAAGCCGGACGCCGAACCCCCGGTCGGGACGCCCAGGCGGGGGACATACGCCTCCATCGCCTTCCGCATCCCGGACGAATGGAAGGGTATGACCAAGGCCCAGGTGGACTCCAACCTGGTCCAGATGCGCCTGGACCTCCGCGCCATGGGCGAGGAGAAGGGCGACATCATGGTCTTCTCCTTCTGGCCCGACACCATCATGATCAAGGAAGTGGGCGACCCCCTGGCCATCGCCGGGTACCTCAAGCTCGACCGCGAGGAGCTCTACGCCCGCCACATCCTGGCCCAGGGGCGGCAGAACACCAACTACGCCATCAACCTGTACGCCTGCCATCCCTTCTTCATCGAGGGCATCTCGACCATGACCAATGGCGAGAACACGGCCTTCGTGCCCATCCGCGAATACCTCATGTCGCGCGGGGTGACCGGCTACCAGGGCTACCAGTCCGATTCCGAGGTCTTCACCCACATCGCCCACTACGCCACCAAGCGGCTCGGCCTGGACATCAGCGCCTACAAGCACGTCATCACGCCCATGAACGACGACGAGATGCGCGACCATCCGGACCGGGAGTTCCTGTCCGACCTCAAGCGCGCCTGCCGCAAGCTGATCATCGACGGCCCCAACTGCGTCATCGGCTGTCTGCCCGACGGCGCCATGTTCATGGTGCAGGACCGCAAGAAGCTCCGCCCCGGCGTGGTCGGCGGCAACCCCGAGCTCGGCATCTACGGATTCTCCTCCGAGATCTGCGGGCTCAACGCCGCCATCCCCGAACGTGACCGGACCAAGGATTTTCAACCCATGCATCTCGACACGGCGATCGTCGGACCCGATTGCCGGGAGGTTCTCCAATGCTCGCAGAAAGACCCATTACGCCTTCAACTCTAAGCCGCAAGGACCTGCCCTGGCAGATCAAGTGGGACATCAACACCTGCACCAAGTGCGGGCGCTGCACCTCGGTCTGTCCGGTCAACGCCATTGAACTGGGCGTGTTCCGCAAGCGGGACGTCAAGCCGCCCATGGGCCTCTCGGCCAAGCCGACCACGGAGTTCTCCACCTTCTACGGCATCCGCCAGCGCACGGACCCGGCCTACGCCTGCATCGGCTGCGCCATGTGCAACATGGTCTGTCCGAACAACGCCATCGAGCCGACCCGGCAGTACGACTCCACCACGCTCCAGTTCCAGAACAACCGGGGCGGCCAGCCCCGGACGCGCGGCGGCCGCCGGAACAACTCCGAGTCCCTGCTGGACCAGATCAAGTTCATCCGTATTTCCATGCTGACCGACCCGGCGCTGGACGCGGGCCGCCACGAGTTCGACGTGCGCACGCTGCTCGGCCGGGTGCTCTCGCCCGAGGCCGAGATCAAGTGCCACCGCGAAAACGGCTGGAAGCCGCCGGTCCGGGAGATATATCCCCTGGTCATCGGCGGCATGTCCTTCGGCGCGCTCTCCCCGAACATGTGGGAGGGCTTGCAGATGGGCGTGGCCTACCTGAACGAGGAAATGAACATGCCGGTGCGCATCTGCACGGGCGAGGGCGGCTGTCCGCCGCGCCTGCTGCGCTCCCGCTTCCTCAAGTACGTCATCCTCCAGATCGCCTCGGGCTACTTCGGCTGGGACGAGATCATCCACGCCCTTCCCGAGATGAAGGAGGACCCCTGCGCCATCGAGATCAAGTACGGCCAGGGCGCCAAGCCCGGCGACGGCGGCCTGCTCATGTGGTACAAGGTCAACAAGCTCATCGCGGCCATCCGCGGCGTGCCGTCCGGCGTGTCCCTGCCCAGCCCGCCCACCCATCAGACAAAGTACTCCATCGAGGAGGCCGTGGCCAAGATGATCCAGTCCATGTCCATGGCCTGGGGCTTCCGCGTGCCGGTCTACCCGAAGATTTCCGCCTCCTCCACCTCGCTGGCCGTGCTCAACAACCTGGTCCGCAACCCCTATGCGGCGGGTCTGGCCATCGACGGCGAGGACGGCGGCACGGGCGCGGCCTACAACGTGTCCATGAACCACATGGGCCATCCCATCGCCTCCAACCTGCGCGATTGCTACAAGGCCCTCTGCGTGGCCGGGGCCCAGAACGAGATTCCGCTCATTGCGGGCGGCGGCATCGGCAAGCACGGCAACCTGGCCGCCAACGCCGCGGCCCTGATCATGCTCGGGGCCTCCATGGTCCAGATCGGCAAGTACGTCATGCAGGCGGGCGCGGGCTGCCTCGGCTCCGAAAAGGACCGCTGCAACGTCTGCAACATCGGCGTCTGCCCCAAGGGCATCACTTCCCAGGACCCGAGGATCTACCGTCGTCTCGACCCCGAAAAGGTGGCCGAGCGGGTGGTGGACTTCTTCCTGAGCTTCGACATCGAACTGCGCAAGGTCATTGCGCCGCTCGGCCGGTCCACGTCCCTGCCCGTCGGCATGTCCGACGCGCTCGGCATCTCGGACAAGGACGCGGCGGAACGCCTGGACATCAAGTACGTCATCTAATCGAAGCTTCAGGACATATCGGAGTACACAATGGCAAAGAAAATACAGCGCATAGACGGGCATGAGAACGGTGTCCGCCTGGAATCCCGCATCCTGGAGGAACGCATCCAGAACGCGGTCCGGCAGGGGGCGCGCCGACTGGAGATCGACGCCTGGGGCCAGCACGGTATCGGCGGCAGGCTCTGGCTTTCCAAGGACGAGCCCATCTCCGTGACCATCACCGGCTCGCCGGGCCAGCGCATCGGCGCCAAGGGGTTCCCGGGCACGACCATCCAGGTCATGGGCCCGGCCTCGGACGACGTGGCCTGGCTCAACGCGGGCGCGGAGGTCATCGTCAACGGCAACGCCTCCAACGGCGTGTGCAACGCCATGGCCCAGGGCAAGGTCTTCATCGCGGGCAACATCGGTTCGCGCGGCATGACCATGACCAAGACCAACCCCCGTTTCGACCCGCCCGAGCTGTGGGTCCTGGGCTCGGTGGGCGACTACTTCGCCGAGTTCATGGCCGGCGGCACGGCGGTGGTCTGCGGCCATGAGGCCCAGAACCCCGGGAACGTGCTCGGCTACCGCCCCTGCGTGGGCATGGTCGGCGGCCGCATCTTCGTGCGCGGCCCCATCGACGGCTTTTCCCAGGCCGATGCGCTCATGGAGCCCATCGACGACGAGACCTGGGGCTGGCTGACCGAGAACCTCGAAGAGTTCCTCAAGAAAATCAAACGCTCGCGCCTGCTCAAACGGCTCACCCGGCGCGAGGAGTGGCAGCTCATCCGGGCCAAGACCCCCTTCGAGAAGAAGGGCAGGGTGCGCCGCGCCATGCACGACTTCCGGATCAATTCCTGGGATGCGGAGCTGGGCCGGGGCGGCCTCATTGGCGACCTGACCGACCTGGACCGTTCGCCCATTCCGCTCATCGTACACGGCGACCTGCGCCGCAAGGTGCCCGTGTGGGAAAACCGCAAGTACATGGCCCCGTGCCAGGCCAGCTGTCCCACGGGCATGCCCGTGCAGAAGCGCTGGCAGCTCGTCCGCGACGGGCTGGTGGACGAGGCCGTGGACCTGGCCCTCGCCTACACGCCGTTCCCGGCCACGGTCTGCGGCTACCTCTGCCCGAACCTGTGCATGCAGGGCTGCACCCGCTCCACCCAGCAGAACATGGCCGCCGTGGACATCACCAAGCTCGGCCGCGAGGGCCACAAGTCCAAGGCCCCCAAGCTGCCGCCCCTGTCCGGCAAGCGCGTGGCCGTCATCGGCGGCGGGCCCGCCGGCATCTCCGTGGCCTGGCAGATCCGCATGAAGGGGCATGAGGCCGTGGTCTACGACATGGCCGAGACCCTGGGCGGCAAGATCGCCTCGGCCATCCCCAACTCCCGCGTGCCCAAGGAAGTGGTCGAGGCCGAGGTCGCGCGCGCGGCCGAGGTCCTGCCCCACGTCCACCTGCAACAGGAACTCAAGCGCAACGAATTCGACGAGCTGCGTGACGACTACGACTACGTGGTCATCGCCACGGGCGCCCAGAAGCCGCGTATCATCCCGGTGCCCGGCCACGAGCGCATCTACCCGGCCCTGACCTTCCTCAAGGACGCCAAGAAGGGTACGGCCAAGATCGGCAAGCGCATCGTCATCATCGGCGCGGGCAACGTGGGCTGCGACGTGGCCACCGTGGCCGCCGGTCTCGGTGCCGAGGACATCACCCTCATCGACATCCAGGAACCCGCCTCCTTCGGCAAGGAACGCAAGGACGCCGAGGCCGCCGGGGCGCGCTTCAAGTGGCCCTGCTTCACCAAGGAGGTCAACGCCAACGGCGTACTGCTCCAAAGCGGCGAGCTGCTTCCCGCGGATACCGTGCTTATGTCCATCGGCGACGCCCCGGACATCGGGTTCCTGCCCGCCGACATCGCCCTGAATCGCGGCTACATCGTGGTCAACGACGACTACCAGACCACGGACTCCAAGGTCTTCGCCATCGGCGACGTGGTCCGTCCCGGCCTGCTGACCCACGCCATCGGCCACGGCCGCCGGGCCGCAGAGGTCATCGACGACCTGCTCAACAACCGGCGCCCCCAGTCCGACACCCGCGAGATGATCGACTACACCCGCATGACGCTCGAATACTTCGACCCGCGCGTCATCGAGTTCAGCGACGCCAACCAGTGCGGCGCGGAATGCTCCAGCTGCGGCTCCTGCCGCGACTGCTACATCTGCGACACCCTCTGCCCCCAGAACGCCATCAAGCGTAATGAACTGCCCGACGGCGGCTTCGAGCGCGTGGTGGACCCCGACAAGTGCATCGCCTGCGGCTTCTGCGCCGACGCCTGCCCCTGCGGCATCTGGGACATGAAAAATCCGGCCCCCATGGAATAACCGGGCCATCATCGACACCCAAAGGGCGGCCGCAAAGCGGCCGCCCTTTTTTTGTCGCCTCCGGCGGCCGGGGGAAGGGGAAGAGGGAACCCTTTGTAAAGGGCTTCCCTCTTCCCCTTCCCCCGGACCCCCATCCCCTTCACCCTCCTAAACTTTTTATCGCCGCTTCGCGGGGTAGGGGCGCAAAAAAAGACTCCCGACCAATTGCAAGTCAGAAGCCTTCCTCTACTTCATCCCCCGGAGCGATTCGGGTGCGCGGCACCCGACAGCGGCTTTCCCCCCGCGCTCTCGAAAGCCGCTAAGGGTATTGCCCGCGGTTTCGTTCTTGTTTGAGGCCGTGCTGGGTGAGGGCGTCGTAATCGCGCTGGTCCTGCTTCATCTGCTCCATGATCTTGCGGGCCTTGACCTTGACCGTGCCCTTGAAGTTGTAGCAGTCGCCGGGCGGGAGGTTTTGCAGGGTGTCGCTGATCTTGTAGGCCGCCTTGGTGGAGATGTCGCCGTGGATGCGCTCGTGGATCTCGAGCTGGCGGGAGAGCTTCATCCACCACTTGCGGGTCTCGAAGTCCACGCTGTGCTTGAGCTTGGGATAGAGGTAGGTCAGGTGGAGATGGACGACCACGTTCCTGATCCGGCACTTGTCGCCCACCTGTTCGATGTCGTAGGTGGTCCGGATGTCCGTGCGGGTGTTGGCTGAATACTTCTTGGACCCCTCGTTGGCCGGGGAATCGCGCCGTATGCTCAGGACGATGGCCGCGGGCTTGATTCCCTCCACCTCGTAGTATTCGGTGGACACCGTGCGCACCACGTCGGCCGTGGCCGGGGAGGCCAGGCAGAGGAGGAGGGCGAGGGCGGCTATCAGTCGTTTCGTCATTCGGGCAATCCGCAGGCCGGTTCCAGGGACGTCGTGTCTTCGAACTGCATCTGGTACAGCCGGTCGTAGAGCGGGCAGGTGGTCAGCAGGTCCTCATGTCGGCCCTGGGCCACGATGCGTCCGTTCTCCATGACCACGATAACATCGGCGGTCAGAATGGTCGAGAGGCGGTGGGCGATGACGATGGACGTGCGGTTGCGCATGAGGTTTTCCAGGGCGTTCTGGACCACCCGCTCGGATTCGGTGTCCAGCGCGCTGGTGGCCTCGTCCAGGATGAGCAGGGCCGGGTCCTTCATGATCGCCCGGGCGATGGTCAGGCGCTGTTTCTGGCCGCCCGAAATCTTGACTCCGCCTTCGCCGACCACGGTCTCGTAGCCGTTCGGCATCTCGCTGATGAACTCGTGGGCGTAGGCCGCCGTGGCGGCGCGCTGCACGTCGCTCATATCGTAGTCGTCATGGGCGTAGGCGATGTTCTGGGCGATGGACACGTTGAACAGGAAGGTGTCCTGGGAGACCAGGCCCAGGTGTGTGCGCAGGCTCGCCAGGGTGTAGTCCTCGAGCGGGACGCCGTTGATCTCCACGCCCCCCTCCTGGGCCTGGTAGAAGCGGGGGATCAGGTTGACCAGGGTGGTCTTGCCCGAGCCGCTGGGGCCGACGATGGCCACGCGCTGTCCGGCCTTGATGGTCAGGTCCACCCCGTTCACGGCCGGGGCCGGGCAACCGGGGTAGGTGAAGCGGACGCCCCGGAATTCGAGGCTGCGCAGGTTGCCGTCGAACACGGCCTTGCCTTCCTCCTCCACCTGGATGGAGGGGGAATCGAGGATGTCGAAGACGCGTTCCGCACCCGCAAGGCCGCCCTGGATCTCGTTGTTGGCGGTGTTCAGTTTCTTGATCGGTTCATAGAGCTGGACCACGCACAGGGAAAAGGCCATCAGGTCGCCGGGGGTCATGTCGCCGTTGATGACGCGCATGCCGCCGAACCACAGGACCGAGGCGCCGGCCAGGGCGCCGACGATGTCCATGGCCCGCGAAGACCCCTCGTTGTAGAGTATCTTGCGCACCAGCAGTCGTGTCAGGCTACCGTTTTCCTTGACGAATTTTATGTCTTCCCGGACTTCGTTGGCAAAGGCCTTGATGACCTTGATGCCGGAGAAGCATTCCTCCAGGACCACGTTGACCCCGGACAGTTCGGCCTGGGTCTTGCGCCCGTATTTGCGGATCTTCTTGCCGAAGTAGATGAACGGGTAGATGGCGGCGGGCATGACCAGCAGCGCCCACAGGGACAGGTAGGGGTCGAGGTAGATGGTCGTGGCGATGAGGGCGACCAGGGTGAATACCTGCCGGACGAACATGAGCACGCTGGGCAGGCTGGTGCGGATGGCGGTCACGTCGGCGATGATCCGGCTCATGAGCATGCCGATTTCGCTCTCGGCGAAGTAGGGCATGGGCAGCCGGATGATCTTTTTGAACAGTTCGTTTCGGATGTCGCGCAGGACCAGCATGCCGGTGGCCTGCATGGTGTACGCCTGGCCGATCATGAGCAGCCCCCTGAGCAGCCACAGGCCGAGGAAGGCGATGATGCACAGTTTGAGCATGTTCAGGTTTCTGGCGATGAGCACGTCGTCCATGACGTACTTCCCGATCCAGGCCAGGGCGGGGGAGATGGGGCTCAGGAGGACCATGGAGACCACGGCCAGGGCGACGCGTCCCTTGTACGCGCCGAAGTAGCCGATGGAGCGCTTGAGAAGATAGCGGTTGGTAAAATGGTGCAGCGTGGGTTTCTGAGCCAAAAAAAACTCCCGGCAACCCGCATGGGGATTGAGGTTCGTGATGCCCTCCTCAAATAAGGTGTTGGGAGCCCGGAGTAAAGGGTAATATTGGCGCGTGCGTGGGAGCGGAAGGGCGGACGGGGCTTCCGGGCCGGTTCGGGCGGCTGACCGCCGCCTCGGGAAAGGGTTCCCATGCGGCAAACGGGAACCCTTTCCCCGCAGCCGGGGAGGGGATGGAGGAGACCCCCTAGCTGCTCTGCGGACAGTAGCGGTTCCAGCCCATGAGGCTGGCCGCTCCGGCTATGGTCGTGCCGTAGAACAGCACGGGTTTGCCGGTGAGAAAGAGATCGATGGACGCGTTGGCCAGGGTCGTGCCCGTGACCAGGAGCATGTCCGCCCAGTCGATGGCGTCCTGGGTGGCCTCGCCGCCCTCCACGAGCACGCCGCGCTTGACCTGGCCGATGTTGTCCGGGTCCAGGTCCACCAGCCGGACCTCGGTGCCGCTGCTCACGGCCTGGGCCAGGGTGGGCTGGAAGCCGATGATGGTCACGCGGCCCTTGCCGTAATAGTCGTCGATGTACTGGAACACCCCCCGGGCGCATTCGGCCGGGCCCGTGTCGCGGCAGTGGACCGTGTTCCGGGTCATCCCCAGGGAGCGGCAGATCGCGTTCATGGTCGAGACGAACACGGCCCGGTGATAGTTGTCGTCCAGCGAGAGCGCGGCGATCTGGCGCAGGGTGCCGGTGTAGTTGCCGTACTGGTCGGTGAAGGCCTGGCCGCGCGCGCCGTGGAAATTGGCCTCCATGAGCTTTTCCTTGCCCTTCTGGATGGGGAAGTCGTTGCCCTCGGGCGTGCCGATGGCCTCCTTGACGGTCAGGGGCGCGGCGGTCACGGTGATGTTCTCGTCGAGAATGCCCTCCTTGGTCCAGAGTTCCAGGGCTCGTTGGCGCACGATTTCAAGAACGGATTTCATTTCGTCTCCTAGACGGCGGACAGTTTCTTCAGGGCGGCGAAGATGGTCAGCGAGAACATCCCGATGATCACCGCCAGGACCATGGCCCGGTCGAATTCGCCGCTGAAGACCGCGTTGTAGATTTCAAGTGACAGGGTGTTGGTCTTGCCGATGATGTTGCCGCCGAGCATGAGCGTCACCCCGACCTCGCCCAGGGAGCGTCCGAGGGCCAGGAACCAGCCCGCGGTCACGTTGCGCCTGATGTTGGGCAGAAGGACCAGCCAGAAGGTCTGCCAGTCGCTTTTGCCCAGCACCTGGGCGATCTCGCCCAGGCGGCGGACGTCGCCCTTGAGGGCCGCCTCCACCGGCTTGACCATGAGCGGCAGGCCGGACACGAAGGAGGCCAGGACCACGCCGGGGAAGTTGAAGACGATGTCCACCGGCGAGTACCGCCCGAGCCACCCGGCCCTGCCCAGGAGCAGGAGCAGGATGAACCCGGTGGCGATGGGCGGAAAGACCAGGGGCAGGGTGACCAGGAAGTCCACCACGGACCGGAGCGGTCCCTTGCCCGAGGTCAGGTAGTAGGCGATGAGCACGCCGCCGACCAGGTGCAGGGCACCGGATACGGCCAGCGCCTTCAAGGTGAGCCGGAGAGGGTTGATGGTCTCCGGCTGGGCCAGGATGCCGACGAAGTCCATGTTGTTACAGGCCGTTCGCCCTGACGATGGCCTGGGCCTCGTCCGTCTTGACGAAGTCGAGGAACGCCTTGGCCTTGTCCTCGTTCGGGGCGCTGGTCAGTATGGCCGCGATGATGCTGATGGGCGAGTAGTCCTTTTCGTCCACGAGCACGTAGCCGCCCAGCTTGTCCTTGACGTTCAGGGCATGGGTCAGGTTGATGAAGCCCATGTCCACCTCGTTGGTGGCCAGGTAGGAGAAGACCTGGGGCACGGTGGCCACTTCCACAAGACGGGGCTTGATGCCCGGCAGCCTGCCGGTGTTGGTCAGAAATTCGCGGGCCGCCTTGCCGTAGATGGCCTTGCTCGTGTCGGGCATGGCGATGCGTCCGGCCTCGGGGTTGTCCAGATCCGCGACCTTGGAGAACTTGGACCCCTTGGCAAAGGCCAGGACCAGCTTGCCCCGTCCCAGTTCGGTCTGTTCGGACACGGGCAGGGCCGCGCGCTTGAGCAGGAACTGGGCGTCGCCCAGGACGATGTCCACCTTGCCGCTCTCCTTGGCCAGGGTGGTCACCCGGCCCATGTTGCCGTAGATCAGGTCCAGGGTCTGGCCGGTCTTTTTCTCATAGGCGGCGTTCAGGGCGTTGACCATTTTCTTATAGCCCGCCCCGGAGGCCAGGACCACGTTGCCGTCGGCCCAGGCGCTCGCGGGCAGGGCCAGGAGCAGGGTAAGCATCAGGGTACAGACTCGAATGAAATGCATGGGGGCGTCTCCTTGTTTCTCCGCGCCTCGGCGCGGCGGGGTGTGCGGTTTCCGAACGGGTTGTGTCCCGTCACCAAATCCCCTATGTTCTGTGCTGTTATGTCGCAACCAAGTCACGCGAATGGATAAAAGCGTGATAATCCGGCAGGTGGGCCGTTCATGCAAGAGATCAAGCCTTCGGGCAGGGTGTGTCCGCGCGAGTTTTTCAGCGTTTCGGACCAGGTCAGCTACCTTGAACCGTCGCAGATGTGCGCCTTCGAGGAAGCCTTCAGAAAATGGAAGGATGGGGCCAGGCGCATGGACAGCGTCCGGGCCAGGACGCGGCTGTGGCTGCTGTTCCAGCTTGTCCGCCATACGGGCGCGCGCCTGGGCGAGATTCTCTCCCTGGACGACACCGAGGCCTTCCACGCCGACGGCCCGTTCGTCAGCCTGGGCCGGGAGGACCGCGTTCGCGAGGTCCCGCTGCCCGAGGAGTTCTACGCCGAGCTGGCCGCCTTCCAGGAGAGCCCCATGGGGTACGGCCTGCGCGGGGAACTCTTCCGGGTGGACCCCGGCTATTTCCGGCGCATCTGCTACGAGCGCGGCAAGGAGTGCGGCCTGGCCAAGGACCTGGTCTGCCCCAAGTCCCTGCGCAACACGAGGGCCGTGGAGATGCTCCGCAGCGGCGTGCCCATCACCATCGTCAAGGAGGTCCTGGGCCAGTCCTCCCTGGACCTGACCGCCAACTTCCAGCAGTTCTCCCCGGGCGACGTGCAGACCATCGTGCGCACGGCCCACGAGGCCATGCGCAAGCGCACCTCGGCCCGAAACTCCTTCCTGGGCCACGTGGTCGAGGTGACCACGGACCAGGTCATGGCCCAGGTGGTCCTTCGGACCCGTTCCGACCTGAATATCTGCGCGGTCATCACCATGGACTCCCTGCGCAACCTCAAGATCATGGTGGGCAGCCCGGTCATCGCCACGGTCAAGGCCCCGCTGGTCAACGTCCTGCACCGGGCGGGACACCTGACCGGCAGCGCCCGCAACCGCCTGGAGGCCTCCATCCTTCGGGTCACCGACACCCCGGTCCTGTCCGAGGTCCTGGGCCGCCTCCCGGACGGCACCGACGTCTGCGCCCTGATCTCGGCTCACAGCGCCCAGGACCTGGCCCTGCAACCCGGCGACGAGGTCGAGTTCTGGTTCAAGGCCATGTCCGTGGTCCTGAACACCGTGCAATTGTAGCGGACCCCGCATCCTCCCGAACGTCCGTCCGGCCCGCGGTTTAACGCCGCGGGCCGGTCTTTTTTTCACCGGCCCGGACAACGGCGATTCCGGCGGGTCTCCCCGGCGCGCGGGCGGGCCTCGTTTCCGTCTTGACAGCGTAACCGGCCGGGACTAATGCATTGCTCCTTTTCAACCTGCCTTATTGAGCCTCCAGACACGGCCCGATCCTGGAATCGGACTGACCGGACCTGCCTGCGCCCAACGGCAAAATGCCATTTGGGACATCTATGTTATCCAATTATTTCAGCGTGAATCTCGTTCCAGCCCTGTGGACAACCCTCCGCCGTGGCTACTCCCTGAACAAACTGGCCCGGGACCTGGGCGCGGGCGTCACGGTGGGCATCGTGGCCCTGCCGCTGGCCATGGCCTTCGCCATCGCCTCGGGCGCGACCCCGGAGCAGGGGCTGTTCACCTCCATGGTGGCGGGCTTCATCATTTCGGCCTTCGGCGGCTCGCGCTTCCAGATCGGCGGCCCCACCGGGGCGTTCGTGGTCATCGTGGCCAGCGTCATCGCCCGGCACGGCTACGAGGGGCTGGTGGTGACCATGATCCTGGCGGGCATCCTGCTGGTGCTCATGGGCGTCTTCAACTTCGGGCAGTTCCTGCGGTTCATCCCCTATCCGGTCATCACCGGGTTCACCACCGGCATCGCGCTGCTCATCGTCACCACCCAGCTCAAGGACTTCTTCGGCCTCGGGCTGACCGCCGTGCCGTCCGACTTCCTGGGCCGGATCACCGCCTGCGCCGAGGCCCTGCCGACCTTCACCGGCGCGGCCGTGGCCATCAGCCTGGGCACGCTGGCGGTCATGATCCTGGTGCGGAGGTTCATCCCCCGGCTGCCCGCGCACATCGTGGGCATCTCCCTGGCCACGGCGGCCACCTGGGCGCTGAACCTGCCCATCGAGACCATCGGCTCCCATTTCGGGGGCATCCCCGCCGAGCTGCCCCATCTGCAGTATCCCGCGTTCAGCCTGGCGACCGTCCGCACCCTGCTGCCGGAATCCCTGACCATCGCCCTGCTGGCGGGCATCGAATCCCTGCTCAGCGCGGTGGTGGCGGACGGCATGACCGGCAAGCGGCACAACCCCTCCATGGAGCTGGTGGCCCAGGGCTTCGCCAACATCGCCTCGGCGCTGTTCGGCGGCATCCCGGCCACCGGGGCCATCGCCCGCACGGCCACGAACATCCGCGCCGGGGCCTATTCTCCGGTCTCGGGCATCATTCACGTGTTCACCCTGGTGGCCTTCCTGATGTTCTGCTCCAAGCTGCTGTACCACATCCCCCTGGCGAGCCTGGCGGCCATCCTGACCTTCGTGGCCTGGGACATGAGCGAACTGCACCGCTTCAAGCGGCTGTTGCGCGCGCCCAAGGCCGATTCCCTGGTTCTGCTGATCACCTTCTCGCTGACGGTCTTCGTCGATCTGACGGTGGCGGTCCAGGTCGGCGTGGTCCTCGCCGCGCTGCTGTTCATGAAGCGCATGAGCGAGGTGGGCAGTGTCTGCGAGCTCCCGGTGGAGGAGGAGGGGGGCGCGCTCCCGGCCCCGGACTATCACGGCCGCATCGCCAGCTACGAGGTGGAAGGCCCGTTCTTCTTCGGCATGGCCCAGCGGTTCATCGACACCATGCAGTTCACCCGGACTCCGCCCGAGGTGCTGATCATCAAGCTGAGCCGCGTCCAGCATATCGACGCCACGGCCATCGAGGCCCTGGAAAACGTCATCCGCAAGGCCCAGCGGCTGGGCTCGACAGTGGTCCTGGCGGACATCACCGAGGGCGTGCACCGCGTTCTGTGCACCATGGGCATCAAGGCTCTCGTCGGCCAGGAGAACGTCTGCGCGGACTACCCGTCGGCGGTCTTCCGGGCCAAGTGTCTCATCGGGGAACGGATGTGCGTCGAACCGGTCCCGGCGTCCGGACCGGCCCGCCGCGCGCCCCGGCTGACCCTTACCCGCCCGTAACCCTCGCGGGGCTTCGACCCGGGAGCCGTCCGGGAAGTTCATGGCCGTGCCGCTGTTCGCAGCGGCACGGCCGACTTCGTTCGCGGGAAAGGTTCCCCCTGTCGCCATGTCCGACTCGCAGCCGCCTCGGTTCATTCATCCTCATGCGGGCCGCGCGCCCTCTTCCCCTCATTCCGGACGGTGTCACGATTCGTTGTCGAAACCCGATGTGTTCGGATGATCGTAAAGTTTTCTTAAGAAGTGTAAAGTCAATCGACACAACCGTGTCGTATGAGAATTGTAATATGTTGATATTATGAATTATAATTTTCGGTACGATGTTTGCTTATACGCTTTATGTTGATAAACCTATTACCAGGAGTCCGTCGTGAAGAACGCATATAAGGTTACGACACTGTTATCGGCATTGGCCCTGTGCCTGTTTCTCGTGACGCCTTCCTACGCCATTGTTCTCGATTTTGAAGGCTTGGGCAATCTGGACTACATCAACGAGTTCTACAACGGCGGAACCAGCTCCATGGGGTACTCCGGAACGAACTACGGAGTTTCCTTCAGCTCCAACGCCCGGTCGATCATCGATTCCGATGCCGGGGGCACCGGCAATTTCGGCAATGAACCCAGCCCGTCCACCATTCTCTTCTTCCTGGATGGGGATGCGGCCATCATGAGCCTGTCGTCCGGCTTCGATACGGGTTTCTCCTTCTATTATTCCTCGATCGACTACCTCGGCAGCGTGGACGTGTGGAGCGGTCTCGACGGCGACGGTGACCTGCTCGCCTCCGTGCAACTCCCCACCACCCCGCAGGATGGTGGCGATCCCAACGGATACTACAGCCCCTTCGTGGCCTTCGGCATCGCTTTCGAGGGCATCGCCCATTCGGTCAGCTTCGGCGGCGTGGTCAACCGGATCGGTTTTGACGACGTCACCTTCGGTTCCGTCACTCCCGGTCCCGCCACGGTCCCCGAGCCCGGCACCTTCATCCTGATGGGCCTCGGCCTGGCCGCCTTCCTGGGCATCGCCCGCAGGCGCCGCAACGCCTAACCGTTTTACTGTGAATCGCACCAAGGGGCCCCGATCCGTCGGGGCCCTTTTTTTATCTTCGGGGAGGGCCCCCCTCATCGCCTTTCCGAGGCTGTTCGCGCGGCCGCCGTCACCGGCGTCGCGGGGCGGGAGAGGTCGGGCGTCGGCCTGACCGGGCGCCTGAAACGGACATCCCCCGGTCTCCATGCGGAGGCCGGGGGATGTCCGGGTGTCGCATCCGGGGCGGGTTGCCCCCGCGCGGTCAGGTCAATGGTGCAGAATCTGGCTCAGGAAGGTCCGGGTGCGATCAAAGCGCGGGTTGGAGAAGAACTCCTCCGGCGTGTTCTGTTCCACGATCTCGCCGCCGTCCATGAAAATGATGCGGTCGGCCACGGTGCGGGCGAAGCCCATTTCGTGGGTGACGCAGACCATGGTCATGTTCTCCTCGGCCAGGCTGATCATGACGTCGAGGACCTCCTTGATCATCTCCGGGTCCAGGGCGGAGGTGGGCTCGTCGAAGAGCAGGACGTTCGGGCTCATGCACAGGGCGCGGGCGATGGCCACGCGCTGCTGCTGGCCGCCGGAGAGCTGGCCGGGATATTTGCCGGACTGCTCCGCGATGTGCACCCGCTCCAGGTAGTACATGGCGGTCTTTTCCGCTTCCCTGCGCGGCATCTTGCGCACCCAGACCGGGGCCAGGGTCAGGTTCTCCAGCACGGTCATGTGCGGGAACAGGTTGAAATTCTGGAAGACCATGCCCACCTCGCGGCGGATCTTCTCCAGCCCCTTGAGGTTGCCGGTCAGTTCGGTGCCGTCCACGACGATGGTCCCTTCCTGGTGCCGCTCCAGGCGGTTCATGCAGCGGATCAGGGTGGACTTGCCGGACCCTGACGGGCCGCAGATGACGATCCGTTCGCCCCGGCGCACTTCGAGATTGATATCCTTGAGGACGTGGAAGTCGCCGTACCATTTGTTCAGGCCCTTCACGTCGATGATGATTTCGTTGGCAGTCATTGGGAGCCCTTATCGGTTGGTTTGGGGGCCGCGCTTTTCAAGGCTGCGGCCGTATCGGCTCATGCCGAAGCAGATGCACCAGTAGACCACGGCGCAGAAGACGTACCCCTCGACCTCGTGGCCGAGCCAGTGCTGGTCCTGGGACGCGGCCTTGGCCATGCCGAGGAAGTCCAGCAGACCCACGATGATGACCAGCGAGGTGTCCTTGAACAGGGCGATGCAGCGCCCGATCAGGGCCGGGAGCACGTAGCGCAGGGCCTGGGGCAGGACCACGAACAGGGTGATCATCCACGGGGACAGCCCGAGGGCCTTGGCCGCGTCGAGCTGGCCGCCCGGCACGGCCTGCAGGCCGCCGCGCACCACCTCGGCGATGTAGGCGGATGAGAACAGGATGATGCCCACCTGGACCCGCAGCAGGTTGTTGATCTGGAGATTGACGGGCAGGAACAGGGGCATCATCACCGAGGCCATGAACAGGATGGTGATGAGCGGCACGCCTCGGATCAGTTCGATGAGGCCGACGCAGACCGAGCTGACGCCGACCATCCGGGACTGCCGCCCCAGGGCCAGGAGGATGCCGAAGGGCACGGAAAGGATGATGCCCACGGCGGCCAGTCCCAGGGAGAGCATCAGCCCGCCCCACATGGACTGGTCCACTTCGGTCAGGCCCGCGCCGCCGCCGATGAGCCACAGGGCCGCGACGAATAGCACTGGCCAGGCGACGGTCAGCACGCGTTTTTTGCACCGGCCGCTGACCGTGGCCGCGACCACCCCGGCGAACAGGATGCCCGCGACCAGGGGGCGCCATTCCAGGTCCTGCGGATAGGTGCCGATGAGCATGACCCGGGCCTTGTCGGCGATGAACGCCCAGCAGGCCCCCGAGCCGTCGCAGACCTGCGGTCCGCCGGTCCACACGGCGCGGATGAACGCCCAGTCGATCAGGGGCGGGACGGTCTTGACCAGGAGCAGCACGGCCAGGATGGTCAGCACCGAGTTGAACCAGCCGGAAAAGAGATTGGTCCGCAGCCAGAGGATCACGCCCGTGGCCGCCACGGGCGGCGGGGAGGAGGGCGCGGGGACGAATTTTTCGACTTTCGTGCTCATCGTTCCACCAGCTGCACCTTGGCGTTGAACCAGTTCATGACCAGGGACACGGCCAGGTTGATGGTCAGGTAGACCGCCATCCACATGCCGATGATCTCGATGGCCTGGTCGTTCTGGCCGATGATGGTCCCGCCGATGGAGACCATGTCCGGGTAGCCGATGGCCACGGCCAGGGAGCTGTTCTTGACCAGGCTGGTGTAGTCGTTGGTCGTGGCCGGGATGCAGACGCGCAGGGTCTGGGGCAGGATGACCTTGCGCATGATCACGCCGGGCTTCAGGCCCAGGGCCTTGGCCGCCTCCAACTGCCCCTTGTCCACGGACTGGATGCCGCTGCGCACGTTCTCGCCGATGAAGGCGGCGGTGTACAGGACCAGGCCGATGAGCAGGGCCGTGAATTCGGGGCGCAGGATCATGCCCCCCTTGAAATTGAACCCCTTGAGCACCGGCACGTCGAAGGCCAGCGGTCGGCCCGCGAGGTAGTATGCGGCCAGGGGCAGGCCGAGGACCAGGCCGAGGGAAATCCATCCGGCGCGCGGGGCGTTGCCCGTCTCGTCGCGCATCCGCTTGGCCGCGCGCACCAGGAAGATCGAGGCCGCCACGGCCGCGACCAGGGCGAGCAGGACCCAGCCCATGCCGTCCTGGAGGATCGGGCGCGGGACGAACACGCCCCGGTTGTTGATGAAGATGTCGCCGAACGGCGTCAGGCTCTTGCGCGGGGACGGCAGGAAGGCCAGCAGGGTGGAGTAGCAGAAGAACAGGGTCAGCAGCAGCGGAATGTTCCTCAGCACCTCCACGTAGACCGCGGCAAGTTTGGCTACCAGCCAGTTGGTGGAGACTCGGGCCACGCCGACCAGAACGCCGAGGATGGTGGCCAGCACGATGGACAGGGCGGACACGAACAGGGTGTTCACGATGCCGACGAGGAAGGCCCGCCCGTAGGTATCGGCCGGGGTGTAGGGCAGGAGGCTGTCGTTGATGGGCAACCCGCCCTCCACGGACAGGAAGCGGAAGCCCGAGGCGATGTTGCGCGCCTCCAGGTTGGCCTGGGTGTTGTGGAAGAGTTGCAGGGCCACGTAGAGGATGGCCCCGATCAGCAGAACCTGGGTCAGGAGCGCGGGCAACTGTTCTCTCAGCTTGGAATTATGCAAGACGTCGTCATCCTTTGGGGTGAACGCAGGGCCGCGCCGCACCGGCCGGTGGTCCCGGCGGGTGCGGCGCGCGTTGTTTCCGGTTGCGGCGGACCGCTAGCGGATGGGCATGGCGTAGATCAGGCCGCCCTTGGTCCACAGGTTGTTGTGGCCCCTGGGGATCTTCAGCGCGCTCTTGGGGCCGAAGTTGCGGTCGTACATCTCGCCGTAGTTGCCCACGGCCTGGATGGCCCGGACCAGCCAGTCGTTGTCGAGGTCGATCAGGGCGCCGACGTCGCCGGTGGCCCCGAGCATGCGCTGGACCACAGGATCGGTGGACTTGGCCTTCATCTCCAGGACGTTGGCCTGGGTGATGCCCTTTTCCTCGGCCTCGATGAGCCCGAAGAGAACCCAGGTGACGAGGTCCTTCCACTGCTGGTCGCCGTGGCGGACGAAGGGAGACAGGGGTTCCTTGGAGAAGACTTCGGGGAGGATGATGTGCTCGTCCGGGTTGGTGGTCCCGGCGCGCAGGGAGGCCAGCTGGCTGACGTCGGTGGTGAAGGCGTCCGCGCGGCCCGCGACGTAGGCGTTGAAGGCCTCCTTCTTGGATTCGAAGACCACGGTCTCCAGCTTGATGTTGTTGGCGCGGGCGAAGTCGGCCACATTCAGCTCGGAGGTGGTGCCGGAGACCACGGCCACGGAGGCACCGTCAAGCTCGGTGGCCTTGGTCACGCCCAGGCCCTTTTTGACCATCAGGCCCTGGCCGTCGTAAAACAGGACCACGGTGAAGTCCACGCCCTGCTTGCAGTCGCGCTTCATGGTCCAGGTGGTGCCTCGGGACAGGTCCACCTGCCCGGAGGAGACGGCCACGATCTTCTGCTTGGAGGCCAGGGGCACGTACTTGATGGCGTCAGGGTTCTTGAGCACGGCGGCGGCCACTGCCTTGCCCATGTCCACATCGAAACCGGCCCATTTGCCGTTGGAATCGGGGGCGGAGAAGCCCGCGACGCCTTCACTGACGCCGAGGACGAGCTCCCCGTTTTGCTGAACTTTTTCCAGGGTGCCGGCCAGGGCGCTCCCGGCCATGGCAAGCAGGGCGATGACCATAAAAATCTTGCTGAGCGTTTTCATTCCTCTCTCTCCTCAGGTTGGATGTTGCCGTTGAAATCCGGCAGGGCAATGTGCATGAATTGTTACGACTGTGTTACAAACATGTGACGAGGCGGTCAATGCCCATTTGCAAGAACGGCGGGGTCTCTTGGCGCCCGCCGGACAGCGGATCCGGCGGGAACAGGCCGGGTCGGCGGCGGTTTTTCGGGCAAAGCACGGGGGGGATTCGAGGGACGGACCGTTTTTTCAGACCGGAATGGGCGGCCTGTAGGTCATTCCGGCAATCCGGCTTTTTTTTATGAAATGGAGGACGGGTCGAAGCGGGTCGAGTGAAAAGCGAACAGGCCGGAATACCGGCCTGACTCGCTGTACTCCATGGTACCCGGGGCGGGATTTGAACCCGCACGTCCCGAAGGACAAGGGATTTTAAGTCCCTGGTGTCTACCAGTTCCACCACCCGGGCTTGAGGGTCTGTCTCAGTATCGTGCAATCCGGCGGGGAGTCAATGGTTTTGGCCGGTTGGGCCGGGCACGAAGTGACGGGGCGAGGCCGTTCGCTTTATTCTTGGCGGGTATTGGGCTAGTCTGGCGGACGTTCGCCGGGTGCGGCGGGCGGGACGTCTCCGTGACGCGGGCCGGGTTTCCGGCCCCAATCTGCAACCAGGGTGAACCATGGTTTCGAAAGACGACAAGATGGGTTTGTGGGGAGCCGTCTCCATCGGGGTGGGCGGCATGGTCGGCGGCGGCATCTTCGCCGTGCTGGGCCTGAGCGTGGAGCTGGCCAAGGGCGGCACGCCCGTGGCCTTTGCCGTGGCCGGGCTGGTGGCCTTGATCACCGCCTCGTCCTATGCCCGGCTGTCCGTGCGCTACGCCGGACCGGGCGGCACCGTGGTCTTCCTGGACCGCATCTTCGGCAACTCCATGCACGTGGGCGCCCTCAACGTTCTGCTGTGGTTTTCCTACGTGGTCATGCTCGCCCTCTACGCCCACGCCTTCGGTTCCTACGGCGCGGTCTTTTTCCCCAAGGGCGGGGGCTGGCCGGTGCTCCACGGGCTCATCTCCCTGGCCATCGTCGTGCCCGCCGTGCTGAACCTGGCCAGCGCCAAGGTGGTGGGCAAGGCCGAGACCTACGTGGTGGTCATCAAGATATCCATCCTGCTCTTCTTCCTGGCCGTGGGGATCAGGGGCGTGGAACCCGCCCGACTGGCCACGGACACCTGGGTGCCCATGCTGCCGCTGGTGGCCGGGGGCATGATCATCTTCGTGGCCTACGAGGGGTTCGAGCTCATCGCCAATACCGGGGCGGACATCCGCAACCCCGAGCGCAACCTGCCGCTGGCCTTCTATATCTCCGTGGGCTTCGTGGTCCTGCTCTACGTGGCCATCGCCATCGTGGTGGTGGGCAACCTGCCGCTCGACAAGATCATCAACGCCCGCGACTACGCCCTGGCCGAGGCCGCCCGGCCGTTCCTGGGCCAGACCGGTTTCACCCTCATCGCCGTGGCCGCGCTGCTGTCCACCTTTTCGGCCATCAACGCCACCCTCTACGGCTCGTCGAGGCTGTGCTACACCATCGCCAAGGAAGGGGAACTTCCCGCTCAGCTCGAGCGGCAGATGTGGGGCGCGCCCGCAGAGGGGCTGGTGGTCACCACCGTGCTCGCCCTGATCCTGGCCAACGTGGCCGACCTCTCGGCCATCTCCACCCTGGGCAGCGCGGGCTTCCTGTCGGTCTTCGCCGTGGTCAACGCGGCCAACTTCAAGGACGAGGACGGTTGGGGCGCGGGCCGCGTCCTGTCCGCCCTGGGCGTGCTGACCTGCACCGGTGCCTTCGCGGCCATGGTCTGGCAGAGCGTGAGCACCAACCCGGCCACGGCCTGGGTCCTGCTCGCCCTGTTCGGCGGGTCGGGCGTCCTGGAGGTCTTCTACCGGACCATCGGCACCAAGGGGCCGCGCAAGCGCCGCCGCCAGGCCCGGGTCACGCGCACGCTCTGAGGTAGTTCCGGAACAGCCTCGGGCTGATCCGCGAATACTGGTCGAAGTCGGAGATCAGCTCCAGGCCGGGGACCATGGCCCGGACCACCGGGATGTTCAGGTCCCGGCGGGTCAGGTCCGCGTAGGCGGGCCGGTAGCCGTTGGCCAGGAGCGTCCGTTCCAGGACCATCACGTCGCCCTCGGCGCTGCCGGTGGACAGGTCGGGCAACTCTTCGAGCCGGCGCACGGGCAGCCCCTCCGGGGCCGGGCCGCTGGCCGGACCGGGGTAGGGGTAGGCCGTCTCGGTCATGGCCGAGATCAGGGCCGACCGGCCGTTCAGCGAACAGCCGCCGCCCTTGTTCACGTCCCCCTGCCTGCCCAGGACCACGGACTTGTAGCACGGCACGCCCAGCTCGGTGGTCATGTCCATGAACCAGACGTGGATGCCGTCCTCGCGATACCTGTCGAGGAGCGGGCCGATCTCGGGGTCGTCGCTCTCCACGCGGAAGCAGCGCGCGGGATCGTGGAGTTGGGTGGCGTCCGAATCCCGTTCGATGACCTCGGTCAGGGCCGCGGCCTTGGCCTCGAAGAGCGTGTTGCCCGAGGCCAGGCCGGTGGAGCCGAGCGCGCTGAACAGGGACGGCTCGTCCAGGTTGCAGAACAGGAACACGAACTGGGCCGGGACCAGCACGGGTTCGCCCTCCGGGCCATGGCCCTCCATCCAGTGCAGCCGCTGGCCCGCGTAGGGCACCTCCAGGCGGATGTCGGCCGGGTTCACGGCCGGGACGTCGAGTTCGTCAAAGGACGCGAAGGTCAGTGGGTAGTCGCGGGCGTAGCCGAGCACGCCCTTGGGCCCGAAGCTGGCGTAGGAGGAGAAGCGCTCGACCATCTCCATGGCGTAGGAGGCGTCCGCCCGCTCGCGGGTCAGGCCGCGTCCGTAGCAGGTCTGCAACCCGTTCAGGGAGTTGGACAGCTTTCCGTTGACCGTGCGCGTCTTCACGGACCAGTGGCGCAGCCGGGCGACGGGCGACAGGGAGGCCTTGTGGTCCATGGGCGGACCCATGAAGGCGTCGGCCTTGCCCAGGGCGGGCAGGGCGGTCTCGATGGTCTCCTTGAGCGGCCTGCGCGCCAGGGGCGGGGGCAGCTCGTTGTCCAGCGCCGCGCGCACGGTCTCGGCGGGGACCGGTTCGGGCGCGGCGAGGTCTTCTTCGGCAAAGAGCGGTTCGGGCGCGTCCGCCGGTTCGGGCAGGGGGGCCAGGGTGAAGATGTTTCGGCCGAAGATGCGCGCCCACTCCCGGTGCAGGGGCTGGTCCGCGAGAAGGTGCGAACGGATGTGGATGGCCGGGGTGAAAGGCAGCAGGTCGCGCGGGTCCACGCCGTCGAACAGGGGCAGGAGCCGGTTCAGCCGCTGATGGCAGATGCACGCCTCATACATGACCGCCAAGCCCGCCGGGTCGGATTTGCCGTTGTCGGCCATGGCCTCCTGGATCATCTTTTCCAGCTTGCGCGGACGGAATTCCTTGAAGCCCTGGAGCACGAACTCGTGTATGTGATCGTCGAAGGGGTGCGCCCGGAGATGGTCCATCATCTCGTTGTGGCTCAGGTTCATGTCCGGCAGGGCGGCGAACATGCCCACCCCGAAATCCGTGTTCATCATCTGCAGTTTGTAGCGCATGGCCGTCCTTTGGTTTCCCTCTTCATTTTCCGCCGATAACCCCGTAAGAGGATGGGGGGTCGGGACCCGGCGTTACGCTATGGCATTCCTCGGTGGAGCACAAGGCCCGGCCCCCGGAGGGTGCGTTGCATGGAACAACATGGGGGAAAACGGTCCGTTTCCTGGCCCATGGTCCTCAAATTCGCGGCGGCGTTCTGCCTGCTCGGCCTGCTCTCCTTCGCCATGGAGCACTGGGGCGAGCGGTATATGAGCCGGCTGTCCGCCGTGGTGGAGGCAGAGGGCAATCTGGGCCCGCTGGTCTTCATCGCGGCCGACGCGCTGCTGACCATGCTCCTGGTGCCCCAGGTCCTGTTCACCGTGGCCGCAGGGGCGATTTTCGGTTGGAAGCTCGGCGCGGTCTACGCCTCGGCGGGCATGACCATCGGCGCGGTGGGGGCCTTTGTCCTGGCCCGCTACGGCGTGCGCGAGCGGCTCAAGGTGCGGTTCGCGGACAACCCCGTGTACAGGCGGATGCTCTTCCTGAGCCGCATCCACCCACTGCACCTCATCTCCCTGAGCCGGATCATCCCGGTCCTGCCCTTTCCGGTGACCAGCTACCTGCTCGGCATCACCGAGGTCCGCTCCCTGCCGTACGCGCTCCTTTCCTGGGTGGCCATGCTGCCCGAGACCGTCTTCCTGGCCTCGGGCGGGCACCTGCTCTCGGCGGGCGTGCGCGGGCGGCTGTCCGTGGGCGCGGCCATCGCCCTGGCCGTGGCCGGGGTGGCCGTGGCCATCGTGGTCCACCGCATGAAGCAGAAGTTTCTCGAAGGTGGGGACGGGGAAGACGGAGAAGGGAAAAGCGGAGAGGGGAAAGACGGGAAGGCGGGGCCGCCTACGGCCTGATGCCGCGCGCCAGGGCCTCCACCTGGGGGAGCAGGGCGCGGGCCATTGCCTCCACCCCGGTCTCGTTGGGGTGCAGGCCGTCCAGCAGGGTCATGGACGGGTCGCCCTGGTACGGGGCGAGGATGTCCGGGAACAGGGGCAAATCGTAGCGCTCGGCCAGGTCCGGGAACACGGCCTCGAACCGCGCCCGGTAGGCCTCGTCCGGGTTGAGCCCCGCGTTGACCCCCACCAGCAGGACCGGGAGGTCCCGCTTGCGGAAGGCCTCGATCAGGCTGGACAGCCGCGCCGCCACCTCATCCACCGGCTCGTCCAGAAAGCAGTCGTTGGCCCCGAAGGCCAGGACCACCCCGTCCGGGTCGGCGTCGAGGACCATGCGCAGGCGGTTCAGGCCGTCCTCGGCCGTGTCGCCGGACACTCCGAAATTGAGGCAGCGCGCCTCGATCCCCAGGTCGAGCAGGTCGCGTTCCAGGACGGCGGGCAGGGCCTCGTCCGGGGCCAGGCCGTACCCCTCGGTCAGGCTGTCGCCGAAGCAGGCGATGCGCAGCGGTCCGGACACGGGGCTAGCCGTTGATCCAGAGCTTGACCCTGGCGGATTCCTCGGCCCAGTCCTTGCTCAGCCGGAGGTTGAGGAACTGGGTGAAGACAATGTCGAACATCTCCAGGCAGCGCTCCAACAGGAACATCTTTTCCAGGAATTTGGCGTCCGGGTCGTCGCCCTCTTCGTCCTTGGTGCCGACCTTGGGGGTCTTCAGGCCGGACAGGCCGAAGTCCGAGGCGTTGACCGTGACCAGCCATTCGTCCTGGTCCATGGCGAAGAGCAGCTGGGCCTTGTTGACCTTCTTGCCCGTGCGCAGGCCGGTCTTGGCCTCGGACAGTTCGCCCGCCGGGCTGGTCACCGTGGCCGTGGCCTTGGTCTCGCCCTCGCCGCCCTGGACGGACAGCTTCTGCTCCATGTGCAGGGTAAAGGTCCGGTTGTCCGCGAGCTGAAAGAGCACGGTGTCCTGGTCGGTCTTGAACCACAGCCAGGTCAGGAAGTCCTGGCCGAGCAGGGTGTTTTCGCGTTCTACGAGTGAAAGATCCATGGCGCGCTCCTAGACGAAGATGGTCGGGTCGAGGTTTTCCAGCCTGGGCGCGGCGTCTTCGCCGAGGATGTCCATGGCCATGAAGAACGGGGTCAGCGGTTCCAGGTGGAGGTCGAAGGTCAGGGTGAAGTGGTCCTCGAACAGGGACCGGACCTTGGCGTTGGTGGTGTCCAGGTAGATGCGGTTGGCCGTGGGGTTCCAGATCACGTCGAAGACCGCCGGGATGGGCAGGGTCCGGGCGCGCAGCCTGAGGGCGACCTGCTCCTTGATCTCGCGCTTGCGGTCGCGGGAGACGAAATTCTTGCCCTGCTCCTTGTTGTGCTCGAGCTCCTTGTTGGCCGCGATGGTGTTGTGCTTCTTGAGCACGGCGGGCGGAATGCGCCGGGTGTCCAGGCGCAGGGAGAAGGCGAAGTAGTCGGCCTTTTCCGGCGGAGACGCGGTCCAGTTCATGTCCAGCATGTCGTCGATGTTGGTCCAGCCGAAGGAGCGCTCGTCGGCCGTGCCGTCGATGTCCACCATGCAGAATTGCTTCAGCTTGTCGGGCACTTGCTGGAGCAGTTCCGCAGGGACCTCCTCGATGATGCGGTAGCGTGTCAGCCCGAGGCTGGCGGAGAGTATGCTCAATTCGGGTCTCCTTGGATGTTCGGGTTCAGGGACCCATTGAGGTAAAACCTCTTGGCCCCGGTGTAAAGCGGATTTACCGACGCGAAGTCCCTTCGTCCCCTCGGCGCGCCCTTGTTTTCCAGGAGTTTCGCGGCTATGCTCCGGCCAAAAAAACAGGAGAGCCCCCATGTCCGACACCGCCCTGTCCGAATTGATAACCTACCTGGAACACGTCAACGCCGACGTGAAGCGCATCGAGGCCGAAGGGGAGGTCGCCCTGGCCGAGGGTGGGCAGACGGCCTTCCAGGCCTGCCTGGAAAAGAAGGCCAAGCTCCTGGCCGGGCTGGCGGAAAACAGTTGGGTCCTGGTGGAGCGGCTGGACGACGAGGAGGCCGAGGACGTGGCCCGGCGGCTGGAGGCGTTTTCCATGAGCGCGAGCACGGCCCTGCGTATAGGCTCGGTCTTCTTCATGACCGCGCTGCTCTATCCCGAGGACCACAAGCCGGGCGAGCCCAACGACCTCGAGACGTATATAGAGGAATTGCGCGCCAGGGCCTAGGATCGGCCCTGGTCCTGTCCCGATTTCCTGGTTGCGGTCCGGCGCGCTGCCAGCTGCTTTTCGCCCTCCAGGACGATCCGGCCCACCGCGTCCTCCTGCTTGCGGTCCAGGTCCACGAAGGCGCAGCCGACCACGCCCTGCTCGTGGCGCATGACCTGGCAGAGCACGCCCTCGATCTCACGGCCGCCGTTCAGGAGCAGGTCCATCTTGATCTTCACCCCGCACTTGATGCGCGGCTTCAGGAAGCTGAAGCCCAGGCCCGAGGCGCTGATGTCGGTCACCGGGTAGGTCTTGCCCAGCCGGTGGACGAACACGGTCAGCCCGTCCACGGAGATGCGGAACGCCTTGCGCTTGGTGATCCGGCCGTTCTTGATGGTGATGCTGAAGCCCAGGGCGGCCTCGTCCACCGGGGCGGCGTGGAAGCCGGTGTCCCGTTCGGGGGCGGGCTTGGCGGGCGGCGCGCTGCCGCGCCTGCGGATCTCGGCGAGGGCGCGGGCCGTCTCGTCCTTGGCCGGAGAGGTGCTCTTGCCGGTCTTGGAGAATATCTTGCCCAGAGAATCCAGAATGCCCATTGGTCACCGTTTGTTGCAGAGGTTCTTGTCGTTGCCGGACAATAGTAGGGTAAAGCGGGACCGCTGACAAGCGGGGCGGACCAGAGCGGTCGCGGACGCGGGACTTCCGGCCTTTGCCTTGCTAAGGCAGGGGGGCGGCGGTCCGCAAGGGTGCGGAAGAGCCGGGCAAATGGCGAAATGGGGTTGACAACAAGGCGATTTGGGGGGCAATAAGATACATCTTTTCAAGCCAAAAATGGGTGATCGAGGAGGAATAACATGATTGGCGAACTGCTTCACGGCATGACTCAGAGCTCCGGGGCCGGCTTTGTCGGCGTGTCCCTGATTTTCATCTACCTGGCCTGGATCCTGACCATCGGCATCATTCGCGTGCGCGAGGCCATGCACAGCGACCATCACTAGGACCTGAAAAAACGCGATCCACGGACCGCGTTTTTTTGCGTATTTTCCGCGAAGCCGCTTCCCGTTGTCGGGGGAGGCGGCTTCGTCGTTTTTCGTCCCCGGTCCTCCTAGGACATGCCGGGCTCTTCCTTGGCCACCTCCAGGAGATACTTGCCGTAGTCGTTGTTGCTCATCTCCGAGGCCAGGCGCAGGAGCTGGTCCCGGTCGATGAAGCCCATGCGGTAGGCGATCTCCTCGGGGCTGGAGATGACGTACCCCTGCCGGGCCTGGACCGCGCGCACGAAGCCGGACGCCCCGTGCAGGGACTCGTGGGTGCCCATGTCCAGCCAGGCGTAGCCCCGGCCCAGGGTCTGGACCTCCAGGTCGCCGCGCTCGAGGTAGAGCCGGTTGATGTCCGTGATCTCCAGCTCCCCGCGCGCCGAGGGCTTGAGGGAGCGGGCCATGCCGATGACGTCGTTGTCGTAGAAGTACAGCCCGGTGACCGCGTACTTGGACTTGGGCTTCGTCGGCTTTTCCTCGATGGACAACGCCTTGAAGTTCTTGTCGAACTCCACCACGCCGTAGCGTTCGGGGTCCTTCACCAGGTAGGCGAAGACCAGGCCGCCCTTTTGCAGCCGCCCCGCGGCCTTGAGAATGGAGCCCAGGCCGTGGCCGTGGAAGATGTTGTCCCCGAGGACCAGGCAGACGTTGTCCGAGCCGATGAACTCCTCGCCGATGAGGAAGGCCTGGGCCAGCCCCTCGGGCCGGGGTTGTTCGCGGTAGGACAGGCGCAGGCCGAGCTGGGAGCCGTCGCCCAGGAGTTTTCGGAAATTGGGCAGATCGTGGGGAGTGGAGATGATCAGGATGTCCCGGATGTCCGCCAGCATCAAGGTGGACAGGGGATAGTAGATCATCGGCTTGTCGTACACGGGCAGCAGCTGCTTGCTGACCACCCGGGTCAGGGGGTGGAGCCGGGTGCCGGAACCCCCGGCCAGGATGATGCCTTTCATATATGCCTCTGAGTGCTTTGATTTACTTCGGTTTCAGGTTAGGATACATCCCAACTGCATGGGCATTGCCATACTATAGGGCCGGGATAAAGGCAAAAGCAACCGGTCCGGGCGGCCCCTTACCAAAGGTGCAACCGATGAATCCCTATTTCCAATATTCCGGCGGCATGATCCCGGCGCTGCTCCTGCTGGTGGCGCTCTTCTTCCTGTTCGTCTTCCTGCCGGTCTCCCTGGTGGCCGACGCCTTCTCCAAGCTTGGGCTGACCCCGGCCCAGGGCGTGCTCATGCTCATCGCCATCCTGCTCGGCCGGATGATCAACATCCCGGTGCACACCAGCGAGCGGCTGGTGGTGGTCAGCACCCCCCGGACCGTGCGCTTCGGCGTGGACGAGGGCGGCCGTCCGGTGCGCTTCGAGGAGGAGGGCGAGAGCGAGCTGAAGAAGCAGATATTCGCCATCAACGTGGGCGGTTTCCTCATGCCCCTGCTTCTGAGCGTCACCTTCATCATCCGCCAGCACATGATCTTTCAGGCGGGCGGAGTCTATCCCTGGATCGGCTTCGTCATGCTCATGGTCGCGGCCGGGTGCTACGCCATGGCCAAGCCCGATCCCTTCACGGGCATGCGCATCCCGTTGGTCCTGCCCGCCCTGATCACCTTCCTGTGCGTCTACTTTTTCGTGCCCCCGGAGTACCGCCCGGTGGCCGCCTACGTGGCCGGCACCATGGGCGCCGTGCTCGGCGGGAACCTCATCCCGCTGCTGGTGCCGCGCTTCCGCAACCGGGTGGGCACGCAGATGGTCTCCATCGGCGGCCCCGGCACCTTCGGGGGCGTGTTCGTGGCGGGTATCCTGTCGGTCCTGCTGGCCTGATAACCAAGGGAGAAACCATGTCCTGCAAGCGTCTCGACTGCCGTCTGGCCGCCCCGGTGAACAAGGGCGGCCTGGTCTACCTGTGTTCCGCATCCGAAATGTCGGCCCCGGCGGCCATGGTCACGGACGTGCTCAGGCCCGGCCTGCGCGCGGGCGACCGGCTGGCCGGGGAGGGCGGTGCGTTCCTGGTCCGCTCGGCCGCCTGGCTGCCCCGTGGCGCGGGCGCGTCGTCGCAGCCCCTGTACCTGTTGGAGGCCCTGGAGGACGCACCGGCCGGGCCGGTGACCTTCGAGGTCTCGCGCACCGGCTACGCCCTGGCCTGGATCACCCTGAGCGACAAGGGATCGCGCGGCGAGCGCGTGGACGAGTCCGGGCCGCTGGTGGGCAGGCTGGTGGGCGAGGTCCTGGACCTGAACTGCGTCCAGGGGTTTATCATCCCGGACGAGACCTCCCAGCTCAAGGGGCTGCTCGCGGATCTGGCCCTGAATCAGGGATTCGACCTCATCCTGACTACGGGCGGCACGGGCGTGGCCCCCAGGGACGTCTCCCCGGAGGCGACCCTGGCCGTCATAGAAAAGCGGCTGCCCGGCTACGAGCGGGCCATGACCATGGCCAGCCTGGCCAAGACCCCGCACGGGGCCATCTCCAGGGCCGTGGCCGGGACCCTGGGCAATGCGCTCATCGTCAACATGCCCGGCAGCCCCAAGGCCGTGGCCGAGTGCCTGGAGCCGCTGCTGCCGACCTTCCGGCATACCCTGGAAAAGCTTCAGGGCGACCCGTCGGACTGCGCGGCCCTGCGTGACGGATGACGTTTGGACTTGCGAACTCTAGAAAAAGTCGTTAAATAGTTGGATTGATGATTGTTGATGGTTCAACTTAACGAGCAATTTCAGATAGGAACCCCCATATGAACCGCACACGGTTGTTATTGACGTTGATTCTTTCGGCTCTTCTGGCTTCGGCCGGAATCGCGTTCGCCCAGGACGCCGATCCCGCCATGGACAAAGCAGGGGCCGAAGACATCTCCGGCCCCTTCGATCTTGAGCGGTGCGTGCAGCGGGCCTTGGGCTTCAACCCGAACATGCAGGCCATCCGCGCCCAGCTGCGCGGCGCCGAGCACGGCCAGCGTTCCGCCCTGGGCCAGTTCGGCCCGGCCCTGAGCGGCGGCTTCGGGTACACGCATTACAACCGTGGTTACACCTACAGCGGCAAGCAGGACGACTGGGTCGCCTCCCTGAACCTGACCCAGCCGATCTTCCAGGGCTTCAACCTGCTGGCCAACTGGCAGAAGGCCAAGTTGAACAAGGAGTCCACCGAGGCCTCCCTGACCAACGTGGAATTGAGCCTCATCGAGTCGGTCCAGTCCAACTATCTCTCCCTGCTCAAGGCGCGCATGGACGTGAAGAGCGCCGAGGACTCCGTGGCCCGCCTGGAATCCCAGCTCAAGGTGACCAACGCCTTCTACGAGGTCGGCCTGCGGCCCAAGGCCGAGGTCCTGGACGCCGAGGTCGACCTGGCCACCTCCAAGCAGGAACTCCTCAAGGCGCGCAACAACGTCTCCACCCAGGAGGCCCAGCTGAACACGCTGCTGAACATCCCCCTGGAAGCCCCGATCAAGTACGTGGGCGAACTGAAATACATCCCCTTTGATCTGACCCTCAAGGAATGCCTGATCCGGGCCTACGACCATCGGCCCGACCTGATCATCGGCCAGAAGAGCGTGGAGATGGCCCAGAAGGATGTGACCATGTCCGAGAGCAGCTTCTACCCCTCGGTCAACGGTCACTGGGACTACGTCACCCGCGGCGACGATCCCGCGGTTAACGGCAACGGCTACATCTCCGAGCGCTCCGGTGAATACTGGACCGCCGGGGTGGACGCCACCATGGATATTTTCTCCTGGGGTTCCGACTACTACGACTCCAAGAAGTACGACGAGATGGTCAAGCAGATGGAGGCCGACCTGGAGAACACCCGGCTCAACGCGGGCTTCGAGGTCAAGAGCGCCATCCTGAACCTTCAGGAGGCGGCCGACCGCATCTCCGTGGCCAAGAAGTCCGTTGTGGCCGCCGAAGAGGCCTACCGCATGGCCGTGGCGCGCTACCAGGCCCAGGTGGGCACCAACACCGACGTGCTCAACGCCCAGGAGCGCCTCAGCCTGGCCGAGGCCCAGCTGTCCCAGGCCCTGGCCGACTACGGCACCGCCGTGTCCAAGCTCTACGTGGCCATGGGCGAAAAGAACCTTGGCCTCAAGGAGGTCAAGTAGCACCGTGTTCTCCGGCCGCAAGCGCACCTGGCAGGCCAGGGGCATGGAGTGCGAGAAGTGCGGTCTCGACCTGACCGCCTACCGGGGATGCCGTGAGGTCACGCTGAAGTGCCCATCCTGCGGCAAGGTCTACGATCTCAGGGAGTTCTCCTCCAGAATGGACGAGGACTTCGAGGAGGAAATGGGGTTTGTGCCCATGGACCGGATTTGAGAAAAAGCCCGAACGGCGCATGAAACGCGCGGCCATCGAAACGACGTTGGCCGCCGTTTTTATTTGTTGCCTCGGGGCGTTTTGGGCGGCGAGACCGGCTGTGGCCGGGTCCGTGTGGGACCCCCTGGTGGACCGCCTGTCCGGGGACGGCTTCGAGCGGCGCAAGGTCGCCTATTTCTTTTCCAGCCCGGACCTCGAGTTCCAGCCCGAGATCATGGCCCGCAAGATGAACGTCCTGCTCAACACCCGGCTGTCCGCCCAGGAGCCGGGGCCTCAGCCCGAGCCCCAGGTTATGGACCGCTACCTCAACCCGCTGCTCATCGCCGGGGCCTACGCCTTCTACCGCGAGCACAGGGCCGACCTGACCCTGATCCACGAGAAGTACGGGGTGCCGGGCGAGGTCCTGACCGCGCTCATGCTCCTGGAATCGCGCCTGGGCATGACCGTGGGCGATTACAACGGGTTCGCCATCCTGGCCTCCATGGCACTGGCCGGGGATTTCGAATTCATCCGCGACCGCATGGAGCGCACGGACCTCTCCCCCGAGACCCTGGACTGGCTGCGCAAGCGAACGCGGGAAAAGGGCGATTGGGCCTACGAGGAACTCAAGGCGCTCATCCGCTACGCCAAGGGCACGGGCCAGGACCCGCTGACCATCCGCAGCTCCGTGTACGGGGCCATCGGCCTGTGCCAGTTCATGCCCACCAGCGCCGAGCACTACGGCCGGGATGGTTCCGGGGACGGGCGCGTGGACCTCTTCGAGACCCGCGACGCCCTGTACTCCATGGCCAACTTCGTGGCCGAGCACGGCTGGAAGGATTCCATGACAGAAGAGCAGAAGCTCAAGGTCATCTACCGCTACAACCACTCCGAGAGTTACGCCCTGACCGTGCTGGCCGTGGCCGACCGCATCGCCAAGACCCGCGAACTCTTCGGCGGCTGACCGGGATCAGTCCCCGTCCAGCAGGCTCTGGTAGAGGTTGAGGGAACGCTTGAGAAATTCGTCCAGGGTCAGCTGGGACATGGTCCGCTTCTGGGCGGCCAGGACCCGCTCGCGCACGTCCTGGTCCGTGGCCACGCTTCGGATGGCCCCGGCCAGTCCGTTCACGTCGCCGGGCTCGACCAGCACGGCCGCGTCCACCAGGTCGGGCATGACTCCCACGTTCGTTGACACCAGCGGCCGGTCCTCGGCCATGATCTCCAGGGCCGAGCGGGCGATGGCCTCGGACCACAGGGAGGCGACCACGCCGATGTCCAGGGCGCTGATGCAGTCGGCCACGTCGTCGCGTCGCCCGCTGATGCGGGTGATGTCCCCGACTCCGGCCTCGCGGATGTGCGCCTCGATCTGATCCGTGGTCATGGCCGTGTCGAAGCCGATGAGGAACAGGCGGATGTCGGCGAGTCCCTGCTTGCGCAGTGCGGCCACGGCCCGGATGGTCTCCTGGTGCCCCTTGACCCGGTCGAAACGGCCGAGCAGGCCGACCACCAGGTCGTCGGGGCCGAAGCCGAACTCCTTCCGGATGCGCTCGCGCCCCTCCGGGTCGAAGCGGAATTTCGCGGTGTCCACGCCGCCGTGGATGAGCCACACCCCGTGGCCCGGCGTGCGCATCTTGTGCAGGAAGTAGTCGGCCATGCGACGGTTGGTGACCACCACGGCGTCGGCCACGCCCGCGTGCAGCCAGCGGTTGATCGCGTCGGAGCGGGGCGGGCGCTGGTCGCCGCGCGTGCGCACCAGCCGATAGTGGAAGCCGAAGAGCTTGAGCAGCCCCCACAGGAAAAAGCCTTCCCCCCGGTGGCAGTTGACGATATCCGGACGGTGCGCGCGCAACAGTTGTATGATATGCCTTGCGGCAGCGGCGAAGCGCACGGGGTTGGTGGTGTTCAGGTCCACGGCCACGGTGTCGAGCCCGGCGTCCCGGGCCGCCTGTTCGGCCTGGGTCCCGGCCTGGGTCAGGACCAGGACCTCGTGGCCCGCGTCGGCCAGGAGTCTGCTCAGGGTGATGGCGTACCACGCGGTCGCGTTGAACCAGCGGACGTTGATGACTTGAAATATTCTCATTGATTGCGCCTGGGTGGACTGTTGGATACACAACATGACAGTTCGCGACGGCGAAGGCAAGGGTTCCGGTACATGAAAAACTCTCTGGTCTCCATCATCCTGCCCACCTACAACCGGGCGGAATACCTCGGCAGGGCGCTCGAATCCGTCCTGGCCCAGACCTACGGCCGCTGGGAGTGCCGGATCATCGACGACGGCTCCACCGACGGCACCGAGGCGGTGGTGGCCCGCTACGACGACCCGCGCATCCACTACCGCCGCCAGGAGAACCAGGGGGTGTCCGGGGCGCGCAACACCGGCCTGGCCGAGTGCGAGGGCGAGGTGGCGGCCCTGCTGGACTCCGACGACGAGTGGTTGCCGGGCAAGCTCGAGACCCAACTCGCCTACATGGCCGAGCACGGCTACGAGATCTGCCAGACCGAGGAGATCTGGTACCGGGGCGGCAAGCGGGTCAACCAGCCCGCGCGCTACGCCAAGCCCGAGGGGTGGTTCTTCGAGGCCTCGCTGGAGATGTGCCTGATCAGCCCGTCGTGCACCATGTTCACCCGCCGGGCCTGGGAGGTCATGGGCCCCTTCGATACGGCCATGCCGTCCTGCGAGGACTTCGACATGTGGCTGCGCGCCTGCCTGCATTTCCCGGTGGGGCTGGTCCGCGAGCCCCTGACCCTGAAGCACGGCGGCCGGCCGGACCAGCTCTCCGTGTGCGTGCCCTGCGCCGATCTGCACCGCATCCGGGCTCTGGTAAAAATCCTGCAAAGTCGAAAACTTGACGAAAAGCAGCGGGACCTGGCCCTGGATTCCTTGGGGCGCAAGGTCGAGATTTACATGCAAGGGTGCGAAAAACGAGGCAAAACCGATGAGGCGCAGCATGTTTGGAACCTGTTTTGCATGGTCCGCGAGGGGAAAGAAATTCCCTTGAATACGTTGCGTTAGCGCATGCCGGGCGGGTTTCCCCCGCGCCGCGCCTTTTTCCGTTGAGAACGACCGCCGCAGGGCGTGAGGTGAACCCGTGCCGAACATAGCCAAGCTCCTGGATACCCTTCCCGCCATCAGCCAGTCCCGGCTGGTGGCCTCCGGCTTCGGCATCTGGGTGGTCTGGAAGGGCGACCTGCACGGCGCGGTGGACAACACCCTCCAGGAATACGGCGCCCTGTGCGTGGCCAAGGAGGCGGAGCAGGCCCTGTGGTATTGCAACACCACCGAGGTCTTCCGGGCCATCGCCCGGCTCCAGGTCTGGGCCAGGGTCAATCCCATGCCGGTCTTCTGCCAGCTCGTGCCCCTGACCTTCCTGGCGGGCTACGACCTTGAGCACTCCGTGTCCCTGTCCGTGGAGCTGGACCGCCAGATCGTGGCCTCGCCCATGGAGTTCGAGGTGGTCATCCACCCCAAGCTCAAGGCCCAGGTCCAGTCCGTGCCCGGACTGTCCACGGAACCGGCCGGCCGCACGGACGGGCTGGCCAACGTGGAGTGGCTTCGCCTGGTGGCCGACCAGGGGCTGGACTACGAGTCCACCCTGCGCTGGTATTTCATCATCAAGCCGCTGGGGCGCATGTCGGACAAGGAGAGCATCCTGGGCTGGCGCGACTTCTCCACCGATGTCATCGAACTGTTGCAGCGTCTCGGCCTCAAGTACATCTCCGACATCAAGGAGGGGGCGCTCTTCCTGCCCCTGGACAGCTTCCGGCTGCTCAAGTCCTTCACCACCGAGATGATGAATCTCATCCGGCACGACAAGGAGACTCCGGACAAGAAGTACTGGCCCGTGGTCATGGCCGCCGTGCCCCAGGGCGACCTGCATTTCACCGCGGACCTGCCGCGCAAGGTGGGGCTGGACTGGAACCGGCTCACTCCGGACTATCCCCACGTGCGCTTCATGGACGGGTTCCTGCTCTCGCCGTGGTTCCGCATGAACGAGGCGCGCTACAGCGCGGGCCCGGTCACCCTGGACTCCTGGTGCACCCTGTCCCTCAAGGACGGCGACAAGGGCGGGGCCTACGGGACCATGCAGGTGGCCCTGCCCAACGCCCTGGTGGCCGTGGACGGCGGGCGCGAGTGCTTCTACTGCGGGCTCAAGAACCACAAGCCTTCCCAGTGCCCGAGCAAGCGGATCGCCACCCCGCAGCCCCAGGTCTGGCGGCTGCTGGCCAAGGCTGACATCGCCCAGTTCTCCGACGGGTTTGCCGGCCTGGACAAGGACGTGAGCACCGAGGATTTCGTGGCTTCCATCCTCAAGGTCATGGAGTCCAGGAACGACCTGGAGAGCCTGCTGGCCCGCGCGGTCTTCGAGATCGACGTGCCGGTCCAGCTGCGCACCCTGAAGCTGGTCTGGCGCAGCCGGGGCAAGGAGTGGGCGGACGGCTTCAAGCAGCTCGCCCCCCAAGAGGGCGATTACATCTGGGACGCCATGGAGAGCCTCGAGAAGGGGGACCTCGACGCGGCCGAGGGGCTGCTCAAGGAGGCCCAGGCCAAGTACCCGAGGAGCTACCAGCCCCAGTCCCTGTGGGGATACTGGTACCTGGAGAAGGGCGACGTCAACCAGGCCATGTTCCACTGGCAGGAGGCCGAGCGCATGAGCTACACCCCGTTGCAGCAGGGGTGCATGGCTTTTCTGCAGGCCCGGCTCATGGAGGTGGAGGGCGACTACAAGGACGCCATCAACACCTACAAGCGGGTCAATTCCCTGTCGCCCACCTGGTTGCAGCCGGTCTATCGGCAGGCGGTCTGCATGGTCAAGATGGGCTTCACCGGCCAGGCCATGGACACCCTGTTCGACCTGGTGGCCCGGGACCCGAACATCTTCAACCGCATCCTGGTGGACCCCGAACTCGACCGAGGCAGGGTGCAGCTCCTGAGCGCCATGTGGGAAAAGTGGAACGAGGCCGAACTCTCGGTGGAGTCCACGCGCAAGAAGGTGGAGGCGCTGACCGACGACATCTCCAAGCGGTTCGACGAGACCCATCCCTATTTCGAGACGGCCAACGAGGAACTGGACCGGCTGCGCAACTTCTCCCGGACCAACAACTATGTAGCCTACCACCAGCTGCTCAAGGGCGCGGAAAAGTTCCAGTTCGCCCTGGATGACGAGATCCGGCGCGAGGTCAAGCGCATCAACGCTAATATCGAGTACCTTTCGGACCGGGTGCGCGACATTCAGCGCGAGGCCGCCTGGTTCCCGTTCCCCAAGCTGCTCCTGGAATTCAACAAGGAATTCAACTACTGTGTGGACAAGATCAACTGGATCCGCACCCAGCGCCTCCAGGATGCGGACAACTTCCGCAAGTCCCTGCGCTTCGTGGAGGAGATCGAGGAGCACATCGACAGCCTGCAAAAGCGGCTGGTCACCCTGCGCATCATCCGCGACTCCACCCTGTTCGTGCTCATGCTCGGGCGCAACTTCATCTGGCTCGAACTCATCGGCCTGGGCCTCCTGCTCGTGGCCGTGCCGTCGCTCATTTATTTCACCCAGAACGTCCAGGGCAACATGATCCTGGACGCCATCAAGGACCCGAGCCAGCGCTGGGAGATATCCAAGGGGCTGGTCATCATCCTGAGCATCCTCTGCGTGTCCGTGGCCGCCGTGAAGAGCGCCCTGACCTTCGACCGGCGCAAGCGCGAGCTCTTCGACCAGATCGACAGGGAGATCCGCAAGGCAGCGCCCAAGCGGTACTGATCTTCACACTCCCTCCCTTTCCAAGAATCCCGTTCTCGGGTTATGCTCCGGCTTCACGAACCGAACAGGAAGCGGAGGCATCATGCATACATTGGTATTGATCCGGCACGGGCAGAGCGCCTGGAACCTGGAGAACCGGTTCACCGGCTGGACCGACGTTGACCTGACCGAGCAGGGCGTGCGCGAGGCCGTGGACGGCGCGAAGCTCCTCAAGGAGGCCGGGCTGACCTTCGACGTGGCCCACACCTCGCTGCTTCGGCGGGCCATCCGCACCCTCTGGCTGGTCCAGGACGAAATGGACCTCATGTGGCTGCCGGTCTTCAAGACCTGGCGGCTCAACGAGCGCCACTACGGCGCGCTCCAGGGACTGAACAAGGCCGAGACCGCCCGGAAGTACGGCGACGAGCAGGTTTTCGTCTGGCGGCGCAGCTTCGACACCCCGCCGCCGGAGCTGGACCCGTCCGACCCCCGGTTTCCCGGCAACGACCCGCGCTACGCCTCCCTCGCCCCGGAGGAACTGCCGCGCTGCGAGAGCCTCAAGCTGACCATCGAACGGACCATGCCCTACTGGTTCGAGACCATCGCCCCGGAGGTCCGGGCGGGCAGGCGGGTCCTCATCGTGGCCCACGGCAACTCCCTGCGCGGCCTGGTAAAGTACCTGGACACCATGTCCGACGAGGCCATCACCCAGCTGAACATCCCCACGGGGCTGCCCCTGGTCTATGAGCTGAACGACGACCTGACCCCGCTGCGCCATTACTACCTGGGCGACCCCGAGGCCGCGGCCAGGGCCGCCGAGGCGGTTGCCAACCAGGCCAAGGGGGAGTAAACAAGACCGGTCATGGACCAGACCGGATTCACGCGCGCATTGCTGCAATGGTACGACGCCGAACACAGGGACCTGCCCTGGCGGCGCGATCCCAGCCCCTACCGGGTCTGGGTCTCGGAGATCATGGCCCAGCAGACCCAGATGGACCGCGTGGTCGAGTACTACAAGCGCTGGATGGACCGCTTCCCGGACATCCGCTCCCTGGCCGACGCCCATGAGGAGGAGGTCCTGAACCTCTGGGAAGGGCTCGGCTACTACTCCCGCGCCCGCAACCTGCACCGCGCCGCCGTGCTGATCGAAGACCACTTCAACGGCGAGTTCCCCGCCGACTTTTCCGACATCCGCTCCCTCCCCGGCGTGGGCGACTACACCGCCGGGGCCGTTGCCTCCATCGCCTTCGGGGAGGCCGAGATCGCCGTGGACGCCAACGTCCTGCGCGTCTTCGCCCGGCTCCTGGACATGGACCTCCCGGTCCGCGACAGGGCGGGGCGGAACATGGTCGAGGACGCGGTCCGGCGACTCATCCCCGAGGACCGGCCCGGCGACTTCAACCAGGCGCTCATGGAGTTCGGAGCCCTCATCTGCCGCAAGAATCCGCGCTGCGAGGCGTGCCCGGTGCGCGCGTTCTGCCGGGCCCACGAGATGGGCACGGTGCCCCTGCGCCCGGTCCTGCCCGAGGCCAAACAGGTCATCCGCGTGGACATGGCCACCGGCTTCCTGGTCCACCGGGGCCGGGTGCTCATCCAGAAGCGCAGACCCGGCGACGTCTGGCCCGGCCTGTGGGAGTTCCCCGGCGGCTGCATCGAGCCGGGAGAGACCCCGGAGCAGGCCCTGCGGCGTGAATATCTCGAGGAGGTCGAGCTGGCCGTGGAGCCGGTGGAAAAGATCACCGTGGTCCGCTACAGCTACACCCGCTACCGCGTGACCATGGACTGCTTCCTGTGCCGCTACGACGGCGACCCCGTGGACCCGGTCTTCCACGAGGCGGTCAAGGGCGGGTTCGTGCCCCCGGCCGATCTGGCCAACTACGCCCTGCCGTCGGGCCACCGCAAGCTGGTGGACCGCATGCTCGCCGACATGCGCTACGCCCATCTGTTCAAATCCTGATTCCCCATCATTCCGGACTGCTGCCCGCATAGGCACAGCCCTTGCTTTCCTCCCTGCGCACCCCTGTTGGGGGCCAATTTTTTGACGTTTTCAGCGCGGGAGCAGCCCATGTCCATCGGCAAGATCGACGGTTACGAGACCCTGAACGCAATGCGCACCCCGGGAGCGGGGCGCGACGCCGGACAACTGGCCCGGCAGGCCGCCTTCGAGAACCAGATGCGCATGACCAAGGCCCTGTTCGGCGACGGGGCCGACAACCCGGACGAGGACAACGAATCCTTCGACGTCTCCATGGTCAACGACACCCAGGTGCTCGAGGCCCTGTCCGCCATCTCCCGGATCATGCGCGACGAGGCCGGGCTCCAGGCCGCGCCCGCCCGTTCCGCCGCCCCTGCGCAGTCCGTCCGCGAGACCGCCCGGACCGACGTCAACGCCCATGTGCCCGGCGTCCTGTCCGCAGGCTTCGAATCCGGCGCGGACGGCGCGGCCGCCGTGGGCTATGATCGCGTGGGCGGGACCTCCTACGGGACCTACCAGATCGCCTCCAAACCCGGCACCATGGACGAATTTTTGACCTACCTCGACGGCCGACGCCCGGACTGGGCCGACCGGCTGCGCGAGGCCGGACCGACCGACACCGGCTCCACCCAAGGCGCCATGCCGAACGTCTGGCGGGCCATCGCCGCCGAAGATCCCGCCGGGTTCAACGCCGTCCAGCACGACTTCATCGCCCGCCGGACCTACGATCCGGCCCGGACCATGATCCTCGAACGCACCGGCCTCGACTTCGACAGCGCCCCGCCCGCGCTCCAGGAGGTCCTCTGGTCCACCTCGGTCCAGCACGGCCCCACCGGCGCGGCCAACATCTTCAACAAGGTCATCGACCGGTTCCTGAACAAGGGCCGCGAAGACGACTTCAACGCCCAGCTCATCAAGGGCGTCTACGAATCCCGCAAGGACCAGTTCGGCTCCTCCACCGCCCGCGTCCGCCGCAGCGTGGCCGACCGCATGGACTCCGAAAAACAACTCGCCCTGAACATGCTCGAAAAAATGTCCGTCAACCGCATGGTGTAGAGGGAAGAGAAGCATGCCTACGGGCCTCCAGCCGTTGGCGAGTCTTCGAGCCCTACGGATGAGGACAGCAGCGATCGGCCAGGGCGCTGCCCTGGACCCGCTTAAGAACCTCTATCGCTGCTGTCGCCATCTCTAAAGCTCGAAGACTCGCCAAGAGCTGGCGCTGAAAGAGGTTCTTAAGAATCTCCAGAACTTTTTATGCCGCTTCGCGGGAGTCGTGCGCTCGCACACTCCGTGCGTCGTTTCGGGTCCACATCGCATCCGTACATTTTAGTAAGATAGAGTAGATTCCCCATAACCCGCCCCGCAAAGCGGCGATAAAAAGTTTAGGAAGGGAGAGGGGTTGGGGGTCCGGGGGAAGGGGAGGCATCCCTACCCTAATTTTTGTTCGAGGTCGGGGTCGAGTTCGACGCGGAGGGTGCCGAGTTTGCGGTCGACGGCGACCTGGCCGGGGTTGAACCCTTTGACTTTGCGCACGTCCTTGACCAGGGCGTACATGACGTCGGCCTTGCCGTCGTCCTTGCGGTAGCTTTTCAGGCCGCAGAGGATGGCGGCCTGGACCAGAGTGGATTCGGGCACGTCCTGGCCGGGGTGGTCGCGTTTGAGGATGACGTGCGAGCTGGGGCCGTCCTCCACGTGGAACCAGTAGTCGAAGGGCGAGGCCGCCTTGCTCAGGATGTCGTGGTTGGCCTGCTTGTTCTTGCCGCGGATGACGGTGAAGCCGTCCGTGGTTTTGAACAGGCGCACGGCCAGTCCCCGGAACCGCTTGGGCAGGGAGGCGGGGCCTTCTGGCTCGGGGTCGCCCTTGGCGGCCTGGGCCGGGTGCAGTTCGAGGGTGCCGTCCTCGGCCTGGGCGAGCTGGGCCAGGAGTTCGCGGCGGCGGCGTTCCACGTGCGGGAAACCGCGCTGTGCCTTGGCCGACAGCTTGAAATAGCGCTCCATGTTCTCGGTGGGCGAGAGGAACGGGTTGAGGGACACGGTCATGGGGCCGTGCACCGGGTGGGTCACGTCCACGGACTCGAGGCCCTCGGCATCCTTGAAGCGGTAGAGCTCGGCCTGGAGCGCCTCGGCCTTGACCTGTTCGGCGGCGAACTGTTCCAGGCGCGCCTGTTCCTGGTCCAGGCTGGCCAGGTTGCGCTTGAGCTTCTTGCGCAGCCGCTTGAGCTGGACGGTCTGTGCCTTGTCCTCCTCCATGTCGAGCAGGGGAAAGAGGGTGCGTTCGCCGTAGGTTTGGGCGGCGGCCAGGGCCGATTCGAAGATTTCATCGTCGCCGCCGGACGGCCAGGCCGTGGGGGGCGCCCAGGAGTCGCCGGACCGGGTCAGGTGAAAACGGTCGGCCGAGGCCGTGGCCACGGCGAAGTAGAGGGCGTGGGCCCGGTCCTCGGGCAGGGCGGCCAGGACCTTGCGCAGGGGCGGGGAGATGTGCGGATGGTCGCGCCAGATGTCCTGGTCCTCGATGACGTCTTCCAGGGCGGGCCATTCGGGCTCGACGGCAAAGGTCGGCGGCAGCTCGTCGGCCAGGGACAGGCCGGTGCGGCAGTCCAGGATGAGGAAGGTTTTGCCGTCCGGGTCGGTGCGCGGGGAGAGTTCGAGGGCCAGGCGCAGGTTGGGCCAGTCCCGGTGCGCGGCCAGGATGCGGCGGTTTCTGAGCCGCTTGCGGAACCACATGGCCATGGCCGGGGCGGTCTGGGGATTGACCGGTTTGGTCGCAGAGAGAAATAAATGGCCCGCCGATTTGGCGGGCCTGAAGATCAGGTGCAGGGGGTCTCCCGTGTTCTGGATGGCCAGCACCCAGACGCCGGGGGCCGGGCCGAATACCTTGTCTATTCGGCGGCCGACAAGAGTGGACGCGAGTTCCGCACTCAGGAAGCGGAAGAAGTTGGCTTCCATGGCCGTCTCCGTCCAGGGTCGGGCGGCTAGTCGCCGCGCACGGCCTCGTCTTCTTCCTGTTTGCTCTTGCAGTTGATGCACAGCGTGGTCATGGGCCGCGCCTTGAGCCGGGCAATGGAGATATCGTCGCCGCATTCCTGACAGATGCCGAATTCGCCATCGTCGATGCGGTTGATGGCCTGCTGAATCTTCTTGATCAGCTTGCGTTCGCGATCGCGTAGACGCAGGGTGAAGGCCCGGTCGCTCTCGGCCGTGGCCCGGTCCGCCGGATCGGCATAGACCTCGCCCGATTCGGTCATGTCTTCGATGGTCGCCTCACTCTTCTTGAGGATGTCATCGAGCATGCCGTTCAGGGTTTCCTTAAAGTACTTCAGATCGTTGGCTTCCATATAACTTCCCCCTCCAGGAGTGAGCAGTCTGTTGAGGAGCTAAGGGTGTAACCCCTTTTCTACTGAATTAAAGCGCGTTGGTATACCAAAAAGGCCCAAAAAGTAAAGTCTTTCCATTAGGCCAAAAATTCCGGGGAGTTCATACTCTCCCGGATTTTAAAAAAATCCAAAATACGCTTGACACCCAACGGGGCCACGGGTAAACAGTGGTTCGCTTTTGAGGGCGGGAATAACTCAGTGGTAGAGTGCAACCTTGCCAAGGTTGAAGTCGCGGGTTCAAATCCCGTTTCCCGCTCCAAAAAATCGGCGACATAGCCAAGTGGTAAGGCAGAGGTCTGCAAAACCTCCATTCTCCGGTTCAAATCCGGATGTCGCCTCCACTCGGCGGGAATAACTCAGTGGTAGAGTGCAACCTTGCCAAGGTTGAAGTCGCGGGTTCAAATCCCGTTTCCCGCTCCAGCTAATCAAGCCGGTCTCCGCGTGAGACCGGCTTTTTTAGGGGAGCCCGCCGCCGAAGACACGCGGGAATAACTCAGTGGTAGAGTGCAACCTTGCCAAGGTTGAAGTCGCGGGTTCAAATCCCGTTTCCCGCTCCACGAACACCCAGGCCGATCCCTCCGGGACCGGCCTTTTTTATGCCCGGCGTTTTCCCCTACACGCTTGGTTTTATTCCGCTATCGATAAAATGTGACTTTTGCGCATCGTTTTGCCCATGGCCGGTATGGTCCGTGCAGATACGGGCTGGACGGCAACAATTTCCCGTACAAACCCGACCGTCCGGACGACCATGAGCAAGACGACCATCGATCATATCCAGAGCCCCGTCCACGGCGCGATTCCCGGCGGATTGACGGGCTCGCCCCTGGCCTCGGCGGGCATGCAGGCCCGGAACTTCACCGCCATGGTCGGCCTCCCGGCCCCGGCCATCGCCCCGGACTTCTACACCCCCGACCCCCTGGTCGCGGACGTGGAGCGTCTGTGCGACCCCGACGAGCCCGTGTCCGACACTCGGCTGCTCAACCTGGCCGTGAAATACTTTTTTGCCTACGTGCACGAGGACGCCCATTGCGACGCCGTGCCTTACGCCGAACTGGCCGCGCTCTATGAACAGTTTTCGCGCCACCAGTCCATGAACGAGCCGGGCGACGACATCGAGGTCATGAACCGGCTGCGCATGTGGTCCCCGGTGCTGCGCGTCCTGGCCGACGCCCCGCGCGCGGCCCACGTCCTGCGCGCGGTCCTGGCCCGGACCGACGCCGCCCCGGCCTGCGGGCCCTTCGTGGGCGTGGACCTCGGGGCCGGGACCGGCATCATGCTCCTGGCCCTGCAAATCCTGGCCCGGCGCGGCGGCTGCTCGGACATCCAGACCCTGGGTTACCAGTGCGACCCGCTGTCCGGCGAGCGGACCCACGACCTGGTCCATGCCCTTGGCGCGGGGTCCGTCATGCTCGCAGACCCTGCCCGCGAACACGCCTTCCATCTGGTGCGCGGCCGGAACGTCGATTTCGTGGCCAACGAGGTCATGGCGGGCATCCAGCAGTCCCTGGACGCGGACAACTGTTTCGACAAGTACCGGGCCTTCATCCACGCCGTGGGCCACGGCCTGGACCGGGCCGCCTTCTTCCCAGACGGGCTCGTCGCCCACAGCACCGCCACCCGCGCCTCGGTCATCCTCGCCCGCGAAAACGGCTTCCAGCCCCCGGCCGAATACCTGACCGACAAATTCATCCCCCAGGGATTCATCCTCGACGGCAAGGTCCTGCCCATCCACAAACTCGGCAGCGACTTCTATCGTTACCTGACCTAGAAGAGGCCTCCGGCGGGGCCTCGCCGGCCGGGCGCCTCCGGCGGCCGGGGCGCTGCCCCGGACCCCGCCAGAGAACCTTTTGAAAAAGGTTCTCTGGACTCTCCAAAACTTTTTGGCGCCGCTTCGCGGGGGCCGTGCGTCCGCACGCTCCGTGCTTCTTCGCGGTGCCAACCACATCCGTACATGCTTCAATAATAAAATACGCCTTCCCGCAACCCACCCCGCGAAGCGGCGCTAAAAAGTTTAGGAAGGAGAAGGGGATGGGGGGGCGAGGGAAGGGGAAGAGGGAACCCTTTTCAAAGGGTTCCCTCTTCCCCTTCCCTCGGCTGCCGGAGGCATCCATCTACCCCCACAGGGCGATGACGGCGGCTCCGGTGGTCATGATGATGGTGCCGATGAGGCGGAAGCGGATGCCGGTTTCCTTGAACAGGAGCCAGCCGTAGAGCACGGAGAAGATGCCCGCGGTGCGTTTGATGGTGATCATGTAGGCTGCGGCGGTCATGGTCATGGCGGTGTTGTGGCAGGCGGCTTCGGCGAAGACGATCAGTCCGGCAACGGCGCCGAGCAGGGGTTTACGGGTCAGGTTCTTGAGGGACGCCTTGCCCGTGGCCAGGAGGATGAGGGTCAGCAGGACGCCGTACAGGGCGAAGATGACCACGGCGGCGAACATGGGCGAGGAGTTGAGGATGATGACCTTGCCGCCCACCGAGGTCAGGCCGAAGAGCACGGCCACGACGAGCATCAGGGCCGAGCCGGGTTCCTTCCAGATCGCCTTGACCGGGCCGAGCAGGCCGTAGCGGGCTGAATCGAGGTTGAGCACGTAGCCGCCCGCGACGACCAGGAGCATGCCCAGGATGCCCTGGGGCTTGAGGCTTTCGTCCAGGATGAGCCCGCCGGTGAAGAGGACGAAGACCGGGGTGAAGCTGAGGAAGGGCAGGGTCAGGGACAGGGGCGACACGTGGATGGCGCGGTAATAGAGGACGATGGAGATCATGAGCAGGGGCAGCACCCAGGCCAGGGAGGGGAGGAAATCGGGGCCGATGGGCGGGATGTCGATGAACATGAGCGCCGCGAGGAAAAGCGGCAGGCCGTAGAAATAGGGGATCAGGCTCATTTCCCAGGGCGATAGGTCCGAGAAGAATCGCTTTATGAACGCGGAGTTGGAGGCCATGAAAAAGGCCGCGCCCACGGAGAGCAGGAACCAGGTCACTGCGGCGGCTCCCCGGCGTCGGCAAGGGCGCTGATCCCGCCCTCATAGGACCAGGCCGTGAGGCGGCCCGTGTGATCCAGGTGGGCGACCAGGGTGAAGGGCAGCCGTTTGCCGTCGTAGTACCAGGTCATGACCGGGTTGGTGGAGGCGAAGCGCAGATCGCGGAAGACCAGGGTCCGGCCCTCGGGCGTGTCGGTCTCCTCCACGTAGGGCCACAAGGTGAACCAGGCATAGGTGGCGAACATGGATTGCTGCTTGCCAAGGGCGCGCAGGAACGTCTTGTCCGCCCGTCTGACGCGCAGGGGCGCGGTGGGCTCGCGGTCGCCGAACAGGTCCATGGTGTCGAGCAGGTAGTCCGGACCGGCGGTGACGACCACCTTCCAGAAGCGCGGGGACAGGGCGTCCGGGGTGACGCGGACGTGGTCATGGGCCACGCCTCGGGCGTCGAGGCGGTGGGCGTAGACGTTCTGGAGTATTGCCCCGGCGGCCATGTTGGCCAGGGGGTAGGCGAAGAACCAGGCCATGCCGACCAGGGCGATGGTCTGGCGATGCTTTTTGCCCAGTCCGGCCGTGGCCAGCAGGGCGAGCGCGGTCAGGGTGAAGACCGGGTCGATGATGAAGGCCCCGTCCAGGGCGAAGCGGTGGTTGGAGAAGGGCGCGAGGAGCTGGGTGCCGTAGGTGGTGATCAGGTCGAGCCAGACGTGGGTCAGGGTCAGGGCGTAGAACAGGGCGGCGATCTTCACGAACGGGGTGCGCCGGGAAACGAGCTTGTACAGCCCGGCCAGGGCCAGCGCCAGGACCAGGGTGCCGAAAAAGGAGGTGCTGACTCCCCGGTGGTAGAGCAGGTTGAACTCCGGGCCGTCGCTGAAGAGGATGTCCGCGTCGGGAATCCAGGCCGCGAGCACGCAGGCGGGCAGCAGGAATTTCGCTTCGGGAAACCACCTGCGCGCGGCCAGGCCGCCCATGAGGCCCGAGGAGAGGTGCGTGACCGGGTCCATGGATGGGGGTATACCTTGCGGCGAATATATTGTAAAAAACAAACTTGCGGTTTGAGGGAGCCAAGGGTAAGGAGCGGAAACTTCGTATAAAAGGAGCACGACGCGCCATGTTGAAACCGTCTGTCGGCGTCGCCCTGGAAGGGCTGCCCTATATCATCATCGCGGCATTCACCACTCTGATCTTCGCCATCATCGGCTGCTGGCCCATGGCCGTCCTCGGGCTGGCCGCCACCGCCTTCATCGGGCACTTCTTCCGCGACCCCGAGCGGGTCGGTCCGGAGGACGCCGAGGCCGTGTCCGCCCCGGCGGACGGCAAGGTCATCAAGGTCGGCCGGGCCGTGGACCCCGTCACCGGGGAAACCCGCCAGTACATCGCCATCTTCATGAACATGCTCAACGTGCACGTGAACCGCATGCCGGTCAGCGGCAAGGTCGAGACCATCCGCTACATTCCGGGCAAGTTCTTCAACGCCTCCTTCGACAAGGCCAGCGAGGACAACGAGCGCAACATCCTGGTGGTCACCGGCAAGGGCAACCAGCGGTTCACCATGGTCCAGATCGCGGGGCTGATCGCCCGGCGCATCGTCTGCTGGGCCGAGCCGGGCGACAAGCTCAAGCGCGGCGAGCGGTATGGTCTTATTAAGTTCGGATCAAGAGTTGACCTTTACATTCCGGATGGCTATGTACCAACTGTCAGCGTCGGTCAGAAGACCGTCGCGGGCGAAACGGTGGTCGCGGAAAAACGCGCCGCCTGACCCGGAGACTGAACGCAACCGATCGCCATGGTAGAAAAGAAATTGCCGCGCCATAAGAGTGTCTATCTCTTGCCGAACCTGCTGACCACGGCCAGCCTGTTCGTCGGCTTTCTGGGACTGACCTGGGCCATCCAGGGGGATATCGCCTCCTGCGCCCTGTGCATCCTGGCCAGCTGCGTGTTCGACGGGCTGGACGGCAAGGTGGCGCGTATCACCAACACCCAGAGCGAATTCGGCGTCCAGCTCGACTCCCTGGCCGACCTGGTCGCCTTCGGCGTGGTCCCGGCGGTCATGGCTTACCTCTGGGTCCTGAACGACTTCGGCCGCCTCGGCCTGATGGCCGCCTTCCTGTTCATGGCCTGCGGGGCCCTGCGCCTGGCGCGGTTCAACGTCCAGGCGGCGACCTCCTCCAAGAAGCATTTCGTGGGGCTGCCCATCCCGGCGGCGGCCTGTACCCTGGCCACCCTGGTCCTCTTCACCGAATACGTGCCGCAGGAGTACATGCACTCCGTGGTTTCGGTGGGCACATTGGTCCTGGTCTACGTGCTGTCCTTCTTCATGGTCAGCACCATCCGTTTCTACTCCTTCAAGGAAATCAGCGCCTTCAAGGCTCATCCCTTCAGCTGGATGGTGACCGCGATCCTGCTTTTCTCGCTCATCGCGTCGCGCCCGAAGGTGCTCGGCTTCGTCTTCTTCCTGGGCTACCTCGTGTCCGGCCCGCTCTACACCCTTTTCCTACTATCCCGTACCAACAAGCGACTACTACGGGACAGCTCCAAGAAAGAGCTAGGCTAGCTCTCCTCATCCCATATTGGTACGTCGTACTGACCCTGATCGCCACGCTGCCCGTGCGGGTTTTGCGTTTGGCGGTTGCATACCCATTGGCAAACATTTAGAACATACCCCCGCAGGGGGAAATATCCCGGAGGATACCATGGCAGAAAGAGTGTACGTATTCGATACCACCTTGCGTGACGGCGAACAGTCTCCCGGCGCGACCATGAACCTGGACGAGAAGATCCGCATGGCCCGTCAGCTCGAAACCCTGGGCGTGGACATCATCGAGGCGGGCTTCCCCATCGCCAGCCAGGGCGACTTCGAGGCGGTCCAGGCCATTGCCTCGGCCGTCGAGAAACCGCAGATCGCCGGACTGTGCCGCGCCGTGGTCAAGGACATCGACCGCTGCTGGGAGGCCATCAAGGACGCCCGGCACCCGCGCATCCACGTCTTCCTGGCCACCAGCGAAATCCACATGAAGCACAAGCTGGGCAAGACCGCCGACGAGGTCATCGAGATGATCAAGAAGGCCGTGGCCCATGCCCGCCAGTACACGGACAACGTGGAGTTCTCGGCCGAGGACGCCTCGCGCTCGGACTGGGACTTCCTGGTCAAGGTGACCGAGACGGCCATCGACGCCGGGGCCTGCGTGGTCAACCTCCCGGACACCGTGGGCTACGCCCAGCCCTTTGAATACTATGACATGATCAAGTACGTCGTGGACAACGTCCGCAACATGGACAAGGCCATGATTTCGGTCCATTGCCACAACGATCTGGGCTCGGCCGTGGCCAACTCCCTGGCCGCGGTCAGGGCGGGCGCGCGCCAGGTGGAGTGCACCGTGCTCGGCATCGGCGAGCGCGCGGGCAACGCGGCCCTGGAGGACCTGGTCATGGCCCTGAACACCCGCAAGGAGATGTACGGCGTGGAGACCGGCATCAACACCGAGCAGTTGTACCCGTCCTGCCGCCGTCTGTCCCAGATCATCGGCATGCCCATCCCGCCCAACAAGGCCATCGTCGGAGCCAACGCCTTTGCCCACGAGTCCGGCGTGCACCAGGACGGCGTGCTCAAGAACCGGCTGACCTACGAGATCATGACCCCGGCCTCCATCGGCCTGACCACCAACGAGATCGTCATCGGCAAGCACTCCGGCTCCCACGCCGTGCGCAAAAAGGCCGAGGAACTGGGCTACAAACTGGACGAGGCCCAGGTCAACGTGCTCTTCAAGGCGGTCAAGGACCTGGCCGACAAGAAGGAGCAGGTCTTCGACGAGGACGTGGAGGCGCTCATCCTGGAGTCCGTGTACCGCCGCAAGGACCGCTTCCGGCTGGTGGACATGTCCGTGTTCTCCGGCACGGGCGACGTGCCGCCCCACGCTGCCACGGTCATGGAGTTCGGGGCCGAGGGCGATGCCGAGGTGCGCAAAACCAGCAATTTCGGCGAGGGTTCCATTGACGCCGTGTTCCAGTCCATCTACTCATTGGTGGGCGTATCCCCGAAACTCGAAAGTTATACGGTCAACGCCGTGACCGAAGGGTCCGACGCCCTGGCCGGCGTCGCCGTGCGCATCGAGCACGACGGCGTCAAGGCCGTGGGCCGCGCCAACGACGGCGATGTGGTCAAGGCCAGCGCCTTGGCCATGGTCAACGCATTGAACCGCTTGGAAAAAGCGAAAGAGGAGAAATAGTCAGATGGGTCAGACCTTAGCTGAAAAAATTCTGCAGAATCATACGGACCAGACCGTCACCGGCCCCGGGCAGATCGTCCAGTGCCGGGTGGACATGGTCCTCGCCAACGACGTCACCGCGCCGCTGGCCGCCAAGGCCTTCAAGGCCATGGGCGCGAAAAAGGTGTTCGACAAGGACAAGGTGGCCCTGGTCTGCGACCATTTCACTCCGAACAAGGACATCGACTCCGCCGAACAGGTCAAGGTGGTCCGCGACTTCGCCGAGGAAATGGGCGTGACCCATTACTACGAGTGCGGCGAGGTCGGCGTGGAGCACGCCCTGTTGCCCGAGAAGGGCATCGTCGGCCCCGGCAACGTGGTCGTGGGCGCGGATTCCCACACCTGCACCTACGGCGGCCTGGGCGCCTTCGCCACGGGCATGGGCTCCACCGACATCGGCGCGGCCATGGCGCTGGGCGAGACCTGGTTCAAGGTCCCGCCGACCATCCGCGTGAACCTGACCGGCACCCCCGGCGAGTTCGTCGGCCCCAAGGATTTCGTCCTCAATCAGATCGGCATCCTCGGCGTGTCCGGCGCGCTCTACAAGGCGCTCGAATACGGCGGCGAGGTCGTGGACGCCATGACCATGGAAGGGCGCATGACCATCGCCAACATGGCCATCGAGGCGGGCGGCAAGGTCGGCCTGTTCCCGGCGGACCGGAAGACCCTGGACTACGCCGCCAAGGCCGGGTTCAAGGGCGGCGAGATCATGGCCGCCGACGCGGACGCCGTGTACGAGCGCGTGCTCGACATCGACGTCACCGGCATGGCCCCCCAGGTGGCCTGTCCGCATCTGCCCGAGAACGTCAAGCCCGTGGACGAGACCGCCGGGCTCAAGATCCATCAGGCCGTCATCGGCTCCTGCACCAACGGCCGCATCGAGGACATGCGCCTGGCGGCCGGCGTGCTCAAGGGCCGCAAGGTCGATCCCAAGGTGCGCTGCATCATCCTGCCCGCCACCCCGTCCATCTGGAAGGCGTGCATGCGGGAAGGGCTGATGGAGATCTTCATGGAAGCGGGCTGCATCGTGGGCCCGCCCACCTGCGGCCCCTGCCTGGGCGGCCACATGGGCATCCTGGCGGGCGGCGAGCGCGCCATCGCCACCACCAACCGGAACTTCAAGGGCCGCATGGGCTCCCTGGAGTCCGAGGTCTTCCTGTCCAACCCCGCCGTGGCCGCCGCCTCCGCCGTGGCCGGCGAGATCATCAACCCGGCCAAGCTGTAGGAGGGTGCAACAATGAAAGTAACCGGAACCGCTCACAAAGTGGGCGACCATATCGATACGGACGCCATCATCCCGGCCCGCTTCCTGGTGACCACCGACGCCAAGGAACTGGGCGCCAACTGCATGGAGGGCCTGGAGGCCGGATGGGTCAAGCGGGTCAAGGAGAACGACGTCATGGTCGGCGGCGTGAACTTCGGCTGCGGCTCGTCCCGCGAACACGCGCCCATCTCCATCCTGGGCGCGGGCATCCCCGTGGTCCTGGCCCACAGCTTCGCGCGCATCTTCTACCGCAACGGCTTCAACATGGGCCTGGTCCTGCTCGAGATCGGCGACGACATCGACAAGTTCAGCGACACCGACCAGATCGAAGTGGACACGGCAAGCGGCGTCATCAGGAACCTGACCACCGGAGCCACCGTCCAGGCCGCCCCGGTCCCCCCGTTTATGCAGGAAATCCTGAATGCGGGCGGACTGGTCGAGTACGCCAAGAAGAAACTGGCCTAAGAAGGCCTCCGGCGGCCGGGGGAAGGGGAAGGGAAACCCTTTGAAAAGGGTTGTCCCTTCCCCTTCCCCCGGACCCCCATCCCCCATCCTTTCCCAAACTTTTTGGTTCCGCTTCGCGGGGTAGGGGGACGATAAATTTGTTAGTGGCATTGAGCATGCGCCCCCACGGCCCCGCCGAAGGCGCGACAAAAAGTTTTGGAGAGTCCAGAGAACCTTTTTCAAAAGGTTCTCTGGTCCCGCCGAAGGCGACCCCCGGTAGGGCCGCCGGAGGCATCTTCCAGCACAACAGGAGTGAGCGATGAAGATATGTGTAATGCCCGGCGACGGCATCGGCCCGGAGATCGTGGCCCAGGCGCTGCGGGTTCTGGACAAGGTCGGCGACAAGTTCGGCCGCGCCTTCGAGACCACCGAGGCGTTGATCGGCGGTTGCGCCATCGACGCCGAGGGCGTGCCGCTGCCCGCCGGGACCGTGGCCAAATGCAAGGATTCGGACGCGGTGCTGCTCGGCGCGGTGGGCGGTCCCAAGTGGGACGTCATCGACCCGGCCATCCGTCCGGAGAAGGGCTTGCTCGGCATCCGCAAGGAGCTCGGGCTGTTCGCCAACGTGCGTCCGGCCAAGCTGTTCAAGCAGCTGTCCGCCGCCTGCTACCTGCGCCCGGACATCGTGGCCCGCGGCCTGGACGTCATGGTCGTGCGCGAGTTGACTGGCGGCATCTATTTCGGCGAGCCACGCTTTGACGGCGAGAAGGATGGCGAGCGGTTCGGCTACAACACCATGACCTACTACGAGCACGAGATCCGGCGCATCGCCAAGGTGGCCTTCGAGGCAGCGCGCAAGCGTTCCGGCAGGGTCTGCTCCGTGGACAAGGCCAACGTCCTGGACGTGTCCCGCGTCTGGCGCGAAATCGTCATCGACGAGCACAAGAACTACCCGGACATCGAGCTGTCGCACCTGTACGTGGACAACGCGGCCATGCAACTGGTGCGCGACCCGTCCCAGTTCGACGTGCTGGTCACCGGCAACCTGTTCGGCGACATCCTGTCGGACGAGGCCGCGGCCATCACCGGTTCCATCGGCATGCTGCCGTCGGCATCGCTCGGCGCGGGCAATCCCGGCCTGTTCGAGCCCATCCACGGTTCGGCCCCGGACATCGCGGGCAAGGACCTGGCCAACCCCCTGGCCACCATCCTGTCCGTGTCCATGATGCTGCGCCACGCCTTCGACATGGCCGAGGAGGCCGACTGCGTGGAGCGGGCCGTGGAAAAGACCCTGGAGCAGGGCTACCGCACCGGCGATATCATGCAGGAGGGCGGCAAGCGCGTGGGCTGCACCGCCATGGCCGAGGCCGTGCTGGCGAACATGTAGTCCGGATCAAGAGAAGAGTCGAAGGGCCGCGTCGTTTGCGATGCGGCCCTTTTATTTGGCGGCTAGAGCCGGGGGGTGCTGAGCTTGCCCGCCTTGAGGGCCTGTTTGCCGGTCTCCAGGTCGATGAAGCCTAGGGCCACGCACACGCCCAGGTAGTCCATCTTGAGGATTTCCATCTTCTTCAGGGCGCGGTTGTGCTGTTCCCGGGTGATCTTGCCCTGGTTGAGCAGGTAGCGGCCCATCTTTTCGTTCTCGTCCATCTCGACCGATTCCAGGTCGGCCACGGAGATGCTCCGGACGTCGCCGCGATCGCTTTTCAGAGCGGCCAGGGCCTGTTCCTTTGTGGTCAGCTCCCGTTGCAGGTCCCGCTTGCGGTCGCGCAGGGATTGGTGCCGGGTCTCGAGTTCGTTTTGCAGGTTGTACAGCTCGTTCATGGTCGTGTAGCGGTACTTGGAGATCATCCGGAAGATGATGAAGAAGGCGGCCAGGGCCAGGCCGAAGAGCATGCTGAAGGTCATCATGGCCGTTTCCGCTGCTCCAGGATGGATATCTGGTCGGTCAGGTCGTCCACCTTGGTCTTAAGGTCCGCGATCTGTTCGTCCAGGACGGCGTTCTTGGATTCGAGGTGGACGGTCAGCCGCCGGACCTCGTTGCGCTTGCGGCGGATCATGTCCGAGCAGTTGTGGTGGTGGACCACGATGATCCCCAGGAGGACGAACCCGAACATGGCCAGGAGGAGATATAGGGTGCTTACTTCCAGCATGCGATGACGCGTCGGGTTGTCGGTTCGGAAAAGGCCTGAACTGCGGGCAAGATACGTGCAAACACGGCGGGATGCAAGGAAATGCATCGTATCCCGAAAGGCCGTCCGCCCGTCACCCGTCCGCCGCCTGGCCGGACCCCGCGCCGGTCCGCGCAAGATCGAGCAGCAGCCCGATCTTCTGTCCGGCGGGCAGCTTCTTGATGCGCATTTCCAGCTTCAGGGCCGCGCTCTTGCCGTCCACCTCCGCGCTGGCCGCCAGGCACACCGGGAGCCGCGCCCGGGTGTACTTGGAGGCGGTTCCGGCGTTGTGCGCCGCGATCCGCCGGTCCAGGTCGTTGGTGATGCCGCAGTAGAGGCTGTTGTCCGCGCAGCGGAGCAGGTAGACGTGCCATGCCTTCATGGGGGCCAGTGTACCCATCGGACCGCGCGCGGTCAAAACAGTTGCCAATCCGCTTCACCCATTATATCTCATGCCCAAACGAAAAAGGTCCATTATTATATGTCCCGCATCACAGTACAGAGTCTCGAGAAATCCTACGGCGGCCACCCGATCTTTTCCGACGTGGCCTTCGAGGTCACGCCGGGCATGCGCCTGGCCCTGACCGGCCCCAACGGCTGCGGCAAGTCCACGCTGCTCAAGGTCCTGGCCGGGGAGATCGAGCCCGACGGCGGCCAGGTCACCCTGACCAAGGGCGCCCGCGTGGGCTACGTGGCCCAGGAGATGACCGGCGATATCCTGGAGCAACAGCTCCTGGCCTGGGTCCTTTCCGCCCTGCCTTCCTGGAACGAGTTCTGGGAGGCGTGGGAAAAGGCCGTGGCCGACGGCGACAACGCCCGCATCGAGCGGCTGGCCCACCGCCAGGCCGAGTTCGAGCAGCTCTACGGCTACAATCCGGACCACAAGGCCCGGGCCATCCTGACCGGCCTGGGGTTCGCCGAGGACGACCTGCACAAGCGCATCGGCGAGCTGTCCGGCGGCTGGCGCGAGCGGGCCAAGCTCGGTCGGGTCCTGTTGCAGGGCGCGGACGTGCTCCTGCTCGACGAGCCCACCAACCACCTCGACCTGGAGGCCGTGGAGTGGCTGGAGGACTACCTGCTCAACTTCCGGGGCTCGCTGGCCTTCGTGGTCCACGACCGCATCTTCCTGAACCGCGTGGGCACCCACGTGCTCTTCCTGGGCGGGGCCAAGCCGCTCCTGCGCAAGGGCTCCTTCGACGAGTTCCTGGCCTGGGACGAGGAGAACCGCGAGCAGCGGCGTAAGGAAGCGGACAAGCTGTCGGCCAAGATCGAGAACGAATACAAGTATATCAACAAGTTCCGCGTGAAGGCGCGCAAGGCCGCCCAGGCCCAGAGCAAGCTCAAGAAGGTCGAGAAGCTGGAGCGTGAGCTGGTCCAGATCAAGGAGGTCCAGGCCTCCCACCACCGGGGCCGGAGCCTGAACTTCCGGTTGCCCGAGCCCAAGCGCGGCGACAAGGTCGCGATTTCCGTGGTGGACCTCGAATTTCACTACCAGGGCGGCCAGCCGGTCTGGCCCGCCCTGAACTTCCAGCTCTTCCGGGGCAAGAAGGTGGCCGTTGTCGCGCCAAACGGCGCGGGCAAATCGACCCTGCTCAAGCTCATCGCCGGGTCCCTGACCCCGTCGGCCGGGCACGTCAAGATCGGTCCGGGCACGGAGATGGGCTATTTCAGCCAGCACCAGCACGAGATCCTGAACCTGGACAGCTCGGTCCTGGGCGAGATCCGGCGGCTGTCCAGCCCCGGCCTGACCGAGGAGCAGGTCATGAGCGTCCTCGGCCTGTTCCTGCTCGGCGAGTCCTATTTCGAACGCAAGGTCCGGGGGCTGTCCGGCGGCGAGAAGTCCCGCCTGCTCCTGGCCACCCTGTTCCTGGCCAAGGCCAACCTGCTCATCCTGGACGAGCCCACCAATCACCTGGACATCGAAACCCGCGAAGGGCTCATCCGGGCCCTCCAGGACTACGAGGGCACGTTGCTCTTCGTGGCCCACGACCGCTACCTCCTGAACGAGGTGGCCGAGGAGGTCTGGTCCCTGGACGGCAACGGACTGACCCAGCATGTGGGCGGGTTCGAGGCGTTCCATGCCCGGCAGAAGCAGGAGGAGGCCTGCCGCAACAACCCGGCCGCCTGCGACCCGGAGGACTCCCTGGAGAAGCCCAAGCTGACCAAGGAGGAGAAGCGCCGCCAGGCCGAGGAGCGCAACCGCCTCTACCGCGAGCTCAAGCCGCTGAAGAAGAAGTACGACAAGCTCGAGGCGGACCTGGAAAAGGTCCTGGACGAGCAGGCCGGACTGGAAGCGAAGATGAACGATCCCGCCACCTACGAGAAGCCCGAGGAGGCCCTCCGGCTCAACGCGGCCTACAAGGACGCCACCGAGTGGGCCGAGACCCTCATGGAGCGCATGGCCGAGCTGGAAGGGCGCATGGAGGCCATCACCGGGGCCGGGGGCGAGGCGTGACCAAGCCCGTCCTGGAAGTGGTCGCGGGCATCGTTTGGCGCGACGGGCTCTACCTGGCCGTACAGCGGCCCGAGGGTGGCCCCATGGCCGGATGGTGGGAGTTTCCGGGCGGCAAGGTGGAGCAGGGCGAGACGCGCGAGCAGGCCCTGGTCCGCGAGTTCCGTGAGGAGCTGGCCGTCACGCCCGTGGAGTTCGCCTACTGGCGCGACCTGCGCCACGAGTACGACGAGTTCGCCGTGCATCTGTATTTTTTCCATATTACGAAGTATTCCGGTGAGTTGCAGAGTATGGAAAAGCAGCGCATGGCCTGGGTCGATCCCCGCCTGTCGCCCGCCCTGGACTTCCTGCCCGCCGACATCGTCATTGTCGAAGCCCTCCATGCATGATTCCGATGCCCGCCGGGCGTGGATTGACGCCATTTCTCCATTGAACGTTGGGCGGAGAAGGAGTATGTATCTTCACTTGCCCGGCATGGGTCGTTCTTGAAGTGATTGTTGAAGGAGTCTGCTTTGCGCGTTTGTGATCTGATCGACGGGAAGTCCCCGTTCATCTCCATGGAGTTTTTCCCGCCCAAGGAGCGGGAGGCCTGGCCCGCCTTTTTCGAGGTGGTGGACAAGCTCAAGGTCCTCGATCCCCTGTTCGCGTCCGTGACCTACGGCGCGGGCGGCGGAACCCAGGACAACACCCTGGAGATAGCCACCCGGATGAAACGGGACCACGGCATCGAGCCGGTCACCCACCTGACCAGCGTGGGGGCCTCGGCCGCAAAGCTGGACGGTTTCCTCGAAAGCCTCATCGAGGCGGGTATCGACAACGTCCTGGCCCTGCGCGGCGATCCGCCCCGCGGCGTGGTGGACTTCGACTTCAACGCCCAGGAGTTCAAGCACGCCTCGGACCTCATCGAGTACATCTGCGCGCGCTATCCCTCCCTGTGCGTGGGCGGCGCGGCCTATCCCGAGCCCCACTGCGAGTCCCCGTCCATCCGCTCGGACCTGGACATGGTCCACCTCAAGGTGCGCAAGGGCGCGAAGTTCCTGGTGACCCAGCTGTTCTTCGACAACCGCATGTATTTCGACTACGTGGAGCGGCTCAAGCTCATGGGTTCCGACGTGCCGGTCATCCCCGGCATCCTGCCGATCATGAGCCTGAAGTCCGCCAAGTTCATCCTCGGCCTGTGTGGCGCCGCCATTCCGGGCAAATTCCTGAGCGCCCTGGAAAAGGCGCATGAGGAGGGCGGTGACGATGCCGTGTACAGACTCGGCATCGACTACGCCACCAAACAGGCCCGCGAACTCATCGAAGGGGGCGCGCCGGGCGTGCATCTGTACACGCTCAATCGCGCCGAGGCCGTTCTGGAAATCGGAAAAAATCTCAATATATAGTCTTTGGGGGTAAGGAAAATGAGCAAGAAGTTCGTTGTCGCGGTCTGCGGCGCCACGGGTGCCGTGGGTCAGGAAATGCTGAAGGTCCTGGAGCAGAGGGATTTCCCCTGCAGCAAGATCATCCCGCTGGCCTCTTCCCGCAGCGCGGGCAAGAAGGTCGAATGTCAGGGCCACGAGCTGGTCGTGCAGGAGTTGACCAAGGACTCCTTCAACGGCGTGGACATCGCCCTGTTCTCGGCGGGCGGCGCCATCAGCAAGGAGTACGCACCCATCGCGGCCCAGGCGGGCTGTGTGGTGGTGGACAACTCCGCGGCCTGGCGCATGGACCCCGAGTGCCCCCTGGTGGTTCCCGAAGTGAACCCCCAGGATCTGGACTGGCACAAGGGCATCATCGCCAACCCGAACTGCTCGACCATCCAGATGATGGTCGCTCTCAAGCCCATCCATGACGAGGCCAAGATCAAGCGCGTGGTCGTGTCCACCTACCAGGCCGTGTCCGGCACCGGCCAGAAGGCCATCGAGGAACTGGAGAACCAGGTCCGCCGCCTCATGTCCGGCCAGCCCGTGGTGGCCGACGTCTACCCGCACCAGATCGCCTTCAACTGCCTGCCGCACATCGACGTCTTCATGGACAACGGCTACACCAAGGAAGAGATGAAGATGGTCAACGAGACCGTCAAGATCATGGGCGACCCGAACATCAAGGTCACCGCCACCTGCGTGCGCGTGCCGGTCTTCTACGGTCACTCCGAGTCCGTGAACATCGAGACCGAGCTCAAGCTGACCGCCGACGACGTCCGCGCCCTGCTGGCCAAGGCCCCCGGCGTGACCGTCGAGGACTACCCCGAGAAGCTCATTTACCCCATGGCCATCAACGCCTCGGGCGAGGACGACACCTTCGTCGGCCGTATCCGCGAGGACGAGACCATCGACAACGGCATCAACATGTGGATCGTCTCCGACAACATCCGCAAGGGCGCGGCCCTGAATACCGTCCAGATCGCCGAGACCTTGATCGAACGCGACCTGGTGCGCGTGCCCTAAGGAGTTCATCGTGGCCAAGGTAGCGGATTCAAAAGCCTATTTGGAGGCCATGCTGGCCGTGGAGCGCCCCGGTGCCCACGAGATCCAGGCCTTCTACGAACACCGTGTGGGGCTGGTCTGCACGGACCCCAAGCTCATGCTCATGCCCTGGGACGACCACCTGGTCCATCGCGGCGACGGCATCTTCGAGACCATGAAGTTCGTGGGCAGGAAGCTCTACCAGCTCGAGCCGCACATGGCCCGCATGCAGCGTTCCTGCGAGGCCATCTACATGACCCCGCCGTGCTCCTGGGACGACATCCGCGGGCTCATCCTGGATGTGGCCCGTGCGGGCGGCCGGGACGACGGCATGGTCCGCGTGCTCATCGGGCGCGGCCCCGGCGGCTTCGGCATCTATCCGTCCGAGTGCCCCGAGGCCAGCCTCTACGTGGTCGCCTATGACCTGCATCCCAAACCGGAGTCGGTCTACGAGAAGGGCGTCACCGCCTTCAAGACCTCCATCCCCGCCAAGCAGTCGTACCTGGCGACCATCAAGTCCATCGACTATCTGCCCAACGTGCTCATGAAGCACGAGGCAGAGGAAAAGGGCTACGACTTCCCGTTCTGCTTCGACCACAACGGGTTCCTGGCCGAAGGGGCCACCGAAAACGTGTGCATCGTGGACGACGGCGGCAGCCTGATCATCCCGGAGTTCACCAACGCCCTGGCCGGAACCACCCTCATGCGCGCCGTGGACCTGATCAAGAACGAGCTGCCCATCGTCTTCCGCAGCATCAGCGAAGAGGAAATCCTCCTGGCCCGCGAGGTCATCATCGTCGGCACCACCGGCGACGCCATCCCCGTGGTCCGCTTCAACGGCAAGCCCATCCACAACGTCAAGCCCGGCCCCGTGGCCAAACGCATCCGCGAGCTCCTCAAAAAGGACCTCCAGGACACCGGCATCCCGCTCTAGGCCGGTCACCAAGCCAATCAAAAAGGGCCGCCCTCCGGGACGGCCCTTTTTTTATGCCTCCGGCGGCCGGGGGAAGGGGAAGGAAAAACCTTTCCCGAAAGGTTTTTCCTTCCCCTTCCCCCGGCCCCCCATCCCCATCCTTTTCCAAAGCTTTTTATCGCCGCTGCGCGTGGTGGGGTACGTGAAAAAGGCTCCCGACTCATTTTGAGTCCGGAGCCATTCTTTTTCTTCAATTTTTGAAGCGATTCGGGTGGCGCAGCCACCCGACAGCGTCTCTCGGCGCTGGCACTAGGCTTTCGAGAGTGGGTCAGCTGTGCATTTTCTTCCGGCCGCGACAACCACAGCGTAGCCGTCTACGTGAGGATTGGCGCGGCCGGAAAAAATGTGCAGATGGCCCGCTATCGGAAGCCGTCTTCCGTACCTTTCACTGACTGAGTGAATGATCCCCTAGAGAAGGGTTGTAGAATTAATGACCGCCTTGTCGAACTGGCGAATGGCCTCCTCCGCCAGGGTGTCCGTGCCCATGGTCTTCATGGCGTGGTCGTGGAGCATGCGGGTGACGTCCATGGGGCCGGGGATGGTCATGAAGCCGAAGGCCTCGGCCCAGGCGTCGCCGCGCAGATACGCCAGCGCCCAGCGCACGGTGTGGTCGGGGAAGAAGGCCTGGTTGTTGATGACCAGCATGGCCTTGCACCGGCCGTCCTCGGCCCGTTCGCGGAACGAGACCTTGCGGTGTTCGCATGAGGTCAGCGGGTAGCCGACGTGGTAGAAGTTCCCGCCCGCCTGCGCCGTCTGGACCCACAGGTCCCAGTCGCGGTAGAAGGTGTTGTCGCGGAACCCCTCGGTCCGCTCGAAGGCCTGGCGGGTGATGAGCACGCCGGGGCCCAGGAAGCCGCGCGCCTGGAGCAGGCCGTCCCGGAAGGGGGGCAGCTGGATCATGGCCGGGCCGGGCGACTGGCTGCGGCCCGGGGCCAGGCGGATGTAGTCGGCGTACATGACGTCGGTCTCGGGGTGATCCGCGAAGACCGCGTCGGCGGTGGTCAGATACTTGGGGTCCAGCCGATGGTCGGGCCGCAGGAACACCAGCCGGTCGCCGATGGACTTGGCGGCGGCCAGGTTGCGCGCCCTGGACGGGGTCACGCCGGGCTCGAAGGTCTCCAGCCGGACCGCGTCGAGGCCGGTGACGGCCCGCCAGAGGGTTTCGGAGGAAGGGTCGTGTCCGCCGTTTCCCGCCACCACGATCTCGGCCCGGTCGAGTCCTTCGGACTGCCGGGAAACGGACTGCAACAGTCGCGGCAGGCCGGGGTGGGTTTCCAGGTCGGAAACGATTATGGAAACGGTATGCTTGCGCATGGTCGCCCTTCCGTGGGATTGCACATTACAATGCGGGGGAGGTTGTACGGTCCGTGTACACATTTCGCCTCACTCGCACCAATTGTATCGACCCATAGATAGGAAACTTTAGGGGCTTGATATGATTTTCCGAAAAAACATATCCGCCGGCCGCCGGCGCATCGGCTTGCGCGGGGTCAAGGCTTGACGTATGTAGGTAACTGCGTGAAACAATATGGGAACCGGTTTCGTTCCATCCGGTCTGTGGCTCCACCTTTTGACCCCGGCGGTATTTTGTGGCGATTTTCCAGTGTGATTCCTGCGGCTACGAGCGCATCGTCCAGGACCTCCTGACCGGGCAGCGGGCCCGCTGTCCCGGCTGCGGCCGGGTCGTGACCATTGCCGGGGAGGGGACCGGATCGGACGCCGCCGGGGCTCCCGTGGACGCGGACAGTTCCCGCGAAGTGGGGATGGCGGAGTCTGACGGGCCCGTGGTCCGGGAGGCCGCGAGCGACCCGCTTCCGGCGGGCGGCGACGGCGTGCCCCTCGCCCCGGTCGATCCGGACGACGGGGAGTCCGAGGTGGACCTGCAAGTACCGGAGGACGTCATTTGCGCGGCCTGCGGGCACGTGCAGGAACCGGGGCACGGCGAGACCTGTTCCGGGTGCGGAGCAATGCTCAAGGCGGTGGAGGCGCTGCCCGAGGTGGACGAGAGCGAGATCGACGTCAGCGACCTGGCCGAGATCGACGAGCCCCAGGTCTGGGACGCCGACTTCCAGGGCGACGGGGACGGCGCGAGCCTGGAGGAGACCGAGGACCCGGACCGCTGGCGGCTTCTGCGCGGCGGCAAGACCCTCAACCTGTATGCGGGCATCGTCTCCGGCGTGCTGTCGCTCTTTTTCGTCTACGCCCTGTCCCTGTTGGCCGCCTCCCAGGCGGGCATGCACCAGTACCTGCCGTTTCTGCTCGGCACCGCCCTGACCGGGGTCATCGTCGGGTCCATCTTCTATTCGTTCCTCTCGCGCATCCCCTTTGCCCTGGTAGGGCCCGAGACGGTCCTGACCGCCGTGCTCTTCCTGTTCCTGGGCAGCATGTACCGCCAGATGGCCGAGACCCTTTCCCCGGAACTCATCCTGCCGACCCTGATGGCCGGCATCGCCGTGGCGGCCCTGCTCACCGGACTGAGCCTGTTGGTGCTCGGCCGGTTCCGGTTGGGCGAATACATCCGCTTTCTGCCCCTCCAGGTCATCGGCGGGGTCATCGGCGGGGTGGGCGTGTTCGTGCTCCTCGGGGCCTTCGCCTGGATGGGCGGGCTGAGCCTCGACTGGAGCAACGTCTACAGCCTGGCCCTGTCCCTGGGGACCAACTTCGATCTCCGAAAGGATCTCTACACCATGGGGCCGAGCGTGATCTTCGGCCTGATCCTGTTCTTCGCCATGTTCCGGACCAAAAATTCCCTGTTCCTGGTGGCCCTGATCCTGGTGGCCGTGGGCGCGGGCAACGCGGCGTCCATCTGGGGCACGAACCCGGCCCTGCGCGACCTGGCCGTGCCCGTGCCCTTCCCCGAGGGGTCCCTGCTGGTCCACCTACAGGAGGTGCTCAGGTCGCCCATGCTCTTCAGCGACATCCAGTGGTCGGTGATCAAGTCCCACGGGCTGTACATCGGGGCCATGGTCGTCCTGGCCGTGTTCACGGTCATGTTCCGGATCACGCGCCTGGAGTTCGCCCGCGGCCGGGGGAGCGACCTGAACCGCGAATACGCGGCCCTGGGCGTGACCAACATGGTCTCCGGGCTGTGCTGCGGCATGCCGGTCTCCCTGTCCTACGGACGTAGCGCGGGCAGCTACGGCGCGGGCGGACGCGGGCCCCTGGCCGGGATCGTGGCCGGGCTGGTCTGCGCGTCCGGGCTCTTCTATGCGGACTACGTCCTGCCCATGATCCCCCGGTTCGTGCCCGAGGGGCTGCTGGTCTACGCCGGGCTGGACCTCATCCGCGACTGGGGCTTCCGGACCAAGTCGTCCTTCACCAGTCGGTCCGAGCTGTGGCTGCTCCGGCTGACCTTCGCGGCCACCATCCTCCTCGGGTTGCTCGAAGGCATCGGCTTTGCCGTGGCCCTGGCCCTGATGGTCACGGTCGGCCGCGTGAGCCGGGGCGGGGTGGTGCGCAACGAGCTTTCCGGCTCCCAGCACACCAGCAACGTGGACCGGGCCCCGGCGCAGCAGCGCGTCCTCCGGGAGTACGGCGACCACATCCACATCATGCGCCTCCAGGGGTTCGTCTTCCTGGGGTCCATGGAGCGGCTCATCCAGGCTGTCCGCAGGCGGCTGGACGACCGGGGGCAGCTCTCCCTGGAATACCTGGTCCTGGACTTCCGTCTGGCCCAGGGGTTCGCCTCGGCATCCAGCCTGGGCTTCGCCAAGCTGTACAAGCTGGCCGTGGAGCGCGGCATCCAGGTGGTCATCACCAGCGCGCCGCTGGAGCTGGAGTCGCACCTGGTCGCCCTGGGCTACGCGGGCGATGAGGAGGGGCTGTTCCGGACCTTCTTCAACCTGGATTATGCCCTGGAGTGGTGCGAGAATCGCGTGCTCGACGGCGAGGGCATGCTCGAGATGAAGCAGAAGACCCTGCCCGAACTGCTGGTGCCGATCTTCCCGGAGCCCCGGTACATCCCGGCCCTGATGAAGGTCCTCAAGCGCGAGACCGTCAGGGCGGGCGAGGCGGTCTTCCGCCAGGGGGACAGTTCGGACTCCATGTTCTTCGTGGAGTCCGGCAGGCTGGACGTGGAGTTGGAGTTGCCCGACGGCCGGATCATCCGGCTGAAAAAGGTCGGTCCCGGCGCGGTCTTCGGCGAGATGGGCATCTACACCCTGTCCCCGAGGTCGGCGACCATCCGGGCGGCCGAGCCGTGCGTGCTCTACCGCATGACCCTGCACAAGCTCGACGCCATCGAGGAGCGCGTGCCCAGGCTGGTCACGGCCATCAACAGGTTCCTGATAAATCTCCTGTCCGAGCGGCTGGCCGATTCCAACGCCCGTGTCCGAGAACTGATGCTCTAGGCCGGGCTCAGGCCCCCAGGCCGAGGTCGCCCAGGACGTACTGTCTGAGGGCGTCTTCCCAGCGGCGCGGGGTTATGCCCGTGGTCCGGGTGAATTTGGCCAGGTCGAGCACCGAGTAGGACGGCCGGAAGGCCTTGGTGGGGTAGGCCGTGGTGGGCACGGGCGAGACCGTGCAGTCCTTGCCCGCCAGGTTCACGGCGGTGTTGGCCAGTCCGTGCCAGGAAGTTTCGCCCGAGTTGGCCAGGTGGAAGAGGCCGGTGGCGTCCTTTTCCAGCAGCTTGACGGTGTTCTCCGCGATGTCCGGGGTGTAGGACGGGGAGCCGACCTGGTCGTTGACCACGGTCAGCTTCCTGTGAACGTCGGCCAGCCCCAGGATCTTCTTCACGAAATTCGTCCGGCCCGGGCCGAAGAGCCAGGAGATGCGGATGATCAGGGTGCGCTCGTAGCCGAGCTTGAGCAGGCCGCGCTCGCCGTCCGCCTTGCTGATGCCGTAGACCGAGACCGCGTTGGGCTCGTCGTATTCGGTGTAGGGCGTGCGCTTGCGGCCATTGAAGACGAAGTCCGTGCTGTAGTGGACGAAGGGGATGGCCCGGCGCGCGGCCAGGGTGGCCAGGAGCGGCGGAACCGACCCGTTCAGGGCGAAGGCCTGGTCCGGCTCGTCCTCGGCCAGGTCCACCTGGGTGTAGCCCGTGGCGTTGACCAGCAGGTCCGGGTCGTTCTTGTCGAGCCACTGCTCCACGCTGAGCGGGTCCAGGACGTCGCAGTCGCGCCGGGATAGGGGAAAGGGCAGGGCTCCGGCGCGACCGAAGGCCGTGGTCAGGGCCTGGCCGAGCAGCCCGGTCCGTCCGCCCAGAACGGCGATCCGCGCCCCCTCCATGCGCATCAGGCGCGCTCCTCGTACCAGGTGTCCATGAAGCTCCGGTACTCGCCGCTCTGAACCTGTTCAAGCCAGGTCCCGTTGGCCTCGTACCAGGCGATGGTCCGGGCCAGCCCCTCGGCGAAGGGCAGGGTCGGGGCGAAGCCGAGTTCCTCGGCGGCCAGGGAGAAGTCCATGGCGTACCGCTTGTCGTGGCCCGGCCGGTCGGTGACGTGGGTGATCAGCGACTCGGGCTTGCCCACGATGGACAGCAGGGTCCTTACCACCGAGATGTTGGTCTCCTCGGCCGCGCCGCCGAAGTTGTAGACCTGGCCCTCGCGTCCCCTGGTCAGGGTCAGCTCCACGCCCCGGCAGTGGTCGTCCACGAAGATCCAGTCGCGCACGTTGAGCCCGTCGCCGTAGACCGGAAGGGGTTTGTCCGCCTTTGCGTTCAGGTACATGAGCGGGATGAGCTTCTCCGGGAATTGGTAGGGTCCGTAGTTGTTGGAGCAGCGGGTGATCAGCACGGGAAAGCGGTAGGTCTCGAAGTAGGCCCGGGCCATGAGGTCCGCGCCCGCCTTGCTGGCCGAATACGGGCTGTTGGGCGCGAGCGGGGTGGTCTCGGTGAACTTTCCCGAGGGCCCGAGGGTGCCGTAGACCTCGTCCGTGGACACGTGGACGAACCGCCCGATGCCGCACTGGCGGGCGCACTCCATGAGGTTCTGGGCCCCGCCCACGTTGGTGGTCACGAACGGCGACGGGTCGTTGATGGACCGGTCCACGTGGGACTCGGCCGCGAAGTTGACCACCGCGTCCACCCCGTTGTCGGTCAGCAGGTCCATGACCAGGTCGCGGTCGCAGATGTCGCCGTGTACGAAGGCGTAGCGCGGTTCGGTTTTCTCAATGTCCAGGAGATTCAGACAGTTGCCCGCATAGGTCAGCTTGTCCAGGTTGACGATGGACCAGTCCGGGTGGGCGGCCAGCATGAGCCGGATGAAGTTGGTGCCGATGAAGCCGCAGCCGCCGGTGACGAGAAGTTTCATGGGTGTGTCGGGTCCGGTAAAAGGGTTGGGAGACTACTTTGACGATGGCAGTCTACCGCCGGGACGCCCGAAACTCAAGCCGGGAACGCGTCCACGATGGAGTCCGTCTGGCGCAGGGCCTCGAAGAGCAGGATGCCCGTGGCCGTGGACAGGTTCAGGCTGCGCACCTCGCCCCAGATGGGGATGCGCACCATGGCGTGCCCCTCCATCAGCTCCATGGGCAGGCCGCGCGTCTCCGGGCCGAGGACGATGGCGTCGTCGGCCCGGAAGGCAAAGCGGTGGTGCGCGATGCGCGCCTTGGTGGTGGCCATGACCAGGCGCGGCGGGGCCACGGTCGCAAGGAAGTGGTCGAAGTCCGGGTGCACGGTCAGGTCCACGGCGGGCCAGTAGTCCAGCCCGGCGCGCTTGAGGTGCTTGTCGTCGATGGAGAACCCCAGTGGCTCGATGAGGTGCAGCGGGGTCCTGGTGGCCGCGCACAGCCGGGCGATGTTGCCGGTGTTGGGCGGGATCTCCGGCTCGAAGAGGACGATGCGCACGGCCTAGACGTCCAGTTTGATGGTCGCCTTGCCCGGCGCGTACCCCTTGAGGGTGCGGATCATCTCGCGGATGGAGGCGGAGATGATGTCCTCCACGAAGGGCTTCATGCCCACCGCCGCGCCGTCGATGTCCACCTGGATGGAGTTGTGCATGGCCAGGCAGGCCCTGGGCGTGACCTTGCCCGCCACGATTTCGGCGGCCAGGGTCCGGCAGTCCGGACGCCCGCAGGTCTCGCAGTCCATGCCCGGCAGGAAGAATCCCTTTTCCAGGACGACGTCGGCCAGGGCCTGGATGTCGTTGATCATCGGCACGCCGTCCACGGAGGTCTCGCCCACGCTGGCGATGGCCAGCTCCGGGTGCAGCCAGTCGATGCCGTCGGACAGGTCCCCGCGCAGGCAGAGGATGCGCGGCAGGAAGCCGAGTTCCTTGCCGCCCTCCACCAGGAGCACGTCGTTGGTCAGGAGCGGCAGCAGGTCCGGCAGGAAACGGTGCCGGGTCCACTGGACGAAGGTCTCCTTGGGGCCCAGCCCGGCCACGGTGTCGCAGACGGCCGCGTAGTCCGTGGTGTCTGCGTCGCTCCAGTCGAAGCCGTGGTGGCTGAACTTGGCCGCGGACACGGTCAGTCCCTGCGCCTTGAAGTAGTGGGCGAGCTGTACGCCCAGGGTGGTCTTGCCGGAATTTTTGGGCCCGATGATGGAGACTGCCTTCATGGTTCCTCCGAATGTTGGACGGTCCGCACCAGGCGGCCTTCGTCCAGGTAATGGATGTGGTCGGCCAGGGTCTTGAGCCAGGGCATGTCGTGGCTGGCCACGACCAGGCTCGCGCCGTATTCGTCGCGGGCGGACAGGGCGGCCTGGTGGATCAGCTCGGCGCTCTTGGCGTCCAGGCTGGCCGTGGGCTCGTCCATGAGCAGGAGCTTGGGCTTGATGACCAGCCGGGCGGCCAGGGCCACGCGCTGGACCTCTCCGCCGGATAGTTCGAACCACTGCCGCCTGGCGAAGACGCCGGGGTCGAGGCCGACGATTTCGAGCGCCCGGAAGACCTTGGCCGGAATGTCGTTTTTGCCGCGGATACGCAGGCCGTAGGCCACGTTGGCGAAGACCGTGCGCTTGAGCAGGTAGGGCTCCTGGACCAGCAGGGAGACCTGCCGGGTCACGGCGGACCCGGGGTGGGCCGGGCGGCCGAGAAAGGTGATGGTCCCCTGCGCCGGGGGCTCCAGGAGGGCGAGCAGGCACAGCAGGGTGGACTTGCCCGAGCCGTTGGGCCCGGCCAGGCCGGAGATGGTCCCCTCGGCGAACTCCAGGTGTTCGATGTCGAGGACGGTCCGGTCCGAATACCGCTGCCGGATGTGGTCGAGAACGACGAGGGCGCTCATTGCACGGCCCGCTTCTTGAGCCCGACGGCCCCGATGTTGACCAGCAGGGCCACGGTCAGGAGAACCATGCCGAGCGCGATGCCCACGGCGAATTCGCCCTTGCCGGTCTCCAGCGCGATGGCCGTGGTGATGGTCCGGGTGTGCCACTTGATGTTGCCGCCGACCATCATGGAGATGCCCACCTCGGAGACGATGCGTCCGTAGGCGGCCATGGCCGCGAGCATGATGGAGTAGCGCGCCTCCAGGACCGTGGCCCACATCATCTGGGTCGGCGTGGCGCCCAAGGTGATCAGGGTCATGGGCAGCCGTTTGTCCAGGGACTCCACGGCGTTGGCGGTCATGGCCACGATGATGGGCAGGCCGAGCAGGGCCTGGCCGATGGCCATGCCGGGGATGGTGAAGAGCAGGCCGGTGCCGCCGAGCGGGCCGTTGCGCGTCAGAAAGGCGTAGACCACCAGGCCGATGACCACGGTGGGGAAGGAGAGCAGGGTGTCCACGATGGTGCGGACGACCTTCTTTCCGGGAAATTTCTTGTAGCCGAGCAGGAACCCCAGGGGCACGCCCAGGGCCATGCTGCACGTCATGGACAGGGTCGAGGCGTAGACCGTGGCCCAGATGGCGGAGTAGGCCTCCGGATCTCCCGAGAACAGGAGCCGGAACCCTTGCAGAAAGCCTTGGAGCAGATATTCCATGTTGGTCTCGTGAAGAGGGGGGAGGGAGTTGCCGCCTCCCTCCCCCCTTCGGATCGGTTTGCTGAAGTTACTTCGCGTTGGGGGTGAACAGCGGCTTGCCGAGCAGCTTGAAGTCGCCGATGGCCTTCTGGACGTCCGGGGAGGCCATCCAGTTGATGAACTTGGTGGCCAGGTCGTACTGGGCGTCCTTGCACTTGGCGGTGTTCACGGCCAGGGCGCTGTACTGGTTGAACAGGACCTTGTCGCCTTCCACCAGGACCACCAGCGGCGGGTTGCCGCCCTTGGTGTCCGCGTACTTGATGTAGGTGCCGCGGTCGGTCATGGTGTAGCCGTTCTTCTCGTTGGCGATGTTGATGGTCGGGAGCATGCCCTGGCCGGTCTGGATGTACCAGGCGGCCTTCTCGGGCACGGCCATGCCGGCGGCCTTCCACAGGGAGAGCTCCTTCTTGTGGGTGCCGGAGTTGTCGCCGCGGCTGGCGAAGACGGCCTGCTTCTCGGCGATGGTCTTCAGCGCGTCGGCCACGTTCATGCCCTTCACGCCCGCCGGGTCGGAGGCCGGGCCGATGATGACGAAGTCGTTGTACATGAGTTCCTTGCGGTCGACGAGCACGCCCTTGTCCACGTAGGCCTTCTCGGACGCGGGGGCATGCACCAGGACCACGTCCACGTCGCAGTTCTCGGCCATGGCCAGGGCCTTGCCGGTACCCACGGCGATGTACTTGATCTCAATGCCGGTGTCCTTCAGAAATTTCGGCACGATCAGGTCGTCCAGCAGGCCGGTGTTGGCGGTGCTGGTGGTGGTGGCCATCATCAGGGTCTGACCCGCCATGACGGGCAGGGCCATGGCCGTGATGATCAGGCAGGACAGGACGGCGATAAGCAAACGTTTCATTCGTTCCTCCATTGATGAACAGTTGTATCCGCTGACCCCAAACAAGATGAGGTGCTATTCCATGTCGTCGCGGTAGAATTCGCCGGACTTGGTGACGTCCATGCCGAGCACTTCCGTGGCGCGCTTGGTGGCGTATTCCTCAACATCCAGGTAGAATTGCAGGAATTCCTCCATGACCTCCTTGCCGTAGGGCGAGAGGTTGAAGCGCTGGCCCTTGCCCTTGGTCTTCTCCACCAGGGGCTTGCCGATGCGCTCCTCGGCGCTCTTCAGTTTGCCCCAGGCGCGCCGGTAGGACATGCCCAGGGCTTCGGCCGCCTTGCGCAGGGAGCCGAGTTTTTCCACCTGTTGGAGCAGCAGGGTGCTGCCGATGCCGATGTAGGTCTGGTCTTCCTGTTCGAGCCAGACGCGCAATCTGAGTATGATTTCTGGGTTCCGTTTCATGGGGCACCTCGGAGTTCGCGGTCAAAAAAAGAAGCCGTTTCAGTTTGATATCCTGCTAACTGATGAAAATAGACGAATCTTCGGAATTACGTCAATGAAAACATAATGCGGAAGGAATTGACACCGGATCAGAGGGAGACGACCTCGAAGGTGTGCGAGCGCAGGTCGGTCATGAGCATCTTCCCGGCCAGGGTCGGCGCGCCGGTCAGGAGGTTGACCGCTTCCGAGGCCATCAGCGAGGCGATGAAGTTCACGGCCGGGGCCGGGCAGCCGAGGCGCTCCTCGGCGCCGTTGTCCGTGCCCATGAGGTCCGCCGGGCCGAGCTGGCCGGGCATGACCACGGCGACGAAGCCGGTCCATCCGGCCAGGGCCCCGGTCACCAGGGGGATACCCGCGTCGGACGCGGCGTGTTGCAGGTGGCCGCGCATGGTCAGACCGCCCAGGGCGTCCAGGGCCAGGTCGCAGCCGTCCAGAAAATCGGGCAGGGTCTCCGGGGTCAGGTATTCCGCGTGGGTCTGAAGGGTGACGGATGGGTTGATCTCCGCCGCCCGGAGACGGGCCGCGCGGGTCTTGAGGCGGCCGCACCCGTCCAGGGTGGACAGGGCCTGGCGGTTCAGGTTGGAGGGTTCGAACACGTCGCCGTCGGCCGCGCGCACGGTGCCGACGCCCAGGCGCAGGAACTGCTCCAGCAGGGAGCCGCCCAGTCCGCCGAGTCCCACCTGGGCCACGCTCGCCCGGAGCAGGCGGATCTGGTCCTCGCGGGACACGGACTCCCGGTTGCGCAGGTAGCGGGCGGGCGTGACGCCCTGGATCAGGGCCAGGGCCTCGACCTCATGGCCGGGCACGCCGTGCTCCCCGGCCAGTTCGGCCACGTCGTTCACGTCCAGGACCGGTCCGTTGCCGCCCCAGGGCAGGGCGCCGGGGTGCGCGAGGCTGCGGATGGACTCTTCGAGGGAGGCGTCCAAGGGACTAGCCTCCGCCCACCGGGGGGAACAGCCCGACGCGGTCGCCGTCCTTGATCTCGTTGTCCAGTTTGGAGAACCGGGAGTTGATGAACATGATGGTCACGTCCTTCTCCGGGATGCCGAGTTTGGCCACCAGGGAGCGGATGGTCTCGCCCGGTTCAACGGGATAGTCGTCGCTGTTTTCAGGCAGGTAATCCCTCAGGGTGGCAAAGCATTTGAGTTCTATTCCCATGATTTGAACCTAGGCGGTTGGGGTACGTGGGTCAACCATAAAAAGGGGCCGGGGAACATGCCCCGGCCCTTGTCGTTCCGTTTGATGCGCTGCTTAGACCTTGGCGTCCTGGAGTTCTTCCACGGTGTAATCCCAGATGACGTTGTGAGGCGGCAGGGGATCGGTCTCGAAGAAGCGGGGCAGCTGGTCGTCGATCTTGGAGAAGCCGGCGCGCTCGTTGAAGTCCAGTTCGTCCTTCAGGGCACCAGCGCCCAGGGCGACCAGGTCGTCCACGGAGAAGCTGTTGCCGGTCCAGGACTGGACCAGGTCGGCCATGGTCTGGACGCCGTTGTCGGAATCCAGGACCGCGAAGGCCACGAACAGGCAGAAGCCCATGGAGTCGATGGCCGCGGTGGCAACCTGGAGGTTCTTGGACAGCTCGACGTTGCCTTCCTTCTTGTGGCCGTCGATGGAGCCGCCCACGCCCAGGCAGTTGGCGGTGACGCCGTAACCGGCGGTGTGGTCAGCGCCCATGGGGGTGGTGGCGTAGGTCACGCCGACGCCCTTGACCGCACGCGGGTCGTAGGCGGGCATGGACTGGCCCTTGACGGTGGGCAGGCGCTCCACGCCGAAGGCGCCGCCGGCGAAGTCCACGCCGTTGCCGATGATCATGCCCAGGGGATCGTTGGTGCCGACCTTCTTGAGCAGCTCGATGGCGGCCTTGCCGTCACCCCAGGGGATGATGCCGCCGTCCATGGCCACGGCCACGGTGTTGCCGATCTCGATGGTGTCCATGCCCTTTTCGTCGCAGATGCGGTCCATGAGGGCGATGTCGTCGATGTCCTTGATCAGGGAGTTGGCGCCCAGGGCCCAGACGGTCTCGTACTCAAAGCCGGAGGTCACGTAGTTGCCGTTGGCGTCGTTGTACTGCTGGGAGCACTGGATGATGCAGCCGGTATGGCAGCCTTCGGTGGTCTTGCCGCCGCGTTCCTTGATCAGGTCGGCGATCTTCTCGCCGGAGATCTCGGCGGCGTGCTCGCACTGGCCGTAGCGGAAGTTCTTGGTGGGCATGGCGCCCGCCTCGTTGATGATGTTGACCAGGACGTTGGTGCCGTAGGCGGGCAGGCCCTGGGAGGTGACCGGATGGCCCTTGAGGATGGAGACCCAGGTGGTCCGGGCTTCCTTGAAGGCGTCCGCGTCGGCGGCCGAGACCTTCTCGTTGACCTCGGGGTCGAGGACGATGGCCTTGATCTTCTTGGAGCCGAGAACGGCGCCGGTGCCGCCGCGACCGGCAGAGCGGGCGGGCCGCTTGTACGGATCGGTGAACTGGATGGTGGCGGCCTTGCGCAGGGTCTCGCCGGCGGGTCCGATCATGGCCGCGACGAGCTTGTCGCCGTACTGGGCCAGGAGCTTGTCATGGGCGGGATAGTTGTCCATGCCGACGATGTCGGTGGCATCGCGAAATTCAACCTTGTCCTCGGTGATGAACAGGGTGGAGAAGGGCGCGTCTTCGGCGGGCTTGTCTTCGAGGATGATGGCCTTGAGGCCCATCTTGGGCATCTTGTGGGCGAACAGGCCGCCGGAGTTGGACTCCTTGATGCCGCCGGTCAGGGGGGACTTGGCGCCCACGGACAGACGGCCGGAGTTGGCCGCGGTGGAGCCGCCCATCAGGCCGGTGGCGAAGACCAGCTTGTTCTCGGCCGACAGGGGATGACAGGTGGCCGGGACCTCTTTGTTGATCACCCTGGAAGTCAGGGCGCGACCGCCGAGCCCGGCGTAGGGGCCGTCATCCTCAAAGGTGTATTCCTTCGTCCGACAGTTGATTCTCAGAATTCTTGACATTGATTCACCCTCTGCTTTTTTTGATATTGAGCGTATGGCTTGACGCGTTGTCGATAAACGGACTAACTGTCTCCTCATACCCTGTTTTCAAAATTAATGTCAAAAAAAACAATATACTATGTTGGTGTCGACATAATGTTCGATTTCAGTACAATACATGCGGGAAGGCAAAAATGAAATTGATCAGTAAGCCCGGTTGTATGGAACTTTCGATGGTTGCGGAGGCCGCCTGGGGTTGGAATTATATTCTCCAGAAGGGATTCGCGCTGGACGGCGTTTCCGGGACGTCCGTGCGCGGTTTTTTGCATGATGCCCTCGGTTTCGACGACGGATTCATCGACTCCACGGTGCGGACCATATTCTTGAACAACAGCCCGGTGGACGACCTGGACCGAACCTACATCAAGGACGGGGACCGCATGGGCCTGGGCAGCGCCATGCCCGGCCTGGTCGGTATCGTCATGGGCAGGGACAACTTCTACAAGAGCTTCCGCAGCGGGATCGAGATCAAGGATCATTCCCGCGCCCAGGCGTCACCGGCCCGGGTGTCCATGAAGGTCTTCAGCACCCTGGCCGCGGAGACCGGACGGGGGCTGCTGGCCCGGGGCATTCTGGTGGACGCCGGGGTGCTGGCCGAGTTCCTGCGCGACCGGAAGGCGCAGATCCTCTCGGCCGACGGGCTGGATGCCGAGGGATTCCTGGCCAGGCTCGAGACCATGACGGGCGACGTGTCCATCCGGGTGATCTTCGCCTGATCCCGGCCCGGTCCGCGACCCGTTTTCGGGTTCATCGACGGCCCCGTATCGTCCGCCCATTATTTCCTTGACATTTTGCGATAACAAAAAGGATACTTTTAGCTAATGAAGTAAATTTTTGGTTATCAATCGCATGGATGCCGAGGGAGGGCCGTTGATGAAGACCTTCTTGCCTGTTTGGAGCGGACCGGGTGGAGCGCGTGCAATCGCGTGCTCCACCTTTGTTTTTGTCGTCTGGCTGGCCGTATCGGTCTGCCTCGCCGGACCGGTCCGGGCGGAGGGCGGTGCGGCAGCCTCGGTGCCGGATACCAACGCCCTGGCCGAGGCCGGAGCCAAGCTCGCCAACCCCCTGGGCAGCCTGTGGGCGCTCAATTTCGACATTCACCCGTTGCAGTTCTTCAACGGCACCGAGGTCGAGGACGGTCCCAAGTACGGGGTCGGGGTGAATTTCCAGCCGATTATGCCCATCCCGCTCTACGGGACCGGCGACAACCAGGCCAAGCTGGTCACCCGGCCCGTGGTGCCCATCGTCTTCAGCCAGCCCGTGCCCACGAGCGGGGGCGACACGCGCCAGGTGGGCGGCATAGGGGACATCCAGCTGCCGGTCCTGTATTCCCCCCCGGAAACCGTGACGGGGTCGAACCTGATAATCGGGGCCGGACCCGTGGCCCTTCTGCCCACGGCAACGGACGACGTCCTGGGCGAGGATCAGTGGGGGTTGGGTCCGGCGGTCGTGCTCGGCTACAAGAACAAGTTGTTCACCGCCGCGCTCTTTCCCAACTATTTCTGGAAGGTGGCCTCGGCCGGGCAGGGAAGGAAACCCGATCTGAACAGGGGCAGTCTGCTGTACGTGCTGACCTTCAATCTGCCCGACGCCTGGCAGATCGGCATGAACCCGACCATCACCTATGACCACACCGCGTCCGAAGGCAATCGCTGGACCGTGCCCGTGGGGCTGTTCGTGGGCAAGACCGTGCGCATGGGCGGCTCGCCGGTGAACATCAAGGCCGGGTTCGAATACTCCGTGGTCAAGCCCGACGACTTCGGCCAGCAGGCCATGTTCCGCATCCAGCTCACCCCGGTCATCGATTCGCTGATCAAGGAGCCGCTGTTCGGGAACTAGGCCGGGAGCCGGGCGGCGGTCAGTCCCGTTCCTTCAGTTCCTCGGCCACGTCCAGGAATACGTCCTGCAACGTTTGCAGCGCGTCGAAGACGGAGCAGCCGCTCAGGCGGACGATGGAGTAGTCTGTCCACAGGTCCAGTCTCGGCTTGGGGGACAGGTACAGTTCGTCCTTTGACGACAATTTGTTGAGTACCTGACGGGTGGTCATGGTGAAGGCGTCGCTGCTGGCCACCATCCGCAGCAGGGTGGTGGCGCTGTCGCACTGGATCAGACCCGTGCCGAAGTCCTCCAATGACCGGATCTCGCGCCCGAGGAGTTTGCTAAACAGGTTCAGGATGCGTTCCGGCGTCCACATGGCCGCCAGGGGATAGGCGTTGAAGTCCTCGGGGGTCGGGTTCTCCAGGGCGGCCAGCGGATGGCCCTTGCGGACGCAGTAGAACAGCTCCTCCGGAGGCAGACCGACGATCTCGAATTCGGGCACGTCCTTCACCTCCTGGGATTCGCCCACGAAGAAATCGAGCACGCGTTTGCGCAACAACTCGGTCAGCCTCGGCGCATAGTCCACGGTCAGCTTGACCGTCATCTTCGGAAACAATTTGTTGAACCGGCCGATGGCATCGCCCGCCAGGAGTTCGGCCGGAAACGGTCCGCAGCCCACGTTGATCTCGCCTTTCTCGCCTCCCTTGAGCAGGGCGATGTCGCGGTGCAGCAGGTCGATGTCGTTGAGCAGCCTTTCTCCACGCTGGAGGATCAGGGCGCCATAGCGGGTCGGCAGCAGCTTGCCCCGCAAGCGGTCGAACAGCCGGACTCCGAGCTTGTCCTCCAGGGTGAGGATGGAGCGGGACAGGGCCGGTTGGGAGATGCAGAGCTTTTCGGCGGCCAGACGGAAATTGCCGTGCTTGGCCAGGGCGTCGATTTGTTCGATGTGTCTGAGAGTGATGTTCATGATTTTGATTTTTAATGGAGTTTGATGAGCGGGTCGTCCCGTGGCGGTTGGGCGGAATACCTTCTGGTGTGTTACATTTCCATTTCTGATAACAAAATATTATCGGAATGTAATTAAATTGCATTGGACAAATTCTGGAGGGCTGCCTAGGAAATAGAATAGACCAGCTTTATGAGCGGGTCGATATGCAAGGACGGGCGGATGGAAAGGCCGAGCTGCTGGGTCCGCAGTTTGGTGTGGTGTTCAAACGGCAGGTCCATTACCATCGCCCAGGATGGCGGTATAACCCAGAGGAGGGTTCCACTCATGAAACGACGGATTTTGTATGTCCCGGCCATTGCGGCCGCATTGATCCTGTGCCTGGCCGTCATCGCCTCGGCGGCGAGCAGGCCGAACATCGTCCTGATCGTGTCCGACGACACCGGTTTCGGCGATCTCGGCGTGTACGGCGGCGGCGAGGGGCGCGGCATGCCCACGCCCAACTTCGACAAACTGGCGGACGAGGGCATGACCTTCTTCTCGTTCTACGCCCAGCCCAGCTGCACGCCGGGCCGGGCCGCCATGCAGACCGGGCGCATCCCCAACCGCAGCGGCATGACCACCGTGGCCTTCCAGGGCCAGGGCGGCGGCCTGCCCGCGGCCGAGTGGACGCTGGCCTCGGTCCTCAAACAGGCCGGCTACGCCACCTACTTCACCGGCAAGTGGCACCTGGGCGAGGACGACTACGCCCTGCCCAACGCCCAGGGCTACGACGACATGAAGTACTGCTTCCTCTACCACCTCAACGCCTACACCTACGGCGATCCCAAGTGGTTCCCGGACATGGATCCCAAGCTGCGGGAAATGTTCCAGAAGGTGACCAAGGGCTCCCTGTCCGGCAAGGCCGGGGAAAAGGCCAAGCAGGACTGGACGGTCAACGGCGAATACGTGAACACCCCGGAAAAGGGCGTGGTCGGCATTCCCTTCCTGGACAGCTACGTGGAAAAGGCGGCCCTGGAGTTCCTGGAGCAGGGCGCCAAGGACGCCAAGGAGGGCAAGCCCTTCTTCATCAACGTGAACTTCATGAAGGTTCACCAGCCGAACATGCCGGCCCCGGAGTTCGAGCACAAGTCGATGTCCAAGTCCAAGTATGCGGACTCCATCGTCGAGCTCGACACCCGTGTCGGCCGCATCATGGACAAGCTGCGCAAGCTCGGCCTGGACAAGAACACCCTGGTCTTCTGGACCACGGACAACGGCGCCTGGCAGGACGTGTACCCCGATGCGGGCTACACCCCGTTCCGCGGCACCAAGGGCACCGTGCGTGAAGGCGGCAACCGCGTTCCCGCCATCGCCTGGATGCCCGGCAAGATCAAGGCCGGCGTGCGCAACAGCGACATCGTCGGCGGCCTGGACTTCATGGCCACCTTCGCCTCCGTCGCGGGCGTGAAGCTGCCCGCCAAGGACCGTGCCGGAGAGCCGATCATCTTCGACAGCTATGACATGTCCCCGGTCCTGTTCGGCAAGGGCAAGTGCGCCCGCACCAGCTGGTTCTACTTCACCGAGGACGAGCTGACCCCCGGCGCGGCCCGCGTCGGCAACTACAAGGCCGTGTTCAACCTGCGCGGCGACAACGGCCAGGCCACCGGCGGACTGGCCGTGGACTCCAACCTCGGTTGGAAGGGCCAGAGCAAGTATGTCGCTACCATCCCGCAGATCTTCGACCTCTGGGCGGATCCGCAGGAACGCTACGACATCTTCATGAACAACTACACCGAACGGACCTGGACCGTGGTGACCATCAACGCGGCGATCCAGGAACTGATGAAGACCTACGTGCAGTATCCTCCGCGCAAGCTGCAGAGCGAGACCTACACCGGTCCCATTACGCTGACCAAGTATCAGCACTTCAAGTACATTCGCGACTCCCTTGCGAAGGACGGCATCAGCCTGACCCTGCCCTCGGGCAACTAGGGAGCGTACCGGATACACCATGAACACCCGCCCCCGGAGGTCCCAGGCCTCCGGGGGCGGGCCATTCCCGAAGGAGAGAAAGAATGCGCCTGCGTCGATATGCCTCCAGCCTGCTCATCCTGATTTTCGTCATCGCCTTCGGCCTGCCGGCCCTTGCGGCGGACCCGCTGCCTTCCTGGAACGACGGCCCGGCCAAACGGGCGGTCATGGATTTCGTCACCCGGACCACCCTTGAGGGCGGGCCGGATTTCATCCCGGTCCCCGAGCGGATCGCGACCTTCGACAACGACGGCACCCTGTGGGCGGAAAAACCCCTCTACGCCCAGCTGTTCTTCGCCCTGGACCGGGTCCGGCAGCTCGCTCCGGATCATCCGGAATGGAAGACGCAGGAGCCCTTCGCATCGCTGCTCAAAGGTGATATGAAGGGCGTGGAGAAGGGCGGGATGAAGGCCCTGCTCGAAGTGGTCATGGCCACCCACGCGGGCATGACCACTGACGAGTTCGAGGCCCTGGTCCGGGAGTGGATCGCCACGGCCCGGCACCCGCAGACCAAGATGCTCTTCACCGGGATGGTCTATCAGCCCATGCTCGAGCTGCTGGACTACATGCGGGCCAACGGCTTCAAGACCTTCATCGTGTCCGGCGGCGGCATCGAGTTCATGCGCCCCTGGACCGAGAAGGTGTACGGCGTCCCGCCCGAGCAGGTGGTGGGCAGCTCGATCAAGACGAAGTTCGAGTTGCGCGACGGCAAGCCGGCCATCCTCCGTGAGGCCCAGCTGGACTTCATTGACGACAAGGAAGGCAAGCCCGTGGGCATCAACCTGCACATCGGCCGCCGTCCCGTGGCCGCCTTCGGCAACTCCGACGGGGACCTGCAGATGTTGCAGTACGCCACCGCCGGACAGGGTGCGCGCTTTGCCCTGCTGGTCCACCACACGGACGGCCAGCGCGAGTTCGCCTACGACAAGGGGGCCGAGAAGGCCCTGGCCGCGGCCGCCCAGGCGGGCTGGACCGTGGTGGACATGAAAAAGGACTGGAAGACCATTTACCCCGCCGCCAAGTAGCGGCGTCCGACACGGGAACATACCGGGGCGTCGCGGGGGCGGCGCTCCGGCAAAGGATATCGCATGCGGCCCTCGAGACAGTCCATCACCGACCTCATCCTCCATCTGCACCCCCGCACCGTGCCGCTGTCCACGATCCGGTTCTCCCTGAGCTTTGGATTGGGCGGCATGGCCGTGACCCTGATCGGGCTGCTCTTCCTGACCGGCGTACTCCTGCTCCTGGCCTATGAGCCGACCCCGGGCGGGGCCTACGCCTCGGTCCAGACCCTGGGCCGCGAGGTCCCCCTGGGCTACTGGGTGCGCAACATCCACCACGCCGGGGCCAACCTGCTGGTGGTCGTGGCCGTGCTCCACCTGCTGCGCGTGGTCCTGACCGGGGCCTTCGGGCCGGGCCGCCGCCTGAACTGGGTCATCGGCCTGTTTCTGCTCTTCCTCGTCCTGGCCGCCAACTTCACCGGCTACCTGCTGCCCTGGGACCAGCTGGCCTACTGGGCCGTGACCATCTCCACGGCCATGCTCGGCTACATCCCCCTGTGCGGCGACTGGCTGCGCACTTTCTTCCGGGGCGGGGCGGAGATCGGCCCGGCCACCCTGGCCAACTTCCACGTCCTGCATGTGGCCGTCATTCCCGGCTGCCTGCTGGTCCTGCTGGTCTGGCACTTCTGGCTGGTGCGCAAGGCCCACGGGCTCATCGGCGCGCCCGAAGGGGACCAGCCCGTGCGCCGCGTGCCGGTGGTCCCGGACCTGGTGGCCCGCGAGGCCGCCGTGGGGCTCGGCCTCATCGCCCTGGTCCTGCTCCTGGCCCTGGTCTGGAACGCGCCGCTCCTGGCCCAGGCCAATCCGGGCATGAGCCCCAACCCGACCAAGGCCCCGTGGTACTTCCAGGGGTTCCAGGAGTTGCTCCTGCACCTCCATCCCTTGTTCGCGGTCTTTGTCTGGCCGCTTTTGGCCGGTGTGACGCTCCTGCTCGTTCCCTTTCTGCCGGACAGCGCTCTGCCCGGCGGGGTCTGGTTCGGCTCGGAGCGCGGGCGCGAGCTGGCCCTGGCCGCCGCCCTGACGGGCGCTGGTCTGGCCCTGGCCGTGGTCCTGGCGGACAACGCGCTTGCGCAGGCGGGCGCGCCGCTTACGGACACCCTGGTCACGCGCGGGATGGTCCCCACGGCAGCCGTGCTTGTTCTGGCCGCCGGGGCGTACTGGCTGGTGGTCAGGGTCCTTGGCTGCACCCGGGCCGAGGCGGTCATGGCCGGGCTGGTCCTGGGCTTCGCCGCCCTGGCCGCCCTGACCGTGGTCGGCGTCTGGTTCCGGGGCGCGGAGATGCATCTGGTCGCGCCCTGGGCGCAGGGGGCGGCCGCAGCGGGAGGGTTGTCGTGAGCAAGTGGGAGCAAAAGAACGGCGCGGGACTGACGACCCGCCGGACCTTCCTCAACCGGCTCTGGATATTTCTCGGCCTGGCCGGCCTGGCCGAATTCGCCTGGCTCGGCGTGTCCTTCCTGGGCGCCCGTCGGGACCGCGACCGGCCCGAAGCGGCGGAGCGCATCGTCACCGTGGGCGAGGCCGCCTCGTTCAAGCCCGGCACGGTCACGCCCGTGCCCCAGGGGCGGTTCTACCTGGCCCGTCTGGCGGACGGCGGGTTCCTGGCCCTGTCGCGGACCTGCACCCACCTGGGCTGTTCCGTGCCCTGGGACGAGGACAAGCACCTGTTCGTCTGCCCCTGTCACGGCTCCTCCTTCAGCCTGACCGGCGAGGTCCTGACCGGCCCCGCGCCCCGGCCCCTGGACACCTTCGCCGTGCGCATCGAGGACGGCGTGGTCAAGGTCGACTGCGCCACACCCCGCCGCCGGGACCGCTTCCGGGCGGAACAGGCCGTGCGGCTCTAGGACGGGAACGGGGAACGCCATGAGCACGCCATTTCACGAATCGGCCGTTTGGGAGCGCATCGCGCTGGTCGCGGCCGTGCTCATCCTGCTTTCTCCTGCGGCGGCCCTGTATCTCCATCCGCCCCGCACCGGCGTCCCCCAGGAGGAACCCGCCCGGTTCGTGGGCTCCGAGGCCTGCGCCCGATGTCACAAGGCGGCCTACGACAAGTGGCGTGGCTCCGACCACGACCGGGCCATGGAACCGGCCGCCGAGGACACGGTGCTCGGCGACTTCAACAACGTGACCTACACCGATCCCCACTCCGGCGTGGTCTCGCGTTTCTACCGCCGCGACAAACGGTTCTTCGTCGAGACCGAGGGACCGGACGGCAAGCCCGGCCAGTTCGAGGTCACCTACACCTTCGGGGTCTATCCCCTGCAACAGTATCTGGTCCCGTTCCCCGGCGGCAGGCTGCAATGCCTGAACATCGCCTGGGACGTGGAGCGCAGGGCCTGGTACCGGCTCCCGCCCTACGACGTGCAGGGGCCCGGCGACTGGCTTCACTGGACCAACGGCGGCCAGACCTGGAACGTCATGTGCGCGGAGTGCCACTCCACCCGCGTGCGCAAGGGGTACGACCCCGAGGCCGACGCCTACCACACCACCTGGGCCGAGATCGACGTGGGCTGCGAGGCCTGCCACGGGCCGGGCTCCAGACACGTGGCCTGGGCCGACCTGCCGCCCCTGGCCCGGGCCGATGTCCCGAACTACGCCCTGACCGTGTGCACCTCGGGCATCGGCAACGAGGAACAGGTCCGCATCTGCGCCCCGTGCCATGCGCGGCGTTTCCAGCTGGGCGACAACTCGCACGGGGAGGGCGAGCTTCTGGACCTGATGGTCCCGCAGCTTCTCGGCCGGGACATGTATTTCCCGGACGGCCAGATCGAGGCCGAGGACTACGTTTACGGCTCCTTCGTCCAGAGCAAGATGTACGCGCGCGGGGTGCGCTGCGGCGACTGCCACGACGTGCACGGCCTCAAGCGGCACAAGGAGGGCAACGACCTGTGCACCCAGTGCCACCGGGCCGAGGTCTACGACACGCCGGGCCACCATTTTCACAAGAGGGAGGACAAGGGCAAGCCGAGCGAAGGGTACCTGTGCATCCGCTGTCACATGCCCGAGCGCACCTACATGGGCATCGACCGGCGGGCCGACCACAGCCTGCGCGTGCCGCGCCCGGACCTGAGTGTGACCCTGGGCACGCCCAACGCCTGCTCGGCCAAGGGGTGCCACGACGACAAGTCCCTGGCGTGGAACGTCCAGGCCGTGACCAAGTGGTACGGCGAGAAGCGCAAGCCGCACTACGGCACGGTCATCGCGGCGGGGCGGGCCGGCCGGCCCGAGGCCGAAGGGGAGCTCATCCGGCTGGCCGGGGACGGTCTGTCGCCGTCCATCGTCCGGGCCACGGCCCTGGAGCTGCTGCGCGACTACCCCTCGGAGGCGAGCCGCGCGGCCCTGGCTCGTGGGCTGGAGGACGCGGATGCCCTGATCCGCTACACCGCCATCCGCAGCCTGGCCTATTTCGACGCCGAGACCCGGCTCAGGCGCATCGCGCCCAAGCTGTACGACCCGGTCAAGGGCGTGCGCATGGAGGCCGCGGCCCTGCTCAGCTCCCTGCCCGAGTCCGACCTGCGCGAGGCGGACCGCGAAGCCTTCCGCGCGGACCTCGAGGACTATCGGCAGAGCCTGCGCTACAACGCCGACTTCGCGGCCCAGCGCTACAACCTGGGCAACCTGGCGGTCAACCGGGGCGACGACCCGGCGGCCGAGCGCGACTACCGCAAGGCCATCGCCATCGACGACCATTTCTATCCGGCCAAGGTCAACCTGGCCATGCTCTACAACCGGCAGGGCGACAACGTCCGGGCCGAACGGCTCCTGCGCGAGGTCACGGTGCAGCGCCCGGACCTGTATGAAGTGGCCTATTCCCTGGGGCTGCTCCTGGCCGAGATGGGGCGCTACACGGACGCCGAGACCTACCTGGGCCGGGCCGCCGAGCACCTGCCGGAAAACGCGCGCGCCCAGTACAACTACGGCCAGGTCCTGCTCGCCCTGAAGCGGCCGGTCGAGGCCGAGGCGGCCATGAAGAGGGCGCTCGATGCCGCACCGCACAACCAGGCCTATTTCGTGGCCCTGGCCAATTTCTACCTGGCCTCGGGCAGGCCGGACAAGGCCCGCGACCTGGCCCTGCGCATCCTGGAGCGCTCGCCCGGCGATACGGCCGCAACGGAACTGCTCCGGCACCTCGGCCGCTAGCCCCGGACATTCCCAAAACTCCGCAAATGGGGTATGTTCCCCCTGAATCGTCGTATCCGAACAAGGAGGATTCGCATGATCACCGTTATGGAACAATCCACGCCGACCATGGTCGCGGTCAGGGCCACGGACAAGCTGACGGACGCGGACTACAGGGACGTTTGGATTCCGGCCCTGGAAAAGGCCATTGGGGATGGCGGCAAGGCCGACGCCCTGCTGTTCATGGACGCGGACTTCAAGGGGTGGGAGTTCAAGGCCATGTGGGACGACGCCAAGTTCGGCCTGGCCCACCGCAAGGATTTCCGCAGGCTGGCCGTAGTCGGCGGTCCGGACTGGGTCCGCTGGGGCGTCCGCCTGGGCGAACTGCTCATGGACTGCGAGGTCAAGCTCTATCCGCCGGAAAAGCTCGATCAGGCCCTGGAATGGATCGTGGCCTGAGCGCCCAGGCTCACGCGAAAAAAAACGGACGCTTGCGACAACCGTCCGTTTTTTCTGTCAAAGTGGTGGGCGATACGGGATTTGAACCTGTGACTTCCACCGTGTGAAGATGGCACTCTGACCAGCTGAGTTAATCGCCCACTTTGGTCTTTCCTCGGGGACATCGCCTCAAGGGAGAAACTGTATATCGCCTGGTCCTGCGCTTTGCAACCCTTTTTTACTGATTTTTAACACAGTCCCCGCTGGTGCAGGTCTGGCCGTCGATCATGTCCCGGTTGTAGCAGGTCAGGCCGCAACGCAGGCAGCGGCAGGTCTCGTGCTTGGCCTGGGCCTCGCTCAGGGCGCCCTCGATCTCGTCGAAGGTGCAGGCGCGTTCGTCGCACTCCACCAGGTGGGGCATCTTGGACCGCTCGCGGAAGCCCACGTCCGGCACGTCGGTGAACATGGTGTAGGGCAGCAGGTCGCGCTGGGTGCGGGCGTCCACGTGGGGCGTCTCGCCGTTGAGGTACTGGTGGATGGACCGCGCCGCCTTGCGGCCTTCGCCCAGGGCGGTGATGACCAGGGCCGGGCCGGTGTGCATGTCGCCGCCGGTGAAGACGTTGGGCATGGCCGTGCGCAGGGTGTCGGAATCGGCGGCCAGGGTGCGCCAGCGCGTCTCCTCCAGCTGGCAGACGCCGTTTTCGTACAGGCAGGAGAGTTCGGGCTTCTGGCCGATGGCCGTGTACACGGTGTCCGCCTCGATCAGGGTCTCGGACCCCTCGATGGGCACGGGACGGCGGCGGCCGGACTGGTCGGGCTCGCCGAGCTCCATCTTGATGTATTCGATGTGGGTCACGTGGCCCGCGTCGTCCTTGACGATGCGCGTGGGTGCGGCCAGGAAGAGGTATTTGACGCCTTCCTCCTCGGCCCCGACGATCTCCTCCATGTTGGCGGGCATCTCGTCCCGGGTGCGGCGGTACATGAGGGTCACGTCCGCGCCCAGGCGCAGGCTCGTCCGGGCCGCGTCGATGGCGGTGTTGCCGCCGCCCACGACCACGACCTTCCGGCCCGTGCCGGTGTCGATGCCCAGGCCCACCTTGGTCAGGAACTCGGTGCCCGTGGATACGCCCTCGGCGTCCTCGTTGTCGATGCGCAGGTTCAGGTTCATCCACGCGCCGATGCCCAGGAACACGGCCTCGAAGCCGTCCTCATGCAGGGTGTTCAGGGAAAAGTCCTTGCCGAAGAACTGCCCGTATCTGACGTCGATGCCCAGGTCCAGGATGCCCTGGATCTCCCAGTCGAGCACGGCCTTGGGCAGCCGGTATTCCGGGATGCCGTAGCGCAGCTGGCCGCCGAGCTTGGGCATGGACTCGAAGATGGTCGGGCGGTGGCCCAGGCGGCGCAGGAAAAAGGCGCAGGACAACCCGGCCGGGCCGCCGCCGACCACGGCCACCTTGCGTCCGGTGTCCGGGGCGCAGGTGATGGGCAGGCGGACGCCGGAGTTCATCTCCCAGTCCGCCGCGAACCGCTTGATCATGTTGATGCCCACAGGCTCGTCCACGTTGCCGCGGCGGCAGACACCCTCGCAGGGGTGGGGGCAGACCCGGCCGATGGACAGGGGCATGGGGATGCGCTCGCGGATGGTCTCCAGCGCCCCGGCGTAGTCGCCGTGCGAGACCTGTTCGATGTACCGGGGGATGTTGATCTGTCCCGGACAGCGCTGGCGGCACGGGGCCAGGCAGTCGGTCTCCAGGTTCAGGTGGGTGATGCGCGCGGTCATGCCCCAGATGGTGATCACGCCGCGCGGGCAGACCTGGGCGCAGCCGCCGCAGGCCGTGCACAGGTTGGGGTCCACCACGGGATAGCCGTTGGGGCCCATCTCGATGGCCCCGAACTGGCAGGCCGTGACGCAGGTGCCGAAGCCGAGGCATCCCTCGGGGCACATCTTGGAGCCGGAGTAGAGCATGTGCTGGGCGCGGCAGTCCTTGACCCCGGCGTAGCGGTAGACCTCCTCGGCGCGCACGCCGCCGGTGCAGTCCACAAAGGCGATCTGCTTTTCCATGGAGGAAAATTCCAGCCCCATGATGGCGGCCACCTTGGCGGCCACGGCGTCGCCGCCGATGACGCAGACCGTGGCCCCGGCCTTGCCCTCGACCACGCCCTGGGCCGCACCGGAGCAGCCGGGGAAACCGCACCCGCCACAGTTGGCCCCGGCCAGCACCCCTTCCACCTGGGCGATGCGCGGGTCCTCGTAGACGTAGAGCAGCTTGGAGGCCACGGCCAGGATGACGGCGGACGTGAAGCCGATGCCGAGCAGGATCAGTACGGAAGCGGTGATCATAGCGTCAAACTCCTAGGAGGCCATGCCCTTGAAGGCGAAGAAGGCCAGCGACATGAGGCCCGCCATGATCAGGGCCAGCGGGGTGCCGCGCATGGCCATGGGCACCCTGGACAGGTCCAGCCGCTCGCGGATGCCCGCCAGCAGGACCAGGGCGAGGAGGAAGCCCGCGCCCGAGGCCACCGAGAAGATCAGGGTCTCGAGCAGGGAGTATTCCTCGCGCTGGCAGATGATGGCGATGCCGAGCACCGCGCAGTTGGTCGTGATCAGCGGCAGGAAGATGCCGAGCGACTTGTACAGCGGCGGCACGGCCTTTTTCAGGAACATCTCCACGAACTGGACCAGGGCGGCGATGACCAGGATGAAGGCGATGGTCTGGAGATAGTCCAGGTCGTTGGGCGTGAGCAGGAATTTCTGGACGCACCAGGTGATGACCGCGGCCATGGTGGCCACGAAGACCACGGCCATGCCCATGCCCATGGCCACGCCCGAGTTCTTGGACGTGCCGATGAACGGGCAGTTGCCCAGGTACTGCGCCAACACGATGTTGTTGACGAAGATGGCGGCGATGACGAGTACGAAGTAATCCATGCTACTTGTCCTTGATGTATCCGGCTTCCTTCAGGCGGGTGGCGATGCGGGCCATCATGTCGTTGGTCATTTTCGGGATGTCCTCCCGCAGCATCTTGCCGTACTCCTCCCGGGCGTACTGCTGGGTGACCTCGAACTGCTTCTTCCAGACCGGTGTGTCGTAGAGGGCGATGAGGTCGTCCACGTCCTGCTGGGTCAGACGCTCGGCGTAGTAGGCCGTCTGTTTGGCGAGCACGTCGTTCATGGTCTTCTGCACGGCGTTGTGCATTTCCTCGTTGATGATCTGGCCCGCCTCTTCCGGCAGGTTGGGCAGCTTCTTTTTCAGCTGGATCTGGGCCACGGCAAGGAGCTTGGCCATCATCGTCTGCACGGTATCCACGGTTCCGGAGGCCTCGAACATGGTCATCAGGCTCTGGTCGGTGGGCCGTTCGGCCAGGGCCGGGGAGGCGCACAGGGCCAGGGTCAGAAGGAGCAGGGGGAATATGAGCAGTCGTTTCATGATTACATCCTCGGTTTGCTGGCACACATGCCGCAGGTTTTACAATCGTGGACCGGGCCCTGGATGGCCTCGAGTCCCTTGGTTTTCCGTTGCCAATTGGTCAGGGCGTTCATCCCCGCCAGGAGTACGCCCAGGCAGACAAAGGCGCCCGGCGCCTCGACCATGAAGCCGAAGGGTTTGAACCAGCCGCCCATGACCTGCATGCCGAACCAGGTCCCGTAGCCGAACAGCTCGCGCAGGGAGCCCAGGAAGGTCAGCGACAGGGTGTAGCCCAACCCCATGCCCAGGCCGTCGGCGATGGACAGCAGCACCGGGTTCTTGGAGGCGAAGGCCTCGGCCCGTCCCAGGATGATGCAGTTGACCACGATGAGGGGCACGAAGATGCCGAGCTGCTGGTACAGGGGGTAGGCGTAGGCCTGCATGAGCAGCTCGACGCAGACCACCAGGGAGGCCGCCACCACGATGAAGCAGGCGATGCGCACCTTGGAGGGGATGATCCGGCTGAGCATGGAGACCAGCATGTTGGACAGGGCCAGGACGAAGATGACGGCCACGCCCATACCGAAGCCGTTGTAGGCCGTCTTGGTCACGGCCAGGGTGGGGCACAGCCCCAGGACCAGTTTGAACGGCGGCAGGTCCGTCCACAGTCCCTTGGAGAATTCCTTCCACAATGTGCTCATGGCGCTTTCCTTGTCAGGACCACGTGGCGTGGATCTTGTCCTTGATCTGGTTGAAAATCCGGATCGCTTCGTTGACCGCGGCCACGCTGCCCGTGGACGAGATGGTCGCCCCGGCGATGGCCGCGATGTCGCCGCCGTTCTTGGTCAGCTCCACGGACTTGGTGCTGTGGCCCCGGAACTGGTCGCGGTAGTCCGGCTCGGTCAGGCGCATGCCCAGGCCGGGCGTCTCCTTGAGGGTGGTCGTGCCGATGCCGACCAACTCGCTGCCGTCGGTGTTGAAGCCGACCATGATGCCCACCGGGCCGCCGAACCCCTTGCCGAAGGTCTCCAGCGCCACGCCCAGGAGCTTGCCGTCCTTCATGGCCGGGAACACGGTCACTGTCCCGGTCGGCAGGTCGAAGGTCTTGCGGTCCTTGATCGGGTTGTTGTCGTAGTTCGAGAAGATGTCCTTCAGGGCCGGGCCCTGCACGTAGGTCATGACCTGCTCCTCGATGCGCGCGGAGGTGGCGTGGCGCACCGAGGCCAGGGTCAGTCCGGACAGCCCGCAGATGAGCGACAGGACCAGGACCATCTTGATCATATCCTTCATCTATGCGCCCTCCCTGCCGTTTAGGAAGGAGTAGGGGCCGCCGAAGGGGCGGGGCCGGATGCGGTCCAGAAGCGGGGTGAACAGGTTGGCCAGGAGGATGGCGAAAGGCACGCCGTCGGGGTACGTGCCGTACACCCGGATGACGATGACCATGGCCCCGGCCATGAGCCCGAAGATCACGTCGGGCAGCCTGCCGATGGGGCTGGACGACGGGTCCGTGGCCAGGAAGAAGGCTCCGAAGACCGCGCCGCCCGCCAGCAGGTGGAACAGGGGCGGGGCGTAGGCCGCGGGGTCCATGAAGCGGTAGATCCAGGCCGTCAGCAGCAGTCCGCCGAGGAACCCGGCCGGGATCTCCCAGGAGATGTGCCCACGCAGCAGGAGGTAGGCGGCGCCCACCAGCAGGGCGCCCACGTGGACGGCCCCCAGGCCGCCGAGCTGGTTGCCCAGGAACAGGTCCTGGTAGTGGATGGAGGCGATGGACTCCACGCCGAAATACTTGAGCTGTTGCAGGGGCGCGGCCAGCTGGGAGGAGAGCATGGTCGCGTTGGTGTCCATCCAGCTCCCCCAGGAGATGCGGCACATGGCCCAGCCTACCAGGGGCGGGCAGAGCGGGCTGCCGCCCAGGCCGCCGAAAATCATCTTGCCCAGGGTGATGGAGGCGGACGACCCGATGGTCACCAGCCACCACGGGCTTGAGGCCGGGAGCAGGAAGGCGAAGAGCAGGCCGGTGACCGGGGCGCTGTAGTCGTCCACGGACTGTTCGCGTTTCATGATCCGGTTGAGCAGGGCCTCGGTGGTCACGGCCACGGCGCAGGACAGGGCCATGACCCTGAGCGCCCCCATGCCGAAGACGACCACGGCCATGAGGGCCGCGGGCAAGAGCGCGACGAGGGTGTCGATCATGTGGCGCCGGATGGTCCGTCCGCAGTGCACGTGGGGCGCGACGGCCACGGTCAGGATGGGATTCAGCGGCTTCAGCATTGCGAGTCTCCTGTCCGCTCCTTGAGTTCTTCGTCCGTGGGCCCGGTCGGGGCGTGGGCGCCGGCCAGCAGGGCCAGCTCGTACTTGGCCAGGCGGATGTATTGCAGCAGCGGGCGCCTTGCCGTGCACCAGTAGCCGCACAGGCCGCACTCCATGCAGGAGTGGATGTGGTAGGCCTCGGCCCGCTGGAACTGCTTGAATTCGGCGCATCGGCTGATCATGCCGGGCATGATCCGGGCCGGACAGTGGCGCTCGCATGCCCCGCAACCCAGGCAGAAGTTGTCCGTGGTCTCGAGGCTGGCGTCTTGGCGCATGAGGGTCAGGCCGCTGGTGTCCTTGTCCACGCCCTGTTCCAGGTTGACCGCGGCCAGGCCGCGCAGGGGGCCGCCCAGGACGGCGCGGTCGCCGGGCTGGAGCCGGGCCCCGGCCTCGACGGCCAGGAAGCCCACGGGCGTGCCCACGCGGACCAGCAGGTTTTGCCCGCCGATGGTCATGGGCGTCTCGGTCACGGGACGGCCCGTCTCCATGACCCGGCCCACGGCGTACAGGTCCTTGACCGACAGGATGGTGGCCTTGTCCGGCCGGGAGCCGGGCAGGACCTCCTCCTTGAGGACCGCCTTGAAGACCAGGGGGTCGAGCCCGTTGGGGTAGACCGGGGTGACGTGGACCACGGTGCAGTTGGCAAAGGCCGTGGATTGGTTGCCCTTGGCCGCCACCAGAAACATCCTGCCCGGCTCGACGACCTTCTGGACCGTGTCCAGGCCCAGTTGCAGGGTCTTGCGGTAGTCGCGCAGCAGGGGCTCGTAGACCGAGATGCCGGGCTCGGGCGGAACCGCGTTGATGATCAGGGTGGGGGCCTTGTACATCAGGCCCACGTCCACGCCCATGGATTTGAGCCAACGCCTGAGCGGCTCGCCGCCCTCGGCGCAGGGGGAGACGGGTTCGGTCCTGCCCCCGGCGTCCGCCTCGATGAGCATGGAGTGGGGCTCCAGTTCAAGGATGGTTCCGGCCAGGGGGGCGTGCAGGTCGCCCTTGTCCGGGCCGTTGCCTACGGCCACCCTGGCGCCCGCCAGGACCTGCTCGCCCACGGCCAGGACCGGGGTCATGCCCTCCATGGGAAGGCGCAGCATGTCGGGCCGGGAGGCCGTGGTCAAAGGCCCGGTCTCGCCGCACAGCAGGCTGAAGTTGAAATCGCTCATGGTGCTTCGGTCCCTTATTTCATATGGCATTGGTAGCAGGCGTCGTCGCTGAACGGGCCGCTGCCGTTCTTTTCGTGGCAGCCCCGGCACTGGTCGTGGTAGGCCGTCATGGTGGTGGGGATCAGCCTGTCCACGGTCCCGGTGTGGCAGTCGGCGCAGGCCTGGTAGTCCGTCTGGTCGGCCGGTTCGGCCTTGCGCTCGTGGCAGCGGGTGCAGCCCACGGCCCCTTCCTTGTAGAAGTCGTCGTGGCAGTCCGCGCACCGGGCGTGGGCCGCGTCGCGCAGGCTCGGCCGGGATTCGGCTCCGTCCTTGTGGCAGTTGGAGCAGGCCTGGGGTTCGGGCTCGATGTCCTTGCCGTGGTGGCAGGAGAGGCAGTCGCCGGAGGCGTAGTTCTCGGCGTGCTCGTCGTGGTTGAACCTGGCGATGGTCGCCCCGGCGTGGTGGCAGGCCCCGCACTGTTTTTCGTCCATGGCGTCCTGGTGCGCGACCTTGAAGTTCTCGTCGAACTTGGCCACGTGGCAGGTGGAGCAGGCGACCGGATCCCGGTCCGCGTCCGAGGTGTGGTGGCAGTCGACGCATCGGCCGTCCATGTCGCCGATGTGTTGCGCATGGTTCAGGATGACCTTGCCCCCCTTGTTCTCCAGGAGCACGCGCACGGGCGGTCCCTCGGAGCCGGCAGGGGCCAGATAGCCGCCTGCGGCGACAAGAAAGAGGATGCCGGTCACGATGGCGATGGGAAGATACCGTTTCTGCAATGGAGCGACCTCATGGGTTAGAGCGGAATACAAACTTGTAGCTGAAACCGTGGGGTTTAGTCCATACCCTAAAGGGGTTTTCGGGTTACGACGAGCGTCGTCCGGAAGAATCGGGATTATGCAGAATTTACTTTCGGCCAAGGAGGCCGAGGGCGAACATCAGACCAAACAGGGCCACTCCGGACCACCACAGGAAAACAGCCACTTCCGTGGTCACGAGCACGTATGCCGCCTTGGCGGCCACGTCCAGGGGGAGGTTCCCGGCCAGGGTCAGCAGGTCCATGCCGAGCAGTTTGCCGAGCACGGTCATGAGGGTTATGGAGGGCCAGGACCCGGTCACGGCCCAGGCCGCGCCCTGCCAGGCCAGGGTCATCAGGCATCCGATCCAGGCGATCATTCCGAGCGTTTTGAGCATGCAAGGCGTATATATAATTGCGGTCCGAAAGGCCATAGTTTACCGCAAGCATAGGGGGAGGTCGGCATGGACATCGCCGTGGGAGACAGCATCATTCTGGAGGTTTCCACCTTTGAGGACCGCTTCCTCGGGCTGGTCGCCGGGCTCGGCGAGGACGGCCGCCTGACGGTCTTCGCCGACGTGCCCGACGCGGTCGTCAAGCGCCTTGCCACCGACACCTTCGCCTTGGTCCGCTACGCCTACGACGGCAGGCTGCTCGGCTTTACCACCCGCGTCCTGCAAACCCTGGACACGCCGGGCACCCTGTTCGAACTGGCCGCCCCCCAGAGGGTCTTCGACGCCGAGGAGCGTTGCGAACCGCGCTGTTGCTGCACCTTCCCGGCCTTCGTGGCCAACGGGAAGGGGGCCGTCCGGGGGGTTCTGGAGGACATGTCCGACAGCTGCGCCCGCGTTCGTTTCGTGGACGACGGCCCGGACGGCTGCCCGGCGGAAAAGGGCGGGCGCGTGCGCCTGACCTTCCATCCCTTCGACATGGCCGGGGAGGGCATCGGCGTGGGCTGCACCGTGGTCAAGACCTTCATGCGGAACCACGCCCACTACGCGGTCCTGCGCTTCAACAACGACGAACCGGATGCCCGCAAGCGGATATCCGGTTTCATCGAGGCCCAGGTCTGCTGCCGCATCCCGGGAACCTAGCCGTTTCGGTCTAGGCTTCGAGCTTCTTGGCGTAGGTGGCGGCTTCGATGCCCGCCACGCAGCCCTCGCCCACGGCCTTGGCCATCTGGAGGGGCGGCCCGCAGATGTCGCCCGCGGCGTAGACGCCCTCCACGTTGGTGCGCTGCTTCTTGTCCGCCTCGATGTACTTCATGTTCTCGTCCAGCCGCACGCCGAGCATGGCGGTCAGCTCCAGCACGCCCTTGGCGCCCAGTTCGATGAACACGCCGCTGACGGCCTGGGTGGAGCCGTCGTCCAGGAGCACGGATTCGACCGCGTTCTCCCCCCGGATCTCCTGGATGGACACGCCCTCGTGGACGTGCACGCCGGTCTCGGCGAGTTGCCTGCGCAGTCCCTCGTTGACGTCCAGCTCCTGGCAATAGAGGTGCACCTCGCTGGCGAAGTGGGTCAGGGCCACGGCCCCGCCCGCGGCGGCGCTGCGGCACCCGGCCACGGCCACCACCTCGTTTCTGTAGAAGCCCGCGTCGCAGTCCACGCAGTAGCTCACGCCCTTGCCGAGCAGCGCCTTTTCGCCGGGCACGCCCAGCTTGTTGCGGCTGGACCCGGTGGCCAGAATGATGGTCTTGGCCCGGACCGCGTCGCCGGATTCGAGCTTGAGGGAGAAGAGCCTGCCGTCCGGCTCGATGGCCAGGACGTCCTCGTTGCGGAATTCGGTCCCGAAGCTCTCGGCCTGTTCGCGGCCCTTCTTCAGGATTTCCTCGCCGGATATCTTGATCTGGCAGCAGTAGTTCTCAACGTGGGCCCAGTACAGGCTGGAGTTGTCTATGCGGCCGAGCATGAGGGTTTTGGCCTTCCTGCGCGAGGCGTGGATGGCGGCCTGCAGGCCGCCGGGGCCGGAGCCGAGAATGACGACGTCGTAGAGTGTATCGGACATGAGGGGTCCTCCTGTGTTCGGATGAGAGTGCGTTACCGGAAATAATAAGCACTCGCCGGAGGATGTAAAGCGTCGTCCCCGGACGGGGTCGTCAGGACCGGACCGCGCCCCGGGCGCGCAGGTGGTCCATGACCTTGGCCTCCAGGGCCTCCACCTCGGGGGTCGAGGGCAGCATGCCGAAGGTCCGGGCCACCAGGCCGCGTTCGAGGAGCAGTCGGGCCGAGGTTGCGTAGGTCAGGGAGAAGAGCCAGCCGGTCATGAGCAGCAGGAAGTCCTTTTCGAAGCGCAGCAGGGAATAGTCGCAGGACCCGCCGGACAGGACCGCGTCCATGACGGCCGGGGTGTAGCGCGCTGGGTCTTCCTCGAGTTGCAGCAGGACCACCCGGTCCGGGGATCGAGGGCTGGCCAGGTAGTCCAGGATCACGGTGAAGATGTCGATCTTGTCCGCGTCGCGGGTGACGTTGACCATGGCGGCCAGAGGGTTGGTCAGGGCCGGGTTGAGGTCCTTCACGTTGTGCAGCCCCACGGCGGCCCGGATCAGGCGCCATTCCTCGGTCGTGAACCCGCCGGGCAGGTCCAGGCGGCGCAGGGTCAGCACGCCCATGCGCCCGTGGTTCACGGAGTCCGCATCCTTGAAGGTCCGGTAGCGGGTGAACTGCGGGAACCGGCCGATGTCGTGGTACAGGGCGGCCATGGCCGCCAGTTCCCCGGTGCGCCCGGTGATCCGCTCGTCCGCGACGATGGCCAGGCCGTTGTCCAGGACCCGCATGGTGTGGTCGAGCTTCAGGCGGATGTGGTAGTCGTTGTTCTCCTCGCCGGTGAGGTGGCTCTCGGCGAATTCCCGGACCAGTTGCGTGTGGGTGGCCAGCGACATGATCAATCCTCGAGGCGCTTCAGCCGGGCCTTGTATTCCATCTCGGAGATTTCGCCCTTGTCGAACTGCTCCTTGAGCTCGGCGCGCTCCCGTTCGGTCTCACGGCGGGCCTCCTCGTCGAGTTCCTTGTCGCGCAGGGGGCCGCCCGGTCCGAAGAGCAGGCGGAGGAAGAGCAGGATCACGCCCATGATCAGGGTGACGAAGAGCAGCCGGGCCAGGGCGGGCAGGATGTGTTCCCCGTACCCGGCGTTGAACGGCCAGGCGCGCCACTGCGGGCTGTCCAGGAAGTCGAAGAAGCCGCCGAGCAGGGCGGGGATGTGCGAAAGGTCCATGATCAGGTTTCCTCCGGGGCGGCGTGGTTCGCCGTGGCCCTGTTCCTACGTGGCAATCGCCTCCAGGGCAAGTCCCGGCCGTACGGGCGGGCGGCATGTGAAGGCGTTATATATTGCGTCCGAAGTCTGCCCGGCCCGTTGTCTTCCTTCCTGGAGTGGTGTACTTTTGTTTCCGATAAGGAGAATCAATGCGTATTCTTATAGTTGAAGACGAATTCACCAGCCGCAAGCTGTTGACCGCGCTGCTGTCCGATTTCGGCGAATGCGACACGGCCTCCGACGGCGTGGAGTGCGTGGACGCCTTCCGCCGGGCCATTGCCGAAGGTCGTCCCTACGATCTGGTCTGCATGGACATCATGATGCCCAACAAGGACGGCCACCAGGCCCTCAAGGACATCCGGGCCATGGAGCAGGAGGCGGGCGTTTCCGCCGCCGACGAGGCCAAGGTCATCATGATCACCGCCCTGAACGACCCAAAGACCGTGGTCCGGGCCTACTACAAGGGCGGGGCCGCGGCCTATCTGCCCAAACCCATCGAGGTGGAGAGCCTCTACGCCATCCTGCGCAACCTCGCGCTCATCGATTGATTGCCTGTCCGCCGACTTTGTTTTACGAAACACCCATGCACAACGTCATCCATGCAATCGCGGCCGGTGCGTCCGGCCGTTCGGCGCACCGCCGGGCACGTTGCCTGGGCAGGCTGCTGACCGCGTCCGTCCTGGTCCTGCTCACGGCCACCCCGGCCCTTGCCCAGGCCGCGGCCCCGAGCCGCACCGGCTCCATCCTGAACATCCTCCTGCTGGTGCTCATCGCCTATTTCCTGGTCCGCGCCTTCCGGCGTCGTTCCGGCGGCAATGACGACGACCGGACCCGGCCCGGTCGCTGGTCCCGGCCCGACTACCCGGACAAGCCCGGCGACGAGGACGGCTCCGGCGAGACCCGGCCCGACGTACGGTCCGACGACGGCACCGCCCAACGGCCCGAGGCCCGGACCATGGACCGCCACGAGGCGGCCCGCCGCACCTGGGACATGCTCGGTTCCAGGGAACCCGGCCAGCGGCCCGAGCCCACGACCCCCACGGGGACGCCCACGGGTTCGTCCCTGCGCGCCGACGGGTTCGACGAGGCCGAGTTCCTGGAAGGGGCCAAGGTCCTCTTTTCCCGCTTCCAGCAGGCCCGCGACAAGGAAGACTACGACGATCTCCGCGACTTTCTGTCCGACGGGGTCTACAGCGATGCCGTGGCCGCCGGGGAACGCCCCCGCACCGAGGTCATGCTCGTCTCGGCCCTGCTTACGGAGCTGCATTCGGACAACGGCCGCACCACGGCCTCCGTGCACTACGACGCGCAGTTGCGCGTGGGCGAGGAGGGCCGTCCGGTCCGATACCGCGCCGTCTGGGAGTTCGACCGCGACGACACCACGCCCGGCGGACTGTGGGTCCTGGAAAGGATCAATTCGATAGACCAATAAAACACGGCCTCTTCGAGAGGCCTTCGTATTCCGGAGGGAAGAATGGCGGATACCGTTTTCAACCTGGAACAGCCCATCGGTGCGCTCATCGACCTCGCCGTGCGGGAGTTCGGCGAGGTCGGGTTCGAGCCCGTGACCATCGGCGACCAGACCCTGGAGATCCTCCAGGTCAAACAGATGCCCAAGTATCTCGACAAGCTGGTGGACCGGACTCGGTCGGGCAAGAAGATTTCCCTGCCCCTGTGGGCCAAGGTCTGGCCCTCCTGCCTGGTCCTGGGCTACACCCTGACCCGGTTTCCGTTCACGCCCGGCTGCTCGGTCCTCGAAGTGGGCACGGGCTGCGCCGTGAACGGCATGGTCATGGCCAAGCTCGGCCACCACGTGACCGTCAGCGACGTGGAACCCTACGCCCTGCTGTTCAGCCGCATCAACGTGCTGAAGAACGGCCTGGACGGCCTGGTGGACATCCGGCGGGTGGACTTCACCAGGGACTCCCTGGGGTGCCGCTTCGACTACATCATCGGCTGCGAGGTCCTGTACGAGGAGGCTGTCTACGAGCCTCTGGCGGACTTCCTCGGCGCCCATCTGGCCGAGACCCCGTCCGCCGAGGTCTTCATGGCCATGGACCGCAAGCGGCAGGGCCGGAAGTTTTTCGACAAGGCGGCCGAAACCTTCGCCATGATGAAGTCGGCGGCCAACTACAAGGACAACGAGACCGGCGAGGAAAACGTCATCAACCTGTTCCGCATGAAGAGGAAGGCCGCGTGATCGAACTCGGAAACTGTCCCAAATCCTTCACCACGGACCAGGACAAGGCGTGCAGCCCGGTGGAGACCGTGGCCCGCGTCAAGGCCGCCCTGGCCGAAAAGTGCAGCGGCGTCCTGGCCCGGACCGACCGGGTGGACACCGGCCGTCTCGGCATCCCGGTGTTCGTCAGCGAGTGCGGCCCCGAGGCCCGCGAGGTCATGCCCACCCGCAAGCAGATGGGCAAGGGCGCGTCCCCGGAGCAGGCCGAGGCCTCGGCCCTCATGGAGCTGGTGGAGCGCTTCTCCTATTTCAGCTTCTGGGCCGACCCGGAGAATTTCACCGAACTGACCTGGTCCGAGGCCCAGGCCCGCTGGCCGGGCCGGGTCATGGACGTCGGCCAGGTGATCCGCTCGGTGGGCGAGAACATCGGGCCGGACAAGGCCGTCCGGCTCCTGGACCTGATCCGCTGGAGGTTCCACCCGGCCCTCAACGTGGCCGCCGGGCGGGAGGAGTACGTCCCCCTGGACTGGTTCAAGAAGCTCAACGAATTCAACGGCTCCTCCGCCGGGAACACCTTCGAGGAGTCCATCGCACAGGGGGCCTGCGAGCTGGTGGAGCGGCACGTCTGCGCGCTCATCGACCGCTCCCGGCAGGTCACCCCGACCATTGACCCGGCCACCTGCGGCGATCCGGTCCTGCGCCGTCTGCTCGATTGCTTCGCGCGCAACGGCGTGACCATAATTCTCAAGGACTTCAGCCTCGGCTATCCCGTGCCCACCGTGGCCGCCGTGGCCTGGGACCGCAAGACCTTCCCGGCCCTGAGCGAGATCGTCTTCACCGCCGGGACCGCGGCCTCGCCGGTCAAGGCGGCCATCCGCGCCGTGACCGAGGTGGCCCAACTGGCGGGCGACTTCGAGACCAGCCGCGTGTACGAGGCCTCGGGGCTGCCCAAGTTCACCGAACTCGATCAGATCGAGTGGCTGAAGCGGGGCGGCGTGGTCCCCCTCGATTCCCTGCCCACGGTGGAGGACGGGGACATATATAATGAATTGACCGCCCTGGCCCGAGGGCTGGCGGACAAGGGCGACACGCTCTACGCCGTGGACACCCGGCACCCGGAGCTGATGGTCACGGCCAACTATAACTTCGTGCCCGGCTTCGACTTCCGGGAGCGCACCCCGCACCGGTCCATTGGCCTGTTCGTGGGCCGCATCCTGGCCGAGGACGCGGACTTCGACGAGGCCCTGGAGGGGCTGGACGTGCTTGAGGAGATTTACCCCGGCGCGTACTTCCTTCCGTTCTTCCGGGGACTGCTGGCCCTGCGCATGGGCGATCCGCTTTACGCGGCGGCCTGCTTCGAGGAATCCGTGGACCTGCAACCGGCCGACGCCGAGCGCGGCCTGGCGGTCTTCTACCAGGCCTACGCCCTGTCCCAGATGGAGGCGTGGGAGGAGACCGTCGAACTTCTGGACCGGGCCGTGTCGCTGGACCGCGAGTGCCGGGAGTTCTTCAACCTGCGCGGCGTGGCCCACTTCAAGGGCGGCCGGTACGAGTTGGCCGCCGAGGACTTCAAGGCCTCGCTGGACATCGACAGCGGCTCGCCCCACGACCTGGCCAATCTCGGCCTGTGCCACAAGTTCCTGGGCAACCGGCAGGAGGCGGAGGATTACCTGCGGGCGGCCCTCGACATGGACCCGTCCTTGGAGTATGCTCGCGATCATCTGTCCGAACTCATGGAATCCTAGTTCGTTACGGGTGCCTTTTCGGACCGCTTTTTGTTCCATTGAATTGTGGCGAGTACTTGACAAGGTTGGGGAGGCGACGTAATGTCCCTCCACGGTTTTACACCGGTCTTTTGGATCGCAGCTAAGCAGCGGATCGCTGTTTAAATGGATAAGGTCGCTCCGGGAACCCTCGGAGCTACAGCAAGACAAACATCCACTTAGGAGGATACAATGGCTGTTGTTGAATTCCAGGGCTCTTCTTTCGAAGTTGACGAAGACGGCTTCCTGCAGAAATTTGAAGACTGGACCCCTGTTTGGGTCGAATACGTGAAGGAATCCGAGGGCATCAAGGAGATCTCCGAGGATCACCAGAAAGTCATCGACTTCCTGCAGGACTACTACAAGAAGAACGGTATCGCTCCGATGGTCCGTATCCTCTCCAAGGTCACCGGCTTCAAGCTGAAGCAGATCTACGAACTGTTCCCGTCCGGACCCGGCAAGGGAGCCTGTAAGATGGCCGGCCTGCCCAAGCCCACCGGCTGCGTCTAGTTCTCAACCGAACTCGACTGACAAAGGCGGGAGCTTCGGCCCCCGCCTTTTTTGCGCCTTTGGCGGCCGTGGGGCGGGGCGAGGGCGCAAGACCGCGAAAACCGGGAAAATCCCGGAAATTTTCCTTGCCAAGCGGTGGGGCAGTGCGTATAAGACCGAGTTCCACGCAAAAAGAATGACAGGAGATAGTCATGAAAAACGATATTCATCCCAAGACTTACAAGGCCAAGGTCCGCTGCCACTGCGGTTACGAGGCCGAGCTGCTGACCACCAAGGGTGAGGAGTTCGAGGTGGAAATCTGCGCCAACTGCCATCCGTTCTACACCGGCAAGCAGCGCTTCGTGGACACCGCCGGCCGCATCGACCGCTTCCGCAAGAAGTACGGCGATCTGAGCACCCTGGCCGCCAAGTCCAAGTAGCTTCGTTTTTTCGGCGCAAGCCGAGACCATATGCCTTCGGTGGGGTCGCGTACCCTTCGGAGGCATATTGTTTTATCCGGCGCTTTACAATCGACGGGGAATCCATGATTCTCCGTACACGGGACATGGCGCGGGCCGACCCGGGGACCGTTTCCTTTACCGGAGGGTATCTGCTTGAGACTGCGAGGAATTCTGACGATGGCCGCACCCCAGGCCGTGGGCGGCCAGGCGGTGATCGAGGGCGTGATGATGCGCGCCCGGGACAATCTCGCCATTGCCGTCCGCAAGGCGGACGGCGAGATCGTCACCGAGGTCCGTCCGTGGTTCACCATGGTCAGGCATCCCTTGCTCAAGAAACCCTTCCTGCGCGGCTTCCCGGTGCTCATGGAGACCATGGTCAACGGCATCAAGGCCCTCAATTATTCCGCCATGCAGGCCGCCGAGGACTCCGAGGAGGAGGGCGGCGAGCTGACCACGTGGCACCTGGTCCTGACCATGGTCGTGGCGTTGGGCGCGGCGCTCGGCCTGTTCGTGGTCGTGCCCCATTTCCTGTCCCTGGGCATGGAGCTGCTCGGCCTGGGCGGCGACGTGGACTCCCTGAGTTTCCACGCCTGGGACGGGCTGATCAAGATGATCGTCTTCGTCGGCTACATCCTGGCCATCTCGTACATCCCGGACATTCGCCGGGTCTTCCAGTACCACGGGGCCGAGCACAAGGTCATCTGGACCTGGGAGGAGGGCAAGGAGCTCTCCCCGGCGTCCAGCCGTTTCTACAGCCGCCTGCACCCGCGCTGCGGCACCGCCTTCCTGCTCTTCGTCCTGGCGGTGTCCATCGTGCTCTACGCCGTGCTCGTGCCATGGCTGTTGACCTTCTATTCGCCGGAACATTTCGCCGTCAAACACCTGTACATCGTCGGTATGAAGCTCTTTCTCATGATTCCGGTCAGTTGCGTGGCCTATGAGATGATCAAGTTCGCCGGGAAATACAGCCGGAACTGGCTGTGCAAGCTGTTGTGCTGGCCCGGTCTGATGATGCAGTTGCTGACCACCAAGGAACCCGACGACAGCCAGCTTGAGGTGGCCATCGCCGCCCTGCGCTGCGCCGTTAACGCCGAGGAGTGCTAGACCATGTTTGGCAAGCTTGAAGAGATTGAGGAAAAATACGTCCTTTTGGAGCAGGAACTGGCCGAGCCCGATATTTTCAACGATCAGGAACGGTACAAGAAGGTCTCCAAGGCCCATGCCGACCTGAGCGAGGTGGTCGAGGCCTTCCGTCGGTACAAGCAGCTTTCCCAGGAGCTGGACGACAACCGCGAGATGCTCAACGACGCCGACCCGGAGATCCGGGAGATGGCCAAGGCCGAGATCGACGACCTCGAGGGCGAACTGCCCGAGATCGAGGAACAGCTCAAGGTCCTGCTCCTGCCCAAGGACCCCATGGATGAGAAGAACATCATCCTCGAAATCCGCGCCGGTACCGGCGGCGACGAGGCGGCCCTGTTCGCGGCCGACCTGTACCGCATGTACACCCGCTACGCCGAGATCAACCACTGGAAGGTCGAGGAGATGAGCGCCAACCACACCGGTTCCGGCGGTTACAAGGAAGTCATCGCCTCCATCTCCGGCGACAAGGTCTACAGCAAGCTCAAGTACGAGTCCGGCACCCACCGCGTGCAACGCGTCCCGGCCACCGAGTCCCAGGGCCGCATCCACACCTCGGCCGTGACCGTGGCCATCATGCCCGAGGCCGAGGAGGTGGATATCGATCTCCGCCCCGAGGACCTGCGCGTGGACGTGTTCCGCTCCTCGGGTCCCGGCGGCCAGTCGGTCAACACCACGGACTCGGCCATCCGCGTGACCCACATCCCCTCGGGCATGATCGTCATCTGCCAGGACGAGAAGTCCCAGCACAAGAACAAGGCCAAGGCCCTCAAGGTCCTGCGCTCCCGTCTGCTCCAGATCGAGCAGGACAAGGCCAAGGCGGAGCAGGAGGCCAACCGTCGCAGCCAGGTGGGCTCCGGCGACCGGTCCGAGCGCATCCGCACCTACAACTATCCCCAGGGCCGCGTGTCCGATCACCGCATCAACCTGACCCTGCACCAGCTTCCCCAGATCATGGAGGGTGAATTGCAGGATCTGACCGACGCCCTGATCAGCTACTTCCAGGCCGAAGCCCTCAAGCGGCAGGGCGACTAGCCGCCCCCGAGGAGCCCCTGTGCCCCGCAATATTCAGGACGTGCTGAAACGGTGCGAGTCCCGCCTGTCCGGCGTGGACTCGCCTCGTTTGAGCGCCGAACTCCTGGCCGCCCACGCCCTGGGCTGCTCGCGCCCGGCCTTGAACCTGGACCGGGGCAGGGTCCTGACCGACGAGGAACTGGCCGCCGTGGAAACCCTGGTCGCGCGCCGCGAGGCGGGCGAACCCGTGGCCTACATCCTGGGCAACCGGGAGTTCTACGGCCTCGACTTCGCGGTCTCGCCCGCCGTGCTCATCCCCCGGCCCGAGACCGAACACATCGTCGAGGCCGTGGAGGAGCGCTTTTCCAAGGACCAGCCCTTCCGTTTCGCCGACCTCGGCACCGGCTCCGGCATCCTGGCCGTGACCATCGCCGTGCTCTTTCCCCAGGCCAGGGGCGTGGCCGTGGACATCAGCCCTGATGCCCTGGATGTGGCCCGCGCCAATGCCCGGACCCACAACGTGGCGGACCGGCTGGACTTTCTTCAGGCGGATTTCACTAGCCAAACCCCGGAAGGACCGTACGACCTGGTCGTCTCCAACCCGCCGTACGTCACCGAGGCCGAATTCGAGGCGGCCAGCCGAGAGGTCACCGGCTTCGAGCCCACCGGCGCGCTGGTCAGCGGCCCGGACGGCCTGGACCACATCCGGGCCATGCTCCCCCGCGTGGCCGACATGCTCCGGCCTGGCGGCTGGATGTTCATGGAAATCGGCTGGGAACAGGGGTGCGCGGTAATGAATATCCTTGCTGGCGAATATCCATCATTCGAAGCGGTTGGGGTGCGAAAGGACCTCGCCGGGCTGGATCGCGTGGTCTGTGCGCGGCGAAACTAATCGTACAAATGCAACACCTTCAGCCGTACCTTGTGGTAAAAAAACAAAGAGTTGCTTGAATGCAACACGTGTTTGGATCGTTTGCTTGACTAAAAATCAATACAAAACGTGTAGTTATAGCTTTTCGTCTTTATGGCATTGTTCTTGCTTATGGATGATCGGTTAATCAACCGGAGGAATAATGTCTCAGACGACTATACATAGATCAGTACGTTGCACCGGAATCGGACTCCACAGCGGCAAGCAGGTGGAAATGGTCCTTCGGCCCGCAGCGGAAGATACCGGCATCCTGTTCTCCCTGCGGAACGGGTCCGGTTCCACGTTCCTGACCCCCGCCCCGTCCCTGGTCGTGGAGACCAGCCTGGCCACGGTGCTGGGGGACGGCCGCGAGACCGTGGCCACCGTCGAACACCTGCTCGCCACCATCAACGGCATGGGCATCGACAACATCCACATCGAGGTCTCGGGCAAGGAAGTGCCCATCATGGACGGCAGCGCCGCCTCCTTCGTCTACCTGCTCAAGCAGGCGGGCGTGCGCAAGCTGAACAAGCCCCGCAAGGTCATGGCCGTCAAGAAGGCCATGGAGTTCGAACAGGACGGCAAGTACATCAAGGCCCGCCCGTACGACGGCCTGCGCCTGGACTACACCATCGAGTTCGCGCATCCGCTCATCGGCCGCCAGCACATGTCCCTGGAGATCACGCCCGAGAACTTCGCCCAGCATCTCGCCAAGGCGCGTACCTTCGGTTTCCTGAAGGAAGTCGATTACCTGCACGCCAACGGCCTGGCCCTGGGCGGGTCCCTGGACAACGCGGTCGTCCTGGACGAGTACAACATCCTCAATGCCGAGGGACTGCGCTTCGACGACGAGTTCGTGCGCCACAAGATGCTCGACTTCGTCGGCGACATCGCCACCTTCGGCGCGCGGCTCCAGGGTCACTTCGAGGTCTTCGCCTCGGGACACGCCCTGAACAACGCCTTCCTGCGGCACCTGGACGAGAACCGCGACCTCTACCTTGAGGAAAAGGTCGAATCCGTCCCCGCCATGGAAAAGGCCCCGGCCCGCGAACAGCTCCGCCCTGCCCCGGCCGTCGCTTAGGCGATCCAATCACGCATCACGCAAAAGCCCGCCACCCGGCGGGCTTTTTTTTGGGCCTCGCCGGCCGGGCGCCTCCGGCGGCCAGGGCGCTGCCCTGGACCCGCCAGAGAAACTTTTGAAAAAGGTTCTCTGGACTCTCCAAAACTTTTTGGCGCCGCTTCGCGGTAACCGTGCGGAAGCACTTTTCGTGCCTCGTTCTGGTTCAATGTCCTATCCACTTAGTACAAGAACACGCCTCCCTGCGCCCCACACCGCTCAGCGGCGGTAAAAAGCTTTGGAAAAGGATGGGGATGGGGGGCCGGGGGCGTCTTACTTCTTCAACAGCAATTCGGCGAGGAGGCCGCTGTGTTGGGTGCGGGGGAGTTTGGTCACGCCGAGGAGTTGGATTTGGAACGGGGCCTGGGGGTGTTTGCGGGTATCGAGGTAGCGGGCCAGGGTGTCGGCGTGTTCGGGGTGTTGCAGTTGCACGCGGCAGGACAGGGCGTCGGCCTTGTGGAGGAACTGGACGCGGGTCAGGCCCATGCGCGGATGGTCGAATTCGACCACGGTTTCGGTCAGGCCGGTCCCGGTGTCGGCGGTGCGCACGATGGTCGTCTGGCGCAGGGCGGCGGGCGCGAGCCAGGGCTGGTAGGCGAGGGTGACCCTGGCCGAGGTGTGCAGGATCGCGGACAGGGCGTCGGCGCAGTTGGCCGCGTCCTGGTAGGCGGCGTGGAGCGGCGGTGTGGCGGCCAGCAGGGCCAGGAAATCGGGCAGGGGCAGGGGACGGCCGAAGCGGTCGGCCTGGCGGAGCGCGGTCCGGAAGCGGTTTTCGAACAGGGTGCGGGCGGAGTCGAAGTCGCCGATGCGGGACAGGGTGGTGGCGGTTTGGCCGTGGGGAGCGCCGCCGGACAGTTCCTTGAGCACGATGCGCGGCGCGAGCTGCTGGATAAGGAAGAGCAGGCGACTGCCCTCGGGGTGAACGGTTTCAAGCTGGGCCAGGAGCCGTTCACCGTCGATGTCCACCCAGGCCATTGCGTCCGGGAGATTCTTGAGCAACACGCCCCGGACCTTCTGGCCGGGCCGGTGACGGTTGCGGAACCGGTCGGACCGGCTGCCGCCGAAGGACGAGCCGCCGGAGCCTGAACCCGAGATGCGCACGGCGACACCTAGGCCTGGTCGATGATCAGTTCGACTTCCTCCAGCCCGAGGCCGGTGGACTTGGCGAGCTGCATCGCGGTCTTGCCGGAGCGGTGCCCCTGGATAATGATTTCACGCATGAATTGCGGGGACTTGGCGTATTCGTTGGCGAGCTTGACCAGCTTTCTGAGTTCGGCGGCCTTGTTTTCGAGCTGGGTGTTCAGGGCGACCAGCTCCTGCTGGCGCTGTTCGAAGGTGGCCACCAGTTCGTTTTCCAGCTGGGTGTTGAACTGTAACCGTTTGATGAACTCCTCCTGCTTGGCGTGCAGGCCGGAGAGCAGGGTCTCGGACTTGCGCAGGCGGAGGAAGAAGACGATGACCACGCCGAGCAGGACGACCTCGCTGAGGGTGAACAGGATGATGAGCAGGTTGGACATGGCTGGGTTGCCCCCTCAAGGGGTCATATCTTGACGTTGACGATGTTGCCGGACCAGGGTGAGCCGTCCGAGGCCCCGGTGTCCGGGTCCTCCTCTTCTGGTTCGCGTCCCCGGCGTTCCGGGGCGGCCTCCTGCTGCCGGTCGTTGTGGCCGTCGCGGTCCACGGGATCGGTGGCGGCGTTCTTCTGGACCTGTTGGACCGTGCCCTCGCGCTTGCGGAGCTGTTCCTGGATCAGCGGGCCGAAGAGTTGCTGGTTGATCTCGGGCGTGGCCTTTTCCGCATGGGCGATCTTCTGCACGAAGGGCAGCTGGGAAATGAGTATGGGCAGGTCCAACGGCGTGGTGCTCATGGATCACCTCACAAGATATTGTTCGAACATCAGCGTGTCGAACTGGCCGAACCCCATGTACTGGTTGATGATGACCAGCAGTTCCTTTTTCAGTTTCTCGCTGTTTTCCTTATCGGACAGAAATTCGAGATCCTTATTCTTGAGATAGTAGTACAGGGCGTTGCGCACGGCATACGTCTCCTGCTTGAACTGCCGGGCCAGTCCCTCGTCCTCGGTGGACAGGAGGATGCTGACCTCGAGGAAGCGTATCTTGCCCGCCTCGTCCACTTGCTCGATGAGGAACGGGTCGAGCTTGACGATGATCTGCGGCGTCTCCGGGGCCTCGGGTTCCGGTTGCGGGATGGCCGTCTCCTCGACGGGCGGCGGGGGCGGAGGCGGCGTTTCGGGTTCGCGCAGCAGGAGGATGACGATGACGGCCAGCAGGACCAGGATGACGCCCAGTCCCATGAGCACGAACTTGTTCTTGAGCAGGGCGACCAGCCCGAGCCTGGGCTTGCCGCCGTCCTCGGTCAGGAGCGGGGTCTCGACCGGGACTTCCTCGATCTCCTCGTCCTCGTCCTCGTCTTCGAGGAACGGGGCGTCGTCGAGGTCGAGATCGACCTTCTGGGTGGCCCGGCTCGCCGCGGCATCGTCCAACTCCGCTTTCCGCTGCGCGGGAGCGTCGGTTACATCATCGGCATCATCCGGGACGAGCAGGACCATGGCACACGCCTATCGGGCAGAGGTCGCCTAGCCGAAGATTTTTTCGATCTTCTGGCCCAGGGTTTCGGGGGTGAACGGCTTGACGATGTAGTTGGACACCTTGGCCTGCACGGCCTCGATGATGTTCTCCTGCTGAGCCTCGGCCGTGACCATCAGGAAGGGGATGTCCGAGTACTCCTCGCTGGCGCGCACCTTGCGGAGCAGTTCGATGCCGGACATGGTCGGCATGTTCCAGTCGGAGACGATGAAGTCGATGTTGTCCTTGTTGAGCACTTCCCAGGCGGTGGAGCCGTCATCGGCCTCGACGATGTTGTTGAAACCCAGCTGGCGCAGGATGTTCTTGATGATTTTACGCATGGTGGAGAAATCGTCTACAACCAGGACGCGCATGTTGGTGTTGTAAGCCATCGAAAGTCTCCTTTACGTGGATGCTACTCGTTTTCGTAACGAGCTCTGAACGTTTTTCTCAATTTATTCAATGCTTGGGAGTGGAGTTGCGAGACGCGGCCCTCGGTTATGTCCATAACCTCCGCAGTCTCCTTCATGTTCAGCTCCTCTCCGTAATACAGAGATATGACCAATTTTTCTCTTGGCGTCAATTCTTCAATGAGATTGGCTACTTTGTCAACAATCTCCTGGAAGGCGGCCGACTGGAACGGTTCGTTGTCGGTCATTTTTTTCTGGCCGACGAGGTTCTCCTGGAAGGAGTCCAGGCTGAGGCAGACCTGGTTGTTCAGGGCTTCGAGTCCCTGCTGGACCTCCCGGTCCGACATGCCGGTGTGGGCGCAGAGCTGTTCCGTGGTGGCCGGGGAGCCGGTCTCGTGCTCGATCTGGCGCATGGAGTCCTCGAGCACCTTGACCTTCTGCCGGAGCCCCCGGGAGAACCAGTCCATGCGCCGCAGCTCGTCGAGCATGGCCCCCTTGATGCGGTTCTCCGAGTAGGTGTCGAACTTGATCCCCAGCTCCGGGTTGAACTTTCCCAAGGCATCGAGAAGACCGAGGCTGCCCGCGCTGATGAGCTCGTTGAGCTCCACGCTCTGGGGCAGCTTGGCCTTGAGCCGCAGCGCCAGGATCCGGATTTTGGGCGCGTAGTAGCGGACGATGTTTTCCCGGTCCCTCGGCGAAAAATCGTCCCAATGCCTGACGCCCTGTTCCAGCTCAAGCCACGGATCGTTCCTGGAAGAGGAGCTTTTTCCAGAAGAATTTAATATTGTCATCGGTGTTGGGGGTTACCTGCCAGTTTTTGACCTTCTGGGCCGTCTGCCGGACAGCGACGCTGGCCGGGGTCTTGGGAAATTTGTGGCAGAACGGGGTCTGGGCGATGACCGCGTTGCGCACGTTCTGGTCGTAGGGCACGAAGCCGACCAGGTCCAGCGAGATGCCGTCCAGGAAGTGGTCGCAGGCGTTCAGGAGCTTGAGGTAGACCTCGCGGGCCATGTTCACGTCCTTGACCATGTTCACCAGCACGCGGAACTTCTCCACCCCGTGGTGCAGCTTGAGGACCTTTATCAGGGCGTAGGCGTCGGTCAGGGAAGTGGGCTCCGGGGTGATGATCAGCAGTCGTTCCTGCACGGCCAGGTTGAAGTAGAGCACGTTGTCGTTGATGCCCGCGCCCGTGTCCACGATGAGGTAGTCCACGTTGTCCTCCAGGGAGTCCATGGCATCCAGGAGTTCGAGCTTCTGGCCCTTGTCCAGGTTGACCATGTCGCTCACGCCCGACGAGGCCGGGAGGATGCGGAAGCCGTAGGGGGTGTCGAAGAGGATCTTGTCCAGGGTCATGTCCTCGTGGAACAGGTGGAAGAGATTGTGTTTGGGCGTGACCCCGAGAATGACGTCCACGTTGGCCAGCCCCAGGTCCGCGTCGAGCAGGACCACGTTCTTGCCCGCGGCGCTGAGGGAATAGGCCAGGTTGACCGACATGTTGGTCTTGCCGACCCCTCCCTTGCCGGAAGTGACGGAGAGGACCAGGGGAAGATTCGAGCTCATGACGGGTGACGCGCTCCTTAGGGTTGGGTTGTGCCGTCGGGCAGCCTGCGCATGAACATGAGTCGCCAGATCATCTCTTCCGTGGCCGGGCTGATGCTGTTCTTCAGGCCGGGGCCGTAGGACAGGGCCGAGACCGGCAGTCCGCCGGCGAAAGCCATGTTCAATATTGCCCCGAATGTACAGGCTTCATCGAGTTTCGTCCAGATAACGCTGGCTAGTTGTTCACTTTTGTATTTGTCCACGAAACGCTCGAACTGGCCCTTGCTGTAGTAGGGATTCAGGACCAGGTGAATGGACAGGTCCGGGCATTCGTGCAGGCCGTAGAGGCGCGACCATTCCTCCAGGGTGGTCCTCCCGGACAGGCCGGGCAGGTCGATGAGGATCATGTCGAATTGCCGGGCCTCGTCGCGGAGCAGGGCGAAGTCGTCCTTGGTGATGATCTCGCGGAAGGCCAGGCCGCTCAGTTCGGCGTAGTGCTTGAGGATCAGGCGGCCCTTGCCCCGGCCGCCGTCGGCCGTGGCCAGGCACAGGCGCATGCCCGGCTGCTCCTTCTTCATGCGCAGGGCGAGGCGCACCAGGCTGGAGGTCTTTCCGGCCCCGCCGGGCCCGGCAAAGGCGTGGAAGCGGTTGGTCCAGGTCCCGGCCCGGAACGGCGTGGCCTTGAGCAGCGGGTCCAGGGCTCCCATGACCGGCAGGTCGCGGGTTTCGCGCATGGTGCAGTAGACGTGGGTCAGGACCCGTTCGTCCACCTCCTCGCGCTCCAGGTATTCCAGCGCGATGCGCTGCTTGGACGAGAGCCGGGTCGGGTCCATCTGCGGCTTCATCAGGGCCAGAATCTGGCCCTTGATCTGGCTCCATTCGCGCTGCCAGCCCACCGAGTCGCGCAGGGCGGCGTCCACCACGCCGTCCCTGGTGTCGCGCTGCGGGCGGCGCGGCTGCGGATCGCTCTCCACCGCGGCCACGATCTCGCAGCACTTGCAGCCGTTCTCGGTGACGGTCTTGTTGGACAGGATCACGGCCTCGTCGCCGAGTTCGGATCGGACCTTGGCGAAGGCGGCCGTGGACGTGGCGGCCCGGTAAGTCTTCATTCTCATAATCTGGTCCTAGAGTTCGACGGTTGCGACCGACTGAATTTTGACGTCCGCCGGGATTTCGGCCTGGGAGATGACCGGCAGGGTCGGGATGAACCGGGTCAGCAGCTGGGCCAGCTGCGAGCGCAGTTGCGGTGTGACCAACAGGATGGGCTGGCCGTCGGCCACCATGGCGTCCTCCGTCGAGCGGTTGATGGCCTGGATGATCCTCTGGGCCATGCCCGGCTCCAGGGCCAGGTAGCCGCCCTGTTCGGCCGGGCGCATGGCGTTGTTCAGAATCTCGTCGATCTGCGGGTTCAGGGTGATGATCGGCAGCACCCCGTTGTCGCCGAGATACGGCTTGACGATGGTCCGGCCCATGCGGGCGCGGACGTATTCCGTGAGCTGTGTCGGGTCCTGGGTTGCCGGGGCGTAGTCGGCCAGGGTCTCCACGATGGTCAGCAGGTCGCGGATGGAGACGTTCTCCTGGACCAGGGCCTGGAGGACTTTCTGCACGCCGCCCACGCTGAGCACGGCGGGCACCAGGGATTCCACGGCCTTGGGCGCGCGCTTGGACAGGTTGTTGAGCAGCTCCTGGGTCTCCTGGCGGCCGAGGAACTCGTGCAGGTTGCGCCGGAAGACCTCGGTCAGGTGGGTGGCGATGACCGTGGACGGATCGACCACGGTGTAACCCGCCAGCATGGCCTCCTCCTTCTGGGCCTCGGGAATCCACACGGCCGGGAGGTTGAAGGCGGGCTCCACGGTCTCCACACCCTCGATGCGGTGCTTGGCGTCGCCCGGGTCCATGGCCAGGTAGTGGTCGATGAGCAGCTCCGCGCTGGCAACCGGGTTGCCCTTGATGAGCACGCGGTACTCGCCGGGCTTGAGCTGGAGGTTGTCGCGCAGGTGCAGGGAGGGTACGACCACGCCCATGTCCAGGGCGAACTGGCGGCGGATGGAGCGGATGCGCGAGAGCAGGTTGCCGCTCTGTTCCTCGTCCACCAGGGGGATGAGCCCGTAGCCCACCTCCAGTTCCAGCTGGTCGAGCGGCAGCAGGGCCTGGACCTCCTCCGGGGTGTCCAGGGTGGCGGGCTGCTTCTGCTCCTTGGCCTCCTGGGCCACGGTGAAGCTGCGCCGCTGCTTGGCCGAGATATGGCCCACGCCGAAGACGATGGCGGCCAGAGTCAGGAACGGGATGGTCGGCATGCCGGGAACGATGCCGAAGATGACCAGGATGCCGGACACCAGCTTGAGCGCCCGGTGATGATAGGACAGCTGGCCGATGAATTCCTCGCCCATCTTGGCCTCGGCGGCCGCGCGGGAGACGATGATGCCCGCCGAGGTGGAGATGATCAGGGACGGGATGGTGGCCACCAGGCCGTCGCCGATGGTCAGCAGGGTGTAGGTATGGGCCGCGTCCATCCACTCCATGTTTTTCTGCAGCACGCCGATGAGGAAGCCGCCGATGATGTTGATGGCCGTGATCATCAGGCCGGCCTTGACGTCTCCGGACACGAACTTGCCTGCGCCGTCCATGGCCCCGTAGAAGTCGGCCTCGCGGCGCAGGTCCTCGCGCTTCTTGGTGGCCTGCTCCTCGTCGATGAGCCCGGCGTTGAGGTCCGCCTCGATGGCCATCTGCTTGCCCGGCATGGCGTCCAGGGTGAAGCGGGCGGCCACCTCGGCGATGCGGGTGGTGCCGGTGACGATGACGGTCTTGTTCAGGATGAACAGGATCATGAAGATGACGATGCCGATGACGTAGTTGCCGCCGACCACGAACTCGCCGAAGCTCTGGATGACCGAGCCCGCGGCCGAGGTGCCCTCGTCGCCGTGCAGCAGGATGGCGCGGGTGGTGGCCACGTTCAGGGCCAGGCGCAGCAGGGTGGTGACCAGCAGGAGCGACGGGAAGATGGAAAATTCCAGCGGCGAGGTCATGAACATGGAGGTCACCAGGATGACCAGACCCAGCGAGATGGAGACCGAGAGCATGAAGTCGATGAACGGCGTCGGCAGGGGGATGAGCATCACGAAGAGGATGACCACCACGCCTCCGGCCAGGAGGATGTCGCCCTGCTTGGCGAACTTGCTGTAGTCGATTTTCGGGATGGCGGTCTTGGCGGAAGGCTGGGCCATGTTTTTGACACCTCTCGGATGGTTCGTCTGTGGATTCCGGGGAGGGTGTCAGGCCTCGCAACTAGCGGCGTCGCTTGAATTTCTCCAGCTTCGCCAGAATTGCGGCCACGGCCTGGAACAGTTCCTCCGGGATGGTTTCTCCGATCTCCACCTGTTTATACAAAGCCTGTGCCAAGGGTCGGTTTTCCTCGATGGGGATGGAGTTCTCGCGCGCAACTTCCTTGATTCGTTCGGCAACCTTGTTCACACCCTTGGCCAGGACCAGGGGCGCGGGGGCCTTCAGCGGGTCGTACTGCAGGGCCACGGCGTAGTGGGTCGGGTTGGTGATGACCACGTCCGCCTTGGGGATGTCCTGGAACATGCGCGAGGCCATGACCTCCATCATCTTCTGGCGCTGCTTCTGCTTGATCTTGGGGTCGCCCTCGGCCTGCTTGCGCTCGTCCTTGATCTCGTCCTTGGTCATCTTGATCTGCTCCTCGTAGTTCCAGCGCTCGTAGACCAGGTCGGCCACGGCGATGAGCAGCATGGGGATGAGGGCGTAGCAGACCATCCTGTAGCCCACGGTGACGATGAAGGCGAGGATTCCCTGGACGTTGGAGTGGAACAAGGGGAGCAGGTTGGGCAGCTCCTGCCGGATGACGATATACGGGGCGATGGCCACGGCCATGGCCTGGAGCAGGCTCTTGCCCAGTTTGAGCAGGGCGTCCGGGCTGAGCATGAGCTTCTTGATGCCGCTCATGATGTTGAACAGCTTGCCGAACTTCGGCTCCAGGGGCTTGGTGGTCCACAGGGAGCCCACCTGCAACCGCAGGGACAGGAAGGCCACCAGGGCCAGGACCAGCATGAACGGCACCACCAGCAGGGCCATCTTCTTGAGGCCCCAGGCGAACAGGGCGTAGGCCATGGGCTTGTCCACCTGGAAGTTGATGGCCTCAAGGAAGGTCCAGCGGTAGATCTCGGTGAACTGGTCGCTGTAGAAGCCGATCATGAAGCGCAGGGTCAGGACTCCGGCCAGCAGGGTCATGACCTTGGGTATCTCCTGGCCCTTGGCGACGTTGCCCTCCTCGCGCTGCTTGTCGCGCCGCTTCTGGGTGGCCCTTTCGGTTTTACTCGGATCTTCCTGGCCGATCATGGACGCCGTCCCCTATTGCAGGCCGGACATGCCGAAGCGCATGACGTTCTCGTACATGTTGTTCAGGCCGGTCAGGTAGTCGCCCACGTACTGGGCCATGATGGAGAAGATGAAGCCCAGGAAGAAGAAGCCCACGGTGATCTTGATGGGAAAGCCGAGGATGAGCACATGCATCTGGGGCGCGGCCCGCGAGATGAGCGCCAGGGAGAGGTCCACCAGGAACAGGGCGGCCATGACCGGGGCCGCGATCTTGATGGCCAGGGTGAACATCAGGTTGGAGAAGTGGAAGATGTCGTTGGCCAGTTCCGGCTGGAGCAGCAGGGTGCCCGGCGGGATGTACTGGAAGCTCATGCCCACGGCCTTGAGCAGATAGAGGTGGCCGTTGAGGACCAGGAAGGTCAGCATGGTGCACATGTACAGGAAATGGGCCGAGACCGCGTTGCTCGTGCCGGTGATGGGATCGACCACGTTGACCATGGCGAAGCCCATCTGGAAACCGATGATCTGGCCGCCCAGCTGGACCGCCGCGAACAGAAAATTGACGAGCATGCCGAGGATCAGGCCGAGCACCAGTTCGCCGAGGAACATGATGGCGATGTTCCAGCCCGTGGGCATCAGGGAGCCGGGGAAGGAAAGCTGCGGCCAGAGCGCCATGGACAGGACCAGGACCAGGGCGGCCTTGACCACCTTGGGGATGGATTGCCCGCCGAAAAAGGGCAGCAGAAAGAGCACGACGCTGATGCGGAACAGCGTCAGGAAATAGCTGAGCAGGTCGCTCGGTTGGAATCCGAAAAGCTCCATTATCGCGTCATTGCAAAACCCGAACCAATCGGGGCGTCGGACCGTGCCGCCCGGAAACGAACAGGCCCTTCCGGAATGTGGCATTCCAAAAGGGCCCTGGACATTCGTGAAACGGGAACCGGTTTAGTTGAGGATGTACCGTTTGGGGTTCACCGGCACGCCGTTCAGGCGGACCTCGTAGTGCAGGTGGGGGCCGGTGGAGCGGCCCGTGTTGCCCACGTAGCCGATGAGCTCGCCGCGGGTGACTTCCTGGCCGCTCTTGATGGCGATGCGGTTCAGGTGGGCGAACCGGGTGGTCAGGCTGGCGTTGTGCTTCAGGCGGATGCACAGGCCGTAGGAGCCGTCGCGTCCGGCGAAGGTCACGCTGCCGCGCGCCGGGGCATAGACCGGGGTGCCGCGCGGGGCCGAGATATCGAGCCCCTTGTGGAACTCGCGCTTGCCCGTGAAGGGCGAGGTGCGCCAGGCGAAGCCCGAGGTCACCCAGCCGGAGGTCGGCCAGATGGACGGGGTGGCTTCGAGGATGTTCTGGTTGGAACGCAGGGTGTGCATGATTTCCTGCTGGCGGACCTCTTCGAGGCGCGCCTCCACGTTCAACTGGCGCAGGAACTCGTGCATCTTGCGGGCGAGCAGTTCCTGGCGGTAGAGGGGCAGGTAGCCCTTGGAGAAATTCTCGTTGGCGGGACCGCCCTTGGGGGCGGCGGCCTGGCTGCCGTCCTGGTCCAGGTTGATCATGACCCGGAGCTTGGAGTCGAAATCGCGGATGCGGCTCAGGTTGCCTTGGAGGGAGGTGATCTTCTGGGAGAGACTGAGGAGTTGGGTTTTTTGTTCCTGGACGGTTTTTTCAGCGATGTTGAGGCCTTGCTCGATACGGGAGTGCTCGGCGTATTTATTCCAGAGAATGACGTTGCCCGCGGCCATGGACACCGTCATCAGGAAGAGGAACATGATAACCCAGCCTCGGAGCTGGAATTTCTTGCAAGAACCCTGTTTGTCTCTGAAGACAACTATGTGGTATTTTCGGAAAAGCATTACCTTTCCAGGATGTTACAAGTTTGCAGAGCAGCCGGACTCGGACTTTGAGTACTATTAGTCTAGACTTTTTTGCTTGTCAAGTCGACTTGTTGCCGGGTTATGGCGTTGAAGATATTGTTTTTTATACGTTTATCTTTCCGCCACATGGCCCGTAGCCATTCATGGATTTCGTCCCTTTTGGTGAATCCGTTGGAAGGGCAGACGTTTTCCCAAATGGGCAGCTCCCATTGGGCGGCCGCCTTGATCACGGTCTTCTTGTCCAGGAGCATGGTCGGCCGGATGACCTTGAGCTTGCCGCCGAAGAACGGCTCGTTGGCCGACAGCCCGTCGGCGCGCCCGTTCTGGACCACGTTCATGAAGAAGGTGATCACGTTGTCGTCGGCGTTGTGTCCGAAGGCCAGGTGGGTCAGGTTGTAGTCGCGGCACAGCTCGAAGAGCCGCTTTCGGCGTTGCATGGCGCACCAGAAGCACGGGGAATTCTTGCGGTTTTCCTCGGTGTGGGCGCGCGGGCCGAAGTCGGTCAGCTCCACGTGCGCGGCCAGCCCGTTTTCCGCGCACCACCTGACCAGCGGCGCATGGGAGGCGGGGTCGAAGCCGGGGTTGACGTGCAGGGCCATCAGCTCCACGGGAAAGGGCATGATCGCCCGGCGGATGGTCATGACCTTGAGCATGAGGAAGCTGTCCACGCCGCCGGAAATGGCCAGGCCGATGCGGGCCCCGCCCGTGACCATGTCGGTCTGCTGCATGAGCTTGCCCGTGGCGGTGACGCATTTTTTCTGCGCAAAGGTGAGTTTGCCCCATGAGGCCATCTGTTGTTCTCCCGTTCGATTTGCTGCAGGGCGGGTCAGGTCAGGCAGATAGAGTATTCCTGCTTGACTTGCAAGCCCCTTTGGGGCAGCTTTACAAGCTTTCGCGTCACGGTCCGAACCGTCCGTTCGGGCCCGGAACCAGGTCCCCCCGGAGGATGCCTGTTTTGAGACGGATACTGTTCCTTGTCGTCATCGTGCTCGCGGCCGCCCTGGCCGGTGGCGCGTACTGGTACAGGTCCGGCATGGAAAAACAGGTCGTGACGTCCCGCTGGCTGGCACATCCCCTGAAGAAGGTCAAGTCCGTGCACGTCCGGCAGGGGGGCGAGGCCTATACCCTCGTCCTCGACGGCGACCGATGGGTGGCGCGGGTCCCGGGCGCGTCCTGGAACGTCTCGGCCAGGGCCCTGGGCGACCGGGTCCGGGATTACCTGATCCGGGTGCCGGAACTGGTGCCGCTGCTCGCCTTTGACGGGAACGAATCCGAGATGCTCGGGGAGTACGGCCTGACCGAGCCGGAGCTCAAGCTCATCGTCCAGTTCCGGGACGAGAACGTGCCGCCCCTGAACCTCAGGTTCGCCCGGGGCGAGTCCGGCAAGACCTACGGCTGGAACTCGGAGACGCCCGGCCGGGTCTACGAATTCGGAGGCGAGGTCTTCGAGCAGCTCGCCCATCCGGCCGCCTACTTCCTCGACACCAAGGTCTTTCGTTTCAACGAGGAGCAGGTCAGCCAGGTGCAGCTGGTCCAGCCGTTCGGTTCGAGCTGGGTGGCCCGGCGCGAGTCCAAGGGGTTCGTTTTCGTCCTGCCCGGTTACCTCAAGGGCAAGGAGGCGTCCAGCTCGGAGCTCAAGCTCTACCTGCACGCCCTGGCCCTGCTGCGGGCGGGCAGGCTGGTGCTCGAACCCGCGGTGCCGGAAAAGGGCATGGCGGCCCTGACCATCAAGGTCTGGTCGGACGACGCCAAGGAGCCGTCCACGGTGGAATTCTTCACCATCGAGGATGACCCCAAACACTATTTCGGCCGCTCTTCCTGGCTGACCGTGCCGTTCCTGCTCGATGCGGAGAGCGTCAGTCAGCTGGTCAAGAGCGCCTTCGACGTCCAGGGGCGCAACGTGTTCTCCCTGGACATCGGCCAGGTTGCCCTGCTGGTCGTCGTCAACGGCGACCGGCGTTACGTGGTCCGTCGCGGGCACACCGGCTGGCGCGTGGACGGAGGGGAAAAAGACATCCCCGGCATTGACATGGCGCTCTGGCGATTTACAGAGTTACAGTTTGAGGCGTTGCCCCTGAACAACCTGGCCGCCACGGCTGTGAAGCTCATGCACTGCCGCCTGCTGGACGGCGACGGGAACGAACTGAAGGGGATCACCTTCTACGCGGATCCCAAGCTGCCCCAGGGACAGTGTTGGATGAAGAACGGAGACGGCATGTACTACCCGGTCTCCGCCCGGCTGCTCAAGGACCTGCAAGGGATGTTCCCGGCGGGCGAGCCCGGAAAAGTGGAATAACGGCGCTTCGAACGAAGTCTTTAAGGAGAATAGCATGGCAAGGATCACCGTTGAAGATTGTCTGGCCAAAGTGAGCAATCGCTTTCTCATCACCCAGATGGCCATCAAGAGGGTCAAGCAGTACCGCGAAGGGTACGAACCCCTGATCGATTCCAAGAACAAGGAAGTGGTCAACGCCCTGCGCGAGATCGCGGCCGGCAAGGTCATCCCCGACACCACCTCCGACCTGCATCTGCATTCTTCCGAAACCGAGGAAGCCTAAGTAGCCGGTCATGTCCAAACGCGATTACTACGAGATCCTGGAGGTGGAGCGGACCGCCACCCAGGATCAGATCAAGACGGCGTACCGGAGACTGGCCTTCAAGTATCATCCCGACCGCAACCAGGATGATCCCGACGCCGAATCCAAATTCAAGGAGGCCGCCGAGGCCTACGAGGTCCTGGGCAACCAGGACAAGCGCCAGTCCTATGACCGGTTCGGCTTCGACGGCGTGAACGGCAACGGCTTCTCCGGCTTTTCCAGCAACGAGGACATCTTCGGCGCCTTCAGCGACATCTTCGGCGAGGTCTTCGGCTTTTCCTCGGCCGGGCGGGCCAACCGCCCCCGGGCCGATTCCGACCTGCGCTACAACCTGGAGATATCCTTCCGGGACGCGGCCAAGGGCACCGAGGTGTCCATCAAGATTCCCGTGGAGACCCATTGCGAGACCTGCGGCGGCAGCGGGGCGGCCCCCGGCTCCTCGCCCCAGACCTGCCCCCAGTGCGGCGGGTCCGGCACGGTCCAGCAGTCCCAGGGATTCTTCCGCATTTCCGCCACCTGCCCCCAGTGCCACGGCGCGGGCAAGCTGATCACCGACCCCTGCGACACCTGCATGGGGCGCGGCACGGTCATCCAGGACAAGGACCTGAGCGTCCGCATCCCGGCGGGCGTGGACAACAACTCGCGCCTGCGGCTGCGCGGCGAGGGCGAGGCCGGGGTCAACGGCGGCCCTCCGGGCGACCTCTATGTGGTCATCCGGGTCACGCCCGACGACACCTTCGAGCGCCAGGGCCAGAACCTGATCATCAGCCGGGAAATCTCCATGGTCGAGGCCGCCCTGGGCCATCGCCTGGAGGTGCCCACCCTGGACGAGCCGGTCAACCTGGACATCCCGAGCGGCACCCAGTCCGGCGAGGTCTTTCGGCTGCGCGGCCTGGGGCTGCCCCATCTCGGCTCCACCCAGAACGGCGACCTGCTCGTGGAGATCCGCGTGAAGACCCCCTCCAAGCTGAACGCCCGCCAGGAGGAGCTCCTGCGGGAGTTCGCCGAGATCGAGGCAGGAAAACTCAAGAATCGGGCCAAGGGCTTCTTCAAGAAGGCCAAGGACAAGGTCATGGGAGAGTAGACGATGGCACAAGGCTTTTCGCACATGGACCAGGACGGCAACGCCCGCATGGTGGACGTCTCCGCCAAGAACGACACGAGCCGCACGGCCATTGTCCGGGGATTGGTCCGCATTTCCCCGGAGACCATGCGCCTGCTCAAGGAGGACGCCCTGCCCAAGGGTGACGTCCTGACCACGGCCAAGATCGCGGGCATCCAGGCCGCCAAGCGGACCAGCGACCTCATCCCCATGTGCCACCCCCTGCCCATCAGCTATATCGACGTGCGCTTCACCGTGCACGACGAGGCCTCGACCATCGAACTCGAATGCGAGGTCCGGACCACCTACAAGACCGGCGTCGAGATGGAGGCCCTGATAGGCTGCCAGGTGGCCGCCGCGACCATCTACGACATGTGCAAGGCGGTCCAGAAGGACATCGTCATCGACAAATGCCGGCTGGTCTACAAGTCCGGCGGGAAGTCCGGGATTTTTACCGCCAAATAGTTAACTTGTTATTTTAAAATAAAAAAGCTGGCATACATCTGTATGCCAGCTTTTTTTGTGTAGCGTTATGGATATAACTGATTGGTATTAGGGTTGGTTTATTGTAAACAGATACAATAAATAGGGCTGATTAGAGATGGCTGGCACATTATAGCTATAAAGAATTGGAAATTGAAAATAATTTTTCCAAAGAGTTAACGGAGGATGCAATGGCTGATGTTGCAACAGTAATGATTTCTGGTGGACTTTTTTTGCTTACAGCTATTTTGGCGTGGTATACTCGTACCCTCGCCATTGAAGCTAAATCTGCCCGTCTTCTCCAAATACAACCGTGCGTTGTGGTTACAATAGAGCCAAGTAAGTTTTTGTTTTACATGGAGCTTGTAATTGTGAATACAGGGATGGGCGTAGCTCGTAATGTAACAATTGAAGCTAATCCCGACATCTCTCTTGAAGGGGAAAAGTCAGGTAAGACATTTAATGAGTTGTCATTTTTGAATTGGGATATTCTAAAACCTGGACAAGAAATTAGGCATTCAATCGGGTCGTTTAGGCATTATAGGGAATGCCCAACATCAATAACGTCAAAATGTTATGATGTTATTGGTAATCAACATATATTCACAACTCATATCAATGTAGCAGTGTTAGAAGGTATTACTAAAATAGGGGAAGATCCTTCAGAGAGAATTGCGAATGGCGTTGAGAAAATCCTTGCAACAATCAATCGGTCTGATTTTCGGAAGCGACAAATAGAGATAGTGCCACAAAAATAATAATTACATTATATTGTTTAATATTATGTGCAAATGAGCATAGAAAAAGGCCGTTCTCTGTGAAGAGAACGGCCTTTTCTATGATTCGGCTAGAACTACCAGACCATGCGGGTCTGGACGCCGTGTTCGGACATGTATTTCTTGAGTTGCGGGATGGTGTATTCGCCGTAGTGGACGATGGAGGCGATGAGCGCGGCCGTGGCCTTGCCCTCGGTCACGGCGTCGACCATGTGCTGGGGGTTGCCCGCGCCGCCGGAGGCGATGACCGGGATGGTCACGGCCTCGGCCACCAGCCGGGTCAGTTCCAGGTCGTAGCCGTTCTTCACGCCGTCGGCGTCGATGGAGTTCAGGCAGATTTCGCCCGCGCCGAGCGCCTCGCCGGTCTTGGCCCATTCGATGGCGTCCATGCCCATGTACTTGCGGCCGCCGTGGATGACGATCTCGAAGCCGGAGGGGATGTCCTCGGACTTGGGCACGCGCTTGACGTCCATGCCGAGCACCACGCACTGGGAGCCGAACATGGCCGCGCCCTCGCTGATAATGTCCGGGTTCTTGACCGCGCCGGAGTTGACCGAGACCTTTTCCGCACCGGCCACGAGCACGTCGCGCATGTCGGACACGGAGTTGATGCCCCCGCCCACGGAGAACGGGATGAATATCTGGGAGGCGACTTTTTCGACCACGTCCAGGAAGATGCCGCGCGCCTCGTGGGAGGCGGTGATGTCGTAGAAGACGATCTCGTCCGCGCCGTCCTCGTAGTAGCGCTTGGCGGACTCGACCGGATCGCCGATGTCCACGTTGCCTTCGAACTTGATGCCCTTGGTCAGACGGCCGTTGCGCACGTCGAGGCAGGGGATGACCCGTTTACTCAGCATTTCCGGCCTCCACGCAGTAGTTGTAGAAGTTGCGGAGCATCTTCAGGCCGGGACGGCCGCTCTTTTCCGGGTGGAACTGGACGGCCCACAGCCCCTTGCGGCCGTGCACCGAGCAGAAGTCGATGCCGTAGCGGGTGGTGCCGATGACGAACTCCTCGGCGGGTGCGGGGTAGTAGCTGTGCACGAAGTAGAAGTCCGCGTCCGGGTCGATACCGTCGAACAGCTCGCACTCCTTGATCAGCTCCACCTGGTTCCAGCCCATGTGCGGCACGCGGATCTGGATGTCCTCGTAGTCCACCCAGGAAGGGTTGAACAGTCGGCATTCGCCGGGGATGACCTCCAGGGCCTTGGTGTCGTTTTCCTCGGAGTAGTCCAGGAGAATCTGGCAGCCCACGCAGATGCCGAGCACGGGCTTCTTCTGGGCGATGAGCTTCTTGATGACCTGGTCGAGGCCGCCGGATTCGAGCTCTTCCATGGCCTGGCCGGCGGCGCCGACGCCCGGGAAGATGATCCCGGTGGCATTGTCCAGTTTCACGGGGTCGTTGGTGATTTCATTCGGGATGCCCAGGTGCTCCAGGGCCCGGTGGACGCTGGTCTGGTTCCCCGCCTTGTAATCGAAGATGGCGAGCATGGGTTCCTCCGCTTGATACTCGGTATGCTACAGCGACTAGTAAAAATACCGGGGGAAAACAAGGCTTTTATTGCACCGGCAAAAATGTATGCCAGGATTGGCAAATGTTCGTTTCGGCGGGGGGTTGTCAGGACCGCGTCCGGCCCCTGAAACGGTCATTTCCCGAGGATGCGCAACAGCAGGTCGCCCTTGAAGGGCCCGAGCTTTCGGCCCAATCCCTTGAGCCGGATGGGACGGCCGACCACAAAGTCCTGGGGCAGGGTGACCTCGATGGTCCTGGGCCCCTTGGTGAAGGGGTGCTCCACGGTGATGCGCACCTTGCGGCCCGGCAGGAGGTGGGAGGCCGGGTAGTGGACGGTCTGCTCGAAGTCCATCTGGCCCGTGAGCCACCCCTTGATGCCCTTGGAGAAGTCCAGGTTCAGGGTCCGCTCGCCCCAGTGCAGCTGCAGGCTGCGCTTCTTGAGCTCCAGGGGGCCCTTGTAGCCCGGTTGGTCCTTGCGGATCTGGGAGTAGATGTCCTCGAAGACCTTCTTGGCGAAGGGGTCGTTGAGGATGGTCCGCAGGACCTCCTCCTCACGGTAGTAATACTTCTGGTTCTTGGCCCGGGTGGAGCGGCGCGGCTTCTCCGGTTTGGGCGGGGGCGTCCTGTCCCGCTGCCGGGCGTAGGCCCTGGCCCCCTGTTCGCGGCTGGCCGTGGGCTCGGCCTCGGGGCCGTGGGACGCGGACCGCGTGGGTCCGGCGAGGTCCAGGAGCTTGCGGGCCGTGACGTAGGCCTCGTTGACCACGCGGAACTTCTCGGCGGCCCGTGGGCTCGGGTTCAGGTCCGGGTGGTACTTGAAGGCCAGCTTGCGGAAGGCGGACTTGACCTCCTCCAGGTTCGCCCCTGGGGCGAGCTGAAGCTCTTTGAGGCACTCCTGGAGATTCATGGGAAGCGTCCTTGGTTATTCGTCGGAAATCAGCGCGTTGGGCGACGTGTCGGGATCATAGCGCAAAAGATCGTGCTCGCGCAAATAGGCGCGTCCCTGGCGGACGAACTCCGCGTGCCCGGCCTCGGGGTTCACGCCGGGACAGTACTCCTGGATCATCTCCCAGCTGGTCTCGTCGATGAGGTTGCCCCGGAAGTAGGGCCAGGCGCGGCAGATGTCCGGGCGGCCGGGGTGCACCGAGCAGCCTTCCTTGTAGAAGACGCAGTAGTCGTCCTCGCCCACGCCGAGCTGAATCTTGCCGCCGCGCGTCTGGGCGTAGCGCGCGACCAGCTCGTCCACGGTGATGTGCAGGAAGTCGGCCAGCCGCACGCAATCCTTGTCGGTCATGACGATGCCGCCCTCGCCCTGGCAGCAGTGGCCGCACATGCGGCATTCGAAGGCGGCCACGGTCATGGACGGATCCCCATGGCCTGCATCTCGACCTTGGTGCAGCGGTCCTCAACCACGGTGATGCCGCTTCCGGCCAGTATCTGCCGGGCCTCGGGGCTGACGATGCCGGACTGCATCCAGAAGATTTTGGGCAGCGGATCGAGGGCCAGGGCCTCGCGGGCGTGGTCCGGGCAGAACTGCGGGGCCCGGAACACGTCCACCAGGTCCACGGGCACGGGGATGTCGCCGAGGGCGGGGTAGGTGGGCAGCCCCCAGACGTCGCTGCGCTTGGGATGGACCGGGATGACGTTGAAGCCCATGTCGATGAGGGCGCGGCCGACCATGTCCACGGGGCGGCCGGGCTTGTCCACGGCGCCGACCACGGCGATGGTCTTGACCTCGCGCAGCAGGGGCGCTAGCTCTTTCATGTCGATCAACATTGCTCGATACCTCGCAGATTGAGAGGCCGTTGTACAGCAAAGCCTTCCGATTGCCTAGCCGATAATCCCCAAGGAGCCGCCATGTTCGAAGCCATCGCCCGCATCCCACAAGAGGAACTCTCGCGCCGCTGGGACGCCGTCCGGCGCCACCTGCGCCATATCGCCCCGGAAGCGGGCGGCATCCTGGTCTTTTCCCGGCTGAACATCTATTACCTGACCGGCACCTTCGGCCAGGGCGTGCTCTGGCTGCCGCTTGACGGCGAGCCCGTGCTGCTCATCCGCAAGGGCGTCAACCGCGCCCGGCTGGAGGCGGGGGTCCGGCACATCCTGCCGTTCAAGTCCTACGGCGAACTGCCCGGCCTGTGTGCCGACGCGGGCAGCCCCTTCACGCCCACCCTGGCGGCGGTCATGGCCGGGCTGACCTGGCAGCTCGGGATCATGCTGGCGGACAAGCTCAAGGACTACGCCATCGTGCCCGGCGACCACGCCGTGGCCCTGGCCAAGATGGTCAAGTCCGAGTTCGAGCTGGACATCCTGCGCCGCTGCGGCGAGCGGCACCACCGCTGCCTGTACGACATCCTGCCGCCCCTGCTCCATCCCGGCATGACCGAGCGCGAGATCGCCCACAAGGCGTGGGAGGTCTTTTTCGCCGAGGGGCACATGGGCATCATCCGCATGCAGGCCCACGGCGAGGAGGCCTTCCTCGGCCACGTGTCCGCCGGGGACTCCGGCAACTATCCCAGCGGGTTCAACGGCCCCCTCGGATTGCGCGGCGAACACCCGGCCTCGGCACTGATGGGCAACGTGCACAAGATATGGGAGCCGGGCGAACCGCTCATGCTCGACATCGGCTTCCAGCTCGAGGGCTACCACACGGACAAGACCCAGGCCTATTTCGCCGGGCCCGCGTCGGCCATCCCCGACGACGTCCGCCGGGCCCACGAGTTCTGCATGGAGCTCCAGGACTGGATGTGCGCCACGGCCAAGCCGGGCGTGACCCCGGAGGAACTCTACCTGCACTGCCTGGACGAGGCCGAGCGGCAGGGCTTCGCCGACGGCTTCATGGGGCTGGACGAGAACCGGGTCCCGTTCGTGGGCCACGGCATCGGCCTGACCGTGGACGAGTACCCGCCCATGGCCAAGGGATTCACCCAGCCGCTGGAGCAGGGCATGGTCATCGCCCTGGAGCCCAAGCAGGGCATCCGCGGCGTGGCCATGGTCGGGGTGGAGAACACCTTCGAGATCACCGCCGACGGCTGCCGCTGCATCTCGGGCGACCGCTACGACATGATTCCCGTGGAATAGGGCGATAACGGGGTTGAACTGTTTTCGGCGAGTGTAGTAGAGGCAGACGGGGCGGATTGTTTCGCCCCGCGTCCGCAACCAGCGAGGGAAGCATGGCCTATACCCAGATATTCACGTCCAAGAACGAGTATCTCCTGTGCATCACCGACGGCGTGGTGGATGACGCCGAGACCTTCATCGAGTGGGCGCTGAAGCTGGTGGCCAAGGCGCGGGAGGCCCGGCGGACGCGCATCCTGGTGGACAACCGCACCTTACGCCTGGATCTCTCGCCGCTCGACATCATCACCTTCGCCAACTTCCTGGAGGATCAGGGCACGGCCAAGCTCGGCCTGCGCCTGGCCGTCCTGTCCAACCCGCACAACCCGGAGACCAGCCGCCTGGTGGAGACCGCCCTGGTCAACCGCTCCGCCTCCTACAGGAGTTTCCGCTCCCAGCAGGAGGCCCAGGAATGGCTCCTCGGCGAGCCGCTTCTGTCCGAATGAAAAAAGGCTCCCCGAGGGGAGCCTTCCTTTTTCCGTATGAATCGGTCGCTTATTCGTAGGCCGCCTCAAAGATGGCGATGACGTCCTCCACGGTCATGTCCACGGGGGTGACGTCGAACAGCGCGCCCATGGTGGCCAGGGCGTTTTCGGCCAGGGCCGGGATCTCCTCGCGGGTCACGCCGTAGTCGGACAGCTTCTCCTCGTCCAGGCCGACCCCGGTGATGAGGGCGTCCAGGGCGTCGAGAAAGGCCAGGCCGGTCACTTCCTCCTCCAGGTTTTCCTCCAGGGTGTCGCCCATGGCCAGGGCCAGGTCGCCCAGCCGTTCCTCGCCCCGAGCGGCCAGGAAGCCGAAATACGCCTTGGACAGCAGCACCAGCCCGGCCCCGTGGGGCAGGTTGGGGTGGAAGGCGGACAGGGCGTGCTCCAGGGAGTGCTGGGAGATGCACGAGGAATAGGTCTCGCACAGCCCGGCCGCGGTGCAGGCCCAGGCCATGACGGTCCGCGCCTCCAGGTTGTCGCCCTCGGCCACGGCCTGGGGCAGGGTGTGGCTGATGAGGTGCACGGCCTCCAGGGCGAGCATGTCGCTGGCCGGCTGGCGGCAGGTGGCCAGGTAGGCCTCGGTGGCGTGGAAAAAGGCGTCCATGCCGGTGTAGGCGGTCTGCCTCGGCGGCACGGAGAGCATCAGCTTGGGGTCCACGATGGACAGGGCCGGGAAGGTCCCGTCAAAGCCCCAGCCGAGCTTCTCGCGCGAATCGGTGCCGGACTTGGTGATGACCGTCCACGGGTCGGCCTCGGTGCCGGTGCCCGCCGTGGTCGGGATGGCCACGATGGGCAGGGGCTCGTTCGCCGGGGTCTGGCCGCCGCCCGAGCCGGACTGCATGTAGTCCCAGTATTTCCCGGGGTTGGTGGCCATGGTGGCGATGGCCTTGGCCGAGTCGATGGTCGAGCCGCCGCCCAGGCCGACCACGAACTTGACGCCCTTTTCGCGGCAGATGGCGGCCGCCTCGTCCACGGCGTCGGATTCCGGGTTGGGCTTGATCCTGTCGTAGACGATGGTCTGGACGTCCTGTCTGGACAGCTGGGACTGGACCCGGGCCAGGTAGCCCTGGTGGATCATCACGCCGGATTCGCCGATGACGATCATGGCCTTGTCGCCGCGCGGCAGGTGGGGGGTGTCGCCCAATCGGTCGAGGCTGTCGGGGCCGAAGACGATGCGGGTGGGCATGAAGTATTGGAAGTTGAGCACGGAGCGTCTCCTCGTTTTTTCTCTTTCTAAAGGGATTTCAGCAAGTTTTCAAGCTGGTCGGCGGTGTACAGGTCGCGGATGACCACCGGGGTCTCGCGGCCGTTCACCCGGAACACGGCGGCCGTGGGCAGGCTGCGGCTGCCCAGCGCGGCCAGCAGGGCCTCGGCCTCGGGGTCGCGTTCTGTCATGTCCACCTTGATGAAGCGGACGCCGTAGCGTTCCTTCCACTCGGCCACGTTGGACCGGGTCATGACCGTGGCCTCCAGCGCCTTGCAGGTGGGGCACCAGTCGGCGGTGAATTCCAGGAATATCTTCTCCTGGCCCAGCGATTGGTCGAGCTCAACGGGGTTGAAGTGCTCCCACGGGTCGGCCCGGACCTCCGTGCCGGGCGTCGTCCAGTAGACCGTGACGGCCAGGAGCACGAGCATGGAGACGCGCAGGATGAGCTGGGTGCCCTGCCGGGCGGTCCGGGAGCGGACCCACAGCCAGCCGCCGAACAGGATGACCCACAGGGGGGCCAGGACGCGCAGGCTCTGCCCGCCCAGGGCGATGCCGAGCAGGTAGAAGGCGGTGCCGAGCAGGAAGAAGGCGATGCCCTTTTCCACGTACTCGATCCACGGCCCGGACCTCGGCAGGAAGCGCGACAGGCCGGGGCTCAGGATGAGCAGCAGGTAGGGCGCGGACATGCCCAGGCCGATGCAGATGAAGACCGTGGCGATGATCACCGGCCCCTGGATCAGGGCCCAGCCGAGCACGCCGCCCAGGAACGGGCCGCTGCACGGGGTGGCCAGCAGGGTGGTCAACATGCCGGTGAAGAAGGCCTGCTTGCGCGGGTTCTTGTGCCCGGCCCCGAACTTGAGGTCGATGACCGGCAGGTGGAACAGGCCGAACAGGCTGAGGGCCAGCGCGCCCATGATCGCGGCCATGCCGAGCACCAGCCAGCGGTTCTGGAAGAGCGCGCCCCAGGCCGAGCCCGTGGCCCCCAGGACCAGGGCCAGAAACAGGAAGAAGGTCAGCACCCCGATGACAAAGAATACGTTGTGCTCCCGGAAGGCCCGGATGCGCGCGTGGGGGTCGCCCTCGGCCCCGGCCCCGAGCAGGGCGGAGAGCTTCAGACTGACCACGGGCAGGACGCAGGGCATGACGTTAAGGATGAGTCCGGCCAGCAGCCCCATGAGCACGGCCGAGAGCAGTCCGCCCACCTCGAGGCCGGGCTGGAAGTAGGTCGGGCTGAATCGCCAGGCGATCACGGCCGCGTCGACCTCGGCGTCGGCCTCGGCCTGTGTCTGGGACGCGCTCCGGACCATGCTCCGGAAGCCGGCCCACCACACCTGGCTTGCGGCGGGCGGCAGAGTGGCCGTGTCGAGCCCGGCCTTGCCGAAGGCGAACTCCACGCGCGCCGGGACGCACTTGGTCGGGTGACACAGGAGCAGGTCCAGGGACAGGTTCACCGGAAAACGGTTTTCGAGGTCGTCGGGCACCAGGACGAAGAGGGTGGTCCCGTCGAGGTAGGCGGCCACGGTGATGGTCGGGTCGTAGGAGTCCGGCTTGTCCTTGCCCCTGGGGTAGAACACGGTCAGGCCGGTGCCGTCGGCGGCCGTGGCGGTCAGGCGCGTGGGCTTGCCCGTCTCGCCGGGCACGTTGGAATAGGCGTACCAGTCCTTGTGGATGTGCAGGGTCAGGGCCAGCAGGGTGCCGCCCGGCGATCCCGGCCGGACAGCGCCGGGAGACACGGCGAAGGGCTCCACCGAGGTCTCCATGGGCAGCGAGGACGGCTGCACCAGGGCCTTTGCCGGGGTAGCGGGCAGGAACAGGAGGGCACTCAGGAGCAGGGTAAAAAGAAGCTTGTTTATGGGCATTTAGGTCCTGTGTGAAAAAAATGAAAATTTGTGGTTGACTTTTCCGGGGCCGACTTATAGTTATCTCTCCGTCGCGACGAACAACGGCGCGACCGAGTGGGTCACTAGCTCAATTGGCAGAGCAGCGGACTCTTAATCCGGAGGTTCAAGGTTCGATTCCTTGGTGACCCACCACTCAGAAAACACACCCCGTCAGCAATGGCGGGGTTTTTTCGTTTCGGGCTGTTGCCTGTGCTGTTGTCGGCGATATGGTTCACGGATCTGCTCGTCGCTGTTCAGGGTTGTTCGCCGGAAACGGCGCAGGCCGCGCCGGACGGACGGTCTTTCCGGCGCAGGACCCATCTTACCTCACCCCGGCGTCAGGTCAATGGAATGATAGTGTATTGAGGATCGGCCCCGGCTCAAGCCTGCGGGCCGGTTCAGGCCCGCTTCAGCCACGCCTTGCGCACGGCGCCGTCGTTGGCGGTCCAGGCCTGGCGGTGGACGGTCAGGAGGCCGTCCGGGTCGCGCAGCAGGACCTGCTTTTCGTTCTGGGACAGCGCATTGGGGCCGCCTTCCAAGACCTTTTTGACCAATTGCGCGTTGCGGGCGCGGGCGGCCTCGCCCGGATTGCGCCTGTGGCGCAGGAGCAGGGCGCGGCGCAGGCCGTTCAGAGCCGGGTCGAGCAGGGTGCGCAGGAAGCCCGCCTCGCGCGGCAGGCCGAGCGGCACGGGGGCGTTCTCGAACTCCACGGTGAAGCGGGTCACGTCCACGATCTCGCTGTCCGGGAAGGTCTCCTCGGGGATGAGCAGCAGCCCCTTGCGGCGCAGCCAGCGGCCCGGCGCGTCGTGGCTGGTCAGCACGGACAGGGGCATGGACAGGACGATGGGCAGGACGATGGGCGCGATCCACCAGAAGAAGCGCGGGGCGTAGAGCCAGACGATGCCGCCCCAGAGCAGCCCGAACAGCGTGCCCCCGCCGTGGAAGCGCAGGGCGTCGCGCCAGGTGGTCGGCCGGTCGTCGCGCTGCTGCGAGCCCCAGCCGATCTTCCGGCCGAGCAGGGTGATGCACACGAACTTGCTGTGGAAGAACATGCGGATGGGCGCGAGCAGGGTCGAGAAGGCCACCTCCAGGACGATGCTCGTCAGCAGCCGGGCCGCGCCGCCGAACTGACGGGCCCGCCTGGTCTTGAGGACGATCATCAGGTAGCTCAGGACCTTGGGGAAGAAGAGCAGGACGCCCGTGGTGGCCAGCAGGACCAGGGCCCACAGGGGCTGCCAGACCGGCCAGGCCGGGAACAGGGAACGCGTGGCCGCGAAGTAGCTCGGGCCGACTACGGCCTGGAGCACGGCCTCGGCCGAGGAGAGCATCAGGAAGAGGAACCAGAGCAGGGCGGACACGTAGCTCATGGCCCCGTTGAGAAAGAGCACCCGGTGGGCCGGGAAGAGCCCCTCGGTGAACAGCAGGCGCAGGTGTTGCAGGTTGCCCTGGCACCAGCGCCGGTCCCGCTTCAGCTCCGAGAGCAGGTTGGGCGGGCATTCCTCCCAGCTGCCGGTCAGGTCGAAGGCCAGCCAGACCTCCCATCCCGCGCGGCGCATGAGCGCGGCCTCCACGAAGTCGTGGCTGAGGATGTCCCCGCCCAGCGGCGGCTTGCCGGAAAGCCGGGGCAGGCCGCAGTGGCGCATGAACGGGTCCACGCGGATGAGCGCGTTGTGGCCCCAGTACTGGGCGTCGCCCAGCTGCCAGAAGTGCAGCCCGGCCGCGAACATGGGGCCGTAGGCGCGGTTGGCGAACTGTTGCAGCCGTCCGAGCAGGGTGTCGCGGCCGAAGCAGGCCGGGGCGGTCTGGAGGATGCCGATGCGCGGCCGCCGCTCCATGATGTGGACCATGTCGCACAGGGTGTCCCCGCGCATGACGCTGTCCGCGTCGAACACGGCCATGTAGGTGTAGTCCCTGCCGTGGCGGCGGCAGAAGTCGGCCACGTTGCCGCTCTTGCGCTTCAGGTTGACCTTGCGGTTGCGGTAGAAGATGCGTCCCTGGGCCCCGAGTTCCTCCACCAGCCCGGCCCAGGCGGCCTCCTCCTCCATCCATTTGTCCGCGCTGCCCGAGTCGCTCAGGATGTGGATGTCGAACTGGTCCGCCTTGCCGGTGCGTTGCAGGGAGAGATAGGTGGTCTTGACCCCGGCCATGACCCGCGGCGTGTCCTCGTTGCAGATGGGGAAGAGCACGGCCGTGCGCGGGGCGTCGCCCGGCGCGAGCGGTTCGGCCAGGGCGTGGCTGACCGCGAAGCGATCGTAGCGGCGCATGAGGGTGAACCAGCCCATGATGGCCGTCCAGAACCCCACGGATATCCAGGCGAAGAGGATGGAGTAGACGATGATGATGGCCAGCTCCAGGGGGGTGGACCCCTTGTCGGGCAGCACGGACCCCACGTAGGCGCTGGCCAGGGCCGACGGGATGAGGATGAGCAGGGTCAGGACCGAGCGCCGCTTGGCGGTGGAGAAGGTGGCGTGGCGTTTCTGCGGATCGCGCGACATGGGACTTTACCTGGAAAGGGACAATATGAGGGTCAGGGCCAGCAGCAGGCCGAGCATGGCCAACCAGCCCCATTGGGCCGCGAAGCCGGACAGGCCGGAGCGCGGTCGGCCCAGGTACTGGCAGGGCATGTGGCTGCGGTGCAGGGCCGGGGCGTCCGGCGGATAGACCTGGAGGTCCGGGGCGGGCAACCGGGACAGGAGCGCGTCCAGGGCCTGCTCGGGCCCGGCCCCGGCGGGTAGTCCGCGCAGGGTCTGGAGAACCAGCTCAAGGCGGTCCTCGGTGGGCATGGGCAGCTGCTCGGCGTAGGCCGTCAGGCAGCGGGCTGCCCGTTCGCGCCGCTTCTTGTCGTCGGCCGATCCGCCGTCAGGGACGATAGGCATAGTTCCAGGTTTCCGTCAGGGTGGTGTCGTTGATCTTCAGGAAGGCCCGCAGGTCCACGGGCGGCCTGCGGTTGGGCAGGACCTTTTCCAGGGCCGAGGGGGCCTGGTCGGGCCGGATCACGAAGGACAGCCGCCACCCCCCTGTATGCGGGTTCTTCTCCACGTTCTGCGCGGCGACCACCGCGCCCTTGCCGCAGGTGACCACGCCCTCCACCTTGGACGGCGGTTGCAGCAGGGCCAGGGCCTTGCTCTGGAAGTCCACGATGAACCTCTGGCCGCCGCCCCAGGCGTCGCCGGTACGGGTGGCGCTGACGTAGCCGAGCGGCGGGTGGGTGAACCCGCCATTGTACCACAGCAGCCGGTAGGCGTAGGTCTGGGGGACCCCCACGGGCAGCGGGTCGCGCGGGCTCCAGAAGGCCACGATGTTGTCGTGGATTTCCTTGTCCGTGGGGATGTTGATCAGCTCCACGTGGCCGAAGCCCCAGTCTCCCACCGGCTCCACCCAGAGGGTCGGGCGGCGTTCGTAGCCCGCTTCGAGGTCCTCGTAGTGGGCGAAGTCCCGGTCGCGCTGGACGAGCCCGAAGCCGCGCACGTTGTCCGCGGAAAAGGCGTTGATTTCAAGGTTTTCCGGGTTGTCCAGGGGCCGCCAGAACCATTCGCCCGAGTCGTTCTTGATGAGCAGGCCGTCGGAGTCGTGCACCTCGGGCCGGAAGTCCCGGACCTTGCGCTCGTCCGTGTTCTCGCCGAACAGGAACATGCTGGTCAGGGGGGCGATGCCGATCTTGGCCACGGGGATGCGCAGGAACAGGGTGGCGGTGACGTCCATGGTGGTGGTCCGGCCGCTCTCGATGACGAAGGTGTAGGCCCCGGTCAGGCTCTTGCTGTCCAGCAGGGCGTGCACGGTCAGGCTGGTGCTCTTGCGGGTCGGCTTCTCGATCCAGAATTCCTTGAAATAGGGGAACTCCTCGCCGTCCGGCAGGGCGGTGTCCACGGCCAGGCCGCGCGCCGATATCCCGTAGGCCTGGCCCTTGGCCACGGCCCGGAAATAGCTCGCGCCCAGGAAGACCGCGACCTCGTCGAAATAGCTCGGCGTGTTGATGGGCCCGTGGATGCGGAAGCCCGCGAAGCCGAACCGTTCGGGGATCTGTTCCGGCAGGGAGTGATTGTTGCCGTAGTCGAACAGGGCCGGGTCGAAGGGAATCCGCTCGGTCGCGTCCTTGGTGACGACGTGGACGTCCACCAGCCGGTCGTAGAACAGGCCGGGGTGGAAGAACTGCACCTGGAAGGACAGCTTCTCGTCCTTCCACAGGGCCTTGTCCGGGCGGAAGCGGATATCGCGCCAGGCGTCGTAGTCCAGGTCGAGCAGGGCCTGAGGCACTTCCCCCTGGGCCGGGGCGAACGGGGCCTGGCTCAACTGCCGGGCCTTGTCCACCACCACCTGGCGGGAGAAGGGCGTCTCCTCCCCGGCCAGGGCCGGTTTCACGGGCAGGGTCCCCGGCAGGACCTGGGCGAGCAGGAGCAGGGCCGGGAACAGGAGATGGAGGCGCCCGAGGGCGCGTCCGGACGAATGTATGCGTTGTGACATTACGGGCTTTTTCGCTTGTTGGTTGTTTCCGGGACAGGACCTTGGTCCGTGGCCGCAGGAGACAGCACAGTACGCGATGCCCAGGGTATTATCAATTTTGAAACGCGTTTTTGCACAAAGTCGTTTTATAAAGAATATTCAGGATGTTGCCTCAATGTGCAAAGGTTCGCGCATGCGTCGCTCCCGGGCGCGCGGCCGGACGGATCGATTTTTCCGCCTGGGAGCGGGCAGGAGGGCCCGGCACGGCGCTGCCGGGATCGGGGTTACTCCCGGTCCAGGGGCAGGCGGATGGTCACGCGGAAGGTCTCGTCCTCGCTCCGGGCGCGGATGGTCCCGCCGTGGTCCTCGACGATCTTGCGGGCGAAGGCCAGGCCCAGGCCGTTGCCCTCGACCTCGTCGTAGCCCAGCCGCCGGAAGGGGGCGAACACGGCCTCCAGTTCATCATCGGACAGGGGGGGATAGGCGTTGCTCACCCGGATGACCACGGCCTCGCGGTCGTCCTCCCATTCGGCCCCGCAGCGGATGTCCACCCGGCCGTTGTCCGGGCTGTACTTGACCGCGTTGGACAGGACGTTGTCCAGGACGATGCGCAGGTCCTGCCGACGGCAGCGGAAGGCGGGCACGGGCGAGAGGTACAGCTGGAGGCGGATGGACCGCGCGCCCGTGAGCGGTCCGACCCGTTCGGCGGCCTCCTCGAGCATGACGTTCATGTCCGCCATGTCCTCGCGCGGCGGGGGCTCCTGGAGATCGAGCTTGGACAGCTTCATGATCTGGTCGATGAGCGAGTCCATGTGGTCGATCTCCTCCTCCATGCGCCGGACGTGCTTGACCACGCCGTCCGTGCGGCCCGCCTCCAGCCGTTCGAGGACGATCTGCTGGGAGACGCGGATGCGCGCCAGGGGGGAGCGCAACTCGTGGGACAGGTTGGCGGTCAGTTCGCGCCCGCCCCGGACCATTTTTTCCAGGCTGTTGACCATGTGGTTGAAGGTCCGGGCCAGGGTGCCCATCTCGTCCTTGCGGTCGTCGAACACGCGAGGGGTGAAGTCGCCCCGGGCCAGCTGTTGGGCGGACCGGGTCATCTGGACCATGGGCCGGGTCAGGCGGCGCGACACCGGGATGAGCAGCAGGGCGGCCACCGTGGCCATGAGCAGCAGCCCCTCCATGAACCAGACCTCCTCGTTGTGGGTGATCCACTCGTTGAGCAGGTGCACGGTCAGGGTGCCCAGCGGGGTCTTGAGCGGCCCGTAGGAGTAGATGGACCCCTTGTCGCCCTTACGGATGAAATAGATGCGGTCGTTCTGCTTCGTGACCAGCTTGAGTTCCAGCTCCTCCTCGCCGGTCAGGGGCGGGGTCCGGTAGGATTGGGCCACGGTTACGCCGCGTTCGTCGGTGATCCAGGCGTCGCCGCTAAAGGCGTTGGCGTAGATGTCGAGGACTCGGTCCAGGCGGGCGCGCAGTTCCGGGGTCAGCCGGGTCGCGCCGTCGGTCTCGAGCCCGATGATCTGCTTGAGGGCCTCGGTGCGGTTCTTGGCGTGCAGGGTGAAGGGCGGGCGCATGTGGCCCATCTTGAGCAGTCCGCCGATGCCCGCGATGGCCACCGCCTGGACCAGGATGAAGGCGAAGAGGATCTTCAGGTACAACCGGCTGACTTTCATCATTCACCCACGAACATGTAGCCCGTGCCCCAGACGGTCCGGATGCGCTTGGCATGGGCCGGATATGGCTTGAGCAGGGAACGCAGCTTGGAGACGTGCACGTCGATGGACCGGTCGTAGGCCGCGAAGTCCTTGTCCCAGGCCATGTCCATGAGTTCGTCGCGGGACAGGGCGCGGTCCGCGTGGCCCATGAGCGCCTTGAGCAGGCGGAACTCCGTGGGGGCCAGCTCGACCTCCCCGCCGTCGATCTCCAGGACCTGGCGGGCCAGGTTCAGGACCAGCCCGCCCGCATGGATGGCCGTGATCTCGGCCCTGCGCTCTTCGCATGCCTCCACCCGGCGGAGCACGGCCTTGATCCGGGCCAGCAGCTCGCGCGGGTTGAACGGCTTGGCCATGTAGTCGTCGGCCCCGAGTTCGAGCCCGACGATGCGGTCCGTGTCCTCGCCCTTGGCCGTGAGCATGATCACCGGGGTGGCGAATTCCACGCGGATGTCGCGCAAAACCTCGAGCCCGTCCTTGCCCGGCATCATCACGTCCAGGACGATGACGCTCGGGTTGAGCGAGCGGATGGTCTCCACCGCCTTCATGCCCGAGGGCAGGGTGGCCGTGGGGAAGTCGTACTCGCCCAGGTACTCGGCCACCAGGTCGCGCAGCTTCTGGTCGTCGTCGATGATCAGGATCGGGCCGTTGCTCTTCATTGTTTCCCCTTACCCGGATGTCGCGCGGGATGAAAAGGCCCCGCAGCCCCCTTTTACAATGTTTAACAACTTTTATCACCCCGTGGACGGGGGGCGGGACAAGGACAAAAAACGCGGCCCCCCCGTGGGAGGCCGCGCATGCGCCCCGGCTCGCGGGGCAGGGGGAAGGGCGGGCAGGGCTACCGCGTCCCTTCCTTCATGGCGTAGGCCAGCTCTCGCGCGGCCTCGGCGGGCGAGGGCGCGGAGCAGATGGCCGAGACCACGGCGATGCCCGCCACGCCCGAACCGGCCACGGCCCGGACGTTGTCGCGCTGCACGCCGCCGATGGCCACCAGCGGGATGGCGGACTGCCCCACCGCGCGCCGCAGCCCCTCGGGACCCCACGGCGTGCCCTTGACGTCCTTCTTGGTCAGGGTGGGGTAGGCCGGGCCGATGCCGAGGTAGTCCACGGGCCGGTTCTGGGCGTCCAGAAGCTCGGCCTCGGTGTCCACGGACAGGCCGAGGATGGCGTCAGGACCGATGATCCGGCGGACGTCCTCGGGGAGCATGTCGGACTGGCCCACGTGCACGCCCTCGACCCCGGCGGCCAGGGCCACGTCCACGCGGTCGTTGATGAGCAGCGGGATGGACAGCGGCTTGAGCAGCCTGTGCAGGGCGCGGGCCAACTCCACGAATTCGCCGGTGTCGGCCTCCTTTTCGCGCAGCTGGACCATGGTGCAGCCGCCCTCGGCGGCCTGGGCCACGACCTCTTCCAGGGACCGGCCCCGGCAGAGGCTGCGGTCCGTGACGAGATAGACGAGCAGATCTTCGGTTCTCATTATTCCACCACCTTGAGGCGGGTGCGGACGGCCTCCTCGTCCAGGAGATAGAGGGCGTCCTGGAGGTGCATCTGCAGGCTGCCGGGACCGGGCGACTGCTCGGCGGCCATTTCCCCGGCAATGTTCATGACCGCGGCGGTGTCCACGGCGGCCTGGAAGTAGTCGTGGCGCACGGCGGCGAAGGCTCCGGCCAGGGCGGTGCAGGTGCAGCCCAGCCCGGTCACGCGCGGCATCATGTCCGAGCCGCCCGCCAGGCGCATCTCGCGGTTTCCGCCAACCACCAGGTCGGTCTCGCCGCTGACCAGGACCGTGCACCCGTAGCGCTCGTTCAGGGCCTTGGCCGCGCCCTTGGCCTCGTCCACGTCCATGGAGGTGTCCACGCCCTTGGGGCGGCCGTCCTGACCGGCCAGGGCCATGATCTCCGAGGCGTTGCCCCGGACGATGTCCGGATGGTACTTCTCGAGAAATTCCATGCAGATGTCCGTGCGGAAGGCGTTCACTCCGGCGGCCACGGGATCGAGGACCACGGGCATGCCCATGTCATTGGCCTGGGCCATGGCCACGTGCATGCCCTCCACGTAGTCGTCGGCCAGGGTGCCGATGTTGACCACCAGGGCGCCGGCCAGGTCCACCAGGCCGGGCAGGTCCTCGGCCACATGGTTCATGGCCGGGGAGGCCCCCAGGGCGAGCAGGGAGTTGGCCGTGTTGTTGGTGACCACGTAGTTGGTGATGTTGACGATGAGCGGGGCCTGTATGCGGACCTCGCAGATATCCTTCCAGATGGTCCGGATCAGTTTGTCGGGCGCGCTCATTTCAGCAGCTCCCCGACGCTTTCGACCTTGTCGCGCATGCGCCCGGCCCCGCCGGAGCGGGAGTCCACGGTCAGGTTCAGGTAGACCCGGCCGCACCCCTTGCGCATGTCGTCGTGGCAACGCTTGATGGTCGCCATGATTTCGTCGAATTCGCCCTCGAGGACGGTGCCCATGGCCCCGAGTTCATGGGGTAGTCCGGATTCCCGGACGATCTCGATGGTCCGCGCCACGTAGGGTGCGAAGGACCCCTGGTCGGGGCGTTCCAGGGGGAACAGGCTGAAGGTGGCTACACAACTCATGACATTCTTCCTTGTTGATGCGTTCAAGAAAGGCCGCTCCAGGCGGCCGACCGCTCCAGGATTGACCCATTCATGCATAACGTCAATGCCCGAAGCCCGGTAAATGTCGGTTTCATTCTCCATCAGGCCGTCTCTCAGCCCCACACCCGGCGAAGCGGCAATAAAAAGTTTAGGAAGGAAAGGGGGATGGGGGTCCGGGGAAGGGGAAGGAAGCCTTTCAAAGGGTTTCCCTTCCCCCTTCCCCCGGCCGCCGGAGGCGTGAAAAAAGGCCGGGGCGTGAGCCCCGGCCTCGATGTGGCGTATGCGGTCGGCTATTCCTTGCAGTCTTCGCCGGCCATGTGCTTGAGGGTCTCGTAGCGCTTGTTGTAGTTCGTCTCGATCTCGGCCCGGTACTCCTTGGAGAACTCGGGGTAGAACCGTTCGAGCATGGCGTAGCGGTTTTCGCCGGACAGGAACTCCTGGAGGGTGCCGTCGGGGGCCTTGGATTCCAGGATGAACGGGTTCTTGCCCTCGTCGGCCAGCAGCGGGTTGTAGCGGTAGAGCGGCCAGTAGCCTGAGTCCACGGCCAGCTTCTGCTCGAGCTGGGTCTTGCCCATGCCCTTCTTGATGCCCTGGTTGATGCACGGGGCGTAGCAGATGATCAGGGACGGGCCGGGGTAGGCCTCGGCCTCCTTGACGGCCTTGAGGAACTGCTGCTTGTTGGCGCCCATGGACACGGAGGCCACGTAGACGTAGCCGTAGGTCATGGCCATGCGGCCGAGGTCCTTCTTGTTGGTGGTCTTTCCGGCCGCCGCGAACTTGGCGATGGAGCCGAGCGGGGTGGCCTTGGAGGACTGGCCGCCGGTGTTGGAGTAGACCTCGGTGTCCAGGACCAGGACGTTGATGTCCTTGCCCGAGGCGAGCACGTGGTCCAGTCCGCCGTAGCCGATGTCGTAGGCCCAGCCGTCGCCGCCGAAGACCCAGATGGACTGCTTGGTGAACAGGTCGGACATGGCCAGGATTTCCTTGAGGGCCTTCTTGCGCGTGCCCTTGAGGGCCTTTTTCAGGGCCTCGCCGGCTGCCTTGGACTCCTCGGGATCGCCCATGACCTTGACCCACTTGTTCAGCTTGGTCTTGAGCGCGCCGGTCTCGACCTTGGCGGCCTCCTTGCACAGCTCGGCCAGGTGGGCGCGGCGCTGGTCCGTGGCCATCTCGATGCCGTAGCCGAACTCGGCCGCGTCCTCGAACAGGGAGTTGCCCCAGGCCGGGCCGTGGCCGTCGGGATTGACGCAGTACGGCGCGGTGGGCGCGGAGGCGCCCCAGATGGACGAACAGCCCGTGGCATTGGCGATGACCATGCGCTCACCGAAGAGCTGGGTGATGACCTTGACGTAGGGGGTCTCGCCGCAGCCCGCGCAGGCCCCGGAGAATTCCATGAGGGACTTGCGGAACTGGGAGCCCTTGACCGAGTCGCGGGCCATGACGTCCTTGTAGGTGACGGTGTCGGCGAAGTCGAAGTTGGGCACCTGGACCCCGGTCTGGGTGGCGATGGGCTTCATGACCAGGGCCTTTTCCTTGGCCGGGCAGATGTCGGCGCAGTTGCCGCAGCCCAGGCAGTCCAGGGAGTTGACCTGAAGGCGGAAGTGCAGGCCCTTGAGGTCCTTGCCCACGGCGTCGATGGTCTCGTAGGTGGCCGGGGCCTTCTTCATCTCGTCGTCGGTGGCCAGCACGGCGCGCAGGGCGGAGTGCGGGCAGACGAAGGCGCACTGGTTGCACTGGATGCAGTTTTCCTTGATCCACTCGGGCACCAGGATGGCCACGCCGCGCTTCTCGTACTTGGACGTGGCGGACGGCATGGTCCCGTCGTGGGAGAAGGCCGAGACGGGCAGGGAGTCGCCCTTCTGGGCCAGGACCGGGCGCATGACGTTCTTGACGTAGGCCGGTTCGTTGCGGTTGGGGGCCTTGTCGTCCTTGAGGGTCTTCCAGGCCTCGGGCACGGGAATCTCAACGAGGGCGTCCGGGGCCTTGTCCACGGCGGCGCAGTTCATGTCGACGATCTTCTGGCCCTTCTTGCCGTAGGCCTTGTCGATGCCGTCCTTGAGCAGGGCGACGGCCTTGGTGAACGGGATGACGTCGGCCAGCTTGAAGAAGGCGGTCTGCATGACCATGTTGATGCGGCCGCCCAGGCCGACCCCGGCCGCGATCTTGACCGCGTCGACGGCGTAGAACTTGAGGTTTTTCTCGGCGATGGTCCGGCGCATGGCGGCGGGCAGCTGCTTGTCCATCTCCTCGGCGGTCCAGGGACAGTTGAGCACGAAGGTGCCGCCGTCCTTGATGCCCTCGAGCACGTCGTACTGGTGCACGTAGCTCGGGTTGTGGCAGGCCACGTAGTCCGCGTTCTGGACCAGGTAGGTGGACTGGATGGGCTTCTTGCCGAAGCGCAGGTGCGAGATGGTGATGCCGCCCGACTTCTTGGAGTCGTAGGCGAAGTAGCCCTGGGCGTAGAGGTTGGTGTTGTCGCCGATGATCTTGATGGCCTGCTTGTTGGCGCCCACCGTGCCGTCGGAACCCAGACCCCAGAACTTGCACTGGACCGTGCCCGCCGGGGCGGTGTCCACGCAGTCGCAGTCGAACAGGGAGGTGTTGGTCACGTCGTCGGTGATGCCCACGGTGAAGCCGTGGCGGGGCTTGGCCAGGGAGTTGAAGACCGACTCGACCTGGGCCGGGGTGAAGTCCTTGGACCCCAGGCCGTAGCGGCCGCCGACGACGACCGGGGCGTTGCGCTTGCCGGCAAAGGCGGCGCAGACGTCCATGTACAGGGGATCGCCCAGGGCGCCCGGCTCCTTGGTGCGGTCCAGGACGGCGATCTTTTTGGCGGTCTTGGGGATGGCGGCGAGCAGGTGCTTGACCGAGAACGGACGGTACAGGCGGACCTTGACCAGGCCGACCTTCTTACCGATGGAATTCAGGTAGTTGACGGTCTCCTCGATGGTCTCGCAGGCCGAACCCATGGCGATGATCACGCGGTCGGCCTTGGCGTGGCCCACGTAGTCGAAGAGTTTGTAGCGGCGACCGGTGACCTTGCCGACCTTCTTCATGGCCTCGGTGACGATGTCCGGGATGGCCGCGTAGTAGGTGTTGGTGGTCTCGCGGCCCTGGAAGTAGATGTCCGGGTTCTGGGCGGTGCCGCGGATGTTCGGATGCTCGGGGTTCATGGCCTTCTTGCGGAACTCGGCCACCTTGTCCATGTTCATCAGCGGCTGCATGTCCTCGTAGTCGATGACCGCGATCTTCTGGATCTCGTGGGAGGTGCGGAAGCCGTCGAAAATGGACATGAACGGGACGCTGGCCTCCACGGCGGCGATGTGGGCCACCAGGGAGAGGTCCATGACCTCCTGGACGGAGTTGGAAAAGAGCATGGCGAAGCCGGTCTGGCGGGTGGCCATGACGTCCTGGTGGTCGCCGAAGATGGACAGGGCGTGGCCGGCCACGGCGCGGGCCGAGACATGGAAGACGCCGGGCAGCAGCTCGCCCGCGATCTTGTACATGTTCGGGATCATCAGCAGGAGCCCCTGGGAGGCGGTGAAGGTGGTGGTCAGCGCGCCGCCGGCCAGGGAGCCGTGGACCGCGCCCGCCGCGCCCGCCTCGGACTGCATCTGGCGGATCTGAACTTTCTGGCCGAAAATGTTTTTCCGTCCGTGGGCGGCCCATTCGTCGGCGATTTCGCCCATGGGCGTGGACGGGGTGATGGGGTAGATGGCGGCCGTCTCGCTCATGGCGTAGGCCACATGCGCGGCAGCGGTGTTGCCGTCCATAGTTTTCATGGTCTTCTTGGGCATTTGCTTCTCCAAGTTGTTTTGTTGGACCTGTAACTGACTCTGGACATATGGCGGTTCCCGACGGTCGGGTTCCGTGCGGTCCGTGCGGACCGGATCATGCATGGTTATACACGTTCCATCCTAGTTGTTTCGCGATTTATGCAGCCGGGGTCAAGTCCTTTGCCCTCCGTTCCCCGACCAATCCAAGCCATTTACCGAATTTCTCGGGCGGCGGCGGGGGTGACGGCGGCCCGGCGGCCGGGTCGGCGGTCTTGTCCGGATCTCCCGTCCCATGCCGGATCGGCTGTCGATACAGCCGGTTGCGTATGTCCTCGCCCCGGACTGCGGACCGAAAAAAAGGCGGCCCCGGCATTCCGGGGCCGCCGATGGTTTCTCGGGGATCATTTTTCGGTGTGGAAGCCCGCGCGGCTCCAGGCGAGATAGCCGCCCGCCAGGCTGCGCACGTCCCAGTAGCCGTGCTTCTGGAGATAGGAGGCGGCGATGTTCGCCCGGTAGCCCGCCGCGCAGTAGAGCAGGTGGTGGGCGTTCTCGTCGAGGTCGAACTTGCCGTCCAGGATGTCGATCAGCGGGATGTGCTTAGCGCCGGGAATGTGCCCGCCGGCCCACTCGGCCGGGGTGCGCACGTCGATCAGGCTGATGGGCTTGCCTTCCTCCTGAATGTTCTGGAGGACCTGGGCCGAGTCGATGGCCAGGGAGTCCACCGGGCGGCCGGAGTAGACCCAGGCCTGGATGCCGCCGGACAGGTAGCCGAAGATGTTGTCGTAGCCGATGCGGTGCAGCTCGATGCGCATGCGCTCGTAGTCGTCGCGGGTGTCGACCACCAGGAGGATGTCGGCGTCCGGCTCCACGGTCATGCCCACCCAGTTGGCCAGGCTCGGCTCGAAGCCGATGTTCAGGGAGCCGGGGATGTGGTACCCGGCGAAGGCCGCGGCGTCGCGCACGTCGATGACCACCGCGCCGTCCTGCATCTTCTCCTCGAACCTGTACGGGTTCATGGCCAGGTCCAGCGGGCAGCGTTCGAGCAGCGGCGCGCCTTCGGCATTGGTGGAGATGATGTGGGTGAAGGACTTGGGCCGGGCCGGGAAGTTCTGGCTCATGGCCAGGTGGAACGACTCGAAGTTGTCGAAGCCGAGCATGGGGTTGTGGCGCCGCTCGAAGCCCAGCGTGGAGCTCGGCTTGGAGGACATGCCGCGCCCGCACAGGGAGCCCGCGCCGTGGGCCGGGAAGACCTCCAGGCTGTCCGGGAACTTGGCGAACTTGACGTAGAGGGAGTTCCACAGGTTGTGGACCTGCTCGTCGAGCTTGGCGCCGCCCACCAGGTCGGGCCGTCCGATGTCGCCCACGAAGAGCACGTCGCCGGTCAGCAGCATCCAGGGCTCGTCGCCGCGCGTGGTGTCCGTGACCAGCAGGGACAGGGCGTCCGGGGTGTGGCCGGGGGTGTGCAGGACCTCGAGTTTGGCGTTGCCCACGACCAGCTGCTCCCCCTCCTTGAGCGGGGTGAAGTCGTAGCTGACCGGCGAGGTCTCGTAGACCATGACGTCGCAGCCGGTCTGGGATTTCAGTTCCTGCGCACCGGATACGTGGTCCGCGTGCACGTGGGTGTCGATGACGTGGACGATCTTCATGCCTTCCTCGCGGGAGATGTCCAGGTAGTCCTGCACGTCCCGCTTGGGGTCCACGACGACCATTTCACCGGCGGCGGGGCAGCCGATGGCGTAGGAAAAGCAACCGAGTCCGGGTGTGGTGATCTGCTTGAAGTACATTGGGGGCTCCTTGATGACTTCTCTTCTTGCTCCGACAAGAATAAGCACAAAGAAGGATCAATGCAACATGTGAACAATCATTCTAGTTCGTCGGCCCTGGTCCGGAAGCGCGCGGCCAGGTCGTCCAGGATGCCGGCGGCCGCCCCGAAGGCCTCGGCGTTGCCGCCATCCCGGCCCAGGGAGCGCCGGTAGCCCCACTGGGAGAGGTAGAAGAGCTCGGATTCCGGGCAGGACTGGCAGACCTGGCGCAGCTTGGTGACGATCTCGGCCCTGGTCCGTTCGCGGGCCAGGATGGCCTGCTTGAGGCGGTCGCTGGCCTCGCCCGTGCCCTTGCCCTCGGCCATGGCGGCCTGCAGCTGGCCGTTGGCCCGCTCCACGGCCTTGGCCGCGCGGCGGTACCCGGCCGCCGATTCGAGGATGGACGGGTCGTCGGCAAAGGCGTGCAGCACCTCGGCGGTGCGCTCGATGCGCCGGGCGTCGAGGCGGAGCATGACCTTTATCTCATCAGTGGTCAGGGTCCGGGTCTCGGTGGCGTCGCCCACCGTGTATTCGCGCTCGGTGTTGGCCGCGGTGTCCACCAGGTGGACCATGAAGGCCGGGGCGTAGAGGGCGTACAGGGTCTTGAGCGTGGCCGGATTGAAGGCGTAGTCGTAGACCGCCTTGCGCGAGGCGTCGATGTCGTCGCCGGACACGGCGAAGCCGTCCAGCTCGCGACCGTAGTAGCGGTTCAGGGCCACGGCGGAGACCAGGCTTTCGGGCTTGCCCTTGGGGCCGCGCGGGTGGAATCGGTGCAGCAGGAAGTCGGACAGGGACTCCACGAAGGTGAAGGTGACCACCTTGTCCTCGGCCACCTCGATGGTTTTGGGCTCCTTGGGCTGCTCGGGCTGGGCGGCCGGTGCCGGGGCGGCGGCCTCGGGCTGGGCCGTGGCCGCCGAGTAGTCGGGCTTGGCCTCCTGGCCCTTGTCCACCCAGTCCGGGGCCCTGGCGGGCTCGGGGGCGGGCGGGGTCACCTCGGACCGGACCATGGAGGGCTCCTCCGGGGTCCGGTTCAGGAGAAAGAAGGCGCCGACGGCGAGCAGCACGGCGCAGACGATCAGTATGAGGGCGGTCCGGTTCTGTTTCATGACCATGCCTCCCGGCAGGGGGTAGGGGTTGAGCTTGGCGGGTCCGGCGCACGCGGCGTCCGCATCGGCGGCACCGGGACTGGGGGACCGCCTCGTCGAGCCCAAGGCTACCCCGAGCGCCCGCTTTGGGCAATGCCTCTTTGGCCGGGCGGGGCGGATCCTCCGCTCCGAGGCGGAGGGACGCGGCAGGAGCCGGTGTGTCGACAAACGGCCAGGCGGTTGTCTGTGCGCCACTGCAACAGATGGATATTGTGGGTATAAATGACGGAAAGCCCGCTTCAGGCCGATTTTGGCCGACGGGACGGGCGAGGGGCTGTACAGTATGAAGGGGAACAGGCGGCGGGGTGTGGCCGTGCGGCGCGGCAGGGCAACGGAGGGCAAGGAAAAACCCCTTACGATCGCTCGTAAGGGGTTTTGATTTCCTTGGCTCCCCAGCACGGACTTGAACCGCGAACCTAGTGATTAACAGTCACCCGCTCTGCCGATTGAGCTACTGGGGAACATTTCTCGCCGAAGCGAGAAGAGTGTTTAAACAAATCGTTTCGGGGGGTCAAGCAAAAAAAGTGGACTTTTTCAGGAAAATGCAAATACGCTTTTGCCGGGGGCTAAGGTTCCCATTTTCTTGACGGCATCGGTTATATGGCTTACGGAATCAACGTCTCGCGGATTTTTCCAGATTTTGTGCGGGACGGGGAAAATAATTTTGTCACAAGATACTCAAAAAGAAAAGAAAATTAAGCTCGCAACCAAGTCGCCGAACGCGGAACGGTTCAGTCACATGCTCCAGGCCCTCGAGGCCAAGGACGAACTCAATTCCGTCATCAAGACACGCGTGGAAAAGGCGTGTCTCCTCCTGGACAACAACATCCCCCTGTACCCCAACAATTTCCGGCGCGATGCGGAAATCCAGGACATCTGGCGGGAGTACGGGGAGTTGGACGAAGAGGCCCTGGAGGGGACCGACGCGCAGTTCACCATCGCCGGGCGGGTGGTCTCCTACCGCTCCTTCGGCAAGGTCACCTTCTTCCACATGCAGGACCGCAGCGGCAACATCCAGGTCTACGCGGCCCGCGACGAACTGGGCCCGGACGAGTACCAGCTCTTCAAGAAGACGGACATCGGCGACATCGTCGGCGTGACCGGCTCCCTGTTCCGGACCAAGACCGGCGAGCTGACCGTCAAGACAAGGCATTTCCAGCTGGTGACCAAGTCCATGCGTCCGCTGCCCGAGAAATACCACGGGCTCAAGGACGTGGAGACCCGCTATCGCCAGCGGTACGTGGACCTCATCGTCACCCCCCGGACCAAGGAAATCTTCCAGGCCCGCACGGCCATCATCCGGGAGCTGCGCAACATCCTCGACGAGAAGGGCTTCATGGAAGTGGAAACGCCCATGATGCAGGCCATCCCCGGCGGGGCCACGGCCAAGCCCTTCGAGACCCACCACAACGCCCTGGACATGAAGCTCTACATGCGCATCGCGCCCGAGCTCTATCTCAAGCGCCTCCTGGTGGGCGGTTTCGAGCGGGTCTACGAGATCAACCGCAACTTCCGCAACGAGGGCATGGACACCCAGCACAACCCCGAGTTCACCATGCTCGAGTTCTACTGGGCCTACGCCGACTTCATGGACCTCATGGACCTGACCGAGGAGATCTTCTCGCGCATCGCCGAGAAGGTCACCGGCTCCACCGTGGTCCCGTATCAGGGCGAGATGATCGACCTGACCGTGGGCGCCTGGACGCGCATGCCGTTCCACGAATCCCTGGAGAAGATCGGCGGCGTGTCCCCCGACGTCTACATGGACTACGACAGGTGCGCGGCCATGGTGAAGGAGAAGGGCGAGAAGGTCATCACGGGCGAAAAGCTCGGCAAGCTTCAGGCCAAGCTCTTCGACCTGCTGGTGGAACCCCGGCTGATCCAGCCCCATTTCATCTATCATTACCCGACCGACATCTCGCCGTTGTCCCGCCGAAACGAGGACAACCCCGACATAACCGACCGCTTCGAGCTGTTCATGACCGGCCGCGAGTTGGCCAACGCCTTTTCCGAACTGAACGATCCCGTGGACCAGCGCGGTCGTTTCGAGATCCAGGTTCAGGAGAAGGAGGCCGGTGACGAAGAGGCGCACTTCATGGATGAGGACTACGTCCGCGCCCTGGAATACGGCATGCCCCCGGCTGCCGGCCAGGGCATCGGCATCGACCGCCTGGTCATGCTGCTCACGGACTCCGCCTCCATCCGCGAGGTCATCCTCTTCCCGCTGCTCAGGCCCGAGGCCGGGTAGGGTCTATGCGGTTTGAGACCTTCGTCGCACTGAGATACCTGTTCGCCCTGCGCAAGCAGTCGTTCATTTCCGTTATATCGCTGTTCGCGGTCTGCGGGGTGGCCATCGGCGTGGGCGCGCTCATCGTGGTCATCGGCGTGATGAACGGTTTCTCCACCGACCTGCGGGACAAGATCCTCGGGGTCAACGCACATATCCTGATCACCTCCCTGCGGGGCGGCATCAGCGACTACGAGGAACTGGCCGACGAGGCGAAGAAGGTTCCGGGCGTCACGGGAGTGACGCCCTTCGTCTATTCCGAGGTCATGCTTTCCACCCGTACCGGGGTCAAGGGCGTGGTCCTGCGCGGTATCGACCCGTCCACCTCGTCCTCGGTCCTGTCCCTGTCCAAGGACATGATCAGCGGCAGCGTCAGCCGCCTGAACGACAACGGCGACTTCCCCGGGATCATCATCGGCTCGGAGCTGGCCAAGCGCCTCGGTCTGACCGAGGGGTCCCTGGTCAACCTGCTTTCGCCGTCCGGCCGGACCAGCGCGGCCGGGTTCACGCCCAAGGTCAGCCGCTTCGCCGTGGCCGGCATCTTCCGCACCGGCATGTTCGAGTACGACTCCTCCATGGGCTACGTCAGCATCCCGGCCGCCCGCCAGCTGCTCGGCTTCAAGGGCGATCTGGTCTCGGGCCTCGAGATCAGCGTGGACGACGTCTACAACGTGAAGAAGATTTCGAACGACCTGCGCGACAAGGTCGCGTCGTTCACGGTCTACGTGCGCAACTGGCAGGAGATGAACGCCAACCTCTTCGCCGCCCTGGAGCTCGAGAAGACGGCCATGTTCATCATCCTGGCCATGATCGTTCTGGTGGGCTCCTTCTCCATCGTCACCACCCTGGTCATGCTGGTCATCCAGAAGACCAAGGACATCGCCGTGCTCATGTCCCTCGGGGCCGACAAACGCTCCATCCGCAACATCTTCATGTTCCAGGGGACCTTCATCGGCCTGGCCGGGACCTTCATCGGCTTTCTCATCGGCGTGCCGCTGAGCCTGCTCCTCAAGGAGTACCAGTTCATCAAGCTGCCGAGCAACGTCTACCCCGTGGACTACCTGCCCGTGCGCCTGGAGGCGCTGGACCTGTTCACCATCGGGGCGGCCGCCTTCCTGCTCTGCTTCGTGGCCACCATCTACCCGGCGCGCCGGGCGGCGGGCCTGAGCCCGTCGGAGGCCTTGCGTTATGAGTAGGGAGGCGATATACCAACTGATTGACGTCAGCAAGGAGTTCGACGGACCCTCGGAAGTGGTCCGCGTGCTGCGCGGAGTCGATCTGGAAATCCGCCGGGGCGAGTCCCTGGCCATCCTGGGCGCCTCCGGGTCCGGCAAGACCACGCTGCTGCATATGCTCGGCACCCTGGACACTGTGACCGCCGGCAAGATCTTCCTGAACGGCGTCGATCTGGGCACCCTGGGGGACAGGGAGCGGGCGACACTCAGAAACCGGGAGATCGGCTTCGTGTTCCAGTTCCACCATCTGTTGCCCGAGTTCTCCACCCTGGAGAACGTGGCGATGCCCGCCTTTATTGCCGGGAAGGGGCGCGGCGAAGGGCTGCGTCTGGCACGGGAGGCCCTGGACATGGTTGGACTTGCGCACAGGCTCGAACACAAGGTAACCACCCTGTCTGGCGGTGAGCGGCAGCGGGCGGCCATCGCCCGGGCCATTCTTCTCCGTCCCAAGGTGCTGCTGGCCGACGAGCCCACCGGCAACCTCGACGAGGAAAACGGCGCCAGGATCGGCAACCTGCTGGCCTCTCTCAACAATGAATTGGGTATGACCTTTATCGTCGTGACACATAATCCGGAACTCGCAGCGATGATGCATCGGCGCTTCGAACTGCGTTCAGGAGAACTCTATGCTCAGTAATCTCGCCCGCGGTCTGGCGATGGGGGTGATCGCAACCATTGTCCTGCTGGCCGCCGGAACGGGCCATGCCGCCGAAAAGCTCAACCAGGACGTGTCCGTCGCGGTACTGCCCTTCGAGGTCAACGCGGGCGACGACCTGAGCTATCTCAAGGACAGCCTGCCTGAGTTGCTGAGCGACCGGTTGAAGGAAGCCGGATTCAAGGTCATCGCGCCCGAGGAAGTGAGCCGCATGGTCGGCGACAAGGGCTACACCCAGTTCGACCCGGACAAGGCGCGCGAGATCGCCCTGCTGGCCGGGGCCCAATTTTCCGTCTACGGCTCCCTGAACCAGATCGGGGAGAACCTGACCATCGACGCCCGACTGGTCGACGCCTACGCCAAGGACCCGGGCAAGAAGATTTCCGTGACAAAGAAGGGGCTGATCAACCTGCTGCCCGCGGTGGACGCCCTGGTGGACCGCATGCGCATGGACCTGTTGCGCCTGGACATCGTCTCCGAAGTGGACGTGGAGGGCACCAAGGTCCTGGACAAGGACGTGGTCCTCATGCGCATGACCATGCAGAAAGGTGACATGATCACCGCCAAGTCCGTCAACACGGCCCTGAAGAACGTCTACGATCTCGGTTATTTCGACGATGTCCGCGTGAAGCTTGAGGACGCCGAGGACGGCAAGAAGGTCGTCTTCGTGGTCAAGGAGAAACCGCGCATCCAGGCCATCGGCGTGCGCGGAGCCAAGGAGATCGACGCCGACGACATCCTCGAGGCGGTCTCCACCAAGAAGGGCAGCGTGGTCAACCCCAAGGTCCTGTCCGACGACATCCGGGTCATCCGCGAGATGTACCGTAAGGAAGGCTACTACAAGGCCAACGTCACCCAGGAGATCGAGGACGCGGGCTCCGGCATCGCCCGGCTGACCTTCGTCATCGACGAGGGGCCGCAGCTGTACATCGAGCACGTCATCATCGACGGCGCCAAGCAGCTCGATCCCGAGGACATCAAGGGCGTCCTGGCCCTCAAGGAGCGCGGCTGGCTCTCCTGGATCGACAACTCCGGCGTGCTCAAGGAAGAGCTCCTCGACCGCGACGCCTCGGCCATCATGGCCTATTACCAGTCCAAGGGCTTCCTGACCGCCAAGGTCGGCCAGCCCGAGGTGGAGATCAAGGACGACGGCATCGACGTCATCTACAAGGTATGGGAGGGCGACCGCTACAAGATGGGCGACACCTCCTTCACCGGCGACCTCATCGACGACCCGTCCAAGCTCCTGCAGGTGACCCAGATCGACCAGCTCAAGGATGAGGACGAATATTTCGACCGGCTCATCCTCCAGAAGGACGTCTCGGCCCTGACCAACTACTACAACGACTACGGCTACGCCTACGCCGACGTGGGCGTGAAGCTCGACGACGACCCCGAGACCAAGATCGTCAACGTGGTCTACACCATCAGCAAGCACCAGCGGGTGCATATCCGCCGGGTGCTCATCGAGGGCAATACGGTCACCCGCGACAACGTCATCCTGCGCGAGATGCGTCTGGCCGACGGCGATCAGTTCAGCGGCGAGAAGCTCCGGCGTTCCAGCCAGCGGCTGACCAACCTCGACTTCTTCGAAAAGGTCGATATCGCCCCGGTGCCCACGGGCAACCCCGAGGAGATGGACCTGGTGGTCAAGGTCAAGGACAAGGCCACCGGCAAGATCAGCGGCGGCGTGGGCTTCTCCACCTATGACGGCATCTTCTTTGGCGGCGAGATTTCCGAGAAGAACCTCTTCGGCCGCGGCTACGACGTGGGCTTCAACGGCCAGGTGGGCGGGACCACGACTAAATACGTCCTGCATTTCACCAACCCGCACATCAACGACACCGATCTCGGCTTCGGCGCCCAGGTGTACCGGCGGTCCACCGACTACAACCAGTACACCGTGGCCGGCACCGGCACCGACATCAACTTCTTCTATCCCATCGGCGAGTACACCAAGCTCCGCTGGGACTACAACCTGGAAGCCTACGACATCACCGACGTTTCCGACGACGCCTCCCAGGAGATCAAGAACGACGAGGGCTCGCACCTGGCCTCCATCCTGGGCGGCACGATCACGCGCGACACCCGTGACGATTTCCGCAACACGTCCACGGGCACCAAGACCAAGCTGACCATCCTCTTCGGCGGCGGCCCCCTCGGCGGCACCGACGACTTCGTCAAGTACGTCGGCGAATTCGAATGGTGGCATCCGGTCTTCGAGCAGGTCGTCTTCCACTCCAAGTTCTGGGCGGGTTACCTGCACAAGAACTTCGGCGGCGGCACGATCCCCTCGGCCCAGCGCTTCGAACTCGGCGGCCAGTACACGGTCCGCGGCTACTCGAACTACGGCATCACCCCGACCGACGGCCCCAATTCCGACGCGGCGGTGGGCGGCGACAAGGCCTTCTACACCAACCTCGAACTCAAGCGTCCCATCAGCAAGGAACTGGGCATCGTGGCCCTGGGCTTTTTCGACGCAGGCAACTCGTGGAAGGAAGGGGAGAGCTGGTTCGACTCCGTGGAGCGCGGCTCCATGGCCGCGCCTTCGCTGGGCCTGTACAAGAGCGTCGGCGCCGGTATCAACTGGTATTCCCCGATGGGCCCCGTGGGCGTGATTTACGCCTACGCCCTGGACGACCTGGCCGACTCGAAGACGCACACCATCGAGTTGATCATGGGTCAGCAATTCTAACCCGACATCGTTTTTAATCAGTCAAGGAGTCATACAATGAAAAAGATCTGTCTGTTTGCCGTTTGTTTCGTCTTTCTGCTTCAGGCCGCAGCCTATGCCGAGACCAAGATCGCGGTCTTCAGCACCAAGGAAGTCGTGCAGAAATCCGCCTACGGCAAGGATGTGCGCGATAAGCTCGACGCCAAGTTCACCGCCCGCGGCAACCAGCTCAAGAAGGAGCGCGAGGACCTCGAAAAGCTGAAGATGCAGATCGACAGCAACGCCTTCGAGGGCAAGGTCCTCCAGGACAAGGTCACCGAGCTCCGCCGCCGCGGCCGCGACTGGAACGAGGACTTCTCCGTCTACCAGAAGGCCATCCAGGCCGAGCAGAACGAGCTGGGCAAGCCCGTGCTCAAGAAGCTCGAGAAGATCCTCATGGACTACTGCACCGCGCACGGCTACACCATCGTCTTCGACAAGCAGACCCCCGGCCTGGCCTTCATCGCCGACGGCCTGGACATCACCGATCAGCTCGTCAAGGAACTCGACAAACTCCAAAAGGCCGGAAAGTAGTCGCATGACCATCAAGCTGTCCGCCCTGGCCGAAAAGCTCGGGCTTGCCTACACGGGTGCGGATAGGGAGATAGCCGGGGTCAACACCCTGGAAAAGGCCGGGCCCGGCGACCTGTCGTTCCTGGTCAATCCCAAGTACCTGCACCAGTTGGAAACCACCAAGGCCGGATGTGTCCTCACATCCGGCCATTATGCCGACAGGGTCCCGTGCGCGCTCGTGAGCGAGAACGTGTACATGGACCTGGCCCGGGTGGTGAACGTCTTTGCGCGCCCCCAAGGGTGCCTGACCGGCGTGCACACCCTGGCCTTCGTCCACCCCGACGCCGACGTGGCCGATTCCGCCACAGTCTACCCCTTCGCCTTCGTGGGCGCGGGGGCCGTGGTCGGGCCGGACACGGTCATCTTCGCCGGGGCCTACGTGGGCGAGGGGAGCGTCATCGGGGAGGGGTGCATCCTCTACCCCAACTGCGTGGTCATGGGCGGCCTGACCCTGGGCGACCACGTCATCCTCCAGCCCGGAGCGGTGCTCGGCGGCGACGGCTACGGCTATGCCCAGACCCCGTTCGGGCACATGAAGATTCCCCAGATCGGCACCGTGGTCGTCGAGAACGACGTGGAGATCGGCTCCAACTCGGCCATCGACCGCGCCGCCCTGGACACCACCCGCATCGGCCGGGGGACCAAGATCGACAATCTGGTCCAGATCGGCCACAATGTGGAGATCGGCGAGCACTGCCTGATCATCGGTCAGACCGGCATCGGCGGTTCCTCGGTCATCGGCAACGGCGTGGTCCTTGCGGGCCAGACCGGCGTGCCGGACAACGTCAGGATCGGCGACGGGGCCATGGTCGCCGCCCAGAGCGGCATCCTCGGCGACGTCGAGCCCGGCAGCAGGCTCGCGGGCAGCCCGGCCATCCCGGCCAAGGCCTACTTCAAGGCCGTGGGCGTGTGCACGCCCAAACTGCCCGAGCTGTTCAAGCGCGTGAAGAAACTGGAAAAAGAACTGGCCGACCTGAAGATGGCCAGCGGAGGGAGCGATGAATAACGGCTGTCCGCTCGACATACGCAAGATCATGGAGATGCTCCCGCACCGGTACCCCTTCCTGCTGGTGGACCGCGTGCTGGAGTTCGAGGCGGGGGTCCGTCTCAAGGCCGTGAAGAACGTGACCATCAACGAGAACTTTTTCCAGGGACATTTCCCGGGGCTGCCGGTCATGCCCGGCGTGCTCCAGCTCGAGGCCCTGGCCCAGACCGGCGCGCTGTTCGTCATGAATTCCTTCGACGAACCGCTCGGGGACAGGATTTTTCTGTTCACCGGCCTGGACAAGGTCAAGTTCCGCAGGCCCGTGGTTCCGGGCGACCAGCTCGTCCTGAACGTCCAATTCCTCAAACAAAAGTTGAACATATGGAAGATGCGCGGCGTCGCCGAAGTGGACGGTCAGGTGACCTGCCAGGGCGAATTCTCCGCCGCCATCGCCAACAGGGGGGACATGTAATGTCCAGTCAGATCCATCCCAGCGCCATTATTCATCCCACGGCGGAGCTGGGAGCCGATGTCCGCATCGACCCCTACGTCGTTGTGGGGGCCGACACCAAGATCGGCGACGGCACCTTCCTGGAGACCCATTGCGTCATCCAGGCCAACACCGAAATCGGCAAGAACAACCACATACACCCGAACGCCGTCATCGGCGGCGAGCCGCAGCACGCCGCCTTCAAGGGCGAGCGGACCTTCACCCGCATCGGCGACAACAACATCATCCGCGAGTGCGTGACCATCCACCGCGGCACGGTCCAGGGCGTGCAGGAGACCGTCATCGGCTCGGGCTGCATGTTCATGGCCTATTCGCACATCGCCCACGACTGCAAGATCGGCGACCACGTCATCCTGGCCAACGCCGTGCAGCTGGCGGGCCACGTCGAGGTGGGCCGCAACGTGACCATCTCCGGCATGTCCGCGGTCCAGCAGTTCATCCGTATCGGCGAATACTCCTTCCTGGGCGGCGCCAGCGGCTACAAGCTCGACGTGCCGCCGTTCATGCTGGCCCACGGCGTGCGCGGCATGCTATTCGGACCCAACCTCATCGGGCTCAAGCGCAACGGCTTCGACTCCGCCGCCTGCAAGGCGCTCAAGAAGGCCTACAAGATCATCTTCCGCTCCGGCCTGACCAAGGAACAGAGCCTGGCCCAGGTGGAAGAGGAGCTGCCGGGCATTCCCCAGGTGGCCCGTCTCGTCTCGTTCATCCGCGAGAGCAAGAACGGCGTGGTTCCCGACCACAAGCAGCGCTGCGCCAACGGCCACTAGGCCCTCCCGGAGCGGCATGACCGAACCCGTCAGCACCATCGGCCTCATTGCCGGAGGCAAGCAGTTCCCCGTGTTGGTGGCCCGTGGCGTCAAGGCCAGGGGCCACCGGCTCGTGGTGGCCGGTTTCACCGGACACACCAACATGGACGTGGTCCCGCTGGCCGACGTCTTCCGGGAACTCAAGCTCGGCAAGCTCAACCAGCTCATCTCCTTCCTCAAGGAGGAGAAGGTGGACAAGGTCATCATGGCCGGGACCATCGAGAAGCCCAAGGTCATGGACATCCGCCACCTGGACATGCGGGCCATCAAGCTCATCCTCGGCCGCAAGGACAAGGGCGACTCCGCGCTGCTCGGCATCATCGGCCGGGAGTTCGAGAAGGAGGGCATGCCCGTTGTTCCGGCCCACGAGTACCTGCCGGACCTGCTTTCGCCCGAGGGTGTCATGACCCGGCGAGAACCCGATGCGCGCGAGTGGGGCGACCTCAGGTTCGCCTGGGACATCGCCAAGGAGCTCGGGCGCATGGACGTGGGCCAGTGCGTGGTGGTCCGAGAGGGCATCGTGGCCGCCGTGGAGGCCCTGGAGGGCACGGACGAGACCCTGCGGCGCGGCTTCAGGTACGGCGGCCCGGAGTGCGTGGTGGTCAAGGTCTTCAAGCCCGGCCAGCAGCAGGAGGTGGACCTGCCGAGTCTCGGTCTGGACACCCTGAAGCTCATGGCCGAGGGCAAGGCCACCTGTCTCGGCGTGGAGGCGGGCAAGAGCCTGTTCTTCGACCGCGAGGCGGCCATCGAGTTCGCCGACCGGGCGGGCATCGCCGTGGTCGGGCTGACCGCGGATTCCTTCCCCGAATCTTCCTGACGTTTTCTTAACGATTCCATCACCGTCTTGCCAATGGCGGGGCGTTGTGCGATCACACTGTGAGGTCATGTCGTTGCGGTCGGCCGCGACGCCGTGTCCCGTCGTTTCCTTTTTTCGAACGGATTGCCTCATGGATACTGCACTCGAATGTCTGCCCTGCTTCAAGCGGATGGCCATCAGGGAGGCGAAGATCGCCTGCCCGGACGACCCCGCGCTGCGTGAAGAGATCGTCGCCCGGTGGGAGGCCCTCCTGCCCCGTCTGGATATGGACGAGCCGCCGCCGTCCCTGACCCGGCATCTTTCGGACCTGGTTCGGGAAATCTCCGGCTGCGGCGACCTGTACGCGGCGGACAAGGCGGCGGCCAACGCCTTCGTCCTCGGACTGCTTCCCGACCTCGCGGCCCGCGTGGAGGCCGAGCGCGGTCCGGGCGATCCCCTGCGCCTGGCCCTGGAGTTGGCCATCATCGGCAACTACATCGACCGGGGCGTGGAGCTGGACTTCGACCTGGAAAAGGAGCTGTTCCAGGTCAAGGACTCGGTTTCCCCCGAGCTGCTGGACAGCTTCCGGCAACAGGCCGTGCCCGGCGCGTCCGTGCTCATCCTGGGCGACAACACCGGCGAGATCGTCCTGGACACCCTGCTGGTCCGGGAACTGACGCGCATCGGCTGCGAGGTGACCTACGCGGTCCGCTCTCGGCCCGTACTCAACGACGCCACCATGCCCGACGCCGTGGCCGTGGGCATGACCGAGCTGTGCACCGTGGTGGAGTCCGGCGCGGACACCCCCGGCACGGTCCTGGACCGCTGCACCCCGGCCTTCATCGAGCGCATGCGCGCAAGCGACGTCATCCTGAGCAAGGGGCAGGGCAACTTCGAGGCCCTGGACGGGGTCTGGCCCGGCGCGTTCTGCGCCTTCAAGGTCAAGTGCCCGCGCATCGCCCGCAAGACCGGCCTCACGTTCGGGGCGAGCGCCCTGTGCCTGAGCCGCGAGCCCAGGGACGGCAACGGCGACGGGAAGGATCATGCTTAGGCGGCTGCCGCGCATCCTGGTCGAGTGCCTGGTGGCCCTTGTCCTGGTCTGCACCGGGCTGTTGCTCTGGGCCTCCTACTACATCGACACCGGCGAGTTCCGCGCCCGCTTCACCGAGACCATGGAGACGGTCCTGGGCCGCTCCGTGACCCTCAAGGGCGACCTGGACATCGCCATCTGGCCGAGGCTTGCCCTGACCGTGGAGGACCTCGGCATCGGCGAGGCGCCGGGCTTCGGCGACGGCCCGGCGGCCCATTTCAACGACATTGAAATCAGCGTGCGCATCCTGCCGCTCCTGTCCCATCACGTGGAGGTGGAATTCCTGGAGCTGAAGGGGTTGAAGGGCGTCGTGGTCCGCAACGGGCAGGGCGTTTTCAACTGGCAGTCCCTGGTGGAGCGCGGCGGTCAGGGGGGCGAGGGCGCGACCATGGACGGCTGGACCTTCGCCGTGAACAGCGTGGAGATCACCGACGCCGAACTCCTCTTCCGCGACGAGATGGCCGCCACCGAGTACAAACTTTCCGGCATAGACATCCACACCGGGAACGTCACCCTGGGCGAGGACGTGCCGTTCTCCCTGAGCAGCGGCTTTTCCTGGGCCGACCAGGGCATCAAGGCGGACCTGGTCCTCAAGGGCATGATCCGGGTCATGGACGACGGCACTCCGCCGGTCTTTTCCCGGACCACGGTCCAGGCCAAGGTCTACGGCGACTTTCTGCCCAAAAAGGCCGCGCCGGGCGAGTTCATCGCCGCCGTGGACCTGGACTGGGACAAGCGCATCGTCACCTTCGAGGACATCCGGGCCAGCCTGTTCGGCCTGCGCGCCGAGGGCGACGTGACCAGCGGCGACCTGGACAAGGGGCTGGACTTCCGGGGCCACATCACCGTGCATCCGTTCGTGCCGCGCGACCTCATCGCCCTGTACGCCCCGGACATGCCGGTCAAGGACGTGGACGGCCTGCGCAGCAGCGCGGTGGCCTCCTTCGTGCACGTCACCGAGGAGGGGGCACGCTTCGACAATCTGATCCTGACCCTGGACGACATCACCGTGCGTGGCCGCTGCGCCTTCACGGGGTGGACCCGGCCGGTCCTCGACTTCGACCTGCGCGGCAACACCCTCGACCTGGACCGTTACCTGCCCCTGTTCCGCACCGGCACCCCGTTCATCTGGGACGATTTCGGCCTGCCGTTCTTCCGGGCCTTGCGGGGCGGCGGCACGGCCCGGGCGGACGGCTTCAAGGTTCTCGACACCCTGATCTCGGATATCCGCCTGAAGGTGGCCGCCACGGACAAGGGCATCGCCTTCGACGCCGGGGCCATCCGCGAGGGCATGGCCTCCCTGGGCGGGACCATGGACGTGGCCATCGGCACGGACAAGGCGGGCGATCCGACCCTGGCGTTGAGCGCCGTGGTCGATGCCGAGTCCCAGCGGCGGGGCTTCGCGTTCCTGCACCGGGATCCGCTGGACGTGGGCGGTTCGGGCACCCTCCACCTGGAGGTCTCGGTCCCGAAGATGGCCTGTCCCCCCGATGCCCGGTCCATCTATATCCTGCAGCATCTCGACGGGTTGGCCCGGCTCTCCCTGGGCGGGGGCAAGGCGGTTCTCAAGCGGGACAAGGCCGAACCCCTTTCCCTGGACTACACCAGGGCGGACCTGGAAGTGAAGGTCCGGCCCGACGGCAATGGCGCCAAGGGCGTCTGGAACAGCACGGTCTCGGCCGGCATCAAGCTGCGCACGGGCGGCGACCTGGAATCGCTGAACGGAACGGCGGATGGGGTCCTGTCCGCGGGCATCGACGAGCTTCGCGCCCAAAGCCGGGGCATGGCCGTCAGCGGCTACCTGACCTCGCCCCGGCTGCCCAAGGATGCCCGGCGGCTGACCTTCGGCGGCACCGTGGCCTTCGACACCGCCAAGGGAGCCGCGTCCCTCACGGACGGCGTGTTCCAGGTCCTGGAGACCACCCTCAAGGGTGACGCCCGACTGGCCGGTTCCGCCGGAAAGCGGCGGGTGGAGGGCGCCTTCGACGTGGCTCAGGCCGACCCCAAGCGGATCATCTACCTCCTGACCGGCGAGAACCTGCGTACCCGTGACGGCGACGCCCTGCGCAAGGCCGCACTGGCCGCGCGGTACGAGGCCGACGGGAACGGCTTCACCCTGAGCGACCTGAGCGGCGAGCTGGACGGCACCACGGTCAAGGGCCACGTGGTCGGCACGGGCTACCCCAACCCCCTGCTGGCCTTTTCCCTGGCCTCCGGTCCCCTCAATCTGGACCGCTACCTGACACCCGCCCCGGCCCCGAGCCTGAGCGACGTGCGCGCGGGCAGGGTGCCGGAATCCACTCCCGCGAAAATGCCCCTCGAATTTCTCCGCGCCCTCAAGCTCAACGGCAAGGTTCTGTTCCAGGAGTTCACCCTGGCCAGGGTCCGTTGCGAGTCCCTGGAGGGCTTTGTCCGGGCCAACGAGGGCATCATCCACTTGTCCCGGATGCAGGGGAAACTCCACGGCGGGACCCTCAAGGCAGGCCTGGAGGGGCAGGCGGGGCTCGACGCCCTGGACCTGCACCTCACCCTGGACGTGGACAAGATGCAGGCCGGTCCGTTCATGCTGGAGATGGCCGAGCGCGAATACCTGCGCGGCGAGACGGACATCAAGGCGGACCTGCACAGCGTGGGCCGGACCGACGACGACATCCTGGCCAACCTGGACGGCACTGCCTCGGTGCGGATCACCAACGGCTCGTTCAAGTTCACCGGCTGGGACCTGCCCGTCAGGCCGGTGGATGAGGGTCGGGGCGCGCAGATCGGCGCGGAGCAGCAACGCCGGACCAACGGACGCACGGTCTTCCGCAGGTCGTCCTCCGACGCCACGGTGGAGAAGGGCGTGTTCAGGATCGACAACTTCCGGCTCGAGGCCCCGCCCGTGCTTCAGGCCTACGGCGAGGGGAATTTCAGCCTGCCCGCCAACACCATCGACCTGTCCATCCGCAACGACTTCGTGGCCGTGCCGAGCGTGACCCTGCACCTGACGGGCAAGCTAACCGACCCCAAGGTGGAGGTGCCCACCGGGCGCATCGTCAACGACACGGTCCTGAACATCCTGAGCCTGCCCAAGAAGTCCTTCGAATTTCTGCGGGACCTGTTCTGATGGAAGACCGGGCGGACTTGCCTGCGCGGGCGCAAACGGTGTATGCGGCAACAGGGCGGAACCTTTAGCGGACAGGTGGAGCGGGTATGAGTCTGGTCAAAAAGGCCATGCAGCTGAGGCGGCAGTTCCTCGAGGACATATGGGAGCGCAACGTCCCCGGCACGCCCTTCGTGGTGCGCATCTGGCGGGGGGCCTGCCGTCTGGTCTACCTGATCGGCTTCAGCTTCATCAAGGACCAGACCATCATCCGCGCGGCGGCCCTGACCTTCACCACCATCCTGTCCATCGTTCCGTTCCTGGCCGTGGCCTTCTCCATCTCCAAGGGGTTCGGCTTCCAGAACACCGGCAAGATGCGCGACCTGATCCTGCACCTGACCACGGGCCAGCCCGAGGTGGCGGACAAGATCATCGAGTACATCGACCGGACCAACGTCCAGGCCCTGGGCTGGGTCGGCGTGGTCACGCTCCTCTTCACGGTCCTCTCCCTGGTGGGGACCATCGAGAAGGCCTTCAACGTCATCTGGAGCGTGGACAAGGGGCGCTCGGCCTGGCGGCGGATCACGGATTTCTTCCCGATCATCCTCTTCGGCCCCATCTTTCTGTTCGTGGCCTCGAGCTTCAACTTCAGCCTGCAGAACCAGGAGATGATCTCCCGGGTCATGAGCCTCAAGGCCATCGGCTACCTGGAGACCGCGTTCCTCAAGACCGTGCCGTATCTCCTGATCATCATGGCCTTTTCCATGATGTACGCCTTCATCCCCAACACCCGGGTGCGCCTCCGGGCCGCGATCATCGGCGGGGTGGTCGGCGGGGTCCTGTGGCAGATGGCCCAGTGGCTGTACATCAACTGGCAGATCGGCGCGGTCAAGTACAACGCCATCTACGGCAGCTTCGCCCAGTTGCCCCTGCTCCTGGTCTGGATCTACCTGAGCTGGGTCATCGTCCTGCTCGGCGCCCAGGTCAGCCACGCCTGGCAGAACATCAATTCCTTCGTCAAGCAGCGCTATTTCGGCACGGCCACGCCCTACGAGCGGCAGAAGATCGCGGTATTGATGATGGTCGTCCTGGCCAAGCGGTTCCACGAGGGCGCGCCCCTGCCGTCCGTGGAGGAGATCTCCGACGGTCTCATGGCCCCCGCCTCCCTGGTCTCGGACCTGTTCCGGGTGCTCCAGCAAGCGGGCTACACGGTCCCGGCCGAGGTGCCGGGGCATGAGGTCTTCGCCCCGGCCCGCGAACTGACGGACGTGCGCGTGCTCGACGTCATCCGGGCCATCAACATGGAGGGCGAGCGGAGGGTCTTCGCCGAATTCGACGAGAAGTACGGCTTCCTGGAACGCGTCCTGGGCCAGCTCGGCAAGGCCACGGCCAACAGCGAGGCCAACCTGACCCTGCTGCAATGCGCCGAGGAATACCCCGGAGCCGTCTTCAGCATCGCGCCCGGCGACGAGCCGGACCGCTCCCCGCAGGGCTGATCCCGCCTATTCCCGGCCGTAGGCCGCTTCGTATTTGGCCTTGAGTTCGCGGAAGGTCCCTTCCTCGATGGCCTGGCGGATCTGCTTCATCAGATTCAGGTAGAAGTACAAGTTGTGGTAGGTGTTCAGCCGGTAGGAGAGCAGCTCCTTGGCCATGTACAGGTGGCGCAGGTACGCCTTCGAGAAGTTGCGGCAGGTATAGCAGCCACAGTTGGGGTCCAGGGGTGAGTCGTCCTCGGCGTACTCGGCCCGCTTGATGTTGACCTTGCCGAGCGAGGTGAACAGGGTCCCGTTGCGGGCGTTGCGCGAGGGAAGGACGCAGTCGAACATGTCCACGCCCACGGACACGCCCTCGAGGATGTCCAGCGGGGTGCCCACGCCCATAAGGTAGCGCGGCTTGTCGGCCGGCATCTTCGGGGTGATGTGGTGCAGCAGGTCGTACATTTCCTCCGTGGACTCGCCCACGGACAGCCCGCCGATGGCGAACCCCTCGAAGTCGATCCCGCGCAGCTGTTCCAGGCTGCGGTCGCGCAGATCCTTGTAAAACCCGCCCTGGACGATGCCGAACATGAGCTGGTAGCCCGATCCCTTGGGGTAGTGGTCGCGGCACCGTTTGGCCCAGCGGGTGGTCATCTCCAGGGACTTCTCGGTGTAGGCACGGTCGTTGCCGTAGCCCACGCACTCGTCGAGCACCATCATGATGTCCGAGCCGAGGTTGCGCTGGATGTCGATGGCCTTTTCCGGGGAGAAGAAATGCTTGGACCCGTCGATGTAGGAGCGGAACTCCACGCCCTCCTCGGAGAGCTTGCGGATGCCCTCCAGGCTGAAGACCTGGAATCCTCCGGAGTCGGTTAGGATGGGGCGCTTCCAGTTGGCGAACTTGTGCAGGCCGCCGCGCCGGGCCACCAGCTCGTCGCCGGGCCGCAGGTACAGGTGGTAGGTGTTGCCCAGGATGATCTGGGCCTCCATCTCCTCCAGGTCGCGGGGCGTCAGGCTTTTGACCGTGCCCTGGGTGCCCACGGGCATGAAGATGGGCGTCTGGATGTCGCCGTGGGCCGTGGTCAGGGTCCCGCGCCGGGCCAGATTGTCCTTGGCGTGGACGGTGAAGTCGCCGGGCCGGGCCATTACGCGACCCCCTTTTTCGGACAGATGTCGTTCAGTTCGCAGACGTCGCAGTGGGGCTTGCGCGCCGGGCAGACCTCCCGGCCGAAGAAGACCAGCAGGTGGTTGACGTCGCCCCAGGTCTCGCGAGGGAAGAGGGGCATGAGGTCCTTTTCGATCTGCACGGGCTCGGTCTTGGTGGTCAGCCCCATGCGGAAGGCCAGCCGCTTCACGTGGGTGTCCACGGCGATGCCCTCGTTCACGCCGAAGGCGTTGGCCAGGACGATGGACGCGGTCTTGCGGGCCACGCCGCCAAGGGTGATCAGCTCGGCCATGGTCCGGGGCACCTCGCCGTTGTAGACCTCCATGATCCGGGTGGCCGCGGCCTTGATGTTCTTGGCCTTGTTGCGGAAAAAGCCCGTGGAGCGGACCACCTCCTCGATCTCGGCCACGTCGGCCTCGGCCGCGTCCTCGATGGACGGCCAGCGTTCGAAGAAGACCGGGGTGACCATGTTCACCCGTTCGTCCGTGCACTGGGCGGACAGGGCCGTGGCCACCAGCAGTTCCCAGGCGTTGGTGTAGGCTAGGGCCGGTTTGGGGGCGGGGTACCGCCGGGACAGGCGGGCGAAAATTTCGGCTGCGCGTTCTTTCCTGTTCATGAGACCTCCGTGTCGGAGGCTTGTTAGCACCTGCGGGCGCTCGGCTCAAGGGCCAAAGGCGCGGCTCCCCGGTTGCGTCCGCCGCAGAACAATGTATCATCGTCCCCAATGGAGGAACCCATGTCCGCATCGTTCGTCTACATGACCTGCGCGAGCCCCGGCGAGGCCGAGGCCATCGGGACCATGCTCGTGGAGAAACGGCTGGCCGCCTGCGCCAACATTCTGCCCGGCATGCGCTCCGTCTACTGGTGGCGGGGCCGCATGGAGCGGGCCGAGGAGACGGTCCTCATCGCCAAGACCCGCACCGACCTGGTGGAGGCGCTGACCGACGCCGTCAAGGCGGCCCACGGCTACGAGGTTCCCTGCGTGGTCGCGCTGCCCGTCACCGGCGGCAACCCGGACTTCCTCCGCTGGATCGAGGACGAGACCGGGGAACCGTGACGCAAAGGGGATCGTTGACAGCATCGGGACCATGCACGTAGGTTCCCGTTGACCAAATCAGCCATTTGAGGAGTGCGCATGCAGATCTATATTTCCGGGTCCCTGGCCTTCGACCGCATCATGACCTTCCCCGACAAGTTCTCGAACCACATCCTGCCGGACAAGATCCATATCCTGAACGTCTCCTTCCTGGTGAACGGGCTGGTGGAGCGGTTCGGGGGCACGGCCGGCAACATCGCCTACAACCTCTCCCTGCTGGGCGAGAAATCGACCATCCTGAGCCAGGTGGGCAAGGACTTCGGCCCCTACGACGAACGGTTGCAGCAGCACGGCATCGCCGTGGACGGCATCCGGACCATCGAGCAGGAGTTCACCGCCGGGTGCTACATCACCACGGACATGTCCGACAACCAGATCAACGGCTTCAACCCCGGGGCCATGAAGTATCCCTGCCAGTACGATATGAGCCGCATCGACCCTGCCGAGGCCATCGGCCTCATCGCCCCCGGCAACATCCACGACATGGTCGATCATCCGAAATACTACCGCGAGCACGGCATCCCCTACATCTTCGATCCGGGCCAGCAGATTCCGGCCCTGTCGGGCGACCAGCTCAACGAGGCCATCGACGGCGCGGAAATCCTCATCGTCAACGATTATGAGCTGGAGATGATCAAGAAATCCACAGGGCTGTCCAAAGCGGACATCGTCGGCAAGGTGGCCTACCTGATCACCACCCTGGGTGAAAAGGGGTCCGTGGTCACCACCGTCGATGACGAGACGGCCATAGGCGTGGTCCCGGCCAGGGAAGTGCTCGACCCCACCGGGGCCGGAGACGCCTTCCGCGCCGGACTGCTCAAGGGGCTGGCCATGGGCAAGACCGTGGCCGAGGCCTGCAAACTGGGAGCCACCTGCGCCACCTATGCGGTGGAGTTCAAGGGCACCCAGGAACACTCCTTCACCCTGGAGGAGTTTACCGCGCGCTACGAGTCGGTCTTCGGGCCGCTGACGTAGCCGTCGGCCGAGAGGCCGGGGAGGGCGACATGATCGAACTCAAGGTCCAGGCCATCGAACGATATCTGCGCCGCGTGTACGGCGACGACGCCCGGTTCCTGGCGGCCGGGGACATCGGCAGCCTCGACGCCCAGGGCATGAAGGGGTTCGGCTACGGCAAGCCCCTGCTGGTCCGCTTCGAGGCCGGGGGCGCGATCCGCGAGGCCGTGTTCTCGGTCATGAAGGGCGACAAGTACGGCCACCAGTTCTACTGGGACCGGGCGGCCGTGCTTATGTTCCAGTACGAGACCTCGGCCCGCATGGAGCGCCACGTCCGGCCCCTGGGCCTGGGCTACGTGGACGGCTCGGACGCGCTCATCCCGGTGAACGGGGCCAAGGAGTTCTTCATCGTCAACGAGAAGCTCCTCGGTCACGACTATTTCCAGGACCTGGAACGCATCCGGAAAAGCGGTCTGCGCGACGGCGATCTGGACCTGGCCCGCGAGTTCGCCCGCTGGCTGGCCAGGGTCCACGCGGACAAGCTCGACGATGCGCACCTGTACGCCCGGCGCATCCGCAACCTGCTCGGGGCCAGCGAGTGCATCCTCGGCCTGGTGGACGAGGCCTTCCCCCCGGACTACGCCTTTTTCGGCGCGGATCGCTTCCGGGCCCTGGAAAAACGGCTCATCGACTGGCGCTGGAAGCTGAAGGGGTACGCCCACCGGCTGAGCGCGGTGCACGGCGACTTCCACCCCTGGAACGTGCTCGTCACCGACGACGGGGACTTTTCGGTGCTCGACCGCAGCCGGGGCGAGTGGGGCGAGCCCGGCGGCGACCTGGCCTCCATGGCGGTCAACTACCTGCTCTGGTCCCTGTACGACCGGGAAAAACTGGCCGGGCCCTTCCGGGAGCTCTACCTGACCTATTTCGGAGAGTACCTGGAGCGCACCGGGGACAGCGAGGTCCTCGAGGTCCTGGCCCCGTTCTGCGTCTTTCGCGGCCTGGTCATCGCCTCGCCCGAGTGGTATCCCGACCACCCCGAGGGGGTGCGCCGCCGGTTGTTCAACTTCGTGGCCAACGTGCTCGAGGACGACGTCTTCGACTGGGCGCACGTCAACCGGTACCTGGAGTAGGCCATGGCCGGATCAGGCGGCGAGGGCTGGGCGATCTGGGTCGTGGGGCTGCCCGGCAGCGGCAAGTCCACCCTGGCGGACGGCCTGCGCGACGCGCTCACGGCGCGGGGCGTGGACGTGGAGCTGCTCCGGATGGACGAGCGGCGCAAGGCGTATTTTCCCGAGCCCCGGTACACCCGCGAGGAGCGCGAGACCGCCTACCGGCTGTTCGCCGAGGAGGCGGCCCGACTGGTCCGACGGGGGCGCAACGTGATCCTGGACGGCTCGGCCTACAAAGCGGCCATGCGCCGCTACGCCCGCGCGCTCATCCCCCGGTTCGCCGAGGTCTTCGTGCATTGCGGGCTGGACACGGCCATGGCCCGCGAGGCCGGACGGCCCGCCGGGAAGGTCATGGCCGACCTCTACCGCAAGGCCCTGGAGCGGCGGAAGACCGGCCGCGATTTCGAGGGGTTGGGTGAGGTCATCGGGGTGGACGTGCCCTTCGAGCGCGACCCCGGAGCCGAGTTCGTCATCGACAACACCGCCCTGACCCGCGAGGAGACCTTGGGAAAAACCTTGCACTTTCTGGACACCTGGCTGGCCAGTGTTTAACTGCCCACATGACCGCGCCGATCCATCGGCCTGAACCGAAACGAACCGGCCCCTTGGAGCCGGATGCATGCATATGAAATTCCACATCACCACCTTCGGGTGCCAGATGAACGTCCACGATTCGCAGTGGCTGACCCGCGCCCTGGAGAGCAGGGGGTGGGAGGAGACCGGCGAGGACGACGCCCAGGTCTACATCCTGAACACGTGCAGTGTGCGCGACAAGCCCGAGCAGAAGGTCTACAGCGAGCTCGGGCGGGTGGCCGCGCATTGCAAACGCGATGAATCCGTGTTCGCCGCCGTGGGCGGCTGCGTGGCCCAGCAGGTGGGGCGCGGCTTCTTCGAGCGCTTCCCCTTTGTCCGCCTGGTCTTCGGCTCGGACGGCATCGCGGGCGCGCCCAACGCCCTGGAGCGCATCGCCGCGGGCAGCGACGAGCGCGTGGCTCTGCTCGACTTCGTCACCCTGTACGAGGAGCGCGAGCGGCCCGAAACCCCGGCCGCCCCGGACAACACCCGCCAGGCCTTCGTCAACATCATGCAGGGGTGCGACAACTTCTGCGCCTACTGCATCGTGCCCTACACGCGTGGCCGCCAGAAGTCCCGCACCCCGGACGCCATCCTGGACGAGTGCCGCTCCCTGGTGGACAACGGGGTGCGCGAGATCACCCTGCTCGGGCAGAACGTCAACAGCTTCGGCCTGGACAAGGGCGGAACGGGCGTCAGCTTCGCCCAGCTCCTGCGCGCCGTGGCCGCCATCCCCGGCCTGGACCGGCTGCGCTTCACCACCTCGCACCCCAAGGACATCGCCGGGGAGGTCATCCGCGCCTTCGGCGAACTCGAGAACCTGTGCCCATCCCTGCACCTGCCCATGCAGGCCGGGTCGGACCGGGTGCTCAAGGCCATGCGCCGCAAGTACGACATGAAGCGCTACCTGGAGATCGTGGACGGCCTGAAGGCGGCGCGGCCGGACATCAGCCTGACCACGGACCTCATCGTCGGCTTCCCCGGCGAGACCGAGGAGGACTTCAAGGAGACCCTGCGGATGGTCGAACTGGTCGGCTTCGAGTCCAGCTTTTCCTTCAAGTATTCCGACAGGCCCGGCGTGGCGGCCGTGAACATGGAGCCCAAGGTCCCGGCCGAAGAGGCCGCCGAGCGGCTGCTGCGCTTGCAGACTCTGCAAAATAATATTACTAGAAAATGTCTAAAGAACCTGGTGGGCGTGGAAACCGACGCGTTCATCGAGGGATTGAGCCGCATGCAGGAGGGGGATGCCCTTTCCTGGAAGGGGCGCGATCCGGCCGGTCGCATCGTCAACGTCTCCGTGGCGGAGAGCGGCGATCTGGTCGGCAGGATGGTCCCGGTGCGCATTGTGGAAGCCAAGAAACACTCCCTGGTGGGAGAGAGGACGGGCGAGCCGTGGTAAAGGTCGAGATTTTCGGATTGGCCGTGGACGAGGCGGGCAAGTCTCCGATCATCGTCCTCAAGGACGAGGGGGAGACTCGGGTCCTGCCCATCTGGATCGGGGCCATGGAGGCCATGTCCATCTCCATGGCCATCAACAAGGTGCCCTTTCCCCGGCCCATGACTCACGACCTCCTGCTCAACGCCATCCGCGCCCTGGGGGGCGTGATCAACCGCGTGGAGATCACCGACATCGAGAACGGAACCTTCTTCGCGGAGATCGTCCTCGACGCCGGGGGCGAGACCAAGCGCATCGACAGCCGCCCCTCGGACGCCATCGCCCTGGCCGTGCGCGCCGAATGTCCCATCCTGGCGGGCGAATCGGTTCTGGAAGAGGCCGGGGGGCCGTTCCCGGAACACCCCGAGACGGTCATCAAGACCGAGGACTCCGAGAAGTGGCAGGAGGAGCTGGACAAGCTCTCCGAAGACGACATCAAATACAAGATGTAGGCCCAACATGATCGATCTGCACACCCATACCATTTTCAGCGACGGGGAGCTCATCCCCGCCGAACTCGTCCGCCGGGCCGAGGTCATCGGCTACAAGGCCATCTGCATGACCGACCACGCGGACGAGGCGACCATGTACCACGCGCTCGAGAACGTGCTGCGCTTCGTCAAGAAGCACGGGCACTTCTTCGACATCAACGTCCTGGCCGGCGTGGAGCTGACCCACGTGCCGCCCGCGCTCATCGCCGAGATGGTCAAGAGCGCGCGCGACAGCGGGGCGCAGGTGGTGGTCATGCACGGCGAGACCCCGGTGGAGCCCGTGGCCCCCGGCACCAACCTGGCGGCCATCGAGGCGGGCGTGGACATCCTGGCCCATCCCGGCCTGATCACCGCCGAGGAGGTCCAACTCGCCGCGGAAAAGGGCGTGGCCCTCGAGATCACCACGCGCGGCGGCCACAGCTACACCAACGGCCACGTGGCCGCCATGGCCCGCAAATACGGGGCCAAGCTGGTGGTCGACAACGACGCCCATGCCCCGCGCGACCTGGTCGGCGAGGACCTGCGCCGGACCATCGCCCTGGGCGCGGGGCTGACCCCGGACGAATACCGGCAGACCGAGGCCAACGCCTGGGAAATCGTCCAGCGATGCATGAAATGATGTTTCCCGATCGTCGCACTGTCGTGACCAAGAAGGCGTAGGCACGTAAAGAAATACAGGAAAGCCGTGGCTTGCTTGAGGCCCGGCTTTTTTCGCATGAAGCGGGCCCCCACGGCCCATAGACCCGACAAAGGTGCAATCATGAACTTTCTGCCCGACAACTCCATTCTGACCCTGCTCTCCGGGGCGACCCTGGCGGTCAAACTGGTCATGCTCTTCCTGGGGTGCATGTCCCTGTGGAGCTGGACCATCATCTTCCTCAAGTTCTTCACCATCGGCACGGCCCGCAAGAAGGTCATCCAGGGGTACGAGGCCTTTGTGGCGGCGGGCGACCTGGCCAAGGGCATCAAGAGCCTGGGCGACCAGGAGTCCCCCCTGGCCCGGGTCGCGTCCCTGGCCATCAAGGAGTTCCGCCTGCTCGAAAAGGCGGGCGTCAACCGCGAGCGCAAGCGGCTGCTGGTCAAGGACACCCTGCGGCGCGTGCTCAAGCAGGGCATCTCCAAGGAAATGCGCTCGCTTACCCGCAACCTGCCGTTCCTGGCCACCTGCGCCAACGCCGCCCCGTTCATCGGTCTGTTCGGCACGGTCTGGGGCATCATGCACTCGTTCCACTCCATCGGCATGGCCCAGTCGGCGGCCCTGGCCACGGTGGCGCCGGGCATCTCCGAGGCCCTCATCGCCACGGCCATCGGCCTGCTGGTGGCCATCCCGGCGACCATTTTCTACAACTATTTCCTGGGAAAGCTGAACGAGGTGGAGTCCGGCATGGTGGACTTCGCCGGGGCCTTCCTGAACCGCGCCGAGCGCGAGATCGCCTGGGCGGACAAGCCCGAGCGGGCGTAGGAGACGGCCATGGCGATCAAGACCGGCGGCGGGTTCCTCAACGAGATCAACGTCACGCCCTTCGTGGACGTGATGCTGGTCCTGCTGATCATCTTCATGGTCACGGCCCCGCTCATGACCCAGGGGGTGGAGGTGGACCTGCCGACCACGCGCACGGTCCGCAACCTGCCCCAGGATTCGGAACATCTGGTCCTGACGGTCAAGAAGGACGGCAAGATATTCCTGGACGAGTACCAGGTGTCCATGGACGAGCTGGAGGACCACCTGAAGCGGCTGGTGTCCGGGCAGAAGAAGCAGCTCTTCCTGCGCGCGGACAAGGAGGTGCCCTACGGCACCGTGGTGCAGGTCATGGGCGAGATCAAGGCGGCGGGCATCGACAAGCTCGGTATCGTGGCCGAAGAGCCCAGGCCGGATAAAAACAAGTAATTTCCCAGAGTTGATATAGACATGCGGCAGGGCCTCGGCTTCACCCTCTCTCTCTTGTTCCACGCGGGCATATTCGCCTTCGCGCTGTTCGGCGTGAACTATTCCGCGCCGAGCGTGAACCTGGACCGGCCCGTGTACAACGTGGATCTGATCTCCCTGGCCCCGCCCCCGGCCGGGCCGCCCGTCAAGGTCCAGGCCGAGGCCCAGGCCCCCGCGGAGACCCCGGCGGTGCCCGTGGTCGAGGCCAAACCCGAACAGGCCGAGGCCAAGCCCGTGCCCGTGGTCGAGGCCAAGCCCGAACCCGAGCCGGAGGCCCAGGAAATCAGCCCCAAGAAGGTCGAAAAGAAGACCGTGGTCAAGAAGAAGGAAGAGCCCAAGCCCAAGCCGAAACCAGAGCCCAAGCCCGAACCCAAGCCGAAACCCAAGCCCAAGAAGACGGCCCAGCAACTGCTGGCCGAGGGCATGGCCGCGGCCCAGGCCCAGGCCAAGCGCGAGGACGCCGCCAAGCAGAAGAACCTGGCCAGCGAACTGGCCGCCCTGAAGAAGCAGGAGGGCAGCGACGTCTACGCCCACGGCGGACAGCCGGGCGGGCAGGAGGGCGGCCGCGAGGGCGGCGTGGCGGGCGGCGCCGGATCGGGCCTGTCCGAGGTCTACGCCCTCATCGTCGGCTCGGCCATCAAGAAGCACTGGCGCTATCCCGCCTTTGCCGGTGAGGCCAACCTCATGGTGACCATCGAGATCACCCTTGCGGACGACGGCAAGATTCTTTCCTCGAAGATCCTGGAACCCTCGAACAATCCTGAATTCGACAGTTCCGCCCTTCGAGCCATCAAGGAAACCGAGTATGTGGAGAAGCCGCGCACCCCGCGTGACCGGCTCATCCGCATCAATTTCAACAGCCAGGAACTCTCAGAGTAAACGGTATGAAACGGATAACGATCCTCATCGCAGCCTGTCTGCTCGTCTGCCTCGCGGCGGCGTTCGCCTCGGCCCAGGGCCCCCTGACCGTGGACATCCACGGCCCCGGCCAGCGCATGGTCAACATCGTCCTGCTCCCGCCCAAGGGGCTCGACGGCCAACCCGTGCCCGAGGCGGCGGCCAAGGCCTTCGAGGAACTGGTGGCCAACGACCTCGGCTACATCCCGTTCCTCAAGCTGGTCCCGGTGACCACGCTGCTCGGCGGCGACCCGAGCCGGGGCGTGACCGCCCAGGACATCGACTTCAAGCCCCTCCAGCTCGCCCGTGTGGACCTCTGCCTGACCACCGGCTGGAACGGCCAGTACCTTGAGGCCCGGGTCTACGAGACCTTCGGCGGCCGCCGCGTGGTCGGCAAGGCCTACCGCGACGTGGCCGACAAGCTGCCCATGGTGGCCGACCGGTTCTGTTCCGCCTTCCTCGAGGCCCTGACCGGCAAGAAGGGCTTCTTCGATTCGCCCATCGCCTTCGTCAAGCAGGACGGCAAGGCCAAGGAAATCTACACGGTGTTGCCGCAGGGCAGGGGGTTGACGCAGATCTCCGACCTGGGCGGCTTCAACCTGAGCCCGGCCTGGTCCGCCGAGGGCGACCTGATCGCCTTCACTCACATCGGCAACGACCGCCATGAACTGTGCATCTACGAGGCCAAGACGCACAAGATCCGGCGCATCGCCAAGGGGCTGGGCGACACGGTCATCAGCCCGGTCTACGGCCCCGGCGACGTGCTCTACGCCTCCCTGAACCTCAACGGAACCACCAACATCTACGAACTGAGCAAGTCCTACAAGGTCGGCAAGCGGCTGGGGGCCAGCCCGTATATCGACGTCTCGCCGAGCTTCGACCGGACCGGCTCCAAGATGGCCTTCACCTCGGGCCGGGCGGGCAACCCGCACATCTACCTGCTGGACATGCAGTCCGGCCAGGTCCGGCGCGTGACCACCACGGGCAAGTACAACACCCACCCGTGCCTGAGCCCCGACGGCCGGTACGTGGCCTACACGCACCAGACCTCGGACGGCCACCGCATCTTCCTGCACGACCTCGAGACCGGCCGCGAGAAGCAGCTGACCTTCGGGCCGGGCAACGACGAATATCCGGCCTTCGGCCCGGACGGCTACTTCATCGCCTTCGCCTCCAGCCGGACCGGAGCCTACCAGCTCTACCTGACCACCCGGCACGGCGACACGCCGCGCAGGATATCCACGGGCAAGGGCGCCGCATTCGCCCCTGCATGGGATACTTCCCTACAGTGGTAAATTGTAATATATTCGGAGTTGATTTTTGGCGCGGAAAAGGTACATCGTAACAAATCGAAAACCGGGTACTCACGGAGTACTGCAAATATGGCCGGGCGACGGCTCTACCAAGGAGTGAGCATGAGAATCAAATGGTATGTCGGTATTGTGGCCCTTATGGCCGTGTCCCTTCTTCTCTTTGCCGGGTGTGCGAAGAAATCTACAACCACGGAGCCGACCCAGAGTCAGGTCGAAGTGAAGGACGATACCCAGTGGACGCCGCCCCAGCCGGCAGAGCCCGCCGTGGATGAGGCCGCCCTGGCCGCCGAGCAGCAGGCCCGCGCAAAGGCCGAGGCTGTCCAGGAACTGACCAACGTGACCATCCATTTTGCCTTCAATTCCTATGAACTGAGCGACGAATCCCGCTCGATCCTGGCCCAGAAGGCCACCATCCTGCGCAAGTTCGCGGACGTCAACGTGGTCATTGAAGGCCATTGCGACGAACGCGGCACCGAGGAATACAACCTCGCCCTGGGCGAGCGCCGCGCCCGCGCCGCCTACGAACACCTCGTCATCCTGGGCGTGGAACCCGAACGCATGAAGATCGTCAGCTACGGCGAGGAATACCCCGTGGACCCGGGCCACAACGAAACCGCCTGGGCCAAGAACCGCCGCGACGAATTCGTCATCAAATAACCTCGTCAGTGATATCAATTAAAAAGGACGCCGCCCGTATGGGCGGCGTCCTTTTTTATGATGCCTCCGGCGGCCAGAGGGGGAACCTCTTGAAAGAGGTTCCCCCTCTGGACTCCCCCTCCAGAACTTTTTGTGTGCCTTCGGCAAGGACGTGCCGTCATGAAAGGACGTCCTTCGTATAAGGGGGGACAACCGCGATATACCCCGCGAAGCGGCGTCAAAAAGTTTAGGAAAAGGAGGGGATGGGGGTCCGGGGGAAGGGGAGGAAAAACCCTTTGAAAAGGGTTCTTTCCTCCCCTTCCCCCGGCCGCCGGAGGCATTCTTTTCCTAAAAAAGAAGTCCTGCGGCGTAGTGGATCAGGTGCAGGCAGGCCAGGGCGTAAAGTCCGGCCACGCCGTCGTCGAGCATGACGCCGAAGCCGCCGGGGAAGGCGGTTTCGGCCCATTTGACGGGCCAGGGCTTGAGGATGTCGAAGATGCGGAACAGGACGAAGGCGATGGCCAGGTACCAGATGGGCATGGCGAAAAAGAGCAGGGTGATCCACTGGCCGAAGAGTTCGTCCACGACCACGCTGCCGGGGTCCTTGCGATTCATGACGATCTCGGCCCGGCCGCAACCCCAGGTGCCGACGATGAACACGCCGAGCAGCACGGCCAGCCGCCAGGGCAGGTCGAGGGAGAGGAACAGCCACGGGGCGGCCACCACGGCGGCCAGGGAGCCCCAGGTGCCGGGGGCCTTGGGGAAATGGCCCACCGGGCCGAGGGTGGCCAGGGCGACGGCGAGCTTGTCGAGGGGATTGGGTGTGGACATGAACGGGCTCCGGGCTGGTTTTTTCGCCTTGATAATCGGAAACCGGGCCACAGGCAACGTTCTTGACGGGCGTGCGTGGCGGCGGGTATCGCTGGACCGTCATGGCGGCCCGTTTTCGGCGGCCGCGCAGCCCTTGCAGGAGACTGTTTGCCTCGTTTGCTTTCGGATCTTGTTCGTTAGTCCCGTGCCGCCCGCGACCGTTTCGGAGCGGGCGGGAATGGATCGAGGCCGCGTCCCGGACGGGCGCGGGTCTTTCTGCATGGACTGAAACAACAGGATGAAAACATGTTGATACGCTTGGAAACAGACAACGACGAGGCCGCCATCCGGGCGGTCGAATACGCGGCCTTCCGCAACCATCCCCAGCACGCGCCCGGCGCGGAACCCACCGAACACCTGATCGTCGACGCCCTGCGCGCTTCGGGCCGGTTGAGCCTGTCCCTGGTGGCCGAGGACGGCGGCGCGGTGGTCGGTCACGTGGCCCTGTCCCCGGCCTTGCTGGGGAACGCCCCGGAGGACGCCCCGGAGGTTGCCATGAAAGACGGGAACCAGGGCTGGTACCTGCTCGGCCCGGTGGGCGTGACGCCCGAACGCCAGGGGCGGGGCATCGGCTCGGCCCTGATCCGCGAGGCCCTGGAGGTCATGCGGGACCGGGGCGCGCGCGGCGTGGTCCTGGTGGGCGAGCCGGGCTACTACGCGCGGTTCGGTTTCAGCGCCCGGCCGGGGCTGACCATGGACGGCGTGCCCGGCCGGTATGTCCTGGGCCTCTCCCTGGATGACGGCGAGGTCCGGGGGAGGATCACCGCCGACCCGGCCTTTTTCGTGACCGCCGAGGCGTGATTGCGCAGCGACGAGACTATGGGGGGCGGGCCGTGGGTCCGCTCCCTTTTTTAAGGCGGGAAGTGGGGCGGCAAGCGCTTGCCTGGCGGGGGAAGGGCGATTATGGTCGTCGCCGATCACGCACCCGACCGGCTCGAAGCCGGCGAACCAAGGAGCCGACCCATGCAGCCCGCCACCGAACAGGATCTTCCCAGGATCGTCGAGATATACAATTCCACGGTCGCCACGCGCATCTCCACCGCCGACACCGAGCCGGTCTCCGTGGAGGCCAGGCGGCCCTGGTTCGAGCACCACGTGCCAGGCCGGCGGCCCATCATGGTCGAGCGCATCGACGGCGAGGTGGCGGCCTGGGTCAGCTTCGAATCGTTCTACGGCCGTCCGGCCTACGACCACACCGCCGAGATCAGCATCTACATCGCCCCGGAGCACCGGCGGCAGGGGCTGGGGCGCAAGCTGCTCCGGGAGGCACTGGACATGACCCCGGCCCTGGGCATCAACACCGTGCTCGGCTACATCTTTTCCCACAACGAGGGGTCCATGCGGCTGTTCGCCTCATTCGGCTTCGAGGAGTGGGGCCGGTTCCCGGACATCGCCGAGATGGACGGCCGGGAGTACAGCCTGTCCATCATGGGCAAGCGGGTCAACCCGTAGCGTCCTTTTGACGCGGCCGCGCCCGGCGCGTATCCTGTGCTTCCCTTAGACCCCTGACCAGGAGAATCCATGGACGCCAAGCCCAAGGCCGCAGGCAAGAGCAGTATCGGCCACATTGATCTGGACCTCGCCCTCGACAACATCATGGTCGGCCCCCGGGCCACGTACCTCGACCTCGGCTGCGGCGCGGGGAACTACACCCTGGCCCTGGCCCGGCGGCTGGGCGCGGGCTCCCTGGTTTACGCCCTGGATTTGTGGGAGGACGGCATCATCGCCCTGGCCGAGACAGCGCGCGAAGAGGGGCTGGGCAACATCGAACCCAAGGTGGCCGACCTCTCCCAGCCCCTGGACCTGGAGACCGGCTCGGTGGACGCCGCGTTCATGGCCACGGTCCTGCACGATCTGCCCGAAGCGGCCCGGCCCGGCCTCATGGGCGAGTTGAGCCGCGTGCTCGTGCCCGGCGGCGTCTTCGCCCTCATCGAGTTCAAGAAATTCGCCCACGGCCCCGGCCCGTCGAGCCCGGACAAGCGCATCGGCCCGGAGGACGCGGACAGGCTGACCGCCCCCCACGGGTTCGTCCGGGACGGTACGGTCGATCTCGGCGAGTTCACCTATCTCGCCAGGTTCATTCGGAAATAGCGGGAAGGGCGGCCGCCTAGTCGGTGAAGCCCTTTTCCCGCATGACGGCGGGCCGGACGAACCGCGCCATGCCCGTCTTCATGTTGCTGAAGCCCTGTTTGCGGTAGAAGCCCTCCTTGCCGGGGGCCGCATAGAGGATGACGTTGCACTCCCCCACACCGTCCAGGATGGCGCGCATGATCGCGGCCCCGAGGCCGTGGCCCTGGTATTCCGGGAGGACCGCGCAGTCGTAGACCGCGGCCTGGTACGCGCCGTCGGAGATGGCCCGGCCGAAGCCGACCAGCTTGTCCCCGTCATGGATGAAGACCGTGGTGTGGCTCGCCCGGAACGCCCTGGCGAGCACCTCGGGCGCATGGGAGGCCATGCCCACCAGTTTGAGGATGTCCGCCACGGTCTGCCAGTCGATGCCTTCGCAACCGGTCGTCGTTCGCAAGTTCATGGGATGCCTCGTCTGCATGATTCGCGGGGCGGCGCTCAGCCGCGTCCGGGAGTGATGATGCCGGAGGCGAGGAGCACCTCCAGGACGCGGGCCACGGGCAGGCCGACCACGTTGGTGTAGGAACCGCGTATGGCCGTGACCAGGAAGGTGCCCACGCCCTGGATGGCGTAGGCCCCGGCCTTGTCCATGGGCTCGCCGGTCTCGATGTAGCTCATCAGCTCGCCCTCGGTGGAGGTGCGCATGTCCACGTCCGTGCTCACGGCCTCGGACAGGGTCCTGCCGTCGGGCAGAACCACACAGAAGCCGGTGACCACCTGATGGGTCGCGCCGGACAGGGCGGTGAGCATGTCCAGGGCGTCGAGCCGGGAACGCGGCTTGCCCATGATCCGCTCGCCCAGGACCACGGCGGTGTCCGCGCCGATGACCGTGGCGCCCCGGAAACGTGTCGCCACGTCCAGGGTCTTGAGTTCGGCCATGCGCAGGACGTAGGCGGCGGGCGTCTCGCCCGGCTCGGGCGAGGGCTCGTCGAGGGGGCTCGGATGCACGTCGAAGGTCAGCCCGAGGTCGGACAGCAGTTCGCGCCGACGGGGCGAGCCCGAGGCCAGGACGATGGGGGTGCGGTTCTGAAAGGGGCCTGGTTTCGTCATGCCCCGGAATGTTCCCCATATCCCGGTCCGCGTCAACGACGGACTCTTGACGGAGGGGCCTTGGTCCTCGCCGAAAAAGCGTTCATGGACCGACACGGTTTGTAACTTTTCTCGTCATTCCCGGCGATTACAACCCTGGCAGGTTTTTTGCTTCATATCGCGCGCGTGGGCGAAGACCGCGCGCGTGAACGCAGGAGCGACGATGCAGGACATGGATACGAACAGCGGACTGGGATTCACCTCGTTTCACCAGATGGAAGGGCCGGACCCGAACCGGGGGGCCAACGACTGGGCCGTGCCCTGGTCCGACCTGATGATGGTCATGTTCGTGCTCTTCGTGGTGCTGTTCATCTACACGAGCACCAAGCAGGACGTGAAGATCCTGTTCAGCCGCCAGTCGGCCGAGAAGGCCCAGGCGGCCGGCGCCCTGGACCCGCTCATGGGGCTCATCGGCCAGATCGCCAGCCGGGCCGACACCGGCGGGTCGCGGGACGTGGTCCGCATGGCCGAGAAGGAGGTCCTGTACCGCTCCCGGACCAACGGCATCACCGTGGTCCGCGAGGCCCCGGGCAGGGTGCGCGTGACCCTGCGCGGCGACCTCTTCTTCGACGGCAACTCCGGGCGGCTCAAGCCCGAGTCCGCCGCGTACCTGGACGAGATCGGGGACGTGGTCCGCCTCAGCGTGGGGCTGGTCCACGTCATCGGGTTCGCGGACCAGAGCGAGGCCGAGGGATCCAGCAGCTTCACCCTGTCCTCGGAGCGGGCGGCGAGCGTGGCCGACCAGCTCATCACCCGGCTCGGCATCGAGCCCAAGCGGCTGGTCATCACCGGCAGGGGGGCGTACCAGCCCGAGTTGCCCGACACCTCGGCGGCCAACCAGACCCTGAACCGGCGGGTCGAAATCGTCATCGCCAACAACAGCTGACCCAGCGGAGGCATGCATGGGCAGAAAGAATCTCATCGGCATCGTCTTGAGCCTGATCATCTTCGCGGGCAGTTTCCTGCTCACCGGAGCGGCCGGGGCGTATTTCAACCTGGCGGCCTTCCTGGTGGTCATCTCCGGCCTGAGCGCGGCCATGCTCATCAGCTACCCGGTCAAACACGTGGTCAACGCCTTCCAGGTGGCCAAGAACGTCTATTCCAACGGCCGGACCACGGCCGAGGAGATCGTCAACACGCTCCTCGACCTGTCGGTCAAGTCCAAGGTGGACGGCGTGCTCTCCCTGGAGCGCTCGGCCAACAAGGCCACCAGCTCCTTCATGAAGAGCGGGCTGTGCCTGCTGGTGGACAACTACAAGGAGGAGGAGATCCGCGAGTGCCTGAACGCGGAGATGGCCTTCTTCAACCTGCGCCGCCAGCAGAGCGAGCGGTTCTTCCAGACCCTGGCCCGCACGGCCCCGGCCTTCGGCGTGGCCGGATCGGTCATCGGGCTCATCGGCCTGCTCATGGGCATCAACGACACGGCCGTGATCCTCAAAAACATCCCGGTGGCTTTCATCTCCACCCTGTACGGGCTGATCCTGTCCCACCTGGTGTTCTCGCCCATTGCCGAAAACATCAATTATTCAACGAGGGCCGAGCTGCTCAACCAGAAGCTGGTCATGGAGGGCATCGTGGCCATCAGCAAGGAGCAGAACTCCTACAAGCTCGAGCGCAAGCTGGCCTCGTTTCTGTCTCCGTCCGAGCGTGAGGGCAAGACCGAAACCCTGCGGCGCATCACCCGCAAGTACGTGCAGCGCAAGCGCGGCCCCGTGGAACTGGCCGACATGGCGGACGGCACGGAGGGCGCGGAGGCGGCTCAAACTGCCATGGACAAGGCCACCGAGGCGGCCTGACGCCGAGCGTCGGGTCGAACCGGGTGAATCAGCTGAAAAAGGGGCCTTCGGGCTCCTTTTTTTTTCGCCCGATTGTGCTACGGTGCGTTTCACGGAGGAGAGGGGCGCATGGCCAAGATTCTGGCCGCCGACATCGGCGGCACCCACAGTCGTTTCGCCTTGTTCGAGGCGCGGGGCAACGACCTCGAGATGCTGGATTCCATCTGGCTCGACACCCACGGGGCGCGGACCTTTCCGGAGCTCCTGGAACAGCTCTGGGACAGCGAGTTCCCGGTCCGGCCGGGCGGCTTCGAGGCGGCGGTCCTGGCCCCGGCCGGGGCCGTGTACCACGGCCTGACCTGCCCGGACCTGCCCAACGCGCCGTGGGGCATCGACCTGCGCGAGGTGGACTTCGGCACGCCCGCAGTGCGCCTGATCAACGATTTTTCGGCCCAGGCCTATGCCTGCCGCACCTCGGCCGTGGCCGACGCCCTGGTCATCCAGGCCGGGGAGCCCGTGGACGGAGAGACCATCGGGATCATCGGGGCCGGGACCGGGCTCGGCTATTCCGCGCTGCTCAGGACCGGCGACACCTGGACGGCCCTGCCGTCAGAGGGCGGACACATGGCCTTCCCCTTCATCGGCCGGGACGAGGCCGAGTACGCGGAGTTCAACCGCATCGAAAGCGGGCGCAACTGGCCCGAGGGGGACTCCGTGGTCACCGGCCTGGGGCTTCAACTCGTGCACCGCTTCCTGACCGGCGAGGACCTGACGCCCAAGGAAATCTCGGCCCGGATCACCCCGCAAAGCGAGACCACCCGGTGGTACGCCCGGTTCTACGCCAGGGCGTGCCGCAACTGGGCCATCGGGCTGATGACCACCGGCGGCATGTTCATCGCGGGCGGGGTGGCGGCCAAGAACCCCATGTTCGTGCAGGTTCCCGATTTTCTGGAGGAATTTCACAATTCCCACGTGTACCAGGAGTTCCTGGGCACCATCCCGGTCCGGCTCAACGCCAACCAGGCGAGCGGCCTGTTCGGCGCGGCCTTCTTCGGCGCACAGATGCTGGCCGGGCGCGGCGGAAGAGGGTGATCCCGAGGCCGGAAACCGAGACCGTCTCCACGTCGTGCACGAACGCGGCCGAGACCCCTTGATTAATTGCCCGGACACGGGTACGAAGCCCGACGTTCCGACACCGTTCAAGGAGTGTAACCATGGTTGACAAGAGCCGATACCAGAAGATGTTTCCGGTTTCCTGGGAGCAGTTGCACCGCGACTGCCGGGCCCTGTCCTGGCGGCTGGTGGACAAGGGACCGTGGAAGGGCATCCTGGCCATCACCCGTGGCGGTCTGGTCCCGGCGGCCATCATCGCCCGTGAGCTGGACATCCACCTCATCGACACCATCTGCCTGTCCTCCTACGACTGGAAGAACCAGGGCGAGGCCACCATACTCAAGGAAGTGGACAACGACGGCGAGGGCTGGCTGCTCATCGACGACCTGGTGGACACGGGCAAGACCGCCAAGATCGCCCGCGACATGGTCCCCAGGGCGCACTTCGCCACGGTCTACGCCAAGCCCGCGGGCCGCCCCACGGTGGACACCTTCATCACCGAGGTCAGCCAGGACACCTGGATTCTGTTCCCCTGGGACGCCGGTTCGCAGTTCGTGGAGCCCATCGCCCAGGCCTCGGAGTAGCAGGCCGCTGCCGGAAAAATTTCTTCTTGAAAAACAAGGGAATCGTCATGGCCCGAACAAATTGGGTCTTGCCCGATACCTGCTGCTGAGATATGCGTTTTTGATATGCAACCGCTAACGGAGAGGTCCTCATGAAGAAACTGCTCAAATTGATTGGTCTGCCGGCGGCCCTGCTGCTGTCGCTGTCCCTTTTCGCCTGCGGTGAAGCCCCGCAGGAGAAGAAAGCCGAAGAACCCGCCAAGACCGAAGAGGCCCAGGCCCCCGCGCCCAAGGAAGAGCCCAAGATGGTCAAGGCCGGGTTCATCTACGTGTCCCCGGTGGGCGACGCCGGGTACTCCTACGCCCACGATCTCGGCCGCCAGGCCGTGGACGCCCTGCCCTGGGCCACCACCAAATTCGCCGAGTCGGTGCCCGAGGGCGCGGATTCCGAGCGCGTGCTGCGCAACATGGCCCGCGAGGGGATGGACATCATCTTCGCCACCAGCTTCGGCTACATGGACCCGGTCATGAAGGTCGCCAAGGAATTTCCCGACACCAAGTTCATGCACTGCTCCGGCTTCAAGAAGGGAGCCAACGTCAGCAACTACTTCGGCCGCATCTACCAGGCCCGCTACCTGACCGGGCTGATCGCCGGTTCCATGACCAAGTCCAACAAGCTCGGTTACGTGGCCGCATTCCCCATCCCCGAGGTCATTCGCGGCATCAACGCCTTCACCATCGGCGCGCGCCAGGTGAACCCGGACGTCAAGGTGCACGTGGTCTGGACCAAGACCTGGTATGACCCGGCCCTGGAAAAGGACGCCGCCAAGTCCCTGCTGGACGCCGGTTGCGACGTCATCACCCAGCACCAGGACTCCCCGGCCGCCCAGGAAGCCGCCCAGGAAGCGGGCGCCTACTGCATCGGCTACAACTCCGACATGTCCTCCTTCGCGCCCAAGGCCAACCTGACCTCGGCCATCTGGAACTGGGGCCCCATGTACGTGAAGACCGTGGAAGCGGTCCGCGACGGCTCCTGGCAGGGTGACCAGTCCACCTGGTGGTCCATGCAGGACGGCGTGGTCGACATCGCCCCCATGGGCGCCATGGTCCCGGACGACGTCAAGTCCCTGGTCAACGCCAAGAAGGCCGAGCTCATGGCCGGCAAGGACACGGTCTTCGCCGGTCCGATCAAGAACCAGGCCGGTGAGGTGGCCATCGCCGAGGGCTCGACCCCGGACGACGGCGCGCTGCTCGGCATGGACTGGTTCGTGGAAGGCGTGGTCGGCACCACCAACTAAGTCGGTCACGTGCTGAAGATCCGAAAAAGAGATGAACCCTGGAAGTGGGGCGCCCTGGTCGTATTCCTGGGCGCCCTGCTCTTTTCCCTCGTGCTCAGCGGCCTGCTCCTCGAAGGGCAGGGCAAGGACGCCCTCTACGGGCTGACCGTGCTCTGGCAGGGGAGTTTCGGCAACGTCTGGTCGCTCGAGGACGTGCTCCTCAAGGCCATTCCCCTGTTCCTCTGTTCGCTCGGCGTGGCCGTGGCCTTCCGCATGCAGATATGGAACATCGGGGCCGAGGGGCAGTTCGCCCTGGGGGCCATCGGGGCCACCTGGATGGCCCTGGCCTTCCCGAACCTGCCCCGGTTCGTCCTCCTGCCGCTCATGTTCGTCATGGCCTTCATCCTGGGCGGGGCCTGGGCGCTCATCCCGGCCGTGCTCAGGCTGAAGCTGCGGGTCAACGAGATCATCTCCACCCTGATGCTCAACTACATCGCCATCCTGCTCCTGGACTACCTGGTCTTCGGGGTCTGGAAGGACCCGGCCAGCTTCGGTTTTCCCATGACCCCCGAATTCACCGAGGGTGCGATCATCCCGACCATCGGGGGCAGCCGCGTGCACTGGGGCCTGCTCTTCTGCGTGGTCGTGGGCGTGGGGCTGTGGGGTTTCATGCGCTTCACCCGGCTGGGCTTCGAGCTCAAGGCCAGCGGCGAGGGCGCGCGCGTGGCCCGCTACGCCAAGATCCGCTACGGCATGCTCGTCCTGCTGGTCATGGGCCTGTCCGGCGGTTTCGCGGGCTGGGCGGGCTGCGTGGAGACCTCGGCCATCCTCAACCGGCTCCAGCCCTCGCTCATGGTCGGCTACGGCTACACCGCCATCGTGGTCGCCTGGCTGGCCCGGCTCGAGCCCCTGAACATCGCCTTCGCCTCCTTCCTCCTGGCCGCGCTGCGGGTCGGGGTGGAGAACATGCAGCTCAAATTGCAGATCCCGGCGGCCTTCGGGACCATCATGGAGGGCATCATCCTCCTGACCGTGCTGGCCGGACAGTTTTTCCTGACCTACAAGCTGGTCCGCAGCCAGGGACAGGAGTAGGGCCATGTGGGATTTCCTCATACCGCTGTTCGCGGCCACCGTGCAGTCCGGCACCCCCATCCTGTACGCCACCCTGGGCGAGATGATGACCGAGAAGGGCGGGGTGCTGAACCTCGGCGTGGAGGGCATGATGGCCATCTCGGCCCTGGCCGCCTTCTGGGCCAGCTACGTCACCGGCTCCCCCTGGCTCGGCTTCCTGGCGGGCGGTTGCGCGGGCATGCTCATGGCCTCGCTGCACGCCTTTGTCTGCGTCACCTGCCTGGGCAACCAGGTGGTCTCCGGCCTGGCCCTGACCATCCTGGGCGGCGGCCTGACCCATTTCCTCGGCGTGCCCTACGTGGGCCTGGCCGCGCCCGGCTTCGATCCCTTCGATTTCCCGCTGCTTGCGCGGATTCCGGTGCTCGGCGACATCTTCTTCCGGCACGACATGCTCGTCTACGTGTCCTTCATCATCCCGGTCGTCTTCTGGTTCTTCTTCCGGCGGACCAGCCTCGGCCTGCACGTGGCCGCCACCGGCGAGATGCCCGCAGCGGCCGCCGCAGCGGGCCTCAAGCCCATCCGGCTGCGCTACTTTGCTGTCATCGCGGGCGGCTTCCTGGTGGGGCTCGGCGGGGCGTACCTGTCGCTCGCCTACACCCACCTGTGGACCAACGGGCTGTCCGGCGGTCGCGGCTGGATCGCCGTGGCTCTGGTCATCTTCGCCTTCTGGCGTCCGGGCCGGGCCGTGGTCGGCGCGTACCTCTTCGGCGGGGTCATGGCCTTCCAGCTCCGGCTCCAGGCCGCGGGCACGCACCTGCCGTCCTCCCTGCTGCTCATGCTGCCCTACCTGCTGACCATCCTGGTCCTGATCCTGTCGGCCTGGCGGGGCCGCCGCATCGACGCGCCCGCCGCGCTCGGCACCAACATCGAGCCGGAGGGGTAGGGGATGACCGACCTGAAGTTCGTCCGGCCGGTGCGCACGCGGCCCATCCCCGAGGGCACGCAGCCCGTGGTCGCCCTCAAGGGGCTGACCAAGCGGTTCGGCAAGGTCCTGGCCAACGACGCCATCACCCTGGACGTCTACCCCGGCCGGATCAAGGCCCTGCTCGGCGAGAACGGGGCGGGCAAGTCCACCATGATGTCCATGCTCGCGGGCCGCTACAAGCCGGACGAGGGGACCATTGAGATCGACGGCGCGCCGGTTCGCTTCAGCTCCTCCAAGGACGCCATCCGGGCGGGCATCGGCATGGTCTACCAGCACTTCATGCTCGTGGATTCCATGACCGTGGCCGAGAACGTCCTGCTCGGCCAGGAAGGGGGCTTCTTCGTCTCCCAGCGCGAGATGGAGCACCGGGTGGGCGGGCTGGCCGAAAAGTACGGCCTGAACATCGATCCGGCCGCGCGCATCTGCGAGCTGTCCATGGGCGAGCGCCAGTTGGTGGAGATCCTCAAACTTTTGTATCGCGAGAGCCGCATCCTCATCTTCGACGAGCCCACGGCGGTCCTCACCCCGGAGGAGACCCGCAATCTTTTCGAGGTCCTGTGGCGCATGACCGAGCAGGGCAAGGCGATCATCTTCATCTCCCACAAGCTGGAGGAGGTCATCGCCCTGGCCGACGAGATCGCCATCCTGCGGCGCGGCCGCATCGAGGGCGAACTGGACCCGGAGTCCATCGAATCCAAGGCGGACCTGGCCTCGCGCATGGTCGGCAAGGAGGTGCTCCTGGAGGTGGACCGCATGCCCGCCGAGATCGGCGACAAGGTCCTGGAGGTCCGGAACCTGACCGGCCTGGGGCTCACCGAGGTGGACCTGGACGTGCGCCGGGGCGAGATCGTGGCCCTGGTGGGCGTGGCGGGCAACGGCCAGAAGGCCCTGGTCGAGGCCGTCACCGGCCTGGTCAAGCCGCCGCTGGACACGGTCTTCATCATGGGCAAGCCGTGGCGGCAGTTTTTTGCCGAGTCCACCTGGAACCGGTCCATGTGCTACATCCCCGAGGACCGGCTCGGCCTGGCCACGCTGCCCAACCAGAACCTGGTGGACAACCTGCTCCTGACCACGCGCGACGGGTTCGCCAAGGGTCCCTGGCTGGACAAGAAGCGGGCGGCCAAGCACACGGTCCGGCTCATCGAGAAGTTCGACATCCGGCCGGGCCGCATCCACGCCCTGGCCTGGCAGCTCTCGGGCGGCAACCTGCAGAAGGCCGTCCTGGCCCGCGAACTGTACCGCGAGCCCAAGCTCATCGTGGCCGAGCAGCCCACCCAGGGACTGGACGTTTCGGCCACCGAGGAGGTCTGGAACCGGCTGCTGGAGGCCCGCGCCATGGCCGGGGTGCTCCTGGTCACCGGTGACCTCAACGAGGCCCTGCAACTGGCCGACCGCGTGGCGGTCATCTATCGCGGCCGCATCCTGGACATCCTCGACAACTCCGGCAAGGGCATCACCCGCAGGATCGGCCCGCTCATGGCCGGCATCGTCGATTGATCCCGCCTCGACGAAAACGAATTTTCCGGTTCCCCGACCGGATTGATCCCATTAATCCATCAGCAAGGAGAATGATATGAAGTTCAACAAAATGCGCATGCTGCTTATGCTCGCCGCGATCATCTCGCTGTGCGCCTTCGCCACCTTCGCCCAGGCCGGAACCACCCTGGACAAGATCAAGGCCAAGGGCGTCATCACCGTGGGCAACTCCCCGGACTACCCGCCGTTCGAGTCCATCGGCGACGGCGGCGAGCGCGTCGGCTTCGACGTGGACCTGCTGAACGCCATCGCCGCCAAGATGGGCGTCAAGGTCCAGTGGGTGACCATGGACTTCGCGGCCATCGTCACCGCCACCCAGAGCGGTCAGGTGGACATGGGCATGTCCGGCTTCTCCGTCACCCCGGAGCGCGCCGGGCAGGTCAGCTTCTCCGCCCCGTACTTCGCCAGCGGCCAGGCCCTGGTCGTGCGCAACGACTCTGACATCAAGTCCGCCGCCGACCTCAAGGGCAAAAAGATCGCGGTCCAGCTGGGCACCACCGGCGAGCAGGAGGCCGACAAGATCGAGGGCGCCGAAGTGGTCAAGCCCGAGAGCTACAACATCGCCTTCATGATGCTCGGCAACAAGGTCGCGGACGCGGTCGTCGCCGACATCTCCGTGGCCGACGAGTTCGTCAAGCAGGGCAAGTTCAAGCGCGCCGGCGAGCCCCTGACCTTTGAAGAATTCGCCATGATCACCCGCAAGGGCAACGACGCCCTGCTGCAGGCCCTGAACCAGGGTCTGGAGGCGGTCAAGGCGGACGGCACCTACGCCGCCATCGTCAAGAAGTGGAACCTCTAGTCTAGTCGCAACCGGGCCGGGGGCGCAGGTCCCCGGCCTCTTTTTTTCAGGAGGTCCGGCGATGGATTTCTCGCTGCTTTTCAAACACCAGGACATGCTCCTGCACGGGGCCTGGATCACCCTCCAGGTGACCTTCGGGGCCCTGGCCCTGGGGCTTTTTCTCGGCATCCTGGCCGGGACCGGGCGCATCAGCCGCCGCGTGCAGATCAGGGTGATCGCCGACGTCTACATCCAGGTCATCCGCGGCACCCCCATGCTGCTCCAGATATTCTTCTTCTACCTCGGTTTTCCCCAGCTCTACATGCTGGCCACGGGCGACGGGTTCACTCCCGATCCGCTGATCACCGGCATCGTGGCGCTCGGCATCAACAGCGGGGCGTACAACGCCGAGATCATCCGCGCGGGCATCCAGTCCATCAACAAGGGCCAGATGGAGGCCGCGCGATCCACCGGCCTGTCCCACACCCAGGCCATGTTCCACGTCATCCTGCCCCAGGCCCTCAAGCGGATGATTCCGCCGCTCGGCAACGAGCTCATCGTCCTGCTCAAGGACTCGTCGCTCATCTCCACCATCGGCGTGGCCGAGCTCATGTTCACGGCCAAGGTCCTGGGCGCGCGCTACTACACCTACGTGCCGTTCCTGGTGGGCGTGGGCTGCATCTACCTGGTGCTGACCTTCGGCTTCTCGCGCCTGTTCAACGCCCTGGAGCGCAAACTCTCCGCGGGCAGCGGGGCGCGCACGGAAAAGAAGGGGGCCGTCCCGGACCTGGGCTAGCGCCCGGCGACCCCGGAACGGCGTCCGCCGTCATCCCTGCCTGAAACCCCCTCCCGGCCCCGGCCCGGAGGGGGTTTTCACGTGGTCCGTCCTCTTTCCCTTGACTTTCGACGAACAATGGGTATTGTTCATACCATGAACAAAAATATTGATACCCGCATACCAGACCGCGACGTGGTCGAATTCGAGCACCTGATGGAGTCCCTGTTCCAGTGCTGCCGCGAACGGCTGCAATACCAGAGCGAGCGGTTCGAGCTGCCCGACGCCGAGCTGCGCTGCCTGCTGCTCTTCGAAGGGGAGCGTTACCTGACGGCCAAGGGACTGGCCTACCGCCTGAACGTGGCCAAGAGCCGGGTGACCAAGCTGGTCTCGGCCCTTGTCCGGCGCGGTCTGCTGGCGTCCCTGCCCGATCCCGCCGACTCGCGCGTCAAGCTCCTCTCCCTGACGCCCGAGGGCGGGCGGCTCATCGGGGAGATCGCCCGGTTCCGCTTCGAGGCGCACCAGGCCGTGCTGGCATGGTTCAATCCCGAGCAGCGCGCCGAGCTGCTCCATTCCCTGTCCCTGCTTTCGCGGCACATGAAGTCGGTCAGGGATTTGATGGCCTGATTTTTTTTGAGGGATTTGTTCATATCATTAACAATATGGAGGATGTCATGTCTGATGCAACCAAGAACGAAGGCGGAAAGCAGAAGCACGCCTTCATCACCTCCCGAGGAACCCTGGACGGGGCCATGCCCGCGCTGGTCATGGCGCTCAACTCGCGGCGGCTCGGCAACGACGCGACCATTTTCTACACCTTCATGGGCATGGACGTGATCCGGCCCGGCGGCATCGAGAAGCTGAAGTTCTACCCCGAGGGCACCATGGGCGCCATTCCGGGCATGCCGCACCTGGCCACGAGCATGATGAAGAAGTGGATGAACGAGGCCAACATCCCGGACGCGGCCGAAATGTTCGAGATGGCCCAGCTGGAAGGGGTCAAGTTCGTGGCCTGCCACATGACCATGTCGATGATGAAGCTGAAGCAGGAGGACTTCGTGGAAGGGGTCGAGGTCTGGACCGCCGAGGAGTTCATCAAGTACGCGAGCCAGTGCGACCTCTGCCTGTTCACCTAGAGCGCCAAGGAAAAAGCCCCGGTCCTGCCGGGGCTTTTCGCTGTCGGGGGGGCTACTGCTCCTTGATGAGCTTGATCTCCTGCTTTTCCAGGGTCACCTGTTTGCCGTTCTCGTCGGTGAAGGCGTAGGTGTCTGTGGAGACGTCGTAGACGGGATTGTCCTGGGCAATGTATATCTGCCCGTCCGTGGTGGTGATCTTGTAGCTGGTCGTCATGCAGCCAGCCAGGACCACGGTCAGGAGGCAGGCGGCGAGCAGTTTGGGCAATGCGGACATGGAAAACTCCCCATTGTTACGATAATGGGGCCAGACTAGCCCCAAATCGGGCGATTTATCAACGCCAAAATGGAAAACGCGGTCGAAATTACGCAAAAAGTTTGCCCGCGCGGTTCAGGAAGGCGTCCACGCGCTCCTCGGACAGGCCGAGGCGCTCGGTGATGCGCCGGATCTCCTCCCCCGCGTCGTACAGGGGATAATCGCTGCCGAACAGGATGCGGTCCGGGGTGAAGGCGTCCACCAGCCGCTTGAGCAGGTCGTCGTCCACGAAGTCCATGACGCTGGAACAGTCCACGTACACGTCCAGGCCCGCCAGGTGCTCCATGGCGTATTCCCACTGCTTGAGCCCGCCCATGTGGGCCGCGATCATGACCGGCCGGGGAAAGGCCCGGCGCAGGGCGGCCATCTTCATGGGGCAGGAGGGGTTCAGCGCCGGGGGCAGGTCGTCGCCCACGTGGAACATGCATATGAATCGCTCGTCCACCAGCTCCATGAGGTCGTAGAAGGCCGGGTCGTCCATGCGGAACCCCTGGAAATCGGGGTGGAACTTGAGTCCCCGTATGCCGTTCTCGGCCAGCCGCTCCAGTTCCTCGGCGTTGCGGTCGTAGCCGGGATGCAGGGTGCCGAAGGGGATGAACCGGGGCGCGGTCTTCTTCAGTTCGATGGCCCAGTCGTTGGCCGGGACCACCTGACGAGGCGAGGTGGCGGCCGCCAGGACCACGGCCTTGTCCAGGCCCGCCCGATCGAGGCGGGCGATGAGGTCGTCGGCCTTGCCCGTGCCCACGGGGGTGATGCCGTAATGATCCACCAGATGGCCGACGGCCTTGTCGGCGATCTTGTTGTGGAAGGCGTGGGTGTGGATGTCGATGCGCATGGCGGTGTTGTACCCGGACGGCCGCGGAGATGCAAACACTTGTATGAATCCCCTCCAGGGCGGGGTTCGCGGGCGCTCGGGCTACTGGAACAGTTCGCGGAGCCAGTCCGGGATGGGCACGGGTCTGCCCTTGAGGTTGACGCAGGCGTGTTCGGTCATGCCCGTGGCGTGGAGCACGGTCTTGTCGTCGTTCCAGACCTCGTAGACGAACTCCACCGAGGCGCGGCCCCACTTGGAGATGCCGCAGCGTACGTGGATGCGGTCGTCGTAGCGGATGGGCGTGCGGTAGCGGCACTGGGCCTGGCGCGCGGGCAGCATGATCCCGCGCTCCTCGGCCACGCGGTAGCTGATGCCTGTGTCACGCATGAACTGGCTGCGGGACCGTTCGAACAGGTGCAGGTATTCGGCGTGGTAGACCACGGCCATGGCGTCGGTCTCGCCGTAGGAGACGAAGTGGGTGTACCAGCCGTCGCGTTCGGGAAAGGGTGCTCTGGGGGCCATTATCGTATCCCGAAGGTCTTGAGGGCGTGGGCCAGCAGCTCGTGCCCCCGGTCCAGCTTCAGGCCCGAGGTCGCGGCGTTCTTCTCGCTGAAGCCGTCCACCCCGGACGGGGCGCAGCCGGGTCCGTTGAGGAGGAAGGGTACCGGGTCCGAGGTATGGGTCTTTTCCCTGATGGGCGTGAAGTGGTCGCAGGTCACGATCCAGGCGGTCTCCACGTTCTTGAGGGCCGCGCGCAGGGGGGCCACGATGCGGGCGTCGAACCGGGAGATGGCCTCCACCTTGTCCTTGGCGCTGCCGCCGTGGCCGCACTCGTCCGGGCCTTCCAGGTGCACGAAGACGAAGTCGTGGTCTTCGAGGAACTTGAGCGCCGCCGCCACCTTGCCCTCGTAGTTGGTGTCGAGCAGGCCGGTGGCCCCGGGCACGTCGATGACGGCCATGTTCGAGGCGAAGCCGAGCCCCTTGATCAGGTCAACGGCCGAGATGACCGCGCCGTCCAGGCCGTTGGTCGCCTTGAAGTCGGGCAGGCTCAGGGGACGGCCCTGGCCCCACGGCCAGATGGAGTTGGCCGCCGAGCGGTTCAGGGTCCGGTCGGCCAGCAGGTCGCGGGCCTCGAAGAGCAGGTCCCACAGCTGCGGGCTGCGGGAAAAGGCGCGCAGGTCCTGCTTGATGGGCTTGTCCGTGATGTCGTGGGGCGGGTTGATGAACAGCCGCGCGTCGTCGGTCAGGGCCCCGTCTCGCTGGACCAGTAGGTGGCGGTACTGGATGCCCGGATAAAAGGCGTAGGTCTCGTTGCCGAGCTTTTCCTGGAGCCGCTCCACCAGGGGGCGCGAGACCTCGGAGGCGATGTGCCCCGAGGAGTAGTCGCGCATGATCCCGTCGATGGCCAGCTTGGAGACAGTGACCAGGTTGAGCCGCCAGACCAGGTCGTCCGGCCCGAGGGAGAGCCCCTGGGCGGCCGCCTCGATGGGCCCGCGTCCGGTGTGGTAGGTCGCCGGGTCGAAGCCGAGCAGGGCCATGTTGGCCACGTCCGAGCCGGGGGCCATGCCCTCGGGCACGGTCTGCGCCAGGCCCACCGCGCCGGTGGCGGCCAGCTCGTCCATGTTCGGCGTGACGGCGGCCTCCATGGTGGTCCTGCCGTCCAGTTCGTCCAGGGGCCAGCCGCCCATGCCGTCCGCAATGAGATAGAGAAGCTTCATGTCAGGTCCGTCTATGGGTCCGTCTTACAGGATTCGGAATTTGACGCAGGGCTCCACCGAGAAGTCCATGGCGTCGATCTCGGCCAGGACCGCGTCCGCGTCGCGGGCCGAGGTCTCGTGGGTGATGATCACCAGGGGGATGCCCTGGGCCCCGGCCTCGCCTTTCTGCACCGCCTGGGCGATGGATACGTTGTGGTCGGCCATGGACCGGGTGATGGCGGCCATGACGCCGGTCCGGTCGGCCACGGTGAAGCGGAAGTAGTACTTGGACTCGGATTCCTCGGGCGGCAGGATTTTGGCCTTGGGGATCGGCTGGTTGTGGAAGCCGGTGTTGTCCGGGCCCACGCAGCCGTCGCCGATCTTGCGCACCAGGTTCATGATGTCCGCCAGCACAGCGGAACCCGTGGGCAGGTCGCCCGCGCCCTGGCCGTGGAGCATGATCGGACCCACCGCGTTGCCTTCCAGGCGCACGGCGTTGTAGTTGCCGCCCACCCGCGCCAGCAGGTAGGTGTAGGGCACCAGGGCCGGGTGCACGCCCGCCTCGAGCTTGCCGTGCACGTCCTCCACATGGGCCAGGAGCTTGATGCGGTAGCCGAACTCCCTGGCGAAGTCGATGTCCATGGGCGTCACCCCGGTGATGCCCTGCACCGGCAGGTCGGCCAGGGGGTAGTCCACGCCGTAGGCCATGCGGATGAGCACGCACAGCTTGTGGGCCGTGTCGAACCCCTCGATGTCGAAGGTCGGGTCCGCCTCGGCGTAGCCCAGGTCCTGGGCATCGGCCAGGGCGGCCTCGAAGTTCACGCCCTTGGTGGTCATCTCGGACAGAATGTAGTTGGCCGTGCCGTTCATGATCCCCAGGAGCTTGACGATCTTGTCGCCCGCCAGGCTCTCCTTGAGGGTCTGGACGATGGGGATGCCCCCGGCGCAGCTGGCCTCGAAGAGCAGACCCACGCCGTTGTCCGCCGCGGCCTGGAACAGCTCCAGGCCGTGCTCGGCGAGCAGGTGCTTGTTGGCCGTGACCACGTGCTTGCCCGCGGCGAACGCCTTGAGCATGAGGTCCTTGGCCGTGTCCAGGCCGCCCATGAGCTCGACCACGATGTCGATGGACGGATCGTTGACCAGGTCGTCCGGGGCGTCGGTGAAGGTCACGGTCGGGCCGGGATCGAAGGCTCGCTTCTTGGTCAGGTCGCGGACCAGGACCTTGGCGATCTCCACGCGCTTGCCGAGCCGCTTCTCGATGCGGTCCGCGTTCATCTCCAGGATCCGGGCCAGGCCGGAGCCCACCGTGCCGAAGCCTCCGAGGCCGAGTCTGATCACATCCATGCTTACCCCTTTGCGAAGAATTTGCGCAGGTTGCGCACTGCCTGGTTCGTGCGGTGACGGTTCTCCACGAAGCTGAAGCGGACGTGGTCGTCGCCGTACTGGCCGAAGCCGAGACCGGGCGAGACCGCCACTTCGGCCTCCTGCAGGAGCATCTTGGAGAACTCCACGGAGCCCATGTGCTTGAACTCGTCGGGAATCTTGGCCCACAGGAACATGGTCGCCTGGGGCGGGGTCACGCACCAGCCGATGCGGTTCAAGCCCTCGCACAGGGCGTCGCGGCGGTCCTGGTACACGGCCATGATCTCGCGGACCGCCTTGTCCATGTCCTCCTGAGTGAACTTGGGACAGTCGTCGAGGTCGCCGTTCAGGGCGCAGGCGGCCGCGATCTGGATGGGCTGGTAGATGCCGTAGTCGAGATAGCTCTTGATGCGGGTCAGGGCGTTGACCATGTCCGGGTTGCCCACGCAGTAGCCCACGCGCATGCCGGCCATGGAATAGCTCTTGGTCATGGAGAAGAACTCCACGGCCACGTCCTTGGCGCCGTCGGCCTGCATCAGGCTCGGGGCCACGTACCCGTCGAAGACGAAGTCCGCGTAGGCCAGGTCGTGGATGACGTACAGCCCGTTCTCCTTGGCGAAGTCGATGATCCGCTGGAAGAAGGGCAGGTCCACGCACTGGGTGGTCGGGTTGTGCGGGAAGTTGATGATCAGGAGCTTGGGCTTGGGCCAGGTGTGCCGGATGGCCGTCTCCAGGTTCTCGAAGAAGTCCTGGCCCGGTCCGATGGGCACGCGGCGCACGTCGGCGCCCGCGATGATCGAGGCGTAGGGATGGATGGGGTAGGCCGGGTCCGGGGCCAGGACCACGTCGCCGGGCGAGAGCATGGCCAGGGCCAGATGGGCCAGCCCTTCCTTGGCGCCCATGGTCACGCAGATCTCGCTGTCGCGGTCCAGCGTCACGTCGAAGCGGCGGTAGTACCAGTCCTGAACGGCCTTGCGCAGGCCCTTGATTCCCTTGGATGCCGAGTACTTGGAGTTGCCGGGCTTGTATGCCGCCTCTGCCAGCTTGTCGAGAATGGGCTTGGGGGTGGGCACATCGGGGTTGCCCATTCCCAGGTCGATGATGTCCGCGCCTGCGTGGCGCAGCTTCATCTTGAGTTCGTTGACCTGGGCGAACACATAGGGGGGCAGTCGATCGACTCTCGCAAACTTTGACATGGCGGAAAACTCCTCAAAATGTATTGGTACAAGGAAATTTTCTTACTCTGCACGGTGTGCACTGTCAAAATGAAAAATGGGCGAAATCGACCGTCGGGCAAAGACGCGCAATCAACGAATTGACGGTTGTGTCTTGACCTCCCCGGCGGTTTTTCTTAGCGTCCATCTTTCGATCAGGAGTATATCCGGCCGAAGGCCGAAACACATAAGGAGATCTTTCATGGTTCAGAAGTCCGAAACCATCTGGTTCGATGGTAAACAGGTTCCCTGGGACGAGGCCAACGTGCACGTCCTGACCCACGCCCTGCACTATGCCACGGCGGTCTTCGAGGGCATCCGCGCCTACGAGTGCGCGGACGGCTCGTCCGAGGTCTTCCGTCTCAGGGACCACATGGTCCGCCTGGTCGATTCGACCAAGATCCTGGGCATCAAGATGCCCTACACCGCCGACGAGATGACCGAGGCCGCCATCGAGACCCTCAAGGTCAACAAGCTGCCCGGCGCCTACGTCCGGCCGCTGGTCTTCGTGGGCGAGGGCGCCATGGGCGTCTACCCCGGCGACAACCCGGTGCGCGCCATCATCGCCGCCTGGCCTTGGGGCGCCTACCTGGGCGAGGACGCCCTGGAGAAGGGCATCAGCGTCCGGTGCAGCAGCTTCAGCCGCCATCACGTCAACGTCATGATGGTCAAGGCCAAGGCCTCGGGCAACTACGTCAACTCCGTTCTGGCCAAGAACGAGGCCATTGCCGACGGCTTCGACGAGGCCATCCTGCTCGACACCACGGGCCACGTTTCCGAGGGCACCGGCGAGAACATCTTCCTGGTCCGCGACGACGTCATCTACACCCCGCACCTGGACGGCGTGCTCGGCGGCCTGACCCGCGACTCCATCATCTCCCTGGCCGGGGACCTGGGCTACGAGGTCCGCGAGGAGCCCATCGCCCGCGACATGCTCTACGTGGCCGACGAGGTCTTCTTCACCGGCACCGCGGCCGAACTGACCCCGATCAGCTCCGTGGACCGCCGCCAGATCGGCGACGGCAAGGCGGGCCCGGTGGCCAAGCTGCTCCAGGCCGAGTTCTTCAAGATCGTCAAGGGCGAAAACCCCGACTACGAGCACTGGCTGCACCGCTACCAGGCTTGATAGAAAGTCTAGAAAACCGGTTCATCATCTGGTAAGTAGGGGGAAATCCGGCGCGGAATGTCGGGTTTCCCCTTTTTTTATTCGTATTTCCGGGAAAAGGCGGCCTCCGCGCCACAGCCACGGGCAGACCCATGAGCACAGCGAATCTCACGGCCAAGTATCGTCCCCAGACCTTCGAGGAAGTGGCGGGGCAGCAGGCGGTCAAATCCATCCTTTCCAGGGCGGCGGCCCAGGACAAGATCGCGCCCGCCTATCTTTTTTCCGGCACCCGCGGCGTGGGCAAGACGACCATCGCCCGCATCTTCGCCAAGGCGCTCAACTGCGTGAACGCGCCAACGGGCGAGCCGTGCAACGTCTGCGACCACTGCCGCCAGATCACCGCGGGCGTGGCCCCGGACGTCATCGAGATCGACGGCGCGTCCAACCGGGGCATCGACGACGCCCGCCGCCTCAAGGAGGACATCGGCTACGCGCCCATCGACGGCCGCTACAAGGTCTTCATCATCGACGAGGCGCACATGCTCACCAAGGAGGCCTTCAACGCCCTGCTCAAGACCCTGGAGGAGCCGCCGCCGCGCGCCACCTTCATCATGGCCACCACCGAGCACCACAAGTTTCCCGCGACCATCATCAGCCGCTGCCAGCACTATACCTTCAAGATGCTGCCCCAGGCCGAACTAGTGGCCCATCTCGAAAAGATCATGAATCTCGAGGGGCTCAAGTACGAGCCCAGCGCGCTGTCCATCATCGCCAAGCGCGGCGCGGGCTCGGTGCGCGACTCCATGTCCCTGCTCGGCCAGGCCCTGGCCATGGGCGAGGACGTGCTCAGGGAGGCCGACGTGCGCGGCTTCCTCGGTCTGGCGGGCCAGGACGTCTTCTTCGGGCTCATGGAATCCATGCACGCCCGCGACCTGGTGGCCGTGGGCCACGTGCTCCGGCAGGTCCTGGACCAGGGGCTCGACCTCGGCTTCTTCCTGCGCGAGCTGACCAGCTGCTGGCGGAACATGTTCCTGCTCCGCCAGGCGGGCGAGGCGGCCCTGCCGCTCCTCGGCCTGTCCGGCGAGGAGGCCGTGGGCTGGATGAACTGGGCGGGCAAGTTCGAGCCCGCGCACATCCACGCCTGCTGGCAGATGACCCTGGACGGCCAGCGCAAGGTCATGACCAGCCTGGAACCGGCCCTGGCCCTGGAGCTGCTGCTGCTCAACCTGACCAGCCTGCCCGACCTGATCAACCTGGAGACCTTGAGCCCGCGCACCGGCGGCGCGCCCCGTTCCCCCATGGGCGGGGGCCAGTCGGGTCCCGCGTCCGGTTCCGGCATGCAGGGCGGGCGGGGCACGCAGGCAGGAGGGCAGGGCATGCCGTCCGGCCGGAACATGCCGGGCGGCAGGCAGTTCGCGCCGACGCAACAGGCCGCGCCGCAACCTCCGCAACAGGTTTCGTATCAGGCCGCGCCGCCGGTCCGTTCGGCCCAGCCGACGCACCATGAGGCCCGGGAATCACACGGGTCCGGCTTCGCGCCGCCCAGGGCGCAGTCCGCGCCCCCGGCCCGGCCCGAGCCGGAACCCGAGCCCGTCGGCCCGTCCGACGCCACGCCCCTGTCCGAGCACGCGGCGCACCCTGTCCAGGCCGCGTCCATCCCCGGTCCGCGCGACTGGGAAGGGTTTCTCAAGTTCGTGGAGGCGCGCAACGGCGAGGCCGGGGTCAAGGTGTCCATGCTCCACCTGACAGAAGGGGTGCGCGACCGGAACGGACTCAAGATCGTCTGCAGGACCCGGACGATGTGTTCGCAGCTCAAGGAGAAATCCACGCTGGCGGCCCTGGACGGGCTGACCAGGGAATTTTTCGGTCCAATGGTTGAGGTTCGCGTGGAAACAGGCGATATTGCCGAGCCCAAATCGGACAAGCAACTCATGGAAGAGGCGGAAAACCATCCCGGCGTGATCAGGGTCATGGAGGCCTTCAACGCCCAGATGCTTTCCGTCGGTCACAGAAAACAGTAAGCCCACGATCCGAGGAGAATATAATGAAAGGCATGAACGAAATGCTCCGTCAGGCCCAGATCATGCAGCGCAAGATGACCGAAGCCCAGGACGCCCTGAAGACCAAGGAGGTCGAGGCCTCCAGCGGCGGCGGCATGGTCACCGTCAAGGTCACCGGGGCCCAGGAGGTCACCGAGGTGCGCATCGAGCCGTCCGTCATGGAGTCCGGCGACGTGGAGATGCTTCAGGACCTGGTCATGACCGCGGCCAACGAGGCCCTCAAGAAGTCCAAGGAGATGATGGAGGAGGCCATGAAGGGCGTCACCGGCGGCATTTCCATCCCCGGCATGTTCTAAGTCCGTCCGTTGCCCGGCGTGTCGCGGCCCGGACGTCCGTCCGCGCCGCCGCACCGCCTTCGGGCGACCGTTTTTCCTCAAGGAGCCCCATTGCAGAACCTTCCCGGACCGCTCAAGGAAGTGGTCGATCAACTGTCGAGCCTGCCCGGCATCGGCCCCAAATCCGCCCTGCGCATCGCCCTGACCCTGCTCAAGATGCCCCGCGAGCGGGCCGCCGGGGTGGGGCAGTCCATCTTGGATCTGCGCGAGCGGCTCTGCCTGTGCGAGGACTGCGCCTGCCTGGCCGAGTCCAGCCCCTGCGCCATCTGCGCCGACGCGACGCGCGACACCGGCCAGCTCTGTCTGGTGCCCGAATGGGACGCCCTCCTGGCCCTGGAGGAGATGGGCGTCTACCGGGGAAAATATCTGGTGCTCGGCGGGCTGTTGTCCCCCCTGGACGGCGTGGACCCCGGCCAGCTCGAGATCGAGCGGCTGCGGCGCAGGCTGGCCTCGGGCGATTTCTCCGAGCTGATCCTGGCCTTGGGCGCCACCCTGGACGCCGAGTCCACGGCCTCCTACGTCAAGAACCTGGTGGAGTCCGAGTTCCCCGGGGTCTCCGTGACCCGCCTGGCCCAGGGCATCCCCATGGGGGCCGAGGTCAAGTACATGGACAAGGAGACCCTCAAGCAGTCGCTGGTCCACCGCCAGAAGATGTGACCGGGAACCCCATGAGCGACGAGCAGCAGACCAGTCTGAACGACGCCGAAGTCGTCAGCGTCATCTATCACAACAAGGAAAACGGCTACGCCATCGTCCGCGTCCGGACCAAGGACGAACCGGGCCAGATCACCATCGTCGGCATCCTCGGCGAGCTGGCCGGGGGCGCGAGCCTGAACCTGCGCGGCCGGTGGATCACCCACCCCAAGTTCGGCCGCCAGTTCGAGGTGGCTTCCTTCGAGGAGGCCCGGCCCGCCACCGAGAACGGGGTCATGCGCTTCCTGCAGTCGTCCATCAAGGGGGTGGGGGAGAAGACCGCCGCCCTGATCGTCGAGGAATTCGGCGTGGGCGTCCTGGACGTCCTGGACGAGGATCCGGAACAGCTCCTGCGCATCAAGGGCATCTCCAAGAACAAGCTCAAGGACATCATCGAGTCCTGGGGCCGCCAGCGGGAGATCAAGAACCTGCTGGTCTTCCTCCAGTCCCACAAGGTGCCGACCACCTTCGCGGGCAAGATATTCCATCTCTACGGGGCCCAGGCCGAGGCCAAGCTGCGCGAGAACCCCTACGACCTGGCCTACGAGATTCGGGGCGTGGGCTTCAAGACCGCCGACCACATGGCCATGAAGCTCGGCTTCGCCCCGGACAGTGCCCAGCGGTTCGAGGCGGCCATCGCCTACACCCTGCTGACCTCCTGCGAGCGCAACGGCCACCTGTTCCTGCCCAAGCCCAAACTCCTGGAGGACGTGGCCCGCATGCTCGACACCACGGACTTCGACAAGCTGGAGCTGGCCCTGTACGCCCTGGAGGAGAAGAAGCGCATCCGCATCGAGAACCTGTCCGAGCAGGGCATCTCCGAGGCGGTCTACCTCATGTATTTCTTCCACTACGAGAACGAGACCACCCAGCGGCTGTACCAGCTCATCAGCCACCCCACGCCCATCTCGCGCAAGAAGATCGACAAGACCCTGCCCCTGGTGGAGGACAAGCTCGGCTTCACCCTGTCCGAGGAGCAGCGCGAGGCGGTCTTCGAGGCGTGCTCCAACAAGGTCTTCATCATCACCGGCGGGCCCGGCACCGGCAAGACGACCATCACCAAGGCGATCCTGCTGACCCTCAAGGAGCTCGGGCTCAAGGTCAAGCAGGCCGCGCCCACGGGCAGGGCGGCCAAGCGCATGGCCGAGGCCACCGGCCACCCGGCCAAGACCGTGCACCGCATGCTCCAGTTCCAGCCCGACGGCGGGTTCCACTACTGCGAGGACCAGAAGCTCAAGGCCGACGTGCTCGTGGTGGACGAGGCCTCCATGGTGGACGCCCAGCTCTTCGTCTCCATCCTGCGGGCCCTGCCGCACACCTGCCGCCTGATCCTGGTGGGCGACGTGAACCAGCTGCCCAGCGTGGGGCCGGGCAACGTCCTGGGCGACCTCATCGAGTCCCGCCGCGTGCCCTGCGCCGTGCTGACGCACATCTTCCGCCAGGCCCAGGAGAGCTTCATCGTGGTCAACGCCCACCTGATCAACGAGGGCAAGTTTCCGCGCCAGCACCCGTGCCCGCCGCCCGAGGCGGACTTCTACTGGATTCCCCAGGAGGACCCGGCCAAGGTCCAGCGGCTCATCCTCGACTCGGTCTGCGAACGCATCCCCGAGCGCTACGGCCTGGACCCGTTGCGCGACATTCAGGTGCTCACCCCCATGCACAAGGGCGAGGTCGGCACCCAGGCCCTGAACGCGGCCCTCCAGGCGCGCCTCAACCCGCCGGGTCCGGGCGTGCGCGAGCTCAAGCGCAAGTTCGCCACCTTCCGGGAAGGGGACCGGGTCATCCAGCTCAAGAACAACTACGACAAAGAAGTGTTCAACGGCGACCTGGGCTGGATATCCGAGGTCGATCCCGAGGAGCAGGAGCTGATGGTCGAGTTCGACGGCAACCTGGTGCACTTCGAGGCCTCGGAGCTGGACGAACTGGGCCTGGCCTACGCGGTCTCCGTGCACAAGTCCCAGGGCAGCGAGTACCCGGCCGTGGTCATGCCCATCGTCACCCAGCATTTCCTGCTGTTGCAGCGCAACCTGCTCTACACCGGCCTGACCCGCGCCCGCGAACTGGCCGTGCTCATCGGCTCGGATCGGGCCTTCCGCATCGGCCTGGCCAACGCCACCTCGGGCAACCGCAACACGCACCTCGCCTACCGGCTGCGGGCCATCTTCGACCAGAATCGCCTCTACTAGCCGCGCGGGGCCGGGCGACGCCGTTCCGTCGCAGACCGTGGCGACTTGCAAAAACAGCGAAAAAATGGTCTAGCATGCTCTGGCCTTTTTGCTTGTGATGCTTATTATCACCCACTGGGACGAGGGGCGATGGCGCGCCCCGCCCGCACCTACAAAAACAATACAGTCAAGGAGACTTCAGTCATGCTCAGCGAAAAATTGGAAGATGCGCTCAACGATCAGATGAACTGGGAAATCTATTCCGCCAACCTCTATCTTTCCATGGCCTCCCATTTCACCCATGTGGGACTGTCCGGGTTCGCCGCCTGGATGAACGCCCAGTACCAGGAAGAGATGTTCCACGCCATGCGCTTCTTCAACTACATCAACAACGCGGGCGGCCACGCCAAGCTCGGCACCATCGAGGCCCCGCAGCATGACTGGGAGTCCCCCCTGGCCGCTTTCGAGGACGCCCTGGAACACGAGAAGGGCGTGACCGCGCGCATCAACAAGATCGCCGACCTGGCCGTGCAGGAGCGCAACCACGCCGTGGGCATCTTCCTGCAGTGGTTCATCTCCGAGCAGGTCGAGGAAGAGGAGAGCGTCGGCGATGCCGTGGGCAAGCTCAAGCTCGTCGGCGACGGCGGCGGGCTGTTCATGCTCGACCGCGACCTCGGCACCAGGGTCTTCACCCCGCCGACCAACGCCTAACCGACCACACCGACCGGCCGGGAGAATGCAAGCCGTTCTCCCGGCCTTTTTGTTACCGCAACCCGGAGCAGGCATGCAGGGAAAAAGCATCAACATCGTCATCGGCGGCGCCGCGGGCCAGGGGCTCGTGACCATCGGCCAGTTGCTCTCCAGGGCCGTCACCAGGGCCGGATACCACCTCGTGGTCACCCAGCGCTACATGTCCAGGGTGCGCGGCGGGCACAATTCCTACGCCGTCCGCATCAGCGGGGAGGAACTGCTCGGCGGGACCGAGGCCATCGACATCCTGGCCGCCCTCGACGCCCAGACCCTGGACAAGCACCTCGGCGCCCTGAACCGGGGCGGTCTGGTCGTGGCCGGGGCCGACCTCGACACCACGGGCCTGAACGCACTGCGCATCCCCTACGCCGACCTCGCGCCCAAGCCGCTGTTCCACAACACGGCCATGCTCGGCGTGCTCGGCCGGGCCGTGAACCTGGACCTCGCCATCCTTGAGGAGCTGCTGTCCCAGACCTTCGCCAGGAAGGGCGGCGAGGTGGTCGAGGCCAACCTTGAGGTCCTGCGCAGGGCTTACGCCTGGGTCGCGGAGCAGGACCACGATTTCACCTGCGCCGTGACCCCGGCCGGTACCCGTGGCCGGATGATGCTCAACGGCAACGAGGCCATCGGCCTGGGCGCCCTGGCCGCGGGCTGCAATTTCGTGTCCTTCTATCCCATGACCCCGTCCACGGGCGTGGCCATGACCCTCATCGCCAAGGGCGCGCCGCTGGGGCTGCAATACGAGCAGGTCGAGGACGAGATCGCGGCCATGAACATGGCGCTCGGCGCGTCCTACGCCGGTGCCCGCGCCCTGGTGACCACCTCGGGCGGCGGCTTCGCCCTCATGGAGGAGGCCGTCAGCCTGGCCGGCGTGTCCGAGACCCCCATCGTCTGTGTGGTGGTCCAGCGGCCCGGCCCGGCCACGGGGTTGCCCACCCGCACCGAACAGGCGGACCTCAACCTGGTGCTCCACGCCGGGCACGGCGAGTTCCCCAGGGCCATCTTCGCCCCGGCCACGCCCGAGGACTGCTTCTACCTGACCCACCGGGCCTTTGACCTGGCCGAGACCTACCAGACCCCGATCTTCATCCTGTCCGAGCAGTACCTGGCCGACTCCTTCCGCGACGTGGAGCCCTTCGACCTGGACGACCTGCCCGAAGTGGCCGGGCCGCTCCTCGCCTGGCAGGGCGGCGAGTACAAGCGCTACGCCCTGACCGACGACGGCATCTCGCCGCGCCTGATCCCCGGCGTGACCGAGGCCCTGGTCCGGGCCGATTCCCACGAGCACGAGGAAAACTCCCACATCACCGAGGACAAGGCCATCCGCGTGGCCATGAACTCCAAGCGGCTGCGCAAGGAGTCCGGCCTGTTCGAGGAGGTCATCGGCCCCGACTACTACGGCGAGGAGGGGGCCGACGTGGTTTTGGTCTGCTGGGGGCCCACCCTGGGCGCCTGCATCGAGGCCTGCGAGCGCATCGACTCGAACAAGACCTTCGGCGTGCTGCACTTCAAGCAGGTCTACCCCCTGCGCGAGGAACAGTTCATGGACTTCCTGGAAAGCGCGGGCACGGTCATCGCCGTGGAGGGCAACGCCACGGCCCAGTTCGCCGGGCTCCTCGCCCGGGAAACCGGCTTCGCCGTCAAGGACCGCATCCTGCGTTTCGACGGCCGGGCCATGACCTGGGAATACGTGCTCAAGGGCCTTTCCGACATCCTCTAGACCAGGGAGCGACATATGGTTTCCATCGAAGAATACGGCGAATTCGAGACCGCGTGGTGCCCCGGCTGCGGCAACTTCTCCATCCTCAAGTGCCTCAAGCAGGCCCTGGCCGAACAGGACCTCGCGCCCCGCGACATCGTCATCTCCTCGGGCATCGGCCAGGCGGCCAAGCTGCCGCACTACCTGCGCTGCAACATGTTCAACGGCCTGCACGGCCGGTCCCTGCCCGTGGCCCAAGGCATCAAGATGGCCAATCCGGGCCTGCGCGTGCTCGTCTCCTCGGGCGACGGGTGCAGCTACGGCGAGGGCGGCAACCACTTTCTGGCCGCCGTCAGGCGCAACATGGACCTGACCGTCCTCGTCCACGACAACCAGATCTACGGCCTGACCAAGGGCCAGGCCAGCCCGACCTCGGCGCGCGGCCACGTGACCAAGGCCCAGCCCGAAGGCAACCGGTCCGACGGCTTCAACCCCGTGGCCACGGCCGTGGCCATGAAGGCGAGCTTCGTGGCCAGGGCCTTCTCCGGCGAGCCCGAACACCTGGTGGCGGTCATCAAGGAGGCCATGGCCCACAGGGGGTTCTCCCTGGTGGACATCCTCCAGCCCTGCGTCTCCTTCAACAAGGTCAACACCTACGCCTGGTACAAGGAGCGGACCTACATCCTCGAAGACCACGACCCCACGGACTGGGCGTCGGCCATGGCCCTGAGCGAGGAGTTCGGCGAGCGCATCCCCCTGGGCGTCCTGTACCGCGCGGACAAGCCGGTCTTCGCCCACGGCGACCGGCTGGCCGACCACGCCTATGACAAAAACGACTTGAAAGCGGTGTTGCAGTCGTATACCTAGGGCCACTGCTGCACGACATTCACTTTCAACGAGGTTCTCCATACATGAGCAACGAAGCGGAAAAGATCATCTACTCCATGTACAAGGTGACCAAGCGTCACGGACAGAAGGAGGTGCTCAAGAACGTCTCCCTGTCCTACTTCTACGGCGCCAAGATCGGCGTGCTCGGCCTGAACGGCTCGGGCAAGTCGTCCCTGCTCAAGATCCTGGCCGGAGTGGACGACCGCTTCGAGGGCGAAATCCAGGTCAAGGACGGCTACACCATCGGCTACCTAGAGCAGGAGCCGCTGGTGGACGAGACCCGCACCGTGCGCGAGGTGGTCGAGGAGGGCGTGGCCGAGGTCATGGACGTGGTCCGCGAGTACAACGCCATCAACGAGAAGTTCGCCGAGCCCATGGAGCCCGAGGAGATGGACGCCCTGATCGAACGCCAGGGCAAGGTCCAGGAGCTCATGGACGCCAAGGGCGCCTGGGACATCGACTCCAAGCTCGACATGGCCATGGACTCCCTGCGCTGCCCGCCCGCCGACACCCCGGTGTCGGTCATCTCCGGCGGCGAGCGCCGCCGCGTGGCCCTGTGCCGCCTGCTGCTCCAGGCCCCGGACATCCTGCTCCTGGACGAGCCCACCAACCACCTGGACGCGGACTCCGTGGCCTGGCTGGAACGGTATCTCTCCTCCTTCCCGGGCACGGTCATCGCCGTGACCCACGACCGCTACTTCCTGGACAACGTGGCCGGCTGGATCCTCGAACTCGACCGGGGCCGGGGTATCCCCTGGAAGGGCAACTACTCCTCCTGGCTCGAACAGAAGCAGAACCGCCTGGCCCAGGAGGGCAAGCAGGAGGCCGACCGCCAGAAGACCCTGGAACGCGAACTGGAGTGGATCCGCATGTCGCCCAAGGGCCGCCGCGCCAAGTCCAAAGCGCGCATCAACGCCTACGAGTCCATGCTCTCCCACGAGGCCGAACGGCTGGCCGACGACCTCCAGATCTACATTCCGCCGGGACCGCACCTCGGCAAGCAGGTCATCGTGGCCGAGCACGTGACCAAATCCATGGGCGACAAGCTGCTCATGGATGACGTCAACTTCATCCTGCCGCCCAACGCCATCGTCGGCATCATCGGCCCCAACGGCGCGGGCAAGTCCACCCTGTGCAAGATGATCGTGGGCCAGGAAAAGCCCGATTCCGGTACCCTGACCCTCGGGGCCACGGTCAAGCTCGCCTACGCCGACCAGAACCGCGATTCCCTGATCCCCGGCAAAACCGTGTACGAGATAATCAGCGGCGGGGCGGAGTTCATCAAGCTTGGCGACCGCGAGGTCAATGCCCGCGCCTACTGCTCCCGCTTCAACTTCGCCGGGGCCGACCAGCAGAAAAAAGTGGACGTCCTGTCCGGCGGCGAACGCAACCGCGTGCACATGGCCCAGATGCTCAAGTCCGGGGCCAACGTCCTGCTCCTCGACGAACCGACCAACGACCTCGACGTCAACACCATGCGCGCCCTGGAAGACGGTCTGGAAAACTTCGCGGGCTGCGTCCTGGTCATCAGCCACGACCGCTGGTTCCTCGACCGCATCGCCACCCACATCATCGCCTTCGAGGGCGACTCCAAAGTGGTCATGCTCGAAGGCAACTACTCCGACTACGACGCGGACCGCAAAAAACGCCTCGGCACCGACGCCGACCAGCCCCACCGCCTGAAATTCCGCAGACTGACGCGATAAGCTGCATCAACGAAAAAGGGCCGGTTGCACCGGCCCTTTTTTGTTGTGGATGCCTCCGGCGGCCGGGGGAAGGGAGAGGGAAACCCTTTGAAAAGGGCTTTCCCTCTCCCCTTCCCCCGGACCTCCATCCCCTCTCCCCTCCTAAACTTTTTGGCGCCGCTTCGCGGGGAGGGGAGCGGGGGGATGGTTTGAAAGGGAAATTCCGTCTGGAGCGAGAGTAAGGGGCATAAAAAGAAGAAATTACGTCCTCGCAGGCCGCGAAGCGGAACCAAAAAGTTCTGGAGATTCTTAAGAACCTCTTTCAAGAGGTTCTTAAGCGGGTCCTGGGCAGCGCCCTGGCCGCCGGAGGCATCATCCGTCCACGATCGCGCAGCGGCCTTTAAGTCTCACTTTAACAAAACATCATTTGCAGACGGCAGCCGATTCGACCTTGCCCACGGCGGGGCGGCGGTCGATGGCCACGGAGTTGCCGGGGATGGACTTGGCGTATTTCTTGATGTGCGCGGCGCGTTCGCCGATCTCCATGAGGGAGCAGGGGCCGTCGATCTCGATGACGCCGAGGGAGATGGTCACCAGGGGGTATTTGCGTTCCTTGTCGTCGCGACCCTTGGCCTGTATCCAGCCGCGTTGCTGGTCTTCGAGGCAGTAGCAGTTCCTGACCAAGCGTCCGAAACAGCGGGTGATGGAGGCGCACAGTCTGCGCACGGCGTCGGGCGGGGTGATGAGCACGAAGTCGTCGCCGCCGATGTGGCACAGGCGGGCGTCGCTGGGGGCGTGCTTGCGCGTGGCCCATGACATGATGTCCGCGGCCAGCTTGATGATCCGGTCGCCGTTCTTGAAGCCGTAGGTGTCGTTGTAGACCTTGAAGTGGTCCAGGTCCCCGTAGATGATGGAGAAGGGGCGTTTCTGCTTGATGCGCGACTCCACCTCCTGTTCGATGGCCACGTTGCCGGGCAGGCCGGTCAGGGGGTTGGTGCCCTTGGCCATCTCCACCTGTATCTTGGCCAGCACGTTAAGCAGGTCCTGGACCGTGACCACGCCGTAGAGCAGTCCTTTTTTGGTCACGATGATGTCGTCGTAGGCCTTGATGTGTTCGCGCTTCATGGCCGTGCGCGCGGCCTGTTCCACGGGCATGTCCACGTCCACGATGAGCGGGCTTTTGTCCATGATCGCGTCGATGGACCGCTTGTGGTACAGGGCGATGCCGAACTGGGAGGAGAGCTGGCGGTTGAGGTGGTACTCCATGACCAGCCCCTTGGGCACGTTGTCGCGCACGACCACGATGTTGGTGAAAGTGTCGTTCCTGCGGAAGAACTCGTGGGCCGTGGAGACCAGGCAGTCCATCTCCACGGCGTGGGGGGCCTTGGCCAGGTCGCCCACGGGCGGGGAGCAGATGATGTTGTTGGCGATGTCGCCCACGGTCTTGAGGTGGCGGCATTCCTCGTTGACGTCCGGCTTGGGCGCGGCGGGCCGGGCCAGGAAATAGCCCTGGCCGCAGTGCACGCCGATGTCCTTGAGGCAGACCGCCTGGTCGCGGGTCTCAATGCCCTCGCCGATGATCCGCGAGCCGATCTTGTCCGCGAAGGTGGCCGTGGTCTCGACCAGGGCGCGCTTGACCGGGTCCTTGTGGATGTCGTCGATGAGCGACTTGTCGAGCTTGATGTAGTCGGGCTGGAGCTCGGCGATGAGGGTCAGGCCCGCGTAGCCCGCGCCCGCGTCGTCCACGGCGATCTGGAACCCCTGGCTGCGGTAGTGGGCCAGGGTGCGGTAGAACAGGTCGAAGTCCTGGACCGAATGCTGCTCGGTGATCTCGAAGACCACGTTGTCCGGGGTCAGGCCGTACTTGTCCATGAGTTCCAGGGTCTGGCCGGGGGAGAAGGCCGGGTCCGCCATGGTCTTGGGGTGGATGTTCAGGAAGAGTTTCTGGCCGTCGCGCAGCTCGCCCACGTTGCGGATGGCCGCCTCGCGGCAGAGTTTTTCCAGGGCGAACAGGCGGCCCAGTCCCTCGGCGGTCTGGAAGAGCATGACCGGTGAGCGGAAGGCCGAGCCCTCGGGCCCGCGCGCCAGTGCCTCCCAGCCCAGGATGGTGTCCGTGCGGAAGTCGAGGATGGGCTGATAGTGGGCCGAGACCCACCCCTGGACCAGGATGGTGTTGAACCGCCCGGTGATGGACAGCTCGTTCATGTCCAGGGGGCGGCTCTCCATGCGCCGGGCCGTTTGCAGGGCCCGGTCCAGGGCCTCCGCCCGGCGGTTTTCGTCGTCCGGGCAGGTCATGGGCGCGAAGCCCATGCCCAGGTCGATGCCGAGCCCGGTGTGGCGGAGCATGGTCGGCTCCAGGTCCTTCTGGGCCTGGGTCTTGTATTCGTAGGCGATGTCCGCCGGGTTGTTGTCCTGGGGCACGAGGAAGGCGGCCTTGCCCGGCTCGGGCCGGGAGACGCGGACGTGGCGCGCGTTGTTCCCGGCGGCGGTGGCGGCCAGGGAGTCGCGCAGCTCCTTTTCGAGCAGGTCCACGAAGCTCTGGCCGTACATTTCCCGGAGCTTGACGTAGTCCCGGATGGTGATCAGGACGAGGGTCCGGGGCAACATGCTCCCGGCCGACAGGCCGGTCAGCATATCCGCTGGAAGTACCGTGTGCATCGTCATTCCCCTGTGGTCGAGTCGGGCGGATCGTGTGTTGACGAAATTGCATGGCTCAAGAGGTCTCGCCATTTCGCCGGGGTACCGGCGATGCGGGCACCGCCGGGTGACCTGCGCATCGAATCTGTTACATGCGTCGCGGCTTCGGTTGTTACCGATCGGTGTCAGGATGCGTAAAATTCGGTTGCGGACAAAAAAAGGCAGCCTGTGGGGGCTGCCTTCGTTTGTCGAATCAGAGGCGGGGGTTAGCGGTAGTAGAGGTTCCGTCCGCCGATGGTCAGGAAGGCCTGGTGCAGGTTCTTGCGGATATCCTTGCGGCTCCACACGCCCTGGATGTGGCCCCTGGACAGGGCCTTGTAGCAGTTGTGGTAGTTGGGCGGGATCTCCATGCCTGTGGTCTCCTTGATGACGCCGGGGCCGGCGAAGCCGATGCGCGACGAGCGCACTGCGTACTGGTAGGGCGAACAGCCCAGGAAGGAGGCCACGGGCCCGGCGTAGGAGTTGGTGTCGTAGAGCACGATGTACAGGCCGCCTTCCTCGATGTAGCGGCGCACGGCCATGGTCACCCTGGGCATCTGGATCAGGCCGTTGACGCCCTCCTGGATGCGGATGCCCGCCGTGCCGTGGATGTAGGCCAGGAAGGGCTGGTGCTTGGTCTGGGCCAGTTCCAGGGCGCGGATGAACTTCTCGCCCTCGGCCGCGCCCACGGAGCCGCCCCGGAAGTTGGCCACCAGGGTGGCGCAGGTCACGCGCAGCCCCTCCAGGGTGGCGTTGAAGGTCAGGCAGCTGGACTCAAGGCCGGTCTTCTTCTTGGCGGCCTCAATGCGGGCGTCGAAGTTGGGGAACTTGGTCGGGTTGCCCGAGGCGATGTCCCGGTTGAACTCGCGCACCGAGCCCCGGTCGAAGACGTTGTGGAGGTACCACTGGTACTCCATGGGGAAGTTGTAGCCGCAGTTGGGGCAGACGCCCGCGTAGTCGGTGAACAGGTCGCGCGCCCAGATGTCCAGGCAGCCGCGCTTCTTGGAGTGCGGGCAGGTGATCTCGCGGTCCACCAGGGCCTGGGGGGAGACGTAGTCGCTGTCGTTGACCAGGGCGGGCGTTTCAGGCTCGGACTGGGACAGACCGGTCAGCTCCATCTCCTTCTGCCTGTCCATGCCCGAGGTGACGCCGACCTTGCGCAGCAGCCCCCGGAACATGGCGTAGAACCTGGCCGTGATCACGTGGACCTCGTCCAGGAACTCCTCCGCGATGCGCTCCACGCGCTGCTTGAACGGCTTGATCAGCCCGTACAGGATCAGGCTGGTCGTGTTGGAGACGATGCCGGAGCTGGTGGCGCTCATCTTTTCCAGCAGGGAGCGGTTGTCCTGGTAGGCCTGCTGGGCCATGCGCCGGTATTTGCGGAACCGTTTGGCCACCAGCCGCTCGCGGGCCTTCTCGTTCAGGGACCAGCGGACGATGACGTCGGTGTTCTTCTTGAAGTGGCGCAGGGCCACGGCGCGGAACAGGTGCACGCCCCGCACGCTGAGGGCCACCTCGTCCGTGGCCCGGATGACCTGCTCGCGGACCTGCTTGAAGAAGTCGAAGTGATCGGCCCGGGCGCCCAGCGGAGGCTCCTGGATGATGCCGTCGATGTAGCCGCCCGCCAGGTTGTCCTGGGCGGTGATCCGCTGGGCCAGGGCGCAGGACTCGATGAGTTCGGCCGGGGCGCGTTCGGAGCCCCGGATGTGGCCCTCGATGGCCGCCGCGCCCTCGGGCGAGATGACCGAGTAGTAGCCGTGGGAGAGCATGAGGCGTTTGTCGGCCATGCCGATGGCCTCGGCGCCGCCCGATCCGCCCTCGGAGAAGATGGCCACGATGGGCACGTCCAGTCCGGCCATTTCGTAAATGTTTTCCGCGATCTGCTGGGCAGCGCCCGGAAAGTCCTCAATGGGGTAGGAGCCCGGCGTGTTCACGTAGGCGTGGATGGGGATCTGCTCCCGCGCCGCGACCTTCATGTACTTGAGCGCCTTGGAGTTGCCCCACGGCTTGATGGAGCCGCCGTTGCGGAACTCCTCGCCGTGGCCCTTTTCCTGGCCCACGACCATGACCGGCTGGTTGATGATCTTTTTGCCCCGGCGCCGGGTGATGTAGGCGCGGGCGATGAGCATGCCGGGGTCGATGGAGTGCTCGTCCTGGCCGCCCATCTCGGTGTAGTTGTCGTAGACGTTCTCGAGGATGTCCTTGAGGCTGGCCCGTTGGGGGTGGCGGACGATGCGCACCTTGTCCATGGCGGTCAGCTGGGCGTCGATGGCCGTCTCCATGGTGGACAGCCGTTTGTCCAGGGACTCAACGGCCCGGATGGTCTGCTCCTCGGTCAGGTCCGCGTTCTTCGCCTGGAACCCGCTGATCTCCGTGGCGAACGCGTCGAGCTCGGGGCGGGACTTGTTGCCCAGGATGTCGCGGGCGTAGTTGACCCGGCCCAGGAGGGACTGCAGTGTTTTTTCTATATTCATAGGCTTAGAATTCGAGGAGGTTGGCGGTTTTTGCGAGGAGGAAGGGGACGTTCGACTTCATGGGTCCCCCGGCGGAGTCGGAGCCGTTCAGCTTCAGGTCGTTCAGGAACCGAAGGCCGCGCTCCTTGGCCTCCTCCAGGTCCTTGCCCCAGATGATGGCCAGGGCCAGGTTGGGGTCGTACTCCGTGGGAATCTGGTAGGTGCGATCCGTGGGCACGTGGGTGTGCACGGTCAGCCAGTCCCGCTCCTGCCACTTGAGCTCCTCGATGCGGCCCACCCAGGGGGTGAAGCCGTTCTCGGTGTCCTCGGCGATGAGCCGGTATTCGATGCCCACGCCGTCGAAGGTGACGTCGTCCTGGGTGTAGCCCAGGGGGTCGCCCAAGCCGATCCGGATCTGCTCGCGGATGAGGTTCACGTCGCGGTCGCCCCTGACCGAACTGATGCAGGCCGACACGCCGTTCTCCACCTGGATGCGGGTGTTCACCTCCATGAGGAACGGATCGCCGTTGGGGGTCACGATCCACTCCCAGGTGCCCACGTTGTCGTACTTGATCTCCTTGGCGATGGACAGGGAGTAGCCGGTGATGTCGTCGAGCACCTTCTGGGCGTCGAACGAATAGGCGAACCCTTGGGGCCAGAAGCCGGGGGCCACCTCGATGCGTTTTTGCAGGCCGGGCGACTGGACCGAGCAGTTGCGCGTGCCGAAGTGGACCGGGTTGGTCCCGGACCGGTCGGACACGATCTGCACTTCCAGGTGGTTGAAGTTGAAGACCCGCTGCTCGATGAGCACGCCCTCGTCGTTGAAGGTCCGCAGGGAGTAGTTGCGGATGCGCCGGTAGGTCTGGCGGAAGCGGGCCATGTCCTCGCACTCGTCGATGCCCATGCCGCCGCCGCCCGCCGAGGCCTTGACCAGGACCACGGGCCTGTTTATGCCCATCTTGGCCTGGAACTCGAACAGGCTTTCGGCGATGGCCTCGGCCTCCAGCTCGTCGTAGATGGCCCGGTCCGAGCCGGGCACCGTGGGCACGCCCAGGGTGCGGGCGATGCGCTTGGTGTTGATCTTGTCGCCCAGGTCGCGGATGACCTCCCAGGAGGGTCCGATGAAGGTCATGGCGCGGTCCCGCTGGACCACGCGCCGGGCGAACCGGTAGTTTTCGGAAAAGAAGCCGTATCCGGGATGGATGGCCGTGGCCCCGGCCTCATCGGCCACGGACAGGATGTCCCCGGCGTCGAGGTAGTTGTGGATGCGGTACAGGGATTTCTCCCCGCCCAGTCGGCGGGCCACGTCCAGGTGGCCGGACTGGGAGTCCTCTTCGGTGTACAGGGCCGCGAAGGGCAGGCCGAGGTCGGAACATGCCTCCATGATCCGCACGGCGATCTCGCCCCGGTTGGCAATGAGTATCTTGTGTCCGTCTATGCTCACGTCGTGAATTCTCGTGTTCTGATGTGGTTTTGGCGGAGCCCTAAATACCGTTTCTTCCTCCTTCTGGCAAATCTTTTGCCGATACGTTTATCTTTTTATATCAATAGGTTATCTTGAAACACCCGTTTTAATTATTATCTATGGATTTTTTACTAAAAAATGTGTAGAAAGTCGGTCCGGCAAGTTTTGACGACTCGGGTTTGTCAGATTTGTCAACGCCTTGAGACCTGGATCAGGAGGAGTTCCGCATGGATTACGTTATTGTAGGAAATGGTGTTTCGGCCATCGGCGCCATCGAGGGCATTCGCCAGCACGACAAGACCGGGACCATCACGGTCGTCAGTGACGAGACCGTGCCGACCTACGGCCGCCCGCTCATTTCCTATTATCTCTCGGACAAGATCAAGTTCGAGACCCTGCCGTTCCGCCCCGAGGAGTTTTACGAGCGGAACGGGGTGACCATGCGGCTGGGCTCCCGCGTCCTGTCCGTGGACCCGGCCGGAAAGGTCCTGACCCTCGACTGCGGCGACCGGATCAACTACGACAAGCTGCTGCTGGCCACGGGCGGCACCCCGGTCAAGCCGAATATGCCGGGCATCGATGGACCCGGCGTGTACAATTTCACCACCGTGGCCCATGCCGAGACCCTCAAGGACCTGGTGGACAAGGTCAAGAAGGTCGTGGTCATCGGCGCGGGCCTCATCGCCCTCAAGGCCGCCGAAGGGTTCGCCGAGAAGGGCGTGGACGTGACCATCGTGGTCCGCTCCCGGATCATGCGCACCTACTTCGACGAGACCGCCGGCGAACTCATCGTCAACCACCTGGAAAAGAACGGCATCCGCTTCATGCAGGGCACGGCCACCAAGGAGATCGTCCGCTACAAGGACGGCGCCATCAAGGGCGTGGAGACCGACCAGGGGCTCGTTCCGGCGGACGTGGTCATCGTGGCCGCTGGCGTGCGCCCGAACATGGGACTGGCCGTCCAGGCCGGACTGACCACCGAGAAGGGCATCCGCGTGAACGACTACATGGCCACCTCCGATGCGGACATCTTCGCCGCCGGCGACGTGGCCGAGGCCAAGGACCTGCTGACCGGCGAATACACGGTCCGGCCCATCTGGCCCAACGCCTACACCCAGGGTCGCTACGCGGGCCGCAACATGGCCGGGGCCGAAACCCCGTACACCGGCGGCCTGTCCATGAACTCCATCACCTACTACGGCCTGCCGACCATCTCCGTGGGCGAGACCAACCTGGCCGACGACGACAACTACGAAACCGCCGTATTCCTGGACCGCGACAACTCGATCTACCGCAAGCTCATCTTCAAGAACAACGTGCTCGCCGGATGCATCCTCATCGGGGCCATCGACGCGGCCGGGTTCTACACCAGTTTCATCAAGAACGGCTTCGAACTGGACGAGGCGGGCAAGGAACGGCTCATGGAAGGCGACCCTTCCCCGGCCCTCTGGCCCGACAGCTTCATCGAAGCCATGATGAACAACCCCTAGACCGGGTCATCTGAACAAATCGAAAAGGGCCGCCCCGCAGGGCGGCCCTTTTTTTTCGCCTCCGGCGGCCAGAGAACCTTTTGAAAAAGGTTCTCTGGCTCTCCAAAACTTTTGGCGCCGCTTTGCGGAGGCCGAATGGGCGCAGACTCCGTGCGTCTTTTCGACTCCACATCGCATCCATAATATCTCAGTAACAGAATAAATCTTCCGCTACCCACCCCGCGAAGCGGCGCTGAAAAGTTTAGGAGGGAGAGAGTGGGGTTGGGGGGTCCAGGGGGGAAGGGGAGAGAGAGGGGAACCCTTTCCAAAGGGTTCCCTCTCTCTCCCCTTCCCCCCTGGCCGCCGGAGGCATCCTCCTATTTCGTCTTGTGCGTGAAGACGCAGTCCCAGTCGCAGGCGGGCGGTTCGGTTTGGAGGTGTTCGCAGCGTTCGATGTACAGGTCGCAGAGGATGGTGTCCCTTCCGTATCCGCGCAGTTGGCGGAACAGGGTTTCGGCGGTTTCGAAGTCGCGGTCCACGTAGGCCTGGTGGGCGCGTTCGTGGAGGGCGAGTTCGTCGCGCCGCGCTTCGGCCTCTTCCGGGGCGTACACGGTATAGATGGTCACGGGCTCTTTCTTGCCCTTGACCCGCACGTTGTCGAGGATGCGGAAGTAGTGGCCGTCCGGGCAGGCGTCGCGGATGGCCTGGCTGACCACGATCTTCTGGCCGTAGTACTTGGTCAGTCCCTCCAGGCGCGAGGCGAGGTTCACGTTGTCGCCGATGAGGGTGTAGTCGAAGAGGTCGCTGGAGCCCATGTTGCCCACACGCACCGGGCCGCAGTGAATGCCGATGCCCACGGCGATGGCGAAGCCGTATTTTTCGAGAAACACCTTGTTCAGTTCCTCGAGTCTGCGCTGCTGGGCCAGGGCGGCGCGCAGGGATTTTTCCTGATGGTTTTCGATGTCCAGGGGGGCGTTCCAGAAGGCCATGACCGCGTCGCCGATGAACTTGTCCAGGGTGCCCTCGTTTTCGGTGATGATCCGGGTCATGGGCGTCAGGTAGTCGTGGAGCAGGTCCGTGACCTGGGTGGGCGAGAGTTTTTCGGACAGGGAGGTGAAGTTGCGCACGTCCGAGAACTGGATGGTGATGTTCTTTTCCTGGCCGTCCAGGGACAGGGCGTCCGGGTTGTCCATGATCTGCGAGATGACCGACGGGGCGAGGTAGTGGGCGAAGGCCCCGTGGATGTACCGTTTGGCGGTCTCCTCGCGCCAGAATTTGATCAGGGTCAGGGTGATGAAGGTCAGGCCCAGGGTCAGGTAGGAGTACATGGGCGAGATGAAGAGGTTTTGCTCCCTGTAGAAGAGCACGGATCCGTACCACATGGCGCAGCCCATGCCGAGCAGGGGCAGGATGATCCACGAGGCGCGGGCCCACATGAGCAGGAAGGTGGTCACCAGTCCGCCCGCCAGCATGCCCAGGAACTCCAGGCCCGGCGCCCAGTCCGGCACCGAGAGGATCTGTTTGGACAGGATATTGTCCACGATGGTGGCGTGGGCCTCAACGCCGGGGAAGCCGGGGTCCAGCGGCGTGGCCCGGATGTCCTTGAGCCCCGAGGCCGAGGTACCGATGAAGGCGATCCTGCCGCGCAGGGAGCCGGGCGCCAGCTTGCGGGCGAGGACGTCCGCGGCCGAGATGTATTCGAAGGTCCGCATGGGGCCGCGGTAGTTGATGAGCATCTGCCCGCCGGCGTCCGTGGGGACGACCACGTCGTTGAACTTGATGGATTCGATGCCCACGGGCGACATCTTGATGATGATGTTCTTTTCGCCCGTGGCCTGCATGAGGGTGGCCAGGGCCAGGCTGGCGTAAATCTGTCCGTCGTGGCTGTAGAGCAGGGGCACCCGGCGGTACACGGAGTCCAGGTCCGGGGTGATGGTGATGAAGCCGCTCTCCGGGGCCGCCTCGGCCAGGACCGGGATGGGGCAGATCATCCGGTCGCCCTCGGGCAGGCAGTCGTGGGGCGACGGCGCGCCGGGCGGCGACAGGACGGCCGTCCGGGCGGGCCGTACGCAGCAATCGTTGTTGGCGACGGCCCTGTCGCGGCTGAAGTCGAACCCGAGGGTGTAGGGCCCGTCCTTGAGATTGTAGGCCAGCAGCCTGTCGTAATCCATGAGGTCCCTGGGCAGCCCCTCGAAACGCATGTCGATGTGCAGCTCGCGCCTGACGTCGGCCTGCATGACCATCGGGGAGGTCCGGTCCGGTTCGCTGAAAATGACGTCCGAGGCCACGGCCACGGCGCCGTAGGCGGTCAGGTACTTGAGCAGCAGGGCCACCCGGTAGCGCGGCCAGGGCCACTGGCCCAGTTCGGCCAGGCTCTTCTCGTCCAGGTCGATGATCACCGGCACCTGGGTGGCGGCGGGCTGGTGATACTGGCGCAGGTAGTTGTCGTAGATCTTCAGGTTGAGCAGGTGCAGGAATTTCGGTTGGCTGAGGAACAGCGCGATCATGATGACCGTGACCGATACGCCCGCTCCCAGGAGTATCAGCTGGTCCCTCTTGAACAATCGTTTCAGCAGTTCACGCATGGCTACCGGCCGCAGTGGTTTGTACGTGTTCCCTGTTATTACAGATAACCATCCGCTTATAAAGAAAAAGTCGCGGCGCTCGCCGTAAAATCGGACAGCGGGCGGCGCGCGACGACCGGTGCTGGAATGATTATTCGTTATTTCAATGCGTTGCGCTTATATGGGCAGGATGTTCCGGTAGAGCATCATGCAGCCGAGCAGGAAGACCAGGACCAAGGCCAGCTGCCGGTAGCCACGGTCCGAGAGGCGTTCGTAGGCCTTGGTGCCGAGAAAGATGCCGATGAGCAGGGCGGGCAGGCTCAGGCCGTAGAGGTGCAGGACCTCGCTTGTGATCATGCCGGACGCGGCCTGGACGATGATGATGGCCAGGCCGGACAGGGCGAAGAAGCAGGCCAGGGTGGCCTTGGTCTGATCCTTGGTCCAGGGTTGCAGGGCGGTGTAGATGATGACCGGCGGGCCGCCCACGCCCAGGCTGCCGCCGAGCAGTCCCGAGCAGAACCCGGCCAGGACGGTCATCCGTTTGCCGAAGGTACGGGGCTCGGGCCGGACCAGGAACTGGTAGCTGGTGAAGGCGACTATGATGACGCCCACGCCAACGGACAGTCCCCTGGTCGGGATCTGCCTGAGCGCGTAGACGCCCAGAGGGATGCCGAGGATGCTGGCGGCCATCAGTGTGAAAGTGCATTGGAGATGGATGCTTTTGCGCAGGCGGACGGCGAGGTAGAGGCTGATGATCACCGCCAGGAGAACCATCAGGGGCACGCTGGTCTTGATGTCCAGGAAGAACCCGAACAGGGGCAGGGCGATGAGCCCGAAGCCGAACCCGGTCAGCCCCTGGAGGAAGGCGGCGGCGAGCACGATGAAGACGATGGCGATTGTTTCCAGCATGGACCGTGGAGTACTGCATTTGTCCCGGACTGCCAACGGGGATTTGGCGTTTCGGTGGATTGTCCCGAAAAACAGTTGCCACCAAATTGGCTCGCGGGGTATACGTATGGGCAAATGGGACTCCATTTTTAACAAATCCCAGTATCTCAGGAGGTTGAGCTATGGCCATTGTTATTGATCATGATGAATGCATCGGTTGTGAATCCTGCGTGGAGATCTGCCCCGAAGTCTTTGAAATGGATGCCGACGGGGAAAAGGCCACGGTCATCGCCCCGGATTCCACCCTGGCCTGTGTGGACGAGGCCATCGAGACCTGTCCCAACGAGGCCATTTCCAAATAGACGTTCGGTTTGGCCCAAAAAAAAGACCGCCCGGAAAGGCGGTCTTTTTTTTGTCTGCGGGAAACGGCTATTGCATGTTTTCGAAGATCATCCGGACCTCTTCGATGCGGTCGCGGCTGTCCGAGAAGTTGAAGGCCTCGCCTCTGGACACGGCGTGGACCTGGATCAGGCCCGCCTGTTGGTCGTAGAAGAACTCGGCGTCGTCCATGGTGCGCAGCATGCGGCTCTTGAACTCGGCGCGCAGGTAGTTGCCCTCGGTCAGGAGCACCTTGCCGCCGAAGACGGACTCCACGGCCGTGCCCAGATCGACCATGACCTTGTCGGGATCGCCCGTGGCCCGGATGGGCTCGATCCGGTGTTTGTCGTCGGTGGCCTGGGAGGAGACGCAGTCGAGGTCGGGCGGACAGACGGCGAACTTGCCTTCGCTCATGCCCAGGTCCGGGGCCTTGGTGGAGCAGGCGAAGAGGGCGGCCAGGGCCAGGGCGAGAAGGGCGGTCACGAATAGCTGTTTCATGGTCGTCAATCTATGGCGAAACCCGGTGAAAAAGCAACCCCTATCCCGTGAAATCAGGCAGGGCGCTGTGGGCGGGTGGCCATGACAACGCCGCTGAAGATGAGCACGAACCCCACGCCGTGGACCGTGGTCACGGGCTGGCCGAGCAGGAACCAGGCCCCGATGCCGCTGAAGACCGGCATGAAGTACTGAAACAGGGCGGCGTTGCCCGGTCCGATGTGCATGATGGCGGAATTCCAGAGGAAGAACGCCACCAGCGAGGCCAGGATGCCGATGTACAGGACCGCGCCGAGCACGGCCGGGGTCAGGGTCCAGGCCGGGGCGAAGCAGTTTTCCAGCAGCGCCGCAGGGATGAGCGGGAGGGTCCCCAGGAGAAAGGTCGCGCCGAGGTAGGCGTTGCGGCTGACGGCGGCGGGCTTGCGCTTGACCAGGATGGAGTACACGGCCCACAGGAACCCGGCCAGGAGCATGACCAGATCGCCCGCGCGGAAGGTCATGTGCAGGAGGACCCCGAGGCTCCCCCGCGTGGCGATGGCCAGCATGCCCGCGATGGCGATGACCAGCCCGGCCCCGCGCAACAGGGAGATGCGCTCCTTGAGGAAGATGCGGGCCAGGATGACCACGAAGACCGGGGTCGTGGAGGCGAACAGGGCCATGTTCACGGCCTCGGTGGTCCGCGCGCTGACGTAGACCAGGGTGTTGAACAGGGTCACGCCGGTCACGGCCGCCACCAGGAGTTCCCAGCGGTTGTCGAGCAGGGCCTGCATGTCCCGCTGCATGTCCCGCCGGGCAAAGGGCAGGAACACGGCCGTGGCCGTCACCCAGCGCAGGGCGGCCAGGGTCACGGGCGGGATGTCGTTGACGAATCCGCTGGCGATGAGGAAGTTGCCGGACCATATGGTCACGGCGAGCAGGGCGAAGAGGAATCCCAGGGGGCGGTTGCCGGGCATCGGAGAGGAATAGACGAACCGGGACCGCTTGGCAATCGCTAAGCGCCCGCGTCCGCCGGGATGGGACGCCAGCCGAAGCGGACCAGGTCGATGCGGTCCGTGTCGTCGAAGGACACGCCCTCGGCCAGGAGCAGCCGTTTCTGCTCCTCGTACCCCTGAAACCGGTCCAGGGAGATCCGCCCCTCGCGGTTGATCACCCGGTGCCAGGGCAGGTTCTCCTTGCGCGAGCTGGAGTGCAGCACCCTGGACACCTGGCGCGCCCCCCGGCGGTTGCCCGCCAGGGCGGCCACGGTCCCGTAGGTGCACACGCGCCCCTCGGGGATGGCCCGGATGGTCTCGATGATCTTTTCGGTGAACGGGGAGGGCATGGGGCTTGATACACCGCAGGACCGCCTTGAGGCAAGACGGCCGGGGCAGCCGGGCATTTCCGCCAACGGCCCCGCACGCGCCGGTGCCGACCGGGCGGTCGGCCCCTAACCCAGGGCCACGTCCAGGATCATCATCAGGGTGAAGCCGAAGACCACGCCCATGGTGGCCAGGTCGCCGTTGCCCGAGGACTGGGATTCCGGGATGACCTCCTCCACGACCACGAAGATCATGGCCCCGGCGGCAAAGGCCAGGGCGTAGGGCAGCAGGGGCCGGGCCACCAGCACGGCGGCCGCGCCGAGCACGGCGGCCACGGGCTCGACCATGCCCGAGGCCTGGCCGTACAGGAACGCCTTCGTGCGCGACATGCCCTCGCGGCGCAGGGGTACGGACACGGCCGTGCCCTCGGGGAAATTCTGGATGCCGATGCCCAGCGCCAGGGACACGGCCCCGGCCAGGCTGGCGGAGTCGAGCCCGGCGGCCACGGCCCCGAAGGCCACGCCCACGGCCAGCCCCTCGGGGATGTTGTGCAGGGTGATGGCCGTGACCAGCAGGGTGCTGCGCCGCCAGTTGGTCTTGACGCCCTCCGCCTCGGACAGGGGCGCGTTCAGGTGCAGGTGGGGCAGGACCATATCCACCAGCCGGAGGAAGGACGCGCCGAGCACGAATCCCACGGCGGCCGGGACAAAGGCCCAGGTTCCCATGTCCCCGCTCATCTCCAGGGCCGGGGCCAGGAGCGACCAGTAGCTGGCGGCCATCATCACGCCTCCGGCGAACCCGAGCATGATGTCCAGGGTCCGCTTGGAGATGTCCCTGGCCGTGAAGACCAGGGCCGCGCCCAGGGCGGTCACGCCCCAGGTGAACAGGGTGGCCAGGAAGGCCTGAAAGACGGCGTTTTGCTCCATGAACCAGTGCACGCGACGAATCTCCTGTGGCTGAAGACTGTTCCTGTCGGACGGAATGGGCTGTGGACGATAGGGAATGTACGATCGAAGGAGGCCGGGGACAAGGAGAAAAACGGCCGCGGAAAGCGGTCCGGACGGGCGGGTTGGGGCGGGCCGTTGCCGGGGCGTCCCGGCACTGGCTACTTGAACACCCGTTCCTCCTTGTGGTCCGGGCTCTGTTCGCCGTCCACCAGAAGGTAGCGATTTTCCCACCGCTTGAGCATGGTCACCAGGACGATGAGGTTGGCGTTGAGCCGCGTGACCTCGTTCCTGGTAGCCTTGGTCCATTTCCAGATGAACAGGGGGGCGAAGATCAGGCAGAAGGACAGGATGACCAGGAGGATGATCAGGATGATCATGACCACGCCGTTGGTTGCTGCGATATACGGGTCCATGGTTTTTTCTCCGAATGATTGGGTTGAGTGGGGCAAGCCGTCCCGGGTCAAAGGGGGCGCGCGGACGGTGAACCGGCCGTGGCGCGGCGGGCCGCGACGGAATGGGGGGCGTGGAGTCGAAGGGGGTGATGACGGAACATGGCGGCTCCCATTCCGCACGCGCGTCCTATGGACGCACCTGGGGAATCGATCCCGGAACAGCGAGCAGCCTTCGTGCGATCAGCCCCCTTGTAGCCCATCGCGCGGCAAATGCAAAGCGTCCGGCCATGGGAATTTCGCGGCCGGTGGGCCGGTCGAGGCGGGGGCGGTCGATTCGGCGGATGCGCCGCGCCGGCCCTCCGCCCGGTCCGGTTCCCTGCGCCTTTCATCTCCTCCTGTGGAGGCCATCGTGCCTGCCGTCGCGGCACCGATGCACATGTGCGCATCGTTCCCCCTCGTAAACGAAAGGGCGATACAAGCAGTGTGAAGCCTTTTCGGGCATGGTTGGCCGGTCGTCCTTCCCGGAGCTCCGCCCGGCCTTGTCGGGAAATGATAAAACGAGGGGTGTCGAGGAAGATGTTCATCCAGGGAAAATGACGAAGGCGGGAAAAGTCCGCGACATAAACTATAACAATTTGATTAATAATGCTTTTTTTTAAACATGTCGGGGGATTGCCCCTGGTCTGGGCAATTACCTGCAAGATCGGTAGGAAAAAATGTTCCATGTTTCACAATTGAGGTTTGACAGGGGTATCGACTTTCTGTAGTTCAACTCCCCGGCGAGCGGGAAAAGCCCGTCATTCGCCACTTGGTGGAGAGAGTTCAATGACATGCGTTTGTCCGGTTTGCGCTTCGTCTCAGGTAGGGCTTGAGAAATAAAGCACAAGCGTTCGGTTCGGCAGTGCCCATGATCTTCTGGTTGTATCATAGGGTGTTCGCCGGGCTGTTCGCGCCGGGCGGCCGTGTCCGAGATGTTTTCAGCAGAGGTTGATAACCTCTCCCTCCGCTGCGGGAACGAGCGGGGCCTGCCCAAACGCGGGCTCCTGGTTGTCGGAACCATTTTGCATGGTCGTTTGCGTCGATGTGCAACGTTCCCGCAATTGCCTTGAGGAATCGTCTCCGTGCCCACGGACGACGCGCCGCGTCCTCCCGTGTCCCCAATTCGGGACATGCCGGAGGAGGGCGGCCGCATTGGCCCGCAGGGGCCGCCGTCGCGGCATGGGGCGTGTATTATAGCCGGTTCGTCCGGCTTGAACCGTAAAAGGAAATGGATTGAATACAATGGATAACGCACATCGTCAGGCCGCTCCCATGCGCACTGTGCCCGGCCCCCGCGCACGGGTCGAACACTTCATCCCGGAAGGGAGCGTCTGCACCAAGGAAATCGACTTCGTCGTGGACAACGGCAGCATCGATTACGTCAACTTCTCCGGCGGTTGCGAGGGCAACCTCAAGGCCATCGCCGCCATGATCGAGGGCATGAACGTCGATTTCGTCCTGGACCGTTTCAGCGGCATCACCTGCGGCTCCAAGTCCACCTCCTGCGTGGACCAGTTCTGCCACGCCCTCCAGGAATACAAGAACAAGCACACGTCCAGCTAGCCCTCCGCGCCGCCGGTTCGAACCGGCAGCGGCGGAGCGCACAGGGACCGGCGGGCGACCGTCGGTCCTTTTTTTATGGTCGATGAAAGGGGGCGAAGGGGTGGACGGCGGCGAGGACGCGCCGGGTGCCGGTGCACCTAGGCGGAGCATCGATGTCTTTGCCGTGCCTGGCGGCGGATCACACGGGCGGCGCAGTGCCGTCGCAATCTGCCTGGCGGCGGACCAAAAGGGCGTCGGGCCGCCTCAGGCCGCCTTCTTTTTCCTGGTGTAGATGAACAGAATGGTCGGCTCGGCCCCGTACTCGTCGTCGGCCTGCAGCCCCCGGTCGAGCAGCCGCGACATGGCCGTCTTGGCGTCGTCTTCCGAGGCCAGCAGGTAATTCATCAGGCAGCGGTCGTTCCGGCTGTCCCGGTCCGACCCCTTTTCCTCGATGCCGACATACCAATCCCCGGCCAGGCCGCCATGGTGCCCGATATGCCGCGCGGCCTGCGCCACCACATCCTCAACAGCTCTTGCTTCATGCGGGTAACTCATGGCCACCCCTCTATAATGTTCTTGAGCGGGAAGCAATCCTGGGGTTGGGTGATTGGGGGGGAGGAGAGGGGTAAATAGGATGAAAGACCGTGTTGTCTACAGAATAGGAACGGTTGATGTGGCGTGGGATAAAAAACAAATCCCGGCAGGGTGCTGCCGGGATTCGTCTTGAGAAATATGGCGGAGAGGGTGGGAGAATGCGACACTCTCTCGTCGCCGAGACCGGATCGGCCTCGCATCTCCCTCACCTTCCTTCATAAACGGCAAGGTCTTGCCGTGTGGTCGGTTCCGCTAACAGCGGTTGCTGATCTGGGTAGATGGTCCGAAAATGGTCCGAGTTTGTCAAGCTCAAGAACTTCCTTTATCGGGCGTTCTGTTGTAGGTTCGCGATGTTTCTCGCCATGTTGGACTGGAGAATGCCAATGGACCGGACAAGCGACACCATCCAATCACCGAACTTCTGGTTCCTCGCAGAGCATGACGAGCTGCTGCTCAAGTGTGCAGCGCAGGCCGAACGGCTGGTATTCGCGGACCCGAATGCCGCCCTGTTCAAGGTGCGTCTCTTTGGTGAACTGCTCACGAAGCAGGTGGCCGTCCGATCCGCCGTCCCCATCTACGAGGGAGACACCGCCCTCCGCATCATTCGCCGCCTCGATGATGAAGGCCTCCTGACCCCGAAGATCAACCAAGTCCTCCACATACTTCGCAAAGCCGGGAACGTCGCAGCCCACGAACTCGAAGGAGAGCCGCAACACGCACTCGACGCGCTTCGGTTTGCCCGCATCCTCGCCATCTGGTTCCATCGTTCCTTCGGTGAGGACAAGGCATTCGATCCGGGGCCGTTTCTGCCTCCCGCCAAACCACAACAAGCAGATGACGCCCTTGCCGAGGAACTGGGACGACTCCGCAGGCAGCTCGCTGAGACGGAGCAAGCGCAACAGGAGGCACAGCAGAGGGCGGAAGAGGCCTACCAACAGCTTTCAACCACCGAGGCTCTTCTTCGAGAGACCGAGCAGCAACAGACGCAGGAGAACGCACGGTTTGCCGAACGACTCGGAGAGCTGCAAAGGCAGACAGCCGAAAAGAGCCAAGACGAGATCAACCTCACCAAGGCGACCATCAAGACGGTGGCCGAGGATGCGGTGGACCTCGACGAGGCCGACACCCGCAAACTCATCGACGACCAGCTTCGTGATGCCGGATGGGAAGCGGACACACAGCGCATCACTTTCAAGGCCGGTGTGCGCCCGCAGAAAGGGAGGAATCTCGCCATCGCCGAATGGCCGACAGCAACGGGGCCAGCCGACTACGTCCTCTTTGTGGGCATAACTCCAGTCGCGACGGTCGAGGCCAAGCGCAAGCGGGTCGATGTCTCCGCCGCGATCAAGCAGGCCCAGCGGTACAGCAAGGGCTATGTGATCAAGGGGGAGGAGCGACTTCCTGAAGGCGAGCCGTGGGATGACCATATCGTCCCCTTCCTGCTTTCCTCCAATGGCAGACCGTTCCTCAAGCAGGTTCGGACCAAGAGCGGCATCTGGTTCCGTGACGCCCGTGTCCCGACCAACCTTGCCCGCCCTCTGACCGCGTGGCCGACACCGCAGGGGCTGATTGAGCTGTTGGGGCAGGACATCCCCGAGGCTGACGAGACCCTTGCCAAGGACTCCTCGGACTACCTCGATCTGCGCTATTACCAGCATGAAGCCATCCGAGCCATTGAAGACGCCATCGCCAAAGGTGAGCGCAACATCCTCACAGCCATGGCGACGGGGACGGGCAAGACGCGAACCTGCATCGGGCTGGTCTACCGGCTCTGCAAGGCCAAGCGATTCCGCCGGGTGCTCTTCCTCGTGGACCGAACGTCCCTCGGGGAACAGACTGCGGACGCCTTCAAGGATTTCCGGTTGGAGAGCCACCAGACATTCAATGACATCTACGACGTGAAGGAGCTGGGCGACATCAAGCCTGACAAGGACACCCGGCTTCAGATCGCTACCATCCAAGGCATGATCAAGCGGCTCCTGTTCTCTAGCGAGGGCGAACAGCCGTTGCCTGTGGACCAGTATGACTGCGTCATCGTGGACGAGTGCCACCGGGGGTACAATCTCGACAAGGACATGTCGGAAGCGGAACTGACCTTCCGAAGCGAGCGGGACTATATCTCCAAGTACAGCCGGGTACTCGACCATTTCGACGCGGTCAGGATCGGTCTCACGGCAACGCCAGCACTGCACACCACCGAACTCTTCGGCGAACCGGTCTATACTTACTCATACCGTCAGGCGGTCATCGACGGCTACCTTGTGGACCATGAGCCGCCCATCCGCATCGTCACGCGTTTGGCCGAGGACGGCATCACATGGAAGGCCGGGGAAGAAATCGAAGTGCTCGACATGAAGAGCGGGGAGATCGACACATGGAATCTCGACGATGAGGTGTCGGTGGAGATCGAGGAGTTCAATAAGCGTGTCATCACCGAGCCGTTCAACAAGGTCGTGTGCGAGTGTCTGGCCAAGCATCTTGATCCGACATTCGACGGCAAGACACTCATCTTCTGCGCTACGGACAGCCATGCCGACATGGTGGTGGACCTGCTCAAGCAGGCGTTCGCCGATCAATATGGTTCCGTTGATGACGACGCGATCGTCAAGATCACAGGGACGGCGGACAAGCCGCTGGGGTTGATCCGGCACTTCAAGAACGAGAAGATGCCGAATGTGGTCGTCACTGTGGACCTGCTGACCACGGGCATCGACGTGCCGAAGATCACCAACCTCGTGTTCCTGCGCCGAGTCCGCAGCCGCATCCTCTACGAGCAGATGATGGGCCGGGCGACCCGGCTGTGCGATGAGATCGGCAAGGAGTGTTTCCGCATCTTCGATGCCGTGGATATGTACTCGGCCATTCAGGATTACTCGACCATGAAGCCGGTGGTACAGAATCCCTCCGTCACGTTCGACCAGCTCATCAAGGAGCTGGAAGAGGCGGAGGCGGATGATGTGCGCAAAACGGTCATCGATCAGTTCCGAGCCAAGTTCCAGCGCAAGAAACGTCTTCTTGAGGGCGATGCCCTGGAGAAGTTCACGACCATCACGGGAGACGATACCGAACAATTCGCTCAGAAATTGGCCGAGACGGATTTGCAGGCCACAAGCCGGATGTTGACCAGCCTCCAAGGGCTCGGCGCGTTCTTGGACAATCTGAGAATGAGGAAGAGGCCGAAGCAACTCATCTCCCACCATGACGACGAAGTCCTCCGGGAAGAGCGGGGCTACGGCGACAGTGTGAAGCCGAAGGACTACCTCGACGCATTCAGGCAGTACATCGACACACACAAGAACGACGTGGCGGCCATCAAGGTCGTGTTGCAACGGCCCCGTGACCTCACTCGGCAGCAGCTCCGGGAATTGAAACTCCTGCTTGACGAGCAAGGCTATTCCGAGGTCAAACTTCGGACCGCTTGGCGGGATGCCACCAATCAGGATATCGCCGCCTCCATCATCGGCTTCATCCGCCAACTCGCCTTGGGTTCTCCGCTTGTTCCTTATCAAAAGAGGGTCGAACGGGCCATGGAACGCATCCTTGCCAGCAGGCCTTGGACGGACCCGCAGCGCAAGTGGTTAGAACGTATCGGCGCACAGATGTTGGAAGAGACCATCGTGGACAGGGACGCATTGAACAGCGGCCAGTTCAAAGCGGATGGCGGTTTTCGACGGTTGGACAGGGTGTTCGACGGTCAGTTGGAAGAAGTGCTCGGCGAACTTAATGACGCCTTGTGGCAGGACGCGGGGTAAGGACTATGACGAAGCTCAAGCATGACCCCACGCCAAAGCCCGAACCAGATCAAGATCCACGTCACAAGGTGTACGACGACATAAGCAAAGAGCCTCCGTGTAGTGATCGCAGACCGTTAACCAATTGGGATCATCCTCGTGATTTCTGGTCGAAAGCTCCTTGGAATGTCCCGCCGGAGAATAAAGCCAAGTGTCCATTTTGTATCGAAGTTGTTCCTATCCACCTCCTTTATGTCCACATCGAGCGCACCCATCAGACAATAAAAATCAGATGCCCTTTCTGCGATATGCTTTTGCATGCATCGGCAGTTAGGGAGCATTTCGCCAACAAACACCGTGTTAGCATAGAAGGCAAGAAGCTATAACATGACCACAACACAAGACATCGTGCAGAAGCTGTGGAAGCTCTGCGATATACTTTGGGGTGACGGTGTCACCTACCACCAGTACGTAAACGAGCTGACATACCTCCTCTTTCTGAAGATGGCGGAGGAGACCGAGAAGGAAGACCAGCTTCCCGAGGCTTACCACTGGAAGAAACTGGTCGAGATGGACGGTGTGGAGCAACTCACGTTCTACAAGAAGCTGCTCATCGACCTCGGCACTCAAGGATCGAAGCTGGTACAGGACATCTATGCTAACGCCTCCAGCTTCATCCAGCAGCCCAAGAACCTGCGGAAACTTGTGGATTCCCTCGATGAACTGGACTGGTACAGCGCACGGGAAGAAGGTCTCGGCGACCTGTACGAGGGGTTGCTCGAAAAGAACGCCACCGAGTCCAAGCGGGGAGCCGGACAGTACTTCACACCGCGTCGGCTTATCGAAGTCATGGTTGAGTTGATGCAACCGCAGGCCGGGGAGGTCATCCAAGACCCGGCAGCGGGAACGGGCGGCTTCCTGATCAACGCGGACGCCTACATTCGGGAGCGCACCGGCAACCTGTACAACCTGCCGGAGTCGAAGCAGAACTTCCAACGGCGGCAGGCCTTCCAAGGCATGGAGTTGGTGCAGGACGTTCACCGCCTCTGCCTGATGAACTTGATGCTGCACGGCATCGAGACCCCCATTGCGCTCGGCGACACCCTCGGGCCGCAGGGGGCATCCATGCCGAAGGCGGATGTCATCCTGACGAACCCGCCGTTCGGCACGGCAACAGGCGGAGGCCACACGCGCCGTGAGGATTTCACCTTCCCGACCAACAACCGCCAGCTTGCCTTCCTTCAGCACGTCTACAGGGGCTTGAAGCCCGGTGGCCGTGCCGCCGTGGTCCTGCCCGACAACGTGCTCTTCGAGGACAACACGGGTCGGAAGATTCGCACCGACCTCATGGACAAGTGCAACCTGCATACGATCCTACGTCTGCCTACCGGCATCTTCTACGCACAGGGCGTCAAGACCAACGTCCTGTTCTTCCAGCGCGGCGAGACGGACAAGGGCAACACCAAGGCGGTCTGGGTCTACGACCTGCGGACCAACATGCCCAGCTTCGGCAAACGCACCCCGCTCACTCGCGCTCACTTCTCCGCTTTCGAGCAGGCCTACGGCGACGATCCCAACGGCGGCTCCGAACGAGTGGATCAGGGCGAGGAAGGCCGCTTCCGCTGCTATTCGCGAGACGACATCGCCAAGCGGGCCGACAACCTCGATATCACTTGGCTCCGCGACGAGAATGCCGACCATGCCGAAGACCTGCCGGAACCGGAAGAGTTGGCAGGCCAGATCATGGAGAATCTGAGGATTGCCATGCAGGAGATAGAAGAACTGGTGGGGATGTTGGGTGAAGGTGGGGAACTTGATGGCTAAGCAGGCAGACAAAGGGAAATGGAGCACCGAGGAGTTGCCAGTTCAATGGGATTGGGCAGTTTTTCAAGACATTTTTGAAGATCTGACATCTTCTACCAAAAAGGTAAAACAAAAAGAATACATCGAGAATGCTCCGCTTGCTGTTGTTGATCAAGGGGTTGCGCTCATCGGTGGGGCAACAGACAAATTTGATCTTGCTTTTGAGGGAGATTTACCCGTCATTGTGTTTGGTGATCACACGCGCTGTGTGAAACTTGTCGATTTCCCTTTTGTCCAAGGTGCCGATGGGGTGAAGGTCTTGAAACCCCTTTCACCGCTTTCAACCAACCTCTATTCTTATGCTTTGAATACGGTTCAACTTCCTGACCGAGGTTATAGTCGGCACTTCAAATTCCTGAAGGCAACGGAATTTCCTGTTCCTCCCCTAAACGAACAACGCCGCATCGCTGACAAGATCGACGCGCTCCAAGCCAAGAGCCGCCGTGCTCGTGAGGCGTTGGAGACGGTGGGGCCGCTGCTGGAGAAGTTCCGGCAGTCCGTGCTTGCCGCCGCCTTCCGTGGCGACCTGACCGCAGAATGGCGCGAGCAGCATCCCGATGTGGAGCCAGCCGAAAAGCTCCTCGAACGCATCCGTGTCGAACGCCGCGCCCGGTGGGAAGAAGCGGAACTCGCCAAGATGCGAGCCAAGGGCATCAATCCCAAGAACGACAAGTGGAAGGCCAAGTACAAGGAGCCGGAGCCTGTTGATGCGAGCGGGTTGCCGGAACTGCCGGAAGGATGGTGCTGGGCGAAGGTTGAAGAACTGGCATGTGATGTCAGGTATGGAACGTCCGCAAAAACCTCAGACGATGAAACTCAGATGCCTGTCTTGCGGATGGGGAATATCGTTGATGGCGACCTTGTTTATGACAATCTGAAATATCTAGATCGCAGTCACAAAGACCTCTCTGAGCTGTGCCTGCATTATGGCGACATCCTTTTCAACCGGACGAACAGTGCAGAGCTTGTCGGCAAGACTGCTATGTTCGATTCTGATGAGGACTTCTCATTCGCGTCCTATTTGATTCGAGTTAGAGTGTTGCAGATCGTCCCTGAAGTTGTTGTGTGGTACATCAACTCTCCTTTTGGTCGCCAGTGGGTCTCACAAAACGTGAGCCAGCAGGTTGGACAGGCGAACATCAACGGCTCAAAGCTGAAAGCTCTTGCCGTCCCTATACCTCCGCAAGATGAGCAGGTGGAGCTTGCGCGGAAGATAAAACAAACTCTGGCTGTCATCAAAGGACAGAGAGAGAACAGCATCGGGCTGATAGGCCAAGTCGCCAATCTCGATCAATCCATTCTCGCCAAAGCCTTCCGAGGCGAACTCGTACCCCAAGACCCGAACGACGAACCGGCCTCTGTCCTGCTGGAGCGAATCAAGGCTGAGCGAGAAACGGCGAAGGGAAAAAAGAAGGCAGGACGGGCAAGAAGTGAAGATGCGGCAGCCGGTTAGCCCCTATTCAGGGGTGGAGCGGTAGTGCTCGCGCACCTTGGTCTTCTTCCCGTTCTTGTCCGTGCGGACATGTTCGGGGACATGGACCTTCTTCTTTCCAGACTTGGTCTTGGCCATAAGGCATCACCTCCTATCCGAAGTCAGTACCTTCGGTATCTACCAGCACTGCTCGGAAGGGTCTGGCGAAGAGCTGCCGCACCTTCATTATCAGCAGTATCGAATGGGCGAATCAGGGTCAACTATGCCGACTCCCCCTCCTCGAACGACCCACGAGCGGATCACGTACCGACCTGCATAAAAATTCTGGGAGGCACACTTTGACCGGTGAGCCTCTTCTCGTTTGACGAACTGTATACGTAGATGGTATCTCCTTCCGGCACTTCTCGAAATCATTGAAGAAAATCAGGTGATACCATGGCCGATCTCGATATCAGGATTCCCGACCCCGACGACGAATACACCATCAGGATCGCGCCGGGGTACGTCAGCATCACTGATCACAACAAGCCCAAGGCGAGTGGCCCGAAGAAGCAGAAGGCCAAGGTCAGCAAGTCACCGGCAGCACCGTCGAGGAGCAGGTTCACGGACAAGAGCAGGCTGTCACTCCAGAAGGCGTTGAACGAGATCAAACTGCACAAAACGCCTACGCACTACATCGTGTTGACGTGCATGACCTCGCCCTCTCCCAAGGACTGGAAACGTGCGATCACCAACCTTCGCAGGCGATTCGTGGCGAACTTCCCCCGAAGTTGGTTCTTCTGGCGTCTCATGCCGGAAACGCAACGAGGTGTACCGATTCTTCATCTCCTTGGCAGGCTTGAAAACGACATGCCCGAGGACGAACTTCAGAATCTGGTAAAGGGCTGGTGGGTCAAGATCAATGATCTCGACGGGACGATGGAGGATCGGGCCGTTCGAGTGCAGGTTGTGTCGGACTCCCCGGAGAAGCTGTTCCGAAAGATGGGGTCCGATGAACCGACGACTCACCACACGAGCTGCTTCGAATCATGGGGAAAGCTCGGAAAGCGGTGGGCCGTGTGGAACGAGAAAAATGTTCCCTTCGACGTGGTGGAAGAGATCACGGTCAAGCATGACTGCCATCACGAGATCAAACGCGTGTTGCTGGATGCCGTGGAGCAGGACATCCACGAGATCGAGGCTCGACTTCAGGGGCAGACAGGCTCCTCGGAGTACTTCAAGCTCGTGGACAGCCTGAACAAGAAACAGCAGTATCTGGACAAGATCAGGGCCATGGATGACAACCTCATCTTCTTGGATGCGAAGGACATGGCCTTGTTCAGGGATACCTTGCGCGAGTTCAGTGATTAGCGTCTTGTCGTCCTGTATTCGTGCATAAGTCCTACAGAAGCTGGACGATTTTCGGCTTCCTGTTTTTTTCAGGATATGCGCTTGAACTGAGGCTTCCCCAGAGGCACAGCGAGGGTAATCCGGCTCTTGGCGGCGGTTGAACTACCGACTGTTTACAGACGATTTTCGGCCTGTTGATTTTTCTGGACGCATAAGAGGCCGATGCTGACGCGCACAGGAAGACTACTCCAGCCCTTGGCTGGTCGAGACTCACCTCTTGGTGATCCACATGCTGCCCTTGAGATGGCCGAGGTCCATCACCTTGTCGAAGTCGATCTGGCAAATGAATTCCTCGAACTTGGCCTTCACCGGATCGGCTCCCTCGTAGCCGCCGGTCACATCTTCGAACTCACCTTCTTCGTGGCCGACCACTTCCTTGACCAGCCTGCGGTCAACGCGTTTGTGTTTGCCCAGCGTGATGACGGTATGCCGGAATGAGTGGAATACCACCTCGCTCGTCTCGTCGGTGCTGCCGCCTATTCCATACTTGCGCCGGAAGTAGGTGAACGCCTTCGAGATGTTGGTGGATAGCTTGCCGTCAGCTTGACTCAAGGTGCTGCGGTGGAAGAGGTGTTCTTCTCCGTTGGCTCGGAGGTGGGCGACACGGTCCAGCAGGCCGATCTCGATGAGGAACGGATGGATGGGGACAATCCGCTTTCCGGCCTCTGACTTGATGTCCTTGTCATCCTCGGCATTGATGTCGAAGCACATGACGCCGTCGATCTCGCGTATGTCATCAAGGTAGAGCTGGCAGATTTCCTCCAGCCGTGCGCCGGAAAAGAGCGCGATGATCGGTACCCAAAAGTTGGCCGCATGGGTGAATTTCCCCTTGTGGTAGTCCTTGTTCTCGAACAGGGCTTTCAATTCGTCGAGGGTGAAGGCTCGGCGTTTGGGCGTGGTCGCGTTGGTGTTGCTCTTGCCGAGCTTGAGGACGGATTTCAACGGATTAGCCTGCGTGAGGAACTCCTCTTCACAACACCAGTTCAGGAAGGATTTGACGTTGGTGTAGTTGGTTTCGAGGGACTTGGACTTGAGCCGATGTGCCGCTGGTATGTCCATGGCAAGCAGTTCGTCTCTTGTCTTGCCTCGGTACTTGGCGATGTGGTTGCCGTTGGGCAGGCCCGTGATGATGTCGCGATACAGTCGCATGTGGTCACGGGTCAATTCGTCGATGCGGATGCCGGAGCCGACGTATTCGACGAAACGGCGCAGTTGCGGCGGGATGTCCTTGATGCTGGCCTTGCCCCATTCCGACTTGGTCTTGTCTTCGATGTACTTTTCCATCACGGCTTCGAGAACCGGAGCCGGTTGCGTCGGCTGGGGCAGGGGGACAGGAATGGATGGTTGCGGTAGAGAAACGGAAACAGGAGGCAGCTTGGCCAAGTACTCCCGCTCACCCAGCACATCTCCCATCGCCCGGCAGTGTTGGACGTTCAGCAGGTCGAACACCATCTCGTAAACGCCACGGGCTATGCGGTAAAAATCCGTCGAATCCGGGGCCACCTCAATGCCGCTCTGCGTGATGAAGCGGTCAATGTACGAACCGAAGAAAGTGTAGTCGGACTGTGCCAGCCCAGCACCAGCCTCATCGATGTACATCTCCAGCCTGCTCGGTTCATGGTCTTTCGGAAAATGGGCAGGGATCGGTGTTCGGTCCTCAAGGGGCGGCATGGCTCGTTTGCCTTCGTCCTCGTAAAGGCACTGTTCGAGGAAGGCTCGGAGCTTGGCTTTGAGATCGGCAGGGGAGAGCGTGTTCATGGTCGTGTCGGGCAACAGGGTGAAAAAGGATCGGACCGCCGAAGCTAACCGTTCGGCCCGTTGGTTGGCAAGGCGCTTGTTGCCAGTCTTCAGGCTCACCTTGATGACCTGCTGACCGATGACGGAATGGAACTGCTGCGGAACGCGATAACGGAAGTGATGGGTGCTCCCGTCAAGGACGATATGGCTCATGCTTTCGGCTCCCTGAACAGGCCATTTCGGGCAGATGGTCCGAAAATGGTCCGAGTTCGGATGGTGCTGAAAGCGGCTCGGCCACTCTTTCCCCGCAAGAACGAAAAAAGGTCTCGCTTTCGCAAGACCTTATCTCATTCGTGGCGGAGAGGGTGGGATTCGAACCCACGTACGAGCTATTAACTCGTAACTCGATTTCGAGTCGAGCGCGTTACGGCCGGACTTCGCTACCTCTCCTGGATGCGCCGTGTGTCGGCGTGGAAGGGCTATATAAACAGACTCGGCGCAAGTGGCAAGCACCTTTTGGCTTTGTTCGCCGGTGGCCAGGGGCAGGCCTGGCGTTGGGGCGCGGAAGGGCCGTGACTTGATTGGCGCGGACGGGGTGTGCGTAAAGAGGAGGGGTAGGCGAAAGAAAGCCCCCGGCGGGTGGGCTCGGGGGCTTCGGGGATATTCGGTGCGGCGGGGGCCTAGAGCGGTTTGAGCTTGCTCAGGGCGGGGCCGTCGTGGTGGTCGCAGTCGTGGTGGTCGCAGGTGATCTGGTTGTCCTTGAGCTCGCCGGACAGCCATTTTTCCAGGACCTTCTCGATGGGGCCGGAACAGCCCCGGACCACGTCGATGCCCGCGTTGCGCAGGATGTTCAGCGCGCCCTCGCCCATGTTGCCGGCGAGCATGACCTTGACGCCGCGCTCGGCCAGGATCGGGGCGATGTCGGACTTGCAGCCGCAGCCCTGGGGGGAATCCATGCGTTCGCTGAAGGTGATCCGGTTATCCTCGACCGTGACCAGGGTGTAGTGGTCGCAATGGCCGAAATGGTCGTCGATGAGTCCTTCGCGGGTGGGCAGTGCGATGATCATGTGTCTCTCCTGAATAAATGAATGGTCTGAATGGGGGATAATAAGGCGCGGCGCTCCGTTGTAAAGGGGGGCGGCCTATTTTCTCCGCTCCAGGAAGAACCGCTTGAGCAGGGCCGAGCATTCGTTGCCCATGACACCCTCCACGGTCCACAGCCGGTGGTTGGTGAAGGGCAGGGCGCACCCCTGCATGTTGGAGACCAGGGCCCCGGCGCGCTCGTCGCGGGCCGCGAAGACCACCCCGGCCACCCGGGCGTGGATCAGCGCGCCCGTGCACATCAGGCAGGGCTCCAGGGTCACGGCCAGGATCGTGTCCGGCAGCCGGTAGTTGCGCAGCACGCGGGCCGCCTCGCGCAGGCAGAGAATCTCCGCGTGGCCCGTGGGGTCGTGGGCGGCGATGGGCCGGTTGTGGGCCGAGGCGAGCAGGGTGCCGGTGGGCGTGAACAGGGCCGCGCCCACGGGGGCCTCGCCCGCCTGGGCCGCCTTGCACGCCTCGCCGAAGGCCACGTCCATGAGATCGCGCCAGGTGGTTCCTGCGGGCGGCGGGGGCGCGACGGGCAGGGCCAAGGGCTACCTGTCCTTCAGGTAGCGCACCCCGGCTTCGAGCATGGTCAGGCCGAGCGGGATGTCCGGGTCGGTGCCCCGGGTCCAGGACGGATGGTTGGTCTTGTGATTGTACGCCTCGGGGTGGGGCATGAGGCCCAGGATGCGCCCGGTGGGGTCGGTCAGCCCGGCGATGCCGAGCGGCGATCCGTTGGGATTGTAGGGGTACTCCAGGGTCACTTCGCGGGTCTCGGGGTGGACGTACTGCACCGCGATGAGATTGTCGTCCTGCAGGGCCCGGAAGATGTTTTCATCCATGGGGATGATCTTGCCCTCGCCGTGGCGGATGGGCACGTCGAGGTAGTCGATGCCCTTGGTGAACACGCAGGGCGAGGCCGGGTTGGTCTTGAGCCGCACCCAGCGGTCCTCGAACCGGCCGGAGTCGTTGTAGGACAGGGACACCTGGCGTTCGAAGTAGCGCCCGCCCACGGCCGGAAGCAGGCCGAGCTTGCACAGCAGCTGGAAGCCGTTGCAGATGCCGAGGATGATGCCGCCCTTGTCGAAAAAGGCCTTCAGCTGATCCAGAACGGGCTTGCCGTCCGCGTCGTTGGACCACCGCCAGCGCAGGGCCGCCGCCTGGGCCGCGCCCAGGTCGTCGCCGTCGAGAAATCCGCCGGGGCAGAGCAGGTAATTGTAGTCGTCCATGCGGACATGGCCCGCTGCGAGGTCGGAAAAATAAACGATATCGGCATGATCCGCGCCCGCTTCCCGCAGGGCGTAGGCGGATTCCTTTTCGCAGTTGGTGCCGTATCCGGTGATGACGAGTGCGTTGACGCGGGCCATGAAAATCTCCTCTTCATATTGACTTTGTCGCAGTACCCTGCAAAATTTGCAAAGCAGCGCCGTGCTGGGCAGGAACATACGTGTCCGACGCACGACAGTCAACATGACCGGTGGACGAAGCCGGTGATGATATATCCTTATAATTCAAGCTTAACGAAGGGGCTTCCTGACGTATGAAAACCAAGTTCATATTTATTACCGGTGGTGTTCTTTCCTCCCTGGGCAAGGGTCTGGCCGCGGCATCCATCGGGGCACTCCTCCAGGCCCGCGGCCTCAAGGCGACCATCCAGAAACTCGATCCCTACATCAACGTTGACCCCGGCACCATGAACCCCTTCCAGCACGGCGAGGTCTACGTCACCGACGACGGCGCCGAAACCGACCTCGACCTCGGCCACTACGAGCGCTATCTCGGCACGGCCCTGAGCCAGCAGAACAACTACACCTCCGGTTCCATCTACTATTCCGTCATCCAGAAGGAGCGCCGCGGCGACTACCTGGGCGGCACCGTGCAGGTCATCCCGCACATCACCGACGCCATCAAGGAGGCGGTCATCAACCTGCCCAACGGCGAGGATGTGGCCCTGATCGAGATCGGCGGCACCGTGGGCGACATCGAGGGCCAGCCGTTCCTGGAGGCCATCCGCCAGCTCAAGAACGACCTGGGCAAGGAGAACGTTCTGTTCATCCACCTGACCCTGGTGCCGTACATCAAGGCCGCGGGCGAGCTGAAGACCAAGCCCACCCAGCACTCGGTCAAGGAACTGCGCAGCGTGGGCATCCAGCCCGACATCATCATCGCCCGCTCCGAGGTGCGCCTGCCCGACGACCTCAAGAAGAAGATCGCCCTGTTCTGCGACGTTGACCAGGACGCCGTGTTCACCGGCGTGGACGTGGACAACATCTACAAGGTGCCGCTGGAATTCTACAACGAGGGCGTGGACCAGAAGATCGCCATCCTGCTCAAGCTGCCCGCCAAGAACGCCGAGCTGACCCCCTGGGAGAATCTCGTCCATGCCCTGGACAACCCCAAGGGCTCGGTCAAGATCGGCATCGTCGGCAAGTACGTGGACCTGACCGAGGCCTACAAGAGCCTGCATGAGGCCCTCATCCACGGCGGCGTGGCCAACGAGGTCAAGGTGGAGCTCGAATACGTCAACTCCGAGAAGGTCACCCCGGCCAACGTGGACAAGAAGCTCAAGGGACTGGACGGCATCCTGGTGCCCGGCGGGTTCGGCTCGCGCGGCATCGAGGGCAAGATCCTGTCCATCAAGTACGCCCGCGAGAACAAGGTTCCCTTCTTCGGCATCTGCCTGGGCATGCAGTGCGCCTGCATCGAGTTCGCCCGCAACGTCATCGGCCTGGAAGGGGCCAACTCCGAGGAGTTCGACAAGACCACCCCGCACAACATCATCTACCTGATGAAGGAGTGGTTCGACTTCCGGACCAAGAAGACCGAGACCCGCTGCGAGGAGTCCGAAAAGGGCGGCACCATGCGGCTCGGCTCCTACCCGTGCAAGCTCAAGAAGGACACCAAGGCCTTCGAGGCCTACAAGGCCGTGAACATCGACGAGCGGCACCGCCACCGGTTCGAGTACAACAACAAGTACATCGAGCAGTTCGAGCAAAACGGCATGGTCCTGTCCGGCACCGCCCCGGACGAGTCCCTGGTGGAGATCGTGGAGCTGCCCGGCCATCCCTGGTTCCTGGGCTGTCAGTTCCACCCGGAATTCAAGTCCAATCCCATGCACCCGCACCCGCTGTTCCGGGAGTTCATCCGGGCCGCCAAGGATGAGAAGGCCAAGATGGCCAAGAAGTAGCAGATGGCAGACCTTTATCAAGCCAGCAGGTCCGGCCCGTTCATTCTGGCCGGACCCTGCGCCATTGAAAGCCGGGAGACCGCGCTTCAGACCGCCGACGTCCTCGCCGGGCTGGCCTCGAAGCTCGGCCTCCCCATCGTCTACAAGAGCTCCTTCGACAAGGCCAACCGGACCTCCCTGACCAGCTTCAGGGGACCGGGCATGGAGGAGGGGCTCGCCATCCTGGCCGAGGTCAAGGCGGCCACGGGGCTGCCTGTGGTCACGGATATCCACCATCCGGAACAGGCCGCGCCCGTGGCCGAGGTGGCCGATGTCCTCCAGATCCCGGCCTTTCTCTGCCGCCAGACCGATCTGCTGATGGCCGCCGCCCGCACCGGCAGGGTGGTCAACGTCAAGAAGGGCCAGTTCCTGGCCCCCTGGGACATGAAGAACGTGGTCGAAAAGCTCCGCGCGGCGGGCAACGACCGCATCTGGCTGACCGAGCGCGGCTCCACCTACGGCTACAACAACCTGGTGGTGGACATGCGTTCCATCCCGCAGATGCAGGCCTTCGGCGTGCCGGTGATCATGGACGCCACCCACTCGGTGCAGCTGCCCGGCGGACTGGGCGGGGCCTCGGGCGGGCAGCGCGAATACGTCCCGGTCCTGGCCTCGGCCGCCGTGGCCGCGGGCGTGGACGGCGTGTTCATGGAGGTTCATCCCGACCCGGACAGAGCCCTGTGCGACGGCCCCAACTCCCTGCCGCTCAATCAGGTGGAGGGGCTGCTCAACCGGCTCCTGGCCCTGTGGGAGGTCGTCCGTGGCTGACGCGACCGCGCTGGCGCGGAAGATCAAGCTGCTGGTGCTCGACGTAGACGGGGTGCTGACCGACGGCGGCCTGTACTACGGCGACGAGGGCCTCCTCATGAAACGCTTCAACGTGCAGGACGGCCTCGGCATCAAGATGGCCCAGGCCGTGGGCCTTGAGATCGGGGTCATCACCGGCCTGAACCAGAGGCCGGTGGAAAACCGCGTCCGCGAGCTGGGCATCAAGTACTACTACGCCGGACATCACCGCAAGGTCCCGCTTTTCGAGGAGATGTGCGAAAAGGCGGGGGTTGCCCCCGAGGAGGCCGCCTACATGGGCGACGACTGGATCGACCTGGCCGTCATGCGCCGCGCAGGGCTGGCCCTGTGCGTGCCCAATGCGGTGCCCGAGGCCGTCGAGGCCGCGGACTGGGTGTCCACCCGTTCGGGCGGACACGGCGCGGTCCGTGAAGCCATCGCCTTCATCCTCGAGGCGCGCGGCCTCAAGGAACAGGCCCTCAAGCACTGGGTGGACTAGATGAGAGGGCGCCCCGCTCTGGTTCTGTTCGTCATCTTCGGTCTCGGCCTGCTTCTCGGCCTGGCCGTGAACTCCCTCTTCTTTTCCGATCCCATCCTGGAGAACGCGGACACCGCCGCCAAACCGGCCGTGTCCCGCGAGGACATGTTCGCCGACGCCGACGTCTCGGCCGAAGACATCGAGTTGGTCCAGGGCAAGCAGGGGAGCCTGTCCTGGAAGCTGCTGGCCAAGAGCGCCAAGTACAACCAGGAACTCGGCATCATCGCCGTGGACTTTCCCCAGCTGACCGCCTTTTTCGGCGCGGACCGCCAGGAGGTCTACGTCCAGGCCGACCGCGGCGAGGTGGATCAGGAGAACGACAACCTGTCGCTCTACGACGGGGTCAGCGGCCGGTTCGGCAATCTGGCCCTGGACGCCCAGTACCTTGATTATGTGGGCGCAATCGGTAAGGTGTACCTCAAGGGCGGCGTCACCGTGCGCCGACCGGACATGACCGTCCAGGCCAAGGCCATGGAGATCGACCTGGTCACGAGACAACTGGTGGCCGCGGGCGGGGTGGAAGCCCTGCTGGCCCCCGAGGGGCTGGGAAAGAGCCCTTTGATCGAAAACAAGGAATAAGACGTTGCGAAAAACGGTTCGCCATACGGGAATGCTGCTGATGCTGGCCCTGCTGCTGGTGCCGGTTCGGGCCCAGGCCCAGGACTGGGGCGAGGTGCGCGAGGCCATGGTCAACCTGAACGTGCGCAAGGCGCCCGCCCCGGGAGCGGAGCACGTGGTCACCCTGGCCAAGGGCCAGCGGGTGCGCACGGACTTCCCCAAGGACGGCTGGGTGGCCGTGTTCGAACTGGGTGAAAAGGACCGCGACCTCGCCAAGGCCGTGGGCTACGCCAACGCCAAGTATCTCAAGGTGGTCGAGGAGACGCCGGCCGCGCCCGCCCCGGCGCCCAAGGCCGATTCCGGCGAGGGCGAGGTCAAGGCCGAGGTGGCCGAAACCCCGCCGCCCGCCCCCGTCCCGGTGGGCGTGGACCCGAGCCGCATGCCGGTCAGGATCACCTCCGACCGCATGACCTACGACGAGACCGGCAAGGTCATCGCCTTCGTGGGCAACGTGGTCGCCACCCACGGCGAGCTGACCCTGTGGGCCGACAAGCTCTCGGCCTACCTCTCGGCCAGGACCGACAAGAAGTTCTCCGCCGACAGCGTGGACCGCATCGTGGCCGAGGGCAACGTCCGGGCCAAAAAGGGGACCACCGAGGGGACCTGCGGCAAGCTGACCTACCTGGTGGGTCCGCAGCTGCTCAAGATGGAGCGGAATCCCAAGCTTCAGGACGGCCCCAACTCCCTGACCGGCGAAGTCATCAACTTCCACATCAAGGACGACCGGTCCGAGGTCATCGGCGGCGAGCAGCGCGTCAAGGCCATCTTCATGACCCCCGGCAATCTCAAGGTGCAGTAGATGGCGGAAGGACTGCGTGCCACCAATTTGTCCAAGCGGTACGGCCAGAAAGAGGTCGTCCACGGGATCAACATCGAGCTCAACGCCCGCGAGGTGGTCGGCCTGCTCGGCCCCAACGGAGCGGGCAAGACGACCACGTTCTACATGCTCGTGGGCATCGTCCAGCCCAACACCGGCGAGGTCACCCTGAACGGGCGGCCGCTTACGGACAAGCCCCTGCACGAGCGCGCCCGCATGGGGGTCAGCTACCTGCCCCAGGAGAGCTCCATCTTCCGCAAGCTGACCGTGCGCCAGAACCTCCAGATCATCCTGGAGCAGACCGGCCTGACCTCGAAGCAGCAGCGCGTCCGGGCCGACGAGCTCCTGGAGATGTTCACCATCACCAAGCTGGCGGACCAGGCGGCCATGTTCCTGTCCGGCGGCGAGCGGCGCAGGCTCGAGATCGCCAGGGCGCTCATCCTCGCCCCCCAGTTCATCCTCCTGGACGAGCCCTTCGCGGGCATCGACCCCATCGCGGTCATCGACATCCAGGAGATCATCTCCGTGCTCAAGTCCATGGAGATCGGCATCCTCATTTCCGACCACAACGTCAGGGAGACGTTGAATATCTGCGACCGCGCCTACCTGGTCTACGAGGGCACGGTCATCCTGGAGGGAGGGCCGGACGAGATCGTCAAGTCCAGCCGCGCCCGGCAGATATATCTGGGCGAGGATTTCCGTCTCTGAGCCTTTTCCGCATCTTTTTCCGCTTTCCCGATTTACACCGTTCGCAAAGGTTGGTACACTTTTTTCATACCAGAAATATGCCCGTTGAATTTGCAATAGAAACAGGATGTTATCACAATTGTGTTGCATCCTTTAATTCACTGTGACATAGTCGAACTGAAAAAAATGGCTGCCGAATGAAAAAAATTTTCGTTATCCGGCAGCCGATAAATACAACCTCAAGCGGGTGATGAATCATGGGATTGGAACTTCGGCAACAGCTCAAGCTCTCACAGCAACTGGTCATGACGCCCCAGTTGCAGCAGGCCATCAAGCTGCTGCAACTTTCGCGGCTTGAACTGCTGGAGACGGTGCAGCAGGAATTGTTGGAGAATCCTTTCCTGGACGAGACCGAGACCGAGACCGAGGTCCCGGACAAGGCGGAGGTCCTGACCGAATCCCAGGCCGAGGAGGAACTGGTCCGCAACGCGGACTGGGAGAACTACCTCGGCGAATTCTCCTCCACCTCCAAGCAGGCCCTGTCCCGCGACCTGGAGATGCCGGAGGAGGGCATGTCCTTCGAAGCCCGCCTGGCCTCCAAGCCCTCCCTGGAAGGGCATCTCAACTGGCAGATGCGCCTGTCCAGCTTCACCGAGCACGAACTGGCCATCGGCGACGTCATCCTCGGCAATCTCGACTCCAACGGCTACCTCCAGGCCTCCATGGAGGAACTGACCGCCATGGTCCAGGCCACCCCGGAGGAGGTCGAGTCCGTCCTGACCCGCATCCAGCATCTCGACCCCGTGGGCGTCGGCTCCCGCACCCCGCAGGAGTGCCTGCTGGTCCAGATGGAGGTCCTGGGCTACGACGATCCGACGCTCATCTCCCTGGTGCGCGACCACCTGGAGGACCTGGAGAAGAACCGCTACAAGCCCCTGGCCCGCAAGTTCAAGATCTCCATGGAGGACCTCAAGGCCTACCTGGACCTGATCCAGACCCTCGACCCCATGCCGGGCGCCAATTTTTCCAGCACCGAACCGCACTATGTCAGCCCCGACGTCTTCGTCTACAAGTACGGCGAGGACTTCGTCATCATCCTCAACGAGGACGGCATGCCCCGCCTTCAGATGAACACCTTCTACATGGATTCCATGAAGGGCGCGGCCGACAAGGAGAAGGAATATTTTCAGGAAAAGATGCGTTCCGCCGCATGGTTGATGAAAAGTCTGTACCAGCGGCAGCGAACCCTGTATAAAGTAGTCGAAAGCATTGTCGGCTTCCAGAGGGCCTTCTTCGAGGAAGGCGTGACGAAACTCAAACCCCTGATCCTCAAGGAGGTGGCGGAAGACATCGAGATGCACGAGTCCACCGTGAGCCGAATCACGACCAACAAGTATGTTTCGACCCCTCACGGCATCTTCGAGCTGAAGTTCTTCTTCAACTCGGCCCTGGACCTGAACGACGGTTCCCAGGTGGGTTCGGAGAGCGTCAAGGCGCTCATCAAGCAAATGATCGCAGACGAAGACACGAAGAAACCGCTCAGCGACGAGCGCATCGGCGAGATCCTCCAGGAAAAGCTGGAAGTGAACATCGCCCGGCGTACGGTCGCCAAATACCGCTCGGCAATGGGCATTGCTTCGTCTTCAAAACGCAAGCAGTACTTCTAGTCCCTGCTTGGCACTCACAACCAGGAGGCAGCGTATGAACATCAGCTTCACTTTCAAGAACTTCGAGCCTTCCGATCACCTCAAGGGGTATGCGGAAAAGCGTTTTGAAAAGGTAGCGAAATACGTTTCCGATGCGGAGGCAGATCTCCAGGTCAACCTGCTGGTCGATAAGTTCCGCCACAAGGCGGACGTGATCCTGAACTCGGATCGCATTCACATCTCGGCCTATGAAGACTCGGAAGACATGTACTCCACCATAGACATGGTCCTGGACAAGCTGGAAGCCCAGCTTCGCAAGATGCGTGAAAAGATGAAGAATCGCCCCAGGCAGGCGAGTCCCAATAAATTGGTGCAGATGAACTACCTGTCCTACGAGGACCTTGCTTCCGGTTCGTCGCCCACCATCGTCGGCAGCGATGCATACGAGCCCAAGCCCATGTCCGTGGAAGAGGCCGCCATGCAGCTTGATGCCCGCGACAAGGAATTCCTGGTCTTCCTCAACGCGGAGACCGATGGCGTCAACGTTATCTACAAGAGAAAGAACGGCGATTACGGCCTCATAGACCCCGGTAACTAAGCATGAAACTCAGTGATTACCTGGCGAAGGAACTGATCCTTCCCGAGCTCAAGTCCGAGACCAAGTCGGACGTGCTGCAAGAACTCGTCGCCCCCCTGGGCGAGCAATATCCAGAGATGGACACGGACCATGCGGTCCGTGTCCTTCTCGACCGCGAGGGGCTGGGCTCCACCGGTATCGGCGACGGCATCGCCATCCCCCACGGCAAGCTTGAGGATCTGGGAAAGGTCATCGTGGTCGTGGGCCGCAGCCTCAAGGGCGTGGAGTTCGAGGCTCTCGACCACAGGCCCTGTACCATTTTCTTCCTGGTCCTGGCCCCGGAGCAGGTGGCGGGCATGCACCTGCGCGTCCTGGCCCAGATATCCCGTCTCCTCAAGGACGAGGAATTCCGCAAGGCGTTCCTGTCGGCCGAGGACGTCGAAGGGCTCTGGGCCCTCCTCAAGAGCGTGTAACTCCATGGGCGGACTCCGTTGACCTCGACCAATCCCTTTCCCGTGGTGATCGTCACCGGACTTTCCGGGTCCGGCAAGAGCACCGCCCTCAAGGTCTTCGAGGACCTGGGATTTTTCTGTATCGACGGGCTGCCCTCCGAGATGTCGCCCAAGCTGGCCGAGCTCATCCTGACCTTCGACACCAAGTACCGCGGCATGGCGCTCGGCATGGACCTGCGCCAGTTCGAGTTCGTGGACGGCTGGGGAAAGGCCCTGGAGGGGTTCGCCGAGTTGGGCATCACCCCGCAGGTCCTCTTTCTCGAGGCCAAGATGGCCGAACTGGTCCGCCGCTACGCCACCACCCGCCGTCCCCATCCGCTGGAGAGCCGCAACCTCGGCCTGGAAGCGGCCCTGGAGATGGAGAAGAAGCTCCTGGCGCCTGTCCGCTCGGGCGCGGCCCTGGTCCTGGACACCACGGACTACTCCATCCACGACCTGCGCCGGGTCATCCAGACCAAGTGGTCGGCCCTGGAGGACGTGGGGCTGGGCATGCGGGTGCACATCATCACCTTCGGCTTCAAGTACGGCGTGCCGTCCGAGGCGGACCTGGTCTTCGACCTCCGCTTCCTGCCCAATCCATATTTCGACAAGTCCCTGCGCTCCCTGTCCGGCCTGGACAAGGCCGTGTCCGACTACGTCCTGGACAATCCCACGGGGCAGGGCTTCATCCGGCGGTTCCACGATTTTCTGCTCTATCTTCTGCCTCTGTACGCCGAGGAAGGGCGCTACAGGATCACCCTGGCCCTGGGCTGCACCGGCGGCCGCCACCGGTCGGTTTCCGTGGCCGAGTCGGTACTGGCAACCCTGAAGGAAAAGGGGTATACGGTTTCGATCGAACATCGACACATGGAACTCGGATAGACATGGTTGCACAGACTGACAAGAAATCCGGCGTGATCGGCGTGGTGCTGGTCACCCACGGCAGCTTCGGCGAGACCCTGCTCAAGGCGGCCGAGATGGTCCTGGGTCCCCAGGAGAACTGCCTGGCCGTGGGCATCGACGTGAACAAGGGCGTGGACGAGGCCCTGGAAAATGTGCGCAAGGCGATCCAGTCCGTGGAGCAGGGCAAGGGCGTCATGGCCCTGACCGACCTGTTCGGCGGTTCGCCCACGACCATGTCCCTGTCCCTGATGAAATCGGAAAATCTCGAGGTCATCACCGGCGTCAACCTGCCCATGCTCGTGGCCACCCTCCAGGCCCGCTCCCTGACGTTGCCCGACCTGGCCGAAAAGGCCATGGTGGCGGGGCAGCAGGGAATCAAGGTCGCCGGGGCGATGCTGCGCAAAAAAGCGACGAAAAAGTAGGGATGGTGCCGTGACTCTCGTTCGTATCGACAACCGCTTGATTCACGGCCAGATCATCGAGACGTGGCTGCCCTACACCGGCGCCAAGACCGTTATCGTGGCCAACGACGAGCTGGCCCACGATATCCTCCAGCAGGAGATCATGTCCCTGGCCATCCCCCAGGCCGTGAAGAGCTCCTTCATCACCGTGGACGAGGTCCCCTCGGCCATGGCCCGCATGTGTTCCAATGCCGGCGACGGCGGGGCCATCCTCCTGTTTTCCAGCTGTGCCGACGCCCGCCGGGCCTTCGACTCCGGGTTCGGCTTCCACGTACTGAACATCGGCAACGTCCACTACAGCCCGGGCAAGCGCCAGATCTCCCCGAGCGTGGCCCTGTCCGACGAGGACGAGACCTGCCTGCGCCAGCTGAACCGCCAGGGCGTGGAACTCGATTTCCGCTGCGTGCCCAACGACCCCGTGCAGGTGAGGTTCTAGACCATGCTCGCCCAGCATTCACTCGCCTGGTTCGCCCTGGTCGCTTTTTTTTTGCCCTCTTTTCCCAGTTCCGCTCGACCGTAAGCATCGGCCTGCTTGAGCGCCCCCTGGTGGTGGGCTTCTTCTGGGGCGCGGCCACGGGGGAATACACCACCAGCCTGTACATCGCCATCTTCTTCGAACTCTTCTGGCTCGACCTCATCCCGGCCGGGACCTACATCCCGCCGCAGCTCACGGCGGCCACCTTCGCGGCCCTGGCCTTGACCACATGGTTCGGGCTGGACCAGCCGTCCCGGATCATGTTCGTGCTCTTCGCCAGCATGCCCCTGGCCTGGATCGGCACCAAGGTGGAAGGGTGGCTGCGCGAACGGGAGCAGGGCAGTTACAACGCGCTGCTCAACTGGGCGCGCAATCCGAGGTCCAAGCACCTGCCCGGCGCGCTCATTCTGCGCTCCATGGCCCGCGGGCTGCTCATGGGCTGGATCACCTTCCTGGCGGCCATCCTCATCCTCAAGCTGGGGTTGGACGTCTTCTTCGCCTTCTATCCGCCGATCTTCCTGCACCTGGGCGTGACCTGGGCCCATCTCTGGGTGGCCGCCTCCCTGGGCGGGCTCATGGCCCTGCGACTGAAGCGTGCATATGTCATCCTGGCCACGGGCATCGTCATCGTCGCCCTGTTCCTGATCCTGCCCGACTTCGGCATCTGATCCCGCTGCGGTCCCGCGCCGTTTTCGTGCCGGACCGCACTGCATGCCGACCTGCACGCGCGACGAGTTTGCGATCCTCTTCACATGGTTGACGCCGGGACCGACTCGTCCCGAAGGATTTTCCGAGCAAAATCAGCGACCGGACGTGTCTCCCAAAAGCCTTGGCAGACGCGGGCTGAGGCGGAATTATGGCGGTTCCGCGACAGGCGCAAATCTTTTCGCGCTTTTCTTACTTTGGCTGCGCTTTTAGCTTGGCAGGCGGGGCAGTTTGTGATATCTGTCACATTCTGTTTTTTTGATGCTCAAATCCATATATGGGATAATTTAATTAGGAGGACTTGATATGGCTATTTTGGTTGTTGGACACAAGAACCCTGACACCGACACCGTCGCTTCCGCGATCGGTGCCGCCGATCTGTACAGCAAACGTGGCATGGAAGCCAAGGCCGTGACCCAGGGCGAGATCGCTCCGGAGACCGCCTTCGTGCTCGGCAAGTTCGGCTTCGCCGCTCCCGAGATCGTCACCGACGCCACCGATCAGAAGATCATCCTGGTGGACCACACCGACATCTCCCAGACCATCGACAACCTGGACAAGGGTGAGCTCCTTGCCGTCGTCGATCACCACAAGCTGGGTGACATCACCACCGCCGGTCCGCTGGAAATGTGGGTCTGGCCCGTGGGCTGTTCCGCCACCGTGCTGAAGTCCATGTACGACTTCTACAACGTCGAGATTCCGGCCAACATCGCCGGCATCATGCTGTGCGCCATCCTGAGCGACACCGTCATGTTCAAGTCCGTCACCTGCACCGACGCCGACAAGGCCGCCGTCGAAGCCCTGGCCAAGATCGCCGGTGTGTCCGACGTCATGGCCCTGGGCATGGAGATGTTCAAGGTCAAGTCCGCCGTTGACGGCGCCGCCGCCAGCGAGCTGGTCTTCCGCGACTACAAGGACTTCGACATGTCCGGCAACAAGGTCGGCATCGGCCAGCTGGAAGTCGTGGACCTGTCCATGCTGGATGCCCACAAGGCCGCCCTGCAGGCCGAGATCGAGAAGGTCAAGGCCGAAGGCCGCCACTCCGTCTTCCTGCTCCTGACCGACATCATGAAGGAAGGCTCCGAGATGCTCATCGCCTCCGACGATCCGTCCGTGGTCGAGAAGGCCTTCGGCATCGCCACCAAGGGCGAGCCGGTCTGGCTGGAAGGCGTCATGAGCCGCAAGAAGCAGGTCGCCCCCAACTTCATCAAGGCCTTCGAAGCCTAGTAGTTCCATACTACTGACAGTGCGCAAAGTCGGGCCCGTCAGCGTTGTGCTGGCGGGCCTTTTGCGTTGTCCGGCCCCGGTCGCCTCGGCCGCAGCCCAAATCCCGCATGGGGAAAAAAGGGCGGCGGGGCGGAAACGGGGCACATCGGCAGGGAATCCTGTCGGTCGATTTGACACGTCCGTCGACAAAATTGACAAATCGGGCGGGAATGTGACGATACCGCCCCCGGATTTCAGCACGTTATATTAAGGAATGTTTATTGCTGGGAAACAATACACACGAACTCAACAAAAGGAACCGTAACATGAACATCCGTAGATTCCTTTGGCTGGTCGTTTTGTGTTTCTGCCTCGTCACCTCCGAAGCCTTCGCCAATCCGTCCATCACCCTGTACGACTGGGCATTCAACATCGACGGCGTCATTACCACTTCCGGCGACATGCCGGTAAGCGGCAGCCTGACCGACGGCTTGGGTGAGCTGAGCTGGTCCACCAGCGAAGCGGGAAGCCACACGTTCATCGCCTTTTTCGATTATGAGATCGACGAGCCGCTGAACACCTTCTTCAACGAATACGGCGCGGCGGTCGGTGTCCCCGCTCCCGGCATGATGTGGGAAATCGATGAGCCGGGCTTCCTGTTCGGGGACATCTACACCCACGTGCTGGCCGGCGCCCTCGACAACACCAATGCCCTGCCTTGGGGGAATGACGACGACGTCTCCTTTGCCCTGGGCTGGACCTTCTCCCTGGCCGAAAACCAGATCGCGAACATCATCCTGGATCTTTCCGAGCTGATACCGCTCGTGCCGTTCTATCTTGCCCAGATGGACACCCAAAGCCCGGAGACAATCTATTATTCAGGCGCCCTGACCATCGAAACGACGCCGGTTCCCGAACCCTCGACCATCATTCTCTTTGGCCTGGGGCTGTTGAGCGCCCTGGGGGTCGCCCGAGCCCGGGCGCGCCGCAGGTAAACCGGCAACGACGGGACCTCCCTTGCGAAGGGGCTGCGCAGAAAACCGCGCATGCCCCGTCGCGTCCATACTCCGGGCATGAAAAACCCCGTCCCATTTTCCATGGGACGGGGTTTTTTTACGGCAATTCCACACGAACCTATGCCCGGTATGGAGACCTCGGGATCGGGGGCGATCCCACAGCCCCTACTTGCTGCCGCCTTCCACATCCTCGCCGTCGCGGATCCAGTAATAGGCGAGCAGGATGGGGATGAAGGTGATGGCCATGATGAAGATGGCCACCACGTTGGTCACCGGGCGCTGCCGGGGGCGGATCAGCTCGGTCAGCATCCAGATGGGCAGGGTGGTCTCCTGGCCCGCCGTGAAGGTGGTCACGATGACCTCGTCGAAGCTCAGGGCGAAGGCCAGCATGCCGCCCGCCAGCAGGGCCGTGGCGATGTTCGGCAGGACCACGTGGCGGAAGGTCTGGAAACCGTCCGCGCCGAGATCCATGGAGGCCTCGATCTGGGAGCCGGAGACGCGCCGGAACCGGGCCACGGCGTTGTTGTAGACCACCACGATGCAGAAGGTGGCGTGACCCAGGACGATGGTCCAGGTGCTGAACGGGATGTGCAGCAGGTGGAAGGCGCTGCGCAGGGAGATGCCGGTGATCACGCCGGGCAGGGCGATGGGCAGGATGATCAGCAGGGAGATGGCCTCCTTGCCGAAGAAGCGGCGCTTGTACAGCGCGGCCGCGGCCAGGGTGCCCAGGGTCAGGGAGATGATCGTCGAGACGCTCGCCACCCGCAGGGACAGGGAGATGGCGTCCCAGATGTCCTGGCGGCCGAAGGCCACGGCGAACCACTTGGTGGTCAGGCCCGGCGGCGGGAACTGGTAGGACTTCTCCTCGGTGGAAAAGGCGTAGAGCAGGATGAACAGGAAGGGGAGGTGCAGGAAGAGCATGCCGCCCCAGGTGGCCAGACGCAGGCTCAGGGTGGCCCGTGTGTCGGCTTTAGAGTGCATCGAAGGCCCCCAGTCGTTTGGCGATGGTCAGGTAGATGGACATGATCACGATGGGCACGATGGAAAAGGCGGCCGCCAGGGGGATGTTGCCCGCGATGCCCTGGTGGGTGTAGACGGCCTGGCCGATGAAGTAGCGGGACGAGCCGATGATGCCGGGGATGATGTAGTCGCCGAGCGTCAGGGAGAAGGTGAAGATGGAGCCCGCCACCACGCCGGGAAAGGCCAGGGGCAGGATGACCGTGCGGAAGGTCTGGTTCGGCTGCGCGCCCAGGTCGGCCGAGGCCTCGAGCAGGGAGGACGGCACCCGCTCCAGGGAGGCCTGAATGGGCAGGATCATGTACGGCATCCAGATGTACAGGAAGACCAGGAAGGTCCCGATATAGCTGACGGAAAGGGACGACCCGCCAACCACGGGCAGGGCCAGGACCGAGTTCAGCAGCGGGGTCAGCCCCAGCTTGGCCAGGATCCAGGTCAGGATGCCCTCCTTGGCCAGGATGAGCTTCCAGGAGTAGACGCGCACCAGGTAGCTGGACCACAGCGGCAGCATGATGGCCAGGTAGAGCAGGGCCTTGAGGCGGCCCCGGGCGTACCGGGCCATGTAGTAGGCGATGGGAAAGGCGATGGCGCTTGAGGCCAGGGTCACGACCGAGGCCATGACCACCGTGCGGATGACGATGTCCAGGTTGGCCGGGGTGAACAGCTGGAGCAGGGTGTCGAAGGTCGGCTTGTGGACGATCATCCCCGTGAACTCGTCGATGGAGAACAGGCTCTGGACGAGCAGGGAGAAGAGCGAGCCGAGGTAGATGATCCCCAGCCAGAGCAGGGGCGGGGTCAGCAGGGCCAGCAGGAAGAGCGTGGGCCTGCGGAAGAAGAAGGTGGATATCCTGCCGGTCAGCCCGGACGAGGAACGCGTCATGGCGGCGGTGGTCACGCGGCACCCCCTCCGGCACCCCTCCCGGCACCGAAGACCCGCATGTCGGACTTGAGCCAGGCGATCTCGCGAACCGTGCCCGGTTCCACGGCGGGCGCGGCGCAGACCCCGCCCGTGGCCACGGAGACCGTGACGGGTGCGCCGTTTGCCAGCTGCATGGCGTACTGGACGTTGGCTCCGTGGTAGTTGACGTCGAGCACCGTGCCCTCGGCCTTCCAGTAGGCGTCCGGGGCCAGGGCCCCGTCGACGAAGACGATGCGCTCGGGCCGGATGGAGCAGGTACACCCGTCCGGGCAGAAGTCGCGGGCGTGTTCCGGGGCCAGGACGTTGGCGTCGCCCACGAAGTCGGCCACGAATGGCGATTCCGGGCGTTCGTAGATGGCCTCGGGCGTGCCGATCTGCTCGATGCGCCCGTTGTGGAACACGGCCACGCGGTCGCTCATGGATAGGGCCTCGTCCTGGTCGTGGGTCACGTAGACGAAGGTGATGCCGAGCTGGCGCTGGAGGGACTTGAGTTCCAGCTGCATCTGCTTGCGCAGCTTGAGGTCGAGGGCGCCGAGCGGTTCGTCCAGAAGCAGGACGCGCGGCTGGTTGACCAGGGCGCGGGCCAGGGCGATGCGCTGGCGCTGGCCGCCGGACAGCTGGGCGGGCTTGCGCCTGCCCACGTCGCGGAGCTTGACCAGTTCGAGCATGGCCTCGGCCTTGCGCCGGTATTCCTTCCTGGGCATGCCCTTGACCATCAGCCCGTAGGCCACGTTTTCGAGAATGGTCATGTGCGGGAACAGGGCGTAGTCCTGGAAGACCGTGTTCACGTTGCGGTTGTAGGGCGGGATCTCCTGGGCCTCCTGGCCGTCGATGAACACCCGGCCCGAGGTGGTGGTTTCGAACCCGGCGATGAGCCGCAGACTCGTGGTCTTGCCCGAACCCGAGGGGCCGAGCATGGAAAAGAATTCGCCCTCCTCCACGCCGAAGGAGACGTGGTCCAGGGCTTTGACCTCGCCGTAGTGACGGCTGACATCCAGAAATCCGATTGCAGTGCTCATGGTGCGTCTTGTCTTGAGGTTTCAGGGGCGGGGCGGCCCTGGTTCGGCCGCCCCGCGGAGGTTTCGTTCAGGATGCGGGAACCGGCCTACCGGCCGCCCAGGATGGCGATGTAGTCGGTCACCCAGCGGTAGTAGGGCACGCAGGGGCCTTTGGGTCCCTTGGACACCGGGGTACGCCAGAAGCTGATCCGCTCGAAGTCGTCCAGGCCGTTGGTCTTGCAGCCGTCGTCGCCGAGCAGGGCGTTGCCGGTGCAGGCCTCGAGGTTGACGGGCACGCCGCCGAACCAGGCGGCCACGTCGCCCTGGAGCTTCTTGTTCAGGGACCATTCCAGCCACTTGTAGGCCAGGTTGGGGTGCGGGGCGTTGACGTGCAGCATGGTCGTGTCCGCCCAGCCGGTGGCCCCTTCAGCGGGGATGACGCTGGCCACGGGCTCGCCCTTGGAGACCAGAATGTTCACCTGGAAGGGCCAGGAGGACGAGGCGACCACTCCCTCGTTGGTGAAGTCGTCGATCTGGATGAACGCGTCATGCCAGTAGCGGTTGACGATCTTGCGCTGGGCGCGGAGCACCTCCAGGCAGGCCTGGTACTGCTCCTCGGACAGTTCGTAGGGGTCGTCGATGCCCAGTTCGGGCTTGAGCTTCTTCAGGTACAGGGCGGCGTCCGCGATGTAGATGGGGCCGTCGAAGGCCTGGACGCGGCCCTTGTTGGACTTGCCGTCGGGCAGGGTCTGCTCGCGGAAGACCACGTCCCAGCTGGTGGGCGGGGTGGGGAAGACCTTGGTGTTGTACATGAGCACGTTGGAGCCCCACAGGTAGGGCACGCCGTAGTGCTTGCCGTCCACCGTGTGCCAGGGCGCGTCCTGGAGGCGCTTGTCCACCTTGCTCCAGCTGGGGATCAGAGCCGTGTTGATCTCCTGGACCCGCTTGCCCGCGATAAGGCGCAGGCTGGCGTCGCCCGAGGCCGTGACCAGGTCGAAGCCGCCCTCGTTCATCAGGGCGACCATCTCGTCGGAGGTCCCGGCGACCTTGACCCGCACCTTGCAGTTGTACTGCTTCTCGAATTCGGTGACCCAGTCGTATGCCGGGTCGGTCTCGCCGCGCTCGATGTAGCCCGCCCAGGCCACGATATCGAGCGTGTCCTCCAGGGGGCCGATCTTTTCCATCTTCTCCGCCAGGGCCAGGCCGGAAAGTCCGAACATCAGGAACATCGCCGCCAGCAGACTGACGGTCAGCAGCCGTTTCATGTTTTTCCTCCTCTCTCTCGATTTGATGATTATGGCCCTATTCAAACCGTGATGCCTGGCATCGTTTTTCAATTTCGTTAAAAATAGACATGAACAAAATTGATGAATTGTTTGAATAAACCATATTTGTAAAACACACCCAAATATGAAAAGAGTCAATGAGGATAAGTGGGGGTAAAATGGCCTAAAAAACTACCAGTTACGACCGGCAATGGCGGGAAAAACAGCCGCAGGCACGGAAGGGAGACGCCACGGCGGGCGTTTCGGCGAAAACGGGTGAAAACAGCCCGGAATGGGTTATTCTTCGGACAGGGAAAGGAGAAAGGCGCGGAGATTGATCTTCCGGTTGCGCAGGCCGAGCTTGGTGCGGATGTTCTTGCGGTGGAAGTTGACCGAATTCAGGGAGGTGGCGAACAGTTCGGCGATGTCCTTGGTCTGATACCCCTTGCGGATCAGGGAGGCGACCTGCATTTCCTGCGGTGTGAGGTAGATGTCCATGGCCTTGGCCTTGGAGAGGAAGGGCGAGAGGATCTCCTCCACGTTCTGCCGGATGATCGAGACGTAGGTCCGCTGCCGTTCGGTCAGCTCCGTGTGTTCGAGCTTTTCCAGGTAGGGCGTGACCAGCTCCTTGATGTTGCGCAGGAGGGTCCGCTCGGCCTCCTTGCGGTCCTGCTCCTTCTGCTTGAGCAGCAGTTCCAGGGCCGAATGGGCCTCCGCCATGCTGGCGGCCGGGCCGTCCTTGGTCCGGGCCATGTCCCGTTCCAGCTGTCGGCGCTTGTCGATCTCGGTGTGCAGGCGGCTCTCGGTGTTGGCCCGGTCGATGGCCAGGGCGTAGATGGTGGCCAGCCGCTCGATGTCCTCCAGGGACTGCTGGTCGAACCCGCCAGGCGCGTTGCCCACCGCGATCTGGCCCAGCAGCCGGCCTTCGAACAGGGCCGGAACCGACAGAAAGTTGTTCAGGGCGAAGTGACCGTTGGGCAGGCCGATGGAGGAGGCGTGGCGGGCCGGTTCATTGGTGTAGAACCCCTTGCGCGTGTTCAGGGTGTACCCCCACAGGCCGGGATAGACTCCGTCCCGGGTCCGGGGAAAGATGACGCTCTTGCTCGTCTCCGTGATCCGGCACTCGGTGCTGAACAGGGCGGTCAGGGTATGGCAGATGTTGTCCCCGCTCTCCAGGTCGATGGTCGAGACATAGCCGATGGCGCTGCCGGTCAACAGCTTGGAATAATTGAGGACGATGTGGGCGATGCCCGGTATGGAGGCATTGGCCAGGGCCAGGAAGGTGGACAGGTCCGCGATGAGCGAGGCGGCCTCGCCCCGGTAGGAGCGGGAGCCGATCCGGCGGCTCTCGGCCAGGGCCGTCTCCAGCTCCCTGACCCGCTCGGCCACATGGGATTCCCCTTCTCCGGTTCCTTCGGGCGTCATGTCGCCGTGTTCATCCTGCGGGTTGGGCCAGCGTTTCTTCATGCCCGGATCACCTGCGTGCGGTTGTCGGTTTCGGCCGCCCCGGTCGCGGGCGGCACGGGCCATACTGCCCCGGAGACCCCATCCCTGTCCAGCGCCGACCCGCACGGGCGTCCATGGCCCCTCCGGGAGGCAGACCGAGTAGGCCGAGAGGCCATTCGCCGGACGCAAAAAAGGGACGGCGCGGGCCGTCCCTTTTCCGGGAGATGACGAAAAAAGGCCCCGGCACATGCCGAGGCCTTCAAATATCACAAGAGACCGGCAGTTTTCAGCACGGCTTCCAGTTTGGGTTTGTTCTCGTCCTGCAGGGGCACGATGGGCAGGCGGAACTGCGCGTCCTTGAAGATGCCCATCATGGCCAGCGAGGTCTTGACCGGGATGGGATTGGTCTCCATGAACATGGCCCGGTTGACCGGGGCCATCTTGAGGCTGAGTTCCAGGGCCTTCTCGTGGTCCTTGTCGAAGAAGGCCTTGCACATGGCGCTCACGGCCTTGGGCATGATGTTGGAAATGACGGAGATGACGCCCACGCCGCCCACGGCCAGCAGGGGCAGGGAAGTGAAGTCGTCGCCGGACAGCAGCTTGAAGTCGCGGCCGCACAGCTCCACGACCTCGGCGCCCTGGCAGAGGTTGCCGGTGGCCTCCTTGACCGCAATGGCCTCGGGCACGGCGTCCTTGATCTTCTTCAGCGTGGACGGCAGGCAGTTCAGACCGGTCCGGCCGGGCACGTTGTAGATGACCATGGGCATGTGGGCCGCGTCGGCGATGGCCTTGAAGTGGGCCACCAGGCCGCCCGGAGTCGGTTTGTTGTAGTAGGGCGTGATCTGCAGGGTGGCGTCGGCCCCGGCGTCCCTGGCCATCTTGGTCAGCTCGATGGCCTCCTTGGTGGAGTTGGACCCGGCTCCGGCAACCACGGGCACGCGGCCTTTGGTCTGATCCACGCAGATTTTGATGACCCGTCCCTGTTCCTCGTGGGACATGGTCGCCGCTTCGCCGGTGGTGCCGCAGGGCACCAGCCCGTCGATACCCTGCTCGATCTGCCATTCAATGAAATCGCGGTAGGTCGATTCGTCGACCTCGCCATCCTTGAAGGGCGTCGAGAGAGCGGTGAAAGCTCCTCGTAATTCCATCGTCATCTCCTCCTAAAGTATACGTAGCCACCCGAATCCGCAGCCCTTCCTACTGGAACAGGGCCCCGATCTCCGGATTGTCCTTGATCGCGTCGTTCATGCCTATGGAAGACGAGGTATAATTCTTCGCCTCTTCCCAGGCAAATGAATTTTCTCTTTCCGGCCATTGCAGGACGGTTATCTCGACCAGGCTGCGGCCCCTGTCGTAGGGCCGGACCCACAGGCACCGGCCATCGGCCAGGACCCGTCCGTTGATGCCGGACCCGCCGCCGCTGCCGAAGAGCATGTCCGGGACCTGTTCCGGGTTGGATCGAAGATAGTCGTTCTCCGCCACCCAGCCCCAGTCGCACAGACCGATAAGCAGGTCCACCCGGCCCCGTTCCGCCTTGACCCGGCGGGAGACCTCTGCGGCCAGCTCAGGCGACGGGGCGTCGGCCCCGTCCGGCAGGGACGGGTAACGCAGGAAGCCGACCTTGCGGCCGTCCGGCAGTTCCCGCACCGTGAAGGGCTCTTCCCCGGCCGTCTTCTGCCACGGCCAGCGGGGCACGTCGTCCCCGGCAAGGGCCTTGGCCTCCCTGGCCGTGAGGAGTCCCACATCGTAGTGCATGGCGTTGTAGGCCCGACTCAGGGAGACCATGGTTTTGGCCAGCCCCGGATTGCCGTTGGGACGGATGTACTCCCAGCCGCCGGAGACCAGCAGCAAGGGAGCGTCCGTTTTGGGGACGTCCATAAAATACGTGGCCCGACGGGCCACCCCTCCGAGGGTCTTGCCGCCTCAGGTCGGGCATGGCCGCACCGTGCCATACGTATTTGCCGAGTAAAGGATGGTCAAAAGAGAACCCTGCGCGCGGGCGTCGCCGCACACAAGGACCATGACCGCCAGAAACAGGCAGTATGAAAGTCGTCGCATCCTACTGGTTGATGTATTCCTTCAACTCTTTGCCGGGACGGAAGAAGGGAAGTTTCTTGGGCCGGACCTGGACGACGGTCCCGGTCTTGGGATTGCGCCCGGTGTATCCCTCGTAGTCCTTGATCTTGAAGCTGCCAAAACCCCGGATTTCCACGCGGTCGCCCCGAAGCAGGGCTTCCTTGACGGAATCCACGAAGGCGCCGACCACCTTGGTGGCCTCGTCAACGTGCATTTTCTTTTGTTCTGACAGAGCCTTGATCAATTCGCTCTTGTTCATGCTGTTCCCCCTGAAACGTGTGTTTCCCACAGGTTCCGGAATTGGCCCTGGGAGGTAACAAAAAAGTAATCAGTTCAGAAATTCTCACTAACTATGCCGAAAAATAACTCTTTTCGTCAACCATTATTTCTCGAATTTCATTCCGAAGGAAAATTTTTCAGAATGGGGCGACCGCCGATGCGCGTCCGGTTGTCCTCGCGGTACCGAATGAGCTTCTTGGCGATGCCCACGATATCCTTGCTGGCCGTGGCCTGCGGGGCGAATTTCAAGAGTGGGGTCTGGCGCCGAACCGACTCAACCAGGGTCCGGTCCTGGTGCACGTAGCCCAGGTTGCGCAGCTCGATGTTCAGGAAATTCATGCACGCCGCGTTGAGCCGCTCGAAGGTCTGCTTGGCCTCCTTGGCGCTGGTGGCCTGGTTGATCAGGACCAGGAAGTCCCGGACGTCGTGCTGGGTGGCCAGGACCTTGATCATGGCGTAGCTGTCGGTCAGGGAGGTCGGTTCCGGGGTGACCACCACCACGCGCAGCTGGGTCATGGCCGCCAGGGACAGGACCGTGTGGCTGATGCCCGCGCCGAGGTCGAGCATAAGGAAGTCGTATTCGCCCGCCAGGGTGATGAGCTTCCGGAACAGGATGTCCTGGAGGTCCTCGTCCATCTCCACCAGTTCGGGCACGCCGCTGGTGGCCGGGAGCATGTCGAAGCCGTCCTCGATGGACACCAGGACGTCCTCGGCGTCCACGCCGGTCTGGAGCAGGTCGTGCAGGTTGCGGTCCGGGGAGATGCCGAGCAGGACGTCAAGGTTGGCCAGGCCGAGGTCGCAGTCCATGAGCATGGACGTGATGTGCATGGCGTGCAGGGCGTAGCCCAGGTTGAGCACGATGTTGGTCTTGCCGACACCGCCCTTGCCGCTCATGATCGAGAGACTGAGTGTATTGTTGTGGTTCATTGTCCGTCTCCGTTATTTCCCGCCGAACAGGAACTGCTTTTCGTTGGCGTGCACCAGGGTCTCGCTGGGGACGTTGTCCGCAAAGGCGAGCCTGGAGACCTTGATCTGATCCTTGCCGGCACCCTTGGCCTCGTAGAGCGCGCCGTCGGCCAGTTCGATCAGTTCCCTGTCCGTGATGTTCACGCTGCCCTTGTAGCAGGTCAGGCCCACGGAGCAGGTGACGTGGAAGGTCCCGTCGCCGTCCGGGGTGGTGAATTCGATCTCCCTGAACTCCTGGAGAAGCCGTGCCAGGAGCCGCTGGGCCCGGACCAGGCCGGACCCGGCCATGATCAGGGCGAACTCCTCGCCGCCGAAGCGGGCCGCCAGGTCGTAGCGCCGGGTGTGCGCCTTGAGGTGCCCGGCAAAGGTGCTCAGGACCTCGTCCCCCTTCTGGTGGCCGTAGGTGTCGTTGATGCGCTTGAAGTCGTCCAGGTCGAAGATGGCCAGGGAGAGGGGGGGTGCGGGCGCGCTTGGAGCGCTCGATCTCGATGTCCAGGATGCGGTCGAAGGCGCGCCGATTGGCCAGCCCGGTCAGCGGGTCGTGGTCGGTCTGGTAGGCAAGCCGCTCCAGGGTCTCCTGGAACCGCTTCAGCTGCGGGTAGGCGTCGCCGTTGATGGGCAGGGAGAGCCACTGCCCGAGATCGCGCCGGGCGGCGATGGACTCCCACTCCTCGCAGGAGACCCCCTGGATGAGCCGGAAGACCCAGACCGCGTGTTCGAGATCCCGGCCGGACTGCTTGGAAAACTCGCACAGCTCCTCCTGGAGCGCGGTCAGTTCCGAGGCCAGCTCGTTCTCGGGGAATTTAATGCTTTTGTCCGTGGGCATGGATGAATAATAGGTAGTTTCGGATCATTTCGTCCAGATCGCCGTCCAGAAAGGCGTCCACGTTGCCGCTTTCGCAGTTGGATCGGTGGTCCTTGACCAAACGATACGGTTGCAGGGTGTATGTCCGTATCTGGCTGCCCCAGGCGATGGCGTCCTTGGCCTGGTAGTCCTGCCTGCGGCTTTCCTCGATCTTCTTCAGCTCCCGCTCGTAGAGCCGGGCCTTGACCAGCCGCAGGGCCGTGGCCTTGTTGCGGTGCTGGGATTTCTCGTTCTGGCACTGGGCCACGATGCCGGTGGGGATGTGGGTGATGCGCACGGCTGAGCTGGTCTTGTTCACGGACTGCCCGCCGGGCCCGCTGGACCGGAAGGTGTCGATGCGCAGGTCCTCGTCCTTGACCTCGATCTCGATGTTCTCGTCCATGTCCGGGTACACGTCCACCGAGGCGAACGAGGTGTGCCGCCTGCCCGAGGAATCGAAGGGGGAGATGCGGATCAGCCGGTGCACGCCGGTCTCGCCCTTGAGCAGGCCGTAGGCGAACAGCCCCTCGATCTGGAGGGTCACGGACTTGAGCCCCGCCTCCTCGCCCGCCTGGTAGTCCAGCTGGGTGACCTTGAACCCCTTGCGCTCGGCGTAGCGGTAGTACATGCGCAGAAGCATCTCGGCCCAGTCCTGGGACTCGACGCCGCCCGCGCCGGGATGGATTTCGAGGATGGCGTCGCCCTTGTCGTGTTCGAAGGCGAACATGGTCGCCAGCTCGGTCCCGGCCAGCCGCTCGCGAAGCAGGGCCACCTGGGCGTTCAGGGCGCTGAGCGATTCCTCGTCCGGGTCCTCCTGGGCCAGTTCGAGCCAGGCGTCCAGGTCGTCCTTGGCCTCGGACAGGCCGTCATACATTTCGAGCTTGGTGGAGAGCTGGCTCTTTTCCTTGAGCAGCGGGGTCAGGGCCTCGGGATTGTCCCAGGCCCCGGGTTTGGAGATTTCCTTTTCTATCGCGTCGAGGCGCGTTTTGGTCTCGGCGTAGTCAAAGACGCCCCCAGAGGGATTCGTATTGGTCGATGAGGTCCGCCGAGGCGGCCTTGAGCTCGGGATATTCCAACATTATTGAACGGTTCCTTTGTTTCGTGCGGCCGCAATGAGAATGTAGCCGAAGGCGGCCGCGGTCATCACGTGGATGAACGCCTTGAGCCAGCCGTTGATGCGATGATACACGGTATCGGCCGTAAGGGCAGCGATTTTCATGCTCAGGCTCTCGGCCCGGAACTGGTTGCCCACGGCGGCCCGGCGGCCCACCGGGTCGATGAACGCGGAGATGCCCGTATTGGTGCAGCGGGCCAGCCAGCGGCCCTGTTCCACGGCCCGCATGGTCGCCAGGTCGAGGTGCTGGCCCGGCGCGGACGTGTTGCCGAACCAGGCGTCGTTGCTGATGTTCACCAGCACGTTGGCCCCGCGCTCCACCTGTTGCTGGGCCAGGTCCGGAAAGATGGCTTCATAGCAGATGAGCATGCCCAGCGCAACGCCGTTGAGCTTGAGCGGCCTGTTGTCCAGGCCCGGCTTGAAGTCGCCCGCGGCCTGGACCAGCTTCTTGAAGGGAATCCACTCCTCCAGGGGCATGTACTCGCCGAAGGGCACCAGGTGCTCCTTGTCGTAGGACTGGGTGGTCTGGCCCAGGGTGTCCATGAGCCAGGCCCGGTTGTAGAGCACGTAGGCGTTGGTCTTGGTATTGGTCACGCGGTAGGCGGGCGAACCGGTGATGAGCGGGGTGTCGGTCTCATGGACCAGGGTTTCCAGGGCCTTGCGGTAGGGGGTCGGCTCCTGGAGATAAAAGGGCATGGCCGTCTCGGGCCAGATGACCACCTTGGGGTGATGCAGGGCGATGGCCTCGGCGCTCAGCCGGGCGTATTTCCGGACGGTCGCCGCCTGGTAGGCGCGATCCCATTTCTGCCCCTGGTCCACGTTGCCCTGGACCAGGGTGACCATGTAGTCGAGCTTGCCCACGTCGAAGGCGGACACGCGCCAGAACCCGAAGCCCGCGATCAGGGCGGTCAGGGAAACGGCCAGGACCAGGGCCCCGCGATAGGTGGCGCAGAGCAGCAGGGCCACGGCCAGGGCCGTGTACAGGCCGGACAGACCGTAGGCCCCGATGACCGAAGCCCCCTGCACGGCAAAGGGCCAGGCCGCGAAGGCCGAGGACAGGTTCATCCATGGGAAGCCCGAGAACACGGAGCCCATGAGCATCTCCATGCTCGCCCAGGCGAACCCGGCCAGCAGGCAGAGGGGCATTCCGTCGATGCGCTTGCCCGCGAAATGCATGGCGTAGGCGAACAGGCCGAAATACAGGCCGATGAACCCGGCCAGGAGCACGGGGCAGGGCAGGGCCACGTACCACGGCAGCCCGCCGTAGATCTGCACCGGGATGACCATCCAGTAGAAGCAGCCCGTGGCCGCCAGGGTCCCGGCCAGCCAGCCGAAGCGGAAGGCCCGGCCGCCGGACACGGCGCGCAGACCGATCCAGGCCAGCCCCAGGGGGAAAGCGAGGACCGCTGGCGGGAAATGGAACAGCGGGTTGGCGAACCCGATCCAGGCCCCCAACGTCGCGAGAAGCACCAGTTTGAGCACGGCCTACTCGGTCCCCAGGGGCTCGACCTTGATGGTCCAGATCTGGCGCTCGTCGGCCTCCATGACCGTGAACCGCCAGCCCGAAAAGGTGTACAGCGTGCCCGGGTCCGGGATGCGCCCGGCCAGGGCGGCCATGTAGCCGCCGATGGAGTCCACTTCCTCGCTCTCCAGGTCCAGGCCGAACTTGCGGTTGACGTCCTCCAGCGGGGCGCGGCCCGAGACCACGAAGGTCCCGTCCGAATAGTCCTGGATCTCGTCCGGGCGCTGCTCGTCGTATTCGTCCGAGATGTCGCCGACGATCTCCTCAAGCACGTCCTCCATGGTGACCATGCCCGAGGTCCCGCCGTATTCGTCCTGGACGACGGCCATGTGCAGCTTTTCCTTCTTGAAATAGGCCAGGACCTCGTCCAGGGGCTTGTCCTCGGCCACAAAGAAGGCGGGGCGCAGCAGTTCCACCACGGACCGGTCCGCCTGGCCGTTGAGCAGGGGCTCGAGCAGGTCCTTGGCGTGGACCAGGCCGAAGATGTGGTCCTTGTTGTCCTGATAGATGGGGATGCGGGAGTGGGCGCCCTGATTGACGATGAGCTCGGCCACGTCCTTGACGGTGCTGGAGGCGTCGGCGCAGACCATGTCCGTGCGCGGGACCATGATCTCCTCCACGAGCTTCTGGTCCAGGCCGAGCACGTTCAGGAGCATGGAGACCTCATGGCTCTCCAGCTCGCCGTCGGCCTTGGCCTCGAGGATGTGTTCCTCTATCTGGTGCTCGTTGTTGCCGAATATTTTCTTGAAAATGTTGCGAAATCGACTGTCGGATCCTTCGTCCAAGACCAGACTCCTTTCGTGGGGTTCAGAAGCGATGCGCGGTGCGCGGGCCTTTTCGGGCGAACGTCGCACCGATGTTCATGTATTTAGACAGACTGTGACACCCTGTCAACCGACGGCGGCCGGGGGATTGTTACGATAGGCCGAGTTTTTTCAGGTGGATTTCCAGGCAGGCCAGGGCCGCCGGGGTGACGCCGGAGATGCGTCCGGCCTGGCCCAGGGTCCGGGGCTGGATGCGGGACAGCTTCTCGACCACCTCGCGGGTCAGGCCCGAGACCGATCCGTAGTCCAGGTCCTCGGGCAGGACCTTGTCCTCCAGGGACTTGAACTTGGCCACCAGCTCCTCCTGCTTGACCAGGTACCCCTCGTAGCGCACCTGCACCTCGGCCTCGCACAGGACCTCGCGGTCCAGTCCGGCCAGTTCCGGGCAGAACACGGCCAGCCGGTCAATGTCCATCTGCGGCTGGCGCAGCAAGGAGGCCAGCTCCACGGCCTTGCCCGGCACGGACGCGCCGATGGACTCAAGCGTCTCGCGGGTGGCGGCGTCCGGGCGGATGCGGATGGAGTGCATGGCTTCAAGCACCGCTTGAAGTTTTTCCTGCTTGGCCGTGAACAGCCGCCACTGGTCGTCGTCCACCAGCCCGAGGTCCCGGCCCACCGGGGTCAGCCGTTCGTCCGCGTTGCCCTCGCGCAGGAGCAGCCGGTGCTCGGCGCGGGAGGTGAACATGCGGTAGGGCTCCTCGGTGCCCTTGGTCACCAGGTCGTCCACCAGCACGGCCATGTACGCCTGGTCGCGGGAGAGCAGGAACGGCTCGCGGCCGAGCAGCTTGCAGGCCGCGTTGAGCGCGGCCCACAGCCCCTGGGCGGCGGCCTCCTCGTAGCCCGAGGTGCCGTTGATCTGGCCCGCGCAGTAAAGCCCGGGGACCGCCTTGGTCTCCAGGGTGGGCCTGAGCTGGGTGGGCGGCACGAAATCATACTCGATGGCATAGCCCGGCCGGACGATCTGGGCGTTCTCCAGCCCCCGGATGGCCCGGATCATCTTCTTCTGCACGTCGAAGGGCAGGCTGGTGGGGATGCCGCTGGGGTACATCTCCGGGCTGTGAAGCCCCTCCGGTTCGACGAAGATCTGGTGCCGGTCCTTTTCCGGGAACCGGGCCACCTTGTCCTCGATGGACGGACAGTAGCGCGCGCCCGTGCCCTCGATGATTCCGGTGAACATGGGCGAACGGTCGAAGCCCGAGCGGATGGCCTCGTGGGCCCGCTCGTTGGTGTAGGTCAGCCAGCAGGACACCTGGGGCAGGGGCACGGTCCTGTTGCGGAAGCTGAAGGGCGTGGGCGGGTCGTCGCCGGGCTGCTCCTGCATGGCCGAAAAATCGATGGAGTCGCGCAGCAGACGCGGGGTGGTGCCGGTCTTGAGGCGGCCCAGGTCGAAGCCCAGCTCGCGCAGGCTGGCGGACAGGGAGTTGGCCGCCGGATCGCCCATGCGCCCGCCGCTGAAGTGTTCCAGACCGATGTGCATGAGCCCGCGCAGGAAGGTCCCGGTGGTCAGGAGCACGGCCCGGGCCGGGAAGACCTCGCCCAGCTCCGTGCGCAGGCCGCTGACCGCGCCGTTCTCGGTCAGCACGGCCGCGCCCATGTCCTGGAAGACCCACAGGTTCTCCTGGCTGAATACCGAGCGCTGGACCACGCGCATGTATTCGGCGCGGTCGATCTGGGCCCGGCTCGAACGCACGGCCGGGCCCTTGCGGGTGTTCAGGATGCGGAACTGGATGCCCGCAGCGTCGGCCCACAGCCCCATCATGCCGCCCAGGGCGTCGATCTCCTTGACCATGTGGCCCTTGGCCAGGCCGCCGATGGCCGGGTTGCAGGAGAGGTGCCCGATGCGGTCCACGTTGATGGTCAGCAGCAGGGTCTTGAGGCCCAGCCGGGCCGAGGCCATGGCGGCCTCGCACCCGGCATGGCCCGCGCCGACCACGATGAGGTCGAACTCGGCCGGAATGGGTTGCTTGCGCTGCATGGCTCCCCGCGGGGTCTACCGGGTCAGGAGCATGTCGGCGATGACCTTGGCGTCGCCGATGGTGCTCTTGATGGAAGACCATTCATTGGGCTGGTGCGCGTTGTGGTTCAGGGTGGACCAGACCACGGCGTCGTAGCCCTTGCGACGCAGGAACGCGGCCACGGTGCCGCCGCCCACGCCCACGGTATGCGGATTGTTGTGGTAGATCCTGCGCACCGAGGCCATGGTCCGGACCGCGATCTCGCTGTCCGCCGGGGTGGCCGGTGCGGCCTGCTCCCACATGATCGGCTCGCACTCCACGGTCACGCCGTACTTGGCCGCCACCTCGGCGCCAATGGCCCGGATGGTTCCGAGTACGTCGTTCAGGTCGTACTGGGGCATGACCCGGCAGTCCACGTAGAACACGTCCCGGCCGGGCATGGTGTTCACGTTGGCCACGTTGGCCTCGCGCATGGTCGGTTGGAAGGTGGAGCGGGGCGGGCTGAACAGGGCGTCCTCGGCCGGGTACAGGGTCTCCAACTCCTTGATGCGCAGGATGAACTCCGCGCTGGGGAACATGGAGTTGACGCCCTGGTCCGGGGTGGAGGCGTGGCACTGCTTGCCGATCACGGTGATCTTGACCCAAAACATGGACTTTTCGGCCACCTCGACCATCTCGGAGGAGGGTTCGCCGGAATCCGGGACCAGGAAGAGGTCGTCCTTGCCGAAGAGGTCCTCGTGCTCGCGAACGATGTAGTCCAGGCCGAAGCCCGAGCCGGTCTCCTCGTCGGACACGAGGATCAGGCCGTAGTTCATCTCCGGGGTGATCTTCAGGTCGAGCAGCCCCTTGGCGGTCAGCAGCGAGGAGACCATGCCCTGCTGGTTGTCCTCCACGCCCCGGCCGACCAGGGTGTCGCCGTCGCGCTGAACCACGTAGGGATCGGAATTCCACAGCCCGAGGTCTCCCGGAGGGACCACGTCGATGTGCGATATGACCCACAGGGTCTTTTCCGTGTTCCTGCCGGGGACGACCGCCACGATGTTGGGGCGGTAGCCGCAGGGCACGTCCGGGTCCGGGGCGTTGAACTCGCGGATGTCCCGGATACCCATGGATTGGAGATGGCCGAGCAGGAAGTCGGCCTTGGCCTTTTCGCCTTCGCCCCCGTTGCGGGGTCCGAGGGCCGGAATGGCCGTCAGTCTGGTCTGCAGTTCGACGACCGCCTCGGTCTGGCGGTCCAGTTCGGAAAAGAGCGCGTCCATGGAACCTCCGATGTCGTTTTCGTGGAAACTAGCCCAAAAACCGGAGCATACAAACAAAAAAAAGGCGGGGACCAGCCCCGCCTTTCCTGCTTGCCGTGATCTAGCGACCGCGCGCGGCGCGCTTGGAAGCCTTCAGCGGGTTGACCTTGACCTTGCCGGCCTTGTCCACTTCGGCGCGCACGTGCGTGGCGAAGTTGCACACGCCGTGGGCCCACTTGCGGGCGGGCTGGGCGTAGGTCGGGCAGTAGTCGGTGTCCTCGAAGGAAACGCTGCGGTCGCAGCCTTCACACTTCTCCACAACGGGTTCCAGAATGACGCCCTTGTAGCTCAGACCCTCAGCGGTCTTGACGGCGCCTTCCAGGGTAACGATTCCTTTTTTCTTGGCCATGTCGTGCCTTCCTCCTAAAAATAATGCGGCTCACGGGATGCCAGCGGCATACGAATTTTCATATCGGTGCAAGAGCAGACTTCGATATGCACCAGGGGCGGGTGTTGTCAAGCTATTTGCGGTTCTTTTTCACTTTCCGGAGGCCCGCCGGACCCATTTCGCGGCCCTGGCCGCCTCGCGGCGCAGCCCGCCCACGTCCAGGGTCCGGAACTCGCCATAGAGATAGAGCACCTCGCCCGCCACCATGGTCATGCAGACCTCCATGCCCGTGGCCGCGTAGACCGCGTGGGACACGTGGTTGAAGACCGGCATGAGGTTGGGCGAGGAGAGGTCCAGGGCGATCATGTCCGCCGGGTATCCGGCCTCGATGCGGCCCAGCTCGGGCCAGCCCAGGCAGCGGGCCGAGTTGCGGGTGGCCATGTCCAGGGCGGTCTGGGCGCCCACGGCCGAGGCGTCGCCGTGGCGGACCTTGCCGACCAGGGCGGCCAGCCCCATGTCGCGAAACATGTTCAGCTGGTTGTTGCTCGACGCGCCGTCCGTGCCCAGTCCCACGTTAACCCCGGCGTCGAGCAGGTCCTGCACCGGGGACATGCCCGAGCACAATTTCAGGTTGGAGGCCGGGTTGTGGACCACGTTGGCCCCGGACGCGGCCAGCCGGGCGATCTCCCGCTCGTCCACGTCCACGCAGTGGTGCAGGGTCACGCGCGGGGAGAGCAGCCCGCGGGTGCGCAGGATCTCCACCGGGCGCATGCCGTACTTGCCCAGGCAGACCGAGGTCTCGGTGGGCGATTCGGCCAGGTGCGTCTGCCAGGGGATGTCCAGGGACTCGGCCAGCTCGTAGCTCGCCTCGAGCAGCTCCGGCGGTACGGTGAAGGCCGCGTGGGGCGTGACCGCCGTGCGCACCAGCGGGTCGTCGGCAAAACGCGCCTGAAGCGTCCGGATGGTCTCCCAGCACGCCTCGGCCGTGGGGAAGAACGGGGACGGGAAGGCGAAGAATCCCTCGCCCAGGACCGCGCGCAGACCGCAGGCCGAGGCCGCCTCGCCCGTGACGTGCTCGTGGAAATAGCCGTTCAGGAAGGCCGTGCACCCGGTACGGATCAGTTCCGCGCAGCCGAGCCGCGCGCCGATGCCGAGCAGTTCCTCGTCCAGTTGGGCCTCCACGGGCCAGATGTGCTCCTGAAGCCAGTCCATGAGCGGCAGGTCGTCGGCAAAGCCGCGCAGCAGGGTCATGGGCAGGTGGGTGTGGCCGTTGACCAGGCCGGGCAGGAGCATCCTGCCCGCCATGTCCAGCCGTTGGACGGGCTCGTACCGGGCGTCGAGGTCGGCGTAGTCGCCCACCTCGAGGACCAGGCCGTCGGCCACGGCCACCCCGGCGTCGGTCAGGACGCGCCGCTCGTCGTCCTGGGTGATGACCGCGTCGGCCCGGACCAGCAGGTCGCAGGCCAGGGGCGCGGTCGCGGTAAAGTCGGATGCGTGCATGGCCTAGTCCAACTCCCGGATGACCTCGACCAGCAGGGAGGTGACCTTTTCCACGTTGCCCCTGAAGACCTCGAGAATCTCGTCCCAGGTCACCGGGGCCTCGTCGGTCTTCCAGCAGTCGTAGTCCGTGCTCATGGCCACGGCCGCATATGGGATGCCCGCCTCGTTGGCCAGCAGGCACTCCGGGGCCACGCTCATGTTGATGACGTCCGCGCCCCACATGCGGAACATGTTAGACTCGGCCCGGGTGGAAAAGCGCGAGCCCTCGATGGTGATGACCGTGCCGGTATTGTGGTGGGTCAGGCCGAGCTTGTCGCAGGCCCCGTTGAGCCTGCCGCGCAGGTTCGCGTCGAAGGGGTCGGCCATGGCCGTGTGCACCGCGCCGTGGGGCTCGAACTCGTCGAAGAAGGAGACCTGCCGGCGCCGGGTGAAGTCGATGAACTGGTCCAGGATGACCAGGTCGCCCCGGCCGATCTCCTCGCGCAGGGAGCCGCAGGCCGTGGTGGCCAGGATGCGGTCGCAGCCGATGTCCTTGAGGGCCTTGATGTTGGCCCGGTAGTTGACGAAGGTGGGCGGAATGGTGTGCTCGCGGCCGTGCCGGGCCAGCAGGACCACCTCGCGGCCCTCGATGGTCCCTTCCTTGAGCAGGGCGGAGGGCTTGCCGTAGGGCGTGCCCATCTCCACGTCGCGGGCATCTCGCAACAGGTCCGGATCGTCCAGGCCGCTGCCGCCGATGATGCCGATCTTGCCGGTTTTGCTCATGATCGCTCCCGGTTAATCGATTCCGATCAGGAAATCATGTTTCACGTCGGCCGCGCGCATGACCTCGTCGCCGTCCAGGAAGGAGAGCTGGATGACGAAGCCCGCGCCCACGATCTCGCCGCCCGCCTCGCGGATCAGCTTGATCATGCCCTCGGCCGTGCCGCCCGTGGCCAGCAGGTCGTCGATCATCAGGATCTTGTCGCCCTGTTCGATGGCGTCCACGTGCATGCACAGGGTGTCCGAGCCGTATTCCAGGTCGTAGGTCACGCAGCGGTTCTTGTACGGCAGCTTGCCGGGCTTGCGGATGGGCACGAAGCCGATGCCCATCTTGAGGGCCAGGGGCGCGCCGAAGATGAATCCCCGGGCGTCGGCGGCCACGATCTTGTCCGCGCCGCAGTCCTTGTACTTCTCGTACAGCTGGTCGATGACGTAGCGAAAGGCCTTGGGCGTGCTCAGGATGGGCGTGATGTCGAAGAAGGTGATGCCCTTCTTGGGGTAGTCCGGGATGTCCCGCACGTAATGGCGTAGGTTCATGGGTCCTCCTCATGGAACGGATACCGGGGATTCATACGTTTTCCGGGGAGATGGTGTCAATGCTGTTGCCAGCCGGACCGGGTTCCGCTATCCCCTGACGACGGAGAACACGCATGGCGCATAGAGACCAGCCCCACCGGGCCAAGAAGAGCCTGGGCCAGAACTTCCTGACCGACCGGAACATCTGCCGCAAGATCGTGGACGCCCTGGCGCCCACGCCCGGCGCGTCTATTATAGAAATAGGTCCGGGGCAGGGCGCCCTGACCGAACACCTGGTCGAGACCGGGGCGCGCCTGCGGGTGGTGGAGATGGACGACGACCTGGCCGACCGGCTCGAGGAACGCTGGCCCGACCTCGAGGTCATCCGGGCCGACGCCCTGAAGTTCCCCTGGGCGGAGCTGAATGCGGAGGGACCGGTCCGGATCATCGGCAACCTCCCGTACAACGTGGGCTCCAAGCTCATCTGGGACATCGTCAGCCGGGTCGAGACCCTGGAACGGGCGGTCTTCATGGTCCAGCACGAGGTGGCCCTGCGGCTGACCGCCGAGCCCGGTTCCAAGGCCTACGGCGGGCTGACCGCCTGGGTCCGGAACTTCAGCGACACGCGCTATCTCTTCAAGGTGCCGCCCACGGTCTTCCGGCCGCGCCCCAAGGTCGATTCCGCCGTGGTCCGCTTCGATCCCCTGCCCGCGGGGGCCCGTCCCGAAGACCCGGACCGGCTGGCGGAGCTGATCAAGCTGCTCTTCCAGCAGCGGCGCAAGCAGATTTCCACCATCCTGAAAAAGCGCATGACCCCGGCGGTGGAGCAGTGGTTCCGGGAGGAGGGCGTCAGTCCGTCGCTCAGGCCGGAAAACCTCACGCCGACACAATTCCGTGCGCTTTCCTTAATCTATTAGTCCATATTTTCACAAAGACCGTGCAATCCCTGCTCTCTGGCGAGGGGAAAACCGGATTTTCAGGCCCGAATCCGAGGGTGCAAAATGCCCCGAAAGCGCCATATAGCGTAGGTTTTTTCGTTTTTTTTCAATGCTCGGGCTGGACACGGGACAAAAGTTCATTTAAAGGCCAAGAGGTGAGTTGGTGACGGAAACAAAGTGCGAGTGCATTTTGCGCTCTGGCTGCACTTTAACAAATACCATCAGGTAATTATTTCACCGAGGAGGAAGGACTGATGACAAAGGCTGAATTGGTTGTCAAAATCGCGGAAAAGGCCAACCTGACCAAAGCGAACGCCGAACGCGCCCTGAATGCGTTCCTCGAGACCGTGGAAAGCACCCTGGTCTCCGAGGGCAAGCTCACCCTGACCGGTTTCGGCACCTTCATGGTGGAGCTCCGCAAGTCCCGCGTCGGACGCAACCCCCGCACCGGTCTCGAACTCAAGATCCCCGAGACCAAGGTCGTCAAATTCCGTCCCGGTAAGATTCTCAAAGACGCCGTCAAATAATTTGGAGAGATAACGATGATTCACGGTGAAACCGTTCACAGCCCGCTGCCCATGGACCTCCCTTGGTGGATGCCTGATCATTTCGTCTTTTTCGGTGTCCTGTACATCGTCCTCGGCGTCCTCGGCGTCGCTCTGACGGTTACGGTCCTCCAGTCCCTCCGGGACGCGAAAAAGGCAGGACACTAATCATCGACCGACTGCATCGAAGAGGCCTGTCCGGGTACTGCCGGACGGGCCTTTTTTCGCGGACCAGGCATTCCGTTTTCGACCACATTTTTCGGTTGCCTTTTCGTTTTTTTGTATATATGTAGTTTCTCTTATTTCGCTGGCCCGCCAAGAGAGCGGGCGGTTCACCGAGGAGGTGATTTTCATTGCCCGGAGTGTATTTTGACGAAAATGACAATTTCGACGTCTCCCTGCGTCGCTTCAAGAAGCAGGTGGAGAAGGCCGGAATTCTGTCCGAGTTGAAGAAACGCCAGCACTACGAGAAGCCGAGCGTGCAGAAGAAGAAAAAGAAAGCTGCCGCCAAGAAAAGGCTTGCCAAAAAGATGCGCAAGATTCGCAGCATGTAGATTATGAGTCTGTCCAAGCAAATAGACAAAGACTACATAGAGGCCTATAAGGCCAAAGCTACGGTAAAAGTGGCCGTCTTGAGGCATCTCAAGACGGCCATTAAAAACCGTATGGTCGAGGACAAGTGCCAGGACCTGTCCGACGAGATCGTCCTTGATCTCGTCGCCAAACAGGTCAAGCAGCGCAAGGACTCCTTCGACCAGTACACCAAGGCGGGCAGGGACGACCTGGCCCGTGTCGAGGCCGACGAACTCGTCGCCCTCGAAGTCTATCTCCCCAAGCAGCTGTCCGACGAGGAGCTTTCGGCCGCCATCGACAAGGCCATCGCCGACGTCGGGGCCGCCTCCATGGCGGACATGGGCAAGGTCATGCAGGCCGTGCTCGAGGCGCACAAGGGACAGGTTGACGGCAAAAAGGCCAGCGGGCTGGTCAGGGCCAAGCTCTCCTAACTCTCGAACCCCCCGGCTCATCCATGGAGTCCAGAACATTCCAGGTATTGGAGTTCCCCAAGATTCTTGGGGCACTGTCCGGTTTCGCCGTGTCCGAACCCGGCGCTTCCGCGTGCCTGGCCATCCGCCCCCACGACACCCTTCCGGCCGTGCGCCGGGCCGGGACCCTGTTCGACCAGGGCGCGGCCTGGGTGCGCGAGTCGGGCTTCCGCATGCGCCCCTTTCCCGAAGTGGGCGGCATCTTTCCGCACCTGGACAGCGAGCTGGCCGTGCTCGACCAGGACGCGCTCTTCGCCCTGAAGGTCATCCTGGACCTGGCCCGCGACGCCCGCGACTCCCTGTCCGGCTTCGAGGAACGCGGCTTCGACGTGCTCCGCGACGAGCTCTTCGCCTACCCCTGGCCCCAGAAGACCGTGTCCGGCATCACCCGCTGCCTGGACGCCGAAGGACAGATCAAGGACGAAAGTTCCCCGAACCTGCTGACCGTGCGCCAGGAGATTCGGGCCATTCACCAGCGCTGTACCAAGCGGGTCAAGGACTTCATCCTCCAGGAGAACATGGCATCGGCCATGCAGGACGAGTTCATGACCATCTCGTCCGACCGGTACGTGCTGCCCATCAAGGCGAATTTCAAGAACAAGACCAAAGGCATCATCCACGACTACTCGCAGACCGGCGAGACCTGCTACTTCGAGCCCATCTTCCTGGTGGAGACCAACAACAAGCTCCAGGAACTCAAGCGCGAGGAGCGGGCCGAGGAATACAAGGTCCTGCAATACCTGACCTCCCTGGTACGCCAGGAGGGGGACGCGGTGCGCGGGGCCTACGACGGCCTGGTCACCCTGGACGTGCTCACGGCCAAGGTCCGGTTGGCCGACGCCTACAACGGCCGGACCATCGAGGTGGTCGAGGAGGGCGCGCCCAAGCTCCTCAAGGCCCGCCATCCGCTCCTGGCCCTGACCGACGACGCGGTCCACGCCGTGAACATCGAGCTGCTGGAAGGCCAGCGGGCCATGATCGTCAGCGGCGGCAACGCGGGCGGCAAGACCGTCTGCCTCAAGACCGTGGGCCTCATCGGCCTGATGGCCTTTTCCGGCCTGCCGGTCCCGGCCGCGGAGGGCAGCCGCCTGCCCCTGTGGGACGACATCTTCGTCATCATGGGCGACGAGCAGTCCCTGGAGGAGAACGTCTCCACCTTCACCGCCCAAATCAAATACCTGCGGCGGGTCTGGGACAAGGTGGACGACCGCTCCCTGTTCATCCTCGACGAGTTCGGCGCGGGCACGGACCCCACCCAGGGCGCGGCCCTGGCCCAGGCGGTCATCGACTCCCTGCTGGAAAAGCGGGCCACCGCGTTCACGGCCACCCATTTCCCGGCGCTGAAGGCCTACGCCATGGCCACCAAGGGTGTGCGCGCGGCCAGCGTGCTCTTCGACCCGAGCACCAAGAAGCCGCTCTTTCGCCTGGCCTACGACCAGGTGGGCGCGTCCATCGCCCTGGACGTGGCCCGCGAGCACGGCCTGCCCGCCGCCATCCTGGAACGGGCCGAAAAATATCTCCTGCTGGACGGTTCGGACACCTCCGCCGTGCTGGACCGTCTCAACGCCATGGCCGTGAAGAAAGAGGCCGAACTGGACGCCATCGAGGCGGAGCACGCCCGCATCGAGAAGAAGCGGGCCACCCTTGAGCAAAAGTTCGAGAAGGAACGCTCCAAGATCCTCAAGGACGTTCAGGCCAAGGCCCAGGAAGTGGTCAAGCAGTGGAAGACCGAGCGCATCGGCCAGAAAGAGGCGCGCAAGAAGCTCCACCAGGCCCGCCTGCGCATCGAGGACATCATCCCGGAACGCAAGGAGGAACCCGTTTTTTCCTTCGCGGATATTGTCCCGGGCAAGAAAGTGTCGTATCCGGCATGGAACAAGTCGGGCACGGTGCTGGAAATCAACGAGAAGAAGAAGCAGGCCAAGGTGGACATCGGCGGCGTGGCCATGTGGGTCAAGGCCGAGCATCTCGGCCCGGCCGACGACCCGTCGTGGAACGCCAGGCCCGCCGGGCCCAAGCTTCCGGCCCCGAGCGAACTGGTGATCGAGGTGGACCTGCGCGGACGCAGGGCCGACGAGGCCCTGAGCGAGCTGGAGCGGGCCCTGGACGACGCCCTGCGCAAGGGCGCGGGCAAGATGGAGATCGTGCACGGCCGGGGGACCGGGGCGCTCAGGCGCGAGGTGCACGAGTTCCTCAAGTATTATCCGGCGGTGGAGAGTTTCACCCTGGCCCCGGAGGACCGGGGCGGGGACGGCATGACCGAGGTAACGCTCAAGTAGCGCATCGCCCGGAGGCGTTTGGTGGACAGAAGTGGCATCGAGGCCGTCAAGGCCCGGATCAATATCTCGGACGTGGTGCGCCGGTATGTTGACCTGAAACCGGTTTCCGGCCGGTGGATGGGGGCGTGCCCCTTCCATCAGGAGACCAAGCCGTCCATGTCCGTGAACGACGAGGAGGGCTTCTTCTACTGCTTCGGCTGCCAGGCGTCGGGCGACGTCATCGATTTTTACGGGCGCATCAACGGCTTGGAATTCAAGGAGTCCCTGGAACAGCTGGCCGCCGAGTGCGGGGTGGAGCTGAGCCACGTGCCGAGCGACCCGCACGCCGCCGAGCGCAAGGCGCGCAAGCAGCTGCTCATGGACATGCACGACGAGGCCAACCAGTTCTTCCAGCGCAACCTGTCCCTGGCCTCCGGGGACCAGTGCCGCCGCTACCTCGCCAACCGGGGCATGACCCCGGAGATGATCGCCAAGTTCGGCCTGGGCTATTCCCCGGAGGACTGGCACGGACTGGACAATTTTCTGCGCACCAAGGGCCGCAGCCCCGAGGACGGGGTGGAAGCGGGGCTCTTGTCTAAAAATGAAAAAAACAATATCTACGACCGGTTCCGGGGAAGATTGATCTTTCCCATCCAAAATTTGTCCGGCCGGGTTATTGCTTTTGGCGGCAGAATAATTACTGAAGGAGAACCCAAGTATCTGAACAGCTCGGATACGCCGATATACAAGAAGGGCGACCACTTGTATGGGCTCAATCTGGCCCGGTCCACCATGACCCGCACCAAGCGGGCCATCCTGACCGAAGGATACATGGATGTCATATCGCTTCACCAGTTCGGCTACACCGACTCCTGCGGCGTCCTGGGCACGGCCCTGACGGCCGATCAGGTGAAACGGCTGGCCGGTTTCTGTTCGCGCGTCGATCTGGTCTTCGACGGCGACGGAGCGGGACACAAGGCGGCCATGAAGTCGAGCAGGATGATCCTGCTCCAGGGCGTGGCCTGCCGGGCGGTCCTCCTGCCGGACGGCGAGGACGTGGACAGCCTGCTCCAGACCAGGGGAGCGGAGGGGTTCGAGGTCTGCCTGAACGAGGCCCCGGACGGTTTGACGTTTTGCATGAACACCCTGCGGGAGGAGTACGCCCCCAGGGATATCATGGCTTGGGCCAAGAGTTTTCTGTCGGAATTGTCCGACGCGTCCTTGCGGGCGTATTACCTGCCCCGGTTGGTGACCGGGCTCGGATTGTCCGAGGCTGACTTCAGGCGCGACGCGGGTGCAGCGGCACCCCAACAGCGCAATCCACGGCATCAGCCCCGACAGACGATGCGAGCCGAGCCGCAACCGGCCATGGGCGTCGGCAAGGACTTTGCGGATGATCGGTATTTTTTACGGTTTTCGATCCAGTATCCGGACTATGTGACGGAACTGGCCAAAAGGGGAATGACCCAGGTTCTTCGCACCGAATGGGCGAGGGCGCTGTGGGAGAAGCTCGAAACAACGCAGCAAGGCCATATCGCGAGCCTGCTGAACGAACAGGAAAAGGGCTTCTACTTCCGGTGCCGCGAAGAACTGCATGAGAACGTCCTCTCCGGCCGGGATTTGCTGGAGGAATGGAATCATATTTGTCACACGATCGCGCTTGAGCAGCAGAAGCTGGACAAGCGCCAGCTCACAGAGGCCATACGCCAGGCACAGCAGAGCGGGGACACGGAACGGGCCATGCAGCTGCTGGCCATGAAGGACTCCCGCAGGAGGGACGATGAGCAACATTAAGGAAATCCAACAGATCAAAGCTCTTATCGCCGAAGGTAAGAAAAAGGGATTCCTGACATACGAAGAGTTGAGCAAGGCCCTGCCTTCCGACTACAACAGCCCCGACCAGCTCGAGGAAATCCACGCCATCTTCGACCAGATGGACATCGCCCTGGTGGACTCGGACGATTCCGACAAGAAGTTGACCGACGATGACGACGACAAGGAGTTGGAGTTCGACGACGCCGACGACGATTCCTCGGAATACGCCTCGCGCAGCACCGATCCCGTGCGCATGTACCTGCGCGAGATGGGCGCCGTGCCGCTGCTCGACCGCGAGGGCGAGGTGGTCATCGCCAAGAAGATCGAAAACGGCGAGATGGACGTCCTCTACTCCCTGGTGGAGGTGCCCGTGGCCGTGGAAGAGCTCATTTCCGTGGGCGAGGACCTGGAAGACGGCCGCATCAAGCTCAAGGACGTGGTCAAGACCATCGAGGAGGACGATCCGTCCGAGGATGAGATGAACCAGCGCCAGCGGGTCATCTTCCTGCTCGCAGAGGTCAAGAAGCTCTACCACAAGAAGAAGAAAATCTACGAGAAGCTCGACTACTGCGCCTGCCTGGACAAGCGCGTGTACGGCGTGCAGCAGGAGATCCTCAGCTACAAGGAGGAGATCGTCACCCGGCTGCGCGACATCAAGCTCGAGAAGACGCTCATCGACCGCATCATCGAGACGGTCAACGACTACGTGCGCCAGATGCACAACTGTCAGCGCGACCTGTCCGCCTATGTCCTGTCCGTGGGCAAGACCAAGGCCGAGATCGAGGAGCTCTTCCAGCAGGTGGACGCCCGGTCCATCAACCCGGTGGCCGCCTCCACACAGCTCGGCATGACCGTGGAGGAGTTCTTCTCCTTCAAGGAAATGCTCGCGGGCAAGCTGGAGATCATGCACCGGCTCCAGGACAAGTGCTGCCACTCCGTGCACGACCTGGAAGAGGTCCTGTGGCGCATCAAGTCCGGCAACCAGACCGCCATGCAGGCCAAGCAGGAGCTGATCCGCGCCAACCTGCGCCTGGTGGTCTCCATCGCCAAGAAGTACACCAACCGCGGCCTCCAGTTCCTGGACCTGATCCAGGAGGGCAACATCGGCCTGATGAAGGCCGTGGACAAGTTCGAGTACCAGCGCGGCTACAAGTTCTCGACCTACGCCACCTGGTGGATTCGCCAGGCCATCACCCGCGCCATCGCGGACCAGGCCCGGACCATCCGCATCCCGGTGCACATGATCGAGACCATCAACAAGCTCATCCGCACCTCGCGCTACCTGGTGCAGGAGCTCGGCCGCGACCCGTCTCCCGAGGAGATCGCCGAGCGCATGGACTACCCGCTGGAGAAGGTCAAGAAGGTCCTCAAGATCGCCAAGGAACCCATTTCCCTCGAGACCCCCATCGGCGACGAGGAAGATTCCAGCCTGGGCGATTTCATCGAGGACAAGAAGGCCACCGCGCCCGCCGAGGAAGTGGTCTCCACCAAGCTCAGCGAGCAGATCGCCTCGGTTCTGTCCGACCTGACCCCGCGCGAGGAGCAGGTCCTGCGCAAGCGCTTCGGCATCGGCGAGAAATCCGACCACACCCTGGAGGAGGTCGGCAAGCTGTTCAACGTCACCCGCGAACGCATCCGCCAGATCGAGGCCAAGGCCCTGCGCAAGTTGCGCCACCCCGTGCGCAGCGCGTTGCTTCGGTCCTACTTCGAGAATTAGCCAACCGAAAGGGCCGGGAAGCACCTCGCTTCCCGGCCCTTTTTTATTGCCATGGAACATCCCGTAGCCGTCTTTCTGGTCCCCGCCCTGGCCTTGGTTCTGGACGCCTGGTTCGGCGACCCAGCCGGCTGGCCGCACCCGGTCCGGCTCATCGGCAGTGGGCTCGACCTGTACGAGGCCGCGGCCCGCAGGCTCGGCGTCAACCTACGCCTGGCTGGCTGGCTGGCCGTGCCCCTGTTCGCCGCTACCGCCTGGTGCCTGGTGGGTTGGCTGACGGCCATTCCGTACCTCGGCCCGCTCCTGGCCGTGTATTTCGCCTTTGCCGGACTGGCCCTGGGCTGCCTGCTGCGCGAGGCCCGCAGGGTGGCCGAATTGCTCGACGCCGGAGACCTGGCCGGTGCGCGCAACGCCCTGTCCATGCTCGTCAGCCGCGAGACCGGCGGCCTCGACGCGGAGGGAGTGCGCCGCTCCCTGGCCGAGACGGTCAGCGAAAATCTCAATGACGGCTTCACCGCGCCGCTGTTCTACCTGGCCCTGTTCGGGCCCGCCGGACTGTGGGCCTACAAGACCGTGTCCACCATGGACTCCATGTGGGGCTATCGCACGGACCGTTTCGTCCGGCTGGGGCAGGGCGCGGCCCGGACCGACGATCTCCTGGCCTGGATTCCGGCCCGGCTGACCGCCCTGTTCCTGTTCGCGGCGGGCCGACGGCTCGGCCTCAAGACGGCCACGGCGCGGGCCCGGTTCCGGGCCGACGCCCTCAAGATGGAGAGCCCCAACGCGGGTTGGCCCATGGCCGCCGCAGCCTGGCTCCTGGAAGGGCGCATGGGCGGCCCCACGGTCTATTTCGGAAAGATCAAGGACAAGCCCGTGCTGGGCCCCGTAGGCACGGTCTGGGACCGTGCCAGGCTCCACAGGCTCTTCCGGCTGGTCCGCAAGAGCGGCAATCTGGCTGCCTGGACCCTCATTCCCGTGCTCGGGTTGATCCGGTTGTTGTTCGCCTGACGGCGAGTCGGGGGAAGGGAGGGAAAAAACTTTTGAGAAAGTTTTTTCCCTCCCTTCCCACGAACCCCCATCCCTCCATTTTTCAAAACTTTTTGGGTCGCTGCGCGAAGTGCGCGGGGCGGCATTGTCCGTGCCGTTTCTAGGTACGCTCTGCTAGCCTGTGCAAAAAAAGACGCGCATCCGCAGACGCACGCCCTTGCCGAAGGCACATAAAAAGTTTGGAAAAGAGGGGGTTGGGGGGTACGGGGAGAAGGGGGAGAAAAACCCTTTTCAAAGGGTTTTCTCCCCCTTCCCCCCGATTCTTTTCGCTATTGGTCGCCCAGTTCGATGCTTCGATAGTAGGACTCGAAGACACCGTCGATGATGTCGCCCCTGAGCGCCTGTCGGTCGAAGTGCATGAGCGCGCGGATGGTCGTGCCGCCGGGGGAGGTGACCATTTCGCGCAGTTCGGACACGGAGTGTTCGCTCTGCTCGGCCATGACCGCCGAGCCGAGGAAGAGGCCCTTGACCATTTCCACGCTTTGCGCCCGGGTCAGGCCCAGGGCCACGCCGGACTCGATCATGGCCTCCATGAAGTAGAAGACGTAGGCCGGGCCCGAGCCGATCACGCCGGTGAAGGCGTCGAAGAGCTTCTCGGGCAGGACGTGCACCTGGCCGATGGAGGCGAACAGTTCGGGGACCAGCGCCTTGATCTCGTCGGTCAGGTTGTGGTTGTCCAGACAGACCGCGGACACGCCGTGACCCACCAGGGCCGGGGTGTTGGGCATGATCCGGACCACAGGGCAACGGTCCTCGGTCCAGTCCTCGTAGGTGGACAGGGGGATGCCCGCGCAGATGGCGATGAGGCATTTGCCCTTGTCGAGCAGAGGCGTCAGTTCCTTGACCACGGGTTCGGCGTGCTGCGGCTTGACGGCCAGGACGATGTAGTCGCACGCCTTGGCGAGATCGGTCGCGCTCTCGTGCACGATGAGCCCGTGTTCCCGGTTGAGCCTTTCCAGGTTGGCCTTGTTGAAGTCCACCCCGTGCAGTTCGATGTCGTCGCGAGAGGCCAGCCCCTTGACGATGGCCGACCCCATGTTACCTACGCCTATGAACCCGATTTTCTTAGTCATTATCCCACCAGCTCGTCGTCGTTGAAGAAGTATGCCACCTCGGTCCTGGCGGTGTCGGGACCGTCGGAACCGTGGCAGGCGTTGTTCTGGATGTTGATGCCGTAGGCCGCGCGGATGGTGCCCTCGGCCGCGTCGGCCGGGTTGGTCGCGCCCATGAGCGCGCGGTACCGCTCGATGGCGTTGTCGCCCTCGAGGCAGGAAACCACCACCGGGCCGGAGATCATGTAGTCCACCAGCTCGCCGAAGAAGGGACGCTCCTTGTGCACCGCGTAAAAGCCCTCGGCCTTGGCGCGATCCATGCGCATCATCTTCATGCCCTTGATCTTGAGGCCGGAGTCGGTGATCATTTTCAGGATCTCGGCGATAAGGCCACGCTCGACCGCATCGGGCTTGATGATGGAAAAGGTCTGTTCGATTGCCATGAAAGCCTCCGTTTGTCTGTTACTGTCCTATACCTGTCGGCAATGATTTGCCAGCATATGGATTGCGGCCCGCACCGGCCTCAACCCAACAACATGCGGTCCGAGACCCCCTCGTCCCCGCGCAGGCGCGAGAACCGTTCGAGCAGGTCTTCGACCTTGAGATTCCTTTTTTCCTCGCCCTCGATGTCCAGGACCACCTGGCCCCGATGGAACATGATCAGGCGGTTGCCCAGGGCGATGGCCTGCTTCATGTTGTGGGTGACCATGAGGGTGGTCAGGTTCAGGGAACCGACGATCTCCTCGGTCAGTTCCAGGACCATGCCGGCGGTCTTGGGGTCCAGGGCGGCGGTGTGCTCGTCCAGGAGCAGCAACCGGGGCCGGACCAGGGTGGCCATGAGCATGGTCAGGGCCTGGCGCTGGCCGCCCGAGAGCAGGCCGGTGTGGGTCTTGAGGCGGTCCTCCAGGCCCAGGCCGAGGATGGCCAGCTTCTCGCGAAAATACTCGCGGTCCTTCTTCTTGACGCCCCAGGACAGCCCGCGGGTCATGCCGCGCTTGTTGGCCATGGCCAGGTTCTGCTCGATGGTCGCCCCGGCGCAGGTGCCGAGCAGCGGGTCCTGGAAGACCCGGCCGATGAGCGAGGCGCGCTTGTGTTCCGGCCATTTGGTGATGTCCAGGTCGTCCAGGACGATCCTGCCGGAGTCCACGGGAAACGACCCGGCCAGGGCGTTGAGGAAGGTGGACTTGCCCGCGCCGTTGGAGCCGATGATGGTGATGAAGTCGCCGTCCTTGACCTCGAGGTCCACGCCGTTCAGGGCGGTCACCTCGTTGACGTCGCCCCGATTGAAGGCCTTGGTGATGCGGGAGACGGAAATCATTTGGACCTCCCGGCCAGGAACTGGCGCTTCATCTTGGGCATGACCAGGGCGAAGACCACCAGGATGGCGGTGATCAGGTTCAGGTCGCTGGGCGTGATCGAGAAGGAGCCGAGCTTGAGACCGAGGGCCAGGCCGATGGCGATGCGGTAGAGCACCGAGCCGAGCAGGGCGGCGATGAGCGCACGGGTGATGGTCTTGTCGCCGAACACTGTCTCGCCGACGATGACCGAGGCCAGGCCCGCGACGACGGTGCCCACACCCATGTTCACGTCCGCCGCGCCCTGGTTCTGGGCCACCAGGGCCCCGGAGGCGGCCACCAGGGCGTTGGACAGCCCCACGCCGCAGATGATGACGATGTCGGTGTTCACGCCCTGGCTGGTGATCATCTGCGGGTTGTCGCCCGTGGCCAGGAAGGCCAGGCCGATCTCGGTGTGCAGGAACCAGATGAGCACGACGACCACGGCGAAGCAGATCAGCCCGAAGAGCAGTGGGGTCGAGTGTTGGGGCAGCACCCCCGTGAAATTATTGAACCAGTCTACCACGGTGTCCTGGCCGAGCAGGGCCATGTTCGGCCGCCCCATGATGCGCAGGTTGATGGAGTAAAGCGCGATCATGGTCAGGATGGAGGCGAGCAGGTGGAGGATCTTGAACTTGGTGTTCAGGATGCCGGTGACCATGCCCGCCAGGAACCCGGCGCCGGCGGCCATGAAGATGGACAGGAGCGGGGAATATCCCGAGGTGATGGCCACGGCCGAGACGGCGGCCCCGAGCGGCAGGCTCCCGTCCACGGTAAGGTCCGGGAAATCGAGCACCCGAAAGGTCAGGTACACGCCGATGACCATGAGGCCGTAGGCGAACCCCTGCTCAATGGCGCCGAAAAATGCGTAGAGAGTCATGTATCGATCCTAATGGTTGCCGTGGCCGGTGCGTCGCGGGCGGGTCCGGCGGAAAATAAAAAAGGCGCGTTGGTGAAGCAACGCGCCTTGTATCGTTTCTGGGCCCGATTGGCAAATGCGTTTCGCGCCTACTCGATGACCTTGGTGGCCCGGTCGATGACCGACTGGGGCAGGGTCACGCCCATGGCCTTGGCGGCCTTGAGGTTGACGTGCAGGTTCAGGTCGTTGAGGAACTCCACGGGCATGTCGCCGGGCTTGACGCCGTCCACCAGGATGCGGGCGGCCATGTCGCCGGTCTGCAAGCCCATCTTGTAGTAGTCCACGGCCACGGCCGCGATGGCGCCGCGCGCCACGGAGTCCACGTCGCCGACGATGAGCGGCAGGTGGTTGTCCTCGCAGACCTTGACGGCCGACTCGATGGCCGAGACCACGGTGTTGTCCGTGCCCACGTAGACCACGTCGCAGCGGCCCACCAGGCTCTTGGCGGCCTGGTACACGCCGCTGGAGTTGGCGATGGTCGCTTCCTCGACATTGATGCCGACCTTGGCGGCCTCTTCCTTCAGGGCCTTCAGGTTGGGCACGGAGTTGGGCTCGCCCGAATTGTAGATGATGCCGATGGCCTTGACGTTCGGCACGATCTCCCGGATCAGGGCCACATGCTTGTCCATGGGGCTGTAGTCGGACATGCCGGTGATGTTCGTGCCGTCGGTGTTCTTGAGGTCCTTGACCAGCCCGGCGGTGACGGGATCGGTCACGCCGGTGAAGACGATGGGCGTGTCGTGGATCTTCTGGGCGCAGGCCTGGGCGCCGGGGGTGGCGATGGCCACCACCAGGTCGGGCTGCTCGCCGATGATCTGGGAGACGATCTGGGTGTTGTTGGCCATATTGCCCTGGGCAATGTGCACGTTATAGGTGAAATCAATGCCCTTTTCCTTGAGACGGTCGGCCACGCCGTTACGCATGGCGTCCAGGGCGGGGTGCTCCACGATCTGGGTCACGGAGATGACGTACTTCTTGCCGGCAAAGGCGGTGGAGGCGACCAGCAGGACGGCCGCCATGAGCAACAGTATCTTTTTCATCGGAAAACTCCTCCTCGAAGTGCTTTTCAAAAGGGAACATTGACCGCCCGGCGGGCTTTTCGTCAAGCCATTTCAAGTTGAAGACGGCGGCTCGCGTCCCAATACAAAAGGGGCCGCACGAAGCGGCCCCGGAAACTCGTCGAAAAACGGACGGATCAGAAGCGGATTTCCTCTTCCTTGATGACCTTGAAGGACTTGTTGCCCTTGACCCGGCCGGGCAGCCCCTGGAACTTGCGCACGCCTTCGACCTCGGCCTCGAGGAGTTCGTCCTCGTCGGTATCGAGGAGGATGATGTCGCCCTCCTGGAGGTAGAGCAACTGGCGGCCGGAGATGGAGGTCCGGCCCAGGCGCACGACCATTTCCACGGGCGTCTCCATGAGCCGCTCCTTGAAGCGGTTGATCCAGACGTGGTCCACTTCGAGCCGTTCGGACTGGAAGGAGGCGTGAAGTTTCGAGCGGATGGGCTCCATGGTGGCGTAGGGCAGGCAGACGATGAGCGAGCCGATGGCGTTTTCGAGCTCCACCTCGAAGGTAACCACGATGACCACGTCCGAAGGCGGCACGATGGCCGCGAACTGGGGGTTCACCTCGGTGCGGACCATCTCCACGTGGACCTCGTGCACGGGCTTCCAGGACTCCTCCATGTTGGCCAGGGCGATCTTGACCACGCGCTCAACGATGGCCTGTTCGATGGGCGTGAAGTCGCGGCCTTCGACCTTGGGCTGGGAGCCCGCGCCGCCGAAGAAGTTTTCGACCAGGGCGAAAACCAGGCGGGAATCGACCACCAGCAGGGCGTTGCCGCGCAGGGGGTCCATCTTGAAGATGGAGATGGAGGTCGGCACCGGCAGGGAGCGCATGAAATCGCCGAACTTGGACATGTCGATGGAGATGGGGTTGATGTCCACCCGCTTGCGCATGGTGTTGGCCAGGGCGTTGGTGCACAACCGCGCGAACCGGTCGTTGACGATCTCGAGCACGGGCATGCGGCCGCGGATGATCCTGTCCTGGTTGGCCAGGTCGAACGCGACCACCCCGGTATCGTCCTCCGGTATCTCGGTCTCGGTCTCGACATCCCCGCCGGAAAGGCCCCGGAGCAGGGCATCAACTTCATCTTGTTCGAGGATTTTGCTCATCTGGACAAAGCCTCATGTACGCCGATCTTACGGCCCGTTTGACCGGCGCGTGCCGGGAAATTGAACGTCGTTGAACAATTAGCAAAAACCGGGCCGTACCGTTTGTTTCCTATCGGCGGATTTTCGGAAATCCTTATGCACCTGCATACCGCGCACCCCCGATCCTGGCAACGAAATGGCGCAATTTACGCCCGATTTCGCCCGATATTGTTTAGAGAAAGATGAGACTTAGTCAAATACCCATATCCGCATAACTCAATATTTCAAGCAATCCGGGATAATGGCGACTGCCGACGGGAAAGACATCCCCATGTCTCGACACTGCGGCCGAAACCGGGCCGCCAGCGGCGTCCGGGGAAAAAACGGGAACGAGGCGGGCGGGACGGCCTATTCCGTGGGCAGTTTCGACAGGGTGATGACCTGGATGGCCGGGTCCCGGCTGTCCTGCCAGGCGCGGAGGGCGTCCAGGGTCTGGCGGTAGGGGTGGCCGATGGCGATGGCCCGGCCCTGGCGCTGGGCCACCCGTTCGGTCTTGCGCAGCTGGAGCAGGATGGCGTTCACGTCCTTGACGTTGTCCAGGAAGGTATCCCGCTCGTAGAAGGGGATGCCCACGGTCTTGGCCGTGGCCCGGCCCACGCTCTTGCCCGAGGTCAGGCTGTCCAGGAAGAACAGCCCGTGGCGCTTGAATTCGGTCAGGGCGACGGCCATGCCCGCCTTGTCGGCGGTGAAACGCGAACCCATGTGGTTGTTCACCCCGATGGCCTCGGGGATGCGCGCCAGGTTGTCCGCCACGCGCTGCCGGACCTGGTCCGGGGTCATTGACACGAACAGGGCGTCGTCCCCCGGCTTGACCTGGGGGTAGCCCATGGGCTCCATGGGGAAGTGAATGAGCAGGTCGTGGTGGGTCTTGGCGATCCACTCCACGCACTCGCGGGTGTGGCTGGCGTGCGGCCAGACCGCGAAGGTCAGGGGCAGGTCCAGCCCGGCCAGTCCCTTGAGCACGCGGTAATCCTCACCCACGTCGTCGATGACCACCACCAGCTTGGGCCCCTTGGCCTCGGGCCGGGCGATGATCTGCGGCGTGGCCTCGAGGAGCAGCCGGTGGGTGCGCTGCCCGCGAATCTCGATGGCCGCCTCGGTGTCGCCGTTGTCCAGCAGGACCGCGTCGGGCAGCCGGTCGAAGAGGCGTCTGCGCAGGGTGACCAGGAAGCGGTTGCGGTCCGTGACCTTGGGGAACTGGAGCACCTGGTAGTGGTACCCGCTGCCCTCGAACCGGCGTTGCTCCACGTCCACCAGGTCGAGGTCGTGCATCTTGAGGTCCAGGTCCCGCATGGTCTCGATGATGGCCAGATCGGCCTGCTTGACCTGGTCCTCCATGTCCGAGGTGACCTCTTCATACACCTTGTCGGGCTGCGGTTCCTCGCGCCGTTCCTCGGCCACGGGCGTGATCACCTGGGGCGGCGGGGTCTGCTTGGTCAGAAGCATCCAGCCGAGCCCGGCCAGGGCCAGGAAGGCGAGGGTGAACAGGAAAATAAGAGGACCGGGCCGATAGATCCTCTTCAGGAGTCCATCGAGCCCGGTCCGGTTTTCGGTATTGGTGTCGGGAGCGCGGTCGTCCATGGGCGCGGCCCGGCCTGCCTACTGGAGTTCCTTCATGCGGGGCAGGCTCTTGACCAGTTCCAGGGCCATGCGCAGCTGGTTGTCGCGGGTGAGCATGTCCTTGGCCTTTTCCGCGTCCTCGTCCTTCTTCTGCTTGGCGGATTTCTGGCCGTTTTCCAGGTGGCCGCTCAGGTCCTTCTCGCGGACCGTGAACCGGTCGCGCAGGTCCATCTCATCCTCGCGCGGCGCCTCGAAGGGGATGCGCAGGTCGGGCTCGATGCCCTTGGCCTGAATGGAGCGCCCGCTGGGGGTGTAGTAGAGCGCGGTGGTCAGCTTGATGCCCGAGCCGTCGGACAGGGGGATGATCTGCTGGACCGAGCCCTTGCCGAAGGAACGTTCGCCCACGATCAGGGAGCGCTTGCGGTCCTGGAGGGCGCCGGCCACGATCTCGGAGGCCGAGGCCGAACCAGCGTTGATCAGGGTGACCATGGGGACCTTGACGTCGTCGGCGTTCTTGGTGGCGAAGAAGTCCTTGCGGTCCGCCTGGTTGCGGCCCTGGATGTAGACGATGGTAACGTCCTCAAGGAAGGTGTCGGCCACGGAGACCGCCTGGTTCAGCAAGCCGCCGGGGTTGTTGCGCAGGTCGAAGACGATGCCCTTGAGCTCGTGGGTCTTGCGGTACTGGTCCACGGCGTCACGCAGGTTCTTGGTGGAGGACTCCTGGAACTTGGTCAGGCGCAGGTACAGGTAGCCGTCCTCCAGGGACTGGGTCTTGACGTTGACGATGGGAATGGTCCCGCGGACGATGGCCACTTCCACCGGCTTGTTGGAATCCTTGTGCAGGATGAGCAGGTTGACGGTGGTGCCCTTTTCGCCGCGGATCAGCTTGACCGCGTCCATGAGGGTCATGTCCTGGGTGGACTCGCCGTCGATCTCGAGGATGATGTCGCCCGCGAGCAGGCCCGCCTTGTAGGCCGGGGTGTCCTCGATGGGCGAGACGACCACGATGCGCCCCTGGTCCATGCTGATCTCGATGCCGATGCCGCTGAACTTGCCGGCGGTGTCCACCTGCATGTCCTTGAAGTCCTCGGGCGAGAGATAGGTGGAGTGGGGGTCCAACTCCTCGAGCATGCCCTTGATGGAATTGTCGATGAGCTCCTTCTTGGTCACGGGCTTGACGTAGTTGCTTTCAACCAGGTCGAGCACCTGCGAGAAGGTCTTGAGCGCTTCGAACTGATCGCCCTTGGCCGCGATGGTCTGGCTCGGGGCGACGGTCAGGGTAAACAGAAGCAGAAAAGTGACTATCCAAAGCGTAACACGCATGAATGCCTCCCGAATAACGGAGTCCTAATGTGTTGGGTCAACGACAATCATCTCAGGGCTGTTAACCAAGTTTGTGGGTTAATTGGTTTTTGATGAAAACGCAATTCAAAATACAGTCCAGGCCCGTCCAGCTTGGGGAAATAGCCCACCGTGCCCAGGGGCTCGTTTTTCTCCACCTCCTGGCCGTTGCGCACGAACGTGTCGGACAAATAGGCGTAAAGGCTGTAATAATTATACCCGTGGTAGATGATGACCACATGCCCGAAGCCGCGCAGGGTGTCGTTGTGAACCACCTTGCCCCAGAAGATGGACTGTACCTGGCTCCCCTCGGCGGCCCCGATGGCCAGGCCGCGCTCCGGGGGATTGGCCTTCAGGTCGAAGCCCGCGACCACCCGCCCCTTGACGGGCCAGGGCAGGGTGCGCTTGTACAGGGCGAACCGCTTGGTCTTCTGGGACTGCAACTGGTATTTGAGCTTCTCGATGGTGGCCAGGATATCGGACAGCTCGGCTTCGGCGTTCTCCTTCTGGCGGTTGATCTTCTTGAGGTTCCGGCGCAGGGCGTACTGGTTGTCCAGGAGCCGGTCCTTGCTCTCGTTCACCTGGGCCAGCTGTTTTTCGGCCTCCTCGGCCAGCTGACGCTGGTTCTCCAGGTTCAGGGCGATCTTCCGCGAATTGTCCCGGGCCTCGTCCAGCTTGCGGCCTGTGGCCGCGTAGATGTCCGCCAGCCAGTTGAAGCGGCGGTCGAACATGGCCCAGTCCTCCACGCCCTCGAAACGCGAGCGGACGTTCTGCAGATGCAGCGGCCACAGGGTGCGCATGAGCCCGGACAGCTCCATGGTGATGCGCTCCTTCTCCTTTTCCAGGGTGAAGTGGTCCTGCTGGGCCTGGCGCTCACTCTCGCGGATGTCGGACAGAACCTTTTCCTGGTCCCGGATGCGCCCCTTGAGCAACTTGACGTCGTCCTCGATGTCCGACAGCCGGGTGGATATCTGCCCGGCCTTTTGGGTCAGCTCGCGGACCTTCCGCTCGTTCTCGTCCGCCTTCTGGTGCTCCTGCTGCAAGGACTCGCTGATGGACTCGTCCTCGGCCTGGGCACAGGCCAGGGCCGGAAGCAGCAGGATGCAACATACTGTCAGGACGAGGAATTTTCGCATGAGAGTCTATTGTTCAAGGAAAGGTTGAAGAGGACAGGCGTCGCACAGGCCCGCCTTTTTCCGGCACCAGTTGGCACCCACGCGGACAATGAGGGCATGGTATTCGTTGTACAGTGCCACATCCTCGGGCAGGGCGTCCATGAAAATGGATTGCAGCCCGTGGTAGTCGATGTCCTCCCAGGCCAGGCCGTGGCGGCCAAGGATGCGGGCCGTGTAGGCGTCCACCACGAAGGTCGGGAAATCCAGGGCGTAGAGCAGGATGCAGTCCCCGGTCTCGGGCCCGATGCCGTTGATGGACAGGACCTTGGGCCGCAGTTCGGCGAGCTCCCGGTCCTTCAGGGCGAGCAGGTCGAACTCCGCCTCGTCCTTGAGGAATTGCAGGAAGTTGTGAATCCGCTTGGCCTTGATGTTGTAATATCCGGCCGGACGGATCAGCTCGGCCAGACGCGGCACGGACAGGGCGTGCAGGGGTTCGGCTTCGAGCACGCCCGCGTCCTTGAGGTTGGACAGGGCCTTTTCCACGTTCTTCCAGTTGGTGTTCTGGGTCAGGATGGCCCCGATGGCGATCTCGAACGGGGTCTCGCCCGGCCACCACTCGCTCGGGCCGAGGGTGGCCAGCATGGCCTCGTACATATCCATCAGGGTGCCGGGCAGGGCCATGCTAGCTCCCCAGGTTCTGCCAGACCAGGCAGATCCACTCGCCCTCGACGAACCGCTCGGGTTCGCCCAGGCCGCGTCGCCCGTAGGCCTCGGCCACGGCGTCGGACTGCTTGTCTGCCAGGATGCCGGACAGGACCAGGGTGCCGCCGGGCCTGACCCTGGCGACGATGTCGCCGGCCATCTCGATGAGCGGCCCGGACAGGATGTTGGCCACCACCAGGTCGAAGGTCCGGCCCGGCTCCACGCAGTCGATGGAGCCCACGGCCAGCCGCATGGACTCGGTCACGCCGTTGGCGGCCACGTTCTCCACGGCGCAGACCACGGCCTGGGGGTCGATGTCCAGGCCGATGCCGGTCAGGCCGAGCTTGGACAGGCCGATGCCGAGGATGCCGGACCCGGTGCCCAGGTCCAGGAAGGTCTTGCCCTCGGCGATGGTCCCGGCCTTGGCCAGCCGGCCGATGGTCGCCAGGCACAGGGAGGTGGTCGCGTGGTGGCCGGTGCCGAAGGCCATCTTGGGCTCGATGACGATGTGGGTGGTCCCGTTCTCCTCGTCGTCGTTCAGCCACGGCGGGTAGATGCGGAAGGATTCCCCGCAGTTGACCGGAACGAAGAAGTCCTTCCAGGCCATGGCCCAATTCTCGGACTCCTGTTCGGACCAGGTCACGTCCGCCTCGGGGAAGCGGGCCTGGAACTCCCGGACCATCTCGTGGCCCAGGGGGTGGTCCTCCAGGTACAGGGTGAACCTGCGGCCGTCCCCGGCGGGAGTCTCCTCCCAGCCGTGGGGGACCTTGGACGCGATGAAGACCCCGGCCTCGTCGGCGGTTTCCTCGGGAATGGTGAACTGGATCTTGAGCAGGGTGGACATGGCGGTGCGTCCTCTTGGTGGAATATGACAAGGCCGGGAACGTGCCCCGGCCTTGAATGGTTGCGTCATCAATGAGCCAAACTAGAATACCTTGTCGATGAACGAGCCTTTGCCCGTGTACCGGAAGTCGTAAAGGGTGGTCTGCTCGGCCTGTTTGACCGCGTCTGACTTGACCTCGGTCGGGGTCTTGACCTCGCCCGCCCGCTCGGCCTGGGGAACCGGTTCCGGTTCCTTTTCCTGCCGGGGGAGATAGTCCGGCGTGGACCCTATGGGGGCGACGGCGCTCATGACTCGATTCCTCAAATCACAGAATACGCCTTCGCCACCGGGCGGTCAAGCCGACCTCTCCGCGACTATCCCTCCACCGACGTCAGGACCTCGTCCAGGGCCCGCATGAAGAACAGGATGTCCTCCTCGGTCACGGTCAGGGGCGGCACCAGCCGCAGAACGGTCCCCTGGGTCAGGTTGCAGACCACCTTGTGTTCCAGCAGCCCCTTCCAGATCTCCGGTCCGTTCTTGGCCAGTTCGATGCCGAAGAGCAGTCCCAGGCCGCGCGTTCCGGCGATGGTCTCGGGGTGTTTCTTCCGGAGTTCGAGAACCTGCTTTTTGGCGAACTCGCCCATCTTCAGGGCGCGGTCGGCCATCTTCTCCTCAAGCATGATGTCGATGACCTTGGCGGCCACGGCCGAGACCACGGCCCCGCCGCCGAAGGTGGTGGCGTGGGAACCGGGCGTGAATCCCTTGGCCACCTCGTCGCTGCACAGGACCGCGCCCATGGGCAGCCCGTTGGCCAGCGCCTTGGCCGAGGTGAAGATGTCCGGGGTGATGCCGTAGTGCTGGTGCGCCCAGAACCGGCCCGTGCGGCAGACGCCGGTCTGGACCTCGTCCACGATGAGCAGGATGCCGTTCTCCTTGCACAGGGCCACGATGTCGTTGACGTAGTCCTGGGGCAGGGGACGCACGCCGCCCTCGCCCTGGACCATCTCGATCATGATCGCGGCGGTGTGGGCGTTGATGGCCCCGCGCAGGGCGTTGACGTTGCCGAAGGACACGGTCACGAACCCCTCAGGCAGGGGATTGTACCCTTCCTTGATGGGCCCGTACTGGCCGGTGGCGGTCAGCGTGGACAGGGTCCTGCCGTGGAAGGACTTCTCCAGGGTGATGACCTCGTAGCGGTCCTCGTTGCGCACGGTGTGCATGTACTTGCGGGCCAGCTTGATGGCCCCCTCGTTGGCCTCGGCCCCGGAGTTGCAGAAGAAGACCTTGCCCGCCGCGCAGGTGGACAGCAGCTTCTCGGCCAGGTCGAGCTGGGGCTCCTGGTAGAAGAGGTTGGAGACGTGGACCATCTTGCGGGCCTGTTCGGCCATGACCTCGGCCAGGTCCTCGCGGCTGTGGCCAAGGGAGCAGACGGCGATGCCCGCCAGGAAGTCGTGGTACTCCACGCCGTCCAGGTCGTACAACCGGCAGTCCTTGGCCCGGCTCACGGCCAGGGGATAGCGGCCGTAGGTATTACATATGAGATTGGATTCCCGTTTCTTTATGGCTTCGAATTTCTCGGACATGATGCTTCTCTCTATTAGTGTTTCCCGGTGGAGCCGAATCCGCCCGCGCCGCGCGCGGTGGAGCCGAGTTCGTCCACGGGGGTGATTATCGCTTGAAACACGGGCATGAAGACGAGCTGTGCGATGCGCTGTCCGCGCCTTATTCGTCGCACCTCGCCCGAGGTATTGAGCAGTGAGACCTTGATCTCCCCGCGGTAGTCCGGATCGATGACGCCGACGCCCTGGCTGACGGTCAGCCCTTCCTTGGTGCCCAGGCCGCTGCGCGAGAAGACGTACCCGGCCACGCTGGGCTCGCGGACCTCGATGGCCACGCCCGCCGGGATGGCGGCCTTTTCGCCGGGGCCGATCTCGATCTCGCCCTCGTCGATGCAGGCGCGCAGGTCCAGACCCGCCGAATGTTCGGTGGCGTAGGCCAGTTCGTTTTCTTGCCAAACCTCGTGCAGGAACTTCACGTTCACGTCGATCTTGTTCATTGTGCGTCTCTATCCTTGTGTTGAACGAATGGTTGTTTATGTTCGCTTCAAAAGCAACTGTCAACAAACGGTCCACCCCCGGCGCCGCCGGTCCCCGCATGGGGTGCGGCGGGGGCGAATCCCTGCCCGCCGGGGGCGAAATCACCCGGCATCGCCGCGTGTCGGCATCCTCTCCCGATTGCAATGAAAAAAGGCGCCATCCCTCCCGGAACGGCGCCTTGCGATCGCGTTGTCGAAACGGATCAGCAGAGTCCCTCCCAGCAGAGGTCGAGGTGTTTTTCCTCGATTCGTCGGGTGGCCAGGCTGACGCCCACGGCCAGGACCAGGGAGACGGGCAGGGCGACCACATTGGGATCGACCCACTGCATGAGCCACAGCCAGGAGCCGGGCGCGGCGTCGGACACCAGGGTGGCCTTGCCGAACATGGCCTGGCACAGGCCGATGAAGCCCGCTTCCTTGACGTGGACGAAGAGCAGCCAGAACATGGAGAAGCAGAACCCGCCGACCATGGAGACCTTGGCCCCGGTCTTGGTCATGCCTCTCCAATACAGGCCGAGCACGTAGATGGGCAGGAACGAGGCGGCGCACAGGCCGAAGAAGAAGGCCGTGGCCCGGGCGATGACCCCGCCGGGCAGCAGCCAGGCCCAGACCAGGGTGGCGATGATGGCCACGGTCACGCCCAGCCGGTTGAGCTTCATGGACGAGCCGCCGTTGCCCACGTTGACGTATTGTTCAAGGAAGTCGCGGGACAGCGAGGTGCCGCCCACGTGGTACTGGGAGCTCATGGTGGACATGGCCGCCGCGAACATGGCCACCAGGAACAGGCCGGAGAACCAGCCGGGCATGACCTTGTCGATGTACAGCGGGATGATGGAGTCGAAGTTGTTGTCGGCCATGGTGATGGCGATCTTGCCGAACTTCTGGAAGAAGACCACGTTGGACAGGGCCCCGGTGACGAAGGCCACGCCGGTCATGAGCAGGATGAACACGCCGCCGATGGCCACGGCCCGGTTGAGCTCGCGGTCCGAGGGCACGGTCATGTAGCGGATGGCCAGCTGCGGCTGGGCCAGCACGCCGATGCCCACGCCGTAGATGATGGTCGTGTACACGGTCAGCCCGATGGGGGACTGGAGGTGCGGGCCGGTGGTCCAGCCGGTCATGCCGCCCTTGGCCAGCCCGGCCGGGACCAGGGCGACCATGTCGGTCAGGGCCTGGTGCGCCGCGGTCACGCCGCCGAGCAGGGAGTAGGTGGTGACGATGAGGATGAGCATCATGACGGCCATGATGGTCCCCTGGAAGGCGTCGGTGTACATGACCGCCTTGAGCCCGCCGGTGATCACGTACAGGGCCACGATGGCGGTGACCACGAGCAGCCAGACGCCGTAGGAGACGGCCGGGAAGGCCACCTCGAGCATGCGGCAGATGCCGATGAGTACGGCGGCCGCGTAGACCGGGATGAAGACGAAGATGACCACGCCCGAGAACTGCTGGATGAACTTGGAGCCGTAGCGCCTGCCCAGGAATTCGGGGAAGGTGTGGGAATCGAGCTGGAGCCCCATGCGCCGGGTGCGCTTGCCGAAGAAGACCATGGCCACGAAGATGCCCACGAAGATGGTCAGGAAGGTCAGCCAGAGCAGGGACATGCCGAACATGCCCGAGACGCCGCCGAAACCGACGATGGCCGAGGTGGAGACGAAGGTCGCCCCGTAGGACATGGCCAGGACGAACGGGTTCATGCTCCGTCCGGCGAGCATGTAGTCCGTGGACTCGCGGGTCTTGAGCCAGGCCCGGTAGCCGAGATAGAAAATGACCCCGAGATAGATGAGAACGCCGATGAGCTTGCCGGTCATGACGCCCCCCCTCCGGTTTTGTCGGTACCCTTGTTGTTCCAGTTCACAATTCCGTAAACGACGCACAGCGCCGTGGCCGCCACGGACAGCCAGAAGGCCAGCGCGATCTCCACACTCCCCAATCCCAGCATCATGATCTTGCCCCTTTGTTGCGGGCCGGAGACGCTTGGGCCGCAAACAAAAAGGGCCGCAAGCTTGTCGCCTGCGGCCCTGGTTGTGGATGAAACTTGTGGTCAGCTACACGCACACCTCGAAACCGCAGGCGCTTCTAAAAAAGCGAAAGCTAAAAAAGAAAAAGAAGCCGAAGCGGTTCTGGTGCGTTTGCATGGTCATCCCTTAGCCGGGTGGTCCGCAAAAGTCAAGGGATATCAAGCCACGAGCGGGGCAGGGCGGTTCCCCGGTCCGTAGCGGGCCGATCAAGACGTTTCGCATATGGGTCAAGACGCTTTCCAAATATATACATTGCATGGAAATTCAACGTGTTAAAAGTTTTCTTGACAGAGAATAGGGTGATGTGTTTTTGTGACTCCCCTTTGCTATTCGGTGGTATTGCCCGAATTGTGAAAGTTTCGGAGACGCGCTCCGACCATCTTGTCCGCAGGATGACTTTTTTGGCAACTAACGAGAGAGGTTACCTGTCTTGCTTTTTCAGCCCATCAACAAGAATTACCATGAGTTCTGTATTGAACGGGACCCGGAGCTGTGCATCAACTGCAAGGTCTGCGTCCGGCAGTGTTCGTACGAGGCTCACTATTGGGATGAAGCCCGGCAAAAGGTCATGCACGACAACTCCAAGTGCATCGGCTGTCACCGCTGCGAGGCCCTGTGCCCCACGGCGGCCCTGAACATCATCAAGAAGCCGTCGGATTTCAGGACGAACAGCCTGTGGCGCCCGGTGTTCCTGCAGAACATCTACAAACAGGCGGACACGGGCGGCGTGCTCCTGGCGGGCATGGGCTCCCCGGTGGACATCCCGGTCTACTGGGACCGCATGCTGCTGGACGCCAGCCAGGTGACCAACCCGTCCATCGACCCCCTGCGCGAACCCATGGAGCTGAAGACCTTCCTGGGGGCCAAGCCGCGCAAGCTGGAGCTCACGACGGACAAGAAGACCGGCAAGACCACCCTCAAGACCCGCCTGACCCCGCAGCTGACCCTGGACGTGCCGATCATGTTCGCGGCCATGAGCTTCGGGGCCATCAACTTCAATCTGCACCGGGCCATGGCCCGCGCGGCCACCGAATGCGGGACCTATTACAATACCGGCGAGGGCGGGCTGCACAAGACCTTATATAAATACGGCGAGCACACCATCGTCCAGGTGGCCTCGGGCCGCTTCGGGGTGCACCGCGACTACCTCCGGGCGGGCGCGGCCATCGAGATCAAGGTGGGGCAGGGCGCCAAGCCCGGCATCGGCGGGCACCTGCCCGGCGGCAAGGTCAACGACAAGGTCTCCGAGACCCGCATGATCCCCATCGGGTCCGACGCCATCTCCCCGGCCCCGCACCACGACATCTACTCCATCGAGGACCTGCTCCAGCTCATCTACGCCCTGAAGGAGGCCTCGGAATACAAGGCCCCGGTCTCGGTCAAGATCGCGGCCGTGCACAACGTGGCCGCCATCGCCTCGGGCATCGCCCGGGCGGGCGCGGACATCATCACCATCGACGGCATGCGCGGCGGCACGGGCGCGGCCCCGGCCATGATCCGCGACAACGTCGGCATCCCCATCGAGCTGGCCCTGGCCCAGGTGGACCAGCGGCTGCGCGACGAGGGCATCCGCAACAGCGTCTCGGTGGTGGCCGCGGGCGGCATCCGCTGCTCCGGCGACGTCATCAAGGCCATCGCGCTGGGCGCGGACGCCGTGTACATCGGCACGGCCACGCTCATCGCCGTGGGCTGCACCATCTGCGGCCGGTGCTACACCGGCAAGTGCCCGTGGGGCATCGCCACCAACGATCCCAAGCTGTCCAAGCGCCAGAACCCGGACATCGCGGCCCGCAAGCTGACCAACCTGATCCACGCCTGGGGGCACGAGATCGAGGAGATGCTCGGCGGCATGGGACTCAACTCCATCGAGTCCCTGCGCGGCAACCGCGACAAGCTCCGGGGCGTCGGCCTTTCCGACACCGAACTCGACATCCTCGGCATCAAGCATGCCGGGCGCTAGACGGAGGACATCATGAAAAGAGTCTATCCGGACAAGGAATACTGCATCGGCTGCCACCTCTGCGAAGTGGCCTGCATCACCGCCCACTCCAAATCCAAGGACCCGATCATCGCCTTCCGCGAAGAGCAGGGCAAGGACGGGCTGACCGCCTGCAAGAAGGTCTTCGAGAAGGGCGACATCTGCGTGGCCATCTCCTGCCGCCACTGCGACGAGCCCTCCTGCGTGGCCGCCTGCATCTCCGGCGGCCTGCACAAGGACCCGGAGACGGGCCGCACGGTCTACGACCGCGACAAGTGCGTGGGCTGCTGGTCCTGCCTCATGGCCTGCCCCTACGGGGCCATCAAGCGGCACCCCATCGAGAACAAGATCGTCAAGTGCGACCTGTGCGAAGGGCGAGAGGGCGGACCGGCCTGCGTGGCCGCCTGCCCCAACCAGGCCCTGAAATTCGAGGAGAGATAGGGAGCGACCATGAAATACGTCATCATCGGCAACGGCATCGCCTCCATCGGAGCCATCGAGGGCATCCGCAAGGTCGATACCGAAAACGAGATCCTGGTCATCGGGGCCGAGGACGCCCCGGCCTACGGCCGCCCGCTCATCTCCTACCTGCTGGCGGGCAAGATCGGCCCGGACCGCCTGTCCCTCAGGCCCCAGGAATTCTACGAGAAAAGCAAGGTCTCCGTGATGCTCGGCACCAGGGTCACGGCCATCGACACCAAGGCCAGAACCGTGACCACGGACAAGGGCGACGTGGTGGAGTTCGAGAACCTGCTCGTCGCCACCGGCGGCATCCCGTTCACCCCGCCCATTCCGGGCTCGGACGGGGCCGACGTGTACAACTTCACCAACCTGGCCCACGCCCACACGCTCATCTCCAAGGCCAAGGAGATAAAGCGGGCGGTGGTCATCGGCGGCGGGCTCATCGGGCTCAAGGCCGGCGAATCCCTGTTCGACCGGGGCGTGGACGTGACCATCCTGGAGCTCTCGCCGCGCATCCTGAGCCTGGCCTTTGACGAGAATGCGGCCGCCCTGGCCGGTTCGCGCCTGGCCGAGGTCGGCCTGAACGTGCGCTGCGGCGTGTCGGCCAAGGAGATCCAGCGCGACCAGGAGGGCAACCTCAAGGGCGTGCACCTGACCGACGGCGACTTCCTGCAATGCGACGTGGTGGTCATCGCCATCGGCGTGGTCCCCAACTACAACCTGGCCAAGGAGGCCGGGATAGCGGTGGACCGGGGCATCAAGGTGGACGACCACATGCGCACCAGCGCGCCGGGCGTGTTCGCCGCGGGCGACGTGGCCCAGGCCAGGGACCTGCTGTTCGGCGACGACCGAGTCATCCCCATCTGGACCAACGCGTACAACCAGGGATTCTGCGCGGGCAAGAACATGACCGGCGCGGACGTGCCCTTCACCGGCTCCCTGTCCATGAACTCCATTTCCTTCTACGGGCTGCCGACCATCTCCGTGGGCACGGTCAACCCGCCCGAGGGCGACGCCGCCTACGACGTGGCCGTCTCCCTGGACCAGAAGAAGAAAAGCTACCGCAAGCTCGTCTTCCACAACGACCGGCTTGTCGGCTACGTGCTGGTGGGCGACATCGACATGGCGGGCATGTACACCGCCTTCGTCAAATTCCAGCTGGCCGTTCCCGAGGACGCCAGGAAGCAGATTCTGGCCGGAGCGCCCGACGTGCTCATGTGGCCGGACGAGTTCTTCAAGGAAACCTGGAATCCCGGCGTCGTGGAACCGGATTAAAGGATCACGCAATGAAAGCACCTGAAAGATATTATGATTTCCAGAAGGATATCTCCGGCTGCGGGATATTCGGCGTCATCAACAGGAAGCGGGGCCTGATCCCGGGCGACATGCCCATCCAGGCCATGACCTGCATGCACGACCGGGGCAACGGCCTGGGCGGCGGGTTCGCGGCCTACGGCATCTACCCCGAGCACGCCGAGAAGTACTGCTTCCACATGATGTGCGACGACGACGCGGCCATCAAGGGCTCCGAGGAGATGATCAAGAAGTACTTCGATCTGCACTTCTACGAGCCCATCCCCACCCGCAGGACCCTGGCCATCCCCACGCCGCCCAAGTTCAACCGCTACTTCGTGACCGTGCCGGAAAAACCGGAGAACGAGTTCCGCGAACTGCCGGAAGAGGACTACGTGGTGGCCGTGGTCATGAAGATCAACACCGCCGTGGCCGGGGCCTTCGTGGTCTCCTCGGGCAAGAACATGGGCGCCTTCAAGGGCGTGGGCTTCCCCGAGGACATCGCCGACTTCTTCCGCCTGGAGGAATACAGCGCCTACATCTGGACCGGCCACAACCGGTTCCCGACCAACACCCCGGGCTGGTGGGGCGGGGCGCACCCGTTCACCATCCTGAACTGGTCCATCGTGCACAACGGCGAGATTTCCTCCTACGGCATCAACCGCCGCTACCTGTGCGAGCACGACTACCTCTGCACCATGATGACCGACACCGAGGTCGTGGCCTACGAGCTGGACATGCTCATCCGCAAGCACGGCCTGTCCTGGGAGATGGCCGCCAAGGTCTTCGCCCCCCCGTTCTGGGACGAGATCGAGCGCATGGACGCGGAGGACAGGGAACTGTACACCACCCTGCGCGCCACCTACGGTCCGGCCATGCTCAACGGGCCCTTCGCCATCCTGGTGGCCGACAACAACCGGCTCATGGGCCTGAATGACCGCATCAAGCTGCGGCCCCTGCTGGTGGCCGAGAAGGACGACATGATCTTCATGTCGAGCGAGGAATCGGCCGTGCGCGACGTCTGTCCCGAGCTGGACCGCGTCTGGATGCCCAAGGCGGGCGAACCCGTCATCGTGGACCTGGAGGATTAGATGGCAGCCAAGAGAAAACAGAAGACCCTCACGGCAGGGCGGACCTACTACAGGCAGTTCAACGAGGAGATCCGCGCCCTGGTCGAGGACGGCGTGACCGACTTCGTCATCAGGGAGTGCAACGGCCAGCGCTACCTGGCCACCGCGCTGGACGGCGACTTCAACTTCGACATCTACGGCGTTCCCGGCCAGGATCTGGGCGCGTTCATGCGCGGCCCGCACGTCCGGGTGCACAACAACGCCCAGGACGGCGTGGGCAACACCATGGACGCCGGCCGGATCGTCATCGAGGGACTGGCCGGAGACGTCATCGGCTACGCCATGCGCGGCGGCGACATCTTCATCAAGGGCGACGTGGGCTACCGCGTGGGCATCCACATGAAGGCCTACCTGGAGCACCAGCCCAGGATCGTGGTCGGCGGCAAGGCGGGGGACTTCCTCGGCGAATACATGGCCGGTGGAATTATTTTGCTCTTGGGTATGTTTTCTGATAAGCCTGATGCGCCTGTTGCGGGACGGAGTCTCGGGACGGGCATGCACGGCGGCGTGATCTACGTCCGCGGCGCCGTTCCCGAAGACCAGCTCGGTCCCGGACTGACGGCCACCCCCGTGGATTCCGACGACCTCAAGGTCATCGAAGGGCTGGTCAATGAATACGCCAAGGAATTGAAGCTGGACAGCAAGGCGATTTTAAGCGAGAACTTCGTGAAAATTCGTCCGTTTTCGCACCGGCCGTACGGCAATCTGTACGTCCCCTGCTAGACGGCGGGGAAGATACAACACTCATTACCTTTGGAGGAACCAATGTTCTTCGATTCCGTAGCCTTCGCCATGGCTCCGCCCGCGGGCGGCGATGGCGGCGCCGCAGGCGGCCTCGGCGGCATCCTGGGCGGCCCGCTGCCCATGCTCGTCCTGATGTTCGCCATCTTCTACTTCCTGCTCATCCGTCCGCAGCAGAAGAAGCAAAAGGCTCATCGGGCCATGCTCGACGCTCTCAAGAAGGGCGACAAGGTCTGGACCAACGGCGGCATCCTCGGCGCCATCGTCGACATCGATGGCGACAACCTGACCATCGAGATCGCCTCGGGCGTCAACGTCGTCATCAAGCGCGGCTTTGTCGCGGACAAGGACGGCGCCGCGCCCGCAACGGACAAAAAGAAGAAGTAGGTTCTTGCGCCGGCACCCGAGACTTCCGTGCGGATCGGACCACACCCGTAAGGTGGCCCGATCCGCGCTTGCGTTTGTCGTGGGTCCTCTCAGGCGGGTAGCAACCAGTTTGTATTACAGGGAGATTTCATGCAAAGTTTGCGTCTGAGAGCCATCATCGCTCTCTTCGTCGTGCTCCTGGGGCTGGCCTTCATGCTGCCGTCCCTGCCCGGCGTCAAGGATTCGTCCCTCGGCAAGGTCCTGCCGGGCAACGGGATCAACCTCGGCCTCGACCTCAAGGGCGGCATCTACCTGACCCTCGGCGTGGACATGAAGACGGCCATGGACAACAACCTGGCCCGGCTGGGCGACGACCTAAAGGCGTCCGCCCGCGAGCAGGACGTCTACATCCTGCGTCCGACCGTCCTGAACGAGAACGCCATCGAGGTCACGCTCATCAAGTCCGAGCAGAAGGACGCTTTTGAAGGCGTCATCAAGGACTACACCCCGTTCACCATCGAACAGTCCACGCCGCTCGACGGCGACAAGGTCAAATACGTCCTGTCCGTGCCGCCCAAGTACCGCACCGAGGTCGAAAAGCTGACCATGGACCAGGCCATCAAGACCATCCGCAACCGCATCGACCAGTTCGGCGTGGCCGAACCCGAGATCCGCAAGCAGCAGGACAACCGCATCCAGGTCCAGCTGCCCGGCCTGGCCGATCCCGAGCGGGCCATCAGGATCATCGGCCAGACCGCCCATCTCGAATTCAAGATGGTCGATGACTCCGCCGACCTGAAGAAGGCCCAGCAGGGCATCCTCAGCCCCGGCCGCGAACTGGCCGATCTCCTGCACCGTCAGGCCAACGGCACCTACGCCAAGTCGCCCATCGTCCTCAAGAAGGACGCGGTCCTGACCGGCGAGTACGTGTCCGACGCCCAGGTCCGCCTGGACCAGTGGAACAACGCCTACGTCGCGCTGACCTTCAACGCCCGCGGGGCCAAGATCTTCACCGACCTGACCGCCGACAACGTGAACAAGCGCATGGCCATCGTCCTGGACGGCCAGGTCTATTCCGCGCCGGTCATCCGCGAGCGCATCGCGGGCGGCAAGGCCTCCATCACCGGCAACTTCACCCGTGAAGAAGCCCGTGACCTTGCGGTCGTGCTCCGCGCCGGTTCCCTGCCCGCGCCCGTGACCATCCTGGAACAGCGCTCCGTCGGTCCGTCCCTGGGCCAGGAATCCATCAACAGCGGCATCATGTCCGCCATGGTGGGCATGGCCCTGGTCCTGCTGTGCATGGTCGTCTACTACGGTTTCGGCGGCGTGGTCGCCGACATCGTCCTGGTCCTGAACATCATGCTCATCATGGGCGGTCTGGCCGCGTTCGGCGCGACCCTGACCCTGCCGGGCATTGCGGGCATCATCCTGACCATCGGCATGGCCGTTGACGCCAACGTCATCATCTACGAGCGCATCCGCGAGGAACTGCGGCGCGGCCTGTCGCCCAAGCAGTCCGTGGCGGAAGGATACGGCAGGGCCACCCTGACCATCCTCGACGCCAACGTGACCACGGTCATCGCGGCCATCATCCTGTACCAGTTCGGTACCGGGCCCATCCGCGGCTTCGCCGTCACGCTGACGCTCGGCATCATCACCTCCATGTTCACGGCCATCTTCGTGTCGCGCATCCTGTTCGACCTGTACCTGAAAAACCGCGCCGACAACGCCAAGCTGAGCGTCTAGGGGGACGATAATGGGACTTCAGATAATCAAACCCGACACCAATCTGGACTTCATCGGCATCAGGAAGATCGCCTTCATCCTGTCGGCGGTCCTCATCCTGGCCGGTCTCGGCTCCCTGCTGATCAAGGGCGGCCCCAAATACGGCATCGACTTCGCGGGCGGCATGATCGTCCAGGTGAAGGTCGACAAGGCCGTGGACGTGGGCGCCATCAAGGACGCCGTGGACACGCTCAAGCTGCCCGGCCTGGTGGTCCAGTCCCTCGGCCTCGAGGGTGACCACGAGTACCTGATCCGGACCTCCTCCTCGAACATCTCGTCCGAAGAGGTCCGGGGCAAGATCAACACGGCCCTGACCGACAACCTCGGCGCGAGCTTCGAGATCCAGCGGCTCGAGATGGTCGGCCCCAAGGTCGGCGCGGACCTCCGCTCCCAGGCCCTTGAGGCCCTGTTCTACGCGGTCCTGCTCATCGCCGTGTACATCTCCGGCCGCTTCGAGCAGCGCTGGACCGCGGCCGCGGTCATGGCCGCCGCCCTGGCGGGCGGCGTGTACGGCATCGGTCTGCTCGGCCTGGACATGGGCTGGCTCATCCTGGTCGCCCTGATCATCACCGTGGGGCTGTGCTGGTACCTCAAGCTCAACTATGCCCTGGGCGCGGTGGTCGCCCTCATACACGACGTGATCATCACGGTCGGCCTGTTCTCCATCATGAACAAGGAATTCGACCTGACCATCATCGCCGCGTTGCTGACCATCGTCGGCTACTCGCTCAACGACACCATCATCGTCTTCGACCGCATCCGCGAGAACACCCATGCCAAGCAGGGCAAGATGTCCTTCGGCAGGATCATCAACCTGTCGGTCAACCAGACCCTGTCGCGCACCATCATGACCTCGGCCACCACGCTCCTCGTGGTGCTCTGCCTGTACGTCATGGGCGGCTCGGTCATCCACGACTTCGCCCTGGCGCTGCTCATCGGCATCACCGTGGGTACGTACTCCTCCATCTTCGTTGCCAGCCCCATCCTCTACGGATTCGGCCCCAGCGAACAACCGGAGGCCGAAGAAGCCTAACCGGCTCCACATGCCAATACAAAAGGGAGGCCCGACCGGCCTCCCTTTTTTTTCGCCCCGCAGGCGGGCGTCTTCGGCGGTGTGCAACCTCGGAGGCCGCGCGTCACGCGCCCTTTTTGACGATGTCCTTGGGGAAGTGTTCGGGGTCGCCGAAGGGGTGCAGGTCGATGGCCGGGTGGACCCTGTCGCCCATGTCCTGCAGCAGAGCGCGGTATTCGCTGCTGATCCTGGGCAGCTCCCGGACGAATACGGATTTGACCAGATCACGGGTCCGCCCGGTGGGCTCTACGCCCTCGGCAAGTTCGACCCGGAGTCGGAGCTGTTGCCGCAGGTCGTCCGTATCCTCGGTGGTGATGACGAATTTCCCGGTCAGCACGCGGGTCAGTTCCGGGGCGTCCAGAATCCATTTGGTGTACTCGGGGAAGATGGTTATCCCGTAGATGCTGGCGGCGAACTTGCCCCGCCCGAAGAGATAGACCAGCGGCGTCTTCCAGATGCGCTGCGCAATGCCCAGGGCTTCGGTTTTCGCCTGGAGCCCGATGCCGAGCGCGGAGAGCCGGGTTTCAAGGTCTCCGTAGGTGAGGGTGCCGCCGATGTCCCTGGTATTGTAGCGCACCAGGGGAATGCCGCTCGGCGCCGTGACCACCAGTCGACCGTCCACGGTCTCGAAGTACCGGGTCTCGGGATTGTACTGATTCACGGCGGGCACCCGGTCGCTGCCGAACAGGGCGGTGGCCAGGCTGTCGTCTTCCGCAGCCATGCGCCGCAGGCAGATCGTCAGCGGCGTCTCGTGGGCGACCATGCCGATGTCCGCCGAACCGTACATGTTGAGGGCGTCGGTCAGGATGTTGTCCAGGCCGGTCTGCTCGGCGAAGCGGGTCCGCCAGCGTTCGGTGAAGGCCTCGCCGGTAAACACGAACCGCAGTTTGAGCCGCTTCCAGTCGAGATCGTCCCGAATCCCCGCATCGATGATGGTTTTGACATGCGGGGGATAGCCCGCAATGACGATCTGGTCGAAACGGTCGTGCATGGACCGGACCAGGGCGAGCACGTCGGGAATGTGAATCCCCGGCGTCGCCAGGGTCAGCGGGTAGCCTTTGCGCGAAATCCATTCGTTGGCCATCATCGTGCTGGTCCCGGCCGCCCACAAGCCCATGGCGAAGGCGACAATGAACAGGGTGGACCGGTTCCGTACCTCCAGGAAATCCCGAAACAGTAACTCCCAGGCCTCGGCCGTGTGCCGGGTCTGCTCGTCGAAGGCGGGCCAGAAGCAGGGTGTGCCCGTGGAGCCGGAGCTGGACGCGATCAGGCGGGAACGGCCCAGCTCCCCGTCCCAGCAGAGCTGGTCCACGGGGTAGTGGTTGATGTAGTTTTCCTTGTCCGTGGCGGGGATGCGGGCGAAGTCGTCCATGCCCCGTATGGCGGCAGGATCGACGCCGTTTCGGTGCAGAAAGTCCCTGTAGGCGGGGACCCGCGCCGCGCATCGGCGGAAAAGGTCGAGCGCCATCCGTTCGCTCCGTTCTTGCCAATAGCCGTCAGGGGCCGACTTGATCAGGACCAGGCGGTCATCGGCCGACGAAGCCAGAAATTGTGCATAACTGTCCATGAACAACCTCGGAAAGAAGGGTGGTGGAATACTCCCGGAAGTCCTCCGGGCGACGGCCGAGCACCGGTTCCTGTCCGCCGGGGGGGGGAACCCGCCCGCATGGGAATCGAGCGATACCGTATTGCGGATCAATCGACAACCGGGTATCTGTAATCCATCGACTTACATTAGAAAAGGAGGAGTTGCATGAAATTGTTACTGCCGTTGCTGCTCACGCTCTGCCTGCTCCCCGCGACGGGACATGCCGGTGAATTCGACTGCCAAAACCCCCCGTTCGGGGAAGCCATCGCCCAATTCGACGGGTTTCACAAATACAAGGAAGCGGGCCCGGTTTCCTACTATACCCATGACGACCCGGACTGCGGCATCGCCGCGAACAAGTACGGCAAGCCGGAGATTGCCTATGCCGTGGTGGACGGAAAGCTCTACGCCCAGATCGTGACCGTGGTCAGTGAGGAACTGACGCGCGGCATCAAAGAGAGGGCGGCCTTGTACAAGGCGGGCAAGATCAAGGCCGCCGACCTGTCTCCCGGCTTTCGCGATCAGGTCAATGCCGATGTCCAGCCGAAGATGAAAGAGGGCGAGAACAGTTCCGAACTGATCTGGAACTTCCCGGACCGCAAGCTCAGGGCCAAATTCAAGGTGGACTACGCGACCAACACGGTCAAACTCAATTATTACTACCTTCCGCTCTGGGAAACGCTGCAGGACAAGTAGCGAACCAGGTGAACGCGCAAGGGGAAAAGAGAAACGAAAAAAAGCCCCTCCGGCAGGGCCGGAGGGGCTTTTTCAGTGCGTCACAGCCAAGCCTAGGCGAGCTGGCTGATGAGGTATTCCTTGATCTCGTTGATGGACTTTTCGCCGTCGAGTTCGATGTACTTGAAGTCGGCGTCCTTGAGATTCTTGAAGTAGTTGCAGGCGGCCATGGTGCCGGTCTTGTCATCGTAGTAGATGTTGTGGCGCACGTCGATGGCGCCCTCGTCCTGGTCGTCCTGGCGGGCGGACAGGGCGCCGCCGCAGACGCGGCACTTGTCGCCGTCGGGGGCGATGGCCGGGATGCCGACGTTGTTGGGATGGTTCGGGTTGTTGGCGCACAGGCGGCGACCCATGATGCGGGCCTTGGCGATCTCGCGGGGCAGCTTGATCTCGATGACGTAGTCGAGCTTCACGCCGTCCTTCTGCAGGGCTTCCCAGAGCTTCTCGCCCTGAACCAGGGAGCGGGGGAAACCGTCCAGGAGCCAGCCGCTCTTGGAGTTGGACAGCACGTCCAGGACCATGGGAATGGTGATATCATCAGGAACCAGTTCGCCCTTGTTGATGTACTCCTTGGCCTTCATGCCCAGCTCGGTGCCGCCGCCGATGTGCTTGCGGAAGATGGCGCCGGACTCGATGTGGTCCAGTTTGTACTTGTCCTTGGCGATGTCGCCCTGGGTGCCTTTACCGGAGCCGTTGGGGCCGAAAATCAGAATATTCATAAATCCTCCTGATGATGAAAAAGCGAAATGCCGACTGGCCATTCCGATACATTGTGCAAAAGATCACATGCTATTATACCGGGGAGGCCCGGAAGTCAATGCTTGGAGGCGAAAACCATGTTCCCTGAACCCACGGAGGCGGTCTTGTCGCCGGGGAACTGGAAGACCGCGCCCACCCGGCGATCCCGCCAGGCCTCGTCGAGCTTGAACAGGGTGTCGGCCAGGGCCTGGCCGGGACCGAGACGGTCGAGGCAGGCCTTGTAGAGGTGCAGCCGCTGGGCCTTGTGCAGGGATTCGAGCCGGGAATTATCCAGGATTTCACAAGCCTCGGACTCAAGGACGGCCCAGAACGCCTGCTCCACGCGGCCCAGGCGCCACAGCCGGGCCACGGACTGCCAGAAGGCCGGGTTTTCCTTCTCGATGAGCGGCAGGATCTCGTTGCGCACGCGGTTGCGGGTCATGGCCGGGTCCGCGTTGGACGCGTCCTCGCGCCAGGGCACGCCGAGGTGGGTCACGAAGGCCTTGAGCGTGGACTTGGGGATGAGCAGCAGGGGGCGGATCAGGCCGCGCGCCGGGTCGTGACCGGCCATGCCGGACAGGCCGGGCCAGCCCGTGCCCCGGATCAGGCGCATGAGCACGTCCTCGCTCAGGTCGTCCAACTGGTGGCCCAGGGCGATGAAATCCCAGCCGCCGGATTCGCGTAGCTCGGCATAGAGGGCGTAGCGCGCCTCGCGCCCGGCCTCCTCGAGCCCCACGCCGCGTTCCTCGGCCAGCCGGGCCACGTCGCGGGTCTCGACTTCGCAGTCGATGCCCAGCCGTTCGCACAAGGCGCGGGCAAAGGTGGCGTCATCCGCCGATTCCGGCCGCAATTGATGGTCCAGATGGACGGCCCCCACGGTGAAGTCCGCGCGGGATGAGAGGTAGTGCAGGACCAGGAGCAGGGCGGTGGAGTCCACGCCGCCGGACAGGCCCACCAGGACGCGGCGGCCGGTCAGGTCGATGCCCAACTCCTCCTCCACGAACCGGCCCGCGTAGAGGCAGAAATGCGCCCACTTGGGCAGGAGGTCCTGGAGGGTCGGCGGGATGTCGGCGGGCAGGGCGGCCATGCTACACCGAGACTTCCAGCTCCTCGATGAACTGGTCAAGATATTCGATCATGTGCTTGCGCTGGGGCGGGGTGGCGTAGGTCACGCAGGAACAGCGGATCTTGTTGCGCGCGCGGACGAGCAGCTCCATGCGCAGACTGCATCGGTCGGGCAAATCCACGGCCTCCAGGGCCATGAAGTAGGGGCCGCACTCGTTCAGATGGGCCTTCTGCTCGGGCTGAAGCAGGTCCTCGGGCAGGGGCAGGTAGTATATGCCCTCCAGGGAGCCGCGCAGACCCAGTTCGTCAAAGGCCTTGATCACGGTCTGAAAGTCCTGGTCGGTCAGGTCGTCCACGAGATAGGTACGCATTATTGTTCCTTTTTCGAAATTTCGATGTATTGCTCGATGTCCTCGGGCGCACAGACGGCCGACTTGCGGTCCAGGTGCGCGCTGTCGGGCACGGATTCGTCGTCCAGGTTGAACATGCGCCGGGCCAGGTCGATGAACCGTTCGGCCGAGCCTTCTTCCTGGGTGCGGCGCTTGAGAAAACAGATGGGCTCGTGCAGGGACTTGTGGGCGATGGACAGGGCCAGCCGCTCCAGGGCGTCGCGGGTCCGCTCGTCCACCGGGCCGATCTTGCGCAGGGTCTTGGCCAGTTCGCGCTGGGCCACGTCCTCGGCCTTGCCGACCAGGTCCACGATGGTCGGCTGGAGGCTCAACGAATTGAGCCAGTTGCCGAATGTCGCGGTCTCGAGGTCCACCACGGCGCGGGCCTTGGTGGCCTCGCCCTGGCGCTGGGCCATGTTCTCGTCCACGACCTCCTTGAGGTCGTCGATGTCGTAGAGATAGACGTTGTCCAGGGTGTTGACGTCCGGGTCGATGTCGCGCGGCACGGCGATGTCGATGAAGAACATGGGCTTGTTCTTGCGCTTGCGCAGCACGGCCTTGACGTCCTTGGCCTGGATCACGGCCACGGGCGAGCCGGTGGAGGAGATGACGATGTCCACCTCGTGCAGCCGGTCGGGCATGGCCTCGATCTGGATGGGCTCGCCGCCCAGACTCTCGGCCAGGTCCTTGGCCCTGGACAGGGTCCGGTTGGCGATGATGATGTCCTTGACGCCGTTGCGCAGCAGGTGCATGGCGGCCAGTTCGGCCATCTCGCCCGCGCCGACCAGCATGGCCTTGGTGGGCTTGAGGTCGCCGAATATCTTGCGCGCCAGCTCCACGGCCGCATAGCTGATGGACACCGCGCTGGAGGCGATGGCCGTTTCGGTGCGGATGCGCTTGGCCACGGAAAAGGACTTGTGCAGCAGCCGGTTGACGATGGTCTTGGCCGTGCCCTTGTCCACGGCGGAGCGGTAGGCATCCTTGAGCTGGCCGAGAATCTGCGGCTCGCCCATGACCATGGAATCGAGCGACGAGGCCACGCTGAAGATGTGCCGGACCGCTTCCAGGTCCGAGTACTCGTAGATGTTCTCCATGAGCAGCTCTGCGGAGCCGTTGCACGCCCCGGCCCAGTACTGGACCACGGCGTCCATGGCCTCGGCCGTGGGGACCTTCCTGGCCACGGCCACGATCTCCACGCGGTTGCAGGTGGACAGGGCCAGACATTCCTGCACCGGACAGTGGGCCATGAGCCCCTGCTCGAAATTCTCGAGATCGGTCAGGGCGAACTTCTCGCGCACGTCCACACCCGCGGTGCGGTGGTTGAGGCCAATGAGGATTATCTGCTTATTCATGGCATGGCCCTGAAGGTGATGGTGTGGTGAATGAGGGAGATGCACATCCCGGCGAAGACCCAGATGGCCAGGATGGCGGGCTTGCGTCCGCGCCAGCCGAGCACCACGCGCTGATGGAAGAGGAAGGCGTAGAGGAACCAGACCGCCAGGGAGCCGATCTTCATGATGTCCCAGGCGAACGGCTTGAAGGGCGCGATCAGGTACCAGCTGAAGGTGGAGAAGAGTCCCAGGGTGTAGAGCGGGAAGCCGATGAGCACGGCCCAGCGGTTGACGGTGTCGAACTTGTCCAGCGACGGGATGCTCTGGCCCATGGCCTTGAGGCCTTCCTTGGTCTTGAGCTTGCGGTTGTAATAGAGGAAGGCCACGCCCGCGCCGAAGGCCATGATCAGCGCGCCGAGCGTCAGGATCAGGGAGCCGATGTGCAGGCCGAAGAACAGGGCGGTCAGCTGCGGGGGCATGACCACGCGGATGCCGCCCAGGGCCAGGGAGGCCACGAAGAGCAGCAGGGCGAAGGGCAGGGCGGTGATGGCCAGGTATTCCAGGCGCAGCCGCCACCACAGGAAGAAATACAGGGCCAGGGCGCACCAGCCGATGATGTTGAAATAGAAGGTGCCCCCGCTCAGGGCCGCCGGATCACGGCTCAGGGTCAGCCCCAGGTCCACGGTGTTGAAGGTGAAGCCCAGGACGGCCAGCCAGATGGCGATGCGCTTGAGCCTGTCGTTCTCCGTGAACACGGAGGTCAGGAACAGCACGGTGCCGAGCGCGTAGAGCGCGATGATCACGATATGAAGCGTCTCAAACAAGCCCATCAAGCAACTCCGGGATGTTGTCGTGCAACGGTTCGGGCAACGATTCTTTAAGAATTTCCGTGGCCGAGTCAAGGTCGCGCGCCTTGAAGGCGTCGAGCAGGGCGGAGTTGACCAGGGTGCGGAAGACCGCCGTGTTGTCGCCGGTGGTCAGGCCCAGGGAGAGCATGAGCGGCCGGATGCGCCCCATGCAGGTCAAGAGGCCGGCGTATTCGTCGCCGAAACTCTCCTGCAATTCCTTGCGAATGCGCTTGGCCATGGCCGGGCTGCGGCCCGCCGTGGAGATGGCCACGGTCAGGTCCCCGCGCTTGACCGTGGCGGGCACGATGAAGCTGCATTTCTCGGGCTGGTCCACGATGTTGCAGAGAATGCCCCGGTCGCGGCACAGGTTGCTGATGCGCCAGTTGACCGCTTCGGACGAGGTGCAGGCGATGACCAGGAACTTGCCGTCCAGGTCGTCGTCCGCGAACTCCCGGCAGTGGAAGTCCACGTTGGGCAGGTCCAGGATGGGGGCCATTTCCGGGTCGGCCTCGCGGGTGTCGATGATGGTCACGCGACCGGCCCCGGAATCGACCAGGGACTGGATCTTGCGCTTGCCGACCTCGCCCGCGCCGACCACCAGGCAGCCCTTGTTTTCCAGGTTCACGAAGATGGGGTAATATCGCATGGGTCTTGATAACCAATGCGCGCAAACATGTAAAATGGGAAATTGCCCGGTTCTTGCAAGAATCATTGGAATTACGCTAGGATTTTGACGCGCGCGACACAACATGAAGAATTACCTCGTCATACAACTCGCCCGGTTCGGGGATCTCGTCCAGACCAAGCGGCTCATCGCGACCCTCGCGGCCCGTCCGGACGGCGTGGTCCACCTCTGCCTGGACCATTCCCTGGCCCCCCTGGCCCGGCTGGTCCATCCCGAGGCGGTCCTGCACCCGGTCACGGCCCACGCCACGGGGCTCGACGGCAAGACGGCCGCGCTCCGCATGCTCGTGGACAACCGGCGCGTCTTCGCCGAGCTGGCGGCCACGGACTTCGAGACCGTGTACAACCTCAATTTTTCCGGCCTGAACTTCCGCCTGGCCGCACTGTTCGACCCGGACCGGGTGGAGGGGTACGGCTGGCGCGACGGCCAGGAGATCACCGGCAGATGGCCCGCCATGGCCATGCGCTGGTCCGGGTTCCGCCGTCTGGGCATGAACCTGGTGGACTTCTGGGGCGCGTACTGCCCGGACATGCTTCCGCCGGAGCGGGTCAATCCCGAGGCCGCGCCCAAGGGCGGCGGAATCGGCGTGGTCCTGGCCGGACGCGAGTCCCGGCGCTCCCTGCCCGCGCCGCTGCTGGCGCGGATCGCGGCCACCCTGGCCGGGGCGCGCAAGGCCCGGTCCGTCAAGCTCCTGGGCGGACAGGCCGAGCGGGCGGCGGGGCAGGCCGTGCTCAAGGAGCTGCCCGCCAACCTCCAGTCCGTGACCGAAAACCTGGCCGGGCGGACCGACTGGCGGGGGCTTGCCGAGGTCGTCGGCTCCCTGGACCTGCTCGTCACCCCGGATACCGGGACCATGCACCTGGCCGCCCACCTGGGCACGCCCGTGGCCGCCTTTTTTCTGTCCTCGGCCTGGGCCTTCGAGACCGGCCCCTACGGCCTGGGGCACACGGTCTACCAAGCCGCGACCGACTGCCTGCCGTGCCTGGAGACCGCGTCCTGCCGGGAGAACGTCAAATGTCTGAACGCGTTCGCGGCCCCCGGCTTCCAGCGCTTCCTGGTCACGGGCAAGGCCGAACACGCCCCGGACGGCCTTCTGGCCCTGCACTCGGTCTTCGACGGCCTGGGCCAGACCTACGCGCCCTTTGCCGGAACCGACCCGGACGCGGACCGACGGATCGTGCTGCGCAACTTTCTCCTGCATCACCTGCACGGCGCCGAGCCGCGCTTCGACCGCCTGGAACAGGACCTCGCCCGGCAGCTGTACCTGGAAAAAGACTGGATGACCGCTGACAAGCCCTCCGGGGCACAGGGATAACCTCATGGAAACGCTTCGTATTCTCGTCGTCCTGCCGCTCTACGGCGGCTCCCTGCCCATCGGCCGGTACGTGGCCTCGGCCCTGCAACAGGAGGGGCACCTGACCGAGGTCTTCGAGGCCCCGGACTTCTACCCGGCCTACACCGCCCTGAGCGACCTCAAGGTGACCACGGACCGCCTGGACTATTTGCAGAATTCCTTCCTGAACGTGATCGGCCAGTCCATCCTGGCCAAGGTCGAGACCTTCGAGCCGGACCTGGTCCTGGCCATGGCCCAGGCCCCGCTGTCCCGGCAGGCCCTGAAGCGGCTGCGGCGCGACGGGGTGGCCACGGCCATGTGGTTCGTGGAGGACCACGACCTGTTCACCTACTGGAAGGGGTTCGCGCCCCTGTACGATGTCTTTGCCGTGATCCAGAAAGGGCCTTTCTTCGAGGATCTTGCGGCCATCGGCCAGCCGAACGCCCTGTATCTGCCCCTGGCCGCCCAGCCGGATTTCCACAAGCCCGTGGACCTGAGCCCGGTGGAGCGGCGCAAGTTCGGCTCCGAGGTCTCGTTCATGGGCGCGGGCTATCCCAACCGGCGCAGGGCCTTCCGCGAGCTGGTCAACCTCGACTTCAAGATATGGGGCACGGAGTGGGAGGGCGACCACGTCCTCGAACCGCTGCTCCAGCTCAAGGGCGCGCGCGTAACTCCTGAGGAATGCGTGAAAATTTTCAACGGCACCAAGATCAACCTGAACCTCCATTCCTCGGTCCAGGCCGACGAGCTGGTCACCTTCGGCGACTTCGTCAACCCGCGCACCTTCGAACTGGCCGCCTGCGGAGCGTTCCAGCTGGTGGACCGCCGCACCCTCATGGCCGAGGCCTTTGCCGAGGACGAGCTGGCCATCTTCGAGTCCATGGACGAACTCATCGAAAAAATAGAGTATTTCTCCTCACGCCCAGAGGAACGCCAAGTCTGGGCCGAGCGGTCGCGGGCCAGGGTCCTCAAGGACCACACCTATGCGCGGCGCATGCGCTGCCTGCTCGAGTTCACCGCCCAGCGCATTCCGGGCTGGCCCAGGCCGCGCGCGGCATCCCCGATCTTTGCCGAGGACTACCCGGCGGCGCTGAAGGCGGACATCCGCGCCCTCCTGGCCCGCCTCGGCCTGCCCGAGGACGTGTCCTTCGAGGACCTGGTCTGGGCGGTCCGGCAGCAGCGGGGCAGGCTGGACGACCTGGATACGGCCGTTCTGTTCCTGGACGAATGGCGGAAACTGTACCGCAGGCAGTCCTGAAAAAGTTCAAGCGTCCCATGAAAAAAGACCCGGTTGCATTTACAACTGGGCCTTTTCCTTGACGAAATCAACGCTGTTTCTTGAACTGCCGCAGCCAGGCGTTGAGCCTCGGCTCCTCGCCCTGGTCCTTGGCGTGGTAAAACTTGCGGCCCGTCAACTCGGTCGGCAGGTAGTCCTGGTCCGCCCAGCCGCGGGGGAAATTGTGCGGGTAGAGGTAGCCCCGGCCGTAGCCCCATTCCCGTTGCAGGGAGGAGGTGGCGTTGCGCAGGTGCAGCGGCACCGGCATGGGCCCGTTCTCGCGGACCTCCTTCTGGGCCGTGCGGTAGGCCGCGTAGGTGGCGTTGCTCTTGGGCGCCAGGGCGAGATACACGGCGGTCTGGGCCATGGGGATGAACCCCTCGGGCATGCCGATGGCCTCCACGGCCTGGTGGCAGGCCATGGCCTGGTTCAGGGCGAAGGGATCGCCGAGCCCCACGTCCTCCGAGGCCGAGATGACCAGCCGCCGGGTGACGAAGCGCGGGTCCTCGCCGCTTTCGAGCAGGCAGGCCAAGTAGTACAGGGCCGCGTCCGGGTCCGAACCCCGGATGGACTTGATCATGGCCGAGACCAGCTCGTAGTGCGAGTCGCCGTCGCGGTCGCCCCGGACCACGATCTCGGGCAGGGACTCGCGCAGGCACTCCGGGCATCGCTTGTCCTTGGGCAGCTCGGCGGTGTACTCCAACAAATTCAAAAGGGTGCGCGCATCGCCTCCGGCCATGGCCGCGAGCATCCTGTGGCTCTCCTCCTCAAGCTCCACGTTCAGTTCACGGGCCCCGCGATGAGACACGTCCACCAGTTCCTCGCGGCTGAGCTGGCGCAGCCTGAGCACGTGCAGCCGGGACAGGAGCTGGCGGGTGACGCTGAAGGACGGGTTCTCGGTGGTGGTGGCCAGCAGGGTGATCTCGCCGCTCTCCAGGATGGGCAGGAAGAAGTCCTGCTGGGCCTTGGAGAAGCGGTGCAGCTCGTCGAGGATAAGGATTTCCTGGCCTGGCAGCATCTTGCGCAGGGCGGTCAGGCCCGCCTCGGGCGCGCTGACGCGCAGGTACTTCTTGCCGGTCAACTGGGCCAGGAGCAGGGCCAGGGTGGACTTGCCGCAGCCGGGCGGGCCGAAAAGCAGAAGACTGGGCATGCGCTTGGACTGGGCAAAGGCCTCGATCCGGTTGCGGATGTGGCCCTGGCCCACGAAGTCGTCCAGGGAGGCGGGACGAATTCTGTCGGCAAGCGGGTGGCTTTCTTCGATTTCCAGCTTCATGAGCGGTCCTGTGCGCCGAACATGGCGAGACTCAAGCAATACACGGCGGCGGTCTCCCAGCGCAGGATGGAGGGCCCGAGGGTCACCGGGCCGAACCCGGCCCGGACCAGCCGGTCCGCTTCATCGGGGTCGAAGCCGCCTTCCGGTCCGATTACTACAAGAGTGCGCCCTTTGGAAAGCATGACGGGCGAAAGGGGCGTGACCGCCTCCTCGGCCTCCCAGGCCAGGTAGCAGTGATCGAACCGCCCGGCCAGGGGGATGAGCCCGTCCACACCGCCGGAGACCGTGTCCAGCTCCGGCAACCACACGGCCCCGCACTGTTTGGCCGCCTGGACGAACTTCTCGGTCCAGGTCTCCTTGGGATCGTCGGGCAGGCTGCCCTGACTGCGTGCGGCCTGCCAGAAGATCAGCCCAGCGCCCTGCAATTCCACAGTTTTTTCGAGGAGATAGTCGCGCCGCTTGGACTTGCCCCAGCCGATGGCCAGGGTCAGGCCGGTCGCGGACGCCGGGTGCTCGGCCAGTTCCAGGGCCTCAAGCTCCGCCCGGTTTTTGGCGATGTCGCGCACCGTGAACAGCCCGTCGCGCCCATGGCCGTCAAAGAGCCGGACGGTCTGGGATCTCTCGGTGCGCAGGATGGTGCCCATGTGCCGTGCCTCAGGGCCGCTCAGCACGACCACGTCGCCCGCGACGGCGGGCCACTGGTCCGGGGACAGGAAAAAGGTGTTCAATCGCGCCATGGACAACCTGAAAAAAAGGGCCGGAGGCGAACCCCCGGCCCCCGGAAGCTAGAGTTCGTTCATTAGGAGATCATCATATGTCTCCCGCCTGCGGGCGACAATGACCTTGTCGCCGTCCACGAGCAATTCGCAGGCGCGCGGCCGGGAGTTGTAGTTGGAGGACATGGAGAAACCGTAGGCCCCGGCCGAGTAGACGACCAGCAGCTCGCCCTGCATGACCTCGGGCAGCTCGCGGTCACGGGCCAGGAAGTCGCCGGACTCGCAGATGGGCCCGACCACGTCGAAGACCTTGGGCGCGCGGCCCTTGGGCTCCACCTCGGCGATGCGGTGGTAGGAGCCGTACAGGCTCGGGCGGACCAGGTCGTTCATGGCCGCGTCCACGATGAGAAAGTTCTTGGCCGGGTTGGACTTGGTGTAGACCACCTCGGTGACCAGGATGCCCGCGTTGCCGGCGATGACCCGGCCCGGTTCCAGGATGACCTTGAGGGGCAGCCCCTTGAGCTTGTCGCTCAGGGCCTTGCCGAACTCGGCGGGGTGGGGCGGCTCCTCCTCGTTGTAGGGGATGCCCAGGCCGCCGCCCAGGTCCAGGTACTTGATCTCGATACCCAGATCCTTGAGCCGCGCGTTGAAGGCCAGGAGCTTGTCCAGGGCCTCGAGGAACGGGTCCAGGCTGGTCAGCTGGGAACCGATGTGGCAGTCCATGCCCACGGGCTCCACGTGCTTAAGTTCGGCGGCCCGCTTGTAGGCCTGCATGGACATGTCGATGTCCAGGCCGAACTTGTTCTTCTGCATGCCCGTGGAGATGTACGGGTGGGTCTGCGGGTCCACGTCCGGGTTGATGCGGAAGCTGACGCGCGCCGTGGTGCCCATCTCGCCGGCCACCTGGTCGATGCGTTCAAGCTCGGCCAGGGACTCCACGTTGAACATCAGGATGCGCGCCTCCAGGGCCTCGCGGATTTCGGAATCCCGCTTGCCCACGCCGGAATAGACGATGCGGCTCGGGTCCACCCCGGCCTGGAGGGCGCGGTAGAGTTCGCCGCCCGAGACGATGTCCATGCCCGCGCCCTCGGCGGCCAGCATCTTGAGCACGGCCAGGTTGGAGTTGGCCTTGACCGAGAAGCAGGTCAGGTGGTCCAGGGCATCGAAGGCGGAGTCAAAGGCGTGGAAATGCCGCCGGAAGGTGGCGGCGGAGTAGATATAAAGCGGGGTGCAGTACTGCTTGGCCAGTGCGGTCACGCTGACCTCTTCGGCAAACAGTACGCCGTCCCGTTGTTGGAAATGATGCATGTTATTCGATCTCCTGATAAAGATGTATGGGGATCAATACGCCGTATGGAATGATATCATCCAATACTTTTCCCATATGAAACCGGCCCGCGCCTCAGGGCTCGGACATGTACACGTCGGTGTACTGCACGGCCATGGTCGGGATCTCGCTCTTGCCGGACACCCTGAAGCGGTATTCCACGCCGGGCTCAAGCCCGCAGATGTTCAGCCTGAGGACGTTGCCCTCAAGGTCGAAGCCGTCCTGGCCCCGGGTGAAGTGCTGCGCCTCGCGCGGCACGAACGGACAGCCCACGCACCCCTGGTCCTCGCCGTCGCCCACGGCCTCAAAGAGCACGCTGGCGCGCCACAACCGGTCCACCGAACCGCTCACGGCCACCCGCAGGAGCAGGCACCGGTCCACGCGTTCGCCGTCGATGAGCTTCAGGGTGAAGCGGTCCTGGCTCCGGGTCGCCTCGGGCCATTGCTTGCGGCCCATGGCGCATCCGGCCAGCAGGACCAGGCAGAGGAGGAGGAGGGTAGTGGCGACGAGGGATTTGCGCATGGCTAGTCCTTGATCATGTCCTTCCATTGGTTGAGGAGCATCAGCGCCTGGATGGGCGTCATGCCGTCCACGTCCAGGTCCGTGAGCTGGGTGATGATCGGATGCTCGCACAGCTCGCGGTCGATCTTGATGGGCGGTGCGCCGAAGCCTGGCAACAGGGTCTGGGACGCCCGGTCCACGGCCCCTTTTGCTTGGTTATCCTGCGATTTTTCTTCCAGTTCCGCAAGGATTTCCCGGGCGCGCTCCACCACGGGGCGGGGCACCCCGGCCAGCCGGGCCACCTCGATGCCGTAGCTGCGGTCGGCCGGACCGGGCACAAGCCTGCGTAAAAACACGATATCCCCTTTCCACTCCTTGACCGCGATGTTCAGGTTGCGCAACCCGTCGATCTTGCCTTCCAGGCCGGTCAGCTCATGGTAGTGGGTGGCGAACAGGGTGCGCACCGAGCCGCCCGCCCGGGTGGACAGTTCCTCGACCACGGCCCAGGCCAGGGACAGCCCGTCGTAGGTGCTGGTGCCGCGCCCGATCTCGTCCAGGATGACCAGGCTGCGTTTGCCCGCCTGGCGGAGGATGCGCGCGGTCTCGGTCATCTCGACCATGAAGGTGGAGTGGCCCTGGGCCAGGTTGTCCGAGGCCCCCACTCGGGAAAAGACGCGGTCCGCCAGCCCGATGCGCGCGCTGCGGGCCGGGACGAAGGAGCCGATCTGGGCCATGATGGTCATGATCGCCACCTGGCGCAGGACCGTGGATTTGCCCGCCATGTTCGGGCCGGTGATGAGCAGGATGCGGCGGCCCTGGTCCATGCGCAGGTCGCCGGGGATGTAGTTGGCCGCGCCCATGGCCGCCTCGACCACCGGATGGCGGCCCTGTTCGATTTCTATCTCGAGCCCGTCGTGCAGCACCGGCCGGGTCCACTCGTTGACCCGCGCGGCCTCGGCCAGCCCCTGCCAGTAGTCCAGGGAGGCGATGGCGTCGGCCATGAACAGGAACCGGGACCGGGCCTTGGCCAGGTGCTCGCGCAGCTCCTGGAAGAGCTTGTATTCCAGGCTCTTGCGCTCCTCGGACGCGGAGATGATCTTGTCCTCGAGTTCCTTCAGTTCGGGCGTGATGTAGCGCTCGCTGTTGACCAGGGTCTGGCGGCGGATGAAATGGTCCGGCACCTGGCCCTTGTACGCCTTGGAGACCTCGAAGAAGTAGCCGAAGACCTTGTTGAAGCCGAGCTTGAGCTTGGGAATGTCGTTCTTGGCCAGCTCGGCCCGGTGCAGTGCCTTGAGGCGGTCCTCGCCGTGCTCGTTGAGTTCGATGAGCTCGTCGAGCACCGGGTCGAACCCCTTGCGGAACAGGCCGCCGTCCGTGATCACGGGCGGGGGGGTGTCCACCAGGGCCTTGTCCAGCAGGGCGCAGAGGTCGTCCATGGCGTCCCACTTGGCGAGGATGCGCTTCAGGTCCGGGGCCGGGTCCAGGTCCTCCCCGGCCAGCAGTGAATGGAGCCGGGGAAGCATGGACAGGCTGCGGCGCAGGGCGATGAAATCCTTGGGATTGGCCCGGCCCAGGAAGATGCGCGTGGACAGCCGCTCCAGGTCGTAGACCGAGTCCAGGGCGTGGCGCACGTCGCCGCGCAGCCGGTCGCGCTCAAACAGGAAGGCCACGCACTCCTGGGTCTTCTCGATGGGCGCGAGATTGCGCCACGGCTGGCGCAGACGGGCCTCGAGCAGGCGTCCGCCCATGGGCGTCATGGTCCGGTCCATGACCTGCCACAGGGTGCCGGGGCCGGACCGGCCGTCCAGGCGGCGGAAAATTTCGAGATTGCGCTCCGTGACCTCGTCCAGCAGCAGGTGTTTGCCGAGGTTCAGCGGCCGGAACTCGCCCAGGTGGCCGAATTCGCCCTTCTGGGTCTGGTCCAGGTAGGTGAGCAGGGCGCCGCAGGCCCGGACCAGCTCGTTCTTGCCCTGCAGGCCGAGGCTGTCCAGGTCCGCCGCGTGCTGGGCCTCCAGGATGCGGTTGCGCGCTCCGGCCAGATCGAAGAAGGTGCCCGGCGCCACGGCCGTGACCTGGCCCGCCAGGTCGTTGAACTGCGGCGGGACCTTGACGCCCTGGGGCAGGAGCAACTCGCTCGGGTCGATCTTGACCATCCACTGCCACAGCTCGGGCTCCTTGCGGCTGTATAGCCCGGACCACTGGCCCGTGGAGAAGTCGAGCCAGGCGATGCCGCCCGCGTCCTTGGCGCTGTCCCAGTAGAACGCGCCGAGATAGTTGTTGGCCTTGGACCGCAGGTTGGAGTCCTCGACCACGGTGCCGGGCGTGAGCACGCGGGTCACGTCGCGCTTGACCAACCCCTTGGCTTCCTTGGGATCCTCGATCTGATCACAGATGGCGATCTTGTAGCCCTTGTCGAGCAGCTGGCTCAGGTACGGCTCCACCGCGTGGTGGGGCATGCCGCACATGGGGATGGGGTTCTCGTCGTTGGGATTGCGGCTGGTCAGGGCGATCTGGACCGCTCTGGACACGACCTCGGCGTCCTCGAAGAAGAGTTCGTAGAAGTCGCCCATGCGGAAAAAGAGCAGGCAGCCCGGATGCTCCTCCTTGAAGCGGAGGTACTGCTCGAGCATGGGCGTCAGTTTCTTTTGTACCACGAGAACGTCGGTGCGGGGAATTTATTCGGTGATGTCGGTTCGAAAGGCGATGGAGTGCCAGCTGTGGCAGCGCGGGCAGTTGAAGAAGAGCTGGTCGCGCTTCAGGCCGCAGTGACGGCAGAAGAACCGGCGCACCCGCCGGGCCCGGCCGATGAAGAAGGACAGCTGTTCCTTGAAGAAGGGCGTCAGGGTCTGGTCCGCCCTGGAGAGGTCGAACAGCTCCAGGCGCGCCTGCCAGAAGTCGGCGTCGAGCATGAGCGCCTTCTCGAACCAGGACCGGGCGTTGTCCGTGTCCTCCACGCGCAGCATGAGCATGGCCCCGTAGTAGAGCAGCAGGACGTCCGGCTCCTGGGTCTCGATGATGGGCACCACCACCTCGACGACCTTCTCGTCCGGGCAGGTCCTGGACCACTCGGTTTCCTCGCCGAAGGAGTTGATCCGGGCCTTTTCGGCCTGACTCAGGGCCAGGAGCAGCCCCTCGAACAGGACGAAGCGCAGTTCCGGGACCACCCGTTCCAGGGCCTGGCCCAGGATGTCGCCGATCTTGTTCGCGTTGCCCGCCCTGTAGGCCTGGGTCATCTGCTCAAGCCACGCCTCCACCGCGCCGGGGTAGGCCCGGATGGCATGGCGCAGGGCGCGGTTGCCCTGGGAGACGTTGCCCTCGGCGAAGCGGTCCCTGGCCAGTCGGACCAGGTAGTGCGCCTGGGGCAGGGGCAGGTCGAGCTGGCCGTAGGATTCGGCCGCCTTCTCGAAGTCGCCGCGCTCGGCCGTGAGCCGGGCCATCTCCCTGTGGATGGAGATGGGGTCCTGACCCAGGGCGCGGGCCTCGTGAAAGGCCTTTTCCGCCCGGTCCAGGAACCCGGCCCGGCGGAAGTCCCGACCCAGCTCGAACCAGGCGCGGGCCTTGAACTCGCGGTCCAGGCCCGGCCGGACGATGAGGCTGTTCCGAATCTGGATGGCGCGCTCGATCTCGCCCTGGGATCGGTACAGGCTGCCGAGCGCGAGGTAGATTTCAACCGCCTCGGGGTCGTTCTGGACGACCTTGCTGAGTTCCTCGATGGCCGCGCGGGTGTCCTGCACGGGCAGGGACTCGCCGTTGTTCGCGGCGTTGTCGCGGTCCCGGAGGGAACCCGGCGTCCTCTTGCGGTTGAAGATGTTCCAGCCCATGGCGGTACCTAGGCGTTGTCCTCTTCCTTGGTCTCGGGAGAGGCGAAGGAGGGGGCTTCGCTGATGGGCATGTTGCGCAGGGAATTGAGCTCCTGCTCCAGGCTGGCCATGCGGGTGCGGCATTCCTTGAGCTTGGCCGCGCCACGGAACTTGTCCACCACGAAATAGATCATGGTCAGCAGGGAGCCGGCCACGAAGGCGGCCAGGATCAGGACGCCGAAGGGCAGGGGGATGGAGTGCAGGGTGGCCACGTAGGGAATATCGAGGATCAGCGTCAGGTTCTGAAGCAGGACGTCGTTGTTCTGGCTGAAGAACAGAATGGAAAAGACAAAAAGTGCCAACAGAAACAGGACCTTGATAAAACGCATGTGGTTCTCCTTACGCTATTGCATCGAACAGCGGCTTAAGGCGGCTGTAGGTTGAATACAGGTGTTCGGGGATGACCGTGGTCTCGCCGAAGACGGCCATAAACGAGGCGTCCCCGTTCCAGCGGGGGACGATCTGGAAATGCATGTGCTGGGCGATGCCGGAACCGGCCGCCTCGCCCAGGTTGAGCCCCATGTTGATGCCCTGCGGATGGAAGGCGTCCTCCAGCACCTGGATGGCCCGGCGTATCCACAGCATGCAGTCATTGGACTCCTCCAGGGTCAGGTCCGTCAGGTGCGCCACGTGACGGTAGGGGGTGACCATGAGGTGCCCGTTGTTGTACGGGAACTTGTTCATGATCACGAAACAGTGCTCACCGCGCGCGAGGATGCAGCGCTCCGCGTCCTCGTCCGTGTGCTCGGGAATGCAGAAGACGCACTCCTCGGGCTTGGGTCCGAGTATATAATCCAGGCGCCACGGCGCCCACAAAACATCCATGATCCACTTCCGTTTGTCTTTCAAGCCGGTTGCGGCCCAGGTTCGGCACATCGCCCGAAACGGCCGCTCGGACCAACCAACATCTTGATTTTCTACACGGCTTGTCCGCCGAGGGCAAGAGGGGAAAGCATCAGTCTCCGCTCTCCTCTTCGAACCTTGCCGATAATTCCTTATTCAATTTTTTCGCCAGATTCAATTGCTCGTGCCGGGTTTCCGCCCGCCCGTCGATCTTGGCGGTCATCAGCTTGTCCAGGATGATCGCGTAGATCGGGCCCGGCTCTATGCCGATATTCTTGAGGTCCTTGCCGTTCACCTCAATCTCGACATACTGCAACCTGGCGAGATATTGCGAAATATTCCGCCGAATGTATTCCTTTCGGCTGCGCGCCATGAGGAACAGGATGCCCTCCACCGGCAGGGGATGGAGGATCTTGTACAACCGGCTCAGGCGCGAACGGCCCTCCTTCCAGCCCATGAGTTTCATCAGGGCTTCGCCGATCTGGTCCCGCAACTGGAAGAAGTCGCGCTCCTCGCGCCTGGTGAAATGCAGCCGCCCGGTCACCTGGTCGATCTGGTCCCGCTTGATGCCCATGGTCATGCCCAGGAGATAGAGTTTCCAGGGGACCACCGGGGGCTCCAGATAGAGGAGCTTGTACCAGTTGTGGACCTTGACCAGCTCGGTCAGTATCTGGACCCGCTCCTTGTCCAGGGAGAGCAGGGGATGGATGGCCTCCATGATGCCCAGCTCCTGCATGCGCAACAGGCAGGCCAGGGGGTCCTCCTCGTTCATGATCAGTTGCAGCTCGTGCATGACCCTGGTCCCGGACAGCTTGCTGAAGAGCTTGAGGCTGAGGGCGTTCTTGATCAGCCGCATGGTCTGGCCGCCGATCTGGAAGTCGAAGCGCCGCTCGAAGCGGATGGCCCGGAGGATGCGCGTCGGGTCCTCCACGAAGCTCAGGGAATGGAGCACGCGGATGGTCTTGTTGCGGATGTCCCGCTCGGCCCCGAAGAAGTCCACCAGCTGGCCGTAACGGCCGGGGTTGATGCGCAGGGCCAGGGCGTTGACCGTGAAGTCGCGGCGGTACAGGTCCATCTTGATGGACGACAGCTCCACCGTGGGCAGGGCGGCGGGGTATTCGTAATATTCCAGCCGGGCCGTGGCCACGTCCACCCGCTGGCCGTCGTCGAGGATGACCACGGCGGTCTTGAACTTGGAGTGGGCCTTGACCCGGCCGCCGAGCTTGGCCGCGAACCGCCGGGCAAAGGCGATGCCGTCGCCCTCGACCACCAGGTCCAGGTCCAGGTTGGGCCGACCGAGCAGGATGTCGCGCACGAACCCGCCCACGGCGTAGACCTCCCAGCCCATGTCCGTGCCCAGCTCGCCCGCCTCCTTGAGCAGGTCGAGCATGCGCTGGGGCAGCCGGTTCCTGACCTGGGAGGCGATGTTCCGCTCGCGGCGGTGGTCCGGCATGAGGGAGTCGGGGATGCGGGCGGGCTCCTCGATGAGCATGTTGGTCAGGTCCGTGCGGGTGATGACCCCGACCAGTTCGCCGTTTTCCACCACGGGCAGCATGCGCTGCCGGTTGCTCAGGATGATCTCCATGACCCGGTACAGATCGGTCGAGGACTCCACGGTCTCGAAGGCCCTGGTCATGTACTCGGACAGGCCCACGTCGCCCAGGTGGTGGGACAGGGCCTTGTCCGCGATTTTATGACCGATTATGCCGATGCATTGCATGCTGTCCTTGGCCACCACGGGCACGTCCTTGAGCCCGTAGCGGGTCATCAGCTCCACGGCGTCGGCCATGGTCTTGTCGCCCTCGATGACCACGGGCGGGCGGGACATGAGCGAGTCCACCACGATCTGCGGATTGATCTGGGAGTAGAACAGGGCGAACAGGTCGTCGCGCACCTCGGCCAGGGTGCGGTCCTTGATGGTCGCCGAGGCCGCCGCGTCGTGCCCGCCGCCGCCCAGGGAGGCGCAGATGCGGCCCACGTTGACGTCCGGGCTCTTGGACCGGGCCACCAGGTGGATGCGGTCGGCCATGCGGCCCATGGCGAAGACCACCTTGATCTTCTCCATGTCCATGAGCTTGTGGACCAGCAGGGCGAAGTCCGGCACGAACTTGTCCGTGGACATCTCGGTCACGACCACGTCCACCCCGTGGATGTCGTATGTCTTGGCGTTCTTGAACAATTCGCCGAGATAGGTGACCTGCTCGGCGGACAGCTCGTGGGACAGAAGGTCGGTGATGACCTCGATGTCCATGCCCTGGGACTTGAGCCAGCCCGCGGCCTCGAAGTCCTGGGGCGTGGTCGTGTTGAAGCCGAAGGAGCCGGTGTCCTCGTAAATGCCGATGCCGAGCAGGGTGGCCTCCTCCATGTTCAGGGACAGCCCCCTTTCGCGGATCTCGGCCACGATGATGGCCGTGGTGGAGCCCCACTCGCGGACCACGCTCTTCTCGGCGGGCAGGTCGTCCTCGCTGTCCGGGTGGTGGTCGTAGAGGTGGATGCGCAGGTTCTCGTTGTCGAGTAGGGGGCGGACATGGGGAATGCGCGAGCGCTGACGGGTGTCCACCACCACCAAAAGCTCCACGGACTCCGGCTCGATGTCCTTGAAGGCCTTGAAATTGAAGAGATAGGTGGTGGACTCGATGAAGAAGTTGCGCAGGTTTGATTCCTGGCTGCCCGGAAAGATGAGCACCGCGCCGGGATAGAGCTTGCTGGCCGCGACCATGGCCGCCAAGGCGTCGAAGTCCGCGTTGGCGTGGGCCGTGATCACGACCGGGGCCTGTATCTTTTCCGGTTTGTTTTTCATTTCATATTCCGCGTTGTTGCGAAGATCACATGGTTGATCGCGGGTGGAACTTCCGGTGCAGGGTCTTGAGCCGGTTGGCCTCCACGTGGGTGTAGATCTCGGTGGCGCTGATGTCCGCGTGCCCCAGGAGAATCTGCACGGTGCGCAGGTCCGCGCCCCCTTCCAGCAGGTGGGTGGCGAAGGAGTGGCGGAAGGTGTGCGGCGAGATGGACCGCTTTATGCCCGCCGCCTCGGCGTATTTCTTGATCAGCTTCCACACGCCCTGGCGGGTCAGCCCCTTGCCCGAGCGGTTCAGGAACATGAAGTCCTCACGTGGCTTGAAGCCGGGCCGGGTGAATTCCAAGTAGCGGTTGAGGTAGTCCTGGGCCGTGTAGTGGATGGGGATGAGCCGGTCCTTGGACCCCTTGCCGAAGACCTTGAGCATGCCCACCTGGGGGTCATAGTCCAGGACCTTCATGCCGATGAGCTCGGACACCCGGAGCCCCGCCGCGTAGAGCAGTTCCAGCATGACCTTGTCGCGCATGCCCAGCGGGGTGGAGGTGTCGGGCAGGGCCAGGACCCGGGAAATCTCCTCGCGGCTTAAAAATTCCGGCAGCTTGCGCGGCAGCTTGGGATTTTCGAGGAGCTGACCGGGGTCCTCCTTGTACCACTTCTCGCCCACGGCGAAGGCGAAGAACCCGCGCAGGGAGGAGAGGTGCCGGGCCAGGGAGCGGCTCTTCAGGCCGCGCGCCCGCAGATGGGTCAGGTAGAGGAACAGGGTCTGGTCCGTCAGGTCCTTGAGCGGAAAGGAGCGCTCCTCCAGGAAGGCGAGCAGGGAGCCCAGGTCGTTGGCGTAGCCGGTCAGGCTGTTCTCGGACAGCCCCTTTTCGATCAGCAGGTGCTCAAGGTATCTGTCCACCCAGGGGTGGCTGTACTCGTTGATGTTTTTCTCTTTGTCGGGGCGCGCCATGATCACTGCCGGACCGCTTTGATACTATTAAAGTATTGGATGATATCCACGGGAAAAGGGTATCTGCCGCACTGCATGGAAACCAAGCACGGCTGCCACCCTCCTTGCTACCAAGGTGAGGGTCAAAGCGCAATGGTTCGCATTGACACAGGGTCATGCCCCCATTATGAAAGTGCTTCAATATCGGATTTCAAGGAGAGATCATACATGTCTGAATTCAAGTTGGCCGACCGTCTCTCGACGCTGCCGCCGTATCTGTTCGCCGCCATCGACAAGGCCAAGGCGGAAGTCGCCAAGAAGGGCATGGACATCATCAGCCTGGGCATCGGCGACCCCGACCTGCCCACCCCCGAATTCATCATCGAAGCCCTCTACGAGAGCGCCAAGAAGCCCAAGAACCACCGCTATCCCGACTACATCGGCATGCTGGCCTACCGCCAGGCCGTGGCCGACTGGTACAAGCAGCGGTTCGGCGTGGATCTCGACCCCGAGACCGAGATCGTCAGCCTGATCGGCTCCAAGGAGGGCATCGCCCACTTCCCGATGGCCTACGTCAACCCCGGCGACACGGTCCTGGTGGCCACCCCCAACTACCCGGTCTACGGCGTGGCCACGGAGTTCGCCGGCGGAAGGGTGGAGTACCTGCCCCTGCTTGAGGAAAACGACTTCCTCGTGGACCTGGACGCCATTTCCGACGACACCTGGGCCAAGGCCAAGATGATCTTCGTCTGCTATCCGAACAACCCGACCGCGGCCACCGCGACCAAGCCCTTCTACGAGAAGCTCATCGAGAAGGCCAAGGAATTCAACGTCATCGTGGTCTCGGACGCGGCCTACACCGAAATTTACTACGATCCGGACAACAAGCCCATTTCCATCTTCGAGTGCGAGGGGGCCAAGGACGTCTGCATCGAGTTCCATTCCCTGTCCAAGACCTACAACATGACCGGCTGGCGCATCGGCATGGCCGTTGGCAACCGGAGCCTGGTCGCGGGCCTGGGCAAGATCAAGGAAAACGTGGACTCCGGCATCTTCCAGGCCGTCCAGGAGGCGGGCATCGCGGCCCTGCGCCAGGGCGAGCCCTTTGCCGAGAGCTTCCGGGCCATCTACAAGGAGCGCCGGGACGTGGTTAGCGCCGCCCTGACCAAGATCGGCATCAGGCACCGTGTGCCGGACGCCTCCTTCTACCTCTGGTGCAACGTGCCGGAAGGGTACAAGTCCGCGGAATTCGTGACCAACGTGCTCATGAAGACCGGCGTGGTCCTGACCCCCGGCAACGGCTTCGGCACGCCTGGGGAAGGGTACTTCCGCATCTCCCTGACCGTGAACAACGACAAGCTCGAGGAGGCCGTATCCAGAATTTCGAAACTGTGATCTGCTACGTGAGCCTCGGCTCCAACGTGGGAGACACCGAAGACAACCTCCACGAGGCCCTGGTCCTGCTCGAGGACTACGGTGACGACATCCGCCTGAAAAAGGTCTCGGAATACTACGAGACCGAACCCCAGGGGGAGATCAAGGATCAGCCGTGGTTCACCAACCAGGTGATCGAGCTCGAGATCGACGCCGAGATCTGGTCGCCGCCGGGCTTCCTGTCCACCTGCACGGCCATCGAGGCCAAGATGGGCCGCACCAGGGCCGTGCCCGGCGGTCCCAGGCCGCTCGACATGGACATCATCGCCTGGGGCGACACCGTCATGGACATGGACTTCCTGACCCTGCCGCATCCGCGCGCCAAGGAAAGGGCGTTCGTGCTCGTGCCGCTCAAGGAGATCGCCCCGGACTTCGTCTTTCCCGACGGGACCACCGTGGACGAGGCGCTTGCCGCCATCACGTACCGGCAGGAAGGGCGCAAGCTCTGGCAGGACTCCTAACCCAACCAACCAACGAGGCAACCCATGCTGAAATTCCTGGTCATCGCTGCGGCCCTGTTTCTGGTCTACAAGCTCTTCATGGGCGACAAGCAAAAGAAGGACATGAAGAAGGACAAGGCCTTCAAGCAGAAGGTGGCCTCGGGCGAAATGGTCAAGGACCCGTCCTGCGGGACCTACGTGGACAAGGACGGCGACATCCGCGTCCGGGAAGGGGACAAGGTCCACGTGTTCTGCTCCTACGAATGCCGCGACAAGTACCTGAAGCGCATCGGCGCCACGGCCGCCAAAAAGGAAGCCGTGGAGTCCAAGGACGACGAAGCATAGGCTTCCCAGCCCATCCGACAAGACAAAGGCCCGACCCAGGGCCTTTTTTTTCGTCCTCAGTTCGAGCGTGAGCGATTTTCCGTCCGTGGACGGAGTTCGCATCACAAATTCCCCCAAAACGCGGCACAGGGGATTTCTCGTGCGCCGTCCATCGGCAAGCCATCAGTAGGCGACGACGTGTCCAGGCAATCGATGCAACTTGAAGTAATTTTTCTCACTCTTCCGGTGTGTTATATAATTGTCTCATAATGTAAATTATGTAAACTTTCAACAATGAGGGGCTGAAACAGGGCCGATCGTCACCGTGAAAATTTGCCCTTCCCGGTTTTCGGCCACTCATCCATTGGCCCGCCCGGAACCGTCCCTTGGACGGACAATCGCAATACCGCCCATTGAGCATTTCGGGAACGGCTGGTAAGGATGCCCCATCACCAACGGACAAAAAGCCGCCACGGCCGCATTCGAGGAACAATGAAAGCACGCATCGCATTTTCGCTTCTGACGCTTTTTCTGGTCCTGGCCGGACTGAACCCCGCCCAAGCCGAGGAAAAACAGTCCTTCCAGCAATGGCTCGAGCACTACCGCGCCTGGGACCGCCTGGAAAAGGAATACGCCCAGGAGTCCGCCGCCGATACCCCCGAGGCCGTGCTCAAGCGCGCCCAGGTCTACCTGAACCTCAATTCGCCCGCAAAAGCCCTTGAAATCATTGAGATGACACCGGCCTTCACCGGCAAGGACGAGGCCGACCGGCTATGGCTCGGCGGCCGCGCCCACCGAGGTTTGGGCGACCTGACCAAGGCCGTTTTGTGGTACACCCAGGCCACTAAATTCCTGTCCGACGATGAGATCAAGGCCCGTTTCAAGGGCGAACCCGACCTGGCCGTCATCTGGCACGACGTCTGGATCAAGATGTACTGGGCCTGGCTGGCCAACCACACCCTTTCCCGCGACTCCCAGAAGGAAGCCCTGAACATGATCATGGTCGTGGGCCGCAAGGTCTGGGAGAACGACTTCTGGAACCGGGTGTATTCCCTCATGAATCCCAATATGGCGCCTGATGGCAAGGCGCCAGCGCCCGGCCAGGCGGACCCGGCCGCGTCCCTGGTCCAGTCCGCGGACACGCAGCGGATCGCCCGCGCCCTGGCCGCCGTGTCCCTGGAAAAATTCGAAGAGGCCACAGGCTACATCTCCACGCTGTCCAACGACACCGTGCGCGCATTCTGGACCTCGATCCTGTACTTCCTCAATAGCGGCAACACACCGAAAAACCTTGAAGTATTCCTTAAAGACAACTACCTCAAGGCCCACGCCTTCTGGGCGGGCAACATCCTGGCCCCCTATTCCAAGTCCCGGTCCGAATGGTTCCTGGGCAATCCGGACTCGGCCGCCTGGACCAAGTTCCGCAACAACATCCTGACCATGGCCCCGGCCGAAGCGGAAAAGGCCATCGACAACGAGCTCGGCTCCATGCTCATCTCCGAGCAGACCGCGACCCTGCTGCGCAACTTCAAGCTCGCCCTGTCCCTGTCCAACGGCAATCGGCAGGTTGCGGCAACCACCTGGGATTCCATAGATAAAACAACGTTGCCCATCTGCCTGCGGCTGGCGGGCGTACTGGCCTTCAAGGATGACTTGAACAAAATCCTGCCCGAAAAACCGGCCGAGGCCTTTGCCCTGTACCCGGTGCTGGCCGCCCTTTCCGGGGCCGCCGGGATAGATGTCCATCCCGAGACCGAGGCCCCCTTCTGGACCGCCGCCCCGGCCGATCAGTTGCAGGCCCTGTCCGCCGGACAGTATCCCCTGGACCGACTGCTCCTCATGGCCTGGTGGCAGCAGCGGTTCGCGGCCGAGCCGTCCGTGGGGCTGGCCAAGCGCGTTGCCTATCTGTTCGACGACTCGTCCTTCGGCATTCGCGGCCTGATCTTCCTGGCCGACGACGCGGTCAAGGCCAAGAACCTGCAACTCGGGGCCTTTTACCTGAACCGCATCGACGAACCCGCCCTGCCGCCCGAGCTGCGCATGGCCTGGCTGGACATCAAGACCCGCCTGGAACTCGACGCCGGGCACCAGGCCCAGGCCCTGGAGACCTACCAGGCCATGACCAAGACCGGCGAGCCCATCCCGGTCATGACACGCTTGCGCATGGCCCTGCTCTACCAGCAGCGGCGGGAGTACGAGACCGCACAGCAGGAACTGCTGACCATGTGGGACCAGCGGGCGACCATGACCACCGCCCTGCAGGCCGAGACCCTGTTCTGGCTCGGCGAGGGCGAACAGGCCCTGCGCAATCCCGACAAGGCGCTGGATTATTACCTTAAACTGGCCTGGCAGTATCCCCAGGAGAACATCTGGTGCCTGACGGCCATGTACCGCGCCTCCCTGATCTATGAAAAGCGGGGCAAGTACGAGACCGCCAAGCGGCTGCTCGGCACAGTGGTGCGCAACGCCTCCATCAAGGAACAGCGCGTGGCCGCCCAGGCGCGCATCGACGCCATCGACAAGAAGATGGGCGAGGAAAACGGCGGCGGCGAGAGCACCCTGGTCTACCCGTTCTAGTCTTGACCGCGCGCCTGTCGCTCGAATCCGCCCGGCAGGGGGCCCTGCGCACCCTGCCCGTGGCCCTCAGCGTCTTTGCCTACGGCCTGGTCTACGGCCTGCTCACCCGCCAGGCCGGACTGACCATGGGGGAGGCGGCCCTGTCCAGCGGCCTGATCTTCGCCGGGTCGTCGCAGTTCGTGGCCCTGGACATGTGGTCCCATCCGCTGCCCATAACCGCTCTGATTTTCACCACATTCATCGTCAACCTGCGGCACGTGCTCATGAGCGCGTCCCTGACGCCCTGGATGCGCGGCCTGCCTCCCCGCACCACCCTTCCCCTGCTTTTCCTGCTGGTGGACGAGAGCTGGGCCATGACCTACGGGGCCGTCAGCCGGGGCAAGTCGGACCTGGGCTTCCTGCTGGGCAGCGGCCTGCTCATCTGGGCCGCATGGATGGGGGCGACGATCACCGGCAGGCTGGCCGGGGCGGTCATTCCCGACCCCGAGGCCTTCGGGCTCGACTTCGCCTTCACCGCCGTGTTCCTCTCCCTGCTGGCCGGGCTGTGGAAGGGCAAGGGGGACATCCCGCCCTGGGCCGTGGCCGCGATCACCGCCCTGGTGGTCCATCATTTCCTGCCCGGCAAATGGTACATCGTCATCGGCGGCCTGGCCGGGAGCCTGACCGGGCTTTGGGGGAACCGTGGGAACCGATAGCCTGATCGCCATCCTCGGCATGGCCGCCGTGACCTACCTGACCCGAATCGCCGGGCCGTGGCTGGTCCGCCTGGTCCAGGGCAACCAGCGGGTGGAGGCGTGCCTGTCAAGGCTGCCCGGCTCCATCCTGGCCGCGCTGCTCGCCCCGCTGGTCTTTGCCGTGGGCACGGCCGAGGCCGTCGCTTCGGGCGTCACCCTGGTGTTCGCCCTGCGTTTCCGGAACATGCCCCTGTCCCTGGTGGCGGGCGTGGGGTCCCTGATCCTCCTGCGGCACCTCCTGTGACCCCTTGCCGGAGAGACGGCCGGGGCGCTTGAAGCCCGGAAAGGGCTCACCCAGGGATATCAACTGGTTGACGGAATACACCGTATGCTATATTTTCCTGAAAACCGTTTTCTGGACGACCCCGAACCACTTGTGGATAAACGCATGCGCCTGGAACCAGCCGGTGAGGCGGACCATCCCGAACTGCTCGCGGTCTGGGAAGCGTCCGTCCGCGCGACCCATCATTTCCTGGCCGAGGAGGACATCCTGCCCCTGCGTCCGCTAATCCTCGAACACTATTTCGATGCGGTGACCCTGTGCTGCGCCCGGGACATGGCCGGAAAGATCCTCGGATTCAGCGGTGTTGCCCACGGCAACCTGGAAATGCTCTTCGTCGCGCCGGACAGCCGGGGCCGGGGCATCGGTACGGCCCTATGCCGCCACGCCGTGGACCGCTTCGGCGTGACCCGGGTGGACGTCAACGAGCAGAATCCGCAGGCCCTGGGGTTCTACGAACGCTTCGGCTTCGAGGTTGTGGGCCGTTCACCCCTGGACGGCCAGGGCAAGCCCTTCCCCCTGCTCCACATGAAGCTGCGGCGGTCCTGATTTTTCCCCGTAATCCTTCCTGAAACCGCATTTATTCGACCAGTTATTGCGCTGTTCTCCCACATCCGTACACTTTTCGCGTGCGGGGGCCCCCCACAAAGCCCTTCCGCCAGGCCTTGATGATCGCCGGAGAGACTGGAACGCCACGCCCCAGAACGGGCCCACGGCGCAACAATCCAGACCGGCCGGGAACTGCTCATGATCGCAGCCGGATATCTACTATGCAGAGTACGCTATATATGGACGAAAAAGGGGGTGCGGCCTTGGCGGCCACACCCCCAGAACGATCTTGCGGGCGGGATCAGGAGCAGGCGCAGGCGCGGGACTTTTCGCAGGCGGCCCGGATGGTCTCGCTCAGGGCCACGCTGTTGACCGGCTTGTGGAGGCAGGCGAAGGCCCCCAGGTTCATGCAGGTTTCGCGCTCCTGTTCGGCCTTCCGGTCCGACAGGACCAGGACCTCGGTTGCCGGATGGTCCCGCTTGAACCGGCGCAGCACGTCCGGCCCGCCGGAATCCGGCATGTCCAGGAGGACCACCTCGGGCTCCTCCATGGTGTAGAAGACGCTCTTGCCGTCGTACAGGGCGAAGGCCCCCACCCCGCCGTCGCGTTGCAGCCGGGCGGACAGTGTCGGCAGGAACTTGCGCCGCTCGTCGGCCAGCAGGGTACGGCACAGCTCCCGGCGGACGCGCTTGCAGGCCGCGCCCAGGTGGTACTCCCGGCCGATGCCGAAGGTCACGTCCGCGACGCCTTCGACGCGGGCGGCCAGATCGCAGACCCGCCGGGCCATGCGCTCCACCAGCCTGGCGTGGTCGTTGATGGTCAGGGACACGAAGCCGTCCTTCACGAACACGGATACGCCCCAGGCGTCGAAGGGGATGCGCGAACGCACCGCCTCGGCCAGGGCCACGTCCTCGGCGCGGGCCGAGGTACAGGCCGCATCCTCCCTGGCCGCCGCGTCGGGGCACGGACGGGCGCAGGCCGCCCGCTGAAATACGTCGTTCGGGTTGTAACGCCGCCCCGCTCCGATCTCCACGCCGCGCACGCCAGCCATGGCCGCGATCTCCTCGAACAGGTCGCGCGCCCCGCTCGCCAGGGTGGCGTCGTGGTCTTCCAGGCTCAAGGTCAGCGAACCATCGCGGGCGACAACGGCCACGTCGTGCCCAGCGCGCGCCAGCTCGGCCCGCACCCGGGCGGCCAGCCGGAAATCCTCCGCGCAAGCCCGGGTGGCCTCGGAATCGCGGACCACGCCGTTGGCCAGTTGCTCGACGATGAGGCAGGCGCTCTGCCGGACCCCCAGGGCCCCCACCGGAACGACCACGTCGTACAGTGTCTCGGACCAGGGATCGTTGCAATCCGTAACATCTACCACCCACTCGCCGCGCACCCGGTCGTCGGCGGTCATACGGGCCACGGCCTGGGCCTCGGTGTGCCGACCGTCCCGGCAGGCCGTCCAGAGCCGGTCATTGCGCTCATTGACCAGGCAAGCAGCCAAAATATTTCCGCAATTTCGCGGCGTGAGCAGGGCCGAATAGCCCCAGAAGACCAGATCCTCACCCCCGGACAGCTTCCGGGCCACGGCGTAGCGCAGCCAGGCGACCAGCCCGTTGCGCTCCGGCGCGGCCAGAGGCGATCCCCCGGCCTCCGGATCGAACAGACCGCTGAACGCCGCCCGTTTCCGGCCCGATAGCCGGGCCGCATCGGCTATGATTTCGCGGTCGTCCACCAGCCGGTAGCCGGTGATTTCCGCCACGTGCTCGACCACGGGCCGCGCATCGCAGAAAACTCCGTTGAAAATTGTAATGGCTGTCATGAATCGCTCGTGGCTTGGGCCTGATCCCCTCAGGCAGCGGTTTTCGACATGCGGTCGAACTGAAGCGGCGTTTCTGGCTGTTGCCGATTGCAACGTTTGATGAACGCCGACCGGGATATATCGCTGATACAGCGTGGTCCCGACCTTTCCTGATCACCATTTCATCCAATGATAGCGATGCGTTGAACAATACACGATCATCAAATGATCGGTCAGGAAATGCACGAAGCGTTCCAGGTCGAACCGGAGATGACCGATTCCCGTCGCTTCGGGAAATAAACCGATATACACGGGCATATTATGCTGGTATAGGCAAGATTGCTCAGGCTGTTTCCCCGAGATTTTTGCGGGAGACGTTCCATGATTATACGTCGTTGCGTGCGGCATTCGCTGCTGATCGCTCTACTGTGCCTGACGCTTTTCCCCTCCATGGCACAGGGCAAGACCCTGATCCAACTGTCCCGTTCCCTGGATGCGCGGCCCGTATGGGAAGCCTTGGCCGCAGGGGCCGATCCCCATGAACGGGACAAGGACGCCAACACCCCGCTGCACGTGGCCGCCGCCTGGGGCTCCCCGGACATCTGCCGCGCCCTGCTCCGGGCCGGCGCGGAAGTGGATGCGCGCAACAAGTACGGCGTCACGCCATTAATTTCGGCCGCCGGGCAGGGTCGCTTCGCGAACATGGTGGTCCTCATGGAGGCGGGTGCGGACGTCAACGCGGCCAGCGACGGCGGGGGCACTCCCCTGTCTACGTCCTTCATGGCCCACGGCCCCGCAGCCCTGGAGGCCCTCCGCGTCCTGCTGGAACGCAAGCCCGACCTCAATGTGCGCGGCAAAGAGGGAGACACTCCGCTCAGCTCCGGCATCGGCTGGGTCGAGGCGTCCCGCATCCTCCTGCTGCTGGACGCCGGGGCCGACCCGAACATCCCGAACAAGCGCGGCCAGACGGCGGTGCACGAGGCCGTGCGCTTCGACCGGGTGGCCCTCATGGAGCCGTTGATACGGCACGGCGCCGACCTGAACGCTCCGGGACAATATGGCACGCCGTTACAGGTGGCGGCCCAGAACGACTTCACGGCCATGGCCGAGATATTGGTCGCCAACGGGGCAAAGGATACCCATCCGTCCTCGCGCCCGACCCCGCGTCCGGAGCGGAAAAAGGAGGAATACCCCCTGCATCGGGCCGCCCAGAGCCAGTTCGGTCTGGAGGACGTGCGCCGCCTGCTCAAGGAGGGGGCGGACCCGAATCAAGCGGACGGATTCAAGAAAACCCCGCTTGCCTACGCGGTCCATGAAGGCAGGCTCTCGACGGTCATCCTGCTGCTCGAGGCGGGCGCGGACCCGAACGTCTCGGACAGCCAGTGGGACTCTCCCCTGCATCTGGCCGCCCAGAACAACCGGCCCGAAGTCATCAAATATCTCCTCCAGTACGGGGTGAAGCCCGATCGCATGGGACGGATGGACACCCCGCTCCAACGGGCGGCCAGCCTGGACTGGTACGGTTCCGCAAAGGTTCTGATCGACGCCGGAGCCGACCCCGACCTGATCTCCGGCATGGGGTTGACCGCCCTCGCCTACGCGGCCGCCAAGCCCGACAGCCGCGTGGCCCCGCTGCTCATCGCCTCCGGCGCGGACGTGAATCTCCAGGGCCGGGCCAAGTTGAGCCCGCTCTCCATCGCCGTGGGCAAGCACAACACCGGGACCGTCAACCTGCTCCTGGCCCACGGGGCCGACATCAACGCCACGGGCCCCGGAGGCGCGTCCGCCCTGCACGTGGCCATCGGCGCGCGCTATCCCGACATGGCCGAACTCCTGCTCAAGGCGGGCGCTGACGGCGCGCAACAGGACCAGTTCGGCAGAACGGCCATGCACGTCGCGGCGCGGGCCAACGACCTGACGGTGCTTGAACTGCTGGTGGGCAAGGGATATGCGGTGGACGAGCCGGACCGTTTGGGCAGGACGCCCCTCTTCGGCGCCGCCATGAGCGGCAGGCAGGAGGCGGCCACGTACCTGATCCGACAGGGTGCGGACGTCATGGCCAGGGACCGGGGCGGCGATACGCTCCTGCACCAGGCCGCCCTGAACAACCAACGGGACAGCTGCGCATTGCTCCTCGACGCCGGTGCGGACATCAACGCCCTGAACAAACACGGAAAGACCCCGCTCGATCTCGTCATTGCTCGATTGGACAACAAAGGCCGGGTCCCGGCGGAAACCAGACGACAACTCGCCGATCTGGCGGAATTTCTCATGGCCCATGGAGCCCGCGAGACCGCCAAGAAGTAGGATCGCTCTTCCCCCGCCCATTGCCTCCGAATCGGGCTGGCGCCGGAAGGCGGCAACTGCTACACCCCCGGTTCACGCAACCCGCAAGGAGTATGACATGATCGAAGCGCGAACCTGGATGGCCGACGTCCTTCCCCGTCTGCAGGAGGCCTTCGGCCCCCGGCTGCGGTATCTCGGATTGCAGGGCAGCTACCGCCGTGGGGAGGCCACGGAAACGAGCGACATCGACCTCGTGGTCCTGCTGGACACGGTGGCCCTGGACGACCTGGACGTGTACCGGACCATCGTCCACGCCATGCCCGAGGGGCGCAAGGCCTGCGGATTCCTCTGCGGCGTCCGGGAGTTCGCCGCCTGGCCGCCCCACGAACTGTTCTCTTTTGCGAAAGATACGACCGATCATTTCGGCAGGCTGGAGGACTTCCTGCCGCCCGTGACCCGCGAGGACGTCCGGTACGGCGCACGGATCGGCGCGTCCACCCTGCTCCACCTGCTGACCCACAGCTATCTGTACGCCGACGCGGAGGCCAGGCCCGCCATCCTGAAGGAGGCCTGCAAATCCGCCTTCTTCCTCATGCTGGTGGTCCACTACCTGGATTCCGGGCGGTTCTGCGCGAGCAAACGGGAACTGCTCGCGGAGCTGGACGGCGTGGACCAGGAAATCATCGAGGCGGGTCTGGACTTGTCCGCCCCACCGGCCGACCGCTCCGAAAAAGAGCGCTACGCCCTGCTCCTGAACTGGTGCCGGGAAGTGATGCGGACCGCCTGAGCCGCACTGGCGGCATCCTTCCCATTCCCTAAAAAAGAGGAAGGGTTGCAGCTTGTTAGCTGCAACCCTTTTGATTTCGTGGTGCCGAGGGGGGGATTCGAACCCCCACGGAATTTCTTCCACTGCCCCCTCAAGACAGCGTGTCTACCAATTCCACCACCTCGGCACGATATGCTTTGAACCTACTGGTTCTTGGCGTCGTCACCGGTATCCTTGAAGGTTACGCCGGGCTTGGCCGGGGCCGCCGGGGCCGTGGTCTCCGCCGCAGGCGTTTGCTGCTGCAGCATGATGGAGTCCACGTTGGATACCTTGTTGCCGGTCAGGATATTGTACCCGAGGGAAGTGAGCAGGAAAACCGTTGCAAGTCCAGCGGTTACCTTGACCAGGAGACCGCCCGCGCCGGTGCTGCCGAACATCGTGCTGCTCCCGCCGCCGAAGATGACTCCCATCCCCTCGTGACCGGACTGAAGCATTACAGCGCCGATCAAAAAGATGCAAGCCAAAACATGGATGACTATGACTATGGTTTCCACAATTAATCCCTTTTCTTAGAAACTTGTTTCCGCCTGCGAAATCAAGCCAGTACGATCCGACTGAAGCTTTCTCCCTGCAAGCTCGCGCCTCCTACCAATACTCCATCCACGTTGTCAAGCGCAATAATTTCAGCGCAGTTGCCCGGCTTGACGCTTCCGCCATACAAGATCCTCATTTCATTGGCTTTTTCACCAAAGATGGAGACGAGGATTTTCCGCGTGAAGGCGTGCGCCTCGACGATTTCCGCAGGGCCGGCCACCTCTCCGGTGCCGATGGCCCAGACCGGCTCGTAGGCCACGGACAGACGCTCGGGGTCCATGTCCGCGGGCACGTCCGCGAGCCCGGCCCGCAACTGGCGCTCGAGCACCTCCTGCACCCGGCCCGCCCGGCGCTCCTCGATGAGCTCGCCGATGCACAGCACGACCTTGAGGCCCTGGGACAGCCCGTAGGCGGTCTTGCGACCCACCAATGCGTCGTCCTCGCCGAGCACGTGCCTGCGCTCCGAGTGGCCGGTCAGGCCGAAGGAAGCGCCCGCGTCCTTGAGCATGTTCGGGGAGATCTCGCCGGTGAAGGCGCCCTCCTCCTCTGTATAGAAGTCCTGGCCCCCGACCGAAAAACCGGCTGCCGGGCCGAACACGTCGCCCACGGCCTTGAGTGCGGTAAATGGCGGGAATACGAGCACTTCCCTGTCAGCCGGGAGTGCGTCCGCGACCAGCCCGACCAGTTCCCCGGCCGTGGCTTCGGCCTCGCCCCAGGTCTTGTACATCTTCCAGTTGGCTGCCATCAGCTTCTTCATTACTTCATGCACTCCTTTAAGGCTTTGAAGGCCGGAAGTTCCTTGCCTTCGAGGAATTCCAGGAACGAGCCGCCGCCCGTGGAGATGAAACTGAACTTGTCGGCCAAGCCGAGCAGGTGGACCACCGCGTCCGTGTCTCCGCCGCCCACGATGGTCAAGCCGTTCTTCAGCCCGGCGATGGCCTCGCAGACCGCCAGGGACCCCTTGGCGAAGGCCGTGGTTTCAAAGAGCCCCATGGGCCCGTTCCAGACCACGGTCTTGGCCAACTCGATGACGGAGACGAAATTGGTGATGGTCTCGGGGCCGATGTCCAGGACCAGGGCGTCCGGCGGGATGGTCTTGGCCGTGCACACCCCCTCGGCCTGCTTGGCCTTGGGCGTCTTGGCGTAGAGGAAGTCCACGGGCAGGTGGAGCACCGAGCCCATGGACTTGGCCTTGGCCATGATCTCGGCCGCCGCGTCCACCAAGTCCGGCTCCACCAGGGACTGGCCCACATTGTAGCCCTGGGCCAGAAGGAAGGTGTTGGCCATGGCCCCGCCGATGATGATGTCGTCCACCTTGCCGAGCAGATTGCGCAATATTCCCAACTTGGTGGAGACCTTGGCCCCGCCCGAGACGCAGACATAGGGGCGCTTGGGGGATTGCAGGGCCTCGCCCAGATATTCGTATTCGCGCTTGAGCAGGAACCCGGCGCAGCAGACCTTGGCGTACTTGGGCACGTCCACCACCGAGGCGTTCTCGCGGTGGGCCACGCCGAAGGCGTCGTTGACGTAGACGTCGGCCAGGGAGGCCAGCAGCTTGCCGAAATCGCCCCGCTCTTCCGGGGTCTTGCCGGTCTCCTCGGGGTTGAAGCGCAGGTTGTCGAGCATGATCACCTGACCCGGCACGAGGTCGGCGGCCATCTTCACGGCCTGGTCGCCGATGCGGCCGGGCACCAGGGCCACGCCCTTGCCGAGCAGTTCGCCGGTGCGCCGGGCCACCGGGCCCAGGGAGAGTTCGGGTACGACCTTGCCTTTGGGCTTGCCCAGATGCGCGCAGAGAATGACCGAGGCCCCCTGGTCCAAAGCATAGCGGATGGTCGGCAGGGCCGCACGGATGCGGTTGTCGTCGGTGATGACTCCGTCCTCTATGGGGACGTTGAAGTCCACCCTGAACAGTACTTTTTTTCCAGCGATATCAACCTGATCTATACACAGCATACGGCAGGACCTCACCCTTCGTTTTGTTGAAAATCATACCGGAACAGGAGCGCGTCCTCCCTGGTGTCCGGGTAGTATTTCTTCCTCACGCCGATCTTCTTGTATCCGAATTTGCGGTACAAAGCCAAGGCCGGATCATTGGAGACCTTTACATCCAGGAAACTTTTCGCGATGCCGCGCGCCGCGCAGATCTCGAAACACCTGGCCAGCAGGGCTTCGCCCAGCCCCTGACGGCGGCAATCCGGATGCACCGCCAGGTTGAGGACCTCCATCTCGTCCGCGATGAGCGAAAAGGCCATGTAACCCACAAGGGCGCCGTCCCGGCGTACGCCGATGACCTTGTAGGCCCCGCCTTCGAGGCCGAGCAGGAACTGCTCCCGGGTCCAATGGTACTCGAAGCACAACGCCTCCAGCTCCATGAGCTGTTGAACGTCCGGCTCCCCCAATTCGACCACCTCGTCCCTCATCCCGCCTCCGCGCCCATATAGGGCTGGATATGTTGAAACAATACATGTATACAATGTTTACGAGCCAAACAAAAGAGCGTGCGCCCATGATCACACCACAAGAAGCCCTCGAGCGCGACACGGATCACCTGGTCGAAGTCATCGACAAGGACAACCGTCCCCTGGCCGTGCTTTCCAAGCGCAGCGTGCACCGGCAACTCCTGATGCACCGTTCGGTCCAGGTGCTGGTCTTCAACCCCGACAAGAAAATCTTCCTGCAGAAACGCAACCTGAACAAGCCGTTCTTCCCCGGCCGCTGGGACGTCTCCGCCCGGACCCATCCACGGGCCGGGGAATCCGACTTCGACGCCGCCATCCGGGCCCTCAGAGAGGAGCTGAACCTGGAGATCGAGCAGCCCCAGCTGATCCGGGAACTGCCCGCCGGGCCGGAGACCGGCTTCGAGCACGTCTCCCTGTTCGAGGTGACCCGGAACACCCTGCCCGTGGTGCCCAACGGCGACGCGGTCTGCGAGGGGTTCTATTACTCGCCCGAGGAATTGACCTGCCTGGTCAAGGAGTTCCGGGAGCTGCTCACGCCCAACCTGGTCATCCTCTGGGAGTCCGGCCTGCTCGTCCCGGCCTAGCCCCGCCCCGTTGCAACGGGTCCTAGTCCCGGGCCAGAAGCCCGCTCAGCCGCTCGTGAATCCGGCCGTTGGTGGCCAGGATGCAGCGCGACCCGAAGGCGTACGGCACGGTCGCGTCGTATTCGCTCACCCTGCCGCCCGCCTCTTCGACCAGGAGCATCCCGGCCGCAGTATCCCACGGGTTCAGGGCGCGCTCGTAGAAGCCGTCCAGCCGCCCGCAGGCCACGAAAGCCAGGTCCACGGCCGCGGCCCCGCCCCGCCGAATGCCCTGGGCAATGGGCAGCAGCGTGCGGAGATTCTTCAGGATATCCTCGAGATGCGCGTCGATGTCGTAGGGAAAGCCCGTGGCCAGGACGCACTGTTCCAGGTCCGCTTCGCCGGTCACGGCGATGGGCTTGCCGTTCAGGAACGCCCCCTGCCCGGCCACGGCGATGAAACGCTCGTCCAGCAGCGGCATGTTGACCATGCCCAGGACCACACGGTCGCGGTGCCACAGGGCGATGGAGTTGGCCACGTAGGGCAGGCCGTGGGCGAAATTCGTGGTCCCGTCCACCGGGTCGATGATCCAGGTCAGTTCGCCGGGCTCGGTGTCCTTGGCCGTTTCCTCGGCCAGGAAATCCGAACCGGGCAGGAGCGCGGCCAGCTCGGTCTTGAGCATGGCCTCCACGGCCAGGTCGGTCTCGGTGACCAGGTCGATGCGGCCCTTGTGCCGGATTTGGCGGGTGCGGCTCGCGCCCTCCCGGACGATCTCCCCGGCCCTGTCCGCGACGGCGTGCAGCCCGTCCAGGATGTCCGCCGCGTCGAAATGTACTGTCATGGGCCTTGCCCCTCCAAGAAAAAGGGCGGTCTGGGCCGCCCTGATGCATGTTCCGGTGGCGCGGGCCTAGGCCCGGCGCTGGATGAAGAATTCCACGGACCGGTTGAAGGTCTTTTCCTCTTCCTTGGTGAAATAGCAGGCGGGCAGCTCACCCCGCTGCCGGTGGTAGTGCAGACATTCGCAACAGATGCCGTGCTTGTCGCAGTTGTGGGTGCAGGTGCAATATTGCTCGTTGATTTTCGAGCGCGGGCATTGGTCCTTCTTTTTCATGACGCCCCCTCTGGTCACGGAAACGTTGCGGTACTGTTGCGCCTCAAAGGCCTGGGTACAGTAGCCAACAGCGGGCAGAGAGTCAATGATTCAGGCCCATTGTTTCCCGACGGACCGGTGTGACGCCCCTGATCATCCGGAACCCGCCGCAAGTGGGGATCATGCGAATATAATCCGCTAATCATTGTATTTCACGGCAGATGGGTATAGAGTAATTTGATGATCACGTGAGGCCCCGCCCCTCGTCCTTTGACCCGACCCGGAACCGTTCCCTATGTGGAAAAGAGCATTCAGCCAGGCTCCTGGCTACAAGAAAAAAGGGAAAAAGAAGTCCCGCGTCCGACTTGAAACCCTTGAGGAACTCAAGGCGTTCATCGACTACGAGCACATCAAGCACTGCCTGCTCCGGCCCTATTTCGAGGAACCCGACTACCCCCTGGTGGAGGCCCGCGAGCTGCTGCCCTCCTTCGAAGTCGATCTCTACGAGCACAAGAATCTGCCGGGCTTTTCCATGGTCGTCTTCGAGCGGCAGCTCAATTCCTTTCAGGAAATCTTCCAGTTCGACGCCCTGCACTCCCTCTCGGACTGGGAGGAGATGCTGGTGCAGGACTCCTGCTCGGTGGAGGACAACGCCAGGGCGACCAACATCCGCACCTTCCTGAGCCGCCTGCCCAAGCGCTACCGCCAGGAATTCCTGAACAGGTTCGAAACCTGCGACATCTGCACCATCCAGGACTACGACAAGATACTGCCCTTCCTGCTCCAGTTGGAGCGGGCCCACGTCCTGGCGCTCAACTCGGCGGGCGAGTTCACCCTGCAGGGCGTGTACGCCTCCCTGCCGTCCAACCTGGACAGCGAGCTCAAGCAGTTCGGGCTCAAGATCGGCAAGTTCAAGCCGGGCAACAACCTGCTCTACGAGTGCAACCGGCTGTTCGTCTACCAGTTCATGATGGAGCTGTACGGCTTCCCCATCGTCTCGGAGCGGCGCACGTCCTCGGCCATGTTCGCCATCCGCCTGCTGCGCCAGCACGAGCGGTTCATCGTTCGCGTGCTCGGCCAGAGCGACCGGACCATCACCACCCTGATGTCGCCGCCCAAGGGCACGCCCAGGCGGTCCATGAAGTACCCCAGGGTGGAGAAGATCGCTCTGATCCAGGTCAACGAGAACCAGAAGGAGCTTGTGGAGGTCCTCAAGGACCAGGGATTCTTCATCGACCCCAGGAAGCGCGTGGTCATCCTCCGGGTGACCTACCAGCAGCACGACTACAACCCCAAGAACGTGCGCGAGGACCGCGCCCTGTCCGTGCTCCGGCAGGAGATCATCCACCCGATCACCGGGCGGATCATCGAGGGCATGAACATCATCCAGAACGTGCGCAACATGCTCCTGCGCCTGAACGACATCGTGCGCGGCGAGTACCGCATCCCGGTGAACTACAAGCGCCAGGAGCTGATCGACAACACCGAGACCCACGAAAACCGGCTCAAGGTGCTCTACGTCTGGTTGTCCAAGCACATGCACCGCATCGTGGACTACTCGGACGACTACTACGCGCAGCTGGTCCGCGTCCTGGACGCCTATCTCCTGGCCCCGGACAACTACAAGATTTTCAACGAGCTCCACGACCTGCACCAGGAAGTCTGGTCGCGCTACGGCCAGATTCAGCAGGCCAGGAAGATCCGGGTCCTTGAAGATTTGCGCTATCGCAAGTACAAGGGCGAGGCCATCTCGTACAGGCGCATGCTGGAGCTGATGAACGAAATCCTGAACGATCTCAAGTTCGAGATCGTCAACTATTTCGACAAGCTCGTGGTCAAGATCCTGATCATCGGCAACGACGTGGTGTCCGACCCCTACCTGTTGCGCAAGTACGTGCAGCGGGACGACAAGGACCTCTCGCCCTACGGGCGGGACATCAAGAAACAGTACCAACAGCTGGTCATGCTGCTCGACGAATTCCGGTCCATCCGGAAATCCCGCGTGTCGGGCCGGGCCGGTTCGGGACAATAGCAATACCGCAAGGAGCATACATTGGAAAAACTGCAGACCACCCCGCTCACCCAGTGGCACAGGGAAAACGGCGCCAAGATGGCCCCGTTCGCCGGTTTCGACATGCCGGTGCAGTACAAGGGCATCATCGTCGAACACAAGCACACCCGTGAAAAGGCGGGCATCTTCGACATCTGCCACATGGGCGAATTCAAGCTCTCCGGCAAGGGCGCGAAGGACGCGCTGAACACCATCGTCAGCCACGACCTGAACACGCTGGCCCCCGGCAAGTGCCGCTACGGCTTCCTGCTCAACGCCTCGGGCGGCATCAACGACGACCTGATCGTCTATTGCCTGGCCGAGGACGAGTACATGCTCGTGGTCAACGGCGCGTGCCGCCAAAAGGACTTCGACCACATCGCGGCCAACCTGCCCTCCGGCCTGGTCTTCACGGACATCAGCGACGAGACCGGCAAGATCGACGTGCAGGGCCCGGAGAGCCTGGAGGTCGTCAACGCGCTCCTGGGTTGCAAGTGGAATCATTTGAAATACTTCAACTTCGAGCAGACAGACGTGCTCGGCTTCCCGATGATCGTCAGCCGCACCGGGTACACGGGCGAGCTGGGCTACGAGCTCTACCTGCCGTCTGACAAGGCCCTGGACGTGTGGGAAAAGCTCATGGCGGACGAGCGCGTGGAGCCGGTCGGCCTGGGCGCACGCGACACCCTGCGCCTGGAGATCGGCTATCCGCTCTACGGCCAGGACCTGGACGAGCAGCGCACCCCGGTGGAGGCCGGTTCCGGCTTCTTCCTCAAGAAGGAGTCCGAATACATCGGCAAGTCCGGCCTGGGCCGCGTGGACGAGTGCCTGATTCCCCTGACCATCGACGGCCGGCGCACGGCCCGCCACAACGACGAGGTCTGCCTGCCCGGCGGTGAGAAGACCGGCGTGGTCACCAGCGGTTCCTTCGCCCCGAGCCTGGGCCACTGCGTCGCCCTGGCCTACGTCCGGGCCAAGGACGCGGACAACGAGACCTTCATCATCAAGACCGCCCGCGCCGAGCTGGAAGCGAAAAAGACAAGCCTCCCCTTCTACAAGGAAGGCACAGCCCGCATGAAGACGGAGTAACCCGCTTCACCAGACGACCAACCGCAAGCCCCCGGCTCCCCGAGCCGGGGGCTTTCCTTTGGCCGACCCCGCGAAGCGCAACAAAAAGTTTAGGAAGGAGAGAGGGGTTGGGGGGTCCAGGGGGAAGGGGAGAGAAGGAAGCCCTTTTCAAAGGGTTCCTTCTCTCCCCTTCCCCCCGGCCGCCGGAGACGCCCTCCTCTACTCCGCGCCCAGGGCGAGCATGCGGGCTTCGAGGCGGGCGGTCTCGCGTTCGAGAACGTCCTTGGTCAGCTTCTCGTCGGTCACGTCCATGGGTTCGCCCACGTAGACCGGGCAGCGGGTGAACGGCAGGGGCAGGACGAAGTGGTCCCAGGACTTGTCGAAGACCACCTTGCGCTCGGGATAGGCCCGGATGGGCAGAATCTTGGCCCCGGCCCGCTGGGCCAGGAAGATGACACCGTCCTTGGCCTTGTGACGCGGCCCCTTGGGCCCGTCGATGGTGAACACGGCCATACGGTTTTCCTGTTCCATGACCCGTTTGGCCTTGAGCAGGGCCTTGACCCCGCCGCGGGTGCTCGACCCGCGCACCGTGGTGTGGCCGATGCGCTCCAGCACGCGGGCGATGACCTCGCCGTCCTTGGACTGGCTGACGAAGGTCACCAGATGCGAACTCACGGTGTGGCCGAAGGCGGTCACCGGAAAGATTTCGCCGTGCCACAGGGCGATGACCCCGGCCTCGCCGCGCCGGTTCCGGTCAAGGAAATCAATGGCTCCGTGCGGCTCGAACCGGATGGTCCGCACCCAGAGCTTGAACAGCCAGGCGATGAAAGGCGCAAACGCGGCGGGATCAATCGGTATTTTCATGCGGGCACGCTCGGTTTCGGATTTTCCTTTCTCTACCGGCTCGGCGGACGAAGGGCAAGGGGCAGCGAGCATTGAAACAGTCTTTCAAAGACACCCATACGATGCATCTTATCAATTTGACCAACGGGCCCATTCTGGGCAGCATTCTACGATCAAGGAGTAGATATGACTGACATTTCCATTGATTGCAAAGGCCTGCCCTGCCCCCAGCCCGTGCTCCGCTGCAAGGAGGCCATTGAAAAGGATCGCCCGGCCAAGCTGGTGATCATCGTGGACAACGACGCGGCCAGGGAGAACGTCACCCGGTTCATGACCATGCAGGGCTACACCGTGCAGGCGGAGAAGTCCGGAGCCGACCATCTCGTCACCGGTCTGCGCACGGACGGCGGCGAAGGCGCGGACGAGTGCGAGGCGTGCGCGGTCATGACCGAAGCCGAGATCGCCGCCGTGGCCAAGGAGAAAATCCTGGTCTTCGTGCCCACCGAGGTCATGGGCTCGGGCGACGACGAACTAGGCGCCGGCCTGATGTACAATTTCACGGTCACCCTCAAGGAACTGGGCGACGAGCTGTGGCGCATCGTCCTGGTCAACGGCGGCGTCAAGCTGGCCGTGCCCGGCCACCGCTGCTTCGACGAGCTCAAGAAGCTCGAGGAGAGCGGCGTGTCCATCCTGGTCTGCGGCACCTGCCTGGAGTTCTTCGGCCTGACCGCCCGGCGCGGCCTGGGCGACGTGACCAACATGCTCGACGTGGTCACCAGCTTCCAGCTTGCCACAAAGACCATTCGGGTCTAGAAGACGGGGCATGCCCGATGCCCCCTCCGATACCCTGCGGCTGAACAAATTCATCGCCCAATGCGGCGTCGCGTCCCGGCGCGGCGCCGACGAGATGGTCTTTGCCGGACGGGTGACCGTCAACGGCGCAACCGCCGATTCCCCCGGCCTCCAGGTCGATCCGGCCCGCGACGAGGTCGCGGTGGACGGCAAGGTCATCGGCCAGAAGGCGAGCGCCGGGGACCTGACCCTCCTGCTGCACAAGCCGGTGGAGACCGTGACCACGGCCAGCGACCCGCAGGGCCGCAAGACCGTGCTCGATCTCCTGCCCCCGGAAATCCGCAAAAAACGCCCCTTCCCCGTGGGCAGGCTGGACTTCTTCTCCGAAGGTCTGCTCCTGCTGACCACGGACGGCGACCTCTGCTACCGGCTGACCCACCCCAAGTACCACCTGCCCAAGGTCTACGTCGTGACCATCCGGGGCTCGGTGCCGCAAAAGGCGGTCCAGACCATGCGCCAGGGCATGACCCTCAGGGAAGGCGACCGGCTCGCCCCGGCCAAGGTGCGTCTGCTCAAGCCCATTGCCGGAACGCAACAGCTTGAAATCACGCTCATTCAGGGAGTGAACCGGCAGATTCGCCGGATGTGCGAAGAACTCGGGCTGACCATCCTGCGCCTCCGGCGCGTGCGCCAGGGCCCGGTGGCCCTGGGCGACCTCAAGCCCGGCGCATGGCGCGAGCTGACCAGCGAGGAGACGGCGGCCCTGAAGCGGGACGTCGGGCTCTAGAACCCCTGGGTGTTGTCCTCCACCTGCGTGCCCTCGGGCGGGGTGAAGGTGAACATGTCCGGGGCGAGGTCCACGTCGGTCTCCACGTTGGACAGCCTGACCTCGTTGCCGTTGCCGTAGAAATCCACGATCATGACCTGCCGGAGCAGGCCGGTGGCCGGTTCCACGCCCACAAAGGCCAGGACCATGCCCGGCTCCGCCTCCTTGGGCACCAGTTGCAGCACGGTCAGGTCCTTGCCCCACTTGGCCCGGACCTCGTCCGCCCCCGGCCACTCGGTCTTGACCACGAAGTCTTCCTTGATGTTGGCCTGGCCCGAGAGGAACCGCAGGATGGTCTTGGAGTCCAGCAGTGCCGCGACCCCATACTTGATGGCCAGCTCCTCGTCCGGGATGTAGTCCCAAGCGAACTCGGGGCCGACCACCAGCAGCTCCTTTTCCGGGGCCGAGGTCTCCCAGCGCACCTGGGAGGGCTGGCGGAACCAGATCTTGCCCTCGCGCTTGTCCACCTCGCCGCTGGCCACGTTGGTCAGCTCCTGGCTGAAGTCGGCCCGGAAGGTCTTCAGGGTCTCGTAACGCTTCTGGATCAGATCCGGCAGGTCCTGCGCCGGAATGGGCTCGGCCGCCCCGGCCAGCACGGGCAGCAGCAGGCAGGAGACCATGACGAAAACGGCAACGGAAAGTCTAGACATAAATCTTACTCCAATTATTCCGGCTTGATGACCTTGCGCGGCTTGCTCCCCTCCTGGGGACCGAGGATGCCGTCCATCTCCATCTGCTCGATGAACCGGGCCGCGCGGTTGAACCCGATGCGCAGCCTGCGCTGCAACAGCGAGATGGACGCCTTGCCCTGCTCAAGCACGAACTGTACCGCTTCGTCATAGACCGGGTCGTCCGTGGAGCCGACCCCGCCGGAAGGCCCGTCCCCGCCCGCATTCGGGCTCCAGTCGCTAAAGTCGAGGTCGAATTCCTGAGGCACGGCCTCCTTCCAGTACTGGACCACGTGTGCAATTTCCGTCTCGTCCACGTACGCGCCGTGCATGCGGATGAGCTTGCCGCCGCTCGGCTTGAAGAGCATGTCGCCCTTGCCCAGCAGCCGCTCCGCGCCCACGCCGTCGAGGATGGTCCGGGAGTCGAACTTGGAGGTCACGAAAAACGAGATGCGCGTGGGGAAGTTGGCCTTGATCAGACCGGTGACCACGTCCACGCTGGGCCGCTGGGTGGCCAGGACCATGTGGATGCCCGCGGCGCGGGCCAGCTGGGCCAGCCGCACGATGCACTGCTCCACGTCCTTGGCCGCGGTCATCATCAGGTCGGCCAGCTCGTCGATGATGATGACCAGGTACGGCATGTGCTTCATGTTCTCGAATTCCTCGGGAACATTGTCGCCCATTTCTTCCAGCTTCTTGTTGTATCCCTCGATGTTGCGCACGCCGAGCTGGGCCATCTTCTCGTACCGGCAGTCCATCTCGAAGACCGCCCATTCCAGGGCGCTCTTGGCCATGTTCATGTCCGTGACCACGGGATGAACCAGGTGCGGCAGGTCCGCGTAGGGGGCCAGCTCGATGCGCTTGGGGTCCACCAGCAGGAGCTTCACGTCCTCGGGCCCGGCCTTGTACAGCAGGGAGAGCAGGAACCCGTTGATGCCCACGGACTTGCCCGCGCCGGTGGCGCCCGCCACCAGCAGATGCGGCATGCGCGCCAGGTCGGCCACCTTGAAGCCGCCCTGGATGTCCTTGCCCAGGGCCAGGGTCAGGGGCGACTTGGAGCCGGTGAACTCCTTGGATTCCAGGACCTCGCGCAGGTAGACCATCTCCCGCTCGATGTTCGGGATCTCCACGCCCACGCTGTCCTTGCCCGGTATGGGGGCCTCGATGCGCACGGACTCGGCGCGCAGGGCCAGGGCGATGTCGTCGGTCAGGTTCTCGATCTTGGAGACCTTGATGCCGGGCGCGGGCTTGAACTCGAACATGGTCACCACAGGGCCGGGCACCACCCGCTGGATTTCGCCCTGCACATTGAAATCGTTGAGGCATTCCTTCAGCCGGTCGGCCAGGGGCTGCAACACGGCCGGGGTCTGGGAGGTGTGCTGGGCCGGGGGCGCGGTGAGCAACTCCACACTCGGCAATCCGCCCGGCGCGGCCGGGACCTTGGGCGCGGCCGGTTGGGCGGGAGCGGGCTTGGGCTTGGGCTGCCGGGCGGGCTTGGCCGCCTTGACCGGGCGGTCCTCCTCCCCGGCGTCCAGGTCCACGAACTGGAGTTCCATGTCCTCCTGGGCCGGTTCCTCGGCCTGTTCCCGGGCCAGGGCCCTGGCCTCGCGGCGCTCGGCCCGCTTCTCGGCCCGGAGCATGGCGCCCTCGCGGTACCGTTCCCACCAGCGGCCGAGCAGGGCCCAGATGGAGGCCCAGGTGAAGCCGGCCACCGCCTGCAGGGAGACGATGGTCACGAACAGCCAGAGCAGGAAGGTGCCCACGGGCCGCAGGTACGGCATGGTGTACTTGGTGATGATGGACCGGCCGAAGAAGCCGCTGCCCACCAGGCCGTAGGCGTCCTTGGGCACGTCGAAGAACCACGGGTGCATGGCCCAGGCCTCGAAGGACACGAACAGGCCGACCACGCCGAGCCAGCGCAGGGGCGAAAGCTTGAGCCGGGAGACGAACCGGGTCAACCCGAGATAGAGGAAGTACAGGGGCCAGAACACCGCCCCCATGCCGAACATCTCCACCAGGAAACCGGCGCAATAGGACCCGGCGTACCCGACCACGTTCTGGACCTTGCGCCCGGCGGTGACGGCCTGGTTGAAGCTCGGATCACCGGGGCTGAAGGAGAGAATGCTCAGGAACAGAAAGGCGGAGAGGAACAGGAAAAAGAGGCCCACGGCCTCATTGCCGCGCCCTTTCCGTTTCTCCGTCCGCACCGTGGTTTTCGGTCGTCTCGCCATTAAGCCTCACTTGATAAAAAAGGTCCTGGACGGCAACCCGCCCACGACCTTTTTTACGCAATTTACACAACGAGTTGCAAGTCCGCTTTACTCGCGACCAAGATACTCTCCGGTCCGGGTGTCCACCTTGATGGTGTCGCCTTCGTTGATGAAGAGCGGGACGTTGACCTTGAGGCCCGTCTCCATGGTGGCGGGTTTGGTGGCATTGGACACGCGGTCGCCCTGGATGCCGGGGTCGGTCTGGGCCACCTTGAGGCTGACGTTGGCGGGCAGGTCCACGCCGATGAGCTCGCCGTTGTACAGAAGGACCTTGACCGTGTCGCCTTCCTTGATGAAGCCGCCCTTCTCGCCCACGTTGGCCGCGGGCACGTGCATCTGCTCGTAGGTCTCGAGGTCCATGAACACGGAGTGCTCGCCGTCCCGGAAGATGTACTGCATCTCGGCCACGGCCATGTCCGGCTTGTCGACCTTTTCACCGGAGCGGAAGGTCTTGTCCAGCACCTGGCCGGTCAGCATCTGGCGCAGCTTGGTGCGCACCATGGCCCCGCCCTTGCCCGGCTTGAAGTGCTGGAATTCGATGATTTCGAAGGGCTTGCCGTCGATCTCGATTTTCAGGCCTGTCCTGAAATCCTTGGTCTGAATCATATATTTCTCCAAATGGTTTCCGGGGTGTCCCCGGGTATTTTTCAACGATCCTATGCCCGGAGGCGCTGGTGGAGCGCCTGGACACCGAGGGCATAACCCAGAATCCCGAATCCGGCAATGACGCCGACGCACCTCTCGCCCATCAGGGATTTCTGGCGCAGGGGCTGGTCCGTGCGCGCCCAGATGTTGCTGATGTGCACCTCCACGCAGGGGATGCCGATCCAGGCCAGGCAGTCGGCCAGGGCCAGGGAGGTGTGGGTGTACGCTCCGGCGTTGAAGACCACGCCGTCCACGCCCTCTTCGCGGGCCCGCTCCAGCCGGTCGATGAGCCCGCCCTCGGAATTGGACTGAAAATGCGCAAGCTCGACGTCACCCGCCCTGTCGCCCATGACCCGGGCGAGGAGTTCGGGCATGTCGTCCATGGTCTGCGAGCCGTAGATCTCGGGCTGGCGGGTTCCGATATGACCGAGGTTGGGGCCGTTCAGGATCAGAATCTTGAGTGCTGACATGCATCTTTCCTTGTGGCGCGGGATGGTGTATTGCCCGCTTCCTTGACGCGCCCCGAGAAAAAAACAAGAGTGGGGGCGTTCGATAACCAACTTGCGAAACGGTACCTCTTTATGAACCGAACCATCGAGTTAGTCAAAACAATATACGAAATCAAGCAGCTTGAGGACGTGGATGCCCCTCAGATCGCCCTGGCGGGCCGGTCCAACGTGGGCAAGTCCTCGCTGGTCAACCGCCTGGCCGGGCGCAAGGCCTTGGCCAAGATCAGCTCCAAGCCGGGCAAGACGCGCAGCCTCAACTACTATCGCGTGGACCCGGACGGCTACTATCTGGTGGATCTGCCCGGCTACGGCTACGCCAAGTGCTCCAAGCAGGAGCGCATCAAGTGGGCCAAGCTCATCGAGGCCTATATAACCGGCAACACGCACCTCAAGGCCGTGGCCGTGCTTCTGGACGCCCGGCTTTCGCCGCAGAAACTGGACCTGGAACTGACCGGCTACGTGCGCGGCCTGTCCATCCCGGTCATCCCCGTCCTGACCAAGGCGGACAAGCCCAAGCAGCGGGAGCTGGCCCAGCTCCAGAAGCAGTGGCAGGACATCCTCCAGCAGGACCGCCCTCCCCTGCTCTTTTCGAGCAAGACCGGCAAGGGCGAGGAAAAATTGTGGGCCCGGCTCGGCGAATACGCCGGGCTGTGATCACGCCCGCCGGGGAATGAGCCCTTCCACGGCCGTCCGGATCATGGCCTTGAAGCCCGGCATGGCCACCCAGGCCAACCGCAGGCTCGCCAGCGCGGCCATGATCCCGTTGCCCAGCCAGGCCGCCAGGATGGGCGGCAGCACCCCCTTCTCCCCGGCGGTCGCCCCGACCACGTGCATCCCGTACTGGATGAAGATCAGGATCAGCGCAAGGCCGATGTTGGCGTAGACGTTCTCGGAAAAGGTCACCAGCACGAGCGCCAGCAGGGCCATGACCACCATGGAGAAGGCATAGGACAGCTTGCCGTGCCAGATGGTCAGAAGCATCTCCACGTTGGAGCCCGACTCCTGGAGGCGCGCTATGGCCCTGGACAGTTCGATGAGCGGCAGCTGCGCGGTGTCGCCCTTGAGCTCCACGGCCGCGTAGGCCTTGAGGTTCTGGCGCACGGACAGGAACTGGGACGGCCGGTCCACGGTGATGAAGGTCCGGGTGTCCAATTCGTGCACGTCCAAAAGCCCCCAGCCGTGATCGTCGATGAGCGCCTTCTTGGCGTTCAGGATGCGGATCAGCTCCTGGTTGTCCGTGGTGAACTCGTAGATCGTGATGTCGCTCGCCCGGCTCTTGCTCGGCTGGGCCTCCTTGGCCTGGACGATGAACGGCCCGTCCCGGAACCACAGGTTGTGGATGGTCAGCTCGTCCAGCTGCTTCTTGCGCACGTCCTCCTTCCAGATGCGGTTGGCCTCCTGCTCGCCGAAGACCCCGAGGAACTGGGAAAAGACCAGCTGTCCGCAGCTCCAGATCAGGGCATAGATCACGAAGAACCGGATGAACCAGGCGAAGGACACGCCCCCGGCGCGCAGGGCGAGCATCTCGCGGGACCTGGCCAGCACGCCCAGCTGGACGACCATGGCCAGGAGAAAGACCGCGGGCATGAGCTGCGAGACGATGAGCGGTATCTTGACGATGAAATAGAAGAGGATGGTCTGCGCGCCGAGCCCCGCCCGGATGAAGTCGTCCAGCCGGTCGAAGATGTCCGACAGAAGATACAGGGAGGTGCCCACGGCCAGGCAGATGGCCATGAGATAGAGGTTCTGCCGGATGAGATACCGGCTCAAGACGCCGATCATGCCTCGGCCTCCCCGCCCTTGCGGGTCAACCGCAGGTGCAGCAGCCAGTGGACCACCGTGGGCGTGCGCTCAAGGTTGGCGTAGCGCAGCCCGGCCAGGGCCACGAAGATGAACAGGATGTCCGGGGCCCACATGCCGTATTCCGGCGGGATGGTGCCCGATTCGCCCATGCTCACGCCGATGGAGAACATGGTGTAGTAGACCATGAACAGGCCCATGGCCAGGAGCAGGCCGTACTGCTGCCTGAGCCCCCGGAAGATGGAGGCGATGGGGATGGCGAACAGGCCCAGGATGAAGCAGCCCAGCGGCAGGGTCAGCCGCTTGTAGAACTCCGTGTCCACCTTGCGGAAGAAGCGCTCGTTCTCATGCGGCATCAGGCTGTGATCCTTGCGGATGTCGCGCAATCGGAAGAACGGCATGTCCTTGGCCTTCTGTTCGGCGAAGTTGAAGCCGGTCAGCAGCTTGCCCAGGTCGAGCTTGATGGAATACTTGCGGAACTTGAGGATGTTCAGCTCGTCGCCGCTCTGGCGGAAGATGCGGCCGTTGTGGAAGACAACGTGGATCTTGGCCTCCTGGGGATTGGAGACCACCTCGGCCTCGGGGGCGACCACGACCACCGAGGTTCCCTTGATGGAATCGTCGCGCACGAAAGCGAACTTCAACTCGCCCTTCTCGTTGTCCACCTGGTGGGCGTAGAAGGTGATGTTCGGGAATTCCTTATTGAACACGCCAGGTTGCAGGGCAAACTTCGAGTGGGTCTTGGCGAAGTAATAGAGCTTGGTCTTGAACATGTCCATGCCCCAGGCCAGCCCCCAGAAGGAGATGAAGAAGGCGAACAGCGTGCACAGGCTGCAAAAGAGCACGGGCGCAGGGAGCATGCGGTACAGGCTGACCCCGCTCGCCTTGAGGGCCACCAGTTCGTTGTCCGTGCTCATGCGCAGGAAGGTCAGGAACACGCTGAGCATGGTGGCGATGGGCGTGATCAGCAGCAGGAAAAACGGCGTCAGGTAGAAGAACAGCTGGAGGATGTTCAGCACCCCGATGTTCTGGGAGAGGAACAGCGAGCGCAACTGCAGCATCCGGCCCACCAGGATGAGCCCAAGAAGGCAGGACACGGTCAAGCCGAAGAGCTTGCACAGTTCCAGGAATATCTGACGCTGGAGAAGCTTCACCGCAGGGAATCAGCCCTTGTTTTCCTTGAAGAAACGGATGATGAGCTCCATGTCCTTGGGGCTGAGGTTGAAGCGCCCGCCCGCCTCTTCGATGAGCGCGGAGAGCGGCCGTTCGTCGCCGTTGTCCCGCAGCTCGCAGATCCAGGCCACGGCTTTGCGGGTCAGTTCGCTTTGGGGCATGATGGTCGTCATGGGTCGCTCCTGTGGTTGAACATCCTTACAGCGAAAGGAAATACACCAGCTTCCGAGGGGTTGCAAGACGGTGTTAGTTGGTCTAGACCCTAGCGTACGTTCCGCACTCAACCTCTGAGGATCACATGGCGCCCTGGTACGTTGCGATCATTCTCGGCATTGTCGAAGGCCTGACCGAATTCCTGCCCATCTCGAGCACGGGCCATCTGATCATCGCCGGACACCTCCTGAATTTCACCGGTCCCAAGGCCGACACCTTCGAGATCGTCATCCAGCTCGGGGCCATCCTGGCCGTGGTGGTCCTGTACTGGGACCGCTTCGTGGGGTTGATCTTCCCGGACAAGAGCCGCAAATTTTCGGGCGTGTACGGCCTCTGGCTCCTGTTCCTGACCTCCCTGCCCGCCTCGGTCCTCGGCCTGCTGACCCACCACTACATCAAGGAATATCTCTTTTCGCCCTTTACCGTGGCCATCTCCCTGGCCGTGGGCGCGGTGCTCATCTTCGTGGTCGAGGCCCTGGACCTGAAGAAGACCACCCTGACCCTGGACGAGATCACCCCGAAGACGGCGCTGGGCATCGGCCTGTTCCAGTGCCTGGCCCTGTGGCCGGGCTTTTCGCGGTCCGCCTCGACCATCATGGGCGGCATGCTCCTGGGGACCAAGCGCACCGTGGCCGCCGAGTACTCGTTCATCGCGGCCGTGCCCATCATGTTCGCCGCCACGGGCTACGACTTCCTCAAGAACTACGCCCTGTTCGAGAGCGGCGATCTGGTCTTCCTGCTCATCGGCTTCGTGGTCTCCTTCATCGCGGCCTGGCTGGCCGTCAAGGGGTTCATCGTCCTGCTGGGCCGCCTGACCCTGCGCCCCTTCGCCGTGTACCGCCTGGTCCTGGCCGCCCTGATTCTCCTGTTTTTGTAGCACCTTCCAATTTTCCGGCCGAACCGGGAATTTCCACTTGCCAAGCCGGAAAAGACGGTCTATAGACTGTGACCGCTTCGGCGAAACGTGGCGAGGTAGCTCAGATGGTTAGAGCATGCGGCTCATATCCGCAGTGTCGGAGGTTCAATTCCTCTCCTCGCTACCACGAATGAAACGGAAGCCCGTAAAATCAACCCGATTTTACGGGCTTTCTTTTTGCCCTCCCGCCGGACAAAACCCAATGCGGCGAAAAACAATGGCTCGTCCGTGATATCCCGGGCACTAGCGCCCCTTGTCGTACAGCCCCCAAGTGCAACACTTTGGATGTATGTTGTTTTTAATATCCGTATCGGTTACAGCCAAGGCATCTTCTTTTGTTTTATAAACGGAGAAGTCCAAAAAATTTTCATTCTTATCATATGGACCGATAATGATAAACCTGCCACAATCAGGCGCCCTGTCCAATTCAATGGTTGTTTGATTCTCGGTACTTCGTATGATCCTATAGTGGATTGGTCCTGTTTCCTTAAACTTGATTGTATTGGAATCTATGGTCATATCACCATAGAAACTGCATATGACTTCGCTATAACACAACCATTCCCCTTTCGGCATGTCCATATGATCGGACGCCAGCGACAGTTGCCATGTAAATAACAACAGTAGAACAATGACGGGAAAAATCATTTTTTTCATTTCGTCTCCCGATGTTGCGTTTCCGTGTTTACCATAGTGGGTAAACAATCACGTCCCGATCAACTATCCTTAAAACGAAAGGACCCCACGCCCCCTAGTCGGCGACCTTCACGTGGGTCTTGAACCGGAAATCGCAGACGTCCTCGACCTTCCCGTCCTCGATCTTCTTGACGTCATGGTACTCTTGCCTGTTGTTGAAGGAGATCGAAGCCTTGGAGTGATACTCCAGGAAGAGCTTGCCGCCGTAACGGAAGAACCGGCCGGTGCCGCCGCAGCGGTCGAACGGCCCCCCTCCGACCCCCTGCATTTCGAGCAAGGGAGCCCGCAGGGGCGAATCGCTGAAATGCGCGCCCTCGCCGTCGAGCAGCTCGAAGAAATCCTTGTCGCAACCGGGCCCGGCGCCGCTGGCCATGTCCAGGTGCGTGACCGTGACCGGGTGGCCGTCGTTGGCGAGGTCCAGCACGGCCGTACCCATGGCCTCCGTCTGGAAATACCGCTCCTTCACCTCGTTCAGCAGGGGCTTTTCGTTCTTGATGAACGGAATCGACTCCGGCCCCTTGCCGGCCAGGATATCCCTGCACAGGGCGGGCTCGGTGGCCGCCGGGCCGATGAACATCTCCGTCTCGGACGTGAACTCGCAGCCTCCCGTTCCCGTAAAGGAGAAACTCCGCACGGGGTGACGGGCATCCTGAAAATACAGCAGGTGTATCTCGCCGCGATAGCTGACCAGGCCGAAACGGCCGTTCCACGCCCACCACCGATCATCCGGAAAGATAAAGAACGCGTCCGAATCGGCGGCCGAGCCGTCCGAAACGTTCCGGATCCTGAAACTCGGGCAGCGCGCCGTGCCCTCGTACGAGAACAGGAAATCGTACCGCTTCCCCTCCCTGGGCACGTCGATGGTCCCGGTCTCGGCGATCAATTCCTCCAGACGCCCGGCATTGGCGTATTCCGCCACGGCCTGACAGAGATTCAGGGAGCGCCCCGCGCCCGGTTCGCCCCGCAGAAAGCCGGTTATCTCCGGCGTTGCTTCCCCGCCCAGGTCCAGATAGGCGCGGTAGTGCCGCTCGGCATCGGCCATGACGGCGAGCTTCCTGTCCCAGTCGAGGAGCGGCCCGAGGGAACGCCTGAGCAGATCGGCCAGCAGCAGGTGAGACTGGGCGTCCGACGGATCGAGTTCGATGGCGCGCTCCAGTGCGGCCTGCGCATATGGTTCCCTACGCGGTCTGGGGGTTCGCACCAGCATTGCATATTCGCGAAATATCCGAGCAGCCAGCCGACGGGAAAGGCCGTCCTGCTCCGCGTCCAGGTGCTCCTGGGGCATGGCCGCAACCAGCCGCTCCCTGGCGTACATCTCCAGCACGCTGCGCGGCTTGTCCGTTCTCTCAAGGGTCTTCAATGCGTCGGCATAGGCCTGTTGCAGCGCTCCCCAGTCCGCGCCGGACCGGGGCTCCCCGTCGAGGTCGTAGATATCCAGGATCGAATCCCGCTGCTTGGCGGTGCGCATGACATACAGGCGGTCCTGCGCATCGAGGGCGCAATTCCAGGCGTTCGTGGGCAATTGCAGGATCCGGGTTATCCGGGGGCCTACCGGTTGCGAGCGGTCGATGACGGCAATCCGGTTGAAGCGGTCGCCGATGACCGCCGTCCGCTTGCTGGCGCTCTTCAAGTACCGATACCCGGGCTGCCAAAGGAGGTCGGCGTAATCCACGCTGCCTGTACGGGGAATGCCCGGCGCGTTGTGGTACAGGGTCAGCCTCGGCCCGGCCCCGTCACGAAACAGGATGTCCCCCTCGGGGAACCCCAGGACCGGGATGCCCGGTGCGTTTCGTTCCCGGACGGACATGCCCGCGTCGTCGAATTCGACCTCCATAAGCGTACTTTGATTGGACTGGGCCAATGACCGGCCGCCTTCCGACAACAGCAGCCCGCCGATGGACGGATAGCTCGCAAAGGACTTCGCCGGGAGATGGCGGAAATTCGTCCAATAGACCGTGACCTTCCACTCGGAATGCTTCTTCACATCCTCGTGGACCGCGTAGGCGCTCGCATCCGGGGCAATGGCGATGAGGTTGGCGGCATAGGTCTGCTTCCAGAGACGCCGGGGCCTACGCGGATCGGAGACGTCGAAGGCCTCGACCACGTCCGGCTTGGTCTTTTTGTACTTGTAATAGCTTATGACCGTAAGCAGCAGTTTGTTGTCCGGCGAAAGGGCCAGCCTCCTGCCGCCGCCGTCCACCTTGATTCGACCGGCCACCCGTGGATGGGCGGGGTCCGCCGTGTCGATGAGCAGGATTTCCCCCGTGCCCTGCGCGGCCACCAGCGAGCCGTCGGAACTCACGCAAAGGTTGCTGGCCTTGCTCTCCAGCGAAATCGAGCCGATTTTTTCCGGCATCATCCCCATGAGCAGCGGGGAACACAACAATAACAAGATAATACAGCGTGTCGTCGATTGCATGTATGGCGTCCCGATATGATCGTTCATTGGAGGCGAACGAGCTGGTATTTTTTACGTTTCCAGGCGATGCGGTCAAAGGAGTCAACGCCCGCCGCTACCAATCGCGCTTGAACGGATTGTAGCCGCAGACAACCCCGATTTGGCGAAGGGCGTAGGCGTAGGCGTAGAGGTACAGCCCGTCCCGGGCCCGCACAACCCAAGGCAGCCTCGTCTCGATTCCGGCGCCGACGTACGGGCCGTCCACCGGTTCCAGCCAGAACCGCCCGAAGGCATATCCCGGACCGAATTCGGTTTGGAAGTCGGCCGGGACGATGCGTTTGATGCTCATCAAATCATCCACGTCCGCAAAACGCACCAGGATCAATTCGTCCTTGATCTCCACCCGGTCGGCGCCTTCGATCGCCCTTCCCCGCTGCCTGGCAGTCCGCGGAAGCGCGGCCAATTTGAACGTTCCGTTCTGGTCGTCGTCAAAGGCAAGGATCGCGACCACCTGATTGTCGTTTCCCAGATCACAATAGACGGCTTCACCCCTGACCTCCAATTTCCCGGAATGGACACGGCGCAATGATCGTATCGGATTGCGCCCGTCCACGACCTCCACCATGCTGCCGCAGGAAACCACGCCGTGCGGAGTCTCGATATCCATGCCCAGCCGGTACACGGAGGATCGGGCCCCGAGGCCGGTTGCGCAATACAGTGCGCCGACTACCAACAGACAGGCGGCGGGATAGGCCCAGGCAAAGGAAGCGACGGGCTTGAGCCGCATTTTCTCATGGCCTATCAACAGGGCAATATACAGGACGATCAAAAAAGGACTTAAGAGGAAAGAATAGGTGAACAGAACTTCGAACGCCAGGGACCAGACAATCACCCAAAATAGCAAACTCACGATGAAGATGGAATGATCACCGGCAAACCGGAGAAGCCTCGTGGTCAGAGACTGCTTCCCCCCACCATTGGAGGCCGTATCCGTATCGTTGTGCATTGTCGGGCCCTTTCCGGTTAGACCTATTATGTCCGATCAATACCAATCATCAAAGACTACACGAAGAGACATTGTCAAATAATTTCCCACATTGACCTCTGGTACGGGTCAGGGCCGCTTCGGCCGACAAACGACCGGGAACGCACCCGGGACATCGCCAAGCCCCTGCGCCCGACCTTCCTCATTCCGCATGGGGCGAGGATTGGACAACACGGACCATTTGCGTCCGACAAAAATAAATCAACAGGCTTTGTTAATAAAACTGATGGATGTACGGCGTCGAATTTGCTTGAAAATTCAAAACAACGGAATCGGAGGGCATATCGCGACATGGAAAATCCAAGCGCCGAACAGGCGATCCGAATCATTGAAGATCTCGTAACCAAGACGTTCAACACGCAAAACGCCTTTGAGCGTGCCATTGAAAAGCTGCTTGAAGAGGCCGAACGCATCAGGGAGAGCGTGGAAGATATTTCCCAGCCCCTTTCCTGTCGGCAGACAAGACAAATATTGCAGAACGTCTCCCTCATCATTCGAGAACTGGGGATGATCGAAAAAGGGTTCGGACAAACCGCGACGAAGGCGCCGCATCGACAGCTGACCTACGAGTTCGAGGTTGGCGCCACGAAACAATGATCCGTGTCGAACGGTTCCACGGCAAGTTTGTCCGGGGACCGGTTCCGACAGGCCATTCCCCGTGTCTCATCGGCAAAAAAGCCCGCACGGCGAACCGTGCGGGCTTTTCCTTGGTTCCGGGCTAGACCGTGAACTTGGTCACCCAGAAATCGTGCAGGTTGCAGAAGCTCGTGGCGTAGTATTCGCCCTTGGGCGGGAGGTCGTAGGTGGAGACCGGCTTGTCCTCGGGCGTGAAGACCTGGGCGCCGATGACCTTGCCGTCCGCGCCGACCACCGTGTGCCGGACGATGTAATGGGCCGCGCTCATGGGATGTTTGGTCTGTACGGTCAGCTTGCCGTCCGCCATGCTCACCTGAGGCAGGTGGATGGGTGCCTTTTTCGCCCACTGGCCCGGATCGTCGGCTGTGTAGACGATGTTGGACGGGAACGGGCCGGTGTCCGCCGAGGCCCTGCGCACGCCCAGGGAAAGCCCGGCCGCCAGGGCCAGGGCCGATTTGAGGAAAACGCGTCTGTTGCTCATGATGCCTCCTGTAAGGAATGATTATTGTCCTCACTTTACCACGTTCCGGCCGACTTGCAACCTCCTGCAGGACACAAATCGGATGCACACCGTCTTTTTCCCGTTTTGTTTCACGGCAGAAGACCGTCCTGTTCCGCCTCTTACACGACAGTCCCAGGAATCAGCCGATTCCGAAAGCCGGGGGCACCCGCAAGGCGACCGTAACGGCCGCCCCCCTCCTTGCCTTCCGGAACGGCCGGAGGTGTTCAACGTGTCTCACATCCACAGGGAAAGGCTCGACACTCGGGACGCGGTTCAACTGCCGGAGCACGCGCATCTCCCTCCATGCGACGTGAAACCGCAGCCCCACGACCGCCAGGGATGTTGGCGCGCAAACGCTCGGAAAGGCCCCTCCGGAGACAGGGCCGGGCCGACGCCGCCTCGCCTTCCCCGGCCATGTCTAGACTTTCGGCTTCCACCGGCACATCCCCAACCCTACGGACTCCCTAAGGATACGATTTGCCCCTTGGAACAGGCCGTGAATCGGGCCCAAATACTCTAAAGAAAAACTAGATATTATCTAGATTATTAATATCATACCGAATGTATTGAATATATTCCGACGATAGCGAATAATCCCCCATCGGTGAAAAATTGAGCTGTTTTGGTTGCCAAACGGGCCCGAGACCTTATATAGGAGATGTCCCGAACGGTTCTTTGACATGGGGGCGCACTGGTTTCGACGGGGATAGTTGAAGCCGAAGCCGCAGGTCGAGGTTGGTCGATGGCCTCGTAAAAATCGACCACAAAGATAATTGCCAACGACAATTACGAATACGCAATGGCTGCTTAATTGCAGAGTTGCACCTGACAACACAGCTTGTCACGATTCTCCCGCCGACGCCTTATACGCGGGCAGGGTCGTCAAATCATAGGGCTAGCAAGCCGAGGTTCGTTCCTTGCCGGAGCTGCGAAACACTCAAAGGATCTAGTTCGACGGCCGTCCGGCCCGGAGCAACCCGTCGAGCGAAATTTTAATCCGGACCTAAACCTGTAGACGCTTTCGCGGATCGTTCTCGGACGGGAGTTCGACTCTCCCCGCCTCCACCATTTTTGTTCCGTTCATCACGGAGAAATTTCATCAGCCCCTGCTTTGCGGGGGCTTTTCTCTTTTCCGGGCAGGGGAATGGCAACGGCCTTGCCCCGGCGACGCACAGGGCATCGCGGGCGGACGTGCGCCCCGCTCCGACGGGATGGACAACAAAAAAGGTGCACTCCGGCGGAGTGCACCTTTCGTGTTTCAGGGTTTCTCGAACCGTCAGGCCCCGGCCAGCGTGTTTTTCGGGGTGGGCTTCATGTAGATGATCGACATGGCGCTCATCTTCCTGTCTATTTCCCGGCCCATGTCCCGGGCCTTCTGGAGGAGCATGTCCCGCTCGCCGAAGGTGATGGCGTCGGTCATGCAGACCTCGACACAGACCGGCGGGTCGCCGGCCACGACGCGATCGTAGCAGAGGTCGCATTTGTGGGCCTTGTTGCGCACCGCGTCGAACTGGATGACGTGGTACGGACATGCCTCGATGCAGGCCCCGGAACCCGTGCACTTGTCCGGGTCGATGCGCACGATGCCGTTCTGCGGGTCCTTGGTGATGGCCCCGGCCTTGCAGGCCTTGACGCATTGCGGATTCTTGCAGTGCTGGCACGGCACCACCCAGCAGTGCTCCGAAACCTTGGGATAGGTCCCCTGGGTGGCCGACTCCACGCGAAGGTAGAACGGGATTTGTCCGGGCATGCAGTTCTCGTGGTCCACGATGCCCTTGTGATTGCGGCAGGCCACCACGCACGTCTTGCAGCCAATGCATTTGTTCATATCTATCATCAAACCGAGTTGTTGCATCGTTTCCTCCTTACTTGCTTATGCGCACCCTGGTGGAGACGTGCGCCTCGCCGCCCACGAGATCCTGCCACTCGAGGTGGGAGCCCGCGTCGGGAATGAGCTCGTTGTCGCAGTAGCCGCACCCCGCCGCCACGCGGCCCACGGTCGCGCCGAAGCCGTGCATGACGCCCACGCAGTCGGGCCGGATGTGTTCGGTGAGCATGACCGGCATGGTCAGCTCGCCCGTCTCCGAGGCGATGGTCACCACGTCGCCGTCCTTGATGCCGAGCCTGGCGGCCGCGGCCGGGTTGAGGATGGCCGGATTGGTCTCCTGGCCCGACATGGGGTCGCGCAGCTGGGCGTTGTTGCAGGACCAGGGTCCGGTCCCGTTGATGTGGATGCGCCGGTAGCTGATCATGATGAAGGGATAGTCCTTCTCGTGCGCATCGTATTCCGGGGCCAGGATGGGACGTGGCAGCTGCTGGCCCCGCTCCTCCAGGTCATCCCAGTAGAGCTGCACCTTGCCGCTCGGGGTGTTGAAGCCCCCGTTCTCGTACTTGCGGAAACCGATGGTTCCGGGCGACCACCGCCCGCCCATGGCCTTGAGCTTGTCCACGGAAAGCCCCAGTCCCTTGAGTTGGATGTCGTAGTATTCGACGTCGTCCTTGAACTGGAAGTATTCCGGGAACAGCCGCCTGCCGAGCTCGATGAAGACAAGGTTGGAGTGCATGGCCTCGCCGGGGGCCTCGACCAGGGGTTGCCGGAGCAGCACGCCGTGGCCGAAGTTGTACCACCAGGGCATGTACAGCAGCTCGTAGCGCTCGAAGTGGGTCTGGTCCGGAAGCACGAGGTCCGCGTATTTGCTGGTTTCCGAGAGCATGATGTCCGTGTTCAGGAGGAATTCGAGGAGGTATTCGCCGTTCTCGTCCTTCATGCACACGGCCTTCTGCCATTCCCGGTTGCCCATCTCGGTGAGCGCGGGGTTGGCCTCGGTGACCAGCAGTATCTTGAGGGAGCCGTCCTTGATGGCCTGCGCCTCGTACCAAGTGGGCTCCAGGATGAAGCTGTAGTTCCTGAACGCCTCGCTGTTGGGGCCGGTCCGGTGGAACCCCTTCTCCTGGAGGGGCGCCGGGCCGGGCGGCAGCGGCTCCACCGGGCTCATGGGCGTCAGCTGCGGAATGGGCTGGCCGCCGGGGTTGTCCAGATTACCGGTGATGGCCAGGAAGATGGACCAGGCGTGCCCGAAGTCCAGGGCCTGGCCGAGCATGATGGACTTGAAGCCGTCCACGCCCACGGCCGGGGCCTGGGCGCACATGGTCGCCAGCCTGCGGATGTCCTCGGCCGGGACGTCGCAGATTTTGCTCATGGCCTCGGGGGTCATGTCCTTGACGTGGGCCTTGACCTTTTCGAAGTCGCCCTCGCGGACCCATTCCTCGACGAATTTCCTGTCGTAGAGGTCGTTTTCGATGATGTGATTGATCATGCCCAGGAACAGGGCCGTGTCCCCGGACGGCCTGATGGGAATCCACCAGTCCGCCTTGGCCGCGTCCGGGCTGAAGATCGGGTCCACGACGACGAGCTTGGCCCCGCGGTCCATGGCCTCCATGATGTCCCTGGGCACGCAGGCGTCGTCCAGGCAGCCGAAGGCGTGGCGCCCGACCAGCAGGATGATGCCGTCCTTTGGCATGGTGAACCAGGCGGGCGGGATGTGGTGGTTGGGAATGCCGCCCCAGCACTTGATCTCGGAGACGATCTTGCCCGAATCGCAGTGCGGCAGGCCGGTGTTGATGTACCCGCCGTAGGCATTGAGGAAATGCCATTTGGGATCGGTCAGGGAGTGGGGAAAGAAACTGTAGGTGAGCTTGTGCGCCTCTCCCCGGTCATACAGGCTGCGCAGCTTCGCCTCCATGATGTCGAAGGCCTCATCCCAGGATATCTCCTCGAACTTGCCCTCCCCCCGCTCGCCCACGCGCTTGAGCGGCATGGTCAGCCGGTCCTTGGCGTATTGGAGCGTGACGCCAGCCATGCCCTTGACGCAGGCCTTGCCGCCGAATTTCGGGTTGCCCTTGACTTCCGTTACGCGTCCATCCCGGATTTTCGCCAGGATAGCGCATTCCGCCTTGCATTGATAGCAAACGGTTGGATGCCATCCGTCCTGTACCATGTGTGCCTCCTTGTGTTGCGACTCCGTCACGTTCCCACCTGTCCGCAGTGCGATCCGTTGGAGCCGTCCACCCGGCAGACGTCACTCGAGCCTGTCGGGTATATCCCCCGGATAATCCGGGTGACGCCGCGCAAAGCCGCGCGCGACGATCCATACAATGGCGGCAAAGGCCGAAAACAGTCCCCACACGATGAGATTCAGCGGTGAATAATCCATAATTACAACTTGATGATGAAAGAGGTTTTGTCCTTGTAGAGCTTCTTCACCCGCTCGGCGTTCGAAACCAGCTGGAAGGGAATGCCCACGAACAGGATGCCGCCCACGATGTTGCCCAGCACGGTGTACAGCTGGTTGTGGGCCCAGCCGTACTGGCCGAACCCCCAGTGCAGGAGGATCGGCGCGGCCTGTCCCGCCTGCCGGGCGGCCTCCAGGAACACGTCCTGCTGGAAGAGCGGCAGGGCCAGAAAGCCGATGTTGGCGATGCAGTGCTCGGTCATGCCGGCCACGAAGGCCAGGGGGCCGTAGGCGGCCATGGCGATCTTGGCCATGTCCCCCTCGGCCTTGACGAACAGTATGGCGGCGGTCTGGAGCATCCAGGTGCAGACGATGCCCATGACGAATATCTGGGTCGCGGTGTAGCCCATCTTGGCCACCCCGATGGCGTGGGACTTGGCCAGCCAGGGCCAGGCCGCATACGCCCCGCTCTTGCTGATCAGCCACATGAAGAACATGCTGCCCACGAAATTGCCCACATATCCGAGGGCGATGCCCCAGATGAAGCGGCCCCAGCCGATGCGCTTGTGAAATATCCCGATGACGCCGATGTACATGTCGGCCGTGACCAGGGTCATGCCCGACATCATGATGACGACCAGGGAGAACATGAAGACGAGGCCCATGAGCAGGTTGGCGAAGCCCGGCCCCAGATGCTCGCCCACCCCGGCCGAGACCGACAGGGCCAAGGTGGCGCCGAAGACCACCATGGCGCCCCCGGAAAACGAGGAAATGAGAAAGGCCCAGGGACGGTTGCGCACCATGTCCCATTTGTAGGAGCATATGTCCGCAACGCGAATGACGAGTTCATCGAGGTTTGCGGGCATACATCACCTCCCGGCCCATTGCGGGCCGCAGCTCGGTTTCGTCGTCTCGGGCCTGTACCTGCCTACAAAAATGTTACGCCAGACAGGGGAGTATGACCAGAAGAAATATGAACGAATGATTATGCATCCAATCGACCGGAAACCCTGGCGCTCGTTCGCTCCGCCGACGCCGCGCCACGGCAACGCGCGGACAAGAAGGTCCGTCCTCCGGGCGCAGGCCGTGGGCGCAGGAGGCGGCATACGGGAATTTCGCCCTTCCCCGGCAAAAAGGCCCCGGCGACGGTTCGCCGGGGCCTTATGCGTTGCCGAAAAGCGGAGCTGCTACCACTTGGAGCGGCCCGGCGGCATGTAGAAGAACTCCACCCGGCGGTTGGCCTGGCGGTTTTCCTCGGAGGTGCCGGGCAGGAGCGGCTTGGAGCCCCCGTAGCCCACGGCCTTCATGCGCGTGGCCGGGATGTCCGAGTGCTCGATGATGTAGCGCAGGCAGCTGGCCGCGCGGGCCGCGGACAGGGACCAGTTGGAGCCGTATTGGACGGACTCGGGCGTCTCGCCGTCGGTGTGGCCCCGGATGACCAGGTTGAAGTCCGTCTGCTTCATGGAGTCGATGACCATCTGCAGGGCCTGCTTGGCCTCGGCGGTCAGTTCCACGGACCCCTTGTCGAAGAGCAACTGGCTGCTCAGGCGGAGCATGACCCCGGACTTGTCCGAGCTGACCTTGGCCATGTGGGTCAGGTCCTTGGACCGGATGGCCTTCTTGAGGATCACCCCGAGCTCGACGATCTGCCGATTTTCACGGACGCTCTGCCGCTCCTTGAAGGTCGTGTCCGCATAGGGCACGGACTGGGCCGAGCGATCCTCGTACTGCACGCCGAGGGCCTCCTGGATGGAGCCCATGAGTTTGCGGAAGTTGGTCACGTCCTGGTTGGTGAAGGACAGGAGCAGGACGAAAAAGCACAACAGAAGCGTGACCATGTCGGCGAAGGTGGCCATCCACGGCGGAATCCCCTCGTCGGGCTTGGGTGGATCGGACTTGGGTCCCCCGCCCTGCTGTTCCAATGCTTCCTGGTCGGCCATGTTTCTACCACGCGTCCCGCTGGGGCATGTGTATGTAAAATTCCACCCGCTGATTCCTCAGCCGGTCCGCCTCGGTGTCGTTGGGCACCTCGGGCCGGGTGTCGGCGTAACCCACGGCCTTGGCCCGGTTGATCTCAATGCCGCCCTTGTTGACGATGTAGTCCAGGGCCACGGCGGCCCGCGCCGCGGACAGCTCCCAGTTGGACGGGTACTTGGCCGTATGGATGGGCCGGTCGTCCGTGTGTCCCCGGACCACAAGGTTCAGCTTGTAGTCCTTGAGGACCTTGATGACCCCGTCCAGGATCTGCGTCGCATCGGGCCTGAGTTCGGCGGTGAACGGCTGGAACAGCGCGGCCGAACTGGTCCGGAAGACCACCCCGTCGCGGTCCGCGTTGACCCCGGCCCCCTCCTTCAGCTTGTTGTCCAGGTTCTCGACCATGGACTTGATGCGCATGACCACGGACAGGAGCAGCCGCTGGTCGTGGGAGATGGACGAGGCCATCTCCTTGGTCGCCTCGGAACTGGTGTTGAACTGGGCCATCTCGTCGGAGACCGCGCGGACCTCCTTCACGCCGAAGGCGCCCTTGAGCGAGCCGAGCGCGTCGCGGAACTTCTCCTCGCTCTGCTGGGCAAAGGACAGCAGGAGCACGAAAAAACACAACAACAGCGTGACCATGTCGGCGAAGGTCGCCATCCACGGCGGCAGCCCCTCGTCGCCCGGCGGGTCCTCCGGCGGCTTTCTGCGTATGACTTCTTCGACCTTGGCCATGGTATCTCCGGGTGCCGGGGACTAGGTCGCTTCGCGCAGGGCCGGGGACAGGAAGGCCTGGAGCTTTTCCTTGACCACCGACGGATGGTCCCCGCGTTGCAGCGAGGAGACGCCCTCGATCATGATCTGCATGAACAGGACGTCCTCGGCGGACCGCTCCTCCAGCTTGGTGGCCATGGGCAGGAACATGACGTTGGCCATGATGGCCCCGTAGAAGGTGGTCAGCAGGGCCACGGCCATGGCCGGGCCGATGGACGACGGGTCCGACAGGTTGGAGAGCATGTTGACCAGGCCGATGAGGGTGCCGATCATGCCGAAGGCCGGGGCCATGGTGCCCATGCCCTTGAACACGGCCTGTCCCTGGCGGTGGCGCTGCTTCATGAACTCCAGCTCGATCTCCATGACCGAGCGGACCAGCCCCTCGCTGGAGCCGTCCACGACCAGCATCACGCCCTTCTTGAGGAACTGGTCCTCGATGTTGACCTTTTCCAGGGCGACCAGGCTCTCCTTGCGGGCCGTGTCGGCCAGGGAGGTGATCAGCCTGATGATGTCCTGGGGGTCCGAGGACTTGAACATGAGGGTCTTCATGCCGACCTTGAAGGCGTTGATGACCACGCCCATGGGGAACATGACGAAGGTGACGGCGAAGGTGCCGCCGATGACAACCACCACCGAGGGAATGTCGATGAACCCCGCCGCGTTGCCGCCCATGAAGATGGTCGTGATGACCAGACCGAAGGCACCCGCCAGACCGATGAGAGTTGCGATATCCATATGCTATTTCTTGCTCTTTCCGGATGAAGCGCCGATTCTGACTTCACCGTTCTCATGGTAGAAGAAGACGTCTTCCAAAAAATCATCCACCTTGTAGTACGCCGAACCGATGCAGATTTCCACGCCCGGCTTGACCACGCCGGGCACCAGGACCCGGCATTCGTCAAGCCGTTCGGTGGCGTAGATGCCGTCCCACAGCTTGACCTTCATGTTCTTGAGCAGTTCCAGCTCCCTGCGGGCCGACTCCAGCCGCGGCTCGTACTCGGCCCGAAATTCCTCGCCCCGGTTCAGGGTCTTCTCGTAGGAGGCGATGTCCTCGTGCAGCGCCTTGATGCGCACGTTGTACCGCTGGTCCGCATAGAGCAGGGACGGCTTGTAGCCCAGGATCAGGGAGGTGTCCGTGTCCATGCCCCCGCCGAGCTGCCCGCCCACGTAGATGTAGTTGTAGGCGCAGACCGTGCCGCCCGTGAGCCGCCCGCCCACGGCCAGCCGCTTGCCCGCGTAGACGTCGCTGTGCATCAGCGCGCCCTTGATCATGATGTCGCCGCCGGACAGCAGGGTCGCATACTCGCAAAAGGCCAGCTTCATGTCCTTGCCGGCCTTGAGCAGCGCCTCCTTGCCGCCCTTGACGCCGCCTCGGCAGTCCAGGCTGCCCCGGGCCTTGATGGTCGCCCCTTCCACCTGGTCGTTGACCCGCACGTCCCCGGCCTCGATGGTGAAGCCGCTGCGCACGGACCCCTCGACCACCACGTTCCCCACGAAGTCCACGTTGCCGGTGTGGTAGTCGATATCCGAGTGGACCGTCAGGGGGTTGCGGACCAGGATGCGGCCCTCCTTGTAGCAGACGTAGCCGTCCACGGCCGCGAAGAGCTTGTCCGGGGAGTCCCGCTTGATGCCCGTGCCCGTGCCCGCCGGAAAGGACTTTTCCTCGGACACGAACCGTTCGTCCAGGTCCGCCCCGGCATCTTCCACCGGAATCCACTCGGCGATGAGGTCCCCGGCGGCCACGTTGGTGACGAACTGGCGTTCGTGATGGTCCACGCTGCCGTCAGCCTGCTCCTCCGGCTTGAGCTTGGCCGGATCCCAGTCAGGGTTGAAGTAATGTTTCAGGAAAAACGGCATTGCCCCTCTGGATGATTGGCTGGGAAAACCGGTCGTCCACCGGCGGCGATATCCCGAAAAGCCGCAGGCGTACCAGCCTGTTACAAGCCTGTCGAAAACATGGGGATCGTATGGAATTATCTACTTATCGTCAATAATTATCACCTTTTTGGCTGTCCGCGCAATACGTGGCATCAAATATTGTCTGCCCCTAAAGATAACGAAGAACATGCCGATACTGAACGTAAGAGGCATATTAGGTTGGGATGATTCGTGCAACACCAGGGAGGGAGACCATGAATATCCCCGAGATGAACATCGACATGAAGCAAGAGCTGCGCTCGGAGAGCGTTGTTCCGGCCACGGCCGTGCAGAGGTCGTCCTCCCAGGACGGCCTGTCCCGGCGCGACGACGCGGTCACGGCGCAGAGCAAGGCAGGGGCGGACAGGCAGTCCGACAGTCCGACCCGGGAAGAACTGGAAACCTTGATCGGCGAGGCCGAGGAACACCTTGAGGCCAACAACGTCAAGCTGAAGTTCAACATCCTGGAGAACAACGACACGATTCAGGTGGAGATCGTCGATTCCGACGGGAAGACCATCCGCAAGATTCCGGACGACGAACTGATCAAGCTGACCAAGTCCCTGAAGAGTCTCGGACAGGGGTTCCTGGACCGCGTGTCCTAGGCCGTTGTCCCCACGCAGCCATGGAGCGCGCCCCGGCCCTGTGCCAGGGGGCGTCTTTGGCGTTGGCGCGCCCCGCTCTCACGGGCTTGCCAAGGCGCTGGAGCTTGGGCATAGTCGAGGAGTAGACCGCCCGAACAAGGAGGCGCCCATGTCGGACATCAGCATTTCCACGGACACGGTGCAGGGCATGAGCCTGGGCAACCAGCTCTTCGGCCCGGAGTCCGTCAGGGACTACAACGACGAGATCGCCTCGGGCATCAATACGGCGGGCGGCCTGGACAACCGCGAACAGGCCGTGGCCGGGCTGGAGGTCGCCTCCCGGACCCAGGACTACCTCGGGGCGGGCACGGACTTCTCCTCCTCCGGCACGGACATCGACATCCAGCAGGCCGTGCACCAGGCCGCTGCCGACACCGGCATCGGGACCATCGCCGACAAGATCGCCTGAACCCCGTTTTACGCAAACGAAAAGGCCCCGACCAGAATGGTCGGGGCCTTCTTTTTTCGTCATGAAGCGGGGGCTACCACTGCTTCTTGCGCTGCACTTCCAGCGCCGCCTCCTGCTCCTCGAAGGTCTTGAAACCGGCGTGGTGCATGGCGTCCTCCACGGTGTGGTGCCAATCCCAGCTGGCGTAGATGACCGGCTTGTGGAAGACCGAACGGAACTGCTCCATCTCCTGGCGGTAGAACTCCTCCTTGGGGGTCTCCATGTGGTCGCGGAGCTGTTCGCTGAAGCGGTCGAGCTCGCCTTCGTACCATTCCATGAAGTCCTCGGGGGACTTGTACTTCTTGAGGATGTGACCGTAGCTGTTGGCCTCCAGGAGGTCCTGGAGCTTGACCATGTGCTGCTTCTTGAGCCAGGCCCCGAGCTCGCTGGTCTTGATGTTCTCGGACTCGATCGCGGCCATGTCCAGCTTGGTCTGGTGGTAGGTGTCGGGCACCACCGAGGCGGAGACGATGCCCGCGATGGCCACCAGGCCGCGCAGGATCACGGAGTTGGACACGCCCTGGCCGCAGAAGCCGACCTTCTTGCAGGCCTTCTGGCCCGCGAAGATGGCGGACAGGATGGCCCAGACCACCGCCGGGTCCTCCTCGTCGTAGATGTGCTGGAGGCTGGCGTTGTCGCGGTCCGTGGCCAGGACCATCTGGGTCATGTCGTTGGACCCGATGGAGAACCCGTCCACTTCCTTGAGGAACTCCTTGCACAGGATGGCGTTGCTCGGGATCTCGGCCATGAGGATGACCTTGAGCCCGTCCTTGCCGGATTCCAGGTTGTGCACCTGCTTGAGGTAGCGCTTCATGGAGCGGGCCTCTTCCAGGGTGCGCACGAACGGGAACATGATCGACAGGTTGTGGCCGCCGTAGATGCCCCGGGCCAGCTTGAAGGCTTCGAGCTCCCAGTCATGGATGTTTCGGGAGACGCCCCGGTAGCCGATCATGGGGTTGTCCTCGTGGGCCTCGAACAGGGAGCCGCCCAGGAGGTTGCGGTACTCGTTGGACTTGAAGTCCGTGGTCCGGTAGACGATGTTCGAGCCGTAGAAGGCCATGGCGAACAGGGCCAGTCCCTGGGACAGGGTCTGGATGTAGTTCTCCTTGCCGGTGGTGTAGCCGCGCGATTCGAGGAGCCGGCGGATGCGGTCGGGCAGGGTCGCCACCTCGTCCATCTCGGACTTCAGGCCCATCTTGAGGGCCACTTCCTCGCGCAGCCGGGTGATCTTGTCGAGGTAGGCCTCGAACTCCGGGTCCTCCTTGAGGCGGGCCACGTACTCGCCCACGACCTTCTCATGCTGCTGGCGGACCTTCCAGGCCTCGGTGCGGGCCAGGGGGGTGGGTTCGAGCATGTCGTGGTAGCCCAGGACCACGGCCACGTGGGCCTCGGGGTCGATGGAGGTCTTGAGCACGTCCAGACGCTCGGTGGCGTGGGCGATGTGCTCGTCGAGCTTGCGGTCCATCTCGCGCAGGCGGCGGTGCATGGCGAGGACCTCGTCCGTGCTGCGGGCGCCCTCCTGCTCGGCCAGGGACTCCATCTGGCGGGTCAGGCCGGTGATCAGGCCGACGTATTCGCGCAGCTTCAGCGGCATGGTGATCAGGCCGGAATCCAGCTGCTCCTTCATGACCTTGGTCAGATGGTGATCCATCTCCTGGAGCTTTTCCTCCACCAGGTCGTTGAGGACGTCCTTGTCGTAGGCCTCCAGCGCCATGGGATGGACGCCGATGTTGCCGAGCATGAACTCGGCGCGCAGCAGGCCGACCTCGAAGTCGGGCACGTTGCGCAGGCGGGACAGGAACAGGGCCTGGCCCACGTCGGCCAGGATCAGGCCGACCTTGGTCTTGGTGGCGGGCAGCTTGTCCACGTTGATCTCGCCGCCGACCTCCACCAGGGGCAGTTCGCCCCGGTAGACCTTGCCACGGGAGCCGTCCACGGTGACCTGCTGGCCGTCCATGGAGCGCAGGGCCTCGATGCGCTGGATGCCGATGATGGCCGGGATGCCCAGCTCGCGCGAGGTGATGGCCGCGTGGCTGGTGTCGCCGCCCACGTCGGCCAGGATGGCCGAGGCGATGCGCATGCCGGGAACCATGTCCGGGTCGGTGCGCTCGGCGGCCAGGATGTCGCCCTTGCTGATCTTGTTCAGTTCCAGGGCGGAACGCAGGTACTTGACCGTACCCTGCCCCGCGCCACGGGACGCGCCGTTGCCCTCCAGGATGACCTCGGCCGTTTCCACGGCCTTCTTGTCCACCTCGAGGCGGCGCATGAAGATGGTGTGCGGATGAAGTTCGAAGTCCTCGTTCCAGCGGGTCTCGGGCCGGGCCTGGACGAACCACAGGCGGTCGGTCTTGTCGATGCAGAACTCGGTGTCCATGATCATGCCGCCGTAGGCCCTGGAGATGTTGCGCACGCCCTGGGCCACGGTCTCGGCCTGGGCGATGGACAGGGCCCAGCGGAAGACCTCGTTGTCGGCGACCTTGACCACGTGGGTGCCGCTGCCGTCCTCCTTGTAGACGATCTTCTTCTCCTTGCAGCCCATGTAGCGGATGACCACCTCGCGGCCGCCCTCACGCTGGAACACGTAGAACTTGTCCGGGGTGACCATGCCGCCGACAACCGCCTCGCCGAGGCCGTAGCTGGCGTCGATGGACACGAGGTCGTTGCGGTCGGTGCCCCGGCAGCCCGTGGCCGTGTCCGCGCTGAAGGCCGTGCCCGAGATGACCGGATTGATCATCCGCATGATGCACACGGACAGGGAGGTGTGCTCAATGGCCCACTCCTTCTTGGCGGTCTCGGCGATGGTGTCGTCGCCGGTCTTCTCGGCCTTGGTGATGGCGTCGAGGATGGCTTCGCGGCGGTAGGTCATGGAGCGCAGGTTGTAGGCCGAGGCGCAGTCCCAATGGTAGGCCTCGAGGCACTCGTCCGCGCCGATGATATTAAGGTAGGTGTCCTGGAGCCCGGCGAAGGCCTTCTTGCGGCTGTCCTCGCCCGCGGCCGAGGAGCGAACGGCCACCGGCACGTCGTCCAGCCCGGCCTCCTTGCAGATGGATTGATAGGCGGCCTTGACTTCCTTGCCGACCTCTTCGGGCATGTCCACGGACAGGATGGCCGACTGGACCAGGACCGAACGCATGCGCAGCTGGTCGATGCCCTCGGGGGAGGTGGCGAAGCCCTCGACCACGTTGTTGATGAAGGTGCGCAGGCGGATGGGGGTGCCGGACTGCTTCCGGGACTCCTCGCCGATCTTCTTGCCCACGTCGCGGACGAAATTCTGGAGGTAGTCGGAGTCCTCGTTGACCGCGTCGGAGTACCAGTCGATCTTGTTGTACTCCTTGTCCACGGTGGCCCGGACCACGGCGGCGTTGACCTTGGTCTCATCTAAGAGGATGTGGAAGGCGTGCGAGGAGATGGCCCGGAATTCCGGGGCACGGATGCCCGGCACCTGGCTGATGATGGCCGTGTTGTAGTTCTTGCCGCCGACCAGCAGCTCAGCGTCCTCGCCGATCTTCTTGATCTCGGCACCGTTGAGGACAAGCTTCTGCTTGAGCCCCTCCACCTTGGCATCGACTTTCTTGGCTTTGGCCGCCGGTGCGGTATCCGTTGCGTCATTCTTGGCTTTGGCCATCGTTTCCTCCTGGTATGACCGTGGGGACCGGACGTTTTTCCTACCCTGTCCATACCCTAAAATCACGGCGCTTTCCATTTTGATTTATCAAAAAAGAACAATCAAAACCCGAGTTTCGAATTTCCGCTTACAGGGTTCATAACCGCTTCGTCAACGAAACAATTGGTCCAACCACTACTCCAATTGGTCCAATAAAAAACTCCAGAAACCGTCCGGAATCTCCTCTTCCTTAATTCTAGGCAGCGCAAAAAACAAGGGCCGACGCGCTGTTACAGCGCGTCGGCCCGATTCTTCTCGGGGGTTTCCCGGGCCACGGCCACGGGACATCAAATCAGACCAATTTTGCAGGCCGCATTATTTTTTTACAATTTCTGGCCGCAGTTCGGGCAGAAGTTGCAATCCTCGGAGGGAACGACCGTCTTGCAGGTGGGACAGACGCCCGCCTCTGGTCCGAGCTCCACGAGCAGCTCCCCTTCCACCACCGGGATCATCTTCTTGTCCTCGGTGTAGTTGGCGGACTTGATGACCCTGCGGACCATGCCGCTCACCGGGGCGAGGACCGCCTTCTCCTGCTTCATGATGGAGATGTTGAACAGCTCCTCGCCCGCCTTGACGCGGTCGCCGGGGCGGACGTGGGTGACCCACAGGTCGCCGTTGCTCGGCGAGCCCACGTGGAAGATGTTCGACGGATCGGCCAGCTCGGTGGCGTCCTTGGCCCCGGCCTCGGCCTCGGCCACCTTGACCTGGTGGCTCATGATCTCGGAGTCGAGCACGTAGCGGACCACGGCCATGCCGTTCTCGTCGGGCTCGGAGATGTCCAGGATGCGCATGATGTGCGGCTTCTTGCAGTTGCCCTGGAAATCCAGGATCTCACCCTTCTCCAGCCCTTCGAACCAGACGTCCACGGGCAGGTTGTTGATGTTGCCGAACTTCTCGCAGAAGTCGATGGTCTTGATGGCGTCGCCCGGATGGTTGAGATACATGATGAACTCTTCCTCGGACGGCTGGCGGTGCAGCCGGGACTGCAACGCCTTCTTCTCGGCCACCAGGTCCACGTCCTTGAGGGTGGTCAGGGGCGAGGCCTCGGTGCGCTCCTTGATGGCCGTCTCCCAGCCGGAGCCGAAGGCGGACTGGTAGACCCAGTCGGCCGGGAAGCCCAGGGGCAGCTTGCCGAACTTGCCGAGGAGCAGGTTGCGGAAGGCGTCGTTGGAGTCGCGGTACAGGTCGAGACGCGCCTCGCGCTCGAGATCGGTCAGCTCCCCCTCGCCGCACAGGGTGACGATGTCCAGGATGTTGAGCATGCGGCGCACTTCGCGCTTGCCGCCGCGCTTGTAGGCCCCGGTCACGGCCAGGAAGGCGGTGTTCCAGGTGATCTGCGAGCCCGGCGTGACGTCGTGGTAGCGGACCACCTTGCGGGTCCCCTCCAGGAACTTGAGCATGTACGGCAGGAGCTTGATGTAGCCCTGCTTGAGCGCGCCCTCCTGGGAGGAGGAGGTCGCCCCGCCCGGCATACCGTGGCGGACCACGTCGTGGTCGATGCCCTGGAAGTACGGAGCGGTGTAGCGGTCGTAGTAGGGCATGATCTGCTTGAGCCGGAAGTTGGTCGCCCGGATCATGTCCTTGTCGAGGTGGGTCTGGAGGCCCAGTTCGTCCTCGATGTAGGCCGCCGTGGACAGGACCTCGCCCTGGCCGTACCAGCGCACGGACGCGCCGATGGCCACGTCCACGATGTGCGCGCCGGCCTGGGCGGCCGCGCCCATGGTCGGGACGAACAGCCCGTCGGTGTAGTGCCGGTGGCTGTGGATGACCAGCTCGGGATATTTTTCGGTGATGGCCGAGATCAGCTCGCGCATGAACCGGGGCGGACACACGCCGCCCATGTCCTTGAGGCCGAGGATGATGGTCTTCTCGGTCTGCTTGCGGCTGATGCCCGCCGCCTCGGAGCACATGCGGATGATCTCGTCGGTCACGGTCATGTAGCGCTCCACCGTGAAGCCCTTGGCCCAGGACAGGGAGATGGCGGGCTCGAAGATGTTCCGCTTCGAGGTCATGGCCACCTCGGCGAACGGCCGCATGTTATCGACGTGGTTGAGGAAGTCGAAACAGCGGATGACCTCGTAGTGCTCGTTGATCATCTCCCCGGTCAGCCGCATGACGTTCTTGGGCTGCGGCTTGTAGCCCAGGATGTTGGTGGACCGGATGAGGATCTGCTTGAGGGTGTTGGGCGCGAACTTGTTCCACTCGGCCGCCTCGGTGAACGGATAGGTCATGTTCGCCAGCATGGCCACGTGGAAATGCGCCCCGCCGCCGTTCTCCAGGGAGAAGAAGCCGCACTTGTCGAGCGAGGGACCAATGATGCGGTCCTCGGCCAGACGGAACCGGTTGCCGCTGTTGGACTGGGTGATGTCGCGGGTCGTGGTGTCCGTCATGTGGATGATTCCGGCCTCGCGGTCCGTGCGCAGGGTGTCCAGGATGGCGTCCCGGTCCATCTTGCGCGAGAAGCGCGGCTCGAACCAGGAGGACACCTCGGGCGGCTCGGCCAGGTGGAACCGGCCCACGCGCTTGTCCTCGCGGCCCCGGTATTCGCCGAGCTGCACGTAGCGGTTGTAGCCCTGGGCCGAAATCTCGGCCACCAGCCGGGTCAGGCGCAGGGAATCCGGCTCGCGGTCGGAATAGTCCATGAGTTCGGCGTAGTTCTGGCGCACGAAATTGGTGTCGTAATCCGCCTCGACGAACTTCTTGTGGCCGATGATCTTGAGATGGAAGGGAATGGTCGTCTTGACCCCGCCGATCATGTACTCGCGCAGGGCGCGGTTCATCAGGGCCACGACCTTGTTCCAGGAGTTGCCGTAGGCGATGAGCAGCGCGGCCGCCGAGTCGTAGTTGGACGGGAAGCGGTAGCCGTCGCCCACGCAGGAGTCGATGCGGATGCCCTGCCCGCCGGGCGAGACGTACCGGGTGATGCGCCCGGAGTTGGGTTCGAAATGCTTCTGCGGGTCCTCGCAGTTGATGCGGCACTGCATGGCCCACTGGAACGGCTTGGTGTTCTCCTCGTTCAGGCGCAGCTTGGCCCCGAAGGCGATGGCGATCTGCTCCTCAACCAGGTCGATGCCGTAGCGGCACTCGGTGATGCCGTGCTCCACCTGGAGCCGGGTGTTGACCTCGATGAGGTACGGCACGCCCTCGGCGTCCACCAGGAATTCCACGGTGGCCAGGGAGTAGTAGCCCACGGCCGAGACCAGCTTCCGGGCATAGCCCTTGAGCCGCTCGCGCAGTTCGGGGGTGAACCTGGGCCACGGGGACGGGGTGATCTCGATGAGCTTCTGGTGGTTGCGCTGGACCGTGCAGTCGCGCTCGTCCAGGCAGAAGACGTTGCCGTACTTGTCGGCGATGACCTGGATCTCGATGTGGCGCACCGAGGTCAGCAGCTTTTCCACGTACAGGCGCGGGTTGCCGAAGGAGGCCTGGGCCAGGGCCGAGGCCTTGGAGAAGGCGTTCTCCAGGTCCTCTTCCTGGTAGACCTCGTAGATGCCGCGTCCGCCGCCGCCGCCCTCGGCCTTGAGCATCACCGGGAAGCCGATCTCCTTGGCGATCTCGCGCGCCTCGGGGATGGACACGGCCCCTTCGGAGCCAGGCACCACGGGCACGCCCTGTTCGATGGCCAGCTTGCGCACGGCCACCTTGTTGCCGAGGATGCGCATGGGTTCCTGCTCGGGACCGATGAAGATGATCCCCTCCCTGGCGCACCGGGCCGGGAAGGTGTCGTCCTCGGAACAGAAGCCCCAGCCGGGATGGATGGCGACCACGTTGTTGGCCTTGGCCTCGCGGATGATCCGTTCCTGGTCGAGGTACGCGCGGGGGTCCGCGCCGAGCATCAGCAGTTCGTTGGCGCCGGAGGATGCCGGGGAGGTTTTATCCACGTCCGTGGCGGTCATTATCGCCTTGGCGTTGAACATTTCGGTGATGGAACGGCAGATGCGCCTGGCCGGGATACCCCGGTTGGCCACCAGAATCCGCTTCCCCCTGACCTCTTCAAGTACCTGTTCAAAGGACTTCGGCTGCATGAATCTCACTGGTCTCCTAAGACAGAAATGACTGAAAATACCCTTATGCCCGTCCCGCCCCATGCGGAACCTGGAGAGGGAATATCGAACCCGAGTAGAGCACCGTTTCCACTCCGCCACGACGCAAAACCAGTCCACCATTCAAGGACAGACCCGCCAAGAGGGCCTCATAGGAGCTCTCGTCTCCTTCCTTGACCAAGATCGTTCGTCCGAACCAGGCGAGTTTGCTCTCGAACATTGAGATGAATCGAGGGGGTGGAATCTCGTCGAGCATTACTGCATACACGCTTTTCCCACGGTTTACAAGTTGGCCCAGGAGGGCCACGGGGCCGCCCGAAAAGAACGGCAGTCCGATTTTCGCGGCCGGGACCGAATGATCTTCGCGCATTTGCGCGTCCTTCGGACAGTCAGCGAGATTCAGCCCCACGCCGACGACGGACGTGCCGTTTCGCTCCTCGATCAACATTCCGCCAACCTTGCGTCCATCCTGGAGAATGTCATTGGGCCACTTGATCCGGACCTGGGCTCCGAGCCCGGCCAGGACCTCGCTGACCACGTGCCCGACGACCAGGGGTAGGAGGTCGGACATGGCCTCGGCCCACGGCCCCTTTTCCGGCGTGGGCGGAAGCACGATGGAGGCGTGCATGTTCCCGGCCAGGGACGCCCAGGGACGGCGCAGCTGCCCGCGTCCCCGGCTCTGCCGGGCGCAGACCACCGCGCCCCACGGTCCGAGGAGTTCGTCGGCCGCAAGCCGGGCGGCCAGCTCCATGGTCGTCGCGCATTCCTCGGCCACGACCACGGTCCCGTCCGCAAGGCCGGAGCCCCGCAGCCAGTCCTCCGGGACCGCGCCGGGCTCGGTCCCGTCCGGGTCCGCCACGTGGTCCCCATCCGCCCCTTCCGGGACCGCCGGAACCCACGGCCCGAAGGCCCTCAGGTCGGCCTGCCAGAGGGGGTGCACCGCCGTGCCGTCGCCGGCCGTCGGTTTGATGAGAAAAATTCCTTGTGGAAGCATGGGTTACCTTGTGTTACACGAGGAGCTAATGAAAGTGTATCTGGCTGGCGGCGCGGTCCGCGATCTCCTGCTCGGCAGGCCCATCCACGACCGGGACTACCTGGTCATGGACGCCACCCGCGAGGAATTCCGCCGGGCCTTTCCCCAGGCCCGCGAGGTGGGCCGGACCTTCCCGGTCTTCCTGGTGGACAACATCGAGTTCTCCTTCCCCAGGGCGGACTCCCTGGATGAAGAGTTAAAAGCCAGAGACCTGACTGTCAATGCGCAACTGCTCGATGAACACGGCGAAGTCATCTTCCATCCCCAGGGGTTCGACGACCTCGAGGCGCGCATCCTGCGTCCGGCCTCAAGCCACTCCCTGGCCGACGACCCGCTCCGGGTCCTGCGCGCGGCCCGGTTCTCGGCCCAGCTGCCGGACTTCACGGCACACCAGGAGCTGATCGAGGCCATGCGCGCGGTGGGCCGCTGCGGAGGACTTGCGGCCGTGTCCGCCGACCGCGTGGTCCCGGAGCTGCGCAAGGCCCTGGAGAGCCCCCGGCCCGGCAACTTCCTGCGCCTCCTGGCCGAGGCGGACTGCCTGCTGCCGTGGTTCCCCGAGTTCGAGAAGGGGCGGACCATCCCGGCGGGTCCCCTGCCCTACCACCACAGCGACGTGCTGGCACACACCTGCCGGGTCATGGACGACCTGGCCGGGGACCCGGTGGCCGTCTGGATGGGCCTGACCCACGACCTCGGCAAGATCCTGACCCCCCGGGAACGGCTGCCCCGCCACTACGGCCACGACCTGGCGGGCGTGCCCCTGGCCGAAGGCGCCGCCCTGCGCCTGCGCATGCCCAACGAATACAAGAACGCGGGCATGAAGGCGGCCCGCTGGCACATGACCGCGGCCCGCTACGGCCAGCTGCGGCCCGGCACCCGCGTGGACCTGCTCATGGACCTGCACCTGTCCGGGACCCTGACCCCCCTGTTCGAACTCGTCCGGGCCGACCACGGCGAGCAATACGGCGACCGGGCCCGAAAGGAGCTGGCGGCCATCCTGCCCGTCCGGCTCGCGCCCGAGGACCGCAACCACGGGGCCGAGTCCGGCGAGAAGCTGCGCATGCTCCGTGCTCAGGTCCTGCGCGGCGGCCCGCCTGCGGGCGACGGTTTTGACAAATATTCCACAACCGACTAATAATGCGGCATCCTGCACAAGATAGGCGAAGATAACCGGCAACCACCCGCAATCCGTGGAGAATCAGCATGCGACTCGTGACCCGATCCGACTTCGACGGCCTGGCCTGCGCCACCCTGCTCAAACAGCTGAACATGATTGACGACTACCTGTTCGCCCACCCCAAGGATTTGCAGGACGGCCGGGTCGAGGTGACCGAAAACGACATCCTGGCCAACGTGCCCTTTGTCGAGGGATGCGGGCTGTGGTTCGATCACCACACCAGCGAGCGGGACCGCCTCGGGGAGATCGAGTTCGAGGGCGCGAGCATCCCCCTGCCGAGCTGCGCGCGGGTCGTCTACGAATACTACGGCGCGGACAAATTCCCGGCCGCCTACGGTGAGTTCATCAAGGCCGTGGACAAGGTGGATTCGGCGGACCTGACCACCGACGAGATCACGAATCCCGAAGCCTGGGTCCTGCTCGGCTTTCTCATGGACCCCCGGACCGGGCTCGGCCGCTACCGGGACTACCGCATCAGCAACTACCAGCTCATGCTCGACATGATCGAGTACTGCCGGACCAAGTCGGTCGAGGAGATCCTGGCCATCGGCGACGTCCGGGAACGGGCGGACAAGTATCTCAAGGACCGCGAGCCGTTCATCGACATGCTCAGGGACAACGCCACGGTGCACGGGGACGCGGTGGTCCTGGACCTGCGCCGCCAGGAGCCCATCTACTGCGGCAACCGGTTCATGGTCTACAGCCTGTTCCCGGAGTGCAACATCAGCGTCCGGATCATCTGGGGATTCAAGAAGCAGAACGTGGTCGTCACCGTGGGCCACTCCATCCTCAACCGCACCAGCCCGGTGGACGTGGGCGCGCTGATGCTCGCCCTGGGCGGCGGCGGGCACCGGGCCGTGGGCACCTGTCAGGTCACCGAGGCCCAGGTCCCGGCGACCCTGGAGACGATCCTGACCCGGATCGACGCCTCATAGGCGCGGCCTCACCGCCCCCGGAACCGGTCCATGGCCGCGCGGACCTCGTCCTTGCGTTCGGCGTAGACGCGTGCGCAGAACCGCTTCAGGGCGCTCCCGACCTCGTTCACGGGGGGCAGCTCCTCCACTTCGGGGAAACGGTACCCGTCGAGATCGATGGGCACGAAGCACATGTCGTTGTCGCGTCCGTCGCCCTTGTCCCCGTAGACCATGTCCCCGAGAATCTCCTCGCGCTCCATCTGCACGGGGTCCATGCTCTTGACCTCGCGCAGCATGGACGACATGGACCGGTCGTTGTTGGCCTTGTGGATCTTCTCGTTGATGATCCCGGCGATCTCCTCGAGCCGCTTGTAGTGCATGGTCACGCGCTTGCGGCCCGGCCGATTGGGATCGTTGTAGTACCGGCCGTTGAGATATTCGTGGATGGCGTCGTAGAGCCCCCGGTAGGCCGTCTCCACGCAGACCGCGTACCGTCCCTTGCCGGTCAGGGCGAAGGGCACGGCCTCGTGGACCAGGATTTCGGCCCCCTCGTCCGGCGGGATGCGCGCGGGATCAAGGCCCAGCTCGGCGCAGAAGGCATCGGCCGTGGCCTCGTCCAGGAGCAGGAGGCGCAGGGTCGCGGCCGCCCGGAACATCCGCTCGATCACGGGCAGCAGTTCCTCGACCATGCCGGCGAAGGCCTCCAGGGCGTAGTCCAGCTCCTTCCTGTTGCCGAAATAGCTCTCGGCCATGTCCGAGATGACGTCCATCTGCAACTGGTCGGCAAAATCACTGAGATCAGACACGATTCCTCCGCTTCAGGGCTTTTTTGCACCCACAAATCATATTTTCCCTCCAAATTACTTCATGGTCAATATATTTACATTGATTCAGGCGCTCAAACCCACTAAAGTGCCAGCGACCCATAAGCCAAGACCAGGAGCCGTTCATGCTACTCGACGAACACCACAGCAAACTCCTCTTCGACAAGGCCCGCATCCCCGTCCCGCAAGGCGCGGCGGTCTTCCCCGGTGAGGAAGACGACTTCGCACCCGACTATCCCCTGCCCTGGTTTCTCAAGGCCCAGGTCCTGTCCGGCGGACGGGGCAAGGCCGGAGGCATCCTGCGCATCGACGACCCCGCCGACTTTCCGGCCCGGGCCCGCAAGCTCTTCGGCCGCGACATCCGGGGCGAGGCGGTCCCCTACATCCGGGTGGAGCCGGGCGAGGCCATCGCCCGGGAATGCTACCTCTCCCTGACCGTGTCCCGCGAGCGGCGCTGCATCCTGCTCACCGCGGGCCGCAAGGGCGGCGTGGAGATAGAGAAGCTGGGGCAGGACAACCTCCTGGTCCAGCCCATCACCCTGCCCGGCGGCATGGCCCCCCACCAGGTCCGGGCGGCCTTCTTCCACCTCGGCCTCCCCAGGGAGCTGTTCAAGGATTTCAGCGAATTGTTGGACACCCTGTTCCGCTGCATGCTCGACAACGGGCTGCTTCTGGCCGAGATCAACCCCCTGATCGTCACCCCGGACGACCGGCTGGTGGCCCTGGACGGCAAGGTGGAGATGGACGACAACTTCGTGGACCTGCACCCCGAGGCCGGGGCCTACTACCGGCCCGAGCACGCCACCCCCGAGGAAAACATGGCCCGCGACGCCGGGCTCTCCTTTGTCCGGCTGCCCGGCTGGGTGGGGCTGATGGTCAACGGCGCGGGGCTGGCCATGGCCACCATGGACCTGCTCAATTTCTCCGGTCTGCCCGCCAGCAACTTCCTGGACCTGGGCGGCGGGGCCGACCAGAAACGCATGGAGACCGCCCTGGAGCTGCTCTTCGGCGACCACCGGGTCCAGGCGATCTTCATCAATCTCTTCGGCGGGATACTCTCCTGCGAAAAGGTCGCCCAGGCCATGAAGGGCGCACTCGGGGGACAGTCCCCGAAAAAACCCATCGTGGTCCGCATGTCCGGCAAGGACGCCCTTCAGGGCCTGGAGATCCTGCGCGAACTCAACGTGAACAACCTGCACATGGCCGGGGACATGCAGGCGGCCATCGCCATCCTGGACACCATCCGCCCGGCCCGGACCGAGCCCGTGGACTACCCCGCCCCGCCGGACATCCCCCTGGGCCCGCGCCCCCGGCCCACGGGCTGGAAAAGCGAGGCCGTCTTCCCCATCGACGCGGACACCCCCATCCTGGTCCAGGGCATCACCGGCCGCGAAGGCCAGCTGCACACCCGGCTCATGCAGGAGTACGGGGCCAACGTGGTGGCGGGCGTGACCCCGTTCAAGGGCGGCCAGGAAGTCCTCGGCGTGCCGGTCTACGACTCCATCGCCCAGGCCGCGCGTGCCCACGACATCGGGGCGTCCATCATCTTCGTGCCCCCGCGCATGGCCGCCGACGCCGTGGCCGAGGCCGTGCGCAACGAAATCCCCTGGACCGTGTGCATCACCGAGGGCATCACCCAGCACGACATGCTGGCCGCCTTCGAGCAGGCCAAGGGCTCGCCCACCCGGATCGTCGGCCCGAACACGCCGGGCGTCATCGTCCCCGGCCGGACCAAGATCGGGATCATGCCGACCATGCCCTTCATGCCCGGCCCCGTGGCCGTGCTCTCCCGCAGCGGCACCCTGACCTACGAGGTGGCCGACCGCCTGACCAGGGCCGGAATCGGCCAATCCCTGTGCGTGGGCATCGGCGGCGACCCGTTCATCGGGGTCGATTTCGTGGATATGTTCGAAATGATACGCAATCACGACGAAACCAGGGCCGTGGTCGTGCTTGGTGAAATCGGTGGACAGGCGGAGGAGAATCTGGCTGAATACGTCGTCCGCACGGGATTCGACAAACCGGTCATCTCGTTCATCGCCGGCCAGACCGCCCCCGCGGGCAAACGACTGGGCCACGCCGGAGCCATCCTGGCCAACGGCGGCGGCATCAAGGACAAGCTCGAAACCATGGGCAGGGCCGGATTCGCGGTCTGCCCCAGCCTGGAAGCCGTTGCCGAGACAACGGCCAGGGCGTTGAAATAAAAGAGGTTCACGTTGAAGGTTCTGTTACTCGACCTGGGCAAGATCATGCGCGGCGGCCAGCGCCAGGTCTATTATCTGGCGCGTGCCCTGCACCGTGCCGAGGGGTTCGACCCCCTGGTGGCCATACCCGGCGACTCCCCCCTCAAGCCCCTGCTCCTGACCGACGGCATACCCTTCACCGAACTGCCCTCGAACAGCGACTACAATCCGTTGAACATCCTGCGGGTGCTGAGCCTGGTCAAGTCCTTCAAACCGGACGTGGTCCACACCAACGACGCCAAGGGGGCCTCCCTGGGGGCCCTGGCCAAGAAGCTGCGCAACACCTTCCGGCTGGTCCATAGCCGCCGCGTGTCCTACAAGCTCAAGCCGGGCTGGAGCAAGAACAAGTACCTGCTCGGCGACGTCCTGGTGGCCGTCAGCCGCGAAATCCAGGAGGTCCTGGTGGGCTGCGGCGTGCCCGAGGAAAAGACCACGGTCATCCACAGCGGCATCGACCCGGCCATGTACACCGCCGAGCCGCGCCACCACCCGGTGCTGACCGTGGGCGCCGTGGGGGCCCTCAGCTCCCAGAAGGGCTTCGAGGTCCTTATCGAAGCGTTGGCTCATCTGCGCAAGTCCCCGGACATGCCCGACTGGCAGTGCATGATCGCGGGCGAAGGCCCCATGCAGCAGGACCTGAAGCGCCAGGCGGAAAAGCTGAACCTGGCGGACTCCATCCTCTTCCTGGGCTACCGCGACAGCCGCGAGGTCCTGCCCGAGATCGACGTCCTGACCGTCCCGTCCGTGGACGGCGAGGGCTCCAACGCGGTCATCAAGGAGGGCTGGGCCACCCGGACCCCGGTGATCACCTCGGACCTGCCCTCCAACCTCGAACTGGTCACCCACGAGCGCGACGGTCTGGTCTTCAAGAACCGCGACGCGGCCGACCTGGCGGCGTGCATCGTCCGCGTGGTCAACGACAAGGCCCTGAGCGACCGGCTGGTCGCGGGCGGCGCGGAATCGGTCCTCCGCTACACGGACAAGACCATGGCCGACCGCTACATGGCCCTGTACAAGGGCCTGCGGCACTGAGCGGACCGGGCGGGATGATCACGTCCCGCTCACCGGAATCACTTGAATTTTCCGTCCAGGATCAGGTGGGAGAGGTAGCCCAGCACAAAGGCGGCGTAGAACGGCGCGAAGTGCTGGACCAGCCCCTGCGTCTGCATGAAGAGGGGGATGACCAGGATGGGCAGCGGCACCAGGGCCATGGCCCACCAGGTGTGCGTCCAGCCCCGGTGCGTGCCCACGGCCGGGAGCATGGAGAAGAGCCCGAACCAGGCGGCCCAGACGTAGAGCCCCTTGATGATCAGCCCCAGGTCCACGAGCACGAAGACCGCGTAATAGAGGTTCTGGCCCTTGGAGTTGGTGTCCACGTCCGGAAAGAGCGCCCCGAGCAGGCAGAAACCGAGCAGTCCGGCGGCCTGGAGCGGGTCGAAGACCATCCAGCCCAGCAGGATCACCCCCACCAGCCCCATGACGCCGAAAAACAGCCCTCCGGCCAGGTGTCCCCTGTAATCAGGCATGCGAAGAAACGGAGCGCCGCATCCTAGACGCAGATGCTGCGCAGGACGAACTCCCTGGCTTCGGCGAACAGGCCGGGGATGTCGTAGGGCGTCAGGAACCGGGTGCGCACCGCGCCGACGATGACGCCGTAGACCATGAAGGCCGTCTGGGCCACGGGCAGTGCCTTGATGGAACCGTCCGCGATCCCCCGCCGCAGAATATCCTCTATGATGTAGATGAGATCCAGGAACTTGGCCGCGATCTTCTCGCGGTCCAGGTCCGGGTTGTCGTCGCTGAAGGGCGAACAACGGATGATCGTGGGAAAGGTCTTCTCATGCTCGATGGTGAAGTCCAGGTAGGCCCGGACAAAGGTGCCCATGGCCTCGCAGCCGGTGCTCGTCCCGTCCGTGGCCTGGTGCAGCGCGCCGACCATGTCGTTGATCAGCTCCGCCCCGGCCTCCATGAACAGATTTTCCTTGGAATCGTAGTAGTGAAAGACCAGGCCCGAGGCCACGCCGGCCTGCTCGGCGACCATTTTCATGGTCGTGCCCGCATAGCCGCAACGGGCGAACAGTTCCTGGGCTGCCAGCAGGATTCCTTCCTTCTTCGTCATTCGGCACTCCCTGTCGATCGCTTTTCCTTAAGAAATGAATGCCATTGATTAGTACGTCAATCCGGTTTGTTCAAGGGCTAATTCCGTCCCGGATCGGCAAAAAAAAGGGGGCGGTGGCCGAAGCCGCCGCCCCCAATGGATGCGCAGGGATGGGCTACATCACGTCGGACGTCTGCAACTCCTCGATCTGCTTGTCGATTTCCTGTTGCAAACGGTCGGGCAGCCCCATGATGTCGGTGTTCAGGAAGCCGCGCACGATGGTCGAGGTGGCCTCGTCCTCGTCCATGCCGCGGGCCATGAGATACTCGATCTCCTCCTGGGCGATCTTGCCCACCGAGGCCTCGTGGGAGAGCTCCACGCCCTCCACGGTGCCGTCCAGCTCGGGGATGGCCCAGATGCGGCCGCCGCCGAGGATCAGCCCCTGACATTCCAGGTGGCCCTTGCTCGGCACGTTGTGGGCGGCGATGTGCCCCCGGCTGATGATGGTCCCGCCCGAGGCGATGGTCCGGGCGATGATCTCGCACCGGGTGTTCGGGGCGTTCATGATCACGCGGTTGCCCATGTCCAGGAGCGAGCCTTCGGTGGCCACCACTACGGAGTTGAAGCGGGCCACGGCGTCCGCACCGTCCAGGGTGATGGAGGGGTACATCTGCAGGTCCTTGACCGGCTTGAGCAGCACGTAGTTGTTCAGGAACTTGCCGCCCTCCTCCACCTTGCCCGCCGAACGCGGCCGCACGGCCACGGCGTCGGACCAGTTGTGGACCATGGTGAAGGTCAGGGAGGCGTTTTTCCCGACGAAAAACTCGGAGATGCCCAGGTGCGCGCCGTGCCGCGTGCCGTGGGCCACGGAACAGCCGGTGATGATGTGCGCCTCGGCCCCCTCCTCGATGATCACGAGGTTGTGGACGTTCTGGCCCACGTTCTCGGACTTGAGCATGAGACAGGACTGGATCGGGTCCTTGATCTTGGCCCCGGCCTTGACCCGGATGAAGTAGCCGCCGTGCAGGTTGTCGTAGGCGGACCGGGTGAACTCGTCCTTGTCCTTGTCCACCAGGGTCCAGAAGTACTCCTTGAGGCCGTCGTACTTCTTGAGGGCATCCTTGATGTCCATGATCTCAACGTTCTCGTCCCGGGACTGGCAATGGACCGCGGACTGGTCCATCTGCAGGTAGGAGGCGGAACGGGTGGACAGGTCCGAAACCACGCCCGCCATGAGGAGCTGGTCCTTGTCCGCGTCGGACAGGGCGTTCAGATCGGCGATGGCCTCCTGCTTGAGGCCGTCAAACTTGAAATCCTTCAGATCGACTTTGCTCATATCAATTCTCCCGTGCCGACGGCTAGTTCATGCAGCGGACACATTCCTGGTAGCCGTGCTCCCGAATGTGGTCCAGAATGTCGCGGGGGCGGCCTTCGCAGCACAGATGGCCCTGGTACAGGACCTGGCCCCGGTCGGCGTTCACGTAGTCGAGGATGTACCCGGTGTGGGTGATGATCAGCCCGGAGGTCTTGACCCGCTCCTTGCGCTCCTTGAGGCTCAGGTCCGGGGCCACGCTGAACTTGCCGTCCAGGACGTCGCGGGCGACCTTGCCGACGAGCTGCATGTTCTCCATGTCCACGCCGGACTCGGGCTCGTCGAAGAGCACCAGGTCGGGTTGCTGGGCCATGAGCTGGAGCAGTTCCGAACGCTTGATCTCGCCGCCGGAAAAACCCGCGTTGATGTCGCGGTCGAGGAAATCGCCCATGTTCACGATCTCGGCCAGCAGGTCGGCGTTGACGTGGCCCTTGCGCGAGCACATCTGCACCAGGTGGCGGGTGCGCAGGCCGTGGATGGTCGGCGGACGCTGGAAGGACATGCCCATGCCCAGGCGGGCGCGCTCGTACATGGGCGCGTTGGTGATGTCCCGGCCCTGGAAGGTTATTTTGCCCCTGGTCACCTCATAGCCGGAAAAGCCCATCAGGGTCATGAGCAGGGAGGTCTTGCCGGAGCCGTTGGGTCCGAACAGGATGAAGGTCTCCCCGTCATTTATCTCGAGATCGATCCCTCGCAGGACCTCTTTGTCGCCGATGTTGACATGCAAGTCTTCAATGGTCAGCATGTGTTTCCTCGCTTTGAATGATGTGCAACAGGCTCATTACTCAAGCACGTCGCGGAAGTCCAGCGATAGCTTCGCCGGATGGCACCAGCCGCCAACCCACGCGGGTTTCAATATACTCGGTTCGACCAAAGGCAGGTACATGATGGCCAAAAAACGCATGAACGACCTTGGCGATCTCAAGCAGATCAAGTTCAAGAAGGAAAAAGAGGACGTCTATTCACTTCCGTACGAGAAAAATGCGGCCCCAAAGGAAAATGTCAACCCCGAGGAGGACTCGTATGACGAGGAAATGTTCATGGCCGCCATGCACGGGGTGAAGCCCATGGACGGCCAGGGCGGCCGCAAGGTGCCCCCTGCCGTGCAGACGGGGCCGAACCGGGCGCTCTCGCCCGAGGAGGAGGCCGGAAACGACCTGGCCCGCTTCATGCGCGGGGACATCGAGTTCGAGCTCGAATACACGGACGAGTTCATGTACGGCTACGTGCGCGGCCTGGACATCAAGATATTCCAGCGGCTCAAGGCCGGTTCCCTGAGCGTGGCCGGGCACCTGGACCTGCACGGCATGACCTCGGACCAGGCGCGGGACTCCCTGCTCTTCTTCATCCGCGAATCCTATCTCCAGGGGCACCGCTGCGTGCTGGTGGTCACCGGCCGGGGCAAGAACTCGCCGGGCGGCCAGCCCATCCTGCGCTCCGAGGCCGAGGCCTGGCTGACCAAGGAGCCGCTTCGGCGCGTGGTCCTGGCCTTCTGCACGGCCCAACCCAAGCACGGCGGCGCGGGCGCCCTCTACGTCCTGCTGCGCAAGCAGAAGAAGACCGAAGGCAAGGTCCGCTGGGACAAGATGATGAACTGGGAGGAATAGCCGAAAACCGGCCCGGACGAAAAACCCCCGCCCTTCCGGACGGGGGTTTTTGTTGCGGTTCTACGCCTGGGCCTGTGCGGCGGCCTCTTCCGGTGCCGGGGCCCGGTCGGCTCCGCCCAGTCCGGCCATGTCCTTGGCGATGGCCAGCTCCTCGGCGGAGAAGATCTTGTTGATGTCGATGATGATGATGAACTGCTCGTTCTGGCGGCCCATGCCCTTGATGTACTCGGCGTTGATGGCCGCGCCCATCTTCGGGGCCGGCTCGATGGTGTCCGGGGTCATCTCGAAGACCTCGCGCACCGAATCGACCAGCGCTCCCATGACCGTGAACTCGCCCTCGTACTCGATCTCCACGATGATGATGCAGGTATCCACCGTGTCCTCGCCCTTGGACATGCCCAGCTTGAGGCGCATGTCCACCACGGGCACGGCGTGCCCGCGCAGGTTGATGACCCCGCGCATGAATTTGGGCGTCCTCGGAATCTTGGTGATGGAGGTCAGCTCCAGGACCTCGCGGACGGTGCCGATGTCCAGGGCGAAGATCTCCTTGCCCAGCGTGAAGGTCAAAAACTGATTGATGTCTTTCAGCGCTTCATCAGCCATGCCCAACCCCCTGATTGCTTGTTCATTCCTGAAATTGATGACCCGGTTCTGCCCGCGCCCGGCGGGGCCGGCGACGTTCCCGGGAGTTATCCAACGTTTCAGCTACCCTGTTATACACGCCCGAAGGGAAATGCCATTATAAATGTCCCCTGCCCGCCAGCTTGCACAAGGCGGGAGCCCACGGCAATCGTCAAAAAATACACCAAGTTGACATTTTTTCCGAAAAAACCGTTGACAACAAACCCGTGCACGGCTAGTTACTCACTTCGCGTCGGGATGTAGCGCAGTCTGGGAGCGCACTTGAATGGGGTTCAAGGGGTCGGAGGTTCAAATCCTCTCATCCCGACCAAACGATGAAACACCCCGCTGGGCCGAGAAAATCGGCCCGGCATTTCATCGAAAACAGCTGGAACGCTGCTGTAGCTCAATCGGTAGAGCGCATCCTTGGTAAGGATGAGGTAGACGGTTCAATCCCGTCCAGCAGCTCCATATATCAAAAAAAAACGCCCTTCTCTCGAAGGGCGTTTTTTATTGCGTGACAACAGGACCCGGCTTATCCGCTCCTACCCGCTTCCGTCCACAATGGTCCCGGTAGTCCGGGCCACGAGGTCGGCCAGGAGCTGTTCCAGGGAATAGTCCGGGTCCGAGGGCTTGCGCAGCTGGGCGGCCTGGTCCAGGAGCTGGGCCTGGCTCTCGAGGCTGAGCTGCTGCGACTGGAGGCTATCCTCCTTGCCCTCGTACACGTTCAGGATGGCGGACATCTCGCTTTGCAGGGACTGGACGTAGCCGAGCTGGGTCGCCCTGGTGCCGGAGTCCCCGAGGTCCGCGCCGTCGAGGTCGGTCCAGGCCACGCCGCTGGACGGGGTGTCCACGGAGTGGAAGGTGATGTTGAACCCGCCGTCCTTGCTCGACTGGATGTAGACGTTGCCGTCGGCGTCGATCTGGTCCGTGCCCCATTGGGAGGAGTCGAGCAGCGCGATGCCGTTGAAGTCGGAATTGGAGATGGCCCCGGTGATCTTGTCCCGCAGGGCGTCGAAGTCGCTCTGGACCACGGCGCTCGTGCCGTCCAGCTCGCCGGAGTTGATCTGGTCGATCATGTCCTCCATGTCGTTCAGGGCATCCACGATGGTGGCCATGTCGGTCCGGGCCACGCCCATCATGGATGCGGCCTCGCCCACGTTGTTTGAGGCCTGACGCACGGCGGCCGCGTCGCCGCGCAACTGGCCGCTGATGGCCTCCTCGAAGGGATTGGTGAAGGTGGCCGCCCGGACCGGCCCGCCTAGGATCAGGCTGCGCAGGTCCCGGCCCACGGCCGACGAGCCGAACAGCTGGTTGGTCAGCATATCCTGCTGCAACAGCTGAAACGAGTAGTCGTAGAGCAAGCTCTTCTCGATGTCGGTCAGGGCCATGCCGTCTCCCGGAGGTTACAATGCACCGAGAACGTTATCGGCGGTCCGGCCCGGAACTTTAGGGGGCATGAACGCTCTTGTTCCACGCCCTGCGCCCCCCCTTCCCGGCTCCCCCTTCCGGCTGCGCCCACCCGCCGCACGCCCCGCCGCAGGCCCCGCCGCACGCCCCAAAAAACGGACATATACAACTGACTCCCTTTTCGCCGGGTGGAATCCGCGTAGCGATGAAAAGTTGCGCCGCAGGCGCAGAAGAGGGATGCAAGGGCGCGAGTCCTTGCTCGCCGGAGGCGAAATCATCCGACTTGCGCCGCGAAGCGGCTTTCAACGTCTGTTTTTTCCCGTCAGGGACGTAACGGGACAGTCCCCCAAAAGAAAAGGCCGGCGCGAGCCGGCCTCGGAGAGAGGAAGGTTCCCCTCGGAAGGGGCTTATTGAACGAATTCGGCCATCTTGGCGAAGACGGGGTGGCCGCTGTCGTAGCGCTCGACCAGAAGCACGTCCTCAAGCTTGTCCACCTGCTTGATCATCTGGTCCAACCGGTCGTCGGCGTTGACCAGCAGCCATATCTTGCTGGTCCCGCCGCCGTTGACCGGCATGCAGGCGATGCCCTCGACGTTGTAGGCCCGGCGGGCGAACAGGCCGCAGATGTGGGACATGACGCCGGGATGGTTGTTCACCGACAGTTCGATGACGGTCTGCTTACACATGGCTCTCACCTCCGATCATTTGGGAATTGGCCGCACCGGGGGCCACCATGGGATACACGGGTTCGTCCGGGCTGACGGGCACGTGGATGAGCGCCGGGCCAGGCTCGGCCAGGGCCTGGGCCAGGGTCCCTTCGGGATCGGCGCAGTTGCCCAGGTCATAGGTTTTGATCCCGAAGCCGTCGGCGATCTTTATGAAGTCCACACACTTGCAGTAGTCGGACGCCACGTAGCGCTTGCCGTAGAAGAGATCCTGCTGCTGGCGGACCAGCCCCAGGGCGTTGTTGTTGGTCAGGATGATCTTGACCGGGATGTCGTATTCCATGGCCGTGGCCAGGTCCTGGATGTTCATCATGATCGAGCCGTCGCCGGAAAAACAGATGACCGGCTTGTCCGGGGCGGCCAGAGCCGCGCCCAGGGCCGCGGGCATGCCGAAGCCCATGGTCCCGAGACCGCCGGAGGTCAGCCAGTGGCGCGGGTGGCTGAAGGGATAGACCTGGGCGGTACGCATCTGGTGCTGGCCCACGTCGGTGCAGACGATGGCCTGGTCCCCGGCCAGTTCGGCGGCCTTGAGGATGACGCCGTAGGCCGAGGCGGGATCGTCCGCGCCGGGCACGATCATGGGGTGGGCCGCCTTCAGGGCCGTGATCCGGCTGTTCCACTCGGTCCGGTTCCTGCGCTCGACGTGCGGCAGGATGGCCGCCAGCACGTCGGCCACGTCGCCCCGCACCGTGGCGTGGGCGGTCTTGATCTTGTCCAGTTCGCTCGGATCGATGTCCATGTGGATGATCTTGGCCTGCGGGCAGAACTCCGAGACCTTGCCCGTGGCCCGGTCGTCGAAGCGCACGCCCACGGCGATGAGCAGGTCGCATTCCTCCAGGGCCAGGTTGGTGTAGCGCGCCGCGTGCATGCCGAGCATGCCCAGGTTCAGCGGGTGGCCCGAGGGGATGGTCCCCAACCCCATGAGGGTCATGACCGCCGGGATGGCCCCCTTCTCGGCCACGGCCAGGGCCTGGGCCGCGGAGTCGGACTGGATCACGCCGCCGCCCAGGTAGAGCACGGGCCGCTCGGCCCGGTTGATCATGGCCGCCGCGTGCTCGATCTCGCCGTGGAACAGCTCGGGCGTGGCGTCGGGCGCGCCGGGTTCGGGCCACTCGTCGAACTCCACCTCGGCCATCTGCACGTCCTTGGGCACGTCGATGACCACCGGGCCGGGACGGCCGCTGGCGGCGATACGGAAGGCGTCCGGGATGACCTTGAGCAGGTCCTCGGCGGACCGGACCAGGAAATTGTGCTTGGTGATGGGCACGGACAGGCCGTAGGTGTCCACCTCCTGGAACGCGTCGGTCCCGATCATGGACAGGGGCACCTGGCCGGTGATGCAGATGATCGGGATGGAGTCGAGCTTGGCGTCGGCGATGGCCGTCAGGGTGTTGGTCGCGCCCGGCCCCGAGGTGGCGAAGAAGACCGCCGGTTTGCCCGTGACCCGGGCCATGCCCTGGGCGATGAACCCGGCCCCCTGCTCGTGCCGGGTCAGGATGTGCTTGATGTTCCCGCTCTTGCCCATGGCGTCGTAGAGCGGCAGATTCGCCCCGCCCGGAATGCCGGCAATGGTCCGCACACCCTGCCGTTCCAGCAATTTGATGATTATTTCCGCACCTGACATTTTCATTTGAGCCTCCTGTGGGCCCCGTCTCCGGTGGGAAGTAACGAAAAACCCCCACCGGTTCGCACCGACGGGGGTTTGTGAAATTCGAATGTACCTATCCCGCTATGGCGCGTCCCTATGAACACGACCTACTACTACGTCCACGACGACGCATACGACAGCCTGGGATAGGCTGGCGGGAGCGAGAGTAAGGGTATTGGTGACGCGCAACATGGAAAGTTCCTTTTGTCCTTTGAAATTTTGATTAGTCCGGCCAAATCGAAAGGTCAAGCACTTTTCCGAAAGAAACCGACAGGTTCACTCGCAGATATACGTTACATGCTTGAATTACAGGAAATTTAGTAAGCCAAAAGACCACGCCCGGCTCATGAGGCGGGCCGCAGCGGCCGCCGTCGCGCCCGAAGGCCCCCCCCGCCCGCCGGGAATAATCGCCCGAGGCGTGATCGGAGCGGTCCGGGAACGCCCGCAGGCCACGCGATCACGCGTGATCGGACCGGACTAGAGCCGGTCCACGACGAGCCACAGAGCCGCGGCCCCGACGAACATGCGGACCACATGGCCGACGTTGAAGTGGTAGCCCCAGTTGATGGAGAACATGAGCACCACGGCGAGGGCGAAGCCCGCCAGGATGCATTTTCGCCAGATATTCAGTCTCAACAGATTCATGCATGCCTCGAAAAGGGGTTGCGACGAATCGCAACCCCTTTGTTGTCGTCAACGGGCCCGCCCTACTTCTTGGCGGGCTTGTCCTTGGCCGCTTTTTTGGCGGCGGGCTTCTTCTTTTCGTCCTGGTCCTTGCCGAAGGCGGCCAGCTTGTCGGCCAGGTCGCGCAGCTTGTCGTCCACCAACCGGTTGATGGTCTTGGCCGGATACTTGCCGCCCGCGCCGCGCACGCCCGCCTTCATGCCGGTCAGGAGCTCGATGCCCTCGTCGATGGTCTTCACGGCCCAGATGTGGAACGTGCCCGCCTTGACCGCCTCGATGACCTCGTCGCGAAGCATCAGATCCTTGACGTTGGGGTGCGGGATCATGACGCCCTGACGGCCGGTCAGGCCCGCGTGCTTGCAGCACAGAAAGAACCCCTCGATCTTCTGGTTCACCCCGCCGATGGGCTGGACCTCGCCGTACTGGTTCACGGAACCCGTGACCGCGATGTACTGGCGGATGGGTACCCCGGACAGGCTCGACAACAGGGCGTACAGCTCCGTGGACGAGGCCGAGTCGCCGTCGATGCCGCCGTAGGACTGCTCGAAGGCGATGCTGGCCGCCAGGGACAGGGGCTTGTCCTGGGCGAACCGGCTGCGCAGGAAGCCGGACAGGATGAGCATGCCCTTGTTGTGCGTCGGGCCGGACATGTCCGCCTCGCGCTCGATATTGATGATCCCCTCCTTGCCCAGCGACGTAACCGCCGTGATTCTTGAGGGTTTTCCGAACATATAGTCGCCTAAGGAATACACGGCCAGGCCGTTGACCTGGCCAGCGACCTCGCCGTCCGTGTCCACGAACAGGCTGCCCCGGTCGATCATCTCCTGGATGCGCTCCTCCACCTGGTTGGAGCGGTAGATTTTGGCCTCCACGGCCTCGCGCACGTGCTCGCCCGAGACCGCCTCGGCCCCGGCCTGGCCCGCGAAGTAGTCGGCCTCGGAAAGGAGGTCGTCCAGTCCGGGGAAGGCCGTGGTGATCTTCTCCTGGCGGCCCGCCCAGCGGACGCCCTCCTCCAGGATGGCGGCCACGCCGCTGCGGTCGAAGGGCTTGAGCCCGTTGCGGTCCACCTCGCCGCGCACGAACCGGGCCACCTGGAGCATGGAGTCGTCGGTCAGGTCCATGCTCGACTCGTAGTCGGCCCGGACCTTGAATATCTTGGGCACGTCCTCGTCGTAGTTGCGTAGCAACGCGTAGAGGTACGGGCTGCCGAGCACGACCACCTTGACGGCCATGTCGATGGGCTCGGGCTTGAGGCCCGTGGCGCTGATAAAGTAGTACGGATCGAAGGTCTCGATCTCGATCTTTTCGGTCTTGAGCGCCCGCTTCAGGGTCTGCCACACGCCGGGCTCCATGATGGCGTCCATCAGGTTGATGACCAGGTAGCCGCCGTTGGCCTTGACGAAGGAGCCCGCCTTGATCTTGGTGTAGTCCGTGTGCCAGCCGCCCATGCGGTCCATGACCCGCTCGATGGAGCCGAACAGGTTGCGGTAGGTGGGATAGGATTCCACGATGACCGGCGGCCCCTGGGTCTCGGCGTTGTCCACCAGCAGGTTGACCTGGTACGGCTGGAAGACCATCTCGGCGGACGGGCCGGGCATGACCATGCCGGGGATCGGGCCGGGGTGGCCCGGACCGCCCAGGGCTTTGATGGAGTCCAGGTCCTCGACCATGCTGTCGAGCACGGACTCCAGGTATTTCTCCACCCGCTCGTCGGCGTAGGCCTCGCGCACGGGCTTGAGGAACTCCTGGGCCAGGGCCAGAAACATGAGCCGGTCCACCTCGCGGTGCTTCTCCCCGACCTCCTTCTGCAACTCCTTGAGTTCCTGGACGATGTGGTCGATCTCCTCCTTGAGCTCCAGCCGCTTGTCACGCAGCTTCTCGAACTCCTCGCGGGGGAAGCGGCCCTTGTCCACCAGCTCCTCCAATTCGATCATGCGCTTGGGCTCGCCGTCCACCAGCGGGACCACGTCCGGCCGCTGGATGGGGCCCATCTGCATGCGCACGACCACCAGGCCGGTGTCTTTGACCTGGTCCTCGATGGCCTTGTAGAAGCCCATGACCTTTTTCTCGTGGGCCTCGGCGATCTCGTTCTTGCGGGCGATGTACTCCTCGCTCTCGAAGAGCTGAGGGACCTCGCGCTTGATGTCGTCCAGAAACTTCTGCATGTCCTTCTTGAAGCGGTCGCCCTGCCCCGGCTCGAAGCGGAGCAGGATGGGCGCCTCGGGATGCTTGAAGTTGTTCACGTAGCAGAGGTCGCTGGGGGTCGGGCGGCCGTTGCCCATCTCGCCCAGGAGCTTGCGCACCGTGGACAGCCTCCCCAGGCCGGGCTGGCCCGTGACGAAAATATTGTAGCCCTTCTTGACCATGCCCATGCCGAAGCGGAAGGCCTCCACGCCGCGCTTCTGGCCGATGATGTCCTTCTGGGGCTCCAGGTCGTCCGTGGTCCCGATGGACAGCTGGTCGGGGCCCGGAGTCCACTTGAGCTTCTCGACGGGTACTTCGAATGTCGTGCTTTTCTTGGCCATGAGTCCGTCTCCGTAGGTTATTTCCGGGAAATCCTGATCCGTTGTCCCGACTGGTCCGCGCACTTGGGCAGCCTGACCACCAACACGCCGTCGTCGAATTCCGCCCGGACACCGTCCGTGTCGATGCGGCACGGCAGGCGCAGCTCCTTGTGAAAACTGTGGGTGCTGGCGTGTCCGGGGCCGGACTGCCGGGTCTCCGCAACGATGGAGAGCTGGCGCTCCATCACCGAGACGTGCACGTCCTCCGGATTCATGTTGCCGAGTTCCAGCCGTACCACCAGGGTATCGTCCTCCTCGTCGAGGATGAGGTCGCCAGCCATTCGGCAGAACAGGGACGGCAGGTTGAAGTCCGCGCACAGGTCGTCAAAGAGCCGGTCCACGTCGCTGCGCATGCGCGATATCTCGTCGCGGCTCCATCGTTTCAAATCAGCCATTGGCGTTAACCCTCCTCGGCGAATCCGTCGCCGACGCTCGTCCGGGAATCATCGAATACCGTTCCAGGGTACATCACCCACGACAAAAAAAACAGGGGCCTGACGATTTTTCGTCAGGCCCCGGCAACGGCGCTGGGAAGCTCGCTCCCCTAGAGACTGCGGAAGAGATTGGACACGGCCAGGATGACGAACCCCGTGGAGACCAGCCAGAAGGGCCGGACCAGGTCCTCCAGGACCGGGATGGACATGACGTCGAGCTGGATGAGGATGCCGAGAAGGCCGATGATCACGCCGACGATCCAGGTGAGCAGTTGCGGTGCGCTGAGATTCATGGGGAAAAACTCCAGTTATTGAGACGGATGAAATGCCAGTTTATCTACTTTGAATCCTTGACGAAATCTTCGGCCTGCTCCCGTGGGAGCGGGCGCGAGTACAGGTAGCCCTGACCGTAATCGCATTGCAGTGAATAAAGCAAGTCCCTTTGCCGCTCCGTCTCGATGCCCTCGGCCACCACGCGCAGCCGCAGGGAGTGGGCCATGTTCACGATGGCCCGGATGATCTCGATGTTCTCCGGGGAGGACTCCATGCGCTGGACGAAGCTCAGGTCGATCTTGAGCTGGTCCGTGGGGAACCGCTGGAGATAGCTCATGGACGAGTAGCCTGTGCCGAAGTCGTCGATGGACAGCAGGATGCCGAGGTTCTTCAGGGTCTTGAGCTGGTTGACCGACTTGATCGCGTCGAGCATGACCACGGTCTCGGTGATCTCGAGCTTGAGCCTGCCGGGACGCAGGCCGGTCCGCTTCAGAACGCGCTCCACGTTGGCCGCCAGCGAACTCTCGGCGAACTGTTTGGCCGAGATGTTCACGGCGATGGTCAGGTTCTCCGCCGCCGGATACCGCCGGGTCCACTCCTGCATGGCCGTGCACGCCTCCTCCAGAATCTGGGAACCCAGGGTGACGATCTGACCGGTCTCCTCGGCCACGGGGATGAATTCGCCGGGACTGACCAGGCCGCGCTCGGGATGGTTCCAGCGGGCCAGGGCCTCGAACCCGTAGAGGCTGCCGTCGGCCAGGTTGACGATGGGCTGGTAGTGGGCCGTAAACTCGCCGGCCACCAGGGCGCGGTTGAGCTCGCTTTCCACGGCCAGGACGTTGATCATGCCCTCGCGCATGCGCTTGTCGTAGGCCGTGACCCGGTTCTTGCCCTCCTCCTTGGCCTCGTTCATGGCCACCTGGGCGTTGTGCAGGACCTCCTCGGTATCGACCTCGGTACCGGCCCCGACGTCGTAGCCTATGCTGGCGGACAGGGTGAAGGTGATGCCGTCCACCTCCACCGGCTCCCTGAAGGAATCGAAAATCAAGCGGATGAGGGGCCGGACATCGCTGCGCCGGGGCATGTCCTCGATGAGCACGCCGAATTCGTCGCTGCCGAAGCGGGCCACGGTGTCGATGGGCCGGACCGTCTGCTGGAGCTTGACCCCGATCCGGACCATGAGCTTGTCGCCCACGCTGTGCCCGTAGTGGTCGTTGACCGCCTGGAAGCGGTCCATGTTGATGAACAGGACCGCGAAAAATTCACCGGAGCGGGCGCACCGCTCCGCCGCCCGGTTGAGCCGTTCCAGGAACAGGGTCCGGTTGGGCAGGCCGGTCAGGGGATCGTGGAAGTTGCTGTGCTGGAGCTTGCTCTCCACGAGCTTGCGGTTGGTGATGTCGCGCATGCTCAGGCGGAGGCCCAGGGGCTCGCCCTTGTCCGAAGAGATGGAGTGGCGGACCAGGCTCAGCCACTTGGTCTTGGCGTTGATGTCGCCGATGCGGAAATCCAGGCTCTCCTCGTCGCCCACGGTGTCGTCCTGCATGAACTGGACCCACTTGTTCAGGTCCTCGCGGTGGACGATGCGCTGCATCAGGTCCGGCTCGTCGAGGAACCGCTGGGGCGAATAGCCGCTGATCCGCTCGCAGGACGGCGAGATGTAGCGGAGGCTGCCGTTGGGGCCGATCCAGCTCTCCCAGTCGTAGTTGTAGTCCGCGACCATGCGGTAGCGCTGCTCGGACCGGGCCAGGGCCTCGCGGGACGCCTCCAGCTCCGCCACCGTGGCCTCGAGCCGCCGGGTGGTCTCCATAAGGGAGCGCTTGTGCCGGTGCAGTTCGGCGAAGATGTTGGTCTTGCCGCGCAGAATTTCCGGCTCCACCGGCTTGAACAGATAGTCCACCGCGCCCAGCTCGTAGCCGTGGAAGACATGCCGCTGCTCCTTGCTGATGGCGGTGATGAAGATGATCGGGATGTTCCGGGTGGCCTCGGAGCCGCGCAGCCGCTCGGCCAGCTCGAAGCCGTCCATGCCGGGCATCATGACGTCCAGGAGGGCCACGGCGAAGTCGTGGTCCGGAAGCAGGTTGAGGGCCTCCGCCCCGGACATGGCCGTGACCAGGTTGAGGTCCTGCCCGCGCAGGATGCCCTCCACCAGCTTGAGGTTGATCCGTTCGTCGTCCACGACGAGAACGTCTACTATTTCACTCATTTCCCTTCCTTGATTCGGCTCGGGACGGTTCCGGCGCCCCTACCGCAGAATGGACCATATCCCAGCTTATTCCGGAATGATGTTATAAATCGCATGAATGAAAAACCATTTTATTGGAATCGTTGGCTCTTTGCGCTATGCTCCACCATGGTCCGGCGTGCCGGGAACAATCCCTCGCGGCCGCCCCATCATACATGAGACAGGAGAATCTTATGTCCGACAAATTGATAAAATTCAAGCAAACCCTGGACGAACACCACCAATGGCCGTGTCCATACGTCTACAAATTCATCGTCCCGGCCGAAAGCCTGGACCGTTTCAAGGAGGTCTTCGCCTCGGAGCCCCTCTCGTTCCGCCAGTCCAAGACCGGAAAATATACCAGTGTGACGATGACTTCGACCATGTGTTCCGCGGACGAAGTCATGGCCGTGTACGAAAAGGCGGCCCAGGTTCCGGGGGTCATGTCCCTCTAATCCGCGCTCAAGCCTTTACAGTCGGCGCGTCGGGACTTACTGTAAACGAATGTGATCGTATCGCACTTGTTACAACTGTTCAGATGAACTCAGCCATTTCGGAGTCAACATGTGGGAATATACCGACAAAGTTAAGGACCATTTCCTGAATCCGCGCAACGCGGGCACCATTGAGGACGCGGACGGGATCGGCGAAGTCGGCTCGCTGGCCTGCGGCGACGCCCTGACCCTGTACATTAAGGTCGGCGACGACGGCAGGATCACCGACGCCAAGTTCCAGACCTTCGGCTGCGCCAGCGCCATCGCCTCCAGCTCCGCCCTGACCGAGCTGATTATCGGCAAGACCGTGGAAGAGGCGGAAAAGCTTACCAACAAGGACATCGCCGAATACCTGGGCGGCCTGCCCCGCGAGAAGATGCACTGCTCGGTCATGGGCCAGGAGGCCCTGGAACAGGCCATCAAAAACATGCGCGGCGAGGCCCCGTCCAAGGCCGAACACTCCCACGAGGGCGAGCTCATCTGTGAATGCTTCGGCGTGTTCGACGAGGAGATCCTCGAGGCCATCAAGGTCAACGACCTCAAGACCGTGGAGGACGTGACCAACTTCACCAAGGCCGGCGGCGGCTGCGGCAAGTGCATCCCGGACCTGGAACGGCTCCTGGCCGAGGCACGCGGCGAGGGCGTCTGCCCCACTCCGTCGGCGACCCCCGCCTTCCCGGCCGAGGGCATGACCAACATCCAGCGCATGCACCTCATCGAGCGGGTCATCGACGAGGACGTCCGGCCCAAGCTCAAGGCGGACGGCGGCAACATCGAACTGGTGGACATCGACCGCGACGCCGTGGTCGTCCGCTTCCTGGGCATGTGCTCGGGCTGCCCGTCCAGCCGGGCGACCCTGGAAGGGCTGGTGGAGACCGCCCTCAGGGAAAAGGTCGATCCCGGCCTGAAGGTGCGGGAGGGATAATCATGCAGACCATCTATCTGGACAACAACGCCACCACGCAGGTGGACCCGGCCGTGTTCGAGGCCATGAAGCCCTATTTCACCGAATTGTACGGCAACCCCTCCTCCATGCACCGCTTCGGCGGCCAGGTGGGGGTCAAGCTCAAGGAGGCGCGCGCCTCCGTGGCGGCCCTACTCGGCTGCGAGCCCGAGGAGATCATCTTCACCTCCTGCGGCTCCGAGTCCGACAACACGGCCATCCGCTCGGCCTTGGCCGCCCGGCCCGACCGGCGCCACATCATCACCACCGCCGTGGAGCACCCGGCCATTCTGAGCCTGTGCAAATACCTCGAAAAGAAGGACGGCTACGAGGTCACCTACCTCGGCACCGACGAGTTCGGCCGCCTCGACATCGAGGAATACAAGGCGGCCCTGAGGCCGGACACGGCCATCGTCTCGGTCATGTGGGCCAACAACGAGACAGGCAACATCCATCCCATCGAGGAGATGGCCAAGATCGCCAAGGAACACGACGTGTTCTTCCACACCGACGCGGTCCAGGCCGTGGGCAAGGTGGACATAGACCTGTCCAGGGTGCCGGTGGACATGCTCTCCCTGTCCGGGCACAAGCTGCACGCCCCCAAGGGTGTGGGCGCGCTCTTCGTGCGCAGGCGCCTGCCCTTCCGCCCGTTCCTCATCGGCGGGCACCAGGAGCGCAGCCGCCGCGCGGGCACCGAGAACACCACGGGCATCATCGCCCTGGGCAAGGCCTGCGAACTGGCCCGCGAACACATGGTCGAGGAGAACACCGAGGTGAAGAGGCTGCGCGACAGGCTGGAGACCGGCCTGCTCAAGGCCATCCCGGACACCAAGCTCAACGGCGACCCGGAACACCGTCTGCCCAACACCACGAACATCTCCTTCGGCTACGTCGAGGGCGAGGCCATCCTGCTGATGATGGACCAGGTGGGCATCGCGGCCAGCTCCGGCTCGGCCTGCACCTCGGGCTCCCTGGAGCCGTCCCACGTGCTCCGCGCCATGGGCGTGCCCTTCACCTTCGCCCACGGGTCCATCCGTTTCTCCCTGAGCCGGTTCAACACCGAGGAGGAGATCGACTTCGTGGTCAAGACCCTGCCGCCGATCATCGAAAACCTGCGCAAGCTCTCGCCGTTCTCGGCGGAAAAGCAGGCCCCGGCCTGCACCAAAAGCTTTTCGGAGTAGCCATGAACATTGCCGACAACATGACGGATCTCATCGGGCGCACGCCCATGGTCCGCCTGAACAGGCTGTCCGCCGGGCTCAAGGCCGAGGTGGTCGCCAAACTGGAATTCTACAACCCGTGCGGCTCGGTCAAGGACCGCATCGGCCGGAACATGATCGAGACCGCCCTGAAAAACGGGACCATCGACGAGAACACGGTCCTGGTGGAGCCGACCAGCGGCAACACCGGCATCGGTCTGGCCTTTGTCTGCGCCGTCAAGGGGATGAAGCTCATCCTGACCATGCCCGAGTCCATGTCCATGGAGCGGCGCAAGCTGCTCAAGGGGCTGGGCGCGGAGCTGATCCTGACCCCGGCCGCCGAGGGCATGAAGGGGGCCATCGACCGGGCGCAACGGATCGTCCGGGAGACGGACAACGCCTTCATGCCCATGCAGTTCGACAACCCAGCCAACCCCGAGGCCCATCGCCGGACCACGGGGCTGGAGATCTGGGAGGACACCGACGGCGAGGTGGACCTGTTCGTGGCCGGCGTGGGCACGGGCGGCACCCTGACCGGCGTGGCCGAGGCCCTCAAGGCCCGCAAACCCGCGGTCAAGGCCGTGGCCGTGGAACCCGACGCCTCTCCGGTCCTGTCCGGCGGCGAGCCCGGCCCCCACGCCATCCAGGGCATCGGCGCGGGTTTCGTGCCCGGGGCCCTGAACACGGAGATCATCGACGAGGTGGTCCGCATCACCAACGACGAGGCCCTGGAGACCGCCAAGCGGCTCATGCGCGAGGAAGGCATCCTCTGCGGCATCTCGTCCGGGGCCAACTGCGCGGCGGCCCTCAAGCTGGCGGCGCGCAAGGAGAACGCGGGCAAGATGATCGTCTTCATCGTCTGCGACACCGGCGAACGGTACCTGAGCACCCCGCTCTTCGAATAAAGGGAGATTCCATGACCAGTGAAGACTACACATTGGCGGATGTGGTCGCGCTCCTCGTGGAGTCCGGAGACAAGGGCCCGCGTTCCCACCGCCGGGCGGGCGAAGCCCCCATGCCCTCGGTGGAGATTCTGCGCGGCATCGTCGAGGACCTGCGCTGCGTCCTGTTTCCGGGGTATTTCGGCCCGTCCGAGATCACCCCGGACACCATGCCCTACTACATCGGCTCGACCCTGGACCAGCTGGAACGCAAGCTCGCGGACCAGATCAACCGGGGCTACTGCTTCGTCTGCGACGCCACCACCACGGAGCGGTGCAGCGACTGCGAGAAGCGGGCCAAGACCATTGCCAAGAAATTCATCACCAGGCTGCCCGAGATCAGGGAGTACCTGCTGTCCGACGTGGAGGCGGCCTACATCGGCGACCCCGCGGCCAAGACACACGGGGAGACCATATTCTGCTACCCGTCCATCCGGGCCCTGACCAACCACCGCATCGCCCACGAGCTGTACAAGCTCGGCGTGGACATCATCCCCCGGATCATCGGCGAGATGGCCCACTCGGACACGGGCATCGACATCCACCCCGGCGCGACCATCGGCCGGTCCTTCTTCATCGACCACGGCACCGGCACGGTCATCGGCGAGACCTGCATCATCGGCGACAACGTGCGCGTGTACCAGGGCGTGACCCTGGGGGCCAAGTCCTTCCCCAAGGGCGAGGACGAGATGCTTATCAAGGGGCTGCCCCGCCACCCCATCGTGGAGGACGACGTGATCATCTACGCCGGGGCGACCATCCTCGGCCGCATCACCATCGGCCGCGAAGCGGTCATCGGCGGCAACGTCTGGATCGTGCGCGACGTCCCGGCCGGGGCGCAGATTGTCCAGACACGGGCCCTGGAACAGTCCTTCGAGCACGGCGCGGGCATCTGATCCCGCACGAATCCTTCAATAAAAAAGCAAATAAAAAGGGAGGCATGGACAACCATGTCTCCCTTTTCTTCATGTTTGACTTTAACTATTTTTCCAGTCCCTGAACCATGTCCGCCACGGGTTGTCCGGTGGGCGACTTGGCCTCCGGGTCGATGGTCAGGACCTCCTTCCAGGCCTTCAGGGCCAAGGCCGGATCGTTCAGGTCGTGGAGGTAGACGATGCCCATGTTGAACCGCGCGGTGACGTGCTTCGGGTCCAGGGCCGCGGCGTGGCCGAAGGCGTCCACGGACTTGTCGAACTGTTTGGTCCGCCGGTACATGACCCCCAGGTCGGACCAGACGTTGACCTCGTTGGGCCTGAGCTCCAGGGCGCGTTCGTAGGCGTTGACCGCCCGCGCGGGCAGGTTGTGGTCGAAGCAGAAGTTGCCGAGCTCGATCCACAGGTCCGCGTTGGTCGGGTCGGCGGCCGCCCCGTTCTCCAGGCGGGCCAGGGCCTCGGGATCGGCCGTGTGCGGCACCGGGGACTCGGTGGGCACGGCCTGGGTCGACACGTTCAGCCGCTGCTGCCGCTGGCCGACATAGAGCATGGTCACGGCGTTGCCGATGAAGGCCCCGAGCAGCACGCCCAGGACCGCCAGCATGATCGCCGAGCTTTTCTTGACGTACCCGGGCCCCTTGAGCTCCACGGCCTCGTCCTCACGTTTGTTCACTCCCATCATATCTCCTGATTCGTCTGTTGTTCACGTTCGGGACATTGTCGTCCACTTGTCACAAAAGCACGTTTCGCAGGCCGTGTAAACATTGTGCAAGTCCCCGCCCCGCCCGTGCAAAGCTTGACTTCCGGTCCGGCTTATACCAATCTACGCCGTCTCATCAAAACGGCCACTATGATTTAAAGAAATATATGGTTCCCGGAGGACTTGAAAACCCATGAGCGACTACAAAAAAACTTTGCTCCTGCCCCAGACCACCTTCCCCATGAAGGCCAACCTCACGCAGCGCGAGCCCGAGATGCTCAAGTTCTGGGAGGAGATCAAGGCCTATGACGAGATGGTCGCCGCCGGTGACCCCGACGACAGATACGTGCTGCACGACGGTCCTCCCTACGCCAACGGCCACATCCACATGGGCACGGCCCTGAACAAGGTCCTCAAGGACATCATCGTCAAGTCCCGGAACATCCAGGGCCAGAAGGCCGAGTACGTGCCCGGCTGGGACTGCCACGGCCTGCCCATCGAGCACAAGGTCGAGCAGGAACTGAAGAAAAAGAACAAGGAACTCGACACCCTGACCATCCGCAAGATCTGCCGCTCCTACGCCGCCAAATGGCTGGACACCCAGCGCCAGGAGTTCAAGCGGCTGGGCGTGTTCGGAGTATGGGACGACCCGTACATGACCATGAAGCCCGAGTACGAGGCGGCCACCGCCCGTGAACTGGGCCGGTTCATGGAGCGCGACGGCGTGGTCCGGGGCAAGAAGCCCATCTACTGGTGTTGCGACTGCCACACCGCCCTGGCCGAGGCCGAGGTGGAGTACGAGGACCACACCTCCCCGTCCATCTACGTCCGCTTCCCCATGGCCGACGAGAATTTCAAGAAGATCACGGACATCGACGTCTCCAGTCTGTACATCCTCATCTGGACCACCACCCCGTGGACCATCCCGGACAACATGGCCGTGGCCGTGCACCCGGACTTCGACTACGTCCTGGTCCAGACGGGCGGCGACTACTACGTCCTGGCCGAAGCCCTGCTCGAATCCTGCGCCGGCAAGTTCGGCTGGGAGTCCTGGGAGACCCTGGCCACCTTCCGCGGCGCGGACCTCGAGGGCATGCGGGCCAAGCACCCCATCTACGACCGCCCGTCCCCGGTGGTCCTGGCCGACTACGTGACCCTGGACACCGGCACGGGCTGCGTGCACACCGCGCCGGGACACGGCCGCGAGGACTTCGAGACCGGCCTGCGCTACGGCCTGGAAATCTACTCGCCCATGAACAATCGCGGCGAATTTCTCAATGAAGTCGAATTTTTCGCCGGACTGAACGTCTGGGAGGCCAACCCCAAGGTCATCGAGAAGCTGACCGAGTTGGGCAACCTGATGGCCTCGGAAAAGATCACCCACTCCTACCCCCACTGCTGGCGCTGCAAGCAGCCGGTCATCTTCCGGGCCACCACCCAGTGGTTCATCGGCATGGACGAGAACAACCTGCGCAAGCGGGCCCTCAAGGCCATCCGCAACGACGTGGAGTGGATTCCGTCCTGGGGCGAGGAGCGCATCTACAACATGGTCGAAAACCGGCCTGACTGGTGCATCTCCCGCCAGCGCAACTGGGGCGTGCCCATCTCCGCGCTCATCTGCGAGGACTGCGACGAGACCTGGTTCGACGCCAAGTGGGTCTACGACATCTGCGACCGCTACGCCAAGCACGAGACCGGCTGCGACTACTGGTTCGAGGCCCCGCTCGAAGAGATCGTGCCCGAGGGGCTGACCTGTCCCAAGTGCGGCGGCAAACACTGGCGGCGCGAGACCGACATCCTGGACGTCTGGTTCGACTCCGGCACCAGCTACGCCGCCGTGGTGGAGCAGCGCAAGGAGACCCGCTTCCCGGCGGACCTGTACCTGGAGGGCTCGGACCAGCATCGCGGCTGGTTCCACTCCTCCCTGCTCGCCTCGGTGGGCACGCGCGACGTGCCGCCCTACAAGGCGGTCCTGACCCACGGCTACGTGGTCGACGCCGAAGGGCGCAAGATGTCGAAATCCATCGGCAACGTCCTGGCCCCGCAAGAGATCATCGACAAGTTCGGCGCGGAGATCCTGCGCATGTGGGTCTCGGCCTCCAACTACCAGGAGGACATCCGCATCTCGGACGAGACCCTGAGCCGGTTGGTCGACGCCTACCGCCGCATCCGCAACACCTGCCGCTACCTGCTGTCCAACCTGAGCGACTTCGACCCGGCGGACAAAGTGGCCGTGGCCGACATGCCGCCGCTGGACCGCTACGCCCTGGACATGGTCGTGCGCCAGCACGACGCCATCCGCACGGCCTACCGCCGGTTCGAATTCCACAAGGTCTACCACACCCTGCACAACCTCTGCGTGGTGGACCTGTCCGCCTTCTACCTCGACATCATCAAGGACCGCCTCTACGTGGAGGAGCGGGACGGCCTCAAGCGCCGCTCCGCCCAGACCGTGCTCTGGCAGATCCTGCTCATGCTCCTCGAGGACATGGCCCCGGTCCTGTCCTTCACCGCCGAGGAGGCCTTCCAGGACCTGCCCGAGGCGATCAAGGCCGCCCTGCCGCAAAGCAAGACGGTCTTCGCCCTGCGCTTCCAGCCCGACCGGCCCGGCCTGTCCGCCGACGAGCGCGCCCGCTGGGAACGACTGGCCCTGGTCCGGTCCGAGGTCAACAAGGCCATCGAGCCCCTGCGCAAGGACCGGGTCATCGGCAAGTCCCTGGACGCCCAGGTGACCCTCTACGCCGACGAGGCCGTCCGCGAGCTGGTCGCCACCGAGGACATCGACCCGCGCGAGTTCTTCATCATCTCCAAGCTGGTCCTGGACGAGCCGGAGAACGCCCCGGCGGACGCCTATGTCGGCGAGGACATCGAAAATCTCAAGGTCGCCGTGGCCCCCGCTCCGGGCGAGAAGTGCGAACGGTGCTGGCGCATCGCCGAGGACCTGGGCACGGACCCGGACTACCCGGACGCCTGCCCGCGCTGCACGGCGGTGCTCAAGACCCTCGAATAGGAGCCCCATGAATCGGTACAAGCTGGCAGCCGTCTGGGCGGCGGGCACCGTGGTGCTCGACCAGATCACCAAGCTCCTGGTCCACAACCTGATGCAGCCGTGGACCGGCAGGGAGATCGTTCCCGGTCTGTTCAACCTGGTTCACGTGCTGAACAAGGGCGCGGCCTGGGGCTTCCTGGACGACGACAAGATCGACTGGCAGCGCCCGCTGTTCATCCTCATCTCCCTGGCCGCCGTCCTGGTCATCGCCTACATGATCCGGCTGACCAGGGACGGGGACCGCTGGATGCTCGCCGGGCTGGGCATGATCGCGGGCGGGGCCGTGGGCAACGCCATCGACCGGCTCTGGCTCGGCTCGGTCATCGACTTCCTGGACTTCTACGCGGGCAGCTACCACTGGCCCGCCTTCAACGTGGCCGACAGCGCCCTGACCGTGGGCGCGGGCTGCATCATCGTGTCCACCCTGCTCAACCGCGGGGACACCCGAAAGCCGTCCCGGCTTTCCTAAGGAGAACGCACCATGTTCGCAGACTTCTCGGCCCTGACCCCGACCCAGTGGGCCATCGTGCTGATCGCGGTCGGCGCCTGTTTCGCCTTCAGCGTCTGGTCCATCCTGGACGTCTGGAAACGGAACTTCGAATCCCCGACGGAAAAGAGCCTGTGGATGCAGATCTGCATTTTTATTCCCATCCTCGGCGCTCTGACGTATCTTTTCCTCGGCAGAAAAAGAGGGAGCTTGCAATGAAGATGAAAAACAGCAGTCTTTTCACCGTCCTGTTGATCCTCCTGAGCCTGTCCGCGCTGGCCGGTTGCGCCACCAGGACCGACGTGGAGGCCATGCAGTCCGACCGTCAGCAGGACCTCAACCGAATCCGGCAGCTTGAGGCCGAACTGGCCGAGTCCAAACAGCAGCTCAAGGCAGAGATCGAGAAGTCCAACAACCCCATCCGCGAACAGTCCGCCGACATGTGGGCCGAAATCCAGTCCCTGCGCGCCGAGATCGCCAAGATGCGCGGCGAGGTGGACAATCTGAACATCCGCATGGACCGCCAGGTGGGCGCGGCCGACTCCGCCGTGACCGTCGAGGACCTGTCCAAGCGGCTGTCCGAGGTGGAATTCGCCATGGTGAACGAGCTCCAGGTGGACCTGCCCGAGGTCCGCAAGGCGCATGACGCGGCCGCTGCCGCCACGGCCACCGCCGGGGCCACTGCGGCCGCCACAGCCACCGCCGCCACCGCCGCCCCGGCCGACGCCCCCGAAGAGGCGGCCGTCGCAACCGGAGCCGCAGCGGCCGGAGCCGCCACGGCCGCGGCCCAGGCCGACACCGACCCGGCCAAGGCCCTCTACGACAAGGCCTACGCCCTGTACAAGGAAGGCAACTACGAGCGCGCCCGCTCCTACTGGGCCGAGTTCACCGACACCTTCAAGGGCCATGCCTTCACGCCCAGCGCGGTCTTCTGGCAGGGCCAGTGCTATTACATGCTCAAGGACTACGCCCGGGCCGTCATCCTCTACGAGGACGTCATCGAGAAGTACCAGAAGAGCTCCAAGTACAAGGCCGCCCTGCTCCGGGCCGGCTACTCCTGGGAGCGCCTGGGCAAGCCCGAGCTGGCCAAGATGCGTTTCGAGGAAATCATCAAAAAATTCCCCAAGACCGTGGAAGCCACCCAGGCCAAGCGGTCCCTGGACAAAATGAAATAATTGCGGCCAACGCGCCGAACGTGCCATGAAGGGCACTCAGGACAGTCCCATGCAAGAAGTCAAGAATGGTTTCAGGAAGATCGTCTACCTTTCCTTCCCGCCGGAAGTCTCCGGCAGGCCCGTGGTCTGCAACCTGCTGCGCAAGTTCGACCTGAGCTTCAACATCCTCAAGGCGGACATCTCCCCGCGCCACGAGGGGACCATGACCCTCGAGGTCTCGGGCCGGGAGGACGAGTTCCACAAGGGCATCGGCTACCTCAAGGAGAACGGTGTGCGCATCACCCCGGTGGCGCACAAGATCTTCCGCGACGAGGACGCCTGCATCCACTGCGGGGTGTGCACGGCCATGTGCCCCACCGACGCCCTGGCCCTGGACCGCGAGACCCTCAAGGTCGTCTTCAACGTGGACAAGTGTTCCGCCTGCGGCATGTGCACCCGCGTCTGCCCGGTCAAGTGCATGACCCTCGACATGGACGAAAACGGCAGGTCCTAAACCCCAAGGGGGTCCCATGAGTGAAGAGAAACGCTCCTTCTCGCGCATACAGGTCCGGCTCAAGGCCCAGGCCCGCGTCATGCATTCCCTGGATTCGCCCCAGCTCTTCACCGGCGACGCCATGCCCCAGCCGGTCACCCGCGAGGACTTCGTCAAGAAGAGCAAGCTCCCCGAGGAAGTGACCGCCTTCCTGGCGGAGATGGACCGCAAGCTCGACCAGATCATCTCCATGCTCGGCCAGGACTCGGTCAAGGCCGACTTCTCCCTGCCCGTGGAGGTCATGGAGATCTCCGCCGCGGGCGTCAAGTTCCGCTCGGCCCGGCAATTCCAGCCCGGCGACGCCCTGGAACTGATCATCTACCTCAGCCAGTCGCCTATGCGTCTGGCGGGCAGCAAGGGGCGCATCCTGGACCAGGAGCCCGACACCGGCCTGTACCGCTTCGAATTCGTGGACCTGCGCGGATCGGACATGGAGGCCATCGTGCAGTTCGTCTTCAAGGAACAGCGCGAACAGATCCGCAACTCCAAAATGTAGCCTCCCGGAGCACGTGCATGACCAGCAACGAAGAATTGGTTAGGGAACTGATGGAAAAGGTCTCCGACCAGCTCGTGGAAAATCTCAAGGGGACCATCGCGTCCGCCGTGGAACGGGAGATCGCCAGAAACCTGTCCAAGGCGCTGCTGGAAGGCGAATTCTACCGCCGGGTCAACGAGGACCTCCAGGGCGGGCTCAAGAAGATCTACCAGGAAGTCAAGGCCGCCCGGGGCGGGACCGAGATCAAGTGCATCACCGCGGACATCGACCCCGAGGAGCTCTTCTCCGAGACCTCGGACCAGCTGGACGCCGTGCTCAGGACCACGGAAAAGGCCGCCGTGGAGATCATCGACATCGTCGAGAAGCTCCAGGACCTCCAGGGGTCCGTGGCCACCATCGTCAAGGGGTTCGAGTCCGGCGGCGTGACCAAGCGGGACCGCGAGAAGCTCAAGGAAATCAACGGCACCCTGGGCACCGACCTATCCAATATCATGGTCTCCCTGAGCTTCCAGGATCTGACCGGACAGCGCATCAAGAAGATCATCGACTCCCTCCGCCAGATCGAACAGATCGTCCGCGAGGTCATGCTCTCCACCGGCCTGATGATCCGCCAGCGCGAGGCCGAGCCGGAGAAGGATTTCGAGGCCCTGTCCCAGGAGGCGCGCAACGAGGCCACCTCCAAGCTCCAGGGCCCGTCCGAAGGGACCAACCAGGGCGACGTGGACGACCTCCTCGCCTCCCTCGGCCTGGACTGACGAACACGGGAATCAACGAAAAAAGGGGCGCACCGGATATCCGGTGCGCCCCTTTTATTGGTGTTGTGCTCTCATCGGTGAAATCGGAAGGGGAAGCCGCTTCGCGGCGTTTGTCGGGTGATTCCCCTTCGGCGGGCAGGGCCATCCCCTTGCGCCCCGGCATGCGCCTTCTGCGCGATTTCCTCATGCTGCGCAGCGTGATCCGCTCCGGCGCAGCCGTCGGGCTCAGTGCAGCAGGACCAGCCCGGCCAGGCCGAGGAGGACCAGGAACCCCATGGAGTCCGTGATGGTCGTCAGGAAGATGCTCGAGGCCTGGGCCGGGTCGCGCCCCAACTCCTTGAGGAGCAGCGGAATGGACCCGCCGGCCAGTGCGCCCAGGAGCATGTCCACCCACAGGGCCGCGCCCATGACCGAGGCCAGGAGCACCTTGTGCGTGACCAGCAGGACCGCGCAGAAGACCAGGGTGGAGATGATCATCCCGTTGACGAACCCGATGCGCAGCTCGCGCAGCACGGCGATCCAGGCGCGCTTGCGGTCGAAACGCTCCATGGCCAGCTGGCGGATCATGACCGCCAGGGCCTGCTGCCCGGTGTTGCCCGCCTGGTTGGCGACAACGGGCATGAGCACGGCCAGCACCGCCATCTGGGCGATGTTGCCCTCGAACAGATGGACCACCCAGGCCGAGACGGCCGAGAAGATGACGTTGAGGATCAGCCAGGGCAGGCGCATGCGCAGGGAATAGAGCCACGGGGAGTCCGTGGTCTCGTCCGCGCCCGCGCCGACCATGGCCTGCATGTCCTCGGAGGCCTCTTCGTGGATGATGTCGATGACGTCGTCGACCGTGACCACGCCGAGCAGCCGGTTGCCGAAATCGACCACGGGCAGGGCCAGGAAATTGTAGTGGGCGATGAGGTGGGCGACCTCTTCCTTGTCCACGTTGTAGCCAACGGAAATGAGGTTCTGGGTCTTGACCAGGTCCCGCAGGTGGCTGCCGCGCTTGGCCAGCAGCAGGTCGCGCAAAGAGAGCACGCCCACCAGCCGGTCCTTCTTGTCCACCAGGTAGGCGTAGTACGGGATCTCCTTGTCCTCGACCTCCTCGCGGATCTTGGCCACGGCCTCGTCCGCGTTCAGGTCCTGGTCGAGGATGACCACCTCGGTGTTCATGACGCCGCCCGCGGTGTCCGGGTCGAAGGTCAGCAGGGTCTTGAGCTCCGCGCGATCCTCGGCGGCCACGCGGCTGAGCAGGGCCTTCTGGAGGTCGTCGGACAGGCCGTCGAGGAGGTCGGTGGCATCGTCCGGGGCCATCTCCTCGACGATGCGGGCGGCCAGCCCCCGGTTCAGGCTGCTGATGAGCGCCTTCTGGTCGAGGTCGTCCATCTCCGCGATGGATTCGGCCGCGTCCTTGATGGGCAGCTGCTTGATGAACTTGACCTGATCGGCGATGTCCAGCCCTTCGATCGTCTCGGCGGCATCCGCAGGATGCTGCGATTCGAAGTCCACGGCGGCCATGTCGTCCAGTTCCTCGTCGGGGCGAGGGGTGTATTCCTCTTTCACGCTCATGGGCTGGATACCTAGCTCAAATCCAGCTCCAGGTCAAAGAAATCGAACTTCGGCAACGTGATATTAATGTGAAATATTTCATCAACCCCGACGGCTCTTGACGAACGCCCCCGCGTGCCTTACTTCCCTTGATCACCCTGCAAATATATGGATGCAACCATGCCCACCAACCTTTTCGACGACTTTTTCCAGGCCGAGGCCAGGATGTTCCTGCTGGCCACCATCCGCATAGCTCTGGCCGAGGACGGCTCGGACCTGACCAGCCAGGGGCTGTTCACCGAGTCCGACATGGCCCAGGCCCTGATCGTGGCCAAACAGCGCACCGTCGTGGCCGGGCTGCCGATCATCCCGCTCGTGCTCGAATTCGGCGGCAAGGAGTGCCAGGCGCACCTCAACGTGGACGACGGCGAGACCGTGTCCGAGGGGACCATGGTCGCGGCCATCCAGGGCCCGGCCATTCAGCTGCTCAAGGCCGAACGGGTCATGCTCAACTTCCTCTGCCATCTGTCCGGCGTCGCCAACCTGACCGCGCGATACGTGGAGGCCCTCAAGGGCACCAAGACCACCCTGCTCGACACGCGCAAGACCCTTCCCGGCCTGCGCTTTCCCGAAAAGTACGCGGTCCTGGCCGGGGGCGGCAGGAATCACCGCCTGACCCTGTCCGACATGCTCATGCTCAAGGACAACCACATCGACCGGGCCGGGTCCATCACCGAGGCCGTGCGCCAGCTCCGGACCGTCCTCTCGCCCTGCCCGCCCATCGAGGTGGAGTGCCGGACCCTGGACGACGTCAAGGAGACCTCCAAGCTGGACGTGCAGCGGATCATGCTCGACAACATGGACGCCGAGACCGCCCGGACCGCCCTGTCCATGATCCCCGACGCCATCGAGACGGAAATCAGCGGCAACGTCTCCCTGGAAACCATCCGCGACATTGCCGAACTCGGACCGGACTACATCTCCGTGGGCAAGCTGACCCACTCCGCGCCCAGTTCCGATTTCAGTATGCAATTCGTGCCGTTGTGATAACGAGGAACACTGTGGAAAACGCCAAGGAAACCATTTTCCGGATCAAGGACGAACGGGGCGACTCCCTGGCCATTCTCGGCCACCACTACCAGTCCGACGAGGTCATCGACTGCACGGACATCCGCGGCGACTCCCTGGAGCTGGCCCGCAAGATCAACGGCCTGAGCGCCGAGCACGTGGTCTTCTGCGGGGTCTATTTCATGGCCGAATCCGCGGCCATCCTGGCCCGCCCCGGCCAGAAGATCCACATCCCGGACGCCACCGCCACCTGCCCCATGGCCGACATGGCCGAGGCGGGCCGCGTGCGCAAGACCCTGGCCATCCTCGGCGAGAGCGGCCGGAAGATCGTGCCCCTGACCTACGTCAACTCCTCGGCCGCCGTGAAGGGCGTGGTCGGCGAGCATGGCGGCTCGGTCTGCACCTCTGCCAACGCCAGGGTCATGCTCGAATGGGCCCTGAACCAGGGCGACGCCGTGCTCTTCCTGCCCGACCAGCACCTGGGCAACAACACCGGCGACGTGCTCGGCATCCCCGAGGACCAGCGCCTGCTCCTGCCCCGCGACGTCATCCACGGCGACCCGGCCCTGGCCGTCAATCCCGAGGACGCCGAGGGCAAAAAGCTCATCCTCTGGCCCGGCTACTGCCCGGTCCACGTGGAGTTCACCCTGGAGGCCGTGCGCGCCATCCGCGAGAACGAGCCCGAGGCCAAGATCGTGGTCCACCCCGAGTGCGACCCGGCCATTGTCCGGGCCGTGGACGGCAACGGCTCCACCACCTTCCTGATCCGTTACGCGGACGAGGCCCCGGCCGGTTCCACGGTGTACATCGGCACCGAGGAGAACCTGGTCAAACGGCTGGCCGCAAAGTACGCGGGCTGCAAGACCATCCGGCCGCTGCGCACCGCCCTGTGCGAGGACATGGGCAAGACCACCCTGGAGAACCTCGCGCGCACCCTTGAAACCCTAGACACCGCCGCGCCCGTCACGGTGAGCAACGCCGTGAAGGAGCCCGCCAAGCTGGCCCTGGACCGCATGCTCGCCGTTTGCTCCTAGGCGGACATGGTGCTACACCCTTGGCCATGAACAATTTTCGCCTGCAATCCGACGCGTTGATCATCGGTTCCGGCATCGCCGGTTCCGTAGCCGCCCTCACCCTGGCCGACCAGGGGCGCGACGTCATCCTCATTACTGCCGGGGCCGACCTGAAAACCGGCAACACCTCCCTTGCCCAGGGGGGCATCGTCTACCGCAACGAGCACGACGACCCCAAGATCCTGGAAAAGGACATCCTGACCGCGGGCTGGAAGCACAACTACACCCGCGCCGTGCGCTTCATCGCCCGCAAGGGACCGGAAGTGCTGAAGGAACTCTTTCTCGAAAAGTACAAGATTCCCTTCAACCAGCGTAAACCCGGCGACTGGTACCTGACCCGCGAGGGCGGGCACTCCATGCCCCGCATCCTCTACTGCGACGACCACACGGGCCGGAACATCATGGACGTCCTGGCCGACGCCGTGGAGAAGCACCCGAACATCCGCGTGCTGACCCAGCGCACGGCCATCGACCTGTTGACCACCCAGCACCACGCCCGGCACCTGGACTTCAAGTACGACCTGTCCAACCAGTGCGTGGGGGCCTACGTCTTCAACGACCAGGTGGGCAAGGTCGAGACCATCCTGTCCAAGTACACCATGCTGGCCACCGGCGGCATCGGACAGATCTACCTGCACACCACCAACACCCCCGGCTCCATCGGCTCGGGCCTGGCCATGGCCCATCGCGCGGGCGCCCGGCTGATGAACTGCGAATACGTCCAGTTCCATCCCACGGCCCTGTACGGCGGGACCAAGCGCGGCGAACGCCGCTTCCTGGTCTCCGAGGCCGTGCGCGGCGAGGGCGCGGTCCTGGTCAACAAGGACGGCGAGCGCTTCATGCCCCGCTACGATCCGCGCGCCGACCTGGCCCCCCGCGACATCGTCACCAGGGCGATCATGGACGAGATGCTGACCACGGACGACGACTCCGTGTACCTGGACTGCTCCGGGATCAAGCAGGACGTGGACAAGCGCTTTCCGACCATCTCCGAGCGCTGCCGCAAGATGGGCCTGAACATGGCCTCGGACCCGGTCCCCGTGGTCCCGGCCGCCCACTACTTCTGCGGCGGCATCCTGGTGGACTCCCGCGCCCGGACCACCCTGGACCAGCTTTACGCGGCCGGGGAATGCAGCTGCACCGGTGTGCACGGCGCCAACCGGCTGGCCAGCACCTCGCTGCTCGAAGGCATGCTCTGGGGCCACTCCGCCGGACACGACATGGCCATGCGCCTGAACCGGACCTCGGGCCTGTCCCGCAAGCTCCTGGACGCCATCCCGGACTGGGTGCCCCACGGCATCCGCGACGAGGACCCGGCCCTGATCGCCCAGGACTGGTCCAACATCCGCAACACCATGTGGAACTACGTGGGCGTGGCCCGTTCGAGCAACCGGCTCAACCGCGCCTTCGTGGACCTGCGCAAGCTGACCAAGAACCTCCAGGACTTCTACCGCGAGACCGAGTTGAGCAAGTCCATCATCGACCTCTTCCACGGCTCCCAGACGGCCTACATCATCACCTTGTCCGCCCTGCGCAACAAGGAGACCAAGGGGTGCCACTACCGCATCGACTAGGCCGTCCCCGGACGTGAACAACGACCCTTCCGGCCCGCGCCGTCCCACCCGGACGACGCGGGCCGTTTCGTCGGCGCGGCCCGGCAAGGGGCACCTCCGTTCCCCGGATCAAGCCCTTGCGCCCTCCGCCGAGATCCCCCCCTCCCACCACAAATCCAGGTCCGCCACTCCCCGCAAATTCCCTTCTTCCCCCAACCCGCCGATCACACCGGCGCACCCCAGAAATTCGCCCCCGCCATCCCTGGGACAACACCCTCAACTCCCCCTTTTCCCGACCATTATTCACTCATTCCGGCCGCCGATTCGCCTCCCGCTGTAGCCCTTAGCGCCCGCACCGCGCTCCCGCCCGGCAACCAGGCCTCCCCCCGATCAATCGCCGGCAAATCGTTGCGGGACAACGAGTCTGGAAAAAGTCTAGAGAATCTTGAGACTTTTCCACCCCCGCTTTCGGCCCGAAATGACGGACTTTTTCCGTCCTGGCGCGGCCCGGACCCACCAGTGCGCGGCCAACGAGACGGCAGGCCGCCCGGAGGCGGCAGCACGGGATGCTCCTGACCCGCTCGGAGCAGACGACACAACGCGGCCCACCCGCTCCGGACAGGCCGTTTTCGCCGGATCGCGCCCCACAGATGATGCGATGGAGGGACCGCCCGCTACGGGCTACTTGCGCCAGAACTCGGGCACGAAGAGGATGATGACGGTGTAGATTTCCAGCCGCCCCAGGACCATGCAGAAGGTCAGGACCCACTTGGCCGCGTCCGGCATCCAGGCGAAGTTGTCCGTGGGCCCTACCCCGCCGATGCCGGGACCGATGTTGCCGATGCAGGCCAGGGAGGCGGCAAAGGAGGTGACCACGTCCACGCCGGTGGCCGCGACCACGAAGGCGGCCAGGACCAGCAGCCCCACCCACAGGAAGGCGAAGCCCCAGACGCCGCTGATGACGTCATCCTTGACCACGGTGCGGCCCATCTTGACGTGGGACACGGAGCGCGGGTGGATGAGCCGGAAGAGTTCCTGGTAGGACTGCTTGAAGAGCAGCATGATGCGCATGACCTTCATGCCGCCGCCCGTGGACCCGGCGCAGCCGCCCACGAACATGCAGAACAGCAGGATGGCCTGGGCCAGGCCGGGCCACAGCTCGTAGTCCGCCGTGGCGAACCCGGTGGTGGTCAGGATGGAGGCCACCTGGAACGAGGTGTAGCGCACCGAGTCGGCCAGGTTGTCATAGTTCCCGGCCACGTACACGGTGATGGTCAGGATGACCACAAAGACGAGGACCATGCCCGCGAAGACCCGGAATTCCGGGTCCTTGAGCATGGCCGACGGCTTCCACTTGAGGACCAGGTAGTGCAGGGAGAAGTTCACGCCCGCGATGAGCATGAACACGGTGATGACGTAGTCGATGTAGGCGGAGTCGAAGCCCGCCACCGAGGCGTTCCGGGTGGAGAACCCGCCCGTGGCCATGGTCCCGAAGGTGTGGCACAGGGCCTCGAACAGGTCCATGCCCCCGAACATGAGCAGCACGGTCTCCAGCGCGCTGAACAGGACGTAGACCTTCCACAGGGTCATGGCCGTGTCCTTGATGCGCGGCTTGAGCTTGTCCGGGGACGGCCCCGGCACCTCGGCCTTGTACAGCTGCATGCCGCCCACGCCCAGGAACGGCAGGATGGCCAGGGACAGGACGATGATGCCCATGCCGCCGAGCCAGTGGGTCAGGCTGCGCCAGAAGAGCAGCCCGCGCGGTACGGCCTCGATGTCGGCCAGCACGGACGAGCCGGTGGTGCTGAACCCGGACAGGGACTCGAACACGCAGTCCACCACGGACCCGAAGGTCCCGCCCAGGTAGAACGGCAGCCCGCCGAAGGCCCCGGCCGCGAACCAACCCAGCGCCACGATGGCCATGCCCTCGCGGTGGGTCATGATGGACGCCTTGTGCGAGCGGTCGCGAAAAACCAGGAAGGCGATCCCGCCCAGGGCCACGGTGATGCCCATGGACATGGCCAGGGGCGCGGCCGTGCCGTCGTGGTAGTAGAGCCCCCAGGCCAGGGGCAGGACCATGGTCAGCCCCACGCAGGCCACCAGCGCCCCGATGACGTGCAGGACGTAGCGCCAGCGCATCTAGAAGAGCTCCTCCACCCGGGTGGTCAGGACCCGCTCCACCTTGGGGATGGTCTGGCTGGTGGAAATGATGATCAGCCTGTCGTTGGGCCGGACCACGGAGTCGCCGCGCGGGATGACCACCTCGTCGCCGCGCTGGAAGCAGAGAACCAGGCTGCCGCGTGGAAATCCGAGGTCCTTGACCGCCTTGCCCACGATGGGGGAATCCTCCAGGGCCACGGCCTCCAGCGCCTCGGCCTCCTCGCCCTTGATGGACACCGAGGAGATGATCTTGCCCCGCCGGATGTAGTGCAGCAGGGAGTTGATGGCCGACAGCCGGGGGCAGACCACGTAGTCGATGCCGATGGGCTCGATCAGGGGCATATAGCCGAAATTGTTGACGCGCGTCACCGTGCGCTTGGCCCCGAGGGACTTGGCCAGCAGGCAGGACAGGATGTTGGTCTCCTCGTCGCCGGTCACGGCGATGACCATGTCCATGTCCTGGATGTTCTCCTCGCGCAGGATTTCCTGGTCCGTGGAGTCGCCCATGAGCACGATGGGCCGGTCCAGGTGCTCGGACAGGTATTCGCACCGCTTCTGGCGGTTCTCCAGCAGCCGGGTGTGGTAGTACTTGTTGTCCAGGGCCTTGGCCAGGCGGAAGCCGATGTTGCCGCCGCCGATGATCAGGACCTTGCGCACCGGGTCGTCCACGATGCCGAGCCGGGCCAGGATCTCATCCTGGTCGCGGATGTCGCAGACGAAATAGACCAGGTCGCCCTTTTTCAGCACGTCCTGACCGCCGGGGATGATCAGCTTATCGTTGCGCACGATGGCCGCGATGACCAGTCCCAAGTCATCGCCGATCTTTTCGCGCAGTTGGATGAGCGGGCTGCCCACGATGGGGCTGCGGTCCGGCAGGTGGATGCCGATGAGCCGGATCTTGCCGCCCGCGAACTCGTTGATCTCCACCGCGCCGGGCACGCTCATGAGCCGCAGCACCGAGTTGACCACCTCTTCGTCGGGGTTGATGATCTTGGTGATGTGCGCCCCACGTTCGGTCAGCAACTGGCTGTAATTCGTATACATCTCGTTGCGGATGCGGGCCAGTTTGGTGACCCCCTCGCTGAGCATGTTGGCGTAGTAGCAGCTGATCAGGTTGATCTCGTCGGAGTCGGTCACGGCCAGGAAGATGTCGGCCTCCCGAATGCCCGCGTCCTCAAGGACCTTGGGGCTGGACCCAGAGCCCTTAATGGTCTGGACGTCCGAGCTCTCCGCGACCTTGCGCAGGGCCTCGTCGCTGGTGTCCACGACCACGACTTCCTTGTTTTCCACCGCCAGCCGCTGCGCGAGGTGGTAGCCGACCTCGCCGGCGCCTATGATGATGACCCGCAAATGACGCTCCTTCATTGAGTGAAAAGCACTCTACCTTTTACCCATGTTTTTCCGCCAGTGCAAGAATGCGGGTCCCCCTTCGGGCCAATGATATCCGGCCGTTAACCAAGGGCGGGCGGCCACGGAATCCCGTGGCCGCCCGCCCGGGCGCGGTCATTTGGCGGGATCAGCCGATGGCCGCCCCAACCGCGTCCCTGACCGCCTCCACGCCGACCCGTTCCACGAACCGGGCGGTCCGCTCCTTCACCTTGCCCTGCGCGGCGTAAAAGGCCAGGGCCTTGCGGATGACCGCGAAGGCCTCCGCCTCGGAGACGTCCTCGGCCAGGATGTCCCCCTGGCGCACGCGCTTGCCGCCGTTGCCGCCGAAGGTCACGGTCCAGCCGTGTTTTTTGCCGAACAACCCCACATCGCGCACCAGGGACTCGGCGCAGCACATGGGGCAGCCGGAGACGCCGGTCTTGAGCTTGGCGGGCAGGCTGAAGTCCGCCAGCATCCGCTCCAGCCGGTCGGCCGCGCCCAGGGAGTCCTGCTGGCCGAGCTTGCATCCGGCCGAGCCCAAACATCCCTGGACCTTGTACCGGTAGGCGTCGCCCACCAGCCCCACGGCCTCGACCACGCTTCGTAGCGCGGACGCGGGCACGTTGTCGATCATCAGCCGCTGGCTGGCGGCCAGCCGCACCCCGGCCAGGCCGTTGTCCCGCACGGCGCGGGTGACGGCCTCCAGCAGGTCCGCGTCCATCTGCCCCAGACGCATGCGCGGGACCACGGTGTACGTGCCGTCCTTGCGCGGACGGACAGCGCCCTTGGGCAAGCCCGCTATGTATGCTTCCATGTTCATGTCTTTATTCGCTCCTTGTCGCGCATGACGAATCAGATGGGCGGGGCGATGTGCACCAGCACGCGCATGTCCGTAATGGCCCGCACCCCGTGGGGTTCGGCGATCCGCGAGACGAGCACGTCGCCGGGCCGGGCGGGCATGGTCGCGCCGTCCGCGCCCAGGAACTCGCCCTCCCCCTCGAGGATGGTCAGGGTCAGCTCCCCTTCCAGGTCGTGGGAGTGGATGGGCAGCTTCTGCCCGGCCCTGAAGTTGAAGTTGATGACCTTCATGAACTCGGACTCGTGGGCCAGGTAGTTGGAAAAGGTCAGGTCCTTGAAGCCGTGTATCTCGAACAGTTCGATCTTCTTCATGACGATCCTCCTAGAGTTCAAAATGCAATTGGGTGGTCCTGAGCACGGCCCCGGTGCGGCTGACCGTCACCCGCTCGGTGGGCACGGCCTTCCCCGCGCGCTTGACCGCCTCGTTCAGGATGGCGCTCATGGAGGAGCAGCACGGCACCTCCATCTCCATGACCGTGATGGACTTGAGGTCGTTTTCCGCAATGATCCCGGCCAGCTTGTCCACATACGCCATCTGGTCGTCGAACTTGGGGCAGCCCATGAGGACCACCCGGTCCGGCACGTAGTCGCCGTGGTAGGTCGGCATGGCCACGGGCACGCAGTCCGCGGTCAGGAGCAGGTCCGCATGCTTGAGGAACGGCGCGTCGGGCGGCACCAGACGCAGCTGCACCGGCCAGTGGGACAGGGCCGAGCCCGCCCCCTGGGCCGTGGGCACGTTGGCCCGGCCGCACGGGGTCAGGGTCTGGAGGGCCGCGCCGGGGCAGCCGCCCACCCTGGCCCCCTCGGAGGACGCCTTCGCGCCCAGGCGCAGGGACTCGGGGTCGGGCATGTGGTCCGGCACCTCGCGGCCCTGGGCCTTGAGGTGTTCGGTCACGGCCTCGGGGTCAAAATCGGCGGCCTTGCGAACCTCCACCTTGAGCGCGCCCGTGGGGCAATCGCCCAGGCAGGCGCCCAGGCCGTCGCAGTAGATTTCCTTGACCAGCCGGGCCTTGCCGTCAACGATGGCCAGGGCCCCTTCGGCGCAGGCGGGCACACACTGGCCGCAGCCGGTGCACAGGTCCTCATCGATGGTGATCATTTTACGCTCATGGATCATTTTCCTATCCCCTTGGTTTTCAAGATGGTTCATATTCTGGCCACGCCGAGGAACACGGCGTGGAGACTGACCGCCAGGACGATGAACGCGGTCCGGGCGGCGTCGCGGGAAAGACCGGGAAAAACATAGCCTATGCGGCCGTGGGCGCAGGCGGACACGCAATCGCCGCACAGGGTGCAGGACAGGGCCGGGCGTCCCTTTGCCAGGCGCGCCTCGTCCAGGGCGTTGTACCGGCAGCGGGTCAGGCAGGCCCCGCACCGGGTGCAGTCCGCGTCGATGCGGATGCGCCAGGGCGCGATGCGCCCGAAAATGTTGCCCACGAGCCCCATGGGGCAGAACGCGGTGCAGTGGACCATCATCCCCCTGCGGCGGGAGACGAAGACCATGACCCCCACCCCGACCAGCCCGAAGGCAGCGCCCAGGAGCACGGCGCTCGCGCCCGGCACCTGGAGGACGCGCAGCGCCCAGGCCGCGCCCACGGCCAGGACCAGGGTCGCCCCCCTGCCCCACAGGCTCAGGGAACGCAGGGTCCCGGACGGCGCGGGCCTGCCGCCCAGACGGCTCATGGCGTCGTCCCAGGCCCCGATGTAGCACAGGTGGCTGCACCAGGCCGGGCCGACCAGGAGCAGGGTCGCGCCGAACAGGACGAGCATGAAGTAGCCGGACCCGCGAAAGACCGGACCGGCCGCGATCAGGGCCGGGACCGGCAGGTGCAGGGTCCCGGTCATGAGCATGCGGTCCATGCCCAGGAGCCCCAGGGCCAGTTGCAGGAAGAACACGGCCGAAAACAGCGCCCAGACGCGCGGACGGACCGTCCGGTGCCCCTTGGGGGTACGCATGCGCGCGCCGATCCACTGGGCGTAGCAGCCGAGCAGGAATATCTCGAACCAGCCCCAGCCGGGCCAATAGCGGTCCGCCAGCAGAATGGGGAAAGAGACCTTGCTCCGGGCCGCGGCCAGGCCGATCACCGTGAGCAGAAACATGGCCGCGCGCGGCCCGGCCCACTCCCGCTCGCGGTCGAACCAGCCGTCGAGCCCCCGGCCGAGCAAGGCCAGCAGGCCCACGCCGTCTAGGAGGATGACCCCGCCCATGATCCAGGCCAGCCGCTCCCAGGGCTCGCCCAGGACCAGACGAAACCCGATGAAGTCCACCGTGGCCTGCGCCCAGACAAAGCCGCCCCAGAGGAGCGCGGCAGCCGCCACGGGACGCGCCCAGGCCCGCCGGGCCGCGAGCAGCCCGGCCAGGACCGCCAGGGAGGCGGCCAGGCCGAAGTCGCCCTGGCGCAGGCCGTGCGCCCCGAGCAGGAGCAGGGCCGCCATGGGCGGGATCAGACGGTATGACGTCGCGGTTCCGTTTTCCATGGCCCCATCCTGAACAATCTTTTTGACCTCGACCATGACTTAGGTCAAATTAATCTTTCAACCAGAAAATATGGAGAAAATGTTTTGCGGGACAAGCTGGCGGCCGTGCGCGGCGTGACCTTTTTCCGGGGACTGCCCGAGGACCAGTTGGCCAAGCTGGCGGCCATCGCCGTGACCAGGCGGTACGACAAGGGCGAGACCCTGTTCCTGGCGGACGCCCCGGCGGACGGGTTCCATGCGCCGATCACGGGGCGGGTCAAGGTCTTCCGCACCTCCCCGGCGGGCAAGGAGCAGATCCTGCACGTCTTTGGTCCGGGCGAGGCCGTGGGCGAGGTCCCGGTCTTCGAGGGCGGGACCTTCCCGGCCCAGTGCGAGGCCGTGGAGCCCTGCGAAACCCTGTTCTTCCCGCGCGCCGCCTTCCGCGACATTCTGCGCGATGACCCGGACCTGGCCATGCGCATGATGGCCATGCTCTCCCAGCGCCTGCGCATCCTGGTCAACAAGATCGACGACCTGAGCCTCAAGGAAACCCCGGCCAGGGTGGCCGCCTACCTCCTGCTCCTGCGCTCGTCCACGGACTCCGACACCTTCCGCCTGGACCTGCCCAAGGGCCAGATCGCCCTGTATCTCGGGACCATCCAGGAAACCCTGTCGCGCATCTTCAAGCGCTTCACCGACGAGGGGCTGATCGACATCCGGGGCCGGGAGATAACCCTCCTCGACCCGGATCGGCTGCGCGAACTGGCCGACGAGGGCCGCTAGCCTAAAAGAAAGGGGAGCCTTGCGGCCCCCCGTTTCCATCCCGGCAAAACGATGCCTAGTGATCGTACTGCCTGGCGTATGCCGCGTCGTTGTACATGCCCTCGCCGTAGGCCTGACGGCCATAATCGGCGATGACCCCCTGCCCTTCGGGCGAGGCCAGGAACTTGATGAATTCCACGGCCAGCTCGTGATTCGGTGCGCCCGCGGGCGAGGCCAGGGCGTGGTAGGTATTGATCAGCATGGGGTCGCCCCGGAACAGTATCTTCAGCTTGGGCATGTCCTTTCTGCCCATGATCCAGGTGGAGCTGTCGGTCATGAAGTAGCCGCCCTCGTCGTTGGCCCGCTTCAGGGTGGCCATCATGAAGTCCTTGGTGACCACATACCACTTCCCTTCGGGCTGAATGCCCGCCTTCTTCCACACGGCCAGTTCCTTCTTGTGCGTTCCGGAATTGTCGCCGCGCGACAGGAACAGCGCCCCGGCCCCGGCGATGCGGGCATAGGCGTCGGCCGCGTCCTTGGCCCCGGCGATGCCCGCCGGATCGTCCGCCGGACCGACGATGTAGAACTCGTTGGAACCGATCAGGGTGCGGTCCACGGCCCAGCCGTCGGCCACGGCCTGTTTCTCGGCGGCGGGCGCATGGACCATGCAGGCGTCCACCTCGCCGCCCTTGAGCAGGCTCAGGGATTTGCCGGAACCGGCCTTGACCCAGCACATGGTCGCGCCGTGCCTGGCGTTGAAGGTCTCGGCCAGGACCTTGAGCAGCCCCAGTTCGCCCGGTGAGCCCGTGGCCAGCGTGTAGACCGTGCCCCCGTCGCCGTAGGTCTCCGTGCACGCGATGCCGCCCGCGTACACGTTGCCCAGGAGCAGCAGAAACATCAGGCTGGACAGCAAAAATCTCTTCATAATCAACTCCTTGTATAGGTTGCAGTGGGGGCCAAGTTATCATTATTGATTATGCACGACAAGACACAATATGACATTGCGTCCGTTAATACGGCGGACAACGCAAAAAGCCCGCCGCACAGGGTGCGGCGGGCTGAAGAAAACAGCGTGGAAACGAGACCGTTAGGCGGTCTTGTTGATGGCGGCCTGGAGCCGGGCGATGCGGCGCTGGGCCTGACGCGCGTGAATGACCTTCTTGCGGGCGGCGCGGTCCAGCACGGAGCTGGCTTCCTTCAGGGCCTCCTGAGCCTTGGCGGTGTCGTTTTCCTCGAGGGCGAGACGAACGGCCTTGACGGTGTTCTTGATGCGGGTCTTGGAAACACGGTTGCGGGCGCGACGCTTCAAGCTCTGACGGTGCCTTTTCAGGGCGGACTTGTGATTAGCCAAGGTAATTTCTCCTGATCAATTTATTATCGCAGTAAAATGCGTTTGTTTTGCAATTCTTCCCGAAGGGAGTGCCTTTTATATGGACTCCCCGCCGGATGTCAAGACTTTTCTGAACCAGGGCTAGACCTGCAGGGCGTTGAAGTCGGCCAGACGTCCCAGCCGATCCACCAGTCCCTTGAGCAGGTTCAGCCGGTTCAGCCGAACGTCCGGGGCATCGCACATGACCATGACGTGGTCGAAGAAACCGTCCACGGCCGGACGCAGCTCCCCGAGCAGGCCGAACAGCCCGCCGAAGTCGCGGTTCTCCCAGAGGTCGTCGAAGCGCGGGGCCAGCTCGTCGAGCTTGGCGCCGAAGGCGGTCTCGTGCTCGTCCTCGAACAGGTCCGCGTCATAGCTGCCGGTCAGCGGCTCGCCCGCCTCGTCACCCTGCTTGCGGATGATGTTGGCGGCCCGCTTGAAGGTCAGCACGCTGCGCTCGAAATCGGCCCCACGGCTGAACTCGGCCAAGGCGTCGAGCCGCGCCTTGAGGGTGCGGATGTCGTTGAAGCCCGCGCCCAGGGCGGCGTCCACCACGCGGGTGTCGAACCCCTGGCCGGTGAACAGGGCGCGCAGCCGCTGTGCAAAGAAGTCCAGGAGCTTGTCCAGGGCCTCATTCTGCTCCACCTTCCACTTGACCCCGGAATAGGCCTTCTGGGCCGCCTTGAGGAAGGCTTCCAGGTCCAGGTCCAGGTCGTGCTCCATGATGATCCGACTGATGCCCAGGGCGCAGCGGCGCAGGGCATACGGGTCGTTGGCCCCGGTGGGCACCTTGCCCAGACCGAAGCAGCCGGCCATGGTGTCGGCCTTGTCGGCCATGGAGACCAGGGCCCCGGACAGGGAGGACGGCACCGGGGTGTCCGGACCGGCGGGCAGGTACTGCTCGTAGATGCCCTTCGACACGATCTCGCCCAGCCCGGCGCGTTCGGCGTAGATGCCGCCCATCTTGCCCTGCAGGGAGTCGAATTCGATGACCATTTCGGACACCAGGTCCGCCTTGGCCAGACGCCCTGCCCTGGCGTACTGCTCGATCTCGCCGGGCAGGATGGACTGGGACGCGTCCAGGGTCTCGGCCAGCTTGCGGCACAGGGTCTCGATGCGCCGGGACTTGTCGCCCACCGAGCCGAGCGGCCCGAGAAAGACCACGTGCTCCAGCTTTTCGAGCCAGGTGTCGAACTCCACCTCGCAGTCCGCCTCCCAGAAGAAGCGGGCGTCCTCGAGGCGGGCCTTGAGGACCCGCTCCCACCCCTTCTTGACCAGGGCCACGTCCAGCGGCTCCAGGTTCAGGGTGGTCAGGAAGTGCGGCAGCAGCCTGCCGTCCGCGCCCTCCAGGCCGAAGGACTTCTGGTGGGACTGCATGGAGGTCAGCAGGACCTCGCGCGGCAGGGCCAGGTACAGCGGATCGATGTCGCCGATGAGCGGCTTGGGGTATTCCACCAGGTTGGCCACCTCGTCCAGCAGCCCGTCGTTCCAGACGATGGAGCCGCCCAGGGCCTGGGCCAGCCGGTTGCCCTCGGCCACGATGGTCTCCCGTCGCTCGACGGGATCGATGACCACCTTGCACTGGTCGCGGACAACGGAAAAATAGTCGGCGGAGGAGGCCACGGAGAACGGGCCGGGGCCCATGACCCGGTGCCCGCGCGTCTCGCGGCCCGAGGTCAGGTTCTCCAGGGTGAACTCGACCACGTCGGCGTCGAGCAGGGCCAGGAGCCAGCGCACCGGGCGGCCGAAGGTGAAGTCGTAGTCGCCCCAGTGCATCCGCTTGGGGAAGGACAGGGACTCGATGCACTTGACGCAGAGGGCGGGCAGGATGTCGATGGTCCGGCCGCCGCCCACGGTCTTCTTGGCCGCCAGGTACTCGCCCTTGTCGGTCTCCATGCGGAACAGCGCGTCCTCGGCCACGCCCTGGGTCTTGGCGAAGCCCTGCCCCGCCTTGGTCAGGTTGCCGTCGCCGTCATAGGCGATGCGCACCGGAGGCCCGGTCACGGTCTCCTCCTGGGAGAGCTGGGCCAGGGCCAGGGAGGGCACGTGGGCGGTGATGCGGCGCGGGGTGGCGTAGCACTTGACGCCCCCGTTCTCGACCATGGACTCGGTCAGGCCCTTGGCAAAGGCCTCCTCGAGCTCGGCCGCCAGCTTGGGAACGAAGCGGGCGGGCATTTCCTCGGTTCCGATTTCCAGAATGAATTCGGCCATTGTTCTTCTCTTCTTAGTCTATTGCGTGACGAAGGCGTCGCTTATTTCCTGAGCAGGGGGTAGCCCATCTCTTCCCGCTGGTCGGCGTAGAGCCTGGCGATCTTCGAGGCCAGGTTGCGCACGCGGCCGATGTAGGTGGCGCGCTCGGTGATGGAGATGGCCCCTCGGGCGTCCAGCAGGTTGAAGGAGTGGGAGCACTTCAGGCAGTAGTCGTAGGCGGGCCAGGGCAGACCGGCCTCGCACAGCTTCAGGCATTCGCCCTCGAACTTGTTGAAGAGGTCGAAGAGCATGTCCGCGTCGGACAGCTCGAAGTTGTACTTGGACATCTCCACCTCGTTCTGGTGGTAGACGTCGCCGTAGGTGATGGTGTCGTTCCACCTGAGGTCGTAGACCGACTCCTTCTCCTGCAGATACATGGAGATGCGCTCCAGCCCGTAGGTGATCTCCACGCTCACGGGCTTGAGGTCGATGCCGCCCACCTGCTGGAAGTAGGTGAACTGGGTGACCTCCATGCCGTTCAGCCAGACCTCCCAGCCCAACCCCCAGGCGCCCAGGGTGGGCGACTCCCAGTCGTCCTCCACGAAGCGGATGTCGTGGGCCGCGGCGTCGATGCCCAGCGCGGCCAGGGACTGAAGGTACAGCTCCTGGACGTTGTCCGGGGACGGCTTCAGGATGACCTGGAACTGGTAGTAGTGCTGCAACCGGTTGGGGTTCTCGCCGTAGCGGCCGTCGGTCGGGCGGCGGGAAGGCTCCACGTAAGCGGTCTTCCACGGCTCGGGGCCGATGACCCGGAAAAAGGTGGAGGGATTGAACGTCCCGGCCCCGCACTCGATGTCCATGGGCTGGACCACGGCACACCCGTAATCCGCCCAGAACGCCTGCAATTTCAGTATGACATCCTGAAAATTCATGGTTTGCTCCAACTCATACCTTTTTATACATGCCGCCCTCCCAGGACAGGCCCAGGTGGTAGGCGACGAATAGTTCGATCAACTGACTGGCCTGGCGGCGGACTTCATTGTCCATGGACACCGAGGCCCAGTCGGACGGCCGGCTGTGCTGAATCCAGTCCAGGGCGCGCAGCACCCCGGCGGAAATCGGCCGAGCAAGTCCCTCTAACGGTTTCCCGTCCGAAAGACAAGTGCGACAGGCCACTTGGCCGCGCTCCACGCCGAAGCGGTGGCCGCATTCACAGGACAGGGGGCGGCCGCACACCCCGCAGCGCAGGAAGTCGGGCGTGAAGCCCAGGTCGAAGGCCAGCCTGGCCCGGAAGAGCCAGGGCGTGAAGTCGCTGCTCCCGCCGCCCGCCTCGAGCATGTGCAGGGTCTCCAGAAGCAGGTCGTAGGCCGGTTTGGCGTCGGACGGATCGATCTCCACCGCCTCCACGAACTTGACGCAGTTGACGGCCAGGCCGGTGCGCGCCGGGTCCTTGCGGACCTCGGGAAAATTGTGCAGCAGGGTCCCCTCTTCGAGGACCGTGTACGCGCCGGTCTTGTTGGTTCCGATGGTGAAGAGGACGTGGCTCAGGGGGTCGAGACAGCCCACGAAGCGGCGTCGCGAACGGCTGCCGCCGAAGGCGAACCCGTTGAAGATGCCGCGCGACGGGGTCAGCAGACGGACCCATACGTCGGCCTCCCGAAAACGCCCGGTCTTGAGTACGAGGGCTTTCTCGGTGGCGCTCATGTCGTTATGTCCGCGCGGAGGCCGAGACCCCGGTTACATGCCGAAGAGAAGCGTCTGGATGTTGCCCTTGGCCAGGTCCAGGTCGTAGGGATTGCCGTTGTAGGTCACGGTCACGCCGGACACGTTGCCGATGCGGATGCGGCGCGGGCTGTTGAACATGAGCCGCAGGGGCTCGCCCTTGCGCAGCACGAAGTCGCGGGCCATCTTGGTCTCGTCCCCGCGCCAGACGCCGATCCAGCACCCCTTGTCCGAAGTGGCGCGGATAATCACCACGTGGTCGTAGTTGGGCTCGGCGGGCGTGCCCTCCTGGGTGATGGCGGCCTCCTCGTCGGCCGCGTCGGTCCGGGCAGGAGCCCTGGCCGGGGGCGCCGCCGGGACCTGGGCGGGGGCCTGGGCCGTGGCGGCCTGTTCCGCGGGTTGCGCCGGAGCGGATTCGGTCGCCGCCGGAGCGGATTCCGGGGCCACGGTCGGAGCCTGGCCGGTCTGCGCCGCCCCGCCCTGCTCCTCTGCCGGAGTCGGCTCGGGAGCGATGCCGGGCACGTTTTCGGGGGCGGTCCGGCCGTCGGCGGGCGCCGCCTCCGGGGCCACGCCCTCGGGCGCGGCGGGCTGGACCGACTCCTCGGCCGGAACCGGGGCCGGGGCCTGGGTGCCCGTGATCTTGCCCTTGTTCAGATTCAGGGCCAGGATGATCGCCGCACCGGCCAGGGCCAGGACGATGAGCAGGGTGGGCCACACGGACCGTCCGCGCCGTCCCGCCGCCGGATCGTTGTCCTGAAAGGCCTTTTCGGCGTTGGGGGCCACGTCGTAGGAAAGATCCCCGGCCTGGGGAGGCTCCATCTGGTACTCGCGGTCCACGACCATGGACAATTCGTCCGGGTCGAGCCCGAGCAGCCGGGCGTAGCTCTTGACGAACCCCTTGGTATACACGGGATGCGGCAGGGCCGAGCGGTCACCGTTCTCCAGGGCGAGGATGACGACGCGGCTGATCTTGGTGGCGTCCATGACCGCCTTGACGGTCAGGCCCTGGGCCTCGCGTTCACGCTGCAGCGTTTCGCCGAGTTCCTGAAATGTCATTGGGTTACTCCATTATCGGTCTTGGGCGCGTCGTCCATGTAGATGATCACCGCGCTCTGCTTCAGTTTGTTGAAATAGTCCGTGAAGACCGTCTCCCGCTTCTTCTGCATCAAATCCTTGTAGATGTCGTCGCGCACGTCCTCAAGCGGAACGATGCGGTCCTCGTTGATCTTGACGGGCGACAGCAGGGCCTGATGGTTCTGGATGGTCAGCGGCGTGCTCACGCCGCCCACGGACACGCCCTTGAGGGCGTTCTGCCAGTCGTCGGCCAGGTCCTCCCAGCTCAGTTCGCCGATGGACCCGCCGCTCTCCTTGCCCGGACCGACGCTGTACTTGGCCACGGCCTCGGCAAAAGTCATCTCGCCGCTGGTGATGCGTTCGCGCACCTCCACGGGAGAGACCTCGGACGGCAGGAGGATGATGGCCAGCTCGACCATCTTGCCCATGGAGTAGTCGTCCTTGCGCGCCTCGTACTCCTGCTGGATCTCCGAGTCCGTGACCACGACCTTGCTGTTGACCATGTGGCCGATGAGCTCCTGCTTCTCGAGCAGTTTCTTGAGCCGCGACCGGAACTCCTCCATGGACAGGCCGTCCTGGGCGACCATCTGCTGGAACTCCTCCAGGGTCAGCTTGCGCTCGGTGCGGACCCGCTCGATCTCCTTGTCGATGTTCTCGTCCGAGACCTCGACGGAAAACCGCTTGATTTCCTGCTGGATGAGCACGTCGTTGACGAGCTTGTCCAGGGCCTGCCTGCGCAGTCCCTCCAATTGCGTCTGTTCACGGGCGGTCAGCTTGCGGTCCTTGATCTGGTCGTAGACGGGCTTCATCTCCTGGTCCAGGTCGTACTGGGTGACGATGGAGTCGTTGATCTTCACCAGGATGCGGTCCACGACCACATCCTCGGCCTGCGCCGTCAGCGGACATATCAGGAGCATGGCTCCCAAGAGCAAGGAAACAACTTTTACCACGCATTCACTCCTTGAACCGGGGAGGAAGCACCCTGCTTTCCCCGAATTGTTGTCGGATTCTAGTCGGTTTGTGCGGACTATGCAACGAACGGACCGATCAGATCCCCGAATCCGTGCCGACCTGGTCCATGGGGATGGCCTCGTCGGCCGGGTCCTGGCCTTCTCCGTCGTCCTGACGCATGTCGTCCCGGCTCACGTCCGGCGGCGGGACCTGGTCCATGGTCTGGTCCGCCGGTTCCTCCGGTTCCTCGGTCACGGCGTCCGAACCACCCGAGTCGCCCTCTCCCGGCTTGGACGCGGATTCCAGGAGATGCTCGCTGACCTGGATGTCCGCCTTGGCCAGGGTGGCGGAGAGCCATTCCTCGAAGGCGCTCTCCATCTTCTTCTCGAGCAGGGCCTCCTCCACCAGGGGGTAGGCCTGGGCCGGAGGCAGGACCTTGGCCTCGCTGCGTTCGAGCAGGACCAGGGCCTCGAAGCCGAAGCGGTCGGTCAGCACATCGCTGGCCTGGCCCGGCTTGAGCCCGGTCAGGGCGGTGCGCCAGGGGGCGGACAGCCGCCCTTCGCGGACCACCACCTCGCGGGTCTCGACCTCGCCGAAGGCGGTGGCCAGGCTCATCTGGTCGTGGTCCTTGAGATATTTGTCCACCGCCTTGACCACCAGCTCGCGACTCGGGCCGCGCACCACCAGGATGCGCATGCTCTCGGGCAGGTAGAAGTCGGAGATGTGGTCGCGGTAGTACTTCTCCGCTTCCTTGTAGTCGATCTTGATCTGCGGCCTGAGGACCTGCTGGAAGAACTTCTTCTGGGCCAGGTAGTAGCGCAGCTGCGTCCGCCAGGACTTGAGGTCGATGTATTCCTCCACCAGGACCTGGTCGAAGGCCCCCTCGGGGTAATCGGCGCGCACCGCGTCCTCGGCCTTGCGCAGCTCCTCGTCGGTCACGGACAGGTCGCGGCGGGCCAGCTCCTGGACCACCAGCTCCTGGACGATGAGGTCGGACAGGATCTCGCCGTACTCCCGGCGCAGCTTCTCCACGCTCGGCACGTAGGCCCCGACGCTGTCCTCCTGGAACTGGTCGTGCTGGAACTCCAGCTGGCTGAGGTGGATGGGCGCGCCGTTGACCCGGGCCACGATGCCGATGTCGTCCGTGTCCCCGGTGCAGCCGACCAGCAGGGCCGCCAACAATAACAATATGGCTGTGTGACGTTTCATATGCACTCGTTATCGTCCGTCCCGCGGCGCGGTTTCGGCATCGAGCATGCCTTCCAGGTCCGCGGCGGTGGATTCCAGCGCCTCCCGCATGGAGTGCGCGTCGTCGTATCGGATTTCCAGCTTGGCCGGGGGAATGAGCCGGGCGGTCTCCCCCCGCTCGCCGACCCAGCGGATGAGCCGTTCGGGATTGACCGCCATGGCGTTGTCCTTCCAGGTGATGACCATCCGGCCGGGATAGAGTTCCGCCCTGGCCGCCTGCATCCGCGACAGGGTCCGCTTGATGCGCAGCACCCCGAAGAAGGCGTCCAGCGCCTCGGGCAGCGGGCCGAACCGGTCGCGAATCTCCGCCTCGAATTCGCGCAGTTCCATGTCCGTGGCGGCCGAGGACAGACCCCGGTAGTAGCGCAGCCGCTCCCGTGAATCCGGGATGTACCCGCCGGGAATATGCGCCTCGAACACAAAGTTGAGCTCCGTGTCCGACGCCCGGGCGTACTCCTCGCCGCGCAAGCGGGCGACCTCCTCCTCGAGCATCTCGAGGAAGAGTTCGAGGCCGACCTTGGCGATCTGCCCGGACTGGGCCTCGCCCAGGATATTGCCTGCGCCGCGAAGGCGCAAGTCCTCCATGGCCACCTTGAATCCTGCCCCCAGATAATCCATGTCCAGAATGATGCGCAAGCGTTTGCGCACGATTTCGGAAATATCCTTGATGGACGGGACCACGAAATACGCATAGGCCTGGCGCTCGCTCCGCCCCACCCTGCCGCGCAGTTGGTAGAGCTGGCCCAGGCCGAAGAGCTGGGCCTGGTCCACGATGAGCGTGTTGGCGTTGGGGAAGTCCAGGCCGGACTCCACGATGGAGGTGCACACGAGCACGTCCAGCTCCCCATGCCAGAAGTCGCGCATGGCCTCCTCCAGCCCCTTCTCGCTCATGCGGCCGTGGGCCATGCCCACCCTGGCGTCCGGGACCAGGCCGCGCACGAACTCGGCCACCCGCTCCAACCCGTTGACCCGGTTGTAGACCCAGTAGACCTGGCCGCCCCGGTCCAGCTCCCGGCGCAGGACCGCCTTGAGCTCCAGCTCCTCGCGCTCCATGATGCCCGTCTCCACGGGCTTGCGGTCCACGGGCGGGGTCTCGATGACGGACAGCCCCCGGATGCCGGACAGGGACAGTTGCAGGGTCCGGGGGATGGGCGTGGCTGTCAGGGTCAGGACGTCGATGTTCTGCCGGAAATGCTTGAGCTTTTCCTTGTGCTTGACCCCGAAGCGCTGCTCCTCGTCGAGGATGAGCAGGCCGAGATTGGGCAGCTCCACGTCCTTGGACAGGATGCGGTGCGTGCCGATGAGGATGTCGATCTCGCCCCGGCTGGCGGCCTCGAGCACGGTCTTCTGCCGCTTGGCCGAGACGAATCGGCTGAGCAGCCCCACGCGCACCGGGAACCCCTCCATGCGCTTGAGAAAGGTCTGGTAATGCTGCTCGGCCAGGACCGTGGTCGGGCACAGGAGCGCGGTCTGGCGGCCTTCCAGGGCCGCGCGGAAGGCGGCGCGCAGGGCCACCTCGGTCTTGCCGAAGCCCACGTCGCCGCAGACCAGCCGGTCCATGGGCTCGGCCTTCTCCATGTCGCGGAACACGTCGTTCACGGCCTTTTCCTGGTCCGGGGTCTCCTCGAAGCCGAAGGTGGCCTCGAACTCGGCGTACATCTCGTCCAGCGGGCCGTAGCCGTACCCCTTGGCCACCCGGCGGAAGGCGTACATCTCGACCAGCTCCAGGGCAATCTTCTCGATGGCCTTGCGGACCTTGGCCGTGGTCTTGGCCCAGCGCGACCCGCCGAGCTTGTCCAGGGACGGCGCCTTGGCCCCCTCGGGGCCCTTGAACCGCTCCACCAGGTTGAGCCGGTCCACGGGCAGGTAGAGCTTGTCCTCGCCCGAAAAATACAGGAGCAGGTAATCGTTGGCCCCCTCGCCGATGGACATGTGGTGCAGGCCGCCGAACTGGGACAACCCGTAGTCCCGGTGGACCAGCAGGTCGCCCTCGGTCAGGTCGTCGTAGCGCTCCAGCCCCTTGAAGGCCTTGTCGCGCCGCTCGTGCGCCCGTGCCGCCTGGGGCTGGAGGACCTCCTCGCCCAGGATGCGCGTGCGGCTCCAGCCGATGTCCATGCCCTTGCGCAGGGGCGAGACCAGGGCGAACAGGCCGGTCCGGTCCGGCACGTACTCCATGGTGATGGGCAGGCTCTCCTGCTCGGCCAGGTTCAGGAACTTGGTCCTTGAGCGCTGGGTGCGGAAACTCAGGATGGTGGTCTCGCCCGCGCTCTGCCACTCCTTGAGCCCGGCCATGAGGGCCGCCCACGGCCGCCGCGAGGCCTCGGGCCGCCAGAAGATGTCCGTGAAGTCGCTGTACGGGGTCTCGGGCAGGTCGATGCCGCTCTTCTCCCGGCCGATGGTCAGCTCCTCGAAGACCAGCTGGCGGGCGGAACTCCACGCCTTGCGGGCCACGTCGTGGGAGCGGATGACGAAGCGACGGGGCAGGCTGACGCCCTTGTCGCGCTCCTCGTCCTTCAGAAAATCGCGCCACGCCTGCTCGCGATCCTCAAGCCGAGCCCGAAGGGACCCGCCCGAGGAGAGCAGCCAGGCCGCTTCGCCCGGCAGAAAGGTCTCGAGGCCCACGGGCGCGTCGTAGTACAGGCCGGGCCAGATGAACCCGTCGTTCACGTCCAGCCGCTCGGACAGGGCCTGCTCCTGGACGGCGGATATCTCGCCGGTCCGACGCAGCTTCTCCCACTGGTCCCTGGCGCGGAACCCCCGGTCGCCGGAGGTGATGCACGGGGCCACGGGCAGAAGCACGGCCTCGGTCAGGTCCGCCTTGGAGCGCTGGGAGGCCGGATCGAACAGACGGATTTCCTCGAGCACGTCGCCGAAGAACTCCAGCCGCAGGGGCAGTTCGTAACCCGGCGCGTGGATGTCCAGGATGTCGCCGCGCATGGCCATGTCGCCGGGCTCGGCCACGAGTTTGCGGCGCACGTACCCCCAGGAGACCAGCTGTTCCAGGAGGATGTCCGGGGACATCTCCTCGCCCCTGGTCAGGGCGACCCAGTTCTCGCGCAGGACCTTCTCGTCGGGCCAGTGCGGCAGGAGGTTGTCGGCGGTCATAAGCACGCCGCGCGGGCCGTCCCGGTAGACCAGCCCGTACAGGGCGGCCCACCGCTCGCTCCAGCCCGAGGATTCCGGGTTGCGCGGGAGGTACGGCGGCAGGAAGACCCACTCCCGCTCCCAGGCGGGCCGCTCGATCCCGCCGGGCGCGCCGCGCGACAGCAGGGTCAGCAGGGCCTGCATCTCCTTGAACTCTGTGGCCCCGGGGACCACCAGGACCACGTCCGAGCCGCCCGCCAGCAGGGACCCCGCCAGCAGGGCCTGGGAGCCCGGCCCGCTCTTGAAGATGCGGACCGAATCCACGGTCCCCTTCATGAAATCGGCTATGTCCTTGGGATGGCTGGCTGGCATGGGTTCGCTGGGAAAAGGGTTTGCGGCCTTGCGGTCAAACAGAAAAGCCGCCGCTTCCCTGACGGGAGCGGGACGGCTTGTCGCCAGGAGTCCGCCCGGCCTAGACGGTGCCCAGGGCTTCCTTTTCCTCGTTGTCGAGGAGCGAATCCAGGTCGAGCAGAATGAGCAGCCGATCCTCGAGCTTGCCCACGCCGTCGATGTAGTCCGCGTCCATGCCGGCCACAACGGGCGGCGGCGGCTGCACGGAGTTGGCCGGGATGCGCAGGACCTCGGACACGGCATCGACCACGAACCCGACGATGATCATCTCGATCTCGATGACGATGATCCGGGTGTACTTGTCGTGCTCCTTGGACCTGAGCCCGAAACGGCGGCGCATGTCCACGATGGGGATGACCTTGCCGCGCAGGTTGATGACGCCTTCCACGAACTCGGGCGCGCGGGGCACGTTGGTGATCTCCATGGTCCGGATGATCTCCTGGACCTGGAGGATGTTGACCCCGAACTCCTCGTCGCCGATGCTGAAGGTCACCAGCTGGATCAGCTCCTGATCGGCCTCGCCCTCTTCGACGTCGAGGATGTCTTCAACTTCCGTTCTCATGGCTACCCCGTCTCGGATGACCGGACGCGACCGTCGGCACGCCCCGTTTTTCAAGCCCCGAATCTGTCAATCCCGTCCATTTTTGTCAATGAGAATATCCAGCCCGGCGGAATCCTTGGAAAGAACCCGGCCGTGTTCCCCCACATGGGCCGGGAACCGCCGACTCCCTTCTTTTTTCGCCAATGAAAATGCTTTGTTGTGCTTTATTATCTTGTTCGTTTCGCAAAGTATGGTTGACGCTCATGAGATAAAGGGCTAACGTAGGTCGGACTTAGTCCCTATACATTTGATTTTTATCACCTTTTGAAACGAGGCAGGCCGCAACGCATGGGTCAATACGCCAATTTCCCTGACCACGACACCCTGGAGGCCCAGGTCAAGAGCCTGGCCGACGACGAACTCCTCGATTTCTGGGAAGAAACCCAACAGCTTGCCAGGATGCTGGACCAAGCCGAACAGACCGACCTGGAATACAACCCCGAATACGAACGGGTCATCCTCCAGGAATTGCAGTACCGGACCTGTTTCAAGGGCCGCATCTGATCGTTCCCGAAAACGAAAAAACTCCCCGCCTCTGCCGAGACGGGGAGTTTTTTCGTGTCCGGTGAACGGCCCTATTCCACAGCGGTGCGGCCGATGGAGAAGTAGGCGAACCCGGCCTTGCCCATGCGTTCGGGCACGTACAGGTTGCGGCCGTCGAAGATGATCGGCGCGCTCAGGGCGCCCCTGATGCGCTCGAAGTCCGGGTTGCGGAACTGGTTCCAGTCCGTGACCACGGCCAGGGCGTCCGCCCCGTTCAACACCTCGTACTGGCTGTCCAGGATCTCAAGGTTCTCGATGTGGCCGATCTCGGCCCGGGCGCGGGTGTTGGCCACCGGGTCGAAGGCCCGGACCTTCATGCCCTGGGCGGTCAGTTCCTTGATGATCTCGATGGCCGAGGCCTCGCGGATGTCGTCGGTGTTGGCCTTGAAGGCGATGCCCCACAGGGCCAGGGTGCGGCCCGCGACGCCGCCCTGGGGCGCGAAGTAGGCCTTGATCTTCTCGGCCAGGACCAGCTTCTGGGCGTTGTTGACCTCGTCCACGGAGCGGATCAGCTTGGCCTCGTAGCCGTGTTCGGCGGCCGTGTCGATGAGCGCCTTGACGTCCTTGGGAAAGCAGGACCCGCCGTAGCCCACGCCGGGGTAGATGAAGGAGTAGCCGATGCGCGAATCCGAGCCGATGCCCGCGCGGACCTCGGACACGTCCGCTCCGACCCGCTCGCAGATGTTGGCCACTTCGTTGATGAAGGAAATCTTGGTGGCCAGCATGCAGTTGGCCGCGTACTTGGTCATCTCGGCCGAACGCACGCCCATGACGATGAGCTTTTCGCGGCTGCGGGCGAAGGGCGCGTACAGGGCCTTGATGGTCTTGGCCGAATCCTCGTCCCCGGTGCCGACGATGACCCGGTCCGGTTTCATGAAGTCGTTGACCGCGTCGCCTTCCTTGAGGAACTCGGGGTTGGAGACCACGTCGAACCCGATGGTCTCGCCGCGCTTCTCCAGTTCGCCCGCGATGATCCCGCGCACCCGGTCGGCGGTGCCCACGGGCACGGTGGACTTGTCCACCACGATCTTGGGCGAGGTCATCTTCTGGCCGATCTCGGCGGCCACGGCGTCCACGTACTTGAGGTCGCAGGAGCCGTCGGCCCGCTGCGGGGTGCCCACGGTGATGAAGACCACCTCGGCGTCGCGCATGCCCTCACCGAGATCCGTGGTGAAATGCAGGCGGCCCTGCAGGGTGTTGCGCTTGACCAGGTCTTCGAGACCGGGCTCGAAGATGTGGACCTTGCCGCTCTCCAGGGTCTCCACGACCTTGGGATTGACGTCCACGCAGAAAATATCGTTTCCCATTTCGGCAAAGCAGGCCGCGGACACCAATCCGACGTAGCCGGTTCCGACGATGCACACATTCATAAGGCGTTGCTCCTGATTGAGTTTCAGTACGCTATCAGGCAATGCGGATAACGCTTACGCGCAACCACGTCAACACGAATGCAAATCGTCACCGGAAAGCCACGGCTATTGCCATTCCGCTCCGGGTACCTTACTTAATGGGGATATCACGCAGTTACGCATCCGGAGGAGGATACAATGCCGGTACTCGTTGTCAACGTCGATCATGTGGCCACCCTGCGCCAGGCCCGGAGGGGCATCGAACCCGAACCCGTGACCGCCGCCTATATGGCGGAGATGGCCGGGGCCACCGGCATCATCGTCCACCTGCGCGAAGACCGCCGCCACATCCAGGACCGCGACGTGGAGCTGATCAAGCAGACCTGCAACACCCGGCTGCACCTGGAAATGGCCGCCACGGACGAGATGCAGGGGATCGCCCTGAAGATCGAACCCGAGATGGTCTGCCTGGTCCCGGAAAAGCGCCAGGAGCTGACCACCGAGGGCGGCCTGAACTGCATCGGCCGCGAGGCCGAACTCAAGGACTTCCTGGCCCCCATCCACGAGAAGGGCATCCGCTCCAGCCTGTTCATCGACGCCGATCCCAAGCAGATCGAGGCGGCCATCGCCACGGGCACGGAGTTCATCGAGATCCACACCGGCCACTACGCCGACGCCAAGGAATACGACAACCGGCGGGTGGAGCTGGAAAAGATCCTCAAGTCCATCTCCCTGGCCAAGGACATCGGCCTCAAGGTCAACCTCGGCCACGGACTGAACTACCGCAACATCCTGAACTTCAAGGACGTGCCCGGCATCAGCGAATACTCCATCGGGCACGCCATCATGGCCCGGGCCATCTACCTGGGCCTGGACCGGGCGGTCCGGGACATGGCCGAACTGATCCGGACCTTCGCGGACTAGCGGGTCCATGGAGCCGAAGACCATGATCAAGGGAACGGGCATCGACCTGACGGAACTGGACCGCATCCAGGCCCTCTGGGAGCGGTACGGGGAACGGTTCGTGCGCAAGATTCTGACCGACCGGGAACAGGCGCAGCTCCCCAGGCGCAACCCGGTCCCGCGCCTGGCCGCCCTGTTCGCCTGCAAGGAGGCGGCGGTCAAGGCGCTGGGCACCGGCTTCACCGAGGGCATCCACTGCCGCTGCATCGAGATCCTGCACCGCCCGAACGGCAAGCCCGAGATCGCCTTCCTCGGCAAAGGGCTGGAGCGCTGCGAGCGCATGGGCGTGACCGGGGCGCACGTGTCCATGACCCATTCCCGCGACGCCGCCGCCGCCACCGTGATATTGGAAGGATAACAACCCCAGTCCAGGAGAGCTCATGCTTCTGCCCCTTCCGACCCCCGCCGAAATGGCCGTGTGGGACCGGGAAACCATCCACACCATCGGCATCCCCGGCGTCACGCTCATGGAGTCCGCCTCCCGCGAGGCCGTCAACGTCCTGCTTGAGGAATACGGCGACGTGGGCGGCGCGGTCATCCACTGTTTCGCCGGGTCCGGCAACAACGGCGGCGACGCCTTTGCCGTGGCCCGGCACCTCAACGACCTCGGGGCCGAGGTCACGGTCTTCCACACCCGGCCCAAGAGGGGCTACCGGGGCGAGACCCGGACCAATCTCCTGTGGGCGCAGCGGCTCGGCATCCCCCTGGTCCACCTGGCCGGGGTGCGGTTGGACACCCTGGCCCAGCCCGACATCATCGTGGACGGCCTGCTCGGCACCGGCTTTGCGGGCGCCCTGCGCGAGGATTTTCTGCAACTGGTGCGGACCGTCAACCGGTTGGGCGAGCGCGCCTTCGTCCTGGCCGTGGACATCCCCTCCGGGCTGAACGGCCTGACCGGCCGCCCCCAGCCCGAGGCGGTCCGGGCCGACGCCACGGCCACCTTCCAGGCCCCCAAGCTCGGCCTGGTCCTGCCCGAGGCCCAGCCGCACACCGGCGCGCTGCACGTCTGCCCCATCGGCATCCCACTGATGATCCAGGAGAAATACCAGACCCGGCACCGGCTGATCACCGGCGAGGTCATGGCCGCCCTGCCCGCCCCCGCCCCGGACATGCACAAGGGCAGCGCCGGGCACGTCCTGGTGGTCGGCGGCAGCTTCGGCCTGACCGGCGCGCCGCACCTGGCCGCCCTGGCCGCCCTGCGCAGCGGGGCCGGACTGGCCACCGTGGCCTGTCCCGCCGGACTGGCCGACGCGGTCAAGGCGGGCTCCCCGGACATCATGACCCTGCCCCTGGGCGCGGGCACGGCCTGGACCGGGGACATGGCCGAGGCAATCAAGGCCGAACTCCACCGCTTCGATGCCGTGGTCCTCGGGCCCGGCATGGGGCGCACGCCCGAGGCCCGGTCCCTGGCCCTGGAGCTGGCCGCGGGCTGCGGCCTGCCCATGGTCCTGGACGCGGACGCCCTGTTCGCCCTGGCCGCCTCCCCCGAACACCTCCGGTCCCTGCCCGAACAGGCCGTGCTCACGCCCCATCCGGGCGAGATGGCCCGGCTGCTGGACACGGCGACCGCCGAAGTCCAGGCCGACCGGTTGGGGGCCGTGGACCGCTTCCTGGCCGCCTGCGACGCCACCCTGGTCCTCAAGGGCGCGGGCACGCTGGTGGCCGACCGGGACATGACCTGCGTCTCGCCCTTTGCCGAGCCCAACCTGTCCGTGGGCGGGGCCGGCGACGTCCTGTCCGGGGTCGTCGGCGCGCTCCTGGCCGGAGGACTTTCCCCAATGCGCGCGGCCTGCACCGGCGTGTTCTGGCACGGCCTGGCCGGGCGCGCCCTGAACAACGAATTTCCCGCACGCGGCAACCTCGCGTCCGAAATCGCCAACATGCTGCCCCACGCGGCGGCAGCCTTCACCAAGGAGCCTGAACCATGCTGAAAGCAAAAGACATCATGACCACCGAATGCATCACCCTGACCCCGGAGACCGACATCACCGCCGCGGCCAAGGTCCTGCTTGAAAAGAAAATCAACGGCGCGCCGGTCCTGGACGGCGACCAGGTGGTCGGCGTGCTCTGCCAGTCCGACCTGGTGGCCCAGCAGAAGAAGGTCACCCTGCCCTCCTTCTTCACCCTGCTGGACGGGGTCATCCCCCTCTCCTCCCACGACGAACTGGACCGCGAGATGACCAAGATCGCGGCCCTCAAGGTGGGCGACGCCATGACCGCGGCCCCGACCTTCGTCACCCCGGAGACGACCATCGAGGACGTGGCCACCATGATGGCCAACGAGAAGCTCTACACCCTGCCCGTGATCGAGAACGGCAAGCTGGTCGGCGTGGTCGGCAAGGAAGACGTGCTCAAGACCCTGATCAAGGACTAGGGACCGGCAGTGAGCCTGACCCTGCACCTCCCGGACAGCGAGGCCACCGTGGCCCTGGGCCGCGCCCTGGCGTCCATCCTGTCCCGAATGGACACTCCCCCGGCTTTGCTCTTGCAAGGCGACCTCGGATCGGGCAAAACCACGTTGGTCAGGGGTTTCGTGGAATCCCTGCCCGGCGCGGAATCGGCGGAGGTTTCGAGCCCGAGCTTCAACATCTGCAACCTGTATCCGACCACGCCCGGGGTGGCGCACTTCGACCTCTACCGGCTCGAAGGCATGGAGCCGGACGACGCCCTGTTCGATGCCTTCGAGGACCCGGACACGATCACCATCGTGGAGTGGATACAGTACCTTCCGAAGGAAATGTGGCCCGAAGACGCCCTTTTCCTGGAATGGACCCCGTCGGACACTGGACGAAGCCTGGTGTTGCATGCGATGGGAGGTGCGGCCCAGAGCGTCCTCGACGCCCTGCGCCCCAATGAAAACCGTTTTTAGAGAGCAGAATCGAAAAATGAACATCGTCGTACAAAAGTTCGGAGGCACGTCGGTCCGCAACCTGGAATGCCAACGCCAGGTCATGCAGAAGGTCCTGCGCCCCTACCGCGAGGGCAACAAGGTCATTGTGGTCCTCTCGGCCATGTCCGGTGAGACCAACCGGCTGCTGGAACTGGCCAACGAATGGTCGGACAACCCCGACCCGGCCGAAGCGGACGCCCTGGTCTCCACCGGGGAACAGATCTCCTGCGCCCTCTTCGCCATGCTCCTCAAGCAGCAGGGCGTCAAATGCCGCTCCGTGCTCGGCTTCCAGGCCCCGGTCAAAACCGACTGCTGCTACGGCAAGGCCCGCATCACCGACATCGACGAGGCCCGGCTCAAGGGCATGCTCCAGGAGTACGACATCCTGGTGGTGGCCGGTTTCCAGGGATGCGACGAGAACATGCGCATCACCACCCTGGGACGCGGCGGCTCCGACACCTCGGCCGTGGCCCTGGCAGCGGCCATCAAGGCCGACGTCTGCGAAATCTACACCGACGTTCCGGGCGTGTTCACCACGGACCCGAATCTCTGTACCGACGCGCGCAAGATCGACCGCATCTCCTATGACGAGATGCTCGAGATGGCCAGCATGGGAGCCAAGGTGCTCCAGATCCGCAGCGTCGAGTTCGCCAAGAAATACAATGTAACCGTTCATGTCCGCTCCACCTTTTCCGACGAGCCGGGCACCATAGTCACCCAGGAGGATGAGAACATGGAAGCCGTCATGGTTTCGGGCATCGCGTACGACAAGGATCAGGCCCGCATCACGCTGATACACGTCAAGGACACCCCCGGCGTGTCCGCCCAGATTTTCTCCCCCCTGGCCGAGAAGAAGATTCTCGTGGACATGATCGTCCAGAACCCGTCCAAGGACGGCCTCACGGACATGACCTTCACCGTGCCCCGCGCCGACGTGAAGGCGACCATCAACACCCTGGAAAAATTGAAGTATGAAATCGGCTACGAGGAGCTATCCAGCAACCTGAACGTCGCCAAGGTCTCGATTATCGGCGTCGGCATGCGTAACCATTCCGGTGTGGCCTCCAAGGCCTTCCGGGCGCTTGCCGATGAGAACGTGAACATCCTGATGATCAGCACCTCGGAGATCAAGATCACCTGCTTGATCGACGACAAGTACACCGAGCTGGCGGTACGCACACTCCATAAAGCCTTCAACTTGGAGGAAGGCAAACACATCGAGTAGCCGATGCAACAAATCACGATATACGACACGACGTTACGGGACGGAGCCCAGGCCGAAGAACTGAATCTGACCACCCAGGACAAGATCCGCATAGCCCAGAAGCTGGACGATCTGGGCATCCACTACATTGAGGGCGGCTGGCCCGGCTCCAACCCCACGGACAAGAAGTTTTTCGACAGGATTCGGTCCTACACCTTCAAGAACGCCAGGCTGGCCGCCTTCGGGTCCACGCACATGGCCAAGTACACCCCGGACAAGGACCCGAACCTGACCGGGCTGCTCAAGGCCGAGACCCCGGTGGTGACCATCTTCGGCAAGACCTGGGACATCCACGCCACCCTGGCCCTGGGCATCCCGCTCGAGCGCAACCTGGAGCTCATCGCCAACTCCGTGGCCTACCTCAAGGACCGGGTGGACGAGGTCATCTTCGACGCCGAGCACTTCTTCGACGGGTACAAGCGCAACCCCGAGTATGCCCTCAAGGCCCTGAATGCCGCCTTCGAGGCGGGCGCGGACCGGCTGGTCCTGTGCGACACCAACGGCGGCTCCATGACCCACGAGATCGGCGAGGCCGTCAAGGCCGTGCGCGAGAAGCTGCCCGAGGCCAGCCTCGGCATCCACGCCCACAACGACTCCGAGCTGGCCGTGGCCAACTCCCTGGAGGCGGTCCGCCTCGGCGCGGTCCAGGTCCAGGGGACCATCAACGGATACGGCGAGCGCTGCGGCAACGCCAACCTCTGCTCGGTCATCCCCAACCTGGAACTCAAGATGGGCTTTGACGTCATCGGCCGGGAAAGCCTGACCAAGCTCCTGCCCATCTCCCACTTCGTCAGCGAGATCGCGAACCTGCGGCCGTTCATGCGCCAGCCCTTCGTGGGCGCGTCCGCCTTTGCCCACAAGGGCGGCGTGCACGTCAGCGCCATCCTCAAGGACGCCCGCACCTACGAGCACATCCCGCCCGAAACCGTGGGCAACGAACGCCGCGTGCTCCTCTCGGACCAGGCGGGCAAGTCCAACATCCTGTTCAAGGCCCGCGAACTGGGCTACGAGCTGGCCAAGGACGACCCCACCGTGGATCGCCTGCTCAAGGAATTGAAGATCAAGGAGTCCATGGGCTACGAATACTCCGTGGCCGACGCCTCCTTCGAGCTCATGCTCCGCGAGGCCCTGGGCAAGCCCCTCGACTACTTCCACTTCCGCCACTTCTTCGTGGTGGACGCCAAGCGCGAGGAGGACGCCGAGCCCATGTCCGAGGCCACGGTCATCGTCAACGTCAAGGGCCAGCAGGAACACACCGCGGCCACCGGCCTGGGCCCGGTCAACGCCCTGGACCAGGCCCTGCGCAAGGGGCTCGAGCGGTTCTATCCCAGCCTCAAGGAGATCAAGCTCCTCGACTTCAAGGTCCGCGTCCTGTCCGGCGCGGTGCGCGACACCGGGGGCACCGCCTCCTTCGTCCGCGTCCTGGTCGAGACCGGCGACAAGACCGACCGCTGGACCACCATGGGCGTCTCCCACAACATCATCGAGGCCTCCTGGCAGGCCGTGGTCGACGCCATCAACTACAAGCTCTTCAAGGACGAAATGGCTGCGGCCGAATAGCCGAGCCTCCGGCGGCCGGGGGAAGGGGAGAGGGAAACCCTTTGGAAAAGGGTTCTCCCTCTCCCCTTCCCCCGGCCCCCCATCCCCCTCTCCCTTCCTAAACTTTTTATCGCCGCTTCGCGGGGTGCGAGAACAACGAAAAGCCCCCGGCTCAATAGTGAGCCGGGGGCTTTCTTTTCTTCTTCATATTCAGAGCGATTCGGGTGACGCAGCCACCCGACAGCGGCTCTCTCTTCCGCGCTCGCACTAGGCTTTCAAGAGTGGGTCAGCTGTGCATTTTTCTTCCGGGGGCTTTCACCGCAGCGTGCCACAGCTCTTAGGCCGAGCTTGCTCGGTCTTAGAGATGACGACAGCAGCGATAGCCGTCTACGTGAGGATGGAAGCCCCCGGAAAAAATGTGCGGATGGCCCGCTATCGGAAGCCGCCCCCGCTACATCGCAGCCGTCTTCTTGATCAACCGCAACAGCTGATTGGTAAAACCGGCCTCATTGTCGTACCAGGCAATGACCTTGACCTGGGTCCCGCCCATGACGCGGGTCAGGCCGCTGTCGACCACGCCGCCGAAGGTGGAGCCCATGAAGTCCACGGAGACCAGGGGTTCGTCGGTGTAGCCCATGGAGTCGTTGGCCGCCGCCTTGAGGGCCGCGTTGACCTCCTCCACCGTGGTCTCCTTCTTCAGCTCGCAGACCAGGTCCACCAGGGAGACGTTGGGGGTGGGCACGCGGATGGACATGCCGTCCAGCAGCCCGTTCAGCTCGGGAATGACCAGGCCGACGGCCTTGGCCGCGCCCGTGGTGGTCGGGACCATGTTCACGGCGCAGGCGCGGGCCCGGCGCATGTCCTTGTGCGAACCGTCCAGGATGCGCTGGCTCATGGTGTAGGAGTGCACCGTGGTCATGATGCCGTGTTTGATGCCGAAGGCGTCGTTGATGACCTTGGCCACCGGGGCCAGGCAGTTGGTCGTGCAGGAGGCGTTGGAAATGATCTTGTGCTCGGGCTTGAGTTCTTCGTCGTTGACGCCGATGACCACGGTCACGTCGGCGTTCTTGCCGGGCGCGGAGATGATCACCTTCTTGGCCCCGCAGGCCAGGTGCTTCTCGCAGCTCTCGCGGTCGGTGAACTTGCCGGTGGACTCGACCACGATGTCGCAGCCCAGTTCGCCCCAGGTCCATTCGCCGGGCGCATTGCGCGTCACCTTGACCGGCTTGCCGGCCATGACGAAGCCGTCCTCGGTGGGCTGCACGTCCGGGAACCGGCCGTGCACGGAGTCGTATTTCAGCAGGTGGGCCAGGTCCTCGTTGGAGGCGCGCGCGTTGACGGCCACCAGTTCCAGGTCGCTCTCCGTGGCCAGCAGCCGGGCCAGATACCGGCCGATGCGTCCAAATCCGTTCAAACCTATCTTCGTCGCCATGACGAATCCTCCTGTGGGTAAGCGATTATCTCTCTGAATAGGGCGTTATCGGGCAATAACCATACTGTGCCGACGGTTTTACGTCAACGGGGTTCACGAAATCGAGTCCTTCAACACGGTCAGGGTCTCGCGGTCCGTGAAATCGAAATGCAGCGGAGTCAGGGTGATGTGCCCGGCCGTAAGCAGCGCGCGGTCCCGGTCCGGGCTGATGCGGCCCGGCGGGATGGCCCCGCTGAGCCAGTAGTACGGCCTGCCGCGCGGGTCCTGGCGGGTGTCGTAGACGTCGTCGTAGGACGCCCTGGTGTGCGGGCAGAGGACCATCTCTTTCGCCTCCCCAATGGGGCAGTTGGGGAAATTGAGGTTGAGCACGCGCTTGCGCGGCAGCCTGTCCCAGGGGATTCTGAGCAGCAGTTCCGCGCAGAAGCGGGCCTGACCGCTCAGGTCCTCGGGGTTGAAGTTGTCCATGGACACGGCCATGGACGGAATCTCCATGAGCGCCCCCTCGGTGGCGGCGGACACCGTGCCGGAATAGAGGATGTCCACGCCCACGTTGGCCCCCGCGTTGATACCGGACAGGACCAGGTCGGGCTTCCGGTCGAGCAGCGTGGACAGGCCGAGCTTGACGCAGTCCACGGGGGTGCCGTAGACCCCCTGGCCCACGAAGCCGTTCTCCCGGAACTGCTTGACCCGGATGGGCAGGGCCAGGGTCACGGCGTGCCCCACGGCGGACTGCTCCGTGACCGGGGCGACCACGTGGACCTCGTGTCCGGCCTCCTTCAGGGCGAAATACAGGGCGCGCAGGCCGATGGCCTGGATGCCGTCGTCATTGGCGAGCAGAATGTTCATCGCGTCTCCGCCTGCAAGCTAGGATTTGACAATACGTATGAAATCAGGTTCATAACCCTGAGCGGGCCGCGCAACTTCCGCGCCGGTCCGTTTCCCGTGCATACGTATACGATACGTGTATGGGCGGGGTACCTCAACATCAATCCAATGGCAAGATCAGTGGGCAAAAAGTCGCAATATATCCAGTCTCTGTCACCGGGCCAGGCCGTGGACGACCTCTTTCTCCTGGCCGGGGCCAACCAGGCCCAGTCCAAGAACGGCCCCTACTGGAACCTCACCTTCCAGGACGCCACCGGGACCATCGACGGCAAGATATGGAGTCCGAAGAGCCTGGAATACCCCGTTCTCGAACCGGGCTGCCCGGTCCGGGTGCGCGGCTTCGTGGAGAGCTACCGCGACAGGAACCAGCTCAAGGTCGATCAGATGGACGTGTTCGAAGGCTTCGCCCCCGGCACGGACCTGTCCGACTTCCTGCCCGCCTCCGCCACCCCGCCCGAGGTGCTGATGGAGGCGCTGGAGGACCTGGTCACCGAGCACATGCGCCACAAGCCGTGGAAGACCTTATGCCGCAAGGTGTTGTGCAACGAGGAGATCCGCGCCCGGCTGCTGACCGCGCCCGGCGCCAAGACCGTGCACCACGCCTACGTGGGCGGCCTGCTCGAACACACCCTGGGCGTGGCCCGGGCGTGCATGGCCCTGTGCGACGTCTACCCCGACCTGGACCGCCAGACCCTGCTGGCCGGGGCCATCTTCCACGACCTGGGCAAGGCCTGGGAGCTGTCCGGCGGCCTGGCCAACGACTACACCGACGAGGGGCGGCTGTTCGGCCACATCCAGCTCGGCATGGAGAAGCTGGAGCCGTTCCTGGCCCGCTGCCCCCGCCTGGAGGAAGGCCTCAAGCTGCACCTCAAGCACCTCATCACCAGCCACCACGGCGAGCACGAGTTCGGCTCCCCGGTGCGGCCCAAGACCCCCGAGGCCTTTGTCCTGCACTTCGCGGACAACATGGACGCCAAGCTGAACATCATCGACCAGGCCTACGCCGACATGGACAAGACCGGCGCGACCTGGTCGCCCTACATGCGCTTCCTGGAGCGCAACGTGTTCCGGCCCGAGCCGACCCCGGACAACGCCAAAAAGCAGAACGCGAAAGCGGAGAATCAATGTTTATTACCTTTGAAGGCATAGAGGGTACCGGCAAATCCACGCAGATCGGCCGCGTCCGGGACTACTTCGAGGCCCGCGGCCGGGAGGTCCTCCTGACGCTCGAGCCGGGCGGCAGCCGCATCGGCGTCGAGCTGCGCAAGATGCTCCTGCACGTAGACAACCGGGAGATCACGCCCATCACGGAGCTCTTCCTCTACCTGGCGGACCGCGCCCAGCACGTGGGTCAGGTCATCCGCCCCGCCCTGGCCGCGGGCAAGGTGGTCCTGTGCGACCGGTTCGCCGACTCGACCATCGTCTACCAGGGCTACGGGCGCGGCCTGGACACCTCCATGCTCCGGGAGCTCAACGAGGTGGCCGTCAACGGCCTGTGGCCGGACCTGACCATCGTCCTGGACATCGACCCGGAGATCGGCCTGAAGCGGGCCACCCTGCGCAACATCGAGGACGGCAAGGCCAAGGAGGAAGGCCGGTTCGAGGCCGAGCACCTGTCCTTCCACAAGCGCATCCGCGAGGGCTACCTGACCTGGGCGGCCCTCAACCACAGGCGCATGAGCGTGGTCGATGCCGCCGGGACCCCGGACCAGGTCTTCGACCAGATCAGGGCGGTCATCGAGGCGTGCGGGGACGGCGCGGCCTGATCCCCTTCCCGGTCTCTTTTTGCACAATAGTTCCTGGAAAACTCCGGGTATTGTGTTATGGTGCAACCAGAACAGCGGTTGTTCCCCTTTCACCAACCCAAGAACCGGAACCGCATGTCGGCTGAATTCCTGCACAAGAAGATCGGGCCCCTGCCCCTTTCCGCCCTGGCGGACACGACCAAAACCCTGCTCCTCCTGGCCGCCGTCGTCTGGCTGCTCATCCTGGGCTCCCAGCGGCTGGGCTACAACTGGCAGTGGTACCGCATCCCGCAATACCTCTGGACGGTCACGGACCAGGGCTTCACCTGGGGGCCGCTCATGGAGGGGCTGGGAGTGACCTTCCGGATCACGGGCGTCAGCATGGTCCTCATGCTGGTCATCGGCCTGACCACGGCCCTGATGCGCATGTCCGCCTCCTGGGCGGCCCGGGGCGTGGCCAGGGCGTACATGGAGCTGATCCGCAACACCCCCCTGCTCATCCAGATATTCTTCATCTATTTCGTCGTCGCGCCCATCCTGGACATCTCGGCCTTCCGCTCGGCGGTCATCGCGCTGAGCCTGTTCGAGGGGGCCTACGCCTCGGAGATATTCCGGGCGGGCATCACCTCCATCGACAAGGGCCAGTGGGAGGCCGCCAAGAGCCTGGGCATGGGGCCGTACGCCATGTACCGGCACATCATCCTGCCCCAGGCCGTGCGGCGCGTGCTGCCGCCCCTGACCAGCCAGGCCGTGTCCCTGGTCAAGGACTCGGCCCTGGTCTCGACCATCGCCATCCTGGACCTGACCCAGCGCGGACGCATGATCGACGCGGAAACATTTTTGACGTTTGAGATATGGTTCACCGTCGCCGCCATCTACCTCGCGGTCACCCTGGCCCTGTCCGGGGTGGTCCGGCTGCTGGAGCGACGGTTCAACGGCCTCAGGGCCTGACCCCAAAAGGAGCTCGTCATATGACCATTTGGAGAGCTGCGAAGATCGACGGCGAGATCATAATCGCCATTCTCGGCGTGTCTCACGTCACGTTTGCCCAGGAATCCTGTAAATAACCCTTTGACCCGGCGCCTGACACGCCGACCAAGGAGAACCCCATGAAATTCCGCATCCTGGCCACCGCCACACTTTTCCTCCTGCTCGCATCCGCCTTCGGGTGCAGCCAGGAACCCATCCAGCCAAAATCGGACAAGACCGCACCGGCGGCGACCGCCGAGGCCCCGGCAACCGGCAGCCAGCTCGACGTCATCCTCAAACGCGGCACCATCCGCGTCGGTTTCGACACCTTCAAGCCCTGGGCCATGAAGGACAAAAACGGCGACTACATCGGCTTCGAGATCGAGGTGGCCCGGCAGCTGGCCAAGGACATGGGCGTCAAGGTCGAGTTCGTGCCCACCAAGTGGTCCGGCATCATCCCGGCGCTCCTGACCGGCAAGTTCGACATCATCATCGGCGGCATGTCCGTCACGCCCCAGCGCAACCTCAAGGTCAACTTCTCCCTGCCCTACGAGTATTCGGGCATGTCCATCGTGGCCAGCAGGAAGCTCGCCGAGGGCCGCGCCTCCATCGAGGACTTCAACAACCCCGGCACGACCATCGCCGTGCGGCTCGGCACCACCGCGGCCGAGGCGGCCAAGAACTTCCTGCCCCAGGCCAAGATCCTGTTCTTCGACGAGGAGTCCCAGACCATCCAGGAGCTGCTCAACGAGCGCGTCCACGCCGTGGTCGCCTCCAACCCGCTGCCCCTGACCCTGTCCAAGGAGTACGCGGACCAGCTCTTCCTGCCCCTCAAGGACGACTTCACCCGCGAGCCCATCGCCTTTGCCGTGAAGAAGGGCGACCTGGACTTCCTGAACTGGCTGAACAACTGGGTCCGCGTGACCATGAGCAAGGGCTGGCTGCAAAACCGTTACGAATACTGGTTCTTCACCAACAACTGGGAAAGCCAGATTCAGTAGCCGGACCGATCCATTGCCGTTGCCCGAGAAAAAGCGCCTGAGGATCACCCTGCCGGACGCCGTCATCCTGGCGGCCCTGGCAGGGGTCTTCGGCTATATCCTGTTCAAGGCCGCCACCGGCCTCAACTACCACTGGAAGTGGGAGGTCCTCCCGCAGTTCCTGGTGCGCTTCGACGAGCGGACCGGCTCGTGGGCGCCGGGCCTGCTGACCCAGGGGCTGTTCACCACCATCCGGCTGTCCGTGTGGTCCGGCCTGCTAGCCATGGTCCTCGGCGTGGTCGTGGGCCTGTTCCGGGTCAGCCCGAGCCTGTTCAAGCGCCAGGTGGGCGCGGTCTACGTGGGGCTCATCCGCAACACCCCTCCGCTGGTGCTCATCTTCGTCTTCTACTTCTTCATCGGCGACCAGATCATGAGCCTGCTCGGCGTGGAGCGCTTGATCTACGCCCTGTCCGACGGGGCGCGCGAGGCCCTGAGCTGGTTCTTCGGGCCCATGAACCGATTCCCCCGGTTCCTGTCCGCGCTGATCACCCTGGCCCTGTTCGAGGCGGCCTATATCGCGGAGATAGTCCGCGCGGGCATCGAGTCCGTGGAGCCCGGCCAGTGGGAGGCGGCCGCCGGGACCGGCCTGACCCGCACCCAGTCCCTGGTCCACGTCATTCTGCCCCAGGCCCTGCAACGGATGTTGCCAGCCCTGGCCGGACAGTTTATATCAATAATCAAGGACTCGGCCATCGTCTCGGTCATCTCCATCGAAGAGCTGACCTTCCAGGCCCAGCAACTCATGACCACCACGTACCGGAGCTTCGAAATCTGGACCCTGGTCCTGGTCATGTATTTCGTGCTCACGTTCCTCTGCTCCCTGCTGGTCCGCAGACTGGAACTGAGACTGAGCAGGTGATGCGACATGTTCAAGTCATTGAAGAAAATGTTTGGAAAAAACCCTGACGGAATGCCCGCAACCGACGCACCCGCCAAACAGTTCGACATGGAGGCGTTTCACATGAACGACATCAAGGTCTATGCCCTCTCCACCTGCATCCATTGCAGAAATGCCAAAAAATACCTCGACGAGTGCGGCGTGAAGTACGAATGCGTCCACGTGGATCAGCTGACCGGCGACGAGCGCAAGCAGATCGTCAACGAGGTCAAGGAATACAACCCGGCGGTCTCCTTCCCGACCATCGTCATCAAGGACAAGGTCATCGTCGGCTTCCACAAGGACCAGATCGACGCGGCCCTCAAGGAGGACTAGTCCATGGACGCGAAGCAGCTCTACGAATCGCTGAAGAAGATCCAGGAGCCCAAGGGCTACCACTTCAACGCGGACATGGACATGACCATGCCCCTGCTGGAGAGCCTGCTGACCAACAAGGAGCGTTTCGGCTACATGGCCTGCCCCTGCCGGCTGGCCAACGGCGAATACGAGGCGGACAAGGACATCATCTGCCCCTGCACCTACCGCGAGGACGACGTCAGGGAGTACGGAGCCTGCTTCTGCGCCCTCTACGTCAGCAAGGGATACAACGACGGCACCATCGAGAAACAGGTGGTCCCGGAACGCCGCCCGCCCGAGAAGATTCTCTTCTAGCTCCGCTTCAGGAAAAAGGAAGGCCCGCTTGATGCGGGCCTTTTTCGTTATTTCGAGGCGGTTTTCAACTCCGCCATGTTGGGGAGCAACTCCGTGCCCTCCTTCTCTTTCTCCTTCACTTCCTTGGAGCACTTTTCAAGAAAGACATAGCGGTAGGCGGACGTCGGGTGCGTGGTGGCGTGGCCGATGGCGTAGGGATTGTCGGCCCCCATGCGCCGCCAGAAATTCGGCGCTCCGGTGGAGTCGAACCCGGCCCGCTCCATAAAATACACGCCCATGTAGTCCGCCTCCTGCTCGAACTCCTGGCTGTACATCATCCCGGCGGCATTGGCGAAGTTGTTGGTGTAGACGCCCGTGACCCCGGCAAGCAGGCCGTCCAGCACCGCACCGATGATGCGGTTGCCCGTCTTCTTGGTGATGTGGCCCATCACGTTGTGGCCCATCTCATGCCCCACCACCAACGCCAGCTCATCGTCGCTTTCGATGTAATCCATCATGCCCTTGGTCACGACCACGGAATCCCCGTCCGCGTAGGCATTGACCACGGTGTCGTCGGACATGAGGACGGCGTAGTCGCACCGTTCGGCCGGGATGGCGCTGAGCGCCATGGGAGCCCCGTCGCGCTCGATCCAGAAGGACACGGTTTCGCCCGTATCCAGCTGTTCCTGAAGCTGGCCGGCGAACTTCACGTAGGCCTTGTCCCCGGTCTCCACCTTCCGCCCGTTGATCATCAGGACGACGTCTCCGGGCTGGAACCCGGCATCCGCCGCCGGGGTATGGGCGAAAACACGGGTAACCTTGATGCGTTCGTCCAGGCCCAGGGCATCCTTGTACGCCTGCCGCCACTCCTCGGGCACGTTGTCGATGGAGTTGGTGTCCATGCCCAGGTAGTAGGTCACCCGATCGCCGCACAGAACGGTCCCGTGCTCCAGCACGGGCAGGGAGACTTCGCTGAGCCGCCAGAATTTCCGCATGTGGCTCTCGACGGCCATCCGCTTCTGGATGGAGGCCTCCCTGGCCGCCAGCTCGGGATCGACATCGGGCCGCGCCGTTACCGGAGCGCAACCGGCAAACAGGGAAAGGAGAAGGGACAGAAGAAGAAAAACAACGGGCAGGCGAATCATGAAAGTGTACCTTCCTGCAACATTAAGATGCATAAAGGTACACTTTCATCAACCCTATATCAAGAGGCAAAATCCTCCTGCGCCGCTTTCGACGCCCTTGGCTACCGTTGCGACAGCGCCAACGCCCGATCCAGGTCGTCGATGATGTCGTCGGCGTCCTCCAACCCCACGGAGATGCGCACCAGGTCCAGGGGGACGCCGGCGGCGGCCTGCTCTTCGGGGGTGGACTGGCCGTGGGTGGTGGACGCCGGGTGGATGACCAGGGTCTTGGCGTCGAGGATGTTGGCCAGGTGGGAGCAGAGCTCCACGGACTCGATGAACTTGCGGCCCGCCTCGAGCCCGCCCCTGACCCCAAAGCCGAAGACCGCGCCCGGTCCCAGGGGGAAGGTGTTCTTGGCCCGGTCGAAGTCGGGGTGGCTCGGCAGGCCCGCGTAGTTGACCCACTCCACCGCATAGTGCCCTTCCAGGAACTCGGCCACCTTGCGGGCGTTCTCGCAGTGCTGGCGGGCGCGCAGGGGCAGGGTCTCCATGCCCTGGAGGATCAGAAAGCTGTTCTGCGGGGCGATGGTCGCGCCCGTGTCGCGCAGCATGCCGATGCGCACCTTGGTGGTGAACACGGGGCACGGCGCGCCCGACGGGCCGCCCAGGGCCTCCCACAGGTTCATGCCGTGGTAGGTCGGGTCCGGCGCGGTCAGCTCCGGATACCGGCCCCCGGCCGCCCAGTCGAAGTCGCCCTTCTCCACGATGGCCCCGCCCATGGCCGTGCCGTGGCCGCCCACGATCTTGGTCAGGGAGTAGACCGCGATGTCGCAGCCGAAATCGAAGGGATTGAAGATGGGCGGCGGGGCCACGGTGGCGTCGAGGATAAACGGCACCCCGTGATCGTGGGCCGCCTTGGCGATGCCGAGCAGGTCGTCCACGTTGCAGCGCGGATTGCCGATGGCCTCGGAATAGACCAGCCGGGTGTTCTCGTCGATGGCCGCCGCAAAGTTGGCCGGGTCGCTCGAATCCACGAAGCGGGCCTCGATGCCGAACCGCTTCAGGGTGTGCTCGAACAGGGTCTGGGTCCCGCCGTACAGGTTGGAGCCGGTGACGATGTTCTGCCCGGCGGAGGCGATGGTCGCCACCGCGTAGAAGATGGCGGCCATGCCGCTGGCCGTGGCGATGGCCCCGGCCCCGCCGTGCAGGGCGGCCAGCCGCTTTTCGAGCACGTCCGTGGTCGGGTTGTTCAGCCGGGTGTAGATGTAGCCCGGCTCCTTGAGGGCGAACAGGTTGGTCGCATGCTCGGTGTCGCGGAACAGGTAGGCGGTGGTCTGATATATGGGCACGGCGCGGGAGCCGGTGGGGTCCGGGGTATGTCCCGCGTGCAGGGCGATTGTCTGGGGTCCGTAATGCTTGTCGTTCATGGTCTTGCTCCTTGGTCCGGGCGAAAAACGCGCCCGCTCGACCAGTAAAATGCGCCTTCGCCCCCGCCTTGGCAAGGGTCCGACGCATTGCGATTCCTTATCGGCGGCATCACCTGAGCCGGGAACGGTCCCCGGCCGCCAACGGCTGGAACGGGACTTGCTCCAAATGGTGGACGGGAACGATTTTCCGACGCGGCCCCGGACGGTCGCGGTCAAACGGCCCACATTTCGCTAACATAGGGGTCAGCGAAAGATCCCCGCCCCGGAAACGTCAGAGCAGAGCAGACCGGGGCGGGGATCACCCGTTACAATCCCGCCGCCTCGATCCAGGCCGCGAACGCCGCCTGGGCACGCTGTCCGTAGGCTTCCTTGCGGAACTTCTTTTTGATCCGGCCCTCGAGCCCCGGCATGAGCCCGAAATTGACGTTGGACGGCTGGAACTGCTTGTCCGGTTTGGTCCGCAGGTGGTTCATGAGCGCGCCCAGGGCGGTCTCCACCGGCGGATCGATCACGGCCTCGCCGCGCAGCCGCCGTCCCAGGGACAGGCCGAGCCACAGCCCGCAGGCCGCCGACTCCAGGTACCCCTCCACCCCGGTGATCTGCCCGGCCAGATACGTGCCCGGCCGGTTTTTCAGTTGCAGGGTCTCGTCCAGGACCTCGGGGGCGTTGACGTAGGTGTTGCGATGGATGGACCCGAGGCGCAGAAACTCGGCGTTCTCCAGGCCGGGGATCATGCGGAAGATGCGCTTCTGTTCCGGATACTTGAGCTTGGTCTGGAAGCCCACCAGGTTGAAGGCGGTCTTGTCCGCGTTCTCGGTGCGCAGCTGGACGATGGCGAACGGCCGCTCCCCGGTGCGCGGGTCCGTGAAGCCCACGGGCTTGAGCGGGCCGAAGGCCAGCGTCATCTCCCCGCGCTCGGCCATGGCCTCCACGGGCAGGCAGGCCTCGAAGTGGACCTCCTTCTCGAACTCGCGCGGCTTGACCTTCTCCCCTTCGAGCAGGGCGGCCACAAAGGCCTTGTACTCGGCCTCGCTCATGGGGCAGTTCAGGTAGTCGTCGTCCTCGGGTTTCCAGCGGGAGCCCCAGAACGCCTTGTCGAAATCCACGGAGTCGCGGGACACGATGGGCGCGATGGCGTCGTAGAAATAGAGCCGCGCGTCGCCCACCGCGGCCATGAGGCTCTCGGTCAGGTCCGGACTGGCCAGGGGACCGGCGGCGATGACCACCGCGTCGGCGCCCGCAAGCGCCTCGTCGTCCAGGGAGGCGATCTCCCGGCGGACCACGGTGATGGCCTCGTGCCCCTCGATCTTCTCCGTGATGTAGTCGGAGAACAGGTTGCGGTCCACGGCCAGGGCCCCGCCCGCCGGGACGCGCGTGGCGAAGGCCGCCTCCATGACCAGGCTGCCCAGCCGCTCCATCTCCTCCTTGAGCAGCCCGATGGCCGCGGCCGGGCCCGTGGCCCGGAAGGAGTTGGAGCAGACCAGTTCGGCCAGGCCGTCCTCGGTGTGCGCCTCGCTGCGCTTTTCCGGCTTCATCTCGAAGAGGGTCACCGAGACCCCGGCCTCGGCCAGTTGCCAGGCGCAGTCGCACCCGGCCAGGCCGCCGCCCACGATCACCACATGTGCCATTTGCCCTCCCCGCCGTCGTTTACGTCCGCCGCAATATGCCGTATAGAAGGCCTACGGCGAACCCGTGGAATTCCTTATGACAAAACCACTGCTGGACATACACAGGCTGACCACCTGCTTTTCCTCGGCCCAGGGCATTGCCAAGGCGGTGGATAACGTCAGCCTTTCCTTTATGCAAGGAGAAACCCTGGCCATCGTGGGCGAGTCCGGCTGCGGCAAGACCGTGCTGGCCCTGTCCATCCTCGGGCTCATACCCGATCCGCCGGGCCGCGTCACGGACGGGTCCATCCTGTACCGGGACAAGGACCTCCTGGACATGTCCGAGAGCGAGCTGATGCACATCCGGGGCAACGCCATCTCCATGATCTTTCAGGAGCCCATGACCGCGCTCAACCCGGTCTTCCGCATCGACGACCAGATCGCCGAACCCCTGCGCCTGCACCAGGGGTTCGGCAAGCGCGAGGCCCTGGAAAAGGCCGTGGACGCCCTGAACCTGGTGGGCATCCCCAACCCGGCCAAGATCGCCCGGTCCTTTCCCCACGAGCTGTCCGGCGGCATGCGCCAGCGGGTCATGATCGCCATGGCCCTGGCCTGCAACCCGGACATCCTCATCGCGGACGAGCCGACCACGGCCCTCGATGTGACCATCCAGGCCCAGATCCTGGACCTCATGGACGAACTCAGGGAACGCATGAACGGCTCCCTCATGCTCATCACCCACGACCTCGGCGTGGTCGCCCGCATGGCCCTGCGCGTGGCCGTCATGTACTCGGGCAAGATCGTCGAGCTGGCCGGGGTCAACGACCTCTACGCCGAGCCGCTGCACCCGTACACCCAAGGGCTGCTGGCCTCCATGCCCTCCCTGGGCGAGACCCGGCCCCTGAGCCCCATCCCCGGCATCGTGCCGTCCATCTTCGACCTGCCCCAGGGGTGCCGCTTCCATCCGCGCTGCCCCAAGGCGTACCAGAAGTGCTCGCTCATGCTCCCCCCGCTGTTCGAACCCGAGCCGGGCCGCACGGTCCGCTGCTGGCTCTACGAGGACTAGGCCATGGCCCTGCTCGAACTGATCGACGTGACCAAGCACTACAAGGTCTCCGGCGGCCTGCTCGGCCTGACCACGGGCACGGTGCGCGCCGTGGACGGCGTGACCCTGAGCGTGGAGCGCGGCCACACCCTCGGGCTGGTGGGCGAGTCCGGGTGCGGCAAGTCCACCCTGGCCAAGTGCATCATGGGGCTGACGCCCGTGACCTCGGGCGAGGTCATCTTCGGCAACCGGTCCATATCGGCCTGGGACGAGAAGAAGCTGCGCTCCAAGATCCAGATGATCTTCCAGGACCCCTATTCCTCCCTGAACCCGCGCCAGAAGATCGGCTCCATCATCCGCGAGGGGCTGGACATCCACGGCATCGGCACCAGGGAGGAGCGCCGCGAAAAGGTCGCCGAACTGCTCAAACTGGTCGGCCTGCGGCCCGAGCACGGCGACCGCTATCCCCACGAATTTTCCGGCGGCCAGCGCCAGCGCGTGGCCGTGGCCCGGTGCCTGGCCCTGGACCCCAGGCTGGTGGTCTGCGACGAGCCGGTGTCCGCCCTGGACGTCTCGGTCCGGGCCCAGGTCCTCGGCCTGCTCAAGGAACTCCAGGAGCGCATGGGCCTGACCTACGTGTTCATCTCCCACGACCTGTCCGTGGTCAGCCACATCTGCGACCGGGTGGCGGTCATGTACCTCGGCCGGATCATGGAGATCGGCGAAAGCCGGACCCTGTTCGCCGACCCGAAACACCCGTACACCAAGGCCCTGCTGTCCGCCGTGCTCCGGCCCGACCCCATGGACCGGCCCGAGCGCATCGCCCTGACCGGCGACCTGCCGAGCCCCATGAACCCGCCCGCTGGCTGCCCCTTCCACCCCCGTTGCCCCGAGGCCTTCGACAAGTGCCGGAACGGCCGCCCCGAGCTCATGGAGCAGCCCGACGGCACGCGCACGGCCTGCTGGCTCTACGGCGGGCAATAAACTGTACCGGCCCGCCCGGCGTCCAACTGTATCTGGACCGGACAGCCCGGTTGCGGCATGATGCCGCCCGAACCCGAACATCAAGGAGCGTACATGATAACCCGAGAAGAAGCCTTCACCCTGCTCAAGGAACACAACAGCGAGGCCAGCCTGATCAACCACGCCCTGGAGTCCGAGGCGGTCCTGCGCGGCCTGGCCCGTAGGCTCGGCAAGGACGAGGAGCTGTGGGGCGTCACCGGCCTGCTCCACGACCTGGACTACGCCGTGACCAAGGAGGAGCACGCCCGGCACGGCCTGGACACCGTGAAGCTGCTCGAAGGCAGACTGCCCGACGAGGCCCTGAACGCCATCCGCCGCCACGCCGCCGAGATGAACGGGGCCGAGGCCCCGGAGACCGATTTCGACTTCGCCCTGCGCTGCGGCGAGACCGTCACCGGCATGGTCCACGCCGGCGCTCTGGTCCGGCCGACCAAGATCGACGGCATGCAGCCCAAAAGCCTCAAGAAGAAAATGAAGGACAAGGCGTTCGCCGCCAGCGTCAACCGCGACTGCATCCGCGAGTGCGACAGAATCGGCCTGGAGCTCGGCGAATTCCTCCAGATCGCCATCGACTCCATCACGGCCATCGCCCCGGAGGTCGGACTGGCCGCCGACTAGCCCCGGTTGCACGGCCACGGGTTTTGTATTACTCCTGTGCAGCGGTCCGGACGTCGGACCGAAGTCCCCGTAATGTCTTTCGAACAGGAGCCTGCGTGGCCTCACTGACCGAGCCGTTCGCCTCGGGCGATTCCCTTCTGCACCGCATGGACCCGCGCATCCGGCTCCTGGCCGCGCTGGTCCTGACCGTGCCCGTGGCCGTGCTACCCGCGTCCCGGCCCGCCTGGCTGGCCCTGGCCGCCGGGCTCGTCCTGGTGAAGATGGCCCGGCTGAACATGCTGCACGTGCTGCACCGCCTCCTGGTGGTCAACCTGTTCATCCTCTTTCTCTGGCTCTTCCTGCCCTTCACCGTGCCCGGCGAGCCGATCTTCGACCTCGGCCCGCTCATCGCCACGGCCCAGGGCGTAGACCGCGCCCTGCTCATCACGGTCAAATCCAACGCCATCGTGGTCAGCCTCATGGCCCTGCTCGGGACCATCTCCGTCCAGAACCTGGGCCCGGCCCTGCAACAGCTCGGCGTGCCCGACAAGCTCTGCCACATCCTGCTCTTCACCCACCGCTACGTCTTCTCCATATACCAGGAGTACACGACCATGCGCCAGGCCATGCGGGCGCGCGGATTCAAGCCGCGCACGGACACCCACACCTACCGGACCTTCGCCTGGCTGGTGGGCATGCTCCTGGTCAAAAGCTGGGACCGCGCCGAGCGGGTCCACGGGGCCATGCTCTGCCGGGGCTTCCGGGGCCGCTTCTACAGCCTGACCGCCTTCGAGACCCGGCCCGGCGACTACCTGTTTCTCACGGCCTGCGCCGCGCTGAGCGCCGGGCTGATCTACATGGGCTTCATCCAGGGGAGACTGTCGTGAGCCACGCCATCATCGAACTGAAGGACATCACCTACGCCTTCCCGGGCCGCGACGAGACCCTCAAGGGGCTGACCTTCCACCTCCACCCCGGCGAGAAGCTCGGCCTGTTCGGGCCCAACGGCGCGGGCAAGTCCACCATGCTGCACATCCTCATGGGGCTGCTCACCCCGGACCGGGGCGAGGTCCGGCTGTTCGGCGTGCCCATGACCGACGGCAAGGGGTTCGAGGCCGCCCGGCTCAAGATCGGCTTTCTGTTCCAGCACTCGGACGACCAGCTCTTCTGCCCCACGGTCCTGGACGACGTGGCCTTCGGCCCGCTCAACCAGGGGCTCGGCCGCGACGAGGCCGCCGAGCGCGCCCGCGAGGCCCTTGCCGCCGTGGGCCTGGCCGGATTCGAGGACCGCGTGCCGCACCGCCTGTCGGGCGGCGAAAAGAAACTGGTCGCCCTGGCCACCATCCTGTCCATGCGCCCCGAGGTCCTGGTCCTGGACGAGCCCACCACCGGACTCTCGCCCGAGGCCAAGGACCGACTGGTGGACATCCTCAAGGGGCTGGACATGGCCCGCCTGGTGGTCTCCCACGACCCGGACTTCCTGGCCGCCACCACCGGCCATCTGCTGGCCATGCGCGACGGCCGCATCCGGGCGGGCGAGCTCAAGCCGCACACCCACGTCCACGTGCACGAGGAAGGGGACGTCCCGCACCAGCACTGATCCCCGTCTCCGGTCCCGCCCCGACCCCGTCGGCCAAAGAGCCTGTCCGAACCGTCCCGGCCCCCGCCGGACGCGACGAATTTGCCCACCGCCCCTTGGCAATGCGAAATAAAACCCTATTATGAAGCAGCGGCCCGCCACGCAGGCGGACCCCAAACGAAATCCCGCTCATGCCGAACAACGATCTGACCGCGCAGATGTCGCATTCCCCCACCCGGACCATCTGGAGGCTGGCCTGGCCCCAGCTGATAATGACCATGTTCCACGTGCTCATCGGCATGACGGACGTGTGGGTGGCGGGCTACATATCCCGCGAGGTCCAGGCCTCGCTCGGCATCATCACCCAGTCCCTGTTCTTCCTGCTGGTGGTGGCCATGGCCGTGGCCAACGGCGCGGTGGCGGCCATCAGCCAGTCCATCGGGGCCGGGCTCGAAAAACGGGCCAGGCGCTACGTCGGGCTGTGCCTCATCCTGGCGGCGATGCTCGGCGCGGCCTTCCTGTTCCTGGGGCTGCCGCTCAAGAACCTGCTCCTGTCCGCCCTCCAGGTCCCGGAGTCCATGCGCCCGGTGACCCAGTATTTCCTGACCGTGTTCCTGCTCCTGCTGCCGCCCTACTACATGCTGCTCATCACCAACGCCATCTTCCGGGCGCGCAAGCAGGTCTTCTACCCGCTCTACTGCATGATCATCGTCACCTCCATGAACATCGTGCTCGACCTGGGCCTGGGATTGGGCTGGTTCGGCATGCCGGAGATCGGCTACAAGGGACTGGCCTGGGCCACCTTCGGCTCGGTCACCTGCGGCGCGCTCTTCAACCTGGCCGTCCTGGGCAGGCAGGGCCAGCTCTGCCCGGCCTGCTTCGCGCCCTGGCGCTGGATGAAGCGGGCCACGCCCTATTTGTTCAAGGTGGCCTGGCCCTCGGGGCTCATGCAGGTCGTCTGGCAGTCCGGCTACCTGGTGCTCTACGCCATCACCGCGAGCCTGCCCGGCGGCGCGGTCAACGCCCTGGCCGGCATGTCCATCGGCCTGCGCATCGAGTCCCTGCTGTTCATGCCCGCCATGGCCTTCAACATGACCGCGAGCATCCTCATCGGCCACTACCTCGGGGCGCGCCAGCCCCTGGAGGCCAAGCGGTTCGGTTTCCGCATCCTGGCCCTGGGGCTAGTCTCCATCTCCCTCTTCGCCCTGGTGGTCTGGCAGTTCATCAACCCGTGGGTGAACCTGCTGACCCGCGACGCGGCCGTGGCCGCCCAGGCGGTCAGCTACCTCAAGTGGAACATGCTGGCCATCCCCTTCACCCTGACCAGCATGATCGTGGCCGGGGCCTTCAACGGGGCCGGGGCCACCCTGTACAACATGCTCATCATGGGCGGGGCCACCTGGGGCCTCCGGCTGCCCCTGGCCTACCTCCTGGGGCACGAGATCATGAACGGGGCCGAGGGCATCTGGATCGCCATGTTCTGTTCGCAGGTCATCCAGTCGTCCACCCTGGTCTATTTCTTCCATTTCAAGAACTGGCAGCGTTTCGCCATGATCCGGCATCGAAACGGCCAAAACAGATAAGGATTGTCCATGACCCTCGAGTTCGAACCCATTTCTCTGGACCGGCAGGACGAATACCACGAGGCCCTGACCGGCTGTCCGCAACTCCTGACCAGCGACTTCTCCTTCGCCAACATCTTCGGCTGGGCCGACCACTACGGCCTGGAATGGGCCTTCCACAAAGGGTTGTGCTTCATCCGCCAGACCCTGCCCGAGCCGGTCTGCTGGGCGCCCGTGGGCCCGTGGGAGGACTACGACTGGGCGGGCTGCCGGGGCATGACCGAAGGCAAGCACTTCGTCCGCGTGCCCGAGGCCCTGACCCGGCTGTGGTCCATCGCCTACGGCAACAAAATGACCATCACCGAGAGCCGCGAGCACTGGGACTACGTCTACTCGGTGGAGGAGCTCATCGCCCTCAAGGGCAAGGCCTTCCACAACAAGAAGAACCTGCTCAACCAGTTCAAGAAGAGCTACCTGTACACCTACGAGTCCATGGCCCCCGAGTGCGTGGAGGAGGTCTTCGAGATGCAGGACGAGTGGTACAAGTGGTACGAGGAGAACAACCCCTCGGAGGCGCTCAAGGCCGAGAACCACGCCATCACCCGCGTGCTCCAGCACTTCGACCAGATCAAGGGGCTGATGGGCGCGACCATCCGGGTGGAGGGCAAGGTCATCGCCTACACCGTGGCCGAGCCGTTGTGCGAGGACTCCCTGGTCATCCATTTCGAGAAAGGCGACATCCGCTACAAGGGCGTGTACCAGGCCATCAACCAGATGTTCCTGGAGAACGACGGCGCGGAGTACACCAACGTCAACCGTGAGCAGGATCTCGGCGACGAGGGGCTGCGCAAGGCGAAGATGTCCTACAACCCCACTTTCTTCCTCAAGAAATTCGAGGCGGAACTGATCTAGGCCATGTCCCTGTTCCTGCCCTCCGAGCCACGTTCCCGACTGGTCGTCCTCGGCCTGGACGGCCTGCCGCTGAACCTCGCCCGCACCCTGGGGGCGTCCCTGCCCAACCTGCGCAGGCTGGCCGGGGACGCGGTCACGGTCCGGGCCGAACTGCCCGAGCTCTCCCCGGTCAACTGGACCAGCGTGGCCACCGGGGAAGGGCCGGAGGGGCACGGCGTGTTCGGCTTCTCGCACCTCGATCCCCGGACCTACGGCCTGCGCGTCACCCAGGCCACGGACGAGACCTGCCCGACGGTCTTCGACCGCCTCGGGGAGCGCGGCCTGGTCTCGCGGGTGGTCAACCTGCCCAACACCTACCCGGCCCGCCCCCTGCGCGGCATGCTCGTGGCCGGATTCGTGGCCCCGGACCTTCGCGGCGCGGCCTACCCGCCCTTCCTGGCCGCCCGGCTCGGCGAGGCGGGCTACAAGCTTGAGGCCGACACCACGCGCGGCCGGACCGATCCGGCCTACCTACTCGACGAACTGCGCGAAACGCTCAAGTCCCGGCTCACGGCCCTGGACATGCTCTGGCCCGACCTGGGCTGGGACCTGTTCGTGCACGTCTTCACCGAGACCGACCGGCTCTTCCACTTCCTCATGGACGCGGTCGTCCGCCCCGAGCTCCCGGCCCACTTCGAGTGCCTGCGCTTCCTGGCCGACTGGGACCACGCCCTCGGGCGATTCCTGGCCCGCTACGACGCCCTGCCCGAGCCCAAGCGGCTCCTGGTCGTGGCCGACCACGGGTTCACGGAGCTGACCACCGAGGTCAGCCTGAACACCTGGCTCATGCGGGCCGGGCTCCTGTCCCTGTCCGGCGCGCCGGACGACGAGTGGGACGCCTCGAAGATCACCCCGGAATCCAAGGCCTTCGCCCTGGACCCCGGACGCATCTACCTGCACGAGCGCAGGAGGTTCGCGCGCGGCACGGTCCTGCCCGGCGAGCGCGAGGGGCTGCTCGCGCGCATCATCGACGGGCTCATGGCCCTCAAATACGAGGGCGCGCCGGTCCTCAGGGCCGTGCACCGGGGGACGGCGTTCTATCCGGGCTCGGCCTCGGACCAATGCCCGGACCTGGTTTGCGAACCGCGCCCCGGCTTCGACCTCAAGGCCAAATTCGACCGCTGGAATATTTTTGGTTTGCATGGACGCACCGGGACACATACGGTGGACGGAGCCATTTTCGCCGACACCCGCGGCGCGCGGCCCGAACGCATGCGGGACGTCGGACGCATCATCCTGCAACACTTCGACATCACCGGATAAATGAGTATCGATTTCGAGAACGAACTGAATGACGCCCAGCGCGAGGCCGTGACCACCACCGAGGGACCGGTGCTGGTCATCGCCGGGGCCGGGTCGGGCAAGACCCGGACCATCGTCTACCGCCTGGCCAACCTGGTCCAGAAGGGCGTGGACCCGGCCCAGATCCTGCTCCTGACCTTCACCCGCAAGGCCGCCCAGGAGATGCTCGCCCGTGCCGAGACCATCCTCGGCCGCCCCCTGCACGGCACCTCGGGCGGCACCTTCCACTCGTTCGCCTACGCCACCCTGAGGCGCAACGCGGCGGACATCGGCTTCGCGGGCGGATTCACCCTCATGGACCGGGCCGACAGCGAAAACGTCTGCAAGGAGGTCCGGGACGAACTCAAGCTCGGCAAGGGCGACCGCTCCTATCCCAAGAAGGCCACCCTGCTGGATATGATCACCAAGTCCCGCAACAAGGAGCTGACCATCGAGGCGGTCATGGAGCGCGAGGCCTACCACCTGAGCCCCTACCTCGAGGACATCCAGCGCATCGCCGACGGCTACGCCGGGTTCAAGCGCAAGCACGCCCTGGTGGACTACGACGACCTGCTCTTCCTCCTGGACGACCTGCTGGCCAAGAACGAACCCCTGCGCAACCAGCTGCAGGCCCGCTACCGCTATATCATGGTGGACGAGTATCAGGACACCAACCTGGTCCAGGCGCGCATCGTCCAACAGCTGGCCGGACCACGGGGCAACGTCATGGCCGTGGGCGACGACGCCCAGTCCATCTACGCCTTCCGCGGGGCCAACGTGGCCAACATCCTGAAATTTCCAAAGATATTTGAGGGCACCAAGCTCATCCGGCTGGAAAAGAACTACCGCTCGGTCCAGCCCATCCTCGACCTGACCAACGAAATCCTCAAGGGCGCGACCACCAAGTTCGACAAGCACCTCTACTCGGACCTCAAGAGCGACCACCTGCCCCAGGTCATCCATCCCCTGAGCGACCAGACCCAGGCCCGGCTGGTGGTGGACCAGATCCTCGAACTGGGCCGCAAGCACATGCTCCACGACGTGGCCGTGCTCTTCCGCGCGAGCTACCAGTCCTTTCCCCTGGAAGTGGCCCTGACGCGCATCGGCATCGACTACCAGAAGTTCGGCGGCATCCGCTTCCACGAGGCCGCCCACGTCAAGGACGTGCTCGCCTTCATCCGCCTGGTCATCAACCCGCACGACCTGATGGCCTGGCAGCGGGCCATGGAGCACATCAAGGGCGTGGGGGCCAAGACCGTGGCCAAGATCTACCAGGCCATGCACTCGGGCGACGAGAAATACATGGCCAAGATGGTCAAGAAGCACGAACAGCTCAGGGAGCTGCTGGCCGAACTGGACCGGCTGCGCGCGGGCGAGAAGCGCCCGTCGGCCGTGCTCGAGGCCGTGCTGGCCTTCTACCAGCCCATCCTCATCGAGAAATATCCGGACGATTACCCCAAGCGCCAGGCCGGGCTGGAGCAGCTCAGCCAGATCGCGGCGGGCTACAAGGACATGGACCAGTTCATCGGCGACCTCTCCCTGGACGGCGATCCGGACGATGAGCAGCGCAAGGAGAACGCGGTGGTCCTGTCCACGGTCCACTCGGCCAAGGGGCTCGAATGGGCGGCGGTGATCATCATCGACCTGGTGGAGGACCGCTTCCCGTCGCGCAAGGCCATGCAGCGGGCCGAGGACCTGGAGGAGGAGCGCCGCCTCATGTACGTGGCCTGCACCCGGGCCAAGGAGGAACTCCGGCTGTTCGTGCCCGGCTCGGTCTACAACCGGGCCAGCGGCCTGTCCGACCCCACCCTGCCCAGCCCCTTCGTCATGGAGCTGCCGGACACGGTCTTCGAGCGGCTGAACGAGTCCTACGGCGGCGGCCTGGAGACGCGGCGGCGGCCCGCCTACTCCCTGCCCGATCCGGTTCCGCCCGTTTACGAGTCCCGCGACGAAGCGGATGCGCGGGACGTCCCGGAACCGGCGCGGCCCAAGGTGGACCCGTCCAAGCTCGGGTTCTGCAAGCACAAAATTTTCGGCAAGGGCAAGATCACCGCCCAACTGGACGCGAACAAATACAGGGTCAACTTCCCCGGCTTCGGCCTCAAGGTCATCATCGGGGACTACCTGGAATTCCTCTGATGGAGTATGGACAGGCTATGCGAAGCGAAGCACACTTTCTGGAACGGATCGACCACTATTTCCCGCGCGAGCACGAGTTCCTGGCCCTGGGCCGGGGCGACGACTGCGCCGTGCTCCGGGGCGGCACCGACTACTGCGTGACCTCGGACCTCTTTCTCGAGGGCGAGCACTTCCGCCGCGACTACTTCTCTGCGGCCGACATCGGCTACAAGGCCCTGGCGGTGAACGTCAGCGATCTCGCGGCCATGGGGGCCAAGCCCGTGGCCTTCACCATGGACCTGATGGCCCCGACCAGCCTGCCGGACGAGTTCTGGGAGGAATTTCTCAAGTCCATGTCCGGCCTGGCCCGGCAGTTCGACATGGTCCTGGCGGGCGGCGACCTGAGCCGCTGCGAGCGTCTGGGCGTGTCCATCTCCGCCTTCGGCGCGCCCGGCGCCACCGGGTTCCTCAGGCGCGGCAACTGCGCGCCCGGCGACATCCTGTTCACCGTGGGCGACTTCGGCCTGGCCCGGGCCGGTCTCATGGCCCTGGAGGCCGAGGGGCTCAAGGCCCGCGAGACCCTGCCCTCGGCGGTCCTGGCCCATCTGCGGCCCAAGCCCAAGGTCATGATCGGCACCCTGCTCAACGCCGCCGGGATCAAGGGGCTCATGGACCTGTCCGACGGCCTGGCCCGCGACCTGCCGCGCTTCCTCGGACCGGACCTGGGCGCGACCCTGACCATCGACCCCGCCACCCTGCACCCCAACGTGCACGCCTGGTGCGGCCGGGAGGGCCTCGACCCGGTGGAATTCGCCATGCTCGGCGGCGAGGACTACGCCCTGCTCGGCGCGGTCTCGCCCTTCGAGGCGGGCAAGGCCCGGTCCGTGCCCGGCTATGTGGAGATCGGCACGGTGGGCAGGACCCCCGGCATCACCGTCAACGGAAGGCCCTTCACCAACCCCGGATTCGACCACTTCACCCAATAGACGGAGGCGTCATGGACATGCAACTGGCCGTCATCGGCACCATCCACTCGGACATCAAGGACCTGGCCTCGGCCCCCAAGATGGAGGACGAGGCCGGGGCCGTGCGTGCCCGCATCGAGATCGACCCGGCCTACGCCGAGGGGCTGGACGGCCTCGAACCCGGTGCGAAGCTCGAACTCTTCACCTGGTTCCACAAGTCCGACCGCTCGGTCCTCAAGGTCCACCCCCGGGGCAACAAGGACAATCCCGTGCGCGGGGTGTTCTCCACCCGCTCCCCGGCCCGGCCCAATCCCATCGGCCTGCACCGCGTCACCCTGGTGGCCGTCGAGGAACCCCTGACCCTGGTGGTCGAGCCGCTGGAGGCCATCGACGGCACCCCGGTCATCGACATCAAGCCCAAGCCCCGGGGCAGGTAGGTTCCATGGACCGGTTCGAGGCCGTGGAAACCACCGCCGAGAACCAGGTGGGCGGATGGGTGCGGACCACCGACGGCGTGCGGCTGTGGGTGGAGATTCGCGGCACGGGGCAACCCGTGCTCCTGCTCCACGGCTGGACCATGAGCTCCCTGTTCTGGCGGCGTCAGGCCCAGCTGGCCGAGACCTGCCAGGTCATCACCGTGGACTTTCGCGGCCACGGCCGGTCACAGACCACGCCGCGCGGCCACAACGTGGTCCGTTACGCCACGGACGTGCGCGAGGTCGTCACCGCCCTGGGGCTGACCCGCGCCCTGCTCGTGGGCTGGTCCATGGGCGGCTCCGTGGTCCTGGAGTACTGGCGGCGGTTCGGCCCGGACCGGCTGGCCGGGCTCGGCCTGGTGGAGAGCGGCCCCTACCCCATGTCCCCCGCGCCGTGGAACGTGCACAAGTGCCACGGCCACAACGAGGAGGCCATGCAGGCGGACCTGGAGGCCATGCGGGCGGACCGCCGGGGCTTCGCCACGCGCTTCGTCAACGCCATGTTCCTGTCGGGCCACGCCCCGGAACACGCCCTGCGCTGGATGGTCGCGGAACAGCTCAAGAGCGACCCGGCGTCGGCCGCCGCCATCTACGAGGACTACGCCCGGCTCGACACCACGCCCGTGCTGCCCACGGTGGCCCTGCCCGCCCTGGTGGTCTACGGCCGCTCCCTGCACATGTGCTACGGCCCGTCCACCGGGCGGTACGTGGCCGCCACCCTGCCCGATTCGCGCTTCGTCCTCCTGGACAAAAGCGGTCATATGCCGTTTTATGAACAACCCGAGGAGTTCAACCGGACCGTGTCCGGGTTCCTGGACTCGCTGAACGCCTGACCCCGCGCCCGAACAGGCGCACGAGGAAGCCCCCATGAAACGCCTACTCTCCGCCGTGCTGCTCGCCCTGCTCTGCCTGACCCCGGCCATGGCGGCCGAGCTGGCCGACGTGACCCTGCCCGACACCGTGGAGGTCGGTGCGCGGAAGCTTACACTCAACGGCATCGCCCTGCGCGAGAAGTTCATCGTCGACGTCTATGTGGCGGGGCTTTACCTGACGGAGAAATCCAATGATCCCCAGGCGATCCTGGCCAACGAGGGGCCGCGCATGATGGTCATGCACTTTGTCCGCGACGTGGACGCCAAGGCCATCAACGAGGCCTGGATAGACGGACTCGAGGCCAACGTGGGAAACGTCACCCCGGAACTGCGGGAAAAGTTCGTGGAGCTGACCAAAATGATGACGGACGTCAAGAAGGGCCAGGAGATGGGCTTCGTCTACGACCCGGCCACGGGCACCGACGTCATGATCGCCGGGCGGCCCCGGGGCGGCATTCCTGGCAAGGACTTCGCCGACGCCGTCCTGGCCACCTGGATCGGCCCCAAGCCCGGCCCCGGCAAGAGCTTCAAGCAACAGATTCTGGGCGGAAAATAAAGACCTCCCGGCTCCCCCCCCGCGAAGCGAAACACACCGCGCCGAAGGCGCCTAATCGGGATGCAAGGGGGCGAACCCTGTCGCTGCTGTCGCCATCTCCAAGGCTCGAAGACTCGCCTAAAAGCTGGCGCTGCCCGCCGACAAATCCGCAGGACAGCGGATTTGGACCGTGCCTGATAAGGCGCGACCCCGAAGGGGTGAGCCCCAGAACGGGGCGAATCAAGGCGAAGTCGCCCGACAATCGCCGCGAAGCGGCCTTCAAATCCTGATTTTTTTCTCCCTACCTGAACCGCCACCCGTTGGCGTAGACGTTGTACGAGTTGCCCCGGATGCGGCCAACGAGGCTCAGGTTGTTGCGTTCGGCGTAGGTAACGGCCGAGCTGGTGGCCGCCGAGAACCCGCACAGGACCGGGATGTTGGCGGTGGTCGCCTTCATGGCCAGCTCCACGGCCAGACGCGAGGAGAGCATGGCGATGGTCACCCCCTCCAGGGTGCCTTCGAGCAGCGCCCGGCCCAGGGCCTTGTCAAAGGCGTTGTGCCGCCCCACGTCCTCGCCGTAGGCGATCAGCTGCCCGTCCGCGGAGAACAGGGCCGCCGCGTGGGTGCACCCGGTGTTCTTGAACAGGTTCTGCCGCCGCTCGAAGATTTCCTTGAGCCGGAAGAGCATGTCGGGCGCGATGTGTACGGGCCGAGGCGAGGGATAGATGCGCCGCACGGTCCGCCCCTCCCTGAGGGTCACTTCCGCACGGGAGGGGCCGTGGTAGGACAGGGCGAGGGTGCCGATGTCCTCCGGGCACATGATCCGCGACTGGGAGAACAGGTAGCCCGCCACCAGGTTCAGGTCGTCGCCGGGGGTACGGGCCAGGACGGCCTCGGGCTGTCCGTTGACGGTCAGCCGGATGTCGGCCTCCTCGGCGATCTGGTCATCCTTGAAGGACAGCTTCCCGTTTTCGAAACGCTGGATGGTCACCGGACAGGCCGGTTGCAGGGGACGGGTCTCGGCCGACCGGTCGGGGCGATCCGCTTCCGCCGGGCCGTTCAGTGCCCTGAGATGCGTCGTGGGTTCGCCCATGGGCTTAGTCCAGGGAGTTCCAGAGGGTTGGGGAAATGGGCACCAGGTCGTGCTCGCGGGCGAAGATGTCCAGGTGGATCAGCCCGATCTGCACGGCATCCAGGTCCGGCAGGGGGTCGCATTCGCGCATGTCGATGTTCAGGCAGTACTTGCCGCACTTGTGGCAGGCCTCGATGCGCTCGAACCTGGCGTCGTCCATGTAGAAGACCTCGCGCGACTCGTTGTCGTCGTTGCCGCAGGCCGGACAGGCGTTGCGCATGTAGCGCCAGTCGTGGCCGCACAGGGAGCAGTGCAGGAACTTCTTGCCCCCGCCGCCGACCAGCTGGTCCAGGTCCGTGACCTCCTTGGGGGAGAGCTGGGAGATGGAGGGCGTGGACCCGCAGACCGGGCAGTAGCCGTGGTCCCAGCCGAGCTTGGAAAGGGGCTCGCCCAGTCCCTGGGCCAATGCGCACAGGACAGGCGAGAAAACGGTCTCTGCAATATACAGCAGCGTGGTGAACGGTGTGATGCCGAGCTGTACGGAGGTGTTCTCAAAGTGTTTCCAATTGCCTTCGATCCGTGCCTGGGCGAGCCCCGCAAGGTTGTCGGCATTGTCCAGAAAGGCTTCGAGCTTGCGCCACGCCTCCGGGTCGGGATTGAGCACGTCGAACAGCAGGGGCAGGAGGGATGCCGCCGATTGTCGCATGCTCCCGGCCCATGGGGCGAGGTCCACGTCCACCATCAGGGGCACGCCCTGGTTGGCGCGGGCCGCGTCGAGGACGGGCAGGTCCAGGCCCTGCGCCGCCAGTTCGTCGCGCAGCCGCGCCTTTTCCACGAAGAGCGGGCGGAACTTGTCGGCCAGCTCGGCATAGGCGGGCACGCGCCGCTTGATGGCGTCGAGGGTCAGGGCAACAGCCTTCTGGTCAAAAACCGATTTCATGGAACGCTCCATAGCCTCCGCCCGTGGCCGGTGCGTCCGGGGACGCTCCGGCCTGGCGGAGAGGTGGTTTCAGGTTACGCCTTCATGGCCTTGAAGGGCCTGGTCAGGGTGGCCAGGAACTGCTTCTTGGACATGGGTCCGACATTGGCCTCGGCCACGGCGTGGTCGTGGTACTTGGCGGGCTCGTCGATGAGCAGGTAGATGACGTTGACGTCATCGGGGTCCGCCAGCATCGCCTTGGGCCACTTCTTCTTCAGGAGTTCGAGGCGCTGCTTGCCCAGGGCGAGCATCTCCTCGCGGTCGCCGAAGTTCATGGTCCCGGTGGGACAGGCCTTGACGCAGGCGGGCGGCATGCCCGCGTGGATGCGCTCGTTGCACATGGTGCACTTGCTCATCAGCCCGGTCTCGTCGTTGCGCCGCGGGATGTTGTACGGGCACGCATCGCGGACCTCTCCGGCCTGTTCCTTGGTGAAGCCCTTGGTCTTCTCGGTGAAGATGACCGCGCCGGTCTTCTCGTCCTTGAGGATGGCTCCGTCGATGTACACGTCGCCCAGCTCCTTGCACGGAGGGACTTCGCAGTGGCGGCACTGGTCCGGGAAGAAGTTCCAGCGGACCACGCCGTCCTCGAGGTGTTCGCTGAAGCGAACGAGTTTGTAGTTGTAGGGATTCAGGTCCTGCGGATTCTGGTGACTGCCCCAATGGTACTGGGTCGTCTTGTTGGCGGGCAGTTCATGCCACTCCTTGCAGGCGATCTGACAGCCGCGGCACGCCGTGCAGCGGGATGTGTCTATCAAGAATGACTTAGGCATGGCGCATCCTCCTTAGGTTGCCAGCTCGGTGAGCTTGTCTGCCTTGCGGATGTTCACGCAGCAGGCCTTGAATTCCGGAATGGTCGTGTTCGGGTCGCCGACCGAAGGCGTCAGCCGGTTGGTCGAGTCGCCGGTTCCGGGGGTCGTCCAGCCGAAGCAGAACGGCATGCCTATTTCATGGATGATCCGGCCGTGCACCTTGAGCGGGCGCATGCGGACCGTGACCATGGCGATGGCTTCGACCCGGCCGCGGATGGACTCCACGATCACGCCGTCGCCATTCTTGATGCCCTTTTCCTGCGCCAGTTCCGGGCTCATCTCCACGTAGAGCTGCGGCTCGGCCTCGAGCAGGTTGGGGATGTTTCGGGTCTCGCCGCCGCCGCACCAGTGTTCGGTCAGGCTGTAGGTGGTCAGCACGATGGGGTACTTGGGATCGGCGGGCTTGGCCAGCTTGTCCATGTCGGAGGAGACGAACTTGTACACCGGGCTGTTGAGCTGTCCGGAGAACAGGTTCTTGTTCACGGGGGTCTCCACCGGCTCGTAGTGCTCGGAGAACGGACCGTCCTGACGGCCGGGGCCGTAGATCTGGCCGAAGCCGAACTTGGACATGATGAACGGGTACTTGCCCTTGCCGGTGGCCATGGGCGGCCAGCCGCCGTCGGGCACGTCGCCGATCCACTTGCCGTCCTTCCACTCGATGACCGCCTTGGCCGGGTTGTACGGCTTGCCGTTCAGGTCCACGGAGGCGCGGTTGTAGAGGATGCGGCGGTTGACCGGCCAGCACCAGGACCAGTTGGGGAACAGGCCGATGTTGGCCTGCATCTCGGTCTGCTTGGTGGAGCGGCGCTTGGCCTTGTTGCCGTCCTCCTCGGTATAGCTGCCCGCGTAGAGCCAGTTCAGGCTCATGGTCGAGCCGTCGTCTTTCAGCGCGGTGAAGGAAGGCACCTGCTGGCCCTTCTTGTACAGCTTGTCGCCGACCTTGGAGTCCACGGTGAAACGGCCGTTGATGCGCTGGCACAGGTCGTCCGGATCATAGGTCTCGGGGTAGTCGAGCCAGGTCACGGCCTCGGGCAGCTTGCCGCCCTCCTTCTCGTACAGCTTCTTCACGCGGGACATGAATCCGCAGAACATGTCGCCGAAGGGCCGCGCCTCGTAGGCGGGCTTGACGACCTGGTAGTGCCAGAGCAGCCAGCGGCCGGAGTTGGTCACCGAGCCGTCCTTTTCCAGACGGTGGGCCGAAGGCAGGAGGAAGACCTCGGTCTTGACCTTCTTCGGGTCCACGCCGGGGCGATGCCAGTTGTCCGTGGTCTCGGAATGGTGGAGTTCGGAGGTGACCAGCCATTCGAGGTTGTCCATGGCCTTGCGCAGTTTGTTGGTGTTGGGAACGGAGTTCATCGGGTTCAGGCCGATGATGATGCCGCCCCGGATCTTGCCCTGGTACATGCGGTCGAAGAGGTACAGGTAGGAATAGTCCCCGCCCTTCTCGATCTTGGGCAGCAGCTCGTAGCAGAAGCCGTTTTCCCTGGTGGCGTGATCGCCGTACCAGGCCTTGAGCAGGCTGGCGAAGTACTTGGGCTTGTGCTGCCACCAGTTGGCGGACTGCGGATCGTTGCTGACCGGGGTGTTGCCCTTGATGTACTCGTCGTAGGTCTGCCAGCCGTTGTGCGGCATGGCCATGTAACCCGGGATGATGTGGTACAGCAGGGTGTGGTCCGTGGATCCCTGGACGTTGGGCTCGCCGCGCAGGGCGTTGATGCCGCCGCCGGCCACGCCGATGTTGCCGAGCAGCAGCTGGATGATGCCCGCGGAGCGAATGTTCTGCACGCCCACGGTGTGCTGGGTCCAGCCCAGGGCGTACATGACGGTCCCGGCCTTGTCCGGTTTGCCGGTGGCCGCGAAGGCCTCGTACACCTTGAGCAGGTTTTCCCTGGACACGCCGGTGGTGGCCGAGACGGTATCCAGGTCGTAGCGGGAATAGTGCTGCTTGAGCAGCTGGAACACGCAACGGGGGTTCTTCAGGCTGGTGTCGCGAACGGGAACGCCGTTCTTGTCCATCTCGAAGCCCCACTTGCTCTTGTCGTAGGACCGGGTCTTGGGGTCGTAGCCGGTGAAGATGCCGTCCTTGAACCCGAAGTCCTTGCCCACGACCAGGGCCGCGTTGGTGTACTCGGCCACGTACTCGTGGAAGTATTTCTCATTGTCGACGATGTACTTGATCATGCCGCCCAGGAAGGCGATGTCCGTACCGGACCGCAGGGGGACATGGAAATCCGACCGCGCGGACGTGCGGGAGAACTTCGGGTCCACGTGCATTACCGTGGCGCCCTTGTCCTTGGCCTGCAAGACCCACTTGAAGGAAATCGGATGGTGTTCGGCAGCATTGCTGCCCATGATAAGGATGGAATCGGCATTCTTGATGTCGATCCAGTGGTTGGTCATCGCGCCGCGTCCGAACGACTCTCCCAGAGCCGCAACAGTGGCGCTGTGTCAGATACGCGCCTGGTGGTCCATGTGGACGACACCCAGGCCGCGCATCGCCTGATGGGCGATGGCACATTCCTCGTTGCCCGCGTGGGACGTGCCCAGCAGGAACATGGATTCGAGACGGTTGACGGTTTTACCCTTGTCATCCTTGAGAATGAGGTCCTTGTCGCGGGTGTCCTTGATGCGCCGCGCGATGCGGTCCAGCACCCAATCCCAGTCCTTCTCTTCCCACTTGTCGCCGTAGGGAGCGCGGTACAGGGGCTTCTGCAGCCGGTGATGGCTGGTGGTCATGGTGAACATGGCCGCGCCCTTGGCGCACAATGCGCCCTCGTTGATGGGATAGTCCGGGTCGCCCTCTGTGTTGACCAGCTTGCCGTCCTTGACGTAGCCGATGATGTGGCAGCTCACCGAACAGAACGGACAGACCGTCACCACCTCTTTGGCGCCGGAGATCTTGATCTCCGCCGCGTAGGCCTTGACCGGCGTCAGGCTGACGCCGAGCTGACCGAGGGTGAGACACGCCGCTCCGGAGCCTGCGAGCTTCATGAAGCTTCGGCGGTCGAGTTTCATACCTATGGCCTCCTTGCTATACGCCGGACGTCTTTGACCGGCCCGGCAGTTGCTTACCCGGACGAAATGCCCAGGTACAGCCATACTAGCATAAAATTCAATCAATTCAACATGTTATATTTAACACATTGAAAAGCGCAGGAATCGGATCATTTATACCGGTCGAGGGAAAAAGGCAGGAATTCATGGCTTTTGGAAAGAGCATAGGCCTCGACCTCGCGGTACCATCGGTCGTAGCACCTGGTGATGGATTTTCCGAAGTCGGTCAGGTGGTATCCGGCGCGCCGGTTGGAATCCCGTTCGATGAGCTTGTGGCCGATCAGATCCTCGGTGGTCTTGATCTTGCCCCAGGCGCCCCGGTAGGACATGCCCAGGGCCTCGGCGGCCGCCTTGAGGGAGCCGCGCTCCTCCACGCTTTTCAGGAGCTGCAACCGGCCCAGACCGAACAGGACGCCCTCCTCGGTCTCAAACCACAGATGCATGCGCATGGTCGGATTGGCCTTGCAGCCGGCCTGCTTGGTCGTGCGTACATCCAGCATGGTCTACCTCCCCGCGGGCATGTCGGGAATATCCGGACCCCGTCCGGCCACCGCGCCGGGCAACGCCCGAACCGGACCATGGCACCCGGCGCGGCCGCCACGCGGGGCCGGGATGCCGGATCGGCCGGATTCAAACGTACATTGGGTCATGGATCGTCCTCTCGTTTCATTATGCCCACATAGACATAACTACTTCCTAGGGGACCGGGAGGCTCCCCACAACTCCTTCCGGACTGCACAACGTTTTGGCACAAAATAGTCTTAATTATCTGAAATACTGTGAGTTAATCAATTCATAGTAAAATCCGAACGACGAGGTCCCTTTTCCTTCCGCCCTTTTACCCTACAAATTCGTCGGGTTACAAATCGAAGACATTTCTGTTTTCACATGCAGAAAGTGGTGTCAAATCGTTGAAAAGATCGTTTTCCTGTTGCCTTCCCTGTTTCGCAAATAGAGATTTGTATTGGTAATTTATTGATAACATCAATATTTAATCGGTCAATCCACAACGTCCGGTCCAGAGGGGAACATCTATGTCCGAAAACACGCACCACGCCATGTGGGAAAAACTGAATATGGACCTCGAAGCGCACGACGGCCTGCTCGAGGTGCTCGGCAAATTCTACGGGGACATCTACCTGTCCCAGGAAAACCGCCTGAAGGGAGCGGAATACCTTGATTTCGTCCTTTCTGAGGTGCACGGGCTGCGCATCAGGGAGATCCAGGACGCCAAGGCCGAGGGGCGCAAGGTGGTCGGCTCCTTCTGCGTCTTCGTGCCCGAGGAGATCACCCTGGCCGCCGACGCCGTGCACGTGGGCCTGTGCGCCGGGGCCGAGGCGGGCAGCGAACTGGCCGAACAGCTGGTCCCGCGCAACACCTGCGCCCTGATCAAGTCCTTCATCGGCTTCAAGCTGGCCAAGCTCTGCCCGTACATCGAGTCCACGGACATGATCGTGGGCGAGACCACCTGCGACGGCAAGAAAAAGGCCTACGAGGCCTTCAACGAGATCGCCCCCACCTACGTCATGGAGGTGCCCCAGACCAAGTCCGAGGCCGCCCGCGAGTTGTGGAAGGCCGAGGTCGTGCGCTACATGATGGAAGTGGAGAAGCTGACCGGCCGGACCATCACCGCCGAAAAGCTCAAGCAAGGGATTAAGATTCTCAACAACCGGCGGCGCGCCCTGCAACGGCTGACCAGCCTGCGCGCGGCCTCTCCGGCCCCCATCTCCGGGCGCGACGCCCTGCTAATCAACCAGATCAGCTTCTACGACGACCCCATCCGGTTCACGGCCAAAATCAACGAGCTGTGCGACGAACTGGAGGCGCGCATCAAGACGGGCGAGGGCGTGGCCCCGGCGGGCACCCCCCGACTGCTCCTCTCGGGCTGCCCCATGGCCGTGCCCAACTGGAAGCTGCCCTACGTGGTGGAGAGCTCCGGCGCGGTCATCGTGGGCGAGGAATCGTGCATCGGCACCCGCAACTCGCGGGACCTGGTGGACGAGTCGGGCGAGACCCTGGAGGAGATGATCGACGCCATCGCCGACCGCTACATGAAGATCGACTGCGCCTGCTTCACCCCCAACCACGAGCGGCTGGACCACATCACCGCCCTGGCCAGGGACCTCAAGGCGGACGGCGTGATCCACTACAGCCTGCTCTTCTGCCAGCCGTACACCCACGAGTCCCTCAAGGTGGACAAGACCCTGCAGGCCGAGGGCATCCCCATGCTCTCCATCGAGACCGACTACTCCATGGAGGACGTGGAACAGCTCAAGACGCGCATCGAGGCCTTTGTGGAGACCCTTGCATGATCGCGGGCCTGGACATAGGATCACGTTCCATAGAACTGGTCGTCCTCAAGGACGGCGAGGTGGCGGATTCGCGCAAGCTGCCGACCACCTTCGATCCGGTGTCCCAGTGTTTCAGACTGCTGGATGGATTGCGCCCCGCCTCCTTGGTCGGGACCGGCTACGGACGCAATCTCATCCAGCGCCTGGACCTGGGCTGCGTCTGCACAACCATCACCGAGATCAAGGCCCACGCCCTGGGCGCGGCGCACCGCTTCCCCGAGGCGCGCACCGTGCTGGACATCGGCGGGCAGGACACCAAGGCCATGTCCCTGGCGGACGGCAAGGTCTTGAAATTCGAGATGAACGACCGCTGCGCGGCCGGCACGGGCAAGTTTCTGGAATACACGGCCGGGGTCTTTCAGATCCCGGTGGAGGAGTTCGGGCCATACGCCCTCAAGGGCGAGAACCCGCCCGAAATCAGCTCCATCTGCACGGTCTTCGCCGAGACCGAGGCCACCTCGCTCATGGCGCGCGGGGAGCGGCCCGAGGCCATCGCGCTGGGCCTGCACAGGGCCATCGTCAAACGCACCGCCAACATGCTCCGCCGGGTGGGCCTCAACTTCCCCCTGGTCTTCACCGGGGGCGTGGCCAACAACCCCTGCGTCCTGGCCCTGCTGGCCGAGTCCATCGGCGGCGAGATCGGCCGGGACATCCTGGTCCCGGACATGCCGGACCACATGGGCGCCCTGGGCGCGGCCCTGCACGGCCACAACGCGGCCGGAGACGCCCCCTAGCAGCTAGAACTGCGGGACGAGTCGGCGGATGGGCCGAAGGAGCCTGTCCATGCGACTGGAGCTGGGGCTCGGCACCTCGCTGGCCCCGCCCGCGGTCTCGAAGGTGTAGAAAAGCTCGGGATCGATGCGCCGCGCCTCGGCCAGGACGAGCTTCATGTCCTTGCGCTTGCAGACCACGAACTGGACCGTGACCGCGCCCTCGGAGCCCTCCCCGGCCACGGTGGTGATCATGAACCCGGCCCGGCGCACGGCCAGGGCGATGTCCACGCCCTTGCGGGCGCTGATGATGCGCACCACCACGTTGCCGAGCGCCAGCTTCTTCTCGGCCAGGATGCCGATCACGTTGCCTGCGGCGAAGCCCACCGCGTAGAACAGCCCGAGCACCGGCGTGTCGCCGACCTTGGTCATGACCGCCGAGGTGCCGAAGACCCACAGGGTCATCTCCAGGCAGCCCAGGTAAAAGGCCGCCCGCGACTCGCCGAGCATGGTCACGATGGTCCGCACGGTACCGATGGTCAGGGCCATCACTTCCAGGAGGAAGATGACCAGCCCGAGGAACAGGACATCCATAGTCATAGTCTCACCCTCAAAATGAAATTCGAGCAGCGAGCACTATGCACCTTCGCTCCGTGGGTCAAGGGAAATCCACGGGAAAAAATGTGACAATTGCAGCCTCGGTCCCCAGGCGGCAAAACCGCCGCCCGCCGCCCTTGCCCTCCCTTTCCCGCCGTCCCGCGCAACACGCTCTGTCCGTTGAAGAAACGGAATCCCTTCCGGCGGGCGGGACGCCAGGCGACCCGGTCCCGAAAAAAAAGGGCGGTCCCCGACGGGACCGCCCTTGAACAGCCTTGGCAGGCGAGCTTACTTCTTGAGCCAGCTCATCATCTTGCGCAGGCGGCCGCCGACTTCCTCGATCTGGGTCTCGGACTCGATGCGGCGCATGGTCTTGAGGCCCACCTGACCGGCCTGGTTGTCCAGGATGAAGTCGCGGGCGAACTTGCCGGACTGGATGTCCTTGAGCACGCGGCGCATTTCCGCACGGGTCTCGTCGGTGATGATGCGCGGGCCGGTGACGTAGTCGCCGTACTCGGCGGTGTCGGAGATGGAGTAGCGCATGTTGGCCAGACCGCCCTCGTACATGAGGTCGATGATCAGCTTGAGTTCGTGCATGCACTCGAAGTAGGCCATCTCGGGCTGGTACCCGGCCTCGACCAGGGTGTCGAAACCGGCCTTGCACAGGGCGGTCAGACCGCCGCAGAGCACGGCCTGCTCGCCGAACAGGTCGGTCTCGGTCTCTTCCTTGAAGGTGGTCTTGATCACGCCGGAGCGGGCGCCGCCGATGCCCTTGGCGTAGGCCAGGGCGATGTCGGTGGCCTTGCCGGAGGCGTCGGCGGCCACGGCCACGAGGCAGGGCACGCCGCCGCCCTCGGTGAAGGTGCGGCGCACCAGGTGACCGGGGCCCTTGGGGGCGATCATGACGCAGTCCACGCCCTTGGGCGGGGTGATCTGCTGGAAGTGGACGTTGAAGCCGTGACCGAAGGCGATGACGTTGCCCTCTTCGAGGTACGGAAGAATTTCGTTCTTGAAGACTGCGGCCTGGTACTGGTCGGGCAGCAGAATCATGATCATGTCGGCCTTCTTGGAGGCGTCGGCCACGGACATGGGCTCGAAGCCGTGCTCCTTGGCCAGATCATAGTTGGGACCACCGGGACGCTGGGCCACGATGACGTTGACGCCCGAGTCGCGCAGGTTCTGCGCGTGGGCATGGCCCTGGCTGCCGTAGCCGATCACGGCCACGGTTTTGTCTTTCAGAAGGGTCAGGTCCGCATCTTTCTCGTAATACACTTTCATGGGAATATCTCCTCGATATTGTTTGCCCCCAGTTGGGACACAACGGCTTGAATTATATGAACATGCGAAAAATCCGGGCGAGGAGCGAACTCCTGGCCCGGTGACTCGCCTGGTTGCAAATTATAGGTCGATCTGCATGGAGCGCCGCATGGCGACATTGCCGGTGCGGGCGATTTCCTTGATGCCGAACCGGGTGAGCAGATTGACGAGGGCGCCGATCTTGCCCTGGTCGCCCGTCACTTCGATGGTCAGCTCATCGACGCTCACGTCTACAACCTTGCACCTGAAGATGTCAACAATACGCAGGATCTCCGCGCGTTTTGAATCCTCGGCATTGACCTTGAGCAGGACCATTTCGCGCTCGACGGACTTCAGTTCGGTGAGATCCTTGACTTTGATGGTGGGAATCAGCTTGCGAAGCTGCTTGACGATCTGCTCGACGATGGCGTCGTCGCCCTCGGCCACGATGGTCATGAGGGAGACGCCCTTCTCCAGGGTCGGGGCAACGTTCAGGGAATAGATGTTGAAGCCGCGGCCGGAAAAGAGCCCGGCCACACGGGACAGGACGCCCGGTTCGTTTTCAACCATCACGGAAAGTGTATGCTTGCTCATCACGGCCTCCTAAACCAACAGCATCTCGGTCAGCGACGCTCCGGCCGGGACCATGGGGTAGACGTTTTCTTCCTTTTCCACGCGGATGTCCACGATGACCGGCTTGTCCAGCTTGAAGGCCTCGCGCAGGGTCTTCTCCACGTCCTTCTTCTCTGTCACGCGGAAACCGGCGGCCCCGTAGGCCTCGGCCAGCTTGACGAAGTCGGGCTGGGCGTCCATGCAGGTGGCGCAGTAGTTCTTCTCGTAGAAGAGTTCCTGCCACTGCCGGACCATGCCGAGGTAGCCGTTGTTCAGGATGACGATCTTGACCGGCAGCTTGTTGCAGACCACGGTCATCATCTCCTGGATGCACATCTGGATGGAGCCGTCGCCCGCGATGTCGATGACCAGCTTGTCCGGGAAGGCGCGTTGCGCGCCCATGGCCGCGGGGAAGCCGTAGCCCATGGTGCCCAGGCCGCCGGAGGTCAGCAACGTGTTCGGACGGTTGTACTTGTAGAACTGGGCCGCCCACATCTGGTTCTGGCCCACCTCGGTGGCGATGATGGCGTCACCCTTGGTGATTTCGTAAATTTTCTCGACCACGTACTGGGGCTTGATGCCGTCGGTGTCGTCCTTGTAGGTCAGCGGATGCTCCTGCATCCAGCCCTGGACCTTGTCCACCCACGGCTGGTGGTCGGCGGCCCAGTCGAACGTATCGAGGGTCCCCTCGGTCTCGGTCTTGAGCGCGGCCAGGGCGGACTTGCAGTCCGCCACCAGGGGCACCTGGACCGAGACGTTCTTCTGGATGGAGGTCGGGTCCACGTCGATATGCACGATGGTCGCGTTGGGCGCGAAGGTGTCCACCTTGCCGGTGACGCGGTCGTCGAAGCGCGCGCCCACGGCCAGGAGCAGGTCGCAGTTGTTCACCGCCATGTTGGCGGCGTAGGTGCCGTGCATGCCGAGCATGCCCAGGAACAGCGGGTCGTCGCCCGGGAACGCGCCCAGCCCCATGAGGGTGGCGGTCACCGGGATGTGCAGCTGCTGCCCGAGCCAGGTCAGCTCCTCATGGGAACCGGAGGTGATCACCCCGCCGCCCGCGTAGATCAGCGGGCGCTTGGCCTTTTGCAGCAGCTTGACCACCTTGCGGATCTGGCCGATGTGCGGGCTCTTGGTCGGCTTGTAGCTGCGCATGGACACTTCTTCGGGGTACTTGAACTCGGTGACCTGCTGCTGGATGTCCTTGGGCAGGTCCACGAGCACCGGGCCGGGCCGTCCGGTGCGGGCCAGGTAGAAGGCCTGCTTGACGATCCGGGCCAGGTCCTTGACGTCATGGACCAGGTAGTTGTGTTTGGTACAGGGTCGGGTGATGCCGACGATGTCCACTTCCTGGAAGGCGTCATTGCCGATCAGGGCCCGGGGCACCTGACCGGTGAAAATGACGACCGGAATCGAATCGGCGTAGGCCGTGGCGATGCCGGTTACGGTATTGGTGGCTCCGGGGCCGGAGGTGACTAGGCATACCCCTACCCGGCCGGTGGCCCGGGCGTAACCGTCGGCGGCGTGAATCGCGCCCTGCTCGTGACGCACCAGGATGTGCTCCACGGACGACTTGGGGATCTCGTCATAAATGTCGATCACGGCTCCCCCGGGGAAACCGAACATGACATCAACACCTTCCGCTTCCAGACACTTCAGCAGGATCTGGGCCCCGGTCAACTTCATTTGCTACGCCTCCAATTGGCGGTATTTGTCGAGCAGCGCCGACAGGGTGGTCTTGCCCGCCAGTTTCTTCTTCTTGAGTTCCTTCATTTCCTGCATCTCCGTGGGGGAAAGGTAGGACTTGGACTCGAGTTTATCCAGCATTTTCTCATAATTGATATGTTGGTCCCACAGCGCCTTGAGTTGCGTGTCGCTGGCCCCGTACTTCTCAATGAGATCAAGGTCCTTGGCTTCCATGTGCTGCTCCTTTTTACAAGTTATTGCGGTGCGTTGCCTGAGAGAAGACTTCCCCAGTCCGGCTCGCCCGCAGTATTAAGTGCCAGATGCTTCCTCCGGCTGGCGTGGCCGGACACGATCTCCACCTGGCTTTTTTTCAACTGCAACAAACGGGCGATGTACGCGACCAACCCCTTGTTGGCCTTGTTGTCCACCGCCGGGGCCCTGAGTCGAACCTTCAGGCACCCCTGGTACTCGCCGGCGACCTCGTCCTTCCTGGCGCCCGGCTGGGCCCAGACGTCGAGAGCCCATCCCGACTCCCGCTCGGAAACGAACACCGGCCGTGAAATACGCGCCCCCTACTCCGCCTTCTTCAGGTACTTGAGCTTGGACTCGATCTCCTCGACCTTGTCCCGCTCGGGGTCGCTGCGCTCGAGCATCTCCAGATGCGCGTTGAGCATGCCCTTGAGCTGGACCTCGAATTGGGTCCTGGTCCGCTTCAGGGATTCGATCTCCTCGTGAATCTGCGCCAGCCGGTTGTGCCCCTTGCGCACGGTGTCGTCGGCCTTGGCGCGCGCCTCGTCCAGGATCAGCTGGGCCTCGCGCCCGGCCGCCACCTTGAGGTCGTCAACCATCTTCTGGGTGGACATGAGGGTGTCCCGCAGGGTCTCGTCGCGCAGCCGGTACTCCTTGAGCGAGCTCTCCAACCGCTTGATCTTCTTGCGCATGCCTTTCTGTGCGTCGGCCGCGTCACCCAGGACCTCGGCCAGTTCGAGCATGAACTGATCGACCTCCACACGGGAATAGCCGAGCAGGCTGCGCGAAAACTGCTTGTTGAGCAAATCGATCTTGGAAACGGTCACCTCGGTCCTCCTTGTCAAAGGGCTACATGGACATGCCGGAACCCATGGAATAGGCCAGCCGCAGGAGGTTTCCCACGACCACTATCTGGCAGACCTTGATGGCCAGCAGGACCACGATGGGCGAGAGGTCGAAGCCGCCGACCACGGCAAAGGGAATCCAGGTGCGGATCTTGTAGAAGACCGGTTCCGTGATGCCGCGCAGAAAACGAACGATGGGATTGTACGGGTCCGGGTTCACCCAGGAGAGGAGAGCGGATATGATGACGACCCAAAAGTAGGCGGTGAGAACGATGTCGAGAACGGTAGCGATTGCTTGGACAATCAAGTCCATGAGGCCTCCAGACGGCGCGGCGCAAAGCACCGGCGATTAGTATCAATGTTGGTAATTTCGCACACGGGAATGCAAGAATCAAGTCCTAAAACGCGGGAGCACACCCTTTGTAGCAGCGCTGCATGGCCGCCCGGATGGACCAGAAATCCTCCACGTGGACCTCGGCGTCCAGGGCCGGGTCCCGATAGGCCCAGAAGCGCACCCCCGCGGCCTGGGCCGCCCGCTGGTCCACCACGGAATCCCCGATGTAGGCCACCTCGTCCGGACGCACGCCGTGCGCCTCCATGATCCGGTACAGCCCCTCGGGGTGCGGCTTGGGCTTGCTGACCACGCAGGAGGTGATCACCGGGTGGAAGAAGCCCTCCAGGTCCGTGAGCTTGAGGACCAGGTTCATGGACTCGCCCCGGCTGGTGTTCACGGCCAGTTGGAACCCGGCCGCGCGCAGCCACCACAGGAATTCGCGGATGCCGTCAGAGCGCTTGAAGTACGGAGCCAGGTCCGCCTGGTTCATGGTCCGGCCGATGGCGAAGGCCTGTTCCAGCCTGTCCGCGGGCACGATGTGGCGCACGGCCTCTTCGTGGGTCCGGGTGTGCACGTAGTATTTCTCCGCCTCGGTCATGGGCCCCAGGCCCAGTTCGCTGCGGATGGTGCCGTAATAGACCATGTTGGCCTCATACGAATCGATCAGCACCCCGTCGTTGTCGAAGACGATGGTCTTGAGGCCCTCGACCAGACGGGGGTTCATCAGGGAGTTGGCGATCGCCATGAAATGCTCCGGTGGCTTACTTGAGAATTGCGACGGTCAGTTCCTGCAACGCGGCGGGCAGCCCCTCGGGGGGGCGGCGGCGGCAGCCGAACTTCCAGGCCGGGGCCGTGGCCCTGTGCAGTCCGTCCTCTCCTTCCTCGAAGGAAAGGCCGAACTCCTCCCAGACCTCGAAGATCTCGGGATCGGCGCAGACCAGCTCCGCGCCCTCGGGCAGGAACGCGGGCAGGGACTCCACCACCCGCTGCCAGGGCAGCTGGATCTCCTGGCCGTCGGAAGTGCCCCCGGTGTGGCTCAGGGTCTCGCCCAGGACGGTCTCCCGCTCACCCAGGCTGTCCTCCTCGTCCACGCCGATGGACCGGTCCATGGCGTCCCAGCCGTTCCGGATGCCCTCTTCCAGCCCGACCAGTTCGAGGATGCGCTCCTCGAAGGTCCAGGCCAGGAGCAGCACGAACTGGGCCTTGGAGCGGGCATCGCGGGCCTCGCGCTCCTGCTTGGTGCCCTGCCCGTCGTCGAACTGGCGCGACAGCTGGGCCTGGATGGACATGGACGACCCCTCGTAGAAGTCGTTGGCGGTGATGGCCCCGAAATAGGCCATCTCGGCCGGGTCCTTGAACTGCTCGCCGAAATGGATGGAGTCGTTGATCAGCGCCCTGGCCGTCCGGGGATCGAGAGGCAGCCCCTCGGGCCGGAAGGCGTGGGGGGCCGGCTCGTCGGTCAGGCCGGGATCGAAAAAGGTCAGCCCGTCGAGGTCGTCACCGGACCACAGTTCGGGGTGCATGTAGGGAAATGCCAGCAGCATGCGCGCTCTCCTTGCTCTATTCGTCGCTGTTGGGGTCGAAGTGGCGGCACCGCCCGGCGCACCGGGGCAGGCCCATGACGCAGACCCCGTTCAGATGGTGTCCGCAACCCGGCGCGTCCGCACCGGGTAGGTAGGTGTACAGCCCGCAGTGAAAGGTGTCCCGAGCCACCCGCTGGAACTGCCGCCCCCAGAGGTCCGGGGCCGCGTCCTCGTCCACGCCGAAATACTCGGCGCGGCGCAGGAAGTCGTCAAAGGAGGACTCCCACCGGGCCGTGACCTGGCAACGCCATGACTTCGTGTATCCGGGGTTGAGCCACTCCTCGTAGAGGCAGCGGCCGTTGATGTGGTGCCGGCAGTCCGTGCCGGGCAACCGTGAAATGGTGCCCATTCCTACCCTTGGTTCTGTGCGTGGGGAAACATCGGCGGCCGTGGCCGACCCGTCTTCCTGTGCCGATGGGGATGATGTAAGGCCCGAACATTCAATTGTAAAGCCAAACCGCCCTTTTCCGGCCCCGAATCCCGTCGGGGCCGAGGTGGGGAAATGTCTGGCCGTCCTTGACTGGGCATGGAGCCGGGTGTATAGCCACTATCACAAATTATGGTGAAGTCATTCACCCAATTGGAGGCTATTTATGATTGGCGGATTCGGCGTTTGGGAACTCTTGATCATCCTCGTGATTGTTTTGGTCATTTTCGGCGCGAAGAAACTGCCGGAAATCGGCGGCGGCATCGGCAAGGCCATCAGCAATTTCAAGAAGGCCACCAGCGAGCCTGACGAAATCGACGTGACCCCCAAATCCTCTCCCTCCGACGACGAGAAGAAGGACAGCTAGCCCCTACTCCCTCCATCAACGGCCCTTTCGCCCGGTTGCCCTCCGCAACCGGGCTTTTTTTTGCCCCGAGCAACCCCACCCGACCCCAACGGCTCCGCCCCCGCACCCATTTTTCCCAAAAGCCCCCCGCCCCCGCCCTCCGCGAAGCGGCGACAAAAAGTTTAGGAAGGGAGAGGGGATGGGGGTCCGGGGGAAGGGGAGAGGGGAAGCCCTTTTCAAAGGGTTCCCCTCTCCCCTTCCCCCGGCCGATCGCTGCTGTCCTCATCAGTAGGGCTCGAAGATTCGCCAACGGCAGGAGGCCCGGAGGCGCGCTCCCCTACCCTTCGACCTGTTCGGAGAAGAGCGCGAAGCCTCGGCGGACGTAGGCGATGCCGGAAAGAATGGTGGACAGTGCGGTGACGGTGATCAGGGCCCCGAGGAAGAAGCCGTAGTCGAGCCCGAAGGTGCGGTGGATCATGACCGCGACCACGAGGACGATCTGGGCGGCGGTGTTGAACTTGCTGATCCGGATGGGCCGGATGCGGTTCTTGACGTCCACGCCCAGGAAGCTGAGCACGGCCAGGCCGCCGACGATGATCACGTCGCGGCTGACCACGAGCACGGCGAACCAGAAGGGAATCCAGCCCTTGGCCGCCAGGCAGATGAACGAGGTGACCAGCAGGGCCTTGTCCGCCAGGGGGTCGAGCACGGCCCCGAGCTGGGTGCGCTGGTCCCAGACCCTGGCCAGGAAGCCGTCGAAGGCGTCGGTCAGCCCGGCCACGGCGAAGAGCATCCAGGCCAGGTTGAAGTTCTCGCCCACGTAGGCCACCACGAAGAGCGGCGTCAGCAGGATGCGGACGATGGTCAGGATGTTGGGAACGGTCCAGATGGCGTCACGCGGCACGGGTCCCCTCCCTGCTCCGGCCTAGTCCCGGTTCTCGGCGGCCAGGTGGAAACTCAGGCCTCGCTGGGGCAGGAAGGCGTTGAGCAGCATTTCCAGCCGGTCGCGGTTGATCACGGACAGGGTCCAGACGGCCCCGGCCCCGGAGGGCTGCATGTCCAGCTCCGCGAGTTGGGCGTTCTGCACGGCGGAATCCCAGCCGTGCAGCACGCGGTCGAACTCCAGGACGCCGTCGGGCGAGAACCAGCCGGACACGGTCAGGGTTTCGCCGCCGGTCCGCGCGGCCTGGGCCGTGGGACGGTCGAAGAAGCGCGGCCACAGGTCGAACCAGGCCTTGGCCATGTCCGGGCTGACGGCCATCCACTCCTGCCCGTCGTAGGACAGACGGCACTTCCAGGTGCCCTTGTCGGCGCCCCGCTCCATGGTCAGGACCGGAGAGGCCCCTTGAGCGGGCGCGATGCCGGTCAGCTTGACCAGGTGCTGGAGGGCCTGGACCTCCTCGTCGCTCAGGTCGCCGGGCCAGACCACGGTGGCGGCCTGGGGCTGCGACAGGGTGGCGAAGAGCCCCATGCCGCCGAGGCTGTCGCGCAGGGAGCGGCGATCCACGCGCACGTCCAGGGTCAGGCCCAGCCCCTCGGGGAAGGCCTGGGAGGAGACTATCTTGTAGCCCTGGATGAACGGCTCGGCATGGCCGAGGAGATATTCCTTGAGCAGCGCGACGCGCTCTTCGGGGAGCTTGTTCGAGAGCATGCCCTTGGCCTCGTCGAGCACGGCCTGGGCGAATCCCTGGGCCCGCGCCTTGTCGCGCAGGTCGCGCTGGGACATGCCCTCGGCCATGGGCTCGAAGACCTGGACCTGCCCGGCCAGGACGGGCCGGACGCTCAGCAGGCAGCAGACAATGAAAAAGAGAAACAGATACCTACGCATCACCAGCCCCCTTGGCAGTCCGGGCCGCGTCCGCGTCGCCCGATTCCTTTTCGGGGCGGTCCACCAGGATGACCACCCGACATCCGTCCGCGATGGGACCGGTCTTGACCACGGCCCGGACCAGCCGGGCGTCCGAGGCGGCGATGATCACGTCCGTCCGCCAGGAGCCGTAGGCCCCGAGGGCCCGGACCATGAGCGGCCGCTTGCCGACCCGCTCGGCCAGGACCTTGGGGTTGTCGCTCACGGAATAGGCGACCATGCCCTTGTCCACCACGTTGGTCCGGCTGACCTGGAAGTAGCCGTAGGCGCCGAACCCGTCCTGGCCGTAGATGATCGGGGCCAGGGCCGGGGTGAGCTTGAGCCCGCGCGCATCGACGACCACGCCGGTGTAGCCTCGCGTGCCGCTGCCCACCTCTTCGGGCGCGTTGTCGGGCGTGTCCACGCCCTGCCCCGTGGCCGTGGACAGCCGGGGCGGGATGGTGCTCTGGAACTGGATGGTGTTGGGCAGGATCAATTCGGCCAGCTGTCCGCGCAGCTTCTCGGACACGCGCACCGTGCCCGCCTCGTCGTAGAGGCCCGGCCCCCGGTACAGGGAGTTCTGGATCAGCCCGCGCACCTGGGCGGCCAGGTCGCTGTCCCCGGACAGGAACGCGCCCACGGTCTGGTGCCCGTCGATGCGCACGGACAGGACCATGTCCAGGAGCCGCTTGCGCGCCTGGACCACGGCCCTGCGCACGGAGAGCGGCGACAGGGCGGTGTCGGATTCGTCCGCGGCCGCGCCCTCCACGGGCCGGACCACGGACAGCTCGCCGGTGCCCCAGGAGAGGGTCCCGTCGGCCCCGAAGGTCTGCACGAGCCCGTCAAAGGCCCGGGCAGGCGAAGCAAAAAGGAGAAATGACAATAAAATGGGAACGAATATGCGAAACGACATCGGCTAACTGTCCTGAAGTGTTCAAGGCCCCGTGCGGCCGGGATGGCCAAGGCAATCCCCCTGTATCGCGCTTGCCGGTTTTCTGCAAGCCGCTTGCCGCCGGCCGGACGCGGTGCTAGCATCCCGGGACGGCCTTCAACCACGGAGCGAGACATGCTAATCCATCTCATGCAGCACGGCGCCTGCCTGCCCAAGGAAGTCAACCCGAACCAGCCCCTGAGCCCGGTGGGCCGGGAGCAGGTGGAGAAGTCCGCCCGCGCCGCCGCCATCCTCGGCCTGCGCTTCCAGCTGGTGGCGGCCAGTTCCAAGGTCCGCTCCATCCAGACCGCCGAGATCATGGCCGGACAGACCGGCTACCCCGTGGAACGCATCGTGGTCACGGACGCGGTCAAGGCCATGGCCCCGACCGCCGAGACCATCAATTTCATCCGCGAATACGAAGGGTTGGATTCCATCCTCATCACCGGCCACCTGCCCTCCCTGGCCCTCCTGGCCTCAGCCATCCTGTCGCCGGGAAGGCATGTGGAGGTCCGTGTGGAGAACGGCGGGCTCATGCAGCTCGGTCTCGAACCCGGCAAGTCCGCCGGGACCCTGAACTGGGCCCTGACCCCGACGCAGCTGACCGTCCTGGCCGGAAGCTGATCAGCCCCGCTCCGCCAGCCACGCCACCGTCAGGTCGGCCACGGCCCGGTTCTCGCCGGGCGCGAACCAGTGGATGTCCGCCTCCCTGTTGAACCAGGTCAGCTGCCGTTTGGCATAGGCCCTGGTGTTCCGCACCCATTTCTCTCGGGCCTCGGCCAGGGTCAGTGCGCCGCGCAGGAACCCGAGCAGCTCGGCGCAGCCGATGCCGGTCCAGCCCGGCGCGTCCGGGTCCGGGCAACGCGCGAAGGCGGCCCTGGCCTCGTCCAGCCCCCCGCGCTCGAGCATGACGTCGATGCGCGCGGCCAGGAGCGGCTCCAGGTCGTTCAGGGCCAGGCGCATGCCGATCTTGAGGGCGTCGTAGGGGGCCGGGGCGTGCTCGCTCTCGGTGTGCCACCAGGTCATGGTCCGGCCCGTGGCCAGGAAGACCTCGGCGGCGCGGGCGTTGCGCTGGGTGTCGTTGGGATGGATTTTGGCCGCGTAGTCCGGGTCGGTGCGCGTCAGTTCCGCGTGCAGGGCCTGGGGCCCTTCCGCTGCCACGCGATCAAGGACCTGTCGGCGAATGTCCTCGGGAATCTCCGGGATGGGCGCAATGCCGGTCAGCAGGGAGCGGAGATAGAGCCCGGTGCCGCCCACCAGGATGGGCAGGCGGCCCTCCCCGCGCACGGCCTCGATCCTGTCCACGGCCAGCTCCACGAACCGGGCCGCGGTCATCTTCTCCCCGGTGGGCAGGAATCCGTAGAGATGGTGCGGGCAGGCGGCGCGCTCGTCCGCGTCGGGCTGGGCCGTGATGATCGGAAAGTCGCGGTAGACCTGACGGGAGTCGAAGTTGATGACGCTCGCGGGCAGGCGGCCCGCAATGGCGATGGCCGCTGAGGTCTTGCCCGTGCCGGTCGGGCCGAGCAGGCAGACGATGGGGGGCTTGCTCATATGTAGTGGTTGTGTCCCCACTCCTGGGGCTTGACGCCGAACTTGACCGACAGGGCCGTGGCCACCGGGCCGGGCACCAGCCCCCGGATGTCCCCGCCGTACTGAGCCACTTCCTTGACGATGGTGGAGCTCAGGTACATCCACTTGAAGTCGGTCATCATGAACACAGTCTCGATGTCGTGCTTGAGCTTGCGGTTCATGAGGGCCATCTGGAACTCGTACTCGAAGTCCGAGACCGCGCGCAGGCCGCGCATGATGGACCCCGCCCCCCGGCTCTCCACGTAGTCGATGAGCAGGCAGTCAAAGGATTCCACGGTGATCCTGGGCTCGTCGCGGAACACGTCCCGGGCCAGGGCCACGCGCTCGCCCACGGTGAACAGCGTCCGCTTGGGCGTGCTCTCGGCCACGCCCAGGATGATGTTGTCGAAGACGTTCAGCCCCCGGCGGGTCAGGCCCACGTGGCCCATGGTCAAAGGATCGAAGGTGCCGGGGTACACGGCCAGCCTGGGGTTCAATTTCGCCATAACAAAATCCTGGTTTGACCGTATTCGCGGTCGGTTAGCAACTCCATGGCCCCCACGGGGCCGTCCTCCGGGGCGGTCACCGAGCGTTCCACCTCGGCCAGAACCAGCCCGCCCGGCGCGATCCAGCCGTTCTCCAGCGCCTTTTCCAGGGCCGGGACGAGCAGGTCGTGCCCGTAGGGCGGATCGATGAAGACCAGGTCGAACGGACGCTCCGGCCCCTTGGACAATACACTGAAAAGGTCCTTGCAGACCACCCTGAAATGGCCCTTGTCCACCTTGAGGTCCGCCAGGTTGCGGCGGATGAGCGCGGCGGCCTTGGGGCTCTTCTCCACGAACCAGGCCATGGGCGCGCCCCGGCTCAGGCATTCCAGGGCCAGGGAGCCGCTGCCCGCGAACATGTCGATGACCCGCGCCCGGCCGAAGTCCACGCCGCGCGCCGCGAGCATGGAGAACACCGACTCGCGCACCTTCATGGTCGCGGGCCGGTAGCCCGGTCCTTCGCAGGTCAGAATCCTGCGCCCCTTGTATTGTCCGCCGACGATGCGCACGGCTACATCTCGGAGACCAGCTCCACGATGCTGCGATTGATGTCAAGCAGCTTGTCGCGCAGCTCGGCCTGGTCCACCCAGGGCCGCTTCTCCACGTCCCGGATGCGGTTGCGCAGCTCCTGGTACAGGGTCTCGGAGTCGGCCAGCAGAAATTCCCAGTCCACGTGCGGCCGGGCCACCTCCATGTCGACCACGGGCTCCAGTTCCTTGCCCGGCTCAAGCTCCAGGACCTCCATGTACTCCGGGATGTGCACCTCGAAGCCGAACCGCTCCACGATCAGCCTGGCGAACTCCTTCTGGACCTCGGCCTCGCCGTGCACCAGCAGGATCTTGATGGGCTTGCCCTGCATGGTCCCGAGCCAGTCGAGCAGCTCGTCGCGCCCGGCGTGACCCGAGAAGCCGTTGATGGTGAAGACCTTGGCCTTGACCAGGACCTCCTCGCCGAAGATGGTGATCTTCTTGGCCCCGTTGACGATCTTGCGGCCCGGCGTGCCCACGCCCTGCCAGCCCACGAAGACCACGCTGGCCCCCGGACGCCACAGGTTGTGCCGGAGGTGGTGCTTGATCCGGCCCGCGTTGGCCATGCCGCTGGCCGAGATGATGATGGCCGGGCCCTTGGACTCGTTGATGGCCTGGGACTGCTCCCGCGTCTGGGTGAAATGGAGGTTGGGCAGGTCCAGGGGGTTTTCCCCGGCCCGGATGTACTTCTGGGTTTCCTCATCGAAATATTCAGGATGCTTGCGGAAGATCTCCGTGGCCCGGATGGCCAGCGGGCTGTCCAGGTAGACCGGCATGTCCGCGGGCAGCTTGCCCTGCTTCCTGAGCAGGAACAGCGAGTAGATGATCTGCTGGGAGCGCTCCACGGCAAAGGCCGGGATGACCACCTTCTCGCCGTTGCCGTAGCTGTAGGCGATGGCCTCGGCCAGCTCCTCCAGGCTGCCCTTGGCGTCCACGTGGTTGCGGTTGCCGTAGGTGGACTCCATGAACAGGTAGTCCGCGCACTCCATGTCCGAGGGGTCGTTGACGATGAGCTGCTCGGGCCTGCCCAGATCGCCGGAGAAGACCGTCTTGGTCAGCTTGCCGTCCTCCTCGTACTCGATCTCGATGAAGGCCGAACCGAGGATGTGTCCGGCGTCCTTGTAGGTCACCTTGATGCCCGGCGCGGGCTCGAAGGTCTTGGAGTAGTCGATGGTCGCGAACAGGGGCGTGGTCCGTTCGGCGTCGGCGATGGTGTAGAGCGGCTTGATCATGTCGCCGCCGGTCCGCCGCTGCTTGCGGTTGTCCCACTCGGTCTCCATCTCCTGGATGTGGGCCGAGTCGAGGAGCATGATCTCAAGCAGGTCGCGGGTGGGCGCGGTGCAGTAGATGGGGTTATGGTACCCCTTGGCCACCAGGGCGGGCAGAAGCCCGGTGTGGTCCATGTGCGCGTGGGTGATCAGGATGAAATCCAGTTTCTTGGGGCCGTAGGCGGCGATGTTCCAGTTGCGCTTCTCGATTTCACGGTTGCCCTGGTGCATGCCGCAGTCCACGGCGAACCGCTTGCCGCCGCATTCGAGGATGTAACAGGAGCCGGTGACGGTGCGGGCCGCGCCCATGAAGGTGACTTTCATACGTTGTCCTCGCGTTGACATCCCGCCCGGAAACCGGAATAAAATCCCTTTCCGAACGGAACGAAATCAGTGTAGTGAAGCATCCAGCGGAATACTGCATCCGCCGCCACGACTACATGCCCCATAAACCGTGCACAGGCAACCTCCGCCATGGGCGCACAGGAGAACCAATGATTCATCGATCCAAGCAATATCTCATCGACGACCTGTCCATCCACGAATCCTGGCGGCTCTTCAAGATCATGTCCGAAATCGTGGACGGGTTCGAGAACCTGTCCGAGATCGGCCCGGCCGTGTCCGTGTTCGGCTCGGCCCGGGTCAAGCCGGGCGAACCGCTCTACCAGAAGACCGAACAGCTGTCCAAGGCCTTGTCCCAGGCCGGATTCTCGGTCATCACCGGCGGCGGTCCCGGCCTCATGGAGGCGGGCAACAAGGGCGCCTTCGAGAACGACGGCGAATCCATCGGCCTGCACATCCACCTGCCCATGGAGCAGAAGAGCAACCAGTTCCTGAACATCAAGAGCGAGTTCCGCTACTTCTTCATCCGCAAGCTCATGTTCATCAAGTACGCCCTGGCCTACGTGGCCCTGCCCGGCGGCTACGGCACCCTGGACGAACTGTCCGAGGCGCTGGTACTCATCCAGACCCACCGCATCAAGCCGTTCCCCATCGTGCTCTTCGGCACCGAGTTCTGGGCCGGGCTCATCGACTGGTTCAAGAACCAGATGGTCCCCAACGGCTTCTGCAAGGCCGAGGACCTCGACCTGTTCATCGTCACCGACGACGTGGACGAGGTGGTCGGCTACATCCGCAAGCACGTCATCGTCTAGCCCGCGTGACCGACAGCAAGAAAGCCCTGCTCTACGGCCTGGCCACGGTGTCCATCTGGTCCACCGTGGCCTCGGCCTTCAAGATCGCCCTGCGCGACCTCGCGCCCCTGCAGCTCCTGCTCTGCGCCTGCTTCTTCTCCATCCTGGCCCTTGCGGCCATCCTGCTGGCCCAGGGCAAGCTTAACGAAATCACCCGCATGGGCCGCCGGGAGACCGTGCGCTGCGCCCTGCTCGGCGCGCTCAACCCGTTCATCTACTACACCATCCTGTTCAAGGCCTACGACCTGCTGCCCGCCCAGGAGGCCCAGCCCATCAACTATACCTGGGCCGTGACCCTGTCGCTGCTGTCCGTACCCCTGCTCGGCCAGAAGCTGGCCCCCAAGGACCTGGGAGCCATCCTCCTCAGCTACCTCGGCGTGGTGGTCATCTCCACCCACGGCGACCTCCTCGCCATGCGTTTCTCCAGCCTGCCCGGCGTGGGACTGGCCCTGGGCAGCACGGTCATCTGGGCGCTCTACTGGATCTTCAACACCCGGAGCAAGGCCAACCCAATGGCCGGACTGCTTTTGAGCTTCCTGACCGGCTTCCCCCTGATCCTGGCGGCCACCCTGCTCTTCTCCGAGCTGCCGCCCCTGACAGCCGGACCGCTCCTAGCCTCGGCCTACGTCGGGCTGTTCGAGATGGGCATCACCTTCGCCCTGTGGCTCACGGCCATGAAGTACGCAGCCCGGCCCGACGGCGGCGGCACCGCCCGGGTGGCCAACCTGATCTTCCTGTCCCCCTTCCTCTCCCTGGTCTTCATCCACTTCCTGGTGGGCGAGACCATCCATCCGGCCACGGTGGCCGGCCTGGCCTTCATCATCGCGGGCAACGCATTGATGCAGTACAAGCCGCGAAAGCGCGCCTGATCCGGCGCGAGACGCCGCCCCGAAAAAAACGACAAACGGCACGCGACGTCGCCGCATGCCGTTCGTTGTGGCCGTAGCCCCGCAGGGCGCGGGGCCGTGCGCGGGATTACTCTTCCTTCAGCTCGAAGGACAGGGGCTGGCCGAGCAGGCCGTGGATGGGGCACCCCTTGCGGGCCGCGATCAGCCGTTTCCTGTCCTTGTCGCTCAGCCCCTCGGGCAGCTTGATGCTGTACTCGAAGGTATAGCCGCCCTCGCCCGGTTTGAGGGTCACCGTGGTCTCCACGAACTCCAGGTCGATGTCGTGGGTCCGGGCGAACACGCGCAGGGTGATGTTCATGCACCCGGCCAGGGACGCCTCCAGCAGGGAAAAGGGCGTGAACCCGGCGTCCTGCCCGCCGTGACGCGACGGGGCGTCGCACGCGGCCACGTGCACGCCGTCGGTGAATTCGGTCAAGTAATCGGTATCTTTGCTTTTCGTTGTGATCATGAGGCTACCTCGCTGTTGCGATCCGTTGAACGAAACCATGAATACGCCGGTATGCAGACCACAGTTCCGCCCTTTTTGCAATGCGCCTTGCGGTCCGCGAACTAGGCGGAGACGCTCACGTCGGCGGCGATGACGCCGAGCAGTTCCCCGCCCGCGCCGAAGAAGGGGCCGGACACGGTGATGCACTCCCGGCCCGAGGCCGAGGAGGTGTACACGTCGGAGATCTGGAAGGTGCGGGTCTCGGCCACGCCCCGGTACCAGGGCCGGTCGTTCCAGTCCGTGCCGAAGGCCGACGGGTCCTCGGCAAAGCCGGAGACCTTGCCGCCGATGTTGCTGACCGTCTGCCTGCCGTGCGCGTCGGTGACGTACATGAGCTCCAGGAATTCGTTCTTCCTGAGGGCCTCGCGCATGGCCTGCTCCAGCCGTTCGCGCCGCCCGGAACGGACCGCCTCGGACCCGGCCATGGCCCCGATGATCTCCTGAACCCGGCCGCTGCCCACCAGGCGGAACACGCCGGTCATGACGGCCAGCTCCTCCACGCGCCGGGTCAGTTCGTCCACGGCCTGGGCCGCCTCGACCATGCCCCGGTCCGTGTCCGAGGAGATGGCGTGCACCTCGGAGATGGTCCGGGTGACCTCCTCGCTGGCCACCGACTGCTGGGAGGATGCGGCGGCGATGGCCCCGATGCGTTCGGCGCTGGTCCCGGAGCGGGAGACGATCTCCTCCAGGGCGGCCCCGGACTCGCGGGCCAGCCCGGCGGCCTCGTCGGCCAGCCCGGCCATGGACTTGACCCCGTCGATGGTCCGGGCCACCTGGGCCTGGATGCCCTCGATGGCCACGCCCACGTCGCGGGTGGCGTCCATGGTCTTCTCGGCCAGCTTGCGCACCTCGTCGGCGACCACAGCGAAGCCGCGCCCGGCGTCGCCCGCCCTGGCCGCCTCGATGGCCGCGTTCAGGGCCAGCAGGTTGGTCTGATCCGCGATGTCGGAAATAACGCCCATGATCGCGCCGACGCCCTTGGCCTGGGAACCGAGTCCGGCCACGGACTCCACCAGGGACTGGGAGTTGTGCGAGACCGCGCCGATGGAGTCGATGGTCCGGGAGACGATCTCGGAGCCGGATTCGGCCCGCTCCATGACCGTGTCCGCGTCCGAGGCGGCGGCCCCGGCTCCGGCCGCGGTCTCGCTCACGGCCGCGTTCATCTCCTCCATGGCCGAGGCGGCCTCGGCCATGAGCCGCAGTTGCTCGGCCGCGCCGTCCCTGGCCTTGCCCGAGGCCACGCCCAGGGTGTCCGAATGCTCCCGGATGGCCTGCACGGAGGCCTCCAGGGTCCCGGCGGCGGACAACAGCCCCTCGCACCGGGCGGCCTCGCCCAGCCTGCGCGCCTGCGCGGCCTGGGCCAGGGCCTCCTTCACGCGGGCCTCGGCCTCGCGGGCTACATTTTCGCTCTTTTCGGCCCGCGCCTCCAACTCGGCGAGGTACTTTACGATCTTTTGCAGATGACCGGCCATCCTGCCAAAATTGTCATCCTTGCCCTCGGGCAGGTCCATGGCCCGCACGCCCTCGGCGATGCGTCCGGAAATCTGCTCCAACACACCATATTTATTGCGGATCACCCTGGCCGTCACCAGGGAGCACAGACCTCCGACGACGACCAGAGCCCCGATGAGGGACACCCATCCCCAGGGCGAATCCCCGAAAAATCCTGACAGAATTGTCACCTCGCCATCCGAACCCCAGGCCGGACCGACCCCGGCCAACAGACCGAAGACCGTTGCGGGAACCGCCAACGCTGCTAAATGCATACCCTTTTTCTGCATCCTTCCCCTTTTTCCCCCAAATGGATTGTACTGAACCAACGGGAAGGCCAAGCAAATGCCGGGCCACAAATCACCCCGATTCCCGACCACAAAGGACATTATACAATCGCGCCGCAGGCGCCAGACGGGTGCCGGGGTGCGAGCCACGGGACAAGTGAATCAAATCACCCGCCCATCGCCGCGCAACGGCCTTCCTCTCCTGATTTCCGAAAGGATTCATCCAAAAGAAAGGACCGGTCGGACGCAACGCGCCCGGCCGGTCCATCTCGTCGGAGAGTCCGGGGATCAGAGGAAGTCGGGGTCGATGCCCGCCTTGCCACCGGCCAGGATGAGCTTGAGGTAGCGGATGGTCCTGTCGTCCACGGGCACGATGGGGAAGTTCTCGCGGCAGGCGTCGCACTGGGCCATGGCGGGCCGTGACGGCGCGATGAGCGGGACTTCCCGGCCGCAGTGCGGGCAGGGATAGAGGAAGATCATCTCCATGGCCGCGGGCTTGACCGGGGTCAGTGGTTTCTTGCTTTCGGCCATGGTTATCCCTCGCGTACCAGGTTCTTGCCGGTCATTCCGGCGGGCGGCTCCATGCCCCACAATCCGATGATGGTCGGGGCGATGTCGCCGAGGATGCCCTCGTCGAGGACCGCGTTTTCGCGGCCCTTCTCGATGAGCACCAGGGGCACCGGATTGGTGGAGTGGGCCGTGTGCGGCGCGCCGCTCGCGTCGAGCATCTGTTCGGCGTTGCCGTGGTCGGCGGTCATGAGCACCCGGCCACCGCCCTGCAGCACCGCGTCCACGATGCGGCCCACGCAGCCGTCCACGGCCACGCACGCCTTTTCGGCGGCCGCCATGATGCCGGTGTGCCCGACCATGTCCAGGTTGGCCAGGTTGCAGACGCACAGGTCGTACCCGGCCCACTTGGCGATCAGGGTGTCGGCGACCTCGTCGGCGCTCATCTGCGGCTTGAGGTCGTAGGTGGCCACCTCGCGCGGGGACGGGATCATGATCCGGTCCTCGCCGGGGAACGGCTCCTCGCGCCCGCAGTTGAGGAAGTAGGTCACGTGGGCGTATTTCTCGGTCTCGGCGATGCGCAGCTGCTTCATGTGCCGGGATGAGGCGAACTCGCCCAGGGTGCCCGCGTAGTCCTCGGGCGGAAAGGCCGTGTCCATGGGGAAGGTGGACTCGTACCGGGTCATGGTCGCGAAGTCCGCCAGGGCGGGCACGTGCGGCCGCGCGAATTCGTTGAAATCCTTGTCGAAGATGGCCCGGCTGATCTCACGGGCGCGGTCCGCGCGGAAGTTGAAGAAGAACAGGCCGTCGTTGTCCCTGATGCGCCCGTCCACGCCGGCGACCACGCTCGGCTTGACGAACTCGTCGAACTCGCCCTCGGCGTAGCGCGCCTCGATGGCCTCCACCGGGTCGTTGATGACGACGCCCTGGCCGTCCACCAGGGCGCGATAGGCCTTTTCCACGCGCTCGAACCGCTTGTCACGGTCCATGGCCCAGAACCGGCCGGACAGGGTGGCCACCGTGCCCAGGCCGAGTTCGGCGAGCTTGGCCTGCAGGGTGCGCAGGTAGGCGAGCCCGCCCTTCTGGGCCGTGTCGCGGCCGTCCATGAAGAGATGGATGAAGACCTCGGGCACGTCCTCGGCCTTGGCCATGTCCAGCAGGGCGAAGAGGTGGCGCATGTGCGAGTGCACCCCGCCGTCCGAGAGCAGCCCCATGAGGTGCAGCCGCCCGGAGCCCGCTTTCGTCTTGTCCATGAGCTTCCCGAGGGCGGGATTTCGGAAGAAGGAGCCGTCCTCGATGGCCATGTCGATGCGGGTCATGTCCTGATAGATGACGCGCCCGCCGCCGATGTTCATGTGGCCCACCTCGGAGTTGCCCATGAAGCCGTCGGGCAGCCCCACGGCGCGACCCGAGCAGGTCAGGCGGGTGGAGGGATAGTCGGCCAGGAGCCGGTCCAGGTTCGGGGTGGCGGCGTTGCGCACGCAGTTGCCCGCGCCCTCCGGGGCGATGCCCCAGCCGTCCAGTATCAGCAGCAGAGTCTTCTTGGGTTCGGCCATGTCTCGATCCATCAGGCCTCAAGCTCCACGCGGGGAGCCTCGGCCCACATGCCTTCGATGTTATAGAACTCCCTGAGCTCGTCCAGGAACACGTGGACCAGGACGTCGTTCAGGTCCACCAGGACCCACTCCCCGGTCTTGTGTCCTTCCATGCTCAGGAATTCCAGGTTGTTCTCGGCGGCCTTGTCCAGGATGTGGGTGGCCAGGGCCTGGGCGTGCTTCACGCCGCGCGCCGAAACCACCACGATCATGTCCGTGACCGAACTCAGGCCCGATACGTTGATGACGGTGATCCGCTCGCCCTGCTTGTCGTCGAGCCATCCGGCCACGTTGCGTGCCTTTTCCAGGCTCGTCATGTCCGCGAATTTCTTTTCTTTATTCAGCAATGTCTGTCCTTGTGTTGGCCGTCAAACGGCGTCAGTCCCTGGGGAACCGGCCCACCAGGAGCTCGTCGAGCCCGCGCTTGGGCACATGGTGCTTCCCGTCCTCGCCGGTCCAATACTTGATACTGCCGTCCGAGGGAAGCGGTTCCACGACCACTTCCTGGGCCGGGACGCCCAGGGCCAGGACCATGAGAATCTCGTAGCGGTCCGGCAGGTCGAAGATCTCGGCCAGCTTGGCGCGGTTGATCGTGGCGATGATGCAGCCGCCGAAGCCCTTCTCCACGGCCCCGAGCATGATGCTCTGGCAGGCGATGCCGTGGTCGCAGCCCGGCGAGTCCGCCAGTTCCCTGTCCAGCAGCATGATCACGTACCCGGTGGGCCGCTCGCCCTCGGCCGGGCCCTTCCAGTCCTTGAGATACCCCGCCCAGCCCAGGAGCGGGAAGATCGCCGCGCACTGCGCCGGATCGGCGGTGACGACGTACTTGAGCGGTTGCAGGTTCCTGCCCGAGGGCATGAACCGGACCAGGTCCACCAGATCCGCCAGCTCTTCCGCGCTCACCGGCCGGGATTCGTCGAACTTGCGCCGCGACCGGTTGCGCTCCATCAATTCCCTGAATGTCATAGTCACTCCGATGTGGAAGGTTAACCACCGATTGTGTAATGCACTTTGGACCGGTCCGCAACAGCGGCGGCCCGAAGAACAAGGACGCGCGGACCGCCCCCGGCCCACAAACCCCTTGACGCTACACACGACATGGGGCACTGTTCGGTCTATGCAACAATTCCTATTTGCGCGCTTTTTCTGGTTTACGGGCTCCTTGTAGGAGGCTCGTGGCTTATGGAACGGCGCAGGGATGGCGCTCAAGCGGACCACGGGCTCTCGAAGACCCGTGGTTTTTTCATATGCACACCATGGCCGATAACAGGCCGCCCAAGGAGGATGAAGGGATGATCTACGACGTGAAGAACGAGACCCTGCCCAGGGAGGAAATGGAAGCGCTCCAGCTGCGCAGGCTCAAATCCCTGTGCGAACGGGTTTATGCCAACGTCCCGTTCTACAAGAAAAAATTTGACGAAAAGGGCGTCAAGCCCCAGGACATCAAGAGCCTGAAGGACATCACCCTGCTGCCGTTCACGGTCAAGCAGGACCTCCGCGACCAGTATCCCTTCGGCATGTTCGCCGTGCCCAAGGACCAGATCGTCCGCATTCACTCCTCCTCCGGAACCACGGGCACGGCCACCGTGGTCGGCTACACCAAGCGCGACATCGAGAACTGGGGCGAACTCGTGGCCCGGTGCATGATGGCCGCCGGCGCGTCCGCCGCGGACACCGTGCACAACGCCTACGGCTACGGCCTGTTCACGGGCGGCCTGGGCGCGCACTACGGGGCCGAGGCCCTGGGCGCCACCGTGGTGCCCGTGTCCGGCGGCTCCACCCGCAGGCAGGTCACCCTGCTCAAGGACTTCGCCCCGGACGTCATCTGCTGCACCCCGTCCTACGCCCTGTTCCTGGCCGAGACCGGCCTGGAGATGGGCATCGACATCCGCGATCTGCCCCTGCGCATCGGCATCTTCGGGGCCGAGCCCTGGACCAACGAGATGCGCGCGGATATCGAGAAGAAGCTCGGCATCACGGCCATCGACATCTACGGCCTGTCCGAGGTCATGGGCCCCGGCGTGGCCATCGAGTGCGCCGCCGCCCAGGACGGCCTGCACATCCAGGAGGACCACTTCCTGGCCGAGACCATCGACCCGGTCAGCGGCGAACCCGTGGGCCCGGGCGAGGAAGGCGAGCTGGTCTTCACCACCCTGACCAAGGAAGGCATCCCGCTCATCCGCTACCGCACCCGCGACCTGACCACCCTGAACTACACGCCGTGCAAGTGCGGCCGCACCACCGTGCGCATGAAGCGCGTCACCGGCCGGTCCGACGACATGCTCATCATCCGGGGCGTCAACGTGTTCCCGTCCCAGATCGAGTCCATCCTCATCGACACCGAGGGGCTGACCCCGCACTACCAGCTCATCGTCGAACGCCAGGGCAACCTCGACACCCTGGAGGTCCGGGTGGAAGTCAACGAGTCCCTGTTCTCGGACGAGATCAAGAGTTTACAGCGTGTGGAATCAAAGGTAATGAAGAACATTAAGGAATTCCTGGGCGTCACCGCCAAGGTCAAACTGGTCGAGCCCAAGTCCATCGAACGGTCCCTGGGCAAGGCCAAGCGCATCATCGACAACCGTCAGAAGGACTAGTCCCCCAAGCCAAGGAGAATACCATGAAAGTCGATCAACTCTCCATATTTCTGGAAAACCGGGCCGGACGCCTGGCCGAAGTCACCCGCATCCTGTCCGAGGCCGGGGTGAACATCCGCGCCCTGTCCCTGGCCGACACCTCGGACTTCGGCATCCTGCGCCTGATCGTGTCCGACTTCGAAAAGGCCAAGACCAAGCTGAAGGAAGCGGGCTTCACCGTGGGCCGCACCTCGGTGGTGGCCGTGGAGGTCAACGACCAGCCCGGCGGCCTGCACACCATCCTGAGCATGCTCCAGGAGGCGGGCATCAACGTGGAGTACATGTACGCCTTCGTCCAGCAGTCCGGCGACTCGGCGGTCCTCATCTTCCGCTTCGACCGCACGGACCAGGGCATCGAGCTGCTCAAAAAGAACAACATCAACATCATCCCCGGGGACAAGCTCTACACCATGTAGCGCGCCCGCAAGCATGCGAAAAAAAAGGGTGAAGGCTCCGGCCTCCACCCTTTTTTTCCGACCAGCGCCGACGATCAGTAGCGGTCCATGATACGCTCGTACACGCCGTCCTCCCGGTTGGTCCGGATGCGCGCGTCGATCTCGGGCAGACGCGCCTCCCAGCCGGGATGGCGGTTGAAGACGAAACGCAGCTCCGCGCTGCCCAGGGGCCGGGCCGCCACATGGAAGTCGGCCATGGACAGTTCCGACGATTTGCGGATGATCCAGCGCACCGTGTACTGGTCGAACAGGGCCGCGTCCACCCGGCCCGCCTTGAGCATGCGCAGCAGGACCACGTCGCTGTTCACGTCGTAGCGGTAGGCCTTGCCGCTCCTGAACAACGGTTCCACCTCGGGATAGCTGTAGCTCTTGATGCAGCCGATGGTCAGACCGTGCAGACTCGACGCGTCCGTGTATTCCACGGGCCGGTTGCGCCTTGACAGGAGCACGGTCCGCAGGGTCAGCACCGGTCCGCTCCACAGGTAGTTGTCGGCGTCGTCGATCCATTCCCGGCACTCCAGCCGGGTGTAGATATCGTCCCCCGGCGTCCGGAGCATGCTGCGCGAGGCCGGGATCAACTTGACGGAGGTCCCGACGCCGTCGGGCATGGAGGCCCGGAAGATATCCAGGGCCGCTCCCTCGGGTTCGCCGTCCACGACCATCTCGAAGGGCGGCCACCCCCTGGTGAACAGGGCGAAGGTGACGGCGTCCCCGGCCACGGCCGGATGCATCTGGCACGCACAGGCCAGGAGCATCCATACGACCACGGACAGGGGACGCCTATGGAACACTGAAATCAACCGAACCTCCCTCGCCGATACCCTCGGCCCTAACTACACACGAAAATTATTATCCGAAAGAAATGCACGAAGAAACCGGGACTGCGGAGGATTTGACGACTTTCCACATTTTTTCCACAGGTTGACCAGATAAGGAACATCCCGCAAACAGATCTGTGGACAACCCCGTCATCGGAGGAATGCGGCATTTTCATGACAATGACCCGGCGGGCTGGATCGGCCCGGCAACCGTGCGTATATACGTCTAATGCCCGGCCCGTTCCTGTGGATCGAATTCCTGGCCCTGTTCGGCCTGACCCCGCTGCTCCACGCCCTGGGCTGGCTGCCCGTGCCCAAAATCCCCCTGCTCCTGACCATCGCGGCCGCCTGCCTCCTCTATCTCGACAGGAACGGATTCCTTCGAAAAACGGATTTTTTCGTTTTTTTGGGTGAAAATACACGCAATTTGCGGGCCATCGCCCTCCGCACCCTGGCCGTGGCCCTGCTTTCCGTGGCCATCATGCTCATTTTCATCCCGGACGGGCTCTTTGAGTTCCCCCGCACCCGGCCGCTCCTGTGGCTGACCGTCATGGCCCTCTACCCGCTCCTGTCCGCCTTCCCCCAGGAGGCCGTGTACCGGGCCTTCCTCTTCCGGCGCTACGCCCCCATCCTGAAATCCGAATCCGCCCGCACCTGGGCCAGCGCGCTGACCTTCTCCTTCCTGCACGTGGTCTTCGGCAACTGGGTGGCCGTGGTCTTGACCCTCCCGGCGGGCTTCATCTTCGCCCGGATCTACCGCAGGACCGGGTCACTCCTCCTCGCCTCCCTGGAACACGCGGCCTACGGCTGCATCGTCTTCACCGTGGGGCTCGGCCGATTCTTCTACAATCCCGGCTGATCGACGACCCCACTTTCTTCGCAAACCAGTTGCCGAAAGCGACCCGCCGCAGTATAGGGAGAGAATCCGATCGCATGATCGGTATTTCCCCAAAGGCGGTAGATACGGTGGAAAAGGAAATAGTGGACAGCAAATTCCTGGAATCCATGGCGGATCGGCGTCCGTTCATGAAACGGATGTTCACCGTGTTCATCTCCCAGGAGCCCAAGAGAATCCAGAACATCAGGGACGCCCTGACCTCCGGGGACGTGGAAAAGCTTCGCCACCTGGCCCACTCCCTCAAGGGCGGGGCGGCCACCATCGGCGTGGAACGGGTGCGCGACTGCTGTCTCCAGCTCGAAAACGCCTGCAGGGCGGGCGACCTGCACTCGGCCCTGGCCCTCATGGACCACCTTGAAGAGGAGATGCGTCACGCCTACGAATTCATGTTCAACTATCTGGCCGAGCACTGAACCGGCCCGAGCGCGGATTTTCCGGGCCCGTCGGCGTGACCGGCGGGCCTTTTTTCGTGCCCGCGCCCGGACTACCCCTTGAGCGGGGCGTTGCCCACGCCGGGCCAGATGCGCGCCAGGCCGAAGCCCGCCCGGATGAAGGTCCACAGGGCCGAGGCCAGCCAGATGTAGACCAGGACGTGCTCCGGCCGGACCGTCTCCACGGCCAGGACACACGCCCCGCCCACGGCCGAGGCCGCCAGCATGCTGTTGCGCAGGTAGGCGAAGTCGCCGGTGCCCCAGTGGATGCCGTCCGTGGCAAAGGACAGGGAGCCGATGGGCTGGGACAGGGAGACCACGATCCAGCCCGGCCCGAACACCGCGTAGGCCGCGGGCGGCACCAGCAGCCAGGCCACCAGGTCCGTGCAGAGCAGCATGACCAGGCACAGGGCCACGCCCGTGCCGAAACTCCACCAGCAGACCAGCTTGGCCACCCTGCGGGCCCGCTCGCGGTCGCCCGCGCCCAGGAAATAGCCCACCAGGCTCTGGCCGGTGATGGCGAAGGCGTCGAGGAACAGGGCCGAAAAGAGGAAAAACTGCCGAATGGCCTGGAAGGCCGCGCCCTGGTCCGCGCCGAACCGGTTGGCCACCCGCGTGCACAGGGCCAGGAAGACCAGCACCGCCCCGGTGCGCAGGAACAGATCCCCGCCCACGCGCATGAGCCGGGCCAGGCCCGCGCCGCGCATGCGCCAGGTCAGCCCCAGGGTGCGATGGACCGCGATCAGGCACCAGAACGCCCCGATCCATTGGCTGATGGTGCTGGCGATGGCCGCACCGGCCACGCCCATGGGCGGAAACGAGCCGTGCCCGAAGATGAGCAGCCAGTCCAGGACCACGTTGACCAGGTTGATGCCCACGGCCACGTAGAGCGGCGTGCGCATGTCCTGGGCCCCGCGCAGGCCGCCGAAACAGGCCAGGGTGACCAGCACGGCGGGCGCGCCGAGCAGCCGGTAGAACATGTAGTCGCAGGCCAGGTCGTTGACCAGCCCCTCGGCCCCGAACACGGCCGCGATGGGCGGCAGGAACCAGATGGACCCGGCCAGCAGGATCAGGCCGATGCCCGCGGCCAGGAGCCCGGCCAGGGAGACAACCTTGACCGCGCGTTCCGGCTCGCCCCGGCCCACGCTGTGCGCCACCTCGGTCTGGGTGGCGATGCCGAGGAAGGTGAACGCCCAGAAGATGGCCGAAAAGGCCATGGTGCCCACGCCCAGCGCGGCCACGGGCTCCGAGCCAGGCAGCCGGGCCACGAAGGCCGTGTCCGCCAGCCCGGTCAGCGGCTCGGCCACCAGGGAAAAGAGCACGGGCACGGCCATGCGGATAAGCGTCCGGTTGGGCCTGTCCAGAAAGGGATGTCGCGCGGCTTCCGCCGGATTGTCCTGCACTGCTGCTTCTCCTGCCTGGAAAGCCAGAACACATCCCCCTGGCAAAGACAAGCAAAGCTTTCCCTTTGCAAGGGATTTTGCTAGCAATGATGATTATGGAATCCCTGGAAACGTCCTTCCTGCTCGGCCTGGCCAGCCTGCTCTACTCGGCCATGGAAATCACGGGCATCGTCACGGCCGTCATCGCCGTGCGCGAAACCCGCACCCCGCAGGGGGCCGTGGCCTGGGCCATCTCCCTGGTCACCTTCCCGATCATCTCCCTGCCGCTCTACTGGATATTCGGCCGGTCCAAATTCCACGGCTACGTGGACGCCATGCGCACCGGCCGGGCCGAGTTCCAGCGGCGCATCGGCAGGAACCACGACGTGCCCAGGGTCACGCCCCTGTCCGAACGCCTGTTCCCCCACTCCCCGCACACGGTCTTCGAGACCCTGGCCGAATCGCCCTTCCTGGGCGGCAACGACATGGAGTTGCTGGTCGACGGCCCGGCCACCTTCAAGGCCATCTTCGCCGCCGTGGAAGGGGCCGAACGCTACGTGCTCATCCAGTTCTACATCGTCCACGACGACGACCTGGGCAGGGAATTCGGGGAACTGCTCGTAAGCAAGGCCCGCGAAGGGGTCCACATCCGCTTCCTGTACGACGAGCTCGGCAGCTACAAGACCCCGGCCGCCTATTGGGACACCCTGCGCGCCGCGGGCATCGAGGCCTTCCCCTTCCACACCACGCGCGGACCGGGCAACCGCTTCCAGCTCAACTTCCGCAACCACCGCAAGATCGTGGTCGTGGACGGCCACACCGCCTTCATCGGCGGCCACAACGTGGGCACCGAATACCTCGGCCACAAGGACAACGGCTACGGCGGTTGGCGCGACACCCACGCCCGGATCTCCGGCCCGGCCGTGCTGCCCATCCAGGTCTGCTTCGGCAAGGACTGGTACTGGGCCACCAGCGAAATCCCGGAACTCGACCTGTCCATGCCCGCCAAACGCGGCTCGGCAGAGGTCCTGGCCCTGCCCACCGGCCCGGTGGACCCCCTGGAGAACTGCTCGCTCATGTTCATCCAGGCCATCGCCTCGGCCAAGAAACGGTTCTGGATCGCCAGCCCCTACTTCGTGCCCGACACCTCGGTCATGAAGGCCCTGCAAATGGCCTCCATGCGCGGCGTGGACGTGCGCATCATGCTCCCGCGCAAGCCCGACCACCTGCTCGTCTACCTGGCCGGTTTCGCCTGTCTCAAGGAACTGAACTGCCCCGGCATCCGGGTCTTCCGCTACGACGACGGCTTCCTGCACCAGAAGGTCTTCCTGGCCGACGACGTCCTGGCCGGGGTCGGTACCGCCAACCTCGACAACCGCTCCTTCCGCCTCAACTTCGAAATCACCATGCTCATCGAGGAACCCGGCTTCTGCAAGGACGTCGAAACCATGTTCCTCAACGACTTCAACCACTGCGTCGAAACCGGCCTCACCGAATACGACGAAAAAAATATCCTCCACCAAACCATCATCCGCTTCGCCCGCCTGCTCTCGCCCATTTTGTAGGAGAAAGATGCCTCCGGCGGCCGGGGGAAGGGGAAGAGGGAACCCCTTTTCAAAGAGTTCCCTCTTCCCCTTCCCCCGGACCCCCATCCCCTTCTCCCTCCTAAACTTTTTGTCGCCGCTGCGCGGATGGCAATACCCCGAGAAATCACCCTCTTTTCCCTAGTCCGACACGCCGCCTCGCCAATTTCTCTTTTCCCCCGCCCCTCCACCCTCCCGCGACCGCACGCCCCTGCCGAAGGCACACAAAAAGTTTGGGAGAGTCCAGAGAACCCTTTCCAAAGGGTTCTCTGGTCCCCCCGAAGGGGCCCCCGGAGGGCCGCCGGAGGCATCCCCAACTCGTCCGTCGGCACAAAAAAAGAGGGAGTCTCGTTTGAGACTCCCTCGGAAGCGTCGGTAAGGTTGGGGCTAGAAGATATCGGCCATGTTGTAGAGTTTGCCGGGCTTCTGGCCGGCGAGCCATTTGGCGGCGCGCAGGGCGCCTGCTGCGAAGGTCTCGCGGGAATGGGCGCGGTGGGTGACTTCGATGCGTTCGCCGGGTCCGAAGAAGTACATGGTGTGTTCGCCGACCACGTCGCCGCCGCGCAGGGTCTGGACGCCGATCTCCTTTTTGGGCCGTTCGCCGATGATGCCGTCGCGGCAGTGCTTCTTGACGTCGTCGTAGTTCCAGCCGCGCGCCTCGGCCAGGACCTGGGCCAGCTTGAGGGCGGTGCCGCTGGGCGAGTCCTTTTTCATCTTGTGATGGGTCTCGACGATCTCGATGTCGTAGTTTTCGCCCAGGGCCTGGACCAGCAGGGGCATGATCTTGAGCAGGACGTTGATGCCAACGGACATGTTCGGGGCCCAGAAGATGGGGGTTTTCCTGGCGGACTCGGCCAGTTCGGCCTGCTGGGCGGGGTTCAGGCCGGTGGTGCCGATGACCGCGGGGTTGCCGTATTTGGCGGCGGTCTTGGCCATGGCCACGGATGCTTCCGGGGCGGTGAAGTCGATAATCACCGCGCCGGGCACCTTGGGCAGCAGGTCTTCGAGGCAATCGGAGATTTCACAGTCCTCGTAGTGCAGGCCGTCGGCATTGCCCTTGCGCTCGCACGCGCCCACCAGGTTCAGTTCCTCGTCGGCCAGGGTCTGGTTGACCAGCATGGTGCCCATGCGGCCCTTGGCCCCCAGGATGACGATATCCACGGTCATAGAGACGCTCCTTCGGGTAAGAAGTTCGTATGCTTAAAAGTCCAGCAGGGACTTTTGCCTTTTCGCGGTCTTGCCTTCGAGTAAAGCCTTAAAGGCGTCAAAGTCAATGACTTCCAGGCCCAGCTTCTCGGCCTTGGCGATCTTGGACCCGGCCTTTTCGCCCGCCACCACGTAGTCCACCTTCTTGGAGATGGACTTGACCGGGATGCCGCCGCGCGCCTCGACCATGGCCCAGGCCTCGTCGCGGGAGATGGGCAGGGTGCCGGTGAAGATGAAGACCTTGCCCGCCAGGGGGAGTTCGTCGGACGGCTCCTCGGCCGGGGCCCCGCCCTCGGGCCAGACGCCGAGCTCGCGGAATCGGTCGATCATCTCGCGGTTGGCCGCGTCCACGCGGAAGTCCAGGACGGACTCGGCCATGACGTCGCCGATGCCGTCCAGCCCGGTGAGGTCGTCCAAGGTGGCCCCGAAGAGTTCGTCGAGATTCTTGAACCGGGCGGCCAGGGTGCGCGCGGCCTGCTCGCCGATATGGCGGATGCCGAGCCCGGCGACGAGCCGCCACAGCGGGGCCTCCGCTTTGGCCTTTTCAATGGCCTTGAGAAAGTTTTCCGCGGACTTGTCGCCCATGCCGCCGTACTTGAGCAGGTCGGTCTTCTTCAGGGTGAAGAGGTCGGCGGCGGAGTTCAGGACCCCATCCTCGGCCAACTTGCGGACCCACTGCTTGCCCACGCCCTCCATGTCCATGCCCGCCTTGGACACGAAGTGGATGAGGCGCTGCACGGTCTTGGCCGGACAGGCCGGGTTGGTGCAGACCACCCGCTCGCCGTCCTCCACGGCCGGGCTTTCGCAGACCGGGCAGACCATGGGGAAGACGAAGGGCTCGGCGTTCTCGGGCCGCTGTTCGAGGTCGGCGGACAGGACCTGGGGGATGACGTCGCCCGCCCGCTGGATGAGCACGGTGTCGCCCACGCGCAGGTCGCGCTCGGCGATGTACCCCTTGTTGTGCAGGGTGGCGTTGGAGACCACCACCCCGGCAAGCTCCACGGGTTCGAGCTCGGCCACCGGGGTGAGCACGCCGGTGCGCCCCACCTGGACGCGGATGGCGTTGAGCCGGGTCCTGGTCTGATGGGCCGGGAACTTGAGGGCCAGGGCCCAGCGCGGGGCGCGGGCGGTGTAGCCGAGCGCCTCCTGCATCTCGCGGTCGTTGACCTTGGCGACCATGCCGTCGATCTCGAAGGGCAGCGTGGCCCGGATGGCCCCCAGCTGCTGAAAATAGTCGGCCACCGCCTTGGCCGAGGCGCACAATTTCACGTCGGGCGGGATGGCGAAACCGAGGTCGCGCAGCCCTTCCATGAGCGCCTGCTGGGTGGCCCAGTCCGAGGCGCGGCCCGGCCACTCCACCCGGCCCACGCCGTAGGCCATGAAGCGCAGGGGGCGCGAGGCGGCCACCTTGGGATCGAGCTGGCGGATGGTCCCGGCTGCGGCGTTGCGCGGGTTGGCGAAGACCTTCTCGCCCTTCTCCTCCTGGCGCGCGTTCAGGGCCGCGAAATCCCTGTTGGCCATGACCACCTCGCCGCGCACCTCCAGGAGTTCGGGCACGTCGTCCCCGTGCAGGGACAGGGGCAGGTTCATGACCGTGCGCATGTTGGCGGTCACGTCCTCGCCCACCAGGCCGTCGCCGCGCGTGGCGGCGCGCACATAGCGCCCGTTCTCGTAGATGACCTCCAGGGCCAGGCCGTCCATCTTGGGGTCGGCCCAGTAGGCCACGTCGGCCCGGCCCACGCCCTTGGCCACGCGCTCGTGGAAGGCGTACCAGGCGTCCAGGTCCATGGCGTTGTCCAGGGAGTACAGGCGCAGGGCGTGCTCGTAGGGGGTGAAGCCCGACGCGGGTTCCCCGCCCACCCGCCTGGTCGGCGAGTTGGGATCGTCCAGCTCAGGGTGTTCGGCCTCCAGGGCGGCCAGCTCGCGGAACAGGACGTCGAACTCCTGGTCCGAGATCTCGGGGTCGTCCAGGACGTAGTAGCGGTAGTTGTGATGATCGATTTTTTGGCGCAGCTCGGCCACGCGCTCGGCGACGCTTTCGGGAACCATGTACTCTTTCTACCTGGATATAATTACAAAATTTCTCTGAGTTCAGCCAGATTGGTCTTCTTGCCCACGGCCAGCAGGGTGTCGTTGGCCTGGATGACTTCCTTGGGGCCCGGGTTGAAGACCATCTCCCCGGACTCCTTCTTGATGGCGATGATGATCAGGTTGAAGTTGGCCCTGATCTTGGATTCGATGAGGTCCTTGCCCACCAGTTCGGACTCGGCCGACACCGGGAGTTCCTCCATCTGGAGGTCGATGCTGCCGCGCACGGCCAGTTCGAGAAAGTTGGTCACCGTGGGTCGGAGCACGCTCTGGGCCATGCGCAGCCCGCCGATGAAATGCGGCAGGACCACCCGGTCCGCCCCGGCCAGCTCCAGGCGGGAGATGTGCGACTTGTCCCCGGCCCGGGCCACGATGGAAATTTTCGGGTTGAGCTGGCGGGCGGTCAGGGTGACGTAGACGTTGGCCGCCTCGCTGGTCACGGCCGAGATCAGGGACTTGGCGTAGGGCAGCCCGGCGCTCATGAGCACGGCGTCGCTGGTGGCGTCCCCCTCGATGCACAGGATGCCGTCCTGCTCCATCTTGTCGATCAGGGCCCGATCATTCTCGATGACCACCACGTCGTGGCCGTCGGCCATGATCTCCTGGACCACGATGCTGCCGATGCGGCCGTGGCCGCAGACAATAAAATGGTTCCTTAACTTGCTGATCATCTTCATCATCTTATGCTTACCCCACAGAATTTGCAGTCGCCCGTCGATGAGCACCTGGGCGAAGGCGCCCGCGATGTACACGAAGCCGCCCACGCCGAGCATGATCAGGAAGGCCGTGAAGACGCGCCCTTCCGGGGAGAGCTGGTTGACCTCCATGAAGCCCACGGTGGAGAGGGTGATGACCACCATGTAGAAGGCGCTGCCCAGGTCCCAGTGCTCGTAGATCATGTAGAAGCCGATGCCGAGCAGGAAGATCACGCAGAGATAGACCGCGCCGAGCACGATGCTCCACAAGGAGCCCAGCCGCGCGTGCAAGCGCAACATCCGCCGATGAAAATTGCCTTTCATCCCTTACCCCAACTCCAGCATGCGTTCGCGGATGCGGGCGATGCGGTCCCGAAGTTCCGCGGCCCGTTCGAATTCCAGTTCCTTGGCGGCCTCGCGCATCTCCCGTTCCAGACGCTTGACGGTCTTGTTCAGGGTCTTCTGGTCCGCGCCGTAGTCCACCCCGTCCTCGGCGGCCGGAGCCACGGTCCCCCCGTGGTCGCCATGCCCCCCGAGATCGCCGAAGAGATTGTCCACCTTCTTGCGGATGGTCGTCGGCGTGATGCCGTGCTCCCGGTTGTACGCCTCCTGCTTCTCCCGCCTGCGCTCGGTCTCGCCCATGGCCTCGGCCATGGAGTCCGTGACCTTGTCCGCGTACAGGATAACCCGTCCGTCGGCGTTCCGGGCGGCCCGCCCGAAGGTCTGGACGAGGGATCGCGTGGAGCGCAGGAACCCCTCCTTGTCGCCGTCCAGGATGGCCACCAGGGAGACCTCGGGGATGTCCAACCCCTCGCGCAGGAGGTTGATGCCCACCAGGACGAAGAACTCGCCTTCCCGGAGCGCCTGGATGATGGCCATGCGCTCCAGGGTGTCGATGTCCGAGTGCAGGTACCGGGATTGCACGCCCATCTGGTTCAGATAGTCGTTCAGGTCCTCGGCCATGCGCTTGGTCAGCGTGGTCACCAGGACCCGCTCGTCCCTCGATTGCCTTTTCTTACACTCCGCCAGCAAATCGTCAATCTGTCCCTGCGTTTTCCGCACCTCGATCTGCGGGTCGAGCAGCCCGGTGGGCCGGATGATCTGCTCCACCACCACGCCCTGGGCCAGGTCCAGCTCCAGCGGGCCGGGGGTGGCCGAGACGTAGACCGCCTGGTGGATGCGCTCCTGAAACTCCTCGTAGTTGAGCGGCCGGTTGTCCAGGGCCGAGGGCAGGCGGAAGCCGAAGTCCACCAGGGTGGTCTTGCGCGAGCGGTCGCCCCGGTACATGCCGCCCACCTGGGGCAGGGCGATGTGCGATTCGTCCACGAAGAGGATGAAGTCGTCCGGGAAATAGTCGAGCAGGGTCGCGGGCGGCTGGCCCTCCACCCGGCCGTCCAGGTGGCGCGAGTAGTTCTCGATGCCGTTGCAGTAGCCCAGCTCCTCGATGGTCTCCAGGTCGTATTGGGTGCGCTGCTCCAGCCGCTGGGCCTCGACCAGCTTGTTGCCGCGCTTGAGGTAGGCCAGCCGGGACTGGAGCTCGTCGCGGATGTCGTGCATGGCCCGGTCCAGGTTGTCGCGGTCGGACACGAAGTGCGAGCCGGGATAGATGACCGTCTTGCGCAGCCGGTCCTTGACCTCGCCGGTCAGCGGGTCGGTCTCGGAGATGGAGTCGATTTCGTCGCCGAAGAACTCGATGCGCAGGGCCTTCTCGCGGCTGTAGGCCGGGATGATCTCGACCACGTCGCCGCGCACGCGAAAGGTGCCCCGGTGGAAGTCGTAGTCGTTGCGCTCGTAGTGGATCTCCACCAGCCGCCCGAGCAGGGACTCCATGGCCATAGTCTGGCCTTCCTCCACCGGGATGACCATCTTGGCGTAGAAGTCGGGCGAGCCCAGACCGTAGATGCAGGAGACCGAGGCCACGATGAGCACGTCCTTACGCGTCAACAGCGCGTGGGTGGCCGCATGGCGCAACTTGTCGATGTCGTCGTTGATGGACGAGTCCTTCTCGATGTACACGTCCGAGTGCGGCAGGTAGGCTTCCGGCTGGTAATAGTCGTAATAACTGACGAAATATTCAACCGCATTGTGCGGAAAGAGGCCCCGGAACTCGGTGTAGAGCTGGGCGGCCAGGGTCTTGTTCGGGGCCAGGACCAGGGCCGGACGGTTGAGCGTGGCCACCACGTTGGCCATGGTGAAGGTCTTGCCCGTGCCCGTGGCCCCGAGCAGGACCTGGTCCCGGACGCCCGCGCCCAGCCCGGCCACGAGTTCGGCCACGGCCTGGGGCTGGTCGCCCTTGAGGGTATATTCGCTGACGAGTTCGAAATCCGGCATTCTTCGGCACCCGGGCTTGAGCTGGCCCGTTAAAACACGTAAGTATCAATAAAACCCTGCAACCGCGATCCGGAGTCAGCGCTATGGATATCACCATCACCACTCCCGCTTCCCCCCTGCCCTGCGAGCGGGCCTACTCCCTGTCCATGGTCATCAGAAGCTTCAAGGGGCGGCGCGACGTCGAGGTCCACCTGTTCCGCGCCCGCTGGGGTGCCGGCGAGGAGTCGGACCCCGGCCTCGGCGACCTGATGGAGCACGATGCCGCCCCGGGAAACGGCTCCCCGGAGAGCCGCAAGGTCGTCCTGGAATCCTTCACGGCCGACGAGCGCGATCTCATCGTCAATTACCTGAAACAACAGTATTCCACAAGGCTTACGGCCATCCGGTCCAACCCGCTGACCTTCCCGGTCCCGACCGGGCTGGCCGGGTTCACCGAGATTCAGCCGGGCAAGGACGCCGGGTTCATCGAGTTCGAGAAAATCCCGAGCTATTCCCTCGACTTCCCCCTCAAGGGGTACTTCGACCTGAGCCGCCACCTGCCCCTGGCCGACGAGGACTAAGCCCGGCTCACGCCTGCTCGTCGAACCGCCAGACCCCCTCGCGGGTGGGCGCGTTCAGCCCTTCGCGCAGCATGGCCATGAAGCGGAACCGCTGCAACTCCCGCGCGCCGAAGCGCAGGAGATGGTGCGTGGTCTGCTGGCAGTCGATCAGGGTGAACCCCCACTTCCGGAGCTGTTCCACGAACACGGCGAAGGCCGCCTTGGAGGCGTCCGGCACGTTGTGAAACATGGACTCGCCGTAGAAGATCGAGCCCAGCGACACGCCGTACAGCCCGCCCACCAGGTCGTCGCCCTGCCACGCCTCCACGCTGTGGGCGTAGCCCAGCCGGTGCAACAGGATGTAGGCCTCGATCATCTCGTCCACGATCCAGGTGCCCTCCTGCTCCGGGCGCGGCGAACAGGCGCAGCGCCGGATGACCGCCTCGAAGCGGGTGTCCAGGGTGAAGGTGAAGGTCCCCCTGTTGAGCACCCGGCGCAGGCTGCGCGGCACGTGCAGCTCCTCGGGCCGCAGGGCCAGCCTCGGGTTGGTGGACCACCACAGGATCGGGGAGTTCTCCGCGTACCACGGGAAGATGCCGCCGGCGTAGGCGTTCAGCAGCCGCTGGGGAGACAGGTCGCCGCCCACGGCGAGCAGTCCGTCCGGATCGGCCTCTTCCGGGTCGGGGAACACGGGTTCGTCGAACAGGCGGTAGATGGTCATGGGCGGTAAGGAACGGGGCGGCCGAAGCCGCCCCGGTGTTCGCTATTGCTTGGGTCCGACGTCGTCGAAGGAGAAGGTGAACTCCCCGGACTCGCCGCTGACCGGCTTCTTGCCGGACCGCTTCCTCTTGGCCGCCGCGTCCACGGTGACCACGCCGCCCTTGGTCAGGGAGCCGAAGAGCAATTCGTCCGCGATGACGTCCTTGATCTCGGTCTGGATGACCCGGCCCATGGGCCGCGCGCCCATGGTCGCGTCGTGGCCGAGCTCGGCCAGGCGCGCCCGGGCCTTGTCGGTCAGGACGACCACCACGCGGCGGTCCTGGAGCTGGTCGTTGAGCTCCTTCATGAACTTGTCCACGATCTGCTCCATGACCGGCTGTTCCAGGGAGTGGAAGGTCACGGTGGCGTCCAGTCGGTTGCGGAACTCGGGGCTGAAGAGCTTTTCCAGCGCCTTCATGGCCTCGCCCTGGCGGTCGGAATTCTCGTCGCGCTTGAAGCCGATGGCGCCCTTGGACATCTCCCGCGCCCCCGCGTTGGAGGTCATCAGCAGGATGACGTGCCTGAAGTCCGCCTTGCGCCCGTTGTTGTCGGTCAGGGTGGCGTAGTCCATGACCTGGAGCAGGATGTTGAAGACGTCGGGGTGGGCCTTCTCGATCTCGTCGAACAGGACCACGCAGTGCGGCTTCTTGCGCACGCCCTCGGTCAGTAGCCCGCCCTGGTCGAAGCCCACGTAGCCCGGAGGGGCGCCGATGAGCCGGGCCACGGCGTGCTTTTCCATGTACTCGGACATGTCGAAGCGCAGAAAGCCGATGCCCAGGACCTTGGCCAGCTGGCGGGCCAGCTCGGTCTTGCCCACGCCGGTGGGACCGGTCAGCAGGAAGCTGCCCACGGGGCGGCCCGCCTGGCGCATGCCCGCGCGGGAGCGCTTGATGGACTTGGCCAGGGCGGCCACGGCCTCGTCCTGGCCGAAAACCACGGCCTTGAGGTCGCTTTCCAGGCTCTTGAGCCGCTCGCGGTCGGACATGGTCAGCCGCCGGGCCGGGATGCGGGCCATGCGGGCCACGACCTTCTCCACGTCGGCCACCTTGATGCGGTCGCCCTTGCGCGGACGGCCGGACAGCTTGTACAGCGCGCCGACCTCGTCCATGACGTCGATGGCCTTGTCCGGCAGGTAGCGGTCGGTGATGTGCCGCTCGGACAGTTCCGCCGCCGCCTTGAGGGCGAAGTGGGTGTAGTTGACCCCGTGGAACTGCTCGTAGTGGGACTGCAGGCCCTTGAGGATGGCGATGGTCTCCTCAACGGTGGGCTCGGCGATCTCGATCTTCTGGAACCGACGCGACAGGGCGCGGTCCTTCTCGAAATGGTTCTTGTACTCCTCGAAGGTGGTCGAGCCGATGCAGCGGATCTCGCCCGACTGCAACAGGGGCTTGAGGATGTTGGAGGCGTCCATGGACCCGCCCGAGACCGAGCCCGCGCCCACGATGGTGTGGATCTCGTCCACGAACAGGATGGCGTCGCGGTTCTGCTTGAGTTCGGCCAGAACCCCCTTGAGCCGCGCCTCGAAGTCGCCCCGGTACTTGGTGCCCGCGAGCAGCGAGCCCATGTCCAGGCTGTAGACCTCGGCGTTGATGAACTCCTTGGGCACCTTGCCCTCGACGATCATCAGGGCCAGCCCCTCGGCCATGGCGGTCTTGCCCACGCCGGGATCGCCCACGAAGATGGGGTTGTTCTTGCGCCGCCGGGACAGGACCTGGATGGTCCGCTCCAGCTCCTGGGTCCGGCCGATGAGCGGGTCGATGAGGCCGTGGGAGGCCCGGTCGGTCAGGTTGACCGTGAACTCCTTTAGCGGGCTCTTCTTCTCGCCGGGACGGCCCTCCAGGGGATCGGCCTTGGACGGCTGGTCGTCGCCCATGTCGTTCCAGTCCTCGCTCATGGACATGCCGTGGGAAATGAACTCCAGGATGTCGAGCCGGGAGACGTCGTGGGTGCGCAGGAAGTAGACCGCGTAGGAATCCTCCTCGTCGAACATGGCCGCCAGAACGTCGCCCACCTCCACGGTGGTCTTGCCCGAGGCCTTCTTCTGCCACACGGCGCGCTGCAACACGCGGCGCACGCCGAGCGTCTGGATGACCTCGGATTCGGTTCCCTCGGGCAGGGACTCCATGTTCTCCACGAAGAATCGCCCGAGCTGGTCCCTGAGCCGTTCCATCTCCGCGCCGCAGGCCTCGAGGATCTCCTCGCCCTGCTCTCCGATGGAGATGGCGTACAGCAGGTGTTCGAGCGTCAGGAACTCGTGGTTCCGACGCTTCACCTCGTTGACCGCGGAGGTCAACGCACTTTCCAGTTCCTTGCTCAGCATCGTCATATTCTATTCACCTTCCATGCTGCACTTGAGCGGAAAGCCCGCGCTCTTGGCCAGCCGGTGCACCAGGTCCACCTTGGTTTCGGCCACCTCGGCGGTATACACGCCGCACACCCCGTACCCCTGGTTATGCACGGAGAGCATGATGGCCGTCGCCTGCGCCTCGGTCCGGTGAAAGACGCGCACCAGAATCTCGACCACGAAATCCATGGTCGTATAATCGTCATTATGCAGCAGGACCTTGTACTTCTTCGGCTCCTTGACCTCGTGTTGACCAAGAAGTTCCGAATCGGACCGGTCCCCGGTAAAAGGGTCGCTCATAACGGTTCGACTCCACCAATCCTTTGTATTTCCTGGCTCCCAATATAAATTCGTTTTACCCGGCTGTCGAGGGCGGACGGTCAAAGATTCTCAATTTCGTCCAGCAGGGCCGCGCGTTCGCCCGGCTCGAAGACGAAATTCTCGTCCGGTTCCAGCCCCTTCGCAAGCCGGTACTCCAGGTTCAGGCCGTGGTAGGTGGCCTTGGTGGTCCGGTTCGGGTCCAGGCCCAGAGCGGCGGCGCAGGCCGGGACCGAGGCCTCTTCCCCCTCGATCTCCGCGAAATCCCCGAAGGGCAGATGGTCCAGGCAGACCACGCAACCCATGTAGCGCCACTTCTCGCGGACCTTCTCGTAGCGGAAGGCCGGGACAAAGCCAACGGCCTCCAGGGCCTGGGCCAGGGCCGAGGGATCGTCCACCCCGGTCTCGATCTCCTCGAAGACCTTGAGCGCCGACGGCACCGGGTTCGCGGGCGGCCGCTTGACCGTGAGCACCCCCTGCCCCTGGCGCTCGCGCAATCGGAGCAGGACGCCCTCCCGCTTCAGGGAGCGGTCGGGCCGGTCGTAGACCGTGTTGGCCTCGAAGTAGCGGCCCGAGGTCCCGGCCCCGGCCGCGCGCAGCCGGTCGGCCAGGGCGGCCAGGTCGGCCTCCGGATATTTCAATTCGCACTCCAGCGCCATTGGCTTTCTCTCCTTGTGTTGGTATACCTCGGCCAAGGATATCGAAATGCTGACCAAAATTCTCTATCTTTCTCTGGGCGGGGCCGCCGGGACCCTGTCGCGCTATTTCCTGTCCGGCGTGGCCCAGCGCATGGCGGGCGGCTCCTTTCCGGCGGGCACCTTCGCCGTGAACATGGCCGGCTGCCTGCTCTTCGGCGCGGTCTGGGGGTTCTTCGAGAACCGTCTGCTGCCCGGCAGCGAGGTCCGGCTCCTGGTCCTGACCGGGTTCATGGGCGCCTTCACCACCTTCTCCACCTACATGTTCGAGACCGCGAACCTGGTCAAGTCCGCGCAGATGGCCATGGCCCTGGTCAACGTGGTCGGCCAGTCCGTGGCCGGGCTGGCCCTGGTCCTGACCGGCATCGCCCTGGGCCGCCTGCTCTAACCAACCATTCGGGGGAACGCCATGAAACTGCTCGAAAAGGCGGAACGCATCAGAATCTACATCGGCGAGGACGACAAGTTCGACGGCCAGCCCCTGGCCGACGCCATCGTCCGCCGGGCCCGCGAACTGGGCCTGGCCGGGGCCACGGTCTACCGGGGGCTGATGGGCTTCGGGGCCAACTCCCTGATCCACACCAGCAAGATCCTGCGCCTGTCCGAAGACCTGCCCGTGGTCGTGGAGGTGGTGGACCACCCGGACAAGCTCAAGCCCCTGCTCGACCAGCTCGACGGCATGCTCAGGGAAGGCATGGTCACCCGCGAAGAGGTGGACGTCATCGCCTACCGCCACAGCTAGGGGGGCCGGAGGCGCCCTGCTCCCCTGTCCCGGACGCCCCCCGCGGGGTCCGGCGAAACGCGACAAAAAGACCCCTGCGGAAATCCTCCCGCAGGGGCCCATCCGCAAGACCCATCCCTTCCCCGCGGCTTCAGCCGCAGGCTCGAACAATCTCCGGCGCGATCTTTTCCAGGGACAGGACCTTGTCCACGCCGCCTTCCTTGATGGCCTCCTGGGGCATGCCGAAGACCACGCAGCTGGCCTCGTCCTGGGCGATGGTGTACGCCCCGGCGTCCTTGAGCTCCTTCATGCCCTTGGCCCCGTCGTCGCCCATGCCGGTCATGATGGCGGCCACCACGTTGGCCCCGCCGTACCGCGCCCCCGAGCGGAAGAGCACGTCCACCGAGGGCCGGTGCCGCGAGACCAAGGGACCCTCCTTGACCTCCACGTAATACTTGTTGCCCGTGCGCTTGAGGAGCAGGTGCTTGTCGCCCGGCGCGATCAGGGCCAGGCCGCGCATCATGGCGTCGCCGTCCGCCGCCTCCTTGACCGTGATCCGGCAGATGCCGTTGAGCCGGTTGGCGAACGCCGCCGTGAAGTGCTCGGGCATGTGCTGGACGATGGCGATGGGCGGGCAGTTCTCGGGCTGGGCCTCGAGAAAGACGCGCAGCGCCTCGGTGCCGCCCGTTGACGCGCCCACCAGGCAGACCTTCTCCGTTGGGGACATGGCCACGGGCTTGCCCTTGGCGATGACCGCGTCCGCGCTGAGCTTGGGCTTGACCTGGACCGGCGGGGCCGCCGGGCGCACGGGCCGGGCCCCGGCCAGGGCCGCCGCCTTGACCTTGTCGATGAGCCGGATCTTCGACTCCTCGAGAAACTTCTTGGTCCCCACCTTGGGCTTGGTGATGATCTCCACGGCCCCGTATTCCAGGGCCTTGACCGCGTTGGAGGTGCCCTCCCCGGCCACGGAGGAGCAGATGACCACCGGAATGGGCCGCTGCTGCATGATCTTGCGCAAAAAGGTCAGCCCGTCCATGCGCGGCATCTCGATGTCCAGGGTGATGACGTCCGGGACCTCCTTCTTGAGCCGCTCGGCGGCCGCGTAAGGGTCCACGGCCGTGCCCATGATCTCGATCTGGGGGTCGGACGACAGGATGTCCTCGAGCGTCTGCCGGACGACCGCGGAATCATCGACAATGAGAACTCGAATCTTTCGCATGGATAACCTCTCGGAAATACTATCTGGATTCGGCAATCACCCGACGGATCAGGCCGGGCACGTCCAGGATCAACGCAATGGACCCGTCGCCCTTGATGGTCGCTCCGGAGATGCCCTCCACGTCCTTGTACACGCGGCCCAGGCTCTTGATGACCGTCTGGTGCTCGCCGATGACCGTATCCACCACGATGCCGACGCGGCTTCCCTCCACGCCGGTGATGACGATCTGCTCGATGGGCGGGTTCTCGCCCTCGATGTCGAACCACTCGCGGATGTGGATGTACGGCACGATCTCGCCGCGCAGGTGCAGGATGCGCTGCCCGGAGCCGGACTCCTCCACCTCGGCGCGGGACAGCTCCACGCACTCCTCCACCAGGGACAGGGGGATGACGTAGAATTCGTTCTCCACCCGGACCTGGAGCCCGTCGATGATGGCCAGGGTCAGGGGCAGCCGGATGGTGATGGTCGTGCCCGCGTTGGGCTTGGAGTCGATGTCGATGGTCCCGCGCAGGGAGTCGATGGCGCGCTTGACCACGTCCATGCCCACGCCCCGGCCGGACACGCTGGTCACCACCTTGGCCGTGGAGAAACCGGGCTCGAAGATGAGCTTGAGCAGCTCCTTCTCGGTCAGTTCGGCGTCCTTGGAGATCAGCCCCCGCTCGATGCCCTTCTCGCGGATCATCTCGCTGGACATGCCCTTGCCGTCGTCGGTGATGCGAATGAGCACCTCGCCGCCCGAGTGTTCGGCCGAGAGCATGATGTTGCCCTGCGGGGGCTTGCCCTTGGCCACCCGCTCCTGGGGCAGCTCGATGCCGTGGTCGATGGAGTTGCGCAGCAGGTGGACCAGGGGGTCGCCCAGCCGCTCGATGACCGTTTTGTCCAGCTCGGTCTCGGCGCCGCTGGTGGACAGGGTGATCTGCTTGCCCAGGTCGCCCGAAAGGTCGCGCACCAGCCGCCGGAACTTGCTGAAGGAGGTGCCGATGGGCAGCATGCGGATGCCCAGCGTGGAGTCGCGCAACTCGTCGCTCAAGCGCTCCAGCTCCTCGGCCAGAAGGGTCAGGGCCGCGTCGTGCCTCTCGCTGACCACCTGGGTGATCTGCGCCTGGACGATGACCAGTTCGCCCACCAGGTCCACCAGGTAGTCGAGCTTGTCCGCCGCCACCCGGATGCTGCTCAGGGCCTCCTGGCGCTTCTTCCCGGCCACCTGCTCGCGGGCCTCGCCCTGCCGCCGGACCGCGTTGTCCACCTTGTCCGCCGGGACCTTGCCCGACTCGGTCAGGATCTGGCCCAACGGCTTGTCCACCCCGCCCTTCTGGGAGGTCAGGGCCTCGGCCACGTCCGCATAGGTCAGGTCCCCGCTCTCCACGAGCATCTCGCCGATCATGGGGATGCGCACGGACTCCTCTTCCTCGTCCACGAAGCTGGCCACCGGGGCGGCGGGCCTGTGCTTGCCGGACGGAGCGGACTCGGCCGCCCCCTCGTCCGGTTCGGAAACGGGTTCGGAAACAGATTCGGAGGTCGGTTCGGGGGTCGCAACGGAGGCCGGTTCAGGGGTTTCGTCCAGCTCCCGGACCTCGACCTTGAGGTTCGCGTCCAAAAAGAAGAACACGTCCTGGACATCGTCGCAGGCGGCCTCGCTCTCCAGGGAGAGTTCCCAGCCGTGGCCGGTGTCCCGGTGGCCCGACTCGACCTTGAGGGTCCCGAGCCGCTCCAGTTCCTCGAAAAATGCCTCCACCGCCTCGGCGTCCACCTCGCCGCCCAGGGGACGGAGGGTCACGGCATAGCGATGCAGGGTGGCGTTGGACGCGTCGTCGGTTGCGGATTCGGCCTCGGGTTCGGCCGGTTCCTCGGCAACGGACTCGGGCGCGGGTTCGGCCGCCTCGCCGGGGGCCGCCTCGTCGAGCCCCTCGACAAAGGCGCGCAACCCGTCGAGGATGTCCCGCATGGCCTCCGGGGCCACGGGCTCGTCGTCCTCGGCTTCGAGCATGGCCCGGATCTGGTCGCGGGAGCGCAGAGCCAGGCTGCACAGGACCGGGGTGGCCTGGACGTCGCCGTTGCGGACCATGTCGAAGACCGTCTCCACCTCGTGGGTGAAAGCGGCGATCTCCTCGAACCCGAACATGGAACCGGACCCCTTGATGGTATGCAGGGCCCGAAATATCTGGTTGACCAGATCCATATCGTCGGGAGCTTCCTCGAGTTCGAGCAGGGCGCCCTCGAGTTCGATCAGGAGGTCGTAGGCTTCCTCCTTGAATATCTGCCTGTTCAGGTCGTCTCCGGACATTCCGCCACTCTCCTCACGTCAGATTCCCGTGCCTTCACGAGCGTGCACCGGACAGGTTGGCCACTTGCGGCGTACTGACAGTATATCAACCGGAAAGTGCGGAATAGACCATTATAATCTTTTCCGAAACGAGGGGGCGGCCTAGCGGGGACCGAGGAATCGGATCTCGGCGCGGGCCGACTGGCCGTCAAAGGGCTTCACGACGATCTCGGCCCGCTCGCCCTTGAAGTCAGCCGCGCCGAGCAGGATGCCCTCGAAGTAGTCGAACAGCCCCCGGCTCGAACGGTAGTTCATGAACAGGACGTCGCCCTTGTCCTCGTAGGTGAAGGTGGGCGGTTTGATGCCCGGCTGGGCCTTGGTCAGCTGGGCGTGGACGTCGTTCATGCGCAGGTAGAAGTCCTTGAGCGAGTCCTTCTTGAAATAGCCGGGATAGAGCTCGTTGAAGCGGCCCACCGTGTACTTCCCCAGGCCGATGAAGAACTCCCGGACCTCGACGCCCGCGCTCCCCGCCGCAATCTCGGCCATCTGAAGCAGGGCCTGGTCCGGGTAGCTGTCGCCGGGCAGGAAGACCGGATTGCCCATCTCCTCCTGCATGGCATCGTAGACCGCCTGGCCGAAGGTCTTGCGCACGTACTCCTGGGCCAGCTTGGGCAGGACGCCCTTCATCTCTCCCTCGGAGCGGCGCAGCCTGCCGCCCGCCCCGGTCTCGTCGCTGCCGAACTCCCTGGACACGCCGAGCAGTTCCCGGGCCAGTTCGGCCATGTCCCGGGTGGCCCCGGCGGCCTGTCCGGCGGCCTCGTCCGCGTCCTCGGCGATGGAGGCGATGTCCTCCACGCTGCGCATGATCTCCTCGGCGGCCGAGGATTGCTCCTCGGCGGCTGTGGCGATCTGGGCCACCCGCGCGACCATGTCGCGGATGTTGTCCATGATCCGTTGCAGGGACTCGCCCGCGCGGTTGGACAGGGCCGTGCTCTCCTCCACCCTGGCCGCCGTGGCCTGCATGGAACTGGTGGCCTCCTTGGAGCGCGCCTGTATGGCGATGATGGCCTTCTCCACCTCCTTGGTGGCGTCCACGGTCTTCTCGGCCAGCTTGCGCACCTCGTCGGCCACCACCGCGAACCCCCTGCCCGCGTCGCCCGCACGGGCCGCCTCAATGGCAGCGTTCAGGGCCAGCAGGTTGGTCTGGTCCGCGATGTCGTTGATGACGTTGATGATCCGGCCGATGGCCCCGGCCTGGGAATCCAGTTCACCGATCTCCCGGCCCAGCTGGCGGGCCGACTCGGCCACCTGGTTGATGGCCGACACCGCGTCGTTGACCATGGCCGCGCCCTCGGCGGCCGAGGTGTTGGCCTCGTCCGCGGCCTCGCTGGTCGCCGTGGCGTTGCGGGCCACCTCCAGCACCGTGCCGGTCATCTCCTCCATGGCCGTGGCCACCGAGGCGGTCTGACGGCGCTGCTTCTGCGCGCCCTGGGCCTGTTCGTCGGCCGAGGCCGAAAGCAGTTCCGTGGCCGAGGCCACGTGCTCGGCCAGGTCGCTGATGCGCTCGCCCGCCTGCCTCATGCGTCCGCGCTGCTCCTCCAGCTCCCGCCGGCGGCCCATCTGCTCGGACAGGTCCAGGAAGGAGGCCACGGCCCCCATGGCCGTACCCGCCCCGTCCAGGACGAAATTCACGGAAAGCTGCACCGGCACGATCCGCCCGTCCCACAATTTGAGGTCCAGGGTCTCGGCCACGGGCTTCATGGTCCGCAGGGCCTTTTCCGTCACCGAAACCCCGTCTCGGTCGTACAGGGCCTGGCTCACGGTCCGGCCGACCACCTGTTCCTCGGCCTTGCGCAGGATGGCCAGCAGGGACCCGGTGACCAGACGGATGCGCCCCTTGGCGTCGCACATCAGGGCCGGGCTGCCCTGGGCCCGAAAGGCCCGTTCGGCGGCGGCCGCCTCCTCGCGTTGCGCGGCCAGCCCCCCGGCCAGCGGGAGCAGCGCTCCGCAGAGCAGGCCCCGGTCCTCCTCGGGCAACTCGCCGCCCCGGACCAGCCGGTCCAGGGCCGCCCGAAGCCGGGCCTCGGCCCTCTCCAACGCGGCGCCGACGGCAAGACAGACGAGCAGCGCACCACCCGCCGCCAGGCCGTAATACGACCACCCCTCTCGGGTGGCGGCCAGGGCGAACAGGCTGCACAGGGCCAGGCCCAACAGGATCATCTTCGTCATGGGACGTACCGGCATGCAAATGGCTCCATGCGCTGAGGTGAACGGCAGAGGGAAAGGCGTATACCGGATCACCACTATCCTCTCTTCGGGATATTGGCAATTATTGGCCGGGAAAAACGGATCGCGTCCGGCCGGGGCGGCCGGGGACGGAAGGCGCGGGGACCGGGGCGGCTATCCCTCGCGCTTGCGCAGGATGCGCACGGCCCGCCGCCTGCGGTAGCGGCGGATGGCGTACAGGGAGAAGAAATAGGTCACGATGGTGGCCGGGATGCCGAAGGCCAGGCCGCCCGCGAACATGACCCCGAAGACCTGCCAGCCCGCGTGGATCATGTCCACCATGCGCAGCTTGTCCGGGTCGAAGGCCACGTCGTGGAAGGGCGTGACCGCCTGGCCCACCTGGAAGAGGAAGTAGTAGAACGGGACCATGGTGGCCGCGTTGGAGTAACAGGTGGCCAGCCACGCGGCCAGCTTGTTGACCCGCAGGACGAAGGCCAGGGCGATGACCACCACGGACTGGAACGGGATGATGGGCAGCGCGCCGATGAACATGCCCAACGCGCAGGCCGCGGCCAGGTTCTTGGGCGACGAGTTCTGGCGCATGAGACGCAGGTACCAGTACCGCATCCAGCGCTTGCTGCCCCTCCACCATTCCCGGAAGGACCGTTTCGACGGCTTTTCCGGGGGCGTCCGGCGGGAAATCATCTGGGTCAACAGCTACTCCAGGACGTCAAAACGTGAAAACTTCATCATGAACCCGGCGCGGCCCTGGGTGGCCGAGCGCAGGTCCGTGGAAAAGCCGAACAGGCTGGCCAGCGGGGCCAGTCCCTGGACGATCTTGAGCCCGTGCCGGTCGATCATATTCTCGATCTTGGCCCCCTTGGAGCCGAGCAGGCCGACCACGTCGCCGACGAACTCCTCGGGCACGGAGATCTCCACCCACATAATCGGCTCCATGAGCTTGGGATCGGCGTTGGCCAGGGCGTCCTTCAGGGCCATGGCCGAGGCCATGCGGTAGCCCACCGGGCTGGACTCGCCCTCCCGCCGTTCAAGGCCGAGCACCCGCACGCGCACGTTCTGCACCGGGTAGCCCCGGATCACGCCGCTCTGCAACCCGTCGGTGATGCCGTCCTCCACGGCCTCCAGCCAGGCGGCGGGCCAGGCCTCGGTGTCCACCTCGAAGGAGATGCTCCGTTCCTTGTCCCTGGGCAACGGCTCCACGGACAGCTCCACCGCACCGAAATGCATGACCTCGCCCAGCTCGCGGCTGAACACGCCCTTGCCCGCGCCCTTGGCGCCCACGGTCTCCTGGTAGACCACCTGCGGCTTGCCCGCGCGCGGCGTCAGGCCGTACTCGCGGCCGAGCCGCTCCAGGATGACCTCCAGGTGCAGCTCGCCCATGCCGGACAGGATGATCTGGCCCGTGTCCTCGTCGTGCTTGAGGTCCAGGGTCGGGTCCTCCAGGAGATATTTTTCCAGGACCTCGTCGAGCTTGTCGCCCTCCTCGGTGTTGCGCGGCTCGATGGCCAGGGAGATGACCGGCTTGTAGTCCGCGATCTGTTCGAGGAGGACCGGCGAGGAGCGGTCGCACAGGGTGTCGCCCGTACGGGCGTACTTCATGCCCGCAGCGGCCACCATGTCGCCCGCAAAGGCCGCGTCGATCTTCTCCTTGCGGCCCGCGTGCAGCCGAAACAGCCGGGCCACGCGCTCGTCCTGGTCCTGGGTCACGTTGTACACGGTCCCGCCCGCCTCGATGCGCCCGGAATAGATGCGCATCATGGCCAGCTTGCGGCCGGAGTCCATGGCCACCTTGAAGACCAGGGCGGACAGGGGCTCCTTGGAGGAGACCTCGAAATGTTTCTTCGTGTGCGTGACCGGGTCCACGCCCGTGGCGGGCGGCACGTCCAGGGGGCTCGGCAGGTAGCGGCAGACCGCGTCCAGGACCGGCTGCACGCCGACGTTCTTGAGGGCCGAGCCGACCAGCACGGGCACGAACCGGCGGGCCAGGGTGCCCTTGCGCAGGGCCGCGTGAATCCTGTCGGCCGGGACCTCCTCGCCGGACAGGTAGAGGTCGAGGATTTCCTCGTCCTCCTCGGCCGCGGCCTCGATGAGCTTCTCGCGCCAGGGAGAGAGCATCTCGGCCTGCTCCCCGCTCACCGGGGTGCGCGAGTACTCGGCCCCGCTGGTCGCCTGGTCGAACTGGAGCCGCTCCATGGTCACCAAGTCGAACACGCCGGAAAATTCCTGGCCCTCGCCGTCCGGGTACTGGATGGCCACGGGGTTGGCCCGAAGCTTCTGGACCATGGATTCGAGCACGGCCGCGAAGTCCGCGCCCAGGCGGTCCATCTTGTTGACGAAGGCGAGCTTGGGCACGTGATAGGACTCGGACTGCCGCCAGACGGTCTCGGACTGCGGCTCCACGCCGCTGACCCCGCAGAACACGCCCACGGCCCCGTCGAGCACGCGCAGGGAGCGCTCCACCTCGATGGTGAAGTCCACGTGGCCCGGCGTGTCGATGATGTTGATCATGCACGGGTCCCACTGACAGGTGGTCACGGCCGAGGTGATGGTGATGCCGCGCTCCTGTTCCTCGGGCATGTAGTCCATGGTGGCCGTGCCCTCATGGACCTCGCCGATGCGGTGAATCTTTCCGGAATAATAGAGGATTCTCTCGGTCAACGTGGTTTTTCCGGCATCGATGTGCGCGATGATGCCGATATTGCGGAGGTTGCCGAGAACCTTCGCCGAAGGGGCGTTGCTCTTGCTCACGATCAGTCTCCGATGGTCCAGGCGGTGCGGTGGTGAAGGAAAAATTCCGGTTGCAGTTCGGGCCAGACCCAACATCCCTCCTGGCCGGGGCCCAGGACCAGCCGGGCGCGGCCCAGGGTCTCGCCCGCGCGTGCGGTCGGGGCGTAGGCCACGTCGCGGACCGCGTCCAGGAAGGCCGGGAAGTCCGCCCCGCCGCGCGTAAAGCCGTCGGGCAGGGGGACGTCCGCCCCGAAGGTGGTGAACGCGGTGTCTGGGTGGGTGCGGACCAGGGCGTCGAGATCGAAGGTCTCCGCGTCCTCCAGGAACACGGCGACGCCGCGGCCGAAGACCGGCCGGTGCACGGCCAGCCCGGCCCGTTCGGGACAGGACGCCGGGTCCGAGGCCAGGTCGATGACCGCCACGCTCGCCCCGGCGGCCGCCAGTTCGGCGAACAGGCCTGCGAGCCCGGCGCGGTCAAGATCGGCCACCAGTTCCTGCCCGGCCAGTTCCAGGGCCGTGAGCAGACCGGGGGCCCAGGGACCCCGCTCGTCCAGGCGGACGGCCAGGACCCGGCGCACGCCGCAGGCGATGGCGGGCACCAGCCCGGCCAGTAGCCGGGCCGGAGAGGTCATGGCCCCGTCGAACAGGACCAGGGCGACGTCCACGGGCGCGGTCCGGCGGATGGAGTCGAACCCGCCCCGCCAGCTGGTCGCGACCTCGCGGGCCGCGTCCTTGCGCGGGCCGTACCAGTCGTACAGCCGGGCGATGCAGGTCTTCATCAACGCGCGCCCGTTGTCCGTGGACGCCTCATAGGCGAGCGCGAACAGGGCGTCGTCCACCAGGGACTCGCCAATCAGGTCGGGAAGGGACAATTCCGGTTCAGGCATGGGAACGGTCGACGGCTGAAGGGTTGGGCGGCTCCTAGAGCCACTGCTTGAGCCAGAGCTTCCAGCTCCCCTGGATGCGCTCCCGCTCTTCCTCGGACAGGGTCTTCTGATATTCGAAGTAGGAGTATTCGGCCCGCTTCATGGCGTAGTCGCGCAAATCGGGGATGTCCGAAAAGTTCTCCACCACGTACTGGTAGCGGTGCCAGGCCGGACCGTACTGCTCCGTGCGCCAGAAGAAGTCGGCCACGAAGACCTCGTGCTCCGCCAGGATGCGGCGGCTCTTGAGGATCATTTCCTTGGCCGCTTCGGCGTACTGCGACTTGGGGTAGGTCTCCACCAGGCGGTAGAGGTACTCCAGCCCTTCCTTGACGTTCTCCTGCCGCCGGTCGATGGTCCGGAACATGGACACGTCTGTGTTGGCGATCTGGTAGAGCACGTAGGGGATGTTCTCGTTGCTCGGGTGCAGCGCCTCGAACTCCTTGTACGCGTCCAGGGCGTGCACGTAATCCTCGTCCAGGAAGTAGGCGTCACCCAGGGCCAGTTCACCCTTGAGGGAGTACGGGCTGAACGGGAAGCGGTCCTTGAGCTTTGAGAAGTAGTCCTGGGCGTCCCCGTAGTCCTTCTCGTCCATGGCCGCCACACCCGCTTCGTACAGCTCCTGGGCCGTATCCTCGGGCGGGGGCAGGAAATAACTGTCGATCCACATGCAGCCCGCAAGGGACAAGAGGACGACAATAAGGACAGGGGCCAATAATCGACGCATGGGGACTCCTAGTCCAGTTGCTCAAGATAGGAAAAGGCGGCGGTGGCGGCGGTCGCCCCGTCGCCCACGGCGGAGGCCACCTGACGGCACATCTTCGCCCGGATGTCCCCGGCCGCGAAGATGCCCGGCACGTTGGTGCGCATCTCCACGTCGGTGATCACCCCGTTGCGCTCCGTCCGGATGTCCTCGGGCACAAAGTCGATGATCGGCTCGAACCCGATGAAGATAAAGACGCCGTCGAGTTCCAGGCGGGATTGCTCGCCGCTCTCGACGTTGCGCAGGGCCAGGGCCTCCACGTCGCTTTCGCCCAGGATCTCGTCCACCACGGTCTTGCGGATGACCTCGATCTTCTGGTTGGTGAAGCACTTGTCCTGATAGCAGACCTGGCCGCGGAAATCCTCGCGCCGGTGGATGAGGTAGACCTTGTTCACCAGACGCGACAGGTACAGGGCCTCTTCAAGGGCGGAGTTGCCGCCGCCGATGACGGCCACGTTCCGTCCGCGAAAGAAGTTGCCGTCGCACAGGGCGCAATAGGACACGCCCCGCCCGATCAGACGGTCCTCGCCGGGCACGCCGAGCTTGCGGTAGCGGGAGCCGGTGGCCAGGACCACGGCCTTGCCTCCGATCTCCTGGTCGCCCACCGTGATGGTGTGCCAGGGCGCGCCCACCTTGATGGAGCGGACCTCGTCGTTGATCCGGTGCAGGTCATAATCCTCGAGATGGTTGGCGAACTTGTCAGCCAGCTCCCACCCCTGGAGTCCCTTGGGGAAACCGGGGTAGTTCTCGATCTCCGAAGTCATCAAAACCTGTCCGCCCGGGGACAGCTTCTCGACCATGGCGGTCTTCACCCCGGCCCGTAAAAGATAAAGGGCAGCCGTCATTCCTGCCGGGCCGCCCCCTATGACTACGGCGTCATACGTTTCCATCTATTACAGCGCCTTTTTCGTGATCATTTCCTTGATGCTGCTCTTGGAAACGGCACCGGTGGACTGGTCGAGGACTTCGCCGCCCTTGAACAGGATCAGGGTGGGAATGGCACGGATGCCGTATTTGCCGGGAGTGGCGGAGTTTTCGTCAACGTTCATCTTGACGATTTTGACCTGGCCGTCAAACTCCTCGGCCAGTTCGTCGATGACCGGACCCATGGCGCGGCAGGGACCGCACCAAGGCGCCCAGAAGTCGATGAGGACCGGGATGTCGCTTTGCAGAACGTCCTGCTCGAAAGTACCGTCGGTGATCTGGTTCGCCATGAAGTTCTCCTTTTTTTGCTCGGCCGGGGGCCAGCGTATTTTCATGGTCCGGCAGGGCCGGGGCGGCGCCATGCCGCAATTGTTTTCGCAATTTATTTAAAATAGGTCCGCATGTACCCAACTGTCAAGGAGTGGCCGGAATTTTCACCCCTGCTCGACGCCGGAACCCGCCCGCTCCCAGTCCTGCGGGACGATACGGCCCCGGGGTATGGCTTCGAGGTCGAGCCCGTGCCGGTACCCCGCCCTGGCGAGCTGCCATCCGGCATAGGCGACCATTGCCCCGTTGTCCGTGCACAGGGACAGCCCCGGCAGGGTCAGTCCGATGCCGAAGGCCTCGGCCACGACGCCCATGGCGCGGCGCACACCCGTGTTGGCGGCCACGCCTCCGGCCACGATCAGGCTCTCCATCCGGCCCTCCCGCTTCAGGGCGCGCTCCACCTTGATGCGCAGGGTGTCGGCCACGGCCCAGTTGAACGAGGCGCAGACCCGGGCCAGGGCGGCCCGCCGCTCCCCGGGCAGGTCGGCCACGGCCTGCGGATCGGCCATGGTCCCGAAGACCAGCTCCGGATGGTCGGCCACGTAATTGGCCACCGCCGTCTTGAGCCCGCTGAAGCTGAAGTCCAGGGTCGGGTTGTCGATGTACGGCCTCGGGAACAAGTCGGTATCCGGCTCGGCCTCCTGGGCCAGCTGGTCGATGAACCGCCCGCCCGGATAGGGAAAATTCAGCATCTTGGCGGTCTTGTCAAAGGCCTCCCCGGCGGCGTCGTCCAGGGTCCGGCCGAGCAGCTCGAACTCCGTTGGGGACGATATCCGGTAGATGTGGGTATGCCCGCCCGAAACGAGCAGCCCCAGGGCCGGGAAACGCAGCTCCCCTTCCAGGCCCGGCGCGAGCAGGTGCGCCCAGAGGTGGTTGACCCCGATCAGGTCCGCCCCGGAGGCCAGGCTGAGCCCCTTGGCGAAGCTCACGCCCACCAGCAGGCTGCCGAGCAGCCCCGGACCGCGCGCCACGGCCACGCCGTCCAGGTCGCCGGCGTCAAGGCCGGTCTCGGCCATAAGCCGCCGGTAGAGCCGGGGCAGGACGCGCAGGTGTTCGCGCGAGGCGATCTCCGGGACCACGCCGCCGAACAGGGCGTGCGTGTCCACCTGGGTGGCCAGTCGCTCGCCCAGCAGACGGCCGTCCTCCACCACCGCCACGGCGGTCTCGTCGCAGGAAGTCTCGATGCCGAGGATGCGCATCAGCGGTTCTTTTTTCTCCGGGACTCGGATTCGTAGATCTCCTGAACCACCCTGACGTCGTTGCGCGATCCACAGAAAAAGGGAATGCGCTGGTGCAGATGGTCGGGCTCGATGTCCAGGACCCGGTTCAGGCCGTCGATGGCCAGGCCGCCCGCCTGCTCCACGATGAAGGACATGGGGTTGCACTCGCACAGCAGGCGGAGCTTGCCCGTGGGCTTCTTGGGATCGCGCAGGTCGGCGGGATACATGAAGATGCCGCCGTAGAGCAGGTTGCGGTGGAAGTCCGCCACCAGGGAGCCGATGTAGCGGCCGGAGTACGGCTTGCGCAGGGCGTTCTGGGGCGACTTGAAATAGGCCAGGACCTGCTTGGTGTGGCGGTCCCAGTAGCGCTCGTACCCCTCGTTGACCGAGTAGATCTTGCCCTGCTCCGGGATGCGGATGTTCGGGTGGGAGAGCAGGAACTCGCCCACGCTCGGGTCCAGGGTGAAGCCGTGCACCCCGTCGCCGCAGGTGAAGACCAGCATGGTCGAGGAACCGTAGAGCACGTAGCCCGCGGCCACCTGCTCACTGCCCTTCTGGAGCACGTCGCTGGACATGAGCGCGGCGGCCGGGTCGCTCTTGCGCTTGAAGATCGAAAAGATGGTCCCGATGTTGACGTTGACGTCGATGTTCGAGGAGCCGTCCAGGGGGTCGAAGACGATGATGTACTCGCCGCGCGGCAGGGACTCGGGCACCTCGATGATGTCCGCGTTCTCCTCGCTGGCCATGGCGCAGAGCACGCCGGACCGGGCCAGCCGGTGAATCAGGATGCGGTTTGCGTACTCGTCGAGTTTCTTGACCTCCTCGCCCTGGACGTTGATGTCGCCCGTGAAGCCGAGGATGTCCACCAGCCCGGCCTTGTTCACGGCGCGGCCGATGATCTTGGCGGACAGAACGAGTTCGTTGAAGAGTCGCGTGAACTGCCCGGTCGCCCCCGGCACCATCTTCTGGTGCAGGAGGATGTGCTCGGTGACGGTTACCTGTTGCGACATCTGCTTGCCCTCACGATTTGATTGCGCCCCTAGAATGGCCACCAGCTTCCCTCTGCGTTTGGGTCCACGCTCTCTGTAGCGTAAATATACTGGTCCCTGCCAACGTACCGGGTCAGCCAGGTGTAGTAGCGGTTGCCCACCTGAATTTGCCCGTGCACCTCGTCCTTGAGGAGGTCCTTCCAGTCTACGGCCAGCAGGGCCTTCTTGTCCACGTCCGCGCCCAGGGACCAGACGTTGCGCCCCGGATCGATGACGATCAGGGCCTTGGGGTCCGGGCTCAGGCGCATGAGCGAGCGGGGGTCGAAGCCCACGCCGATCAGGCCGCCGAAACGGACATCGTCGAAATAGGGCCGCCCTATGTACATCTCCGGGCCCAGGTCGGAGTAATCGACCACGGTCAGCAGGCTGATCTCGCGCCAGACGCCCTCGAAGACCAGCGGCTTGTTGATGCGCTTGAGCGGCAGCTGCGGCTGCATGAAGATGATCGTCCCCTGCTCGTCCGTGACCAGGACCCGGTCAACCCACGGGAAGCGGGCCATGAGCAGGTCGAGCCAGTCGATGCCGGGCAGGGTGTCCGTGTCGTCCACGAAGCGGATCAGCTGGGTCAGCGGCCCGTCAACCGGGGAGATGAGCTTGGCCAGCTTCTCCTGGTTGGGGTTGGTGAACTGGTAGCTGTCGGTGTCGATGACCGGCGGCGGGTCCACGAAGTCGCGCGTGGTGTGCCAGGTTTCCTTGGTGTATTCGGCGGTGGTGTCCCACATGCCGCAACCGCCGAGCAGTGCCGCGGCGGCCAGAATGGTCAAAAATAGATATCGCATATTCCCGCTTTCATGCAGGTCCGCTCCGCGCCTGAAGCCGGTGCGTTCCTGGCTGTTTGCCTACCCCTGGACCCGGGCCTCGAACCTGGCGGCCAGGGTCTCGAGGGTGCTGATCAGCCGGTTCTTGGCGTGTGCGCCGAAGGCGTCCGCTTCCCCGTCCGGCCCGTTGCCGTCCCGGCGGCGCTCCAACTGCACGATCCGGTCGCGCAGCTCGGCGCGGCGCTCGTCGGACACGGTTGATTGCAACAAATCCCGGTAGATTTCAAGTGCCCCCTCCACATCCCCCTGGGAGGCGAGCAGGTCGGCCATGGTCTTGGTCCGGAAGGAGCCGGTGCCGGGCCGGAAGTCGGGACGCGCGACGTCATCGTCGTCGAATTGCCGCTCCACGCGGGGCAGCCTGAAGGGCGGCGGCCCGTCCTGCGGGGGCGGCAGGGGCGCGCCCACCAGCCGGTCGGCCAGGGTGCCGATGCCCTCGAAGACCACGTCGGTCCACGTGATCACGTCGCCGGAAAGATTGGAGGCCACCAGCATCAGGAAGACGGCCAGGTCGCGCTGTTCCGGAGGCAGGCTCCGGGCCCAGCCGCGCCAGAAGGCGGGATAGTCGCGCAGGGGGTTGATGACCCGCTCGAGCTGCTCGTGGACCTCGGCCTCGCGGTCGAGTTCGGTCAGCAGCTCCACCAGGAGCATGCGCGCCTCAAGATAGTCGGGATGCCTGTCCAGCCCCTGACGCAGCGTCTTGACCGCGTCCTCGGGCTGCCCGTTCTCGACGAACAGCTTGGCGAGAGGGAAAAAGACCCGTGAACCGGGTTCCAAGGAGAGGACTTCCTGATACCATTCAATTTTCTTGCACATCGGCGGTTTCTCCGCGGGGTTGGTCCTTCTCATCCGGGAATATGTATAACAGCTCGTCCTTCTTGACAAAATTCATTTTCTCGCGGATGACCTTCTCCTGGTAGGCCTTGTCCGACTTGAGCTTGCGGATCTCCTGGCTCAGGTCCAGGCTCCGGGCGTCCACCGCCTCGATCTTCTGCCGCAGGACCTCGTACCGGTTCTTCAATTCCAGGTAGGCGAACACCCCCTGGTCGCTCCAGATCAGCCGGGTCAGCAAAAAGAGGTTGATGCAGACCAGCAGCGCCACGAATATCAATCTGCCGCGCATGGCTACTGCAACCTGCGCTCCGCGCCCATCCGGGGCTTGCGCCGCGACAGCGGCCCCTGCAATTCCTTGAGAAAGTTCGATGTCGCCGTCTCGATGCGCTCCACGTCCGATTCGCTCAGCTCAACCTCGTCGATCCGTTCGAGGAACGACTTGAGCACGGCGAATTCGTCCAGGAGGGAATGGCCGTTTTCCAACTGCTCCAGCTGGGACTCGAGATCGAGAATGGTCTGGAGGCAGTTGGTTATGCGGACAAGATGGTTGACCGAGCTGGAATCCGACATAGGTATCTCGCAGAAATGTTTGTCTCTCTTTACCTTGTAACCCATTTTTCGAGAACTTGTACAGTTGTGCCGTAGCAAAACTAGCATGTTACCATACCCCTGTCATCCCTGAAATTCCCAAGTTTGGACAAGGGGTTGCCGGGCATTCTCCGAGGCGGTCCGAGCGGTTCTCGATTTTTTCTAGACTCGTCTCCGAAACAGACATCGCTCCTTTGACGGACCGGCCTCCCCTCGCCCGCTGCGGCGCTCCCGGTCCGGTCAGCCCTCTTCCGGGGTCCCGATCCACTTCTTGTAGAAGTTGTACAGGTAGTGCCCGCCGGAGACCACGGTCAGGACCAGCGCGACGTACAGCAGCACGATGCCGGTGGGCCGGGGGTCCCAGCCGAAGAGCGGGTAGTGGAAGATCAGGAAGCCCACGGCCAGGGACTGGGTCAGGGTCTTGGCCTTGCCCAGCCGGTCCGCGGCGATGACCTCGCCCTGCTCCGCGGCCACGGCGCGCATGCCGGTCACAGCCAGCTCGCGGCAGATGATGATGATCACCACCCAGGCGGGCACGCCCCACCCCGGCCCGAGCCTGACCAGCATGATCAGGGCCGAGCCGATGAGCAGCTTGTCGGCCAGGGGGTCGAGAAACTTGCCCAGGTTGGTGATGGTGTTCTGCTCACGGGCGATCTTGCCGTCGAAGTAGTCCGTGACGCAGGCCAGGAAGTACAGGCCGAAGGCGAAATACGAGCCGAATTTGAATCCGAACCACATCTCGAAGTAGAGCAGCAGCACGATGAAGGGCGCCGCCAGAATCCTGGCCATGGTCAGGCAGTTGGGAAGATTGAAGACTTTTTTCCTGTTCATCGTTCCCGCCTTTAGGTGTTTGTGGTCGAGGCCGCCTCAAGGCTGTTCTGGGCGGCGGCCGCGATGGTCTCCGCCAGTTCGAGGAACGCCTTTTTGGCGAAGGACTCCTCCTCCATCAGGACCACCGGGACGCCCATGTCTCCCGCCACCACCGTGGTCGGGTCCAGGGGGATGGCGCCGAGGAAGTCCAGGCCGTACTTCTCGGCCAGGGCCTTGCCGCCGCCCTTCTTGAACAGGTCGATGGACTGGTGGCAGTGCGGGCAGATCAGGCCGCTCATGTTCTCCACCACCCCGAGGATCGGGGCCTTGGCGTACTGCAGGAAATTGATGGACTTGCGCACGTCGGACAGGGAGACCTCCTGGGGCGTGGTCACGACCACGGACAGGGCGTCCGGGATGGTCTTGAGCACGGTCATGGGCTCGTCGCCGGTGCCCGGAGGGGAATCGACCACCAGGAAGTCCAGGTCGCCCCACTGCACGTCGGAGATGAACTGGCGGATGGCCGAGGTCTTCATGGGACCGCGCCAGAGCACGGCCTGGTCAGGGTCCTTGAGCAGGGACTCCATGGAGACCACGTGGAGGTTCTCGTTGTATTCCTTGGGCAGGATCAGGGAACCCCGGTCCACGTCCAGGGTGCCGGAGATGCCGAGCAGGGTCGGCACCGAGGGACCGTGGATGTCCACGTCGAGCAGGCCGACCTTGAAGCCCCTGGCGGCCAGGGCCGCGGCCACGTTGACCGAGACCGAGCTCTTGCCCACCCCGCCCTTGCCGCTCATGATGAACAGCTTGTACTTGATCTTTTCCAGGGTGGACTTGATCATCTCGTCCTGGATCTTCATCTTGGCGCTCGGCTTGCCGTCGCCCCCGCCGCCGCAGGAGCCGGAACTGCACTCACTCATATCTTCTTCTCTCTTTATCGCTTTCTCCCGCAAAGGAGACCCTATTCATTGCGCGCGGTCGGACAACCGCTCCAACACGAACACGACGAGCACGCCCGCCGCGAACAGCCCCAACGCCAGAACCACCTCCCCGCTGAAACCGTCGGGCAGGACGTTCTGCGTCCGCAGGACATGTATCTTCCCACGAATGACCGTGGATTCCAAGACTTCTTTCCAGGGCCAGACTTTTCGCAAGGCCCCGATCATGAACCCGGTGAGCACGCTCACCGTGGCCGCGTGACAGCGGTTGAGCAGGAAATGCAGCACCCTGGAGAACAGGACGATACCCACCACCGCCCCGGCCGCAAAGGTCGCCAGGACCACGAAATTGTCCCACAGGAACGGATTCTTGAGGGTCCGGGTGACGTATTCGTACTTGCCGAGCATGAGCAGCAGGAACGCCCCGCTGATGCCCGGCAGGATCATGGCGCAGATGGCGATGGCCCCGCACAGAAAGATGAAGCCCGTGGTCTCGGGCGTGGTCACCGGGATCATGCCCACCAGGAGGTAGCTGCCCACGGTGCCCAGCAGGACGAATCCCATGTTGACCGCGTTGAACGGCCTGATCTCGCGTCCGACCACGAAGATGGAGGCCGCGATGAGCCCGAAGAACAGGGACCATATCTCCACCGGCCGGTTGTTGAGCATGTAGTTCATGAACCCGGCCATGGTCACCACGGCGGTCAGGATGCCGAAGAGCAGGCAGGCCAGGAAGCGCAGGTGCACCTCGGCCAGGGCCCCGGTCAGGTCCAGGCGTAGCAGGCGGCGCAGAAAGGCCACGTCGAAGGAACGGATGGCGTCCACCAGCTGGGAATAGATGCCGGTGATGAAGGCGATGGTCCCGCCGGACACGCCGGGGATGATGTCCGCCCCGCCCATGCACAGCCCCTTGAGCCAGAGCATGGCCCCTTCGCGCAGGTCCTGCGGGCCTGGGCTGGCCATGAAGGCCGCCCGAAAGGTCTTTTTCCCGTTGCCGTCGCCCATGCCTTCCACCCTACCAGCCATGGCTGCCCACCAGGTCCACGAAGGCCACGCCGCCCTTGTCCGTCTGCTCGACCCGGCCGTCCCTTTTCTCCACCAGGACCAGGCTCTGGCTGCGCCGGGACGCGCCCACCGGGATGAGCATGCGGCCGGGGTCGGCCAGCTGGTCCACCAGGGGTGCGGGCACCGTGGGGCCGCCCGCCGTGACGATGATCCGGTCGAACGGGGCCTCCTCGGGCCAGCCCAGAGTCCCGTCGTCCAGCTTGAGCTTGACCGAGAACATGCGCATGTCCATGAACCGCTTGCGTGCGGCGTGGAAGAGCTTCTTGATGCGCTCCACGGTGTAGACCTCGGCCCCCATGTGCGCCAGGACAGCGGCCTGGTAGCCGGACCCGGTGCCGATTTCGAGCACCTTCATGCCCGGCTCCACCTGCAACAGTTCGGACATGAGCGCCACGATGTACGGCTGGGAGATGGTCTGCCCCTCGCCGATGGGCAGGGGCCCGTCGCTGTAGGCCTTGTAGGCCAGGGCCTCCTCCACGAACAAATGGCGCGGCAGTTCCCGCATGGCCGCGAGCACGCGCTCGTCGGTCACGCCGCGCGCCTGAATCTGGTCACGCACCATGCGCTCCCTGAGCCTTACCGGGTCAACCATCGTCTCTCCTGGGGATACGGCGTTCCATGAACGAAAACACCTGCGGGATGCTGAACAGATTTTACCCGCCAAGTCAACACGGGGGGCAAAGAATACCCGGAAAGGGAGCAGAAATCTTGACACATTTCCCGCATTGACCGACAGTATCGGTAGACCCAGGAGGAGCTATGCTGAAGGTGAGAGATCTCATGACGTCGCCGGTCTTCTCCCTCAGGGAGAACGATTCGCTGCATACCGCGCGGGAACTCATGGACCTGCAACGTATCCGGCACATCCCCATCGTCACCGTGGACAACGTCTTCACCGGGCTGATCACCCACCGGGACATCCTGTCCGCGACCATCTCCAAGCTGGCCGATCTCGACCCCGAGACCCAGAAGGAGATCGACTCCGGCATCCCCATCCACGAGATCATGCGCGCGGACATCGTCTCGGTGGAACCCGACACCTCCCTCAAGGAAGCCGCCCGGCTCCTGCTCAACAACAAGTACGGCTGCCTGCCCGTGGTCGAAAACGGCGGCCTGGTCGGCATCGTCACCGAGGCCGACTTCCTGCGCCTGACCATCAACCTCATGGAGGGGTTGGAACAGGACGGCTGATCCCGCCCCGGAGGCCCCCCCGCCCTCCGGACGGCACCACAAAAAAACACGACCCCCCCCCGGACGCCCCGCCCGCGACGGGTTCCGCGTTCGCGTTCCCGGCGGCCGCGCCGCGCCTTCACGTCCGCTTCGCGGAGTTTTCACCTTCTTCCCTTGTGTCCTCTCATGGAGTGTTATAGAAATAGTCTAGATTTCATCACACAGGAAGTACCATGAGCAAAGACACCAGCCTGAGCAAAAAGAAAAGCGGCGGCAAGCTGCCCCTGGGGGGGCTGCTCGCCATCATCGTCCTCCTGGCCCTGTGCGCCGGGCTCTTCATGATTTTCCGCGACACCACGCCCCCGGTGGTGGCCATCGCGCCCGACACGGCCCAGTTGGGCAAGGGGTCCGTGGTGACCGTCACGGTGACCGACCCCGGCAGCGGCCTCAAGTCCCTGGAGATCTACGCGGTCCAGGGCGACAAGCGCCTGCCCCTGGCCGCCAGGACCTACCCCGGCGGCATCATGCAGGTCGAGGAGAACATCCTCCTGGACTCCGCCACCATGACCGAAGGCGCGTTCACCATCGAGGTCACGGCCAGGGACTCCTCCCTTTATCCCTTCGGCGCGGCGGGCACCACCCGGACGGACAGGACCTATTCCCTGGACCTGACTCCGCCGCGCATCTACGTGGAATCCCCGGTCAACAACCTGAACCAGGGCGGGGCCGGGCTGATGGTCTACGCCCTGAGCGAAGAGGCGGCCAAGACCGGCATCCAGGTGGGCGAGCGGTTCTTCCCGGCCTACCTCCAGCCCGGCGGCTCGGGCAAGTTCCTGTACTACTGCATGTTCGCCCATCCCTGGGACGTCGCGGTCAAGGACTTCCAGCCCTTCGTGGTGGCCGAGGACGCGGCCGGGAACAGCGCCAAGCGCTCGTTCAACTACCACACCAACGCGCGCGTCTTCCGGCATGACCAGATTTCCCTGTCCGACAGCTTCATGGAGCAGACCATCCCGGAATTCCAGGGACTGGTCCCCAACCAGGGCAGCCTGCTCGACCAGTACCTGTACATCAACAACACCATCCGCAAGGAGAACCGGGCCAGGCTGGTGGAGTTCAGCCGCCAGACCAGCCCGACCATACTCTGGTCCGGCCCGTTCGTGCGTCTGCCCAACGCGGCCAACCGGGCCCGCTTCGCCGATGCCCGCGACTACATGTACAAGGGCAAGAAGGTGGACTTCCAGACCCACCTCGGCCTGGACCTGGCCAGCATCCAGCACGCGCCGGTCCCGGCGGGCAACGACGGCCGGGTGGTCTACGCCGACTTCCTGGGCATCTACGGCAACGTGGTCGTCCTGGACCACGGCCTGGGGCTGCAATCGCTCTACGCCCACCTCTCGTCCATCGCCGTGCACCCGGGCGACATGGTCCAGAAGGGCCAGATCATCGCCCACACCGGGGCCACGGGGCTGGCGGGCGGCGATCACCTGCACTACGGCATCACCGTGGGCGGCATCCCCACCCAGCCCATCGAATGGTGGGACGGGACCTGGATCAAGCACAACATCGCCTCGAAGATTCGATAAAAGAAAGCCCCCTCCGACGAGGGGGCTTTCTTTTGCCTTTCGCTCCTTCCCGCTACAGGGCCGCGACCACCTTTTCGGCATTGGCCAGGATCTCATCCCGGTCGCGCAGGCCGTCGAGGAACCGCTTGGGGATGCCGTCCAGGCCGTTGAGGGCCCCGGACAGGGCTCCGGTCAGGCAGGCGCGGGCCATGTTGTTGCCCCCGCCGTTGACGGCCGTGAGCACGGCGGTCTCGAAGTCGGCGAACCGGCTGGACAACCAGTAGGCCGCCGGGACCATGAAGCCGAGCTGGCAGGCCAGGCCGTATATCTGGGCGATGCGCTCGGGCGGGTCCACCAGGATGTCCCGGTCCACCGCCGCCTCGTGCACCAGGCCGGGCTGGAGGAAGACGTCGATGAGCGCCCGGTCCACCTCCTTCTGGGCCCAGCCCATGAGCGACTTGCCGGACTTCTCCAGGGTCTTGCCCCGGATCAGGCGGCACACGGCCAGGATGAAGGCCAGGGACTGGGCGGCCACGAAGGGCTCGGCGTGGGTCAGCCGGATGTTGGCCATGGCGTGGGCGGCCAGCTCGCGCGGCTCGTTGGCGTAGCGCGCGGCCAGCACGACCCCGCGCACGGCGGCCTCGCCCGAGTCGGACAGCCCGGCGGCCTCGGACCAGGGCACGCCTCCCTTGCGCGCCTGCCAGACCTCGCGCATGGCGATGTCCGTGTACCGCCCGCCCTGAGGCGTGCCGTCGATGGTTTGCAGAAACTCGTCCAGCCGGGCCGTGAAGTCGGCCTCGTCGTACCCGCCCCGCTCGGCCAGGGAGGCCAGCAGGAGCAGGGAGACCTGGCCGGTCTGGGACACATCCCCGGCCTTGCAGCCGTCGTGATAGCGCCCCGGTTTGGGCGGCCGGTAGTCGGTGATCCAGTCGCCGTAGTCGGCGCGCAGCTCGTTCAGGTCGTAATACCAGTGCGGGCCCAGCCCAAGGGCGTCGCCGACGAACATGCCGACCACCGCGCCCAGGGCGCGGTCCCTTCTCGTCAATTCGCGCATGGGAACCTCCAGGTTCCCTCAAGACTACACGAAAAAAGCCCGACGGCAAGGCCGACGGGCTTTTGTTTCACGATGGATCGAACGGAGCTACTGGCGGGCGGGCCGCCGGAACTCCTCCTTGAGCAGTCCGGCCGCCACGGGAGCCTCGCCGTGGTTGCGCACCCAGACGTTCCGGGAGCCGCCCTCCAGGGCCTTGTCGATGACCTGGTCCATGGTCTTGACCGGGATGACCTCGAGGTCCTTGAGGATGTCCTTGGGCACGTCCTGGAGGTTCTTCTCGTTCTCGGCCGGGATGAGCACGGTCTTGATCAGGCCGCGATGGGCCGCCAGGAGCTTCTCGCGCAGCCCGCCGATGGGCAGGACGCGGCCGCGCAGGGTGATCTCGCCGGTCATGGCCAGGTCGTTGCGCACCGGGATGTTCAACAGCGCCGAGATAAGCGCCGTGGTCAGGGTCACGCCAGCGGACGGACCGTCCTTGGGGGTGGCACCGTCCGGCACGTGGATGTGAATGTCAATGAGCTTGTAGAAGTCGGGCTTGAGCCCCAGCAGGTCGGACCGGGAGCGGATGTAGGACACGGCCGCCCGCGCGGACTCCTGCATGACGTCGCCGAGCTTGCCGGTGATCTCCACCTTGCCCTTGCCGGGCATGAGGACGACCTCCACCAGGAGCATCTCGCCGCCGAGCTGGGTCCAGGCCAGGCCGTTGCACACGCCCACCTGGGGTTCCTCCTCGCGCTCGCCGTAGGTGTACTTGGTCACGCCCAGGATCTTCTGCAGGCTCTGCTTGGATATCTGGATGACCTTGTCGCGGTCGTGGTCCTCCACGATGCGCATGGCGGACTTGCGGCAGATGGAGGCGATCTCGCGCTCCAGGTTACGCACGCCCGCTTCCTTGGTGTAGTAGCGGACCACGTCCAGGATGGCGTTGTCCGAGATCTTCAGGTTCTCGGGCTTGAGGCCGTGCTGTTTGATCTGCTTGGGCACCAGGAACCCCTTGGCGATCTCGACCTTCTCGGTCTCGAGGTAGCCGGGCAACCGAATAATCTCCATGCGGTCCTGCAGCGGCAGCGGAATGCCTTCCAGGCTGTTGGCCGTGGTGATGAAGAAAACCTTGGACAGGTCGTAGTCCAGGTCCAGGTAATGGTCGTTGAAGGCGTAGTTCTGCTCCGGGTCCAGGACCTCGAGCAGGGCCGCCGACGGATCGCCCCGGAAGTCGGCGGACATCTTGTCCACCTCGTCCAGGCAGATGACCGGGTTGTTGAACTTGACCCGCTTCAGGGACTGGATGATCTTGCCGGGCATGGCCCCCACGTAGGTGCGCCGGTGGCCGCGAATCTCGGCCTCGTCGCGCACGCCGCCCAGGGACAGCCGCAGGAATTCGCGATCCATGGACCGGGCGATGGACCGGGCGATGGACGTCTTGCCCACGCCAGGAGGGCCGACGAAGCAGAGGATGGGACCCTTCATGGTCTCCACCAGGGTCTGCACGGCCAGATATTCGAGGATGCGCTCCTTGGGCTTCTCCAGGCCGTAGTGATCCTCGTCGAGGATGGCCCTGGCCCGGGCGATGTCCACGTCCTTGTCGTCCTTGTAGTTGTCCCAGGGCAGGTCGAGCACCCAGTCGATGTAGTTGCGGACCACGGTGTACTCCGCACTGGACGACTGCATGGTCCGCATCTTCTTGATTTCCTTGCGGACGCGCTCGCGATTCTCCTGGGACATGGGCTTGGCGTCCAGCTGGGCCTCCAGCTCCTGCGCCTCGGCCTGCGGGTCGTCGTCGCGGCCCATCTCCTTGTTGATGGCCTTGACCTGCTCGTTGAGATAGTACTCCCGCTGGTTCTTCTCCATCTGGTCCTTGACGCGCCCCTTGACGCGCTTCTCGATGGAGACGATCTCGATCTCGCCGAGCAGCAGCTCGTAGACGCGTTCGAGACGGCGGTTGGGGTCCAGCTCCTCGAGAATCTCCTGCTTGCGCGAGAAGTCGATCTTGAGGTGCGGCATGATCTGGTCGGCCAGCTGGCCCGCGTCCTTGATGGTGGACATGGCCAGGATGGCCTCGGGGGCCACCTTCTTGTTGACCTTGCCGAACTCCTCCAGGGAGTCCTGGACCGCGCGGATCAGGGCCTTGCCCTCGGCCGTGTCCACGCCGGAGTCGTCCAGCACGTGGAAGCGGGCCTTGGGGTAGTCCCCCTCCTCTTCGGCGTAGGGGATCATGTCCACGCTGGGGTCCCAGGTGGCGCGGGACACGCCCTCGAAGAGCACCTTGATGGTGCCGTCGGGCAGCCGCAGCATCTGCAGGATCTTGCTGACCGTGCCCACGCGGTACAGGTCGCCCGCTTCGGGGTGTTCCTTTTCCGGGGACTTCTGGGTGACCAGGAATATCTGCTTGCCGTAGTCGGCGACCGCGGTCTCTATGGCCTTGATGGAGGCTTCGCGCCCCACGAACAGCGGGACGATGGATTTCGGGAACATCACCACTTCCCTCAGCGACATCATCGGGAGGGTCATGGGATCAGGGGATTTCTTGCCGTCAAAACCGAAAGTCGGCATTGATTCCTCCGAGGGTTAGAATAAGGCGTTTCCCCGTTGCCGGGGAAGGATACCGCCGATGTACGGAAGGTAAGGCCCACGGACGGAATGTCAATCCGAACCGTTCTAGGCGGACTTCACTTCCTGATGGTACAGCAGGAGCGGATCCATGTCCTTCTCGACCACGGCCGCGTTGATCACGCACTCGCGCACGTCGGGCATGGCCGGGAGCTTGTACATGATGTCGAGCATGGTCTTTTCCAGCACGTTGCGGAGGCCGCGCGCGCCGGTCCGGCGCTCGATGGCCTGCTTGGCGATGGCCGTCAGCGCGTTCTCGGTGAAGGTCAGCTCCACCTTGTCCAGCTCGAACAGCTTGCGGTACTGCTTGATGAGCGCGTTCTTGGGCTCGGTCAGGATGCGCACCAGGTCCTCCTCGGTCAGCTCCTCCAGGGCGGTCTGCACCGGGATGCGGCCGACGAACTCGGGGATCAGGCCGAACTTGATCAGGTCCATGGGCTCGGCCATGCCGAACAGTTCGCCCAGACCCATCTCCTTCTTGGCCTCGACCTTGGCGCCGAAGCCCATGCCGGAGCCCTGCTTGCGCTGCTGCACGATCTTGTCCAGGCCGATGAAGGCGCCGCCCAGGATGAACAGGATGTTCGAGGTGTCCATGCGGATGAACTCCTGCTGGGGGTGCTTGCGCCCGCCCTTGGGCGGGATGTTGGCCTCGGTGCCCTCGATGATCTTGAGCAGGGCCTGCTGCACGCCTTCGCCGGACACGTCGCGGGTGATGGACGGGGAGTCGCCCTTGCGCGCCACCTTGTCGATCTCGTCGATGTAGATGATGCCGCGCGAGGCCGCGTCGATGTCGTAGTCCGCGTTCTGGAGCAGCTGGACCAGGATGTTCTCCACGTCCTCGCCCACGTAGCCCGCCTCGGTCAGGGTGGTGGCGTCCGCGATGGCGAACGGGACCTTGAGCACCCGGGCCAGGGTCTGGGCCAGGAGCGTCTTGCCCGAGCCCGTGGGGCCGATGAGCAGGATGTTGGACTTGTCGATCTCCACGTCGTCACCGCCCGAATTGGCGGCGGCGTAGAAGACGCGCTTGTAGTGGTTGTGCACGGCCACGGACAGGATCTTCTTGGCCTGTTCCTGACCGATGACGTACTGGTCCAGCAGCTCCTTGATCTCCTGGGGAGGGAGCAGGCGACCGTCCTCGAATTCCTCGCTGATGGTCTCCTGGGCCATGATGTCGTTGCACAGGGCCACGCACTCGTCGCAGATGTATACGTCGGGCCCGGCGATGAGCCGTTGCACCTCCGCCTGGGTCTTGCTGCAGAACGAACAGCACAGATCGGATGAATTGTTCTTCTTGTCGATGGTCATGGCGATTAACCCTTGATGCTTTCGTCCACGTCCGCCCGCGACTTCATGACCTTGTCAATGAGGCCGTACTCGAGGGCTTCCTCGGACGACATGAAATAGTCGCGGTCCGTGTCCGCGGTGATCTTCTCTATGGACTGGCCCGTGTGCCGGGCCATGATGCCGTTGAGCTCGTCCTTCATGCGCAGAATCTCCTTCGCGTGGATGGAGATGTCCGACGCCTGGCCCTGAGCCCCACCCAGGGGCTGGTGGATCAGGATGCGGCTGTGCGGCAGGGAGTAGCGCATGCCCTTCTCGCCCGCGCAGAGCAGCAGGGAGGCCATGCTGGCCGCCTGGCCCATGCACAGGGTGGCCACCGGCGCGGAGATGTACTGCATGGTGTCGTAGATGGCCATGCCGGAGGTGACCACGCCGCCGGGCGAGTTGATGTACATGTAGATTTCCTTTTCCGGGTCCTCGGACTCCAGGAACAGGAGCTGGGCGCAGATCAGGCTGGCCACGTGATCGTCGATGGCGGTGCCGAGCAGAATGATCCGGTCTTTGAGAAGCCGGGAATAGATGTCGTACGCGCGCTCCGTGCGACCCGTTGTTTCGATGACCATCGGGATGGCGACCATGTATGTCTCCTTGAAGGCTCTTGGGCGGTTTATCGGATGTCCGGAGGGGAAACGTCAACCCTCGCGCACCGTTGGCGGAGGGCACAACGCCCGTATCCTCTCAGTTTTACGTCATTCAGTATGAGATATTTCCCCTGTAAGGACAAGGGGAAACTTGCCCCGCTGCCGGAACCAAATAGGCATCCGGGGGGCAAGGTCAAGGGCGGCCCGAAAAAAAGCGGCGGCCCGGAAGCTCCCGGACCGCCGCCTGTCTGGTATCGTTCGGGAAAGGCCTAGGCCTGTTCCTCCTCGTACTTGTCGGCGCGCTCCTGGAGCTTGGCCAGGGAGTACCCCTTGGCCGTGGACTCCTTGATGCCCAGGTTGGCCACGGCCCATTCCACGGCCTCGGCCTTGTCCTGGAACTGGATGCCGGACTTCGCCTCCCCGGCGGGCGCGGCCTCCGCACCCTTCTCGGCCGGGGCGGGCGCGGCGATCAGCTTGACCTCGGCGGAGTCGTAGATCAGCTCCGAGGCCTTGTCGCACAGCAGACGGTCCTTGAGGGGCACGATGAGGTTGTTGTCCTCATAGTACTTCTTCAGCTCGTGCAGGGGCTGGCGGGACTGCATGGCCAGCTGGGACAGGGTGGTCTCGATCTCCTCGGGGGAGATTTCCAGCCCTTCCTCGGCGGCCACGGCCAGGAGGAAGATTTCGGTCTTGACCGAAGCCTCGGCCTCGGGGCGGAAGCTCGAACGCAGCTCCTCGGGGGTCTTGCCCAGGGACTGGAAGCCCTTGCCCTGGCGATCCAGGCGGTATTCCAGGTCCTTGAGCAGCCGGTCCACGCGATCCTCGACCATGGCCGGCGGCAGTGGGAACTCGGCGATGCCCTCGATGATGCCCCGGAGCAGTTCGCTCTGGGCGGCGGCCTTGTTCATCTGCTTGCGCTGGGAGGCGTAGGACTCGCGAATACCCTTGCGCATGGTCTCCACGTCCTTGAACCCGGCCTTCTGGGCCACGGAGTCGGTCATCTCGGGCTTGATGCGCTCCTTGACCGCGTGCAGCTTGGCCTTCATGGTCACGGTGCGGCCGGCCAGGTTCTCGTTGATGAAGTCGGCCGGGAAGGTGATGTCGGTCTCGCCGCCCTCGCCCGGGGACAGGGTCTTGATCAGCTCCTCGAACTCGGGCAGGGCCTGGTTCTGACCCAGGACCAGGTCGAAGTTCTCGGCCTGGATACCCTCGACGATGATGTCGTCCTGGTAGGCGCCGAAGCTCACGGAGGCGACCTCGCCGTCCTTGGGCGGACGGTCGTCCTCGATGACCTTGACCTCGGCGTTGTTCTCGAGGATGCGCTCCTCGACCTCGGTCACCTCATCGTCGGACACGACCACGTCCACTTCTTCGACGGTCAGCCCCTTGTACTCGGGCAGGTCGAGCTTGGGCGCGACCTCGAACTCGATGGAGTAGGTGAAATTCTCGTCGCGGACCAGTTCCTTGGCATCCACGTCGATGCGGGACATGGGCTGCATGGAAAGGCCGTTCATGATCTCGTTGATCTGGTAGTTGATCAGGTCGGTGGTGGCTTCGCCATACACCTGCTTGCGGAACTTGGACTCGATGATCGAAGACGGCACCTTGCCCTTGCGGAAGCCCTTGACGTCGGCCTGCACACGGTACAGGGCGATGGTGGCGGAGAGAGCGGCATTGACCTCTTCGGCGGGGACCTCCACGGTGATCTTGCGTTTCACCGGGGAGAGTTCTTCAACATTGTATTCCATGAGACGTATCCTCCTCGAACGCCTGGGCAGGCGCGTATATATGGCATTTTGTGGTGCGGGCGGAGGGACTCGAACCCCCAAACCGTGAGGTACCAGATCCTAAATCTGGCGCGTTTACCAATTCCGCCACGCCCGCAAAAAGAACGTGCTGTTTAAGCAAGCTCTCGCGCATATGTCAACCTATAGGGACGTTGCGGGCACGGAAATCTACACTTCGTCGGGGTTTTCCGCCAGTCGGCCCGAAATATCCCGCACCCCGGCCAGCAGTTCCGTCATGTCCGGGGCCAGCACGTACAGGACGGACTCCCGGCCAATGCCCCCCGGATCGCCCAGGACCCGAACCGACTCCGGGGCCGGATGCTCCTTGAGGGCCGCCAGGCCGCCCCACTCCTCGAAGCCGTCCTCGGCGACGTCCACGTACTCCGGCCGCCCGTCCCAGTCCATCCAGGCGACCTCCATGCCCAGGGCCTCAAGCGCCCCGCGCACGGCCACGCCGCCCCCCAGGGTCATGACGCAGCCCACGTCGGGTCGGGCCCGCCGGGCGGACAGCAGCAGGCTCGCCGCGCGTCCCGCCACCCCGAATTCGGGACGGCCGACCACGTCCACCCTGCTCCGGCTCACGGACGTGAACCCGCCGGGGAACCCGGCCACGTCGGCGGCCGAGTCGGCAAAGGGCAAGGCCACGGCCACGTCGGCCCGGCCGCGCGGCAGCAAGGCCTTGAGCCCGGTGGCACCGGTCAGCCGACGACCCAGGTCGTCCACGGCCGCCAGGACGCCGGCACGCGCCCGCTCCTTGAGCCACGGGGCCAGGTGGTTGGGCGGTCCGCCCCCCTCGCCCAGGCGGTACCCGGCGCGCAGGGCCAGGTTCAGGTACTCCTGGCCGCGCCGGATGGCCTGCCCCATTTCCAGGCCGTGGGCCAGGCCGGTGGCGATGGCCGAGGACAGGGTGCAGCCCGTGCCGTGGGTGCAGTCGGTGGACACCCGCTGCTGCATGAACGGGATAGGCTCTGCGCCGGAGGTCATGTACCAGTCGGTCACGGCCAGGGAATCGGCGTGCCCGCCCTTGATGAGCACCGCCCTGGGCCCCATCTCAAGGAGCATCTTCCCGGCCAGGAAGACGTCCTCGCGGGTCCTGACGGCGATGCCCGTGAACAGCTCGGTCTCGGGCAGGTTCGGGGTCAGCAGGTCGGCCAGGGGGAACATGCGCTCCACCATGGCCTTTACCGCATCGTCCTGGAGCAGCTTGCCCCCGGAGGTGGCCACGCAGACCGGGTCCACCACTAAGGGAAAGGTCTTCCTGCGCAGAAGGGCCGCCACGGCCTCGATGATCGGGGCGGAAAAAAGCATGCCGGTCTTGGCCGCGTCCACCCGGATATCGTCGAGCACGGTCTTGAGCTGCAGGGCCACGAACTTGGCCGACGGGGCATGGATGCCGGTCACGGCGGCGGTATTCTGGGCGGTCAGGGCGGTGATCACGCTGGCCCCGTATCCGCCGAGCATGGTGATGGTCTTGAGATCGGCCTGGATGCCCGCCCCGCCGCCGGAGTCGGACCCGGCGATGGTCAGGACGCAGGGAAGTCGTTCCATGGTTCAGCCTCCAAAAAAACAACGATCATCGGCGGGTGCGGACACCTGCAACCGACAATCGCAACGAAAAGGCGGGGACGCCCCCGGGGTGGCGGATCAACCGCAGGACAGCTTGACGTAGTCTTCGACCGAAACGCCGTTCCAGGCCTTGCTGACCCAGTAGGCCGTGGCCCAGATCATCAGGGCGGTGGCCTGAAGATCGGTCAGGCGGCGCAGCTTGACCTCGAGGTTGGACTTGCTCGCCCCGTGCTGGATGTGCACGCTGTGCTCGTCGCACGCCTCTTCCACCCGAAGCAGCAGGTACGCCTGCTTGGACTGGTTGGGCAGCAGCTTCACTTCCCGGTGGGACTCGAGAATGGTCTTCAGTTCGGCCACGGAAAAGTCGCTCGACACATTGCGGATGGACTTGAAGAAGACGTCCACGGCCCACGGCAGGATGAACTCGGCTCCGGCGCTCTTGGTCTTGAAATAGTCCTTGAGCCATTTTTCCTGATCATGGGTAATTCTAGCAGCGACCTGGGGCATACCGTCTCCTCCAAAAGAACCGCGAAACATGGTACCTGATAGTATATTTGGCAGTAGCTATATAAAGGAAACTGCCGAATCAATCAAGAGTTTTTCTAGAAGAAGATTAAAACAATTACGGCCGTTACCCGTTGAAAACAGTCTTCAGCTGACGGAACAGGGTGAGCAGCAAGGCGTCGGGCGCGTCGTTGCCGTCGATGTTCAGACGAATGATTTCCGTGACCGTATTCCGGCTCGGCGTGACCGTCTTTTTGGCCACCAGGATGATGTTCTGCTCACGACCGCTCTCGCCGTCCTGCGTGCGCACCACGAGCACCCAGTGGCCGTCCTGGCGCTGCCAGGAGGTCTCCAGGGCAACGGTGGCCGACTCCTTGCGCTCTATGAGCTGGACGAAGTCCTGGAGGGAGAAATGCTTGCGCTCCTTGCCCTGCACCCCGAGGTACTCGCCCCCGGAGGCGATGACCAGCGGGCTGGCCAGGAACTCGGCCGGCGGGAAGTCGATGATCCCACCGCTCTCCCCGGCGGTCAGCCTGCGTTTGAGCGCGGCCACCTCCTCGCGCAGGACGCGGACGTCCTCCTCCCGCCGCGAGGCCTCGGCCTCGCGCTCGGCCCGCAGGGCGGCCACCTCGTCGCGCAGGGAACGTATCTCGCTGCGGAACAGGGACTGGTTGTCCAGCGCGTCGGTCATCCGGGACAGCACCCCGGCCAGGTCCTGGACGACACCGGGAGAAACTGGCTGTTCAAATCCTTGATCAGACTGTTGATCATTCATGAACATACCGAATTTCAAGGCTAATTCATGTTCAATTTGTTCAGTTGACCAATTGTCGTTGAACATCCCTCGAATCCTCCTGAAGATTTCCAAGACCTCTACCGGATAGCGCGTACGCCGTCCGCCACCGCCTTCCGACGGGATGAAACGCTCAAATTTATCCTTGTAATACACAATGGTGGACGGCGGGATATCCAATCGCCGCCCCACTTCGCGCAAACTGATAAATTTTCTGTTCATCGCGGCCGCCTCTGTTGATCACTAATCATTTAATTGGACATAAACAGAAATACTCCGCCATGTCAACCTCATTTTGATCAGCTACAAACAACATTGATCAATACTATCGGCAAAAAAAGGGGCGCGGCAACCAGGTTGCCGCGCCTCCGGACAAAATCGCCCGGTACCTGAGAGCTACTTTTCCAGTGCTCCGCGGACTTCCTTGAGGGACTCCAGGATGCCCTGCATCTTGTCGCGCAGGGCCTGGTCTTCGAGGGTGTTGCCGAGGTAGGCGGACTTCATGGCCATCTCGTTGACCATGTCCAGGGCGAGCAACCGCTTCATCTCAAGCGGAAGCCCCTCCTCCATCTTGACCATGCGCCCGTCGAGCTGGCTGACGTCCTGGCGCAGTTCGCCCAGACTCTTGACCTCTTCGGTCAGCCCGGCGATGTTCCGGTTCATACCGAAGAAAAAGATGACCAGCAGCACGACCACAAGCAGGGAGACGATGACCGCGACCTTGCTCATATCCCGGCTGGTGGCGTTGACGGCCGCAGCCGGAGCGGCCTGCGCAGCGCCTTCAGCGCCCTCTTTCTCTGCGTGAACCGCTTCCAATTTATGGATTTTATTCCCGTCAGAACCCATGTTACTCTCCATTGATTGTGCTTTGTTGGATATCCACGTCTCAATGCGTTATCGTATACTGCACCCGGCGCGAGGAATCAAGGCCGATGCGCCCGGAAGGCCGTATCTTCACCCTTTGCGGCGGTCCCGCCCCGGACGCATGAATCTTTTTCACCGTAAAGGTTAAATACCTTGACACACGCAGCCGTATGTTGAATACGATGTAGCTGCGGTGAAACATTAACAGTACAACATTGGACGCGGATTTACCGCTTCAACACTGCATGTCCGATAGTCCGAACAACTAGGAGGTTTCCATGGAAGATTACTTGCAAGAAGCGTTGGAGATCGTGAAGGCGCAGGCAAGCGTGCGGACCATGACCGAGGAAGAAATTACTTCCATGGTACAGAAACTTGCCGCAGGCATCAAAGCCATTGCCGAGGGCGAGGCCGTTGACAGCGCAATGCCCGCCACCATCGACCCCCAGAAAGCCATCCGGGAGAAATCCATCCTCTGCTGCGCCTGCGGCAAATCCTTCAAGGTGCTGACCAAGAAGCATCTGGCCACCCACGGCATGACCCCCGAAGAGTACCGGGAACAGTACGGCTACAAGAAGAAACTGCCCCTGGTGTGCAAATCCCTGCAACGCGAGCGTCGCAAGAAAATGAAGGAAATGCAGCTCTGGACCAAGCGCGGCAAGAACAAATAGCGCCACGCCCAACACAGGACATTTCAAGGGCGATGCCGGTCTGCACCGGCATCGCCCTCATTTTTTCGGCTTATGTCGGGCCATGTAATGCCTCCGCAACGGGTCCACGATTAAACGCGCAATACGCCCCCGTTGAAGACCATCCGCTCGGCTGTGCGGTCGTTCAGGTTGTCCAGGAGATGCTGCGGCGACCTGACGCTTATCAGGACCTTGCTCTCCCCGGTCCTTCCGGTGACGTGCGGCGCAAAGAAGGATCGCGGCAGACGCAGCGAATCCCGCCCCACCGTCACGGCTTCAGCGTCCGCTCCAACATCAGGTCCAGGGTGTCCTCGATACGCTTCCACCCGGCCTCGGAGCGCACGTCCACCCCACCCAGACTGCGGTGCATGCGCGAGCGCACGGCCAGAAAATTGACCGCTGCGGCCAGGATCATGACCAGTGCGGTCAGATCCACCTCCTCGGGCGGATCGGTCCGCATCAACTCGAAGAATTCGAGGGCGGTACGGACTCGGACCTCTTCCAGGGCCCGGGTCAGGTCGTTGCGCACCACCCCTTCCCAGGCCAGGATTTCGAGTGTCTGCGGCCGGCGCAGGATGGCCCGCAGATAGCGACGGAAAAACTGGGACATGAGCTCGTGCGGGGCCATGTCGCGGATATGCTCCGCGTCCTCGCCGAGCAGTTCCTCGGCCGTGGGCCAGAACTCCACGGTCCGGCCGTACTCTGCGACCAGCCCCTGCAACCCCTGATAATAGCGATAGATCAGCTTCTTATCTACCCCGGCCTCACGCGCGACCAGGTTGACGCCCAGCCGCTGGAACCCGACCTCGGCCAGGACCTTGCCCACGGCCTTGACCAGCTTCTGCTTGGTGATTTCCTTGTTCCGGATGGGGATGACCTTGGGAACAGCCTGCAATTTCGCCATAACCCCTCCCATGGCGTTACGATAATACGGCCAAGACCAGTATCTCAAACACCTCCCGACCAAGCAAGGACATTTCCCGCCCTGGAACAATTCGCGCGTCGCCAACACTCGAAGCGACAGAGGGTCTCGCCACGCCTCCAACCGCGAGCGCCGGCAGCCCCTCCGTCGCGGGCAACCCCAGCCTTCCCTCTGGAGCGCCTTGGTGCGCATAGCGCACCAACAGCGGCTCTCTCCTCCCGCGTCCGCACGGAGCGAGGCTTTCGAGAGTGGGTCGGATGTGCATTTTCCGAGGGGGACGGGCGACCGCAGCGTATTGCTCCATACGTGAGGATCGCCTGCCGCCTCGGAAACGGTGCGGGCGGCCCGCTCTCGGAAGCCGCTCGATAAAAAAGAAAAAGCCCCAGTCAGAGACTGGGGCTTTGGAAATATTCCTTGGCGGCGACCTACTTTCCCACACGCTACCATGCAGTATCATCGGCGATGGAGGGCTTAACTACCGGGTTCGGAATGGGACCGGGTGTACCCCCTCCTCCTTGGCCACCAAGAAAATTTGGTGAACTTGGAAGTTCGAATATATAAGTAAATAGGGGAAGAGAGAATTCCATTAGTTGTTAAATAAGCCGCACGATCTATTAGTACTGGTCAGCTGAACAACTTGCGTTGCTTACACCTCCAGCCTATCAACCTGGTGGTCTTCCAGGGATCTTTAGGGACATAATGTCCAGGGAGAACTTATCTTAAGGCGGGCTTCCCGCTTAGATGCTTTCAGCGGTTATCCTTTCCGAACTTAGCTACCCTGCTATGCCGCTGGCGCGACAACAGGAACACCATAGGTTCGTCCACCCCGGTCCTCTCGTACTAGGGGCAGACCCTTTTCAATTCTCCTACGCCCACGGAGGATAGGGACCAAACTGTCTCACGACGTTTTAAACCCAGCTCGCGTACCACTTTAAACGGCGAACAGCCGTACCCTTGGGACCTGCTTCAGCCCCAGGATGTGATGAGCCGACATCGAGGTGCCAAACCGCGTCGTCGATGTGAACTCTTGGACGCGATCAGCCTGTTATCCCCGGCGTACCTTTTATCCTATGAGCGATGGCCCTTCCATTCGGAACCACCGGATCACTAAGACCAACTTTCGTTCCTGCTCGAGATGTCTCTCTCACAGTCAAGCTCCCTTATGCCTTTGCACTCAACGGCTGGTTTCCAATCAGCCTGAGGGAACCTTTGCAAGCCTCCGTTACTATTTTGGAGGCGACCGCCCCAGTCAAACTACCCACCAGACAATGTCTCCACACCGGATAACGGTTATGGATTAGATACCTAAGTAATCAAGGGTGGTATTTCAAGGGTGACTCCACGCATACTGGCGTACACGCTTCAAAGTCTCCCACCTATCCTACACATGATTAATCAAATACCAATGTCAAGCTGCAGTAAAGGTGCACAGGGTCTTTCCGTCCTTCCGCGGGTAACCGGCATTTTC